>NZ_LFNF01000002.1 GCF_001045445.1 Chryseobacterium sp. BLS98 | reverse complement strand
TTAAACAGGTTAACGGCAGGATATTATCAGAATCCCAATAATCCGGGAAGTGTAGAAAATACAGAATCACTGGATTATGATTTAAATGGAAATATTACCAACCTTTACAGAACATCTGTTATGGAAAATGGGAATACTACCGCTACTGTCATTGATAAACTGGAATATACCTATGTTGGGAATCAGGCTGTAAAGATCAAAGATAACAGCAATAATAAGACAGGATATGAAGGGACTGCAGGCATGCCTATTGATTACGATCTGAACGGGAATATGAAAAGCATGATGGATAAACAGATTACAGGAATTAATTACAATTACCTGAACCTTCCTAATACTGTGGATATCGGCCTTGATCCGATAACCACACAGATCAAAACAAAATATGGGGCAGATGGAATCAAACTAAGAAAAGAAAGCACAAAAACAATGATAGGAGTTGCCGGAACAACCTGGACAAAAGAAATCACTGATTATCTTGATGGTTTCCAATATCTGAATATAACATCTTCAGGTGGTGGGGCCTCCGAAGATATGTTCTCTATGGCTTCTATGGATACAAAACGGGCATTAGAAATACAGGCATTTACAATTGGTCCTCCTATTGATTTTGATCCTACTCCAATAGACCCCATTGTTCAGAATCCTCATAATCCTGAACTGCAATTCTTTCCGACAGCAGAAGGGTTTTACGATTACCAGAGAAAAATGTATATTTACCAGTATAAAGATCATTTAGGTAATGCAAGGGTAAGTTATGGAAAGAATAATACCAACGGATCTATTGAAATAACAGATGCTAACGACTATTATCCTTTTGGAATGAATCACCTGAAGACAGGAAATGCTTATTTTGGGGCAGGTAGTTATAAAAATTACAAGTATAACGGAAAAGAGCTGCAAGACACGGGAATGTATGATTATGGAGCAAGGATGTATATGGCAGATATTGGTAGATGGGGAGTAGTGGACCCATTGGCGGAAACTTCTCGTAGATGGTCGCCTTACACTTATGCATATAACAATCCAATGAGATTTATTGATCCGGATGGAATGCAGAGTGAGGATAAAATTAAAATTTTTAACAATGGTACTATAGAAAGAACAAAAGACAATAATGCCTATGATACCATTACAAACGAAGATGAGTCTAAGTCTATACAAATTGCACGTACGAATATTTCAGAATCAAATCCAAAAGGAGATTCTCAGATAGGAGAGGCAAAGACAATACCATATGAACTAATTGGTGAAGATACAAAAAGTGATCAAATGACATACTTAAAGATTGATAATTATGATAGTGCTACTCAATTTTTTGAATTTGCAGCAGAAAATACAAATGTGGAATTTTCTCAAAATAAAATAGACTTTTCTGATGGTTTTTCCTCAAATTTAATTGCCACTAATCATCTATCAAATGCTGTCCAACAAGCTAATTTAGTATTTCCATATTTAAATCTTTCTCAAGGTAATGGCTTTCATGTTGTGCAGGATGGTAATTGGACTGAAAATGTTCATAGTCATCCTACTATTACTGGTATTGCTGCACCATCTGGGTTTGTGGAAAGATTTAAAAATGAAAATATAATGTTTAGTATAAATCCACTTCATGGTTATCGAGGGGACAGATCAACAACTCAAATTGAAGGATTGAAAAGATATATGTATAGTCCAATATTAAATAAAAGACTTGGAGGTGGCTATATTCAATATAATAATTCGACAGCAATATTTAAAGGCAAAACAAAATGATAAATAAACTTTTATTAATACTAATAGCTTTTTTTATATCTTGCTCTGCACAGAATGTAAAAAAAAATGGAGTAGAAGAACTACTTGATAAATCATTAGATTTATATAAATTACAAAAAGGCACTCCTAACCCAAAAGACATATGTTTGGTCTTATCTTCAAAAAAAATTGATGATACAATAAATTTTAAAGATGTAACTTATGGTATTGGAATTACAATTGTTGAAAAAAAATTTATAAAAAATATAGAATATGAAAAATTATATAAGTATAAAAATTACCCAGCTATTTCTGAAGATTCACTAGGTGTTTTTAAACCAATTATAAAAGAGGTCTCTTATGAAAATTTAAATAATCAAAAATTACCAGATGGCATTATTTATGATCCTTTTAATGTATCATTTATGTTTAATAAAAAATCCGATATAATCTATTTATATCCTGTTAATTCTTTAAAATTTTTTAAGGAAAATTTAAAAAACACACAGATTATTGAAAATGAATAAAAATTAAATACTTCTACATAAAAGAAAATTTTGAAAGTGATGACATATTTCAATATGTTTATATAAAATATAGCGTTGAAAAGCAACGCTATATTTTATGTTTAAATCTAAAATTATAGATTATCTTGACAGTTTCCAATATCTGAATATAATATCTTCAGGTGGCGGGGCATCCGAAGATATGTTCTCTATGGCTCCGATGGATACACAACGGGCATTAGAAGTGCAGGCATTTAGAATTGGTCCTCCTGTTGATATTGATCCTACTCCAATAGATCCGATTGTTCAGAATCCTCATAATCCTGATTTACAATTATTTCCAACAACCCCCGCTTCCGCACGATTGCATCGTGTGGTAAGTAATAATAACAAGCCACTGCTATTGAACAGTGGTTTGTATATGAAAACTATATATTTTTACTAGCCTGTTGAAACTCCCTCGCTGCCGCACGATTTTATCGTGTGGCAAATAATAAATAAAATCTCGCAAAATGCGAGGTTTTTTATTTATGAAATTATTTATTTATCAAACAACTTTCTGCTCACCATTTCATCTTTGATAAAAATATCCGGTAAAATATTTTTTACGCTTATTTATTTCACCCTCCCCGGGTTCTGCTTCAAAAAACTATCCCATCCGCTATAAGATTTTGTATCTGCAATAGTTCCGGAGTTGAAATGATGACAAACTGCAACAGCCAAACCATCAGATGCATCCAGGTATTTGGTAGGGAATTCCTTTAGTTTTAAAAGATTCTGAAGCATTCCGGCTACCTGTTCCTTGCTGGCATTTCCGTTTCCGGTGATGGCCATTTTGATCTTTTTTGGTGAGTACTCTGTAATAGGAATATTTCTGTAAAGGCTGGCAGCCATTGCGACTCCCTGCGCGCGGCCCAGTTTAAGCATACTTTGGACGTTTTTACCATAAAATGGAGCTTCCAGAGCTACTTCATCAGGATGATATTCGTCGATCAGTGCTAATGTTTTGTCGAAGATATATTTCAGCTTTGTTTCGTGGTTCGGATATTTTTTCAGGATCAGTTCGTGAATGGAAATCATTTCCATTTTACTTTTCGTCACGGAAATAATACCGAAGCCCATAATCGCCGTTCCGGGATCAATCCCTAAAATTATCTTCTCTGAAATCATAGGTCAAAGATAAGATTTATTAATGTTAAAATAAGGAGTTACCCGCATCGGGATTACCTAAATGTTTTTCAGCAATAGGCACCCATTTCCCATCGTGGCGGAGAAGCAGGATTTTATCAACTAGAAATTTAGTTTTATAAGTTTTATCCTTATAAACTTCCCATGCTTTCATATAGTTTTCAGAGGTAAGATTTCTGTATCCTACCGTCATATGAGGAGTGAAAGATTTTCTACCAAAACTGAAATGCTGTATAACCCTTTGATGTAAAAGATTTAAGCTTTCATTAGCCTCGGGATGTACGAAGATCACCGGGTTGTTGGTATTGGGGAAACCTCCGAAGCCGTTCAATATGATTTCAAAAGGAGGAATCTCCGTATTTATTTTTTGAAAAGCGTTGTGAATATCGGCCTCAAACTCCAGTTCTCTGTCAAAAGGTGACAGTAAAGTTATATGAGCATCATTCTTTAATGCCATCGAATTTCCATAGTTCAGGGCGAAGTCTTGTTTAAAAACTTTAACCTCGTCAATGATTTCCTGGGGAGGATAAATCGCAATGAAATACATTTTTTTCATACCGGGTAAATTAATGTTTTGCTTTAAGCTGTAGCAAGGTATTTTCCAGGTTATCTGTTATCTTTTTAATTTCCACATGAGGTTTGAAAGCCCAGCTTTTGCCCTTTTCTTCATCGGCAATATTAGATAAAATAATAACCGATGTTTTAGTCTTTGGATAGTAAATATTCAAAGAAGGGGAGCCCTTTACATAACCGCTGTGAAAATAGCTTTCAGGCCTTCCGATACGGATCATAATTCCATAACCGTAACCCATTTTTCCCAGAATGGCATGATGCCTTTCCGAACTTTTGGAAACAAACTGCTTTAAAGTTTCGGGCTTTAAAATTTTTCCTCCATAAAGAGCATTGTTCCAGGTGTGAAGATCATCTATAGTTGAAAGAATGCCGCCGGCAGGAATTCCTATTTCTTTTCCGGACAGACGCCTGGGCATATCCGGAACAACAGAAAATTTTGCCGCATTACCCAAATAAGCACTTGCAAAATGATCACCTTCAAAAATATTTCCGGTGGAAGAATTTTTCATTCCTGCTTTTTTGAACAGTTCCAGAACATTTTCATCATATGATTTTCCTGAAACAGCTTCTACAATCTGTCCCAATGCATTAAAACCATCGTTGGAATAGAAAAAGTCCGAGCCGCTTTTGAACATCAGTTTTCCCCCGAAAGTATTTAATCCTGAAGTATGATTTAAAAGTTGATGAACGGTAATATTCTCATACTCTTTATTTTGAAATGACTTCAGATACCTGGATGTCTTATCATTCACACTTAGTTTTCCCTGTTCCATTTGAAGAAGGATAAGCGCTGCGGTAAATTGCTTGCTTACTGAGCCTATGGCAAAAATTGTACTGCTGTCGATCTTTACCTTGTTTTTAAAATCGGAATAACCGTTTTCTTTTCTGTACAGCTGAAGGGAATCTTTAAATACGGCAATGCTTCCGTTAAAATTGTATTTTTTAAAGACGGAGTCGATTTGCTGTTTCAGAAGGGTTTTCTGAAAAGCAGTAATCGTAGAATCTACCACTGCATTTTTGTCAACCGGTTTTTGGGAAACTTCAGTTTTACAGGAAAGCAAAAATAAGGAAAGCAAAAAAAAGGTGAAATTTTTTATCACAGGTGTTTTATTTAAATTAAAAAGTTACTGAACAGGGAACAATATCTATCTAAATATAAGAAAATCCCCTGAGGCCTCAAAGAGAAGCAAAATTTGTGCTAACCTAGCGTGCCTTTTTTATAAGTATTTAATATTTTTGAATAGATAATTTTACAACCATCATGAAAGAATATTTGAAAAGCGATTCAGAACAGATTAACCATATCCTGGAGATCATCAAAAAACAGGGAGTCAAATACCTCAATACCCTTGCAGAAAGACCTACATCTGTAAACAATGATCTGATTTCAGAAAAAATGGATCTGCCGGAGTCCGGAGTCGGTACTGAATCGGCCTTAAAAATATTCAATGAGAGATTTGAGCCCATTATGGTAGGATCATCAGGACCGAGATATCTGGGCTTCGTAACCGGAGGTTCTACTCCAGCTTCCATTGCAGGAGACTGGCTGGCAACAGTTTATGATCAGAATACCCAGTCGGTGGAAGGGCAGGGAGATATTTCAGCCGGTATAGAGATAGAAACCATAAAAATGCTGCTGGATCTTCTTGGACTGCCGGAAAATTTTCTGGGAGGCTTTGTAACGGGAGCTACCATGTCCAATTTTACCGGTCTGGCTGTTGCAAGGCAATGGATCGGAAAAGAGCAGGGAAAAGACTTTGCCAAAGACGGAATTTCAGGAACCGTTAAAGTATTGGCAGCCACGCCTCATTCGTCATCCATAAAATCCCTTTCTCTTTTAGGGATGGGAAGTGGCAATATCGTAAAGATAAAAACAGCGGGGGAAAATCGTGAAGCCATCTGCCTGAAAGATCTTGAAGATCATATTGTACAGTTAAATGGTGAACCCTTTATTCTGATTTCAAGCGGAGGAACGGTCAATACCGTTGACTTTGATGATTTCTCAGAAATCCGCAAGCTGAAAGAAAAATATAAATTCTGGTGGCATATCGATGCGGCATTCGGCGGTTTCGCCGCCTGTTCGGACACGCATAAACATCTTGTTGAAGGCTGGGAAGGAGCTGACAGCATTACGGTTGACTGCCATAAGTGGCTTAACGTTCCGTATGAAAGTGCGGTGTTTTTTGTAAAAGAAGAGTACAGGATTTTACAGATAGAAACCTTTCAGAATTCAAATGCTCCTTATCTGGGAGATCCGTTGGAAAAATTCGACTATCTTAATTTTCTTCCGGAAAATTCGAGAAGGCTAAAAGCACTTCCGGCCTGGTTTTCAATGATGGCATATGGCAGAAACGGATATAAGGCTATTATAGAAAATAATATTAAACTGTCAGAACAGTTTGGACAGATGATTGAAAAAAGTGATGCTTTCAAATTGTTAGCTCCGGTAAGGCTGAATACCGTATGTTTCACTTTAAAAGATGATACAAAGCAGGATCAGGTCAATAGATTCCTGGAATTGCTTAATGAGACGGGAAAAGTCTTTATGACCCCTACTTTTTATAACAATCATAAAGGAATCAGGGCTGCGTTTGTCAACTGGCAGACTCAGGAAAAGGATGTTGAACTGATATTTGACCTCATGAACAAAATAGCAGCAACGATAGGGTAGACCATTAGTTGCTATTTCAGAATCAGATCACAGAACCAGAAAACATATTCGCCGGCTTCCTCTTCCGGGCCAGATTTTGGCTTGGGATAGGTTTTCTTTACAGTTTCTCCGATTTCAAAGGAAACAGGAGTTTTAAAAACAGGTCCGTCAAAAGTAAAGGTGTGAAATTCTCCATTTTCTCCGCACGGATCAACGTTTTTGGGAAGGTCATTGATGAAATCCTGATCAATGATTCTTCCTGCAAAACTTTTATCGAGATACGTTTCATTCACACAGGTTACGATAGTTTTGAATCCAAGGTCCAGGAATTCATGGATAAGGTCGGTTGTGTTCTGCTTCCAAAGCGGAAATATAGCTTCCATTCCGATGGATGCCAGCTGGTCTTCACGGTATTCTCTGAGGTCTTCAAGAAAAATATCTCCAAAAACAGATTGCGTAATGCCCATAGCCTGAATATCTGACATCGTTTTACCCATGATATCACGGTATTCCTCCATTGACGGTTCTTTGGGAAGCTCCATTTTAATTAAAGGCAATCCTATACTTTCAGCCTGCTTTTCCAATAAAGATACATGAACACCATGCATGGAGATTCTCTGAAACTCTTTATTGATGCTGGTCAGCAGAGTAGTAATTTCAGTCTTGTTTTCCTGTTGGGTTTTATAAAGAGCAAGAGCAGAATCTTTTCCGCTGCTCCAGTTGAAGACGGCTTTTGGTTTCATTTGAAAATAAAAAATCTCCCAAAAATAGGGAGATTCTGTGAATTATTATTTAACTTCTTTGATAGGAATAAATCCTCCATTGATGTAATCAAGTTTTTGCTCAAACGGAACCGAAGTAGATTGTGAAGCCAGCAACCCGCCAATAATCCCGAAGAATGCGGAAGCAAGAACCACATCTCCTGTTTTTGCAGTTGATTTTATTTTTCCGGTAAAATAAAAATCTCCGTCTCTTTTTTCAGCCTTCACGAGAGCATTTTCTACAGGCAAATAAATATATGGAGAACCATTATAAACAATGGCAAATACATCATTTTTTTTAATTTCCTTTTCTTTACCTTCTATTGTTTCGTAAAGTTTAATGATTTTATTGGTTTTTCCGTAGAATTTTGCGCTGGAAATTGTTTTTTCAGACGGTTGAAGGTTTTTAAAAGAATTATAATCAGGATAAATTCCTTCCTTTAATTCCGGAGAATTATATAAACTTAATTTTTGTTTTTCAATTTCATCAAAATTTTTGAGGTCATTAAAAGTATATCGGTCTGTTTGTATTGCTTTTTTAGAAACGTTTCTGCTTATAAAGTCACTTACCATTTCGCTTCCTTTTTTCATCGTAGCTTTGGTAACATCCATAGATGAATGATCAATAACTGAATCTATTTTGTCGAGATAAGAATAAGTTCCGTCTTCGTTTTTAGCAAACAAATAAGCTTGGAAGTAACAGTAACCGTGTTCACTAAAGGCTCCTGTAATTTCGGCAAAATATAACTGTTTTAGATACATTACAATTGTACCGTCATCTGTATTTTCACCATTAATGTTGTTTAATAGATTTTGGAATTGATCATTAAGATTGGTTGTAGGGACAACTCTTGCCTTAGTGTTGAAGGCTCCTTTCTGAACAATTCCCAAAGATGTAGAGTCTATTCTGGCATCAATAAGTTTTATGGCTTTATAATAACTTTTGTCTAGTTTTTTATCAGGAAAGCTGATTGAAAAATCCTCGGTTCTTTTTTGGGAAAACATAGAAACTGAAAACATGATTCCTAATAAAATTAAAGTAGATGTTAAAAATTTTTTCATTAATGTTAGGTTATAAATTTTTCAATTGTAAAAGTAATACTTATTAAGTTGAATCTAAATTAAAACCTCAAAGAAAATTCCTTGAGGTTTTAATTTATAAATTATTGATACATTAAATAGTCAATAATGGTCTGTCCGGCTACGGATTACATATTTCTTCTGTATTTACCGCCCACTTCAAACAAAGCATTGGTAATCTGACCAAGAGAACAGTATTTTACGGCATCCATCATCACTCCAAATAAGTTTTGCTGGTTGATGGCAGCGTGCTGTAATTGTCTTAAGGCTTCTGCAGATTTATCGGTGTTCGATTTCTGGAAGTTGTGTAAATTTTCAATCTGAACCTGTTTTTCTTCTTCAGTCGAACGGATTACCTCTCCCGGGCGAACGGTTGGAGAACCGTCTTTTCCAAGGAATGTATTGACCCCGATGATCGGGTATTCTCCGGTATGCTTCAGCCATTCGTAATGCATGGATTCTTCCTGGATCTTGGAACGCTGGTACATGGTTTCCATAGCACCAAGAACACCGCCTCTTTCCGTAATTCTGTCGAATTCTGCATACACTGCTTCTTCCACAAGATCCGTCAGTTCTTCAATAATAAATGATCCCTGAAGCGGGTTTTCGTTCTTCGCTAATCCTAATTCTTTATTGATAATCAGCTGGATAGCCATTGCTCTTCTTACAGACTGCTCAGTCGGAGTGGTAATAGCTTCGTCATAAGCATTGGTGTGAAGAGAATTACAGTTGTCATAGATCGCATAAAGCGCCTGAAGCGTCGTTCTGATATCATTGAAATCAATTTCCTGGGCGTGAAGAGAACGTCCTGAAGTCTGGATGTGGTATTTCAGCATCTGGCTTCTTTCGTCTGCACCATATTTCATTTTCATGGCTTTTGCCCAGATTCTTCTGGCTACACGGCCGATCACTGAATATTCAGGGTCGATACCGTTGGAGAAGAAGAAAGATAAGTTCGGTGCAAAATCATTGATATCCATTCCTCTTGACAGATAGTACTCTACATACGTGAAACCATTTGCCAAAGTGAATGCAAGTTGGGAAACCGGGTTAGCTCCGGCTTCGGCAATGTGATATCCTGAGATAGAAACCGAGTAGAAATTTCTTACTTTCTCTTTAATGAAATATTCCTGAACGTCGCCCATTAATCTTAAAGCAAATTCAGTAGAGAAAATACAGGTATTCTGTGCCTGGTCTTCTTTTAAAATATCAGCCTGAACCGTTCCACGAACCGTTGCAATAGTTTTGGCTTTAATTTCAGCATAAACATCTGCCGGAATAACTTCATCTCCTGTGATTCCCAACAGCTTTAAGCCCAAGCCATTGTTGGAAGGAGGAAGTTCTCCATTATATTTTGGTCTTTCTAAACCTTTATCGTCAAATTTTCCTTTTAAAACAGCTTCAACTTTAGATTCAAGACCGTTTTCAGCAATATATTTTTCAACATTCTGATCGATGGCTGCATTCATAAAGAAGGCAAGCAGCATCGGAGCAGGACCGTTGATTGTCATTGAAACGGAAGTCAGTGCATTCACAAGATCAAACCCTGAATACAGCTTTTTGGCATCATCCAGTGTTGCAATCGACACTCCCGCGTTTCCGATCTTACCGTAAATATCCGGTGGTAAAGCCGGGTCCTGTCCGTAAAGCGTTACAGAGTCGAAGGCTGTAGATAAACGTTTTGCAGGCATTTCTGCAGAAACGTAATGGAATCTTCTGTTAGTCCTTTCCGGGCCACCTTCTCCTGCGAACATTCTTGTAGGATCTTCCCCGGTTCTTTTGAAAGGATAAATTCCAGCTGTGTAAGGGAATCCTCCCGGAAGGTTTTCCTGGCCTTTCCATTTGATCAGATCTCCCCAATCGTTGTATTTAGGTAAAGCAATTTTTGGAATTCTTAGATGGGATAAAGATTCTGTCGAGGTTTCTACTTTAATTTCCTTTCCTCTTACGAAATAGGAATAAAACTCTTCATGGAAAGCCTTTTTCGTATCCTCCCAGGTTCTCAGGAAGTCAATGTTTTCCTGTTGCAGTTCCTTCTCAGCCTTTTGATATTCAGCGTCTAAAGCTTCATTGGAAATGATTTTCTTTACTCCGTCTATGTGATACATTTTTCTGGCAAGCTCAGCCTGCTTTTCAATGTTTTCATCATATATTCTGTTGTTCTCTACAATTTCGGAAAGATAACGTACTCTTTTTGGAGGAATAATGGTTACTTCGTCTGTAATCTCCTGTTCTGCAAAAGTTTTTAAGTCTAAACCGGAAAACTTATCGTTTACTTTTGAAATTAATCTGTTGTATAATTCAGTGGTTCCGTGGTCATTGAATTGGGATGCCTTTGTGGCATAAACCGGCATTTCATCCAACGGCTGTTCCCACAATAAATGGTTTCTCTGGAACTGCTTTCTTACGGCTTGAAGAGCATCAAGTGCTCCTCTCTTATCAGATTTATTTAAGGCCACTAGATCCGCATAATCCAGCATGTCAATCTTTTCCAGCTGGGTTGAAGCTCCATATTCAGGAGTCATTACATACATGGAAACATCAGCGAAATCAGATACTTCCGAACCGGATTGCCCGATCCCGGATGTTTCAAGAATAATAACATCAGGATGAGCTAATTTCAATACATTTAATGCGGAGTGAATAAACGGAGAAACGGAAACATTGTTTTCTCTTGTTGCCATAGAACGCATATAAACCCGCGGATCATTGATCGCGTTCATACGGATTCTGTCTCCCAAAAGGGCTCCACCAGTTTTCTTTTTGGAAGGGTCGATGGAAATAATGGCAATTTTTTTATCAGGATTTGAACGGATGAAACGTCTTACCAATTCATCTGTTAATGAAGATTTTCCGGCTCCACCGGTACCTGTGATCCCAATGATAGGAATATTTAAATCTTTTGATTTTTCATCAATTGCTTTTACCAGTTCAGGCTTTTCCTCTGAAAAGTTTTCAACGGCAGAAATAATTTTTGCAATGCTGGTAGAGTTTTCGAAACTTATAGCATCCAAATCTTCTGCTGTAACCTCTTTTCCGGTTGCGAAATCTGACCTTTTTACCAGATCATCAATCATTCCCTGAAGGCCAAGCTCACGGCCGTCATCCGGAGAGTAGATCCTGTCTATTCCATAAGACATCAGGTCCTCGATTTCTTCAGGGAGGATAACACCGCCGCCTCCGCCGAAAATCTTGATCTGCGGGGAGTTTTTCTCTCTTAAAAGGTCATAGATATATTTGAAATATTCATTGTGGCCTCCTTGATACGAGGTTAACGCAATAGCGTTAGCGTCTTCCTGTATCGCTGTGTTCACAACTTCTTCAGCTGATTTGTCGTGGCCAAGGTGGATCACTTCACATCCTGTACCCTGGATCACGCGGCGCATGATATTGATCGCAGCATCATGCCCGTCAAATAACGACGCCGCTGTTACGATTCTTACTTTGTTGGTTGGAGTATATTTTTGGGTTTCCATAAAAAATCTAGAAAATTTCTGAATTTCCAAATATAACAATAAAATAAGAACCTTTTGATTTTGTTTAATCGGTTGATTTTAAAATTGTTACTAGTGTTAGGGAGATTGGTTTTTCTCCTGCTTAACAATCATTCGTTTAAAAAGATGAGTAAAATCTCTATTTTTGCACTATTATATATATGGTATGAAAAAGGCTTTGATGTATTTTGCTTTAGGAACAGTACTTAGTTTCCTTATTAATTATTTTTTTTACAGCTCTGACAATATTATTCTCGATGTATATTATGCGCTGGCCTTTGGGATAGCATGGGGAATTGCCTATTATCTGGATACTCCCAATTTCACGCTGCCTCAAAAGCTAGGTATTTCTTTTGCGGTAATGGGAGTTTTGGTTGTAATAGGGACAGTATTATTCAGCCTGGAGCTTGCGATTCCTTCCATACTTAAATTTTCAACGGTATTTGTTGCCTATTATCTGATCGCAAGTTTTAGAGGAAATAAGTCTTTACGTAATTAATGCATCGTTATAAAACTGATATAGGATAATATCATAAGCATTAAAAGCAACCCAATAAAATTGATTATAAACAAGATTGACCCCTTGGCAATACTTATTCTTTTACTGTTTTCGTAAACCCTGTGATGGGCAACAAAAAAATAAACGGAGGTATAAAAGAATAATGTTGTATAACATAATCCCATAATAATGGTCACTATTGTATAGTCTGGTAATACTGAATTCAGATGATTGCCAAGTATAAAGATCAAAGTGCTTAATAAAAGGAAAGAGAAATAATGAAGGGTAAAAATACCATGATCAAAGTACCACCATCTTTTCTTACTGTGAAAAAGCCAGAGGAAAAAGGCAAATACAGGTAAATAGATGAAAAGAGCTTTAGGAAATGTATGTATAAAAGTCTCTACAAAACGGCCAATTATTTCTTTTCTTTTCAAGCCCCTGTCCTGTAAATGGAATATTTTTTCAGCAAAAGGACGCAGAGATTTGTAGTTTCTCCCTCCTTTTATGCTTAACGAATCATATTGCTTCATGGAAGTAGCTCCCAATATTGCGAATTGATCTTTTTCGGTGCTTAAAACCTCTTTTTTGTCAATCAGATCTTCCAGGTTTTTCAATTTGGATATACTTTTGTTGACGATACTGTCATTTTTATTATTGCCCTCTACGAGTATTCCAGTCTTTACACTGTCAATTATTTTTGCAACTTTTTCTTTCTTATCCTCTTTTTCTTTTTGTATAGAATGTTTTTCTGTTGCTTCATTATCTTTATCTTCTGATCTTGAAAATAAGGAAGGGACAAAAAAGGTGATGAAACTGATGAAAATATATAATTTAACAGGGGCAACATAGTGTTGTCTTTTTCCGGAAAGATATTCCTTAGTAAGCATTCCCGGCCTGAAAAGCAGGTTTTTGATGGTTTGCCAAAACTGGCCGTCATAATGAGTGAAATCCTCTATGAAGTGTGTGAAAAGGAAATAGAACGGCTGTCTGGTTTCGGTATTTTCCTGCCCGCAGTGTGGACAGAATCTTTCTTCTACTGTGTGTCCGCAATTCTGGCAGGTTTTGTCTTCTCTGATTTTTCCGTGGCTCATGGATAGGGATATGGTTTTAGCGCAAATATAAAAATTTAGCGACATAAAATAGTCATATCAGCAAGCTTTCAGGGAAATCTTTAATGTAAAGTTAATAAGTAAGAGTTTAGTGATTAAACTCTTTACTTTATCATCTGTGTTTTTAGAATCTTCGAAATGTTTTTCAACGGGGGATCATTTTACAAGTTCTGGGCCAAAGCAAAGCAGTTGATGAAATCTATTAAAATCCGATCAAATTCAGGAGACAGTATAGATTAAATAAAATATGTTTTTGGGTTACAAAAATAATTTGTACCTTTGCACACCCTTTTAGGGGGAAATTATGTTTAATCTTTAACTAAAACGTGTGAATACATTAAGTTACAAAACTGTTTCAGCGAACAAAGCTACTGCTAATAAAGAATGGGTTGTGGTAGACGCTGAAGGACAGCCGTTAGGAAGACTAGCTTCTACGGTTGCAAAGATTTTGAGAGGTAAGCACAAAACGAACTTTACACCTCACGTAGATTGTGGTGATAACGTAATCGTTTTGAATGCTGGGAAAATTACGCTTTCCGGAAATAAGTGGGCTGATAAGACTTACATCTGGCATACAGGTTACCCTGGTGGACAGAAGTCTATGACTGCGGCTGAACTTCAGAAGAAAGATTCTTTAAAAGTATTGGAGAAATCTGTAAAAGGTATGTTGCCTAAAAACAGATTAGGATCTGCTTTATTAAAGAACCTTTATCTGTATGAAGGAACTGAGCACAAACATGAAGCTCAACAGCCTAAAACAATTAATGTTAACGAATTTAAATAATTAATTATGTCTATAGTTCACAAAATCGGAAGAAGAAAAACTTCTGTAGCTAGAGTTTATGTAAAACCAGGTTCTGGAAACATTACAGTAAACGGTAAAGATGCTAAAGAATATTTCTCTACAGACGTGATGGTTTACAAATTAAACCAACCGTTCATCCTTTCTGAGACTGTTGGTCAGTATGACGTTACCGTAAATGTTTTCGGTGGTGGTAATACAGGTCAGGCAGAAGCTATCAGATTAGGTATTTCAAGAGCTTTATGCGAAATCAATGCTGAATTCAGATTAGCTTTGAAACCAGCTGGTTTACTTACAAGAGACGCAAGAATGGTGGAAAGAAAGAAGCCAGGTCAGAAAAAAGCAAGAAAGAGATTCCAATTCTCAAAACGTTAAGAATTGCGATAAGCTTAAAGCAATATGCAATAAGCTATTTGAAAAACTTATTAAACTTTTTAACTCGCTTGAAAGCTTACAGCTTAATGCCTAAAGCCTAAAGCAAAACATTGCCCGTTACGTTTAGCATCCAAACGCTTCTCCCATCTAAAGAAGTTGTTGATTGTTTAAAAGACGGAAAGTAAACTAACAAAAACAGAAAACATGGCAAAAGCAAATGTAAAAGACCTTCTAGAGGCTGGTGTACACTTCGGTCACATGACCAGAAAGTGGAATCCAAATATGGCTCCATACATTTTTATGGAGAAAAACGGTATTCACATTGTAGACTTACATAAAACAGCAGTTAAATTGGATGAAGCGTGCAGCGCTTTGGAAAAATTAACTTCTGCAGGTAAAAAAGTTCTTTTCGTAGCAACTAAAAAGCAGGCGAAAGAAGTAGTGGCTAAGCACGCTGCTGAACTTAATATGCCTTATATTACAGAAAGATGGCCTGGTGGTATGCTAACGAACTTCGTTACAATCAGAAAGGCTGTAAAGAAAATGAACTCTATCGACAAAATGAAAAAAGACGGTACGTTCGAAACTTTATCTAAAAAAGAAAGATTACAGGTTGACAGACAAAGAGCTAACTTAGAGAAAAACTTAGGTTCTATCTCTGACATGGTTCGTCTTCCTTCTGCCATCTTCGTTGTAGATATCATGAGAGAACATATCGCTGTAACTGAAGCTAAGAAATTAGGTATTCCAGTTTTCGGTATTGTTGATACAAACTCTGATCCTAGAAAAGTAGACTTCGTTATCCCAGGAAACGATGATGCTTCTAAATCTATCGATATGATCTTAAACATCGTTTCTGATTCTATCAAAGAAGGTCAGTCTCAAAGAAAAGCTGATAAAGAAAAATCTAAAGAAGAAGGAGAAGTAGTATCTGCTGATAAAGATGCTGATTTCGATGCAGAATAATTAAAGATTTTCTTTAATATAGGAAAAACGCTGGATTTCGGTCCAGCGTTTTTTTTATTAATGTCAATTATTCAACTCATCCAAAAAGAAACCCGCTCTACAGAGCGGGTTTTATCTTAATTACTGATCTTTATAGCGTACGAAGTAGTAATGAATTTGTTAGCCTGATAAGATGAGTTACAAAGCATTCCGGAGAGACTGTAATTTTTGTTTTTAGGAACCATGGTGTAACCTACTTTGCCGGAACCTATCGGGATTTTTTTAAAGAAGCCACTGCTGCTTACCGTAAGAACCATATTGCAGGGAGATTGGTTTTCCACTGAAATAGAAGTGTTGGGATTAGAAGGGGAATCCTCATTAAGAAGATCATTTAAGACGGCTGCAGTTTCAGGCTTATAGGTTTTAATAAGCTCGGCATATTCCCTTTCTGTATTGGCTGCAGAATTTCCGGTGTTTCCGGAAGCTGAAGGATAAGAAGTTCTTATAGGATAGCTGCCATAGTATGAACTACAGCTTACAAGACTAAATGAAATGATGGAGAAAGCGAAAAGCTTTTTCATACGGTTATTTTTTTGATCTTTTATTTTTTGAAGGGTTCGCAGGTACTGTTTCTTTTTGATCTTTTGCTGCCTCACTATTTATTGGCGGTTTTTTTGTACCCGGGTTTTCAATGACTACAAATATACTTTTTTTTATGTCTTTCTGAGAAGAGTACTTTACATCGCATACATTACTGTTCAGTGTGTAAGAACCTTTGTTGAGAACAATAAAATTCTCCCCGTGAGCAGGAACTGCCAGGTTATAGAAGTCTTTTCCTTCAATTCTCAGGATGATATTGCAGTCCGAGTTATTTCTGAACAGAAGGACAGCTTCTTTTTTGGTAATATCTTCATCAAACATAGCGTTTAGAAGCTTTACTGTTTTATCCTTATGCTGATCTGAGGTTTCGGCAAGAAGCTTTTTAAACTCTTCAGCATCATTGGAACTGGAGTTTCTCATAAACCTGTTCGGAATGTCTGTCATGACAGGTCTGGCTTCCATAGGCTTGGCTTTGGATGCCCCTTTTGTCCATTCCGAATTCTTTAAAGCAATAAGCTTGGGCTTTAGTACAAATCTTTTAGGGTCGTCAGGATGTGTATTCTTAAGATATTCTTCGATTTCCCTGATGTTTGTGCTTTTTAAAATGTCTTTGTGTTTTTTCTGCGCCGAAGCAGTACCCGAAGCAAGGATCAGGAAGAGGAGGGTCGTTAAAATTTTTTTCATCAATTTGTTTTTATTTCATCAGCTTATCCGGAATTTTATATAGGTGATGGTCTTTCCTTTAGCTGAGAAAAGTTCTTCATAGTAAGTTTTTATATCTCTCAGGTGTTCCGTGTTGGGATCATATTCAGGAGCACCATAAATGTCGTGGTGTGCGGAAATAATTTCATAGCCGGCACCCTGCAGATAGCCTAACGTATAGCCATGCAGGAACTCCGAATCTGTTTTCAGATGGATAATTCCGCCCGGTTTGAGGAATTTTTTGTACCGTTCTAAAAAGTCAGGGTGGGTAAGCCTGTGCTTGGTTCTTTTGTATTTGATCTGAGGATCCGGGAACGTGATCCAGATTTCATCCACTTCATTTTCTGCAAAAAAATGATCAACAAGCTCGATCTGCGTTCTGAGAAATGCCACATTGGTCATTCCGTTTTCCACAGCTTCTTTAGCCCCAAACCAGAACCGGGCTCCTTTAATATCTATTCCGATGAAGTTTTTTTCAGGGAAGGTTTTGGCAAGTCCTACTGAATATTCTCCTTTGCCACAGCCCAGTTCCAGTACAATCGGATGGTCATTTTTAAAGAAATCCTTTCTCCAGTTTCCCTTAAGGGAAAAACCGGTTAAGGCATCCTCTCTTGTGGGTTGGATAACATTTGGTAAAATCTTGTTTTCAGCGAATCTTGCTAATTTATTTTTGCCCATCGAGTTATTTATAAAATCCTGCAAAAATAGTGATTTTTGCATAGATTACCTTGCCTTTTAAGGATAAAAGACAGGTTTCAGGGCATATTTACAGGCGGATTATTGTGTTGCAGAGCTCCCTAATGTAACCATAATAGCTTTTTCAATTGTTTTTTGGGAAGCATATTGGGCGCCGCAAACAAGGCTTGTGAAAAGATACTGTCCTTTATCTATAACAATAGTGCTATCATCATGGGCGGGAACGGCAAGTCTGTATTTGGTATTTCCTACACTTTCCATTCTTACGATGATATTACAGTCAGAATTATTTTTGATAAGAACGATGCTTGTTTTGCTGGTCGGGTCGTTATCGAAGAGTGAGTTTAATATTTTTACTGTTTTGTTCTTGTGTTCTACCGGATTTTCGGCCATCAGCATATTGAACTCTTCAGCTTCTGCATTAGGGATAGCGGCATTGGCAGCTGTATTCACCACAAAGGTGTTCTGGGCAGTACTTGGTGTATAAACTACCGTAGATTGTTTGGCGGCAAGTTCTGCCTTGTATTTGGCGATCTGTTTCTGTTTGATAATGGCATTCATTTCATCAAAAGTGATCTTGGTAGAAGGTCTTCTTTTAAGCAGGGCAAGCATTTCCTGCATATCCTTTACCTTCTGGTCGGCAGGGTGGGCGTCTTTGATGTACTGCGTCATCATTTCCATTACCCGGGGTTTCAGTACAGATCTCCTGGGATCATCAGGATGGGCATCTCTGAGAAAAGCATTGATCTCATAGATGTTTTTACTTTTTAAAATATTGCTGTAATCTTTCCCTCTTTTCTGGGCAGATACATTAAAAAACAGAACAGAAACAAACAGTAAAAGTAATTTTTTCATTAACAAATATTAAATTAAAAGCTGATGTACTTTCTTAATTTGTGTTTTGAGGCAATTAGTTTATGGTAATAACGGAATACTATTGTTTTTATTTTTTTATACTTAATAGTCAGATAAATTTAAACATAATTTTAAATAAAAAAGAAATGTACATTATAAATTATCAGATAATATACATTTCTTAAAATATCTTTATTAAGGTTTGTTAATAACTTCCTGAAGATTCGAGGTTTTAAGCCTTTTCTGATAGATCGGAAGATATTTTTCAATAGGAACTTTTATCGCCTCAAAATTACCGGAAAGCACATAAGCTTCAATGTTTTCTGAAGTATAAACAAACTGAAGGAAGTTGTCAATAAGGTTATCAGGAATTTTAAACTTGGCAAAATAATCCTTACCCAAATAATTTTTGATCTGCGTTACAGAATTATTCATCCTTTCATAAGCCATATACCGCTGTTTTTTCTTTCGGTCGCCCGAAAGGATATCATAGATGCTTTCCAAGCTGAAAGTAAGCCCTCCGTCCCTTAATCCGGCAACCGGAAGCTCCGGAGAAGTTCCGTCACCTTTAGGTTCCGGAAGTCCAATCACTTTTTTGATGGCGAGACCTTTATCTTCTTTTCTTATAGAATTTACGTCATACCTGAGATTTCCTGTAGGCTTGAACCTGTTGAGTACAATCTCCTGAATTTCGTAATAGGCAATTTTTAATTCAATGAGGTTTTTCTGCTGCATCATTTGTGGAGTAAGCTTTACATCTTTCCTTTCTGTGACAATGGAAGTAAAACGGATCACATCGCCGGGAGCTGCAGGAATATTATAAGTACCGTTATAGTCGGTAAGTACGGTTTTCTGAGTGTTCAGATTGGTTACGTAAACCTGGTTGAGGTACAAGATTGAGTTGTCTCTTAAAAATACCTCTCCGGAATAGGTCTGTGCATTGATTTTTGCCAGAAAAATCAGCAGCAATAGGGTAATTAGCTTCTTCATATATTGGGGCAAAATTACGTAGAAATAGATCAATTTATACCTATTTAGATAGTGATTACAGGTTAAAGTTATATTAAACTTTAACATTAAACTGTTAATGAATGTTATAAATGTTTCATTAATAAAAAGATATGATGAAATTTAGAGTAAAATAGTTCTATTCTTTATTTTTTACCAGGAGCCAGCTCGTATATTTTACGGAAGTGGAAGTGCCATATTCCGTCCAGGTAATAAAATACCAGTATGTTGCTGTAGGAACAGGTCTTCCGCCCATTCTTCCGTCCCAGATGTATCGGTTGCTTGGGGTTCCCCTGAAAACTTCGGCACCATAACGGTCGAAAATTCTGAATTCCAGATTCGGATTGCTCATTAAAGCAGAATAATCGATTTCATCATTGTGGCCGTCACTATTAGGGGTGATGGTGTTAATCAGATTGATAATGGCAAACTCTTTATCTACTTCACCGCATAATCTGGAGTCTCTCACAAATACGGTATGGCTTCCTCTTGGTACATTGTAGAAAACATTGATGCTTTGCCAGTTCACCTCATCCAGGGAATATTCATAAGGAGGTGTACCGCCAATCACTCCGACTGTTACGGTAGAACCGTTAATTTCAATAGAAGCGATTGTAGGAAGAGGAGCTTCTGTAACATTCACATATTGTTTGTAAACACATCCATTGAAGGTAAGCTCTACCCAGTAACTTCCAACAGGGACATTGGAAATAGAAGGAGAAGTAGCGCCCGTGCTCCACAGGTATTTTTCAAAACCGGGACCGGCATCCAGTTTAGTCGTTGCTTTTGCACAGATAACCTGATCTTTTAAAAGGTCAGATTTCTTAGGAGTTTTGATAGTGATTTTAACAGATCCTACCTCAGGACAAACCCCGCTTTTCTCAAATCTGATATAGTAGGTCTGTGTACCTGTAACGTTAACTGTACCTGATAAAGGATTGATATTATTCTGAGCATTACCCAGACTTACATAGAAAGTATAAGTTACAGTCGGATCTGTTGTAAACTGAGGGATAAACTGGGCAAGGTTGACTGCTTTTGTCCCATCAAGATCATCGTCACAAATACTTGTAGCCACTGCTGATGTTAATAGACTAACACGGGCTCCGATGCTGAACTGTAAAGGTTTCACAACAACGGCGCAGCCGTCCGGAGACTCCACCCTGATGTAAATAGTGGTGGTAGCCGTATAGCTCCAGTTATTGGGAAGTGTATTGTTATTTCCTGCATTGGCATCAGCAAGAGAAGCATAATATCTTACGTTGGTAAAATAGGTAGGGTTATTCAGTACAATATTTGTTATACTGGACAGGTTCACGGTGACCGTTCCGTCCATATTATCATCACAGAATGTTCCGTTATAATTGTTTGTTATAATAGCCAGGTTATATAAAGAAAGGGTGATCTGGGCGATACTTTTGCAGCCAAGATTGTTTTTTACCACCGCATAGACAATGGTTCCGTCTGGCGCAGTATAAGCATTGGCGGAGGTGATAAGTGCTCCGGGGTTTTCTGTCTGTGCATCTGCCAGGGTAGGATAGTAGGTAATAGTGACCGGTGAGTTGTTGGTTACATTGGCGGAAGTGAGATTGAAAGTTCCCTGCCCGTTGATATTACAAGCATGCAATGTAGCATTCGTGACAATAAGAGGTATAATATTGATGGTGACGGTTACGGTTTCACAGTCTGTAAAAACAGGATCATCCCCGCAGAAAGTATAGGTGAAAGTATCTGTTCCGGTAGTCCCAGGTGTATTGACGGAATAAGTAATAATGCCGGTCACAGGATCTATGACTGCCGTCCCCAATGTAGGGGCATTCACAATAGCAACAGTGGAAGGAACAGGTGTCTGTGCAGAGCTGCTGAATGTAGGGGTAATGGTTTTTGTGTTACAGACATTATAGTTTGATGTGGTCAGTTTTGTACAGTTCAGTACTTTAAACTGTTCCGTTACCAAAGGAGCACATCTTCCCATGGTTACCGAGCATGTATAATATCCGGACTGCGTGGGAGTAATGGAAGCTCCTGTAGCTCCGGGGATAAGGTTTCCGTTCACATACCACTGATAGGTATCATAAATTACCGGGTCTACCGTAAGTACAATTCCCGGAACACAGTTTCCTCCTGATCTTAAAATAACGGGCTGTGTAGGAAAACCTGCAAAAAAACCTCCATATCCTACAGCATTACTTCCTGCGGTAATTCCTGCAGTAACAGCCTTGTCCGAAATGACGGTAATCGTTCCGGTTACATTAGGAATGCCATAGGTCACCCAGTTATTAGTACCTGTCATGTTGAAAGGACCTGTAGTTGCAGGCGGAACCGCTCCGTTGACCGTAACATTGGCACCTTTTTCCGTAATAAGATTCAGCTTTGTAGGAATATTAAGGATTCCCAATGGGTTAGCTGTGGAATGCACAAAGTTTTCATCAATAAGCCCTAATTCATTGATCTGTTTGGGAAGATAGCAGTTCAGGGCCGGAATAAAGTTAAATCCTCCGGTTGCCACTTCACTTCCTGACACGGAATCCCCTGCCAGAACCTGATAAACGTAAGCGTTTTTGGAAGTTTTAAGATAAAGATTATAATGCCCTGCTCCCTGCAGTTTATATTTTGAGTTCGGAACGATATAATATTGTCCTGCATTTAAAGTAGTAAGGGGAGGAATTTCATCATTGACAAAGATTTGGGTATTGTCTTCCGTTGCAATAACAATGGCTCCCTCCATATTGGATCCTACACTTCCGTTTCCTTTGACCAAGGCAAACTCGCTTCCAAGTCTTTCAACAGGGACAGACTGATCCATAAGGATATCCGAACTTGAAGGGAAATTTCCGGAATACTGCCCGTTGAAATTTCCATTGGTCACATTTACCGGTTTATTAGCAGTGATTTTAGCGCCAATAAAACCATCTGTATTTGTGGAACCTGAACCATCTATAATATAAGATTGCCCTTTATTAAGGGTAAATGTCATTGTAGGGTTTGTAGCGCCGGTGGTTCCGTTGGAAAACTGTACTGTTGGCTTATATCCGCTTATCGTAACTGTTGTGTTGTCCTCAGTGGCAAGAACACTGGCCATAAAGTTTAAGATGGGGTTAACGACCGTTATGGGAGCATTGGCGGCATAAAAATTCTTTCCTGTGGAAGGTATTCCTTTAGAAGTGATAATCTCTGCATGATTGAATACGGAAAACCTGAGATTTGCATAAAAAGGAAAATCTGCTTGCAGATAGAGCCCTTTTGTAGTGGGAGTAAACAGATCTGCCTGAAGAGTTGTTATGATATATTTTCTGAGGACATCAAATTTCTGGGGATTGTTTTTACTGATGGTTACCGTACCGATCAAAAGGTTGTTATTGTAAATATTGACAGGGAAGGGAGTTGTTCTGTTGGTAGATAAATATAATTTCTGATAGGGACTGGGGCTTCCACTTCTGTCCACCATGGGAGCAAACCAGTGTTCTCTGTCCAATTGACCGAAGGCAAAGGTGAAAAAAGAAAGTATAAATAAAAAAGATAAAATTTTTTTCATTCAGCTGAGGGAGTTTAACACAAATTTAATAATAAAATGGATTTATACCTTCAAAAAATAATAAAAAAACCGCGATGGTGAAATCGCGGTTTAAATGGTCAGTTTTTCAGGAATTACTCTCTGCTTTTTACAAGAATCCAGCCTGTATATTTTACTGCGGTTTGTTTTCCGGAAGGCTCATTCCAATGAATTTCAAACCAGTAGTTTCCGGTAGGAACCCTTTTGCTTCCGCCTAAAGTTCCATTCCATTTATAGCCGTTTGATTGATCTCCCTGGAATATTTTGCTTCCATATCTGTCAAAAATGGTAAACTCTAAATTCTTCTTACCTGCCAGTAAAGAATAGTCCAGGACATCATTTACCCCGTCATCGTTAGGAGTAATAGCATTGATCAGGTTAGGAATAGTAATTTCCACTTTAACAGGATCGCAGTTATAGCTGTCTTTTACATATACTGCAGGTGTGCCTCTTGCCACATCAGTAAAAATGTTGGAATCCTGCCACTGAATATTATCCAATGAGTACTGGTATGGAGGATTTCCTCCTATTGCATATACTGTAACTGTGGTATTTGAAACATCAATGCTGGAAACTACAGGCTGTTCGGATGCATATACTTTTACGGTTTGCAGGGTAGTACAGTCGCCGGTTTTCAGCTTTACCCAATAGGTTCCGACGCCAACATTACTGATTGCCTGTGTAGTGGCTCCGGTACTCCATTCATAACCGTTGAATCCCGGCCCGGCGTCAAGCGTTGTTTTATCTTCCACACAAATAATCTTATCAACAAGAACAGCAGATTTAACCGGAGGAAGAACAGTAAGGGAAACTTCCGCAATTCTGTAGCATCCATTCGCGTTGATTACTTTTACATAAGCAACTCCGGTAGGGGCTATATAATTGGCAGGATTTAAAATTTCATTTGTACTGTTATCTGCATCCGTAGGAGAAGGATAATATTTCTTGGTAACTCCTATCTGTGTCGTTACTGAAGCGTTGGTAAGGTTAAATAAACCGGTCGCAGGATTGGCTTCCAGATAACATGCTCTTAAAGAAGCATTGGTAACGATCGGGCTTTCGGAAACCGTTAAATTTAATGTTACTTCTTCACAGTCTGTAAAGTCAGGGTTATTTCCACAGAACTTGTAAACAAAAGAGTCAGGTCCCACATAATTATAGGCAGGAGCATAGCTGATAACTCCTGTAACAGGATCAACAACTGCATTACCGTTAACTGGTGGTGTAACAATGATTACACTTCCCGGTACTACAGACTGGGTGGAATTGGTAAATGTTGGAACAATCAGCTTAACACCATCACAAACCGTTTGATTTAAGGTAGTTTCCGTAAGACATGTGAATACCTTGTACACCGGAGTGGTTATTGGAGGGCAAGAACCGACCGTTATTTTTACAGTATAATTACCCGATTGTGTAGGGATATAAGAATTGGTTACAGCTCCGGTGATAGGAGTGCTGTCCCTGTACCATTGATAAGAATCAAAACTGTCATCTACTTCCAGTACAATTCCGGGAATACAGTCGCCGGTTTGTTTGGCAATCACAGGAATGGAGGAGAATCCGGCGAAATATCCGCCATAGCCTACCACACCGCTTCCGCCGGAGATTCCGGCAGTTACAGCTTTTGAAGAGGTAATCGTTACATTTCCTGTAACATTCGGTACAGAATAAGACACCCATGATGAGGTTCCTAATACGGGATAAGGTCCTTGGGCTGCAGGGGGCGTACCGCCGTTTACAGTAACTGCTGCCCCGGTTTCTGTGAGAATATTTAACTTAATATTATTGGTAGTAGGAGGCAGGATATTAATGTTACCTATTTCATCAATTTTTCGGGGAAGGTAGCAGTTCAATGGAGGAATGTAATTGAACCCCACTGTAGCATTACTGTTGGCAACACCTGCCAGCAGCTGGTACACATAAACGTTTTTGGTTGTTTTAATGTACATGTTGTAGTGATTATTACCTTGATTGATGTAATTATTGTTGTTGAGTTTGTTCACCCGGTAGCTTTCTCCTTCGTTTAAGGTTATTGCCGGTGTTGCTCCATTGTTGATGAATACCTGCGTGCCTCCTTCTGTGGCAACAATCAGGGCATCTTCCATTCTTTCACTAATATCTCCGTTTCCTTTTACAAGAACGAATTCATTTCCCAATCTGTCAGTAGGTACGGACTGGTCCATAACGATATCTGCCCCGTCAAAAAAAGAACCTGGCGGAATGATGGCAAACTGCCCGTTAAAATTTCCGTTGGTCACAGAAATAGGTTTATCAGCCTCTATTTTGGCACCGATAAAACCTTCTTTGTTTCCTGCTTTATCACCAACTCCTTCAATGATATAGGACTGGCCTTTATTGAGGGTGAATGTAAGAGACGGATTGGTTACACCGGTCCATCCATTGCTGAACTCCACATTGGCAGAATAGTCCGATACGGTAACTATAGTATTGTCTTCGGTGGCCATTATACCGGTAGTGAAATTCAGTGCAGTTACAGGATTTTCTATAGGTGAAACTACTGCGTAAAACTTTTTACCGATTCCTGCTTTTCCTTTGGAGGTCAGGATCTCACCGTGGCTGCTTACAGAAAACCTGAATGTGGCAAAATAAGGTTTTGTTCCTTTTGTGTACAATCCTTTATTTACCGGAGCAAACATTTCGGAAGTATTGCTGATAATGATATTTCCTAAGGGAATGGGAAATGTTTGGGGAGCACCTTTAGCTACCGTCACGGTTCCCAGCAGAATGTTGTTGCTGTAAATTTCTACAGGAAACGGAGTAGTGGAATCGGTAGAAAAATACAATGCCTGTTGAGGGCTGAGAATGTTGGTGCTTCTTGCCGCCATCGGAGCAAACCAATGTTCCGTATCTCTTTGCGCAAAAAGCGGATTAGCTGCTGTAAACAGCAAAAGAAAAGCTAATAAAAATGTTTTCATATATATGGGAATTAGGATTGGCGCAAAAATAGGAGAATATTTCCAAGTGATATTGTAAAATGTGTAAAAAATACCGATTTTTTCTCAAAAAAAAACCGCGATTTCAAATCGCGGTTAACTATTTATTGCTTAAAGTTGGTTATTCAATGTTTTTAACTAAAATCCATCCTGTGTAATATACAGGGGTTTTTTCTTTATTGGATTCATTCCAGTTGATATGATACCAATAGGTCCCGGTTACGAGTTTTTTGTCAAAATGTTTTCCGTCCCATTTGTAATTATTGAATTTATTTCCAGTGAAAATCATATTTCCATATCGGTCATAAATTACAAAAGAAAGGTTTTCTTTATAGGCCAGCTCGCTGTAATCAATAAAGTCATTTTTATTGTCACCGTTAGGAGTAATAGCATTGACCAGATTAGGAACCGTTACTTCCACTGTAGTAGGATCACAGTTGTAAGCATCTTTTACGTAGAAAATATGCTGGCCTCTTGTAAGTCCTGTGAATACATTGGAATCCTGCCAATTGGTTGGTGTATCTACAGCATATTTGTATGGAGGTTTTCCACCGTCTACAATTACTGTTGCTGTTGTGTTGGATATTTCAATCTTGGTAATTACCGGATCTTCAGCTTTTTTTACTCTTACAATTTGTGGAAGTAAACATCCGTTTTTGCCCAGAATGACGGTGTACTCTCCAATACCTACATTTTGGATGGAAGAAGTCGTAGCTCCGGTGTTCCATAGATACGAATCGTATCCAGGACCTGCATCCAGATTTGTAAGGCCGTCTGCACAGATATACTGGTCAACAAGAACCAGTGATTTTTTTATCGGAAGAGCAATCAACTGAATTTTTGCAGTTGCTACACATCCTTCGTTGGTGGTAACTTTTACATAAACATATCCTCCGGCAGACGGATAATTTGTAGGAGTAGTAATTTCGTTGGTACCTGCAGTAAGGTCAGCCAATGTAGGATAGTATTTTTTTATAACACCATTGTAGTCAGTAATGCTTGCTTTAGTAAGATCGAAATAAGCATAAGGATCTACATCATACTGGCATGCCTTAAGTATTGCATCTCTCACTACGAAAGGTACTACGGTAAGATTTAAAGTAACCTGCTCACAATCGATAAACTCAGTAGCATTACCACAGAATTTATATACGATCTGATCCGGACCATAATAGTTGGCTGTAGGAGTGTACGTAATGGTTCCGTTTGAGTTGACTACAGCTGTACCATGTGTTGGCGCAGTAATAATAACCAGTGTACCTGGTACCGGCGTTTGTGTTGAAGAAGTGAAGGCCGGCGTAATTACCTTTGTGGAACATGCACTCAAAGTTTGTGTAGTCAGTTTTAAACAGGTGTATACCTTATAGACAGGGGTTGTTACAGGAGGACATGTACCCATTGTTACTTTCACAGTATAGTTTCCTGAGGTTGTAGGTGAGAACGTATTGGCTGTTGCTCCCGGGATAGCAGTCCCGTTTAAAAGCCATTGATAACTTTCATAACCGTCATCCACTTCTAATACAATGCCTGGTGCACACTCACCTGATTTTTTTGCAATAACAGGAATTGATGAGAAACCTGCGAAATAGCCTCCGTATCCTACAGCTCCACTTCCTGCAGAGATCCCTGCTGTAATTGCTTTTGAAGATGTAACAGTAACATTGCCTATTACATTGGGAACAGTATAAGATACCCATGCTGTAGTTCCTGTTATAGTGAAAGGTCCTTGCACCGTTGCAGCAGGAGCTCCATTTACAGTAACGTTAACTATTGCTCCAGCTTCAGTAATCATATTTAGTTTAATATTTTTTGTACCACTGGAATTGGTTTCAGGAAGTTCATTGATCAATCCTATCTCGTCAATTTTTCTAGGCAGGAAGCAGTTCAAAGGTGGGATATAATTGAATCCTTCCGTTGCTGCACTATTTGGGAGTCCTGCAAGAAGCTGATATACATATGCATTTTTAGAAGTTTTGATATGCATATTAAAATGAGAGCTTCCCTGATCAATATATGGGAATACATAAGTATTGTTAGGCCCTTGCCCAACTCTCACCCACTGGCCCTCGTTCAGGGTTTGAATCGGAGTGGTAGAGCCATTAAGGAATACTTCTGTGTTATCTTCAGTTGCTACGATTAATGCATCTTCATCTCCATCATCACTGTCTCCGTTTCCTTTTACAAGGGCAAACTCGTTTCCGAGTCTATCTGTTGGTACAGATTGGTCCATGACAATATCTGAACCGGCAGATCCTGCACTTGGGGGAAGAGCAAACTGACCGTTAAAGTTACCGTTAGTCACAGATACTGGTTTGTCGGATACTATCTTGGCACCGATAAAGCCTGTGGCATTGGTTCCTACATTGTCTCTGCCCTCGATGATATATGCCTGCCCTTTATTAAGGGTGAATGTCATTGTTGGATTGGTTGTTCCTGTAGTACCGTTGGTAAATTGTAATCCCGGGCTATATCCGGAAACGGTAACTGTAGTATTGTCCTCCGTAGCTAAAACTCCGGCTGTAAAATTTAAATAAGTAATGGACTGCCCGGTCATTGGAGAAGCGGCAACATAGAATTTTTTCCCAATACCTGCTTTCCCCTTTGAAGTTAATATTTCTCCGTGGCTGGTAACACTAAACCTGAAATTTACATAGTATGGCTTTGTCCCTTTGGTATAAAGTCCTTTACCAACGGGAGTGAACAATTCAGACAAAGAAGTAGTGATCATTTTATCTGTTGCAATTTCGTATGTTTTAGGGTCCCCCTTCATAATGGTTACTGTTCCAAGCAATGCTCCGTTACTATATATCTCTACAGGGAAAGGTGTGGTTGAATCTGTAGAAAAGTATAAAGCCTGTTTTGGAACTGACAGAGCAGCAGGTTTTGCCGCCATAGGAGCAAACCAATGTTCCGTATCCCTTTGTGCAAAGAGCGGATTAATTGATAAAAGAAATAATACTAAGCTGAGTAGAAATCTTTTCATGTGTGTGGAATTAGGATTTCTACAAATTTAAAATAATATTTGAAATAGTGTTAAATAAATATAACAAAAGTTAAAAATTAATCACGATTTTTAATCAAAAGCCATCCGGAATATGAAACTGGTAATTTCGTGTCAGGCTCTGTCCATGTGATGACATACCAATATGTTCCCGTAGGAAGGTTTCTTCCGTTTACTTTTCCGTCCCAGATGTAGTTCTTGTCGGATGATTTGTAAACAGATAATCCATAACGGTCTGCTACTTCTATTTTCACATTTTGCTTGATTCTTAAATCAGAATAATTAAGAACATCATTCAGCCCGTCACCATTGGGTGTGATGGCATTAACGAGATTCAGGATCAGAAATTCCTTGGTGACCGGAAGGCATCCGTCTGAACCCAGTACAAACACCTTATGTATTCCTCTTGACAGCCCGATGAAAACATTGGCAGTCTGGTAATCAATTCCATCCAGGGAATATTGGTAAGGAGGTGTTCCTCCGGTTACGTAAACTGTTGCTGTAGAACCTGATGTCTCAATTTTGGTGATTGTGGGAGCTTCAGCAGTAGTTACACTTACACTCTGGCGGTACACACATCCGTTGAATCCAAGGTCTACATAATAAGTTCCGGCACCTGCTGTGATAGCAGGTGTTGTGGCACTGGTACTCCATAGATAAGAAGAGAATCCGGGACCTGCATCCAGAAGCACTTTTTCCCCCGGACACACTACCTGGTTGTGAAGGATGCCGGACTTTTTAGGATTTTTTAAAGTAAGCTTAAGAACTCCTGTGTTTGGACAGTCTGAACTGTTCTGAAATCTTACGTAATAGGTATGAACAGAAGTAATATTTTGCGTGGAAGAAATAGGATTTACTCCTGCCTGCGCATCAGCCAGTGAAGTATAAAATGAAAGGGTTACTGTAGGATCTGTGGTAAATAAATTCTTGTAATCGTTAAGATTGGCCGATTCAGATCCGCTGAGATCATTGTCGCAGACATCTGCAGCAACAGAGTTTGTTATTAAAGTGATTTTGTTTCCGATTTTAAAATTAATCTGTCCAAAAACCGGAGGACAGTCGCCAACGTTGGCTGAAACCCTTACATAAACAGTAGTGTTGGCGGTATAGCTCCAGTTTGCAGGAAGGGTATTGTTGTTCCCTGCGGTTGCGTCTGCCTGAACAAGATAGTATCTTACCGTGAAATTGGCAGGATTGGTTACAATCTGTGGTGTTACAGAAGCAAAGTTTACATTGATAATCCCGTCAAAATCATTATCACAAAGGTTTGCATTGAAGTTTCCGGTATTTATATTAGGGGAAGGGTTCAGTGTTAATGTAATCTGGGCTGTCCTGGAACATCCGAATGCTGAGGTCACATTAGCGTAAACTGTTCCTGCAGGTCCTGAATAGGCGGCTGGGTTTGTGATTGAGCCTGTTAAATTGGAGTTCGTATAATAGATTACTGTTGTACCTGTATCAGGACTTAAAACTGCAGAGGTAAGGTTAAAAGTTCCGTTCCCGTTGATGTCTGAGCATGAAGACATAGCTGCATTCTGGGTTTGAAGAACATCAATATTCACCTCCACTTTGAAGTATTCAAAATCGGCCGGACTGCCATTTCCATTAATATAATAAACAAAAGAATCTGTTGTGTCTGTTGTAAGCCCGGTATTCGGAGTATAAGTAATTTGCCCTGTTGCGGGGGATACTGTTGCTGTTCCTGAAGAAGGGGCAGAAACAATGCTTGTATTGACAGGAACAATCGTTTGTGTTGAACTTGTAAATGCAGGAGTGATTACTTTTGTGTTACATGATCCAATATTATAAATCGTTGTTGTAATTGGCGGGCATTTAGTATGATAATAATTGTCTGTAAGTAGTGACCCGCAACCGCTTTTCGCAACAGAGCAAGTATAATTTCCTGTTCCGTACAATTCAGGGTCTATAGAATAAGATGTAGCTCCTGGAATAAGATTTCCGTCAAGATACCACTGATAAGAATCATAAGAGTTATCCACCTGTAATAAAACTCCTGTATAACAATCTCCTGTTTTTGAAATTACTGGAACTGATGAGAATCCTGCAAAATATCCTCCATAACCTACTGCGCCACTTCCTGCTGCAATTCCTGCAGTTACAGACTTGGTTGAATTTACAGTTACAGTACCTGTAATGTTGGGAACTGTATAGGTTACCCAGTTTGGATTTCCATTCACAGGATAAGGTCCGTTTGCTATGGCAACAGGATTCCCATTTAAGGTAACTGTTGCTCCGGTTTGAGTAATAATATTTAATCTGGCATTAAAATTCTGACTTCCAATCTGATTGATAAAACCAATTTCATCCACTTTATTTGGCATAAAGCAGCTTAAAGGTGGAATAAAGTTCATTCCGCCTGTCGCATATTCATTGCCTCCTGTTGTGCTGGAAACTCCTGCCAATAATTGATATACATAAATATTGTTATTAGCCGAAATGCTCATATTATAATTGTCACCCGCTCCATGCTGTACATAATTTATGCTAGGAACCATGTAATATTGTCCTTCGTTTAATGTAATGCCTGTAGGAATTCCATTGACGGTAATGTTAGTGCCGTTTTGTGTGGCAACAACTAAGGCGGTTTCCATTTCAGAAAGGATTGTTCCGTTTCCTTTTACGACAACAAACTCTTTTCCTAATCTCTCAATAGGGACTGCCTGGTCCATCAGAATATCATTGTTGGTAAAATTTAAGCTGGTATAAATTCCGTTAAAGTTTCCATTTGTGACAGACACAGGCTGTGATGCCTGAATTTTTGCGCCAATCAACCCATCAAGATTATCCATGGAATCTGTACTTAGGGCATCCATAATATAAGATTGTCCTTTATTTAATGTAAAAGTCCTGGTAGGGCTTGAAGTTCCGTCTGAAAAAATTACATTTGGATTGTAGCCGGAAACAACTACGGTAGTATTATCTACGGTTGCGGTAATTCCTATTGTGGAGTTTACATAAGTTGCTGTACCTGTTAATGGAGCCAATCCTACGTAAAATGTTTTTCCAAGTCCCGCTAAACCTTTTGAAGTAATAATTTCAGCGTGGTTGGGTACAGAGAATCTGTAATTAGCAAAGAATTTTTTAGGCCCCTTTACATTTAAACCCATCGAATTTGGGGTAAAAAGATCTGATTGATTATTTGTAATTAAAAAATTATTGGGAATACTGACCTGAGCCGGATTTCCTTTACTAACCTGAACCGTTGTATAAAGTACATTATTGTTAAATATTTGAACATTAAACGGAGTTGTCTCGTTCGTTGAAAGATATAAATATCCCTGAAGCCCTACCATTCCAGATTTTGATGCCATCGGTGCAAACCAATGATCGGTATCAAGCTGTGCATTGAATAATAAACAAAGAAAAGTACAGATAGTTAGTAGAATTTTTTTCATTTTTCTCAATAAGGGATGCAAATGTAAGTATTAAAAATCAATATTTTACATAAAATTTAATGATGAGTTTCTATAATGTTCACTATTGTTGAATATTTAATATTTTATGTTGTCTGAAACTTGATATTGATAAATAAAAATCCCGGTGAATTTCACCGGGATCAGTATTCTTATTTAAAAGATAATTAAGCTAAGCTTACTCTTATAAATCCTGTTACTTTAAGGTCTGCATTTACAGATTTTACATAGTCAGCTACAGAAATAGAGCTGTCTTTGATGAAATCCTGGTGTACCAAAGTGTTGTCTTTGTAGAATCTCTGCATTTTACCTTTAAGGATGTTATCGATAATGTTTGCAGGCTTACCTTCTTCAGTAAGTTTATGTCTTTCGATTTCCAATTCTTTGTCGATCGTTTCCTGAGAAACTCTGGTTTCGTCAAGAGCGATTGGGTTCATTGCAGCAGCCTGCATAGAAACAGATTTAGCCACTTCGTCAGCTCCGTCTACCTTAGCAGAAAGTGCAGTGATAGCAGCGATTTTGTTTCCAGCGTGGATGTAAGCACCCAGGTAAGGTCCTTCGATTCTTTCGAATGCCCCGATCTCGATTTTCTCACCGATAACTCCTGTCTGCTCGATTAATTTATCAGCAACAGTAAGTCCGTGGAAGTCTGTAGCTAAAAGTTCTTCTTTAGTAGCTGCGAAAATAGCCATTTCAGCTAATTCGTAAGCAAGCTCGATGAAATCTTCGTTTTTAGCAACGAAGTCAGTTTCACAGTTTAGAGAGATAATCACTCCTAGAGTGTTGTCCTCGTTTACTCTTGCGATTACTGCACCTTCAGAAGATTCTCTGTCAGCTCTGTTTGCAGCAACTTTCTGTCCTTTTTTTCTAAGGATATCTACTGCTTTTTCGAAGTCTCCTTCTGCTTCAACTAAAGCTTTCTTGCAGTCCATCATACCTGCACCTGTTTGGTTTCTTAATTTTGCTACGTCTGCAGCAGCTGGTGTATAAGACATAATATGTATTATTTTTTTATTTAAGATTAGTATTAATTTTTAGCTTAATTTTAAAGCAGTGCAAAGATAATGATTTTAATGATAAACTAAAAAATGACTTTTCACGTTATTGATATATTTAATACTATTTTAAAGACTTGATTAATGAAAAAAAACTTTCTACTTATATTTCTATGCATTTTTGCCTTAGGTTTCTCCCAAAAAAAGAAAAAATCGAAAACCAAGGCAGTCGTAGAAAAAGAAACGGTAATCATCTACACGGAGCAGGATGCTGAAGCTTCCAAAGAGGCCAGAGTGATCGCTGGTTTCCTGAAGCAGAATCCCGGACATGCCAAAACCGATTATTTTAAAAGAAAACTTATTGAAATGATTATGGCGGATAATTCTCCTGAAGCCAAACCTACCATTAAACCGATCAGTAAAGAGAAAATAGAAAAAATTGTTCAGAATAATGAGCTGAACAGCGGTAAAGTAATAGCGGCCAATAAAACATCTGCTGAAAATAAGAACACGGATAAAGTAAATGATGCTATCAATGCTTTGAAAGAAGAGAGGCTGGCAAGCGTTGGTTCAGTAAGTTCGGCCAAAACTGCCGGGGTTGCCAAATCTGAACCCAGTGAAGCCAATAAAAGAACGGCAGCAATGCTTACCCATCTTTTCAATAATGATATGAATAAGAATGAGGCTTATGTCAATATCAAGAACAGGTCCAGTTGTAACCTGGTGGTGAAGATCAGCGGAAAAAAATATTATAATTTAACTGTTCCTGCAAAAGGGCAGAATTTTATTCTGATCGATAAAGGGGAATATGTATTGACCACGATGGTATGTGATGCAAAATATTCTTCAATAAAGAAAGTGACCCAGGATATTGAGATTGCACTCAACGTAGCTGATTAAGATCAATTAAAACTAAACTATAAGTAAAAACGGTTAAGAAATTTCTTAACCGTTTTTTATTTTTATCCTTTAAACTGTCCCATTGCAATGAATTTCTCCTGCCTTTGGGTTTCAAGTTCCTGTCCTGAGAACTTTGAAAAAGCTTTAATATTCTGTAAAATAGAATGCTTAAGATTCAGATAAGCTACTTCAGGATCATATTGAGCGCCTCCAAGAGGTTCTTCAATAATACCATCAATGAATTTTTCTCTTAAAGCATCTTGTGGGGTAAGGTTTAATGCATTGGCTGCATCTTCCTTGTGATCCCAGTTTCTCCATAAAATAGAAGAGCAGCTTTCCGGTGCAATTACGGTGTACCATGTGTTTTCAAGCATGTATACTTTGTTTCCCACACCTATTCCCAATGCTCCGCCACTTGCTCCTTCACCGATGATATAAGTGAAAATAGGCGTTTTAAGCTGAACCATTTCGAAGATATTTCTGGCAATCGCCTCTCCCTGGCCTCTTTCTTCAGCTTCCAGTCCAGGATAAGCTCCCGGTGTGTCTACTAAAGTTACCACAGGAATGTTGAATTTTTCAGCAAGCTTCATCAGTCTTAAAGCTTTTCTGTATCCTTCAGGATTCGGCATTCCGAATCTTCTGTACTGTCTTTCTTTGGTTGTTCTCCCTTTCTGGGTTCCTATGATCATTACTTTCTGACCATCCAATGTAGCTAAACCACCAATCATTGCAGGGTCGTCTGCGAAATTTCTGTCTCCGTGAAGTTCTAGGAAACTTCCTTTGTCTACCATTCCATTGATATAGTCAATTGTATAGGGACGATCCGGGTGACGGGATAGTTGTACTCTCTGCCAAGGGGTAAGGTTTCCGTAGATTTCTTTTTTCTTTTCCAAAATCTTATCCTCAATCTGGCTGCATGCTAATTTTACATCAACACCACTTTCTTCTCCTACTAAAGAACAAGTCTGAAGTTGATCCATCAGATCTTTTATAGGAAGTTCGAAACTTAAATATTCCATTTCTTGAAGTAAATTAAATCTTTCAAATTTATGAAAAATTATGAAAAACTATTTAAAATTATTGATAGCATTGTTTATTCGGGAGATAGTTTCCTCTTTTCCAATCAGTTCCATGATATCCGGAACGTCCGGGCCTTTCAGCTCTCCCACTAAAGATAAACGCAGCGGCATCATTACTTTTCCCATGCCCAGGCCTTTGTTTTCGGTGAAATCGTGGACTGCCTGCTTCAGGATTTCTGAAGTAAATTCAGTAGCGTTAAGATTTTCTGCCAATTCACCTAAAACAGCAGATGTTTCTTCGTTCCAGGCTTTTTTCGATGCTTTTTCGTCATAAGAAACCGGAGCTTCAAAGAAAAATTTCCCGTTTTCGTAAATGTCTACAGGGAAAGTGGCTCTTTCTTTCATCAGGCCGATGATCTTTACTAGTTTTTCATCGGAAACACCGGAAAGGCTAATGCCCGCATTTTTTAACAGCTGAAGAAGTTCGTCATCCGATTTCATCTGAATATACTGATGATTGAACCATTCCGATTTCTCTTTGCTGAACCTTGCACCTGCTTTATGCACTTTATGAAGATCAAATTCTTTTGCCATTTCTTCCAGAGACAGGATTTCTTTGTCATCAGCAGGAGACCAGCCCAGTAAGGCTACCATATTGATAAATGCGTCAGGAAGGTATCCGTTTTCTCTGTATCCTTTTGAAACAGTTTCTGTTGCAGGATCTTTAAAATCCAGCGGAAATACCGGGAACCCGAATTTGTCACCGTCTCTTTTGCTTAATTTCCCGGAAAGTCCTTTCTTTAAAAACTGCTTTACGGAAGCGGTTAATGGGTTATCTTTATCGTTTTCGCCCAGCATGGATTTAAATCTCGGGCTTTTTACTTCCGAAAAGAAAGATTTAATAAGCTCTGCCGATTCATCAAAAGAAAACTGACTGTTTTTCAAAACAAATTCTTCTGCAAAAGATTTTGTAATACCGTCGATATTGTCTTTATTGATTAAAGTTGATACATCTGGCTTCAGGATCAGGGACAGGTGCGCGAACTGCGGAGCTTCCCAGCCCATAGCTTCATATAATAAAGTGTGAAGTCCTAAAGACGGCAGCCATTCTTCACCACGGATCACGTGGGAAATTTCCATTTCATGGTCATCAATGATGTTAGCAAAATGGTAAGTAGGCATTCCGTCGTTCTTTACAAGAACTTTGTCGTCCAGTGTATTGGTATTCACGGAAGAATGTCCGCGGATAATGTCTTCAAGATTCAGGGTTCTGTCTACCGGCATTTTGAATCTTACCACATAAGGTATTTTTTCATCCAGTAATTTCTGAACTTCCTCTTCGGAAAGTGCGACACTGTTTCTGAGACGGTTTCTGGTTTTATTATCATAGGAGAAAACTTCGCCGTTGGCTTCAAATTCAGCACGGATGGCATCCAGCTCTTCCGGAGTATCGAAAGCGATGTAAGCGTAGTCTGTTTTCAGGATCTGCTCTGTGTATCTGTCGTAGATGTCTCTTCTTTCAGACTGTCTGTAAGGGGCAAATTTCCCTCCTTTCTTCGGACTTTCATCAGGAATGATTCCGCACCATTCTAGAGCTTCTTCAATGTATTCTTCAGCTCCTTCTACATATCTTGCCGTATCTGTATCTTCAATACGAAGTACAAATTCACCACCCTGGTTTTTGGCAAAAAGATAATCATATAATGCGGTTCTTACGCCTCCCAAATGCAAAGGTCCTGTTGGACTTGGAGCAAAACGGACTCTTACTTTCTCCATTTCAATAAAAATTTTGTGCAAATTTACTTAAAATTATATGTTTTAAGGATTATTTACCCTTCTGTTGTTAGCTTTTTTTATTTTGGGTATTAAAAAAGGATGAAGATAAAAATTCCTCCATCCTTTTGTGATTATTTTTTAAGCATCAGCAGTTTAAAGAATAAGACCGGATTTTTATACTTGACCCTGTATTTTTCTTTTTTCCATTCTGTCTGCAAACGTTTTTTTTCAGTTTCTGAATCTGTTTCAGAGAGAAGAATCTCGTATTTGAAGTGGATAAGCTTAAGCCTGTATTTTTTATAAAGTTCCTGATCGGCTTTTATATAATCGATGTATTTATGAGTCACTTTTTCATAAGAATCTTTCATCAGCTTCCAGTTTCTTGAAAGACTTGTGGAGAGAATCCTGTAATAGAATAGTTTTTTATCGATAAATCCTATCTTGTATCCTTTGGAGGTAAGTCTCAGATTCATGTCCCAGTCTTCGGTATTGATATTTTCATCAAACGGATATTTCACCAGAAGCTCTTTTTTTATAAATGTCCCTACATTGGCCGTTTTGTTTTCCGAAACATTTTCATGGAAAAAACGGTCAAGGGTGTCTATAATCTGTTTTTTTTCTTTTGGGGTATAGGCATCTGTCATTTGATCTTCAGACTGATAATATTTATAACCGTCTGAAAGGATAAAATCTACCGGATTTTTCTGAATGTATGAAACTTTCTCTGTGAGATGATCTTCCGTCAACCAATCGTCCCCCGAAAGAAGAGAAACATATTCTCCTGAAGCATGTGAAACGGCAATATTAATATTTTTTGCGACGCCAAAACTTTCAGAATTCCGGATCATCTTATACTGCCTGCCAAACTTCGAAAGGGCTTTTTCTGCATTTTCAAATGTCTTGTCTTTGGAAGCGTTATCCAAAAGAATAATTTCATAATTGGGATAGGACTGCGAAATGGCTGACAAGCATGCCTGCTCAATGAACTTTTCATGGTTCATGGTAATAATGATGAGGCTTACAAGCGGCGGATTGTTCATTGTTTAAAGATACTGATTTTAGTTAGGATGAATTTAATTACTGTAAATAGTAAAGTATTTTGTCTTCTTAATTATTTTTTTCTGTTTCATAAGTTCAAGAGTAACTGAACTGACAAAGAAACCTTCTTTATAATAGGGCAGAAGTCCATTATCTACAGCGATTGTATTCGTCTTTAATTTTTGAAGATCAGATTTCCAGCTTGGGTATTCAACATCAATTTCCCATGATGCACGGTTTAAAAAACTTGAATTAATAATATCCAGAAGAGGGGATGCAGGCAGGAAAATAATATCTTTGTGTATACTATGAATCTGTTGTGCCTCCAGGATATAAGAATATTCTTTTTCCGAAACCAGCAATCCTGAAACTGCTGGCACATTTTTAATAAAGATGTGTTTAGATGAAAGGCTTTCTGAAGAGTAGGGATACTTACTTCTGTAGAGTGAAAAAATGGTTAATACGATTCCCCATAAAAGGAAGAAAAACCTGTTTTGCTTTTCTATGAATTTATAAAGAAGAATCAAAATAAAAAAAGCCGGTGTATTATATCCCCAGGAAATAGAAGAACACCATCCGAGAAACAGGAGTAAAAATATAAATTTATTCTGCCTTTCATACTTTAGAAACAGGATGAATAAGAGAACATATAAAACATAAGCTCCTTTGAAATGTCCGTCATTAAAAAAAGGATATATGATGAAAACGGGCAATACAACCAGCAATACTATCTCAAATATACTTTTATTAATTTTTATAAAATAAATCAGGATCAGTGAAAGAATATAGACTATAGTGTGAAAATTGTTTTCAAAAGAAAAGTAGGGAGCTATACAGCCTTGATAAAGATAAGTTGGTGATGCAGAATGCAAAACCTGTTCCACAAATAAGTTGAAGTTTTCAATAATCCGGTACTGAAATAGTATGGCAACTAAAAATAAAAAAGAAGGAATAAAAATATATAAATCCTTTTTTGTAATCACTAATTTTTTAAATAGATCAATCAGAATAATGGCAGATGCTCCCAACCCGAAAATAATAAATGACTGTTTGGTAAGTAAGGCAAATACAATAAAGAGGAGAGAGCTGAGATACCATTTTTTTTTATAAAACAGTAAGGCAAGTACAGAAAAGAAAATTCCATCTATGGTATGCCATGGCATAATAGGAAAAGTATGGAGAAAACATAATACCAGAAATACAGTAGTTTGCAGGTCCTTCCTTTCAAAAATTAGCTTCTGTATAACATGGCAGATGATAAAGCTTTCTATAATAACAAGAATCCTAGAAATGAGAATTGAATAATCGAACTGTAGTGGAATAAACTTTAGAAGGTAATCCCATAAGATAACTCCAAAAAAAGGGCGGATAAAATCGAAATCCTTGTAAATAACCTGTCCGGCCTTTAATCTTCCTACTGCAGACAGCTGAAAGCCTAGATCAACCTGGTTAATGGAATAAACACTTATGAAAGCAAAATACAAACCTGATAAAAATAAGATTCCGTAGGAGAAAATCTGTTTTTTATTATAAGCTGGTACTGAATTCATATTTTGTATTATCGTGTGTTTAATCTGCTTCTTTTGGTATATTGATTAGTTGATCCAGGTATTGACTGAAAACTTCCGGATCCAATCTGTAATCCTCGTGGAACCCTTCATAATCCTGTGGATAAATATAAAAGTAAAGATCGAACCCTACTTGCTGAGCTAAGGTAGAAAAAATTGCAAAATCTCCCCATACGGAACTGAACCAGCTCAGGCCTTTACTTCCTGCATTGGCAAATAATACATTTGTCCAGGCTGCACCACTAGGGCCAATAATATACTCGGCATTATTAACGAGATAGATTTGCTCATGAATATTCAGATCTTCAAAAAAGACCTCTTCAAACCCATGCTTTTGTACCAATGCCAGAATTTCTTCTTCATTATATTTTCTATACTGAGATCTTCTGGAGATAAATATTCTTTTAACAGGCTGAATGCGGACTTTGGCTAGATCCAGGTTATCAAAGGCTGTTTTTCGTAGATATTGAAGCGATGATTTCGACAGCTTGGTAAACCCGGCTTCATAAGTCATTCCCGGCATAATATTCGGGACTGCATAATTGTTGCTGGTGATGTGCCATAGCTTTTTAAAGCGGTAATAATTTTTTTCGTGGCTGAGGAATGCAATTTTATAATCTTTCAAAAAGAACATGAGCAGGTCCTTCAGGTTTTCAACCTTCTGCACATCTTCATCTATAATGATCAGCTTATTCTTTGCATCAGGAATATATTTGAAATACTCAACTTTCGACAGGATATCTACCAGGAAATGATAATAATTGAAAGTAAACGTTCCACCCATGAAAATAGCTTCCTCATCATAATAAATCTCTTTATAGTTCTTCACCTTAGCCAGAGTAATTGAATGTTGTAGAAGATTGTTGGTATTATAGACATACGTGATCCTGTCGTCGTCATGCCATCTTTCATAGTAGATCTTCTCTTTTTTAAGATCTAAAAAATAGGTGGAATTGGGGATACATAGAACATTCTGAAGAGCAAATATTTCTATGGGGTTTTTGGGAGCTTTTATAGAAGCCTGAGTAATAGTATCAAATGTTTTAGGCAGAAACAATTCCGACTCCTCTTTGTTGCTGATCATAATTCTCTCCGTACAGTATTCAGAAGGGATGGAATCCAGCGGTAAAAAATCTGTTACAAGTCTTTTGGCTTTCCTGAAGAAAGACTTGATATAATATTTTTTTCTAAGTGCTTTAAGCTCCTTTTCTAAATGTTCAATTTGTTCCTTCGCATTCATATTCTAAAACTTAGGATAAACTAAGAAAAACGGTCATTATTTCCGGCAAGTACAAATCGTTTTTTATAATATGCCGTTATAATAATTCAGGGTTTCATCTACCATCTTGTCAATCCCGAATTTTGATTCTATTAATTTCCGGGCATTTACTGAAATCCTGTTTCTCAGCTCATCGTCTTCAAAAGTAAGACTTATCTTTTCGGGGAAGTGATCCTCTCCGGCAATCAGACCATTTACAGGTTCCTCTATAATTTCTTTAAAGGAATCTATTGCAGAGCATACCACAGGTTTCTGCATAGCCATTACCTCAAGCAAAGATAAGCTAAAATTTTCACCTTTGGAGGGAAAGCAGACCACCTCTGCTTTGCCAATGAGTTCCACAATTTCCACACCTAGTTTGTTTCCATAAAAATGAATCGAATCCCTGGTTTCCGGGTCCTGAATATTTTCGGCTATATAATCGGGGTAGTGGTTGGGCTTTCCTATAAAATGTAGCGATGCTGCGGGATATATTTTTTTAAGCTCAATAAAAGCATTAATCAGGGTTTCCGCTCCCTTTTCGTAAGATACATTTCCTAAATAGAAAACAGATTGGCGAATGACTTCCGTATTTCCGGAAGGTTTGTAAAACTTTTCATCGATACCGTTGTAGATGAGTTTGGGGTTTTTAATGCCGAAAAGGCTTTCATTGATGGACTCATTGTACTTTGATATCACAATGACGTTTTTAGAGCTTTTAAAGGCTTCCTTTTCACAGAAGATTCTTCCTTTATGAACTTTTTTATATCCAAAATACTTTTCCAGGACGGACCAGGAACCGTGGCATCTGATCACATAAGGAATTTCTTTGGGAATAGAGAGTGCCAGACCGTCAAAATCATGGGTCTCCGCGATGTCAAAATGAAGATTATTTTTCCTGATCCAGGCACTTATTTTGTCCGAAATTATTTTTTTCTCCGACAGATAGGTTTTAAAATGAATTTTTTCCAGAGCTTTTACTTTTCCGGTAGCAGATCTTAGCAGCTCAAGAAGAGGATTGGCTTTAAAAATATCTTTTACTGAATGGATCTTTATACCATTCTCCTCTACATCAAATGCGTGCTTTGAGATCAGGAAAACATGCACCGAGATGCCTCTCTTTACAAGCTCTGCACACAAATTCTTATAAAAAACACCTGTACCGCCTACTTTGGGAGTACGGGAAGACTGGTATTCCCGGGTTACAATAAGTACATTTTTTATTTCTTTCATGAATTCAGTTTAAATACCGTGTTCACCCAATGATCAAGTGTATACTTATTATAAACTTCTTCAGGCAGTTTTTCGTATGGTGTATTGAAAAAATCTTTGTTTACATTACGGAAATTTTTATCCAGAACCAGAATATTATTAGGATTGTAAAAATCATACGTTTTGATCGTAGAATTGTCTGTGATGATTTTCTTTTCCAGCGCCATAGCTTCAAATATCCTGAAACTGAGCCCGGTCTGGTTCGCACGCATCAGGTCAAGAATGACTTTGGTATTCTTATAATAGTCAGGCAATGCATGATGAGGTATTTTTTTTCTTCCGAACTTTAAAATATCGATATTTTTGGGATCAATGATCTGGTTCAGTTTGTTTTTCCAGCCTTTTTTGCCTACCATATATACCTCAAATTTTATTTTAAGAGGAAGCAATCTGTTGATTAACGTATTTAAAGCAGAGAGTCTTTTTTTATCATAGGATGTAATGTAGAACAGATCAAGCTTGGGATGCTGCTTTTCGGCAGGAATATGATCGAGGTAGTTGTAGTTGGTGATCTTTTCGAAACCGAAATTTTTCACATCATTATCATCAAAGGAGAATATGGTATCAAAATAATGAAGGTGCGTGGCGGGGTTTCTGGCCATGCTGTCATAAAGATAGGCAATATTCCGGTCTGCATATTCTCTGATCTTCTGATGGATGTTTTCCTCAATAGCTTCAGGATTGATGACCAGGATCTGATCCTGTTTTCCGATTTTTTCCAGAGATTCCAGTATGAAACTTTGTCTTTTGTGATGTTTCGGGTTTTTGCCCAGAAAAATTTTGCTGAAAGTGTTTTTTATACGCTCACCAGTGTTTTTATGGGTAAAGGCTCCGATGTTGATATGGCATGCCTCAATGCCTTTATCACTCAGTTTTTCCACTATGTGTTCATCATAATGCCAGAAATCGAAGCTGATTAAACAAATTTTCATACTGCAAAAATAAAAATTTCATAATTAAATTTATATTTTTGATGAAAACCCTGAGTGGAATGCAAAAGAAAATTCTTATTGATGCCGAAAGATTAAAGTACCCGAAGTCGGGAATTGCCAACGTATGTGTTTCATTAATAAAGGGTCTGGACGAAAAAGCCTCTGGTTTTGACTACACTTTTTATGGTCCGAAAAAAAATATTCCACGGACAAAAAAAAAATTTAATATTATCGGCTGGAAGTTCTGGCAAAAGAAATTTCCGATCAATACCAGCCCTTTTTCACTCATTCATACCACTCATCAGCTTTCCGAATATTTTCATACTGTAAGAAAAGAACAGAAAAAAGTGGTAACGCTTCACGATCTTAATTTCTTACACGATAACAGTTCGGAACAAAAAGTGAATAAAAGTAAAAAGCTCGTTCAGAAGAATATCGGGAACGCGGATGCAATAGTCTGCATATCAGAGTTTGTGAAAGATGATTTTCTTAAAAACAAGGGACTTTTCAAGCTGAAAAACAATGTTAAAATTGAAGTGATCTATAACGGACTCATCTTTCCTGACACTACAGGATTCAGTTCCTGCAGCCCTTATAATTTCATCGGCAAGAAATACATTCTGAATATCGGGGTCCTTTTCCCAAAAAAGAATCAGGAAGTGCTCCTGGATCTTATCTCAAAAAACGACAGAGATCTTGTATTGATCACTTCATCTGTAAAATCTGCCTATAAAGAACAGTTTTTAGAAAAAATCAGAACACTCGGGCTGGAGGGGAGAGTGCATATTTTGGAAAATGTAGATAATAATGAAAAGTACTTTCTTCTGGAGCATTGTGAGTCCTACTGTCATCCTTCACTGGCAGAGGGTTTTGGAATTCCTCCTGTAGAAGCAATGTATTTTGGAAAGCCTGTTTTTCTGAGTAATCTAACGAGTCTCCCTGAAATTGGAGGAGATCTGGCTTTCTATTTTGATAATTTTTCGGCAGAGGATATGCAGCAGGTTTATGCATCGGGGATGCAGCTTTATGGCTCCGGAAAAGAAGAATATGCCTTAAAGTTAAAAGAAAGAGCAATAAAATTCGGATATCTTGAAATGGCCGCTGCTTATGAAAAACTTTACAGCGAGCTGCTGAATTAAAGTTTAATTTTTCCGAGCTTCAGTTTCCACTTAAATACATTGAAACTGTCACCTCCTTTGATATCAATCCTTTTGATTTCAAATTTATTTTTCCACGGATAATAGGCAATATTGTTACCGATACGTACTGCAGAAGTAATTCCTGCATTTTCAAGGATAGAGAAAAATTCTTTTTTCTCCTTACCCTTTTTGGGAAATTTACCGTAAGGATAGGCGAGTACCTTTGTAAAAGGTATCGCTTTTTCTTCCAGGGTACGGATGTTTTTATGCAGATCGTCTGCCGCTTCCTGTAAAGAGATTTGCGAATAATTCTTGTGGGCGTGGCTGTGCAGGGCTATTTCCACCAGTTCGGGATTAAGGGATTTAATCTCGTCAAAGGTCATCAACTGGCGGTTTTCTTCAGTTTCACTTTTCTCGATAAGCTCAGTTGGAACGAAAATCGTGGCTTTCAGCTTATACTTTTCCAGTAAGGGAATCAGGTATTGGAGGTTATTGAGATAACCGTCATCAAATGTCAGGATGAGTTTATGCATCAGCTGGCTGCTGGTATTCAGATCATTAAAAAATAAAGTATTGTAATTGCTTTTAATGTATTTAAACTGGCTCTCAAGCTTTTCTGCTGACACAGTAAGAAGATCTCTGTCCGGAATTTCTTTCTCCGGCAGTACTTTATGATACATGAGAATACGGACACTTTCTGTTTTTGAAAATCCTAGCGTCCTTTTAATGAATCTAAGCATGGTTATCTGAATTTTATAAAACGTATGTTCTATAATGATCTTACGGTTTATAATAATTCCAATGTTTTTAAAATTGAATAGCTGATTTATGTTGATAAGTCTACAAAAAAAGAGATCTGTTACAACCTTCAAAAATAATTAAATATCAGATGCCTGAGCTTAAAAAAAGATTAAAATAATGTTTAAGCCTCTGAATATATCTGTGTTGCAAATAAAAATAAAGCCGGAAGCGTGCAGCCCGGCTATTGTATTTCAATATAAAAATTATTTGAGTTTGAGAATCTCGTTGATCTTTATGTATTTCAGGAAAGTGTAAAATGCTCCGGTAATAGAAATATAGAATCCTGCAACGCCATCAAGAAAGCCAAACTTGAAAAAATAAGTTTTCATAAAATCATAAAATGGCGAAAAAATAATCTTTAAAATAGATACAGACTTGCCATTGGAAACTTTTTTCTCAGCCATCAGCTGTGTATAGCTGTTGATTTTTTCAATATGATGGGCAATACTTTTATAAGTATAATGATCTATATTTCCGGGCAGTTTTCCCTTTTTATCTTGTGTTATAAAGCATTCATGTACCAGGTCGTCAGTGTATTTTCCATGTCCTTTTTTAAAAAACCTTTCTCTCCATACGTCTCCCCATCCGCCATATTTGATGGTTTTTTTCAACAGGATATTGTTGAAGTGGATTTCATAAACGTTATAAGGAGGGCTCGGATTGTTCAATATTTCCTTAATGGCATCTACTGCCTTCAGATCCGGAACTTCATCGGAATCCAGGAACAGAATCCATTCTCCCGAAGCTTCAGACAGGGTATAGTTTTTCTGACAGCCGAAGCCGAGAAATTTTTTTTGAATAAATTTTACCTTTGGAAACCCGGTACAGATCTCTTCGGTTTTGTCTGTGGAAAAAGAATCAACGACAATAATCTCATCGGCTATCTCATTGATGCTCCTGATACTTTTCTCAATGATTCTTTCCCCATTTAAAACAATATAACAGACTGATAACTTCATTAATGAAATTCTGTAATAGTTTTTTCAATGATTTTGACGCAGTCTAACAGCTGCTCTTCTGTAATCACCAAAGGAGGTGCCAATCTGATGATATTTCCATGGGTAGGCTTGGCAAGAAGACCATTTTCTTTCAACTTTAAGCATAAGTCCCATGCCGTAGAGCTGTCCGGAGTATCATTAATTAAGATAGCATTTAAAAGACCTTTTCCTCTCACTTTGGTAATTAGATTGCTTTTGTCAATGATTTTTTCAATTTCGGCTCTGAAAAGCTTACCCAGCTCTTCTGCTCTTTCGGATAGTTTTTCGTCTTCAACTACATCCAGGGCAGCCATTGCCACTGCACAGGCAATAGGATTTCCTCCGAATGTAGAGCCGTGTTGTCCCGGCTTGATCACATTCATGATGTTGTCATTGGCCAATACTGCGGATACGGGATACATTCCTCCTGAAAGCGCTTTTCCTAAGATCAGGATATCTGGCTGCACGTTCTCATGATGGCAGGCGATCAGTTGTCCTGTTCTCGCAATACCGGTCTGAACTTCATCTGCAATAAACAGTACGTTATGTTTTCTGCATAGTTCAGATGCATTTTTAAGGAAACCTTCGTCCGGAACATAAACACCGGCTTCACCCTGAATAGGTTCTACCAGGAATGCTGCAATGTTTCCTGCCTCACTGTTCAGCACATCTTCCAGTGCCTGGATATCATTGTAAGGAATTTTTATAAATCCCGGTGTGAAAGGTCCGTAATTCTGATTGGCATCAGGATCATTTGAGAAAGAAACAATAGTGGTGGTTCTTCCGTGGAAATTGTTTTCGCAAACGATAATTTTGGCTGCGTTTTCTGAAATTCCTTTCACTTCATAGCTCCATTTTCTGGCTAATTTTACGGCAGTTTCTACGGCTTCGGCTCCGGAATTCATAGGGAGTACCTTATCAAATCCGAAAAGAGTAGTGATTTTCTGCTCATATTCTCCCAGTTTCGAATTGTAAAATGCCCGTGAAGTAAGGGCCAGTTTCTGAGCCTGTTCTACCAACGCTGACACAATTTTGGGGTGAGAATGCCCCTGGTTCACAGCAGAGTAAGCGGAAAGGAAATCATAATATTTTTTGCCTTCCACATCCCATACAAAAACACCTTCTCCACGGTCCAGAACTACTGGAAGAGGATGATAGTTGTGCGCTCCGTACTGGTCTTCAAGGTCAATAAAATACTGTGAATTTTTTGCTGTTGCTGCTGTTGACATATGTTTTGGTTTTTGACAAATTTAAGCATTATTAATGAGATGCATGAACAAAAACATAATAGGGTACGGGGAAGTATTTAAAGTGTATTTTAGGGACGGATTGAAACGTTTTAGAAAATATTTCTTTTCCTGATAAGGTAGAATAGGTTTTATATCTTTCAGGTTAGCCTTTGTATGAGATAATAAATATAGTTATTACAGCAAAAAAGCAGAACAGTATCCTTCAATGCGGGTTACCATTCTGCCTGTTGTTATTTTTTGAATAGAAATTACGATCTTAAGATGAAGGCCATTCTCCTCTGTATGAAGAATTACCAAGATCAATTTGTTCTGCACTCACAACAAAAGTGATGTACATGCTGTTATCATCTACTGCGTCGAAGTCTACTTCATGCTGGATTACATATCCGTTTTCCCATTTCAAAGTAGTCAGTGTTCCTTCTTCGTGAGACTTATTGAAGGTAACTTCTCCGGTTGTAGGCTTGTATTTTCCGTTAAGAAGGCTTTCCAGAATATCTGATTTTTCTGTAGCTTCCACTGTGATTTTGATGAGTGCATTGGAAGGATCTGATGCTACTCTTCCTGATACATCTGTAGAACGGGATACACTGTAGTTAAGCTTTAATAACTTTTGCCCCTCACCGCCGTTGAATTTTAAAATTCCTCTTGAATTTCTTTCTGCCATGATTAGTAAATTTTAATTGTTAATATTTTGTGATTTGTTGTTTATATCACCAAAAATAGAAGTAATTATGTTATCAGAAAAAAGTTTTTGGAAAAATTTTAAAAAATGTAGTAATTCTTCGACTAACAATTGTTAGGCAAATTATTGGTTGGTAATCAATGGATTATAGAATTTAATATTAAGAAATGATTACTTCCGATAAGCAGGGAGATTCAACGTTTTTATAGAAGCTGAACCGGATTTTGAAATAAAAAAACTGCCCCGGAATGAGGCAGTTTAAAATGTATCTGTAAATAATCTTAATGATTATCATATTTTTTGTCCATTACAAAATCCTCCATGAATTTTGTTGTATAGTTTCCTGACAGATAATCTTCATTATCCATCAATTGTCTGTGGAAAGGAATCGTTGTTTTTACACCTTCAATGTAGAATTCTTCCAGTGCACGTCTCATTTTAGCGATAGCTTCCTCACGGGTTTGAGCGGTAGTGATAAGCTTAGCGATCATAGAGTCATAATTGGAAGGAATGGTATATCCTGAATAAACGTGAGTATCCACTCTTACTCCGTGTCCACCAGGAATATTTAATCCTGTGATTTTTCCCGGAGACGGTCTGAAATCAGCATAAGGATCTTCAGCGTTGATTCTGCACTCGATTGAGTGTAATTTCGGGTAATAGTTGATTCCGGAAATAGGAGTTCCTGCCGCAAGAAGAATCTGTTCTCTGATCAGGTCATAATCAATTACCTGTTCGGTAATAGGGTGCTCTACCTGGATTCTTGTATTCATTTCCATGAAATAGAAATTTCTGTGCTTGTCTACAAGGAATTCAATAGTTCCCACCCCTTCATATCCAATGAATTCAGCAGCTTTTACAGCAGCTTCACCCATTTTCTCACGAAGTTCGTCAGTCATGAAAGGAGAAGGAGTTTCTTCAGTCAGTTTCTGGTTTCTTCTCTGTACAGAACAGTCTCTTTCAGAAAGATGACATGCCTTTCCGTACTGGTCTCCGGCTACCTGGATTTCAATGTGTCTGGGCTCTTCAATCAGTTTTTCCATATACATCCCTCCGTTTCCAAAAGCTGCTACAGCTTCCTGAATGGCAGATTCCCAGTGATCTTTAAGGTCTTCGGCTTTCCATACGGCTCTCATCCCTTTTCCACCACCACCAGCAGTAGCTTTGATCATAACAGGATATCCTGTTTCTTCAGCTACTTTTACAGCATGCTCGTAAGATTCGATCAATCCGTCGGAACCTGGTACACATGGTACTCCTGCAGCCTTCATCGTCGCTTTGGCATTTGCTTTATCACCCATTCTTTCGATCTGTTCAGGAGAAGCACCAATGAACTTGATGTTATTTTTCTGACAGATTCTTGAGAAGTTGGCATTTTCAGATAAAAATCCATAACCAGGATGAATAGCGTCAGCATTGGTAATTTCCGCTGCTGCTATAATATTAGGGATTTTAAGATAGGAATCTTTGCTCATAGCAGGTCCTATACAAACTGCCTCATCAGCAAATCTTACATGGAGACTGTCTTTGTCTGCGGTAGAGTATACGGCAACAGTTTTGATCCCCATTTCTTTGCAGGTACGTAAAATACGCATTGCAATTTCGCCACGGTTGGCTATTAATATTTTTTTGAACATCTTCTTCAATTTGAAAATTAGATAATTTGAAAATTAGATAATGTTATTTTGAATGCAGAATTAAGTCTAACATCTAATGTCTAACATCTAACTTCTAAATTAAGATGGATCTACTAAGAATAAAGGCTGATCGTATTCTACCGGTGTAGCATCGTCTACTAAAATCTTCACGATTTTTCCGCTGATTTCAGAATCGATCTGGTTGAATAATTTCATTGCTTCGATTACGCAAACTACTTTTCCTGCAGAAATTTCGTCACCTACATTCACGAATACGTCTTTATCCGGAGATGGTTTTCTGTAGAAAGTACCGATCATTGGAGATTTGATCGCCACATATTTGCTGTCATCTGATGCTGCTTCCGTTTTTTCAACAGAAACCGCTGCCGGAGATGCTGCCTGAGCAGGGGCTGGAGCTGCCGCAGCCTGAGGAGCTGTGTGGTACACTGCTGGCTGCGCATAAACTGCATCGCTTCCGGCTAATGGAGTTTTAATGGTGATTTCGAAATCTTTAGTTTTGTATTTTACTTCTGAAACTTCAGCTTTAGATACAAACTTAATAAGATTTTGTATGTCTTTAATGTCCATAAAATTGATATTTGATTTTGTTCCAAAGATACCAAAAAAACATAAAAAACAACAAAAAACCGCCTAATTTTATCAAAATTGGGCGGTTTTTGTATTAAAATGAGGCTTTTTCAGCGAAAAGCGACTCTTAGTTTTCTTCTGTAGTTGCTACTTCTTTTTCCAATACTACTTTACCTCTGTAGTAAAGTTTTCCTTCATGCCAGTGAGCTCTGTGATAAAGGTGAAGTTCACCAGTTGTTGCATCTTTCGCTAATTGAGGAACTACTGCTTTATAATGAGTTCTTCTCTTATCTCTTCTTGTGGACGACTGTCTTCTCTTAGGATGTGCCATTTTGAATAACTTTTTTAATTGATGAGCGATGAGATTCATCATCTCATCATATTTAAATTATTTTATTTAATTATTGTCTTTTAATTTTCTCAACGCGTCCCATCGGGGATCGCTGTCGTGTTCTTCCTCCTCGGATTCTTCAATGTCTTTCGGACTGAACCTGCTAAGAATTTCCAGATCTTCATCGCTTACATTCGGTGAAATTTTTTTCATCGGAATAGAAAGCTGAACATTTTCGTAAATCAGCTGAGCTACATTAAATGCATGATCTGAAGCCGGTATTGTAATGACGTCTTCATTGCTGTCGTCATATTCTTCACCAAAATTCACCAAAATTTTGATCTCGTTTTCAATAGGATAGTCGAACTCGTCATTTGTGATATCACAAACAAGAACTACCGTCCCATGTACTTTGATCTCAAATTCTAAAAATGTTGTATGTTTTTCGAGAAAAACATCTGCAGTTATCTTAGGATTTGTAAATTCCTGTTCAGTGTCAAATAATTGAAAGAACGTTTTATCTATCTCAAATTTGAACACGTGCTTCCCGTTTTTAAGTCCGGAAAAGCTTACGTCATAGTTTCTTAACTTGTCCATAAAATGAGTGTGCAAAAATATGCAATTTTTTTATAATAACAAATAAAATCCATAACAAATTAATTTAAAATTTGTTTTAAACGGTTATCCTTCATTTTCGTCCGGCAGATCTTCATCCACTCCGTTGTCAACGGCCATCTTTCTTGGCTGCATCCGGTTGTTCATCAGGTCGTTATATTCACTTCTGTTTCTGAAAATTTTAATAGCTGTGAAGATGGCTTCGGTAAAACTCTGCTCATCGGCAATGTTTTTTCCTGCAATATCATAGGCCACTCCGTGGTCTGGAGAAGTTCTGATAAACGGAAGCCCGGCTGTGTAATTCACACCTTCTTCATAGGCCAGGGTTTTGAACGGTGCAAGTCCCTGATCATGGTACATGGCTAAAACAGCATCGAAGCTTTTATATTTGCTGGGCTGGAAAAAACTGTCCGCAGGATAAGGGCCGAAAGCCAGTATTCCATTGTCAGATAGCTCCTTTATTGCCGGTTCTATAATTTCTATTTCTTCTTTTCCAATTACACCTCCGTCACCTGCATGAGGATTCAGTCCCAATACGGCGATTTTCGGTTTCTGTACACAGAAATCCTCAATCAAAGTCTGATTCAGGGCTCTGATCTGCTTCTTAATTTTTTCCTTGGAAATATTTTCTGCTACGCTCGCAATTGGAATATGGTGGGTAGAAACAGCTACTTTAAGTTCATCCGTAACCAGGAACATAAGTCCTTTCTTACTGAATTTTTCTTCGAAATACCCTGTATGTCCGGCGTGTTTAAAGCCTATTTTTACCATTTCATCCTTATTGATAGGTGCGGTAACCAGAACATCAATGTCCCCCTTCATTAAAGCTTCTGTAGCCAATTCCAGAGAAGCAATGGCCATTTTGGTGGATTCTTCCGTTGGAACTCCCAGTTCTACGTTCACATTGTCCTTGGTGAGATTCACCATATTGAGTTTTCCTGCCTGCGCCTGCGAAGCTTCATTGATGTAGTTGAAGTTCAGGTTCAGCTTGAAAATATTTTTCTGGAAGGTGAATAACTTTCCCGAGCCAAAAATCACCGGAGTGAAAAAATCCGTAATGGTTTTGTCACTCAGGGATTTCATGATGATCTCCGGACCGATGCCGTTAAAATCACCGATTGAAATTCCTACTCGTACTTTATGGTTTTTTGGGCTCATTTTGATTATCTTTGAAGATTATAATTTACAAATTTAGCAAAAAATAATATGTTCACAGGAATTATTGAAGCAGTTGGCGTTATTGAAAAGATTGAAGAAAAAGGAAGCAACATAGATTTTACATTAACATGCCCTTTTACGAACGAGCTGAAAATAGATCAAAGTCTTGCCCATAACGGATGCTGTCTTACAGTTGTTGAGATCAGGGAAAACCAATATGTGGTAACGGCCATCAATGAAACGCTGGAAAAAACCAATCTTGGTAAATGGGAAGTGGGTACTGTGGTAAATCTTGAGCGATGCATGAAGATGGATGGAAGACTGGACGGACATATCGTGCAGGGACATGTTGATAAAACAGGTGAAGTGGCAGGAATTGAAAATAAGGACGGAAGCTATTTTATTACTATTAAATATGAAGATGCCGGCAGTTTCGTAACGGTTCCTCAAGGCTCTATTACAGTGAACGGGATAAGTCTTACTGTGGCAAAAAGCGAGGATACACAGTTTTCTGTAGCTATTATTCCTTACACTTGGGAGTTTACCAATATGCAACATCTTAAAATCGGAGATAAAGTTAATTTAGAATTTGACATTATTGGTAAGTATATTGCTAGGTTAATTAAAAAGTAGGATGCCAATAAGTAAATATAAAGGGTACAGTTTAAGAAACCGGGTGTTTTTCGGTTTTCTGCTCGTATGTTTTTTAAGTGTTGTCGCTACATCGCTGGTTCCCTATTTCGTTCTAAGGAATAATTCCCTGCAGCAAAGTAATATTGATATGCAGGAGAAGACTAATGCTGTGATGACCTATCTTAACTATGCAGTGAGCCGAACTCTTGTGGAGACCAAAGATCTTCCACAGGTATTGGGCAATAGTATTTTTGAGATAGCGGATATCAACAAGCATGATATTGTGATCTACAACCTGAAGGGAAATTACCTGCTCTCTAATAAGGATGAAAGTCTTATCGAACAGAAAACCATTCCGCTCAATATCGTCAATAAGATTCTGGCTACTGATTCCAGGGTAGATATTAAAGGATATGACAGGTCCAAAGATGCAGAGCGTACTTCTTCTTATCTTCTTTTGAAAAACAACGAGCTTGAACCTATAGGTATTGTATATATTCCCTTATATCATAATGAATCTGCCTATCTAGATGTTCTTCACCAGTATGTAAAATATATTCTCCTGGTAGATATTTTTCTCATATTATTCAGTATCTGGATTAGCTGGGTAACGTCTAACAGTTTAGCAAAAAATATCACCAAATTTTCTGATATGATTACCCGCATTACTTTATTTGAAAACGAAATGCGTCCTATCAGATATTACAAGAACGATGAGCTTAATGCATTGGCAAGAGCCTACAATAGAATGATTCTCCAGATCCAGGACCAGAAGGAGAGACTCCGTTTCAAAGCATCTGAAGAAGCCTGGAGGGAAATGGCAAAACAGGTTGCTCATGAGGTTAAAAACCCTCTGACTCCGATGAAGCTGACCATTCAGAACTTTGAAAGAAAATTTGATCCTGAAGATCCAAATATCAGGGAAAGGGTAAAACTGATGAGCAAAACGATGGTAGACCAGATCGATCTGATTGCCACTGTTGCTTCTGCTTTCTCGGAATTTGCCAAGCTTCCTGAAAAAAATAATGAAGTCATCAATCTGAACACAGAAGTAGAAGATATTCTCCGTGTTTTCAACGACGACAGTATTTTTATGCACTCCAATAAGGCGAATATTATGATCAATATGGACAGGATTTACCTTTCCAGGATCATTACCAATCTTGTGACCAATGCAAAACAGGCACAGAGTGACGAGCGTAAGCTGATCATCAATGTAGATGTGGAACAGCATCAGAGAAGAGTAATGATTTCTGTGCAGGATAACGGAATCGGAATTCCTGAAAATATGTATGAAAGAATATTCGAGCCTAATTTTACCTCTAAAAACAGCGGGATGGGGCTTGGGCTTTCCATGGTAAGGAAGATGATCGAAGATTACAAAGGAGAGATCACCGTAAGATCTGAAGTGGGGAAAGGATCTACATTTACTATCACGCTACCTACCAATTTATAGTGAAGCCTTTTAGATTTAAACATTTTGAAATTCAGCAGTCAAAAGATGTTTTCCGTGTGGGAACAGATGGAGTATTACTGGGTATTCTGGCTGATGCAGAAAATGCCTCGGAAGTTTTGGAAATAGGAACCGGTACCGGCCTGATTTCGTTAATGCTTGCCCAGAGAAATCCAGACGCACATTTTTTTGGAATTGACATCAATGAAGAGGCGGTTTTACTTACCAAAGCAAACTTTGAGAATTCCCCTTTTCATTCAAGGCTGAAAAATATTCATCAGGACCTTAAAACTTTTGAAACAAAAACAAAATTTGATCTTATTGTTTCAAACCCGCCTTATTTTGAAGAATCTTCTTCTGATAAAGATAAACTGGCCCGTCAAACTGTTGAACTGAATTTTAAGCAGCTTATCAAAGCGTCTGCAAGCTTAATGTCAGAACAGGGTGTTTTGTCGGTTATTATTCCTGCAGAAGCGGGGAGTGGATTTATTGAAACGGCTTTGAAATACCGGTTGTTTTTAAAAAGGAAAATCAATATTAAAGGAATAGACGGCTCAAAAACGAAAAGATTAGTTCTTGAATTTTCCTTTACCGAAGCAGTGATTAAAGAGTCTGATTTCGTGATAGAAAAAAGTCCGAGACAATACTCGGACCCATATCTTGAACTCACCAAAGAGTTTCATATCTTTAAAAATCAGCATTAAAAGACTCCGGATTTTTTAATCCTTTAATCTTTTAATTTTTTATTCAAATAATTCAGCAGTATCCAGTACAGATACTTTTCCATCCTCACATCTGATTGCTTCACCAGGGAAGTTCTGAATCATGTGGTAGTCATGGGTTGCCATTACTACGGCGGCTCCATTTTCAAGAGCTACCTGCTTCAGAAGGGTCATGATCTCGTTGGAAGTCTCAGGATCCAGATTTCCAGTAGGTTCATCGGCAAGGATAAGATCCGGGTGGTTCAATAAAGCTCTTGCAATAGCGATACGCTGCTGTTCACCTCCGGAAAGCTCATGCGGCATCTTATGCTTTTTGCTTTTCATGTTTACGCTTCCCAGTACTTCATTGATGCGGTCTTCCATTTTCACTTTATCGCTCCAGCCGGTTGCCTCAAGAACAAATTTTAGGTTTTTCTCAACCGTTCTGTCAGAAAGAAGCTGGAAGTCCTGGAATACAATGCCTAGTTTTCTTCTCAGGTTAGGAATATCGGAAGGTTTAAGCTTCGCCAGTTCAAAACCTACTACAGATCCGTGTCCTGATGCTAAAGGAATGTGTCCGTAAAGAGTCTTCAGAAGAGAACTTTTTCCGGAACCTGTTTTTCCGATAAGGTAGCAGAACCTGCCTTTTTTAATGTTAAGGTTAACATCAGAAAGAACAGTGAAGTTTTTTTGCGCAATTTTTGCGTGCTGTAAGCTTATAATATTATCTCCGGAGATATTTGTATGCGGCATAATTCAATTTTATGGTGCTATTTCTAGCCTATTTTTTCAGATCTTAAAAATAGAAAAAAGAAGCTTAAAAACCTTAAACTTTGGGAAATTTTAACAACAAAAAATGCCTGAAAAACTACTTTTCAAGCATAATTTGTATATGATAATTTGAGATATTATCTCTTAGCGCGGGATGCACTAACAGTTAAACTCTTTCTGCCTTTAGCTCTTCTTGCTGCCAAAACTCTTCTTCCATTTGGCGTAGACATTCTTTCTCTGAAACCGTGTTTGTTTCTTTTCTTTCTTTCTGATGGCTGGAATGTTCTTTTACTCATTACTATATATTTAAATCGTAATTAATCTATTAATTTTCAGGTTGCAAAGATATAGAAATTTTTAAAAGTTACAAACTTTACGTATCTTTTTTTAGAAATTATTTGAAATGTTTTTCATTCCTGTTTTATAAGCTATATCTAGAAACGAAATCCGGTGTAAATAAATAATATGTAGCTCATTTATTTAAAAGCTCTATCTTTGAAAACTCAAATTTAAAGAAAAATAAACACACGATGTTTACACCAGCAGAACTTTTAGATATCAATACATTACTTACACCTGAAAACAAGATCGTTATCCTCACTCACTACAATCCGGACGGGGATGCTATAGGTTCCAGCCTGGGGTTGAAACATTATTTGGCTGCAAAAGGTATTCCTGCGGAAGTAATTGTACCCAACGATTTTCCGAAATTCCTGAAATGGATGCCGGAATCTAAAAAGGTGATCATCGGTGAATATAAAAGAAAATATGCATTTGACCTGATCAGCGGAGCAGATGTGATCTTCTGTCTTGATTTTAATTCTCCTTCAAGAATAGGATTGTTGGGTGAATGGCTGACAAAATCGAAGGCTAAAAAAATTCTTATCGACCACCATCAGCAGCCTGAAAATTTCGATTTTGTTTATTCTGATACTGTAATTCCTGCCACTTCACAGATGATTTACCATTTTATAGAAGCGATGGAAGACGAAAAGCTGGTCAATCAGAACATTGCAGAATGTCTTTACACTGGGATTATGACGGATACAGGCGGTTTCCGTTTCCGCTCCACAAGCGCAACTACCCACAGGATTATTGCCCATTTAATCGAGAACGGGGCTGATCCTTCTGTTATCACTTCCAATACATGGGATACCAATACGGTTTCCCGCCTTCATCTTCTTGCCCTTGTATTGGGAAGAATAGAGGTTGTGAATGATGGCAAGGTGGCTGTTCTGTCTCTTACCAGAAACGAATTGAAGGAATTTGGGTTCCAGAAGGGGGATACGGAAGGTTTTGTGAATTACGGGCTAAGTATTGGCGGGGTAAAAATGGCGGCTTTCTTTATGGAAGATCTGTATGAAGATTTTATTAAAATTTCTTTCAGGAGCAAGGACGATGTGGATGTGAACCAGTTTTCCAGAAAATATTTTAACGGTGGCGGCCACATCAACGCAGCGGGAGGGAAATCTAATGAATCTCTGGCAGATACTATTGAGACATTTAAGAAAAAACTTGAACAGGAAGAGTTGTAAAAGGCAAAAGGACAAAATTGTAAACAGGTAATTTATAATTTCTGGTCCACTCAGACTCTAAAACACTTATACACTCAAACCTTTGGTATAGCCTTTACTCTCGAGTTCTTCACACGTATACTCGTAAACTTCCTGGAACATGACATCCAGGTTTTTCTTGCTGAATAAACTGAATTTCGTCATTTTAGGAGGATCCAGAAAGATATCACATGATTTAGCCTTGGAATAAACCGATTTTGCAATAGCCAAGTGGAGAATCCGGTCGAATTCTTTCATAAGGCTCATCTTTTTTAATTCATCATAGCTTATGGAGTTGACGTGAGAAGCGATCAGAAAATCACATTTATCAATAATCGGTTCTATAGGGAGGTTGTCTAAAACGCCTCCGTCCACATATATTTTTTCACCTATCCTTACAGGCGGTAAAATGAACGGAACGCTTGAGGAGGCTAAAAGAGGGCTGAAAAGTTCTCCTTCCGAAAAGAAATCCACAATTCCGTGGGTCATTTCCGTGGCAGTTACGTAAACAGGAATTTTTAAGATTCTGAAATCATTTTCAGGGAAATGATCAGTGAACAGTTTCAAGATGAAATTGGAGCTGAAAATACCGTTTTTGGAAAGCTTAAGATAGGATCTTGAAAAGAAGGTGGTATACTTTACAATATCCATCATCTCATCCGGTGATTTTCCGAAAGAATAAAATGCCCCCACAATAGAGCCGGCGCTGGTCCCTGAAATAATATGCGGTTTCAGATTGTACTCTTCCAATGCCTTCAGTACTGCGATATGAGCAATCCCACGCATGCCCCCACCGGAAAGTGTAAGGCCTATGACCGGCGGTTTCTTTTTTTTGAACGAGAATAAACCCATTGAAATAATTAATCCCTACTAAGATACAAGAATTTTTGATACACACTGACTTAGGCCGGTACTCCGGTCTGTTACAGAACTAATTTTTTGGGTAGATTGTGAAGAAGCTCGGTATTGATAATCTCGGCACAGATACCAGGTTTTTCCCAATGTCCGTTGTGCCCGCAGTCCAAAATGTAAGATTTTATATTGGTTCTGTCCGGAAGATGCTTGATCGTCGTATCGGTTTTTACAGCATTATCATGTTTTCCGGCCAGGACTAAAATTTTAGCTTCCAGATTTTCCATGATATGCTTTTTGTCCGTTCTTTCCACCATGCCCTTTACACAGGCAAGGGCTCCTATATTATTGGTAGAAAGGGCAGTTTCAAGGGCAGTTTCAATTTTTCCTTCCAGGATATCTCTTTCATTGGGATTAAAAAGATTGGGAATTCCGGCCCTGACGTAATGGGCAAACGCATCTTTAATGATCCTGTAGCTCTTGATACGCTGCTGCTTTTTCTCTTCATCATCAGGGAAATAGGTTGAAAAGAATAAAGTCAGGCTTTTAAGAACTTCAGGGCACTTCTCTGCAAAGGCCAGTGAAGTATATCCTCCCATGGAATGTCCCAGAAGATGCACTTTGCTCAGTTTCTCATGATCCAAAACTTTTTTCACTTCATCAGCCATCAATTCCATAGTATGGACCTCGGCCAGGATATCAGATTGTCCGTGACCGGGAAGATCTATTTTCAGGAGTGAGAAATCGTCAGAAAGATGAGGTTCCATATCGCTCCAGATGGAAATGTTTTCCATAAAGCCATGAAGAAGCACTAAAGTCTCTTTTCCGTTTCCTTTTCTTTCGAAGTTCAGCATAATCTTAGTTGTTTCTTCAAATTTAAATAAAAAAGAGCATTGTAAAAATGCTCTTCGATTCTATTGGGTTAATTCGGTATAAATTTTCTTTTCCCATGGTTTTATATCGGTAATGCCATATCTTTCTTTTTTAGAGATCGCGATATTGTCTAGGATGTCCACAAAATTTTTATAATTGGCATCATCGGTAGGCTTTACAATGACGGTGAAATTTTCAGGTACCGGTGCATTTTGATAAGCTTCAGAAATGATCTTGGAAATTTTTACCCCGCTGAAATCTGTTTCTTTCAGGTTTGATGTATTCAGGTCCTTCTCATTGCTTTGGTGATAAAATACCCTGTTATCTTTCCCGAGGATAAAGGTAACCTGGTTTTTATCTCCAATATGAGGAATGTTTATTGGATGTGGATTGGGATTCTTCGCCGGAAGTCCCAGATCCATTACATTGGGTTTTGTAAAATTGGTGGTGAACATAAAGAAAGTGATCAATAGAAATCCTAAGTCTACCATCGGGGTCATATCCACCCGGATTAATTTTTTTCTTTGTTTGCTTCCGCCCTGTTTTTCTTGTGCGATTACTTCAGCCATAATTCATATTTTTAAATGTTAAACGGTTTTGGTGAAAAAGTAAAGTGTTGATACTTATTTGAAGAAAGCTATACAAAGTTTATACCTAAAATTAATAAATATCAATAAAAATTCAAATTTATAAATTATTTGATACTGAAAAGTCTTGTAGTCTTTTATATTCGTAAGGCTTTATGATTTTTTAAGATGATGATTACTATTTGCTTACGGGTGATTTTTAATATTGTACACAAAAAAGCCTTATCAAAAAAATTGATAAGGCTTTTATTATGTTTAGATTAAATATTACTTTGTGGTTTTGTAATAATTAACGCCGCATTCCAGGAACTTTTTAAAATCCTCTTTCGGCATATATCCGGATACCGGTGTATTGATTACTTTTCCATCCGGAGTGATCAAAACGTAGTGCGGCTGGGAATTATTATTAAAATTCACCTGCTGGAATAAACTCCATCGGTCACCGATCGTTTTTACCTTTTTCACCTGTCCGTCTCCAAGATCGATTTTAGTTTTCTGATCTTCAGGAAGCTCTTCCTTATCATCTACATATAGAGAAGCTAATACCACATCATTTTGTAAAATCGGAAGAATATCCGGCTCGCTCCATACGAATTCCTCCATTTTACGGCAGTTTTCACAACCATAACCTGTGAAGTCGATCAAAATGGGTTTGTTTTCCTTTTTGGCAAGTTCAATAGCTTTAAAGAAATCGTGTTCAGGATGCATCCCCAGAATTCCGTCTTTTTCATCATGAAAATAACTTACATTCAATGGAGGCAGGATTCCGCTTAATAACTGTAGTTTCGGACGTTCAGCAGGAATTAATCCCTGGATCAGGTAAATCACAAAACCTATTCCTAAAGCTCCCAGTATTTTTCTGGTAACAGAAATTTTCGGCTTTTTGTCATCATGAGGAAATCTTATCAACCCGAATAAATAAAGTGCCAGTCCTAAGGCAATGATGATCCAGATGGCAATAAACAGTTCTCTTTTTAACAGGAATGTTTTCGAAACCAAATCGGCTTTGGATAAGAATTTTAAAGCTAAAGCTAATTCTACAAAACCAAGCACCACTTTCACGGTATTCATCCATCCTCCCGATTTTGGAAGGCTCTGTAAAGCCTGTGGGAATAAAGCCAGCAAACCAAAAACGATAGCCCATGCCAGCCCGAATCCTGCCAGTGCAAAGGTAAGCAGCATAGGAACGTTGGTAGATCCTGTTACTGCACTTCCCAGTAAACTTCCCAGGATAGGTCCCGTACATGAGAAAGATACAATGACAAGAGTTAATGCCATGAAGAAAATACCGATAATTCCTCCTGCTTCTTCCGCTTTGGAAGATTTATTGGCAATAGAACTTGGTAATGTGATATCATAATATCCGAAGAAACTTCCCGCGAAAAAGATGAATATGATAAAGAAGGCAATATTCAGCCACACACTCGTGGATATTTCATTGAAGATGTTTCCGGCAATTCCGTCAATCAGATGGAAAGGAAGGCTTAAAAGTACAAAGATCAGAAGAATGAAAAATCCATAGATCAATGCATCTCTCTTACCTTTTGCCTTATTTTTATTTCCTTTGGTAAAGAATGAAACCGTAAGCGGAATCATCGGGAATACACATGGGGTCAGTAGCGCAATTAAGCCACCTACGAATCCTAAAAATAAATACGTCCAGTAATTTTCTCCTACTTTTTCCACAGCAGTTCCGCAATCGGTCAAAGGCTTCTGGAAGTCAATAGTGGCTATTTTTAGCTGTTTCGGATCCAGTTTTGAAGTTTCTGCTACTGGTACTTCTCCCTTTACAGGGTCTGCAACAACAGTTTCTACAGCTTTTACCGAATCTTTCGGAGCTTCTGTTTTTTCTTCTGCTACTTCTTCGGTAACTCCTTTCGGGGTTACTTTCTGATTGAATTCTAAAGTATTGGGAGCCAGACAAACCCTGTCGTCACAGGTCTGATAAGTAATCTCAGAAGTAACGTCCGCAGGTTTTGTGGGATCCTTTAATTTAAATTTCTGCTTGAAACCGGCTGAATTGGAATAAAAAACAATCGTTCCCCCGAAAGCTTCTGAAAATTCCTCATGCTTTTTGCCGACTTCAGTAAATTTTCCGATCAGCTCGATGTTTTTCCCCGAAACTTTATATTCCGTAGGAATGCCCGTATCTTCAGGAAGATCTTTGGAATAAATATGCCAGCCGCTTTCCATAGTAGCATCTAAAACAGCTTCATATTGGTTGTTCCCCAAATCGTTGACGGTGAACTTAAACTTTACAGGATTTTTGATCTGTGCATTAATTCCTGCCGCCAAGAACAGCAGAACCGCTAAAAACCAGTTTCTAAATTTCATTTTTTCTTTTCATTAAAAATTTTGAGAACACTTTTCGTTTTCTCATCCTTTGCATATCGTCTGTCCTGTCTGAGAGGAATAATTCCGAGTACAGAATTCTTGCTGTCACACAGGATCCAAATTTTTGGCCTCGCTAAAATAGATAATTTTTCGTCCCTAAAAAACTTAGAAACTTTCTTTCTGCCCGAAAAACCGGACGGATAGAACTCGTCACCATCCTGATGTTTCCTTAACCGCAGTGGGAACTGAAGTTTGGCGGCATCAAAATCCCATTCAAAATTGTTATTGATTCCTTCAATATTCTCAATTGTATTTTCAAGGCTGAGACTCATCAGGTTTTCCGGGGAATCAAAACTTTCAATCAAGAGGATTTCATCTTTTGTTTCCTGCTCCTTGTTTTTATCTACGAGAATTAACTCATTTCGGTTGATGATGAGGTGATAATCTTTTGAAAAAAAAGAGCTTCCGTTTTCTGCGGTGAAAATTTTCGGAATTTCTTCCTCCTGGTCAAATCCGTATTTCTTTAAAATTTCAAATTGTACGAAAGCGCTTTCCAGGCTCAGCTTTTCCTTTGATAAAATTTTGTGCTCCGGGTTAAATAAAGTAAGCCTATTTTCAATTTCTTCAATTTGCTTTTCTACAAAATCCCTGGTTTGGTTTAAATAAGAAGAACTTTTTTTGAAATTTTCCAGAAAATGTTCATTCGTTTCTAAAAGCCTGGGAACGATTTCATTTCTGATCTTGTTTCTTAGATAATCACTTTTTTTATTCGAAAGATCTTCCCGGAAATCAATTTTATTTTTTTCAGCGTACTCATAGATTTCCTCTTTTGAAAAAGGTAAAAGCGGGCGGATCATATTATTTCTGCCTGCCGGAATTCCACTCAGTCCACTGATGCCGGAAGCTTTTGACAGATTGATGATGAATGTTTCCAGCTGATCGTTCAGATGATGAGCGGTAACGAGAAAGTCAAGGTTTTCCTGCTCCCGGATTTCCCTGAAGAAGCGGTAACGGATTTCCCTGGCCCAAAGCTGGATGGAATTTTCCGGCTTTTTATCTTTCTCCGAAACTTCATACAAATGAAACTGAACATGATTTTTCTCACAAAAATCCTGAACTGTTTTCTGGTCCAGATCCGAATCTTCACCCCGGAGCCTATAATTGATATGGGCAACCTGGTAAGTAAGCCCTGAACCCTGAAAAAGAGAGGCCAGAACCATAGAATCGGCACCTCCGCTTACCGCCAAAAGATAGCTGTGATTTTCCGGATTTTTTACAAGCTTCTCAAGCTGATTTTTAAAACTGATTTTTTCCAAGACTTATGTTGAAGATTTCTTTTATGCAAAGATAATCCATAAAATTCAATTCAATTTTGTTAACTTTGATTCGTCTAAAAATGATTACATATGAAGATTATTAAAATTTTAGGAATTTCTGCAATGGCGTTGGGACTAACTTCTTGTGTCAGTAAAAAGCAGTATGACGCACTAAGTTCAAACTATAAGCAGTGTATTGAAAATATTGGGGAAAGACAAAGAGAGATCCAGGATTTAAAATCTCAGAACTCTGCATTGACGGGGGAGAATAATCTTTTAAAAAGCCAGCATGACGCTTTAAAATCGTCTTTGGATGCATGTCTTTCCAATACAGGGAAAAGTTCAGCCAATATTGATAAGCTGGTTGGGGAAATCAATGCTTCCAACTCTTACATCAAGCAGCTGATCTCTAATAATGCTAAAAATGACAGCTTGAATCTGGCTTTGTCTAACAAGCTTAAAAGATCTCTTGATAATGTAGCGGACGATGATGTACAGGTAAAAGTGCTGAAAGGAGTGGTAATGATCTCGCTTTCTGATAAAATGCTTTACAAAACAGGAGACTACAATGTACTGCCTGCTGCTCAGGAAGTATTAGGAAAAGTAGCTAAAGTAATTAATGATTATGATAAATATTCTGTGCTTATCGAAGGTAACACGGATAATGCACCTCTCAACTCTCCGAATCTGCCAAGAGACAACTGGGATCTTTCTGCATTGAGAGGAACTTCCATTGCTAAAGTCCTTCAGACACAGTTCGGTGTAGACCCGGCAAGAATGACAGCGGGAGGACGTTCCGAATATAACCCTAAAGCAACGAATATGAGTGTTTCGGGAAGAGCGGAGAACAGAAGAACAGAAATCATCATTATGCCGAAGCTGGATGAATTCATGAAATTAATGGATATTGCTCCTAAGAAGTAATTGAACATATACATACAAAAATAAATCCCGAATGATTTCGGGATTTATTTTTTTCATCAAATTAGCTCTTCTTTTTTCAATAATGAAATGATCCGATGAAAAAATGAATTGGATATTTCTGTTTTAGTTTTTTTAGACGAAGAATCCGCCTTGCCTTTCGGCCCTGCGGTCTTCTGATTCTCAGTGTTAATTAGTAGTTTTTCCCCTACATTCATTACTTTTTTCTTAGTGTTCTTACCCTTTGTTCTCTGCAAATGTATCACTAACTTCCGTACGAAGGTATCCGTATTTTTACGGTATTTTAAATGGGGTTTTTACGGAGAAAACTATGAAAAATAGGGTTGGTAATTATTTTTTTCTTTATATTTAAGTACTTTTGGACCATATAAAAGAATTGCAGTATGAGCTTTTTTGAAGAAAAAAATCCTGAAATGGACAGGTATCTGGAAACCCATGCATCCTCAGAGCCTGAAATTCTGAAAAAACTGAGAAGAGAAACCTATCAGAAAACCACACAGCCGCACATGATATCAGGATATCAGCAGGGAAGGCTTTTAACGATTATTTCCCAAATGCTGCAGCCTAAAAATGTGCTGGAGATAGGGACTTTTACAGGATATGCAACACTTTGCCTGACAGCAGGACTGGCCAAAGATGGAAAGATTACTACGCTGGACGTGAATGAAGATCTTGCTTATCTGCCGAAAAAATATTTTGAGGAAAGTGAATATGCAGAACAGATTGAATTCAGGCTTCAGGATGCAAAACAATTTTTACGGGAAACGGATGGGGTTTTTGACCTTGTTTTTATCGATGCCGATAAAGAAAACTATGCGGAATATTTCAGACTGATCAAGCCCAGAACAAAGTCGGGTTCTGTAGTGCTGTTTGATAACGTTCTGTGGTACGGAAAAGTACTGGAGGAAAATCCGAAGCAGAAATCTACACAGGTCATCAGGGAGCTGAATGATTTGATCGCAAAAGACGATGATTTTGAAAATCTTATTTTACCTTTGCGTGACGGAGTAAACCTCCTGCGAAGAAAATAATTAAATAAATAATTAAAGAGATTAAGGAATTTAGAGATCATGTAATTTTTAAATCTCTGAATTTCCTAATTTCTAAATTAATAAAATGAATAAAGGAATTTGTAATGTTACTGTAGCACCGGTTCGTGCAGATAATTCTGACAGAGCGGAAATTGTTACGGAAATACTGTTTGGGGAAAGCGCAGATATTCTGGAAGTAAATAAAAACTGGACCAGAATAAAGATGCATTATGACGGCTATGAAGGATGGATGGATACCAAACAATTGAAGCCCGTAACAGACGAGGAGCTGGCCAAAAGAAAAGTAACCATAGTGACTGAAGATTTTTCTTCGGTACTGATGAATGATGGAAAAACCCTCTTATCAATGGGATCTGAGGTGGAATTTCCTGCAGTCGCTTCAAGAAGGAGCCATGATCTTCGTGAGAGTATTGCTTTAGCGGCAAAAGAATTCCTTAATGTGCCTTATTTATGGGGTGGCAAAAGCTTTTTTGCAGTAGACTGTTCTGGCTTTACCCAGCTTATCTATAAAATTCATGATATTAAATTGCCCAGAGATACTTATCAGCAGGCAGAAGTGGGAACACCTTTGACTTTTGTAGAGGAAAGCCAGCCCGGTGATCTAGCCTTTTTTGAAAATCCTGAAGGAAAAATTATTCATGTGGGAATCATGCTGGACAATCAAAAAATCATCCATGCTTCAGGAAAAGTGAGAATAGATACCCTTGATTCTACCGGAATTTTTAATAAAGAAATGAATAAACACACCCATAAACTGAGAGTGATTAAAAACGTACTCTAGCTTTAAAACTATCGGAATGGAGAATATTATTTTTACGTTTTTTGATATTTTTAATTTCGGATTAGTGGTTTTTTTCTGGTGGTTTACCCTGAAACATTATAAGGCTCTTCCCAAAAGGATTCCTGTACATTTTGATTTTGACGGGAAAGCTGATAATTTTGGACATAAAGCCTATTCTTTTTTTACACCGCTTCTGGGGATGTTTTTCTATTTCCTGTTTACTTATACATTAAGGCATCCAGAAACAGCCAATTTTCCTGTAGAAATCACAGATCACAATAAAGATGCCCAGTTCCTGATTATGGAAACATTTTTGAGGTGGTTGTTCGCACTGATTATGCTTATTTTCATGAATGGGCAGGATTATACGTTCAGATATGCCTTTGATGAAAATGTGAAACCGAAAGTTCCATTACCCACGGCTATTTTATTAGTAATAGGAAGTTTAATCATTGCTTTAATTTTTGTAGGAATATTCAAATGATACAATCTAAACAGAATTCGGAACATTATACCTGGGGAAACGGCTGTGACAGCTGGGTACTGAACGGTTCCAGCAATTTATCCGTAAAACAGGAAAAAATGCCTGCAGGAACTGCTGAAAAACTTCATTTCCATGAAAGGGCAGAGCAGGTCTTTTATATTTTAAAAGGTGAAGCCATGCTATATATTAATAACGAGAAATTTCAGGTAAAGACCGGGGAAAGTATTTCCATTCAGCCCGGTTCAAAACATTTTATTTCCAATGAGTCTGAAGATGAAATAGAGTTTCTTGTTATTTCCAGCCCATCTACCTATAATGACCGTATTGAAATCGAAAAATAATTAAGATGTCTTTTCTATACAACATATTTGTCAGCCTTCTCATTTTCGGAATGAAAATTTTCTCTTTGTTTAACGATAAAGCTAAAAAAGGAGTTGAGGGAAGAAAGCAGGCATTAAGCAAAGTAAAAGCTGCATTTTCGCCCTCAGATAAAGTAATCTGGATGCATGCAGCCAGCCTTGGCGAATATGAACAGGGGCTTCCTGTTTTGGAAAAGCTCAAAGAAAATTTTCCCGGTCATAAAATTCTGATCACTTTTTTTTCGCCTTCAGGCTATGAAAATGTTGTCAAAAGAAAACATATTGCAGATGTAGTCTGCTATCTTCCTTTTGATAAAAAAAGTACGGTAAAAGAGTTCATTTCCCAATTTGATACACAATTATTTTTTACGGTCAAGTATGACTACTGGTATCACCTTCTGGCAGAGCTTAAAGAGCATGGAGCTAAAATTTATGTGATTTCTGCCTTGTTTTATGAAAGTCAAGCCTTCTTTACATCTTATGGAAAATGGTTTGTAAAGCAGCTCAAAAAAGATGTAGACTGGTTTTTCCACCAGACTACCTTTTCTTTTGCATTAGCCAAAAGTATTGGACTGGTTAATTCTTCGGTAACAGGAGATACAAGGTTCGACAGGGTAAAACAGCTCCGGGCGAGAGATAATCACGTTGAATTCATTGCGGATTTTATAGGAAAACATCAGTCTGTTGTATTCGGGAGCTCATGGCATGCAGAAGAAAAAATTGCCGCCACAGTTTCCAGAATGAATGCTGATCTGAAGCTGATCATCGCTCCTCATGACCTGAAAAGAGTGGACCATTTAAAGAATCTTTTCCCTGAAGCATTATTGTACAGTGAGATACGAAATTCGGCGCTTCCGGTTCCCAAATATCAGATTTTAATCATCGACAGCATCGGTTTGTTGTCAAAGCTATACTCTTATGCAGATGTAGCAGTGGTAGGCGGAGGTTTTCATGATGCCGGTCTGCATAATATTCTGGAAGCAGCTACATTCGGAACTCCTGTGATTTTTGGAGATCATTACAAAAAGAATCCTGAGGCAGACGATCTTATTGCAGCCGGTGGTGGAAAATCTTTTTCAGAAGAATATGCGGCAGCGGATTTTGTATTGTTCCTTCTTAATAATGAAGAAGAGTTACAGGAAATGTCCGGAAATGCAAGAAAGTTTATAAAAGAAAAGCCTGATGCCACCCATCTTATCCTGCAGAAGATTTTATCTTAAAAAACCCTGGCTTTTAATGTCCTTTATAATTTGTTCAATATTTTCCGGAATGTTGTCAGATTCAAGCCAGTTGATGTCCAGTCCATTATTAATGCAGAGTTTCTGCAGGTAATGATTTTCAGAAATTTTATTCCGGGTTTCTCTCAGAAGCTCATCAATTTCCATCCAGTAATCTTCATCCAGCTTTCTCGTTAATACCAGTGCTTTGAATATTTTATTAATGATATAAATGTATAATTTATAAACATTATCAAACCTTTGCCTGCTTAGATCATTGTTGGAATCCAGAATTCTGTTCACCAGCAAAAGATTCAGCGAAACTTCCCCAAACTTATCCGTTGTTATTTTGACATGTTCGGTAATATCTGCACTGACAGTCCGAACGGTGCTCATGAAGTATTTGGCATTCCCTATGTACTTTGAGGCCAGGAGAATTTTTTCTGCAACATTTTCTTCCATTGCATTCCTCTTGTCATCGGTTGTTTCCTGATCGATCAGCTCGAAATACAGTTTTTTAGACAAAAGCTTATCCTTTTTCAGGAGCCTGAAAATAAGACGGTCTTTTTCTATGCTGGAAAAAGCACTTAATGCAGCTTTAAATTCTTTTGAGTATTCCACTAATTGAAAATCTTAGAATATTTCAGAAATCCGTTAAGGGCCCAGTTGGCAGTATAATAAAAGGATTTAATGGTAGAAAAGCCCATAAAGTCTTTATATACCAGATACTGATCCTTGATGATGTTTTTTTTCTTCCGCGAAACACTGTTTTCCCTCATTCTGTACTTTGCCAGGGTCTTGTTAATAGGCATTCCTTCAGGAATCACTTTTAAAAGATTCAGCCACATTACGTGGTCTTCACGCTTACTTTTTATAGGAAACAGAAATTTTCCCACTCTTTTGGTATCGTACATGGTAGAAACCGGGGCAAGTCTACAGGTTTTCAGAAGGTTGGAAAAAGTAACAACCTTGTCAGCCAGGAAATCCTTTAACACAGGCTGCAGCTGTTCATTACACCTCGAATAATTACAGTAGACCAGTTCGGCATTATTTTCTTCCATATAATCTGTCATGGTTTCCAGATATTCGGGATACCAGAAATCATCGGAATCCAGAAAAGCAATATACCTTCCTGTAGCCCTTTCCAGGCTGTTGTTCCTTGCATTTCCTGCACCGCCATTTTTCTCAAGGACCTGTAATTTTATCCTTGGATCATTGTATTTTCGGATAATTTCGACCGTATTGTCCCCGGAAAGATCATCGGTAATCAGCCATTCCCAGTTTTCATAGGTTTGGTTTAAAACAGACTGTATCGTCTCTTCGATGAATTCTGCGGAATTATAACAGGGAGTGATGATGGAAACCAGGTCTTTCATTTATGCTTTTCTGCGGTAAAATTATAAAAATTTTTTCTCATACAGGTGCCACGATGCAATTCCTATCCCGATCACTACCAACATGCATACAAAACCCATAAAAAAAGGATTATAGTTGGCAAACAGTCCAAGGGTCGCAAACACCCTGATAGTAGGGAAATGGAATATGTAAATACCGTAGGTGAAGTCTCCGTATTTCCCGAAGTTGTTCAGGAATTTCAGGGAATAAGCGATATACAGTACAATTATACTGATCATAATAGGGGAGAACAGCTTGATATGAAGGATAAGATCTATCCAAACCGTAACAATCGCAATAATGAACAATACATTTTTATGTTGAATGAATTTCTCAAAATGAAAATAGATTAACATTCCTCCAATGAAATAGCAAAGTGATCCGGGCAATTGTCTGGATATGGCTGCTCTGCCCGTCATTTCAAAATAATTGAGGAATATCAGGGAAAGGAAGTACAGTACAATTAAACTCACATTCCTGTATTTATTGTTTTTTCCGAATAATAAGAAGATCAGCGGGACTGCAAAGTAAAAGCACATTTCAATCTTAAGGGTCCAAAGAGCACCGTTTACAGCTTCGTTACCAAATACTCCCGGAAGGGAAGGGGCCATGAAATTCATGAAAATAGAATTCCAGAAAAAATATTTATAGACCTGTATATTGCTGAAGTAATCAGAAAAAGACAGGGTGCTTACGAGGCTCAGAAGAGTGGTGCAGAGAAATACAACCAGTAAATAGGCCGGAACAATCCTGTTGAATCTTTTTTTGGCGTAGCTTTTCAGGCTGGAAGACCTCTCGTAGCTCCTGGCAATAAGGAATCCACTGACAATAAAAAACGAAAAAACGGCAACTTCTACGGGACTGTGTGTTAAGAATTCAAGCTGTTTAGAGTCGCTTAAAGCTCCCAAATGTCCTACAAAGACAATGAAAGCAAGGAGAACACGGATGAAGTCAAAATTATTTTTCGTTATACTCTGCATTTCTGTTTCTTTCTGCAAAAATAGTTTTTTTAGTAGATAGAGGAGAAACTGAAATTCAATATTTGTTAAATAATGGCTGTTTTAAAGGTTAACCTTCCAAAATTTTCAGAAATATACTTTATTGAAATTATTTTTCATAAAAAATGGTGATATAAATCAAAAAAATTATAATTTTAGCCCTTGAAAATTTTATCTATGAAGAAATTAGCATTACTATTTGCAGGTTTATCATTATTTGTAGCTACAGGGTGTAATGATGATGATAAGGAAATGGAGTATCCTCTTGTAGGGGTTTGGCAGCCACTGAAAGAGGTGGTTACTACCGTAGAAACCGGTGAGGACCCTGTTTCAGATCTTATTACCTATACCGATTGCCAGAAAGAAGGCAGATGGAGATTCAATTCTGAAGCAACAGGAAAAGTAACCACGAATGGAGAGATCGGTACCACCCCGCAGTGTACTATTTTATCTGATCAGAATTTTACTTATACGTATGATAGAAGTGCGAAAACAATAGTGATCAAATTCCAGGGAATTGTAGAACCGTCCAACGGAAAAATAATTACCCTCGATGATACAACCCTGAACTTATCCCTAAGAGAAGAGACGCAGGATCCGACTGTATATAAAACAAGGACGTATACCATGAGAAGAATTCCTCAGTAAATATACTTCCATACCTAAATACAGATCTCATCTCCGGATGGGATTTTTTATTGTAAGGGATTCCCGAATTAATTAAAATTAAAATTTCCATTTCTTTTAAAATCATTATTTTTGTGAAAATTAGAATGGGAGCTGGAAAAAATCTAACATCTAATATCTAACATCTAATATCTATAATAAAGTGTTTTACGATCATCAGCAGATAGAAAAAAAGTGGCAGAAATACTGGGAGGACAATCAAACCTATAAAACCTCCAACAACACAGATAAACCTAAATTTTATGTTCTCGATATGTTTCCGTATCCATCCGGGGCAGGGCTTCACGTGGGGCACCCGCTGGGATATATTGCATCAGATATTTATGCGAGATATAAAAGGCATCAGGGCTTTAATGTTCTTCATCCTGTAGGGTATGACAGCTTCGGACTTCCTGCTGAACAGTATGCGATCCAGACAGGTCAGCATCCTGCTATCACGACCGAAGAAAATATCAACAGATATGAAGAGCAGCTGAAAAAGATCGGGTTTTCATTCGACTGGAACAGAGAAGTGAGAACTTCAGATGCTTCTTATTATAAATGGACGCAGTGGATCTTTATCGAGCTGTATCATTCCTGGTATAATAAAAATACAGATAAGGCAGAGCCTGTCCAGACTCTAATTCAGCATTTTGAAGAAAAAGGGACGGAAGGTTTAAATGCGAATCAAAATGACGAATTAACCTTCACGGCAGAAGAATGGAAAAATGCTTCTGACCTTGATAAAGAAGATATCTTATTAAATTACCGTTTGGCTTACAGAGCTGAGACTACCGTAAACTGGTGCCCGGCCTTAGGAACCGTATTGGCCAATGATGAGGTGAAAGACGGAAAATCCGAAAGAGGAGGATTTCCTGTATTTCAAAAGAAAATGATGCAGTGGAGCATGAGAATTTCTGCTTATTCTGAAAGACTGTTGCAGGGATTGAATACCCTTGACTGGCCGCAGCCGCTTAAAGATGCCCAGGAATACTGGATTGGAAAATCACAAGGTGCACAGGTAAAGTTTCAGGTAGAAGGTCATGACGAGACCATTGAAGTATTCACAACAAGACCTGATACTATTTTCGGAGCAACATTTATGGTATTGGCCCCTGAAAATCCTTTAGTGGATACTATTACTACAGCAGCTCAGAAAATAGAAGTAGATACTTATATAGAAGAAACTTCCAAAAAAACTGAAAGAGACAGGATGTCCGATGTGAAAAACGTAAGCGGTGCCTTTACGGGAGCTTATGCCATCAATCCTTTCAGCGGCGAGAAGATGCCGGTTTATATTTCAGATTACGTATTGATGGGTTACGGAACAGGTGCTGTAATGGCCGTTCCTGCACATGACGAGCGCGATCACAGATTTGCAAAGAAATTCAACCTTACGATTAAAAAAGTAGTTGAGACGGATGAAGATGTTCAGGAAAAGTCTTTCGACTCTAAAGATTCAGTTTGTGTGAATTCAGATTTCTTAAACGGATTACATTATAATGATGCGAAATCAAAAATAATTTCCGAAATCGAGAACAAAGGAATTGGCCACGGAACCACAAACTACAGACAGCGTGACGCCATTTTCTCAAGACAGCGTTATTGGGGCGAGCCGGTTCCTGTATATTATAAGGAAGGAATGCCTTACACGCTTCCGGTTTCTGCTCTACCGCTGGAACTTCCTGAAGTTGAAAAATATTTACCAACAGAGGACGGTGATCCGCCATTAGGAAATGCAAAAGTATTTGCCTGGGATGAAGCCAATCAAAAAGTTGTTTCTACAGATCTTATTGATGACCAAACGGTATTCCCGCTGGAATTATCCACAATGCCGGGTTGGGCAGGAAGCTCATGGTATTTCCTTAGATATATGGATCCGAATGATCAGGAAGTTTTTGTTAAAAAAGAACTGGCGGATTATTGGGGACAGGTAGATTTATACATCGGAGGAAGTGAGCATGCGACCGGCCACTTACTGTATTCCCGTTTCTGGAACATGTTTTTAAAAGACAGGGGATATATTAATAACGATGAGCCTTTCCAGAAACTGATCAACCAGGGAATGATTTTGGGAATGAGCGCATTTGTTTACAGAATAGATGGCACTAATCAATATGTGTCCAAAAATCTGGCAGGAAATTATCAAACGCAGAAAATACACGTTGACGTATCCTTATTAAAAGGAACCTCTGATGAATTGGATACTGAAGCCTTCAAAGTCTGGAGACCTGATTATGCCGATGCGGAATTTATCCTCGAAGACGGAAAATACATCACAGACCGGGAAGTGGAAAAAATGTCCAAGTCAAAATACAATGTTGTAAACCCTGATGACATCTGTGAAGAATACGGTGCTGATGGTTTAAGATTGTATGAAATGTTCTTAGGTCCTTTGGAGCAGTCCAAGCCTTGGAATACACAAGGGTTAAGTGGAGTCTACAGTTTCCTTAAGAAATTCTGGAACTTGTATTTCAACGGTGAAACTTTTGAAGTCTCCGATGAGAAGCCTACAAAATCAGAATATAAAGTTTTGCATACTTTAATAAAGAAGGTGGTTTACGATATTGAGAACTTCTCATTCAATACTTCCGTATCTTCATTTATGATCGCTGTGAACGAGCTGCAAAAAATAAAATGCAACAAACGCAATATTTTAGAACCGTTAGCCGTTATCATCTCTCCATATGCACCGCACATCTGTGAAGAACTTTGGAGCTTATTAGGAAATAAGGAATCTGTGGAGTTTGAGAAATTCCCTGTATTAAATGAGGAATATCTTGTAGAAGATGAAATTGAATATCCGGTAAGCGTAAATGGAAAAATGAAGTTCAAAATTTCACTTTCCGCCCAGTTATCGGCCAAGGAAGTAGAAGATTTGGTGATTTCAGATGCCAAGATGCAACCTATTTTAGAAGGTAAAACACCTAAAAAAATCATCGTAGTGCATCACCGTATTGTGAATATCGTAATTTAAAAAAAAGTTAACATTGGCAAATTAAAAAAAATGAGGGTCTTATTTTTTTAAATTTCTAAGTGAAATGTTAAATTTGAGGAAAATAAATAAAATAATTAAAAAAAATTATTATATCGAAATCGTATTAAAATTTCTTTATCAGAAAAATGCAAAATGTTTATTTAAGACTCTTGCATTTTAATTAATTTTGCCTTTAATTTACACCCTGTAAAATTTTAAAAACAATATAATTTAGTTAAATATGGAAATGAATGTTTCAAAAAATGATGAGCAAGTAGTTGCTAGAAAAGCAGGAGGTTTAAACCCGGCTGTTATTATTCCTATTTTATTCGTTATAGGAGTTTGTATTTATTTATTTGTTCTTGGGAACCCAGGAAACTTTAAAGACGCAGAAAAGCTAGGTAGCGGATCTGTAGCTTTCTCAAGTGTTGAAGGAAAAGACATTCACCCAGAATCGTTTTTAGGTATTATCTACAAAGGAGGGGTTATCGTACCAATCTTGATTACTTTCATGATTACTGTAATCGTTTTCTCTTTTGAAAGATATTTCGTTCTTGGTAAAGCTGCTGGAAAAGGAAACCTAGACAACTTCGTAGTACAGGTAAGAAGCTTATTGAATCAAAACAAAATTGATGAAGCTTTAGAAGAGTGTGACAGACAACAAGGATCTGTAGGTAACGTAGTGAAAGAAGGTCTTACTACTTACAAAGCACTTTCTCATGATACTACTTTAAATAAAGAGCAGAAAATGGTAGCTCTTAACAAAGCGATCGAAGAAGCTACAACTCTTGAAATGCCAATGCTAGAAAAGAACATGATGATTCTTTCTACTTTAGGTACTGTAGCAACGCTTATCGCACTTTTAGGAACTGTAATCGGGATGATCAAAGCATTCTTCGCATTAGGTTCAGGTGGTGGTACTCCAGATGCTGCTGCACTTTCTACAGGTATCTCCGAAGCCTTGATCAACACGGCATTAGGTATTGGTACTTCAGCTATCGCGATTATCCTTTATAACTTCTTTACATCTAAAATTGACGGGTTAACTTATAAGATCGACGAGATCGCTATGAGCATCCAGCAGTCTTTCGCTGAATTCAACTAAGAATTTGTAGCAAGGAATTTGCATTCCAATTAAAAAGAAGTTTAATATTAAATAATTCAAAACAATGGCGAGAGTCAAACCAAAAAGACATGGTGTAGTGACGGATATGACGGCAATGTGCGACGTTGCCTTCCTGCTACTTACATTCTTTATCTTGACCACTCAGTTTAAAAAACCTGACGTGGAGCAGATTAAACCGCCATCTTCAATATCAGAGAAGTTACTTCCTGATGCAAGTTTGATGACCATCAACGCTACTCCGGACGGAAAATTCTATTTCCAGCCCGTAGACAACGCATCAGAGAGATTACAGCTTTTAGACAAAATGGGGCAAAAGTATAATATGACTTTTAGCAACCAGCAAAAAGCGTCATTTCAGAAAGTACAAGCGATTGGGGTTCCTATGAGCCAACTGAAAGGCTATCTCGATATGTCAGATGAGGAACAGAAAAGTTTCAAGAGTCCTACAGGGATTCCAATGGATAGTACAAATAAGCAGTTAGTAGACTGGGTACAACAGAGTTTGAGCGTAAATCCTGATTACAAATTGGCAATCAAGGGAGACGTTACTACTCAGTATCCAAAAGTTAAAAGCCTATTTGAAGGTTTAAGAGATATTGATTTTCTTAAATTCTGGTTGATTACATCACAAGAAGGTAAACCATAATAATATCATTTAGAAATGGCAGAAGTACAAGTACAGGAAAAAGGCGGCAAGGGCGGCAAGGTCCGTTCCAAGAAGCAGAATACCAGAGTAGATATGACTCCGATGGTGGACTTGGGTTTTCTATTGATTACCTTCTTTATGTTCACAACCACATTCAGTAAACCGAATGTAATGGATTTGGGTCTTCCGGCTAAACCGAAAGATGAAAAACAAAAACCACCTCCAACAGAAATTAAACTTTCTAACTCAATTTCTGTCTTATTAGGAAAAGACAATAGAGTTTTTTGGCACCAGCAGGATGCTACTTCCTTGAATGACCAGACTCTTATGGAAACTACTCTTGATAGAGAAGGAATTAGAAAAGTAATTCAGCAGGCAAAATCTAGAGCTGCAGATCAAACGAAATTTACCGTGATCATTAAGCCGACTGACGATGCTGTATATAAGAACTTTGTAGATATTCTTGACGAAATGGCCATTACCAAAAGCGAACAGTACGGGGTAACCGATGTGAAGCCTTGGGAGAAAGCTATTTATAACAAGAAAGTTGGAAATAATGGAGCTGCGGCTGCACCGGCTACAAAGTAATTTAACCATAAAATTGTATATCTATGGCAGATGAAAATGTATACAATCAGAATCTTACTTTAGACGAGATTGTATTTGAAAATAGAAACAAGGAATATGGTGCCTATGATCTGAGACATCAGTATCCTAGACTTCTGACAAAATCTTTTATTGTTGGAACGGCATTATTCCTGGTTGCGGCTTTGTCTCCTTTTATTTATCTTACCATTAAGAGACTTACTGAACCGCCTAAGCAGGAAGTAAAGGCAGATTTGGTAAACATTATCGAAGATGAGCCAATTATTGAGCAACCGAAAGAAGAAGAACCACCTCCACCACCTCCTCCGAAAGAAGAAGAAAAAATTGAGGTGATCCAGAACGTGGTTCCTGAGCCTGTAAAAGCTCCGAAGATTGAAACGCCACCGCCACCAATTTCTAAGCAGTTAGAAACGACGACTGGTCTGAACAATCAGGAAGGGGTAAAAGCTCCGGCTTATACACCACCGCCACCGCCACCATCTACTGGTAATAAAGCTAGTACAGTGGAAGTAAAAGCAAACAACCCTAATGAAATCTACAAAGATGTAGACCAATCTGCAGAATATCCTGGAGGTATGGGAGCATTAAGAAAGTTCCTTGGGGAAAACTTTGATACTTCTTTAATGGAAGGAGGTGAAGGTACACTTAAAGCCAAGCTTAAGTTCGTTGTAGAAAAAGACGGAACTGTTTCAGCAGTTACGATTGAAGAGAAATCTCCAAATAACGACTTCAACAACGAAGCAATACGTGTAGTTAAGAAACTTAAAAAATGGACTCCTGCGAAAAGAAACGGGGAGAGCGTTAGATCTTACTATAGCGTACCTTTCACTATGAACTTTGAATAAGACTTATTTATTCAACTTATAAATAAAAAGAGAAGCATATGCTTCTCTTTTTTATTTTTTTTGGTATTTTTGTTACATGATGTTCAACTGGTTATCCTTAGTTACAGGATTATTTTATATCGTATTGGGAGTTGTGGTTATTATCTACAAATTTTTCTTTACGGTTTTAGAGCCTGCTATTGCTTATGCAATGGGTGCAGTGCTTATTCTTTATGGAATTTTCAGAATCTATAGAGCAGTTTCAAGACTTAAAGATTCAGGAAATGAGAAATAGTTTAAAAATTACGTTGCTTTCTATAATGAGCATCGCGGCTGTAAGCTGCAAAAAAGATGACAAATCTCCGTCTTATCATAAAGGAGATCTTACCATACTGACTGATGAATCTTTTAAAAGCGTTACCGAAGCATTGGCAGACGGATATATGATTAATTATCCGGAAACCCACATTAAGGTTGTAACGCAGAAAGAAGATCTGGCTTTCCTTGACCTGTTGAAGGATAAAGCAAGAATAACAGTAATGTCAAGGGATCTTACCCCGGAAGAGAAAAAAGCATATGAAGAACAGGTAGATCTTAAATTTCTTCCGGCAAAATTCGCTGCAGATGCAGTTGTATTTGTTGTTCCGAAGGACTCTCCAAAGCAGAGCATTTCTATGGATGAAATCAAAAAAGGATTAGAATCTGAGGCGAAGAACTTCATTTTCGACGGAACCAATTCTAGTAACCTGAACTTTGTTGCCCAGAAACTGAAAAAGCAGCCGAAAGACCTGAAATTTTCCATTATTCCCGGAAACCAGAAAATCATAGAAGAATTAGGAAAATATCCGGATAAAATTGGAGTTATAGGATTGAATACTTTCAGCCGTCCCTATGATAAAACTTCTGAGAAGCTGAGAGATATGGTGAAAATTCTTCCTATAGAAAATAACGGAAAACTATACACCGCTGATGCTGCCGGTCTTCGCGAAATGGAATACCCTTTTACCCGTGTTCTCTATTTTCTAACCAATGAAGGAAACTTTAATATTGCAAACGGATTTATCAGATATTCATGTACCCAATTGGGTCAGATGATTGTACAAAAAGAAGGTTTACAGCCCTATAATATATACAAAAGAGAGGTACAGATGCGTTAAAAAATATTAAAATAATAGTACCCACTTTATAAAATATTATTTTGGTCTGAAAATTGTGGAGCATATAACTCAAAATATAAGAAAAATATAAAATGAAAGATATAATGATTATGAATGTAAAGAAAATTGCTTTTGGAGCTGCCGTAGTATTTTTTTCCGGTTTAGCCACTGCACAAACACTGCAGGATGGTATTAACAGTATAGACAGTGATAAATATGCTCAGGCTAAAACCAATTTCACGGAAATGGTTGCCAAAGCACCAACAGCAGAAAATTACTTCTACTTAGGAAACACATACCTGAAACAGGGGGAGCCTGATTATGCTAAAGCTATCGAAAGTTTTAACAAAGGTTTAGCTGTTGACAGCAAAAGCTATCTTAACAAAATAGGTCTGGCTACTGTAAAATTAGGTAAAGGAGATAAAAGTGCAATTGCTGAAATTCAGAAAATTGTAGCAGATTCAAAAGAAAAGGATGCTGAAGTATTATTCAGAGCAGCAGAAGCTTTAACATTGTTTGAAAAAAACAGTGCTCCTGATGCAGCTATCCAGTATCTGACAAAAGCTATTGAAAAAGCTGAGAAAAAAGGAGTTCCTGCTCACTACTATTATACACTTGGAGATGCTTACAGATTGAAAAGAGTTCCTGGTGATGCTATGTCTGCTTATGATAAAGCGCTTCCATTAGCTAAAAATAAAGCGTCTGTTTATACAAGAATGGCTACCCTATGGATGGCAGCACAACAATGGCAGCAGGCTAAACAAAGTATTGACAAAGCAATTGCTGTAGATGCAACTTATGCACCTGCTTACAAAGCTTTGGCTTCTTATGATATCAGATACCAGCAGAATGCAAAAGCAACTCAAGATTTGATCAACTATACAAAATATGCTGATGAGGATCCATACACCCAGTTAGAAATTGCTAAATTGTATTTCACTAACGAGGATTATGCAAACTCTAAAACAGTTTTAGATAAGATTTTTGACAAAATTGATGACCCAATCAAATTTAAGCTAAGAGCTTACCAGTCTTATGCAGACGGAAACTATGCTGAAGCAAAGCAAAATATGGATACTTTCGTATCTCAGGCTGAGAAAACAAGAATTCAGCCGGCTGATCAGGGTCTTCAGGGACTTATTGCAGCAGGTTTAGCTAAAACTGAAACTGACGCTGCTAAAAAAACAGCTTTAAATACAGAAGCTCAGCAAAAAATTGCTATTGCTAAAGCTGCTAAAGATGAAACAATGAAGTGGGATATAGAATTGGCTAATATTGCAGGAGGAGGTGCTTCTCAGGCTGAAGCAGAAAAAGGACCTACCACTCCTGAAATTGAAGCATTGAAGAAAAAAGTAGCTGCTAATAAAGAAGATTCAGATTCCCTGTTTAAACTGGCAACAGCTTACCAGGATGCTAAAAACTGGAATGGAGCAGTACTTACATGGCAGAAAATGAGTGCCCTTCTTCCAGATTGGGCTCCAGCTTACTACAGTCAGGGGTATTCTTACCAGCAGGCAGGAAATAATGATGCTGCAAAATTAGCCTATGAAAAATTCATCAGCACAGTAAAACCTGCAGATCAGGAAGCTAACAAGCAGACTTTAGCGTACGCATACTTTGCCGTAGCTTACATGAGCAAAGATTCTGATCCTGCAAAAGCTAAAGATTATATAGCTAAATCTTTACAGCTTGATCCTACTTACCAGGATGCTGTAAAATTAAATGCAGAAATTAACAAGTAATTTAACTTATAGATATTAAAACTTCCCATTCTCAATGTTTGGGAAGTTTTTATTTTAAATCTTATCTTTGAAAATATGAAACACCCGGGGTTAAAAATTCGAAAATATGAGAAAGATTATTGGGCGTTCCATTTGACAAATTAAAAAATAAAGAGAACAGATGAAAACAGATATACTTGCTTTTGGAGCACATCCTGATGATGTAGAGCTGGGATGTGGCGGCACTATCGCCAAAATGATTTCAGAAGGGAAAACATGCGTTATTGTAGATCTTACAAAAGGAGAGCTCGGTACCAGAGGAACAGATGAAACCAGAAAAGTAGAAGCAGGAGAGTCCGCAAAGATACTTGGGGTTTCTGCCAGGGAGAATCTTGGAATGAAAGATGGCTTTTTGGTTAATTCTGAAGAATACCAGATTGAGATTGTAAAAATGATCCGCAAATATCGCCCTGAAATCGTCTTAGCCAATGCAATTGATGATAGGCATCCGGACCATGCAAAAGGAGCGAAATTAGTATCGGATGCGTGCTTTTTATCCGGTTTGAGAAAAATCGTAACAGTTTTAGAAGGGGAAAACCAGGAAGTGTGGAGACCAAAGCAGATTTTCCATTATATTCAATGGAAAGATATCAAGCCGGAATTTGTCATTGACATATCTGAACATCTGGATAAAAAGATTGCGGCCTGTATGGCTTTTAAAACACAATTCTATGATCCTACGTCCAACGAACCTGTTACCCCTATCGCAACAAAAGATTTTTTTGAAAGTCTGACTTACCGTGCTCAGGATTTGGGAAGATTATCGGGAGTGACTTACGCTGAGGGATTTACGTCTGAGAAGTTGATTGCGATGAAAAATTTTGACGGAATTGTTTGGTAATTAAAAAATATCTCCTATATTTGCACTCACAAAACGGTGATTGTAGCTCAGTTGGTTAGAGCGTCGGATTGTGGTTCCGAAGGTCGTGGGTTCGAGACCCATCATTCACCCAAGAAAAGTACACTTTTAAAGTGTACTTTTTTTATTTCTATATACTATAAAATATCCGTTTAAGAAAACACTATTTGGTGTGTTAATTTTTGTTAATTGTTTGATAATCCACAAGAATAGTATATTTTTGTAGTCACAATATACATCATCAACATGATAACTGTTGTACTAAAAACTAAAACCTGAATTTCAAAAACAATTAAACCATGAAAAAACTACCCTGAATTTTATTCTGTTAATTCATCAATACCCATTTCTAGCAATTTACAATTAAAGAAATCCTTTAGGTTTCTTTAAAAATACAAGTTGTGTATTCATTTTAATTATTTCAGTAATCATATTGGAAACTATGGATGCTGAAAACGACTGCAGATGTTCTGTCGGTCATAATCGGTATTGCCAATTAACAAAAATACTTTTAAAGTCATGAATTAATTTGATTTTGAAAGGTTTCCATTTTATATGGAGTTCAGAAACCATTCAAACGAAGCGGAACCGAAAAGCTAAATGAGTAGGGAAATATTATAAAACTAAAACATGAAGAAATTTATTTTACTAAAAACTATGAAAAAACTCTACTTTTTACTTTTAATTTTCAGTTCAATTTCTGCATTGGCACAAACGTATACTTATACAACTTACAATGTATCAAATTCAGAAATAGGAAGCAATTACATTGCGGATATTAAAACCGATGCCAATGGCTTGCTTTGGCTTGCAACTTTTAATGGAGTTTCAACTTTTAACGGAACAACCTTTACCAATTATAATACTACTAATTCCGGTATTGCATCCAACTCAATTATAAAAATTCAAATTGATGGTTTAGCGAGAAAATGGATTGCCTCTCAGCTCAATGGAATTATTTTATATAACGGAACAAGCTGGACTAACTATACAACTTCCAATTCAGGGTTACCCACTAATGCAATCAATGATATAGCAGTTGACGGACAAAATAACCTTTGGATTGCTACAGATTCAGGACTGACAAAATTCAACGGTACTACATGGGCTACTTATCCTTTGGCCAACCTGAATTCTGTGGCCACCGACAGTAATAATGGTGTTTGGGTTACCAATGGAGGTGTATTGTATAAATTCAATGGAACTGATTTTGATTTTATAGCTCAGGGAACTGAGAGAATATTGAGAATTGCCAACAATACAGTGTATGTAAAAGGTTCTGACAGCTTAATTACATTAACAACGAGCGGAACTAATCTCACATTTATCTACCAAAGCACTTCTTGTCTTGCAGGATATAATCCGAACGCTCTGGATGTTGACAGCAACAGTAAAGTATGGATTGGTTTTAATGGGGCAGGTTTGCAAAATTTTACAAATTGTACGACTTACACCAGAACCAATACAAATTTAGGTTTACCGGATGACTATTTCAGTGCAGTCAGGACCCAATCTTCAGGGACTATCTGGTTGGGAACATTACAGCTTGGTTTAACGAAAATGTCGCCGGGAGCTGTTCAAACAGGTTGTTTTCAAAAAATAAACGCGGGTAGTCTGCATAGTGTAGCTATAAAAACGGACGGAACATTATGGGCCTGGGGAAATAATTATTCAGGACAATTAGGAAATGGGACAACGACTAATTCATCAACCCCAAAACGAATAGGAACAGCTAACAACTGGAAAGAGATTGTCGGCGGAAGCAACCACACCATTGCCCAAAAAACTGATGGAACATTATGGGCCTGGGGAGCAAATTCTGGTCAGTTGGGCAACGGTACCAATACGGATCAGTACACACCAGTACAGGTAGGAACGGCTAATGACTGGAAAACTTTTGATACAGGAATGTATCATACGGTGGCTATAAAAAATAACGGAACACTATGGGCCTGGGGGCTTAATCCTTATGGACAGCTAGGTACAGGCAACACTACTAACAGTTTAGTACCCGTTCAAATCGGAACTGCTACTAATTGGTTAGCTGTTCAATGCGGACAGGATTTTACCGTTGCATTGAAAACAGACGGAACATTGTGGGCCTGGGGAAGTAATACTTACGGTACTATTGGAGATGCTACCAATACCAACAGGCTGGTACCTACTCAGATTGGCACTGCCAGCAACTGGCAAAGCCTTGGTGTAGGAGCGCTTCATGTCGCTGCATTAAAAACAGACGGAACTCTGTGGGCCTGGGGATATAATGCTAATGGACAATTGGGGGACGGAACAACTGCCAATAAGAATGTTCCAACGCAAATCGGAACAGCCACTAACTGGCAGACCATTGCTTCCGGAGGAAATCACACCACAGCTATAAAATCCAACGGGACACTTTGGGCCTGGGGAAGAAATCAATACGGACAGTTAGGAAACGGACTTACTTCAAACAGTAATATTCCTGTACAAATAGGCAGTCTTACCACCTGGAAAGCTATTGCTGGCGGAATATCACATACTTTTGCCTTAAAAAGTGACGGGACCGTTAGTACATGGGGATTAAATCTTTATGGTCAGTTAGGTGATGGTTCCACGGTTGATAAAAATACTCCAACAACGATTGCCTGTCCAACTTTAGGTGTTGATGATTTTACAAAGTCTAACAATACTTTAATGGCTTATCCGAACCCGGTTAATGACAAGCTTATTATTTCGTTTGATAAAAAGATTTCTTTAGTATCGGTTTATAATCTCTTGGGTCAGGAAGTATTGAATAAAATAATAAATGCTAATGAAAGCACAATAGATTTTTCCGGTCTGGCATCAGGAGTTTATTTGGTTAAAGTAAATTCAAATGATGATGTAAAGACCTTAAAAGTCATTAAAAAATAAAATAGATAGGATTTGATTTTTAACTATGACTCACAAAAAGTACACTTTTAAAGTGTACTTTTTATTTTATTTGGTGAATTTAATTTTGGACACAAAAAAAAGCACCTTTTTCAGATGCTTGTGTTTTTAGAATATTCTTTTTTTAAACTTCGTCGTCAGAATCAATTGTGAATGATTTGCTTTTGAAGTCTTTGTCATGTTTTTCTGATATTACATCCTCACCCTTTTCGTTAATGATGAAATCTGTGGATTCATTAAACATCTCCTGGAAACTTTTAAAATCCTCTTTGTAAAGATAAATTTTGTGTTTCTCGAATGTAGCTTCCCCATTCTCTCCGAAATTCTTTTTACTTTCAGTAATCGTAAGATAATAATCTCCTGCTTTCGTCTCGCGCACATCAAAGAAATAAGTTCTTCTTCCTGCTTTTAACACCTTAGTGAAAATTTCATTTTCATGGCGTTCCTTGTATTCACTCATTGTTAGATATTTTTTAATCTTGTTAAGAACAAATATAAAAGAATTCTTTTAATCACAAAATTTTTTTTATGATTTATTTAACAATTGAGAATGAAACGGCTAAGCGGTTACAGAATTGGTAATTTCGGTTAAGTTGATGATTTTGTCAGCTCTCTGAGCGCTAGACTCTCTGTGTGTGATAATTATGGACGTAGCATTGCTGATTTTCCGGTCGATATTTTCAAGAATATTCTGCTCTGTTTCCGTATCCAGGGCAGACAGAGAATCATCGAAAATAATGATATTCGGGTTCTTAATTAATGCTCTGGCGATACAAATTCTTTGCTTTTGTCCCCCGGAAAGCATCACCCCGCGTTCACCTACCAGTGTTTTATACTGCTCCTTAAATCCAATGATATTTTTATCCACGTCAGCAATCTTAGCATATTCCACCACTTTTTCATGGGAAGGATGGTCGATCGCGAAGCCGATATTATTTTCGATGGAATCAGAGAATAAGTAACTTTCCTGAGGAATATAACCGATGAAATTTCTGTAATTCGTGAGATTATGATCTTTCAGGTTTTTACCGTCAATTAAAATTTCTCCTTCCGTAGGGTCAATAAGTCTGCATAGAAGAAGGGCAATAGTAGATTTTCCGCTTCCTGTTTTACCCATGATCGCAAGAGATTGTCCGGCTTTAATGGTAAAACTCAGGTTATCCAGGGCTCTGATTCCTGTATTTGGGTACACATAAGAAACATTCCTGAATTCAATATCTCCTTTAATAGGATAGTTCTCAAAATTCGTATTGATGACTTCTGATTTTTTATCCAGGAATTCATTAATCCTCTGCATCGAAGCTTCAGCTCTCTGGTTCACGGAAGTTACCCATCCCACCATTGAAAACGGCCAGATCAGGATGTTGATATACATGAAGAAATCAGCAATTTTACCAACGCTTAATTGCCCGGCGATATATTTCTGACCGCCGATTAATATAACAGCTACATTCAGCAGTCCGATTACAAATAAGATAATGGTAAAGAAATAGGCTTCGGTTTTCGCCAGATCTAATGCTTTGTTCTGATAATCGGTAACTTTTATGCCGTAGTTTTTCTTGATGTAGTTTTCTTTGGCAAAAAACTTCACTACGCGAATCCCGGAAAAGCTGTCCTGTACAAAAGTAGAGATGGCAGACTGGCTTTTCTGCATAATCTTGGACTTCTGGTTGATAATCGAGCTTACCTTAAATATAATGTAAGATAAAATGGGAAGCGGCAAAAGAGTCCACAGAGTCATAGAAGCATCGGTTTTTACCATATAAATACTCGTAATTAAAAGAAGAATCACGAGATTCACCACATACATTACCCCCGGACCCAAATACATTCTGACAGCTACAACATCTTCACTTAACCTGTTCATTAGATCACCGATGGTGGTTTGCTTATAATCTGTAAGGGAAAGTTCCTGATAATGTCTGTAAATTTTATTTTTCAGTTCGTATTCAATCCTTCGGGATGCTACAATAATGGTCTGGCGCATCATAAACGTAAAAAATCCTGTAAGTAGTGAGCAGCCGACAATAATAGCTACATACACCAAAACCTGTTGGTTAAAGCCCAGGTTTCCGCTTTTTGTAAGCTCGTCTACAGACTTTCCTACAAACTGAACCTTATAAATGTTGAAGAAATTACTGGCAATGATAAATAACAACCCCCAAAACAATAATATTTTGTGCTTCCAAAAGTAAGGGTTTAAGGTTTTTAGCGCTTTCATAAAGTTTTACAAATTTACAAAAATGTATACATACTACGAATTTCATCAATTTTAATTTTTGTATCTTTGCACCCATAAAAAGCTCTTTGAATGTTAGGAAGACGACAAATCCGTGAAAAAGTAGTACAGACAGTGTATTCATACTATCAGAATCCTGTAAAGTTTGATGTTTTAGAGAAAAACATGTTCTCAGGAATAGAGAAAATCTATAATCTCTATATTTATCAGCTTAATTTTTTGGTGGCTCTGAAAGAATTGGCAGAAACCCAAATTGAAATCGGGAAAAACAAGTATATCAAAACCGATGCTGATATCAACCCTAACCAAAAATTCATCAATAACCAGGTACTGATCAAGCTTGAGGAAAATCCTGAAAGATTATTTTTTACAGGCCAGCACAAACAGCTGAAATGGGATATGCATGATGATTTATTGGTGAAAACGTTCCAGAGGATTACTGCAGGAAAACGTTACCAGGATTTTATGAAAGAAGACGGATACTCTTTTGAAGACGATCAGAAGTTTATCGGAAAGTTGTTCCTGAGATATATTGCTGAAAATGATGATTTCCAGGATTATCTTAGTGATAAAGAACTTTCATGGTATGACGATATCCATATTGCCAACTCAATGGTACAGAAAACAATCGGTTTCCTGAAAGAAGATGAAGAAAGCAGGACTTTAATTAAAATGATTAAAGATGAAGAAGATAAAACTTTCGCCGGAAAACTCCTTAGAGATACCCTGAATAACTGGGAAGCTAATGAGAAAAAACTAAGTGAGAGACTGGAAAACTGGGATCTGGAGAGAGTTTCCCTAATGGATAAAGTAATTCTGGCTACGGCTATTTCAGAGCTGGATAATTTTCCTTTTACCCCTTCAAGAGTTATTATCAATGAATATATTGAAATTGCAAAAGTATTTGCAACGGACCGCTCCAATATCTTCATTAACGGAATTTTGGATAAATATTGTAAAGATCAAAATAGAATTTAACATGAAAAAGACATTATCAATTATCGCTTTGTCTATCATAGGCCTGGGTCTGGTATCTTGTAAAAAAGAAAACCAGCAAGCTGCTGCAGGAACAGAAGTTGCTAACACTACAGATTCTACAGCGGGTGCAACCAATTTGGCTCCGACTGCTGCTGCACCGGTTTCGGCTGAAACAGCTGCTGCTACAGCTCCGGTTTCAAACCAGCCATTAACAACTGTGGCCCTGTCTGAAAATAACTTCGATTTTGGAAACATCAAAAAAGGAGATAAAGTAGAGCACGTTTACGAAATCACCAATACAGGGAAAAATCCTTTAGTGATCTCTGAAGTAAAGCCTGGATGCGGATGTACGGCTCCTGATTTTACAAAAGATCCTATTCTTCCCGGTAAAAAAGGAAAAATCACTTTGCATTTTGATTCTTCAAGCTTCGACGGAAACGTTCAGAAGTATGCAGATGTATTTGCCAACGTAGATAAAGCTCCTATTAAATTAACGTTCACAGCGAACATTCAACCGTAATACAATATGTTGACAATCTTTTTACAGGCACAGCCACAGGGATCTTCATCAATGATGCTGATCATGATGGGGGTGATGTTTGTCGGTTTTTATTTTCTAATGATAAGACCACAAATGAGAAAGCAGAAGCAGGAGAAAAGCTTTCAGGAAACCTTAAAAGTAGGAACAAGAGTCGTTCTTACCTCAGGTCTTCACGGAAGAATTGCCCAGGTTCAGGATGACGGATTCGTGATAGAAACTTTATCCGGAAAACTGAAATTCGAAAAAGCGGCTGTTTCAAGAGAATTTACTGAAGCCCGTTTTGGAGACAAAGCGAAAGCTGCTGCTGAGAAAACAGCTGAGAAAACAGAAATCGAAACTGAGAAGAAATAATTCAGTTTTTAAAATAGTAAACAATGGCGCTGTACGAAAGTTTAGCGCCATTCTTGGCTTTATAGGGTTTTAGAATTTCGCACTATATATTGCAACTGTTTAAATTAACAATAGAAAATGTTTACTTTTAGAAAAATATTTCAATGAGGAAAATTTTTATTTTTTTATTTCTTTTGATAGGCATTCAATGTATGTATGCTCAGGATCCTAAAATAGAGGGTCAAGTATGGGAGTTGTTTGATATTCAGTTTCATTCGCCTGATAAAGCTATTGAAATAGGAAAGGAAATATTGAATAACCCTAAATCTGATAAAATACAAATCTCATATGCATTAATTGGTATAGGAACTTCTTATAATATAAAAGGCTCACCACAGAACGCTGTTTCCTATTTGATAAAAGCAGTTGAGGAAGTGAAGCTTACCAATAATTATGAAGTACAGGCAAATGCTAATATGGGTCTTGCTAATACATATATCAAAATGGGGCTTGTAGAGCAAGCGGATAAATATTTAAAAGAAGCAATAAACTATACTGAAAAACAACCGGATCCAAGTTTAAAAAATCTTAGCCTTTCAAGGCTATACCAGTATATTGGAGAAAACTATAAAAATCAGAAGAATTATGAACTTGCAATTGCCAACCTAAAGAAAGCAATAGATTATGGAAGACAATATGATGATAAGAGGCTTCATCATGAGGTACGCGAAGAATTTGATCTAATGTATATGAGGCTGGGAGAAATTTATTTTTATGCAGAAAAAATAGATTCGTCTGAATGGGCTTTTAAAAGATCTTTGGATCCTTCCTTAGTGATTGAACAAACTAAAAAACATCGGAAGGCCTATGCCTATCTGTATCTTGGGAAAATTTATTCTTATAGAGGGGAAAATAAAAGAGCTATTGATACACTTTCAATTGCTATAAAAGAAGGTAATAACGAAGGGCTTTATGTAAAGACGGAATTGTACAGCACCCTATCAAACAGCTATAAAGCTGTAAATGACTTTATAAATTACAAGAAATATAATGACCTATTCTTAAAGTTTTCTCAAAAGCTGTCAATAGAAGAGAAAGAGGCGCTGGAAGAATCTATTAAGCAGGAACAGGTGATGTCTGACGCAAAAGAAAAGGATAAAAAACTGAAAATAATAGCCTTGTTGATGGGTTTAGCAGTCGTTGTTTTTGTAGCATTTTTCAGTATTTACAAAATTCAGAAGGCGAAGAAAAGAGAAAAGCTCCTTTTCCAGAATATTATTTCTAAGCTTGAAAACAGACTGGAAGAAAAAAATAAAGATCTGATAGACTTACCGGCAGTAGATTCAGAGACAATCCCTGTCAATTCAACTGAAGAAAATATAAAGAAACGAATCATACCGGAAATGGTAGAAAAAGATATATTACAGAAGTTGCAGAAATTTGAAAATTCTGAAAAATTTACCAATCCAAAAATGAGTGTTACCTATTTAGCTTCCCAATTTGGAACAAATGCCAATTATATTTCTGAAGTTGTTAATGATCGGAAAGGAAAGAACTTCAATGTTTACATCAATGAACTTCGTATAGATTATATTTGCTCAAAGATTATTAACAATCCGGAATATCAAAATTATAAAATAAGCTACTTGGCACAGGAAAGTGGCTTTTCATCACATAGTGTGTTTACAAAAATATTTAAAAATGTAACAGGCATTTCTCCTTCTGCTTTCATTAGTCAGGCTCGGGGAAAGGCTCATCAAAAAACATAGGAATTTTCTATTTTTTTGAAAATTAATCAGTTAAAAGAATGTAAAATTAATTTTTTACATTCTTTTTTTTGATTCTGAATTTGATTAAATATGAGAATGATTAATCAGATTTAATCATTTGATAATTAGCGTTTTAAATCTATTGTTTAACTTGATTTTTCCCTGATTTAACAAGGTTACCCTTTGTGTAAAACTTACCGTATCTAATACTTTTGCAGGGTTATCTTAATTCAAGCACAATCTTAAAAACATTAAAAATATGAAAAAAATAGTTTTATTTCTGGGAGTTGTTGTCGTTCAATCTTCATTTGCACAGGTCGGCATAAGTACCGAATTTCCAAAAGCAACATTAGATGTTGCGGCTAAACCTAACGATATTACTAAGACCGACGGTTTTATAGCGCCAAGATTAACAGGAAATGAATTGAAGGCGAAGGATCTTTTATACGGGACAGATCAGGTTGGGGCTATTGTATATGCAACTGCTGCCGCTAGTCCTGTAACACTTAAAACCATTAATGTAGTCACTACGGGATATTATTATTTTAATGGAAATGTTTGGATAGGACTTGCAGATACTTCCACCGAGAACGGAAACTATATAGAACCCTGGTATGATTCTGCTATCAATAAGGCCGCTACCAAAAATACACAGGATATTTATCAGATGGGCAAAGTGGGAATTGGAGCAAGTAGTGCTGTTACAAAATTAGATGTTCGCGGATCTATTCGTGGAGGAAGTCCTAATGCAGAAGAAATTAACGGCTCATCTCCTGTTGGAAGTAATTCTATTGCAGTAGGGAATAACAATAAGGTATCAGGGGTAAGAAGTGCAGCTTTTGGAGATAGCAATACTGTGACCGGGCCCGGTAATATTGTAGCAGGTAACTCGAATACTACAGGAGGCTCATATAATGGTATATTTGGTATTCAAAACAATGTCGAAGGAGTCAGAAGTCTTATTAGTGGTGCTGATAATATTGTTTCAGGCAATGCAACTGCATACAATTTAGTTACTGGGCTTAACAACAATTTATCTCCAATTGCCGGGATAACCAATACGGTAGGAAATATGGTAGGAGGAAATGGAAATCAGATACAAAATGACTATTCAATAGTAAATGGGAGTCAAAATATAATACATGGAGATTATAATATTATCAATGGCAGTACAAACTCAACAGACCAAACTTCTTCAAGTGTTTTTGCGACTGGATTTCAAAATATAGCCAACAATTCTTCTTATGTTGGGTTATTGGGGAGCAAGAATACTCTTATTGACGCAAACCTCTCTTTAGTTGTTGGCACAAACAATAAAGTAAGTTCTCCTACTGCTTTTGTTTCGGGAGCAAATAATATTGTAAATACAGATGCTGGATATGCCACAGTCTTTGGGCTTAATAATACAATTGGAGGAAATGGTACAATAAATTATGCAACTTCTATTGGAACACGGAATACATCTAAAGGACATGTTTCCACAACAATTGGTTCAGATTTAATGGCTAACTCTTTTTCAGAAATTGTTTTAGGTAGATGGAACGAAATTGCTTCTACCTCTAATCCCTCAAACTGGATAGGTACAGACCCTATTCTTCAAGTTGGTATTGGTACAAGTGACACAGCTAAAAAAAATGCATTAACAATATATAAAGATGGAAAAGTTCAAGTAAATCAATTGAAAGGGACTGGAAATGCTTTTGCTTGTATTGATGCAGACGGTAACTTATTTAGAAGTACAACACCGTGTACACCTTAAAATATAGTAAAAAACTTTGTTCCCAATATATAGAAAAATGTATTCTCATCTAGGTTCTAAAAACACAAGCCAATATCTGTTGAAAGATTTACAAAAACAAAAATTATCCGGATTGGACATCCTTAATTAATTCCATTGCTTTTTTAGTGATTTAAAAAATAAAACAGATATGTCAAATCATATGATCTGCTTATTCTTTTTGTTTTTTTATTCACACTGCTAGGTATTCCTTTGTATCAGGGATTTTATAAAAAATTTATTAAAAACATTAAAAATATGAAAAAAATAGTTTTATTTCTGGGAGTTGTTGTCGTACAATCTTCATTTGCACAGGTCGGCATAAGTACCGAGTCTCCAAAAGCAACATTAGATGTTGTAGCTAAACCTAACGATATTACCAAGACTGACGGTTTTATAGCGCCAAGATTAACGGGAAATGAATTGAAGGCGAAGGACCTTTTATATGGGACAGATCAGCTGGGGGCAATTATATATGCAACAGCAGCAGCAAGTCCTGTAACACCTAAAACCATTAATGTTACGCAGGTTGGTTATTATTATTTTGATGGTAGTCTTTGGATAAAAATTACAGACGGTAATTCAGGTACTATCGAGCCTTGGAATGTTTCGGGCACCAACACTCCTGCAGCTTTGAATACCCAGGATATTTATCAAATGGGAAAAATCGGGATCAACTCTAAAACACCGAGTGCTGCACTGCATATCCTGAATGACAATAAAACAACAGCTGATGATAATATTATTATAGACAGCTATAATACAACTCCCGGTTCAGAGTTTTTCTTCCGTGGAGCCAGAGGAACAGAGGCTTTGCCTCAAAATTTGCAGAACGATGACAATATTGGAGCATTTCACTTTCGTCCGTATTTTAATGGAGCATTTCAAAATACTTCTAGTATTGTAGCTCGGTACAAAGGAGATGGTACGACTAACCTAAGCAATATGTTCTTTAATGCCAGCGGTAGTACACGTATGTTTATTCAGGAAGATGGGCATGTAGGGATAAATACCACGGCACCTGAAAAGCAATTAGAGGTGGTTGGAGATTTTAGAGCTTCTAAGGCAGATACACCTTCCAGTACCCAATTTTTGCTTGAAACCAATTCTAATTTGCTCTCGGGGTTTAACGTTTATGGAGTTACAGATACAACCTCAGGTACAGGTAGTTTTTTTGCACAGAATAAATCCAATACTATTATAAGTCAATCATCACCAACTGGCTCCTCAGGAAGTTTAAATATTCAGAATGTAGGAAATACTACTTTTTTAAATTTTTACAGCAGTGATTCAGATGGCAGAAGCAATAATATAAGTACTGTTCCGGGAGGAAGTACCAGTTTCTCTACTACTGATAATACTAATCCTGCATACGGGACATCCGCATTTGCAACGCATCCTGCTTTAGGAGTTTATTTTCAATTCAAAGATACCAATGATGTTAATAAAGGATTTTATTATTTCCCTAAAACTGATGGGAAAAGAGGACAGGTGCTGGTAACGCATGGTAAATCTTCTGATCCGGGAAATGGAAATATGAACAATAATTTGACCTGGAGAGATGTAGCGGATCTTATTCTTCTTAAGGCACCCAACGGAACATGCTACAAGCTTACAGTCAGTAATCTTGGAGTCTTAGGAACTGTTGCAGATACAGACTGTGCAGTAGATGCCTATAATCCCGGCGCATTTGCGAGAACAGCCGGAGCATCGGTACAGGATCCTGATGCGCTTACCGCCGAAAAGGTCTCAATAATGCTGGAAAAACAAGACAAAATTATAAAAGATCTGGAAAAAAAGGTTAAAGACCTGCAGGCTCATAAGAGCAAACCATAACGATTCTAAAAACACAATGATGTCGCTTTGGTAAGAAAATTGACTCTTACCAAAGTTTTTAAGAAAAAATGAATTTCAAGAATATACATATTGGTTCCTTAATCAGTCAGCGTGTCGTGGAGCATAGCATAGAAGTACCCCGTATTTGTAATTTTTTTAAATGCACAGAAGAGGAAATTGAGAGAATGTATTATTCTAAAAGCTTAGATTCAGAGATTCTTTTGAAATGGTGTAAGCTGCTGGGATATGATTTTTTCAGATTATATTCCCAGCATTTAATATTATTTGCTCCGGCTGCTTCTATTGTGTATAATGCTGTTTCTGGGAAAAAGAAAACAGAACTCCCTCAGTTCAAAAAAAATATTTATACAAAAGAGCTGATTGATTTTATTTTAGAACTTGTGGAATCTGGAGAAAAGAGCAGAAGTCAGATTATAAATGAATATAAAATTCCGAAAACTACGCTGTATAAATGGATTGCTAAATACACCAAAGATAAAAGATAATATCATATTATGAAAAAATCGCAGCCGGATTATAAAAAAATCTACATGGATATTATAAATAATAAATATCCCCAAAAAAGAATTCTTTGTGAGACTATATTGAATAAACGACAGTTCTCAGTCTTAGATGTGATCAGACTTAACGCTCTTATATTTGGGACGGAAGATTTTGAAAGATTTGTTTCAAATCAAAAACACAGGTCTTATGATGAATCAACAGTTATCGAGATATTGGATTATCAGAAGCATAATAAATTAAATAATACCCAGACCGCGGACTATTATAACATCAGTAGGAATACTATTGCAAAATGGAAAAAAGTATTCGAAAGATAAAGAAAGATTAATTTTTCTTTTTTGCAGGATATCTGTAGTAAAGTATCTTTGCATCATGAATCAAAATACAGGCAAAACCGTTCTCATTCTAGGCGCCAATTCAGATGTTGCCAAGCAGTGCATCAGACAGTACCTTGAAAAAGGATTTTCCGTGACAGCGGCTTCAAGAGATACTGCTTCGCTTCAGAAATTTATTATAGACCATCAGCTTGATCCGTTAAAAATTACCGTCCTTTATTTTGACGCTGTAGATTTTGATTCCCATCAGGAATTTTATGATAAACTTCCTGTGAAGCCTCATATTGTCGTATATGCAGCAGGTTTTCTGGTTGATAATGAAAAGGCTTTAAGAGATTTTAAAGGTACACAACAGATGATGCAGGTGAATTATATGGGAGCCGTTTCCATCCTTAATATCATTGCTATGGATCAAAGCAATAAAAATCTGGAAAGAATCATCGGTTTATCTTCACTGTCAGGTGTAAGAGGCAGGAAGAGTAATTTTGTGTATGGAAGCACAAAAGCTGCTTTTACAACCTATTTAGCCGGTTTAAGACAGGAACTGGCTTCAAGAAAGATAAAGGTCAATGCTTTGGTAATTGGCTATATCAGAACCAAAATCAATGAGGGACTCCAGCTTAATGAATCCCTGATCATGGAACCGGATTATGTGGCAAAACATATTGTAAACGCTGGTAATTCTTTTACCATTGTCCCGAATTTCAAATGGAAAATGATTTATATGATTTTGAAAGTTCTGCCGGAAAGTTTGGTGGCGAAATTACCTTAATTTTGCTGTTTAGAATTTTTTTCAAGGTAATTTAATATAACATCAAATTCATTATTTTTAAATTCAGATTTTTGTATAATAAAGGATAATGTATTGATTGTATTTATGATAATAGTATCATTTGATCTTACATAAGAAACTTTTTCCCAAACGGAAGAGATACTATAGAACACGTTTTTAAATTCAATGCTGTAGCTATCTAAAGTAATGTAGGAGGGTTCATTTTTCGCTTTGAAATCAGCAATAATCTGATCAACTTCTTTTTTAAATTTCTTTCTGGATACAAAATAATGATTAATTAAAATAAAACAATATCCGCAGAAAAAAATTCCACCATATTTACATATATAATAAATTAAGCTTTTATCAAAATTTTCTATTGGATAAAATCCCAAGAATAAAAATACCGCTGTAAAAAGTACAATTTTCCACCAGTTTTTTAATGTTTTTCCCCAAACATATTTGAAGTAAAAATTTTGGTTTTGTCTTTCAAATGTTTCGTTAAATGGAATTTCAATCTTAATAGTTTCGTTCATGGTTATTATAATGATGTAATAGATTTATTGTCCAAAAGTAGAATATTATTCAGTACTCTGCAACAATTCCAACACCTTCATCATATCAATTCCTTTCCCTAAAACAGGTTTAAACAAGTCTCCTTTTTCCTTAATCCTTTCCAAAGCATTATCAATTGTAAACTCAGTAGGCTTCAGGCCAGGTTTTAGCTCCTCCCATTCCAGTGGCATTGAAACGGAAGCACCTTCTTTCGGTCTTAAACTGTATGCACTGGCCAAGGTTTGTCCGGTCCTGTTTTGCAGATAATCCAGGTATATTTTCTTGTCATCCCTTTTCTGCAGGCTTCTTTCCAGAGTAGTGAGCTTTGGAAGTTTTTCGTTGACCTGTTTCATCAGGATATGGGCAAAACCTTTCACCTGGTCAAAATCATACTTTCCACCCATTGGAATGTAAACATGAATTCCTGTACTACCCGAAGTTTTACAATACCCTTTAATTTTAACAGACTGTAACACTTCATTTACCTGAAGTGCAGTTTCAATCACATGATCAAACGTATTTTTTTTCGACGGATCGAGATCCAGTACGAGATAATCAGGATGCTCAAGGTCCGGAAGCGCGCTGTTCCACGGATTCATATCAATGCAGCCTAAATTATTCAGATAGGCTAATGTAGCCTTATCATTACAGTAAACATAATCAATATATTTATCATTGGATTCAGAATATATTTTGGTTGTTTTGATCCAGTCCGGCATATTGTCCCCAGCATCTTTCTGATAAAAACCCTGTTCTTCAATTCCATTGGGAAAACGGTTCAGAGACAGCGGACGGTTTTTGAGATAAGGTAAAATATAAGAGGCAACAGACTGGTAATATTCAATGACCTCACCCTTTGTAATTCCGTCTTTAGGAAAATAAATTTTATTTTGATTGGTAAGCTTCACTGTATGTTTATCCAGGGTCACTTCTTTCTCTTTTTCAGTATTTTCTGCTTTTTTTGTTGAAGTTCTAGCTTTCATTTCCTTAATTTTTGGTTTAATTGGGCTGATCGTGATTTCTTCCGGTTCCTTATCTTCCCGGATGGCAACAAATACAGGATGCCGGTAGATGCCGTCCTTGGTAATTTCGGAATATTTAATTTCGCATACCAGTTCAGGTTTTGTCCAGGTTACCGGCATATTGGTTTTAGGGATGGTTTTGAAAGGCGAGGTTTTAATGATCAATTCTTCAAGCCTTCCATACAGCTGTTGCAAAGATTCATTATTAAAACCCGTTCCTGTATGGCCGCAATAGATCAGCTCATCATCAATATATTTCCCGAGGATCAATGCGCCAAAACTTTTGCGGGAACCTCTTGGTTCTGTAAATCCACAAATAATTGCCTCATCTGTCACTGTAAATTTTATTTTAAGCCAGTCGGTCGTCCTGTGATTTTCAACATATAAACTGTCTGCTTTTTTAGCGATCATTCCTTCCAGTTTCATGCTTTTCATCTGGTTGAAAAAATCGATTCCTTTTTCAGGAATATGGTCGCAGTACTTGATAATATCTGTTTCTGTTAAAGCTTCTTTTAAAAGCTCTTTCCGCTGCAGAAGAGGAAGGTCTTCCGTAGAATGGCCGTTCAGCCAGAGAAGATCAAAAACCTGGTAGGTTAACGCAAGATTGGGATTGTCACCGATCTGCTGCAATAGCTGGAAATTGGGCTTTCCATGCTCATCATAGGCAACAATTTCCCCGTCAAGGATCATTTTATGTTTCTGCTGCTCAAAATCTTCTGTGACCCTTTCAAATTTGGATAAGAATGAAATTCCATTCCGGGAATAGAACAGGGGATTTTTATGGCTGAGATCGGCAATAGCCCTGTAGCCATCCCATTTTATTTCAAAAATCCAACCTTCATCATCAAAGGCGTTTTCAAAAGATTTTGCCAGCATAGGCCTAATGAAGTTCTCTAATTTTTTTTCGTCAACTAAAGAATTAAATCTTTGAAATCTTGGTTTACTTTCAGAAGTTATGACTTCCTTTTGTCGTTTTTTAGGCTTTTTTTTTCCTCTAAAAATTTTGTTACCGCAGAGTTTTTAGAGGTGTTTTCTTCTGCATTGTAATCTTCTTCTGCAAATTCATCTTTATGTTTAATTAAAAGCCATGCGTTATTTTCAGCATTTTTCATTTTAACCAAGGCAAATTCGCCTTTTAGTTTTTCTCCGTGCAAAATAAATTTTATTGAGCCGGCTTTTAACTCTTTTAATAATTCTTTTTCGTCAGAAAGTTTGCTTGTGTCATCCAACGGCTCATAAGTGCCGCTGTCCCAAACTTCCACCTGTCCGGCGCCATAATTTCCTTCCGGAATATTTCCCTCAAAATCCTTATAATCGTAAGGATGGTCTTCTACCATCATAGCGAGACGCTTGTCTTTTGGGTCCAGTGAAGGGCCTTTCGGTACCGCCCAGCTTTTCAGAACACCATCCATTTCAAGACGGAAATCATAGTGAAGACGGGATGCTGCATGTCGTTGGATGACGAAAATAAGCTTATCCTTACTTTTTTTCGTTTTGCCTTCCGGTTCTGTAGTTTCGTTAAACTTCCGTTTTTCGTTATAATCTTTTAGAGCCATTATGATGCAGATTTAGATTTGGAATTTTGTAAGCTGGCTTTCAGCTGGGCCATAAGGTCGATTACTTTACCTTCTTTGGCTGGCTCGGCCTTTTTAGCTTTTATATTTTTACCTTTTGCTTTCTGCTTAATGATCTTCATCAGTTCATCAGAATAAGTATCTTTATACATAACGGGATCAAAGTCCTGGGAAAGCTGTTTGATAAGACTTACAGCCATTTTAAGTTCCGCGGGTTTTGGGGCTTTCTTGGCCGGGATTTTAAGATCTTTGTAATCCCTGATTTCCTGATCAAAACGAAGCCTGTTAAGGACAAGTATCTCTTCATTATAAGGCCTGATCATTCCAATAGCTTCACTGTCACGAAGGACAAAGGTGCCGATTCCGGCCATTTCGGTTTCCTGTAATGCATTTAATAAAAGCCTGTAGGCATTTTCACCATTTTTCTGGGGTTCCAGGAAGTAAGGATTTTCAAAGTACACACTGTCTACTTCAGACTCCTGTACAAATTGGTCAATGGAAAGTATTTTTGTTTTCTCAGGGCTCGCAGCCTCATAATCCTCTTCATCGAGAACAATGTATTTATCATCCATGAGATAACCTTTTACAATGTTTTCCCATTTCACTTCTTTCCCTGTGCTCTCGTTTACTCTTTTAAATTTAATGTTGGAATAATCAGATTTATCGAGCATGTCGAGATCAAGTTTTGTAGTTTCTGTGGCGGAGTAGATCTTAACAGGAATATTGACTAAACCGAATCCAATGGCGCCGTTCCAAATTGCTTTCATTGTCTTACGTTTTGTGTAAGAAAGTACAATGATTGTGCCGAGTGAAAAATATTTACCAAATGTGGTATTTGTTTTGAATTTATAAACCTTATTAAAAGGTATCGGTTATAATTGGTTGAAATTTATAGATTTCATCAACTTTATTGTTTGCTTACCAGAATTGAAGTAAAAGAATTGGAGTTTGTGAAATAAAAAGGTGGAGAAATTTACTCCACCTCTTCAGTGTTAAGGGATGTAAATTTTCTCTATCTGATTATTCTCCGTATTTAAAATAAGAAGTCCTTCATTTTCACGATTGAGCTCTCCGAGTAAACTTCCGTTATTATTCCATGCAGAAGATTTTCCGGCACATTCATAGCCACCTGATTCTCCTGTGAAATTTGCCATCAAAACATGCATATGATATTTTTTTGCAATATCGGAAAGTTTAATAAGATCATTGTCGATGCCGTTTACAGAATTAAGGACACTGGCAGCATATACATTTGATCCGGCCTGATAAGCTTGCTGGGAATGATTTGGATCAGATAAATCATAGCATATTGCTAACGAAATCTTGTTCTGTAATACGTTCAGCTGACAGAAGCTTTCACGTCGTGAAAAAACACCAGTCTCCGTTGGGAAAAGATGACGTTTTGAATAAATATCCCTTTTTTTCTCTGGCTGGAATATGATAGAACTAATCAATAATTTGTCATCTGCTTTTGTAGGCATGCCGACAATGATGGTGATGTTATTTTCCTCTGCCATTTTCTGAAAAATGTCTAAGACAGGATCTTCATAATGAACTGAAAGCTGTTCTGCCAGTTCAGGCTCGTAGCCTGTGATTGATAGCTCCGGGAAGATGATCAGATCAACATTATTATTAATAGCAAGGTTAATTAGTGTTTTATGATTTTCGATATTAGCATTAATATCTCCTTTGATTGGTTTGATTTGGGCAGCTGCGATTTTCATTTTAAAGATGATTTTTACCTATTTAAATCCGAACCAGGCATTTTTTTACAAATTCTACGATCATGGGATTGGGCTCATTTTCTGTAGAGGTAAGTGCCGGTTGAAATAATGTTCCTACAAAAAAAGGATGGGACTGTATTTCAAATGAACGGTAATTCCCATCTTCAGAAATTGAAGTTAAAGACAATCCTTTGTCTTTTAATATAGTAATGTATTTCTCATTGATACCATAACTACAGTTATACTTGCCAATAATAGTATCTTGGTCAATTGTTCTATAAAGAAAACTATTTGTATCAATAATTTTCAGATTCTCCTGTTCACCTCTTAACGAACATGAAAGTTTTTTAATCAATGAGTCTTTTGCATCCGGATTTGTTTCTTCATGATCTGCATTTTTAATATCACAGACATTTCTGGCAAACTCAATAATCATATGTTGGAATCCTCCACAATTACCAAAAGTAGGAATATTATTTTCCCGGGTAAACTGTATGGCATTCAGTACATTTTCCATATCGCGGTATGGACTTCCCGGAGCAATCCACAATCCTAAATACTTATGTTTTTCAAAAACAGTTTTAGCATCGAAAATATCAGTAGGGATCCAATCAAACTGAATTTCTTGATTTAGTTTTTTTTGAACATTTCTTGTAGTGTCATTAAGTGCATGAAGTGTGAAATGATTAGGGTTGAAGTCTCCCAGAATAGCAATTTTTGGTATCATAAGTGTATATTAATAAAAAAGCGGAGACAAAAATCTCCGCTTTACGTTATGCTTTTAAATTCAATTGTATTTCCAGTTCATCCAGTTGGGCTTCAGCGATGGATGCCGGTGCATCGATCATCACGTCGCGTCCTGAATTATTCTTAGGAAACGCAATGTAATCTCTGATAACTTCATTTCCGTCAAGAATAGCCACCAAACGGTCAAACCCGAAAGCAAGACCGCCATGTGGAGGTGCTCCGTATTTGAACGCGTTCATCAGGAATCCAAACTGGGCTTCTGCTTCTTCTTTGGTAAATCCTAAAAGGTCAAACATTTTAGATTGAAGATCTTTGTCAAAAATTCTGATCGAACCGCCTCCGATCTCGTTTCCGTTAAGAACCATATCATAGGCATTGGCTCTTGCTTTGCCCGGATCTGTTTCCAGTAAATGGATATCTTCCGGTTTCGGAGAGGTGAAAGGGTGGTGCATGGCATGATAACGTCCACTCTCTTCATCGAACTCCAGTAATGGGAAGTCAATTACCCAAAGCGGCGCAAATACATTTCCTTTTCTTAACCCCAAACGGTTTCCAAGTTCCATTCTCAGGGCAGAAAGCTGTGCTCTTACTTTATTTTCGTTTCCGGATAGGATCAGCACTAAGTCACCTTCTTTAGCTCCGAATTTTTCGATGATTCTGGAAAGATCTTCTTCATTGTAGAATTTATTGACAGAAGATGTTTTCACACCATCATTCTGGAATTTAACCCATACCATTCCCGAAGCTCCGATCTGTGGACGTTTTACCCAGTCTACAAGTTCATCGATCTGCTTTCTTGTATAATCTGCACAACCTTCTACGTTAATTCCGACTACCAATTCAGCGTCATCAAATATTTTGAAATCTTTTCCTTTTACCAGTTCATTAAGTTCTACGAATTCCATTCCGAAACGGATGTCCGGTTTGTCGTTTCCGTATTTTCTCATGGCATTTGCGAAGGTCATTCTAGGGAAATCTCCGAATTCCTGTCCTGTAACGTCTTTGATCAGCGTTTTTGTCATTCCTTCAAAGACATTCATGATATCTTCCTGCTCTACAAAAGCCATTTCACAGTCGATTTGGGTAAATTCCGGCTGTCTGTCCGCTCTTAAATCTTCATCGCGGAAACATTTTACGATCTGGAAGTATTTATCCATTCCACCTACCATCAGAAGCTGTTTGAATGTCTGTGGCGATTGTGGAAGGGCATAAAACTGTCCCGGATTCATTCTGCTTGGAACCACGAAGTCTCTTGCCCCTTCCGGAGTAGATTTAATTAAAACCGGAGTTTCCACTTCAATAAATCCTTCGTCCGAAAGATAGTTTCTCACCTTCTGAGCCATTTTGTGACGGAAAATCAGCTTTTCTTTTACCGGGTTTCTTCTGATATCCAGATAACGGTATTTCATTCTTAATTCCTCGCCACCGTCTGTTTCATCTTCAATAGTGAAAGGAGGGAGCAGGGATTCATTAAGAACCGTTAAATTTTCAACCAAAATTTCAATTTCTCCTGTCGGAATATTGGGGTTTTTGCTTACTCTTTCAATTACTTTTCCGGTAACCTGGATCACAAATTCGCGGCCCAGTTTTTTGGCTTCTTCCATCAGCTGGGCAGAAGAACGGTCCTGATCAAAAACAAGTTGTGTAATTCCGTAACGATCCCGAAGATCTATCCAAATCATAAATCCTTTATCACGGATAGTCTGTACCCATCCGGAAAGTGTAACTTCTTCATTAAGATTTTTCAGAGATAATTCTCCGTTCGTGTGTGATCGAAACATAATTATTTGTTTAAGGTTCAATGTTTAAGATATAGGGCTGAACTTTTTGATCATGAAATTTCCAGCCATAAATTCAGGATGCAAAGATAGGATTTTTGAAGGTTTTAGAAACAAAAAAAACTTCCTTTCGGAAGTCTTGTATATTATTTGAGGGCTTTTTAATTAATTATTAGCAGCTCCTTGTTGTATCAGCAATTGTACGGTTTGCTCTTTTTTCCCCAATTTAGCTAATGCAAGAGGAGTTTTGCCGTTACATTCCTTGTTCACGTCTGCCTGGTTGTCCAAAAGAAATTTAACAATATTATTTCTGCCGTAAAGTGAGCTGAAACCTAATGCACTGAAAGTCTCATCCTTAAGTGGAAAGCATTTGTTGTAATCTGCTTTTGAAAAATTCTTTTTAAATGAAGCAACATTATCAGATTGAATAGCTTGCATCTGAGCTTTGCTTAGAGGCTGAGTCTGAGCAGAAAGCATATTGGCAGATGCCGAGATGACAAGTAGAAAAGCAGTAGAGATTATTTTTTTCATAAGATTCATTTTAAGAATATACAAATCTAAATTATTTTTTTGATATGAGTAACTAATTTTTTATAAGAATTGAATTTGTATTTTTGGAAATCAGATAATTATTGATTAGAAAATGACAAAATATATAGAGTTTTTGAAAAGGGCCTTTAGCGGTGAGGAAGTAGACTATACAAAAATAACGATAAGAAGTGCTGTTCTTTTGCTGGCTGTTCCTATGATGCTGGAAATGGCTATGGAATCAGTATTTGCTTTAGTTGACCTGTATTTTGTAGGGCATCTGAAGGAAAGTGGATATGCCATCCAGAGTGTTGGTTTAACGGAATCTGTGCTTTCGGTAATGTATTCTATTGCCATAGGAATGAGTATGGCTGCCACGGCTTTGGTGGCAAGGAGAATCGGGGAAAAGAATCCGGAAAAAGCTTCCAGAAGTGCGGCACAGGTTTTATTGGTTTCATTTGTTGTAACTTTTATTCTCAGTTTGTTCGGGGTTATTTATGCTGAGGAAATTCTGATTCTGATGGGTTCTAAGCCTGAGGCAGCGGCTTATGGAAAAGATTTCACAAGAATAATGATGGGCAGCAGTGTGATCATTATGCTTTTATTTTTAATCAACGGGATTTTCAGGGGAGCCGGAAATGCAGCTATTGCTATGAAATCGCTTTGGATCGCCAACATTGTCAATATTATAATGTGTCCGGTACTTATCAAAGGCTTCGGTCCTGTTCCTGCGATGGGACTTACAGGAGCGGCTTTAGCGACTACAGTAGGGAGGAGTATAGGGGTAATTTATCAACTGTATCATCTTTTGGTTGCTGATACCCAGATCCGTATTTCACTTTCTTACTTCAGCCCGGATTTTAAACAGATCAAATCTATTGTAAAAATTGCAACTCCCGGAATTTTCCAGTTTGTAATCGCCTCTTGCAGCTGGATCTTTCTTGCCCAGCTGGTGGCAACGACCGGAGGGGAAAATGCTTCTGCCGGATACCAGACGGCTTTAAGGCTGATGATGTTCTTTGTGCTTCCTGCATGGGGACTGAGTAACGCAGCTTCTACATTGGTAGGGCAGAATATGGGAGCTAATGAAATGTTGAGAGCGGAACAGTCTGTCATGAAAACCGTAAAATATAATGTGATCTTCATGCTGGCTGTGAGTTTAATATTTTTCTTACTCGGAGATTTCCTTGTCGGATTTTTTACACAGGAAGCGGAAATTAAAGATTTTGCCAAGAATGCATTACATATTATGAGTGTGGGATTTATTTTCTATGGAATTGGAATGGTATTAATCAATGCATTTAACGGAGCAGGCGATACCTGGACACCAACGTGGGTGAATTTCTTTGGGTTCTGGCTTTTTCAGATTCCATTGGCCTATTTTCTTTCCAAACATTTTGGAATGGGGCCGAAAGGGGTATTCATCTCTATTCCTGCCGCAGAAACTTTAATTACCATCGTTGCCTTTATTTTGTTTAAAAAAGGAAAATGGAAGACGGTGAAAGTGTAAAGGATGGGAGCCGGGTGAAGGAGGTTTGCAGTTGCTGGAAGAGCTTATGATTACCGGTAGTTGGTTACAATTTGATTTTATGTGGCTTGGATAAGCTCTTTCTTCCGGCTCTGCATGAATCAGTTTTATAAAAATTTTAACAGCCTTAATTTTTTGCTGTATTCCATATTTTATAATTTAGTATTTAACCAATAAATATTTATCACTATGGGAAAAGGAGACAAAAAATCAAGAAGAGGAAAGATCAATTCAGGAAGCTATGGTAAAAGAAGACCTAGAAAAGCTTCCAAAACGGTTGGTTCTTCTGAAACTAAAGCAAAAAGCTAAAAAATAAAAAGGCTGAAGATGAATCTTCAGCCTTTTTCAATATGCAAAATTAAATTATTTTCCTCCTAAAATATTACCAAGGATACTTCCTAATCCACCTCCTTGCTGCTGTTGGCCACCGCCGCCTCCAAGTACGCTTCCCAGGATGTCGTTAAGTGGGTTTCCTCCGGATTGAGACTGTCCTCCTCCTAAAACACTTCCTAAAATGTCGTTCAAAGGGTTGGATTGTTGTGCCTGAGCCTGATTAGATGCATTTCCAAGGATTCCTCCTAAAAGATCTCCTAAACCTCCGGCTCCTACATTATTCTGCTGTTTCTCTTTACCGATATATCCCATGATTACCGGAGCAAGCATAGCAAGCACGGGCCCAATTTTATCAATAGAGATTCCTGTATTCTGAGAAAGCTGATTTTCAACAGTGCTTTTCTGGCTTCCAAAGACATGGTCAAGGATAGATCCGCCTTCTGCCTGTCTGGCTTCAGCCTGTGAAGCATCATCAAGAATACTTCCGTCGTGGTCTTTATCTAATGCGTTATTTAAAGCTTCTGCCTCTTTAGCATCCTGAGATTTGTTTCTAAGGTAAGAAATAACCAAAGGAGCAGCAACTGCCAATAGAGCGATTATCTGGTTTTTGCTAATCCCGAATTTGTTTTCTGCCTGTTCAGCAACCTGGTTGCTGGTGTTACCTGTAAGTAGGTCGATTAAACTCATGTTTGTGTTTATTTTAAATATTAAGTAAATCAAAGTTATCAAAAAATATGATTCACAGAATTTTTGTATTCACAATTATTGTTAAAGTTTTTTGATCTCCTCCTCTGTATATCCTTTGTTTTTCAGAAGCTCTATATAATCTTTGGCCCCATTGATCATCCAGTGCATTGGGTCAGGGGATTTCTTCTTTTCAATAATGAATTTCAAAATACCGACATTATTATTCATCCATGGAAGCATATAATAATCAAGCCCACCTTTATACTCTTTAGCTTCATGAAATTTTCTTCCCGGTTCCGTTAAAAATGCTGCCTTGTAAGCAGCAAAATAACCTAGAGGAATAAGAAGGCACAACCATGAGAATTTTTTCAATGGAGCATATTTCGGTAATGCAAGGCCATACCCAATTGAAAGAGCAAAGATCATGTTGAAGGGAATAAAAAATACATAATTATCTGACACTGCGTAGAACGTAGAGAATCCATAAACACATGCGGCAGCTGTAAAGAATACAAAAAACATTTTTTTATCCGACCTGTATAATTGTATCATTCCGATGATTCCGAAAACGATAAAAATATTGAAGTTGTAGACCAAATAGGCGATAGACTGAACAAAATCTATAAGGTACTGTTTCGGTGTTTTCTTGAATGTATCCTGTATCCAGTGTCCACCTTGTGCAGTATAGGGAGAATTTAACGGTAATCCCTGAGAAAGATTTAAAATATTGATAGCCACGAAAAGAAACAGGAATATAAAAAGTGAAGGGTAAACATATTTTTTCTCCTCTTTAAAATAATATAAAAAAACAAACAGAGCCGGAATCATTAACACATTCTGTATATGCAGCCACAGGCTTACTCCTAAAAATAATCCGCTTAGTATAATGTAAACTTTCTTATTCCCCGTAAAGCTCTTTACCATTGAATAAAAGAATAAGCTTATCCATAAAGCATTGTACGTATATACTTCAACAATTTCAGCATTTCTCCAAAAAGAAAAACTAAAGCCGAAAACAAAGGCTGTTGTGATGGATACCCATTCCTTTTTCGTAATGCTTTTTACCGTAAGATAGATTACTGATACCGTAGCGGCAGCAGAACCTACAATTAAAAGCCTGCTTGCAGCAATAGCATCAAGTCCTGTAATATCTTTAATGAAAATGCCTGTATTTACATACAAAAAGTGAGTAATGGCCGTAGCGACTGTTGCATACTTGCCCAATTCAACTGTATGTACAAAGCCTACACAGTCTGCAAACGGGATCCTTGTAAAACTTCCGGCATAATAAATCGCTAAAAAAATAAAAAAGATGAAGACTGCGTATAAATTTTTAAACATACCTTAATTCTTAACAATAGGAACATTAGAGCAGGCTTCTCCGAACATCAATGATTTTACCATTGGCTTCAGTTGTTCAACAAGTTCTATATATGCATTTTCAGGGATTTCTTTGTCCGAACATCCTTTTACAAGGACTCTTTTGCCTCTCATATCTTCAAAATCGTAAGTTTGGATGGCATTGTGCATGAGAATCACTTCCAGATCTTCACGATTCCCAAAAACAATCTTTTTGGCTACATCTGTAAGCTTTGCAGTCAATACAAAATAAGCCCACAGTGGAACGATAGTATCCACCGAATTATAAATATATAGGTATGTATCTTTGTACTCTTCCGTATCTATTGCCTCTACCTTTTCCCTGAAATCTTTCTCCTTCAGGATCATTTCCTGAAACAGAAAATCTTTAAGGTCAATTCCCTTTCTTACTCCCTTGGGAACCAGAGTGGACAGATCGAAATTCACAAGGCCGCTTTCGGCAACTTTATTTCGGATTTCAAATTCTTCTGACATTTTTTATCATTATCTTTGGACAAATTTACAAATTAAGATTTACTTGATCTTAATTTGTTCTCTATCCTTACTATAGAAATGAAGTATTATATTATTGCAGGAGAAGCTTCCGGCGATCTGCATGGGAGTAATTTAATGAAAGCCCTTAAGAATAAAGATCCACAGGCAGAAATAAGATTCTGGGGCGGCGATCTTATGAAAGCACAGGGGGGAACGCTGGTAAAGCATTACCGTGATCTTGCTTTCATGGGGTTTCTGGAAGTGGCTATGAATTTAAGAACCATTCTCAACAATATTACATTCTGCAAAGAAGACATCAGAAAACATAAACCTGATATCCTCATTCTGATCGATTATCCTGGATTTAACCTGAGAATTGCAAGATTTGCCAAAGAACTCGGAATCAAGGTGGTTTATTATATTTCTCCACAGCTGTGGGCATGGAAAGAAGGAAGGGTAGAGATTATCAAAAAATATGTGGATGAAATGATGGTTATTCTTCCTTTTGAAGAAGATTTTTATAAAAAACACGGGGTACATTCCCATTTTGTAGGCCATCCGCTTCTTGATGCCATAAGTAGTCTGAACGATATCAGCATTGAAGAATTTAAAAAGGAAAACAATCTTAATGAAAAAGAGATTATCGCACTTCTTCCCGGTTCCCGTAAACAGGAAGTGGAGAAAATGCTTGAAATCATGCTTTCTGTGAGATCCCATTTCAAAAATTACCAGTTTGTGATTGCCGGTGCTCCAAGCCTTCCGAAAGAATTCTATCAGAAATATGTGGATAATAATGTTCACTTTGTTTCCAACAGGACCTACGATCTTTTGAGATGTTCCAAAGCAGCATTGGTAACTTCAGGAACAGCAACCCTGGAAACTGCTTTGCTTAATGTTCCGGAAGTCGTATGCTATCGTGGAAGTAAAATTTCTTATGCCATTGCAAAAAGACTAGTCAAAAACATCAAATATATTTCTCTTGTGAACCTGATTATGGACAGGGAAGTAGTGAAGGAGCTTATCCAGGCTGATCTGAATACCAAAAACCTTGTTGAAGAGCTAAATAAAATGATAGCAGGTGAAAAAAGAAATCAGGTTTTGGCAGATTACAGTCTTTTAAGAGAAAAACTGGGTGGGAAAGGTGCCAGTGAAAAAGCTGCCGAAGTAATTTTGAGTGTTTAAATGCTTTCGGTTAATTGTCCTGAAATCCACTTATGTCAAATGATTTTCTGATTTAAATTTTAATTATAATGAACTTTAGAAGCTTACTGATATGCATTTTGTTGATAAGCACTTCAATGAAAATTTCAGCTCAAAATAATAAACCAAATGAAAAATTTCAGATTTTCTATTATGGCTGGTATGCAAATCCGGCGATAGATGGAAAATATGAGCATTGGAATCATGATATTTTGCCTCACTGGAACAATCCCAAATGGAATAACATGGGAAATCACAAAGGAGGAGATGATATTGGTGCTAATTTTTATCCTGCTTTGGGAAATTACAGTTCCAACGATCCGGAGATCATTAAAAAACATATGAAGATGATCAAAGAATCCGGAGTTGGGGTAGTGGTTTTAAGTTGGTTGGGAAAAGATTCATTTGTTGATAAAAGCATCACAAAATACCTGGATATTGCCGATCAGTTTGGCTTAAAAGTAGCTTTTCATATAGAACCATTCTACAAAAATATTACTGAGCTTAGGGAGCAGCTTTCCTATCTGGTCAAAACTTACTCCCATCATCATGCTTTTTACAAAAAAGATGGCAAACCATTGTATTATGTGTACGACAGTTACAAGATCCCTTCTTCAGAATGGTCAAAGCTGCTTTCCAGAAACGGAGAAAATACGGTAAGAAATACAGATCTGGACGGACTTTATATAGGATTATGGGTAGAAGAAAAAGACTCAGCTTTTTTTGAAACAGCAGGTTTTGACGGTTTCTACACCTATTTTGCCAGCGAAGGCTTTGTTTTTGGGAGTACAACTTCAAACTGGAGCTATCTTTCCCAATTTGCAAAAGACCATCATCTGATCTTCATACCTTGTGTAGGCCCGGGATACTCCGATACCAGAATAAGACCCTGGAATGAGGCCAATTTCAAAAGCCGAGAAAACGGTAAGTATTATGAAAAGATGTTTCATGCAGCTGTAAAAGTAAATCCGGACTTCATCGGCATTACGTCTTTTAATGAATGGCACGAAGGGACGCAAATAGAACCTGCAATCCCTAAAAAGTCAGGAGATTTCAAATATGAAGATTACGGAAAAGATTCCTGGTTCTATATAAAGGAAACCAAACGTTTGATCCATCAGTTTTCCGGCGATAAATAATCGAAAAATATATAAAGCTGTCTTCAAAGGCAGCTTTTATTTTTTTGTTAAAACCTTATTTCATAGTAAATAATCAAGCCGTACGTTATTCATTGTAATGGGATATAATACCTGAATTCTGCAAAATCAGTGTTATTGTATTATAAGTAAATTAATTACTTTTTTGATAGCAAAATTACACCGATGAACAAGCAGCCTCTTCTTATTCTTTCCGTTTGTTTTATTTTAGGAATTCTTTTTCAGGATAATTTTCCGATAGGTAGCACTATAATCTATGCAGTTGCTGGGCTCTGCTTATTGATCTTCCTCTTGTATTTTGTGACTTCGTATATTCTTCACAAAATCAAAGCGGTATTACTGGGGCTTATGTTTTTCGGAGCTGGAATAATTCTTCATTTTTTTAATACTTTTTCATCTGCTCCATTATCTTTGCCCCAAAATAGCCCTGTATTTTTTAAGGTTTCAAAAAAACTGAATTCTACGGAGAAAAATAAAAAATATGAGGGATCCGTTCAATTGGAAAAAGAAAATTTTAAAGCTGTAATTTACATCCCAAAAACAGCGAAAGAGCTGGATTTCAAACATTATTACAAGACGGATACTTATATATCGAAACCAAAGCCTTCCCAGTATGATTTTCAGTTTGATTACGCCACTTATCTGAAAAGAAAGGGTATCGAATATCAGTGTTATATATCTGGAGAAATTGTTTCAGCAGTAAGAGCAGATTTAACTATCAATGAACAGATTCAGCAGCATCGATTGAACCTGTTACAAAAAATTGACAAAGCTGAAATGTCATACAAAACCCCGGAATTTCTGAAAGGAATTATCCTGGCAGACAGAACGGAAATGGATGCAGGTACTGTGCAGGATTTTAACAAGTCCGGGATGGTTCATCTGCTGGCTATTTCCGGGACACATATTGTAGTGATTTTCGGGATGTTCTACTTTTTACTGACAAGGTTCAGCCCTTTAAGGTTCAGGAAATATGCGATTATCACCAGTATTGTTTTTATTTGGGGTTTTGCTGCATTTATAGGTTTTGGGAGTTCCGTGCTGCGTTCCTGTATCATGCTTTCTGTGTATTTTATCTATGTGCTGATTCAGAGAAAGCCGGATCTGCTTCATTCTCTCTCCCTGTCTGCAATGATTATTTTGGTTGGCGACACCCAACAGCTTTTCGATGTAGGTTTTCAGCTTAGCTTTCTTGCGGTGCTGGGGATCTTTTGGCTGAACCAGCCACTTTTGAGATATTTCCCGCGGCAGGACGGCTACTTTAAAAAGCTGATCTTCAATACTATTACCATTTCAATTTCTGCACAGCTGGCCACACTGCCGCTGATGTTGTATTATTTTCACCAGTTCTCACTGGTTTCTGTTCCTGCCAATATTCTGATTGTCCCGTTTTCAGAAATTCTGATTGTATTTTCCTTCCTGATGACGGTTCTCATAGGATTACAGATAGATTTTACATGGATTGATTCCATATATGACATTTCAATCCGGATTTTATTAAACCTGATTCATTGGTTTGCAGAAAGAGATGTATTGTTTTTTTCAAACATAGCAATGAATATTATTGAAGTTGTATCATTATCTGTGATCGTTTATATGCTGAAACCTTTATTTTTAAATATCAATTTCAAAAACTTAGTTAGGGTGGTTGCTGCTATTCTTGTCTTTTTTGTGCTCAGAACCGGATGTAATATCCTTGAAAATCAGAAAGAAGAAATAGTGCTTCACGATTTTAATAAAACTAAAGTATTATCTGTAAAGGACGGGAACAGAGCTTGTTTTTGGGTGCCGGAAAATTCAGATAAAAATAAAATTTCCAGATTTATAGCTGCTCCTTATTGCTCTTCCAGGCGTATAAAAAATATGAAAATAACTACCTTTCCACAGGCAGCAGAAAAAGTAGTTTATAATGGCAGAATTTACAACTTGAAATAGTAAGCGGATATTTCATTTCTCCCTCTAAATAATGTGTTAGATTCTTATTTAGAAAGATTACAAACTGGCTAATTGTGAGATTTCTCACTTCCCGATATTGTTAAACTTTCTTAATTTTGTGGGAAATTCAAATTTAAACTTATATGGCAGGTTTAACGAGTTCTACGATAGGTAGAAAATATGCGATGGCATTATCAGCTCTATTTTTGCTGATCTTTCTTATACTGCATTTAACGACAAACTTATTATCTGTATTGCCGAACCGTAACATCTTTAATACGGCTTCCGATTTTATGGGTTATAATCCGCTTGTTCAGTTCCTGATGCAGCCTATTCTTGGTTTTGCAGTTATTTTCCATTTTATCATGGGATTTGTACTGGAAATTAAGAACAATAAAGCACGTCCGATAAAGTATGCTTCCAACAACCCTTCTGTGAACTCTTCATGGATGTCCAGAAATATGATTATTTCCGGAGCTGTTGTTTTAGCCTTCTTGGTACTTCACTTTTATGATTTCTGGCTTCATGAAATCAATTACAAGTATGTGGAAGGGCTTGCTCCTGATTCAGAACGTTTCTGGCCGGAGCTTCACGAGAAGTTTGCCGATATCTGGAGAGTGGTACTCTATGTAATCGCTTTCGTTTTATTGGGACTACACCTTGCTCACGGTTTCCAGTCTTCGTTCCAGTCTATTGGGGCAAGACACCCGAAATATACTCCGGTAATTAAAGCTTTTGGAAAATGGTATTCAATCCTTATTCCTGCAGGTTTCATTTTTATCGCAATTTTTCACTTTGTAACTCAATAATATCAATATACCAATATGAGTAAATTAGATTCAAAAATTCCGGCTGGTCCGTTAAAGGATAAATGGAAGCATCATAAAGACCATATGAACCTTGTTGCACCCAACAACAGAGACAAGATTGATATTATTGTTGTAGGTACAGGTTTGGCAGGAGGTTCTGCGGCAGCTACTCTGGCTGAGCAAGGATATAATGTAAAGGCATTCTGTTATCAGGATTCTCCAAGAAGAGCACACTCCATTGCTGCACAGGGAGGTATCAATGCTGCTAAAAACTATCAGGGTGACGGTGACTCTACTTACAGATTGTTCTATGATACCATCAAAGGAGGTGACTATAGAGCGAGAGAGGCAAACGTTTATAGATTGGCTGAGGTTTCTGCTAATATTATTGACCAGTGTGTTTCTCAGGGAGTTCCTTTCGGTAGAGATTACGGCGGCCAGTTAGATAACCGTTCATTTGGTGGGGTTCAGGTAAAAAGAACCTTCTATGCAAAAGGACAGACAGGACAGCAATTATTATTAGGTGCTTATTCTGCAATGAGCCGTCAGATCGGTAAAGGTAGAATCAAGATGTATAACCGTCATGAGATGCTTGATCTTGTAATTGTTGACGGAAAAGCCAGAGGAATTATTGCAAGAAACCTTGTAACAGGTGAAATCGAAAGACATTCTGCTCACGCAGTTGTTATTGCTTCAGGAGGATACGGAAACGTATATTTCCTTTCTACCAACGCTATGGGATCAAACGTTTCTGCAGCATGGAAGATCCACAAAAAAGGAGCGTACTTCGCCAACCCTTGCTATGTACAGATTCACCCGACTTGTATTCCTGTTCACGGAACTCAACAGTCTAAGCTGACTCTGATGTCTGAATCATTAAGAAACTCCGGAAGAATCTGGGTTCCTAAGAAAATTGAAGATTCAGTAGCCATCAGAGAAGGTAAACTAAGACCTGAAAATATTAAAGAAGAAGACAGAGATTATTATCTGGAAAGAAGATATCCTGCATTCGGAAACCTGGTGCCTAGAGACGTTGCGTCCAGAGCTGCTAAAGAAAGATGTGATGCTGGTTTCGGAATTGAAAATAATGATACTAAGGAAGGTGTTTACCTTGATTTCTCTACAGAGATCATGAAAAAAGGTAAAGAAGCCGCTATCGAAAAACATATTCATAACCCGACAGATCAGCAGATCTATGATTTAGGAAAAAGCTGGGTTGAGGAGAAATACGGTAACCTATTCGTAATGTACGAAAAAATTACTGCTGATGATCCTTACAAAACTCCAATGAAGATTTATCCTGCCGTTCACTACACCATGGGCGGTGTTTGGGTAGATTATAACCTTCAGTCTACAATTCCTGGATGTTTCGTAATCGGTGAAGCCAACTTCTCAGATCACGGAGCGAACAGATTGGGTGCTTCTGCATTGATGCAAGGTTTGGCAGACGGGTATTTCGTTCTTCCTTATACAATTGCAGATTACCTTTCTGCAGATATCAGAACCGGAACTATTCCTACTGAGTCTCCAGCATTTGATGAAGCTGAAAAAGGAATTAAAGAGAAAATAGATTTCTTCTTAAATAATAAGGGAACACATTCAGTAGACCATTTCCACAAAAAATTAGGACACATTATGTGGAATAAAGTAGGAATGGGAAGAACTCCTGAAGGATTAAGAGAAGCAATTAGAGAAATCGAGGAAGTAAGAAACGATTTCTGGAAAAATGTAAAAGTACCTGGTGACAAGGACGGAATGAACACTGAGCTTGAAAAAGCATTCAGAGTGGCAGATTTCCTTGAACTGGGACAGTTAATGGCTATCGATGCACTGCATAGAAACGAATCTTGTGGTGGGCACTTCCGTGAAGACCATTCCACTCCAGATGGAGAAGCGGAAAGAGACGACGTAAACTACAAATACGTCGGAGCTTGGGAATATCAGGGAGCAGATATCAACAATGAAATTCTGCACAAAGAAGACCTGATATATGACAACATCGAGGTTAAAACTAGAAGTTATAAATAATCTCCAACCTATAAATATAACATTATGAGTGCAAAAAAAGGCCTTCATCTTACACTGAAAATTTGGAGACAGAAAAATAGCAAAACTAAAGGTCAGTTTGAGACCTACAAAATATCGGATGTTTCTACAGACTCTTCATTTTTAGAGATGTTAGATATCCTGAATGAAAATTTAATTAACGAAGGAAAAGAACCTATCGCTTTCGATCACGACTGTCGTGAAGGAATCTGCGGGATGTGTTCTCTTTACATCAATGGTAGAGCTCACGGGCCGGATACAGGAATTACTACCTGTCAGCTTCACATGAGAATGTTCAAAGATGGAGAGACTATCGTTATTGAACCTTGGAGAAGTGCTGCTTTCCCTGTTATCAAAGATTTGATGGTAGACAGAAGCGCATTCGACAGAGTAATGGCTGCCGGAGGTTTCATTTCTGTAAACACTTCTGGTAATACACTGGATGCTAACGCAATTCCGGTTCCTAAAGAAGATGCGGATAAAGCAATGGATGCTGCAGCTTGTATCGGATGTGGAGCTTGTGTAGCTACATGTAAAAACGGTTCGGCAATGCTGTTCGTGGGAGCAAAAGTTTCTCAGTATGCATTACTTCCACAAGGTAGAGTAGAAGCTAAGAGAAGAGTTCTGAACATGGTGAAAGCTATGGACGAAGAAGGATTCGGAAACTGTTCAAATACAGGAGCATGTGAAGTGGAATGTCCGAAAGGAATTTCTCTTGAAAACATTGCCAGAATGAACAGAGAATATATGGCTGCTATGGTAGATCAGGGATAAAATCCTATTCAGATACATTAAAAATCGTCTTCATTTTGGAGACGATTTTTTTATACATACCCCATCGCTGTTAAAATTTGTTAAGTTGTTGCTTAAATAAGACATTCCTTGTTTAATAAGTCTATATTTGGTGAGCACATAGGCATATGAAAATGAACCTGGGTTTTTAGAATCTATTTTTCCATGGTGGAATTTTTAAGAACGGGAAAGGCCTTGGAACTCCCTTTTTGAGGGTATTCCATAAAATTTTCAAAAAAAATAAATAGTGTTAATCAACAAGCCGCAAAAAACGTATTTTTGCGTAATATTAAAATTGAAATGAAAAAATATCTTTTATTGTTTATCATCACAGCTTTTGTGATGTCTTGTTCAAAAAAAGTTGAAGTTAAAGGAAAGATTACCGGAAGTTCACCACTCGAAAGAATTGAATTCGTTGAAGCTTCTGGCGTGGCAACCCTTCCGCTTGTTAATATTGGTTTAGATAAAAGTGGAAACTTTACAGGAAGCTTTGAAGCTCCTAAAGACGGGATGTATGTCATTAATTATGCAGGAAGACAAAACCTTATTTATCTTGAAGGCGGGCAGAAACTGAATATTTCAGGAAATGCAATGACTTTCCCTAATGAATTTGTAGTAACAGGAGATGCTAAGAAAAATAATGATTTCCTTCAGGCCAGCCAAAAATTCCTGGGTGAGTACGGAAGTAAAATCAATATCCAGCAACTAATGTCCGGTGATGAGAAAACATTCCTTAAAGGAGCTCAGAAGATCGAAGCCGATATCAATAAAAATGTAGATGAGCTTGCTCAGAAAAATAATCCAAGCAAAGGAATCCTGGAGTGGAAGAAGAATGATGTGAAAGTGACGATCCTTAACCTTCTTGCCAATTATGAGATGTCACAGCGACAGATGTCAGGAAACCCTTCATTTAAAGTTTCCAAAGATTTCAAGGATTATGAAACCAAGCTGGAAGGAGATAAAGACGTAATGGTAAAAACGATTCCTTTATACAGACAATATCTTCTTGTGAAAATGAGTCCTGACTTCCAAAAGTATGCCGAGGCAAAAGCTAAAGGAAAAACAGACGTTACCACTTCTGAAATTTTTGCACAGTTCCTGAAAGACAGAAAAGAAGTTTCACAGACTGCTAAAGACTATCTTTTGGCATTTGTAGTGGCTCAGGATATTCATCCGGGTGCTCCTGCGAAGAATATGGATAAAGTTAAGAAAATCATCGATACGGATATTACAGATGCAGGTATTAAGGCGGACCTTGTTAAAATGCAGTTAGCTGTTAACGGTCTTAAAGTAGGAGAAGCTGCCCCTGAAGCAGCATTAATAAAAGCAGACGGTAAATCTTACCAGCTTTCTGAAAATAAAGGAAAGCCATACATGCTGTTTTTCTATGCATCATGGAATCCTTACATCAGTGAAGCTACAGTTCCTGTACTGAAAGAAGTGGTGAATTTCTATAAATCTAAAATGAACTTTGTTTTTGTGAACGTAGATGATACAAAAGACCAGTTCGTAAAAACAAGCAGTGCATTGCTGAAAGGAATTCCGGGAACCAATGTATATGGAGAGAAAGGTCTCGATTCAGATATTGCTAAAAAATACGGAGTTTACGGATTTAAACTGCCTTGCTTTGTAATCGTTGATAAAGACGGTAAAATTGCCAGCAGATCTTTTGTAAATCTTGGCGAACAGGAAGTAGTGACCATATTAGATAAACTTACGGGGCTTTCTGCGCCGAAACTACAGCCTAATGTTCAGATGATGCCGGGAATGCCGGCTGACCCATCTGCGCAGCCTGCCAATCCTCAGCCAGCTCCAACAAAATAATAAACTTTAATATAGATGGAAACCTTATCTTCGGATAAGGTTTTTTTTATTGTATTTTTGCGGAATCAAACCGGGAGAATTCTTTCGGCTGTATTAGAAAAAATAAAATAGAGTTGATGATGAGCCGGAGGGTGACATCTGAACATTAAAAGAAATTGAGTTTAGGGATGAGAAAGAAGAAAGATATAATTCTTGAAAATATTAAGCTGTTTGGGGCAGGGGCAAAAGGTGTTGCCATAGGAAAAACCGAAGAGGGGAAAACCGTTTTGGTTTCCGGGGCGGTTCCCGGTGATGTAGTGAATGCCAGGGTTAAAAAATCCAAATCCAAATACTATGAAGCCGAAACGGTAGAAATTTTGGAGAAGTCACCATTCAGAGTAGATCCTAAATGTATTCACTTTGGAACCTGTGGAGGATGCAAGTGGCAGAATATGAGCTATGAAAAACAGCTTGATTTCAAACAGGAAGAAGTATACAATAATATTAAAAGAATCGGAGGAATTGATGATTTCGAAACCCTTCCGATTTTAGGTGCTGAAGAGCAGTATTTCTACAGAAATAAAATGGAGTTTTCCTTTTCCAACGCGAGATGGCTTACCCAATATGAAATAAGCTCTGAGGAAAATTTTGGCAGTAAGGATGCTCTGGGTTTCCATATTCCCGGAATGTGGAGCAAGATCCTGGATCTTAAAGAATGTTTCCTGCAGGAAGATCCGTCCAATGCGATCCGTCTGGCTGTTAAAAAGTTTGGAGTAGACAACGGGCTGGACTTCTTTGACGTAAGAAACCAGGAAGGATTTTTGAGAACCCTGATGATGAGACAGAACTCCAAAGGTGAGTGGATGGTATTATTCCAGCTTTACAGAGAAGAAAAAGAAAACAGGGAAAGGCTTTTCCAATTCTTACTTGAACAGTTTTCACAGATCAAAACACTCGTGTACGCCATCAATCCTAAGCAGAACGATTCCATATACGATCTGGATATCAATATTTACTTCGGTGAAGGTTTCCTGATGGAAGAAATGGACGGACTAAAATTTAAAATAGGTCCTAAATCATTCTTTCAGACCAATTATAAGCAGGCATTGGAGCTTTACAGAAAGACATTAGAGTTTGCAGATTTAAAGGGGGATGAAGTGGTTTATGATCTTTATACGGGAACGGGAACAATTGCTCAATATGTGGCAAGGAATGCCAGGCAGGTAATCGGGATAGAATCTGTACAGGAAGCCATAGATGCTGCTATTGAGCATGCCGAATTAAATGGTCTTACCAATACGACATTCTATTGTGGAGACATGAAAAATGTCTTTAACGATGAATTCATGGAAAATCATCCGAAAGCAGATGTTTTGATTACCGATCCGCCAAGAGACGGGATGCACCAGAAAGTGGTAGAACAGATCCTGAAGCTTGCCCCAGAAAAAGTAGTATATGTAAGCTGTAATTCAGCAACGCAGGCAAGAGATCTGGCTTTAATGAAAGAACATTATACACTGGTAAAAATCCTCCCGGTAGATATGTTCCCGCAGACCCATCACGTTGAAAACATCGCATTGCTTGTTAAAAAATAAAATTATTTAAATTTGACTCTCAAATCTTAATATGAAGTATTTTAAATTTCTCATCATGATCTGTTTTGTAGGGATGCTTTTTTCCTGCGGCGGAGATGACGATATCTGCGAAAGTGGAGAGGGAACACCAAGAATGAAAGTGGCATTCAAGGATGTAGTGTCTGGAAAACCCAAAACTTTAGATTCATTGTATGTCGCTGTAGATTATGGCTCCGGTAAAGTGCAGCTTGGAAAAACGGAGAAAACAGATTCCAGGCTTATCCCGTTAAGAGTTGATGATTCACCTTATACAGATGTTTATTTCAGACTTGCAGATAAAGGAGTAGAATCTCACGTGCGGATTAATTATACGACGAAGGCGATCTATGTTTCTCCCGGATGTGGAATTAAGAAAACATATGAGAATTTGAATTCAGAATTAATACAACCCAATCCTGTACAGAAAATTGAAGCAGGACAAAACCAAATAGAGAATGAAGACAAGACTAATCTTTTCCTTATTTTTTAGCATCCTGTCAGTAGCCGGGTTTGCCCAGGAAAAAAAAGAAACCGGCGAAGCTAAAAAAGTGCAGGAAAAATATAAGCCGAACTTTATGGTAGGTTTTGATATCCTGAATGCGGGTGTTTCTTTTTTTTCAGACAGGATTCTTTATCAGGGTTTTATTTCATCTAAGGTGAAAGGAAACATTCATGCTGTTGCAGAAGCCGGTTTTGAGAAAAATGTATATCAAAAAAATGGCTACGATGCAAAAGCAAGCGGTCCTTTTGTAAAGGTGGGTGCATTTTATATGCTGGCAAAAGACCTCGAAAATGAATTCAACGGTTTTTATGCCGGTGGTAAGATAGGAGGGGCATTTTACAATCAGGAATATATGGCAGTTCCGGTTCGTGGCTTTGGGGGCAGTGGTTCATCTGTGGCATTTCCGTCTTCATCACAAACTTCAGCCTGGGTGGAAGGAACTTTGGGAGGAAGAGTGCAGCTCTTTGAATCCAATTTTTATATTGATGTCAACCTCCAGCCAAGATATTTAGTATATACGTCCAAACAGGATGATATTACCCCAATGATAGTTCCCGGATTTGGAAAAAGCTCATCCAAATTCAACATGGGTTTTGCATGGAATATTGCTTATAAGTTTTAAAACAGTTTGTTTTCAATAAAAGCAGAATAATATTTATTATACTGTATAAAATAAACGGTAACTATAATTAATCCTCAGATTTTTCTGAGGATTAATTTTTTATAATAATACTTTGAATGGGTTGTATTGTGGTGATTATTTATTATTGTTTATGATTTAATGATTTTATTTTAATGGAAATATTATATTTGTAAAATTAATCTAATATCTCAATAATTATGAAGAAAATTTTTACTTCAATATTTTCTCTCTGTATGTTTGCTGCTGCTACTGCCCAGTGGACGCCCTCTACGGGACGGTCTGGAGAAGTAATACAGCGGTCAGATGTTAAAGAATATTATGCTCTCGATATTTCTTTATTAAGATCACAGCTTGCCGGAGCTCAGGAGATGGGGCAGAATGCAAAACCTATTGCCATTTCGCTTCCTACTTTAGACGGTAAAATTGAAAGATTTAATGTTTATAGCTTTCCTGTTATTGCTAAAAACCTTGCCGATCAGTATCAGCTGGGATCCTATGTAGGGGTGGGAATTGATGATCCTTCCAAGTATTTAAGATTTTCACTGGCTCCCAATGATTTTCAGTCCATGATTATTAAAGATGGGGTATACCAGTTCATTGAACCTCAGAATGCCTCTAAAACCATTTATGGAGTGCACGGAAAAACAAAACCTTCGGGCTCCCAGGGCTTCCTGTGTTCCATGGATGAAGATGTTCTTTCTAAAAAGGAGATTGCCCAACTTTACAATACCAATAAATCCTTTGCCAATAATAATACGGATTTTTCTAAATCTTCAGATAAAAAGTACAGAACTCTAAGGCTTGCCCTTTCCGTAACCGGAGAATATACTGCTTACTTCGGAGGTACCCAGGCAGGAGCCCTTACCGCTATGAATGCTACACTTTCAAGGGTAAACGGAGTTTTTGAAAAAGACATGGGGATACACCTTAATATGGTCAACTATCCTACACTGGTCTACATGGATGCTGCTACAGATCCATATTCTCCTGCTTCCCAGATGGGGAACTGGAATGTTCAGCTTCAGCAAACCCTTACCAGTGTTGTAGGGAACGAAAATTATGACATAGGACACCTTTTCGGAAGAAGCGGAGGTGGAGGAAATGCAGGATGTATAGGATGTATCTGTGTAAATCCTGCAACACCAACGGCTAAAGCTAAAGGTTCAGGATACACTTCACCGGCCAATGCTATTCCGCAGGGAGATACATTTGATATCGACTACGTAGCGCACGAAATGGGACACCAGCTGGGAGCCAACCATACTTTCTCTCATAATCTTGAAGGTGCAGGAGTTAATATGGAACCAGGATCAGGATCCACTATTATGGGATATGCAGGGATTACCAATGCTGATGTTCAGAATAACTCCGATCCTTATTTTCATGTCGTAAGCATCCTTCAGGTTCAGAATAACCTTGTTGCTAAAACCTGTGATGTTGAAACTTCGGTTACCAATAATCCTCCTGTAATTGCTGCATTAAATGATTATGCCATTCCGAAAGGGACAGCATTTGCCCTTACAGGAAATGCTATTGATCCGGAGGGAAATCCTATGACCTTTACGTGGGAGCAGTTTGATAATGCTGGTGTTCCGGTTACTTCTGTTAATGGAGATACAGGAGTAGGTCCGCTGTTTAGATCTATACTTCCGTCTACTTCACCTACAAGATATTTCCCTAAACTAGGTACCGTTTTAGCAGGGAATCTTTCCTCTGCAGCAGACTGGGAAACGGTATCCAACAGAGCAAGATCTTCAAGCTTTGTATTTACAGCAAGAGATAACAGCCCGATTGTAAATGAGCAGCAAACCAATTCAGGACTTCAGAATATCAATGTAGGAAACGAGGGACCTTTTAAAGTGACTTCAACGACTGTTTATAATAATACAGCAGGTGCTGTTACCTGGGATGTTGTGAACACCAACAGCGGTATATACAATACACCCAATGTAAAAATAGATTACACTGCAGATAACGGATTGACATGGGTAGTACTTTCGCCATCCACACCGAATGACGGAGCGGAAGCCTTTACATTTTCTTCCCTTCCTAACGGAACGAATATAAAGATCAGGGTAAGTGCCGTAGGTAATGTTTTCTATGCAATAGGAAATGCTACAGTAGCTGCTTCAACAGCAACTTGTTCTTCTGCAGCCACTACAGGAGTTGCCGCTTCAGGATTAACAATTTCTTCAGGAAATATTACCTGGGCACCGGTTCAGGGAGCTACTTATACTCTAAGATACAGAAAAACAGGAACTACAAACTGGACTACGGTAAATGTTCCAACCAATTCTTATTATATTTCAGGACTTGACGATACTACTCAGTACGAAGTACAGGTTGCCAATATATGCGGAAGCACTGTAGGAACCTATTCTGCAAGTACCAACTTCAGTACATTGCCTTATGCATACTGTACCAATGCTACAGGAAGCTCCGATGATGAATATATTTCAAACGTATCTGTAACTCCGGTTGGAATGACAGCGGTGTCCAATACCAGTGCAGCTTCCACTTATACAGATTATACATCAGACCTTTCAAAATTAATTACCCTTAGACAAGGAAGTTCAGGTAATGCCATCAGTGTTACAAAGGCATGGACTGCCAGCCAGTATAACGAAGGAGTAACTGCCTGGATAGATTTCAACAGGGATGGTAACTTCACAGATTCTGAAATCATCTTCACCAGCCCGTCAAACGTGGTAACTCCTGTTTCAGGAACCTTCTCCGTACCAGCTAATGCATATACAGACAAAAAAGTGATCATGAGAGTGGTAATGGCTTACGAAGATCAGCCTGAAAACGGATGTAATGGGTTTGCTTATGGTGAAATTGAAGATTATCCTGTTCAGATTCAGCTTGCACTGGGTACAAGTGATGTCAGCAATCCAAATAATGACATCCAGATTTATCCTAACCCGGTAGTTGATATTCTGAATGTGACCAAAGTGTCAGATAAAGCAGTCTATAAAATTTACAATACTGCCGGTCAGCTGGTAGGAAACGGAAATATTAATGATGGAAAGATCAATGTTTCCTCTCTTGTAAAAGGCGGATATGTGATCACGATAGATGAAAAAGATAAAGATCAGTTCAGATCTAAATTCATCAAAAAATAATCCTAATTAAGACAGTATAAAGTCCTCAGGTCCTCCTGAGGATTTTGTATTTTTATACACAGAATGTATTATTATTGTGAAATTTTTACAAAAAAATATTTGAATGAATATATTAATAGTGAAAAAATTATTAGATTTGTGTAATTATTAAAATATTAGCGTATGAATTAAAAAACTACTTTTTTCAATACAGATAATCTGTAAAACAGATGCTCCAAACGTACTTGAGCATCATCAAATAAGAAATACTATACCTTATTACTATTGTTATTATAACTAAATTTTTAAAATATGAGTGGATTTTTACTCTGTAAAATGAGCCGGCCCTTTAGGGTGCTCATAACATTGCTTTGTATGGTCTTCGGGCTGTTTTCACAGGCACAAACAGTTACCATTGGTACAGGTACAAGTACTCAAAGATATCCTTTGAGTGTGTACTATGGGTATCAAAGAGATGCATCACTTTATACTGCAGCAGAAATTAATATGCCTGCTGGAGGAAGTGTACTGTCAGTAGCGTGGAATGCCACAACAGCTACGAGTGCTACTGCTCCGGTAAAGGTTTATTTAAAAACTGTTCCGGCAGCAACAAACACTATTGCATCGCAAGACTGGCCAACAACCAAGGCCGGTGCTAGTTTAGTGTATACCGGAACGATCAATAATATAACGACAGGTTGGAACACCATCACCCTGCAAACGCCTTATTATTACAACGGGACAGAAAACCTGATGGTGTTGGTAGAAACAGACTATGGAGGTACCGGAACCGGAAGTACTTCAGGAAGTGCTTTTACATACTCTAGTGCTACTTCAAGACATATGTATATAGAGGTGGATAATACTGCCCCTACTACCAATACAGGAACTGTTAACTCCAACAGGCCCAATGTTCAATTCACCTTTGGAGCGGCTCCTTCGTGTATACCGCCTTCAGGATTAACTTTAGGAACTGTGACAACAACAAGTGCGGCAATCAGCTGGACTGCTCCTTCTTCCGTACCGGCAGGAGGATATGATGTTTACTACAGTACATCCGCAACAGCTCCTACATCTGCAACTCTACCTTCACAAACCATTACAACCGGGACAAGTACAACACTTTCTCCATTGACAGCCAATACGGCTTATTATGTATGGGTAAGATCAAGATGCAGCGGAACGGATCAGAGTACCTGGATCGGACCTTTGAATATATTTACAGGATATTGTACACCTACAGGAGGTTCCAGTTCAACTTCATATTATCTGAAAACTGTTAATACGACAGGGGGAATCACGAATATCAACTATACGGCTAATTCCTATACGGCTTATGTTAACAGTGCCTCTCCGGTTATTACCGCTTTACCTAGTAACACGGTAACAATGAACCTGAATTCCGGAACAAGTACTTACTATTATTATGTTTGGGTTGACTGGAATAATAATATGAGCTTTAATGATCCGGGTGAAACAATTCTGGCAACTCCCAACTATGTTACAAACGGAACGGCATCAATTGTCATTCCAGCGTCACAGGCACCGGGTAATTACAGGGTAAGAACGGCAACATCGTTTATAGGAACTGTAAATTCATGCGGATCTGCACCTTATGGTAACTATGTAGACTTTACATTAACAGTTATGGCATTGCAGCCATGTACTACCGCACCTCCGAGTAATATTACAGTTTCCAACGTTACCCCAACTACAGCTCTTGTAAGTTGGCTGCCTTCAACAGGGGCTACTTATGTACTGAGATATAAAGCTGTAAGTGCCGCAACATGGACCTCAGTAAATATTACAACTCCTCTTGCGAGTAATTATACAATAAACAACCTTACAGAACAGACCCAATACGAAGTGCAGATTGCTACAATCTGTGGTGGAACCCAGGGACCATTCTCTCCAAGCACCACATTTACGACTCCTGCTATTTCTTATTGTACTTCTGGTTCTACAAGCAGCACTATTGACGGCTATATCAGTAAAGTTGTTGTAACGCCGAATGCTGCCATCCCAATGACCAGCACTTCAGATTTCAGTAATTATACAGATTATACCACAGATCCTGCAAGACTTGTTACTCTGGTAAGAGGTTTAGGAGCGAATACTATTACTGTCGAAAAAACATGGCCGGGAACTCAATGGTCTTTCGGAACAGGTGTATGGATTGACTTTAACAGGAATGGAGTTTTTGAAGCATCCGAACAGGTATTGAACTCACCAAGTAATACAACCACTCCTGTGACTGCTACCTTCACTGTACCAAACGTTGCCGGAGGAGTTTACACAGGAAACCTTACCACCCGTATGCGTGTAGCGTTGAGAGAAAGTGCTACGGCTGCTCCTTGTGGAACTTTCACATGGGGTGAAGTAGAAGACTATGCTGTGAAACTTATTGACCAGCCAGCCTGTACTACAGCACCACCTACAAATATTACTGTTACCAACCTTACTGCTTCTACAGCGACGGTTTATTGGATGGCTGCAGCAAATGCTACTTATACGATCAGATGGAAACTGGCCAGTGCACCAACTTTCACAATTCCACCTGTGACTTTGGCACCGGGAGTAAACAACTATACTATTCCTGGACTTGCTGAGCAGACTAAATATGATGTACAGGTTTCTACTACATGTGGAACTTCTACAGGACCATATTCTACAACAGTACAGTTTACAACACCACCGCTTACCTATTGTCCGATGACAGGTACCGGAACTAACGACCACATTTCAAATGTAACTGTTACTTCTTCCAACCCTGGAGTGCCGGTGATGAGCAATACTACTGTACAGAATAACTATACAAGCTATACTACACCTCAAACATTAATCACTCTTGATGCAGGTTCTGCGAATAATAAGATCTCTGTAGCAAAAGGATGGACGGGTGCAACAAGTAATGATGCAGTGTCAGTTTGGATTGATTATAATAGAAACGGTGTTTTTGAAACATCAGAACAAATTATAAACTCTCCGGCAAACACAACAACTCCTATTACTGCAACCTTCTCTGTTCCGGGAGCTGCTTATACAGGTCCGCTTACCACTACAATGAGAGTTGTTCTTAAACGTACAAGTGCTCCGGTAATGTGTCAGAATGCGGTAAACGGTGAAGTTGAAGACTATGCGGTAAGAATCAGACCTTGTAGCAACGCAACACCAAACCAGCCTACGATTACAGCTACTCATAATACAGCTACTCTTACATTAACAGGTTCGGCAACTAACGTAACTTATCTTGTAAGATACAGAGTTCAGGCAACTCCTCCGGGAGCGTGGACAGAAGTATATGCTTCAACATTATTAAATAACCTTCCATTGGTATTGACCGGTTTAACTCCGGCTACCATCTATGAAGTTCAGGTGGCTACTGTTTGTGGAGATGTTGCTGGTACATTTACTGCGATCAAGACATTTGTAACAAGATGTGATCCTACACCTCCAAATGTTACGGTAAGTAATATCACTACAAATTCCGCACTGATTACATGGGCACCGCTTTCAGCAAGCTCAACATATACACTGGAATGGAGAAAAGTAGGAGCAGCTACATGGACACAGGTTCCTAACATTGCACCTCCTGCCAATACCTATTTATTAACAAACTTAGACCCATATACAAAATATGAAGTAAGAGTGGCTAATAAATGTGTTGGAGAAACTACTCTTAACCCATATTCTAACCCGAAAGTATTTACTACGGAAAGAACATGTGAACTTCCTCCTCCGGGATTAACGATAACTCAGATTAATCCTACATGGGCTGAAGTTACTTGGGAAGGTTTCCCTGGGGCTACTTACATCCTTCGATACAGAAAAGTAGGTATTCCAAGCTGGACAAATGTTCCATTAACAACGAATACGTACACTATAACAGGATTATTGGAAGAAACGAAATATGAAATGCAGGTGGTGAATGTTTGTAATGGTACCCCAGGTACATATACACCTCCATACTATTTCACAACACCTACAGTAGTTTATTGCCAGATGGCTTCTCAAAATGCTGTTAACGAACATATCTCCAAAGTTACGGTAGTTCCAAACGGAAGACCTAAGATGGAGAATGAGTCGGGACCTTCCAGCTATACAAACTATACAGGAGTACCTGATACATTTATTGAAATGGTTCAGGGATCTACAGGAAACCAGATTACAATTGAGAAGAAATGGAACGGAACCAACCATGATGAAGGTATCGCGGTATGGATCGATTTCAACAGAAACGGATATTTTGATCTTGATGAAAGAGTATTCACATCACCTCCAAATACTACAACTCCTGTTACAGGAACATTCAATGTACCTGTAGACGCTTACGTAAGCATGACGAACTACAAATATGTAGTAATGAGAGTGGCAATGATGAGAGACGGAATTCCTGTGAACTGTACCAATTTTGCCAACGGGGAAGTAGAAGATTATTCTGTAAGAATCTCTAAACCGGGAGTGCCGAATTCTCTTAATCAGACGGATATCATGATTTACCCTAACCCGGTAAGTACAGTATTGTATGTGAAAAATATCAGCAAGAAAGCTAAATATAAGATCTACAATTCTGCAGGACAGGTTATCGGTGACGGTATTCTGCTTAATAACCAGGTTAACGTCGCTAAATTGATCAGCGGTATTTATGTAATAGATATCGAAGACAATGGAGTAACAGTTCAGAAGAAATTTATTAAAGAATAATATTAAATTTCAAATATAAGTAAGCCCTCAGTGATGAGGGCTTTTTTATTGTTGGGTCTTGTATTTTTGATTTTAGTATATCTTAATTAACTGACAAAATAGTTGGTGATTTGTGTTTGTTTATGGTTAGAATATTATCGGAAATTCTTTTAAATAATAGCTGATGATAAAGATTATCTTTCAGATTTCAGCTTTCAGCTTTTGGATTAATTCGTAAATAATCTGAGTTCGGGATAAGAAAACAATGGTTAAATTGTAATTTGAAAATTAGACAAATGTATTTTATAAAAAATGAATTTATTACTTTTTATTTAGATTCATTTTTCTATTCATTTATTGTGGTGTATATAATATCCATATCCAAACGCAGAATATTACAAAGCCATTTTGTCATTGGTATTATAAGATTTTATCTAAAAACTCCATAATAGCTAAAAATAAAGTAAGCATAAAATCAATCATAATATTAGCTTTAATAATCTAACCTAGTCCCTTGTTTTTCCCACATAGATTTATAAACAGAGTCTGTATTTAGAAGTTCGTTGTGGTTTCCTTTTTCAATAATTTGTCCTTCTTTCATTACAAGAATGGTATCTGCATTGGCAATAGTGCTTAAACGATGGGCGATAACAATCATAGTTTTGCCTTGATTTCTAAATTCCTGTAACGTATTTTGGATCACGATCTCCGATTCTGTATCCAAAGAAGAAGTTGCTTCGTCCAATATTAAAATTTCAGGATTTTTATATAAAGCTCTGGCAATGGCTATTCTCTGTTTCTGACCGCCGGAAAGCAACGCTCCGTTTTCACCTAGATACGTTTGAAAACCGTTGGGTAATTTTTCAACAAAATTTAATATTCCCAAATTTTTGGTGATGTTTAAAATCCTTTGTATATCCGGAAAATCCTCTCCTAAAGCTATATTTTCAATAATATTTCCTGAGAATAAGTCTATCTGCTGTGGAACTACGGAAACTAAATTTCTTAAAGAATAGTTAGATATATAATTAATATCATAATCTCCGATCATAATTTTACCTGCTTTAAGCGAATACAGATTTTGAATTAACGAAGCTAAAGTAGTTTTTCCGCTTCCACTTTCTCCAACAATAGCTGTAGTTTCTCCTTTTTTTATAAGACAATTAAAGCTAGCAAACACCTCCGCTCTGCTTCCATAACTAAAACTCACATCTTTAAATTGTATATCTCCAATATTTTTTTTTGTAAGGTCTAGCTTTTCTGTATTTTCTTCACGTTCCAAATCCATAATTTCAAAAAGACGGTCAGCAGCAATTAATGCATTCTGAATAGTTTTATTCATTCCGATTAATTGGGATACAGGACTTGTAAAATATCCTATCAGAGCATAAAAAGACAACAATTCTCCAGGGGTGATTACCCTGTCAATTACATATCCGGAGCCAACCCAAAGCAATACAATAGTGAAAATTCTTGATAGGAATTCAGAGGAATTTCCTGAAAATAAAGCGTTCATTACCGAAGCATAGATCGTTTTAAGAAGATTTGAGAAAGCATTATCTGTTTTATTATTGGCAAACGTTTCTACTCCAAATTGTTTAATGGTTTTTACAGAAGTAATTGATTCTACCAAATGGGATTCCAGTTCAGCGCTTTCTTCCATCAACTTTCGTTCTGCTTTTTTATTCAATTTATTGGTAATCCAATAGACTAAAAAATAAAATGGAATGACCAATGCCGTAATCAGAGCCAGTTTCCAGTAATATGTAAACATTAAAGCAAATGAGAAGATGATAATAAAAATATTGACAAAAATCTGTATCGAAACATCATTGATAAATGTTCTTATTTTAACGGCATCATTTACCCTTGAAATTATCTCACCAACTTTCATCGTATCAAAAAACCGTTGAGGTAACTTTAACAGATGTTTGTAGTAACCGAGAATGAGGTGCTTATCCATTTTTTGCCCGGTCTGCAATACCAAAACGCTTTTCATCGCGCCGATAAAAATCTGGAAAAGCAGAATAACAATCATTCCTACTGACAGCAGATTAAGAAGACGCTTATTTCCGTCTATTAAAACATAATCTGTGATTTTTTCTATATAAATTGAAGTCGATAATCCTAAAATAGTATAAACCAGGGCTCCTAATAATGCCTGAATTAAAATGCTTTTGTGTGGCCGGACTAAGTTCCAGAATCTTTTATAGAGGCTTGTTTTTTCATCCCTTTGCTCAAAATATTCATTGGGTTCCATGAGAATAAGAACCCCAGTCCATATTCTTGAAAAATCTTCTGTTTTGTAATCTTCCAGTTTTCCTCGTGCAGGATCCATTACCGTGATTTTGTCTTTTGCAACTTTGTAAATGACTACATAGTGGTGCATGTGTCCATTAACAATAATGTGTGCGATAGCAGGTAACGGAAGCTCCGGCAAAGCATCAATACCGCCTTTTACTCCCTTTGCATTGAAACCCATTTGTTCCAGCCCCTGTATTAAACCTAAAACATTGGTACCTCTTGTATCGGTATGGCAGATCTGCCTGATTTTGGCAATAGGCATTTTTAATCCGTAATGTGTTGTAACAGAAGCAAGACATGCAGCACCGCAGTCTTTTATATCATGCTGTTTTACAAGTATGTTTTTTTTCATTATTTTAGTTTCGGATTGAACCAATCATCTATTCTGTCGAATAATAGTTGCCACAATGTGCGGTCTATTAAATGAAAACGAGCCGTAAAACTCATTCCCTTTCCAATATTTCCTTTATATCCGTTTTTTAGTTGCAAATGGTTTTTATCCATTTTACAGAGAACTCTGAAGAAAGCTTCTCCGGTTTGTTCATTAATTTTAATGTTCTGATCAATTTCAGCTACTTTTCCTTCCAGTAGTCCCCACTGGTTGTAATTATAAGTGTCGATTTGGTATTTTACATTTTGTCCTTTGTGGATAAAACCTATATCTTTTGGGGAAACCAAACATTCAGCAATTAAAGAGACTTCCGGAGATATTTCTCCTATATTCTGACCTTGTGTAAGAAAATTGTTTTTCTGTATTCCGGAGAAATTAACAAGTCTTCCGGAAACTGGTGCAGTAATAATATAATTTTTCTGCTCCTGATTAATACGTTGTACTTCTGAGCCCAGAGAACGAATTTGTCTTTCCGTTTCTCTTTTTTGTGTTTGCCATTGAGCAATTTGTTGTTCTCTTATACCAGCAATCTGATTTTTAAGACCTTGCAAATTATAGAAGAATTTATCGTATTCTGCTTTTGGAACTACCCCTTGATTATACAATGTTGAAGCTCTGTCAAAATCTTTCTGCGCTAAAGATAATTGTGTTTGTACCTGTGCAACTTTCTCCTGCATAGCAGATAATTCTCTTTGATATTGCCCGGTTTGCAATCCTGAAGCATGTCCTTTTGTAAGTTTATTTAGATCCTGTAATTGTGCTGAATAATCTGAACTTTGACTGGTTTGTAGATTTTTCTGGGTGTCTAATTGTTCTGCTGTTACGATGAATAACGTATCACCTTGCTTTATTTCCTGATTATTTTTTTCTAATTTGCTATAAATTATTCTTCCTGAAACAATGGCAGAGATTTTAGTATTCTCCTGTACAGATCGTATCACCCCTCTTGATGAAGAGGAAATCGGGATTTTAATGATCGGTAAAGTGCATATGAGTGTAATTATAAGAATTAAAATTCCTATATAAATTGATTTTTTAAACATTGAGAAAATGATTTTACATTACAAATAGAAATCCGTAAAGATTAAATAATGCATGGAAGAAAACCGTTAAAATAAAACTGTATTTATGAGTATGCTTATAATAATAAACATAAAGATTATTTAAAATTAATCCTCCGAAAAATGTCATAACAATATATAACCAATTATAATAATGCATCGATGAAAAAATTACACTCATAGTAATTATACAAATTATGTTATTCTTGATACCTATCCATTTGGTTAAGACTAAATACGGAAGATATTGAAATGCAAAAGTTTCTATAAAAGGAGCAATGAATATTGCAATGAAGTTTAGTTCATTTTTTGAAATATTTTGATTTTTATCTTGATTTACATCAAAGTGCAAATAGATATCATTAATATAATTAAAAAAATATCCATTAATTACTGCGAGAGCAAATGAAATTAAAAAGAAAATAAATAGTTTTTTCATAAATAATAATTGCTACCTTATTATAAGGTAGCAATTTTTAGTAATTAATATTATTAATTATAGCCGCCTCTTGGTCCTCCAACAGGATGTGAAGCGATTGTATCCGCAGCAGCTACCAGTACATTAGCAGCTGCATGAGCACCAGCTCCAATTGCATAGGCAACATCATACCAAAAACCATCCCCTCCATTAATTGATGATAGTTCAGCGTTTGTAAGTGTTTCTAAATTTTTCATATTCTATTTTTTTTATTTTAATAAGTTAAAGAAATTAATGACCTGCACTAGCATAATAGCCTGCTAATGAAACCTGATGTACATATTCATGTGCTAAAGCCCCAACTGCATAAGCCACATCATACCAAAAACCGTCTCCTCCGTTTATCATTAAAAGTTCTTCGTTTGTCAGTATTTGAATATTTGTCATAATTTAAATTTTAAGTTAATTATTTTGGTGGATTATAATTTCCGTTCCATCCATCGGAAAGTCCGCTTTTAATTTCATTCCAGTTCTCAATTACCTGTTCCGCCAGCCAAAGCCAACCACCATTACCACCACCGTTAACTAATATAGTTTCATGAGCTTCGAGCTCTACTAAGTTTAATTTTGCTAAATTCATTGTAAATTAATTTTAATTGTTATTTATTAAGGATTTAAAGGTGGTGTACCTGTATAGATAACATTACCCAGAATATTAATTGTTTGCGGTTCCCCAGTTCCCGAGCCACCTTCGATTGTTATTAGCTCTTTTGTTGTTAAAAATGTTAATTTCATTTTTTTAATTTTAAAGTTGAATCTTTTTTTGTCATATAAACCCTGACATGGGCTTTTGCTGATCAGCTTACTATTTTTTATACTGTACACATATAAAAAAGGGTATTTGTGTTCTTACCTGGAGCAAACTTACGTAAGAACCTGGAGCAAAAAAAGGAGATGAATCTTAGATTTATAAATCTAAAGCCATAGATTTATAAATGGGGAAAGTTGTAAATTATTGAAAAGAAGTAAGTTAATTATGATTGTGAATTGTTAGATTTTTCAATTTCTTTAATATAGACAGAAAGCGTAATTCCGGTTTTTTTCTTAAAAGCCAGAGAAAAAGACTGCTCATTATTATAGCCCAGCTCTTCAGCAATGGCCAATAATTTATATGAACGGAATTTTTTATCCTTTATCAGCCTGTTAAGGGCATAATCTATACGAAGGTCATTAAGATAAGTTGCAAAGTTTTTGCCTTTCTGAGTATTGATAACTTCTGATAAATACGTAGTATTGGTTTTAATACTTTTTGCTAAACTTGCGGATGTAATTCCTTTCTTTAAAAAAAGCTCTTTACTTTCAAAAATTTCAAGCTCTTTTAAGATAAATTGAGTTATATCTTCTGGAGTAGTTTTAACTATCTTATCCTCTGTTTCTATTTCAGTTTGTTCAATTGCAGGAGAAGGGATGATGATGGGTTCTGTTTCCTGAGTTTTAAAGCTTTTCATCTCAATGGAATTGATCAGGTCCTGAGCAATTTTCCTGTGCTGTCTCTCTCTCTTTTTAGACCTGAAGTACAAAAAAGTAAGCAATACAAGAACTATTGATAGAAAACCAATAGATATATTCAGAATCATTTTTCTGTTTTGCAAATCATTAATGATACTTTCTTTTTCCTGTAAAAGATTAGGAGTATCATATTTTTTAGGAAGCTCTGTAGATAAATATTTGAATTGTTCGTCAAGTTTTTTATCTACTTTTAAAAATCTTTCAATATAATAAAGCTGCTTCTCTTTATCATTTTTCTCTTTATAATAATCTATGAGATAGGTATATGCTTCCCGGATTTCAGGGAAGGAAGTGAAGTTTGTTTTCTGTAAATTAGCATCTAATGTGATGAAATTTTGTACCGCTTTTTCCTTATTTTTCAATCCTGCATAAGATTTACCGATATAGAATAATGTATAGTTCGCCGTGTTATCATTGACGCTGGAAAAATAATGGTATGCTTTTGATAGCTCAGCTATGGCATCTTTATATTTTTTCTGTTTAAGCTTTGCTCTCCCGGATAGATATAAGTATTGGTTAATGCCATATTTATTCTTGTGTACAAACTGAGAATTTAGTCCTTCTTGAATTAAAACGTCAGCAGAATCAAGCTTATTAATTTCAATATAGCAGTTTATAAGGCTTACGCGCATTTGATTATGGTCTAATTCAGAATTTTTTACATTATATAGATAGTGTCTGAATGTTTTTGCTGCGTCTTCATTTTTGCCCATATAGCAATTGAGGTAGGCAATATTAATATTAGTAGCATCAATCAGCGCTTGATTATTTTGGATTTTGGCATATTTTAATCCTAAAATATAATTATTTAAAGAAGCTTTAAGATTATCATACTTATAATAAAGATTTCCTTTTAGCGTATATATCTTAGCCGCTGAAATACTTGTTTGTTTGTTTTTTGAAAGTACTGATAAACTGTCTAAATATTTTAAAGCATTTGGAAAATTTTCATTAAGATGAATAAGGATATAGCCCTCGGCTATTTCTCCATTATTTTTTTCTTTTTTTGCTTTTTGCATGTAATATTTCGCAATACTTTTGGATTCAATAGTTTTGCCATTATCATAATAAGTATAAAATTTATCTTTTAGATCCTTAAAACTAAATGTCTTTAAACTGTCAATAGATTTTTCCTGTGAGTAAAGTAAATTACTAAATAGTATAATTAAAAAAAGGTAAGCAGCTTTCTTCATTTTGTAAATAAACTACAAAAATATGATTTTCATAATTAAAACTTCATATATAATTGAAATGAATCGATAGAGTTTAAATTGATCAATATCAATGATTTATATTTGTATATTAAACATGGATTTATAAATCTATAGATACAATTATACCTAATTTTATGAAAAATCACTTTCTTTGTCGTAATTAATCAAAAAATTATCAAATAAATGAAAAAGCAAAATCAAGACAAAAAATTGTCATTGAAGAAAGTACAGGTGATGAAACTTAGTAATATGAAAAAAATAAATGGCGGTTCTGGATTTCAGCTGGATCTTTATGATGATCAGGATCCAACAACACCTCCAATACAGCAGATGCCAAGCGCTAAATGTAATGGATAGGGGCCTCTATTTTATATATGATTTTCAACTATATTGGACATTAATAAATCGTATATGAATTTATCCTTTTTACAAATAAATATCTAAAATATAAATTTGAAAAGAGATTTATATACTGTACAAGAAATAAATTAAGAAATTTAAACAGGCTCTAAGCAAGAATGAAAAGATTAATATTTATCATTATTAGTAAATTTTGTATACTCAATATAAGTGCCCAAAAAATAAATAAAGCTGTATCAAAGCCTACAACAGATCTATATTTTGATACTAAGATAGTGGATGAGTATAGAAATCTGGAAGATTTAGAAAATCCTCAAACGATCAATTGGATGAAGTCACAGACAGCTTATGCAAATTCTGTTCTTAATCTAATTCCTAAAAGGAACTATTATATAGAAAAAAGGTTAGAGTTTGATAAAAGGCGAGGCTATTCTGTATCTGAATTGAAAATAACTAATAATGATAAATATTTTTATCTAAAAAGAAATGCTAATGAAAAAATAGCAAAACTATATTATAGAGAAAGAGACTCAGGAAAAGAAGAATTACTTTATGATCCTGCCAATTATAAAAATTCAGAAGCGGATCATGAATTTATAATCAATTATATTAGTCCTAGCTGGGATGGTAGTAAAATTGCTGTTTCAATAGTAGAGAAAGGAGTAGAACTTTCAGATGTAATTATCATCGATGTGAAAAAAAAACAGGTTTATCCTGAATTTATTGCCAATACAGCACCTGCTACTTTGGATGGGATAAAATGGTTAGATGATAATAGTGGTTTTTTTTATGTTGCTTTTTCAACAATTGATCCAAAATCTATAAATTTTTATAAAAATACCAAAACTGTTTTATATAAATTAGGAACAGATCCGAAAAAAATAATTGACGTTTTTTCTGCAAAAAATAATCCTGATTTAAAAATTACTGAAGACCAGTTTCCGATGATCTTAGGATCTAACATTGAGGATCAGTATTATAAAGGGATGTTGGTGGACTATCAATCGTTCAGAAAAACATTTATAATAAGTAAAAAAGATCTGTTAGCCGGCAAGAAAAATTGGAAGCCATTTTCTGAATCAAATGACAAAGCTAAAAATTTAGATTTTTGGAATGATAAAGTTATTTTTCAATCTTCCTATAATTCATCTCTTAATAAATTATGTAAAACCAGTATTGATCATCCAGATTTTAAAAATGCTGAAGTACTAATTCCAGAAAGAGAAGATGAAATTATAAAAGGGTATAAAATTACGAAAGATGGTATCTATTATACAACTACTAAAAATGGAGTAGAGGCTAAATTATATTTATACAGAAGCGGAAAAGATATTCCTATCCCACTTCCGTTTCCATCGGGAAATATTGACTTGGAATCTAAAGGACAAAGCTACCCGGATATCTGGGTAACATGTTCAGGATGGGCAAATGATGAGCAACGTTTTAGATATGATGCTAAAACCAGCACTTTCATACCGGAAAATCTTGTACCAATTGTGGAATACCCTGAATTCAAAGATATAATAGCAAAAGAGATAACCGTAAAAGCCAGAGATGGAGAAGAAATTCCATTATCTTTGATTTATAATAAAAACTTGGTTAAAAATGGTACATCTCCGTTGTTAATGGAAGCTTATGGCTCTTATGGAATAGTTGACAGCCCTGCTTTTGCTAAAAGTTATTTATTATGGGTAAATCAAGGAGGTGTAATGGCAATTGCCCATGTTAGAGGTGGTGGAGAAAAAGGAGAAAAATGGCGTTTGGGAGGGTATAAAGAAACAAAACCTAATACTTGGAGAGATTTAATAGACTGTTCGGAATACCTGATAGAAGAAAAATATACTTCAAAAGAGAAGATAGCGATTTGGGGAGGTAGTGCAGGAGGAATTGCGGTAGGTAGAGCAATGACCGAAAGACCAGATCTTTTTAAGGCTGTTATTGCAGAAGTAGGATCTCTGAATATGCTTAGAGAAGAGGTAACTTCTAATGGGCAGCCGCAAGAATTTGGAAGTGTAAAAGATCCAAAAGGATTTAAAGATTTATTAGAAATGGATGCTTACCATCACATTAAAAAAGGGGTGAAATATCCTGCGACTTTGATCACTGCAGGGATAAACGATCAGAGAGTTTCCCCATGGATGCCTACAAAATTTGCAGCAAAATTGATGGCAGATGATGCCTCGGACAATGATATATTACTAAAAATAGATTTTGAAGGAGGGCATGGTGCTAACATTCCTGTGGCCCAACAATATGCCGGCATAGGAGATATTTTTGCATTTGCCTTCTGGCAATTGGGACATCCTGATTACCAGCCAAAAGAAAACACAAAAAAATAGATGTCTCGTTTTCCTTACCAGTTTTTTAATGAGTATATTGTGCGTACTCCCTTATTTTCTTGCAAAAATTTTATAGAAAAATTTAATAAAAAAGAAATTTCAGATAGCGAATTAAAAGAAATTACAGGGAATTCTATTTTTAAGGAAGCCATATATTTAGCTTCACCATACTTATATGAGGAAGTGGCTAAATGGATGAATTCAGAAAAACAATTTTTATCAAAAGACGATCAAAAACTAAAGAACACGATATTAAAATACTATAGTCGAATGAGTACCCGTTGTACACCATTCGGCTTATTTTCTTGTGTTGGTTTAGGGGAATTTGGTGAAGAGATGATAAATAGGGGATATGCAAGTCATCAGGATCAGACAAAAGATGGACAGTTAGTTAGAGATACCAAATTAGACATGTATTTTCTTGTTTGTCTGGCTCAGTATTTTGTGCAATCGCCTGAAATAAGAAATAAATTGTTCTTATTTCCAAACAATAGTATTTACAGGATAGGAAACAAAATCCGTTATGTAGAATATCAGTATAACGGAGAGAAAAGAGATTATATTATTTCATCAGCACCCCTTTCATCAGAATTACAGCAAATACTTGAACTGTCAAAAGAAGGTAAAACACTACAACAGCTTGCAGAAACCCTCATTAATCATGAAATAACCCGGGAAGAATCTCTGGAATTTATCAATGAGCTAATAGATAATCAAGTTCTTGTAAGTGAATTAGAACCTAATGTATCTGGAAAAGATTTTTTAGACATCCTTATTTTTATTCTGGAAAAAATAGAGGCAGATAAAGAGTTGAATATTCTAATTTCTGTAAAGAATCAATTAACTAAATTGGATCAAAACATTGGAAATCCAATCTTAAAATATACTCAAACAGAAGAATTAATTAAATCTTTTGGTGCTGAATATGAAAAAAAATATCTTTTTCAGACCGATTTGTATTCGGAAAGCCCATTTGTTTTACCCAATCATTGGAAAAAAGAGGTAAAAAAAGGAGTTATCTTTTTAAATAAACTCAACCGGGTACAAAAAAATAATTACTTAGAAAAATTCAAAAAAGCATTTAACGAAAGATTTCAAACACAAGAAGTGTCCTTAGTGTATGTTCTAGATGCAGAAGTTGGAATTGGCTATAACCAAGATAATGCAGCAAAAGGGCTTCATCCCTATTTGGAAGATTTGCAGCTATCAACTTCCAAAAAAGATCAGGATTTGTATATTAAACTTAGTCCGGTTCATACAATTCTTAATGAAAAATTACAAAATGCTTTATTGGAAGATGGGTATAAAATAGAATTGTCAGACGACGATTTCAAAGATTTTGAAGAAAATCGGGATGATTTACCTGATACAATTTCTTTTTTAGCAGAGATTATTTCAGATAATGATCAGGAAAAACTATTCTTAAATACCAGTACAGGGAGCAGTGCAGCAAATCTGCTGGGAAGATTTTGTTCGGAAAGATCAGAGATGCAAGTCCTCTCAAAATCAATTGCAAAAAAAGAAGAGGAATTAAATCCTGATTATATTTTGGCAGAAATCGTTCATTTACCCGAAGCGAGAATTGGCAATGTGATCAGAAGGCCAACCTTAAGACAATATGAAATCCCTTATTTGTCTCAATCTGTATTACCAAAGGAAAAACAAATACTGGTAGATGATTTATATATTTCTTTGAAAAATGAGAGAATTGTTTTACGTTCCAAAAAGCTGAATAAAGAAATAAGACCTTGTTTAACAAGTGCCCATAATTATTCCGGTAATACCTTACCTGTGTATCACTTCCTCTCAGATCTTTACTCCCAGGATATACGGAAAGGATTATATTTTACATGGGGAGGATTAGAAGATATTTATAAATTTCTACCCAGAGTAGAGTATGGGAATATTATACTGTCAAAAGCCCAATGGAAAATAGCGGAAAAAGATATTCCTTCTTTTGATTTACAGGATAGAGAATATTTTCTGATCCAGCTTGAAGACTGGAGAATTAAGAGGAAAATTCCATCATGGATTCAATGGGTAAGTTTTGATAATACCTTAACAATGAATCTGGAAAATTATGATATGGCAAAGCTTTTTATCGAAACCATAAAACTAAAAAAATCAATCATTATTGAGGAGTTTCTATTTAACAGAAATGACGATTATAAACATGAATTTATCTTCCCAATGTATAAAAACAGGAAATAGGCTATGGTAAAAAGAAAATTTAGTCCTGGAACCGAATGGCTTTATCTGAAAATTTATACAGGTATCAAAACGGCAGATGGAATTTTGGAAGAGGCTATCCAACCTTTAGTAGAAAATTTTCAAAAGAACAATTATATTTCACAATGGTTTTTCATACGTTACCTTGATCCGAAACCTCATATCAGGATTAGATTCAGATTAAAGAATATTGAATATTACGGACCAGTGCTTGACAGAATAAACCAGACTTTGCTGGAATACCTTAATAGCGGTGAAATTTCGAATATTTTAATCGATACCTATAGCAGGGAAATTGAAAGATACGGAGAAAATACGATCGAGGATGCCGAACAGTTATTCTGTAAAAACAGTGAATTTACACTTCAGTGCTTAGATTATGATGATGAGGAGAAAATTATTATCACTCTTTTCTATATTGATGAAATACTAAATCAACTTAAAATCAATGTTCATGAAAAACTGGATTGGATAAAAAATTTTAATAATGCATTTAAAACAGAATTTAACGCGGATAAAAAACTAAACAGCCAATTGGATAAAAAATATAGAGAATTTAAGCCAAAATTTACAGAATTTGTCGTGTCTGAAGAATTTTCAGAAGAGAGAAATGTCATCCTTTCTAATATTGAAGAAAATGGTATTGTTTATCAGAATATTATGCATCATAATGAAAGTAAATCGTTAGGAATGTCTTTACAGCATTTTTTCCAGAGTATTTTTCATATGAATATCAACAGGCTTTTTGTTTCCAATCAAAGATTCTTTGAAATGATTATCTATGATTATTTATTGAGACACTACAAAACCTCTGTTTACCAAATGAATAAGGATGGATTAATAATATAAAATAAAAACCTCGTTAGAATTTCTCTAACGAGGTTTATTTTATTCAATATCGAAAATTACCTGTTCGGTTTGTTCCTTAAGATCCTCCAGGTTGGTATTGTTATAGATAATACAGTCAGCCAGTTTGATCTTGTCCTTTTCGGGCATTTGCTTTTCCATGACGGCTTCTACTTCACGGTAAGTCTTTCCGTCCCTGTCCATCACCCTTTTCGCTCTGATGTTATCCTCGGCTGTCACCAGAAGTGATTTATAACACTGTCTGTTCAGTTTTAATTCAAACAAGAGGGCTGTTTCTTTAAAGACTAAATATTTAGTCTGTTTTTTCAGCCATTCTTCAAAATCAACCCGTACGGCAGGATGAATGATCTCATTTAATTCATGCAGCTGCTCTTTATTATTGAAAACCTTTTCCGCAACAAATTTCCGGTCATAAAGACCATTGGAATCATAAGCTTCATCGCCCAGTAATTCTTTAATCTTTATCTTCAAATCTTCACTCTCGTTGACAATTGCTTTAGCCCTGTCATCGGAATAATAAACAGGAAACCCGAACTCCTCAATAAATCGGGCTACTGTGGTTTTTCCCGAGCCTATACCGCCGGTAAGTCCAATAACCTTGGGTGCTGGTTCCGGTTCTGCTTTCTGTGTTTCTGAATGTAACTCTTCCATAATCAAAAATTAATATCCAAAAACATCATTAAAACTGTGAATTTCGTCCAATCTCACTCCTTTTTCAGTCATCTTAAGGCTTGCCAGTTCATTATGGGCATCATGCTCAAAAAAGAGCAGATATTCATTATCTACACACTGTTTCAGGAACTTTGCTTTTTCCTCCATTGTCAGCAGGGGCCTTGTATCATATCCCATTACATAAACAGGGTTAATATGTCCTGCAGTAGGAATAAGATCCGCCGCAAAAACAATTGTTTTTTCCTGGTATTGGATTACCGGGAGCATTTGCTTTTCCGTATGTCCGTCTACAAAGATCACATCCATTTTCAGATCAGGGGCAAAACCATAATTTCCTGTAGTAGGAAGAGGTAAAAAGTTTAATTGCCCACTTTCCTGCATTGGAAGAATATTTTCTTTCAAAAAGCTGGCTTTTTCCCTGGCATTAGGTTCTGTAGCCCATTGCCAGTGGTTCTCATTGGTCCAGAACTGTGCATTTTTAAAAGCAGGTCTGTATCCCGTCCTGTCATCATTCCATTCAATAGCACCTCCGCAGTGGTCGAAATGAAGGTGGGTAAGGAAAACATCTGTGATATCCTCTCTTACGAAACCGAACTTCTTTAAATTTTTATCAAGACTGTCATCCCCCCAAAGCGAATAATGTCCGAAGAATTTGTCATCTTGTTTATTACCGAGACCGCAGTCTACAAGGATCAGTTTTTTGCCGTCTTCTATAAGCAGGGAACGCGTTCCCAGTTCAATCAGGTTTTTTTCGTCTGCAGGATTGGTTTTTTCCCACAGACTCTTTGGGACGACTCCAAACATGGCTCCGCCGTCCAGTTTAAATTTTCCACATTGTATTGGATATAACTTCATATATATTTTGATTATTATTTCTTTATTAATTTCATTTTCTCAGCAATTTTTCTTCCATTTTCATCCGAATGTTCAAGTTCTGAGATAATGTTCTGATAATCATTTTCTTTTCTGTTCTGGGAAAGCTTCTGCTTGATAAATATTTCTGTTGGAATTATTTTCAGCCCGAAAGCTCCCTTCATTTCCTTTTCCACAAATTCTCTTCCCATATCTTTTACCATGACAGGACATTTCTGGAATTTTTCATATTTGGAAGTTAACTTCTCCAGATGTCGGTAAAGTTCATCGTGGCTCATAAGCTGTACCTTTCCATGAATCTGAACTGCTTCATAGTTCCATGTTGAAACATTCATATGATCATACCAGCTGCTTGAAATATAAGTGTGGGCTCCCAGGAAGTCACACAATACTTCATCACCGTCTTTTAAGGTTTTTGCCTGAGGATTTGCTCTGGAAATATGGGTTTCCACATGCATATTTTCAGGGTCATCCTCATTGAGCATCATCATGGAGTGGGTTGCTCTTATTTTTTCATTCGAAGAAATAAGTAAGGCAAAAGCATTCTCTCTGATGATTTCTCTCATTAGATCGTAATCTTCGCTTCTGTATAATTTTGGAATAAACATAGACTCTTAAAATAATTCTCCCGGATTTTTCGGACGGGATATCTTTAAATGTTGATAAGCTTTATCAGTAACTTCTCTTCCTCTTGGCGTTCTGATGATAAATCCTTCCTGGATCAGGAACGGTTCGTAAACCTCTTCAAGTGTTTCAGGGTTCTCGGCAATTGAAGTAGCGAGAGCTGAAATTCCGACAGGTTTTCCTTTAAAATTTTCAATCATGACACGCATGATCTTATTATCCATTTCATCCAAACCAAACTCATCCACATTAAGGGAATTCAAAGCATATTTTGTAATATTGATCTCAATTTCTCCGTTTCCTTTGATCTCTGCAAAATCACGCACCCTTCTTAGCAAAGCATTGGCAATCCTTGGAGTTCCACGGCTTCTTCTGGCGATTTCTATTGCGGCATCTTCATAAATTTTACTTCCCAAAACCCTTGAGCTTCTCTGGATAATCATCGATAAAAGTTCAACCGAATAATATTCAAGCCTGCTTTGGATACCGAATCTTGCCAGCATCGGCTTCGTCAACATCCCGCTTCTTGTAGTGGCACCTACCAGAGTAAAAGGATTCAGGCCGATTTGCACACTTCTGGCATTCGGACCGGTTTCCAGCATAATATCTATTTTATAATCCTCCATGGCAGAATACAGATATTCTTCCACAACGGGAGACAAACGGTGGATCTCATCAATAAAAAGAACATCATTCTCTTCCAGATTCGTCAGCAGGCCGGCTAAGCTTCCCGGCTTATCTAATACAGGACCGGAAGTGATCTTGCAGTTTACCCCAAGTTCATTGGCGATAATGTTGGCTAAAGTGGTTTTACCCAGACCAGGCGGACCGTGCAGAAGAACATGATCGAGGGCACCACCACGTCTTTTGGCAGCGCTGACAAAAACTTCAAGGTTTTCCAAAGTTTTTCTCTGCCCCGCAAAGTCCTTAAAACTCTGGGGCCGGATCTGCTCCTCCTGCATAAGCTCTTCATGCGAGTAGTTTTCCTTATCTGGATGTAAAAAATCTGGCATTAATTCATTTCATTTACCTCAAAGATAGCAAATTTAGACTAAGGGTAAAACTTGGAACGATAAAATTCAGAGATTGTAAAAATAAGGGTTGCAAGGTAAAGGTATAGGTAATGGTGGCGGTTTAAACTATTTTTTGGTTAGCAGATTAGAATATTTTTAAGTATTTTTGAGAGGAAAAATTAATTATTAACAAGCTTTAGCTTTAATCTTAGATAAATGAAATTGATAGGCCCTTTCAAGCAGATCGTGACGTTGGCAGATCTTCCATTAAGAGGAAAAATATCCGATGACCAGATTGATATCATATCAGATGGTGGAATTTTAATAGATCATCATGGCCTGATTAATAATGTTGGAGACTTTAAGAAATTAAAGAATGAAAATCCGGATGCTGAAACAATAATGATCGAAGGTGAGCAGATAGCTCTTCCCGGATTTGTGGATTCCCATACCCATATTTGTTTTGGAGGAAACCGGGCGAATGATTTTGCTATGCGGAATGCAGGGAAAACATACCTTGAAATTGCAGAAAGCGGAGGTGGAATCTGGAGTTCAGTGCAGCATACAAGAAATGCCTCGGAAGAAGAACTGTTAAGGACTTTGTTGGAGAGAATCCAATTCCTGATTTCATTAGGGATTACGACCATTGAAATAAAAAGCGGTTACGGATTGGATGTGGAAAACGAGCTTAAAATGCTTAGAATAATCAAAAAGGCACAGGCTCAGACATCAGCTAAGCTTGTTCCAACATGTCTTTCTGCTCACCTTAAACCAAGAGATTTTGAAGGAAATAATCAGGAATATCTGGAATATATTCTTACCGAAATTTTACCTAAAGTAAAAGAAGAAAACCTGGCTGAGCGTGTAGATATATTTATTGAGAAATCTGCATTCCAACCCGAAGAAAGTAAAAATTTTCTTCTTGAAACTAAAGATTTAGGTTTTGATATTACCGTTCATGCGGATCAGTTTACACCGGGAAGTTCAAGAATTGCAGTAGAGGTGGGAGCAAAATCTGCAGACCACTTGGAAGCAACTATTGATGAAGATATTGAGTTTATCGCAAAATCAGATACGGTGGCCACTGCTCTTCCGGGGGCAAGCTTAGGACTTGGCGAAAAGTTTACTCCAGCCAGAAAGCTATTGGATGCCGGGGCTATTGTAGCTATTGCCAGTGACTGGAATCCAGGCTCGGCACCAATGGGTAATTTAATTACCCAGGCCTCTATTTTGGCAACTTTTGAAAAACTGACCACAGCTGAGGTATTGGCTGGCATGACCTTCCGCGCTGCTTACGCATTAAGTCTTGAAAATATTGGAAAACTGGAGCCCGGTAAAAAAGCAGATTTTGTAACCTTTAAAACTGATAATTTTCAGAATGTTCTTTACAATCAGGGAAGTCTGAGTGCAGAGAATGTATACATTAATGGAAACCAGATTCATTAAATGCTGATTCTGATAAAACATTAGGGAAAGAATGAAGGAAAAGGGTACATACAAAGCCTTTTGGGACTGGTTTTTAACAAAAGAAAAAATATTTTTTGAAGTCGTTAAAAGCAGGGTAAATATAGAGCAACAATTTTTTGATGTCATTGGCCCTGAGCTCGCCAAAATAAACAGTGGATACTATTTCCTGTCTGGAATGTGTGATGAAAATACGGCAGAACTTATCGTTACGGTAGAAGGGGATATCAGAAAAATAGCATTTGCAGAGGAACTTATTGCCGCCGCCCCGGAGATTGATCACTGGAAATTTACTGCCCTTAAGCCTGAAACAGATATAGAAAATGTAGGAGTCAGATTAAACGGCTTTGAATTCACGAAAGATAACATTTGTTTCTATTCCAATGAAATTGAAAATTATCCGGATGAAATTGATCTGGTATTTGTTTACGATGATTTCACTGAGGAAAATAAAAGTTCCGTCACAACGGGAGTTTGCATCTTCCTTGATAATTTCCTAGGAGAACTGAATTTTGCTACTCAGATTGACACCTTCAGTATTATAGGTAAAAATGATGCACAGAAAGAGCTGGTGCCAATAGAAAAATTAAAAGAATTTCTCCTTTGGCGCGAAAGAGAATTTACAGAAAAATATAAAGATGTTGAGATTTCAGCAGGTGACGATCAGTTTTCTCTTTTTGAAGGAACTCTGGACAATGGAATGCCGCTTATGGGGGTAGTCAATGTATCCCTATTAAAATACAGTGCAAAAGCATCATATCCATGGATTTCACTTCTGAAAATTCATTATGAAGGAGATTATCAGGGACTTCCTTTGGAAAAAGATTACAATGCCATGAATCTCATTGAAGATAAGGCTGTAGAGCTTCTTAGCCCGGCAGATGGTCATTTGTACATCGGAAGGGAAACAGCGGACAGTTCAAAAAGCATTTATTTTGCAAGCAAGGATTTCAGGCAGCCTTCCATAGTTTTGGATGGGCTTATAAAAGAAAACAAAGAATATAAAATTTCACTCGAAATTTATAAAGATAAATACTGGCAGAGTTTTGAACGCTATAATGTAAATTAAAAAACTGGATTTATGATTTGGCAAGGAAGATTAGACGGAGAAGAGCTCCTTTTCCACAGAATATTTCAAAGAGTTAAAGAAGAACGTAATTACGACCATATTAAAGCAGATGATTTTGTATTGCATGGTTTTGCTGTAGATGAAGGAGTGAGACGAAATAAGGGACGTCAGGGTGCGAAGGATGCTCCCGATGTGATTCGAAAAAATATGTCCAATTTCCCGGTGATCCGTCCGGATTTCTCCCTTCTGGATTTCGGAAATATCACCTGTGACGACGGCGACCTGGAAAGTACACAGAACAGCCTCGCAAAAAATGTTTCAAAAGTCTTGTTGAAAGGAGGAAGATCAATTGTTTTAGGTGGAGGCCATGAAGTAACCTATGCCCATTACTTAGGAGTAAAAACAGCTTTTCCAGAGCAGAAAATAGGAATCATCAATATAGATGCCCATTTTGATAACAGACAGCCGGAAAAAGGAGTAGGAGCAAGCTCCGGAACAGGATTCTGGCAGATTGCACAGGAAGGGCAGATCAATTCATTGCATATCGGGATCCAGAGAAATTCCAATACCCTGAAATTATTTGATACAGCTCATCAATATGGAATGAAATATATCCTTGCAGACGAACTTTTTTTTGAAAATCTACCTTCAATTTATCAGCGTATCGATGAATTGGCAGATAGTGTAGATTTCCTTTATCTTACGATCTGTATGGATGTTTTTAATGCTTCCATTGCTCCGGGAGTTTCAGCTTCTGCCTATAACGGGATTTTTGCAGATACTCCTTTTATGCACTTTTACAGGCATATTCTGAAAAATAAAAAGCTGGTCGCTCTTGATGCGGCAGAAGTCAATCCGTCCCTTGATATCCAGGACAGAACAGCGAGGCTTGCCGCATGTCTTGTGAATGAATGGTTTATGATTTAAGAAGAAATTATATTATTTCAATAGAGAAAAATCATTGCTTTAATTAGCCTTAAGGAATAAAATTTGTTACTTTCACCGTGCTTTTAGAATAGAAGCATTCATAAATTCATTTTATGAATTTAAAACAGAAATTATATTATGGAACAGTTAATTGAAAATAAGCTTATTAAAGCAGATAAGACATTTTCAGCGTGGAGAAAAGTGCCGTTTGAAGAAAGACAAAAGCTGATTGCAAAAGCGGCAGAAATTTTAAAGAACAATTCGGAAAAGTTCGGCAGGATCATTACTACGGAGATGAATAAACCTATTTCGGAGTCGGTTGCTGAGGTAGAGAAGTGTGCTTTAATGATGAATTATTATGCAGATGTTGAAAATATTTTAAAACCCGAAAAGGTTGAATCTGAATTTTCTTATTCTGAAGTTCATTACGTTCCGAAAGGTGTGATTTTAGGTGTAATGCCTTGGAATTTTCCTTTCTGGCAGGTATTGAGATTTGCTGTTCCCGCGATTTTGGCTGGAAATACAGTAGTTTTAAAACATGCTTCCATTTGTTTCGGAAGTGGGAATGCAATCGAAGATGTTCTTTTGGAGGCAGGCTTTCCGGAAGGTGTTTTCCAGAATCTGGAAGTGGGACATACGGTGGTAAAGGAAATCCTCGAGCATGATGCTGTAAAAGGCGTGAGTCTTACCGGTAGTGGAAAAGCTGGTGGGGAAGTGGCTTCAATTGCAGGTTTAAATATCAAAAAATCTTTATTGGAATTAGGAGGAAGTGATGCTTTCATCATTTTCGATGATGCCGATCTGGATGAAGCAGCAAAAGCAGGAGCGAAATCCAGACTTCAGAATTGCGGACAAACCTGTACTGCAGCCAAAAGGTTTATTATCGATGAAAAAATTGAAGATGAATTTCTGCCAAAATTCATTGAAGAATATAAAACATATGAAATTGGAGATCCTTTAAACAAGGAAACCAAATTAGCGGGAATGGCAAGACCGGACCTGGCGGATGAGCTGGAAGCCCAATTCAATAGAGCGTTGGAAAATGGTGCTGAGATCATCATTCCTTTGGAAAGAGTTTCTGCGAATGAATTTAAGCCCGGTTTAATTCGCGTTCAGGAAGGAAACCCTATTTTAAAAGAAGAACTTTTCGGACCTCTTGGGATGATCATGATCGCTAAAAGTGATGAAGAAGCTTTACAGATGGCGAACGATATTCCTTTTGGACTTTCAAATTCCGTCTGGACAAAAAAAACAGAGCGTCAGTTATTCTTTATCGAAAACCTTGAGTCAGGAACGGTAAACATCAACAGAATGACGAGTTCAGATCCCCGTTTTCCATTCGGAGGGAGCAAGGCTTCAGGATATGGAACTGAGCTGTCTTTATTGGCTTTAAAAGAGTTTGTAACGGCAAGAACAATTGTGGGGAACTAGTTGTATGATGTACAATGAAAAAGTATAATTGTAAAAGTATTAATATATTAATGTAATTTACAGTCATTAAATATAAAAAATCCCGGAAAGATCTATTTCCGGGATTTTTTGTATGATAGTCAAAGAGTAATTTCGCTTATCGCTTATCGCTTATCGCTTATCGCTTATCGCCCTAAACTGTTGTCAGTCTCAGCGTATTTGTTTTTCCTCCTTCATAAGATGGAGTTGCATTAATGTTGATTACAAAATCACCACTTTCGATATAGCCGTGGTTATGGGTCAGCATATTCACCTGGATGATAGTTTCGTCGGTAGATTTTTTCATGTCATAATAAAAGGCATGAACTCCCCAAAGAAGGTTCAGCATGGTGATCACTCTTCTGTTTCCACTGTATACGATGATATGGGAATTCGGTCTATGGGCAGCAAGCTGGAATGCAGTATATCCTGAATGGGTTAAAGTAACGATTGCGGAAACATTGGTGGTTTTAGCAATTCTTACAGCTGCAAGACATACCCTGTTCGTAATGAATCTTTCATCGATGCAGTTATAATCTTTTTCGATCGGCTCATTCTTATGCTGATAAAAATGGGTCTTTTCGATATTCTGTACGATTTTAGCCATGTTTTCAACTACCTGTACCGGATATCTTCCTACAGAAGTTTCTCCGGAAAGCATTACTGCATCAGCACCATCAAGTACAGAGTTGGCAACGTCATTTACCTCTGCTCTTGTAGGCGTAAGGCTGTTGATCATTGTTTCCATCATCTGCGTGGCGATAATGACCGGTTTGGAATAGAATCTTGCTTTTTCTACCAGGTTTTTCTGGATAGCAGGAACTTCCTCCATCGGAACTTCCACACCAAGGTCACCACGGGCAACCATCAGTCCGTCACATTCCAATAGGATTTCGTCAATATTTTTAACACCTTCCGGCTTTTCAATCTTAGCAATAATAGGCGTTTTGAATTTTCCGTTTGGATGGCTGTCGATCAGCTTTTTAAGGTCGATAATATCCTGTGCATGACGAACGAAAGAAAGTGCGATCCAGTCTACTTCCATATCAAGCATGAAATTGGCATCCTGAACGTCTTTTTCCGTAAGGGCAGGAAGAGATACATTGGTATTCGGAAGGTTGACCCCTTTCTTGGAACTTAAAGGTCCCCCTTGGATCGTTTTTGCTTTTACCGTATCTATTTCGTTGGTTTCAATAACCTCCAACATTAGTTTTCCGTCATCAATAAGGATTTTTTCCCCGACTTTTACGTCCTGAGGAAACTGTTGGTACGTCATGTAAACCTTGGTAGAATCTCCTTCCATTTTCTCATTCGTAAAGGTAAGGATATCACCAGGATTCAGGTAAGAACCTTCCTTTACGACACCTACTCTCAGTTTCGGGCCCTGAAGGTCTCCTAAAATACCTACAGAAAAACCGTATTCCTGATTAAGCTCTCTGATAATTTCTATATTACTTCGAACTAATTCGTAATCTGCGTGTGAAAAATTTATTCTGAAAATATCAACACCTGCTTTCATAAGCCCTAACATTACCTCCTTCGACGATGAAGCTGGTCCTAGTGTTGCAATAATTTTTGTCTTCTTTAAATACTTATTCATAATACTGGATAATTTGATAAAGTTCTTCTTCAGAACCTAATGTATAGTCTTGTATCGGAAATACAAGATTTTCAGGGAGCAAAATTACGGAAAAATCAGGAATTTGTTCCGATGTATGCAGAATATATTCCACATCTGCCTGATTATTTAATAAAAATTTAATGTTTTCTTCTTCTGTGAAGAGCTCAGTCTGCAGTTTTTTTTGCTTACTTTCCGAAGACCGGTTCGAAATGAATGTAAAACATGTCTTGGTAAACTTATCGTAAGCCTCAAATCTCGGGAAATAATAATCATAGTAAGCCCCATGAATAATCATATCTTTCTTTCTTGAAAAGCTAAGACCGTTGATTTGATTTATTTTGTAGAAAAACTCATGAGCAGGTATATCTTTTGCTAATCTTACCAATCCTATGGCAATATCTTCAAATTCTATATCATCAAGATCATAAAGTTTTTGAATTTCCAAGTATGTTTTCTTTTTTGTTTAAAATATAAAATGCTCTCTGTGCTGCTTTTTCTTCTGCTTTCTTCTTGGAAGTTTCTGTCGCATTGGCGATCTTCTCTTCTCCCAGCCAGACATGGCACCTGAATACGACTGCTTTATTGGCCTGGAGCTCTTCACAGGTTTCGTATTTTATATTTACTTTTTTCTTCTGGCTCCATTCAAGCAGAAGACCTTTGTAGCTTACAATTTTATTCTCAAGCTTGTTAATTTCTGTAGGCGTCAGCAATCTTTCCAGAATAATCCTTTTGCAGGCATCATAGTGGAAGTCCAGATAAACAGCACCAATAAGTGCCTCGAATAAATTTCCGGAAATGTTTTCGCCCAATGCTGCAGATCCCTGCTTCTGCAAAAGATCGATAAGCCTCAGGTCTTCACCCAATTTATTAAGATTCTTCCTATTAACAATTTTAGATTTCATCTGTGTCAGATATCCTTCATTGGCCTGAGGATAGGTCTGGAACAGATGACAGGAAATAATTGTACCCAAAACAGAATCTCCCAAAAATTCAAGTCTTTCGTAATTGCTGTCTTGATTTTTAGAAGAGCTTTTTAAAGAGAAAGCTTCACGGTAAAGAGCAATATTCTGAATCTCTGCACCTAACATTTTTTTCAGTTCGGTACTGAGAAAATAGTCTCTCTCCGTTAATTTTCTTTTTCTTTGTCTGAGAAGGAATTTAGAAAAGTATTTCTGTAACTCCATTCATTGAATTTAGATTTTCTTAAATAGAACGCAGGCATTGTGCCCGCCAAATCCAAAAGTATTGCTCATGGCTACTTTTACATCTTTCTTAACAGCGGTGTTGAATGTGAAATTCAGTCTGCTGTCAATATTTTCATCATCAGTAAAATGGTTGATGGTAGGAGGAACTATACCATGAATAATAGTTCCCAATGCAGCGATAGCTTCAATAACTCCGGCAGCTCCCAGAAGGTGGCCGGTCATTGATTTTGTAGAATTAATCTGAATATCATAAGCATGCTCGCCCAATAACTTTGAAATTGCGTTGGATTCTGCAATATCTCCTAATGGAGTAGACGTACCATGCATGTTGATATGGTCTACTTCATCAGCAGTTAAGCCTGCATCTTCCAGACAGTTTTTCATTACCAGATAAGCGCCTAGTCCTTCAGGATGTGGGGCAGTCATGTGATGTGCGTCCGCACTCATACCACCACCTTGCAATTCTGCATAAATTGTCGCACCGCGTTTTACAGCGTGCTCATACTCTTCAAGGATAATGCATCCTGCTCCTTCGCCCAATACAAAGCCATCTCTGTCTTTGTCAAAAGGTCTTGAAGCTGTTTTAGGATCATCATTTCTTGTAGAAAGTGCCATCATCGCATTGAATCCACCGACACCACTTGCTGTTACGGCTGCTTCAGAGCCTCCGCATACAATAACGTCTGCTTTTCCAAGCTGGATGATCATCTTGGAGTCAATCAAAGCATTGGCTGAAGATGCACAGGCAGATACCGTAGTATAATTGGGCCCGTGAAAGCCATACTCAATTGAAATGTGTCCAGGAGTGATATCCGCGATCATTTTAGGAATAAAGAAAGGGTTGAATCTTGGAATTTCCGTATTTGCCCATCCTAAAACCTCAGTTTCGAAAGTTTCCAAACCTCCGATTCCTGAACCCCAGATTACACCGACTCTGTTTTTGTCAACATTGTCTTCCATAATTCTGGAGTGTGCTACCGCTTCTCTTGCGGCTACAAGCCCAAGCTGAGTATTCCGGTCCATTTTTTTTGCTTCTTTCTTATCGAAATGCTGCAACGGATCGAAACCTTTTACTTCACAAGCGAATTTAGTTTTAAAGTTTGTGGCATCAAAAAGAGTAATCGGAGCAGCACCGCTCTCACCTTTAACAAGATTTTCCCAGTATTCTTTTGCATTATTTCCAATCGGTGTTATTGCGCCAAAACCGGTTACAACTACTCTTTTTAATTCCATAAATTTTTAAAATTTTCTTTTTTGTTGAAGAATATTATTTATTTACTACTTCTTCGATGTAAGCGATAGCGTGTCCTACAGTAGTAATTTTTTCAGCCTGATCATCAGGGATTTGAATATTGAATTCTTTTTCAAATTCCATGATTAACTCAACTGTATCCAATGAGTCAGCTCCTAAATCGTTAGTGAAGCTAGCTTCAGGAGTTACTTCTGTTTCTTCAACGTCAAGCTTATCAGCGATGATAGCTTTTACTCTTGATGCAATGTCTGACATAGTAAATTATTTTTTTAATTGTTAGATGGTGCAAATATATAAAATTCTTTACGATAAAACATTTTTTTAGTCTTTTTTGTGGGTAGACTATACTTATTTTACAGCAGGAAGTTTTAGTGTTTTCGTTTTCAGGTATTTATGTTTGACGTGTAAATCATATTCAAAAAGATCATTCTGAAAGTCGTTTATATTTGACATATTATATATGATGAAAGATCGATTAGATGTTTAATCAATAATATAAGGGGATAGTTTTATAGATGTCTGAGCTTTCTAACAAAGTTTAATTGAGCCATACGACAAAACAATTCCTTTAAAATTGTGGGAACTTTGTCCTATACAATTAAAACAAACAATATGAGACGTATAGATAAAGCCTACATCAATGGAAAATTTGCCGAATTGCACGGCACGGAAGTGTTTAGTCTTATTAGCCCTGTTAACCATGAGAAAATTGGAGAAGTGGTGCTGGGTGACGAAAGGGACACAATAAGGGCTATTCTTGCGGCCAAGACAGCTTTTAAAACATTTTCTAAAACGAGTATACAGGAGCGCATTGAAATCCTTGAAAAATTAAAGAGATCTGTAGAAAGAAAAGAAAAGGAACTTATTGAAACCATGATCCTGGAATATGGCGGAACCCGACAATTCTGCGCAATGAGTTTTCATAATATGGTTGGCTCTTTTGAGCATATGATAGAAACACTGAATCATTTCGAATTTGAAAGAAAAGTAGGGAATACTCTTGTTCAGATGGTTCCTGTAGGAGTTGTGGGTATTATTACACCGTGGAATTCAAGTAACAGTTTTATTTGTAATAAATTTGCGACAGCGGTGGCTGCCGGCTGTACAGTAGTAGTAAAGCCAAGCGAAATGAGTGCGCTTCAGACACAACTTATTATAGAGTGTTTCCACGAGGCGGGACTTGCGGATGGAATCTTCAATGTGGTAAACGGACTTGGAAGTATCGTAGGAAGTGAAATTGTAAATCATCCGGATATTGCTAAAATATCTTTCACAGGTTCTACCCAAACGGGAAAGATGATTGCGAAAGGGGCCATAGATAGTATGAAAAGGGTGACATTGGAACTTGGCGGAAAATCACCAAATATTATTCTTGATGATGCTGATTTTACACAAGCCATTCGCCAGGCTGTTTTTGGTGCTTATATGAACAGCGGACAAGCCTGTATTGCCCCAACACGTTTGTTGGTGCCTCAATCGAGACTGACAGAGGTTAATCAGTTGGCAAAAGAGGCTGCTCTTCAGGTTGTTGTAGGTAATCCTGCCAATGAAAATACAAATGTAGGTCCTATGGTTTCTGAAAAACAATATGAGCGGGTGCAGCATTATATTCAGTTAGGATTGGATGAAGGGGCAGAGTTATTAGTGGGTGGAAAGGGAAAGCCTGAAGGTCTTGAAGATGGAAATTTTGTTAAGGCTACTATTTTTACCAATGTCCGAAACAATATGCGGATTGCACAGGAAGAGATTTTCGGGCCCGTACTGTCCATTATTTCTTATGAAGATGAAGAAGATGCCATTGCTATTGCCAATGACACTCAATACGGATTGGCTGCTTATGTAACTTCTTCGGATGAGTATAGGGCTTTGAAAATGGCTTCTCAGATTGAAGCGGGAAGAGTTTGTATTAACGGGTTCAAACATGATCCGCTGGCGCCGTTCGGTGGATTTAAGCAATCCGGTATTGGAAGAGAGTTTGGAGCATATGGCCTGGAAGAATATTTGGAGCCGAAATCTATTTTGATTTAAGAAAGCATAAAAAATATTATATTGAACAGTCAAGTTAAAAATTTTTAGCTTGACTTTAATACAAAGAAAATGTCCGGAAATATTGATTACATAAATTATTCCTGCTATTTTACGGTTTTCCGGGAAGGAGAGCAATTTACTTCTTATAATGCTCTATCGATGGTTATTTCAGGAGAAATGGAACTTAATGATGGTGTCAATAAGAAAATATTCCGAAGCGGAGAGATATACTTTGTCCGTAAAAATCAATTGCTGAAATTCCTGAAAAAGCCGGGTGAAGAAGCAGAGTTTAAATCTTTATCTATCAGATTTGATGATGAAATGCTCAAACAAATGAGCGAGGAAGAGCATTTTGTTGTCCCCGAAAAGCTAAAAACTCCTGCTTTTATTGAGGTATCAGTGGCAAAGCATCTGAAATATTTTATGGAATCCCTTCTTCAATATCAGGATTTGTTGGAAAACAAATCTCCCGAGCTTGCTTTATTGAAACAGAAAGAAGCTTTAATTCTTTTATTTGAACATGATCAGTCATTGAAAAATATTCTTTACGATGTTTCCAATCCGTATAAAGTTGATCTCGAGGTTTTTATGCTTAAAAACTATCATTTTAATGTAAAACTGGATCGTTTTGCTTATCTCACGGGAAGAAGCCTGGCCACTTTTAAACGCGATTTTGAGAAAATATTCGGAACGGCTCCAAGAAAATGGCTGCTTGAAAAAAGACTTCAGGAAGCCCGTTATCTTTTAGAAAGAGGAAGTAAAGCTTCTGATATTTATCTGGATCTTGGTTTTGAAGACCTTTCCCATTTTTCATTTGCTTTTAAAAAGCAATATGGGCTACCACCGAGCAGAGTTTCTTTTTAATGTCAGCAGCATACTATTGCTGTCTTATCGAGTTTTTGCTTGGAGGGTTAATAAATGTACTCTTTAATGTAATTTTAAACCTGTCAAACTAATGCTAATTTATCTTGATTAATACACGATAAAATAAAAAGTGCTTGTTTTCAATAAATTATGTGTATATTTGTAAAATAATCAGGCTCCTGCCGACGCTTCTTCTGAAACTTTTGAGTTAACTCTTTCTTCTCAGTCTTCGCTTTTACAGCCGCTAATTTTTGTCATCAACATAACCGGTGAAGTACCTTTTAAATCTGAATCTTTCAGCTTCTAAAAAATATCAACATCATTTTTTGTTCACAAATCGATTTATTATTGCTTGATAAGTATCAATGCAGTAATGGCAAAAGCCAAATAATAATACAATAATTTTTAATACATTACAATGCAACAAGGAACAGTAAAATTCTTTAACGATGCTAAAGGATTTGGTTTTATTACACCATCAAATGGTGGTCAGGATGTTTTCGTACATACATCAGGTTTAATTAATGATATTCGTGAAAACGATGTCGTAACATTCGATTTAGAAAACGGAAAAAAAGGCGTTAACGCGGTTAACGTGCGAGTAGCATAATTTAAAAAAGGGTTAAACTCTTTCTTTAATAAAAGTAGCAGATAGCATTTATGTTATCTGCTTTTTTGCTTGAATAATTATTACCATGTGCTAAATTATATATAAAGCATTTAATGTTCATTACCGTTCTAATTTAATTATTTATTCAACTTGAAAAGAAAAAACCGCCTAATATAGACGGTTTTTAGTGGAGTTGGAGGGATTCGAACCCTCGTCCAAACAAGCAATACATAAGCTTTCTACATGCTTATTCTACCATTGGTTTTCGACTGGAGGCAGAGGGCAGACACCCAACTTCCAGCTTATCTTCTGAAATTTTCGAGTTTCAGCCAAAGCATCTGAAACCTTATTCCTGCATTCCTATATCCCAGAATCAAACGCCGCAGAACAGAGCATTTGTGAGATATCTTGCTTCCTTACTATCTTCGGGAAAACGCTTGATCTACTATACTTCGATATTAAGCTGCAAGAGCGAACTCTTCGTTGCCAGTTAAAGTTGTGTAGCAAGGGATTAAAGAGATCGCGCTACGGTTCTCTGCATGCTTACTTACCCATTGATCTTGCTGTCGAAACCAGTCAACCCCTGAATAATGTAGATACAAAGATAATACTTTTTGTTTACATTTTATTAATATGGGGTATTTTAATAAAGGAAATGAACGATTTTAAAGCGGTCAGGATCTGAATATTTAGTTATTGTGGATAAAATATTATCGGGCGTTAATAGCCTTGAATACTAGTTTTTTATAAAAATTCTGCTAGGGTAAATGATTGTTTGTGGTAATATATTTTGTGTTGTAAGAAAAATTGCCTAGTTTTGCAATCCAAAATGAGATGTAAAATATGTTAATAATTCCAGTAAAAGATGGTGAATCCATCGACAGAGCTTTAAAAAAATATAAAAGAAAATTTGATAAAACGGGTACAGTTCGTCAATTAAGAGCTAGACAGCAGTTTATTAAGCCTTCTGTAACTTTAAGACAAGCTAGACTAAAGGCCGCTTATAAGCAAAGAGGTCTTAGCAAGGAAGAGCAGGCTTAAGATTTTTCTTAACCACATACTAAATTCACTTCTTAAATACGTATATTTGAGAGGTGAATTTTTGTTTTTATACCTTAAGTAATGTTAGAAAAGTATTTACAATATTTACAGCTCGAAAAGAGGTATTCACCTCACACCATTACAAGCTACAGGAAAGATCTTGAAGATTTTTCCCATTTCTACCTTAAAACAGAAGGTTCCGAAGATATTTCCAAAGCAGACAAAAAAACAATCAGAAATTTTATTGTCGAATTGAGCGAAAACCATATTTCTAAGAGAAGCATCAACAGAAAACTTTCCTCGCTTCGCAGTTTTTATTTATTTCTTTTAAAAGTAGGCGAAATTAAAGTTTCTCCCACCGAAAGCATATCTTCACTTAAGTTTTATGCTGAAAAACAGATTCCTATCTCGCAGGAAGAAATGCAGACGCTGAGTGATCGTGTTCTGGCAGACCAGCCTGAACTCCTTGAAAAGTGTATTATTGAAGTCCTGTATCAGACCGGAATGCGTAAAGCCGAGCTTTGTGGCCTGATGTTTGAGGATGTTAACCTGAACGGAAACGAGCTGAAGGTAATAGGAAAAGGGAATAAGGAACGTTTTATTCCCGTCTCCCATAACCTGTCGGATCTGTTAAGAAGTTACATGGAAGTAAGGAAACCTGATAGCCAACATCAATCATATTTTTTTGTCAACCAGAAGGGCAAAAAACTCAATGAAAAATTTGTTTATGTGGTAGTTAATAAGTACCTTAGTCTGGTAACAACGAAAGAAAAAAGAAGTCCTCACATCCTCCGGCATAGCTTTGCTACACACGTTTTGGATAATGGGGCGGAGATCTCCAAAGTAAAAAAAATATTAGGGCATTCCAGTCTTGCAAGTACTCAAGTCTATACGAATGCCAATATTGAACAATTGAAAAAAGTGTTTAATCAGGCTCACCCTCGAGCATCTAAAAAAGAAGAATTATGAAGATCACAGTTCAATCAATTGGTTTAACTCCACACGAACCATTGGAATCACACATTGACAAAAAAGTAAGTAAACTGGAAACCTTTTATGATAAAATTCATGAATGTAAGGTGTTCTTAAAAGTTGAAAATAACTCGGACAAAAGTAACAAAACCGCTGAACTTATTTTAGCCGTTCCAGGAGACGATATTGTAGTGAAAAAGACATCTGAAAGTTTTGAAGAAAGTTTGGACCTGTGTGTTGATACTGCTAAAAAGCTATTAATCAAGAAAAAAGAAATGGCATAGTAAAAAAAGTTAAAAAAAATTATAGAAAAGTTTGAGAATTCAAAAAATCCGTTCTATATTTGCACTCGCAAAAAGGGAACAGCGATCTTTTGAATTCTTTTTTATATTTGCCTCCATAGCTCAGTTGGCCAGAGCACGTGATTTGTAATCTCGGGGTCGTGGGTTCGAATCCCTCTGGAGGCTCTTTTTAATATAAACATGAGGGGAGATTCCAGAGTGGCTAAATGGGACTGACTGTAACTCAGTTGCTTCGGCTTCGTAGGTTCGAATCCTGCTCTCCCCACATTTTATATTATATAAAAACTTGTGTATCTAAAGGATTTTTCCTAAGTTTGCACAGCGTTACCAATAATTTTGGAAACAAAATTGCGGAAGTAGCTCAGTTGGTAGAGCGTCAGCCTTCCAAGCTGAATGTCGCGGGTTCGACCCCCGTCTTCCGCTCAGAATTGATCACTCTTTTAGAGGGTGATTTTTTTTTCACTGCTGAAAAAGCGTAGAGTAGATGTTCTCTAAAGCATTCAGACTAAATTTTAAAATTGCCTCCATAGCTCAGTTGGCCAGAGCACGTGATTTGTAATCTCGGGGTCGTGGGTTCGAATCCCTCTGGAGGCTCAATTTTAATATAAACATGAGGGGAGATTCCAGAGTGGCTAAATGGGACTGACTGTAACTCAGTTGCTTCGGCTTCGTAGGTTCGAATCCTGCTCTCCCCACATTTTATATTAAGAAAAAGTCTTGCAGATTTAAAAGGATTTTCCTAAGTTTGCACAGCGTTACCAATAATTTTGGAAACAAAATTGCGGAAGTAGCTCAGTTGGTAGAGCGTCAGCCTTCCAAGCTGAATGTCGCGGGTTCGACCCCCGTCTTCCGCTCAAAGAAAATCATGCTGGTTAGTGTGATTTTTTTGCTTCAATGCCGACTTAGCTCAGCGGTAGAGTGCTTCCTTGGTAAGGAAGAGGTCACGGGTTCAAGTCCCGTAGTTGGCTCTCACAATTTCCCGAATTTCTTCGGGATTTTTTTTGTCCTGAATTCAAAATATCATTCTTTTGAAATTCAGCGAAGAAATATCACCAGAAAGATACGCCTGCTTCATCAAATCAATCAAAGATTGATTATTCCTCTGCACTTTCAATATAGATGATTTAAAACTTTGCCTTAAAAAATACTTTGCCTTATCATAAGGCTGTTTTTCGCATAAAAATCGGCTTAAAATTTAATTAAAACTGTTGATCCGCTTTTAATGGATGAGGCAGGAACATAAAAAAAGTGTTAAATTCGTATAAAATAAGATTTTGATGAATATTCTTTTATTGGAAGACGACCTCATTCTTTCCGCGGAACTCTGCAGGTTTCTGGAATCAAACAGCTTTACCTGTGATAAAATCTATGACGGCGAAACTTTTCTCCGCCAGATCAAGAACAATACGTATGACCTGTACTTGCTTGATATTAATGTTCCTAAAATAAACGGATTGGATGTCTGCCAGACGATTCGTTCTTTCGATAAAAATACCCCTATCATCATTATTTCGGCTTATGGAGACATTTCGGATAAAAAAGATGCGTTTACCAGACTTGCCGATGATTACCTGGTAAAACCTTTCCAGTTTGAGGAGCTTCTGTTGAGGATGAATTCGCTGTTACGGAGAAAAACTACGTCTGATACTGCAGATCAGGACATTATCAGAGTAGATGATCTTATCATCAACAAAACTGAACAGAAAGTATATAGAGCAGGCAACGAAATTGCTCTTACCCTTAAAGAATTTCAGCTGTTGGTTTACCTTGCCGAAGCGCAGGGAAGAACGGTTTCCAAGCAGCAGATTACAGAACATGTATGGGAACATAATTTCAATACCAACACCAATACCGTAGAAGTCTACATCAATTTTTTAAGGAAAAAGATCGATAAAGATTTTAAACTTAAACTTATTCATACCCGCTCAGGTTTCGGATATTACTTAAGCCCTTTGTAAATGTCATTAAAAAGGAGGATCGCATTAACAATAAGTGTTGCCTTTTCCCTGCTTTTTGCAATGGTAATGGCAGTTATTTATATGTCCTTTAATGATTTCAGGAGAGATGAGTTCAAAGAGCGGTTCAGGCAGCGTCTTGAATTTACTTCACACTTCATTTCAAAATCCAGGAATTTTGAAGAGGAGGCTCCTATCTTTTTTAATGAAAATTCAGACAACATCCTTCTTAATGAAACGATCTTAATCTTCAATAGTGATAAAGAGTTGATCTATAGCACGATTAAAGACCGGAATGTTACCTGGGACAGTAATCTTCTCAAAGATCTGGACGAAAAGAAGATTATATACACCGAAAAAACGGTCCCTGAGATTTATGCGGCACTCCGGAACATTAATGGTAAAAATTATTATATCCTTACCAGTGCTTTTGATTCCAACGGAAAATCCAAGCTTGAATATCTGAAATACCTTCTGATTACGGCCTATGTGATGAGTACCCTTCTGATAGGTTTTTTCAGTTACTATTTTATGGGCCAGTTCCTGCGGCCGTTAGAAGATTTAAATAAAGAGATTTCAGAGGTTACGGCTCATAAACTAACCACACAGATTCCTGTTCAGGAGTCTGATGACGAGATCAACGTTCTGGCAAAATCCTTTAATACGATGATTGCAAGACTGGATGATGTATTTCAGTCTCAGAAAGATTTCACGGCAAGTGCATCGCATGAGATCAGGACGCCCATCACAAGAATGGCATTCCAGCTGGAAAACCTTATCAAATTTGAAAAACATTCTCCTGAAACACTTGTTTCCCTGAAACAGATTCAAACAGACGTCTATCAACTTTCTGATCTTACCAATTCTCTTTTGCTGCTTACCAAATTCGATAAAGAAAATATCCAGAGTATTTATGAAGAAGTGAGAATTGATGAAGTAATATTTGAAGCTTTTGAAGCTGTAGAAAAAAGTTACCCGGCTCTTAAGCTTGATTTCCTGATCTCAGAAGATACTTCGGAGAATGGACTTCTCACAATAAGCGGCATTCAGTCTCTGCTGGTGATTGTCTTTATCAACCTCTTTAAAAATGCGGCAGTCTATTCAGATGATGCAGAAGTGGATGTTTTAATAACAGAAACCAACGATCAGCTGAAGGTTGACGTAACTTCCCATGGAAATACCATTCCTGAAGAGGAACAAGGAAAACTGTTTGAAGCTTTTATGAGAGGGCATAATTCCCAGAATATCTCCGGTTCAGGGCTTGGCCTTCGGATTGTCAAGAGAATCCTTGAATATCACAACGCAAAGATCAGCTATTCTGCTCCGGCCGAACATACCAATAATTTCAGCATTATTTTTAATAAACATTTTTGATTGATTATCATTTTTGCTATTTCATTGAATAGGTTAATAAGTGTATATTTTTAATCAATTTTCTAATAAATACAGCATTTATCAGCATTCCCGAAACAAATTTAATTTTTTTTTAAGGCTCCTTTAAGGTCATTTTAATCGTATAAAGGCAATTTTGTATCATAAAAAAAGATAGAATGAACAAAATTGCGGGGCTGTTTATTGCCATCTCCTCATTCATGGCCGGACAACAGCAGATGTCACTTTTGGACTGTGAAGAGGCCTTTCAGAAAAACAATCTTCAGCTTCTTGCAGAACAATATAACATCAATATGGCCGATGCAGACATTCTGCAGGCTAAGATTTGGGAACTACCACAGCTGAGCGGACAGATCAATGCATACAATCCGGAAGGTAGAAAAGCTTTTGATATAGGGCATGCCAAAGGAGCAGAGATTACCCAGCTGATTTATATGGGTGGTAAAAAGAAAAATGAGATTGCCTTTGCAAAATCAAACAAAGAACTGGCCCAGCTTCAGTTTTCACAGCTGTTGGTGGATTTGAGAGCACAGCTCAGGGCTGCTTATTTCAATTTATATTACGAAAAGCAGAAACTGGACAATACCAATAAGCAACTGGGATACATGAATGATCTGCTGGATGCTTACCGCGTACAGTCGGCAAAAGGAAACGTTTCCCTTAAAGATGAAGTGAGATTACAGAGCCTGGTTATTCAGCTTAACAATGATAAGCTGGGCATTAATAAAAATATCCTTGAATTTGAACAGAATCTGAAAGTACTGACGGGAATTTCAGAGGATATAGAACCCCAGCTTTCTGATGCGGATGCAAAAGAAATTCTTGCTGCACAGCCATTCGGAGACGAAGATGAACTAAAAAGAAAAGCGCTGGAAAATAATTCCGATTACCAATATTTTCTAAAACTGATTGACAATAGTAAGCTGTATGCCCAATGGCAGAAATCCCTCAATGTGCCGGATCTGAATGTAGGAGCGGGATGGGACCAAAATGGAGGAACCTTTAAAAATGAGGTCAATCTTATGGTTGGAATCCCTTTACCCTTATGGAAATCCAATCAGGGAAACGTAGAAAAGGCCAATTATGCCATTCAGCAAAACCAGAAAAATGCAGATTACCAAAAGCTGTCACTTGAAACCAAGGTCCAGGCTGCTTACAAAACATGGAAAAGTCAGTATGATCAACTGGCAGGGATCAAAACAACAGATCTCACCAACATGGAACTGGTCTACGACGGAATGCTGAAAAACTTCAGAAAAGGAAACATTAACCTTATAGAATTTACAGATTTCATGGACAGCTATAGGCAAACGGCGCTCCAGATCTATGATATGAAGAACGAGATTATGCAGTCGGCAGAACAACTGAATCAACTTATACAAACGAAAATCTTCTATTAAGCAATGAAAAAATATATAATACCTGTACTGATAGTCTTGTCTTTATTATCATGTGCAAAAAAAGAAGAAGAAAAAGCACCACAGGCTAAAAAAGGCTTTGAGCTGAGTAATACGATGCTCAATTCCATTTCTCTGGCTAAAGTTGAAAGGAAAAATGTAGAAGACCAATACAGCTTTTACGGAAAAATATCTGCCGATAAAAACAGCTACATTGATGTATATCCTTTGGTAGGTGGAAATGTTCTAAGCGTTAATGCCGAGCTTGGTGATTATGTAAAAAAAGGTCAGGTGCTGGCCACGATCAGAAGTACCGAGTTGGCGGAAGTCCAAAAAGATGTAAGTGATGCAAAAACCGATTTAGTGGTTGCTCAAAATAACCTTCGTGTAGCCAAAGAAATGTATGAAGGGAAACTGAATACGGAAAGAGAAGTTCTTGAAGCGAAAAGCGTACTTCAGAAAGCTCAGGACCAGATGCAGAGAGCTACCGCCGTAAGTACGGTTTACAATGTTAAGAAAGGAAACATCTATAGTGTTGTTGCTCCCATCAGTGGATACATTGTTCAGAAAAACATCAACAAAGATATGCAGCTGAGAAGCGACAGAAGCGAAAATATTTTTGATGTAGCAAATACAACAAACGTATGGGCAATCATGAACGTCAATGAATCGGATATTGAAAAAATAAGCCTGGGAATGAAGGCACAGGTTTCCACCCTGTCTTATCCGGATAAGGTTTTTGATGGCAGAATAGATAAAATATTCAAGATTATTGATCCCGAAACGAATGCTATGCAGGCAAGAGTGGTACTGGATAACGCCAACGGCCTTTTAATTCCGGAAAGCAAAGCCACCATCAAGGTTTCAAGTTCAGAGAACAATACTGCTCTCACTGTGCCTTCAAAAGCAGTGATATTTGATGACAACAGAAGTTTTGTAGTGGTTTTCAAATCCAGAACAGAGATAAAAGTCAAAGAAATAAAAATATTAAAACAGGTGGGGGATATTACCTATGTAGACAGAGGCCTGTCTGAAGGGGAAGAAGTGATCACCAACAACCAGCTGCTGATCTACCGTTCCCTGAACAGTTAAATTCTTATTGTAAACCATTAAGATTTTCAGGATTATCTGATCCTGCTTGTGATGGCTTTATAATTCATAAACCCTTAAATCTGCTTAATGGTTTGGAAACTATTAAAATTTAAATGTTCAAAATAAATTTTATAAAAATTTCTTTCAACGGCTTTTTTAGGTCATCAATTTAATCGATCATGAATAAATTCATTAAAAATATAATTGCTTTTTCCTTAAAAAATAAAGCATTTACCTTTATCTGGGTAGCTATCCTGGCCATTGCCGGTTTTATAAGCTTCAAAAATATGCCTATTGAAGCTTTCCCCGATGTAACCAATACCCAGATCGTTATTATCACCCAATGGAATGGACGGAGCGCAGAAGAAGTGGAACGTTTTGTAACTACCCCCATCGAATTGGCCATGAGCCCGGTCCAGAAGAAAACCAGTGTGAGAAGTACTACCATGTTCGGTCTCTCTATTGTTAAAATTCTTTTCGACGACGGGGTGGATGACACTTTCGCCAGAAATCAGGTCAATAACCAATTAAGAACCGTAAGCCTTCCTGATGAGGTGGATCCGGAAGTTCAGCCACCCTACGGGCCTACCGGGGAGATTTTCAGATATACCCTGGAAAGTAAAACAAAAGATTCGAGAGAATTACTTACCCTTCAGAACTGGGTGATCGACCGTGCGCTGAGAGGGGTTCCGGGAGTTGCAGATATCAATGTTTTTGGCGGGCAGGATAAAGTTTTCGAATTGAGCATTGACCCGAGGGCTCTGGACAAATACAACCTTACACCACTTCAGGTATATGATGCCGTTACCAAAAGCAATTTAAATGTAGGAGGCGATGTGATCGAAAAAAATGGTCAGGCCTATGTAGTCCGTGGAATAGGGTTGGTGAAATCCATCAATGATATCGGAAACATTACGATTCAGAATGACAGCGGAAATCCAGTACTGGTAAAGAATGTAGCGGATGTTCACGAAAGTTCAATGCCAAGGGTAGGGCAGGCCGGTCTCAATAATCATGAAGATACGGTAGAAGGAATTGTTGTGATGAGAAAAGGGGAAAACCCGAGAGAAGTTCTGGTAGGCGTAAAAGCAAAAATTAAAGAGCTTAACGAAAAAATCCTTCCAAAGGATGTGAAAATGGTAACCTTCTACGACCGTGATAACCTGATGGATTTCACTACCCACACTGTAATGCACAACCTTATTGAAGGAATCATCCTGGTTACCGTAATCGTTCTGATCTTTATGGCAGACTGGAGAACGACTCTGATCGTTTCTATTATTATTCCATTGTCCTTATTGTTTGCCTTTTTATGTTTAAAACTGGCGGGAATGAGTGCCAACCTGCTTTCATTGGGAGCAGTGGATTTCGGGATCATTATTGACGGAGCCGTCGTCATGGTGGAAGGGCTCTTTGTGATGCTCGACCATAAAGCACACAAATACGGGACAGAAAAATTTAACAAGTTGGCCAAAGGAGGCTGGATCAAGCAGACCGGTACAGGTTTGGGAAAGGCGATCTTCTTTTCAAAACTCATCATCATCACCTCCCTGATTCCTATCTTCTCGTTTCAGAAAGTAGAAGGGAAAATGTTTTCACCTTTGGCATTCACCTTAGGATTTGCGCTGATAGGAGCATTGATATTTACCCTGACTCTGGTTCCTGTTCTATCTCATATTTTATTAAACAAGAATGTAAAAGAAAAAAACAACCCGTTTGTGAATTTCTGGGACAGGATTGTACTGAAAGGTTTCAACTATACTTTTAAACATAAAAGAATGAGTTTAGTGGTTGCTGTTTCGTTCATGGTTGTTACCTTATTCTCAGGAAAATTCCTGGGAACGGAATTCCTGCCTCAACTGAATGAAGGTTCTCTTTGGATCACCGCAGAAATGCCGATGAGCTCATCCCTGAAGGAATCCCTGAAAACAGCAGATCTCTTAAAGAAAGACATTATGAGCTTTCCTGAAGTTACTGATGTTCTTGCCCAGACAGGGCGAAGCAATGACGGAACAGACCCGAACGGTTTCGGATTTGTACAGTTTGCCGTTAACCTCAAGCCAAAAGAAGAATGGAAGCGCAGCATCAGCTATGAAGAGCTCATCGAAGAGATTGATAAAAAACTCAGAAGCTACCAGGGGATTACCTTCAATTATTCCCAGCCGATTTCGGATAATGTAGCGGAAGCTGTAGCCGGCTTCAAAGCGGAAAACGGGATCAAGATCTATGGAGATAACCTTGAAACGCTGGATAAACTGGCTGATGAGGTTTTAAAACAGATCAAAGATGTAGACGGGGTAAAAGATCCGGGAATTATTAAAAATATCGGTCAGCCGGAAGTAAGCGTAGTACTGGACAGGGATAAAATGGCGGCTTACGGGGTTATGCCCGATGATGCACAGTCTGTACTGGAAATGGCCTTCGGAGGTAAAACTGCTTCGGAAATGTTTGATGGTGAAAGGAAATTCCCGATCCGCCTAAGATATTCCCAGGAGTACAGGAAAGACGAAAATGATATTGCTTCCCTGATGGTTCCTACTCAGGACGGAACAAAAATTCCTCTGAAAGAGATCAGTAGTATTGTAAAAGATAATGGAGCAGCCTTTATTTACAGAGATGATATTAAAAGGTATATCGGTGTTAAATTCTCTATCCGCGACAGGGATCTGGGAAGCACCATTGCTGACGCACAGAAAAAAGTAGCCAATATTGACCTTCCGGACGGTTATTCCATCGGTTGGACAGGTCAGTTTGAAAATCAGCAGAGAGCCTCACACAGGTTGGCACAGGTAGTGCCGATCAGTATTCTGGGAATTTTCTTCTTATTGTTTATCCTTTTTGGAAACATGAAAGATTCATTGCTCGTATTGGCGAACGTGCCTTTTGCCCTGATCGGAGGGATTATTGCCCTGCATCTTACCCGAATGAATTTTGGAATCTCGGCAGGAGTGGGAATGATCGCCTTACTGGGAATCTGTATTCAAAACGGGGTAATCCTTATTACGGAGTTCCACCAGAACGTCAAGAGCGGGCTCAGTTTAGATGATGCCATACTCAACGGGGTAAAATCAAGGACGCGTCCGGTGATTATGACCGCTTTAATGGCCTCAATAGGATTAATGCCCGCCGCATTGTCCACAGGAATCGGCTCCGAATCCCAAAAACCTTTGGCGATTGTAATTATCGGAGGGTTAATTACAGCAACTGTATTGACGCTGCTTATTTTCCCGATTATATTTTGGATTTTCAACAGGACCAGGAAGTCCCAGCAGATTTAATATTTCTTCTATTCTATATTTTATAAGTGAAGCGCGGCAAACTATGTTTGCCGCGCTTCCTGCATCGAAATAATGTATTTTCTTAAATTCTCTGCCTTAAAGCTTCCTTATATCCGGATATTATTTTCTAGATGTCTCTGCAAGGACAGAATACAAGAGTATATCAAAAAAAAAGGAGATTTATTATATAGCATTTATGATATATACGGGAAAATAGGTGTTGCGGTTTTGTCCAATAGATTTTAGACCAGATGAAATATTTTTATGTCCTATACCATTCATAATTAGCCAGATACTTTATGTAGCATCACAAAAACGTTAATATTCATTTTTTTCAATCCGGAAATTTGTGTAAATTTGCAGTCTCAATACATCGAAATATAAGGTTTGTGCTTCTTTGATTGAATATTGAAACTTTTTTAAATAAAAAGGTTTTGGTATTTAAAAAATCATTATATTTGCACACCGAAAAATTGAAAAATAATAAAATAAATAATTTTAAATCATGGCAAAGGAAACGTTTAATCGTAACAAACCACACTTGAACATTGGTACTATTGGTCACGTTGACCATGGTAAAACTACACTTACAGCTGCTATTTCTGCTGTATTAGCTAGCAAAGGTCTTGCTGAGAAAAAAGACTTCTCTGCGATTGACTCTGCTCCAGAAGAAAAAGAAAGAGGTATTACTATCAATACTGCTCACATTGAATACGAAACTGTAAAAAGACACTACGCTCACGTTGACTGTCCAGGTCACGCCGACTATGTTAAGAACATGGTAACTGGTGCTGCTCAGATGGATGGAGCTATCGTAGTATGTGCTGCAACTGACGGTCCAATGCCTCAGACAAGAGAACATATCCTACTTTGCCGTCAGGTAAACGTACCTAAGATCGTTGTTTTCATGAACAAAGTTGACATGGTGGATGATCCAGAATTGTTAGAGCTTGTTGAAATGGAACTTAGAGATCTATTAGCTACTTATGATTTCGACGGAGATAACTCTCCAGTAATTCAAGGTTCTGCTCTTGGTGCGCTTACTGCTGCTACTGAAGGTAACTCTGAAGATAAGTGGTTCAAAACTGTTGAAGCTCTAATGGATGCAGTTGATGAGTGGATCGACGAGCCGGTAAGAGATACTGATAAGCCATTCTTGATGCCTATCGAAGACGTATTCTCTATTACAGGTAGAGGTACTGTTGCTACAGGTAGAATCGAAGCTGGTATTATCAACACTGGTGACCCAGTTGATATCGTAGGTATGGGTGATGAAAAATTAACTTCTACTATTACAGGAGTTGAGATGTTCAGAAAAATCCTAGACAGAGGTGAAGCTGGTGATAACGTAGGTCTATTGTTGAGAGGTATTGAAAAAACTGACATCAAGAGAGGTATGGTTATCGCTAAGAAAGACTCTGTGAAGCCACACAAAAAATTCAAAGCTTCTGTTTATATCCTTTCTAAAGAAGAAGGTGGACGTCACACTCCATTCCACAACAAGTACCGTCCTCAGTTCTACGTAAGAACTACTGACGTTACAGGTGAGATCTTCTTACCAGAAGGTGTAGAAATGGTAATGCCTGGTGATAACTTAGAAATTACTGTAGAATTACTACAACCAATCGCTCTTAACGAGGGTCTTAGATTCGCGATCAGAGAAGGAGGTAGAACAGTAGGTTCTGGTCAGGTTACTGAAATCCTAGACTAATCATCTTAAAATAAATAAAGCTTCCGGAAGGAAACTCTCGGAAGCTTTTTATCTACGGGCATCGTCCAATGGTAGGATACCGGTCTCCAAAACCGTTGATCAGGGTTCGAATCCTTGTGCCCGTGCAAATATTAATTATGAGTTCATTTGTCGATTTTTTAAAAGGTTCTTATAACGAATTCAGACATAAAGTTGAATGGCCAAAGTGGGCTGATCTTCAGTCTTCTACTATTGTAGTAACTATTGCTACAGTGATTTTGGCATTATTTACCTTTGGAGTTGATGAATTGTTTTCAAAAGCAATCAGCAACATAATAGGAATGCTAATTAACGTGTTCAACTAATAAAAGTGTTTTCCCATAATGAGCGAATTGAAATGGTATGTGCTGAAAGCAATCAGCGGACAGGAAAATAAAGTGAAAAACTACATTGAGACAGAAATCAAACGTTTAGGGTTTGAGCAGTACGTTACTCAGGTGGTTATTCCTATGGAAAAGGTTATTCAGATCAGAAACGGAAAAAAAGTTCCTAAAGAGAAGCCTTACTATCCTGGATACTTAATGATAGAAGCTGATCTGATGGGTGAGATTCCTCACGTAATTAAAAATATTCCGGGAGTAATATCTTTCTTAAGTTTGACCAAAGGAGGAGATCCTGTTCCAATGAGAAAATCTGAAGTAAACAGAATGTTGGGAAGAATGGATGAACTTTCAGAATTTGCAACAGATGTTGAGATCCCATACATTGTAGGTGAAAACGTTAAAGTAATTGACGGACCTTTCAATGGATTCAACGGAACTGTTGAGAAGATTCTTGAAGACAAAAAGAAAATTGAAGTTTCTGTACTGATCTTCGGTAGAAAAACCCCAATGGAACTTAGCTATATGCAAGTAGAAAAAGTATAATTATTACTTTTTGAAATATATAAAGACTGCTGAAAAGCAGTCTTTTTTATGCTCAAATTTTATTATTAACCAACTTCAACATGGCAGCAAGGATGGTTATATATAATTTTTGAAGTATTAGATTGTAGGAGCAAATTCTGGCATTAATATAAATGCTATTGAAAAATATTATGAATTCTTTCTAAAAATCAGCACATTCCATTTGCTATTTCAAAAATATTTCATAATTTTGCAGTCCGAAAAGTAGATTTACTGTATGTGAGTCGGTAATCTGCTGAATAATAAATGCTTCCAAACTCATTAATTATTCAAACTAAAAAAATTAAAAATGGCTAAGAAAGTCTTTAAAATGGTAAAGCTTCAGGTGAAAGGTGGCGCAGCTAACCCTTCTCCACCGGTAGGTCCAGCATTGGGTTCTGCAGGTGTGAACATCATGGAGTTTTGTAAGCAATTTAACGGGAGAACCCAAGATAAGCCAGGGCAAGTTTTACCTGTAGTAATTACAGTATACGAAGACAAATCTTTTGAATTCGTTATCAAAACTCCACCTGCAGCAATTCAGTTAATGGATGCAGCTAAAATCAAAGGGGGTTCCGGAGAACCAAACAGAAACAAAGTAGGTTCTGTATCTTGGGATCAGGTGAAGAAAATCGCTGAGGATAAAATGACTGACCTTAACTGCTTTACAATGGATTCTGCAGTTTCTATGGTTGCAGGTACTGCTAGATCTATGGGATTAAGAGTAACAGGAACTAAACCAACTTTTAACGCTTAAAACTATTAGAAATGGCAAAATTGACTAAAAAGCAAAAGGAAGCTTTAAGCAAAGTAGAAAAAGGAAGAATCTATAACCTTGAAGAAGGTTCTGCTCTTGTAAAGGAAGTAAACACTACAAAATTTGATGCTTCTGTAGATATCGCTGTAAGATTGGGTGTAGATCCAAGAAAAGCAAACCAAATGGTAAGAGGGGTAGTATCTCTTCCTCATGGTACTGGTAAAGATGTTAAAGTTTTAGCATTGGTTACACCAGATAAAGAAGCTGAAGCAAAAGAAGCTGGAGCTGATTATGTAGGTCTTGACGAATATTTACAAAAAATAAAAGAAGGCTGGACAGATGTTGACGTTATCGTTACTATGCCGGCTGTTATGGGTAAATTAGGTCCATTAGGTAGAGTATTAGGTCCAAGAGGTCTTATGCCAAACCCTAAATCAGGTACTGTAACTATGGAAATTGGTAAAGCGGTAACTGAAGTGAAAGCAGGTAAAATTGATTTCAAAGTTGACAAATATGGTATTATCCACGCTGGTATTGGTAAAGTATCTTTCGATGCTGCTAAAATCAAGGAAAATGCTCAGGAATTGATCCAGACTTTGATCAAAATGAAGCCTACTGCTGCTAAAGGGACTTATGTAAAAAGCATTTACTTGTCTTCTACAATGAGCCCGGGTATTGCAATTGATACTAAATCTGTTAACTAATAATAATCCTTAAGACAATGACAAAAGACCAAAAAGTTGTAGCAATACAAGAGATCAAAGATTTGCTTCAGGATGCTAAAGTAGTTTATGTAGCAGATCTAGAAGGTTTGAACGCTGCTAAATCATCTGATTTCAGAAGACAAGCTTTCAAACAAAATATCAAAGTGAAAGTAGTAAAAAATACACTTTTACAAAAAGCAATGGAGCAGATTGAAGGAGTAGATTACTCTGAAATGTTTAATACTTTCAAAGGTAACTCTGCTTTAATGGTTGCTGAAACAGCTAACGCTCCTGCAAAATTAATCAAAGACTTTAGAAAAAAAGATGAGAAGCCGGCTTTGAAGTCTGCTTTTGTACAGGAAACTTTCTATGTTGGTGACAATAACCTTGATGCTTTAGTAAGCATTAAGTCTAGAGAAGAAATGATCGGTGAAATCATCGGATTACTTCAGTCTCCAATTCAAAGAGTTGTTTCCGCTCTTCAAAACAAACCTGAAACAGTAGAAGCTAAAGCTGAAGAAGCTGCTGCACCTGCTGTAGAAGAAACTCCTGCTGCTGAGGCTCCTGAAGCTCCTGCTGCAGAAAGCACTGACGAAACGCCAGCTGCTGAATAATTACACTCAAAAAATTAAATAAATAATCAACAAAAACATTACAACAATGTCAGATTTAAAAAATTTAGCTGAAACGCTAGTAAACTTAACAGTAAAAGACGTAAATGAATTAGCTACTATCCTTAAGGATGAGTACGGAATTGAGCCAGCTGCTGCTGCTGTAGTAGTTGCTGCAGGTGGTGCAGGTGAAGCTGCTGAAGAAAAAACTGAATTCGACGTAATTCTTAAGTCTGCAGGTGCTTCTAAATTGGCTATCGTTAAATTAGTAAAAGATTTAACTGGTGCTGGTCTTAAAGAAGCTAAAGATATCGTAGACGGTGCTCCTGCTCCAATCAAGCAAGGCGTATCTAAAGACGAGGCTGAAGCTCTTAAGAAGCAATTAGAAGAAGCTGGTGCTGAAGTAGAATTGAAATAATTCAATTTACCCATAAAATAAGAAGCCCGGACAGTAATGTCCGGGCTTTTTTTGTTGTTATCAGCATTAAAAATTGTCAATAATTCATAAATGTATTTGAATATATTTGTTTTTAATAATTTAATATTTGATTATTATTGCTAATAATTTAATTTTTTACTCTTTAAAATATTTATTATTCATAGGATTGTTTATTTTTCATAAATATTTAATATAAAAAATTTGTTTTGATTGTAAAATTACTATATTTGTACTCGAAAAAAACACACACATACATAATTTGGAAAGAAGTTACTTTTTCTTCTATGGTTATGCTATAGCATGTTGTATCAATATGTTGTTCGCATGGCAGATAGAAAATTCTGACAAGACGCATTTAGCAGTAAAGAGCTCTACTGGTTCATCGTGGTGCTTTTATTCCTCAGGCTTTAACTACAAAGCTGACAATTTCAGAAAATATTCAGAAAAAGATAGAACTCCTCTTTTCAGTAAGGCTATTACAAAGATGAGCAGGCTTTACGTAGGTGTCACATGGCAAAAATCACTTTGTGGCATTACAGAAACGGCACAGCCACATATTTCCGGCACACATTACAGTAAAGATTCGAAAAATGTAGAAGGTTTTAGTAGTATAACCGAATTTCCGGATAAGCTATCTTAAATATATTGAATAAACAGCTATTCATTCGCTGACGGAAAACATATTTTCCAATTCTTAGAAGAATGATTCCATAAAATAAACACACAAAAAAACATATTAATAAGGATGAAAAACAGATTATTTATGATGGCATTACCTATATAAAATTCAGCATAACGCCCAATTAGGAATTAATACATGTTTGAAGATTAATATCTTCATACAATTCCCCCTTTGCCTGAAAGTAGCACTGGCTCTTTTCTAGAAACACACACAAAAAATAAAACACACAAAAAAAAGACAAATATCACTAAAAATGAAAAACAGATTATTTACGATTGCAGCTATGTCAGTATGTTTTGGTATAAACGCACAGGTTGGAATAAATACTAATCAGGGGCAGGCAACTCTTGACGTAGTAGGATTTCCGACAAATACCAGTAAGGCTGACGGAATTATTGCCCCAAGGCTTTCATTAAGCCAGCTAGCGGCTAAAACGTATGCTGCTGCCCAGACAGGTGCTTTAGTATATGTTACCTCAATTAATGCTACTCCTGCCTCTGTTACGATTAATGTAACGACTCCGGGATATTATTACTTCGATGGAGCTTTATGGCAGAAACAAACCGGCACAGAATGGCAGATTAAAGGTAATGCAGTAGGGGAAATTTCTACTACAACAGAGGTTTTAGGTGCTGCGCCGGCTTCAGCTAATTATCTGGGGCCTAAAGGAGCAGCTGATCTGGTAATGATAAGTGCTAATAAAGTGCATGCCGTTCTTGATGCCGCAGGAGGAATGTCAGGAGGAGGAGAAAATGCTTCAAGCCTTTCCTGGGGAAGTTCAAATGTTGTTAACAATACTTCAAATAATATAGCTCTTGGTAAGGGAAATACAGCAACCACTTCAGGTGTCAATTTCCCGGCGGTAGCTATTGGTTCCAATAACAGTGCAGTAGGAGGAGGTAAGGTTTTTGGTAATAATAATTCAACTTTATCAAATGCCAATTTTGCTTTTGGTGCCTTTAACACCACAGGTAATTCAATTGCTGTAGCAGTAGGACATACCAACAATGCTACCAATGGAGGATTTGCTTTTGGAGCTAACAATGTTGTTACCTTAAATAACTTTGCTTTCGGAAGCAATAATACAGTTGGAGGAACATCAGGGTCTATTGCGATCGGAATTAGTGGGACTTCACAGGCCAATCAGTCCACTTATGCCAATACCAGCCATGTTTTTTCTGGGCAGGGAGCTGTAGGTACGGCTATTTCTGATGTAGGAATTAATGTAACTCCTAATTTGACAAACTTTGCCGATTTAGAAGTAAGTAAGGCTGTTCAGATAAAAGCTACAGGTCCGAGACCGACATGTGATGCATCCAATGCAGGAACAATAATATATGAAGTAACGACCAACCTGGGAGTAACGACGGGTAATTTTGTTGGCTGCAAACAGACTGGTAATGCTGTGTTTGGATGGCAGACATTATAATAGAACACAAACTTTTAACGAAAATAAAAACAAAAACAAAACAAAAAAATGGCAAAAAAATTATTCGAGAAATTGGCGGTCATGCTGATGATATTTATGATGTCAGCGGCATTATCTGCTCAAAAAGGTTATGAGCCTATCCGAGGGATGGGTGTGGAAGCAAAGCCTGTAAACAATTCAGGTATTTGTCTGGCATGCTACAACGGAAGTATGAATCCCGTAATAGATGCGAACCTGGATAACAGTGTGAGCATGGGTAACTTTGCTTCATTGGTAAGCGGAAACGGTATTTCTGTGAAAAACACAAATACAACGTATCCTGCTGGCTATATTACAGGTTTTAACGTGGATTTAGGGACTAGCTTTATTACGGTAGACCTATTAAGCTCATTAAGAATCAGCACCTACAAAAACGGAGTGCTTCAGGAATCTACTACAAGCAGTACTTTACTTTCAGTTCCTGCATTCGGGGGAAGCAAAAACAGAATCTTCCTTCATTTTAAAACAACAAAGGAATTTAACGAAGTAAGATTATACCAAACCAATGTACTGTCTATTTTCAGTGCAATGAATGTATATTATGCTTTTGCGTTCGACCCTACTAAAGTTCCTGTAGATAACAATGGAATCTGTGATGACATTATCGCAGGAAGCGGTGTGGATGGAAACGTTTCAGGAAGCAGCAGCTTCATTGCTCCACTTTCTTTTGTTCAAAACAGAGAGAGAATTGGAGATGGAGATAAGAATTCTTACGGATCAATTGTATTGCCGGCTGGACTTCTTGGGTCTTATTCGGTGGGAGTTTTAGATAAAAACCAGGTGTATCCTGCAGGAAACAGAGCTGGTTTTGTGATCTCTCCTGATGATGAAGGAAAACTTTTAAGTGCAGAATTCTTAAAAAATATTACTGTAGAAACTTATTTATATGGCCAGCTTCAGGATTCTAAGACATTATCTGATGGCGGTGGCTTAATTAATATTAAAGTTTTAGGTTTTGGTAGTGGAAAACAAAAAGTGTCTGTTACTACAACGAAGCCTTTTAACGAAGTGCGTTTAAAAGTGACTCAGACTTTAGGAGTTAACATCGGATCTTTAAAAGTGTATTATGCATTTGAAGAGCCAGCATCTTGCGACTGTAATGATAAAATTCAGACAAGCGGTTCTGCAATTCCTGGAAACATAGTATCAGGCTCCAGCTGGACTTCAGGTCCTGGGCTTTTTGGTCTTATTTTAGCGAAAATGGTTGATCCTGGAAATATTGTAGATACCAATACTTCCAACTATGCTACGGCCACTATTCCTGCTGCTTCAATACTAAGTATTTTCTCAGCTTATGCTACAGTGAGCACGAACAGCCTGCTTCCTGCCAATACATATGCCGGATTTACAATAGAGAAAGCTGCAAACTTAATTGGAGTAAGTGTTCTTGAAAATATTACAGTAACACTTTACAATAATAATACACAGACAGATACATTCACCAGTACAGGAAGCTTGATCAGCGGAAACTTTTTTACTACAGATTCCAATAAATTCTATGTAGGGGGTAAAGCAACCAAGCCTTTCAACCGTATTAAAGTGACTTTCTATAGTGGTACAGGGGTACGTATTCCTCAAAACTACTACATCTATAATGCATTTGCCAGCAGAGATGATGATAACGATGGAGTGCCAAACTGCTTTGATCAGTGTCCTAACGGTAATGACAGTATTGATAATAACGGTAACGGTATTCCTGATTGTGCAGAAGGATGTACAGCAGTAAATGACAAATCTCCTACTATTGATACAGATGGTGATGGAATTGTGGATGCATGTGACCTTGACTCTGATAACGATGGTATTCCAGATGCCTTAGAAGATCTTGATAACAATGGTAAATTTGAAGATGATGACTCGGAAGGAGTATTTGGTCCTGTTCAGGTATTAGGAGATGGAATTTCCAGCTATTTGGATTTGGATTCTGATAACGACGGTATTTTAGATTTATTTGAATCCGGTATCCCAACATCAGTAATCAACCAGATAGATACAGATCACAATGGTGTTATTGATGCTGGTGTAGCTGTAGGAACTAATGGTATTGCAGATATTTTGGAAACTTCTCCGGATTCTGGAGTATTAAAATATCCTCTTAAAAATACAGATGGAGACGACAAGCCGGACTTCGTTGACTTAAATTCAAACGGAACCGATTATGACTTGTGGGCTATCGGTAAAGATAACCTGGATGACTTTGGAGTAGGATTTATTTCCAGAATCAATGATGCTGATAAAGACGGTATCCAGGCTGTAGTAGATACGGATCTTGTAAAAAGAGGAGCTCCTGATTCTCCACTTTCACCTTATGCTGCATTCGCTAAAAACGGAATGGCATCTGCTGCGAAAGGAATTACCGGTTCTGATGTTACTTCAACTGCAAGCGATATCAATGTATATCCTAACCCGGTAAAATCTGGTGAAAACTTAAATGTTAAATCTAGAGAAGAGGGAACTTACGCGCTATTCTCTGCTCAGGGGCAGCTTGTTAAGTCAGGTAAATTCTCAGGAAATGCCGAAATTAGCACAGCTTCACTGCCTGCAGGTATTTATATTGTGAAAATAGAAACCAAATCAACAATGAAATCTTATAAGATCATTGTAAAATAATTTCAAACTCTATATAACTACTGGCCGTCCCTAGGGACGGCCTTTTTTATTTAAAAACTTTTAACGGTCTCAAAATGAATAAGTTTTATTTGTCTATATGATGGGAATTTTGTATCTTTGTCCCTCTTTTGGCGCGAATAATTGTTTGTAAATCTATAAAATATTGAAAATCAGCTCTTTCATGAAATGTAATGAAAGAGGTTTCTTGTATATAGATACTGCGGCGAATTCTGCCTCAAAAGTAAATAAAAATATTTTGCATTACGCTGTGAAAAGATATACCAGCGTTGCAGTTAGAAGTTAGATCAAAGACTTTTTAGAATAAAGAACAAAGAATAAAGACCGATAATTGCGCCAAAATTTTCCCACATATTCTTTTCTCTTTCATCTTTTCTCTTTTCGTCTTCTTCTGATATTTTTGAATAAATCAAAATATTTTTTAACCCTTTCTTAAAAGTTTTATGAGTAAAACAACAGCAACAACAAGGGGGAATCAGAGAATTAACTTCTCATCAGCTAAAGGAAAAATCATCACTCCTGACTTCCTGGACATCCAGCTTGAGTCATTCAGAGATTTTTTCCAGCTTGATACCCTTCCAGAAGACAGAACAGACGAAGGTTTATACAGAACCTTCCAGGAAAACTTCCCAATCACCGATTCCAGAAATCAGTTCGTATTGGAATTTCTTGATTATCTGGTAGATTCTCCACGTTATTCAATTGACGAGTGTGTGGAAAGAGGACTGACGTATTCCGTACCTCTTAAAGCAAGACTTAAATTGTATTGTACAGACCCTGAGCACGAGGATTTCCAGACTGTGGTTCAGGATGTATACTTAGGTCCGGTTCCTTATATGACGCCTAGTGGGTCTTTCATCATCAATGGTGCAGAGAGAGTTATTGTTACGCAGCTTCACCGTTCACCTGGTGTATTCTTCGGACAGACTTACCACGCAAACGGAACCAAACTGTACTATTCAAGAATTATCCCTTTCAAAGGATCTTGGATGGAATTTACAACCGATATCAACAGCGTAATGTACGCTTATATCGACCGTAAGAAAAAGTTACCATTAACTACCCTTTTAAGAGCTATCGGTTATGAATCTGATAAAGATATCCTTCAGATCTTCGACCTTGCTGAAGAAGTGAAAGTTTCTAAAGCTGCCCTTAAAAAAGTAGAAGGAAGAACATTGGCTGCGAGAGTATTGAACACTTGGTTTGAGGATTTCGTAGACGAAGATACAGGAGAAGTAGTTTCTATCGAAAGAAACGAAATCATCCTGGACAGAGAAACAATTCTTGAAAAAGAACATTTAGATCTTATTCTTGATGCGGGTGTGAAATCGATCCTGATTCACAAAGAAAACAGCAATGAATTCTCTATCATCCAGAATACATTACAGAAAGACCCTACAAACTCTGAGAAAGAAGCAGTAGAGTACATCTACCGTCAGTTAAGAAATGCAGATCCGCCAGATGAGGAAACTGCAAGAGGAATCATTGAAAAATTATTCTTCTCCGAGCAGAGATATTCATTAGGTGAAGTAGGACGTTACAGACTAAACAAAAAGTTAGGTCTTAATATCCCTACCACTACTGAAGTTCTTACAAAAGAAGATATCATTGCTATCGTAAGACACCTTATTGAACTTGTAAACTCTAAAGCAGAGGTTGATGATATCGACCACTTATCTAACAGAAGAATCAAAACTGTTGGAGAGCAGTTAGCAGGACAGTTTGGAGTAGGTCTTTCAAGAATTGCAAGAACCATCAAGGAAAGAATGAACGTTAGAGATAACGAAATTTTTACTCCTCTTGATCTTGTTAATGCTAAAACGTTAACATCAGTAATCAACTCGTTCTTCGGTACCAACCAGCTTTCTCAGTTCATGGACCAGACCAACCCGCTTTCAGAGATCACGCACAAGCGTAGACTTTCTGCACTAGGGCCTGGAGGTTTATCAAGAGAAAGAGCAGGTTTCGAGGTTCGTGACGTTCACCATACCCACTACGGAAGAATCTGTCCGATTGAAACTCCGGAAGGACCAAACATCGGTTTGATCTCCTCTTTAGGTATTTATGCTAAAATCAATAACCTTGGTTTCATCGAAACTCCATACAGAAAAGTAGAAAACAGTAAGATAGACCTTTCTGCTGATCCTATCTATCTGAATGCAGAAGATGAAGAAGACAAAGTAATTGCTCAGGCTAACGTAGAACTGAACGATAACGGAGAATTCTTAACAGACAGGATTATTGCAAGATTGGATGGTGACTATCCGGTAGTTGAACCTTCTCAGGTTAACCTTATCGACGTGGCACCAAACCAGATTTCCGGTATCTCAGCTTCATTGATTCCATTCCTGGAGCATGATGATGCGAACCGTGCATTGATGGGATCCAACATGATGCGTCAGGCCGTTCCTCTATTGAAGCCACAAGCTCCAATCGTGGGTACAGGTCTGGAACAGCAGGTGGCTAAAGATTCAAGAATCCTTATCAATGCTGAAGGGACAGGTGTCGTAGAATATGTAGATGCTGATAAGATCACTATTAAATACGAAAGAAGCGAAGACGAAGACTTAGTACAGTTTGAGTCCGCTACGAAAACATACAACCTTACCAAGTTCAGAAAAACCAACCAGAGTACTACTATTACCCTGAGACCAAACGTAAGAGTCGGTGAAACGGTACAGAAAGGACAAGTACTTTGCGACGGTTATGCAACTGAAAACGGAGAATTGGCTCTTGGTAGAAACTTAGTGGTTGCGTTCATGCCTTGGAAAGGATACAACTTCGAGGATGCAATCGTAATCAACGAAAAAGTGGTTCGTGAAGACTGGTTTACTTCAATTCACGTAGATGAATATTCTCTTGAGGTTCGTGATACCAAATTAGGTATGGAAGAGCTTACAGCAGATATTCCTAACGTTTCTGAAGAAGCTACCAAAGATCTTGACGAGAACGGTATGATCAGAATCGGTGCTGAAGTGAAGCCTGGAGATATTATGATCGGTAAGATCACTCCAAAAGGTGAATCTGACCCGACTCCTGAAGAAAAACTTCTTAGAGCTATCTTCGGTGACAAGGCCGGTGATGTCAAGGATGCTTCATTAAAAGCAGACTCTTCACTAAGAGGTGTTGTGATCAACAAAAAATTGTTCTCAAGAAACATTAAAGATAAAAAGAAGAGAACTGAAGAAAAACTTAAACTTGAAGAAATTGAAAACACTTACAAGGCTAAGTTTGATGAGTTGAGAAACACTTTAATTGAAAAATTAAATACACTGGTAGGTGGTAAAACTTCTCAGGGAGTTACCAACGACCTTGATGAGGAAATCATCGGAAAAGGTGTAAAATTCACTCATAAATTACTGACTTCAGTTGAAGATTACGTAAACGTAAGCGGTGCAGACTGGACTGTAGATCACGATAAGAATGAATTGGTTAAACAATTGATTCACAACTATAAAATCAAGTACAACGATATCCAGGGAGTTAAAAACCGTGAGAAATTTGCTATTTCAATCGGAGATGAGCTTCCAGCGGGTATCATGAAGTTGGCTAAAGTTTATATCGCTAAAAAACGTAAGCTGAATGTAGGGGATAAAATGGCAGGACGTCACGGTAACAAAGGTATCGTTTCAAGAATCGTTCGTGAAGAAGATATGCCATTCCTTGAAGACGGAACACCGGTAGATATCGTATTGAATCCACTTGGGGTACCTTCCCGTATGAACATCGGACAGATTTATGAAACAGTTCTTGGATGGGCTGGTCAGAAATTAGGGATGAAGTTCGCTACACCAATCTTCGATGGAGCAACTCTTGATCAGATCACTGAGTACACAGAAAAAGCAGGTCTTCCTAAATTCGGTAACACCCACCTTTATGATGGAGGTACCGGGGAAAGATTTACACAGCCGGCTACGGTTGGGGTAATCTACATGCTGAAACTGGGACACATGGTTGATGATAAGATGCACGCACGTTCTATCGGACCTTACTCATTGATTACTCAGCAACCGTTAGGAGGTAAAGCTCAGTTCGGAGGTCAGAGATTCGGAGAGATGGAGGTTTGGGCTCTTGAAGCATTCGGAGCGTCCAACATCTTAAGAGAAATCTTGACTGTGAAGTCGGATGACGTGATTGGTAGAGCGAAAACTTATGAAGCCATTGCAAAAGGTGAATCTATGCCTGAACCAGGTATTCCGGAATCATTCAATGTATTACTTCACGAGCTACAGGGTCTTGGATTAGACGTAAGACTAGAGGAATAATTTTAAATTTTAAATTATAAATGTTGAATGGTAACATTCAAAAATTAATCTAAAATCTAAAATCTAAAATTTAAAATCTAACAAATGTCAAATAAAAATAAATCAAGTAGATTTAATAAAATAACCATCGGTTTAGCTTCACCGGAATCGATTCTTCAGGAATCAAGAGGGGAAGTTTTAAAACCGGAAACTATTAACTACAGAACGCATAAGCCTGAAAGAGACGGTTTGTTCTGTGAAAAAATCTTTGGTCCCGTAAAGGATTACGAATGTGCTTGTGGTAAATACAAGAGAATTCGTTACAAAGGAATTGTGTGTGACCGTTGTGGAGTAGAAGTTACTGAGAAAAAAGTAAGAAGAGAGAGAATCGGGCACATTAACCTTGTCGTTCCAATTGCGCACATCTGGTATTTCCGTTCATTACCAAATAAGATCGGTTACCTTTTAGGAATTCCTTCTAAGAAATTAGACATGATCATCTACTACGAAAGATATGTAGTGATCCAGCAGGGTATTGCTAAAAAATTAGACGGTTCCGACTTTGATGCTATGGAATTCTTAACAGAAGAAGAATACCTGGACATCATGGAGACTCTTCCTGTGGAAAACCAGTATCTTGATGATTCCGATCCGAACAAATTCATCGCCAGAATGGGTGCTGAAGCTGTGGAAGATCTTTTAAAAAGAATCGATCTTGATGCATTGTCTTTCGATTTAAGACATAAAGCTCACAATGAAGGTTCAAAACAAAGAAGAACTGAAGCTCTGAAAAGATTGAACGTTGTAGAAGCATTGAGAGGTGCCAATACAAGAATGATCAACAGACCGGAGTGGATGATTATGCGTGTACTTCCAGTTATCCCACCAGAACTAAGACCATTGGTTCCATTGGATGGAGGACGTTTTGCAACTTCCGATTTGAATGACCTTTACAGAAGAGTTATTATCAGAAACAACCGTCTGAAAAGACTATTGGAGATCAAAGCTCCTGAAGTAATCTTGAGAAACGAGAAGCGTATGCTTCAGGAATCAGTAGATTCATTATTCGATAATACAAGAAAATCTTCTGCTGTAAAATCTGAATCAAACAGACCATTGAAATCACTTTCAGATTCATTGAAAGGTAAGCAGGGTCGTTTCCGTCAGAACTTACTAGGGAAAAGGGTAGATTACTCTGCACGTTCCGTAATTGTTGTAGGTCCGAACTTACAGCTTCACGAATGTGGTATTCCTAAAGATATGGCAGCAGAACTTTACAAACCGTTCATCATCAGAAAACTGATTGAAAGAGGAATTGTAAAAACTGTGAAATCTGCAAAGAGAATCATCGACAGAAAAGAGCCTGTAGTATATGATATCCTTGAAAACGTGATGAAAGGTCACCCGGTTCTACTGAACAGGGCACCTACCCTTCACAGACTGGGTATCCAGGCATTCCAGCCTAAGATGATCGAAGGTAAAGCAATCCAGCTTCACCCGTTGGTAACAACAGCATTCAACGCCGATTTCGATGGTGACCAGATGGCGGTACACTTACCGTTAGGCCCTGAGGCGATCCTTGAAGCTCAGTTACTAATGCTAGGTTCTCAGAACATCTTGAACCCTGCAAACGGTTCTCCTATTACCGTACCTTCTCAGGACATGGTTCTTGGTCTTTATTTCATGACTAAAGAACTGAGCTCTACAGAAGATATGAAAGTAAAAGGGGAAGGTCTTGCATTCTATTCTCCTGAAGAAGCGGAAATCGCTTATGCTGAAGGCAGAGTATCTTTAAATGCTAAAGTAAGATGTAGACTTCCGGTTAAAGAAGATGGAGAAATCGTTACAAGATTAATCGAAACTTCTGTAGGTAGAATCCTGTTCAACCAGATTGTACCTAAGCAGGTAGGATATATTAATGAACTTCTTACTAAGAAATCATTAAGAAACGTTATTGGTAAGATCCTTGCCGATACAGACTTCCCTACAACGGTGAAGTTCCTTGATGCGATGAAAGATTTAGGATATTCAAACGCATTCAAAGGAGGTCTTTCCTTCTCACTAGGAGATATTGTGGTTCCTGTTGAGAAAAAACAGATGATTGCACAATCAATTGAAACTGTAGATGAAATTAGAGCCAACTATAACATGGGTCTTATTACAGATACAGAACGTTATAACCAGGTAATTGACGTTTGGACCAATACCAATGCGGGATTAACTGAAATGATCATGAGCAGAATGAAATCTGATCAAGGTGGATTCAACTCTGTATACATGATGCTTGATTCAGGGGCGAGGGGTTCTAAAGAACAGATCCGTCAGTTATCAGGGATGAGAGGTTTGATGGCAAAACCGCAAAAAGCTGGTTCTACCGGAGCGGAGATCATCGAAAACCCGATCCTTGCCAACTTTAAAGAAGGTCTTTCCATCCTTGAGTACTTTATCTCTACTCACGGTGCCCGTAAAGGTCTTGCGGATACCGCTCTTAAAACTGCCGATGCTGGTTACTTAACGAGAAGATTGGTAGACGTTGCACAAGACGTTATCGTTACAGAAGACGACTGTGGAACATTAAGAGGTACAGAAGTTACTGCACTTAAGAAAAATGATGAGATCGTTGAAAGAATCTCTGAAAGAATCTTAGGTAGAGTATCTCTTCATAATATTTACGATCCTGAAACTGACGAGCTTATTGCAAGTGCAGATCAGGTGATCATTGAATCTTTGGCGAAGAGAATCGAAGAAGCAGGATTAGAAGCTGTGGAGGTTCGTTCACCATTAACTTGTGAAACCAAGAAAGGAATCTGTGCAAAATGTTACGGTAGAAACCTAGCAACAGGTAAGATGATCCATATGGGTGAGGCAGTAGGAGTAATTGCAGCACAGTCCATTGGGGAACCAGGTACTCAGCTTACGTTGAGAACCTTCCACCAGGGGGGTACTGCAGGTAACGTTTCCGAAAACCCATCTATCGTTGCAAGAAGAGACGGTATCGTTGAAATGGATGATGTAAGAACCATTACTTCTGAAGATGAAAACGGTAACACAGCTGAAGTTGTGGTTTCCCGTTCAACGGAATTCAGATTGGTGGCAGATAACGAAACCAGAACTCCATTAATGATTGCCAACGTACCTTACGGATCTATATTAGCTGTGAAACCAGGTGATAAAGTGAAAAAAGGAGATGTGATCTGTAGATGGGATCCGTATAACGCGGTAATTATTGCAGAAACTGCCGGTAAGGTAGAGTATGAAGACATTATCCAGGGTATTTCATTCCAACTGGAAATTGACGAACAGACAGGATTCGAAGAGAAAGTAATCTCTGAATCCAGAAATAAGAAAGCCGTACCTACATTGAAAGTGGTAGATTCTAAAGGAGTTGAGCAAAAAGCATACAACTTACCGGTAGGAGCCCACTTGATGGTAAACGATGGTGAAAAAATCAAGGCTGGTAAAGTCCTGATCAAAATCCCGAGAAAATCTGCAAAAGCAGGGGATATCACCGGAGGTCTTCCGAGAGTTACCGAATTATTCGAAGCAAGAAACCCTTCAAACCCAGCGGTTGTTACTGAAATCGACGGGGTAGTTTCTTACGGAAAAATCAAGAGAGGTAACCGAGAATTGATCGTAGAAGCAAAAACTGGTGAAAGAAAGATTTACCTTGTAAAACTTTCCAACCAGATCCTTGTTCAGGAGAATGACTTCGTAAGAGCTGGTTCTCCACTTTCTGATGGTTCCATTACACCGGATGATATCTTAAGAATCAAAGGTCCAACTGCAGTTCAGGAATATCTGGTAAATGAAATTCAGGAAGTTTACCGTCTTCAGGGGGTAAAAATCGACGATAAGCACTTTGAAATCATCGTTAGACAGATGATGACGAAAGTATCTATCGTGGATGGAGGTGATACTCAGTTCCTTGAAGGTGCATTAGAACATAAATTTGACTTCTTGGAAGAAAACAATAGAGTATTTGGTCTTAAAGTAGTAGTTGACGCTGGTGATTCGAAAGAGTTCAAGCCAGGTCAGATGATTACTGCAAGAGAATTAAGAGACGAAAATTCTAAGCTTAAGCGTGAAGATCAGGCTTTAGTTGAAGTAAGAGAAGCTTTACCTGCTACAGCAACGCCTGTACTTCAGGGTATTACAAGAGCAGCTCTTCAGACGAAGTCATTCATGTCTGCAGCATCATTCCAGGAAACCACTAAAGTTCTTAACGAAGCAGCGGTTGCTGGTAAGATAGACTTCTTGAGTGGTCTTAAAGAAAATGTAATTGTAGGACACAGAATCCCTGCAGGTACAGGTCTTAAAGAATATCAGAATGTAATTGTAGGTTCTAAAAAAGAATTTGAAGACCTTAACTAAAATTAATGATTTGAAATTTGAGGTTTGAATTTATTTTTATATTTTCACAATCTCAAATTTCGAATTTAAAAAACATAATTTATAACAATGGACAACAATCAAAATCCACAAGACGGAAACATCAACATCGAATTAAACGAAATGGTAGCTGCTGGAGTATATGCTAACTTAGCTTTAGTAAACCACTCTCCATCTGAATTCGTTGTAGATTTCATCCAATTAATGCCAGGTGTACAACAGGCTAAAGTAAGATCAAGAATTATTCTTGCTCCTCTTCACGCTAAGAGAGTACTTTCTGCTCTTCAACAGAACATCACTAACTATGAGCAGCAATTTGGAGAAATCAAAGAAGTTGAGCCTTTCGTATTAGGAGGAAACAACGTACAAGCTTAAGATTTTTTTCAAAATAAATCACAATGCCCCAAATCAATTTGGGGCATTTTTTATTGCCCGAAATTCAATAGGAAGAAGTAAACAACTTGATTAAGAATGAAGGGATTGTTAAGTTTTTGTAGAAAGACTTAAAGAATAGAGAAATCAATAGCCCAATTTTATATATTTGTTTGGGAAAAATAGCAGATATGGTAAATAATCAATTCATTCTTGAAAAATTTGGTTTTTTAGGGGAAGATTTTTTAAATGAATTGCATGCTAATGCAATTATTACTGAAATAAAATCAAAAACAGAGATAATCAGGGAAGGGCAGAAAAACAAATATGTTCCCTTTCTTGTTAAAGGCTCTATAAAAGTTTTCACGCTCAACGACGGCCGGGAACTTATCTATTATTATATAAGGCCTAATGACAGCTGTCTCATGACTTTTTCTTCTATATTTACAGATTACACCAGCAGGGTATATGCCGTTGCTGAAGAAGAATCTGAGGTGATCCTGATTCCTGTTTCTGTCATCCATGGCTGGCTCATCCGCTTTCCGGAAATTAACAGAATATTTTATCATGAATACGATAAACGTTTTTCAGATGTCATGAATATGGTGAATGATGCCGTATTTCACAGACTTGATAAACGGGTACTGAATTATATCAAACAACAAATTGCGGTTACCGGAAACCATCCACTAAAGATTACACACCGTGAAATAGCCAACAATCTTGGCACTTCAAGGGAAGTGGTAAGCAGAGTTTTAAAAAAGATTGAAAGCGATGGTGAAATTATTCAGACCAAAGAAGGAATCAAAATAACTGTAAATGAAAATGTTAGACCCGTCTAATATATGATGTTTTAATTATTTTGTCTTTATCATTGATAAAAACAATTTCTATGGTGACTTTTATCACCTACTTTTGAATGGATAACTCGATAAGTTTGTCATATCATAATTTAATTCAAATTGTATATGACAAAAACTCTCTTATTTTTGTCGGTATTGGCTTCAGGTTTTGTCTCAGCACAAGAAGACCTGTTAAAAGATATTGACACCCTTAAAACAACTTCAGAAACTTCCCAGCCGGCCTTTAAAGCTTTACAGATTGTTACAGGTCAGTCCACAAAACTCTCTGCCAAAAATGAATGGTACATCGTTGTAGCCCACCGCTTCGGAGACATCAGCACCGGATTTAAAAACTTTTTCGGTCTGGATGATGCTTCCACCAAATTAGGGGTCATTTATGGCATTACGGACAATGTTTCAGTCAGTCTTTCCAGGGAAACCAATATGAAAACATTTGAAGGTACCGTAAAATATAAACTTGCAAAGCAGACTGAAAATTTTCCGGCAGATATTGTAGGTTATAATGTGATGGCCCTGAATACAGACCTGGATAAAGATAACTATCCCCATCTCAGGTTCAGTGACAGGCTTTCCTATCTTACGCAGGCCTTAATCTCAAGAAGATTCAATGATAAGTTCTCATTGCAGCTGTCCCCTTCATACGTTCATAAAAACCTTTACGATCCGGCTATTGAAGACAAAAATCAGTTCCTGACCGGTTTGGGCGGGCGCTATAAAATTTCAAAAAGAATCTCTATTAATGCAGAATATTTTGTGAATTTTGATAACCATAGTTTCTATAAAAATCCACTCTCACTGGGTATGGACATAGAAACCGGAGGACATGTTTTCCAGCTTTTATTCACCAATTCCCAGATCAATTCGGATATCGGATACCTTACCAATGCGGTAGGAAAATGGGGAAAAGGACAGATTTTCTTTGGGTTTAACCTTTACAGAGTTTTTTAAGATGAAAAAGATACTATACCTACTATCATCAGCTGCCCTGTTTACTGCTTGTGACAGCAGAACCTATGAGGAAATTTCGGATCAGACACCGATCACCGTGACTGTTAAATACAATTCCGAGGTAAAATCAATTGTTGACAACAACTGTATCGGGTGCCATTCCGCGGGAAGCTTTAAACCCCTTACAACCTATACCGATGTAAAAAACAATATTGACGGTATTCTCGACAGGATACAGAGACCTAACGGAGATCCGGGAAAAATGCCCCAGGGCGGATCTTTATCCCAGACCCAGATTAACACCTTCATAAAATGGAAAGCCGACGGGCTTGCTGAAAATTAAAAATATTTGATATGAAAACATTAGTATTAATAAGCGGTATGCTGTTCTTTACAGGCTTTGTTTCAGCCCAGAAATACAGCTCCAAAACAGGCAGTGTAACCTTTGAGGCATCCGTGCCCCTGTTCGAAGATGTTTACGCTAAAGATGACAATAACGTTGTTGTTCTCAATGCGGATAACGGTGAAATGGCATCAGTTTCTGCAGTGAAAAACTTCCATTTTAAAACCAAATTAATGGAAGAGCACTTCAACGAAAGCTATGCAGAAACAGCAAAATACCCTAAAGCGACCTTCAAAGGCAAAGTGGTGAATTTTGATAAAACAAAACTTACCGCTTCACCACAGAAATATACCGTTCAGGGAACCCTGAATTTTCATGGAGTAGATAAGGCAGTTTCTTCTTCAGCCTCCATTTACGCTAAAGACGGGAAAATATATATGCAGGGAAGCTTTGTGGCAAGACCGGTCGATTACAAGGTGACGATCCCGAAAATGGTGACCAAAAAGATTGCTGAAAGCGTTAATGTAGAATACAATTATGTAATGATAAAACAATGAGAAACATCATCTTCATCATAAGTCTTCTCCTGGGCTTTTCTCTTACGTCTGCCCAGGAAAAAGTGAAATCAATATTTGATATTGCCAGAAGCGGAACAGTAGCTGAGGTGAAAGAACTCATGAAAAAAGATCCGGATATCATCAACAAACCGAATGAAAATGGTTTTTCCCCGCTTATTCTTGCGTGTTACAGAGGCAACGACCAGGTGGCCGATTTTTTAATGGATAAAGTAAAAGATATTAATTATGGCAGTGCTCAGGGCTCCGCACTTACCGCTGCTGTTTTTAAAGGAAATAAGGTTCTCACCCAAAAACTCCTGGCGAGTGGAGCCGATCCCAACCTTGCAGATGCGAACGGAACTACCCCGTTGATATATGCCGTTCAGCTTCAAGATAAAGATCTGGTAGAAAGCCTTTTGAAAAGTAAAGCTAATAAAGAATTAGCCGATAAAAAAGGCAAAACGGCATTTGAATATGCTATATTTTCTAAAAATCACGAAATCATTAACTTATTAAAAAATTAGGCATGAAAAAAGTACTATCTTCTTTACTATTAATCGTAGGATTTTTAGCCTTTTCACAGCAAAAGTCCACAGGAGTTATGACATGTACGGTGGGTACAAGAACAGTAACGGGCAAAATTACCCTGAATAATACAACAAATAAAGTTCGACTGGATCTTACGGGACCTTCCGACCGATGGTTTGGGTTTACATTCAGAAGCGCTGCCAATTCCGGGATGTCCGGAGCTCCCACGGATGCTTTGACGTACAGTAGTGAAGGCTTTGTCGACAGACATCTGGGAGGAATCGGAGTCTATGATGCTGATACTCAGGATTGGACGGTAATCAATGCGCCAACAATATCAGGATCCACAGTTTCAATGGCTTATGAACGGAATATGACAACAGCAGACGGTGCAGACGACAATCAGTTTAATTACGCTACTGCAACCAGTATCAGTGCCAAATGTGTAATTACAGGAACGGCAGGTTTAACAATAACCCCGCATGGAGGAGCTGCTAATACATCAGTTACCAGCGGATCTTTTGCCGTGTTGGGAACCAATGATGTGGAAGCGGTAAACAATAAAGTCGTTCTTTATCCAAATCCGGCCAGAGAAACCGTAACCATTAAAAATGCAGATAAAATAAAATCTGTTGACATTTATGAATCTGCAGGAAGAAAAATAAAATCTGTAAAACCTGACGGAGAAACCATCAATGTAGGAGACCTGAAACCGGGAATTTATTATTTTGAGATCACCCTGAAAGATGGAAACCTGACTTATGAAAAGCTGATTAAAGAATAATCAAATGTAAAATATTGCTTATTAATACCTCCGATAACCGGAGGTGTTTTTTTGTTAAAAAAGAATTAAAAGAACCTGATTTTAAACTTTTCATCTGTTTTAATATACTTTTAATCTTATAAGCTTTTCCGGGAGAAATTTAGACCGTAACTTTGCTAAAATTTTTATAATGAAGCGAGGACTGCATTTTTTACTGCTTATTTTTTCTTTAACACTTTTTGCCCAGAAAGCACCGGTGGATACCGCCCAGATCGTTATTCCTAACCGGTACAACAGTGTTGATGCCCAGACGAAACCCTATGTGATCATGATCTCAACGGATGGCTTCCGCTATGATTATGCTAAAAAATACAACGCAGAAAACCTCTTAAAGCTTTCCAATGAAGGAGTTCAGGCAAAAGCAATGATTCCCAGCTATCCAAGTATAACATTTCCTAACCACTGGAGCCTGGCTACCGGTTTATATCCTTCACATCATGGCCTGATCGATAATTTTTTCTACGATTACAAAAGAAAAGAGTTTTATGCCATGAGCGACAAAAAAAATGCTGAAGACGGAAGCTGGTATGGCGGAACACCTTTATGGGGACTGGCTGAAAAACAGGGAATGATCTCGGCTTCTATGATGTGGGTAGGCTCTGCCAGTGATGCGGGGGGGAAAAGACCGACCTATTATTATCCTTATCATGAAAAATTCACACCTTCCGAAAAGGTTGATAAAGTCATCGATTGGCTGAAATTACCGATGGATAAGAGACCTCATTTTATTTCACTGTACTTTCCTGAAGTGGACGGAAGCGGACATCACTTCGGCCCCGAGGCTAAAGAAACAGAAGAAGCTGTTCACCTGATAGACCGTGCCATAGGAGATCTGGTTCAGAAAGTCAATAATCTGGAACTGAAAAATGTAAATTTCGTTTTTGTTTCGGACCATGGAATGATAAAAGTAGATGGCGGAGCTCCTTTGGAAATTCCGGCCATACTTTTTAATAAAGACAGATTCGATTTTTATAATTCCCAGACATTATTGAGAGTGGTAGTCAAGAATCCTGATGAAGTACAATCGGTATACAAAGAGCTTAAAGCAGGAAAAACAGATGATTACGAAGTATATTTAGATAAAAGACTTCCTAAATACCTGCATTTCGGTACTAAAGATGATCAATACGGAAGGATAGGCCAGATCCTTCTTATTCCAAAAGCTCCTAAGATTTTCCTGGAAAAAGGAAAAAAAACATCAGTAGGAAAACATGGTTATAATCCAAGGCTGGTTCCCGAAATGAAGGCTACTTTCTTTGCCTGGGGGCCACAGTTCAGAAATAATGTAGTGGTGGATGAATTTTCCAATGTCAATGTTTATCCCTTGGTTGCTGAAATCCTGGGATTAAAAATCGATCAGCCTATTGATGGGAAAATAAAAGTTTTAAAAGGAACTTTGAAGGAAAAAAAGTAATTTATTTCAGGCTGTTCTTTTATTTGAATAGCTTATTGAAGATAAAGTTTCGGCGGACCAAAGGTCCGCCGAAACTGTTTTATAGAAAACCAAAATTAAAACTTAGAAGCAAATTCTTTAGCGAAATCCTCTAATTTAGTTTCGCCGTCTACCGGAGATCCCTGCTCAATGAAATCCTTCTGAACAACACCTGTTCTCATTCCTCTGCCCATTTCCACATACAACTCAGCCATTTCTTTTGGAAGTCCTGCCTGTACCATTCCTTCAAAAGACTGCTCATCTGTAAACTCCACCCATGGTAACTCCGGATTTCCGGTAGCAGAACCTAAAATTTTTGCAAAATCTGCCGGCACGCGCGAATCACTTACAACATAACGGACATTTTTCCCTGTTGTATTTTTTACTAGTTCTTCAGCTGCTGCCTTAGCAATATCGGTAGGATGTACCAATGGAATAGATACATGATCAGGATAATTTCCACCAATAATTCCCGCATTTTTAATTAATGGAATATCATTGAAAAAATTAATGTAGAAATAACCTGCCCTCAAAAAAGTGACAGAAGTATTTTCCAGTTCATTATAGATCTTTTCAATATGATGAAGTCCTTTAATCGGGCCGTTTTCCACAGGAGAATCAGCACCTACACTGCTTAGCATGACAACCTTTTTTACGTTGGCTTTTGTAACGGCTTCAGCATAATTTTTTCCTGCACTGGCTGTATTTTCTACAATATTGGTTTCACCCATAATCGGAGGAGTCATGGCAAATACGGCATCTGCACCTTCAAATGTTTTCACCAGGAAATCAGTATCGGTAATAGAACCGATGGCTGCTTTTGCTCCCAAAGCTTCAATTTCACTTTTCTTTGCTTCACTGCTGCTGATTACTGTAATATCATGTCCTTCTGCAATCAATTGCTGTGCTAATGGTTTGGCTGTATTCCCTAAAGAACCTGTTACGATAATTTTCATATTAAATGTTGTTTATTTACTGATACAAAGTTATATTTGTACTTACTTTTATACAAGTACTTACCCTAAAGTATGTATCATGGCAGCAATTAAAGAAAGTTCAACGATTCAGCAAAACAGAAAAAGTGTATTGGAGCAATGCCCTGTAATGTATGTAATGGAAAAAATAGGTGGCTTTTGGAAACCGATTATCCTGTTCAATCTTTACACGGGAAAGAAAAGATACAGCGAACTAAAAAGAGCAATACCGGAAGTAACGGAAAAAATGCTGATCCAGCATCTTAAACAACTGGAAGCTGATGGATTGATTATCAGAACTGCAAAACCTGTAGTACCGCCTCACGTTACTTATGAATTGAGTAATGCCGGTCTTAAACTGGCTCCGGTAATTGATGCAATGGCAGACTGGGCTTTTCAGGATATGAAAAAAGCTTATTAATATAAAAAGACCCTTCGTATGAAGAGTCTTTTTTATTTGACCGAAGAAAATATTATAAAGACTGCATGTCAATAACGAAACGGTACTTTACATCACTCTTAATCATTCTTTCATAAGCCTGATTAATATCCTGCATCTTGATCAGTTCAATTTCCGAAACAATATTATGTTTTCCACAGAAATCCAACAGTTCCTGAGTTTCGGCAATACCGCCGATTAACGATCCGGCAACAGAACGGCGTTGGAAAATCATAGGTCTTGTGCTTACTTCAGCGTTCTGGAATTCCCCAACAAATCCTACAAGAACAAGAGTTCCGTTCAGACTAAGCGTCTGCATATAAGGATTGATTTCATGTTCATAAGGAACCGTATCGATGATCAGGTCGAATTTACCTTTTACAGTATCCATTTGTGCATCGTCTGTAGAAATAACCACATGGTCAGCTCCCAGCTGCTTAGCATCTTCAGTTTTTCCCGGAGTTCTTGAAAACAAAGTAACTTCCGCACCTAATCCTTTTGCTAATTTAATAGCCATATGTCCCAGTCCACCTAAGCCTACTACCGCAACTTTAGAGTTCGGACCAACATTCCAGTGTCTTAGCGGTGACCATGTTGTAATACCGGCACAAAGAAGTGGTGCTACTGCTGCCAGATCCAGATTTTCCGGTACGCTTAAAACGAAATGCTCATCTACAACTACTTTTTGAGAATAACCTCCAAAAGTATGTCCTCCTAAATGTTTGTCTTTTCCGTTATATGTTCCTGTAAATCCATTCAGGCAATATTGCTCAAGATCCTCCTTACAGCTGTCGCAATGCCCGCAGGAATCTACCATACATCCTACTGCTGCAAGGTCTCCCACCTTAAATTTGGTAACTTCACTTCCTACGTTGGTAATTCTTCCCACAATTTCATGTCCCGGAACTACAGGATATAAAGATCCGCCCCAGTCGTTTCTGGCGGTATGAAGGTCAGAATGACATACCCCGCAGTATAGAATTTCAATTTCTACATCTTTGGGCGTAGCCGTTCTTCTTTCAATATTCATTTCTTTCAGATCTGCCGTGGCTGACTCAGCGCCATAGGCTCTTACTGTTAATGTGCTCATTGGTTTTTTTAATTTAAGTTAATAAGATTGAATTGTCAGTATTTCATAACAGTACAAAAATCGATACTTTTAAATAAACGCAGCTTATACAGATTACCGAAATACTTACCAATTTTACAGACAGCATACAAGGTACGCAGGAAAGTGGTAATTTTGAATAAGATTAAAATGAAATTCATGGAAGATCAGGAAGTTGAAATTTATAATAGTGTATCCGAATACAATAAAATGGCCAAGCAGGAAACCCTGCATCCGCTGGTTAGCGTAATTGATTTTTCAAAATCCGATCCTGTTTGCCAGCATAAAAGAACGTTTGGTTTTTATACCGTTTTTTTGAAGGATGTGATGTGTGGAGATATGTTTTATGGAAAAAACAGCTATGATTATCAGGAAGGAACACTGGTTTTCATCGCACCTGGCCAGACATATGGAATTTACAATAAGGGAAAGTGGATTCAGCCGGCAGGCTATGCTTTAATCTTTCATCCGGATCTCATCAAAGGAACCAATTTAGGGAAAAACATAAAAGATTATTCATTTTTCTCATATGATGTGCATGAAGCATTGCATCTTTCTGAAAAAGAGAGGGAAATCATTTTAGAGTGTTTTAAAAATATAAAGTTAGAACTTGAGCAGTCTATCGATAAACACAGCAAATCATTGATTGTTAATAATATCGAGTTATTTTTGAATTACTGTATGCGCTTCTACGACCGTCAGTTTATCACGAGAGATCACGTGAACCAGGGAGTTATTGGGAAATTTGAAAATCTGGTGGATGATTATTTGAAGTCTGACAATCCGAAAAATATAGGCTTTCCAATGGTTAATTATTTTGCAGAAAAACTCAACCTGTCTGCCAATTATTTCGGAGACCTGATCAAAAAAGAATTAGGCGTTTCCGCTCAGGAATTTATTCATAATAAACTGATCGACGTGGCCAAAGAACAGATCCTGGATCCTGCAAAATCAATCAGTGAAATTTCTTATGACCTAGGCTTTAAATATCCGCAGCATTTTACCAGGTTATTCAAAACTAAAGTTGGCATTTCCCCTAGTGAATACAAAACTTTGAACTGATCATTTTGAAAAACAATAGAAAATAGCATCCGTGAAAATTAGTGCTAAAATTAGTGTCATTTGTGTTTAATATTAATTTAAAAGTCGTTTAAGCTTTACAAAACCACAAAAGTCACAAAAGATTTCATTTTAAAATACTTAAGTTCATTTATGTAAGTTTAAAATGATTCCAAGGAAAAGTTCACATAAGATGAAAATTAAAGATTTTCCTAAAACTTAGGTTTACTTATTGTGTATAAAGCTGGCTTAAAAAAACTTAAGTGTTAAACCTTTTGTGGTTAAACAAAAGAATATAAAGTTTAAACAGCTTCTTAATTAGCATTAAAACCCTGGCAAAAATTTTCTCATTTCAAAAAACTGGATTAATTTTAGTAGACAGAATTTTTCAAAGTTTCTAAATGACAGCTGGACAGACTACAACCCACATTTTTCAGACTTCTTTCGGTAAAATTATAGCCTTAAAAACTAACGGCATCATCAAAGCCGGAAGCATCCGCTATGCCCGCTCTGAAAGATTTAAAAAACCTGTGGCAGAGCAACCGTCTCCTTCAGAAATTATTTTTCCGGATAAAACGCCTGTCTGCCCGCAGGCTATCAGCCCGCTGGTAGAAAGAATGATTGGTCCCACCCATATTGAAAACTTTAACCCGGATGAATCAACACAGTATCTCTCCGTCTTCCGTCCCGGCCATTTTACAGACCATGAAAAACTTCCTGTGGTAGTATGGATTCATGGGGGTTCTCATGAAATCGGATGTGGTGATCTTCCTACCTCTGATCCCAGTGAATGGGTAAAAGAACAGCAGATCATCGTGGTTACCGTTTCTTACAGACTCGGGCTTTTCGGCTTTTTGGGAGGTGATGATAGCAGGCCACCGAATTTAGGGCTGCTTGATATAATAGAGGCATTAAAATGGATCAAAACCTATATTTCGGAATTTGGCGGTGATCCTGAAAATATTACCCTGTTAGGTCAATCGTCAGGTGGTGATGCTATTGCCCATCTTATGATTTCCGAAGGCGTTGAAGAGTTGTTTCAGAGGGTGATCATTCAGAGTGCGCCGTTGGGATTACGTCATAAAAGACAGAAAATGTCCGCCGAATTCCTGAAGAAAACCGAAGGATTGAAAGATGAAACTGATGTTTTAAAAATGATGGATGAATACGGAAAATTTGTACCCTCTGTTATCAGGTATGGTTTAAAAGCGGCTATGCCTTTTGGCGTCCAGTATAGCTTTCCACCCTTATGCAAAGAAGAGGAATCGACAGATAAATGGAATGCCGTTGCTGAAAAATATGATGTGCTGATTGGTTTAAATAATGATGAAACTGCGTTTTACCTTAAAACCTCGGATGCCTTAAACAAATATTTTGGAAAAGGATTAGGGTTGAAGATCATGGATAAAACGGTTGAAAAAACTACTGAGCTCATTTATGGAACCCCTGCAAAGATATTCGCAGAAAATTATGCAAAAGCAGGGGGAAATGTTTATGTATTCAGGATTCATTCCGGGTTAGAAAACAGTCATGTCGGGGCTCCTCACTGCATTGATCTTCCTCTGATTTTCGGAAATGAATCAGCCTGGGAATCCTCCGCAATGCTTAAAGATATTCCGTGGTCTTATATTCATGAAAACGGAAAAAAGCTGAGAGCACTTTGGGCAGAGTTTGCCAGAAGCGGGCATATTTCTGAGCATTCAGAAAGACCGGAAATTCTAAAAATCCGGAAAATAAACATTCAAAAATAAATATATCGGTTTAAGACTCAGGAATCCATACGCTTACATTTCCTGCAGGAACCGGAAAATTTCCCCATCCGTTTTCATCAATGGTTACCGTTTCCTCAGATCTTTTAAGAATGTCTTTGAAGTTTTTACCTGCATATTGTTTTCCCATTTCCATTGGCTTGTTATATGCTTCCTTATTACTGAGGACAACAGCACATCCTGAATGCCCGTCATCTCCCTCGCGGGTCCATCCAAGGCAGTTAGCATCTTCAAAGTAGTCCCTTTGCGCACCATATGCATGATCTTTCCTTGTTTTAAGCAGCTCTTCGATACCATCCACTTTCTCCAGGAAAATTTCCTGATCGTTACCTTCTTTATCCTTATCAATATAATGTGCACCGTACAGATCAGGATAAAAAACGCAAGGGTAGCCATTCTCACGAAGCAAAATCAGTGCATAAGCTATGGGCTTGAACCATGCTTCTACCGGCGCTTCAAGATCCTGAAGAGGCTGGGTGTCATGGTTATCCACAAGACTTACAGAATGCATGGGATCTGCCTGTGTAAGAGTTTCGTCGAAGATTCTCCGAAGGTCGTAAGAACCACCTTCCCTGGAAGCTGTGTGAAAATTGTTCTGAAGTGAGCTGTCAAAAAGGCTCATACAACCCTCCGTTACCTCAATGTACCTCTGAAGAAGATTAAGCTGTCCCGGAGCCCAGTATTCCCCGACGGCAAAAATATTTTTTCCGGAATTAGAGCGAAGCAAAGTCAGCCATTCCTTGTAAAAATCAAATGAAATATGTTTTAGGGCGTCCAGTCTTACTCCGTCAAAATCAGTCAAGTTGAAATACCATTCTGCCCAACTGTTTAGCTCTTCGCGTACAAAAGGATTACGGTGTTCGATATCGTTGTACATCAGGTAGTCGTAATTGCCTTTCTCATCATCAATCATCTCTTCCCAGTCGTTGCCGTATTCCGACTGTATTTTAAAAATATGGGAATCCATACCTTCAGCATAATCGACGCCGCTGAAACAAGTGAAGTTCCATTCAAAATCAGAATACTTTTTTCCTCTTCCGGGAAATGTGAACTTAGTATAGGATTCTATTTCGATAACATCAGAAATGACTTTTTCTCTGTTGTTTTCGTCTACTTTTACAGCTTTGAATTTCTCCAGTTCGTCCCCTCCGGCCTTGTGCCCCAGGACAATATCTACAATGATTTCTATATTTTCTTTCTTTAAAGCCTTGATAGCATTGATATAATCGCTACTGGTACCGTATTTGGTAGGAATACTCCCTTTCTGGTCGAATTCACCGAGATCATACAGGTCATAAGCATCATATCCTACTGAGTATCCTCCGTTGGTCCCTTTATAGGCAGGGGGAAACCATACGGACGTGATTCCTAATTTTGCCAGATATACAGCCTGTTTTTCTGCTTCTTTCCATAATTTTGAGTCTCCTTCAGAATACCAGTGGAAAAATTGGATCATTGTTTGGTTCATAGAAATGTGGTTTGATTCCTACAAGATAGTGAAAAATTTTCACCTTTCAGCCCTCGAATTCTTCAAACGGGATTTTTAGTTGAATGGAAACCTGTTTTTTTTCCTCCGTATTGAGATGGGAGAGGGAAAGCCCGAGTAACCTTACAGGCTTATCAAAAGGCCTCAGTTCCCAAAGCTTTTTTCCTGTACTAAAATATTGCTCAGGAGAAGTAAAGTATTCTTCCTTTGTGAAACTTCTTGTAAAAAGAGAGAAATCCTTATACTTGATTTTTAATGTTAAAGCCCTTCCTAAAATATTGTTCTTCTGCAGTCTCTGATGAAGTTCCTGGCTAAGATGCTGCAGCTTTTCATTGATGGCCTGATCGTCAAAAAGGTCCTCAAAAAATGTTCTTTCCACAGCAACGCTCTTCTGAATGCGGTGTGGCTTTACCTCAGAATGATGAATACCGCGTACCACATTATAATAGTAAGCGCCAGATTTTCCAAAAAGCTTCACCAGCTCTTCCAGTGTTTTTTTCTTTAAATCTTTTCCTTTATAAATTCCTAAACTAAACATTTTGTTAGCCGTAACCTTACCTACACCGTAAAATTTTTCTACCGGAAGCTCTTCAAGAAATCCTTCAATCCTATCCGGATGAATGGTTTTCTGGCCATTCGGTTTATTGATATCTGATGCTACTTTGGCCAGGAATTTATTGACGGAAATTCCGGCAGAGGCGGTCAAGCCAGTTTTTTCAAATATTTTCTGGCGTATTTCCTTCGCAATCTGATTGGCAGATTCTATATCTTTTTTATTTTCTGTGACATCCAGATAGGCTTCATCCAAGGAAAGAGGCTCTACAAGATCGGTATATTCATAAAAAATTTCCCGGATCTGTTTTGATATTTCCTTATACCTTGCAAAACGAGGGTGTACAAAAATAATGTGCGGGCATTTTTCTTTAGCTGTTTTACTGGGCATGGCAGAACGCACCCCATATTTTCGTGCTTCATAACTTGCCGCCGAAACCACACCACGATGCTCTCCTCCTACAGCAATAGGTTTTCCCTTTAACGAGGGATTGTCATGCTGCTCCACAGAAGCATAAAATGCATCCATATCAACATGAATAATCTTACGGATGGGAAAAGAAGAATCCATACCGCAAAGATATGGATTCATTTATTTTTGAATTGAATTCTGATTATATTTTCATCCTCATCGTAGTGAGTAAGGATTCAAATCCGGCTTTTTCATAGGCCTTTACGGCGGATTCATTTTGAGAATAAACATCCAGCCTTACTTCTGAAATGTCTTTCGACTTTGCCCACCTCATCAGTTCATCAAGAATCAATTTGTTGACTCCTTTTCCTCTGTGCTCAGGTTTTACATACATAAAGCCCAGGTAAGCATAGCGGTAGAAATTAGAGTAATTATTATCAGGTTCTTTAATTCTTGCATATCCGGATGCTACTATTTCATCATTTTCTTCAGCAACAATTACAAATGCATCTTCAGCCTGTATCAGTTTAAGCAAATCATAGTAATGAATCTCTCCATCGATAAGAGTACTGTTGAATGGTCTCTCTGCGGTAACGATTCCCTGTTCAAATTCAAGCAGAACCTTCAGATCCTTTTCTGTGGCTTCTCTTGTATTCATTATTGTAAAAGGCGGTTAATGGTTTGCTGAAGTTCCGGATCTTCCGGGGAAATGGCATAGTATTTTGCAATAGATGACTTCTGATCTATAACCATATATCGTGGAATCCAGTTGAGGTCGATGTAATTATTGAAATCATTTTTCCAGCCTGAAGCAAACCAATAATTATCCTTATCCTTCATATTGAATCTTTCCAGGCTTTTATCAAAACCTTCTTTGGATCTTTCCAGGGAAAGGAATACGAAATCTACACTCGGATTGTTTTTTTCAAGTTCCTCAGCTTTTGGAAGTGCTTTTAAACAATCTCTGCACCATCCGGCCCAGAAATCAATCACTAAAACTTTCCCTTTATGGTGATCGAGAATCTGCTGGATGGTAATGCTTTTGCCTTCCTCATCTTCAAGTTGCTGTACCAGAGCTTCTTTGGTGAAGCTGGTTTTAAGTACTTTCGGTTGCTGCTGTGCATAGCCCAGCCCAAAAATACTGATCGCGAGAATTAATGCTAACTTTTTCATTCTTTCAATTTCATGTATACAAATCTAAACAATGAAATGCAATTTATGATTGATTTCTTGTGAATTAGGAAAAATTTAAGAGATTGAGAATTTCTATAGATCTATTGATAGTTTCTGATCAGACCCTTTACTACGGAAATCACATTTGGCATTGCTTTATTAGCCGCATTCAGAACTTCTTCATGGGAAACGGAAAAGGCAATATCCGGCCCGCCGAGATCTGTAATCACAGAGATGCAGAAAACATCCATGCTCATATGTCTGGCAACAATTACTTCGGGAACGGTGCTCATTCCTACCATATCCCCACCAATAGCTTTGATCATGCCATACTCTGCGGGTGTTTCAAAAGTAGGCCCCTGCAAAGCCACGTAAACTCCCTGATGAATTTTAATATCATGGTCAGCGGCAGCTTTTTCAGCGGTTTCGATCATTTTTCTGTTGTACGGTTCACTCATGTCCACAAAACGCGGCCCGAATGATTCGATATTTTTGCCACGAAGCGGATGTTCAGGCATCATATTGATATGGTCTTTCAAAATAACAATATCTGCCACATTATACGCCGGGTTGACACCGCCGCAGGCATTGGAAAGGATGAGGTTTTTGATACCTAACAGATGAAAAACCCTTATGGGAAAAGTTACCGTTTCCATGGAATGGCCTTCATAATAATGGAAACGCCCGCTCATCATCAGGACTTTTTTGCCTTCGAGAATTCCGTAAATTAACTTTCCTCCGTGCCCGGCAACAGTTGTTTGAGGGAAATTAGGGATTTCAGGATAGTCTAAAATGTGAATTGCTTCTACTTCATCCTGAAGTTTCCCCAGACCAGACCCTAAAACGATAGCAAAGTCGGGAATTTCTTTGATTGTATTTTTAATAAAATCGGCAGTCTGCTTAATTTTTTCTAACATAATCTAAGATGATTTGGTTGAATTCTTCCTTTTTATCAATAATGACATTGATAGGCCAGTAGTAAACAATTTCTCTAAGATAGTCAAAAGTTTTCAGACGTACATAATCTTTCTCTGTGGTCAGGATCAGTTTGTATTCGCCAAGTTTTTTATATTCTGCAGTGATTTTTTTGATGTCGTCATCTGTAAAATTATGATGATCCCTGAATTTCAAATGGGTAACTCTTTGGGAAAACTTAGCCAGATGCTCAAGAAGCGGCTTTGGATTGGCAATTCCCGTGATCAGAAGGATGTCATAATAGTTCAGGTTGTTGTCCGGAAGCATTTTGTCTTTTCCGTACACATTTTCGTCGTAACCGATGGATGAAAAGAATACTTTTTGGTTATAAGAAGGCCTGATCCTTGAAATATAGTAACGTTTGGTTTCTTCGGTGAGCTCATCAGGACATTTGCTGACCATGATGATATCTGCCCTTTTGGCTCCGTTTCTGGATTCCCTCAGATCTCCTGCAGGAAGAAGGTGGTCTTTAAAATAAGGGTCATTAAAATCTGTCATCAGAATATTAAATCCTGCTTTGATAGCCCTGTGCTGCATGGCATCGTCTAAAACAAGGACGTCAAGATCCATATCTTCGATCACTTTTTTGGCTCCGGGAACTCTTTCCTCCGAAACTGCGATAACAAAACGGTTTTTGAAACGCTCAAAAAGCTGCATGGCCTCATCACCTACGATTTTATAGTTGCTTTCGTAATTCGTTACTTCATAACCTTTCGTCAGCCTGCCGTAACCACGCGAAAGAACCCCTGTTCTGTAGTGTTTGGACAGGTATTGGGCAAGATACATCACCATAGGCGATTTTCCGCTTCCGCCCACAGAGAGGTTGCCGACATTGATTATCGGAGTTTTGAATTTCGTCGTTTTAAAAACGCCCAGATCATACATTGTGTTTCGGATACCCGTTGCCAAATGATAACCGAGGGAAAAAGGATAAAGGTACCATCTTTTCATACGTTTGCAAAAATAGGAATTTTCGTATGGATTGGTGTAATATTCTCAAAGACTTTTCAACAAATATTTCATGAAATTAAAGTATTTTTGTTGAGTTATTATACTACATTGAGATACTTTATTGAATTTTCTTACAACGGGAAAAATTATTTCGGTTACCAGATACAGCCGGATGCTATTTCCGTACAGGAGGAGCTGGAAAAAGCACTTTCAACCATTTTGAGGGAAGAGATTAAAACCACAGGGGCCGGAAGAACGGATACGGGCGTTCATGCTAAAAAAATCTTTGCCCATTTCGATACGGAACAGGCTGTGGATAAGATGAATCTGCCGTACAAACTAAACAGCTTTTTACCTCCCGATATTGCTGTAAAAAGAGTCTTTCAGGTAAAAGATGATTTTCACGCCCGTTTTGATGCCACCTACAGAACGTATGAATATTATATTTCCCTGGCGAAAAATCCTTTCACTCAGGAATCGGCATGGCAGCACTGGAAAAGACCGCTGGATATCCACAGAATGAATGAAGCCTGTAAAATTTTATTTGAATATGAGGATTTTACGAGCTTTGCCAAATTAAAAACCGACAATAAAACCAATATCTGTAAAATATACAAAGCAGAATGGGAACAGGAGGGAACTGAACTTAAATTTACGGTTTCAGCGAATCGTTTTCTCAGAAATATGGTCCGTGCTATCGTGGGAACGATGGTGGAAATTGGAAGCGGTAAAATAAAGCCTGAAGACCTGCGTAAAATTATTGAAGATAAAAACCGGAATGCTGCCGGAACTTCAGCTCCGGGACATGGACTGTTCCTTGTAGATGTAGGATATGAATTTTAGCCCGTCATAAAATTTCCGTGATTTTACGGATGTTCTTTTGTTTTACAGCATTGAAAAAAAAGGTATTTTAGCAATTGATTGGCTATTCCGTGAAAATATTGCATTATTTTCATAAGACAGGATAGCCTGAAAATGTTAAATATACAAAACACAAATTATGTTATCAATTTTTATTCTTATCGGAGCCTACAGATACTATGCACAGCTGGCAGAAAGATTTGGGAAAACAAAATGGCATTATGGGCTTCTGGCAATCGGGATATATCTTGGAACTCAGCTGGTCTTTGGTTTTTCTTATGGAATTTATAAAGGTCTTACAGACCCAGATGCTGTAGATAATATGAACTATACAGGCTTTTCCCCGATCAGTATTGTCAGCTGGATCATTTCAATTGCAGCCGTGTATGGAGTTTATAAGCTTCTCGAAAAGAAATTTGTAAAAGAAAACATCAATAAGCCTTCCCTGGAAATTGAAAAAATAGGAGATAAGGATTTATAGTATAGGCTGGTGGCTTCGAGAGCCTCAGCCACCAGTTACAATAGGGATATTGGTTTTTCCAGCCAAAAATTATAAAGCCTCAGGAAAAGCAATTTAAAAGTATTTTAAATGAATAGAATTGGGTTTAATTCATTCATACTGTAAATGATCCTTATCTGAAATTTTCTATGACGATTTGATCAACTTGTAAAGGCTGTCAAATTTTAAAGTCTTATTTTTGCATAGAATTTAAAATTCTTTCTTCAAATCGTACAATGAAAAAACAAGATACTTGGGGAATTGTTAAGAGGCTGTTCTTTATAGGAATGAAATTCCGGTCCTGGTTCATCCTTACTTTGATTATTTCCGTATTACTGTCCGTAGTTTCTACCTACAGACCTTATCTTACCATGGAGGTAGTGGATAATGATATCACCAAGCTGAAGGATAAAGCGTTGATGATGAAGCATATCTACATGCTGGTAGGTTTGGTTTTTGCAGAAACTGTTTTAAACTTTTTCCTGGTTTATTTCTCAAACTATATTTCACAGAATGTTATCAGGGATATCAGGGAGAGACTTTATGCCAAGCTGATCTATTTCAGGACTTCATTTTTCGACAAAACTCCCATCGGGCAGCTTGTCACTCGGGCTGTGGGAGATGTGGAGACCATTGCTACCGTTTATACTGACGGTTTCCTTATGGTGTTCGGGGATATCCTGAGAATTGCCTTTGTTTTGGTCATGATGTTCAGCACGAACGTGCATTTAAGTTATATTACGCTTGCTATCCTGCCTTTAATGGTAGTCATTACCAGATTTTTCCAGAAAAGGCTGAAAAAAGCTTTCGGAGATGAAAGAACATGGACGGCTAATCAGAACTCTTTTGTCCAGGAACGTTTGGCCGGAATGTCGATTATCCAGGTATTCAACAGGCAGGAAGCTGAATTTAAAAAGTTTGATGATATTAATATTACCCTGAAAAGCGCTTTGCTGAGAACGGTTTTCATTTTTTCTTTATTCTTTCCTGTTGTAGAGCTTATTTCTTCCTTATTTATTGGGTTTATCCTGTTTTATGGAGGTTATATTACCATCAGTGCCGGTGTTGTTATTGCATTTATCCAGTATATTTCCATGCTGATCCGTCCGCTAAGGCAGATTGCAGACCGTTTCAACAATATCCAGAGGGGAATTGTAGGAGCGGAAAGAGTATTGGGGGTAATGGATGAAGATTATGCGATGCCCAATACGGGAACGGTAAAGAAAGATCACTTTGACGGTAAAATTGAATTCGAAAAAGTGCATTTTGCTTACGATGAGAAGCAGGAGGTATTGAAGGGAATCGATTTTAAAGTAAATCCGGGAGAAACGGTAGCCATCGTAGGCGCAACCGGAGCTGGAAAATCTACGATTATCAGCCTTATCACGAGACTTTATGATATTAATTCCGGGAACATCAGGATTGATGATGTAGATCTCAAGGATTACGAACTTTATAATCTGAGAAGCCATATCGGGGTTGTTCTGCAGGATGTATTCCTTTTCCACGGCAGTATTTTTGAAAACCTTGCCTTTGGGGACGAAAGCATTACCCTGGAGAAAATAAAGGCCGGAGCAAAAGAAATTGAAGTAGACCAGTTTATCGAGCAGCTTCCGGGAGGCTATGATTTTGTGGTAAGTGAAAGAGGTTCTTCTATTTCTTTAGGCCAGAGGCAGCTGTTATCTTTCCTGAGAGCTTATTTATCAGACCCTAAAATCCTGATTCTGGACGAAGCTACTTCTTCTATAGACCACGAAAGTGAAAAACTGATCCAGAGAGCGACAGAAAAAATTACCAAAAACAGAACATCTATTATCATTGCCCACAGGCTTTCAACCATTGAAAAAGCGGATAAAATTATTGTAATGGAACATGGTAAAATCGTAGAAGAAGGAAAACATCTTGAGCTTCTTGACAAGAACGGTTATTACTCAACGCTTTACAAAGCGCAGCTGAGGCATGAAGTGGAGATGGAGGAAGAGAAATAGAAATAAAACAATATAAATAAAAAGAGAGCTTTGGAATGAAGCTCTTTTTTATTATAACTGTTTCGGATTCGTTTGGCTATATCTTTTTAAAGCTGCAGAAAACAAAATTCTGAACCGTTCCAAAAGGAGTGGTATGATCCTGAGTAAAACATTTGATTTTCGTAAAATCTGATCTGAATTTTTCAGACAATGCAGCTTCGTCATATTGTTGAATATCCAGTCCGCTGCATTTTTTCGGACCGTCTTTTGAAAAAGTTCCCAGAATCATAAATCCTGTTACCCATTTCCCGGCTGTACTCACGTATTTTGAAATCTGTTCCTCCTGGGTCAGAAAGTGAAAAGCAGCCCGATCGTGCCAGATATCGTAAGTTTCCGGAGGTTCAAACATCGTAATGTCTGAATGAATCCATGTCACCTGATCAGCTTTTTCTCCCAATCTTTCCTTTGCTTTTTCCAGGGCTTTGGAAGAAATATCAAGAACGGTAATGTTTTCGTATTCTTCCTCAAGAAGAAAATCAACCAGATTGCTGTCTCCGCCGCCAATATCAATAATTCTGGCTTCTTTTCCCAATCCGAAGGAACGGATGAGGTCAAGTGATACTTCCGGTTTTTCCTGCGTCCAGCTTACCTCGTCCGGAGTTTTGGTTTCATATACATTTTCCCAGTGATTTCTGCTGTTATCGTTCATTGGTAAATTAATCTTTTAACTGATTGTTTATTTCTTCAAATTTATCAATTAATCCGTTAATTTTTGCCTGCTGCTTCTTGATAGTTTTCGGCCTTAAATAAAACCAGTTAATGGCTATCCATGCTAAAGTAACGACATATGCTGTTACTGCATAAATGAATTTCATCCTTGATGTATATTCATACATATAAAGACAGATTCCCGCGAACAGAAGAATGAAGTACAGGTTCAGCATGGTGGTTTGCATGAACTTTTGCTTGTTTTTCAGCAGATACAGACTTTGCAGATACTCACTGTTAGTCAGGTTGTTGTCAAGCCTGTAAAAGTTCATAAACAGTTGATTATAGGCAATTAAAAAAATAACCATTGCTACAATCACCAATACAATCCCGATTTTTGTTGTCAACATCTGAGGCTGATAATGATACCATATCATTCCGATGAATACGCAGGTTATGATTAGCAAAATATTGGTGACAACCAGCTTTCTTATATTTTCATTCTTAAATTTTTTCAGTCTGCCAAGCAGTTCTTCTATACTGGGCTTCTCAGCAGTTTGCTGTTTCCAGAGATTTTTGAAATCTATATTAGTAGCCATTTTCTTTGAATCTTTTAGTTAATTTTTCTTTTATCCTGTGGATCTTTACCCGTATGTTCGATTCGGATAAGCCTACGATACCTGCAATTTCTGCCTGCTTTACTTCTTCCAGCTCGAGGGAAATAATAATCCGGTCCGTCTCCGGCAACTCCGAAATAAATTGGTAAAGAAGCTGTATCTGAGGTTCCAGAGATTCCTGCTTTTTTTCTTCAAGATTGGCCGGCAGATCTGCTTTACTGAATCTCTTCTCTTTTTCAATCTGCTTTAAACAGTTATTCGAAGCAATTCTAAAGATCCATGTCCCGATACCAGATTCATGCCTGAATTTCGGAAGCTGCTGCCAGACAATGATAAATGTTTCCTGTGCAAGATCCTGTGCGAGCTCGGAATTGTTGACATATCCCATACATAAACGGAATATCTTCTGCCAGTATAGCTCGTATATATCCTCAAATACCATTATTTGGATGATAAGAAGTTATTTAACTGTTCCAGATACCATTCCTTATCGTCGTACATAATAAAATGGAGCCCTTTTGAAGCATATCTCATATCGGCGTTTTTTAAATTTTTATATTGGTTTTCAATAGCCGGTTTAAAATTAACAAAATAAGATTCCAGAAGCACAAGGGTAGGACACTGTATGTGCTGGATTTTTTCCCTGAGATCAGTATTGGAGAAATCGCAGTACATTTTTGCGAACGTTGTCCTGTCCGATTTCATACTCCAGTCGATTACTGTTTCCTGCATAGAAGCATCAGCAACAAGACGGGGAATAGTACCGGCTTGCATTTGTTTAAATTGTTCATCTGTCATGGCTTTTAATGTATTTACGGTTGCAGTACAGTCATTATTCTCTTTAGCTTTAAAGTTTGGATCCGATAATGCAGCGAGACAGGGAAGGGTATCTACAACAGCTATTTTTGAGATTAGCTCCGGGTAGTCTGCAGCCAGTGCCATAGCCAGTCCGCCTCCCATGCTGTGCCCGATAATAATGGGGTGTTCAATTTTCTGATCTTTGATGTAAGCTGCAATTTCTTTTTCCCAGCCTTTAAAACTGGCATCAGGCTGTGGTTTTACCCCTGCGAATCCCGCCATAGTAAGCGTATAACATGTGAAGTCTTTTTCAAATTTTGCTGTCGCATCATTCCAGACCTCCCCTGAAGAGGCGAATCCGGGAATGAAAAGAATGGATTGTTTTCCTTTGCCTGATTTTTTTACTTCAAACGGATAATTCTTAGTTTGTCCGAATATATTGCATGCTGCAGCAAAAACTAACATTAGGATAAAGAAGATTCTGTATTTTTTCATTTCTATAAATTTTTAAGGTGAATGTATCTTTTAGAGATCTTCTTTTTTAAAATGTTACAGAATATTTTAAAATATTTGCAATTGTTTGAAAATTTCTAATTTTATTACTTTCTGTAATTTATTTGCAAATCATGTCTGTACATGATTTTTAATAAGATTTCCGGGAAAAAACTATCTACCCAATGAGATTGGTATTGTTTATTGAAAACAATTACTTTTTCCTTTATTGGCAGGACTTTCAAACATTTTTTCTATGAAAAGTGATGGGCTTAAAATTATTTAACAATCATGAAAAAATGTAAAATCTACAGAAAATCATTAAATTGAATAAAAAAATAGCACTTCACTTGTTATTATATTGAAAAATTCACTATTTTTATTACAGATTTAGAGGGTGCCCCGCTTAACTTAAGGGGGCTAAGTGTAAAGTTGATTTTTTTTAATTAAAATCCAAAAATATAAATGAGCAATATACAAGATGAATTTAAAGTCTTTAAAGACGAGCTAAAAAAACTGAATATCGACGTACAGAAAGTAGTGAAAGTAGGGAACGGAAGCATGGATTTCCATGAGGTTTTTTACAAGTCACCAAGATACCAGGAAATAAAAAGTGTGTATGTCCAGCGTCATAATCTGGATAGTATGGTGGAGAAATTTAAAAAGGCTTACCATTAAAATATAAAATTTGGCGCCGCAAAGAATCTGCAGCGCCAAATTTTATAGGCTTGTTTGCTAATCTTTATCCAGTGCTGAGGTTTTCTTCGTGTCTTTCATTCCGGCGTAAACGATCAGGGAAAACAAAATACATCCGGTAATATACCAGTAGAAGTAAGGCTCTGTTCCGGACTGTTTGAACCAAAGCGCAATATATTCGGCTGTTCCTCCGAAAATAGCTACTGTAAGGGCATAGGGAAGTCCTACTCCAAGAGCTCTGATCTCTGAAGGAAAAAGTTCAGCTTTTACCACTGCATTAATAGAAGTATAGCCGCTCACAATAATCAGGGCGGCCATGATCAGGAAAAATGCAGTCCACATCGATGTTGTGGTGCTTAAAGCGGTGAGAAGAGGTACAGTAAACAGTGTACCAAGGATACCAAAACCTAAAAGCAGTGGTCTTCTTCCGATTTTATCAGAAAGTGCTCCGAAAGCAGGCTGCAGACAGGCAAATATAAATAATGAGACAAAAGATATCAGCGTCGAATGTTCTTTGGTGAGATGAACAGTATTAACTAAAAACTTCTGCATGTAAGTGGTATAGGTGTAAAATGCCAGGGTTCCGCCTAAAGTCAGCCCTACTACTGTAAGCAAGGCTCTAGGGTGTTTCAGAAGCTCTGTCACTGTTCCTTTTTTCTTTTCATTCACCTCTTTTTTGTTTTCAAAAGCTTCGGTCTCATGGAGATTGGCTCTTAAATACAAAGCAATTACCGAAAGTAATGCACCGATCACAAAAGGAATTCTCCATCCCCATTCCTCGAGCTGGGTTTCCGTTAAAAGCAGTTTCTGCAGAATCAATTGAATTCCTAACGCGATCAGTTGTCCTCCTATCAGCGTTACATACTGAAAGCTTGAATAGAATCCCCTGCGGTTGTCTGAGGCCATTTCACTGAGATAAGTGGCAGAAACACCATATTCGCCACCGACACTTAATCCTTGTAATAACCTTGCAAGGAGCAATAAGGCAGGTGCTAAAATCCCTATAGTCTTGTAAGTTGGAGTAAGTGCAATAAGAAGCGATCCAAAAGACATTAGCAAAACAGAAAGCGTCATCGCTTTTTTCCTTCCGATCTTATCGGCAATACTTCCAAATACCCAGCCTCCGATTGGTCTCATCAAAAAGCCTACGGCAAAGATACCTGCTGTATTCATCAGCTGGGCATTCATATCAGAATCAGGAAAGAATGAGTTTGAAAAATAAATGGCAAAAGCGGCATAGGCATACCAATCGTACCATTCAACGAGATTTCCGATAGATCCGCCTACAATGGCTTTGATTCTCTGGCCTGTGGTAATGGAAGTTGAGTTCATGTTTATTATTTTTCAGGATAATCCTCCAATTAATGAGGGTAATATACAAATTTCACCAATATTTTACAGTTGATAAAGAGCTGTTGTCATCGTTTAAACGAATTTTTCTTCAGTTTTTTCCTGACTGCTAAATGGGTATAGCACGGCGGCAGCAATGCCATAAAAGATCAGTAAATGTCCTGATATGCCTCTCGTTTCCAGGGCTTCATAATGATGGAATTCCTGTTCTGTTAAAAATTTGATGATCTGCCCGTGATTTTGCAGCACATATTGTTCGTCCTGAATTCCGGTAGTGCCTCCAACGTTTATAAAGAGAAAAAAATTAATAAATCCATATAGAAAACCACCAATAGCAAGACATTTCAGCCAAAAGGGGGTGTCTTTAAAAAGAATATTCTGAAATCCGACAGGGTTTAACCTGTTCAGGATATTAGAAGATTGATATTCCTGCAGGTTTTTATTGTTTTTAAGCTTGAATACTGTTGGAATCCAAACGGCAAAAACTCCGATTCCAAGAACGAAAATAGGAACGTATTGAGCGAGATTAATATCTGCAAAAGTGGAAATATGTATAATCAGTGTTATAGCCCATGCAGTGATGGCAAAATAGAATAAAGCTTGTTTCATGCTGAAAAATATGAGGCTAAATATACAAATTCAAATAAATAAACCGTCTCTGAAAAAGAAACGGTTTAATAATATTTAAATATGATTTTTAAAATCTATACCCAATAGATAATCCACTTCTGAAGCCTGCCCACGGCCCGTCTACTTTTACTTTTGCCCCGTTGGCATTGGTTTCTACTGTGTAATCTACAAAGGGAATATCAAGGTTTTCAATTTCTTTTTTAAGTTGAGCCTGCATTTCCGGCGTTAGTGTATAATTGCTGGTCATAGTAAAGTCGCCTTTTCCGCTTCCGTAATGGGCGCCTGCAATCCAGAAATCCAAAACCAGATTCTGGCTTCGAGTAAGAAAGAATTGTACGCCTACCATCAGGCCGCCGCTGTTTCCACTTGTGCTTCCCTGGCCTTTAAGCGGTATCTGATATGTGTTTCCATCAATAGCGTCATAATCATAATAAAAATCAAAGCTGTTGGAAGAGACGTCGGAGTACCGGTAATAAGGTGCAAAATAAAAACCTTTTCCGTATCCTTTACCGATGTAAAATCTGGGCTCAATAGTGAAGTTAGTGGCTTTTACCCTCAGATTCTGAAATCTTTTTTCATCTTCATCTTTTAAAAAGGCATTAATAAAGGGTACTTTTCCCTGCGTCATAGTTCCAAAACCTATATTGAGAGAGAACCATTGGTTAATTGCTCTTTCGTAAGACAGGTTGATATTTCTGAATGCATAGGCTGTGACATTCGTCTTGATTATATTCATTTTTTCGGAGGGAACAGCCTGAAGTTCCTGTGCGCCTGCTTCTGAAAGCAAGAAACAAGGGATTAAGATGAGGAGCTTTTTCATGACTTTATATTTTGTGATGTAAAATAGTATCAGCAAAAAACGGGCAATAAATCAATAATATTTCAATATGGTTTAATTTTTAGCTTTAAAATGTTTAAGTGATTGTTGTTAGTTCTGTCTTTTTATGTGAAAGGGGCAGGGGCTTTACATTTAAATATTATTCTTAATAATAAAACTATAATATGATGAAAAATACCTGTTGAAATCTAGCAGTTTATCTTTATTTTTCAATGAAAACTTACAAGTGATGTAACAAATACCGGATATTGTATGTCTTATTTTTATCAACATCATTATTTCTGAATATGAAAAAAGTTCTATATCCTGTATTTTTTCTTTGTGGAGTTTTTGTCTTTTCGCAGGAAGGTGCAAAAAATGATACCATTGGTCAGGCATCCACAAAAGAAATCCAGGAAGTAATCCTGAAATCTCAACGTAAGAAGCAGTTTGCGGACAAATCTGTTTACACCTTTGATAAAGAGGCTTTGGAGAAAGCAAGGTATGCAAAAGATTTACTGCAGACCTTACCGGAACTGCAGCTTGATCCTGTTTCTAATACGATTACGAGCACAAAAGGAGGAACTTCTCTGTTTCTGATCAATGGGATAGAGGCTACAGATCTTCAGATCCGCAGTGTGGCCCCAAGTGAAGTGGTAAAAGTGGAGTACTACGATATTCCGCCGGCAAGATGGGCTTCAAGGGCGGAAACAGTCATTAATATTATTACGAAATCCAATGAAACCGGGTATGTTTTTGGTGTAGATACCATGTCGGGATTAACCACTGGATTTGTGAATGCATCTGCCTATGCTAATTTTACGAAAGGAAAGAATAATTTTGGGCTGGAATACTTCTTTAATTTAAGGGATTACGATGACAGACAAGTTCAGAGCATTTATGATTATCAGTTGAATGGCGAGCATTACCGCTCGGATGAGAACAGGAAAGACCATTTCGGATATACTTCCCAGAATATTGCTTTACGCTACACCCGGATGGTGCCCGATCAGTATGCTTTCCAGGCTAAACTGAATATGGATATTGTAAGCAGGTTTTCAAAAGGCACCGGAGAAAGTGTGTTTACCAGAGACAGTTTCAAAGAAGAGCATGAAATGTTTAAAAACAGCGGTTCTAGTTATGCTATTCCCAAATTGGACCTGTATTACTCTAAAAAAATCGGCTCTAAGGATGAGCTCAGCTTAAATGTGGTAGGCTCTCATTACAGTACCAATACAACAGAATCTGCCAGAGAATGGATTGTTCCATCTGGAGTTTCAGTGTATGATAATGATATGATCCTAAAAACAGAACAGACTAATTTTGTCGGTGAGCTTGCCCATACCCATGATTTTAAGGCAGGAAAACTTTCTTCCGGCTACCGTATTTCAAGTACTGCTATTTCTAATAATCTGAATAACCTTGCAGGGCATTCGGAATACAGCGTCAATTATCTGGAGCAGTATTTTTATACAGAATTTTCAGGAAAGGTAGATAAATTCAGCTACAGAATCGGCGCGGGACTTACGAATATTCATAATAAAAGTGCAGCAAACACTTTCGATGAGTGGTCATTTACCCCAAAAGTTATTTTAGGGTATCAGCTTAAAAATAACCAGAGCCTGAGACTGACGAGCAGCTACAATCCTACAAGTCCATGGAGCAGTGCACTCAGCAGCAACGTGGTTCAGCTGGCTCCGAATATTGTCCAGAAGGGAAATCCTTTTCTGAAGTCACAGCAGAATTTTTCCAATAATTTGATTTACTCTTTTAATAATAAGAAATTCGATTTCAATGCAGCTCTTTTCTATCGTTATACGGATCGTGTGATTAATCAGTATTATATTCTGGATGATACTTTCGGAGGCTATGCACTGACTTATGAAAACGGGAAAAATTCCCAGCGGTATGGTATACAGCTGTCCGGATCTTATAAACCGTTTGGAAGCAGTCTGCTTGTATTGAAGGCAGTGCTGACGCCTACTTCGGAAACTTTAAGAACGAGTAAAGGTGCATTGATCAAGAATGATTATCTCGCGAACAATTTTTCGGTTTCTTCAGAATATAAATCCTTCAGTGTACAGTATATGGTCAATATCCCGGTATATACACTGAGCGGAGCTTTCCTTAATACAAATGAGAACCAGAATCATCTCTTTGCCGGTTACAGACTCAAAAGCTGGAGTTTTACCGCAGGAATGTACTGGATTGGTATGCCTTCAGAATATAAAACAAAAAGCCTTCCGGAAAGTTTGGTAGATTATAATGTTCATACTAAAATTATGAATAATAAATCGATGTTTGTTCTAGGAGTTAGTTTTGATTTCTCAAAAGGAAAGAAAACGGAGATCCAAAGAAAACTGAATAATGAAACTGCCCCTGCAGCTACTTTTTAAAAGCAAGTTTGAATGTTAATAAGAAATCCCCGTTCCTTTGTAGGAGCGGGGATTTTGTTTTTATTATTTCTTGATGAATTTTGTATTCTTTGTATCTGCAGCATTTTTTCCACTGATCTCTATGAAATAAGAGGCTGGTGGAAGATCTGAAATTTGAATATTTCCGGATTTTACATCTGATGTTTTAACCAGTTTCCCATCCAGACTGTAAATATTTGCTTTGGAGTAATTATCTGTATTTCCTTTGAAGCCGATAAAGTCCTGTGCAGGGTTAGGATAAACCACTAAATTTTCTTTTTTTACTGTAGTATTGCTGGTTGACAGGAATGCTTCGTTTAAAGCTAATGCGGTGCCTACTGTCTGGTTGATACTCAACAATGGAACACTCACATTTCCGCTTGTAGAATTTAGCAGGGCATATCTGTGAGTGGCGTCGTAATAAGCATAGGATGTATTGGTAGCTGTCCCGATAGGGCTGGCATAAACAACATCAAAAGATGAATATAGATTAAGGTTCTGGGTATATTTTACTCTAAGAACATTAGTGTATGTTCGGTTACCTACAATCAGGGTTCCGTATGCATCAGCCTGGGCAGTCATTGTGCCACTGAATAATCCGTTGGCAACAGATGACGAGAAAGTTCCTTTGGCTGTATCATTTTGTGCCGGTCCATAAGTGGTAGGATAATTATTATAAGTACCATTGTCTACGCTGAAATTTAAGGTAAGCTGTGGATTTATAATTCCTGTAATTTCCAGTTTAGTAGCGGAGGCTTTATAATAAACGGTTGTTGTTCCGTCTATCATTTTGATGGTAGAACCCGGAAATGTTGTTATTTCAGCAGAAGTAGGAGTGGAATAGGTCGTTACTGACGAAATTCCCATAGTAAGACCTCCGTTTGAAAACGTAGTGTTGGCTCCTGTTGCGGAGTTGTTTACGGGTCCGGTTGCATGATTGTAATTGATGACGTTTCCGGAAATAGGATCATTGGCTGCTTTTGTAAGCGTAATCTGCGCAGAAAACAGGGCAGATGCTCCTAATAAAAGGAGTAAAGATTTTTTCATGGTTAAGATTTTTTTTGTTAAAAATAATCAAAAAATAGTATTAAAATACCAAATTTAATTGTTTATTTTTAAATTTTTAATAAAAAAGCCTGCTGGTAGCATCAGCAGGCAACTTTGTGCGTTAAAAATGTTTAAGTTTAATTGCTCATCACCATTTTACGGTAAGCATAAATGTCTTCAATGGTTACGACGCTCATCTCCTTTTGAGTAGCAAAGTCTACAATTTCAGGAAGTCTTGCCATAGAACCGTCTTCATTTGTCAGTTCACAAAGTACGGCATCGTCACCAAGATTGGCCATTTTTACAAGATCTACGCTGCCTTCCGTGTGGCCGCGTCTTTCGAAAACACCGCCTTTTTTAGCAATCAAAGGAAAAACATGCCCCGGGCTTGCGATATGGCCAGCCTCTGCATTTTCTGCTACAGCAGTTCTGATCGTTGTTACGCGGTCCTTAGCTGAAACCCCGGACTCAACACCTTCTTTGGCTTCAATAGAAATGGTAAATGCGGTTTGATTTTTTGAATTGTTGGTTTCCACCATCGGACGGAGGTTCAGGTGCCTGCTTTTTTCCTCTGAAATGCATAAGCAAACGATTCCACTGCATTCGCGGATCAGAAGTGCCATGTCCTTTTCTGTAATAGTGGATGCGGGAAAGATGATATCGCCTTCGTTTTCGCGGTTTTCATCATCTACCAGAAGAATTCCTTTTCCCTGTTGTAGTTTTAGAAGTGCATTTTCTACACGTTCTGTGGAGGTTGCTCCAAATTGTTCTAATAATTTTTCCATGTTATTTTACTTTTAAAAGTTAAAATAGTCTTCGGTACATGGAAATGAAATACGGCACAATAAGCCCGTAAGGAATCTTACTGACCGTTTCATTTTCTTCTCCCATCCAGACTTTAACTGTCGGTTCCGGAATTTCACCAGATCAGTCTCTTCCGAAGAAGAGAGTCGCGGACTGTAACCGCCGGTAGGGAATTTCACCCTGCCCCGAAGAAAACTTATACTAAGTTTTACTGTATGTTTTGATTTAAAATTTTTATTTCATTGATTATATTTAACGCACAGGCTGCTAATTTCGGGAAGTTTTTTGGAATGGGGAAGAGTTTGATTCAGTTAGTTGTATTTTCAGTTCAAAACAGTTGGGTTATTCCCTCAATATTTTCTCCATCTTCTTTCCTTTTGCCAACTCATCAATAAGCTTATCCAGATACCGGATATTTCTCATCAGTTCATCTTCAATATCTTCCACTCGGTATCCGCAAATAACGCCTTTGATTAATGAAACATTAGGATTGATCTTTGGTGCCTGCTCAAAAAATGTTTTAAAATCAGTTTTATTATCTAATATTTCCTGAAAGCTTTTTTCATCATATCCGGTTAGCCAGAATATAATCTCATCAACTTCGGATTTTGTGCGGCCTTTCTTTTCCGCTTTTTGGATATAATGCGGATAAACGCTGGCAAAAGAGGTAGTGTAAATTCTGGTGTTCTGCATGGTTTTTAATTAATGACCACTTAATTCTTTAAGAATATCGTCAAGAATCCTGTTGAATTCTTCAGGGTTTTCCAGCATAGGATAATGTCCTGTTCCGGACATTTCAATATAGTTGTAGTCTTTTAAATACTTTCGGTTGTTTTCAATATTCGTAGGAAAATTATCAGAATTGATGGCTCTTACCGGGACCTGAATTTTCGACGCATCTTCCCTGAAATCTTTTTTATACAAAGGCTTGAGAAGCTCAATGGCAGTTTCCGGGGTATTTTGAAGAAATTCATCCTGTAATTTCTGTCTTACATCTGCCGGCGTTTTGTCTGCAAAAAGGTATTGTGGAAGGATGTTTTCAACTGCATTTTTAAAATCGTTCCGGTAATGTACATACAGAACCTGCTCAACCTGTTCTTCTGTAAAAGTTTCATCCAGGTTTTTAACGGTATCTATCAGGATAAGTGCTTTTGTTTTTGGAATTTTTGAAGCTGCTTCAAGAACATAGGCTCCTGACATTGAATGTCCGACAAGGATAATCTCCTGTGAGCTGATCTGGTCTGCTACTGCTTTGATGTCATCTGCATACCGTTCACTGCTCCATTCTGTCCTTGAAGTGTCAGATTTTCCGTGTCCTGCAAGACTCATTTGTACAATATGATAGCTGTCTTTAAAATATTCCTGCTGGCCGTTCCACCATTCTGCATTGCCAAGCCAGCCGTGTACGAATAAGAGGGCTGTATTTCCTTCTCCGCTTTCTTTATAATGTATTTTTTGTCCGTCCCTGGACTGTGCATATTTTTCCATATGATCTGTTGTAGAAGATTGTTTATTTGTTTTGAGGCTCATAAATAAGCTGTACGACTCCGGACCTGAAAACATTGGTTGTGATCAGTTTCAGCTCCAGCCTTTCTCTGAGGTCTTCAAACAGAGGTTTTCCGCTTCCTAAAGCAATAGGATGAACAGAAATCCTGTAAATATCAATAAGATTCAAATTAATAAAGGTATTGATAAGGTTAGCACCACCGTAAAGCCAGATATTTTTGCCGTTTTGTTTTTGTATTTCTTTTACTTTTTCTTCAATATCAGAATTAATAAAAGTTACATTTTCATCTTTTCTGTCCTGATTTGAAAAAACATATTTATTTTTCGAGTGAATAGTGTTCCAGAAACCTTTTTCTTCGGAACCTGCATTTTCTTCCGGCTGATGCTTTCCCCAGGCATCATAACTTACCCGCCCGTAGAAAATCGTGTCAATACTGTCCAGAAACTCATTAAAGTTCATATCATCGTCCATAATGCACCAGTCTGTTTCACCATTAGGTCCTTCAATAAATCCGTCTAAAGTGATTGCAAGGTCCAGAATTATCTTCCTCATATGTTGCATAATTTATAGTTGTATACTTATAATAATACAGAAAAATGGTCTGAATACAGACGTTTTATTTATAACAAAGCCTAAGATTCGCATTTCGAGATATGATTTTAAAAATATTATTTGAAGTTAACTCTTTCTTCATGATAGCCACTGATTTTGCTGCTGCTCCCTTTTAACAGCTTAGGATTAACTTTTCCTGCTTTCTCTGCTGTGAATTTAAAACTCATTATGGAAAGGAGCTCTCCCGGCTTAGAAAATTTTTCTTTTTTAAGAGTGTAATTTCCGGACGGGCCAATCTTTAGGGTGTCTTCCGCCTGTTCTATAAAAGTTTCAATATTACTTTCTTTTGTTTTTACTTTAACACTTTTAGAAAAATACAGGACATTGACATCATGGAGATCAGACCATCGGATCGAGTAATCCTGGTTCAGCGGTGCTTCTTTACTATAAATAATATTCTTCGAACTGCTTGTTTTCAGAGAAGGAATGCTGGCTAAAAAGAACTTTTTTCCGTTGGACAATTGAATGTGGAGCTCGTAACTGTTATTTTGAGGCGGAACGTTCTTAGCCCGGTAATCGTAGTATTTGGAATAATATAGCTGTTGCATAACTTTGTATTCCGCTTTTTTTCCGTTTACCAAGATCTGTACAGAATCGTTGCCGAATTCCTTTCCTTTTTTATCATACAGAATCGCGGAAACGGAATTGTCGTTTTCATCCGTTAAACTCTGGTAGATTTCAATTTCGGCTTTTAAATCGGAAATATCTTCAATTTTAGATGCAGAAACTGGTTCTGAACAGGAATTGAGCAGGAAACAGATACAACACAGAAATATAGAAAGTTTTGTCTTTACATCGCTGCTGGTTTTCATAATGTGATGTTTTTTGGTGTGACGGAATAATTTCCGGAGTGTTAAATTACGAAAAGTAACAGAAAAGGGATGTCTGTGAAGTTGCTTACTTAATGAGCTCCTTGGAATAATTATACACTGATTTATTATACCTCGGCAAATGTGCGGATAGTGATTCCAGAACCAAGGACAATGCTTCTTTATCATTGTTGACCGAGGAAAGTGACAGTGCCAAGAAAGCATTCACAGCATCATCCAGCTCATCAGAATAGTTTTCTTTTTCCTCTCTCAATATTTCTATGCTTTCGTGGAATTTTCCATTATTTCGTAAAGTGCTTGCCAATTGAATCCGGGCTCTTCTCCTTCGTAATCCTGTAAGACCTATCTCTAAAGCAGATCTGTAAAGTGGCTCTGCATTTTTTTCGAATCCGGTGGAATCGTAGGCACAGGCTCTTTCAAAATCTGCAATGGCATTGGGTTCACCGGCAGATATTTTGTCTGTATGTACTTTTATTCTGTCAATGAAATCATCATTGGAAATGGTTCCCAGCTGATTCCATATGGCTTTCAATTCTTCTTCCCAAAGTTCAAAATCTTTCATCTTTTAATAGTATTTTATCAGTCTTCAATGGCTTCAATACCCTGGTCTTTCAGCTTCTGAAGATGGTCTTTCATGGCTTTAAGCTGCTCTGGAGAATGTCCCTGCCATTCTTTTACCTCTTCAATGACCTTAAAAGGATGCTGGGAACGGTAGGATTTTGTTGGATTACCGGGGAATTTTTTATCGGTTAAATTGGGATCGTCTTCAATAGGCCCGGTTGGTTCCACAATGTAAATTCTTTCTTTTCCCTCTCCAAATGCTAACTCTGCGCCCCATGTTGCGGCTTCTAAAGTGGCTGAAAGATAAATGTATTTTGCTTTTCTCTTAGTCCCATAATTTGAGCTGAAGCCAATTTCGATGAGATCTCCGGCTTTAAGGTCGGCTTTAGTGCCATGGTAGTAGGTTATGGATTCTTCAGGGTTTGAATTCATTGTTCTGGTTTTTTAAATGTAAAATTTATACTTCAGATTTTATTTCCGAATCTTTGTAGACATTCCAGAAGTTGTAGTCGGTCATTGGAGCGTCTGTTATTCCCACATTGCGTCCCATGGTTACAATTTGTCCCCTGTGATAGGTCCCATGAATGATTACGTGTTGGATATACTCGAATTTGGAAAAATCGCACTGGAACCAGGGAGATTCAATTTTTACATTTTTAGCTAAATCTTCTTCAGATAAGCTTTGTACATAATCCATCAACTTTTGGGAATTGGTTTTTATGCCGTTAAAAATTTCGTCTTTAGTCACTGCAGCTGAAATTGCGGCAAAATCGAAATCACTGTTTTCTGCAATGTAAGCCCACCAGTATTCCTGAGTTTGCCAGATGTGATGCAGGGTTGCCAGGATCGTCGGAAAGCTGGAAATTACTTCCTGGTTAAGCTGTTCGTCAGATTTGGTTGAAAGCCAGTCGATATACTTGTTAACAACCCAGTTGTTGTACTGAACACTGTTCGTGATTAATGTTTTTAAGCTCATGATGATTAATATTTTGTTTGGTGATTTTGGTGAGATAAAAATAAGTAAAATATTAACCGGATTTTAAAATAACAGAAAACATCTTAATGAAATCATCATCAATGTTTTATAGAGGCTTTAAGATAAAGGTTCTCCATTTAAATCCGTAGTAAGAACTTCACTCATATAATCAAAAAAAGGACGCATGGCTAATAATGTGAGAAGTGCTTCTTTCTGAAATCCGTCTGACAGTACTTCCTTATCTGTAAATTTCCGCCGTACAACATATTGCTTTTTCCGGATCAGATCTATACCGGGATGATCTTTTTCAAAGCCTCTCGGAGCTGTTTTTACAGCGTCTCCCTCAATTTGCCCGAAGTATTTTACAAATGTTTCTTCGGAAGTGATCTTTTCAATTTCTGCGGTACTGATTTCAAATTCCTTGCGTATGCGGAGCAGGTCTTTAGCATCAGGTCCCCAGAATCCTCCTCCCACGAAACTGTTGCCGGGCTCCAGATGAATATAATATCCACCTCTCAGCATCGGTTTTGAACGGGAATATCCGACTCCGAAATTGGTTTTGTAGGGTGTCTGGTCTTTGGAAAACCGGACATCCCTGTAAATTCTGAAAATATGGATTCCTTTTAAATTATCGTATTCCTGAAGTTCGGTATAGATATGATTAAAAAACGCTTTATTTTCTTTGACAACCACATCATATTCAGGTTTGTGCAGGGCAAACCATTCTCGGGTGTTGTTTTTTTCCAGCTGTTTAAGGAATTTAAAGGTCTTTTTCATGGTGTCTTTCATACAGTTTTGTTTTTGTAAGTCCGTAATTATTGATTCTAATAGTTGGAGAATTTAATTCCCAATCTGGGAGATGGTTATACAATTCATTGGTTAACTTTTCAATTCCACGTAAATGGCTATTGAATTCATAACTACTTTTGTCAGTAATTATTTCCAGACCTGTTTCTCTTTTATGATTTGAAATTGGGATACTAAATGAATACACTGAAATAATTTCATCCCACTTTATAAGTTCCATCGGGGTCTTCTGTTTATTATAAAATCCATCATTTGTATATTGAAAATCGCCATTATATTTCTCTAATTGATTGGCTTCTTTTTCAACAGAATCATAATCTTCATCCCTGGGAAAATATATTTTTGCCCCCGAAAAACAAATAGCAACAAAACAGGTAAAAATAATAAGATAAGATATTCCTTCGCTATCAAGAATGGGATAGTTAAGAAAAGTCAATGTTATAACAATACAGCTTATCAAAATTATTTTTTTCAAAATACAATTCAATTATTATAATTAACAAAAATGTAAGGGAAAGGTTTTTTCATCTTTTATGGATTGTTTTTTTGATGAAAACTATGTTTTTCGTTTTTCAAAATGGCTGTAATGGCGTCAGAAATTTCAAATAACTTTCCGTTATGATTATTTCCTAAAAGGATAATGGTAAACTTTTCATTCACATCAGACACCAGAAGGGCTTCATAGCTACCGGCTCTTCCATCATGTAAATGCTTAACTAATTTCCTATTCATGTACTTTGCCTGTCCCAGAGCTGATTCAGTTTCCGGCAGATCATAATGCTGTCCCAGCTCAAACAACGAACTCGCACTCATTATTTTATTGGAATTAAGACAGTCTGACCATTTCTGCAAATCTTTAGCGGTTAGATAAGTTGCGCCAGTTATGGGCAGATCTTCTTTGTCTGCCACTAAATCATTATTAAATCCTCTGGCTATGTTTTTTTCATTTTCAAAAGGAGTCATTATGGAAGAATTCATTTTGCAAGGTTTGAAAATGAATTTTTCCACATACGTTTTAAAGCTCATACCTGCTAATCTTTCAACAATGAACTGACGTAAAAATAGATTATAGATTTTATAATCGTATTTTGTGCCGGGCTTGAAATCCAGTGAATCCACAAGTTGAAGACCATCAAAAAGATCTTTATCATTTTTAATTTTTTTCCAGTTTACGTCGGGAATACCGCTTGTGTATTGCAACAGATCTTTTATAGTAACTTCATTAGCCCATTTTGGTAATTCAGGGATGTATTTGGAAACATGATCTTCTATTTTCAATTTTCCCTGTTCCTGTAATTGCATCAATACCACGCCACTGAATTCTTTGGTGATGGAACCGATATGAAATCTGTAATCTGGTGTTAATTTTTTTGTTTTTTTGGCATCTGTAAAGCCAAAAGAGGCATTGTAAATGATTTTTTTGTTTTTTGAAACCAAAACATTTCCATTGAAAGCTCCTGTTTGATTCGAACGTTTCATTAAAGAATCAATTTGATTGATCTTGTTGGTTTGGGAAGGTATATTGTTTATTGGAAGTAGGAGAATAGTGAGAAATAAGAAAAGCTGTTTATAATAAGCCATGATTAGTTTAGGTTTTTGAATAAGTTTGTTAAACTTTGAAAGCCGTCTTAATTTATTGTAAATCTGATTCTTTTTAATAATCTATTGGAGTTGATATCAATAGCACTTCGACCATGCAGCATCAAATCATTTCTAAATAAAATCAAATCTCCTTTTTCCAATCTAATATTGAAAGCAAGATGTTTGAAAAGTTTATCAAAATTATTTAATTCCTCAATTTCGGATTTATTAAGTTTTGAAAAGGATTCCATAGTAATTCTATCATAACATATTGTATAACTTCCGTTTTCTATTTTTAAGATGCTTCTTTCCTGATTTCTGAATTTCCATTTTTTGTTTAGCAGTTTCTGTTTTTCATCTTCTGATAAATGCTTTAGCAGGCTACTGAGGAACATAAAATTATTTGTACCCTGTTCTTCACTTGCAGGTTCTACACAGAGTAAACCTATAGTATTTGGAATTGAATCAAAATCAGCACAGTCGGTATGTAAAGGGAAAGCTAAATTTGAGTTGGCAATTGACGTGAAAAAATTATTATAACGGGCTATTTTTACATCAAAAACTGCTTTGCCATTGCTATTTCGTTTTTCGTTTAATGCTATTCCCAAGCGATTAATGAATGACTGTAGTGCATCATCATGTAGTGGAAACCCTTTGATGATTACCAAAGGATTTTTATGCCGTAAATTGTCTGCTATTTCCAAACAGTTGAGATTCTGTCTCCAAATATAATTAATTGACAAGTCCGGTTTCTCCATTTATAAATATCAATAATTCTCCGCTAGCCCCATATTTAGGGAAATCATAAATTTTTTCATCTAAATTCTTAATCACAGTATAATCATCAAGTTCAATCCCAGATTTGAAATAATACCTGCAAGACACTTTTTCAATAGTATCCTTCCATTTTAATTCTGTGTATGCGGGAATATTTCTCAGCTCATGAACCTTAGACAAGAGTTCTCCAATCGATGAGTTTTCATCAATGTTTATTTCAATAATTTCTGGGGGAGTTTCGTTCTCAAATGAAAGTTCTGTAAGTAATTCAATTTTCATCTTGTATAATTTTTTTGTAAAATTAAATTAATAAATGGGACTAGGAAAAAATAACATAGTTATAAAAATACTTAATTTACTTTCCAAAAAGTTAGGAAACTTTTTTAAAGTTGAGTTGTCTTTATCTTTCTTTCAAGAACGGTGCATTCAGCATCTTGGTAAGATGAATATATGGGTTTAGTATATTTTCCGGTAGGTTATCATAGATTCCCTCGCTAACACACGAAAGTATTCGTACGGTAGCGAGGGGAATTCAAAGTTTTTTTCATCTGTAGGATAGATTTTTAACAAAGTTAAATTAGGATCTTAATTGATAATTTCAGCATCTGGATTTTCCCGAAGTCTCGCGATTCTTTCCCGCCAGTTTTGGAGCTCTCCATCAGTGAGTTTAATCCATTCTGTTATTTCTCCAACAATTTTTAAGGGTACTGTACTTCGGTAGGATCGGGTAGGGTTTCCCGGAAACTTTTTATCGGTTACGTTAGGATCATTTTCAAATTCTCCTGTCGGTTCTACGATATAAATACGTTCATGACCATCTCCTTTTGCCAGTGCAGCGGCCAGTCCCGCCCCGTTTTGTAACGCCGTAAAGTAAATATGATTCATGGTAATCTCAGGATAATAATTCGATTGGAATCCGGCACTGAGCAAATCCCCAATCTGTAAATCAGCTTTTGTACCATGGTAGAATGGACCCTTATCAAGAATTTTCCCGTCTTTTTTGTTTTCCATTGTGAAAGTGTTTTTTGAAGTTAGAAGAACCTGTAAACTTAAGTAATTGTTTTGAAATGAAAAAAAATAGAACGGTTAGTATATTAATTGCCTCGGTCGCTGACCGTTATACCACTATGTTCTTTGCAGAATTCGAAAGCAGTTGCAAGTGAAAGTTCAACTAGGATTTAACCCCGCGTTTTGCGAATACAATGTTGGCAGAAGTTTTTTATAGTTCTGAAAATTTTACGTTGCAAAGATTTAAATCCTTTTGTTTATTATTAGGTTCCCATCCTTGTTTTAATCCATATTTAATTGCTTTCTCTACAATTGATGGAGTAATTTGAGTATCTATAACTTCTTGATTTTCGTTTTGAATGTAATCGAAATTCATTAGTAATTTTTGCCCTGAATTTTCTTGTAAACAGATAATTAAATTTATAATATTATCATTTCCAGTAGCTATCCAACAATATTTAATGTTTTCAACGATAATTAATCTTGATGTTTTTTTTGGAAGTGCCATTACATTAAATAAGTTTTTATTAGCATTTTATTGAATTGTGAATATAGAAGATTAGAAGGAATATGCGGTTCTAAAACCAATTGATGATCTCATATTTTACTTTTGTATTAGGTTTTAATGCTTCTAAAGAAATATTACTGCCTTTTTCTATTCCTGAAACTTCAGCTTGATTTTCCCAACTTCCTTTCGTGAATTTAAATTTTGCCGGGGTGTGTAATTTTAGGGTTATTATTCTTTCATAATCACTTTTTTTATTCAGTTTTATCTTATTAGGAATCCATTTTCCTAATTCTTCCTGATTTCCGGTGATATAAATTTCATCTTCTTTATGAGGAACTTTTACAGTGATGGATACCTTATAAACTTCATCTGAAAATATTTGATAGAATTTATCGGAATCTTCATTTTTAGATTTTTGATAACTTTCAATATATGAACTTAAAAAGCCACTTTCTTTCAAAAATTGCATTGGATCTTTTATGTGTAGAATATCATCAATAGCCTTTTTCTTATCTTCTTGTTTATTAAAATAGGCTTCCACAATTTTATATCCCATCCAATATCCTAAATCGTTGGGGCGGTCATCTTTTTTTGATGTTTGATACAGCCAGTCTTGTGTATCTTCGCTTTTTAGTCTGCTGACAAATTCCTTACATAGTTTGTCAAGATGTTTATCTCCATATTGGAAGCGGGCAGAATTTATATTTTCCCCCGAAATAAGTTCTCCAATAAAATCTGCTCCTCCTTCTAATAAGGATTGTTTCAGTAAAGTTTGTTCTCCCTCAACATTTTGCTGAAAGTGAATTAATTCGTGAGCAGCAAGTGCGGGAAGACCATCAAGATTTTTTATGACTTCAGTTCCAATAATTAACCCGTCATTTGTAGAGGTTCCTCCTGAATATCCTAAACCATAAACCAAATAAATGGGTGGAAACTTAGCTTCAGGATACCAATATTTCAGAGCGCTATAAATGGCCCGTAACCTTTTTTCTTTCGATGGGATGTCATTGATTATATTTCGTGTAATTTCGTATTCAGATTTTTTTCTTTTAACATGAGCATATAAAGAATCTGCGCTCATTACTCTGTAAGGAAATGCCTTTAAACCAACAGAACCGTTTTGTAAATACTCTTTAAATGGATTTTCTTTTGAAGTTTCCATTTTGTCAAATGCTCTCCAAAAATTGGTAAAATCCCGGGTTTCAAAAACTGCATTTAATGGACTTTCTGAAAAATTGTTTTGCCCGAAAGAAAAATTAGAAATTATTAAAAGAAAAATAATAGTTAAAACTTTGAAATTCATTTTTTTGATTTTAAACGCAATTTTGTATAGAAATGTTACACGGGAGAAAGAGTATTGTCGAATATCCATTACGTTAATGTTGTTTTTGGTTTTTATTTTGAAGATTCAGATTTTTTAATAGGGCTTTCTGCTTCATCCATTGTACAGCAATATGAACAGGAGCCGTATCATCGCTGGAAGAAGTATTGTGCCCCAGTTTAGAAAAAAGAGTGTATTCAAAAGGTTTGCCCTGAACTTTAAGGGTATTCAATTGCTCTATACACAATTTTACCGGAATCTGTATGTCTTTTTCACCGAAAAGCCAAAGCCCGGGAATTGAAAGCGTATTCAAAGAGGTTTTTGGGTCAGTTGCCACAAACTGATACCTGTCGGGATCATTTCTGGTATGTTCAATGGCATCTGCTTCCGTATGATTTTCCCAAAAGCTATTGTTCCCATTAGTATAAAACTGAAACCGGAGCTGTTCCAGAGTTGTAATGGTAGGGCAGCTAAATAAAACAATAAAATCAATTTGTGGATTTTTGCTTGCAGCAATAGGGATGATCCATCCTGCCTGACTGAAACCTACTATTCCAATGGGTGTTTTTTTATCTTTTAAATAGTTTCTAAATGTTTTTACTGCTGCATTGGCATCGTGAGCCAATAAAGTAAGATTAGTAGGGTCAATATTATTGGTGCCAACAGATGGCCCTACGTATACACCACCAGATTCTCCAACTCCACGTTTGTCGTATGTGAATACAGCAATGCCTTCTTTGGCAAGACGCTTTGCGAATTCCATTTCTCTTTTTACCGGATCGGATCCGTGAACAATGACAACTGCTGCAAAGGGGTTTTTAGGTTGTAAAACTGAGCCTGCGAGAGTGATACCCTGGCTTTCAAACTTTACATCCTGAACGGTAAAGTCGGTTGATTGGGAAAATACAATTTGTGGTAAAGCTATCAATAACAGCCAGAAATATAAGTCAGAAAAAGAGTAGATTTTCATAGATCATGGTTAGTTGTCAAATATAATACAAAAAATCCGCCCTATAGAATAATAGAGCGGATGTATATTAAATTGTTTCAGCGACAACAGGTACAACATTCCCGGTACTTTATCACGTATTTTCATAGCTGGCTCGTGTTTTTTCACTTCAGATACAATTGTTCGTTAGTATGGCAAAATGTTCAATAGAATTCCTGCAGCCTGCTTTGGCAATACCTTGTTGGTGGCGGGTTTATTCTTCCCAAGAAACGACCCCGCCTGCTTTTGTGCAGTCTGGTACATAAGTGTCCGACTGAATTAAAAAATATTCTCCTTGTGGATTTTTGTCAGTTCTAATTTCAAGTTCAAACGCGCCAGCAGAACAATCAATAACAAATAAATCTTTCCATTGTCTTGAATTAAAACAATCCTGTATTGAACCTAAATTGCATGTTCTACAAATATTGATGCTTGTCCAGGAGGTCCAATTCGGACTATTGATAAATCTAAATCTATAGCTTGTGAAACAGCGGTTAGATTTGTTAATGAAAACGATTAAATAAGGGTTTCCTTTAGTCTCCACTTGTTCAGTTGCTGTTGCTGTTAAGTGTTGGATAGATACAGTATTACCTTTACTTATATTTTCAAATTGTTGAAGGTTTGAAATATCAATTTCATCAAATGTATTGGGACATTTTCCTCCAACATATACCCCTTTAATTGCAGAACATTGCTCGGGTGTCATTTGAAAGCATTGAGGTCGACCAGATGGCGGAGTATAGATACAGGCACCAGAAGCTAAGTTGTTCTCATTGGTTTTTTCTAATTCTAATAGAGCGGCCAATAAAACATCTTCATTTTGATTTTCCATAATAATTAAATATTAGGTTGCCTACTTTGTAATACGGTGTTCAGCTTGTCCGTTATTTTTATGATATCAAAGTTGTAAAATAAGCCGCCGCCTGTCAATTACCCTTTTGTGTAATTTTATGGAAATTCAAAAACAAAAAACCGCCCTTTAAAAATAGAGCGGTTTAATGTTTTTTGAAAAGATTTTTTAAATTGATTGATTCTCAGTGAGAAACTCACACCAGTATGGATAATTAACTATCTTGGTTAATTTTATCTATTTTTTTAGAATTTGTATTGTGATCTCTTTGAAATTGCTTAATAACTATAACCAGGTCTTTGATTACCTGGGTAGGCAGGATTTATAATAAAATCACCATAAGGATAAAGTTTACCATCTCCATTGATATCTGGAACTCCCCAGGCATTGCCATTATATGCACTGTCTTTAGGAGAATTGGCATCCATTACCATGACATTTGTTGCTCCGTTTTGTCTATAAATAGATTTGTTGTCATAGGCATTCCACAGGGCATCAAGGTGTTTCCAGGTTCCATTATCTAACCATTCTACACACGCATGGGCGGCAGGCTTTCCATTGTAATTAAAAGTGAGGAATTTCAAGACAGAAGGAATGCCCAACGCTCTTAACATTGTTATTTGGATAACAGCCCATTCATCGCAAATACCTCGATAGCCTAATTGATCAATTATCAGATTATCTGCCCAAGTAAACTCACCAATATGAATGATGTTACCATCATAAAGCATTTTTTCTTTAGTTTTTAGAAATATTCGGAATACTTTATCAGTAACAGTAATTGCCGGACCGCCCCATTGTGATGCCAGAGCTCTGTATTTGTTTAAATGGTGTAATTCATTTTCTTCAAGCCAATCATTATACCCAAGTGCAGTTGTTGAAAGGGTAGTTTTTTCAGGCAATTGTAGGGTATTGATTTTAATTAGTTGATTATTGTTCGAAATGTATTTTTCGACTGTCTGGTTTTCAAGAAGATCAATCTCCCAGTTAACTTCATTTTGGGTCCAATCTATTTTGGGTCTTATGGCAAGAATATTCTCTTTACTTTTAGCAACCCGATTGGCCTCAATTAAACTGAATAGCCGATTTGATTTTGAGTTTAACAGATCAAAAGTCTTATGTTCAAGAATTTCTGATTTTATTTCAGTTTCATTCTGATTTTTGCTTTGTTTTACATGGAATGCAATTATGTCATTTTTATCAGGGGATTGAATAATAATATCAAAAATTCCTTCGGAATCCGGTTCTGTTTCGTGCCAGATTTGAGATCCATGAATCCTGTTCCATTGTATAAAATCTTCATTTCTTGCGATTTCGGGGTGTCTTCCTATTAAGTGAATAGTACTGTTAAATTGACTCATTTTTTTAAATTTAAATTATGCCTACTCTGTCCGTTTTCGGCTTATCGGTTTCTACCAAATGTATCAACGTAATTTAAATTCTGGAATAACACTTTTGTGTGATTTTAAAAGCTTTAATTTTTTTCTCTTCTTTCAAGAATAAGGTACGCTGCATCCAGCATTTTGCTTAGGTGAATGTACGGGCTTATCATATTTCTTTCCGGGAGATGGTCATAGATTCCCAGTGAGAAATAGACCATTCCGGACATGAAATAATCAAATTCTTTTACGCTGTATTCTTTGAAGGCTTTTCTAAATACCAACAGAGGATTTTGGAATTCCTTCTCCGAAAGCAGGCCAAGAACCAACGGAGAAATACCTTCCAGCTGGGTAGTTGTGGCTGTTTTCTTTTCCTGTAGTGCAATGAGGTAGCCTGCACGAATGAATGACCGTATTGCCTGCTGAAAATGAAGGATAACGGACGGATGTTCTTTTATCCAGCTATTTCTTTTTACCGCATAACTTATAATATCGTTTAGCAGCTCTTTGGATGCTGTCAAGTCATTGAGCTTAAAATAGTTTTCCATTAGCTGTGTGCCGCAATGTTTCTTCCGGCCTTTCCCAAGCCGGGACTGAAAGTCTGTTCTGTTTTTTTTCATGATTTTGTATTTTTTACTGTACGATTTTACTGGCTGTAAAGGAAGAAGCCCGCCTGAACTTCCTTCCCATACAAGCCTAATGAATATGATAGAATTTGTGTTTTTCTAAAAGCCCTAAAGCCGCAATGGATTGTACACCCCATTGTACCGTATCATGATACTTTATGTTGTAAAGCAGGCTTAGAAAAAGATGGTTGTAGAAAAACAGAACAGCATGAAAATAAAAACGGCATGAGACTCTACAATATCCGATCTGAGGTACTGGTATACCTTACATGCAGATAAGAGAGCCCACGCCTAGGTCGTGAGCTTCTAGCTTATCGTCTCGCATGTTTAAAAATTACCAGTTTTCAGATCGAGATTCTAAGCAATAGCTTCTAATATTCGTTGAAGTATCGCAAAGCTACATTTCTTGTAGCTTATTTTACAAATATAATAAAAAAAATAATACAACACATATATGTGTTGATGAGAAACTTTAGAAAGTCTAAAATTTACCTTATGTATAAATGGGACATTGAAGAATTAAAATTTCAAATTGGAAAGCTTATTCAATTACATAGGCTAAAGAAAAATCTTTCACAGTTCCAACTTGGAAATGAACTTAATCTATCAAGTAATCACGTTGGTAGAATTGAACGGGCTGAAACCAATCCAACAATAGAAAACCTTGTTAAACTTTGTAATTTTTTTGAAATTGATATGTTATTTTTATTTACAAAGCTAACTGACAAAGAATTAAAAAAGATTGAAAGAGAGATTGAAGATCTACAAAAAGAATTTAAAAATAAAAATAAAAAAAAATCCTAACGAGAGTTGGGACTTTCTTTTTATTTATTAAATCCGTTAATAGAATAAAGGTCGAGGCTTTGCAATAGTTTGGTATTGGATTGAGTGAAAGTTTAATTCAGCTCAAAACAGAGCCAATTGTAAGCCTTTGGGTAAAACTTATAATAAAAAAACAAAAGTGAACAGATTTTGGAGAATAAGGATACGGAAATTTTGAATTTTTCTCTTAGCCCGTATTTCGCCAAACCGATGTTTAAACCTTATCGCTTTTTGTATCTACTTGTATTATATTTTGTCCAATCTTCACCAAATTTGACAAATAATGCTTCCCTTGTTAATCCAACATGTGAATAATAAATACCCGAACTTAATCTTTCATTTGTTTCACCACTTGTTATTAAATCTTGTACCATTTGTAAATCATTTTTCATTATTTGACTATAATTTTCGGCTATAAGTGATTCAAGTTGTTTAATAGTAGTTACTCCAAATTCTTTTAAATCGATGATTAATTGTGAAAAAGGCTCGCCTTTCTTCTTGTTTAACATTGGCAATTTATTATCAAGGATGTTTTCTAGAATATCTACATTTAAAATTTCACTATTTTCAATGTTTTTTACTGTTTGTTTGTATTTATCACGTTCAATTAGAAGTCTATCAAATTCAAAATCTATAGTTTCTAAAAGTGCTGAAATTCTGCTAATTGATCTGCTTACTTCTTTAGGAACACTTTCTACATTTTTATATTGTAAATTATTTGATGCTTCTGCCCATATATGTTGAGAAATTGTTCTTATTTGAATTTCAACTTGAATATTTTCTAAACCTTTAAAAGTTGGCACATTTGCCCAGGTATCAGGTATTTTAACTATATAATGTAATGATGAATAACCAAACTGATTGTCCAGTAATTTATCTGAAGTATTATACTTTTTAATTACATTTAAATTTTCTTTTATATGCTTTTCGATTATGGATATGTCTTTATTAAACAGGAGAATAAATCTAAAACCAATTATATCCTGTAATTCAAAAATTGACTTTTTTAAATTAAATCTTCCATTTTCTATTTTATTAAGTAAAGAATCATAGTCTTTAATTCTTGATTGAATAGGAAACCCTAGCTTTATATTTTGCGTCTTTAATAATTCATTTAATTGGTCTATTAATGAATTGTGCAGTCTTTCAAATTTTGAATGAGAATCTTTATATTCAATTTCTAATTCTTGTGAGGTCGGTTTTTTCATGAATTTCTGTTAATGGGAAAAGTATTGACGAAGTGCTAACCAAATTCTACTAAAAATTAAATTTTGACAAGCGAAACATATATTTTTTCCATGAATTAGGTTACTTAAAAATTTGATTTACAGAAGAACGTGTAATTATACTTTTAGTAAATCTAGCTGTTCATTTGAGAAATATTTATTTAAATCTCTATCAGGTTCATATATACAGAGCGTTAAGTTGTTAAACTTTCTTTCTGCTAGTTTAACTTTTTTAGTTAACTCTGCTAGTGACTCAACTGTTAATTTTTCTTCTTCTACTTTGATTCCAAATTTTCCAATTTTATCTTTTATTAAGTCAGAATCTATATTTGTACTATAAATAAAAGATGTGCCATGTACAATAAAGTTTCTTTTTTCAATTATATCATTAACTAAAATAAAAAGCCTATCAATAATTTTAAACTTTTTATCTTCATCTTTATAGTAATGGGACATTAAACTCCTGAGTTTTGCATTAAGAGGATAAGCGGTTTGATCTTGCAAAACTATCCTTAAATAATTATGGTCTTTAAGGCCCTGAATTCCAAATAATGCTATAATTGTGATTTTGATTGTTAAAACTAATTGTTCAAATTCAATCAGAAAATTGCCATATTCATGGTGGATTGTATTTTTAGAAGTTTCATTGAATTTCATACGTAATATTAGATTTGTGTTGAGTGTATAAAGCTATTTTATTAGCAATTCTTTTAATTAAACTTACAAGTTTCCCTAGTTATAAGGTAAAGATCTTATTATTTCTACAAATTTGGTCTTTGCTACAAATTTAAAATATTTGGATAATATTTCCTTACAGAAAACCATAATTTAAACAAAAAACCGCCCTATGAAAATAGAGCGGTTAGTATATTAAATTGTCTCAGCGACACCCTGTTACATCATTCCTGGCATTCCACCACCCATTGGCATAGCTGGCTCGTCTTTTTTCACTTCAGTAATTACACATTCAGTGGTTAAAAGCATTCCTGAAACAGAAGCTGCATTTTCAAGGGCAACTCTTGTTACTTTCGTAGGGTCAATGATTCCTGCTTCAAGCATGTTTACATACTCGTCAGTTTTAGCATTGTATCCGAAGTCTCCAGTTCCTTCCGCTACTTTAGCAACGATTACAGAACCTTCACCACCTGCGTTGGCAACGATTTGTCTTAATGGCTCCTCGATCGCTCTTTTCACGATTCTGATTCCTGTAGTTTCGTCAGCATTGATTCCTGTAAGGTTTTCCAAAGCTGAGATTGCTCTTACCAAAGCAACACCACCACCTGCAACGATACCTTCTTCAACTGCTGCTCTTGTAGCGTGAAGCGCATCATCTACTCTGTCTTTTTTCTCTTTCATTTCCACTTCAGAAGCTGCACCTACGTAAAGTACGGCAACACCACCGGCTAATTTAGCCAGTCTTTCCTGTAGTTTTTCTCTGTCGTAATCAGAAGTTGTAGTTTCCATCTGAGCTTTGATCTGAGCTACTCTTCCTTTGATTTTAGCTTCGTCACCACCACCGTTTACGATCGTTGTGTTGTCTTTATCGATAGTTACTTTCTCAGCAGTTCCAAGCATATCCAAAGAGATGTTTTCCATTGTGAAACCTTGCTCTTCAGAAATAACCTGTCCGCCTGTTAAGATCGCGATATCTTCCAGCATTGCTTTTCTTCTGTCTCCGAATCCAGGAGCTTTTACAGCAGCAATTTTAAGAGAACCTCTTAATTTGTTTACTACTAAAGTAGCTAAAGCTTCACCTTCCACTTCTTCAGAGATAATCAATAGAGATTTACCACCCTGTGCAATCGGCTCAAGAACCGGAAGCAATTCTTTCATAGAAGAGATTTTTTTCTCTACCAAAAGGATGTAAGGATTTTCTACTTCAGCTACCATTTTCTCAGGGTTGGTCACGAAGTAAGGAGACTGATATCCTCTGTCGAACTGCATACCTTCTACAACATCTACCGTTGTATCGATACCTTTAGCTTCTTCTACAGTAATTACCCCTTCTTTACCTACTTTTCCGAAAGCCTCAGCGATCAAAGCACCGATTGTTTCGTCGTTGTTAGCAGATACGGAAGCAACCTGCTTCACTTTATCTGTAGAATCTCCAACTTCCTGAGACTGGGATTTTAGGTTTTCAACAACTGCAGTTACTGCCTTGTCGATCCCTCTTTTCAAGTCCATAGGGTTAGCACCTGCAGCTACGTTCTTAAGACCTTCTCTTACGATAGCCTGTGCCAGTACAGTAGCGGTAGTAGTACCGTCTCCTGCAATATCATTGGTTTTGGAAGCCACTTCTTTTACCATCTGCGCTCCCATATTTTCTACTCTGTCTTCAAGTTCGATTTCTTTCGCTACAGAAACACCGTCCTTAGTTACGTGAGGAGCTCCGAAAGATTTTTCAATCACTACGTTTCTTCCTTTTGGTCCTAAAGTTACTTTTACTGCATTAGCCAATGCATCAACACCTCTTTTTAAAGCGTCTCTTGATTCAATATCGAATTTTATTTCTTTTGCCATAATGTTAAGCTTTAAGCTTCAGGCAATAAGCAGTAAGCTTTTGCCTGGAAGCTGTTAATTATTATTTAATAATTTTTTTCTAAGTTGTATGATTTTTTGTCTGATTAAATTCAGTTTTGGATTGAGGCTTATTAGTTGGTCCTCGGAAGAGAAACCCAAATCGCAGGAAAGTAAAAGTAAATATTCGGTTTCGTTGGTTGAACCAATACTTATTTCTAAAAATCTTGCAAATTCTTTGTCTGTAGATCTTCCGCAGCCTTCTGCAATATTTGTTGGAATAGAGACTGATGATCTCCTTATTTGAGAGGTTAAACCAAAAAGCTCCGATTTTGGAAAGTTTTCAGAAATGATGTAAATTTCTTTTACCAACTCGTGGGCAAGTTTCCAAACGTCATATCTTTTGTAGTCTCTCATTGCCTATTGCTTATCGCCTAATGCCTACTGCTTTTTACCCGATGATTCCTAAAAGATCTCCTTCTTTTACAATTAAGTAATCTTTCCCTTCCAATTTTAGCTCAGAACCTGAATATTTTCCGTAAAGAACTTTGTCACCTACCTGAACAGTTGTAGGCTCATCTTTTTTTCCTGGACCTACTGCTACTACTGTACCTTCCTGTGGTTTTTCTTTTGCGGTGTCCGGAATAATAATACCTGAAGCTGTTTTAGTTTCTGCAGCGATCGGCTCGATCAAAACTCTGTCTGCTAATGGTTTAAAGTTTACTGACATAATATATTTATTTTTTAATTAATTCTCTGTTATAATTCTCTAAATGTATGCCATGAGGCAGCTATGGATGAAATGGCAGAATTTTATTTTCGAGTGTGAAAATTTGGCAGAAAAAATAAAAAGACAAAGCCGGAAAACTTCCGGCTTTTTGTATTTAACTCTAATAATTCTGTGAATTAAGGGCAGTACTGTCCCGGCCCGATCCAAAGGATGCATTTTCCCTGGTCGTTCCATTCGCAGCAAACAACTCTGGCCGCACCTCCAACGATGGATTTTTGGGCCTCTCTGCTTAATGATTTAGCATTTTTCATGATTAATATTTTAATTTGTTTTCATATTCCTGAACATTTAATGTCAATCAGGATTTTTGACGATTTGATGTAAGTGTTATTCAAAGATAGGAAAAATATGAATATGCTATTCACTGTTTGTAGATTAATATCTGTTGTTTATGTTTTGATAACCAGTGTATTAAATATGTTTTTTAAATAATATAATATGATTTAAAAAAGAAAGCTTATCGTTGTGGTCAGCTTTACAGATTATTTATCTGATGGTTTCCAAGGTCATTTTCTTTCCTCCGAGGTCGATTTCCTGCTTCAGAATTTTTCTGGTTTCAGAGTCAATATAATAAGTGACAATTGTTGTCTTATCTCTGATGTCATCCGTAGTTTTTACAGCCCAGACTTTTTTACCGTCGTAATCCGTTTTTTTGATGTCCAGTATGTATGCTTTTATAAGTCCTTTCTTAGCATCCGGATTATAGTCGAAAACAGACAGGTCGGCCGTATAATTTTCTTTTAAAGGCAAGAAGCGTATAGCCATAGGGTAGCTGCTGCTGTCGAAGTAATCTGTTGCCGAGATGTCAATATTGTCCTTTTTTTGGGATTTCTTATCCAGATAATATCCTGTTACTTTAGTCTTACCTGATTTTAAAACCATATCTCTCATTGTATTAAAAGAGGAATGATAAACCGGTTCAAAATTAGCTGTTTTTACAATCGTGGAATCGGTCCATTTAGCATCCGGGGCCTGTTTCAGCTTTACGGTAGTTCTGATGAGCAGATCTGTTTTGTTTAATTTCTTTAACTCGGTGATAATGCTTCCAATTTCTATTTTGGTTCCTGCATTTTCGGCATACCAGGCGGCTTCAGAGACTTCGTCTTTGATGAGTTTAGAATCTATACTGATATTGTTCGGCGTAAGCAGTTTCTGCGAAAATAAATGAATGCTGCTTACCAATAAAAGAACAAGAAATGTTTTCATGATTTTTTATTATGATAAGTAGACTTGGTTATCATAATGTTACATTTATTTGTCTTCTTTGAGATTTGATTGAAATATTTTCCTGTTCTATTGAAATATTACGTGGGTAATTTTATTTGGCTGTCTTGAATTCCCCATCGATTTTCCATAATTTGTATTCGACAGTCCAATTTTTTGGAATGAAAAAAGGAGTGGAGAAATATCCATTATATTCCATGAAAATATTTTGGGAACTTAAAATCTTTTTTACTGTTTTTTTGTTTTTATCACAGTTACCTGGATTATTTGCACTGAAGATTTCTATGGGTTGGTTTTCTGCAACTGAATAATATTCGTACCTATAATTAGGCAGTCCATATTCGTGCTTTAAATTTTGTTTGTTAAAAGTAAAATCTTTAGGATCTTCACATTCTGAAACATTAATTTCTAACCCAAAGCGAACTTCCACTTTATAATCTTTTTCATTTTCGATTTTTGGAAGTTTTAAATCTACTCTTTTTGTATTTGCAGTCAATTCAGGATATGTAGGTTTTTCCTGGGCATTCAATAGTATTGCAGAGGTAAGTAAACATGTACCTATAATCTTTTTCATGATCATTAATTATTTTGACCTCAAATTTATAGATTTAATAGATATCATTGAATGTCATTATTTTTTGAAGACGAATTGATTTTAGAAATCACAGCCCCGGAAATAGCAATACTGATAAAATTCGTCACGGATCTGGCTTCATTCATAAAGCGGTCTACGCTGTAAAGAAGGGCAATATCCGTAAGAGGAATTTTTCCAAACCTGTTCAGCGTGAAAATAAGGGCAAGAAATCCTGAGCCCGGAACACCCGAAGCCGTTTTTGAGGTTACAGAAATAATGAGCAAAAGCCACAGATAATCGGTGATGGTCAATGAAATATTATAAAACTGGATAAGAAAGCAGCAGGTAACGGAAATATAAATACAGGCTCCGGAAAGATTAAAATTGTATCCCAAAGGAATTACAAACCTTAACACCTTCATGTTGTAGCCTTCGGATTCCATTTTTTCAAAAATCAACGGGAATGCGGTTTTTGAAGAAGATGTGGTGATTACAAGGATAATCTCTTCTTTTAATCCCAATAAAAATTTCCACAACCGTATTTTAAACAGATAAGCAACGGCGCCTAAAATTCCGAAAATAAAGACAATATCGGCAAGGTAAACCGTCGCCACTACTTTACTGAGAGGTAGGAGAGTATTAATACCATACACGGCAATTCCATAAGCAATGTTGCAGAAAATAACAGCCGGAAGAATGATGTAAAGATATTTGATTACCGTGTAAAAAATCTTAATGCCGCGATCTAATATATTCAGGAATTTTTCCCTTCCTTTAGAAATGTTCATTAAAATTCCGGCTACAATTGAAGTGATAAGGAAAATCCCATGCCTGTTGAGGTACAACCTGCCTGATAAACTGGTATCATTGATTTCAAAAGTTCTGGGAAGAGATGTACTGATCCTGGAAGGATCAATTCCGGTATCGGCTCCCGGTTTTACAGCAATCCCGAAAACAATCCCTAAAATGATCGCGATAGAACTTATGATCAGAAAATACAGAATCGTTTTCCATACAATGCTCCTTGCATTTTTGATCCCGGAAAGCTGGCAGATCCCGTACATGATCGCCATGAAAATAATGGGAAGGATGAGCATTTCAAGAACCATAAAAAAATACCTGCTCACCATTCCCAGCCTGATGCTTACCCCAGGCGCATAATATCCTGTAAGCACTCCACCGAGAATGGCGGCAAATACATAAAAGGTAAGATTTTTTAAATATCTTCCTGTGAATGTTTTCTTTGTATCAAAAAAGTTCATCTGAAAAAAATATACTGTCGTATAAAAGCCATCGCATATTATATCTCCGAAATATAATGATAATTAACGAATCCTAAATAACTCCTAAAATCAGTGCTGCAAGAAGCATCACAATAGAAGAACCCAGAGCCCATTTTAAAGTATATTTCAAATGATCCGAAAACTCTACACCAGCCAATGAAACCAGTAAATAGGTTGACGGAACCAATGGGCTCAGAAGGTGAGATCCCTGGCCAATAAGGCTTGCCCTCCCCAATATTTCCGGCGAGATACCCAGTTGATGTCCGGTAGCAACAATAATAGGAAGTATTCCAAAATAATAGGCATCATTGGACAGGAAAAAAGTAAGAGGAATGCTGAACAGAGCGGTGACAATATTCAGGTAACCTCCCCAGCTTTTCGGTACTATTTCTATCATGCTGTTTCCCATAGCCTGCATAATGCCTGAGCCATTCAGAATTCCGGTAAAGATCCCGGCCCCGAAGATCATTCCGGCTACAGATAATGCATTCCCGGCATGCTTTGAAATAATTTTCTGCTGATCTTTCAGCTTTGGATAATTGATAATGGAAGCCAGACAGAATGCAATCATAAAAGCTATTCCCAAAGGAACAATGTCAAGGATCATCACTACCAGAAGGGTGATTGTAAGAGCGAGATTGATCAGGATCAGTTTGGGACGGCGGAGTTTGGGATCTGCTTCACCAATGATATCATTGTTGTTGTAATTGGTGAATTTTCCATGTTTGGCAATCCTTATTTTCTCTTTTCTTCCTAAAATGTAAGCTACAAAAATTACCCACAGGATGCCTATCGTCATAATAGGAATCATAGGAACAAAAATTTCTGTATGTCCCAGCTTAAGAGAACTCATTACCCTGGCTGTAGGGCCTCCCCATGGAAGAATATTCATAATCTGTCCGGCAAGCATAATAATGCAGGTAAGAATTAACGGGTTCATGCCCTGTTTTTTGTAAAGCGGAAGCATGGCAGCCACTACAATCAGATAAGTGGAAGAGCCGTCGCCGTCCAGCGAGACCAATGCCGTAAGAACAGCCGTTCCTATTGTGGTTTTGATGGGATTGTCCCCAACAGCTTTTAAAATTATATTCACTAAGGGCTCAAACAGGCCCGTGTCTATCATTAAACTGAAATACAGGATAGCAAAAATCAGCATTACACCTGTAAGGGCGATTTCTTTAACACCGTTTTTCATCATGTCTCCCAGCTCAGGCCCAAAACCTGCAAAAAGAGCTATGGTTACAGGTACGATGACCAAAGCTGTGAGCGGAGTCATTTTTTTGTTCATGATCAGAACCATGAAGATCAGGATCATAAGAAATCCAAGGAAGGTAAGCATAGATGATTGGTTTTATAGTTATTTATTTTTGTTTTTTCTCCAGTCGAAGCTGTTTCTGTAGCCAATGTAGCCGTAGTTGCTTGTAGATCCGGTTTCCAGCTGATTGATAAACGCAACTTCAATAGCAGAATTTTTTCCCACTTTAACCCCGATGCCAGCCGTTAAACGGTTACTGTCGAACGGATCCTCTTTCACTACATTCATTCTTATCTCATCTTTCAGAATACCATACAGTTTTTCCTTCTCTCCTGTACTGTTAAAAGGAATTCTGAGAGAAATAAGATACCGGAGCCTGACGATGAAGTCATTGGGATTGCTTATAAACCTTTCTTCCACACGAAAGCGGTGTGAAACAGAAGTTCTTCCGATATTGCCTCCCAGTGTCACCTGCTGGAAAGGCCTTTTTTCGTACCTCTCTTTTTTGGTATTGTCAGATTTATAGGAATCCAGTACCAGGAACATAAATCCGGCAGCAGGCTTTACTTCATGGGCAACTTCGTAATCTATATAGGCAGATACAAGGAAAAGCCTAGTGTCGTAAGCGAGATCAAAGGAACGGTATTGCGACAGAGCGGTAAGCGTACTCTTATCTGTTAGTCTTGCCGACATCAGATACTGGAACCACATATTGTAGTTGTCACGGCTTTGGGCATGAACTTGCGAGGTTAAAGCAAGCAGCAAAATAATGATTAATTTGAATTTAATTTTCATGTAATATTGAGTTAACATCCTGATGTCTCAAATATATTTATAAGATCCAGCCGCGGATTTATTTTTCAATCAATGACAGTTTTTATCAGTGAACTGCACGCCGGGCTGAAAAAGATGGTATATTTGAAAGATTGAAAATGAAGCTTTTTAGATGTTTCTGATTGTAAATATTGTATTTATATTGCTGGTTTTCAGGATTTTGTTTAATCCTAAAGTTTTAAAAAGGCTGATGGAGTATCATTGGGGATTTTTGCTGAAGTTTCAGCATATTTTTTTCCTTTTGGTCTTTCTGATCATCACTTTTTTTACGGAAAACTACTTTTTGGATACTCCGGAGTTGATCTGGAGTGTTTTATCGGTCATTATTTTTAATATCGGAATTTACAGTCTTGTCTATTTTTATCTGGTCCCGGAATTTTATCTTTCCAATAAATATCCTGAATTCATTCTCTTTGCGCTGATCACTTTTCTGGTCTCCAGCCTTTTCAGAATTCTGCTGGAGCCTGCGGTTTTTAGTATGAATTTCAATGAGAACCTTTCCAATACCAAATTCTTATATAATGTATATACAGCACAGGGAATTGTGATACTTGTTGCTTCATTTCTAGGCATTACAAAAGATAAATTCCTGATTGAACAGGATTTTAAAGATCTTGGCGAAGAAAAAGACCAGCTGTATCTGGACCTCCTGAAATCTAAAATGAATCCTCATTTTTTGCTGAACACCCTCAATAATATTTATTCCAAAAGTTTCCAGCCCTCAGAAAATACCTCAGAATCTATATTACAGCTCAGTAAGCTGCTTCAGTATGTGATTTATGATACCAGCAAGGAGAAAATCAGTATGGCTCAGGAATTTTCATCGATTCAATCGCTTGCAGGATTGTATCAGCTAAAGTATAATAATGTATTGAATATAACTTTTAATATTGAAGATGAAGAAACTCTGGATTTAATTGATATTCCGCCTTCCGTATGCCTTACTCTGTTTGAAAATGCCCTGAAACATTCAGCGGTGGGAATAGAAGAGGGCAGCTATATTCATATAAGCTATAGAATAAAAGATCAGGAACTTTTATATGAGATAAGAAATTCCGTATCCGGGAAAAAGAATCTTGTCGGGAATATGAATGACAGCGGCTTAGGAAATGAAGCCGTAATCAATATTCTGGAAAAAAACTATGCAGGAAGATTTACTTTTATCTCCGAACCTGCAGAAAACAATAACTATCAGACTATTTTAAAAATAAAACTGTAATGGCTAATCTGACGATCGTAAGTGTAGATGATGAATATCCGGCTCTCCAGCTGATCCAGAAATACTGTGAACAGATAGAAGGTGCAGATCTGTTAAAGGTTTTCCAGGATCCGGAAGAAGCATTGGGCTATCTTCAACAGAATAAGGTGGATCTTGTGATTCTGGATATCAATATGCCTTATATGAATGGAATTGAGCTCCTACGCCAGCTGACTTATAAACCATTATGCATTTTTCTTACCCTGGAAACCCAATATGCTGTCAAAGCTTTTGAACTGGATGTGGTTCATTATCTTGTAAAGCCCGTGGACTTTGAAACATTCCGGAAAGCGATTAACAAGGCCAAAGATTTCCTTCAGTTTAAAAACTCGGCGGAACAGCAGAAAAAAGAAGATTTTATTATGTTCAAATCCAATTACGTAATGAACAAAGTGCTTCTGGATGATGTGCGATGGGTGCAGGGATTCGGGGAATATATCATTCTGGTGACCCATTTGAAAAAGTATATGATTCTCGACCGGATGTCGAATTTTGAAGAAAAATTTCAAAACCTGGGATTCATCAGAATTCATAAATCTTATATTGTTCTGTCTTCCCATATCAGTTCATACGATACGGCTCATGTGTATCTTAAGGATGGAGAGAAGCTTCCGCTTGGAAGGACCTATAAGAATTCTTTAAAAGCTTACCTGAATTAATTATATCGGTAGCTTCGTCAGATCAATTTGAAAAACTGATTCACTCTTTGCACTCTAAAATGTTTTCAAAAGAGTAAAAACTTTGCATTAAAAATTCTCTCACAGATTACACGGATTACGCAGATTTTTTGGAAACAGGATGAAATATTCAATAGGGGCGGGCTTTAGCCCGCTTAATAATTTGGGAATGAAAACGGCTTTAGCCAAAATGATTAATGATAGATTCATCTGGCAAATTCAATAAAAAAGGCTGCCTCAAATAGGGCAACCTTTTATTATGTTATGATTTTCTTTCGGCCTGCATCGGGTTTACCTTTCCACTGGCACCTCCTCTTACCGGTCCGGCTCCCTGTTTCTGCTTAAACAGCTGGAATTTTGAGACCGGTCCTTCCGTTCCGCTGCTGCTCCATACATTATTAGAAGTATCAATATCCGCAGTTTCCCTCATCGGGTCAAGTTGAATCGACTTTATTTTTTTATCAAAATAATAAGTTTTTGAAACTTTCTGTTCATTCTGTCTCCAGATCTGTGCAGATGATTTGTCATACAGTTTTGATCCGTCTTCAAAAGTGAATTCAAGAATAATTGGCATAACCAGCCCGCCTTTGTTGACAAAATCGATCTGGTAGCCCGTAAGGTTTTTGAACTTTTCCTTATCCTTGGTGTCCAGAGGGATTCCTGCGTCTGTTTTTACAGTATATTCTTTGTCATTGTCTACTTTTTCCTGTCCTCTGTCATACCTGTAATAGAAGTCTTGCAGATCTTTGTCCTGATCTACGTAGAACTTGATGTTCTTATCCTCCCTGTTTCTGATCTTTGAAATATCTTCAAAAGAATTCTGAAGAGGTTTATCTACCTTATATTTTGTTTCTTTGGCTTCCCTTGGAGGTGTATTGAGGTCCGGGGTTGCAATAGTCACTTTGTCGATGGCAATATCTACAGGATCTGTACCGTAGAACCATCCTCTCCAGAACCAATCGAGGTCTTCACCACTGGCATCTTCCATGGTACGGAAGAAATCTGCAGGTTCAGGATGTTTGAATGCCCATCTTTTGGCATATGTTTTAAAAGCTTTGTCAAAAAGTTCCCTTCCCATGATCGTTTCACGCAGGATATTTAAACCTGTAGCAGGCTTTGAGTAAGCGTTAGGACCAAACTGAATAATGTTTTCAGAATTACTCATGATCGGCTCCAGCTGGTCTTTCGGCAGCTTCATATAATCTGTAATAGTCCATGCCGGACCTCTTTTTGACGGAAATTTATTGTCCCATTTTTCTTCTGTAAGATATTCCGTGAAGGTATTTAATCCTTCGTCCATCCAGCTCCATTGTCTTTCATCTGAGTTGATGATCATCGGGAAAAAATTATGTCCGACTTCATGGATCACTACGCCGATCATTCCGTTCTTGGTTCCTTCAGAATAAGTCCCGTCCTTTTCTGTTCTTCCATAATTAAAACAGATCATCGGATATTCCATTCCGTTGGCAGCTTCTACAGACTGTGCAACAGGATATGGATAAGGAATGGTGAATTCGGAATAGGTTTTAATTGTGTGGGCAACAGCTTTGGTTGAATATTTTCTGTAAAGGGCATAAGATTCTTTCGGATAGAAGCTCATGGCCATCACTTTATTATTGTTTTCAGGAATGGTAACGCGCATTCCGTCCCAGACAAACTTTCTGGATGAGGTCCACGCAAAATCCCTTACGTCATTCGCTGCAAATACCCATGTTTTTCTCTGTTTGGAATGGTTTTTTTCAGCCTTTTTCGCTTCATCCAGGGTTACGATTTCAACAGGTTCAGCAGCACTTTCAGCCTTTCTGTATCTTGACATCTGGTCAGAAGTTAAAACCTGCTCGTAGTTTTTACATTCACCCGTTCCACCTACGATATGATCTGCAGGTACATTCATTGAAACTTTGAAGTTTCCGAATACGAGTGCAAATTCACCGCGTCCGGTAAACTGGTGGTTTTGCCATCCGTGGAAGTCGCTGTATACACACATCCTTGGATACCACTGAGTCATAGTATACAGATCATTTCCATCTTCTGCGAAATTTTCATAACCGCCGCGGCCGCCCATTTTAATTCTGTTCGGAATGTTATAATTCCAGTCTATTTTGAAGACCAGTTTTTCACCTTTTTTTAATACTTTCGGCAGATCAATACGCATCATCGTTTTGTTCACCGTGTATTTCAAAGGAGTTCCTGAGGCATCGGTCACTTTTTCCAGGTTTACGCCATAGCCGTTATCCTTTTCCGGAAGTTCGGTGACTTTCAGTTGCTGGTCATTAGAAGAAGCCGGAAGGGTAGAAGGGAATGCAAAGCCTGCATTTTTAACATTGGATTGTTCATTCTCATCCAGCTGTAGCCAGATATAATCCAGATCATCCGGAGAATTGTTGTAGTAGGTAATGGTTTCCGAACCCTTTAGATTTCTTTTGTCTTCATCAAGGTAAGCTGTGATATCATAGTCGGCTTTGTTCTGCCAGTATCCCTGTCCGGGAGCTCCCGAAGCTGTTCTGTAAATATTGGGAGTAGGAAGAATGGTGCCAAGCTGTTCGAACCTGTTTCCGTGGTTACTGCCAGGGTTATTCTGAATATTTTGTGCGGTGAAGCCTGTATAAGCAAATACAGAAAATGAAAGTAGGGCTGCTTTTAATTTCATTACCGGATTGATTTAATAGTTATCAAAGATAATAATAAGTAGTTGAAATATTAGAAATGTTTCAAACTTAAAAAGGAATTCTTTCCAAAGTCATTTTTAAAGACAGGGCAAACACCCCAGAGGATACAAACAGAATCCAGTCTTTTTTATTCACCTTAAAAATGCTCAGCAAAATGAACAAGACGATAAGAATGGCTAATACAATAACAATTTGTCCCAATTCCAGCCCGATGTTAAAACCTAAAAGTGGAATGGCAATACTCTGGCTTTTGGCAATCATTACCCTTGCTGTATTCGCAAAACCCATCCCATGAATAAGTCCGAAGATGGCTGCGAGATAATAATTGGACCGCATAAGCGTCTGTTTTTTATTCTTCATCAGAATATTGTCCAGGGAAGTAAGGACAATGGTAAGCGGAATTAGAAATTCAACCCAGTCGGAAGGAACCCTGAAAACATCAAGGATGCTCAATGCCAGGGTAATCGAGTGCCCGATTGTGAATGCGGTTACAAGAACCAGGATTTTTTTCCAGTCACTGTAAGAGTATACTGCAATCAGAGCAAGGACGAATAGCTGATGATCAAGGGCATCAAGAGAAATAATATGTTCCCAGCCAAGGTTTAAATAGAATAGAAAATCCTGCATCATAAGTAAAAAAATAATGCTTACGAAAATAATGATTAATTTCGAACAAATTTTAAAGATCAGGACTTATGAAGAATTTATGGCTGTTTTTGTTACCGTTATTTTTTTTATTCTCTTTTTCGAAGGCGAAGCATCCTTATCATGTAGGTTCTGTAGAAATTAATTATAGTACCAGGTCAAAATCCTTTGAGATTACCGGCAGATTTTTTCTGGATGATCTGGAAAACGGCCTGGCGAAGAAATATGGAGGCTCCTTTCATTTCAATGATGAGAAATATAAAGCTAAGCTTAATGAAGCTCTTGAAAAATATTGTGCAGAATATTTAAAATTAAAAGCTGACGGCAAATTCCTGAAAGTAAATTATGTGGGGTATGAAGAAGACAATGAATCAGTGAACATCTACCTTGAATCTGAAACAGTAGCTGCTCCTAAAAAAGTAGAAGCTGCAGTCAGTTTCCTGTATAATCTTTTCGATGACCAGATCAATATCGTTCATTTAATTGTTAATGGTGAAAGGAAAAGTGAGAAGCTTACCTATCCGAACCGTTACCTGTACAGGCAGTACTAAATTTCCATTATCTGACTTTCAAGATTAAATTTAGAATTTATTGAATATTAAATCACTACTTATTGATTAATAATTTTAATTTGTATCCTTTTTAGAATTATTTTTAATTGTAAATTTTCAACACATGATTTATTTTATTGTTAATAATATATTTATAGCAATATTTTATTAATTAATGAATATTGTATTTGTTTTTTCTTTAAAATAAATTATATTTGTGTTAAGCTAATTAGGATAATTAATTTTTAATTAATAGTTTATTAAATTAGAATTTTCACGAAAATTTTAATTTTAACACCTGTCAAAAGTTATTGGTCCAAAAAAATTGAATTGTTTAAGTAGGGATTAGTCTAATTGTTCTAAATTTATAATTAAACAGTAGTCAAAGTAACGGAACCTGATCAAAGCGGATACAAGTACAATGTATTGTGAAAGTTCCCATTCACAACATTCAATACAGTAGATTCTAACAACACAAATTGTTAAAAACACTTACAGGAGCGTAAGTGTTTTTCATTTATTATCCATTTGAATCAGTGAGTTGACTCCTTTGGCGTGCGTCAGAAGGTCAGGAAAAAAATGATCATAACATTCCTGAAGAAATGGTTTGTTTTCCAGAAATGCTTCGAAAACAGGGATATCCGGATTCAGGTATCTGGCCTTATTAAGAACATTCCGCATGCTAAATTTGATGCCCCAGTCTTCACGGTAATTGTACAACCAGTCGTCTTGCTCCATTTTAGCCAGCATTTTTTTGAAGTTCTCAGGAAGCCATTCTTTATGTTCGTGCAGCACTCTGTATACCCGCAACGAGTGGGCTTTCCATTCAGCGAGGGAGTTCAGGGAGAGGTCTGTGGCTACAAAATAATCCATGGCAACGTCTACAAAAGCTCCGGCATACAGCCTTACCAAAGGGGAAAATACCTTTTTAGCTTCGTGAATGGCGGGATGGGAATCGGTAAATGTATCCACTGCCCTGTGCATTGTAATTCCGTCCTGAATATCCTTGGGAAAAGAATAGCGGTCTTTGTTACGGATAAAATCCTCAAGAAACTGTCCTACGATCTGTCCGTCGGTAAAGGAAAGAAAAGAATGGGCCAAATAATTCATACATTAAAGGTATAAATTATATGTGAATGACCGATCTGTACATGTCAATTCCTTTAAAATATTCTTTCGTGGAAGTCCTCAATTTTGCTTACCTCCTCAATTTTAATTCCAAATTTTCTTTTCGGAATTTTGTTGAGGTTTGAGACAAATATTTTTTCGTAGCCTAATTTTTCGGCTTCTGTAATTCTCTGTTCAACCTGGGCCACTGGACGGATTTCACCGCTTAATCCTATCTCTCCTGCAAAACAAAAGTGCTCGGAAATGGCAATATCTTCATTGGAAGACAGGATAGAAGCTACCACAGCCAGATCTAAAGCGGGATCATCCGTTTTTATGCCTCCCGTAATATTCAAAAAGACGTCTTTGGCACCAAGCTGGAATCCGGCACGTTTTTCCAGAACAGCCAGAAGCATGTTCAGTCTTTTGGCATCGAATCCGGTAGAGCTTCTCTGCGGAGTACCATAAACAGCGGTACTTACCAATGCCTGAATTTCCAGGAGCATCGGACGGTTTCCTTCCAGGGTTACAGCTACTGAATTCCCGGAGAGTTCTTCAAATTTTTTTGTGATAAGTATTTCAGAAGGATTTTTGATTTCTTTTAAACCCTGAGAGACCATTTCATAAATTCCGATCTCGGAAGTAGATCCGAAACGGTTTTTATTGGCTCTTAAAAGTCTGAAAAGATGATTTCTATCCCCGTCGAAATTCAAAACCACATCTACCATATGCTCCAGAACTTTCGGGCCTGCAATCTGGCCGTCTTTTGTGATATGGCCTACCAGGAAAACGGGGGTGTTGTTTTCCTTGGCAAACTTTATAATCTCATTGGAACATTCCCTGATCTGGGAAACGGTTCCGGGTGAACTTTCTATCAGTTGGGACTGAAGGGTTTGGATGGAGTCGATGATCATGAAATCCGGTTCCAGTTTTTTAGCTTCATGGAGAATTTTTTCCAATGAAGTTTCAGTAAAAAGAAAACAGTTGGGGTTCTGAACATCAGTAAGCCTGTCCGCTCTCATCTTAATCTGCGAGGCACTTTCCTCCCCGGAAACGTAGAAGATTTTTTTCTTCATCTTTAAGGCCAGTTGAAGCAGAAGGGTAGATTTTCCGATGCCGGGTTCTCCTCCGATCAGCGTTACGGAGCCCAGCACAATGCCGCCGCCCAGCACACGGTTCAGTTCTTCGGAAGGTGTTTTTATTCTGGGCTCTTCACTGGTTTCAACCTCAATAATGTTGATGACATGCTGTTTGGATTTTGAAAATGGGGGAGTTTTAGAAGAAGTTTTCTCAACAACTTCTTCTACAAGAGTATTCCATTCCCCACAGTTTTTACACTGTCCCATCCATTGGGAATATTGGGTTCCACAGTTTTGACAGAAATATGCTGTTTTCAGTTTTGCCATACTGCGAAGTTAAAAAAAATGAATGTCCTTTCAGAATTTTAATTAATTTTCAGACATGAAAAATGTTCTTCTGAAATGTCTGGCAGTATTTGTGGTGATGAGTTTTCTCAACACCCAGCTTGCCTATTGGAGCGGAGAATTTCTCAGGTTGCCCAACAGCCAATTTGGAATGCTTTCAACGGCAGTTCTTGTCGGATCACTGATTATTAGTGTTATTGCTTTTATCACGGTATTGATATTCAGGAGGAGCTACAATTCCATATGGAAAGCAGCTGTTTTGTTTGAAATTCTTTATTTGTTGATGTTGATGCTGTCCGGAGCTCATCCGTTTGCCTATTTTATTGAGAATTCAGATCATCACCTTATAGATTTACTGTTGTACATCAATTCAATAGTGATTTTTATTTTCGTATGTCTTTTTGATATTGTTTATTCCAGAATCATTTCGGCTAAGATTAAAAACTAATAGATATCAATACTAAACATCATTTTATATATCTTTACTTCAATTAAAATAACAAAAATATAGTACTATGAAAAAAGTATTTTTATCCTTCGTATTTACACTATTAAGTGTTTTGGGGTTTGCCCAGACCGAATGGTCTGCAGATCCTATGCATTCTTCGGTAAACTTTACGATCAAACATATGGGAATCAGTTTCGTACAGGGGCGGTTTGATACCTTTAAAGGAAGAGTGACCTCTGAAGGTGCCAATTTAGATAATGCTGTTTTTGATTTCGGAGTGGAAGTAAATTCCATCAATACAGGAGTAGAGATGAGAGATAAGCATCTTAAAAGCCCGGACTTTTTTGATGTGGACAAATATCCGGCAATAAGCTTTCACAGTACGTCTATTACTAAAGACAAGAATAATTCATACACATTGAAAGGAACCTTGAAAATTAAGGAAACCATAAAAGAAATTACGGTGCCGGTAACATTTGGAGGGGTTACGAAAAACCAGCAGGGAAAAGAAGTGATGGGCTTCCAGACAAAATTCACAGTGAACCGTTTAGATTATGGAATTAAATATGATCCCACCGGTGCCGGGGTAGCCAAAGATGTTGAAGTAAACTTATTTTTTGAACTGGTAAAACAATAGGTCATTAATAATTTAGCTAAAAGAGGTTTTTCAAGTGATTGGAAAACCTTTTTTTCATTAATTGATAATTATATATCAAGATCAGGATCGTTATTGCTTATGGTGGTGCTTAGCAAATATAGATGAAATTTTTAACCCTAATTTAGAGTTGATCAGAAAGGATTTTCCCGTTTTCAAAATTTAAAAAATTGCTTTGTATCTCTTTTTCTCATAACTTTGCACAAACCTAATCTAATGAGTAAAAAGAATACAAAGTACATCTTTGTGACAGGAGGTGTAACTTCATCTTTGGGAAAAGGAATCGTGTCTGCTTCTCTGGGACTTTTGTTAAAATCACGCGGTTTTAATGTAACGATCCAAAAACTGGATCCTTATATCAACATCGACCCGGGAACCCTGAATCCATATGAACACGGAGAATGCTATGTAACCGAAGATGGTGCAGAAACGGATCTGGATTTAGGTCACTACGAGCGTTATCTTGATGCTCCCACTTCCCAGAACAATAACGTTACTACAGGAAAAATTTACCAAACTGTTATTGAAAAAGAAAGAAAAGGAGATTTCCTTGGAAAAACAGTTCAGGTAATTCCTCATATCACCAACGAGATCAAACGCAGAATCAAAATGCTTTCCAAGCAGAACTACGATATCATCATTACTGAGATCGGAGGAACTGTCGGGGATATTGAATCTCTTCCCTACATTGAAACTGTCCGTCAGCTGAAATGGGAACTTGGTGAGAAAAATTCTATGGTGATCCACCTTACCTTATTGCCTTATCTGGCTTCAAGCGGTGAATTGAAAACAAAACCTTCACAGCATTCTGTCCGCCAGTTAATGGAAAGTGGAATCATGGCTGACGTTTTGGTTTGCAGAACAGAACATAAGATTCCTAAAGATCAGAGAGCAAAGCTGGCCCAGTTCTGTAATGTTCCTTTAGATAATGTGATTGAATGTAAAGATCTTGAAACGATCTATGAAGTTCCTATCTATCTTCAGAAACAGAATTTTGATGATGTAGTGCTGAAAGGTTTAGACCTTAAAAGTGATAAAGAAGCTGATATCAAGGAGTGGAAAAACTTCCTTAAAAAATTCCAGAACCCTAAAAGGTCAGTAGAAATTGCCCTGGTAGGAAAATATGTTTCCCTTCAGGATTCTTATATTTCTATTGCTGAGGCGTTCAAACATGCCGGAGCCGATCTTGAAACGGAAGTAAAAGTAAGATGGGTATACAGTGGAGATATTACAGCGGAAAATATTAAAGACACCCTGAAAGGTGTAAACGGTATCCTCGTGGCACCGGGCTTCGGAGACAGAGGAATTGAAGGGAAAGTTCTTACTGCACAATATGCCAGAGAAAATAAAATTCCTATGCTGGGAATCTGTCTCGGAATGCAGATCATGACGGTTGAATTTGCAAGAAATGTTTTAGGACATACCAAAGCGAACTCAATGGAATTTGATACGGCCACACCTGATCCGGTCATCTCTTTAATGGAAGAACAGAAAAACATTGTGGATAAAGGAGGAACTATGCGTCTTGGAGCCTGGAAATGTGCTTTAAAGAACGGTTCCAGATTAAACGAAATCTACGGTGCTAAAAATATCACAGAAAGACACCGTCACCGTTATGAATTTAACAGTGATTATCTTCAGGAATTTGAGAAGAACGGCTTCCTGGCGACAGGGACCAATCCTGAAACAGGTCTTGTAGAGGCTCTTGAGCTTCCGGATCACCCGTTTTATGTAGGAGTACAGTACCACCCTGAATATAAAAGTACAGTAGCAACGCCGCATCCTCTGTTCAGAGCTTTTATCAAGGCTTGCGAAAAGAAATAAGGTAATTATTGACCATAAACGTCTTATCATAAACTCAGGCTGATTATTCTCAGCCTGGGTTTATTATATAGTAACATAGTAATGCATAGAGTTTTGATAAAAAAACAGTATTTTTGTCAGCTCAAAAAGTACATCATGGGTGTGCCGGATAAAATTTAAAATTTTAATATAAAATAAAATGCAACAAAACAACGGAATCGATAAAAGTCAAATGATCAGTTTTGCGGTTTTATGTTTGGTTCTTTTCGGGTTCATGTTCTATTTCCAGAACAAGCAGTCGAAAGAGGAACAGGTAAAAGCTCAGCAGCAGAAGACCGAGCAGGCAAAAAATGCTGTAAAACAGACTCAGGCAAGCAATATCAATCCAAATGTAACTCCTGGTGCAATTCAGACAGCCAGTTTGAGCAACAAAGAACTGAATGTAGAATTTTCAAGCTTAGGAGGGCAGGTTTCTAAAGTACAACTTGCGGAATATAAAGCATATGATCATAAAACAGATAAAGCAGATCTTCCTCTTTACCTGATCGATAAAAAGAATTCAAACTACGGTTTTCAGTTTAAAGACAAAACCGGAAAAGTTATCAATACGAAAGACCTGGTTTTTACACCGGCCGTAAACGGAAATGCTGTAACAATGACGGCTAACTATAATAGTGCTGTTATTCAGTTTGTTTATACGTTGCTTCCAAAATATACACTGGATTTTAAAGTAAGAACAAAAGGGCTTGCTGCTATTACAGCAGATAATAAAGCAGATTTTATCTGGGACTATAGTGTAAGAAACCTTGAAAAGGGTAGAGCACAGGAACAATCTCACTCTGAATTTTCATACGCTTTCAATAATTATAAAGATTATGATTATGATGGAAGAACAGATATGAATGAAGAAAAAGAAACCCTGAACTGGATTGGTGTCAAGCAGCAGTTTTTCTCTTCTGTAATTGAGGCTAAAAACGGCTTCACACAGAGTAAAGGGAATCAGGAAACTATTGAAGAAGGTGAATATCTGAAGAAACTTAATTTTGAAGGATTCGTGCAGATGACAGGAAGTGAACTTAACCAGGACTTTACATGGTATTTTATGCCGCTTGATTTACCTCTTTTAAAATCTTACGATAAAAACTTCGACGAAATTTTGCCGTTGGGGTGGTCTTTTATTGGGTGGATGAACCGCGGGTTCTTCATGCCAATGTATAACTTTATTGCCAGCTGGGGAATTACAGCCGGTTGGGTGATTTTCTTGATGACCATCATTGTGAAGCTGATCTTATCCCCAATCATGTATAAGCAGCATAAGCTAAGTGCCATGATGAAAGTAATCCGTCCTGAAATTGATGAGGTAAATGCAAAGCTGAAGGATGCTGATCCAATGAAGAAACAACAGGCTACCATGGAAATCTACCGAAAGGCGGGAGTGAACCAGATGGCAGGATGTCTTCCGGCATTAGTACAGATTCCTATCTTCTATGCTTTATTCCGCTTCTTCCCGAACTTTATAGATTTAAGAGGGCAGGGATTCTGGTTTGCAAAAGATCTTACCGCTTATGATGATCTGATTAAACTTCCTTTTAAAGTTCCGTTCCTTGGAGATCATTTAAGTGTTTTTGCTTTAGCATGTACCATTGTAATCTTAATTTATACGGTAATGACATCAGGAAATATGCAACAGCCGCAGCAGGAAGGAATGCCAAACATGAAAGTGTTGATGTATATCTTCCCGATTACCTTCCTGTTCTTCCTGAATACATCGGCATCAGGTCTTTCCTGGTATTATTTTGTATCGAATGCAATTAACATTTTAATTATCCTTGTTATTAAATATGTGATACTGGACGAAAAGAAAATTCATGCGCAGATTCAAGCCAATAAAGAAAAGCCAAAAGCGGAAGGAAAATTCCAGAAAAGAATGAGAGAGATGATGGAGAAGGCCCAGGATCAGCAAAAGATTCAGGAGCAACAAAGAAAAAAGAAATAAAATAAATAAGTTTATATAAAAAAGAGAAGCAATTTTGCTTCTCTTTTTGTTTGTATATAGGTATTCAGTAAATAAATCTAATCATATTTAAGCCTGAATGACTGCCTGTGGTGTTTTGTCGGTCCGAACTTTATTAAAGCCTCTTGGTGTGCTTTAGTAGCATATCCGAAGTTGGTATTCCAGCAGTACTCCGGATGCTCTTCATGGAGCTCAATCATCAGCCTGTCTCTGTAGTTTTTCGCCAGAATTGAAGCAGCAGCTATGGAAAGTACCTTTGAATCCCCTTTAATGATGCATTGATGGGGAATGTAATTATAAGGGTGGAATTTATTTCCGTCAACCAGAATTAGCTCAGGAATTATGGTTAATTGATCCAAGGCACGATGCATGGCATGGATACTTGCGTTAAGGATATTGTGCTGATCAATAAATGAAGGGGGCAGCTCTGCAATAGCGTAGTTTTTTACATTGTCTTTTATATAGCTATCCAGCTCCATTCTCGTTTTGAATGTTAACTTCTTGGAGTCATTAACCAGATTTTGTTTAAAGCTGTCATCCAGAATCACAGCGGCGGCCACCACTGGTCCACTGAGACACCCTCTTCCTACTTCGTCACATCCTGCCTCGATGTAATGGTCCGTCCATTTTTGCAGTAAATCCATCTTATTGTTTGCATTATATGAACAAATGTATGGAAAAATAGTAAAAATTAATTTTGAATCGATATATGTTTTTTTTAATATTCTTACATATATTGATTCAAATAGAAGCAATGTATGTATTATTTTAAAAATTGTGCTTTTATTATGTTTTGAAGAATATGTATTTTTTGTTGTGGTATTTGTAATTATTTGGTTTTTTGCTATTTTGTTGATTGTTAAATTAAATATTTTTAACGAATAATTTGGTAATTTTAAGAAAGTTTCACATATTTGCAATCAATAAAAAAATAATCAATTTAAATATGAAGAAACTTACAACAAGTGTTCTCATTGTAGCACTTACTTCTTCTTTTGCTTTAGTTTCGGCACAAAGGTCTAAAAAAGATACTACTGCCAAAGAAAATCAAATTGAGGAAGTTTTAATTACTGGAGCTTTCGGTATTAGAAAGTCTCAAGAAGCTCAAACTTCAGCGCAGCAAGTAATTAAAGCTGAGAAACTTACACAAGCAGGAAACCCAGACCCGGTACTAGCTCTACAAGGAAAGGTAGGTGGTGTACAAATTAAGCAGACTAACACGAGTGTGGATGGTACAAATAGTATTATTATTCGTGGTAGAAGATCTATAACAGGAGGTAATGAAGCTCTTGTTGTGATTGATAATGTTATTACAACAGCATTGGCTCTTCAACAGCTGCCTCCAGATGTTATTGAATCTATTAACGTAATTAAAGGGGCTCAAGGCTCTGCACTTTATGGACCGCAAGGTGTTAATGGTGTTGTTGTTGTAACTACCAAAAGAGGAAATAAAAATGGTAGGATGACAGTGACATTAAATAGTAATATTGATTTTGAAAATGTTGCTTTTATACCTGAAAGACAAAATAAGTACGGTCAAGGTTGGGCTGGAGACAGGATTGCTGTAGAAAATGGAGCTTGGGGACCTGCCTTTACAGACCCTACATGGGCTGGTCAATCACTTCCATATGGTATTCCATTGTATGATTATAATAATGATGGACACATTGATGTAAATCCTGATGATAGCGCATTGACAGATGATAGTCCGGCCTCAATATTCAGTAAGTTTGCACCTTTTGGTAAAAATAATGTTAAAGATTTTTTCAAAACAGGAACAATTTACAACAATACAGTTTCAGTTAATGTAGGAGGAGAAAATTCTTATTTATTGATGTCACTTAATAATGTACAGAGAGAATTTGTCGTTGAAAATGATAAATTAAACCGTACCTCTGTATTATTAAAGGCAGGAACTAAATTCAATAAATGGAGTTTTGATGCAAGTTTAAATTATTTTAGAAAAAAAACTTCACAAACAGACCCTTATTTATATCACAACTTACTACAGGCATCTGCAGATATTCCTATTACCATGTGGTCTGATCATAGAGATACTGCATACGGTTGGAATATGTATTATCAAAATCCTTATTGGGCTATTGATCATGACAGACGTGATAATATTACTAACTTTTTCAATGCAACAGGTTCTGTTGGGTATAAAGTAAATAATAATATTGATTTATTGTACAGAGCAAATGTTCAATTTAATGCAAGTGAACAAAAAGAACATAATGACGGATTCCATAATCTTTTATTAGATGATGCTGGTATAAATCCTGTTACTTCTTCAATTTATCAGTCTCAATATAATAGAACTGATTATTATGGAGACTTTATGATTAACCTGCATTATGATATTACGAGTGACTTAGGTTTTAAAGCAAATATCGGACATAATTATCAGTATTTTAGAGCTTCACAAAACTCTGCAGGAGGTACTGGAATCTTAACACCTGGAATTTATGCTATTTGGAATTTAGCCCGACCTACTCCTCCTATTCAGTTGGATAATAATACTTATGCTGCAAATAAACATGCTGTTTTTGCTAACTTAGATTTTGATTATAAAGGCTATTTATTTTTAAATGCAACGGGAAGAAATGAATGGAATTCTGTTTTAGCAAAAGATAATCAAAGTTATTTCTATCCATCAGTTGGTTTATCCTTCGTACCTACAAAAGCATTTGGATTTGGAGGTGATACATTTAATTATATGAGGATTTTTGGTAATATCACCAAAACGGCAAATGCTACTGCAGTTGGAGCTTATAGCATTAATGATCTTACTTCTGTTCCGGCTGGTTATCCTATGAATGGAGTAATAAGTTTTATTCCAAATCAGACACCTACAGATGGGCAGATTAGACCTGAAAAAGTAATTAGAAAGGAAATTGGATTGGGATTAGGCTTCTTTAAAGATAGAATCACCATAAACGGATCTGTATATCAAGATGACACAAAAGACCTGATTACTAGAAGAACCGCTGCTGCATCTTCAGGGCTTCAAAATAGATTGGTAAATATTGGGAAAATGGTAAATAAAGGGGTTGATATAGACCTTAATATTCAGCCAATTAAATCTAAAGATTTTAACTGGACTATTGGTGCTTCATTCTCAAAATGGAATACTGACATTACTAAAGTAACTGATGATGCAGATGAAGTTTCTCTTGGTGGATATGCTAATGGATGGGGATTGTATGCTGTAAAGGATGAAGGATTTGTTCTTAAGGCTTCTGCGTATCAAAGAGATGATCAAGGTAGAATAATTATTAATGCAGCTAATGGTAACCCTTTATATACTACAGTTTTAAAAAGTTTTGGAAAAATAGATCCTGATTATATCCTGAATTTTAATACTAATATCAATTATAAAGGTTTCCAGCTTAGCGCAGTATTTGAATATAAGAAAGGAGGGAAATTCTTCTCCGGAACTAAACAAGGGTTTTCTTTCTCTGGTCAGTTAGTTGAGTCCGCTGAGTTTGACAGAACTCAGGGAGGATTTGTGATGCCTAATTCTGTTTATCAGGATGCTAATGGAAACTATGTTGCCAATACTTCTATTAAAACAGGAGGGAATGATTATAACTCTTTAACTAATTATTATGCGCAAACTTATGGATTGGTTGGTGAGAATTTTATATTAGATGCAACGTCGTTTAGAGTAAGAGAATTAGCTCTCAGCTATTCTTTCTCTGCAAATACGCTTCAAGGAACTGGTTTAACAGGTTTGACAATTGGTGTACATGGTAGAAACTTGTTCACTAAATTTGCTAAAAATAATAATGGCTATAGTGATCCTGATACTTCCTTTACTACAACTAAAAGTAATAATATAAACCTTGCTACAGATGTTCAGGGTATCGTAGCAGATAACCAATATCCATCACTAAAAACTTATGGAGTTAGTGTTTCTGTTAATTTTTAAAAAAAAGAAAATGAAAAAAATATTTTTAATTGGATCTATTGCGCTTTCGGTAATATCATGTGCTAATTTAGATGATAATATTTCACCGAATACACCTTTAGATTCTGATGTTAATCCAGCACTGAAATTAAATGCTGCTGAGGTACGAACATACGCAGCTCAAACTGGGGCAATGACAAGACTTTCAAGTATTTGGACAAATACTTACGCAGGTAATTACTATTACTTTGCGAATCCAATGACTGTTGAATATTCTTTAAATATTAACAGTTCTACAGGGCAGAGTATATGGAATGATAATTATAGAGCAATTGGTGCGCTCCAAGCGTTAATCGATGGTAATGGTGCTATGCAATCTGCTCCACAGCATGTTGCAATTGCAAAGATCTTAAAGGCTAATTATATGCACTATTTAGTGGATTTTTATGGTGATGTACCTTATACTGAAGCATTTAAATTTTCTGGAAACCTAAGCCCTAAGTATGACAAAGGAGAACAGGTTTATATGGGATTAATTAATGAGATTGATGATGCATTGAGAATAATAAATGAAGGTAATGGAACTGTGCCAACAGCTGATGAAGATGTGATGTTCCATGGGGATATGCCTAGCTGGGTTAAGTTTGCTAACACGGTGAAATTGAGAATGTTGTTAAGGATGTCTAATGTGACAGATGCTAACGTTGTTGCATTTAGAACAGCAAAACTTAATGCAATGCAAAGCTATACAGTCAATAACTTTGTAACGGCTGATGTGGTAATTAATCCAGGATATAGTGATGCTAGTGGTTCTAACCTGAACCCTCTTTATTTCCAATACGGATATACTGATTATACAAGTCAGACAATAAATACTAATGGTTGGAGAATTAACAAAGCTGCAGATTATTATGCTAAATTTGTTAATGGTGAATCTACTTTAACTAGTGGTGTTGTTGATAGAAGAGGTACTGCACAATTTAGACCTGTGGGAGGTAAAGTTTCCGGAATTGTTCAGGGTGGTAATAAGCCTGCTAACACTACTGAAGGTAATTATTCTTTTATTGGATGGAAGTTATATCCAGCTGTAGCATCTCAGAATGGAGGTATGGATGGATATGTTATGTTGGGTTCTGAAGCCTACTTACTACTGGCTGAAGCAAAAGTACTTTATCCTTCAGTTTTTGTTAATTTGGACGGACAAACTTTATATAATCAGGCAATTACATCTTCATTTAATTTCTATGGTTTGGGTTCTCAAGCAGCCCCATATATAACTTCTATCAGTGCGAAGCCAGGACTTGGTTGGGGTGCTACTGCTAACAAAATGGAAGCTATTCAAAACCAAAGATTAGTTAGTTTGGCTATTGTTAGACCTGTGGAAACATATTTGAATTATTTAAAATATAATTATCCAAATATTCCATTAGCCCTAAATGCTGAACAACCTAGAAAACCATATAGATTGGTTTATCCTGCAAGTGAATATTCAGCCAATTCTGGAAATGTACCAAATATGACAACTGTCGATTGCTTTACGAAAAATCAATTAACACCATTTTGGTTAAGATATTAGGATTATTTCAAATTTATAATATATTTTTATTACCGCCTTCGGGCGGTTTTTTTATGCAATTAATACGCCACGCTCACTCTTTTTAACATAAAAAAACACTTATGCATGACATTGTATATTTTTTTTAAAAACATGCGTTTATCATTGTAATGTGATTAATTACTTTGGTAATCAATAGGTTAGTATTATATTTTATTAATATTTTATATAGAAATTATCAATTAAAAACGTTTGTGTTTTTATGAAAAATAGTACTGTTTAAATATTGTGTTTTTGTTAATTATTTCTATTTTAACTTAATTTAATAATTTATGCTGTGTTTTTTTTGAAAAAAAATGAAAATTTGATATTTTTTTTAGATTTTGTTTTGTGTTTTTAAGAAAGTTTTACAAATTTGTACAGGATACAAAATTAAAATTTGATATGAAGAAACTAACAGCAGGTCTGCTTGTTTTGGTATTGTCTTCTTCTATAGCCATTGCTCAGGCGCAAGAGAAGAACGATACAATAAAAACAAAAGAAATTGAGGGAGTAGTGGTAACTGCACTCGGGATTAAGAGAGAAAAAAAATCCTTGGGTTACGCCTCACAGGAGATTAAGGCAAGTGCTCTTTCGGATGGAACGACAAATACAGGAAATATTGGGGCACAATTGTCGGGGAAGGTAGCTGGATTGAACGTTACAACAAACAATAATTTTGGAGGTTCGGCAAACTTACTGATTAGAGGGGTAAAATCATTAGGAGGAGGAAACCCACTAATTGTTATTGATGGATCGCCGGTGAATAATACTTACACACAAGAAAAATCAATTGATTATGGTAATGCCTTGTCTGATATCAATCAGGAAGATATAGAATCAATTAATGTATTGAAAGGTGCTGCAGCATCAGCCTTATATGGAGAAAGAGGTTTGAATGGTGTAATTGTTATTACCACTAAAAACGGGAAAGGAAAAGATGATGGATCATGGGGAGTAACGTTATCATCTTCAATAAACGTTGGATTTATTGATAAGTCAACATTTCCAGAATATCAGACAAGATATGGAGCTGGTTATTCTCAAAAGTTTGGTACGAAAGGGCCTGGAGGATTAAATAATGCAAATTTTGGAGCAGATGCATCTTGGGGACCTAAATTTGATCCTAATTTATTAGTCTATCAATGGGATTCCTTTGATCCAACATCTCCCAATTATGGAAAAGCTACACCTTGGGTAGCAGCTAAAAATGGACCAGTTACATTTTTTAATAATCCTACGACATATAACAACACTGTAACGTTAGAAAAAGGAGAAAAAGGAAAAAATATTAGTTTTACTTATGATAATATGATGACGGACGGCCTTATGCCTAACTCTCATATTAATAAAAATAGCTTTTCCTTAAAAGTGAATTATGATCTGACTCCTAAATTACATTCCTCTTTCTATTCTACGATGACCTTACAGGATACAAAAGGACGTAGTATCACAGGTTATAGTGATAATACAGTTACTGGTTTCAGACAGTGGTGGCAAACTAACGTAGACATGCATGACTTGGAAAGAGCTTATTTTGCCAATGTTGATCCTAGTATTGCCAGTGCAGCAAATAATTACGGAAATGTTACATGGAATAGAAAATCTGCAGGTAATGGATCACCAGCATATTGGAATAACCCATATTTCCAAGCATATCAAAACTATACAACAGATAAGAGACATAGAAATTTCACTTATGCTCAAGTAACTTATGATATACTGGATAATATTTCTGCTACAGGAAAAGTATCTTATGACAGATCAAACCTTTTTGCTGAAAACAGATTGGCAGTTGGATCTATAGCCCAACCTTTTGGTCAGTCAGGAAATGATGTTTCTTCTGGTTATGCAAGACGTGATGTGCTAAGAACGGAAACAAATTATGATTTAATGTTAAATTATAAGTTTAATATTACTGATGATATTAACGTTTCAGGAGTTTTGGGAGGAAATATAAGACGAAATTATTTTAATTCTGTTTATGGTTCAACGGAAGGAGGTTTAGTAGTTCCAGGTACTTATGCTTTATCAAACTCTAAAAAGGCTCCGTTAGCATCAGACGAAAGTGAGTTTACAACACAGACTAATTCAGGATATATTACTGCTTCATTTGATTTCTTTAAAAAATTCTATATAGATGGAACATGGAGAATTGATCAAAGTTCAACATTACCAGCTGGTAATAATGTATATAACTATCCTTCCGTAACGGGTTCTGTTATTATGTCAGAAATTTTAAATACTAAAAGTTGGATGAATTTCTGGAAGTTAAGAGCAAATTATGCTGAAGTAGGAGGTACGGCAGATCCTTATATGTTAACAAATAATTATAGATCTGCAGGTATTTTATCAGGTGTAGGAATATACAATTCGATTTTGAATCAAGCTGATCCTAATCTAAAACCACAAAGATCTAAAGAGTTTGAAGTAGGTACAGAAGCCCATTTCTTAAAAGATAGAATAACAGTAGATTTGGCTTATTATAAAACAAAAACTATTGATCAGATTATTACCCTTCCAGTATCTTCAGGAACAGGATATACTGGTAAAGTTATTAACGCGGGACGAATTGATAATACAGGATTTGAGGTACAGCTAGGCTTGGTACCAATAAAATCAAAAGATTTTACATGGAATATTGATGCCAACTGGTCTAAAAATAAAAATGAGGTTGTTAGCTTATATCCAGGAATTACCAATCTTTTATTGAATAGCTTCCAAGGAGGTGTTTCTTTAAATGCCAGAGTTGGTGAAGCATGGGGAACACTAGTTGGAGGTGACTATGTTTATATGAATGGACAAAAAGTGATTGATCCAGACACAGGTATTTACCAAGTTAATGCTAATCAGGTGATAGGTAATACCACTCCAGATTGGATTGGAGGTATAAGAAATAGCTTTACCTATAAAGGTTTCTCTCTGAGTTTCCTAATTGATATGCGTAAAGGTGGTGATATCTTCTCAACAGATATGTATTATGGTATGGATACAGGGCTTTATAAAGAGACTGCTATCGGTGACTATAGAGATAAGGATGTTGTACTTCCTGGAGTTCTGCCTGATGGTACTCCTAACAATATTGCACTTTCACAATTTGCAACTGGAAGTAACTACGGATATGAGACTCAGCCGGCAAAAGAGTTTGTTTATGATGGATCATTTATTAAACTAAGAGAGGCTAGTATTGGATATATGCTTCCTAAATCTTTATTAGCTGGAACTAAAATCTATGATGCGAAAATCTCTATTGTAGGTAGAAACTTATGGATTATTCATAAAAATCTTCCATATGCTGATCCTGAAGCAATGATAGGTGGAGGAATCAATTCTTATGGGTGGTCAATTGGATCTATGCCAACGACTAGAGATATTGGAGTAAATGTTACATTCAAATTTTAAAAAATCAACAATGAAAAATATATTAAAGACTGCCTTAGCTGGCATATTTATATCAGCAAGTTTGGTGTCGTGTCAAAGCGACCTGACCTCACTGAATGAAGACCCTAAACATCCGTCGGTTTTACCGTCAGAAAATTTGCTTGCAACTGCATTATTCCAGTCTTCATATTACATGGATAATCCTAGTGTGAATTTCAATAACTACCGTTTTTTCACACAGCAATGGGCAGAAGGTCAATATCCTCAGGAGACCCAATATGATTTAGTAACGAGAAATCAGCCTAGAAATCATTTTAACAGGATGTATGTATACAGCCTTAATAATATTAGACAGGCAAAGGAAAATCTAGTAAAAGAAGTAGAAACTGATGATGTTCGTACTAATAAATTAGCAACTTTAGAAATTGAAGAAATTTTCATCTGGGAAAACCTTGTGGACACTTTTGGAGACGTTCCTTATTCTGAAGCTTTTAAGCCGAATGAAATTTTAACACCAAAATATGATGATGCCAAAACTATTTATAGTGATCTAATTAAAAGAATTGACGCCGTTATTGCAACGGTAAAACCTGCTGCGAAAGGATATGGTTCCGGAGACTTAGTCTATTCTGGCAATATGAATAAATGGGTGAAATTTGCCAATTCTGTTAAATTAAGATTGGGAATAAACTTAGCTGATGTTGACCCTACGTTGTCAAAAGTAACTGTTGAGTCAGCGATTGCATCAGGTGTCATTTCTTCTGAAGATGAAGCTTATAAGTTTGCGTATGACGGTAACACATTTTCAAACCCTGTTTTTGACAATCTTGTAGCTTCTAATAGAGATGATTTTATTCCTAGTGAGTTGGTTATCAATACTATGAATAGTTTATCAGATCCACGAATGGATAAATGGTTTACAAAAGTTGATGGGGCTTATAAAGGAGGGGTCTTTGGTGAATTGAATGATCCATATTCAGATTTTTCTCATTTAAATGATTACTTCAGATCTTCAACAAATGCTTCAAATTTATTAAGTTATGCAGAAGTAGCATTTCTTAAAGCTGAAGCTGCTGCAAGAGGATATTCAGCAGGTGGTACGGCTGCAACTCTTTATGCTGATGCAGTTACTGTATCTATGAAAGAAAATGGAGTAACAGATAATATTACTATTGCTAATTATTTAACAGCACACCCTTACAATGTTGCTAACTGGAAACAATCTATCGGAGTACAGGCTTGGATTGCGATGTTTAATAAAGGCCTTGCTTGTTGGAATTTTACTAGACGTTTAGATAATCCAACTCTTGTGAATCCTCCAAAATCTAACCTTTCTTCTGTACCATATAGAATGCCATATTCAGATCAGGAATATGTATTGAACGGGGCGAATGTTAATGCTGCTGCAAACAAAATAGGAGGTGATAAGGCAACAACAAAATTATTCTGGGATAAATTTTAATTTAGCCAAAGTAAATATTTAAATATGAAATTTTTTATAGGAATTTTTCTTTTTATGACTGTTATTTCATGTTCAAGTAATGACTATAATGACAATAATGCCGTAGAAAGTGTAAGTATCAATGGCAATTGGAAACCTTACAAATATGAATTTAGAGGCAAAAGTATTATCTTGAATGACTGTGAGAAGAAAGGAGAAATATCAATAAATCCTGATTTTTCCGGAACTTATGAGAGATATGAACTTTCTGCTTCAGGAGATTGTAACCATATTGATTCTTTCGGAGGTAAATGGTCTTATGATAATAGCAGTCTGACAATTACTTATAATGAGGCAGGAACTGTTAAAACATTGAAAAAAGCAGTTCAGTCATTCACTGATGTTGAGTTAAGAATTTTAGATAGCTCTAAAGATTTAGATGACACGCCAGGAAATGACCAAGCAATTTTAGTTTTTGCTAAACAATAATATTCTTATACAAACCGCCTTCGGGCGGTTTTTTTATTTCCGTATATTTGTATTTCAAAATTTGAGATGAGATAGGCTATTCTATGTGGCCGTAAAAAGTAATAGTATACACATGAATATTAAAGATAGTATAGAAAAGAAACTTTCAGAGGTTATTTTAAATGTATATCAGTTAAAAGACATCAATCTGGAAGTTCAGGAAAATAAAACCGAATTTGAAGGTGATTTTACCATTGTAACATTCCCATTGGTAAAACAGCTGAAGAAAAATCCGGAAAGTATTGGCGTTGAACTGGGAGAAGCTTTGACGGAACAGTCTGACTTGTTCGAAAGCTTTAATGTAGTAAAAGGTTTCCTTAATGTTAAAGTACAGAACCAGTTGTTTGTGGATAATTTCAGATCCGTGAGCAATGATTTTGACACCATCGAAAAGAAAAATTCTACAGTAATGGTGGAGTATTCTTCTCCAAATACCAACAAACCGCTTCACTTGGGGCACGTAAGAAATAACCTTCTAGGATTTTCTGTAGCTCAGATTTTAAAAGAAGCTGGGTATGATGTGATCAAAACGCAGATCATCAATGACAGGGGAATTCATATCTGCAAGTCAATGCTGGCCTGGGAGAAATTCGGGCATGGAGAAACTCCTGAAACAACCAATACAAAAGGGGATAAGTTTGTAGGAAACTACTATGTAGAGTTCGATAAAAACTACAAAAAAGAAATTGCGGGACTTGTAGATCAGGGCATAGAAGAAGAACAGGCTAAAAAAGAGGCTCCAATCATCAAAGAAGCTCAAAAAATGCTTTTGGACTGGGAAAACGGAGATCAGAAAGTAAGAGATCTTTGGAACGAAATGAATTCGTGGGTTTATAAGGGTTTCAATGAAACTTATAAAAGACTTGGAGTAGATTTTGATCAGGTACAGTATGAAAGCAATACTTATATTTTAGGAAAAGATTTGATTCAGGAAGGCTTGGACAAAGGAATTCTTTATCAGAAAGAAGATGGTTCCGTTTGGTGTGACCTTACCAATGAAGGTCTGGATCAGAAACTTCTGCTTCGTTCAGACGGTACTTCTGTTTACATGACCCAGGATCTGGGAACAGCCGTAGAGCGTTTTAAAGACAACAATATTCAAAAGCTGATCTATACGGTTGGAAACGAACAGGATTATCACTTTCAGGTTTTATTTAAAATCATGAAAAAGCTTGGATATTCTTGGGCGGATCAGTTATTCCACCTTTCTTATGGAATGGTTGAACTTCCGGAAGGAAAAATGAAATCCCGTGAAGGAACAGTAGTGGATGCTGATGACTTGATGGCAGAAATGCACGAAACAGCAAAATTGAAAGCCATAGAACAAGGAAAGCTTGAAGGTCTTTCAGAAGAGGTAAAAGTAGCTTCTTACGAAATCATTGGGATGGGAGCACTGAAATATTTCATGCTGAAAGTGGATCCTAAGAAAAAAATGTTGTTCAATCCGGCAGAAAGTATTGAATTTAATGGAAATACAGGTCCGTTTATCCAATATACCTACGCACGTACTCAGTCTTTACTGGCAAAAGCAGATTACCAATATAAAGAAATTTCGGATGTAGCTTTAAACCAGTATGAAAAAGAACTGATCATGCTTTTGGCTAACTACAAAACAATTGTTGAAAGAGCAGCAGAAGCATTGAGCCCGGCCCTGGTTGCCAATTATGTTTATGATCTGGCTAAATCTTATAACTCATTTTATCAAAGTAATATCATTCTGAAACTGGAAGATGAAAATTTAAAACAATTCCGTTTAAACCTTTCAGATCTTACAGCCAAAACAGTTAAAAAATCATTAGCGCTCCTCGGTATCGGAACCGTAGACAGAATGTAAAAAATAAAGCCTCCTGAAATTTAGGAGGCTATTTTTTATAATGTAAATAGAGAATACGCGGAATCTAAACCCGAATCCCGCACCTCGAATCACATATCTCAACTCTCTTTCACCTCATTCCCAGCATCCTTTCTGCTGTCTCTGTACAGCTTCGCTGCACTCCATTTTGCATGCTTGGAGAGAACAACCTTGTAGCCTTTCTTATAATTATAAACCTTTGTAAACACAGCTCCAAAAAAGATGAGCATACAGGAATAATTAATCCACATCATTATTAAAATAACTGTTCCCGCCGCTCCGAAAGTAGAAGTCGGTTTAAAGTTACCGAAATACAGGCTCAGTAAAAATTTACCCAGCGTAAATAAAATGGTAGTCAGTAAAGCTCCTTTCCATACAGGTTTCCAGCTGATCCTGATATCAGGGAGCACTTTGAACATCAGGGCAAATAAGAGCATTACTAAACCAAAACCAATGGCAAAATTTACAAATTCTACCATCATATAAGTTTCAAGCCCGAAATAATTCGTTATCCAGTTATTGAACAGACTTATCATCGAAGATAAAATCATCGTGATCATCAGTAAAAATCCAAGAATAAGGATCATTCCCAATGAATTGGCTCTGTCCAAAAGAAATTTTACAAATGCTTTTTTAGGAGCTGCTTCCACATCCCAAAGCGTATTTAGAGTGTGCTGAAGCTGAAAAAATAGAGTAGTGGAACCAAAAACCAAAGACCCGATTCCTACTATTTTCATGAAAATATTCTGCTTATCAATGAGCGCTCCCGCAATCATTCCTTCAATACTTTTCGCAACATCTTTTCCCATTAGTCCGCTGATCTGATTGCTGATTTCGCCTCGGATGGCTTCTTCACCAAAGAAATTTCCGGCGATCCAGATAATAATGATCAATAATCCTGGAATTGAAAAAATCGCATAATAGGCAAGGCTTGCCGAATCTTTTGATGCGGAAGAATTGTTCCATTCGGCGAAGGTATCTTTAAGCACCTCCCAGAAAAATTTGATATTATTGATCATATTAGAAAGGATATCCTATGGCTATGTTTAAAACTAAATTATCTTTTCTCCAGCTTGAATCTCCGAAGTTGATCTTATCAAATGCCCAACGGTCTCCTTTTTCGTAGTAAGGAACACGCAAAGGCATGGCAAGATCCAGTCTTAAAATTAAGATAGAGAAATCAAGTCTCAGACCAACTCCGGCTCCAACGGCAATTTCACTTAAAAAATCTTTGGAAAATTTACCTCCCGGTCTGTCTTTATCCTCATTGATCAGCCAGACATTTCCGGCATCAACAAAAGCAGCTACATTCAGGAATTTATAAATATTAGCGCGGTATTCTGCATTCAGCTCCAGTTTGATGTCTCCCGCCTGATCCAATAGCAGTCCCTTTTCAATAGTCCGGGGATCAAAACTTCCCGGCCCTAAAGTTCTCGCGCGGAAAGCACGAATACTGTTGCTCCCCCCTGCAAAAAACTGTTTGGAGAAAGGAATAAACTCTGAATTTCCATACGGATAAGCAATTCCGCCTATGAATCTGCTGGCGAAGGAGCTCTTGTCAGTGAATTTATGATAGAATCTGAAATCATTTTCAATTTTAGCATATTGGCTGAAAGGAATTCCGAAAATCTTTTTCTCTTTATCATTTTTCACATTGGCCCCTGTTACCAGACCAGTGATGTTTCCTGCAAGATCCAACGTACCTTTATAATAGATCGTGTTGGTTTTGGGAAGCATCGTATTGGTATACGTATACGAATAGGTAGGCCCGAAAATTAGTTGTTTTTCAACAACTCTCTGTGCTGCAGGAGTGGTTGCCTGCTTGTAAAATTCCTCTGTTATATTGGCAGGAGACACCAGGGTAATGTCAATAACCTTTAGATCATGTTCCTTCCGGGCATTTTCCTTCCATACATACCCGAATGAAGCATTAAAATTATTAAGTGTATAAAGCTGGGTACGGTTCTGAAACTCATAGCCTAAAGTAATATTCGTTCTCGGAACAAAGGCACTCGAAGAATTGAAACGGAAAGGAGCAACAATCCTTGGTATTGAAAGCTGGACATTCGTTCCTGCCCGGAAGAGATTCTTGGCATCTTCCTGTCCACCCATCTGAAAATCAAAAGCTCCGTAGACAGCTGCTTTAAACTGTTCGGCTCCTCTGAAGAAATTTCGGTGAGTCCAGTTTAAATTTAATTCGCTACCGGCATAATTGGCAGAGTTGGTTCTTCCCAGAGCTTCAAGTCTGAGTGACTGAATTTGTCTCGGAGTTAGCAGATAATAGGCATCAAACTGGTGTTTTAATGAATCTGAAACAATAAATTCATTCTTTACAAATTTAAAAACACCCAGACTGATCAGACGGTTGAGTGTCAGATTATGATTGGAGCGGTTATAGAGATCTCCTTTTTTAAAATATAAAGCCCTGTCGAAAATTTTCGGTTTAAATTTATGCTGAGGATCGATCACATAAATATCATCATAAGCATATTTAGAAAGGGAGTCCGGGTTCATCGGAACATTATATTTACCCCTTTTTACATCCTGGATATTATAGTTCGGAAAAACAATAACTTTATCAATACTGAACTGTTGGGTGGCAAGATCCGGAGTGTCATCTTTTAATTTTACATTAAGCTCCACCTTGTGATTCTTGCTGACTGTACTGTCTGCCTGAACAATAATATTGTCAGGATTGAAATAATAAAACCCTCTTTCCTTTAATCCATTATCGATACGAACCCTTTCATCTTTAATGACGTCGAGGTCAAAAGGATTTCCGGTCTTAAGCAAGGTTTTTGGGGCTAAACTCTGAATTTCCCTGTTAACTAGGGAAGAATCCTGCTGAAATTTCACATTGGTGATCAGATATCTTCCGCCGGGTCTTAAAGTATAAATAACCTTTGCTTTTTTATTTTTGGAAACCGTATCATACTTTGCCTTTGCATTAAAGTACCCTTTGTTTTCAGAGTAATTTTCAATAATATCTTTGTTGAATTCACGGTCTACATCTCCCAGTAAAACAGGTTTTTCGCCTACTTTATATTTCAGCCAGTAATTGAAGCCCTTGTCCTTTTTAGGTTCTTTGGCAATATTGTAAAAATACAGCTTCGGACGTAGCCCCAATATGGAAGAATTGGGCTTGGGAACCAGATTTTCTTCCAGTGATGCCTTGAGCTCATTTTTTTCCTTCTTTGAGAGGCTGTCATTTTCTATTTTTACTTCCCCGCCGGTATACAGCATCTGACCTTCCTTCAGAAACCTTGTATTGCTGCATGAAAGAGTAACAGCGGCAAATCCTGAAGTGAACAAATATCTGTAATATATACTAAATCTACTTTTCATTTATTTAAATTCTACCACCTGGTTATTCTTATTTTCTTTTTTACGTCTGTCTTTTCTTGATTTCTGGAAAATCTCACGGAATTTATCATAGTCTAATGTGATGATGAATCCTAATCCCGTTTCTATGATCTGCCCCTGAAGAGCCACCTGATACTCATCCTTACGATAGGCACGGAGCATATATCTGCCGTCTTTGGAAAGGCTGTAATCTACCGTAACATTTCCTGCAATGTTCGTCATGTTTTCATTCTGGCGGGCTTCACCTTCCAGGGCAAAATTACTTCCTACGGAAACCTTCAGACGGTCATTCAGTAATTTTTTGCTTACTCCTACATTCAGGTCTGTTCTTGTATTTTTTTCTCCACTTGAGTAGTCTTCGGAAGAATCAAGACCTAAATCGATATCAACCCCTTTGATCAGCCCGGAGGCAAGATTGTTCAGCTGCTGCGAAAGAATTTTACTTACACTCTGTCTCGCCAGCATTTCAGCAGACACTCCCGCACCGGATTCAAACGGGTTTTCTCCGATGAAGCGGTTCAGTAAAAGAAGAGCAAAAACCTGCTTATTCATTTCAGATTCCTGAGTTCTGAGCTGGGTCAGTTTTTGGTCCACAATATCCGTTACCGTAGAGGAAACCGCATTATTCTTTTCATCTGTAGTAATATCGAAAGTGATCTGAGGCTTCAGAAGTTCGCCTTTCATTTTCAGCAATGTGTTAAAAGGTATTCTTTGCTTAAACTGGTTCATGACAGAAGCATCCTCACCGCTTACCTGCTGTTCCACAAGGTCTATAGGAGGAGCTTCTGTTTTATAAACTGCTGTAATATCCATTGTTGCGGCGGTTGGCTCTCCCGTCCAGGTAATGGTACTTCCTTTCTGAATATCAAATTTACGTTTCAGAAGGCTTACAGAAAGCTCATAAGACCCTTTTTCCACTTCATAAACCCCTACAAGGGTAGTTTTTCCTGAAGGATCAATTCCGCCGGTAAGATCAGCCTCACCCTGGAGTTTTACAAAATCTCCGTTGGCTTTATCAATAACAATTGACAGTTTGGCTTCTTTGCTTACTTCAATATTCACACTTACATCCATTCCTTTAAAACGACTCTGTGCCTTCAGAGAATCGGCAACGATTGTTTTATTTAAAACGACCTGATCCTGATCGATGAATTCTACAATTCCGTCTCTCTCCTGAAGGGAAGGACTGGACTGCGGAAGGACAAAAGTAAAATCCGTATCATCAGAAACCGACAGTCTTCCGTCTACTTTTGGAAGATCCAGGTTTCCACGAACATGAAGTCCCGCATCAATGGCAAGAATTCCGTACATCATGGCATCATTGGATTTTTCAGAATTCACCACTTTGAAATCTTTTGCATTGACGTCAAGATTAAATGCGAAATCCCTGTACGTCTGCGTAAGAACCTGTCCGTTGATGACAAGTGAATTTCCGTCCTTATCATTTATTTTGAATTTATTAAATTCTATACCGCGGCTGGTAAAATCAATTTCATCATTGAGCTTTCTGAAATCACTGCCTGTTTTGGCAATTTCAAGCCCGGCATCATTGAATTTTACTTTACCTAAAATATTCGGTCGATCAGTATTTCCTGTAATCTTTAAGTTTCCGGAAATATAACCTTCCGTATTCGTTATGGCATTCATGGAGAACCCCTGGATACTCTTCATCTGAAGCTGATTGATGGCCATATCCAGATCGAATGTGCTGGAAGAAGTATTGTAATCTCCAAGAATTTTCACATCATTGTTATTGCCGGAAAGGGCAACGTCAGCATTTAAAGTATTCGGTGAAGTATTGTTCACTTTTATGGCAAGATTTCCTACAGGACTTCCATAAACGATCAGATCTGAAACGTTCAGATCAGAAGTGAAGGTCATCTTTTTGGTGATATCTCTAAGCTGTGCTGTTCCGTTGATGGTCCCTCTTGCCAGAACCGTATCTTTTTTAATCAGCTCCGTAATAGTTTCAATTTTAAAATCTTTCAGCGAAACGTTTAAAGGGCTGCCTGCACGTTCGGTTTCGGATTGAAGTGAAATCTCACTGGCACCATTGGTCAGGATGAAGTTATCAGCCAAAATTCCCTGGCTGCTGATCTGGATTTTATTGTTTTCGGCCACATTCCAGTCTGCATAATTAAGTTTCAATCCATTTGGATTTAAAGAAATTTCAGTAATATCATTTAAAGATTTTGCATTTCCGGCGATGAGGAACTGGGTGGCATCTTTGTCGTCTTTCGTGGTTACGTTATAATTGATGATATTATTTGCAACATCTCCCGTTACCGCAATTTTTTTCAGGGTGAAACTGGAGCTTTTCAAAGCACCTGCGTTTAGGCTGTACTGGAGTGCCTGGTTTTCATTGGTTACTTTTAAGGCAATATTTTCCAGGGAATTTTCACCGTACAACAACTGAGGAATCTGTCCGTCCACTTCTATCTTTTGAGAATCGGCATCATAATTTCCAGCTAAATTGATCGTTTCAAAACTCTTCAGCTCCGGAACAAATTTCCTGATCAGATCATCATTCTTGATCTTTGCATTGAACGTGAAAAACTGTCCAGGATCTATTTTCTGTCCCTTCGCCGGCTTTTGGAACTGATAATATTGATTGATCGTTTGTGTCAGAGCACCGAATATTTGGGTCAGCTTATATTTTCCTATCAGAGAAACATCTGCAATCTGGGAATTGAAAAGAATCTTTGTAGAATCCTGGGTAGAAGAAGCTTTCAGATTGACTTCCTGCACAGGGTAAACCTCCTTTGTATCTGAAAATGCAAAGTCTTTCAGGTTTAAATATCCGTTCAGGGCATCCGGATTGAGGCTTGAAAAATCGCCATCGATTTTTCCGGCAATAATCATTGGCTTTTCGTAGAATCCAAGCTTATTCACGTCAAGTTTGATGACTTCACCATTGATTTTTACGGTGGGATTTTTTTCATTATAAACTCCGGAAGCGATTAAATTCAGATTGGCATTCGGATCTTTTGAATTGAGAATGATATGGTAAACTCCTTTATTGATTTTACCGGTCAGATCCATATTCTGGTAACGGTAGCCTTTGTAAACAGCCGATGCCACATGGCCCTTCAGATTGGCGTTGGCATTTTTAAAATCAAAGCTTTCACCTTTAGCTGAAATTTGTGCTGTGATGGGCCCGATATCTTTATTTTTAATGATCTTTCCTACCTGGACAGCCTGAAGATTGGCTTTTACATCGTACAGTTCCCTGTTTTTTCTGCGCATATCCACATCTGCAACAATGGCTGCATTTCCAAGGGTAGAGTAGAGGTTGAGGTCTGTTTTAACTATTTTGGTTGTTCCTTTTGCATTTCCTTTGATGCTGAAATGAGACGGCAGGGAGATATTGGAAGGAATTGTATTTTTAGGAACCAGATTGTATACGGTTTTAGCTTCTGTGGAAAATTCTGCAATCCTGAGGTCATAGTAAAGATTTTCAGGCTTCATTGCGTTTCTGATCCTTCCGGATGCATTTACTCTTAGCTGATCCAGCCCTGATACTTTAAGATCTTTGATCAGAAGGTCATTCATCATTCCCTGAACATTTGCGTTCACATTCAGGATAGCATTCGGGTATTTGCTGAACGGAACTGTATTCCGTAAGGTAGGAACAATATTCAGGATATCTGCGAAACCGATTTTGGAGTTTTTGATGTTGGCAGAAATTTTTACAGCACCGGGATTGGAGGTAAGCTGATCAATAGATTCATAATTTAAAATTACCTCATCGCGGATCAGCGTTTTCGGAGTCTGCAGATAAAGATCTTTCAGATAAGCCTGTTTTTCCTGGTACACAAAATCCGTATTGAATTTCTGAATATCCAAGCCTCTTGCTTCTTTAATTTCTGCTGAATTCACTGTTCCCGCAAAAGTATTGTTCTCCATTTTGAAACTTCTCACTTCCACATTCATTTTAGAGAAATTCATATGGTTGAAATCCATTCCCTGTTTGGTGGGAGCAATGGCGGTATTGTTGTAAACGGCTTTTACATCATTCAGGACAAGCTTTCCGAGAATAATTTTCATGGCTTTATCCTGATCCGAAACTTTGGAAATTTCAGGTTCTTTTTTGTCTTTTGGATTGGCATTTTGTGCAGGAAGATAAAGGTTGGCATTGATATCTGCCCCCGAAAGTACAACATTGGAAATATTGTAAGCATTATTTTCCAGATCCAGTTTATTAACCTTCGTACTTAATTCTTTAAACAGAATTTTAGCAAAGGTTTTGGTATTGTCATCTCCGTAATCTATATCGAAATTGGTCAGCTTTATTCCTCTGAGGCCAATATTCATTGGCTTTTTATCATTAAGTGAATCTACCTTTTTCTCTACTTTTTCAGATACTTCTTCAAGAAGGTCCTGTTTTAATTTTAATTTCAGGCCGTCCAGATTGATATCATTAACAGCATAGGTGTTCTTACTGAGATCAAAAGTTTTAACCCGGGTATCAAATGATTTGAAATATAACTGAATGTCATTTCTGGACTGCTGGTCGTTGAAGGTAACGCCAATATCCTTTAAATTGATTTTATCAAGAGAAATAATAAACGGCTTGGAAGGGCTTTCCTCTTTATCACTGGTGGCAAAAGCATTGATAATATAATCGAAATTGAATGTCCCGTTCGGTTTTCTTACCACATTGGCGCGGGCTCCTTCAAGATCTACTGAAGTAATGTCGGCGGTAGAACTGATAAGCTTCAGCATATTTAAGCCTACGTCGAGCTTTTTAACAGCAAGAAGGGTGTCGACATCCTGGCCTTTAAGGTAAAGGTTTTCCATGATCAGGCTGTTCGGAAATCCTATATAAACCCTTTCCAGGCTTACTTTGGTCTTGATTTTTTTCTCAAGATATACAACCAGTTTGTCTTTGATGAAGTTTTGAACGGCAGGAAGCCTCAGACTCAGGATCAGCAGGGTAAGAAAAACCAATATTGAAATAAAGGTTATTGCAATACGCCTCAGGAGTTTTCTTTTGTTAATTTTCAGTTTCAAATGCGATCAGGTTTCTAACAAAGATAAGAATACTATTTTATAAGCTCTTTGTTGTGGTATCCTGTTGCAAGTGCAAAAATCCTGCCTTGGCTGCCTTATTATGGAATTTAGTTTAGTAGTTGTCAAGTGAATTAGTTGATCAAGACAACCAAGGTGTGGATTTTCTTGTATAAAAGCCCCCTTTTAATCATTTTTTTAAGTGTTGAAAAGGTTAGCAAAATGAAATTCAAATGTTAGTATTTCAAAGGGGGCAAAGATATATGGAGATAATAAATTTTTTAATTGTTTCCGTTCTCCCATTTCACTTCTTCGCCCTGAGGAGCAGCACCGCCCTGAGCCGGAGTGATAGGGGAAGTTTCCTGGTTAATATGGTAAATGTAGGCTGCAATTTTTTCAGCATCTCTTCCTGTGATGGTTCCTTCTTTGATGAAAGGTCTCATGGTCGGATTATTGGGTGAACCGTTTTCAAGCATCCAGAAAACATTTTTAAACAGGCTTTTTTCTTTGATATTGATCCAGTGGGTATCCGTAAGGTTCGGCCCGATCCCTCCTTTTCCTCCGTCACCATGACAGGTTACACAATTGGTTTTGAAAAGTTCCTGACCTTCTGCAATATTGTCTGCACTGTATTTTGCCGTTTCAAGATTGATCTGAGGAGCAGTCTTTTCGTATTCAGCAATAGAAGCAAGCATTGTTTTGGCTTCTTTATCATATTCCGCTTCCGGGTGGGCATATTCTGTAAAAGCAAAAGCAGTAAGGTAAACTACGCAGAATATACATCCGAACCAGAAAAGACCAATCCACCATTTTGGAAGTGAATTATCAAGCTCTGTAATTCCATCGAAACCATGATCGATAAGAATATCTTTTTCTTCGGTAGCAGATTGCTTTTTAAAGGCAGAATTCCAAAGCTTCTGGTAATACGGAACACTTTTTTCTGCTAAATATTCCTTCTTTTCCTCTTCCGACAGCCTGCTGAAGCTTTCATTTTCAACCAGGTCCCCAATGGAGTTCATGATCATCAGAAGAATCACAGCAATTACGATAAGTGCCCAGAAAAACGGGGAGGAAAAATAACCTGAATCTCCGGCGAACATTTCAAACGCCATGATCGTTAAGCCTATCGTTGTTGCGATGTATATTGAAATAGGGGTTCTCTTTTTCATTGCGGTATCATTTTAATCATTACTCAGCACTTGCCGTTTGAATCTGTGTTGTCTTAATATCAGTCCCCAATCTTTGAAGATAGGCGATCATTGCTACAATTTCTCTCTGCTCAAGCGGAACAAACGTAGCTCCTTTTGCCGTTCTTTCTTTTTCCATCTGGTCTTTCACATCGGTGGCTTCGGAATAAATTCTCTGTACAATAGCTTTAGACTGGTTGTCTGCCCATTTTCCGGCTGAATCTATTTCCGCTTTTGAATAAGGAACATCGAAGGTGTTTTTCATCAATCTCATTTTGTCAACCATTTGAGTCCGGTCTAATTTATTGGTGATCAGCCATGGAAAACGTGGCATAATAGAACCTGCAGAGGTAATTCTCGGATTATACATATGTTTGAAATGCCATGAATCCGGGTTTCTGCCCCCTTCTCTGTGAAGATCCGGTCCTGTTCTTTTAGATCCCCATAAAAATGGTCTGTCATAAACGAATTCTCCCGCTTTGGAATACTGTCCGTTTTTGCCTTCAAATCTTACCACCTCGTCACGGAAAGGTCTGATCATCTGGGAATGGCAGGCGTTACATCCTTCGCGGATATACAGGTCTCTGCCCTCCAGTTCCAGTGGGGTATAAGGTTTCACAGCTGTAATCGTTGGAACACTTTGCTTAAGGGATAATGTGGGTACTATTTCTATCAGTCCTCCTATCGCTACTGTTATGAAAGCAAGGATGGAAAGTAGTTTCGGAGTTCTTTCCAGCCACAGGTGAACACCTTCGCCTTCTTTTCTTCTGCTGCCGATATCTGCCAGTGCAGGAGCTTCTGCCGGAACATTTTTCTGGAACGAGCCTGATCTTACGGTTTTGATGACATTCACTACCATTAAAACAGCCCCTGAAAGATAAAGGATACCTCCTAAGAATCTCATTTTATAATAAGGAATAATCGCTGTTACCGTATCCAGCCAGTTTTTATACATTAAAGTACCATCCGGGTTGAACTGTTTCCACATTAATCCCTGAGTAAATCCGGAGATATACATTGGAACGGCATAGAAAATGATTCCCAATGTTCCCAACCAAAAGTGCCAGTGTGCTAATTTTTTAGACCATAACGGTGTTCTCCACATTGCCGGAATCAGATAATAAATAATTCCGAATGCCATAAATCCATTCCATCCAAGTGCACCAATATGTACGTGCCCAATTACCCAGTCGGTGTAGTGTCCGATTTTATTTAAAGATTTTGTGGCTAATAAAGGTCCTTCGAAAGTAGCCATACCATAACAGGTAATTGCCACGACGAAGAATTTAAGGATCGGGTTTTCCCTTACTTTATCCCAGGCACCTCTTAACGTAAGAAGACCGTTCAGCATTCCTCCCCAGGAAGGTGCAATCAACATGATAGAGAAACCGGTTCCAACGGCCTGAGCCCATGCCGGAAGCGCCGTATACTGAAGGTGGTGAGGGCCAGCCCAAAGGTATACGAAAATCAGCGACCAAAAGTGAATAATGGATAATTTATAGGAGAATACAGGACGCTGAGCCGCTTTCGGCATGAAATAATACATCAGACCCAATACCGGAGTAGTCAGTACGAATGCTACGGCATTGTGGCCGTACCACCACTGTACAAGTGCATCTTTTACACCGGCATATACGGAATAGGATTTCCAGCTTGTGAATGATAAGGGAACTTCAAGATTATTAAAGATATGGAGCATGGCTACGGCAATCCATGTTGCAATATAGAACCAGATGGCTACATAAAGGTGTCTCACCCTTCTCTTGGCGATGGTTCCGAACATATTGATTCCGAAAATAACCCAGGAGAAAGTAATCAGGATATCAATAGGCCACTCGTGTTCCGCATATTCTTTGGAAGTATTGATTCCCATTAAAAATGTGATCACTACGGCAACAATCATCAGCTGCCAGCTCCAGAAGTGGATCCATGAAAGCGTATCGCTGTACATCCTTGTTTTTAAAAGCCTCTGCATACTGTAGTAGGCACCACAGAAGAAGGAATTACACACAAAAGCAAAAATAACGGCACTTGTATGAAGCATTCTGATCCTTCCGAATCCCATGGCACCCTGTGTATTGATAAGTCCCTGGATATTTCCGCTTCTCAAACTCTGGATAGTGGTATCATCTGTCCCGAATAAAAACTCAGGCAACTCAGGGTAGAAAAGCATCAGCGCAGCTGTAAGTCCTAGCAGAAAGCCGACCAGCCCGAATACGATAGTAGCATACAAGAATGCTCTGACAATATTATTGTCATAATTGAATTTTTGCGTCTCCATAATTCCAATAGTGTTGTTCCGAAGTGATATTTATCCTCTTAAATCAAAACATCATATCCTTGATTGGGATGAAAAAATAAATATCATGTAACGTGTATAATGTTTTGCCAAAGGTATTTATTAACTTTGTGTAAGTCTAGTAGGTATCCTTCTAAACTATACCGAAAACTACTAAAACAAGAACGATGAAAGTATGTGGTCAAAATATCAGAAAAATCCGTAGAAGCAAAGACTTTACGCAGGAGTATATGGCTTTTGAAATGGGCATTTCCCAAAAGGCCTATTCGGATATTGAAAATTCTAAAGTGAAGATCAATCTGGAAATACTGACGAAGATTTCAGACATTCTGGAAATTAAACCTTCAGACATTTGCAGCATCTCCCATAAATGCGGAACAGATGGAAATGAGGATAAATATCAGGAGCTTTTAGAGTATATGAAGAAGAATAATATCTCAATTCCAAAAGAATTTTTGTAAATAAACCCTGCTTTTTCATTTTTTAAATCATTACAGCTGAATATTTTAAAGTTTCTTACAGTTCCATAGAACGTGAATTCCTCTAAAGTTTTATATATTTAGAGCATAATTCATTCTATGAACAGTGAACAGAAAACAGAATCCAGGGACGGGGCTCTAGTCAGAGGATTAACCAACAGACATATTCAATTAATTGCCCTTGGGGGAGCTATAGGAACAGGATTGTTTCTTGGGATTGGTCCGGCAGCTGTTTTAGCAGGCCCATCCGTTATTCTTGGATATGCCCTGGCAGGAATCATTGCCTTTTTTATTATGCGCCAGCTTGGTGAAATGGTTGTTCAGGAACCTGTTTCAGGAAGTTTCAGTCATTTTGCGTATAAATATTGGGGAAATTTTCCGGGCTTTGCTTCAGGGTGGAATTATTGGATCCTCTATATTCTTGTAAGTATGGCGGAGCTTACAGCAATTGGTCATTATATCCATTTCTGGTGGCCGGAAATTCCGCTCTGGGTTTCCAGTTTATTCTTTTTTATTGTTATTAATGCTTTGAATCTTGCTTCCGTAAAAGTTTATGGAGAAACAGAATTCTGGTTTTCTATCATCAAAGTGGTAGCTATTGTTGCGATGATTATTTTCGGTATTTATCTTCTGGTAAGCGGTACCGGGGGAGATAAGGCCAGTATTCAGAATTTATGGAATGACGGCGGATTTTTCCCGAAAGGATTATTTAATAAAACTGAAACCGGATATTCGGGGCTCTTTGCCGCTATGGCCATGATTATGTTTTCTTTTGGAGGATTGGAACTGATAGGAATTACCGCTGCAGAAGCTAAAAATCCTGAGAAAACCATTCCGCAGGCTACCAATCAGGTGATCTACAGAATTCTGATCTTTTATGTGGGAGCCTTGGTTATTTTGTTTGCTTTGAGTCCGTGGAGGGAGATTACAGAGGGTACAAGTCCTTTTGTAATGGTTTTTCAGAACTTAAACGGATTTGAGTTTAACCTTTTTGGAAAAGTCATCCAGTTCAATTCGCTCATCGCCAATGTTCTTAATCTGATTGTTTTAACAGCGGCTTTGTCCGTGTACAACAGCAGTGTTTATAGTAACAGCCGTATGCTTTTCGGATTGGCACAGCAGGGAAATGCACCGAAGTTTTTAACCAAGCTGAACAAAAGCCATGTTCCAACCAATGCTATTATTGTGTCTTCCTGTTTTGCGGGAATCTGTATTATTATCAACAAACTGGTTCCTGAAAAAGCATTTGAATATTTAATGGCTTTGGTAGTTTCCACTCTTATTATCAACTGGCTGATGATATGCTATACCCATTTGAAATTTAGAAAAGAGAAAGACAGAGAAGGCCTGAAGACATCCTTCCCCTCTATATTTTATCCGGTTTCAAACTACATCTGTATCTTGTTTTTAATGGCAATTCTAGTATTGATGAGTATTACAGGAATGGAAATTCAGGTAATTTTAATTCCGGTGTGGCTTGCTTTCCTGTTTGTCATGTTTAAGCTTTACAAACCTGAAACCAAATAGTAAACGGAAAGAGAGAGTTGGAAATTGCGGGATGCAAGTTACGAGACTGAAATTAATAATTTACTTCAGTTGGTGGAATCAAAATCGTGTTTTTCGCCTTGACAATAAGTCTAAAACCTGAACCTATATTTTATGAAAATAGCACACCAATTGAAATTTATTTTATTTTTATCATTATTATCAACATTTTGTTTTTCGCAGAAATTCAGTTTTATCTATGAAGCTAAATATAGAACAAGTAAAGAAAAACCCGAAGATATTAATACTGATAAAATGATTTTGGATTTTGAGAATAATATTTCGATTTTTAGAGAATCCATGTCCAGAGATTCTGATTCCCTTACATTCATTAATAAAAATGGAGGCTATAAATTGGGGGTAGAAAATCAATTTTACGTTAAAAAAGATATTAGAAATAATAAAGTAGAGAAAATTATTACTTATTTACGTGCCAATTACCTTCTTCCTATTGACGAACAATTAAATTGGAAAATCTTACCGGAACAAAAAGCCATTGGAAAATATAAAGCACAAAAAGCGGAAGTTAATTATGGCGGTAGAAATTGGACTGCGTGGTTTACAACAGAGTTGCCTTTTAATGATGGTCCCTACATTTTCAATGGATTGCCCGGCTTAATCATTTCCATTGAAGATGCAGCACATGATTACTCCTTCAATTTAATACAAATAAAAAAAAGCAGCAATTGGTTTGATGCAAGAACAAAAACCATTACAATTGATTGGGCAAAATATGATCTTCTTGGAAAATCATATTATAATGATCCCTGGAACTCTAAAACTGCGAGGAAAGTTACCTTTACTGATCCTCAGGGGAATGAAAAAGATATCAATGAAATGATCAGGCAAGCACAAAAATCTATTCTTGAAGAAAATAACCCTTTGGAGCTGAATCACAAAATCAATTATAAATAAACTTTTACTGAATTGTAGGTCAATTCATTTGTGAAATACAAGCTGGGCAGATCAGTTTTAAATAATAAATAAAACCATCCTCAGAAAGGATGGTTTGTAGACCCACAGGGATTCGAACCCCAGATGACTGAACCAAAATCAGTAGTGTTACCGCTACACCATGGGTCTTTGTTTATTTCAGTGGTGCAAATTTACAGCTTTTTTCTTTAGATACAAGAACTTTTTAAAGTTTTTTTTAAATTTACACTACTTTTTATTTACAAAAATATGCTCGTAGACTTCAATAATCTCACTATTAATAATTTATCTTTTGAAACAGATTTTGACCAAAAAATCAAAAACTTTTTAGAGGAATGGTTTTCTGAAGCATCTACCGTAAAAGTACAGACTTCAGGCTCTACAGGAATCCCTAAAATTTTTGAGATCGAAAAAAAGAAAATGATCAGCTCTGCTGTCATGACCTGTAATTTTCTTGGACTGAAAGAAGGAGATAAAGCATTATTGTGTCTTCCTGTTGAATACATTTCCGGGAAAATGATGATAGTCCGTTCTATTGAAAGAAAATTGAAGCTGACGACTGCTGAACCATCCCTGAAACCGCTTGAATTTTTAAATGAAGAAACAGATTTCTGCGCGATGACTCCTCTTCAGGTAGAAAATTCGCTGGACAAACTGCATCTTATCAGGAATCTGATTATTGGCGGAGCAGCTGTTTCCGAGTCGTTAAAAAGAAAGATAGCTCAAAATCAAAGGTTGAATAATACGCGGATCTTTGAAACCTACGGGATGTCTGAAACCCTTTCCCATATTGCCCTGAAGCAGGTAATGCCTGTGCCTGAAGATTATTTCACAGCTTTTGAAAACGTTTCTATTTGTGCAGACGAAAGAGGCTGTCTGAGAATTTTTGCCCCGAATGTTAATGCTGAGGTGCTTCAGACTAATGATTTAGTTGAAATAAAGAATGAAAAGCAGTTTAAATTCCTGGGGCGTATAGACAACGTCATCAATTCCGGCGGAGCTAAAATTTTTCCTGAAACACTGGAAGCTTTGGTGAAAAAGGAAATTCCCAATGAAGCTGTTTTTATAGGAGTAAATGATGAAAGTTTGGGACGGAAATTGATACTTGTTATTGAAGGAAAAGAATCTGAAGATCTTGCATCGAAGATATCAGGCGTAGCATTTGAAAAGAATTTTCACAAACCAAAAGAAATTATTTTCATTGAAGAAATTCCACGAACCCCAAACGGTAAAGTAAACCGGATAGAATTGGAAAGAAAAATCACTGAACATTTGTAATCCTTATGTTGATTCTTGACTCAAAATAAAAAACATGAAAGATTTTTCAAAAGAACTTAGTTTTAAAACCTCCCGAAGCAGCGGTGCAGGAGGCCAGAACGTTAATAAGGTGGAAACCTCAGTAACCGTTCTCTGGCTTGTTGCTGAATCTGAATTTTTCAATGATGATCAAAAAGAGCTGATTCAAAGTAAATTGAAGAACAGGATGAATGCTGAAGGATATCTGTTTCTGACTGTATCGGAGAGCAGAACCCAGCTGATGAATAAAAACAAAGCCATTGAAAAAATTACCGAACTCGTTAATAAAGCTTTGATTGTTCCCAAGAAAAGAGTACCCACAAAACCATCTAAAGGACAAAAGCAGAAACGGCTGGATACCAAAAAGAAAATTTCTGAAAAAAAGGAGAACAGGAAATTTAAGTTTTAGATTCGTATTGTGTGATTGTGGGTTCGGGTTTTTACATGTCCGTTTTTTTCAGTATCTTAGGGGTATTATTAATATTACAATTAAGTATGACAGCAATTTCTTCTTTATCAGCAGCCTGCCCATCCAATGGCCTTTTGCTGTCGCTGTTGTACCTGCATACAGATTCTTTTCTTAAAAGTTCCAAGGACTTTATCAATTAAGCCCTGTCAGGATCCAAAGACAGGGGAGTTTTCAATAGATTTTACGAATTATTTTTGCAGTTTTCTGCGGGTAAAAGACTGATAGGTTTTTTATTCAGATTTGGATCACTGGGATCACTGCATTCATTATTATTTTAAAATATTAAAAATGTCCAATCCTATTATTGTAACGACCGGAATTTACGATGCTATAAAAGATACGCTCAGAAGAAAAAAAGTAAGCATGCCGGAAGAGAAACGTCTTGCTGAAGAATTGAGAAAAGCGAAGCAGGTTTTAAGAAAAGAGCTGCCTGCTGATGTGGTTACTGTCAACAGAAAAGTAACAATCAAAGACCATACTCAGAATTTTGAGCATGAATACATTTTTGTGGCTTCTGTAAAAGCTAAACCGGCAAAAAATAAGCATTCTATTTTATCGGATATTGCTCTGGCAACTGTTGGGTATAAAGTGGGAGATATCATCAGCTGGCCTTTTAAAGACGGGGAAAGAAAGATAGAGATTTTAAAAGTGGAACCCTGGTATGGGTAGTTCCTCATATCTTGTATTTTGTTAGATGAAAGTACAGCTTTACGGCTGTACTTTTTATTTGAAAACCTTGATGAGTTAAGGATTTTTTTTATCATTTGTTAAAAAAGAATGCCTATATAAGAGTTTCTTGAAGTACCCATGTTGCATTCCGTTTTTAAGTTTTATCTTTGCAAAAATTAAAAAAATGAGCAAACCGATTTCTGAATTTATAGAGAAATATTACCTGCACTTCAATGCGGCTGCATTGGTAGATGCATCTAAGGGGTATGTTGCACACCTTAAAGATGGCGGAAAAATGATGATCACTTTGGCAGGTGCTATGTCTACTGCTGAATTGGGAAAGATCCTTGCAGAAATGATCCGTCAGGGAAAAGTTGATTTTATTTCTTGTACAGGAGCCAACCTTGAAGAGGATTTAATGAACCTTGTGGCACACTCTCACTACGAAAGAGTTCCGCATTACAGAGACCTTACGGCTCAGGATGAGTGGGATCTGTTGGAAAGAGGATTAAACAGAGTTACAGATACTTGTATTCCGGAAGAAGAAGCTTTCAGAAGACTTCAGAAGCATATCGTAGAAATCTGGAAAGATGCAGAAGCTAAAGGCGAGCGTTATTTCCCACACGAATTTATGTACAAAATGATCCTTTCAGGGGTTCTTGAGCAGTATTACGAAATTCCGAGAGAAAACTCATGGATGATTGCTGCTGCTGAAGCCAACTTACCAATCGTAGTTCCTGGATGGGAAGACTCTACAATGGGTAACATCTTCGCTTCTTACTGCATCAAAGGGGAGCTTAAAGCAACCACTATGAAATCAGGAATCGAGTATATGACCTATCTTGCAGACTGGTATACTAAAAACTCAGGAGGAAAAGGAGTAGGATTCTTCCAGATCGGTGGAGGTATCGCAGGAGATTTCCCTATCTGTGTAGTACCAATGCTTTACCAGGATATGGAAATGCATGATATTCCTTTCTGGTCTTATTTCTGCCAGATTTCGGATTCCACAACATCTTACGGGTCTTATTCAGGAGCAGTTCCGAACGAGAAAATCACTTGGGGTAAACTGGATATCACTACACCGAAATTCATCGTTGAAAGTGATGCAACCATCTGTGCACCATTGATGTTCTCTTATATCCTTGAGAATTCTTAAGAATAAAATTTTATTAAAAATACCAGCGCTCCAATTCATTTTGGAGCGCTTTTTTATTTCACCACCTTCATTGCGAGCGAAGCGAAGCAATTTCATCTTAAAAACGAAGTTTAACCTTAATATTCTTAAAATCTTAATTCTACTCTTAATGTTTCAGAAAATAAAAAACCATTAAGAAAAAGTTTAGTTATTAAGATGATTAAGAGATGGCTTCGCTTCGCTCGCAATGATAGACTGTGATAATTACTCAAGAGAATTCACCAAGACAAAATAACGGTAGGCCAAAATGCCTTTTTCCAGTTTGGTTAATTTATTGGGGTCCTTATCGCTCAGCTTTGGAAGCACTTTTTTATTCACTGTATTCAACAGTCTGAAAAATGATTTTTTCATATCTTTAATATTTAAATGAAACATCATTAAGGAGTAAAGAATTCAAAAATGATGCAAATTATTAACAAGGATAACCGATTACTATGGACGAAATTTTCAAACAACAGGTATATGAAGTTTCAAAGCTGATTCCTAAAGGCAGGGTGTCTACTTATGGAGCCATTGCAAAAGCTGTTGGGTATCCCAACCATTCCCGTCATGTAGGAAAAGCAATGGGAGGATGTCCTGAAGATGTTCCTGCACACCGTGTAATTTCCAGTTCCGGTACACTATCTGTTCCTGAATTTCAGAAAAGATTGGAAGCAGAAGGTATCACTGTAGAAAATCTTAGGATCAAAAATTTTAAAAAGTTATTCTGGGATCCTTTGGAAGAGATCTGATTTTATTGACAACATAAAATCTGGGTTCCGGCGGCGAAGCCGCCGGAACCCAGTATCCAATAGATTAATCAGCGATGAAATCGCCATTCTTTACTTTCCTTAAAATCAACGAGAGCTAACAAAAACTTTGCGTTGAAAAAATACACAATAAAAAATGCCGCGAAGCCAACAGCTTCACGGCATTTGAAATTTATAAGTAAAAGAAATAGTCGTTACTTTCTACTTCTCGGACTTTTCAGTTCCTCCTTCAGCCTTTCATTCTCTTCTTTCAGAAAAGAAATATAATCCTGAAGATTCTGGATAATAGATCCCGGAATATTATTAAACTGACTGTTAATTCCACCCGAAGAACTATCATTAAATACAGGATGATCATTATTGACCACAATTTTTGCTTCCTCGTCTTCATAAATGTCCTCGACAGAAACATCCAGGAAACGGGCAATTTTGTTCCATTCATCTTTTATGATCCTTACATCACCGCTTTCCTTTCTGCTGTAGTTGGATACATCAGTCGCAATAATATCAGCTATCTGCTGTTGGGTATAGCCTTTCTGTTTTCTGATGGCGCGTAGTTTTTCTTTTTGCATATCCGGCATTTTATACAAAAATGGAAAAAAACCTTAAAATGTACAATAAAAAATAGAAAAAATATGGGTCAGGTTCTTAGTATTTAGCAGAAAACATACAGGAAGTTGATTTTATTAGAATATTCACATCAATATATTGATATTTTTCTTTAAAAATGTTGCAGTCCATCGCCACGACCCATCATTACAATCCGTCATTGCGAGCGAAGCGAAGCAATCTCATCTTAAAAACGAAGTTTAACCTTAATATTCTTAAAAACTTAATTCTAATCTTAATGTTTTAAAAAATAAAAACCATTAAGAAAAGTTCAGTAGTTAAGATAATTAAGAGATTGCTTCGCTATGCTTGCAATGACAGTATGTTTTTTGCAAAAAAAAGCTGCTCCCAATATGAGAGCAGTTTTATTGTTTCTGTACTATTTCTTATTTCTCCAGTTGCTTGTAGCTCCTTTGGATAAAATCTGTAAGGTCTTTCCCTTTCAAAAGATTCTGAGAAAGTTTTGCAAGATCCAGAGCATACTTGATAAGATTTTCTTTCTCCTCAGCATTTTCTGTTTTTAAGATCTGGCTGGAAAGCTCACTGTTGGAATTCACCACAAGATTATACATTTCCGGGAATCCTCCCATTCCGAACATACCGCCGCCACCGGTTGCCTGCATTTCTTTCATTCTTCTCATGAATTCCGGCTGTGTGATGGTAAACGGAGCATCGCTGCTGTCCAGATCTTCAAGCTGTACGGTGAATTTGGCATCTTTTACAGCCTCTTCAACGTCTTTCTTTAGAGTTTCTTTTTCAGTTTCATTTAATTTAGAAATAACCGGCTCATCTTTTTTGATGAGGTTATTGATATGATCCGCATCTACTCTGGCAAATGAGATTTTCTCTTTTGTAGTTTCCAGTTTCTGGATCACGTGAGAAATCACAGGTGAATCTAATAACAGAACTTCATAGCCCTTATCATTTGCTGCCTGAATATAGCTGTGTTGTTCATCTGCATTGGTAGCATAAAGAATGACTGTATTTCCGTCCTTATCTGTCTGCGAAGGCTGAATTTTTTCCAGTAATTCATTCCACAGGAAGTATTTTCCGTCCGTGGTAGGATATAGTGTGAATTTATCCGCCTTTTCTGCAAATTTCTCTTCTGTGATAATTCCATATTCGATGACGATCTTGATGTCGTTCCATTTTTTCTCATAATCTTCACGGTTTTCGTTGATCAGGGAAGACATCTTATCAGCCACTTTTTTAGTGATGTAAGAAGAGATTTTCTTCACCGCACCATCTGCCTGAAGGTAAGAACGGGATACGTTCAACGGAATATCCGGGGAATCTATTACCCCTCTAAGAAGCATCAGGAAGTCAGGAACAATGCCTTTCACTTCATCCGTTACGAATACCTGGTTTTGGTATAACTGGATTTTATCCTTATCGATATTTAGGTTATTGCTTATTTTCGGGAAGAATAAAATTCCGGTAAGATTGAAAGGATAATCAACATTCAGGTGAATATTGAATAAAGGCTCCTCAAACTGCATTGGATACAGTTCGTGGTAGAACTTCATATAATCCTCGTTGGTCAGTTCGCTTGGTGCGATGGTCCATGCCGGAGTAGGATTGTTGATGATGTTGTCCACTTCTTCCGTTTCGGCAACGGCATCTTCAGGAGCATCCTCCGGTAACGGAAGTGTATGTGTTTTTGTTCCGAATTTAATAGGAACAGGCATGAATTTATTATACTTTGAAAGCAGCTCGCGAATCTTACCTTCTTCAAGGAACTCCGTAGAATCCTCTGCAATGTGAAGAACGATTTCCGTTCCTCTGTCAGTTTTATCCGCTGTTTCTTCAAGGGTGAATTCCGGGCTTCCGTCACAGATCCATCTTACTGCAGGCTCATCTTTGTAAGATTTTGTGATAATTTCCACTTTTTCAGCCACCATAAAGGCGGAATAGAATCCAAGACCGAAATGTCCGATAATTCCTGCATCTTTTGCCGTGTCCTTATATTTTTCAAGGAACTCCTCAGCTCCTGAAAAAGCAACCTGATTGATGTATTTTTCAACTTCTTCAGCAGTCATCCCGATACCCTGGTCGATGATATGAAGCGTCTTATTTTCCTTATCAATTTTAACTTCAATCTTCGGGTTTCCGTATTCAACTTTTGCTTCTCCGATGGTTGTTAAATGCTTTAATTTTAAGGTGGCATCAGTTGCATTGGAGATCAGCTCTCTCAGGAATATTTCGTGGTCACTGTAAAGAAATTTTTTAATAAGCGGGAAAATATTTTCCACAGATACATTAATATTTCCTTTAGTCATAATAATTTTTGTTTTTTAATTTTCTATTTCTGACTCAAAAAAAATACCATATGTTAGAATGTGACAGAATGACATTTTTTTGTGGAAGTTTCTTTTAAACCTGGAGATTTAAGTACAAAATTATATTGATGTATTAATTCGTCTTTGTTTCCTGAACTGAAAAATGGAGCCTATAACAAACAGTACAAAAAGGGCAAAAAGGGTCTGCCCGATGATTGCATCTGTAGGAGCTTTGGCTAATGGATGTCCAAGTGGAACACGGGTAAAAGTTTCATTAATGGTAGGAACCAATGATAAGAAAAAGCTGAAGGAGAGAAGAAAAGTTTCAAAAAAGCGGGCTCTGTTGTTTCCCTGTCTCTTTCTGTGAAGAAAGTAAGCTGTCGATATTAAAATAACGATGAAAAGAGCAAAAATATGTCCCGGGTTAAATCCTCCATGTTTGGATAATCCCAAAGCGGTGAGTGAAGTGATGAGCGTAAAATAAAAATAAATTTTTCCGGAAAGTGAGCTCAGATCTATTTTTCCTTTTTTTATAAAATCTGTAACAGCTGCCACAATAGCAATAATACCTATAACGGTATGGAAAATTCCTAAATACGATAGTCCCATAATTTTAATTTTTTGAATGTTGAATTACTGTTGACAAAATTGCAACAGAAACAGAAAAAAGATTTTGTAAAAAAGTTCAATTATCTGTCTGTTTGGTTCAAAAAACTTTTATGAACGAGCTTGGAAAGAAAGATTAAATAATTAATCCTCTTTATTTACCTGTGAACGATAATTGGTGGGAGAAGTATTGTATTTGTCATGAAAGCTTTTGGTAAAATTGGCTAGGTCATTGAATCCACATTCAAAAGCAATATTAGAAATACGTTCATCGGAAATCAGTAATAACTCAGCAGCTCTTTCCAGTCTTTTTGTTTTAAGGTAACTGGCGGGAGAATTATCGTATAATTTTTTAAACTCTCTCTTAAAGGATGAAACACTTAAATTGGTTTTCTGGGCCAGTTCTTCAATGCTTATGGGCGAGAACAAATGAGCTTCTATAATTTGTTTAAATGTATAAGAGGTTGGCGAAAAAAGCTGTGATAATATGGCTTGTACGGTCTCTGCCTCTTGTGTTTGAGACAGCAAAAGAATAATTTCCTTTAGTTTTAAAATCAGGATTTCGTCATTGACCAAAGCTGGATTTTCAAAATAGAAGAGGAGCCCTTCAATGTATTTATGAATAAGGAAATCATTGTTGATTTTTCCGTTTAACTGGTTGGTTGCTTTGTTGCCGGGCTGTAGCAGAACAGGAAGCTCTCTTTCATAAATTTTCTTAAGTATATCCGGATGGAAGGTGACGATCACTACTTCGCCTTTGCTGTCTGTATTTGAATTATGGATATGATTTCCGGAATTGATACAATTGAGCAATAACGAATGCCTGGCAGGAATGTCGGTACGGATGTCATCAGACTGATATTGGATCTCACCTGTCAGCATATATAAAAAACAGGCCTGCTCAGCAACCGGAAAAGTGAATTCAAAAGGAGATTTCACATCCACTTTCTGAATGAATGTTTTCCCGAACAGATCAATTTTTTTATAATCGGTAATCACTTATCTCAATGTATTTTGATGGACATATAAAATTAAAAAAGAAAAAGAAAAACGGTCTGAATTTCAGACCGTTTTTTAATTATTTCTTGTTTTTCATTTCTTCCTTGATCTTGTTTTCAAGTTCTTCGGCAAGTTCAGGGTTATCTCTTAAAACATCTTTCACTGCATCACGTCCCTGACCCAATTTTGTCTCCTCATAGCTAAACCACGAACCGCTTTTCTTCACAACGCCCATATCTACAGCAGTGTCAAGGATTTCACCTACTTTGGAAACTCCTTCACCGTACATAATGTCGAATTCTGCTTGTTTGAATGGAGGTGCAACTTTGTTTTTCACAATCTTCACCTTCACACGGCTTCCTACAGCTTCGTCACCGTTTTTGATCGGTGCACTTGCTTTTCTGATATCCAGTCTTACAGAAGCATAGAATTTCAGGGCGTTACCTCCGGTAGTCGTTTCAGGATTTCCGAACATTACACCGATTTTTTCTCTCAACTGGTTGATGAAGATCACCGTACATTTTGTTCTGGAAATAGTTGCTGTAAGCTTTCTTAATGCCTGAGACATCAGCCTTGCATGAAGACCCATTTTGGAATCTCCCATTTCACCTTCAATTTCCGCTTTCGGAGTAAGAGCCGCCACCGAGTCAATAACTACGATGTCAATAGCTCCCGAACGGATAAGGTTATCAGCAATTTCCAAAGCCTGCTCACCATTGTCCGGCTGTGAAATGATAAGGTTCTCCAGATCAATTCCCAGCTTTGCTGCATAAGTTCTGTCGAAAGCGTGCTCTGCATCAATGAATGCTGCAATACCACCTGCTTTCTGAGCCTCAGCAATAGCATGAAGGGTTAATGTTGTTTTACCTGAAGATTCAGGACCGTATATTTCGATGATTCTTCCTCTTGGATAACCGCCCACGCCTAACGCGATGTCCAGTCCTAAAGATCCTGAAGGAATTACCTCAATTGTGTTGTCTACAGAATCATCACCCAACGTCATTACAGTTCCTTTTCCGTATGTTTTATCTAGCTTGTCAAGCACTAAAGCCAGTGCTTTTTTCTTATCATCAATGTTACTCATCTCTATTAAAATAATTTCTCAAAAATACATAATTTTAACATCAAAAGCTAATATTATTTGGCGCGAAAACATGTTTTTAGAGTTAAAAAATGATAAATTTTCATAGCGGATAGGATTCATTATAAAAGCAGCGCAATATCTTATGATTCAACGCATAAAAAACATATTTTTACACTTTTACAGAAGAAATTTCAGAAATTCTTCTAGTGAAAATTCGAATCTTTTGTAATCCTCAGGTAATCTTCAAGAACTTTCATTTGGTCTTTGTTTCCTTTTTTTATACTGGCTTCCCGGCTTACCAATCTGTCGTATATTTTATTGATCAGAATCTTTGTTTTAGGAAACAGGTTTTTAGCAGAAACATCAGGAATCTCAAGCCTTTTGCAAACTTCATCATCCAGAAGAAACCAGGTACAGCAGATATGAAGATATCTCAGATTTCTCCTTTCAAATTTAAATTTTAATATAGGATTTTCGAGGGATTCATTTAGCAGGGAATGAGCCAGAAGGATGGAGTCTTTATCTGAAGGTGGCTGTACAGAGGTCCACAAGTGAAAATATTCTGTTGCCTGCTTTTTATTGTCCGGAAGAAGCTGTTCAGGAATTCCGAGCAAATATCCTACGTATTTCCAAAGGTGAAAAATGCCTTCCTCTTCCTCATTAGAAAAAGTATTTCCCAATTTTTGAAGACTGTGGAGAAAAACAAGGCTGAAACCGATGTAAGTGGCCATCATATCCCATGAATTGATGGGCTCACCCCAGTTTTGCGTATCCCATCCTTTGTAATATTTCTTTATGGAAAGCCTTGCGTAAGAATGGATCAGGCGGGTTTTTATAGCAAATTCATAGCCTTTTGCATGCAGTTCCAAGGCATTGTAACGGGTAGCATTTACCCAGAAATCCAGTGTTTCTGAAAGTCGTTTTACAGCGCCTTTTTTCAATGCTTCTGTCGCGACAAGAGGTTTATTCAGATAAGCATAATCGTAACCGCCCATCAGGCAGTAATCCCTTAAAGAGATCAGCGAATCCAGATTACTTCGCATGCAGAGCTCTGCACCGCTTTTTAAAAGGTTATAATCAAGCCATTCCGGAATTTTCTGGGTTTGGGTGAAGAGCCTTTTTACACTTTCAGGAACTTGGTCTGCTTCGGAAACACCGTTTCGGATGTAATCTTCAATTTCTCTGGAAGCTTCGTGAAATTTTTTAACCAGATAAACATCTTTTACTACCTGATCACCAATTTCGTCCACATGATAGAAATAGGGTGAAAACTGATCAAAGTCTTTAAAGCTCACTTCAGCACCGGAAAAATCAATAAGCTGTTTTCCATTGCCTTTTTCCCAGAAATTTTTGAAATGAGGGGAATCTTTAAATCGCGGTTGTGTAATTGGTTTGTCCATCTTGTATAAAAATACAAGTTTTGCACCGAAATGATATGGTGAGATTTATCAGTGTTCCGGAGGGTTATCTAAATTTAGATAAGTCCTTTTTCAAATGCCTTTTTAACGAGTTCTTTACTGTTCCTTGAATTGGTTTTCCGAAGAATATTTTTCCTGTGTGTCCGTATCGTATGTTCAGACAGGATGAGTGCCTGGGCTATTTCCGGCCCGGAATATCCTTTTGCAATAAGGGACAGGATTTCCATTTCTCTTTTCGTTAAATGTTCTGAAAAATTTTCCGGCTTTGAAAAACAATCCAGTTTTACCTGGTGAAAATCATTTCTTGGGCCTATTCCTGAAATCAGCACGGTATAAGGGTTTTCTTTTGTGATATGGTGGATATTGGTGTGAATATTTATAGCCTGTATGGGAATTCCGGTTTCGTCTTCCATGGTAATAACGGATTGATGATGAAACAGTTCATAATTTCCTTCCGCTGTTTTCATTCTGAAACAATAGCTGCCTTTAATGTAAAGCTGGCTTTCCAGGGCAATCTCTGTTATTTTGTCAACAAGAACCTGTTCAGCTTTTATCACAAATTCAATATCATCAGGATGGGTAAGATCAATGACTTCTTTTAAGTTCTCAGGATAAGAGGACAGCCCGTGAAGCTTAAGAATATTTTCGTGATGGTGCGAAAGTGTACTGTTGGTAAGATTCAGAGCATAATAATAAAATTCACCTATGGCAAACATTTCACCAATGATGCGCTCAACGGGTGGTTTATCTAGAATCTTTCTGTCCCTCCTGGCACCCGGGTAAGTATTCCAGATTTCAATGAGAGGATGTTTTTGTTCTAAGTTGCCCATGAATAATTAGTTTTAGCTAAAATAACCAAAATACTTACAAAATACCACAAAAGGGGGATTTTTTTACTTTGATAAAATTCCAAACTTTGTAGGGACTAATAACCAGGGAAACTCAATTTATTCTATCCGTTTTGTTTAATGACTTATTTTTTTCTATAGTTTATATAATTAGGAAAAATTTATCTGTCATGGAATAAATGGCAGACCGTATTTACAGATGGACTTAATTATTGAAAGTTATTAAATGATGTTATAAAACAGTTTACCCTTTTCTTTTTTAGTTGTTTGAAAATGATAAACTAATAAGCCTCTCGTTGCTGGGGAGGCTTTTTCTTTGGTATCCTGTTCTTCTTCTTCTTCTTACATTTTTTCTAAGCTTCAAAATCACCCGAACGGGTACTTTACTTGTTTTCATGAAATTTGAAACTTTGTAAAAAACTAATAGCCATGAAAACTTATTTATTAATGCTGTTCCTACTTTGGGCGGGAACGATCAGGTCTCAGCAAACCTCAATAGATGAAACAAAGAAAATGCTAAAAACATTGGTTACAAAAGACTCGGCTTTTGTTTCACAAAATAATGGTTCTTACTCCCCGATTGTATCGGCTTATACGTACAATAAAATGGTTAAGAAAGATTTTTCCATGCTTGTTACAGGATCTACAGAAACTAATCAGGTGGGAAAATACGCGGCACTTTCTGTTGATAAAAATGAACAGAGTTTTTCGTTCAGTCCAATCATTTATATTCCTGAAAAAAAAGACGAAGAAAAATTTAGACATATTTTTGCAGTCAATGCTAGTGGAAAACTTAATAATGATGGTTTTTTTGATTTTTCTAACCGGAAACTTTTGAGGGTAGGAGGGAGCTGGACTGCTCTTCTGGTTTCCAAGTATCGTTACAATGGATTGTCAGAAGAAGTCCGAAAAAAAAATAAAAAGATCTATGGACTGGTAAAAAACAAAGTAGAAGGGAAATTACAACCTGAAGATGAGTTAGATAGAATAGAGTCTGGACAGCTTGATTATAAAGAACTTTATCATCAGGAAGTTGAAAAGGTTGAAAATATTTTGTACAAAAATGTGTGGACAGCAAAACTCCTGGCATGGACAAAACTGGATGTAGGGTATTCTGAAGATAAACTCAAAATAATTGACAGTATTAATGTGCAGAATTCAGTTATGGATCCCATAAACAAACGGATCAGTGGAGGTTATTTTTCATTTTCCGGAAATCTTTTCTATGGATTAAGTAATGGTTTTGGTGTATATATCAATGCTCAGCTTTCATATTCAAAAAAGACCTCTCTTTCTGAAATATTTTCGACTGTAGACTGGAACAAAATTCAATATGAAAACGGAACAAACAATACTGTTTATTATGATGTGGAGGAACAAAGTGTTTATATTACCAATATGAGCACTCTTAAACAAAAGTATAAAAGGGATATATCTGTGCAGGTTCTTGGCTTTATACCTCTTGGCCAGAACAATTTAATAGGTTTGGATGTAAGTTATCAAAACAAAGAATTTATTACCCCTGGTACCACTAATTTTACAAGTAACAAAAATATTTTTAGTGTAGGAATTATGTTCCCATTGAGAGATAAGGATGGAAAAACTACTATTAATATAGAGCCTTTCTGGAGAAATACATCTTTTACCAATTATGATGAAGGAATAGAGGAAAGTTTCTGGGGTGTGAAATTCGGAGTCCCTTTAAATCAACTTTTCTAAGTTCAAAATTAAAGATATTAAACAAAAAAACCTTCCCATCGGGAAGGTTTTTATTACTCATTGCTTATCGCTTATTACTCATTACTCATTATAAAGAAGCAGCGTGTACAAGCATATCTACCAACTTGTTAGAGTAACCCATTTCATTGTCATACCATGAAACAAGTTTTACAAAGTTTGGAGAAAGCATGATACCGGCATCTTTGTCGAAGATAGAAGTTCTCTTATCTCCTACGAAGTCCTGAGAAACTACAGCATCTTCAGTGTATCCTAAGATTCCTTTCAATTCGCCTTCAGAAGCAGCTTTGATTACTGAGCAGATTTCTTCATAAGAAGCAGCCTTTTCAATTCTCACTGTTAAATCTACTACAGAAACGTCAACTGTTGGTACTCTGAAAGACATACCTGTTAGTTTTCCGTTTAGTGAAGGGATTACTTTTCCTACCGCTTTAGCAGCACCTGTAGAAGAAGGGATAATGTTGTTTAGAGCAGCTCTTCCTCCTCTCCAGTCTTTCATTGAAGGACCGTCCACAGTTTTTTGAGTTGCCGTTGTAGCGTGTACTGTTGTCATAAGACCCTCAACGATCCCGAAGTTATCGTGGATTACTTTAGCCAAAGGAGCTAAACAGTTGGTTGTACAAGAAGCGTTTGATAAAATTTTGATATCATCAGTAAGCTCTTTGTGGTTTACACCCATTACGAACATTGGAGTATCGTCTTTGGATGGAGCAGAAAGGATTACTTTTTTAGCACCGGCATTTAGGTGAGCAGAAGCACTTTCTTTATCAAGGAATAAACCTGTAGATTCTACCACATAATCAGCACCTACTTCGTTCCATTTCAGGTTGTTCGGGTCTCTTTCAGCAGTTACTCTGATTCTTTTTCCGTTTACCACAAGATCGTTACCTTCTACAGAAACTTCTCCAGGGAAAATACCGTGTACAGAATCATATTTTAACATGTAAGCCATGTATTCTGCATTGATTAGGTCATTGATTCCTACTACTTCAATGTTATCTCTTTCAGTCATTGCTCTGAAAACAAGACGTCCAATTCTACCAAAACCGTTGATACCTACTTTGATTGTTGACATAATAGTTTGTTTTAGATTTATAAAAATAATTAGATTGCTAAAATTTCAGAAATCAGTAAAAGATCTTTATTGATTTCATTATGTTTTTTAATGGCTTCTTCGATTGGCGTGTATACCAGATCGTTGGAACGCATTCCTGCCATTACATTTGTTTTTCCTTCCATTAATCCCACTACAGCACCGTAACCCAGTCTGCTTGCCAGAACACGGTCTGCACAGCTTGGAGAACCACCCCTCTGGATGTGCCCCAGGATGGTTACACGGATATCATAGTCAGGGAATTCTTCTTTTGTCTGGTTGGCCAGATCATAGATGCTTCCAAGCTTTTCACCTTCAGCCACGACTACGATGCTTGAAGCTTTTCCGGTTTTTTCAGCCTTTCTGAAATTGGCAAAAAGATCTTGCATGCTGTCTTTTTTCTCAGGAATAAGAATATCCAGAGCACCCGTTGCCAGTCCGCTGTTTAAAGCGATGAAACCTGCATCACGGCCCATTACCTCTACAAAGAAAACCCTGTTGTGGGAAGTTGCCGTATCACGAACCTTGTCAATTGCTTCCATAGCCGTATTCAAAGCAGTGTCATAACCAATAGTATTATCGGTTCCGAAAATATCATTATCGATAGTTCCCGGTACACCGATTACTCTGATGCCGAATTCTTCATTGAAGATCTTTGCTCCTGTAAAAGTTCCGTCTCCTCCGATGCATACCAAAGCATCCACACCATGTTTCACACAGTTGTCATAAGCTTTCTTACGTCCTTCCGGAGTTCTGAATTCCACGGATCTGGCAGATTTAAGAATTGTTCCGCCCTGGTTGATTATATTTTTTACGGAACGGGGACCCATTTTCAGGAAATCATCATTGATGAGCCCGTTATAGCCTTCCCTTACTCCGTAACATTCGATATTATAATAGTTGGCGGTTCTTACTACCGCCCTTAATGCCGCATTCATACCCGGAGAGTCACCTCCTGAAGTAAGAACTGCAATTTTTTTTACAGCACTCTCTTTCATCTAGTAAAAAATTTCGAACACAAATTTACAAAAACAAGTTCAGATAATGGCAGTAAGTTGATAAGAGTTTTGAATATAAATAATTAAAAGCTTCTGAAATTTGAAAGTTTCAAAAATACCCTGTTATTTTTGTCTCATAAAAATTTGCATTAAGCAGGTATTATAGTGAAATATTTTTATCAAAAGGAGTCGAAGAAGATGAATAAGCAGGCCCGGATGCTTATCGATGAGAGGAAAAATATTTCTGCAAATCAGTACCAGTAAAATATTAAGCTTTCTTATCTGCTGGAATTAAAAGTTTCCCCACTCATTTAGCTGTCAAAGAACCTCAGACAGTTTTTTAGTTAATGTATATTCCACTCTGGGAGGAATTTTATTAAACGATTGTTTAACCAAAATACCATCTGAGTTCTCCGCTTATCTGTGAGAAAAAGCACTCACCTCAAATTACCATTTCTCCGTCAGATACTTCCAATATCTCTTTGGAACGTGCTGAACATGAAGTTTCAAATTCTTCCTTTCCACAATATTGGTCTTCGTAAAATACCTTTGCCACAGCGTCTGATAATTCTGTTCCTCATCGTGAAACTTCTGCTGATACCTATGAAGATCCAGTTTTTCTTCAGGATAAAAAAACTCACAGTTTTCCAGATCATATAAAATCCCATAATTTCTCCTTAAGTCATAAATCATCCACTTCTGGTCCTGGTAGCGGTCTTTAAAATGTTTCCGGATCAGGGGAAGAACATCAAAATCAGGATCTATTTTTGCAAAGAAAACACCATCCTGCATTTTTTCAAACCTTACAAAAGCAGTCATCCGGTGTCTTTCCCGGCTTACGGATTTGCAGATTTTGGAAATTTTTAAAATATCAGTGTCTGCATAATTCTGCATAATATTTTTGTCAGGATGTTGTACAGACTGTCTTATGGCAGATAAAATAAGCTGTTCCAGTTCAGGATCTTCAGATAAATAAACCTTCAATAACTCATGAATTCCTGATTTTTCAATATTTTTTTCCAGTTTGTTTAAAACACGCTCGGCTTTATCATTTTGCGTAATCACTTCATGAATTTCCGCAAAAATATTTTCCTGGTGAAACCTCCCTTTATTTATAATTTCCACATCTTTATAGCGGTATTCGAAAACTTCAAATACTGCAGTTAAAAGGCCGTCAAAACTTCCATCGTAGAGAAGGGTAATCATAGTAATGTGTTGATATGATGATTTAATGATAAATAACAGTTAAGTGGACGACTTCCGGTTCTTATTTCTAAATCTCTTAATTTCTCAATCTCTGAATCTTTAAATTAATCTAAAACAAGCTCAATTGCTGTGAAAACTGGTTATGAAATTTAGAAGAACTTCCGCCTACAAGCAAATTTCTGAAGTTTTTATCTGTCAAATACCTCAGGTAAGCATTTCCTGCATTAAAATCAATAAAGTATTTTGCCCGGTTGACCGCAGCTCCAAGCTTTTTCAGATGGTCCATATTTAAAATCTGAAAACGGCGTGCCTGAATAATTTTCTGTGCTGTCTTTACTCCAATTCCCGGAATTCTTAAAATCATCTGGTAATCCGCAGTCTGAAGATTAATAGGGAACTGATGCAAATGCCTCAATGCCCAGCTCAGTTTCGGATCAACCTCAAGATCCAGGTAAGGCATTTCCGGGTCTAAAATTTCTTCAGCCTTAAATCCATAGAACCTCATCAGCCAGTCAGACTGGTAGAGCCTGTTTTCACGAAGCATAGGAACTGCCGTTGTCAGGGAAGGCAATCTTTTATCTTCCAGTACCGGAACATAACCGGAATAATACACTCTTTTCAGACTGAAATTTTTATAAAAATGATCCGCCACTTTGATGATCTGTAAGTCATTTTCATTGGTGGCACCCACAATCATTTGGGTAGACTGTCCTGCAGGGGCAAACTTGGGTACTTTCCTGAAAATTTTCTTTTCATCCTTGTATTGGGCAATCCCATTCTGGATATATTTCATAGGGCTGAGCATATCCTGTCGGTTTTTTTCAGGTGCCAGTAATTTCAGCCCGCTTTCTGTAGGAATTTCCAGGTTGATTGACAGCCTGTCTGCATACAAAGCGGCTTCCTGCATCAGTTCATCGCTTGCTCCCGGAATAGATTTCAAATGAATATAGCCGTTAAAATTTTCCTCTAAACGAAGTTTTTTCGCAACTCTTACAAGGCGCTCCATCGTGGTATCCGCATTCTTAAAAATCCCGGAGCTTAAAAACAAACCTTCAATATAATTCCTGCGGTAAAAGTTGATGGTAAGATCCACAACTTCCTCCACTGTAAACCCGGCTCTTTTAATATCATTGGAACTTCTGGATACACAATAAGCGCAATCATAAATACAGTGATTGGTCAATAAAATTTTGAGAAGGGAAACACATCGTCCGTCTTCCGTGTAAGTATGGCAGATTCCGCTTACGGAACTGTCTCCTAAAGCGCCTTTTCTATTTTTTCTTGTTCCCCCGCTGGATGAGCAGGAAACATCATATTTCGCTGCATCAGCAAGGATTTCAAGCTTTTCTTTCAGGCGTTCAAAATTCATATTTTAGTGGAATGTTATAATTTGTATCAAAATATTATCCAAAAGTAGTTCCAAAATTGATAAATATCAATTTTTTTCTGTAGAAGTTATCCACAACGGAGACTTACAAAAATTACTATCTTTACACATATTAAATTTATACTATGAATCATAAACCGGTAGAGGGTTTCTCTAAACTTACAAAACAGGGAAAAATCGATTGGCTTGTCAACGAGTATCTTGAAGGAAACGAAGAATATCAAAATATATTAAAACAATACTGGAACGAGAATGCTGAGCTTCAGAAACTTCATGAAGAGTTTTCTGAAAATACGATTTCCAATTTCTATATGCCTTACGGAATTGCTCCGAATTTCTTAATTGACGGGAAATTATTTGCCCTTCCTATGGCTGTTGAGGAAAGTTCAGTAGTTGCTGCAGCTTCAAAGGCTGCTAAATTCTGGATCGATAAAGGAGGTTTCAAAACGACCATCATCAACAATGAAAAATTAGGGCATACCCACTTTATATTCAATGTAGAACCTCATAAGCTTCTGCATTTCTTTAATTTTAAATTGAAGAAAAAATTATTTGAGGCTACAGAAGATATTACCGCCAACATGAGAAAAAGAGGCGGTGGAATTTTAGACATCAAATTAGTAGACAAAACATCTGAAATGCCCAATTATTACCAGCTTAAAGCAAGCTTTGATACGGTAGATTCCATGGGTGCGAATTTTATCAATTCATGTCTTGAACAGTTCGGAAAAACAATGAAGCAGGAAATTGCAACGAGTGAAGATTTCACCCAGGAGGAAAAGAATACGCTTCAAATCGTGATGAATATCCTTTCCAATTTTACGCCTGACTGTATTGTAAGAGCTGAGGTTTCCTGTAAAATTGAAGACCTGAAAGATGACAGCGGAATTTCCAATGAAGAATTTGCCGCCAAATTCAAACAGGCAGTTACCATTGCAGAAATTGAACCTTTCCGTGCTACAACTCACAATAAAGGAGTGATGAATGGGGTAGATGCTGTGGTGATTGCTACAGGAAATGATTTCAGGGCAACAGAAGCATGCGCGCATGCCTATGCCGCAAGAGACGGACAGTACAGATCCCTGACACACTGTACAACGGATAACGGGATTTTCAGATTCTGGATCGATCTTCCGATTTCTGTAGGAGTAGTAGGAGGACTTACCAACCTGCATCCATTGGTGAAATTCTCACTGGCACTGCTTGGAAAACCTTCTGCACAGGAACTGATGAGTATTCTGGCGGTTTCCGGACTGGCCCAGAATTTTGGAGCTCTCCGTTCTTTGGTAACTACCGGTATTCAGAAAGGCCATATGAAAATGCACTTACTGAATATTTTGAACCAAATGGGCGCTACGGAAGAAGAAAAGCAGCATTTTGTGACTTATTTTAAGGATAAAACGGTAAGCCATCACGAAGTGATCAATGAATTTAACAGATTAAGAGCCCAGTAATGCTGCAGATTATCCTGCCCATAATATTCATCCTGTTCGGAATCTTTTTAAAGAAGACAACATCACCGGGCTTCAGGAATTCCAAAAAGCTTTCCAATGTCTTTATTATATTGGGAATATCAACCCTGGTGGCGAAAATGATATTAATCTACATCCATTCCAGATCATGAAAAGGAGTACAGTATTTTTCTTATTGCTTTCATGCTTAAGTTTTTCACAACAGAAAAATGTAAAGATCAGTGATCTGCAGCCAAAATCAGAAAATACTGTTTTTCCGTTGGTTTCCTATGCAAAAAATTCTCTTGTGGAAAATAAGATCAATACCTTTTTGCAGGTGAGTGAACTTGAATACATTCCGGATTCTGGCGGGAATCCTTTTAAAAAAGCTTCTACTGCCACAAATTCCTATACCAATTACGTTTATTTTTACAGCTGGAAAAAATTGGAAACACCTCAGAATATTTTGAGCATCAATATAGAGGGTGAAGCTTCCGGAGCTTATCCTGAAGGTTTTTCGGAATGGATGAATTTTGATCTGAGGACAGGAAATTACATCAATGCTGAAGATCTGTTTCAGGTAAGTAGTGTCAAAACAGTGAATGGTTTAATTCAAAAAAGAATCAAAAAAAGGGTTGATGACTTTCTTGCCGAATTGAAATCTGAAAAAAATCCTTCAGAAGAAGTTCAGGAGCAGATTGGTATGTATGAGGATTGTTTCATGGATTACACCCTGAATGGGATCAAATATTTTTTCGGAAAGGATAAAATTACTTTTGTGGCAGGCAGATGTTCCAACCATGCAATGCGGGCGCTGGATGATCTTGGAAGTCACGAACTTGAATTTACCTATAAGGAACTGGAAAAATACTGGAGTCCTTATGCGAGAAACCTTATTTCCGGTTCTGAAAAAGTTGACGGAACAAGTCCTGCCAATAAGTTATTCAAAGGAAAAATTGATGGAAAATATCCCATAACAGTTTTGTTTAACGAAATCAATGAGGACGATTCCTTTTCTGCTACCTATTGGTATGACAAGAATAAGCAACCAATCAATTGGAGAGGAGAATTTGTTCATAATCATTTTTCTATCACAGAAGATGATTATCATAATGAAGAACTGAAGCAATGGATACCAAGAGCTTTAGTGGAAGCCGATCTGAAAGGAAATAAAATTATCGGAACCTGGCAGGATTACAAAACAAAAAAACATTTAAATCTAGAATTAGAAGAGTTATAAAATGAAAACAGTTACTTTAGTTTTTGGTGCCGTTTACGGAATGTTATCCGTGATTTTAGGAGCATTCGGAGCACATGCTTTAAAGAAAATATTAGCTGTGGAAAGACTGGAAAGTTTTGAAACAGGAGTAAGATATCAGATGTATGCAGCATTCTTTTTGCTGATCATCGGATATGTCTTAAAATTTGAAACGTCATCTGAAAAATGGATGTCAATTTTAATGATCACAGGGACCTTTTTATTTTCAGTAAGTATTTATTTCTTAAGCCTGCAGGATTATTTAGGAGTCAATCTAAAATTCCTGGGTCCGATCACTCCGCTTGGAGGTCTTTTTATGATCCTGAGCTGGGGAATGCTGATCTTTTATTTTCTAAAAAAATAATTTTTTTATGATCTTAAGGCTTATCTTTTTGTTGGCCCTTACTCCTTTTATATCATTTGGCCAGCTGCCAAAAGTAAGTAACGGAAATATTGAAAGGATTAATTTCGCCTCTCAATTTGTATTACCCAGAAATGTAGATGTATGGCTGCCGGAGGGATATTCAAAAAATAAAAAATATTCCGTACTGTATATGCAAGACGGGCAGATGCTGTATGACCCGGAAATGACCTGGAATCATCAGGCATGGAATGTTGATGATGTTATGGCTAAGCTCATTAAAGAAAAGACTGTACAGAATATTATTGTTGTAGGAATCTGGAATAATCAGCAATTAAGACATACAGATTATTTCCCGCAAAAGCCTTTTGAAGGCTTAACTCAGCCACAAAAAGATACTATAAAGAGCCAGTTAATAACTGCTGGGGCAGCAGAAGGCAACTTCAATCCTAATTCTGATAATTATTTGAAATTTATTGTCAAAGAACTGAAACCTTATATTGACAAAAAATATTCTGTGCACAGAGACAGAGAGCATACTTTTATTGCAGGCAGTAGTATGGGGGGATTGGTCTCACTTTATGCCATATGTGAATACCCTGACATTTTCGGTGGCGCAGCATGTATTTCCACCCATTGGCCGGGAACTTTTACTTTGAAAAATAATCCTTTTCCGGAAGCTATGTTAGAATATTTTGAAGCCCACATTCCAAGCAGCCGGGATCACAAATTGTATTTTGATACGGGAGATCAGACACTTGATGCCATGTATCCGGAGATACAAAAAAAGGCAGATAATATTATTAGAAAGGCAGGATATTCTGAAAAACAATGGAAAACCTTTTATTTTCCTGGGGAAGATCACAGTGAAAAAGCCTGGAGTAAAAGGCTATTTCAGCCATTGAAATTTTTGCTCACAGAAAAAACAGGATTAAAATAATAAATAATGAAAATCAATAGAAGAAGACGGTTAATACGGACATTTAATCTTTTGGATCAACCTATCAGATTCAATCCGTTTGTATTCAGCCGTACTTTTTTCATGTGGGCATTTACAGGACTCGTCGGAGGAATCATTGCTGGAGGTTACTGGATCATTTTAGAATATTTTACAGAATTTTTAGCTGAATTCCAGGGTTGGATGGTTGTTCCTACGATGGCGGTATGCGGTTTGCTGGCAGGGTTTGTGATTCATTTTATCGGAGATCCGGGAGAAATTCACCTGATTGTTAATAATATCAGGTTTAACAAAGGAAAACTGGATCCGAAAAATAACCCTTCCATGATCCTTTCTTCGCTGTTCTGTGTAGCATCCGGAGGAAGCCTTGGCCCGGAAGCTCCTCTTGTTCAGGTAACAGGTTCCACGGGAACATGGCTTGGAAAAATTTTCAGACTGAAAGGTGAGGAACTTCGTTCTTTGAGTATTGCAGGGATGGCCTCAGGTTTTACAGCCTTGTTCGGGGCTCCGCTTGGGGGAAGTCTCTTTTCACTTGAAATCCTGCATCACAGACACGCTGTAGAATATTATAAAGCAATTATTCCTGCGCTGGTGGCCAGCTGTTTCAGCTATGTTATGTTCGCTTTGATTATTCATCTAGGAATAGGCGCAATGTGGGATTTGAAAGCTTATCATTATTCAGGGGTATATGATTTCTTATATGCTGTAGCTTTTGGAGCGGTGGGAACTTTATTCGGATGGATCTTCATTTTTGTGGTAAAATTTTTCAAAAAAATTTTTGAATACAGATCATTTCCCATTTACATAAAAACATTGGTCGGAGGAATTATTTTGGGAATTATCGCCTACTATTTTCCATTGACGAGATATTTCGGACATCATGAAATTAATCAGCTGATCAACGGGAATTTTGCCCTGAATTTTCTGATCGTTATTTTGGTTTTTAAAATCATTGCTATTGCCGTAACCGTTACCTCCGGGTGGAGAGGCGGTTTCATCATTCCGCTGTTTTTTGTGGGGACAACCTTAGGACTAATTATTCATCAGCTATTTCCTATAGTGGATACAACGTTGGCCATTGTAAGCTGTATGGCCGCGATCAATGCCTGCGTAACGAGAACTCCGATGAGTACCACGATTATCCTGGGAACCTTAACCGGATTTACCTATTTCGTTCCGATCCTTTTTGCAAGTTTAACGGGCTATTTCCTTGCACCGAAAATACCGTTCATCGGGTCACAGTCTGAAAAATTATCCGAAGAATAGGGCCAATTTGGCAAACATGTTAAAAATCAAGTTCACTGCACTTTAATTTTTAAGTCAATAAACTTGAACTTCCGTGTCTTTTTAGTAAATTTGTCAACCTTTAAATTTTAAAATAAAATAATAAAAATAATATGAATCTTCACGAGTATCAATCAAAAGAGATTTTATCAAAGTACGGAGTAGCTATCCAACGCGGTTTCGTTGCAAACAACGTAGACGAAGCTGTAGCGGCTGCTGAAAAACTGACTGCTGAAACCGGAGCTCAGGCTTGGGTGGTAAAAGCACAGATTCACGCAGGTGGACGTGGTAAAGGTGGTGGTGTAAAGTTCTCTCCAAACATGGATAAGCTTAAAGAAAACGCTCAGAACATCATCGGAATGCAGTTGGTAACTCCACAAACTTCTGCTGAAGGTAAAAAAGTAAACTCTGTTTTGATTGCAGAAGACGTTTATTATCCGGGAGAATCTGAAACTAAAGAATTTTATGTTTCTATTCTTTTAGATAGAGCTGAAGGTAAAAATACGATCGTATATTCTACTGAAGGGGGAATGGATATTGAGCACGTTGCAGAAGTAACGCCTCACCTGATCCACAAAGAAATTATTGATCCTGCTTTAGGTCTTCAGGGATTCCAGGCTAGAAAAATTGCTTTCAACCTTGGTCTTGAAGGAAATGCTTTCAAAGAATTTACAAAATTCATCACATCTCTTTACAATGCTTATATCGGAATTGATGCTTCTCTTTTCGAGATCAACCCGGTATTGAAAACTTCAGACAACAAAATTATCGCTGTAGATGCTAAAGTAACTTTGGATGACAACTCATTGTTCCGTCACAAAGATTTAGCTGAATTAAGAGATACAAGAGAAGAAGATCCAATGGACGTTGAAGCTGGTGAAGCCGGTCTTAACTTCGTAAAACTTGACGGTAACGTTGCTTGTATGGTAAACGGTGCAGGTCTTGCCATGGCAACTATGGATATCATCAAACTATCTGGTGGTAACCCTGCTAACTTCCTTGACGTAGGTGGTACTGCTGATGCTCAAAGAGTTCAGACTGCTTTCGGAATCATCCTTAGAGACCCTAACGTAAAAGCTATCCTGATCAATATCTTCGGAGGTATCGTAAGATGTGACAGAGTTGCTCAAGGGGTTGTAGATGCTTACAGAGCTATGGGAAGTCTTCCTGTTCCGTTGATCGTAAGATTACAGGGAACTAATGCGGTAGAAGCTAAACAATTAATTGACGAATCAGGTCTTCCTGTACATTCTGCAATTACTTTGGAAGAAGCTGCCAACAAAGTAAAAGAAGTTTTAGCATAAGCTGAACTTTTAAATAATAAGGAAAACCGTTTCAACAATTGAAACGGTTTTTCTTTTTTTATCACAAAGGTCCAAAAGCTTTTTAATGTTAAATACTTTAGGTCACTTTAGTTTTAAAGTTTTACTATCCTGAAAACAATCAGATCGCATAATCAGAAAAATCAAAGATTTTCTTAAAAAAATTAAGTGTACTTTCTATGCTCAATTTATTTAACTTAAAAATAACTTAAGTGTCAAAAAAACTTAAGTGTCAAAAAAACTTTTGTGTTTAAATTTTTTCTCTTGGCTTCCATGGTTCTGTTACCAGAGACGCAGCCTGAATTTAAAACATAAAAAAACCGCTTAGGAAAGCGGTTTATATTTTTATTTATCCTGATTTTCAACCGGAAGAGTTTCTCCATTCGTAATATTGATGCTTGTTGGTGTTACCAGCTGTATATTATCAGCATCCAGGCGCTGCTTGATCTTCAGATAAGCTTCACTTTTTACCTGAACGATATTGGCACCAATTTTCATCCAGAATTTAGCCTGAAGATTGAAATTGCCCTGTTTCAAGTCGGTGAAAATGACTTCTGAGCTATCCAGCCTGTCCACATTGTCCATATTTTTAATAACGTCCAGCATTCCTTTTTGCGCTGTGGTGATATCTTCATCTGCCGGGATCTCAAAATTCAAAATAATCCTTCTCTGCGGTGATGCTGTAATATTATAAAACGGAGCATTGAAAATAACCTGATTGGGTATGTAGGCTTTTTTCCCGTCATCGGTAATAATCTTTGTCGTTAAAAAGCCTATTTCCTGAACTGTACCGGAATGATTACCTATAGTTATATAATCTCCTATTTTAAATGCCTTATCGATCCCGATGAGCATTCCTGAAAAAATACTGGATACCAGATCTTTTAAGGCAACCCCTGCAATGACCCCTGCTACCCCTAAACTTCCGATAAACTTCCAAAGGAAACCGCTGAAGCCCATGATTTCGAGCGCGATAAAAGTTCCCATCATCATAATCAGGAACCTGAATACACTTATTAAAGTAACCAGAGAACTTTCCTTCTGGCTTTTCGGGAAAAATTTATGAAATAATTTTACGGCGCCTAAACTCAAGTACTTACTGGTAATAAGGAAAAAAGAAAAGACTAAAATTCCGACGATAAGTTTCGGTGTAAGCTCGGCAAACCTCATATACCAGCTTTCCAAAACCCTGTAAATGACATCTACGTAGCTGTATCCATTGTTCTGCATGAAAAAAAATTTATTAAATATAGGTAAATTTTCAACAAAAATTTTGCCAGTTTCAAAAAGTCTACTAAATTTGTAGACTAACAAAGCGAAATATTATGTCAATCAAACTCGGAGATACAGCACCGGACTTTCAGGCAGAAACGTCTTTAGGTGATATTAAGTTTCATGAATTTTTAGGTGATTCCTGGGGGATTTTATTTTCCCATCCTGCAGATTATACACCTGTATGTACTACGGAGCTGGGTTACACCTCGAAACTGAAGTCAGAATTTGATAAAAGGGGAACAAAGGTTATTGCTTTAAGTGTGGATGGGGTAGAAGACCATCAGAACTGGATTAAAGATATTAATGAAACCCAGAATACGGAGGTGCAGTTTCCTATTATAGCAGATAAAGACAGACGCATTTCGGAATTGTATGACTTTATTCATCCGAATGCTTCAGCTACAGCCACCGTGCGTTCATTACTGATCATTGATCCGGATAAAAAGGTAAGATTAATTATTACTTACCCGGCTTCTACAGGAAGAAATTTCAACGAAATTCTGAGAGTTCTGGATTCTCTTCAGCTGGTTGATTCATATAAAGTGGCCACTCCTGTCAACTGGGAAAATGGCGAGGATGTTATTGTACCTCCTGCTATTTCTACCGAAGATGCGAGAAAAATATTTCCGAAAGGGGTTACTGAAATAAAACCTTACCTGAGATATACGCCACAACCTAATACGTGATTTATTTGATTTTTTATAGTTTAGTTTTAATTTGTACGAAAATCGCCCCGAAAAATTTTTCAGGGCGATTTCATTTTTTATTTAAGTAAAGGAGTAAGTGATTATTTTAAATCATTAGCTACTTCTTTAGCCTTTGAAGTAGGGAAGTAAAGACTGAATCCTACGTTGAAAGTAATATTAGAGTTTAAACCTTCGCTACCAAATCCTGCTCTACCTCTATATTTTACTAGACCTTCCAAACCAATGTTCGGAGTAATAAAATAAGAATAACCCGGACCTGCACCGAAATCTAAACCGGTTGTAGAGTCTCCGTTTTCAACAGATCTACCTCCGATACCAACATTTCCTTCAAGGAACCATCTTCCGTGGTGAAGTAAATTGTCAACACCTTTCTCTCCCGGTGATAGGAAGTAACGTCCCAAAGCACCAACCCCATAAGTAAAATCAGTTGGTGATCCGTTGGTAACTTTTTTAATACCTAAATCTACATATCCACCTACTGCTACGTTATCATTTACAAAATAAGCTGCTTTAGGCTGTAGTGCAATATCATAACCACCACCTGTATTCAAACCGAAGTTACTTGATAAGAGACTGGTACCTACCATCCAGTTACCTTTTTGAATCTGAGCGTTAGCAGTTGCTGTCAAACCTGTTGCTGCCAATATCCCTGCAAAAATTAGTTTTTTCATAATTTATTATTTTAATAATTAAATGGTACTATTAATTGAATAGAGAAAAGACAATAAATGTGCCAGACTTCTTAATTTTAGATAAAAACTCAGAAAAACTGTTAATTTTAGTATGATTGAAATGTGAATTATTTCGTCTTTTTTTTGCTAATACTGCAATTTATATCAATAAAAGAATCACCGAAATAATAAGGCCTGCAATAGTGAATTTTATTCCACGTTTGAAAGCTTTTGTTTTAGGATTAAACATCCAGAAACTTGAAATGACAAAGAAAAATAAAGCAATCCCGAAAAATGTATTCAGGGGAGATAAAGTTTCTTTTGACTGCGATTTATGAAGTTTTACCATCTTGTCCAGTACAAAAGGAAGTTCTTTTTTTGAATATTTTGCCTTTCCGGTGGAAGCGTCATAAGTTCCCTGCTTAAAATGAAGAACGGTGCCTTCCGTTTTCTCTACTTCGAGACCTTTAATTTTCAGTTCTTTTCCAAGCTCTTTTTCTGAAAGGTTAACGGCAAGCGTTTTATCATATTTTTTCTCATTCTTAAGAAAATCTGTATCCCTGTAAACAAGTAAAACTCCGCTCAATGCATACACAGCCATTATTCCGGCAAGAAAATATCCCAGATAACGGTGAGTAATTCTCATGAAACTTCTTGTGTCTTTGATCTTATCCATATTGTATATTTGTTTTATAATTCAAAAAGCGGAAGCTGCAGCAATGCAGTTTCCACTTTGAATACTGAAATTATATTTAATTCTAGAGTTTGTACGTTAATGTAAAATAATAGTTTCTTGGTGTAATTGGGTTAACTGAATAATTTTCGTGCACGTTATAGTTCTCAACATCAAACAGGTTACCCACTTTCCCCTGGATAGAGAATTTCTTCCATTCGTAGCCTACGGATACCGTTACAGTGGTGTAATCTTTTAGCTCAAACATTCTGCTTACCCCGTTTCTGGCTGCTAAACTGTTACTTCCCTTTTTGGTATCGTTCCATCCTGCAATCCTGTCACCGATGAAGTAAGCTCCAGCCCCTATTTTTAAGCCTTTAGCAAATCTGGTGAATTTGTAAAATATTGAAGCATTGGCAGTTGTAGCCGGGGTTCTTACAAGTCTTTGATTTTCTACATACCCAACATCTTCAGGAGTGTCCAGATATACCGAATTGTTGTAAGAGAATCCTCCTATAATAGATAAGTTCTCAGTAGGATTTCCTGTAATATCCAGTTCCACACCACGGCTTCTCATTTTTCCGGCAAAATCTTTTAAAAGCCCGTTTGGATCTATTTGAACCCCTGCATCATTTAATGCAACCTGATAGTAATTTTTGTATAATATCTGATAAACAGTAAGATTTACCGCTAAAGCATTATTCCAGAGATTTTTCTTTGCCCCTACTTCATATTGGTCAATATAAGTAGGTTTAAGAGTTTGAGTTGGATTATTTCTATCTGAACCTACATTATTGGAGAAGGAGTTGGTATAGGTTGCGAATACTGATAAATTATCATTTGGCATATATATTACCCCTGCTTTAGGTGATACTGCCATATCTGATGAGCTTGAAAAAGGAACATCGGGCTGGGTATTATCCTTAAAGTTTTCTTTTCTGGTGCTTTTGTTTTCTACATAGGACCATCTTAAGCCAGCAAGTACTTTAAATTGCTTTGAAATACTAATGAAATCCTGAGCATATACTCCTATCCTCTGCGTAGGAATCCTTGAACGCTCAAATTTTGCTACATGTTCCGAAGTTGGCATTGTGCCTCCTGCCCATGTAGATGGATCATCTAAATAAACAAGTCCGTTAGGATTCCCATTTGTACCGAATAGGAAAGAGCTTCCGTAGACTGCTTTTTTCGGATCAGCAATGGTAGGATCGTAATAGGTATATGAATCTGCCAATCCATAATCTGCATCAGCCCCGATTAAAACTTTATGGTTTATACTTCCCGTATTGAACTCTCCATTGATGTTGGCCTGTAATGAAGTATAATTTTGTTCATTATAAGTTCTGTTCAGAGGTCTTTTCCATGCCAAACGGTTACCTGCATATTCCCACTGCACCCTTTCCGTTGAGAAATAGTCCTTGGTATAGTTTTGATAAGATGCGGTAGCATTTAAAGACCATTTTTCACTGAACTGGTGGATAAATGTTACATTCGTAGATAACTGCTCTACATTTTGATACTGCCAGTCCGTACCTAAAAAAGCGTTTCTTGACAATAAATTGTTCATGGAATAGCTTTTGTCAGTATTGGTGATAGAACCAATCCCGAAATCAGGAGTGAAATTATTCTTAAGATAATCTGCCTCTACAATTAGCTGTGATTTCGGACTAAGGTTAAATAAAAATGAAGGATTGAAGTAATACTTTTCAGATTCTACAACATCTCTGAAGCTTTCGGCATATTCATAAGCACCGTTTACCCTAAAGGCAATGTTTTTGGATAGAGGTCCATAAATATCAACGGTCGGTTTATAAGAATTCCAGCTTCCGCCGTTTAATCCTATATTTCCGCCAAAATTAAACTTAGGTTTCTTGGTAATCATATTAATAATTCCGCCTGCAGCTGTATTTCCGTACAGCATGGCGTTGGCTCCTTTCAGTACTTCAACCCTTTCCAGACCGCTTACTTCAGGAAAAACACCACTGTTAATTCTTGCTCCGTTTTTAAAAATATTATCATTTCCTAAAATGAAACCACGGCCCCCAAAACTGTCCTGAGAATTCCCTCTGGATGAAGTAATGTACATTCCATTTACATTCTGAAGCACATCGCTTAGTTGTTTCGCCTGCTGCTGCTCAATAATTTCATGAGTTACAATAGAAATAGCCTGAGGATTTTCCATCACCGTAAGGCTGGACTTTGTGGATAAAGTTCTTGCCTGATTTGGATTTCCGGTTTTATGAAGATTAATGTCTTCAATCGTTTGGGTTCTGATAGTATCGGCCTCAATATTTTTCAATTGAGCACTTAGAGACAAGGTACCCAGTAAAAATCCTAAAGTTACAAGCTGTTTATTCATTTTATTTTTATGTAGACTAGTTTTAAATAATGCGGCAAAAGTAAGAATTTTGCAAAGGACTAATTTAGAATTAATAAAAATAATAAAATGATTTTTGTCATATTTTATTGAGGAGGTAAACACTGATTTTTTCTAAAGCTTTCTAACTGCAGATTATTGAATATATTTGTTAAAAATTATACATATGCAATTGGTAAAAGCAGGACTTTGTGCCTTTGGAATGAGCGGTAAAGTATTTCATGCCCCTTTTTTAAAAGAGCATCCCGGATTTTTTATAGCAGCTATAGTAGAGAGAAGCAAAGAAGAATCAAAAGAAAAATATCCGGAAGCTACCATTTACCGTTCGGTAGAAGAGATGCTTCAGAATGCAGATATTGAGCTGGTGATCATCAATACGCCTGTACAAACCCATTATGAATATGCAAAAATGGCACTGGAAGCAGGAAAAAACATCATTGTTGAGAAACCGTTTACGGTTAGTGTTTCAGAAGCAGAAGAACTGGTTGAGCTTGCAGAACAAAAAGGACTGTTTTTAAGTGTTTACCAAAACAGAAGATTCGACCGTGATTTTCTGCAGGTTCATAAAATATTGAACGATGGAAAATTAGGCAAAATAAAAGAAGCAGAGATCCGTTTCGACAGATTCCGTACCACACCCAGCGGAAAACAGCATAAAGAAAATCCGCAGCAGACAGGTTCGGGATCTCTTCATGATCTTGGAGCTCACCTAGTGGATCAGGCGGTACAGTATTTTGGATATCCTGAGAAACTTTTTGCCGATGTCTTTTCCATGAAAGGAGAAGAATACGCAAACGATTATTTTGAAATTTTGCTGTACTATAAAAATAACCTGAGAGTGAGACTGAAATCATCTGTTTTCACCAAAGAAGCCCATTATGCGTATGCCATTCACGGGGAGAAAGGGAGTTTTCTTCAGGAGCGAACTGATAATCAGGAAAACGAACTGGTAGCTGGAGCAATACCGGTCTATGGTACAGAATGGACAGAGCCTTTACAAGGAACAGACGGCATTTTAAATTTCTTAAATGAAAATTCAGAAACCGAAAGAATCCTTACTTCCAGTGAGGCTGGGAATTATATGAATTACTACCAGCAGATCTATGAATATATCGTTTTTGGGTATGCGTTGCCGTCCCAGGGAAGGGAAGTGGTTCAGAACATGAAAATCATTGATGCATCCCTGGAGAGTTCGAAAGAAGGGAAAATAGTGTATTTATAAGGTAGGAGAGTTTGAGGGTTTGAGAGTGGGAGAGTTTTAGAGCTTTAAATAAAGTATTTTTTCTAAAACGCTATAACACATTAACGCTACAACACTCCTACTCTCAAACCCGCTCACTCAATTATATTTCCTGAAGCTCCAGCCATCTCATCTCATATTCTTCGAGCTTTTCAGAAACAGCTTCCAGTTCGGCAGAAAGTTTGGCCACTTTTTCATAATCCGTTTCATTATTAAGCTGATCCATGATCTTAGAACGCTGCTGTTCCAGTTCAGGCATTTCTTTTTCTATCGTTTCAAGTTCCCTTTGTTCTTTAAAGGACATTTTTCTTTTTTTTGAAGAAACCGGAGAAGCTTCAGGAGTTGCAATGATTTCTTTAACGGGTTCCGGTTTGGAAACAGTATTTTTCTCCAAAGCATCCTCGCGGCTTTTCGCTTCTCTGTATTCTGAGAAATTGCCTACAAAATCTTTAATCTTTCCATTTCCTTCAAAAGCCAGGATATGGTCTACAATTCTGTCCATGAAATATCTGTCGTGCGACACAATAATCAGCGAGCCCTGAAATTGCTGAAGGAAATTTTCAAGAACAGTCAGTGTCGGAAGGTCAAGATCATTCGTAGGTTCGTCAAAGATCAGGAAATTAGGATTCTGATAAAGAATATACATCAGGTGCAGCCTTCTTTTCTCTCCACCGGATAGTTTTGAAATAGGAGAATACTGCGTCTGGTCGTCAAACAGGAAGAGCCTTAAAAACTGGGATGCAGAAAGGCTTTTTCCGTTGGCAAGAGGATAAAATTCTGCAATTTCCTTGATGAAATCTATAACTCGCTCATCTTCTTTATATTTCAATCCCTTTTGTGAAAAATATCCGAAAGAGATGGTTTCTCCTGTTTCAATCTCTCCTTTGTCAAATTTTTCATAACCCTGGATGATATTGAGTAATGTAGATTTTCCAACTCCGTTTTTGCCTACGATTCCCACTTTTTCTCCACGCTGGAACTGATAACTGAAATCTTTCAATAATACTTTATCTCCGAAACTTTTATCAATATTTTTCAGTTCGAGGATTTTATTCCCCAGACGTTTCATTTCAAAATCCAATTCAAGTCCCTGTTTCCGGGTGTCGGTTTTAGCTACTTTTTCAGTTTCGTAGAAAGCATCAATCCTGCTTTTTGATTTTGTAGTACGTGCTTTAGGTTGTCTGCGCATCCACTCCAGTTCCTTTCTGTAAAGGTTATTCGCCTTGTCAATGGTTGCACTCATATTATCTTCACGGATCATTTTATTTTCCAGGTATGTTGCATAAGATCCGTTATGAAGATAAAGATTCTGATCTTCCATTTCCCAGATAATATCACAGACACTGTCTAAGAAATAACGGTCGTGGGTTACCAGCAGCAAAGTTATTTTTGCTTTGGTCAGATAATTTTCAAGCCATTCTACCATTTCCACATCCAGGTGGTTGGTAGGCTCATCCATAATAAGAAGCGTATGCTTATGTTCCGCTCTGGTTTCGGTTAAAAGCTTTGCCAGGGCAACACGTTTTACCTGACCTCCGGACAGGGTTCCCATTTTGGCATCAAGATCCGTAATCTTCAGCTGGGAAAGGATTTGCTTCATTTCGTTTTCCAGATCCCAGGCCTTGTGAGCTTCCATATCGTTCAGGGCTTTTTCAATAAAAGCATCATCTGTTGAATGAAGGGATTTATGGTAATTTTTAAGAGCAAGGATCGGTTCAGAATCCAAAGTCATCATAAACTCATTAATCGTAAGCTCCGGGTTGTAGTCGATCTCCTGATCAAACAGGACTACCTGAATATCTTTATTAATCACCACAGTACCGCTGTCTGCAATTTCTTTCCCCATTAATATTTTCAGCAGGGTCGATTTTCCGCTTCCGTTTTTGGCAACAATAGCTATTTTATCCCCTTCATTGATGTGAAAAGAGATGTCTTTAAACAAAACTTTGATACCGTAAGATTTAGTAAGATTTTCTGCAGAAACGTAATTCATTGGAATATAAGAGTTTGATATTGATTTTGAATCGAACTGCAAAAATACGAAAATGTAACTAGAATAGTTTTAAAGAATATCTAACTAAATTCAGGAAAAAACATTTAAGAAAAGTCTAATACCTATTTTTTAGAGATCAACATGTATTTAAATTAGATATTAAATGTTTTTTAGAAATATTCTCACAGTCAGGTGATTTTTTACAATAAATTTAACTAAACAACTTTAAAATTTAATAAGATATTGGGAGTATTCAAGGAATGAAATAAAGAATTTTGCACCAAACTGATCCCATGAAAAAATTCAATATTTTATTCTTAGTTTTTGCGGCATATTCCTTTAATGCACAGGTAATTTCCGGAACTGTGATTTCCAAAAACGAAAACCAGCCGGTTCCTTATGTGAAGATTGGCGTAGAAAAAGAAAATGCAGGTACGGTTTCCGATGAAAAAGGAAATTTTACCATTGACCTTTCCGGGTTCAACCCTTCACAGAAGGTCAGAATTGAAGTTCCAGGCTATGAACCTTACTCTGAAACAGTACAAAATCTCAGACAACAGGACCGAAGGCAAATATTTTTAAATGAAAAAGTTAAAAATATCAATGAAGTTAATATCAAAGTAAAAAAACTGATTGATAAAAACTGGGGAGTAAATACGAAAACGAAAAGTGTTATCTATTTGGTAAATCCTAAGTTGAAAAAAGAAGATTTTCTTGGTGAAACAGCTCTGGAATTTAATGCCAGCAAAAGATCAAAGATTAAAAATATCAACCTGAATATTGCAAGCTACACCTCGGACAGGCCTGTAGTGATGAGGTACAGTATTTACACGGAAAAAAACGGTTTCCCTGATCAAAATATCCTGGATGAGGAAATAACAGTGGAACTCACACAGGATATGATCAAAAATGGAACTTATACATTGGATGTTAATGATCACAACATTTGGGTACAGGGGAAATTCTTTATTGGAATTCAGTTCCTGAAAGAATTTGACGGTATGGTCAGGATCAGTGCGGCACTGTTCAGGACAGGTTTTATTAGGAAGTTTTACGGGGACTGGCAGAAAATGACACTGGCAGCACCGGCAATTAACATCGATGTAAAAATGGATAAATCAGCAAAAAATGTCAAGGATGAAACAGCTGCATTGGGAGATGATCTTGAAGGCCTGGTTTCTGATGTTTCGAAATATAATATAGAATCCGGCAATTCTATTTACGGAAAAAATGATGCTTCAGGTGCTTATCTTCCCTTAAAGGATACCAGGCTGTACTACGAAGTTTATGGAGAAGGGGAGCCGCTTTTTCTTCTTCATGGGAACTCAGGAAGCATAAAGGATTTTTATCAGCAGATTCCGGTTCTGTCCAAAAAGTTCAGGGTAATAGCTATTGATACAAGGGGACAGGGCAAAAGTGTTGATACATCCGAAAAATCTTTTACTTATACCCAATTTGCAGATGACGTAAAAGCGCTTGCAGATAAGCTGGAACTTAAAAAAATAAATATTGCCGGCTGGAGCGATGGCGGAATTACAGGACTTGAATTTGCGCTGAAGTATCCGGAAAATTGTAACAAAGTAATTGCTATCGGGGCCAATGCTTTCCCTGAGGGAGTTGATGAAAGGCTTGTTTCCCATATGAAAAATCAGCTTTTAGTACTGGATATAGAAAATCAGCCTGAAAAATTCAATGAAAGAAGACTGGTGGAAATTATGCTGAACGAACCCCACATCAGCAAAAAAGATCTCAGCAAAATTAAAAGCTCAGTTCTGGTTATTGCCGGAGATAGAGATGTGATCAGACAGGATCATACGGAAATGATCGCAGAACAAATACCCAATGCCACATTTAAGATCTATAAAGATGCAACCCACATGATTCCCTTTGAAAATGCAGATGAGCTGAATGAAGATATAGTGAAGTTTTTAGAAAAGTAAAGGGGGTGAATAGGCTAAAAAGGTAAATGGCAAAAAAATAAATTGAAGGTTAGTATAATCAACCATCATTTATCAATCATCATTCATCATTTAATCCAGCGTCAGCCTCTTCAAAGACCAGGAGCTTCCGTTGTAAATATCGAGATCCACTTTGGTATTGATCCCGTGAACGATCCCGTTTTCCGTGAACTGCCAGAAATCCCATTGGTCATCAGGAGTAGGAGAGGGCACATCATTGTAATTGGCCAGCCATAGCGGATAGTCATCAAATTCCCCTTTCAGGAAATCTTTATAATAATGATAATAAGTATAGATAATCGGTTTTTCCCCATACGTTTCCTCTACGATTTTGCACCATACTTTCAGGTCTTCTACAAGCTTTTTATTGGTCTTCCTTTTTGGGATTTTTTCAATATCGAGGATGGGCGGAAGATCACCGCTTTCCAGCTTTACATTAGCTAAAAAATTATTAGCCTGGATCACAGGATCCTCATCGGCCCTGTAAAAATGATAGGCTCCGCGAATCAGATTATGCTTTTGGGATTTCACCCAGAATTCATCAAAATGTTTGTCTGCATTCCTGTTTCCCATCGTAGCACGCATCACCACAAATTCCAGGGGAATTGTTTTGTTTCCAATGCTCAGGCTGTCCCATTTTATATCTTCCTTATTCTGATAATGGGAAACGTCGAAACCATAGGTTTTATCGAGATTAGCTGTCAGGATTTTCTGTATTCTGGCTGTTTCCAGTCCAGTGTTATGCAGCTTTTTATGGTTAAATTTATTAAAATACAGCGCATAGTAATAGCTCACGGACTGCTTCAGATAAAATCCCGTTCCTATCAGGGCCAGAATTAAGATACCCAATATCATTTTCCGTCGGAAAAAATAATTCTTCCGGCGGTTCTCATGTACTTTTTTGGCAGTTTTTTTGGTGTACTTTTTTGGTGTCATAAAGTTTTGCAAAACTAACTTATTTCACTACTAAATGCTAAATAAAATCAGTAAATTTGTGTACTATGGAAACACGCGAAAAGATCATCATTATCGGAGGAGGATTTGCGGGGCTGCAGCTTGCAAAAACATTAAATGGTAAGAACAAAAAGGTCATTGTTCTGGACCGGGTGAACCATCATATGTTTCAGCCGCTTTTTTATCAGGTTGCCTGCGGGAGGATAGAGCCTTCCAATATTTCCTTTCCTTTCCGAAAGATTTTTCAGCAATCCAGGAACACACAGTTTCGTCTTACTGAAGTAAAAGAGATTGATCCTGTTAATAATAAAGTGATTACAGACGAAGCCGAGTTTACCTATGATAAACTGGTGATCGCTACGGGATGTAAAACCAATTTCTTTGGAAACAAGGACATGGAATCAAGAGCTTTCGGGATGAAAAATACCCAGGAAGCAATAAGCATCAGGAATCATGTGCTGATGACCTTTGAAAAACTCATTCTCGAAAAAAGCAGAAGCGATGACGGAAACTGGAATATTGTTATTGTAGGAAGCGGACCTACCGGTGTAGAGCTGGCAGGAGCTTTTGCAGAAATGAAAAAAGAAATTCTTCCGAGGGATTATCCCTATATGAATTTTGACCAGCTTAAGATTATTCTGGTAAGCTCCACAGAAAAACCGCTTGCTGTAATGAGCAGTGAAGCACAGGAAAAATCTGAAAAATACCTTAAAGACCTGGGAGTGACCTTTATGAGTGGAGAGGTGGTTACCGAATATGACGGTGATAAAGTGCACACCAAAAGCGGGAAAAGCATTCCTTCCAATAATGTGATCTGGGCGGCAGGCGTTACCGGAAATGTAATTGCCGGATTTCCCGCAGAAAAATTAGTTAAGAACAGATATATAGTAGATAGATATAATAAAATAAAAGGTTACGACAATATTTATGCAATAGGAGATATTGCCTATATGGAAACCCAGAAGTATCCGCAGGGACATCCTCAGGTAGCCAACGTAGCCATTAATCAAGCAAAAAATTTAGGTAAGAATTTTCTGAAGAAGAATGCCAGTGAATGGATAGAATATGAATACAAGGATAAGGGCTCACTGGCAACCATTGGAAAGCACAGAGCTGTGGTAGATCTTCCGTTTATCAAATTCCAGGGATTCCTGGCGTGGTATTTCTGGATGTTCCTGCATCTGATGCTGATTTTGAGTGTAAGAAATAAGCTTGCAGTTTTTTTCAACTGGATGTGGAGCTATTTCAATAAAGACTCTTCTTTACGATTAATTATTTCGCCTAATAAGAAAAACAGTACTTTACAATGAGAATTGATATTATAAGCGTACTTCCCGAATTAATGGAAAGCCCGTTTCAGACTTCTATTTTAAGAAGGGCAATGGATAAAGGTTTGGTGGAAGTTCATTTCCACCACCTGAGAGACTGGGCTGTCAACAAGCACAGGCAGATTGATGATGAACCTTATGGGGGCGGAGCGGGAATGGTGATGATGATAGAGCCGCTGGATAAATGTATCTCTGAGCTTAAATCGCAGAGAACATATGATGAAGTTATTTATCTGACCCCGGACGGAGTTACCCTTAACCAAAAAATAGCCAATACATTATCCATAAAAAATAACCTGATCTTTCTTTGTGGTCATTACAAAGGCATCGATCAGCGCGTTCGTGATCTTCATATTACCAAAGAAATTTCAATTGGCGATTATGTACTTACGGGAGGAGAGCTGGCAGCGTGTGTCCTGGCGGACTCTGTAATAAGATTGCTTCCGGGAGTTTTGAATGATGAACAGAGTGCCCTTACAGACAGCTTCCAGGACGATCTTCTTTCACCCCCTATTTATACAAGACCGGAGGTTTACAAAGGTTTGGAGGTGCCGAAAGTTTTACTGAGCGGAAATTTTGCCCGGATTGAAGAATGGCGCCATGATGAAGCTGTAAGAATTACCCAGGAAAAACGTCCCGATTTGCTTTAAAATAATAACCGAAAACTGTTAAAAAAAGTATTCTTTTTTTCATTCTTAAGAGATTTTGCAAATAAAAAAGAATAAAAATCAGTATTCATCTAAAATAAGTTAAAATTATTAGTTGTATTTTATTTCATCTTTATTTTTTTTCTTATTAATTTAGTATGTATATATTGTTTTGATTTTATTTTTTGCGGTGATAATTTTAATTACTTAATAATTTTGTTTTATAAAGACGTTTTTATTGATGTTTTTTATTAATTCTTACCTATTGCTTGCATAATATTAACCTGAAAATAGTATAAATTAATTAATGAAGTTTGAAAAAAAATAATAAATTTACAACGAAAAAGAAATTGATAATTTTAAGATAGCAATTTTGCAGATGGAGATGTTCTCTTTTTATAATGTTGAAAATTTATTTTTGCCAGATCCCAAACCTGTTCACAGATTAGACCCTACAAAGTCCGGCTTGAAAAATTGGGATGAAAAAAGATATAGAAACAAGCTTTTTAAAATTTCACATGTTTTTCAGCTGATGAAGGAGGAAAATGGAACACTTCCATTTTTAATTGGACTTTCTGAAGTTTCCGGAAGGAAAGTTTTGGAAGATCTTGTAGAAATGGCACCTTTTAATTCCGAATATGGGATTGTACACTACAATTCTATGGACGAAAGAAAGGTAGATGTAGCCATGTTATATCATAAAGATAAAGTGGAAATAATGGATTCAGAAACCATTACTTTCTTCTTTGAAATTATAAATAGAAAAAACACAGAGAATTACGACACAACCAGGGACGTATTGTTTTCTAAAGTTAAATATAAAGGAACTGTTATTAATGTTTTTATCGCCCACCTTCCCTCTAAGCGAGAAAAAGATGTTAATAAGCCCAAAAGAGACTTTATACTTAATGAGATCCATGGAAGGATTTTGAAAATAGTAAGTAACGAAAAGGAACATGTAATATTGTGTGGTGATTTTAACGAAAACCCCGATGATGAAAATTTAGTAAAAATTCTCTACGATAACAATCATGAGAAGGTATTGGTAAACCCTTTTCAGGAACTGTTTCAAACAAGAAATTATTCTACTTTTCATTATAAGTCAGGACTGTTGTATGATCAGATAATCATGTCAAAATCCCTTTTTGCCCGTGATGGTTTGAGTTTTCAGAGTGCCCATATTTTTAATTCTGAAAAAATCAGCAGCCAGATGAGAAATTTTGAAGGGCGTCCCTTCCGAACCTATGCCGGTACACGGTATTTAGGCGGATACAGCGACCACTTTCCGGTTTTTGTGAAATTTGAAGAGACAAAAACATAAATATAAAGTAGAAAATGAAAAATTCAAGTAACACAAGTTATCATTTAGACTCGATTGACAAGGAAATCATTTACATGCTGATGGATAATGCTAAAACATCTTTAGCCCACATTTCAAAGAATGTTGGAATATCCACAACAGCAGTACATCAAAGGATTAAAAAGCTCGAGCACGCGGGAGTTATCGAAAACTCAATTTCATTTCTTAACCCTAAAAAAATAGGCTATAAGGTAATTTCGTACATCGGAATGTTTTTAGACCAGCCCAGTCATTACCCGGATGTCGTAAAATCTCTCAGGGATGTAAATGAGGTAGTAGAAGCTCATTATACAACAGGAAATTATACCATATTCCTAAAAGTACTTTGTAAAGATAATGACCATCTGATGCAGATTCTGAGCAAACTTCAGAAGCTGAAAGGAGTGACAAGAACAGAAACTTTCATATCTTTGGAACAAGGTATTTACAGACAACTGAAAGTATAAAGATTATGAACATTGCCCGATATTTGGATTCAACCTATCTGAAAACGCCTGCACAGTCAGGTATTTCAGACGAAGAAACATTACAATTAGATAGAAAACTTGTGCAGGAAGCCATAGATAATGGTATTTTTGCCGTAATGATCCGTCCGGATTATGTAGCGGATATCAAAAAGTATATTCAGGAAAGACATTCAGATGTCGTGGTAGGAACCGTAATAGGCTTTCATGAAGGAACTTATTCTGTTGAAGAAAAACTCGCCGAAGCTTCCAAAGCCATTGAAGACGGGGCAGATGAACTGGATTTTGTGATTAATTACAATGCTTATCTTAACGGAAACCTTGAGCTGGTAAAAAATGAGTTTGTACAGTGTACAAAACTTGCCCTTCAGCATCACAAGGTTGCCAAATGGATTATTGAGATTGCTGCGCTGACGGATGATCAGATTGCAGATCTTACCAAAAATATCTCCAACTGGTCACAGGAACATTTCTCCGAAAATGATTTCCCGAATATTTTTGTGAAATCTTCTACGGGATTTTACCAGACGGAAGGCGGTAAACCGAATGGTGCTACTTTTGAAGGCATACGGATTATGCTGGATAATGCAGGAAAACTTCCTGTAAAAGCAGCCGGAGGAGTAAGAACGCCAGAAGATGCTGAAAAAATGATCAGCATGGGAGTTAAAAGGATTGGAACCTCTTCAGCCTTAGGTCTGATAAGGAACGAATCTTCATCAGGAGGATATTAAAAACATAAAAAAACCATCAGATATGATGGTTTTTTATATTTATACTTGTGTCTGGTATTCTTCGTAAAACTGTTGGGTCTCTTTAATCAGCACATCCATTTCTTCTAAAGTAAAGACCTCAAGGAATTTTTTTCTGAATTCTTTAAAATGTGGAACACCACGGAAATAATTGCTGTAATGCTGTCTCATTTCAATAAGACCTAGTTTTTCTCCCTTCCATTCCGCACTCCATTCCGCATGCTGGCGTACAGCAAGTAAACGGTCTGCAATAGCAGGCTCAGGAAGATGCTCTCCTGTTTCGAAAAAATGTTTGATCTCATTGAAGATCCATGGATATCCAATGGCTGCACGGCCGATCATAATACCGTCGCATGCATACTTCTGTTTGTATTCAAGAGCCTTTTCCGGAGAATCAATATCGCCGTTTCCAAAGATAGGAATCTCAATATTTGGATTTTGCTTAATTCTGGAAATGTGTTCCCAGTCTGCTTCTCCCTTGTACATCTGCGCACGGGTTCTTGCGTGTATTGTTAAAGCTTTGATGCCTGTCTCCTGTAAACGTTCTGCCACTTCATCTATATTGATGCTGGTGCTGTCCCAGCCCAAACGGGTTTTAACCGTCACTGGCAAATGGGTAGAGCTTACTACAGCTTTGGTAAGGCGTACCATAAGGTCAATATCCTTAAGAACTCCTGCACCTGCTCCTTTACACACAACTTTTTTTACAGGGCACCCAAAATTAATGTCAACCAGATCAGGGTTCACAGTCTCTACAATTCTTGCGGACATTGCCATTGCTTCTTCATCGCCACCGAAAATCTGGATACCGACTGGTCTTTCATAATCGAAAATATCAAGCTTCTTACGGCTTTTTATCGCATCACGAATCAAGCCTTCAGAAGAAATAAATTCTGAGTACATCAGATCTGCTCCATGCATTTTGCACAGGCGTCTGAACGGAGGATCACTTACATCTTCCATCGGAGCCAGCAAAAGCGGAAATTCCGGCAGTTCTATATTGCCTATTTTTACCATGCTGCAAATTTACGAAATTATAAACATTTGAGAATATGATAATTTCTATGGTGAAAATAGAGTGGTGGAAGTGATACTAGACATCAGATTTCAGACATCAGATTTCAGATTTTTAAGGTAGTCAATTTTGCCGGTTTCATACTCCAACGCTTTACCCCTCCAACTCTACAACATTCTCATTCTACTAGAAACTCGCCTTTACCTGCATACTTCCGATATGGATGGTGCGGTCTCCGGAATTTCTTCCCTCATAATTTAAGTTGAGCTGAAGGAAAGAATTGATCGCCTGCTGGATGAAAACACTCCATACCTGGTTTTTCCCTGGTTTAAGTCCGTCGAGCATCTGGTTTCCTACAATGCTGAAATTGTTTCCCGTAAAATCGTTATTAATGAAAGAAAAATTCCCTCTGATTGAAGTTTTTTTGCGCTCCCACTGGATGGTTCCGGTAACATCAAATGCTTTTAGCAGTTCTTCGCCATCTATTCTTTTTTTCTGACGGTATGCGGAGGAAAGTTCTGCCTGAATAGCATCTGTAAACTTATAGGTTGCTTTCGGCTTTGTTTCGAAATTATTCAGCCGGTAATCTCTTGTGGCAAATAATTGGGATGAATTTTTAAGATCATGGATCGAATTTTCCCAGTCAACCCTGAACTCCTTATTAAACCAATAACCGATATTAATGAAATGCGAAACCTGCTCGCGCTCCTCGTTACTGAAATTGGCATTGATGAGGTTATCGTTGGTGATAAAACGGTAATTTCCGTTCCAGCCTGATTTTTCAGTAGGATTAAACTGTACGGAAGCTAAAATGTTCTGGTTTTTTAAAATCTGGTCACTGTTTTTTTCAAAAGGGTTCAGAACAAGAACTTTATCTTTTTTATAGAATGAGTTTTGTGAATTTAATGAAACATTGAAATTCCAGCGCTTTAAAAAAGCGTTTTCGGAATTGAAAACAATGGAAGGATTCACGAATAATGCCAGCTGGATTTTATTTTTGTTTGAAGGAATGTACCGCACGGAATTCGTGTAAATTCTGATATACTGCGCCAGATCAGAATATTCTGCAATTTCAAATTCGTCCAGCTGCTGGACCCCATCTCCGTTATAATCGGTCCATTTATAAACACCTTGCCCGTCCGTTACCTTAAGATATTGGAATTCTCTTTGAGCTTCCTGCCCGTTTCCAAGCTCGTAAAATGCCTGCAGGCGCATCCCGTTTCTGAATAACTGCTGGTTATACAGGATATTTCCGACAACAAAGTCATTGTTTCGGGTCATGTCTGCCTCATCATTCTGATAAAAGAATTTTCTGTAATGCACCAAAGCATTCAAAGTCGTTCTTTCCGTTTTAATCAGCTGGCTTTCTGCCATAATTCCGAGGATATTATTCATGCTTTCCAGCCTGTTATTCCGTACGGAATCGTTATCTCTCATATATACTTTTGCAAGAAGCTTGGTACGGGTACTGTCGCCAATCTTTTTCTGAACAAAAATTTCTTTCCAGCTGAAGCTGGTGACATCCATGAGCTGCGTATCATTATACTTTTTCTCATTGTGTTCCATGCTTCCTCCAACGGCCCAGCTTCCTTTTTTACCGGTAAATTCCGTAGAGACACCACCTCTTATAAATTTAGTGTCCTGCAACGTAGCATTGGTATTAAGATAGGATAAGTTTCCTTTTGTAAAGAACTTTCCGGTGATCCAGCTGAAATCAAGATCGTTCTTCATTCCTTTATAGCTGTCTTGCTCGTCCAGGTAATTGATGCGGTAATTCAAGGTGGATTTATTGTTCCATTTGTTTAAGAAGCTGAAAATAAATCTGTTTTGGGTTCTCTGGCTGAACTCCTGAGCCAGGTTGAAATCTCTCGAAAATTCCACATCATTGATGCGGTCCAGAATATGAAACTGTTTGTCGATGTATTGATATTCGAAGCTTGGAGTTCCTTTCCAGTTGCTTTTTGTAAAGCTTTTATTTCCGAAAATACGCCATGCATATCCCATGTTCTGAGCTGCATCTTTTGATGAAAATAAATTCAGATCATAATTGCTCAGTGAGAAATCGGCTCCGATTTTTCCATCTTTTAAAAGATACTCGGAATTTACGGAATATACCTGAGATTTTTGAGGTGAAGGAAGCTTTCTCACGGCTTTATAATCTCCCATATTGTTTCCGACATACTCAAATACACGGCCGTTATTGGTGGTTTGCGTAATTTTATAATCTCCCTGATTGACCCCAAAATAAGTGAAAGAAACCTGGTAAAGTGTTTCGTTCTGATCTGTTGAAAATTCATAAAAATTTCCGGCCGGGTTTAAACGGTACAGGATTTTATTGACATCGTAAGGAGTCACCACCCCTGAAGGGGCATACATCAAATTCGGATCATTACCTGCCTCAGCAAGAATTTGTTCATCTTCTTTGGAAAGATTTAAGGAAAGGGGAGCATTTTTATTGTCATTTTCCATGAACCAGTTCAATCCTACTTTAAACTTTTCCCTTTGATGCTCCAGTTTTCCGGTAAACAGATACCTGGAATAGTTTCTGTTCGTATAATTATAGGAGATAGTGATGAAATTCTGCTGAAAAATCGGGCGGAAACTGGTAAACGTTACCTCTCCGGTATTATAGTTAATGATATAATCCTGGTTTTCTCCACGCTTCATCAGGATACCGTCGATAAATACCTGCTCGGAACCTGAAATCAGAGTGATAAACTGTTCTCCGTTTTTCCCCGTCAGACGATAAGGTCCCTGGTTGCCTTCAACCCCCTGGAAGCGGACCCTGTGAAATTCACTTCGTGCCACACCCATGGAAACATCTACAAAAGTTTTATTATCCTTTCCGAATTCGGTCTGGAATTCAAGACCCATGCTCCTTCTCTGGAATTTTGCAAAATAGTTCTTGGATTCTACAAGATCAAGATGTCCTGCCCTGAGGATCGATTTGTCCTTAATATTCAGCTGCATATAGATCTTATCAAACTCTTCCAGGGTTTGGGTGTAACCGTCAGCCTGAATAGGAAGATTGTGATCCGAAATACTTGCCAGAATAGTCACATCTTTCGAAAGCCGACCTGATATCTGGAGATCCATAGAACTCTGCACAGATTGCCCTTGATTGTTACCAAATGTAATTCCCCGGATAATGGAACCTTTAGAGTTCAGTTCTCCTAAAAATCTTTTCTTGTCATTCTTAACCAGTACGGCTTCATCTACGATTATTTTGTTATTGGTTTTTACAAAATCCATCGTATCCTTAGCAAAAATATCCTGCTCAAATCTTGCTGCCAGGATGCTGTCCTTTTTGATGCTGTCTTCCGGAATATTTGGGTTTTTCCACGAAAATATCTGCGCATGGGCCGAAAATATGCCCATGACAAACAAACCGATCAGAAGAAAAAAATTCCGCAAGCCTTTCAAAATAATTCGTAAAAATAACTAAAAATTGTTAATGGAGAGGGGTTAATCATTATTAACAGAAAATTAATTTAAATATTATAAAACCTTAAATTTAATTTATTAAAAGGAATTTTAATTATCATAAATCTTCATAAAGGGATTTATGATATAATCGGAAATATCAATGGTAATGAGGCTTCTAAGTGAATAGTAAAAAACAACTTTAATTAATTGTTAATTATGTATAATCACTTTAATAGAGTGGTGTTTTTTTTTGTACTTTTATCCCATAAATTTAAAACCTTTTATAATGAAAAAAATCTTTACTATTTTGGGAATAGCGTCTGCTATTAGTTTTGTAAATGCACAAACTACTGTACTTACAGATAATTTTAATTATACAGGAGCCCTTACTGCAAACGGGTGGGTTGCGCATAGCGGAACTACGGGTACGCTTATGGCGAATGGAAGTGTGGTTAATTTAGTAGCAGGAAATGCAGAAGATGCAAATAAAGCATTTTCTACTCCTTACACTATGGCTGCCGGTATTGTTAATAAAGCTGATTATTCTGCTACAATTAATGTTGCAAGTGCAACGGGACTTACTACAACTGGAGATTATTTCTTAATGTTTGGCGGTACAGCAGGTACATCTGTAACATTTTTTTACGGAAGACTTTATATTAAAGGAAGTGCAACAGGATATACACTTGGAATTTTAAATAACTCCGGAGGTACTGCAACTCCTACTTATGGTACTGAAATTCCTTACGGTACTCCTGCAAATATTACGGTTACTTATACTGTTGATAATAGCGTAACCCCTTCAACTAATGTAGGAACATTATTGATCAATTCACAACCATTATTGTCGAATAGTACGGGTACATCTGCCGCTGCAACTCAATTGGCTTCTGTGGCAATTAGACAGGCAGGGTCTGCTACTTCAGGAACGGGGAATATCAGTATTGATAATCTGATTGCAAGAACATATGCTTCAACGACACTGGCTGTTGCAGATATCAAAAATGCAAAATCAGGAAACTTCGTAAAAAATACTTTCGTTAAAAGCGACGAGATCACTTTCGGAGCTGATGTGAAAGATGTAAAAGTGTACAACATGTTCGGACAGGTAGTGAAGTCTGCTTCTGTAAAAGAAAACGGAACTGTAAATGTTGCTGAGTTATCGAAAGGTAACTATATCGTTACAGGAACTGTAAATAACGAGCCTGTATCTCAGAAGATCTTAAAAGACTAATTTTAGTTTCTTTATTAATAAAAGCCCGGGCCATTTCGAAGAAATGGCCCGGGCTTTTTTATGACTTTAATACTGTGTTTGACTATTTATTTAATGTATTTGTTTTTATAATTATTTTTTTATTCGTGTGGTATTATTTTTGATATTTATAGAATACAGATGAAAAATTTTATAATTTTTTCTAATCTAAGCGAATAAAATTTATTTATAGTAATAAAAGTTAGTTTTCAATATAACATGTTAAAGAAGCAGCTGTTTTGCAGTTGCTTTTTTATTTTTAGTACCATCCTCTTCTGGCAGCATTGATAACAGCTCCAAGATTGAGAACCAGGGTATATCTGATGCGTTTTGCATAATCCTTGAAAGAAGGTTCAAAACCTAGTGAAGACTGTATCGGGAAATAAATCTCAAGAAAATCAGGGATAAGTCTTACCTTAATTCCACTGTCCCAGATAAATTCTGCAGGACGGTTTTTATTTTTGTAGATTCCTGCATCCGCATATACATGGAAAATCTTCCATACACTGGAATCTACGTTAAAAGAAGTAATCCATTGATTCACAGATCCGGGGATGAAAGATTTGAAGCCTCCGTCAGCAAGGATAAACTGTTGTGAAAGAAGCCCGCTGTTGGCACTTTCGCCCAAAAGATTATAAGAGAAAGAATAATTGGATACCCTCGAAATTCCATAATTGAAAGTATTGTTCCTGGTTTCATTTCTTATAAAATAGCCGGCAAATAACCTGACACTTAGCTTTTGCTTGGGAGCAAATTCCCATCTGTAAAATCCTTCGGCAGTTATTTTATTGAAATCCTCCATGCCCTGAGTACTCAGGTTCAGGCTTTTTTCATGGATCATCTGGCTGTCGCTGTATCCATATCCTGCACTCCAGAGATTATACTTGTCATAGTCCTTATTCGCAATCATTGCCGGGCTAAGATCTCTTTCTAAATAATTATAGGAAAATCCTAAGCTTCTGCTTACCGTACTTCGTGGGTTTTTCCTGAAATTGAAATTAGAAAATACGGAACCTTTCCTGTAAGCCAGTCCGTAATCATAATGAAAATAGGATCCGGACACTCCGAAAGTGATACTTCTGAAAATACTTTCAGCAGGAAGGAAAGAGTAGGAGATCGCCCCTGATCCAGTCAGTTTACCGGTTCCTGTACTGTAAGTAGGTGTGAACGAATACAGGAATTTCTGGTCAAAGAATGACTGGTTTTTCAAATTCACCCCCAGAAGGAATTTATCGTAAGTATTGTTAAAACGTACTCTTGGAGTGACGTATATTTCGTTATATTCAGGATTGGGAATATCCTTAATAAGTTTGAATTTTATTTTTTTAGTATTCGAAAACAGACCTTTTGCGTATAAAAAGTTGTCCCGGTATTTAGATTCCGGAAAAATATAATCTGAATTCAGTGTTACCTTGTGAATGTCTTCTGAAGAGGGAAGGGCAAAGTTTATAACCCTTTTTTTTTCTTCCGTTTCTACCCAATAGGATTTTATTTCACCTCCGCTGGTTTGTGTTTCGAGCCTTACCGGAATAGGAGAATCTGTATTTTTACCGATTTTGATATTCAGGGAGTCTTCCTGTTTCTTAATATTTCTCAGTTTGAAGTTCACCCTGTTTTTTTGTTTGAAAAAATCACTGAGATAAGCAGATGTTTTTTCTTCTTCGGCTAATTCTTTAAGAAAATCTTCCGGGTCAATTTTTTGATCCGTGTTTTTGGAAATATAATCCTTCACAATATTGTTAAAACGATCATAGCCCATTTTTTCTGCTGTATAGTTGAAAAGACTTCCGGTTTCAAAACTACTGATCGCCATATCATTAAAGTTGCTCAAAACGGTAAAGTTTTCGCTGATCTTCTGGTCTAGATTCTGGGACATAATATATTGATAAGCCAGTCCGTAACGGTCGATTAGCTTTACTTTGGATGCATGGAACAGTTTTAGTGGTTTGACTCCGAAAATACGGGTTTCCGGCAGTGTACCCAATAACTTGGTGTCCTTATAGAATTTTTGGAGATACTGTATTTCCAGATAGGATTTTAAACCATTTTTAAACCAATGGCTTTTCTGCTTGTCGGCAATAACGCTTTCGTCCAGTATTTTTTTTGCAATAATTCCGAAATAATCAAGATCTGTTTTTTCCGAATCGGTGAAGAGCTGAAACTTGAATTTCCAGAAAGTAATATCATTATTTCCGAAGAAATCTTCTGAAGATCTGAATTTTTCGGAAATGAATAGATTTTTGGGAAGGAAACCTATTCTTTCTTTAATGAACTTCAAATGTAAAGGCAGATAAAATTCAAGGTTTTGCTTTTCTTCCGGTTTCAGATTATACCCGAATTTAATTTCAGTATCTGTACCATCTACATTTACTTTTATGGAAGAGAGCCCGTTGGGGGAGATCACAAATTCAGGATCGGAATCAAGATAGCCTTTAAAGGCATTCATCTGGATCTGTGGCAGGTTACTTTCAATAAAACTATTGGGTGGCAGATCAAAATTGACGGTCCAGAAAGTGTTGAAACTCACGGATTCCTCAATATCGTGATAGTTTCTTTTGGAAATATTGTCCGGATCAAAATGATCCGGAACAATAAAGAAATATTTTAATGCAGTAATCTGATCAGAAGTCCCGTAACCCGTAAATTTTTTATCGGGAAGCAACATTCTGTACTGAAGCTGTAATTTGACGCTTTCACCAGGCTTCAAAACCTCTGTTAGAGGGAGAAAAAGATTTTCATCCGTATTGGAATTCACCGGGACAGGCTGCTGTGCGGAATTCTTAATCTGAAGATCAAGAAGCTTGCCCAACTGACCGGTCTTTGCAAAATGAAGATCACTGTTTCTGTCTTCCAGTTTTCTGTAAACTAAGGATGTTCCTTTTTTATTGTAAGCAGAAACCCAGTTGAGAAGCTTTACCGAATGAAGGTCTTTTCCGGAATGATTGTAATACACAATTTCCTGATTAACTTCCAGCGTTTTTCTGTCGGAAGATAATTTCGCTTCTATATATATACTGTCTTTCTGCCCGGAAACCTGTACAATTCCCCAAAACAAAACAAGGCAAGTGGTGATCTTTTTCAATATCCTGTGATAAAGCCCAAATATAAACTTATTTTGAATATTTTCAGCAGGATTTAGTCCTGGATCATATTTTTTTGCAAAGAATTAACATATGCATTCCAGCCTTCGTTTTTATAAGTAACGGCAGCGTTTTCGGGATCATCAGACTTATAAATTCCCCGTCCTACAATAATAAAATCGGAGTGAAGCATTTTGAAAACATGTTCCGGTGTATTGTACTGCTGTCCTTTTCCGTCTCCTGAGTCTGCAAGATTAACGCCCGGAGTAAACAGTAACAGCTCTTCAGGAATCTGGTTCTGTGATACACCTCCTATTACATTAGGATGAGATAATGCTACTTTTAAAGCTTCTTCACGATAGCTGGCTGTAGTAAGGGTACCTTTGGAAGACATTCCCACAATGGCAACAACTCCTACGTTTTTAAAGCAGTCTAAAGATTCAAATCCTCCGATTACCTGGGAAGTAACAAAATCTGCCCAGTCTGTAATTTTAAATATCCCGCTGGTAAACTGCAGTTCCTGGGTGTTGCCGATATCTGCAAATTTTCTGTCCTCCATCAGTAAGAACTGGTGTTTTTCTGCCAATGCTTTTAAAGGAATAATTGTTTTTTCGTATTCAAAATCTGAAATGATATCAATATGAGTTTTTAAGGCAACAATATGCGGACCTACTTTTTCAGCAAGAGCCAGAAGTTCCTGTGTTGTGGTAACGTCTGCAGATGCAATCAGGTTGGATTTTTTTGCCAAGGCAGTCTCCAGTAATTTTTTAGAAACGGAATGCTGCGCATGTTCCAGCTTCTGCTCGTAAGAACTTCTGGTCTTTTCTTCAAACTGAATATGGTTCCCTTGAAGGAAATCCTGAATTCTTTTTACTTCTTCATCAGACAGTTCCCCGGTTTCCTGAAGAATGGTACAAACCTCGGAAATATTGAAAAGGGTATGAACCCGGTAGCCTTTGCTTTCTAATAACTGTTTCCCGCCTTGTTCTCTGTCGAGAACAACAACGATATCGGCTACTTTAAGATCTTCCTGTTCTACTTCTGCAATCGTTTCTATAAGGGATTTTCCGGAAGTGATGACATCTTCCACCAAAAGACAGTTTTGACCTTTCTGGTAAATTCCTTCGATCAGTTTCTTTGTTCCGTAGTTTTTTGCTTCTTTTCTTTTGATAATTAATGGAATATAGCTTTCCAGAGACATGGCAGTAGCCATCGGAAGGGCTGCATAAGGCACTCCGCAGATGAGATCAAAATTATCCAGAGGAAGCATTTCCAATAAATAATTTGCCAGATTCTTTAAGATTTTAGGGTCTGAGGCCAAAGGTCTGAGATCTACATAGAACGGACTTTCAATACCGCTTTTTAGGGTAAACCTTCCGAATTTGATAATGCCCAGCTTGTAGCACTCTAAGAAAAACTCTTTTTTACTTTCCATTATTTTTTATTAGATACTGCAAATTTAATGATTTGAAATAAGGCTTAAAAATTTATCATTCATTTGTCAACAAAAAACCATCCTGAAATGTTTCAGGATGGTTTAAAAAATATTTATGTAAATTATTATTTTACAATTTCTGCATCGATAACTTTAGTGCCTCTCAGCCTCTGCTCTGCTTCCCATAGTAAGAATTTATCCACTTCTTTGATAAGTTTTGGAATCGTCAGGGACAATACTGCAAGATCATCCATAACTCCTAGAACAGGTACGGCAAACTCGGGAAGTAAGTCAATAGGGGAGATGACGTATAAAATCCCCAGAAGAGGAAGGATAATATCGATGGATCTCATAGGATATTCACCTTTTCTCCATAATTTGACCATTCTGAAAATGTCAGGAATTTTTTTGACGAAGCCTTTGTGGCTGATGGCTTCTTTTGCAAGATTCAATTTTGAATATTTCATTTTTGTGTTTAGTTTTAATCAATTTTCAACATTATAAATTTCGCAAATTCTATACCAATTAATTATAAAATTTAGTTAAAAAACTATTTGATAATATTGTCAATGAACTGATGCACAGTCTCTGTGTTCCAATCTCTGTAAGCATCTTCCTTAATGATGATCCTTCCGTGCTGATCAATCAGAAAAGTGGTGGGAAATACTTTGGGAAGGATTTTTTCAGAAATAGGACTCTGTGCAATATATACGGGAACTGAATAATTGTTATCTTTTAAAAACTTTTTTACATCTTCTTCCTTGTCATTCATAGCAATAAGAATAAAATCTACATTTCCTTTTCTGGAATCATATAGCTTCTGGATCGTAGGCCATTCTTTTCTGCATGGAGGGCACCAGGTTCCCCAGAAATTAAGGAAAATAGGTTTATTTTTAAAGGTTTTTAGGTTGGTGCTTGGTACATTAATTCCTTTCAGTTCGATGTCATAATCTTCTTCGCTTACATGGACGGCATTTTCAATCGTTGCGATCGGGAAGAACTGATCTCTGAGATATTCTTTCACGCCCGGAACAAAGGCTATCACACCGATAATAATAATGAGGACAAGATAAATGATGTTCTTTTTCATAGCTGATCTTTACTGTTATTGTTGCCGTCTGGAGTTCAATGCTTTTATAGTAATTCCAGAATCTCCTGAACTGCATCCTTACCTCTGTTTTTGGCATAATACAGCTGCAGATCATTATAAAAATTATCTTTAGGATAGGCTTCAGGATTTGCTTTGTGCTTCATGAGCAGCTCGTATCCGTATTTTGGACGCGGTCCCCATGAATTTTTTACATTGAAATCTTTATCAAGGATAATTACTTTAGGAATAGATTCTGTACCGTTGGTCAGATATTGGCTGATCAGGCTTTTGTCACTATCTCTCAGAAAAATTTTCACATCATTGTGCCCCTTGAAAAAAGTAACAAGGGCAGGAACTGTAGCGCTGGCATCACCACACCAGGCTTCTGAAATAATCAGTATTTTTCCGTCAAAATTTTTAGAAGCCAGCTGTTTTAACTGTTCCTCATCCGGAACATACTTTTTCAGGGTTCTGTCCATTCTCTGAAGCCCGAGCTCATAGTATTGTTTATAGTCAGTTTCCTGTTGATTGGCAGGATTTTCTAGCCTTTCTTTTGCGATGCGGATATATTCTTCAAAAGATATTCCCTGATCCCAGTAATTTTTCATTACCAAAAATATTTATATTAAAAATTATTGATGTTTCTTGTCTTGTTGATCAAAAATAAATCGGCCAGTACAAATGCCGCGAGACTTTCCACAACAGGAACAGCTCTCGGCACTACACATGGGTCGTGACGTCCTTTTCCTTCTACAATTACAGGATTTCCATGTTTGTCCACACTGTCCTGAGGTCTTAAGATCGTGGCCACAGGTTTGAATGCCGCACGGAAATAAATATCCATCCCGTTAGAGATTCCTCCCTGAATTCCTCCTGAAAGGTTAGATTTAGTGGTGAAATCTGTATTAAAAGCATCATTATGCTCTTTTCCGGTCATTTTAGCTCCGCAGAAACCACTTCCATATTCAAATCCTTTACAGGCGTTGATATTCAGCATCGCTTTTCCCAATTCGGCCTGGAGCTTGGAAAATATAGGTTCCCCGATTCCTACAGGAACATTTTTGATCACGCAGGTAACGGTTCCGCCAATGGTATTGCCTTCTTTTTTGATTTCTTTGATTCTTTCGATCATTCTTTCAGCAGTTTCGGCATCCGGGCAACGCACAACATTACTTTCCGTTTTTGAAAAGTCTAAAGCCTGGTAAGGTTTTTCACAGAAAATATCGCCTACGGAAGATACATACGCATTGATCTCAATGCTGGATAAAAGCTGTTTGGCCAATGCTCCCGCAACTACCCAGTTGATGGTTTCCCTTGCTGAAGATTTCCCGCCACCACGATAGTCCCTGATCCCGAATTTCTGGTCATACGTAAAATCTGCATGACTCGGACGATACGAATCTGCAATATGATCATAGTCTTTCGACTTCTGATTTTCGTTTTCGATAATAAAACCGATTGGAGTACCTGTTGTTTTCCCCTCGAAGATTCCTGAAAGGAATTTTACCGTGTCACTTTCTTTCCTTTGAGTGACAATTGCGGACTGGCCGGGTTTCCTGCGATCCAATTCATATTGAATTTTATCGAAATCTACCGTTAAACCTGCCGGGAAATTATTGATGATACCGCCGTAAGCCACGCCGTGACTTTCTCCAAATGTTGTAAGACTGAGAAGATTACCTAATGTGTTGAACATAGTACAAAATTACCTATTTTTCTTCAGATAATAAAGTTTCTGGATTTGTTCTATTTATCAATGTTTTTGATATTATTGATAACGTTTCCTGCTTCCTTTTTTTCTTCTGGAGTGAGTTTTTTCCAGATAAATCCCTTTTTAATATTTTTTGGGTCGATGTATTGTGGGAAAATTCCGGCATTGACATCATCAATAATATAACTTGCTGAAATTGCGGGAACAGGAGTATCAAAATTAAAAGGATAATCTTTTGATACATTGAATTTTAAGTTTCCTGTCCGGAAGGTTTTAAATTTATTGTAATGATAGGTTGAAGGTCTATAAATCTGTTCTTTTTTTATTCCGGCCATGAAATTTCCCGGTCTGAAACTGGGAATGTAGTTTCGGATTAAAGTAGGAAAGCTTAAAATTCCTATTACTAACATTCCTGATAGTGAGAAAAAAACAAGAGCATTTTTTTTGTTAAGATGAACGAGCAGAACAAAAAATATAACAAAAAACACGTCAATAAAAAACCGATACTGTGCTGAAAAGGCTAAAACACATACACTTTTTACCAGGATTGAAATGCAGATCAGGCTGATGATCTTTTTCTTTTTAACAATAGCAAAAACCGAAAACAAAATCAGGCTTAGAATGAAAAATAGGTTGATTTTTGATTTAATGCCTTGCAGTGTAAACCAGTTTTTGAAGGCTTCAACAGAAGAAAGCTTTTGTATTTCCTCATATGTATACTGCATGTCGTAGGTTTTCTGAACAGCATATTGTGATGAAATTTTTAATACTTCCGGGTTGGGTTTCCAGCTGAAACCAAAATCACCTGCAGCCACAGGAAATATAGGATACCCGAATGTCCATATATTTTTAATAAAGAATAAAATAAGAATTCCTGTTCCCGGGAGCCAGCTTTTATAATTAGGTTTTAAAATAAATACAGAATATAAAAATACCAGTAATGGTAACCATATCATTGTGGGTTTTATGGAAAAAACAAAAACAGCAAAAGAAAAGAGAAGAGTGATATTTCTGTTTTCTTTAAGAATCTCATTCAGAAGGATGAGTGATAAAACAATGACGGGAAGATCCGGGCTGGGAGACTGTGAAAAAAGCAGCAATATGGGAATAAAGCACAGCTGAATCCAGGTTTTGCTTTTAAAAATATAAAGCGTGTAAGCAATAAGTAAGATGGCATTAATCCTTAAAAATGGATCAGAAAAATCGGAAAACCCGGCCTGAAAAATATGCCAGACGGACATCTGCCCCAATGTAAGATCGAGATTAGAAATTCCTTTTACCAGTCCATATTCTGTAATCCATTTAATAGAAGGGATATAATATCCAAAATGATCCAATATATAAGGATGGAAAGCGCTGCAGTATAAAATAACAAGTGAAATGCCTCCAATTAAAAGGGTATCTTTCTTTGAAAACTGATTAATCTCCTGATACATTTTCTTTTTAAAAAAGAAAAAAACTCCGGTGAGTACGAATGGAATTTCTACATATATATTAATAGGTATAAAAAAAGACAAAACAGTCCATATCATGCTGAGCCCCATTGTTCCGGTCAGAATACTGCCGGTAACTTCTCCGGAAAGAGTTCCCAGGAAGCTTTCTATTACTTTCCCCCAGCCTGCTAGCACTGAAAGGATAAGAACTGAAGAAAGGAGAATTAGGATCATAAAAAAAGATTGCTTAAAAATAAGCAATCTTTATATGTTATCGTAAAAATATTAATTACGTGGCTGAACTCTTCCGTCTTTTCTATCTCCGGCCCTACCGATCGTATAACCGGTTGCACCCCCAACGACACCGCCTATCACGGCTCCAAGACCTCTGTTTTTCTTAGCAACAATAGCTCCTAATGCAGCACCACCTACGGCACCAATAGCTGTTCCTTTGGCTGCTTTACTCCATCCTTTCTTTTGGGTGGCGGTAGTACCGGTACCCTGTGAAGAGCTGTTACCATTATTTGCATAGGTTTCGCCTCCTGAATTGGAATTGGATCCTCTGTCTCTATATACTGTTCTTGTTTCTCTTATGATCTGAGGCTTTGAATTGGCTGCAGCCGCTGCCTGAGATTTTTTGCTTTCAGAGATACTGTCTGCTTTTTTCTGCGCTTCGTATACTATTTTTTCTTTCTCGATGGCCAGCTTTTGTTTTTCTATTTCAAGCTGTCTTGCCTGAAATTCAAGTTTTTGCTCTTCAAGAGATTTTTCAGCTGTCCTTTCGTCTTTTTTACAGGCTGTCAGTAAAAAAACTGATAAAAAACCTGCTAATACTATCTTTCTCATAATTCAAATTTTAATAAGTAGTCTCAACCGAAACGGTGGCAACTTTCTTTTTATTTCCAATTATGAAGCCAAAATTTAGTTAATAAGTGTTAAAGTGGTGCCTCCGATAAAAAAGTGGCAGGAAAAATTTCAGCATTTTAGCTTGTCATGCGGTCCGGATGTAATTTTAAGTTAATTAAAAGTTTTTATTCAATTCATATGAATTGGTTACTTTTGGAAATACCAAATTACTTTATTATGAAAATATCAGTTTTTAAAACAATGGCTTTTGTGGCCCTGTCAATTATGGCCTTATCATGTTCAAACGATGAAATGATATCGGATGTTCAACCTCAGACGCATTCGGAAACCTCTAAACAGGTTTTGAAGACTCAGACTTACAAGCTAAGATTCGGTATTGTTAACCTGGATGGTACGAAGTCTCTTTCAGGAAACTATGATGTAGGAAGCTTCCTGGCTGAGAATACAGTTACAGGTGAAGTTTATGATACGTATTACGGTGGTGGTTTTCAGGCTCTTCCGGCATATAATGAAGGAATTCCAGCGGGAACATACACCTTTTCTGCGATGCAGGGACAAGGCGGTTGGGCTGGTTATGGTTCTGTGACAGGAACTGTATCGGATGCTCAGGTAGATGCAGACGGATATATTACGGTATATATTCCTATGACCTGGGCTGAGTAGTTCAGGGAAAGATCAGACTACTTTATAAATTCTCATATGAGGATTTTTAATTTGTGTTTTTGAGCCTCCTGCTGGAGGCTATTTTTATGCTGAATAATATTAAATAAAAAGTTTCCCATTTCTGAGAAGCTGTTCTCATATATTTAAAGTTACTTTACTTTATTGATCAACCTGTGAAGTTTGTAAGTCCGATAATTCAGGAGTTGATAGATTTCCCGTGAATTGGTATGCTGATATTCAGCTGTTTGAGTTGGCTTTTATATTTATTAATTGGAAATAATTTCGATAAAAAATACATTTATGACTGAACTCATAAAATATAAAAAGAGAAAAGCACTATTTTTGAAATGTAGAATTATAATGAATAGTTTATTATTTTAAATTATAAAAATTTTTTTCATCATTTGTGTTTTTGAGGCCTCCGCAATGGAGGCTTTTTTATTTATGCAAGGATGCTTTTCTTTAAAAGAATTTCTCTTTATACTTTTCTGACATAAATGCCGTTTTAGTTTTAACGAAGGTTCTGCTAAAAAGCAGAATAAAAGAATTAGCTCATTATAATAGTTTCAAAACATGATATTCGTCATGGAAATACATATGATAGCCGGAGGAATTGGTGTCTAACATGCTGGAATTGCTTTATTTATAGGTTATTCAGGAAGGATTGATTATTGGTATGATCATTATTTCATTCAAAAAATATTTTCTTGTCATTAAAACTTTGGCACGATTTTTCAATATATGAAGCAACTCATGTTTAATTTGAGTTTTCATGGTTATTAGTTTTTATCCCCGAAGCAATTCGGGGATTTTTTTATTGTTATATATTATTAAAATTGGTGGTATAGATGACAGAAAATAAGGGGCAGAATCAATTTTTATACTCATTTTTTTATCACAAAAGGGAAATTCTGAGAAAGTAAAGCAATTGTAAGTGCTATTTCCTATCTATTTTAAAGAAAGTTATAAAGAATAGGTCTAAGTTCTATTAGAAATAATAAGATGTTTATATTCAATTGTTTACTGTTTGTGGATTTATAAAATTAAGCTCATGGATTTATAAATCTATAAGCTATGTGTTTGCATTATCATTTAATCTTAATGCATCTTTGCTGTGGGGGTAAAAATTAATATTTATTCTTTGTATGTGTACAGTATAAAGAATAATTATAAAGCTGATCAGCGAAAAACCATGTAAAATAATTTACTCAATTTAAAAATTAAACAAACAATGAAAACATTCTTATTCACAGCGATGCTATTCGCGGGGACCACTTTAGGATTTGCTAAGAGCAATGCACCAGCTCATAATTTTTCTAATGACAACAAAGAATCTGTATCTTTGAAATCTACAACTGTTAAAGCAAACTCTAATGAAAAAGCAGTAGATGTAAAAAATATCTGTCATCAAACTGTTTTTACTACTGAGGTTACTTACAGTTATTTTGATGATGGTATGGGAAATCTTATTGTAACAAAATCAACTGATTTAGTGATGACCACCTATTGGTATGGTTGCTAAACAATGTGCTTACTGAAAGTATAATAATAAGAGCGTCTGGTTATTTAGACGCTCTTATAAATACAATTTATTAGATATGAAATACACTCTTTTTATCTCTTTATTCTTTTTAAATCTTATTCATGCTCAGAATTTAAAAGTAGAATATGAATATGTAAATAAGCAGAATCTTAATGAATATTCTTCGGAATCTTCAAGTGCATTTAAAAATCAGGCTGAAGAAAAGCTTAAAAAACCTCAAAAGCAAATCCTTTACTTTAATGAAGGAAATACTTTTTATAAAAATATTACTGCTGAAGGATTTGTAAATGAAAAAGAAAGAAAAAAAGTTGATGAAAGGACTACGAATATAACAAAGGAATCTTTTGTTATAAAACCTATTAAAATTTTTCATAAAAAAAATGATCCAGGTTTCTACCAATATCAAAATTTTGGAGATGATGAATTTTATAAATATTATACTCCTAAATTTTCTAAAGTAGAGTATAAAGATGATGTAGAGCAGATTGAAAAATATACCTGCAAATTAGCAGAGGTTACATTAGATAATGGAGGCCTGGTAAAAGTATGGTATGCAGAAGAATTTCCGGTAAGTGCAGGTCCTTATGTATATAACAGTTTTCCCGGTCTTGTATTGAAAGTGGAATCTGCCAATTTTATTGTCTATGCAACCAAAATAAGTAATGATGGAAAAGCAGCCGATTTTGAGGCGATGAACCCGAAACTTAAAGTTTTAGACCAGGAAAAAGACGGGGATAAAATTCAGGAGATTATGAAAAATGCTTCAAAAGTAAAAGAAACGCATACAGACATCAGGCTATAATGAATTTTAAATATTCAGTCATTGTTTTTTTATTGCTTTTCAGCTATTCTTTTTCACAAAATATTAATATTGAAGTTAAAGAAGCGAACGGAACTCCTATTTCTGAAGTAAACGTTCAGCTTCTTAAAAACGAAAAAATCTTAAATTTTCAAAAAACAAACGATAAAGGCGTTTGTACTTTCCTGCTTTCCGAAAAAGGGATTTTTTCCCTGAAATTTACCTCTTTATTATACAAAACAAAAGTGTTAGAGATTAATACCAACGAAAAAAATGATTTTGAAGTGGTATTGGAATCCCAGGTTAAAACAATTCCTACAGTAGAAATAAAAGCACGTCCCAAAATAGCCAGTGCCAAAGAAGATACGATAGCTTTTAATCTGAAAGCTGTAAGAGACGGTACAGAAAGAACAACCGAAGATCTCATCAAAAAGCTTCCGGGACTTAATATTAATGAAAATGGAAAAGTAACCTATAAAGGGAAATCCATAGGACAGGTTTTAATAGAAGGAAACGAGTTTTTTGGGAAGAACCATAAAATGGCTACTCAGAATATTTCAGCTGATATGGTTGAAAGTATTGATCTCTGGCAAAACTATACAACCATTAACGGCAATCGATCCACAGCACTTAATTTAAAGTTGAAAGAAGAGTATAAAGGAAAAGTTACCGGAAATATAGAAGCCAATTACGGGACTAAAAATTCATATCTGGGGCATGCCAATTTATTCAGGCTCGGAAAGCTTGGAAATTTAGCTTTGATTGCGGACGCCAATAATATTGCTAAGGATCCTATCAGCTTCATGGATTTTTACGAAATGAATACGCAGGAGGATATAGATAATGCCGATAATAATTCAAATATAGACATTCCTACATTTCTTAATAACGACGGAAAAGTAAAATCTAAAGATAACCAGTTTGGAGCCCTGCAATATTCCAAGTCGAAAAATAATTTTAGCATTACGGCTTTTTCTATTTTCAATAATGCACAGCTGGATAAATTTTCAACTTCTAAAAGGACTGTATTCGAAGGCCAGTCAAAGGATTTTAACTTCTATGAGCAAAGGACAGAAAACAATAAAGGTTTTTTAGGCACTACTCAGATTAAAATGAAAAAAAGCTTTGCAGATGAGAGTTTTCTGTATTATAATTTCGGTTATAACCCTACTCAGGATGATTTTAACCAAAATGTAGATCGATATGCTCCAGTCAATGCCAATTTTTATGCAATTAATAATACGGTAAAAAATAATGGGATAAGTAATTTCCTTTCGTGGAATAAACAGTTGAATAACTCAAAAATAATCTTTGCCTTCAGCCAGCTGAATGAAGATTATTCGGGAGGTTTAAATATCTTGTCAAATAATAATCTGTTCCTGACCGGTAATACTTCATTGTTTCAGCAATATGATGTCAATTCAAACAGATATGGACTGGACTTTTATTTAAAGAATAAAAACAATTTTGTTAATGTTAATTTCCATTCAGGATTTTCTTATAAAAATGAAGAATCAGAACTTACTGAGTCCGTATCCCAGACCAGCGAGAACAGAATACTTAAAACTTATCACTATATCAATGATCTGAATGTTTACAGACAGTTAGGGAAATTTGATTTATCAGCTTCTTTAAGTTCTCATTTTCTGAATGTCAATGAATATGAAAAGCATTATTTTGAGAAAAGGCTGAGGTTGCAGTATAGTCCCGTATCCAAAGCCAATATGGAAATAAGTTTTGAATATAACTCCAAGTACAAACTTCCTGGTTTAAAGCTTCTCCAGTATAATCCTTTATATACCAAGGATCTGTATTTTAATCAGAATATAAACCTTACGCCCAGTTTACTGAGCAATACAGATAGTTATAAATTAACATTTCATCGCGCCTATTTAGAAAAAGGAAGCAGTATGTTTTTAATGCTGATGTATGATAAAACACAGCCTAGCTATACGACCAATACAACCAATTACGGGACATTTTCAGGCATGGAAAATACAATCGGGAAATATAATGACCGGTTCATATTTCTGTTTGCAGGTGACCGGAGAATTAGTAAAAATTATATTTTAAAAACAAAATTTACGAGTGCTTTAAATAGGAACGTCAATTTCATCAGCGATAATGAAAATATTTCTTCCGTTCAGAATTTTGAACTGTCCCAAAAACTTTCTACGAATTTTAAAAACAAGCCTTTACAGTTCGATTTGGGTTACACTTTTACTAAAAGTATTTTTGAGCAGAGTTTTTATGATACCACCTCTAAACAGGATAATATAAAACTGTCTTTTGGGGTAAGAGCCAATATTAAAAAAGAATGGATAGGCAATGTTTTAGGGGAGTATTTAATACAGAAAACAGGAGAAACTACACTCAGGAACTTTTTAATTGGAGGTCAGATTTCATACAGAAAAGAAAAATCAAACTTTGAATACAATCTGCAGTTTAATAACATTCTCAATTTAAACTCTTTTCAGTATATCAATAGTTATACAAGCCAGCTTGGTATAGATGAGATTTCTACAACAGCTCTGCGTGGTTATATTATGGCCGGATTGAAATTCAATTTTTAATTAATTTAAATTGATAAAAACAAGTAAAATTTTTTTAACACTGTTTTCCAGTTTTTCTTTCAAGAAAATTATGTTTTTTAAGAAAAGATACCACGAAAATCACGATTCCTGGAGTTATATATACTCGTGGCATATGGTTTGGTTAAAAACTATTACCATCACTAATAATATATCTTTCATTTCTAAAAATTACACTTTTGCCTCTCGTGCCCCGGGAGGCTTTTTTTATAGTTTTCAAAATAAAGATGATTACAAATAAAAAACCTCTAAAGATCTTTTGTAAGATAATTAGAGGTTTTTGAAGAGGTACCTAGCGGATTCGAACCGCTGTAGATGGTGTTGCAGACCACTGCCTAGCCGCTCGGCCAAAGTACCATTTTTACCATTTTTGAGGTGTGCAAATATAGCAAAAATTTTTAATGAACAAAAATTTTTAAGTCATTTCTTTCGCTCCAATACTGCTTATTTCTTCTTTTAATTGTTTTTCAGCAAGATAGTTTTTACCATTAATTACTCTGGTATCGCTCCAGCTGTCATGCCAGCCGTTATTCCCTAAAAAAGAAAGTGTGTCAAAAGGTACAGCGCGGGAAAATGTACGTGCAATAATCTGTTGGGCTGTTGGTTTATTTCCGTCTATACTGATCACTTCTGTTCCTGTAATATATTTAGCGATAGTCTTACCCAGATAATATTCCATAAAAAAGAAATAGGAAAAAGACAGAGCCAGGTAAATGAAGAGCACGATCAGGGTAAAAGTAAAACTTTGATCCTCATCTTCAGCAGATAATCCCTCTCCATATACTATAGAGTATCCTATTCCAAATATAAAAAAGAATGCATAATAAATAGCCTGTATAAAAAGTCTGTCTAAAAAGTAATTAAGAAAACGATTGCCTGATGTGGCCTTATGTCTGTCGACAGCTGCCAGATACTTCCTCATTTGTGTATTAGTTTTTATTGATCTATAATTTAAATTCCGTTAAGTATTAATTTTAAAGTGGCATTGGTTTCAATAACAGCAGTGATTCCCGATTCGTTTAATAAAACACGGCCCGGTTTGAGATTAAAAACTCTCCCGTTCATCTTTAAGCCCTTATAATATTCTTTATTAAATGCTTCTTCAATACTTTTCTTCGAAGCCAGTTCCAGGTCCTGCGTCGGGATTCCGTATTCCTCTTCAATCATCTTTACAATTTTTCCCTTAAAAAGAAGAGTAGCCGTTTTCTGTAGAATATTGGCGGTTCTCAGATTAAATTTTGTATTGGAAAGTACAATTTTCTTTTTCGTTTCATCATATACGGGAATTCCGGAAATAATGGCTTTACCATTCACATAACCTTCCGTTTCAGCTTCAATGATGACTCTTCCTTCCGAGCCGTAAACCCGGATATCTTTGATTTTAACTTTAGAACCTCTTACATCATATTCTTTGTTCATGAACATATTGCGGGCAATATTCGTTGCTTCGGAAAAAGGGACATTCGCGGTGGTCTGCAGTAGGAATTTATCTGCCAAAGCAGGAATAACGTTAAAATTACTTGCCGATTTTACTGTCGGGGTAGCGGCAGGTTTACTTCCTGTAAATGTTTCCGAATAAATATCCATTCCTATATTGGTGGTAATTTCATTTCCATAAAACTTCAGAGGAGTGATGTTTACGCCGACCGGAGTTATTTTTAGCCAGGTATTATACTCTTCAGAAATATTAAAAGGCTGGGCAAAAACATTCCAGGCCATTACCGCATACTGCTGGAAGTTCAACTGAGTACCCATTTGCTGATCAATAGTTTTGGCGAATTTCCCTTGCTGTTCCTTCAGGCTTTTCTCTACCAGTGAAGTGATAGGAATCTGTATTTTACCATAATCCAGAACGGGTTTTGTTACCCATCTGAAGCCGTTGGGCTGCGTATTGGTAGAAATCGTCCAGTTATTGTTGAAGCTGATAGTTGTGTTGAAGGACATCACCGTTTCAAAAGTCGTATTCTGATACGAATATACTCCCAAGGTACCGATGCCTTTCTCTGCCCAAATTTTTATAGGAACCTCAATCAGCAGGTTTTGACTTGTTCCGCCCACTAAACGGATGGGACGGGTTTTCCATACCTTTACCTTAAACTGGTCATTGTTGTTATCCGTATAAGAGTCATCCTGAAATATCAGTTCCTTTACCGAAGCGTTAATCATATTACTGATTTCGGAAAGCGGGATAGTGACCGGCATCGTAATATTGGAACGTATTTTCGGGAAATTATAAACGGGAGATTGATTATCAAGGGCAGTCTGCCCAAAAATCATGGTGAAGCTTAATAAAAATAATAATTTGATGGATTTCAATTCTTTATATTTTTTTGTGAAGATGAAAATTTAAAAATCGTCAGGCTTGAAGCTTTTTTCAAGTTCAATACTTGCCCCTTTCATTTCCCCCTCCATGGGTGGTGAAGTTTTGGTGATCTTCAGCTTTATGTATGAAATCTGGGGGAAGCTTTGATGGATCTTCATGATGATCCTTCCCGCCACATGTTCCAGTAATTTGGATTTAACGGACATTTCCTGTTGAATGATTCCGTTGATGTCAGCATAGCTTATCGTATCGTTCAGGTCATCCGTTTCTGCGGCTTTCCAAAGATCCGTATGCAGTTCTGCATTCAAAATATAATAGGTCCCGATGATATTTTCTTCGGGAAGTACGCCGTGGTAGGCATATATTTTTACATCTTCAAGAAAGATCTTGCTCATTTGTTCCTGATTTTTATTTCAGCAAAAATCGTTTTAATTCTTCAAAATCTGCATGTATTTCTACAGTTTTTTTCTCCTTTTTCATAAGGGCATGCAATGCTTCAGGTACTTCAGTAGTGATATGGGCTGCTTTTTCCACAGCTTCAGGAAATTTCACGGGATGTGCAGTTCCAAGTATGAAGCCTTTTTTGCCCGGATTTTCATCCAGGTAATGTTCCAGGGAAGCAAATGCTATAGCGCTGTGAGGATCAAGGATATATCCATATTTTTCATAAACTTCTTTTATAGTTTCTAATGTTGATGCATCATCAATGGAATATCCCGAAATCATACTTTTTAATGAATCAAACTGATGCTCGAATAGCTCCAGAATCCTCGTGAAATTACTTGGATCCCCTACATCCATGGCATTAGATAAGGTTGCCACAGCTTTTTTAGGATGATACTGATGGGTGTTCAGATAATCGGAAACTATATCATTCTCATTACAGGCAGCGATGAATTGTTCTGCAGGAAGCCCCCGGAAATAGGTAAGAAGCCCAGCACAGATATTTCCGAAATTTCCGCTTGGGACACTAATGACGGGGTCCTGGTTCTCATGCTGCTTCCATTGTTTTAAAGCTAATAGATAATAGATCTGCTGTGGAAGCCATCTTGCAATATTAATGGAGTTTGCCGAAGTTAAAAAAAGTTCAGAATTAATGCTTTCATCCGAAAACGCCTGCTTCACAAGATTCTGGCAGTCGTCAAAATTACCATTCACTTCCAGTGCAGAAATGTTTCCGCCTAATGCGGTAAGCTGCTTTTCCTGGACGGCACTTATCCTGTTTTTGGGATAAAGAATCACAACATTAATTCCCGGAACATTATAAAAACCATGGGCAACAGCACCTCCCGTATCTCCGGAAGTGGCAACGAGCACTGTTACCTTTTTATCCTGATCCTTCAAAAAATATGACAGGCAGCAGCTCATAAAACGGGCTCCCACATCTTTAAAGGCTAAAGTAGGTCCATGGAAAAGCTCCAGAACAGAGATCCGTTCATTGATTTTCTTCAAAGGAATATCAAAGCTGATGGTTTCTGCTGCGATATTTTTTAATACCTCTGCTGGAATTTCATCCCCAATAAAATCTTTCATGCATCTGAATGCAATTTCTTCGTCAGAATACAAATGCAGGTTCTGAATAAATTCTTCATCAAACTGAGGAATCATTTCCGGGAAAAAAAGTCCTTTTTGGCTGCCCTGACTTTTTATAGTAGCTGTTTTAAAATTAACGGTTTCCTGCCTGTTCTTTAAATTATAATATTTCATTGTTTTTTAATTTGTTGGGTTCATCATTGATCATTCTTCAACGATTTCAATTCCGGAAGGATTTATTTTTGATACATATACAAAACTCCTGATTCCAATTTCATCATATATAGATTTCATCAGCCGGGCAATTCTTTCTGCTGTTTCTTTTTCTTCTGCGAGCATAAAAATGGAAGGCCCTGAACCGGAAATTCCGCCTCCAAGCGCTCCGGCTTCCATACTTTTCGTTTTGATCTCTTCAAATTTCGGAATCAGAATGCTTCTTACAGGTTCTACGATCACGTCATTAAGGCTTCTCCCAATCAGAGAAATATCATTTTTAAGGATTCCGGCTACCAGTCCTGCAATATTTCCCCATTGTTCAACGGCATCTTTTAATAAGATGCTTTTCTTAAGAATCTGCCTTGCATCAGAAGTTTTAACTTCTACCTGCGGATGTACCGCAGCTACAAAAAGATCCGGGCTTCTCAGTGGTATAATATCAATAGGAGAGGAGGATTTTACCAAAGTGATCCCTCCATAAATGCATGGGGCAATATTATCCGCATGACGAACTCCGGAAGCAAGCTCCTCACCAAACATGGCGAAGTGTACCAATTCCTCATCAGATAAGATGTTGCCCAATAGCGAATTAGCTCCAAAGGCGGCTCCGGCGGCGCTAGCCGCACTGGAGCCGAGCCCGCTGCCCGGCTTGATATGTTTACGGATCGTTACTTCAAAACCTGTTGTCAGGTTTAATTCCTTCATGATATTCTGGAGTACAACACCCGCCACATTTTCCGAAGGGTTTTCCGGAAGCCCGAACTGGTCTTCATGCCTGATGATAATCTCCGGCTTATCCAGTAATTTCAGCTCCATTTCATCATAAGGTTCATGAATAGCCATTCCAAGGATATCAAAGCCGCAGACAAGATTGGCAACGGTAGCAGGAACCTTTATTTTTATTTTTTTCATAGTATTTGTTTTAAACTGAACGTATAATGTCTGCAAAAACACCGCTTGCCGTTACTTCAGCACCTGCTCCGGCACCTTTTACAACCAGAGGCTGTTCGGAGTACCTTAAAGTTTTGAAGATAACGATGTTGTCTTTGCCATACAAGTGATACAAATCGCTGTCCGGAGCTACATGCTGAAGTCCTACTTTAGCTTTTCCATCTTTAAATTCAGCAGTATATTTTAAGATTTTGCCGTTGCTTTGGGCATCACTCACCAGATTTTTGAAGTGATCTTCATACTCGGTAAGCTTTTCATAAAAATTTTCCACACTTCCCTGAAGGCATTCTTCCGGCAGAAAACTTTCATTTTCAATATCTTCAAACTGAAGCTGGTAACCTGCTTCTCTTGTCAGAATTAAGATTTTCCGGGCTACATCCGTTCCTGTAAGATCCAGACGGGGATCCGGTTCTGTAAAGCCTTCTTTCTGTGCCTGGGCGACAACTTCTGAAAATGATCTGCTTCCGTCATAATTGTTGAAAACAAAATTCAGGGTTCCGCTTAGAACGGCCTGTATCGATGTAATTCTGTCCCCGCTTTTGATGAGGTCATTAATGGTGCCAATAACAGGAAGTCCTGCTCCTACATTGGTTTCAAAATAGAAACGGCAGCTATGGTTCCTGGCCGTATTTTTTAAATTTTTATAGATTTCAAAATCTGAAGAAGCTGCAATTTTATTACAGGCAACAATATTAATGCTTCTTTTTAAGAGACTTTCATATACTTTCGGAACATCTGCACTTGCTGTAATATCAATAAAAACAGAATTCCGAAGATTCCGTGAAATAATCTCTTCTGCAAAACCGTTAATAGAGGCTTCAACACCTTTTTCGCCCCAGTTATTATAATCGTCTTCGGAAATTCCCTGATCGGAAAAAAACATTTTGCGGCTGTTGGAAAGTCCTGCTATTCTCAAGTTGATCAAATTATTTTCGCGGAGGTAAGCATTCTGCTCAAAGATCTGCTCTACCAGCTTTGAGCCTACATTTCCGGTACCGCAAAGGTAAAGATGTACCTGTTTGATTTCGGATTCAAAGAATTCTTCATGAAGGACATTAACTGCTTTTTTAGTGTCTTTTTCTGAAATTACAATGCTGATATTTCTTTCTGAAGATCCCTGAGCGATGGCTCTGATGTTAATGCCGTTGTTACCCAGGCATCCGAACATCTTCGCACTGATCCCGCTTCTGTTCTTCATATTTTCTCCTACCAGTGCAACAATGGAAAGCCCGGTTTCTATTTTTACGGGAGCAGTTCTCTGAAGTTTTATATCGTCCGCAAATGATAAATTGACCGCATTTTCTGCATGATAGATATCTTTTTCATTAACGGCAATTGTAATGGAATGCTCCGAGGATCCCTGGGTAATCAGAATAACATTGATTTTTTCAAAGCTGAGACACTGGAAGAGTCTGGCAGAAGTTCCGGGAATTCCAACCATTCCACTGCCTTCCAAAGTGAGAAGAGCAATATGGCTCATATTAGAGACCCCTGCAACAGATTTTTTGATTTCATCCGATGACAATTTCAGATTATGGGAAACCAAAGTACCCTGGACATCCGGATCAAAAGTATTTTTAATCTTAAGGTCAATATTCTTTGCCATTACAGGCTGTATGGACGGCGGGTAAAGTACTTTAGCTCCAAAATGGGAAAGTTCCATCGCTTCATGATATGAGATTTCCGGGATTGGTTTTGCATTGGAGACTAATCTTGGATCTGCGGTCATCATGCCATTCACATCGGTCCAGATCTGAAGCTCTTCAGCTGAAACTGCTGCTGCAATAATGGCTGCGGTATAATCTGAACCACCTCTTCCTAATGTTGTAGCATTTCCGTTTTGGTCGCTGGCGATAAAACCTGGAGCAACAATAATTTGATTTTTATTATTCGCTGCAAAATTCTTCAAATTGTGATTTGTAATTTCAAAATCTACTTTTGCATGGGCAAAATTACTGTCTGTTTTAATCTGTTCAGCTGAATTCATCCACAGGCAATCCAGCCCTTCATACTGAAGTCTCGCCACTATAATGTTGGATGACAGAAATTCTCCATATGAGGTGATCCTATCTTTAATTTTATCTGTGAACTCGCCCAGGACGAAGATACCGTTATAAATATCTTCCATATCGTTAAAATGTTTTTTTACAAAACTGAGCCATGAGCTTTGCTCTAAAACGGGAATCAGTTCTTTAACGAGCTGCAGGTGATTTTCTTCGAGATCTTTAATGATTGGGATATAGTTTTCATTTTTAGCGGAAGCATACTCAGCAGCCTTTATCAGTTTGTCGGTAACACTGTGAAGTGCTGAAACTACAACCATAACTTTGCTCTGTAAAGCTTCTTTTTTAATAATATTTTCTGCCAGAATAATGTTCCGGGCATTGGCAACTGATGTACCGCCGAATTTTAAGACTTTCATCTATTGGATATTTTGAAGTTGGTAAAATGAGAGAAGTTACTCTTTAAAAAAAGAGTACAGGTACAGGAAATAATATGTGAAAATTTACCCCGCTACGGGGTAGTTGTTGTAGTTGTGAATGTAGAAACAGATGGTAGTGCCGAAAGTAATTCCGGTACAGAAATATCTGATATGTTTCTTAGAAAATTCATTCTTTACCAAACAAATGTACAAATTATTTGGAGATAACAAAATTATTTATGAGAAATGATTGTATAGAAAATCAATTCAAGGATATATTTACTCAGAACCAATTTTTTAAAAAGTGAAAGATTAGAGAGATTTTAATGGAAAATTAAAAAGGTTGTCTCTTTTACTTTGAGACAACCTTATACTATTAAAATTGATTAATTCATCAACTTTTAAGAAGTGGCTAAACATTTTGGCGGGCTACCGCATACTCCGGGAATACATACTTCATCGGGTTTACAATAAGTATCACATTCTCTTGCTGTTCCGCCATTGATGGTTTTCAGACATTCTTTGTCTAATTTTTTTAAATTTTTCATAGATAAGGATTTTGGTTGGTTCCTTAAATATATAAAAAATTATTTTATGCTTTTTGAAAGGTCCAGCATTGCCTCAATCGGCTTCAAAGCTCTTAAACGAAGCTCTTCGTCGATAAGGATTTCAGGAAGTTCATATTTCATGCACAGGTAAAGCTTTTCCATAGTGTTGCGCTTCATATAGAAACATTCCGAACAGTTACAGCTTTCGTCAAAAACAAGAGCAGGGATAAGTTCTTTATGCGGTGCACGTTTTTTCATTTCGTGAAGAATTCCTTCTTCTGTGGCGATAATAAACTTCTGACAGTCGTCTTTTTCTACAAAATTCAACAGGGCAGAAGTGGACCCAATGAAGTGGGCAAGTTTCAGTACTGCTTCTTCACTTTCAGGATGGGCAATAAGTTTAGCATCAGGATTGTCTGCCATCTGCTGGGCAATTCTTTCCATTGAAAATGCTTCGTGTACGATGCAGCTTCCGTCCCAAAGGATCATATCGCGGCCTGTTTTCTTAGATAAGTATCTTCCCAGGTTTTTATCCGGTGCAAAGATGATCGGACGGTCTTTCGGAAGTGCTTCGATCACGGTTTCCGCATTGGAGCTGGTCACGATAATATCACTTTCTGCTTTGGTTTCCGCGTTACAGTTGATATAGGTGGCGATCAGGGCATTCGGGTGCTGTTCACGCATTTTTCTCAGACCTTCTCCTGAACATCCGTCTGCAAGGGAGCATCCTGCCATAGTGTCGGGAAGAACTACCTTTTTAGTTGGATTCAGGATTTTAGCGGCTTCAGCCATGAAGTGAACTCCGCAGAATACGATCATGTCTGCATTAGTTTCTTTGGCCTGTCTTGCCAGCTGCAAAGAGTCACCAAGGAAATCAGCGATATCCTGAATTTCTCCCGGCTGGTAATAATGGGCCAGGATCACTGCATTTTTTTCTTCTTTAAGTTTCAGAATGGCTTTCACCAATTCTTCTCCTTGAGGGATTGCTATATCTTTTATATCCAAAAATCCTCTTACAGGAATGGCAGATTTAGCTTTTTCTAATGTTTCGGTACTCATATCAACCTCAATGTTTTTGATTATAGAAGTTAGAGATTAGAAATTAAAAGTCAGAATGTTATAGTTTGAATTGTAATGATTCTTCAAGCCTTCATTCCGGACTTCCATCTTCCATTCCTTAATTCCCAATAAATTTTTTTATTAAACTTTCTATTTCTTTTTTTGCTTCGTCAAGATCGGTATTGATAACGATCTCGTCAAACTCTTTCGCAAAGGTCATTTCTTCTCCTGCCTTTGCAACACGTGTTTTGATGGTTTCTGCATCATCTGTGTTTCTGGAGATCAATCTTCGTTCCAATTCTTCTATGGAAGGCGGCTCAATGAAAATGGAAAGGGCTTTTTCTCCAAAATATTTTTTTAAAGAAATCCCTCCTTTTACATCCACATCAAAGATGACCACCTTCCCCTGATTCCAGATCTTTTCCACTTCAGATTTTAAAGTACCGTAATATTTGTCAGTGTATACTTCTTCATATTCAACAAAAGCATCTTCTGCTATTTTTTGTCTGAATTCATCAGGACTCAGGAAATGATAATCCACGGCGTGCATTTCACTTCCCCTGGGCTGTCTTGTGGTACATGAGATTGAAAATGCCAGTTCCGGAAATGTTTCCAGAGAATGCTTTACTAAGGTTGTTTTTCCGCTCCCCGACGGTGCTGAAAATATGATAACTTTATTCATTTTGTTCCGGGTTTCGGGCTTTGAGTTCCGGGCTTAATTCCGCTTTACTGTTAATTCGAAATCATCATCCCGCATCTCGTACCCCGTAACTTATAATACGTTTAACGTCTGTTCTTTAATTTTTTCCAGATCATCTTTCATCATGACTACCAGTTTCTGGATCTCAGCATGATTGGCCTTTGATCCTAAAGTATTGATCTCCCTTCCGATTTCTTGAGAAATAAAGCCAAGTTTTTTACCGTTGAAATCTTCATTATCCATTACTTCCTTGTAATACTTAAGGTGCTGGGTGAGCCTTACTTTTTCTTCAGCAATATCAAGTTTTTCTGTAAAATAGGCCATTTCCTGGTAGAAACGTGTTTCGTCTACGTTTTCAAATTCTTTTAAAGACTTCTGGTAGCGTTCTTTTACGGCAATGATTCTTTCTTCTTCAAAAGGAATGACTTCGGAAAGATACTGATCAATATTCTGGATATTTCTTTCCAGTTCTTCGTGTAAAATTGTTCCTTCTGCTTTTCTGAATTCCATAAAACGGTCTACTGCGGCATGCACAATTTTGGCCAAAGCCTCCCATTCGCCTTCCGTAAGCTCGTCGGGTCTTGAAGTAATGGCATCAGGAAGCCTTACTGCCATTTTCAGGTATTCAAAGTCCGGACCGTCAGAAGCAATGTTACGAAGTTCATTGATATAAGCATCTATTAAACTCTTATTAATTTTCACATCGTTGGATTCTTCCAGATTTTCCAGATTGATGTAGCAGTCTACCTTTCCACGGATAATTCTGTCGTTCAGGATTTTTCTGATTTCGAATTCTTTCTCTTTATAGCGTAAAGGTACTTTGATATTTAAATCAAAGCTTTTGCTGTTCAATGATTTAATATCTATCGAAATCTTTTTACCTTCAAAAACACCTTCGGCTCTGCCGAATCCCGTCATTGATAAAATCATAGTTTTTTATTGTTGTACAAAGATAAACATTTAAATTAGCACTGTGAAAAATTTGATTTCTGTTGTAGGACCCACTGGAATAGGCAAAACAAGACTGGCAATTGATCTGGCAAACCATTTCAATACCGAAATTGTTTCCTGTGATTCACGCCAGTTTTTTAAAGAAATGAAAATAGGGACTGCAGCACCTTCTGAAGAGGAACTTGCAGAGGCTCCCCATCATTTTATCGGGAATCTTTCCGTTCAGGATTATTATTCTATCGGGCAGTACGAGGAAGATGCCCTGAAAAAACTCAACGAACTTTTTGCAGATCATGACACCGTTATTTTAGTTGGGGGGAGTATGATGTATGAAAAAGCTGTGATCGAAGGTCTGAATGATCTGCCGGAAGCCGATGAAGCCAACCAGAAGAAATTACAGGAAATTTTTGATCATGAAGGGATAGAAAAACTTCAGGATATATTAAAGAAGTTGGATCCCGAATATTTTGAAGTGGTGGATTTTCACAATCACAGAAGACTTTTACGGGCTATTGATGTAATCTGGCAGACGGATAAAAAATATTCCGAGCAGATTGCTGTTTCCCAGGATTCCAGGGACTTCAATGTGATCCGCATTGGTATTGAAGCACCGAGAGAAGAGCTTTATGACCGGATCAACAGAAGGGTGGATATAATGATGGAAAAAGGTTTATTGGCAGAGGCGGAAAGTCTTGAACCCTATAAAGATCTTACGGCATTGAAAACGGTAGGATATTCCGAATTATTTAAATATTTCGACGGTGAATGGGACCTGGATTTTGCCGTTTCTGAGATCAAAAAAAACAGCCGCAGATATGCAAAACGTCAATTAACCTGGTATCGAAAGGCAGATGATATTCATTATTTATCTTTAGGATATTCTCAAGAGGATTTTAAAAATCTTTTGGGATGGATTGTTGAACAATTTCAAAAATAAATATCCTTATTTTTATCTGCTTTATTGTTTTATTATTTGGGTTTACGAGAAATAAAAGCGGCCCCTGGAAATCAGAGGCCGCACTAAAAACAATATAATAAAAATTTACTACTTCCAACCGCCTCCAAGCGCTCTGTAAAGATCTACAATGCTGCTCAGTCTCTGTCTTTTTATAGAAGCAAGATTCAGTTCAGCCTGCAGAGAATTTCCCTGAGCTGTAATCACTTCTAAATAATTAGCCATTCCGCCTTTGTAAAGCATTTCGGCACTTTTTATTCCGTTTTTCAATGTTGTTACCTGATCTGCTGCTTTCTGTTCCTGAACTTTCAGGCTTTCGTTGGAGACTAATGCATCAGAAACTTCACCTACTGCATTTAATACAGACTGACGGAAAGCCAGAACATTTTTCTCTCTCTGAATTTTAGCTACATTAAGATCTGTCTTCAACTGTCTTTTCTGGAAAATAGGCTGGGTAATCCCTCCCAATACAGATCCGAACAGAGAAGCCGGAATCTGGAACCAGTTATCAAACTTAAAAGAATTCACTCCTCCGTTGGCTGTAATTTTTAAAGCAGGGTACATATTCGCCTGAGCTATTCCTACCATAGAATTAGATTCCAGTAAAACCAGTTCCTGCTGACGGACATCCGGACGACGGCTCACCATTGCTGCAGGAAGTCCTGCGGAAATATTCTGTGGAAGCGAAGTATCGGACATTTCAATCGTTCTGCTGATTTTAGCCGGATTTTCACCTACAAGAATGCTCAAAGCATTTTCCTGAATGGCGATATTCTGTTCCAGCTGTGTAATCAGCAATTCTGTAGACTGTTTCTGAGCGGTTGCCTGCTGTACACCTAAAGAAGTTGTATCACCGCTTTGCCACATTTTTTCAGTGATGGAAAGGGTATTGGTGCTGAGTTCCAGGTTAGCTTTTGCAATCTGAATCTGTCTGTCAAGCATCAACAAATTATAATATCCCTGAGCAATCGCAGCTACCACCTGGGTCTGTACTGCTTTTGTCGCTTCATAGGTCTGCAGATACTGCATTCTTGAAACTTCCTGCTGGTTTTTAATTTTTCCCCATATGTCAGCTTCCCATGAAAGGTTGAATGCTGCATTATAATCCTCAACGTGATTTTGACCTAAAAATGAGTTTAAGCTCTTCCCGTTCATGCTGTTTTCCGATGGTTTGGAAATCTGTGCTGAAACCCCGAAGCCTACATCAGGATACTGCAGGTATTTGGCCTGTTTCAGTTTTTCCTGTGAAGAGGCAACCTGTTTTAAGGCAATCTGAAGATCATAGTTATTTTTAATTCCTTTTTCAATCAGTCCCTGTAGAATAGGATCGCTGAAAAACTGTTTCCATTCCAGATTGGCGATGCTTGCTGTATCAGCGGTAGCTGTGTACTGGAATTTTTCCGGAAGCTGAAGATCCGGTTCCGAGTACGCCAGTTTGGACACACACGAAACCGAGGCTACAGCCAATATAAAAGTTAGAAAAATGTTCTTTATTCTTTTCATAATTTTTTTAAATAAATTTTTAATTGAGTACAAAAACTTTGAGAAATGGTGTTGCAAATTGTCTTTAATAGGAGAGTGCTTTGCTTTTTTAAACCATTAAGGATATTGAAGAAACCTTAACAGTTCACAGAAAACTTAATTTTAATATCTCAAAGTTTTGTACATCATTTATTTATTAATGAGCAGTCGCTAAAAGTTCTTCCTGCTGTTTTTTCAGAAGTCTTCTCTTTTTTCTGCTTGGCATTTTTTCATGCAGATACTGGAAAATCACATACATCACCGGAATAATGAAGATTCCAAATACCACTCCTGTAAACATTCCGCCTACAGTACTGATTCCGATGGAATGATTACCTTTTGCTGCAGCTCCCTGAGTCCAAACTAATGGAAGCATACCGATAATAAAGGCAAATGAGGTCATCAGAATAGGTCTCAGACGCAGTCTTGAAGCCTGAAGTGCCGATTCAATCAATGTTTTTCCTGCTTTTCTTCTCTGAACTGCAAATTCTACAATCAGAATCGCATTCTTTGCCAATAATCCTACGAGCATGATCAAACCTACCTGAACGTAAATATTATTATCAATTCCGGCTAATCCTGTGAAGGCAAATACTCCAAAAATTCCTGTAGGAACTGTAAGAATTACAGCAAACGGGAGTATATAACTTTCATACTGTGCCGCTAACAGGAAATACACAAACAGTATACTTAAAAGGAATACGAATGCTGTCTGGCCGCCTGTTTTAATCTCTTCACGGGTAATTCCGGTCCATTCATATCCAAAACCTCTAGGAAGTGATTTCTGGGCCACTTCTTCTACTGCTTTAATGGCATCTCCGGTGCTGTACCCCGGTTTTGGAGTTCCGTTAATGGTAACAGCGGTGAACAGGTTATTTCTCGTTACAGTTTCAGGTCCGAAAGTTCTCTTTAAAGTCACTAAAGTCTTTACAGGAACCATTTCGCCAGTATTGTTTTTCACATAAATTCCTTCCAGTGAGTTGGCATCTGTACGGTAAGGAATATCTGCCTGAGCCATTACCCTGTAATATTTTCCAAATCTGTTGAAATCCGAAACGAAGCTACTTCCGTAATAGATCTGCATGGTCTGCATAAGTTCCGTTACAGAAACTCCCAGCTGATTGGCCTTATCCGTATCTACATCAATCGTATACTGTGGATTTCCGGCAGCATAGGTGGTAAATGCAAAGGCAATTTCCGGGCGTTTCATCAGCTCCCCGATGAAGGCCTGTGTCGTTGCTCCCAATTGTTCAAAAGAACCGTTGGTTTTATCCTGAAGCATAAACTCAAAACCTGAGACGTTACCAAAACCTTGTACGGTAGGGAAATTGAAAAAGAATGCATTGGCATCTTTTACCTGTGAAACCTTACCTGTTAAAGCAGCTGCAATCTGATCCGGATCTTTCATTTCACCACGGTCCTTATAATCTTTAAGCTTAATAAAACCTGCAGAATAAGGGGAGGCATTTGCATTACTGATGAAGTTCATCCCATCGGCAACCCAAAGGTGATTCATGGCTTTTTCACTTTTTACGATCTTATCAATCTGCTCGGTGGCTCTGTTAGTTCTTTCAAGTGAACTTCCGGGAGGTGTATTTACAGCATACAGAACGAATCCCTGGTCTTCCGTCGGGATAAATCCTGTAGGAGCTTTTTTAATTAAGAAAACGCTGGCTGCAATAATAAGTGCTAGACCTCCTACGGCAACCCATTTGTTTTTAATTAAAAATTTAAGACTGTAAATATATTTTCTGGTCATATTGTTAAAGGCCACATTGAATGCGTTGAAGAATTTAGCTCCAAAACCTTTTTTCTTGCTGTGCTCATCATGTGCTCCCTGAGGATCATTTAAGAATAAAGCACATAAAGCAGGGCTCAATGTCAGTGCATTTACTGCTGAGATCATAATGGCGATCACCAGTGTAAAAGCAAACTGTCTGTAGAAAACTCCTGCAGGTCCCTGCATAAAACCAACAGGAATAAATACTGCACACATCACCAATGTAATGGAGATAATAGCACCGGAAATTTCACTCATGGAATTCGTGGTTGCCTGCTCTACCGGCATTCCGGTATGCTCCATCTTTGAATGGACGGCTTCTACCACAACGATGGCATCATCTACTACAATACCGATCGCGAGCACCAATGCAAACAGGGTCAACATATTAATACTGAAACCAAATAATTGCAGGAAGAAGAACGTACCGATGATAGCTACCGGAACTGCAATTGCAGGAATTAATGTAGATCTGAAGTCCTGAAGGAAAATATATACTACAATGAATACCAGGATAAATGCAATGATCAATGTTTCAACAACCTGATGAATAGACGCATCCAAAAAGTCTTTGGAATTGTACATAATGATCGGTTTTACTCCTTTCGGAAGCGTTGTCGAAAACTGATCTACCTGTTTTTCAATCTCAGAAAGAATGTCGTTTGCATTGGAACCTGCCGTCTGCAGGATAGCGAACCCGGCTACCGGCTTCCCGTCAACTCTGTTGGTTGCAGTATAGGTGTAAGAACCGAATTCTACTCTGGCTACATCTTTTAATCTTAAGAATGAACCGTCATTATTGGCTTTGATGGCAATATTTTCGTAGTCCCCGTTCTGGTTTAATTTCCCTTTATATTTTAAAATATATTCGTAAGTTTCCTTACTTCCCTGTCCAAGACGTCCCGGTGCAGCTTCAAGGTTATGGTCTTTAATGGCTGCCATTACTTCCTGCGGAGAAAGGTTATTGGCTGCCAGACGGTCCGGCTTTAGCCAGATTCTCATGGAATAATCCATGGTTCCGAAAACCTGAGCCTGGGCAACACCCGGAATACGCTGTATCTGAGGTATAATGTTGATTTTCAGATAGTTTTGCAGAAACAACTCGTCATATTGCTTGGGATCTTCACTGGTCAATCCCATGAACATGATCATACTGTTCTGTACTTTCTGTGTTGAAATCCCGGCTTGAACGACCTCCTGAGGAAGCTGGCTCATAGCCTTGGATACTCTGTTCTGAACGTTTACAGCAGCATTGTCGGGATCAGAACCCTGCTTGAAGAAGACGCTCAGCGTCATAGTACCGTCGTTACTGGAATTGGAAGTCATGTAAGTCATGTTCTCAACCCCGTTTACTGCTTCTTCAATAGGCGTTGCTACTGATCTTGCCACAACCTCTGCGTTCGCTCCCGGATAGAAGGCCGTTACCTGAACGCTTGGAGGAGCAATGTCCGGGAAGAGGGTAATCGGCAGATTGAAAACCGAAAGCGCTCCCAGCAATAGCAGTATGATGGAGATGACCGTTGAAAGTACCGGTCTTTCTATAAATTGTTTTAACATAAGAAGTTTATTTTTTTAATGTTTAAACCTTTATCAATTTGATTTGGAACACTTAAGTTTTTAGTTTAAAAGTTTTTATGGACTTTTGAGATAAATTGTATAAGTTTAAACAGTTCTTATAAATAGTTCGTATTCAGGATACTTACAAAGGCTTAGCTCTCAGCAGACTGTCGGATGAAATTGTTTTCGGCTTGATAGAAACACCGTCTTTTAAGTTCCCGATTCCTGTGTAAACGATTTTATCGCCTGGAGTAACTCCTTCAGATACAAAGTAATAGCCTGAAGTTTTTCCTGAAATTTTAACCGGTTTGCTGGTTACCTTGTTGTCTTTTCCTAAGATATACACATAGGTTTTATCCTGAATTTCAAAGGTAGATTCCTGCGGAATAACGACAGCATTGGAAAGCATCTGAGGCATACGCACTCTTCCTGTATTTCCGGTTCTCAAAGTTCCCTGTGGATTTGGAAAAACAGCGCGGACACTTATAGCTCCGGTTGTTTTGTCAAACTGCCCGTCTACAATGCTCATCTTCCCTTTTTCAGGGTAAATGCTGTTGTCGGCGATAACCAGATCTACCATCGGCATGTTTTTCAGTTTTTCTTCCAGACTTGCTCCCGGATATTTATTCTGAAATGCAATAAAATCAAGCTCGCTTAAAGAAAAGTAAGCATAAATTTCGCTGATATCCGATAGTAAAGTCAATGGACTAGGATCTGTTCTTGAGATCAGGCTTCCTTTTTTGTAAGGAATTCTTCCGATGTATCCGCTTACAGGTGCTGTGATCGTTGTAAATCCTACATTGATCCTTGCGTTTCCTACTGATGCTCTGGCTTGTGACGCTGCGGCAACAGCTGCGGCATAATTAGCTTTTGCTGTTTTTAGCTGTACATCAGAAACCACTTTTGCAGCTACCAAAGGCTGAAGTCTGTCTACTTCCACTTTGGCTTTTTCGATATTGGCATTGGCAGCCTGAAGGTTGGCCTGAGCCATATTCACCTGCTCGCCATAGCTTCTTGAATCTATTTTAAACAAAGGTTGCCCGGCTCTTACGTAAGAACCTTCCTCCACGTAGATCCTGTCCAGGTATCCGTCTACCTGAGATCTGATTTCTACGTTATTTTTACCCTCCAGTGCGGTAGGAAATTCCTGATATGTTGTAGCTGGAGATGTGATCACGGTATAAACCGGAAGCTCCGGTGCAGGCGGTGCTGCATTGGAACCTTCTGCTGCTTTGGTGCAGTTCTGCAAAAGGATAATACTAGATATAAGTACAATAAACCTTATTTTTCCAGGTATTTTCATTGTTGGTTTAATTTTTTTAATGAAGTGTTAGATTTAAGTGATAATGTTCATTTAATAAATTCTGTTATTTTTTCTAACAGTGTTAATGAGAGGTTCAAAAAAAATTTCAGAATTTTTAATAAAGGAGTCAGATCGTCATTTCCATAATAGTTGTCTGTTTAATGTTGGATATGTATATATAATGAGGTGTATTAATTATGTGTTAATTTATCTAACAGTGTTAAGTGAAAGGCTAAAGTTTTCCGGAAATATGTGGATGATGGCTTCCATGGCTTGTTTTTTTAATTTTTAAATTGAATAATTACTTGTTATTCGATGTTATTTTTCCTAACGGTGTTAATCTTTGATTCAAAAAAAATTTACAGAGACTTAACAAAAGCAGAAACTGTTTCGTCCAAAGTCGTTTTATTCATTGTAGAAGGAATATCTGTATTTCGCATCATCATAATAGAAATCAGGCCATGTACTGCTGAAAATAAAGCGTGAGACATATGGCAGGCATTCTCTGTATTATTTCCGTTCTTCTTGATAATGTTGTAGGTACATTCATAAATCAGGTCCTGGAATGAAGAAAATTCCTCTTTCATCTGGCCTTTTCCACTGCACTGCATTCCCAGACCAAACATCAGCTGATAATATTCTTTATTCTTAAAAGCAAAATCCCAATAGGCATCCACTATAGCAATAAGCTGCTCTTCCGGAGTGTCAAATTTTCTCTGCGCTTTTAATAATTCTATATGAAGACAGTGGAAACCATTGATGGAAATTTCATACAAAATGGCTTCTTTGTTTTCAAAATAATCATACACCACAGGAGCGCTGTACTCAATAGCATCTGCTATTTTCCGCATCGAAAGTGATGCCCAGCCCTCTGTTTTAGCCAAACCGAAAGCAGCCTGCAAAATATTTGCACGGATGGATTCTTTCTCTCGTTGACGGCGTTCATGTAAGCCCATGATTTTTATTTACTAACAGTGTTAGCAAAACTACAAACTTTTACACATATCTTCCAAATGATATTTGATATTTAACATTTAACGCAAGTTTATAAATTCCTGAATTGGCTTGTATTAAAAGAAACTTTATCTTTGTGGACAAAGAAATAAAGGATATGAATACTCCCTCAAATATGCTGGCACTAGGAACCAAAGCTCCTTTTTTTGAGCTTCCGAACCCGTCAAAAACTAACGAAATTCAGTCTCTGGACGAGCTGAAAGGAGAAAAAGGAACGCTGGTGATCTTTATGTGCAACCATTGCCCGTTTGTACTTCACGTGATCGACAAGATTAACGAGCTGTATGAAGATTATAATGATAAAGGAATTGAATTCATTGCAATCAATGCCAACGACGTGGAAAAATACCCGGCAGATGCCCCGGAAAAAATGATCGAATTCCAGATTGAGAGAAAATTTGACTTTCCTTATTTATATGATGAAAGCCAGGCCGTAGCAAAAGCTTATGATGCTGCATGCACGCCGGATTTTTATTTCTTTGATGATAAACTTGACCTGATCTATAGAGGACAAATGGACGATTCGAGACCGGGGAACAATAAAGATGTAACCGGAGAAGATCTCATCATTGCTTTTGAAAATCTTTTATTGGGTGAGCCTCAGGAAGAGATTCAAAGACCGAGCATGGGGTGTAATATTAAATGGAAGTAATAGAGTTCAAAGTTTAAATATTAAAGTTTAAAGTTTTGATTTTACTTATAATATAGCTGTTCTTTTTAAGAGCAGCTTTTTTATACATAAGTATCTGTGCCATCCGTGCAATCTGCGGGAAATAAACTACATTTTGTATGAAAAATACTTCGACTTCGCTCAGCATGACAAACGAAGAGAGGATTACATATTTCTAAAAACCAGCTGTAATTTTCATCTCATTTTCAATCTTCAGATCTACATTCACTTTATTATGTGAGAAATTCTTTATAAACTCAGAAGGGGTTTTCTCCGTATATTTTTTAAACATCCGGTTAAAATACGTCACGTTATTAAATCCACAGCTATAGCTGCACTCTGAAATACTTTTATCCTGAGACATCAGCAGGCAGGCTTTATTGATGCGGTACCGGTTCACAAACTCTGTAAAAGTAATCTGGGTAGCCTTTTTGAAAAAATTACAGAAAGCGGGGAGAGTAAGATTCGCAATCCGGGCTACATCTTCAATATTGATTTCCCTGTCATAATGATGTTCTACATAAGTAAAGATATTCTCCAGTCTTGTTTTATTTTTTGAGATAATGGTATACGGCATGATTTCCTTGTTCAAAAGATCATAATCATTGCATTGGGAAAGTTCAAATAAAATTTCAAGTAAAAGCAGGTATCTTTTGTAGCCTTCTGATTCCAGCATCAGTTTCAGCTTGGGAAGCATTATTTTTTTTATTTTAGAATGAAAGTGGATCCCATATTTGGAAAGCTCCAGCAAATTTTTGATAGATCTTGCTTCCACTTCCTGTTGCGGAAACTGAAGGATTTCCTCCTTGAACTGCAGAACAATTTCTTCATGAGGATCCGTAGAATTCAATCCAAAACCGGAATGGGGGATATTAGAGCCTATCAATACCAGATCCCCGTTCGTATAATTACTTTTATGATACCCGACATGGCGGGTTCCGTTCCCGGAAATCACGCATACCAGCTCAATTTCGGGGTGGTAATGATACTCCCATTTGAATTCCGAGATCGGCGAATTGTTGTGCAGCGTGCGGAAGGAGCTCTTTTCACTTGGAATGATTCTTTCAAAACTGACTTTCATCTCATTAATCGTATTTATTCAATAAAAATACTAATTATATTAATATAGTTCAAATATTGATTTATTGTGTTAAATTAATGTTAAGTCAAATGCTTCTATCTTAGCTGGCAAGAAATGATCTCCATGAAAAATTTCAATATTAAAGCTGTATTATTTTTAAATTATTTCGTTTTCGCGATTCTTTTGAATTCCGTGGGAACTGTTATTCTTCAGGTACAGCAAAACTTCGGAATTTCAAAATCTTCAGCCAGTGTCCTTGAAGGCTTTAAAGATCTTCCGATTGCTATATGTTCCTTTATTTTGGCATCGTTTCTGCCAAAAATAGGGATCAAAAATTCTATGCTCATCGCTCTTTTCCTGGTGAGCGGTATGTGTTTTGTAATGCCGTTTTCAAATGATTTCTGGTTTTTCAAACTGTTATTTACCATTGTAGGAATTTCATTTGCGCTCATAAAGATTTCCGTTTTTACCTCTATTGGTCTGGTGACAAATACAGATAAGGAACATTCAAGCTTTATGGGCTTTCTGGAAGGGTTTTTTATGATCGGGGTACTGGCAGGAAATGTGCTTTTCAGCTTATTTATAGATGATCATAATCCGAAATCAACCCAATGGATGAATGTGTATTGGGTGTTGGGAACCCTTTCAGCATTATCATTCCTGTTTTTATTCTTTTCAAAATTAAATGAAAGCGAAGCCAGAAGCGAGAAAACGGATTTGCTGGGAGACCTTAAAAACAGCATCAGCCTATTCAGCTATAAAAAAGTGCTGTTTTTTCTTCTGTGTGCTTTCCTTTTCGTATTGGTGGAGCAGAGTTTCCAGACCTGGACGCCTACTTTTTATAAGGAAATTTTAAAGCTGCCTACTTCTATGAGTATCCAGGCCGGAGCAGTTTTAGCCGGAGCTTTTGCCCTGGGAAGATTTCTATCTGGTTTTTTCTCCAAGAAATTCAGCTGGATCTATGTGGTTTCCTTCTGCGTGATTGGTTTTGCCATCAGCATACTTTTGGTTCTGCCATTAACCCACAATATCCAGATCAGTGAAGGTACTGGTTGGTTCAATGCCCCGCTTGTGGTGTATTTATTTCCATTAATGGGTGGTTTGCTGGCACCGATTTATCCAAGTATCAATTCTGTGATTCTGGCGTCTATTCCCAAATATCTGCACAGTGCCATGTCCGGACTTATCGTAGTTTTTTCTGCCATAGGAGGGACAATAGGGTCTATGATCACAGGCTTTGTGTTCCAGGAATTCAGCGGACAGCAGGCATTTTATCTTTCACTGATACCCCTTTCTCTGCTGATTATTTCAGCTATTTTCATGAATAAATTAAAAATAAATCCTAAGAAATAATAATGAATAAACAGCTTTACATAAACGAAATTCAGGTTCTTTTTGATGATGTGCAGAGAGCCAGGATCTTTGAAGATCAGAAGATGATGACGGATGCAGTTCCTATGTTTCCTGTTTCGGAGATCAATGCGGAATATGAAAAGGAAAAAGGAAATGCAGGATTTGATCTGAAAAATTTTGTGATGAAGAATTTCGATTTTCCCGGAGCCAGGATTTCAATTCAAAGGGAAGGCCAGCTGCCGATTGACCAGCACATTGAAAAGCTCTGGGATGAATTGACTCGTACCGCTTATGAAGAAAAAGGAACACTCTTGAAACTTCCAAAGCCATACATTGTTCCGGGAGGACGTTTTAATGAGTTTTTCTATTGGGACAGCTATTTTATAATGCTTGGGTTACAGGTTTCCGGAAGAACAGAAATGATGGAAAATATTGTGGAAAACTGTTCGTATTTAATCCAGAATGTAGGTTTTGTTCCGAATGCAAGCAGGACGCATTTCCTGAGCCGCTCCCAGCCGCCATACTTTTCGCTGATGCTTGATCTGCTTTTTGAAACTACCAATGATGAGAACATTTACATTAAATACCATGATACTTTGGAGAAAGAATATGCTTTCTGGATGAATGGGGAAGAATGGCTGGAGAATGATTCCACAGTGAAAAGGGTGGCAAAAACGAAAAACGGGGATATTCTGAACCGGTATTATGATGCAGAAAATGCACCACGCCCTGAAAGCTACCTGATTGATATTGAGGATAGTGAAAATACAGGCGAGGAATTTTACAGAAATATAAGAAGCGCCTGTGAATCCGGCTGGGACTTTTCCAGCAGATGGTTTGCAGACGGAGAACATATACAGACGATAGAAACACTGAACATAGCAGAAGTAGACCTGAACAGCCTTTTATGGCATCTGGAGAAAACTTTAGCCCAATCTTCAGCGCTTCTGAATCTGGCAGATAAAGAAAATTATTTTACTGAAAGAGCAGCAAGACGCAGACAGATGATCAACAAATACTTTTGGGATGAAAACACTGAATGTTATAAAGATTATCACTTAAAAAAACACAAAAACACACCGTCTGAACATATTGCTGCTCTTTACCCTTTATTTCTAGGACTGGCAGATCAAGTGCAGGCTGAAGGTGTTGCCAAAAACATTTCTGATAAATTTCTTTATCAGGGAGGACTTGTAACTACTACAAAGAAAAGTGGCCAACAATGGGACCTTCCGAATGCTTGGGCACCTTATCAATGGCTGGGATTTAAAGCAATGAAAAGCTATGGTTTCGACCAGCTTGCCGAAGAAATAAAAAACAACTGGTGCGGAAACGTGGAAAGAGTATACAACAACACCGGTAAATTAATGGAAAAGTATAATGCATTGGACACTGAAACCATTGCAGGAGGTGGAGAATATCCGAATCAGGACGGATTCGGGTGGACCAATGGGGTCTATCTCAAATTAAAACAAAACTAACTATATAAAAATCATGCTATGAAAAAAAGATCGATATTTTTAATGGCTGCCACTGCTACGCTATATTTTAACAATGCGTATGCTCAGGAAACGCCTCAGGACTCTATCAAGACGTCTTCCATAGATCAGATCGTTATTACCGGAAACTCCGGACCGAAAAAGAAAATAGAATCCAGTACGGCTATTTCCACTTTTACAGCAAAAGAAATCCAGAAGCAGAACCCAATCAGTGCTGCTGCACTTTTACAGAGGGTTCCGGGGTTTGCCGTAGAAACGTCAGGAGGTGAAGTAGGGAACAACCTTTTTGCAAGAGGTATTCCTTCTGCCGGTGCTTATGAATTTGTACAGGTACAGGAAGATGGCCTTCCGGTTTTTGAAGACGGGGCCCTTCAGTTTGCCAATGCAGATAATTTTTTCCGCGTAGATAATTCAGTAAGCCGTCTGGAAGCATTGAGAGGAGGTTCAGGTTCCATTTATGCTAATAACTCTCCGGGAGGTCTTATCAACTTTATTACTAAAGAAGGGAGTAATGATTTTAAAGGAACTGCCAAGCTTGAAACCAGCACTTACGGCCTTATGCGTACCGATCTTAACCTAGGCGGTGCTTTGGTTCAGGATAAGCTGTTCTTTAATGTTGGCGGATTCTACCGGACAGATAATGGAATCAGAAAGACAGGTTTCAGAGCCAATAACGGCGGGCAGATCAGAATGAACCTTAAGTATGTCTTCGATAAAGGCTATGCGAAAGTATATTACAAAAAACTGGATGACAGAAATACTTTCTTCTTACCGATTCCTCTGACACAAAACGGAAACGATTTAAAAGAATTCTCCGGCTTTGATCCGAACTACGGAACTTACAGCTACAGAACAATCAGCCAGCTGAATATTCCTCAGGCAGGAGGCGGTTTTTTCAGCAGAAATCTGGAAGACGGAATTCATCCGAAAGTTGATGTTTTAGGTGCTGAATTTAAGTATGATCTTGGAAATAATTTCTCTGTTTTAAACAAAACAAGATATACCAATATCAATATGAATTATACAGGGATTTTCCCGGCAGGAGGCCCTCAAACCGGAGCAGGCTTTGCAAACGCCAATGGAATAACCGGAAATAATTATCAGTATTCATTAGTAAGCAGTGGTGCACTTGTGAATCCTGCTTTTGTTCAGGAATTAGGTTTCTGGGCTATTGATAAGCAAATGAATAATTTTGTGAATGATCTTCAGTTCAATTATAAATTTGACAAAGGAAATGTAACAGCAGGTTTCTATAAATCAAACTGGAAATCCCATCAGTACTGGAACTGGAGTAATATTTTGACAACAGCAACAGACAAGCCGCAACTTCTTAATTTGGTTGATACTTCTCTTACTCCAAACTCTACAGGCTATTCTAAAACCTATAACGGAGTTACGGATATGTCTTTCCTGTTGAGAGACTCTCAGGTTCAGGGAAGCTTGAATGATCTGTATGCAAATCTGGATTATAATGTTACAGATAATCTGAGCATTAATGCAGGTCTTCGTTATAGCCGTGATTTCTACAAAGGATATTCTGTAAATACCACAACTGCAAACCTGAATAATTCAGGGCTGACTACTGATGGAACACATAGTTTTGCCACAACAACAGCAGATGATAACATGAGTGTTCTGGGAAATAAATATAACTACTGGAGTTATGACATTGATAAGGTTTCTTATACTTTGGCAACGAACTATAAAATCAATAAGGAAAATGCTGTTTACGCCCGTTTTTCTCACGGATTCAGATCACCAAATGAAGAGGCATATTATAATTATTTTACCACTCCTAACCCGGATCAGCCGTTAAAGCCTGTATTAACCAATCAGGTAGAAGTGGGGTACAAATATTATTCCCGTACATTTGATGTTGCAGTGATTCCTTTTTATTCCACACTTAAAAATCTGTCATTTACAGATGTATTTTCCAATGGAACTTCAGAAAACACCTTTGCCAACACTAAAAATTATGGAGTTGAGCTTGAAGGGTATGCAAGATTGTTTAACAATATATTGGAACTTACTTTCAACGGAACCATTCAGAATCCAAAATACAGTGGATTGGAAGAGGGAAGCCTTTTGGAAGGAAATGTGGTAAGAAGAATGCCAAAACTGTATTTTAATATTTCACCAGCTGTGAATATTACAAAACAGTGGAGAACCTATGTAAGCTATAATTACTATGGAAAACGTTTTCAGGATCAGTTGAATGTCCAGACTTTACCGTCATTCAGTGAATTTGGAGCCGGAATGTCTTATCAGCTTGGAAAAATCCGTTTTGCAGTTGATGGAACAAATATCTTTAATACGATCGGTATTACGGAAGGTGACCCAAGAGCAGGTTCTCCAACCGGAGACGGAACTATTATGGCAAGACCAATTATGGGTGCAGCCGTAAGAGCTTCCATTACCCTTGATTTCTAATACTTATATTTTCTTCATAAAAAACCGTCAGGATATTTTTTCTGGCGGTTTTATTTTTGATTGTGAATGTCAATAGTGAATTTTGCTTCGCAAGTGAATGGTGAATTTTTAGAGTCAAGAACCAAGAGCCAAGATGCCAGATTTCAGACTTTCACCCGCAACAATTAACCTCGCATCCCGCACTTCGAAACTCTCAAATCCTATCGCCCAAATCCTCTTATCGCGTTCTACTTAAAAAACGGATTATACTGCTTCTCGAATCCAATCGTTGTAGGATTTCCATGACCTGAGAAAACCTGGGTCTCATCATCCAAAATAAATAACTTATTCGTTATACCAGTGATCAGTTGGTCATAATTTCCCTTATAAAGATCGGTTCTTCCAATGCTGCCTTCAAACAGGACATCACCTGAAATCATGAATTTCTGGCCTTCATTATGGTATACTATACTTCCCGGAGAATGTCCCGGAACGTGGTAAATCTTAAACTTTTCTCCATCCAGCTCCAACTCTTCACCTTCTTTAACGTATATAATGTCTACTTTTACAGGATCTACAGAGAATCCGAATCTCATTCCGCTTGCCTGAAGCATATCCAGTACTTCCTGGTCATCCTGATGCATATGAACCGGAACCTTAAAAGCGTCAAAAGCCCACTGTAATCCTAAAACGTGATCAATATGAGCATGGGTAAGAAGAATCTTCTCTATTTTCAGTCCGCTTTCAGAAATAAAGCTTTCAATAGCTTTGGTTTCCTGTTCGTTCATATTTCCCGGGTCAATCAGCCAGGCATTTTTATTTTCGTTGTAAAGGATGTAGGTATTTTCGCTGGCAAAATTGAACACGAAGCCTTGAATCTGAAGCATAACTGATATTTTTTATTTCAAAAGTACGATATTATTAAGAAAATACCGATTTTTCGCTATCTTCGTCATAATGAAAACTTTGCGAATACTTTTACTTTCTTTAAGCGGACTAGCTTTTGGACAAAACATCCAGAGCATCCAATTATTCAACCCGCAGACGAATGATGAAACACCAGTCATCAAATTCGGTGAACAGCTGGTTTTAAGCTTTGATGACCTTACGAATGCCAGTGAAATCTACAGATATACGATCAAACATTACGACAGAAACTGGAATGATGACAACCTGTTTTTTACACAGTTTGCTACCGGAAGTCTGAATGATCTTTTGGATCAGTTCCAGTATTCTTTCAATACCTTGCAGGCTTACACTCACTACAAGCTTACATTTCCAAATGATAAGATACAGCCGAAAATATCGGGAAATTATGAGCTGATCGTTTATAAAGATTCAGCAGACAGGCCACTTTTTAAAAGACGTTTTTATCTGGTAGAAGATGCTGCCACAGTTGCTTTGAATATTTCAAGAATAGCGGATGCTAAGAATCCTAATGTTAATCAAAGGGTAGAGGTGAAAGCCACCTCAAAAGGTGGAGACCTGTCCTCCAATGTTAATTCCATGACCTTAAATGTCATGCAGAACAACAATCCGAATATTGTTGTGAATAATATGAAGCCAAGTGCTACATTGGGAAATCAGTTGCTTTTCCAGCAAATGAACTTAACATTTCCCGGCAATAACGAATTCTATTATTTTGATAATAAGAATATGAATATGGCGGCAGATATGGTAAGCGCTACAGAACTTAAGGATGGGGTCAATCAGACTTATCTTCATCCTGTCTGGGCTTTTCCTCTTAATTATCAGTACCAGCCTGATGTAAACGGTGCATGGTACTACAGAAGAAATGATCTGGGACTGGAAAGAAACGCTGAAAGAGAAGCTGACTATTCATGGGTTTATTTTTCTTTAGATTCTGATCCTGTAGATAAGGAAATTTATGTGCTGGGAGGTTTTAATGATTTTAAACCGAGCAAAGAAAACCAGATGCAGTACGATGCTGCCAATAAAAAATATGTAGCCAGAATATTTCTGAAACAGGGGTTCTATAATTATATCCTTGCTACAAAAGAAAGCAACGGATCTCTGAACTTCGGAGAAGTAAATGGTAATTTCTGGCAGACTGAAAACCTGTATCAGGCATTTTTGTATTATGCACCTTTCGGACGTAATTATGACGGTCTGATGGGATATGGTGAATTCAGAACGCCAGTAAGATAATTAGATAATATTCACCTTTTTCAGGCGAGACATGAATAAAAAAACCTTATAGAAATTATAAGGTTTTTTTGCCAGTGGCATATAAATATAATAATAGTTTTCAGATCGTTTTTGCTAATTCAATTCTTTAAAAATAGCTGTTATAAATAAATTTTCTTCGTTTTCGAAAACATAATGAATAATTACAGGGAAGTTTTCCATTTTATTCACAGCAATTTCACTGGATTTTATGGTTGAAGTTGCCAGGATCTGATTGATGGATGCTTTCAGATCTTCAAGAAAATCTATCCCTTTATTTTCTTTTTCCGTATTAAAAACACGCATAAGCAGCCTTATGTCATTTTTGGCAATAGAAGAGAGAAGAACATTCATTTTTTAGGCACAGTTCATTTTCAGGTCGGAAATATTTTCATAAAAATCAAGTTTTGTTTTAGGGTTTTCCTGATGAAACTGAATTCTGTACAAAACTTCGTCAATCTGAAACTGGGGAACCGATAGCCTGTTTTGGATTTCTAAATTCTCAACCATTTTTGCTAAGGTTTCCAGCAATTCAGGTGTAAAATTTTCAATCTTATGTACTAAAATTTTGGCTGTTGCATTCATCATTTCTAATTTTTTGGGTTAATGAAGCTGTTTGATAGGGTAAAGGTAATAAAAAATATATAATTATTTAATTTTATTTTGAAAAAATAAGGGGTGAATGTTATTTAATTATGTTTTTAATTGATTATGTGTATTTATTTGGGGGGGTGTTGATTTATTTATTTTTTTTGTTACTTGGCTTTTTACTGAAATGATTAAATAATTAAAGCCTCCTTTAATTATTTAATCATTGATATTATGCATTGCATATCGAAAAAAATATTTCATAAAATATGGAATTACATAAAAATTATTAGTCTATAATTTTTATAGAGATAAAAATATTTTGAATTAACTTCAATGTTTTTAAAAAATAGTTAAATTAAAGATAATTATTTTGTTTATTTTTTAAATTTTATCTACTAGTGTTATTGTTTCTTTGCGAAAAAGATATAAATTCGTTCTCACGTTCAAACAAATAATATTTTTATGAAAACAAAATTTATCTTTGCAGTCAGTATTGCAGCCTCTGCCTTTGTTTTTGGGCAGGAAAATCCATCAAAACTAATCTCTGGTAAAAACGGGCTTCACGCAGAACTGATCAGGTTCGATAAAAACGGACCGGACTTTAAAGGACAGCCGGTTTTATTTGATGAAACATCTAAAAGAGTTTCACAGGGAGAAGGTTTAAAACTAGATTCAGAAAAAGATGCACTTGGTTTTGAAACCCACAGATTCCAGCAGACAATCAATGGTATTCCTGTAGAATATGGAATGATGGCAGTGCAGACAAAAGGGGGCAAAGTAGTAGGGGAAACCGGGAAATGGATCCTTAAAGCACCCGCATCTGCAGAAAAAAAACCAGCTATCTCTGAAAGTATTGCCTTGCAGAGTGCCTTATCTTTTGTAGGAGCAGATTCTTATAAATGGCAGAACAAAGAAGAAGAGGAATTCCTTAAAAACGAATCCAAAAATCCTAATGCAAGTTTTGCTCCAAAAGGAGAACTGGTGTACTATTCAGATCCTTCTGATGAAAAGCTGGCTGATCTGAAACTAGCTTACAAATTTGATATCTATGCAGAAAAACCGTTAAGCAGACAATACGTTTTCGTAGATGCTAAAAATGGTGCAGTTTTAGGAACTGATGCATTAATTCACGAAACCAATGCTCCCGGAACCGCTACAACTGTTTATAGCGGAAACAGATCTATTGTGGCAGATTCATACAATGGAAGCTACAGATTAAGAGAAGCAGGAAGAAATGGAGGAACTGCTGTAGAAACTTACAATCTTAAAAAAGGTACTAATTATTCCAATGCTACAGATTTTACAGATACAGATAATAACTGGAATAATGTGAACTCAGCTTTAGATCAATATGCTACCGACGCACATTGGGGAGCTGAAATGACATTAGATTATTATTATACAAAATTTGGAAGAAAAAGTATAGACAATAATAATTTTGCCATAAAATCTTATGTTCATTATTCCAGAAATTATTTTAATGCATTTTGGGATGGAAGCAGAATGACTTATGGAGATGGTAGTTCTACAAACGGAAATAAACCGTTAACTGCTCTTGATGTTTGTGGACATGAAATTACCCATGGTTTGACTACTAAAACAGCAAACCTTGCTTATCAAAGAGAGTCAGGAGCATTGAATGAAGGTTTTTCTGATATTTTCGGAAACAGTATAGAACTTTGGGCTAGACCAACTCAGGCAAGCTGGAAACTGGGAGAGGATTTTAATTATGTGATCAGAGATATGGCTAATCCTAATGCTTACAGTCAGCCTGATACTTATATGGGAACTTACTGGAAAAATGCAAGTAGCACTTGTACGCCTACAGGAGGAGCAACAGGTAATGATTATTGCGGAGTTCATACCAACTCCGGTGTGCTTAACTTCTGGTATTATTTATTGGTAAACGGTGGAACCGGAACTAATGACAAAGGCTTTGCCTATAATGTTACAGGAATCGGGTTAGATAAGGCAGCAGCAATTGCTTACAGAACACTGACGACCTATCTTACTTCTTCTTCTACCTATGCCAACGCAAGAACTTCTTCTCTTCAGGCAGCGGCAGATCTATACGGTGCTGGCGGAGTTGAAGTTACTCAGGTAACCAATGCATGGAATGCAGTAGGTGTTGGCGGAGGAACTTCTGCAGCAGGAAAAGTAGCAGCACAAGAGGCTTTACTTTACACTATCAGCCCGAATCCGGCTACCGATAAATTCACTGTTGAATTTGAAGGAAAAGAAGGAAATGGAGTTGTAGAATTAGTTGGTTTAACAGGGAAAAAAGAAATTTCTGAAAAAATCAAAATTACAGAAGGTAAAAATAAAGTAGATATTCAGCTTCCATCTAATATACTTTCCGGAATATATGTAGTGACGGTTAATGGGCAGAAAGCAGGAAACCTGATTAAAAAATAAATTTTAATATATTTCTAAAAAGGGCCACAAAATTTATTTTGTGGCCCTTTGTTATTTTATAGATTCACTTATACTAAGTAGAAATCATTCAACTTTTCCTCACACAGGATCTTTACCACCTCTATCCAGCGGTCTTCATCGTTAAGGCATGGAATGTAGTGGAAATTCTCTCCGCCTCCATGCAGAAACTGTTCCTTACCTTCCACTGAAATTTCTTCCAGGGTTTCCAGGCAATCAGAAACAAAAGCCGGGCAAACAATAGCCAGGTTTTTCACTCCTTTTTTCGGAATCGTTTCTAATGTTTCATCCGTATAAGGTTCTATCCATTTGTCTTTTCCTAATCTTGACTGGAAAGAAACAATTGTTTTTTCTTTTGGAAGCCCTATTTTGGCGATCACCGATTGTGTAGTTTTATAACACTGATGACGGTAACAGAACTGGTGGCTTGGATTGTTATCTCTTGAACAACAGTCGTTAAGATTACATGTTTTTGTAGGATCTGTCTTATAAATATGTCTTTCAGGAACCCCATGATAGGAGAACTGCAGAACATCAAAATTTTCCGGAAGTTTTTCCTTGATGCTTTCTGCCAGGCAGTTAATATAAATATCCCTGTTGTAAAAAGGCTGTATATAATTAATCTTTACTTTAGGAAACTTCTTTTTCCTTACTTCCTCTGCTTTTTCAATCACTGTTTCCGTTGTACTCATCGCATATTGTGGGTATAATGGAAATAAAACGATCTCTGAAACTCCCTGATCAACTAATTTTTGAATTCCTGCTTCAATACTCGGTTGCGCATATCTCATCCCGATTTCTACAGGTACATCCACTACTTTCTGTAGCTTTTCCCGGATTTTTTCAGTAATGACAATTAAAGGAGAGCCTTCATCCGTCCATACTGTTTTATAGGCTTCTGCAGATTTGGCAGGTCTCGTTTTTAGAATAATCCCCTGAACCAGCAAAGCACGGAAAATCCAGCGGTAATCAATTACCCTTTCATCCATTAAAAATTCATCAAGATATTCCTTTACATCATTTACAGCCGTAGATTTTGGAGAACCAAGATTGACCAGTAAAATTCCTTTTTTGTCCAATACTTTAATTTTTATTAAGAAACAGTGTTTTCGAAATCTGTTATCATTGTTGATACTTCGGCAAAGATATCACTTTCAGCCAAGCCGTTAGCGTTAAATTTTCCCTTTATACCTTTTATTAAAAGCTGATGCCGATCTTCTGTTCTGGCCCCAAGTGTTTTCAAAATCATGACCAGTTCTTCATGTCCCTTTTCCCCGTTGGCAGAAGCTGTTACTACAGCAACCGGCTTTTCGGAAAATACAGTGGTGGAAACACACCATTCCAGTAAGTTTTTCAGCCTGCTGGGAATACTGAAAATATATTCAGGGGTAGAAAATAAAACGCCGTCTGCATTTTCAATCTCCTTCCTGATTTTCAATACTTCATCAGGAGTATCGTTGTCCGTTAATGAAGTATCAAAATGGGGGAGAACCGAAAGGTCATCCCGGATTTTGAAATCAATATCCGGATGTTGATCCAGAACCTGTTCTATTAATTTCTGATTGCTGGAATATTTTGTAGCACTTCCGATGATGACCAGAATATTTTTCCCGGGTGACATAGTAAAACTCTATTATCCGTTTACAGCTTCCACTTTTTCCACTAAATCCGGAACAAATTGCTTTAAAATATTCTCAATTCCGTTTTTCAGTGTAGCGGTAGAGCTTGGACATCCTGAACAGGCTCCCTGTAAAAGCATTTTGGCTGTTTTATTTTCCTGGTCATATTCCATCAGGGAAATTTTTCCACCGTCATTTTCCACTGCAGGAGCTACATATTCATTTAAAATATCTGAAATCTTCTGTTCGTCATCCGTATATTCTCTGTTGATGATTTTTTCAACAGGATTTTCATGCTTCTGAGGTGCAAGGTTTGAAATTTCTCCTCCGTTCTGAAGATATTCAGCGATGAATCCGCGCACAGCCATCATTACCTGGTGCCATTCCACAGAATCATCCCTTGTTACAGCCACAAAATTGTCGGAAATAAAGACTTCTTTTGTAAAATCGAACTCATTAAAAATAGCCTGAGCCAAAGGAACCCCTTCCGCTTCTTCTTTTGACTTTACTTCTACAAACCCCTCAATAAGCAGTCTGTTAGAAACAAATTTCATGGCATTGGGATTAGGTGTCATTTCCGCATAGATCTGATAAAGCTCCTTTTTTTTCTGAAGGTAAATTCTTGGGTTCGCCAATAATTCATCTTCAATAATATTTTTCAGGCTTTCAGCTACATGTTCCCATTCTACCGTGTCCTGTTTCGCTACAGCTACAAAATTGGCCGTAATGAAAATTCTTTCCACAAAAGGATAATTGAAAAGTTCCTGGGCTAAAGGAATTTCTGAAATATCTGAACTTCTGTCCAACTCTAAAGATCCCGGGATCAGGTTATAATCCGCGACAAATTTCATCACTTTCGTGTTTTCAGTTGGTTCTATAAGTATCGTACGCATTTTTTCGTTAAATTTGAGATACAAAAATACGCAATTAGAAATTAGAAGTCGGAGATTGGAAATTAGATTTTTGCTATCACGGTTATTTAAAAATCGAACTTGGAAGTTTAAAGAAGCTGCTGCAGGAATTATTATTTTTAAATTGACTCATTTTCAAATTATCAAATCAAAATTATGGCAATCGTAAAAGAACTTTTAGGAAAAACACCTCAGATAGGAGAGGGTACATTTTTGGCAGAAACGGCAACCATTATTGGGGATGTTACCATGGGAAAGGACTGCAGTATCTGGTATAATGCAGTGATCAGAGGAGATGTGCATTACATCAGAATGGGGGATAAGGTAAATGTTCAGGATAATGCCATGCTGCACTGTACCTATCAGAAACACCCATTGAATATAGGAAATAATGTTTCCATCGGACACAATGCCATCGTTCATGGCTGCACCATTAAGGATAATGTACTGATTGGGATGGGAGCAATCGTTATGGATGACTGCCTGGTAGAAGAAAACTCTATTGTAGGAGCCGGCTCTGTAGTGACGCAGGGAACCCACATCAAGTCAGGAGAAGTCTGGGGCGGAGTTCCGGCAAAAAAAATAAAAGATATTTCTGCACAGCTACTGGAAGGTGAAGTCAACAGGATTGCGGATAATTATGTGAAATACTCTTCATGGTATAAGGAGAATCTGAAAGTTTAGGAAGGTAAAGAAGTTTCGTGTTGCGGGATTCGGGTTTTAGAGTGGGAGAGTTAGAGGGTGTGAGATGATGAAAGTCCTGCGCTCTAATAATGTGAAATAAAATCTCATATCTGAAATCTTGTATCTGAAGTCTAAAGTCTTGACTCTTAATTCTCAACTCTAAAAATTCACCATTCACTTGCGAAGCAAAATTCGCCATTTACCTTAAAAAAAGCTCTATCATAACGACAGAGCTTTTTTTTGATCCTTAGTATTAACTCCTGAGTGAGTTTTTATTGTTGAAGATTCAACAGGATATCAAACCTTTGCTTTGATTTTTTATTTATTGTTCCGCTGTTATAAGCTGTGCTTTTCCGTTAATACATTTTACGGATGTAGGAGGCATTACCATCATACAGTCCGAAGTAATATTATATTTTTCATTGAAGGCTTTTACCTTCTGCGTATATTCCTCAATTCTTGGAAGAATGGTGGTTTCTATTTTTTTAGGATAGGCAATGTATTGCTGAGGTCCGCCGCAGGCTTTGGCTCCCATTGGGGCAAAAGTCCATTCGGAGGCATTGGTACATTTTTCTCCGGATGCTTCAGATTCAATGGATGCTTTTAATTTATCCAGCTGGGCCTGTTCATATTTCTGACTGTCCTCATCTGCAGGCCGTTCAGAAATATCTTTAGGAAGATTGGTATTGACGTTCTTGGATGTATTGCATGAAACCAAGGCAAATAGAGTGCATAATACTAATAGTGGAGTATATATGAAATTTTTTTTCATTATAATTTCTTTTCTGTTAAAGAATTTTCAAAAGTTATGCCAAGGTAAGAAAATCAAATTCATTTCCGTAATTTTGAAGCACAATGAACAATCATTTTTTTGACTTAATAGAGCATACGAACAGAAGCGTTTTCCTTACGGGAAAAGCAGGGACCGGGAAAACCACTTTTCTTAATGAATTTGTAAAGAAAACGAGGAAGAAGTATATTGTGGTTGCTCCTACAGGAATTGCCGCAATTAATGCAGGAGGAGTTACCATCCATTCCATGTTTGGGCTGCCGTTAAGGACTTTTTTACCTACTACTGATCGTATTGATGGAAGCTTGGCGAATAATATTGCCGACCTGATGCCTCATTTCAAATACAGAAAAGATAAGCTTAAGCTATTAAGGGAGGTGGAAGTTCTTATTATTGATGAGGTTTCCATGCTGCGGGCTGATGTTCTTGATATGATGGATTTCTCACTGAGATTCATCAGAAGAAACAACCAACGTTTCGGTGGGGTACAGATGCTGTTCATTGGAGATCTTTATCAGCTCCCTCCTGTGGTGCGGGACGAACATATTTTGAAGATATGCTATGAGTCACCTTTTTTCTTTGACAGTCATGCTATTAAAGATATTCCGTTACTGACGATTGAGCTGACTAAAGTTTACAGACAATCGGATGAGAAGTTCCTGGATATTCTCAACGCCATCCGTGACGGAGATGTAGCCAATATAAACTTTGACGACCTTAATAGAAGATACGACCCTGATTTTAAAGCAGGAACAGAATCTTACGTTTATCTGTGTTCGCATAATAAGATGGCAGATGAAATCAACCAGGAAAAACTGGAAGAAATTGATCTGACTGTAAAGACCTATGAAGCTAAGCTTTTCGGCGATTTTAAGGAAAATCAGTTTCCGAACGAGCAGTTTCTAGAATTAAAAGTCGGGGCACAGGTGATGTTCATCAGAAATGATATTACCGGTGAGAAGAAATATTTCAATGGAAAGCTGGGTGAAATTTCTGCTTTGGATGATAATGAGATCAAAGTGGTTCTTGATGGCAGCGAAAGGGAAATAACGGTTAAAAGAGAAGTCTGGGAACAGAAAAAATATTTCCTTGATACTGAAAAAAACATCAAAGAAGAAGTTTTGGGAAGCTTCGAGCAGTTTCCGGTCAAGCTGGCATGGGCGGTTACCATCCATAAAAGCCAGGGGCTGACGTTTGATAATGTGATCATTGATGCCGGAAAAAGCTTTACAGCCGGACAGGTTTATGTGGCTTTGTCAAGATGCAGGACATTGGAAGGAATTGTTTTAAAGTCTAAAATCACACCCGAAGTTATTTTCAAAGATAACAGGATCCTGCAGTTCCAGGGAAGTACCTTAGCCAATGACAATGTAGAAGCCATCCTGAACCGTGAAAAATATGATTATAGCATCAAAAAAGTACTCCGTACGGTAAACTGTCTGTGGTTTCTGAATGAAGTGGAAGAGTGGAATAAACTTTCAGTCACTACAAAAAATATTGACCATGTAAAGACCAATCAACTTTATCTCCAGCTGAAGCATGAAACTGCCAACCTTGGAAAAATCTTCGAAAAGCTGGAAAGAGTGATCTCCCAGAAAGTGAATAATTTTATTGAGAACAAGGAAGAATGGTCTGATATTGAAAGTAAAACCAAAGGAGCGGTTAATTTCTTTTTTACAGAAATCAGGGACAAGGTTTTTAATCCGCTGAAAGAATTTTATGCTGAAATTAAAGGAGCAAAAGGTCTGAAACAGTACAATGAGGAATTCAGAAACTGGCTGGAAGATACCGAAGAATACCTGAACAGCCTGAAAGAAATCCATTTACTGGAAACGAAACTTTTAGATGAGAAAAATGATAAGGAAATCAATTTAAAGATTGCAAAAGTTCCTTCACAGGTTCTCACCTTCCAACTATTTGAGCAAGGAAAAACCATTGGAGAAATTGCTTTGGAAAGAGGTTTGGTAAAAGAAACCGTAATCGGGCATCTGGCAAAATTTGCAGAGCAGGGGTTGCTTGATATTTCAAGAGTGATTACTTCGGATAAGATCAAAGCTTTTGAGAATGAATTCTATAAAAATCCCCACGAAACCTTAACGGAATGGAAGAATGCCTTGCCAAATGATTTTGAGTTTAATGAGATCAGGATTCTGATTAATCATTATAATTTTAAGAAAGAGAAGGGGAGATAGTTTTGTTGAGAATTACGGAACTATATCATATACTGTATTTTCATTATTTCCAAAAATTTCATTTTGAATTTGCCTTGCAAGCAGTATAGTTTGCTCAGTATTTGTATTTGTTTTGACTATTAAATAAGGAATACCATTATTGGTTTCTTCTGTGTGGCTGTAATTATTTCTTATTGCAAAGTTTTTAATCTTCTCAAAATAAAGTATTTGACTGTTTCCTATTGCTTCAAATTCTATATTGAAATTGCTGCTCACTTTTCTAAAGTAAAGACAATCATCTTTATTGGAATTAATTCCAATGAAATCAAACTCAGTTTTATCCTCATTTAATAATACAAGCTGTTCGTGTAAACCACTCATTGTTATTTGCTTGGCAATTTTTACATTAGGAATTGATTTTAAACTGTTTAAAATAGATCTGAAAATATTCATATATAAAATATCAAGATTTGATTAAAATAGTCTCAACGGATCAAATATAAGAAATAAAGAAATATTCTTTAAAGCTATATAATGAAAAGCAGTAGAATGAAAAATCATTTCCAATAGTTTTTACCTGAACTCCTCAATCTAGCCTATCAATTACAAAAAGTAACTAATGCAATTTATAAGGTTTAAATTTGTTTGGTTTTTTGAGACCTAAAATTTAACTATATGAAAAATTTTGAAATATCGGTGCTTGATCTTGCTCCTGTAAAGCAGGGAAAAAGCATTCATGATACGTTTCAGGACAGTTTGTCTTTAGCCAACCATACTGAACATTTAAATTATAAAAGATTCTGGCTTGCTGAGCATCACAATATGGAAAGTATTGCCAGCTCGGCCACCACAGTTCTGATCGGTTTTATTGCCAACGGAACAAAATCCATAAGAGTAGGCTCCGGTGGAATCATGCTTCCCAACCACAGTTCTCTGATTATTGCTGAACAGTTCGGAACTCTGGAATCTCTTTTTCCCGGCAGAATAGATCTTGGCCTTGGACGAGCTCCCGGAACCGATGGGCTTACAGCTCAGGCTTTGGGAAGAAATCCTGCCATCATCAACCAGCAGTTCCCGAGACAGATCCTGGAACTCCAGAAATATTTTTCGAAAGAAAACTCTGACGCCTTAGTTCGTGCCATTCCCGGTGAAGGACTGGATATTCCGCTTTACATTCTGGGATCCAGTACAGACAGCGCCTGGCTTGCTGCAGAACTTGGGCTTCCTTATGCTTTTGCGGGGCATTTTGCTCCCGAGCAGATGGAAATGGCATTCAACATTTACAGAGAACATTTTGAACCTTCTGAACAGCTGGATAAACCTTATGTGATGGCGTGCGTCAACGGAGTGGCAGCAGAAACTTCAGAAGAGGCCCATAAGATTTCTACCACCTTGTTTCAGGCTTTCATCAATATCATAAGAAACGACAGGAAACCTTTTGCTCCGCCGGTAGACGATATGGATGATATCTGGTCACCCATGGAAAAAACAATGGTGCTTCAGAAACTGAAATACACACTGATCGGGGATCAGGCAGAAATAGAAGAAAAACTGAAAGATTTCCAGGAAAAATTCAATGTGGACGAGTTAATTATCAATTCACATATCTACGATCATCAGAAAAGATTAAGGTCTTATGAGATTTTCAGGGATGCAGTAAACTCTTTATCCAAAGCCTAACAAACCCTTCATATTAATTGGCAGATGCCTATTTTTATAAGTATCTTTGCACAAATAAAAAGTAAACATGTCTGATATTAAATTAAATACTATTCCAGAGGCTATCGAAGACCTTAAAAATGGTAAAATAATCATAGTAGTAGATGATGAAGACAGAGAAAACGAAGGTGATTTTCTTTGTGCTGCAGAATTGACAACGCCGGAAATTATCAATTTCATGGCACTCCACGGAAGAGGGCTGATCTGTATGCCGCTTCCTGAAAAAAGATGCGACGAGCTTGGTCTTGAAGTGATGGTAAGCAGAAGCAGTGATCCTAAGGAAACGGCTTTTACCGTTTCGGTGGACCTTCTTGGTAACGGGACTTCTACCGGAATTTCTGCCAGCGACAGGGCAAAAACCATTTTAGCTTTGATGGATGAAAAATCCAAGCCGACCGATTTCATGAGACCCGGCCATATTTTCCCGCTTCGTGCAAGAAAAGGGGGAGTTTTAAAAAGAGCAGGACATACTGAAGCCGCGATTGACCTTACGAATCTGGCAGGTTTAAAAGAAGGAGGAGTGATCTGTGAGATTATGAATGAGGACGGCAGCATGTCCCGTTTGCCGGAACTTCATGCTTTTGCCCAAAAACATGATATGAAGATCGTTTCTATCGAAGATCTGATTCATTACCAGCTTAAAAAAGGAAACCTTATTGAAAGACTGGAAGAAAGAAAGGTAAAAACTGCTTATGGTGAGTTTGACTTTTTTGCTTTCAGAGAAACTTCAAATGATCAGATTCATTTTGCCCTGACCAAAGGTTCATGGACTGTTGACGAGCCGGTTTTGGTAAGAGTTCAGTCTTCAGATTCTTATTTTGATGTATTGACGAGATTAAACAATGGTGAAAAACCTCTGTTGGAAAAAGTTACCAACATGATTAATGAAGCAGGAAAAGGAGCTGTAATTTTCATCAATAACGTTTCCAATTCCGAAAATACGCTGAGAAAACTTCAGCAATTCCTGAACTATCAGGACGGACAGGAACAGCATCCAACTTTAGCATACAATTACAGAGATTATGGTATCGGAACACAGATCCTGAAAAATCTGGGTATCAATAAATTTAAAGTAATTACACAGAACCCTAATATCAAACCACAGGTTGGCGGATATGACGTAGAAGTTACGGAACTGGTTCAGCTGTAAGATGAATGGTGAACAATGAATTAACTTCACTATCAATTTTATCAGAAAACGAAGATTAAAATAAATTTCAATATAAAAGGTTTAGGATTTTTCTAAACCTTTTTTTATTTTTAAACCATGACAGAGTCTTTAAAAAAACACATCAGGCAGTATATTGAAATCTCAGATGAAAAGCTGGAAAAATATTGCAGCGCTTTTAAAATTAAGAAATTAAAGAAAAAAGACTTTCTGTTGAAAGAAGGAGAAATATGTGAAGCTGAAGGATTTGTACTCAACGGATGCTTTAAAGTTTTCCGGACAGACAAAAATGCAGATGAGCAGATCCTTTATTTTGGAGTGGAAGACTGGTGGGTTTCGGATATTGACAGCTTTATCAATCAGATTCCCTCTCAGCTCAATATTCAGGCTATTGAGGACAGTGAGATTCTTCTGATTTCAAAAGAAGATAAGGAAAAATTCTACCGGGAAATGCCTGAAATTGAAAGCCTGATGAGGTTGAAGTTTCAGATGTCGATCATTGCTCTGCAGCGAAGGATCATTGATAATTTAAGCAAGCCTTCCGATGAGCGCTATCAGGACTTTTTGAAAGAATATCCCAAAACAGCTCACCGGCTTACCAATATACAGATTGCTGCTTATCTGGGCGTCACGCCTGAGTTTATCAGCAGGATCCGCAGGAAAATTGTGAGCAGGGAATAAAGTGTTGAAAGTCAATAGTGAATTTTGCTTCTCAGGTGAATCGTGAATTTGTTAGAACCAAGAGCCAAGAGTCAAGAACCAAGACGCTAGGTACCAGATTTCAGACATCAGATTTGAGACTTTTTACTAAGCTTGCAAACTCGTAACCGGCAATTTAACTGGTAACCTGTAACAATTAACCCCGTTTCACAAACCCCGAACCTGATTACAAACTAATCTCATCAAAATTTCTAAATCCGTTCAGGAAATCTTTTACTGTCATTCTTTTTTTCCCCTCAAGCTGAAGTTCCTGTGGAAAATAGAAGCCATCTTCCGTATAGATTTTGAATTCGTTCTTAGAAATATCCAACGTTCCGGAAGGTTTTCCATGATCAGCAATTTCGAATTTTCCTGCGAAAATCTTTAATCCTTTTTCCTCATCTCCAATTTTTATAGTCGTGAAAGCAGCCGGATAGGGTGACATTCCGAGAATAAACTGATGAACGGTTTTTGAAGGAGCCTTCCAGTTGATTCTGGTATCTTCCTTAAATATTTTATAGGCATTTTTAGGATGCTCTACATGAGGCTGAGGTCTTTCTGTAATGGTGTTTTTCGCTAGACCGTTAAGAGTTTTTACCACCAGTTTTGATCCCATTACCATCAATCTGTCGTGCAGGCTTCCTGCATTTTCATCCGGCAAAATTTCAAGTTCTTCCTGAAGCAGAATATTGCCTTCATCTATTTTTTCATTGATGAAGAATGTAGTAGCACCGGTTTTTTCTTCGCCGTTAATAACCGCATAATTAATAGGAGCCGCACCTCTGTAATCTGGAAGCAGCGAGGCATGAAGATTGAAAGTTCCCATTTTAGGCATTTCAAAAAGAACCTTAGGCATCATTCTGAAGGCAACCACCACAAAAACATCGGCATCCAGTTTTCTAAGTTCTTCCAGAAACTCAGGGTTTCTCAACTTTTCAGGCTGAAAAACCGGGATGTTATTTTCCGAAGCATATACCTTTACCGGGGACTGGCTGATTTTCTGACCACGCCCACTGGCTTTATCTGCTACAGTTACAACGCCTACGACTTGATGATTGGATTGATGAATAGCCTCCAGAGAAGTCTTGGCAAACTCCGGAGTTCCTAAAAAAACGACTTTCAATGATTTCATGGTGCAAAGATAAGGGTTTTTAGAGTAAGCGGGGTATGGGTTTGAGGTTTCGTGCTGCTGGTTTTATGAGTTTGAGGATTTGAGGGTTTGAGAGTTAAAAGTTGATGGTTGATGTTTGAATTTCACTATTGACTTGCAAAGCAAAATTCACCATTGACAATTACTCATTACTCATTACTCAGTGCATAAGTTCTGAAGTTCAGCATTTTCACTTTTCCCGAATCTAAGAGAAAGATCAGGTTTTCCAGAATGTTATTTTTAGAATGATAATTGAGCTGGATCGAAAGATCTTCTATGGTTGAAGGTCTTTTAGCCAGCAGATTGATGATCTGCTGGGAAATATTCTTTCCGAAAATCGATTGTTTGTTCTTTTCACAAACTGAGCATTGGCCACAGTTTTTCGTGTTTTTTTCTCCGAAATAGGCAAGAATGAGTTTCATTTTACAGTAATCATTATTTTCTATAAAAAATTTCATCTCTTCCCACTTCTGAATTTTATTTTTTTGGATATGTTCAAAAAGCTTCCAGTACTCTCCATTGATTATTCTTTCATTACGGGGTCTCAGGAATTTGATGCTTGATAAAGCCCCGTCTACATATTCCAGATAGTTTTTTTGCTGGAGTTCTTTAAGGCGTTCTTTGATCAGTGGAACACTTACTCCAAGCTTATTGCTGACTTGCTGTTCACTGAACATCACTTTATGGGTAGTAATACCTGATACCGTACGAAGCAAAAGCTCTATAAAATAAGCGTCTTTCTGTGGCAACTGACCTATTTCATCAGCATTAAAGAGAAGTTGCAGCGAAGACAGGCTTTTGTTGTCGTTGTGATAGATGATTTCCTGATTATGCAGAAAATTAAGGACGTTACTGATCTTTGCTTTGGAGAGACGGGTAAAATTTTGTATCCCCTGGATATTCAGTTGGAAAACTTTTTCCGGCAGTTCGTATTCCGCCACCTGAAAAATAGAGTAGAGGTAAGTGATAATCTTTAAAAATTCTGCTTTATTGGGAGTCTGATTTTTTAGGATTTCGTCAAAATTGAGTAATTCCTGCCTGTTCCAGAGCAGGAATGCAAAACTGTCTTTACCGTCTCTTCCTGCTCTTCCTATCTCCTGGTAATAATTTTCCAGGGAGGGGGCAGGTGAGAAGTGAATTACAAAACGGACATTATCCTTGTCTATTCCCATACCGAAGGCATTGGTTGAAATCAGTACATGGTTGTCACTTTTATTCCAGATAGCCTGTTTTGTATTTTTTTCTTTTGTGGTTAATCCTGCGTGGAAATAATCTACATTTTTAACCTGATTTTTGTTAAGAAATTCCGCCAGCATTTCTGCATCTTTCCGGGTTCTTACATAAACAATCCCCGAGTCGTTATTATGTTTTAGAATATCAAAGACGCGTTGGAATTTATCAGAAATTTCATCTGTAAAGATCCTGATATTTTCTCTCTTAAAACTTTTCTGAAAAACAAAAGGTTTTTTAAGTTCCAGTTTATTTTTAATTTCTTCAAGGACTTTAGGAGTTGCCGTTGCTGTTAAAGCAAGGCAAGGGATCTTAGGGTGATTTTTTCTGAAGTCTTTAATATTCTGATAACTTGGCCGGAAGTCCTGGCCCCATTCTGAAATACAGTGGGCTTCATCTACAGCAATAAATGACAGCTGAATTTCTTCAATATTCTGAAGAAACTGCATGTTAGTTAATCTTTCAGGGGATACATACAGAAGTTTGATAAGTCCGTCTTTGCAACGGTCGTATATAGCTTCCGCATCATATTCGTCAAGCTCGGAAGAAAGATATTCTGCTTCAATACCACGAAGCTTAAGCTGACTTACCTGGTCTTTCATCAGGGCAAGAAGGGGTGAAATAACGAGACAGGTTCCTTCTTTCAGTAAAGCCGGAAGCTGATAACAAAGAGATTTCCCGGCACCGGTTGGCAGAAGGACGAGACAGTCATTTTCCTTAATTACGGCATCGATGATTTCTTCCTGGGAATCCCTGAATGTATCATACCCCCAAAAATATTTTAGGGTATCATATTTCAGTTTTTGAAAATCCTGCTGAGAAATCATAAGGTAAAAGTAATAAAAGTATTACAACAAAAAAAGCCGTGCAAGGCACGGCTTTGATATATTTACTAAAAAGTTTATTATTTAGCTTCGAAATATACTCTTCTGTTAGCTCTGTTTTTCCATTCAGGACATTTAGTAGCTGGTTCACACTCAGGGTATTTAAGGTCTTTTTCACCTCTACCGATTGCGTTTAATTTAGAAGATTCTACTCCGTTTTTGATCAGATAGTTTTTAACGCTATTCGCTCTTCTTTCAGATAGTTTTTGGTTATAAGCATCAGAAGCTCTTGTATCTGTAGCTCCGATTACATTATAAGCTCCGTTTGAAGAGTTGATGTAAGAAACCGCGTTATTCAGGATTGGAGTGTTTGAAGGTAAAATTCTGTCAGAATTTAAATCAAACTCAATTCCTTCAAGCTTTGTTTCCGTTTCTACTACAGGTCCTGCAGTAGTTGTAGGACATCCGTTGTTTTCAACTGGTCCAGGAACGGTTACACACTTATCGTAAAGGTCAATTACACCGTCAAGGTCAGTATCAAGAGCAACACCAGCACCATCCACTCTTGCACCAGCAGGAGTATCAAGCTGTCTGTCCCAATCGTCACAAACTCCATCGTTATCAGCATCACCTTTTTTACATACTTCAATATCCTGGTTTTTGTTAGCCAAAACATCAAGCTTGTAATAGATTTCCTGAAGTGGGTCATGCCACATTAGGTGAGATTCGTGTTTTCCTAATTTTAATGTAAGACCTAAAGTCGCATTGAAGAAGTTGTCAGATACCTGCTCTTCACGTTTGTTGATAGCACTGTATTTGTCGCCTCCACCGTCGAACTCATCATCACCTGTTACTACATACATTAATCTACCTTCAAGATCTAGTCTTCTGTTGATTTTGTATTTTAAACCGGCACCAGCCTGCATAAACATTGAACCTAGTTTGAAAGGTTTAACTTCCGTAGCTAGTCTCTGTCCGTTGATATCTTTCTGATAAGCTCTGTAAGCGATAGTACCTATACCTGCATATCCGTGAAGTGCCCATCTGAAAGGAGAGTGGTTGTCAACTCTTCTCAATAAATTAGAGAAGTTGATATCTCCTAATAAAGAGATCGCATCATACTGAGTTCTTGCACCTACAGCTGTTGCATCAGGAGCAGCATCTTTAGTGTTGAACCATCCTTGTCTCGTTTCACCTCTGTCATATTGTAATTTTAAACCGAACGCATGAGTGATCGCTTTATCAATACTTACATAAGCAGAGTATCCGAAAAGGTTTTTACCGTTACCATTCTTGATAGACGTTAAATCAGCGGATTGTACCAAAGGTACACCTGCACCGGCTGAAATAGACCAGTCGTTAAATCTTTTTGACTGATTGGTAAACGGAGACACATTGGCAGAACCAGAAGAAAATGTGTTTGGATATTCTCCATTTGAAACTGCTGTTGAGTCTTGTGCATAGCTTACGGCTGGAATTGCCATTGCTAAAGCTACAATTGCTAAACTTAATTTCATAGTGTATTTTTTTAGTTAATTAAATGATTTTATTGTAAAAAACAGTTGTGTTACTTTGTAGGACATCCGTTGTTTTCAACAGGTCCCGGAACTGTTACACACTTATCGTACAGATCTATCACTCCGTCAAGATCCATATCTAAAGCTACACCGGCACCGTCAACTCTTGCTCCTGCAGGAGTATCAAGCTGTCTGTCCCAGTCATCGCATACGCCGTCATTATCTGCGTCACCTTTTTCACATACTACAAGATCTGTAGCTGCGTTTTCTAGTACGCTGGTTCTGTAGTATGCTTCCTGAAGCGGATCATGCCATGCCAGGTGAGATAATTTGTTTCCTAGTTTGAAAGAAACTCCTAAAGTAACTGACAATGCATTATCAGATCTGGAATCACTGATCATGTTATACTTTGAACCTGGAGTTGCAGGATCGTAGTTGTTAGGATCAGCCCATCCGCCTCCATCAAACTCATCATCTCCACTTATGATATACATTGCTCTTGCTTCAATATCAATAAGTTTTGATACTTTGTATTTCACTCCGGTACCGAATTGATAGTAGATTGAGTTAATATCAAATTTCTGATCGATGAATAGAGGAACTCTTTTAGGGCTATCGCTCCATCTGTACTCGTTTGCATCATGCAAAGAAGTATTGTATCCCTGAACACCAATTCCGGCATAGCCATGTAATGCCCATCTGTAAGGAGAATGATTATCTACTCTTCTTAATAAGTTAGAAAAGTTAATATCTCCCATTAAAGCAAGTTGGTTAAATTTGGTAGTTGCTGTACCGACACCTGCCGCAACACCTGCCGCACCATCTAACATCGCTTTTTGCTTTGTTTCACCTCTCTGGTAGATAAGGCTGAGTCCAAAAGTATGGGTAATCTGCTTATCAATACTTACGTAAGCATTATATCCCCAGTTTACCTTTTTATCATAAAAAGATCTGAGATCAGAATGCAGCATGAATGCAGCACCTCCACCAACGGAAATAGACCAGTCATTAAAACGTCTGGCTTTGTTGTCGAAACGCTGTACATTAGCAGAACCTGAAGAAAAGGTATTAGGGTACTCACTAGAAGAGTTTACTGCGGTACTATCCTGGGCATAAGCCGCGATAGGTAGTGTGGCCAATAATAATAAACCTAATTTCATATATGTTTTTTATGTTTTATTTAGATAAAATCTTTCAATAATATTTTAGAAAATTCTCTTTCAAACAAATGTTTATAATGAGGTATTTCTAATCTTTCTGATCTGAAATGCAGATCGTTATATTTAATGATATCAATATCTATTATTCTGTCGCTATACCCGCCTGAGGCCTTTGAATCCTTGATTCTTCCCATCTCAGCTTCTATATTTTTAACAAAATCAAGCAACTGAATAGGCGAGAGGTGCGTGAATATTAATGATGCAATATTACAAAAAATATTGGAACTGACAAATTCTACAGGTTCGGTAATTAAAAATTCGCTTATTTGTGAAATGTGATTCCCGCCCTCACTGATTTTCTGTAAGGCCACTTTTATATTTTTTTTTTGATCTCCAAGGTTACTTCCTAGTAACAAAACTACCTTATGCTGCGACATATTGGAAAATTGATTGATTTATGAGAAGTTTCTTCAAAAACGTCTTGGCAAATATAGTGGCAATTGTCCTATTATGTGCCTTATTTTTCGTCTTTTTCATTATGATGCTTGTGTTCAGTTCTATGGGAAATGACAAATCTGTTGTGGTGAAAAACAATTCTGTCCTTACGATTAATTTAAAAACCAATATAATAGACAGTCCTACCGAAGAGGATATGGGGCTGTTCAATATCAGCGACAAACAAAAAAGTGTGATGCTGTATGATGTACTGGAAGCTATCAAAAAAGCTAAAACGGATGATCATATTAAAGGGATAAGTATCGAAGCAGATGATTTTCATGCAGGAATGACCCAGATTGATGATATCAGAAATGCAATTGAAGATTTTAAAAAGAGCGGAAAATTTGTATATGCTTATGGAAATGCTGTTTCGCAGGCTTCCTATTATTTAGGATCTGTTGCTGATCAGTATTATCTTAATCCGTCAGGAATGATTGAACTGAAAGGTCTGGCTACTGAAGTGGCATTCTTTAAAGATTTTGCCGATAAATATGGGATCGGTATAGAAGTGATTCGTCACGGAAAATTTAAATCGGCTGTTGAACCTTTTCTGAGAAATGATATTTCCCCGGAAAATAAAGAGCAGCTAAGCACTCTTTTAAATGATATCTGGAAAAATACTTCAACCAAAATGGCGGTTTCAAGGAAAATAGATACAGCACAATTTAAAATGGTTGTCGACAGCTTGTACGGAATGATTCCTGAATTAGGACTTAAATATAAGCTTGCTGATAAACTGATCCAGAAAACAGAATATGATCAGATGTTAAAGTCCAAGCTCAGCCTTAAAGAAAAGGAAAAACTGAATAAGGTATCTTTAGCCGGTTATATCAGATCTTATGCGGATGAAGATAAGTCAGGGGAAAAGGTAGCCGTGTTGTACGCTTCGGGTGGAATTAATAATGGTGACGGTTACAATGAGATCTATTCTGAAAAATATATTAAATACATCAAGGATCTTCAGAATGACGATAAAGTGAAAGCTGTTGTTTTTAGAATTAATTCTCCGGGTGGAAGTGCTAATGCTTCGGATGAAATTTTATTTGAATTGCAGCAGCTGAAGAAGAAAAAACCTTTAGTGGTTTCTTTTGGTGACTATGCCGCTTCGGGAGGGTACTATATTGCAATGGCAGCTGATAAAATCTATTCGGAGCCTAATACGCTGACAGGATCTATCGGAGTTTTCGGAGTAATTCCTTATTATAAAGATCTTGCAAACAAAAACGGTATCCGTTCAGATATTGTTGCTACCAATGCCAATTCTCAATACTATTCTGCACTGAATGGTGTTACGCCTTACGGGGTAAACCTGATTACCAGAAGTGTGGAAGGAACCTATAAAAGATTTGTACATTTTGTTACCCAGAACAGAAAACAGACTTTCGAGCAGATCGACAGTGTAGGAGGGGGAAGAGTATGGAGTGGTGTTCGGGCCAAACAAATCGGTCTTGTAGATGAATTGGGAACACTGAATGATGCTGTGAACTTTGCAGCACAAAAAGCAGGATTAAAATCCTATCATGTATCTTCTTATCCAAAAAGAATGACTCAGTTTGAGCAGATTTTCAAAGACTTGAATGAAGATGATATCTCTGCAAGGATCATTAAAAACAAAATAGGTAAAGCCAACTATGAAATCCTCCAGCAGATTACCGATCAGAAACTGCAGTCTGAGGTGAAAATGGAAATGCCTTATCAGATTAAGATCAACTAAACTAAATTATATTGTACAAAAAACCCCGGAACTAAATTTCAGTTCCGGGGTTTTATTTTTTTTATCTGCTTTTAGCCTTTCTTAGTAGCCATTCCGTAGATCCAGAGAACGATTAACGCTCCTCCGACAGCTAACAGCATACTTCTGAAATCGAAACTGTCTGTAGTTCCCCATCCCAAAAAGCTGCCTATAAATCCTCCTACAAAAGCTCCAACAATACCTAAAATAATAGTCATTAACCATCCGCCGCCTTGTGTTCCCGGCATAATAAGTTTTGCGATTGCCCCTGCGATAAGACCAAATATGATCCAAGTTAAAATTCCCATAGTCCTAAATTTTTAATTGTTAATAATGTATGAATTTGATATATACTAATTTAAAGATAAATATGATAAAAATCATCTTTTCTTGAAAAAAGAATCTACAAATTCTGTACCATTAAACAATTGAAGGTCCTGCATCTTTTCGCCTACCCCTATATATTTTACCGGAATCTGGAACTGATCTGATATGCCTATAACGACACCACCTTTGGCTGTTCCGTCAAGTTTTGTTACTGCCAGTGCGTTTACTTCTGTGGCTGCTGTAAACTGTTTTGCCTGCTCAAATGCATTTTGGCCAGTAGATCCGTCAAGAACCAGCAGGATTTCATGAGGAGCATCAGGAATCACCTTCTGCATTACCCTTTTGATCTTTGAAAGCTCATTCATCAGGTTGATCTTATTGTGAAGCCTTCCTGCAGTGTCAATGATCACTACATCTGCACCTTGTGCCACAGCACTCTGTACGGTATCAAAAGCTACAGAGGCAGGATCCGATCCCATATCCTGTTTAACGATAGGAACACCCACCCTTTGGCTCCAGATAGTCAGCTGATCTACCGCTGCTGCTCTGAAGGTGTCTGCTGCCCCAAGGACAACCTTTTTACCTTCGGATTTGAACTGATGGGCCAGTTTTCCGATTGTTGTGGTTTTTCCTACGCCGTTCACGCCGACTACCATAATGACATACGGCTTTTTAGAAGTATCAATATTTCCTGTTCCGGCATGAGGGTTTTCCAGGAGTAGTCCTGAAATCTCTTCACGCAGAATAGCATCAAGTTCACCTACGCCTACATATTTATCGCGGGCAACACGTTCTTCAATCCTTTCTATGATTTTAATGGTTGTGGAAGCTCCTACATCAGATGCAATCAGTATTTCTTCAAGGTCATCCAGAACTTCATCATCCACCTTGCTTTTACCGACTACGGCTTTCGTCATTTTTTCGAAGAAACCCTGGCTGGATTTTTCCAGGCCTTTGTCTAAAGTTTCTTTTTCTTCTTTTTTGAAAATATTCTTAAACCAACTCATAGTTCATTCTTATTTGTTTTTTATAACTGCCGTAGCTTCTACTTCTATAAGCACGTCATCTCTGAAAAGCCGGCTTACTTCCACAAGGCTGCTCACGGGAGGATTTTGAAGATTGATATATAAATCACGGATTTTTCTAAAGTCTGGTGTTTTGGAAATATCAGTAATGAAAATTCCCAGTTTTACAATATCCTTTGCTGTTGCTCCATATTCTTTCAGGATATACTCAATGTTTTTGAAAACCTGTCGGGTTTGTTCTTCAACATCGTTTCCTACAAGATGACCTGCAGCATCCAGAGGAACCTGCCCGGAGAGAAAGATCATTTTGGAAGCCCCACAGTCAATACTCGTCGATTGTGAAAGTCCCTTGATGGTAAAAACCTCTGCAGAGCTTTTATATTCTACATTGTTCATTTTTTCCTGCCCGAATGAAAATAGAAAAATTTCTGTGAAAACCAGAATAAAAATCTTTTTCATACCGTATATATTTTATTGATTAATAATCTGGTGAACAAAGATAACAAAAAAACTACCCAAAATCTGAGTAGTTTTTTATATTGTAAATAAAGTGGAGATTATTTCTTCAAATAACCGTCTACTTCGTCTGCATTCATTACTTTTTCTTCGAAAACGTAAGCACCTGACTTAGATGACTTAACCATTTTCACAACTTTGGTCATTTTTTTTGACCCGGTTTGTAGGGTTGCTACTACTTTCTTTGCCATGGTAAATTATATTTATAAATTACTTGATTTCTTTGTGAACTGTAACTTTCTTAAGAACAGGATTGTATTTTTTCAATTCCAATCTTTCAGTGGTGTTCTTTTTATTTTTAGTAGAAATGTATCTTGACATTCCTGGCATACCGCTCTCTTTGTGCTCTGTACATTCAAGAATTACTTGAACTCTGTTTCCTTTTTTTGCCATGATTTATTAATTCTTTTTAATCAATCCGTTTCTAGTAGCTCTTTCAATAGCTTCCTCGATTCCAATCTTGTTAATCACTCTCAATCCATGAGCTGATACTTTCAGTGTTACGTGCTTATCTTGCTCCGGAAGGTAAAACTTCTTCTCTAATAAGTTAATTTCAAAACGACGCTTCGTTTTGTTATTAGCGTGAGAAACGTTGTTACCAACCATTGCACGCTTTCCTGTTATTTGGCAAATTCTTGACATATCTCGATGTTCTTATTTGTATAAATATTTGAGAGTGCAAAATAACGAAGAAATTTTTATATAGACAAATCTTTTGGAAAATATTTACAAATAACTGGCTGATTAATAATCATGATTTTTAAAATAAAATAATCCTTAATACAGCCTAAACCAAGTGACTGATTTATTTCATGTAAGCTTTCCCTAAAAAGCAAATCCTAATACCATATCTTTGTTTTTAATTAATCTAAATAAAAATAACATGAAGAGGATCTGTATTCTTTTATCAATGCTTCCTGTTGGGCTTATGGCGCAAAACTATATTGAAATCCAGACTGGTATGAAAAATTATTATTACGGAGCTGCTGATACAGCGGATATGGATGGAGACGGGAAGCAGGATGTAGTGATTAATGGGGCAATTGACAGTGACGGTGATGGAAGCGCAGATACATCTTTCAATGAAGTGTACAAGAATAATGGAGTTTCACTGGTGCCTTATGCTGATCTTGGAGCGGATGCAACCCATCTGGGAGATATAAAATTTATGGATTTTGATAATGATGGGCTTCTTGATATTATTTCTACAGGATTAAGCTATAATGATGTAGTCAATTATAAACATTACAGGTTCCGTAATACAGGAACGGGTTTTATGAAAGAAACAGAACTGGAAGGAAAAGTCTATGGTTCTCTGGAAGCCTTTGATTTTAATAATGACGGTAAAATGGATTATGCTGTCAATGGAACTCAGTATGTGGAAGGTGCCGGTTTTTTGAATAATCTTGATTTTTACAGAAATACCGGAACTGATTTTGAAATTTTCAAGGCCTGGCAGCCGGGAACACAGAATGGAAGTTTTAAATTAATAGATCTCAATAATGATCATCTACTTGATCTTATCATTTTGGGAATGGAGCAAGGGGATAATCCCGCTTGTAAGGTTTATCTGAATCAGGCAGGGACTCTTATATTTTCCCAGGATTTTACGGCTCTTGCAGGAGGTAAAATGGACTTTGCAGATTTCAATGCAGATGGTTTCCAGGATGTGGTGATTTCCGGTCAGGATGCTGATTATAACGGTTATCTTGCAGTATTGATGAATGACGGAGCAGGAAATTTAACCGAACAAAAAATAAATATCCCTGAAATGGCAGATTCATCTGTAGTAACAGGTGACGTTAATAATGACGGATACTATGACTTTATGGTTTCCGGAAATGATGAAAATACCAATGCTGTTGTAAAAGCTTTTTTATACAATCCTTCAACACAGGATTTTACTGAAAGTATACCTACAGGACTGCATGCTTTAGGAGGTCCGGGTTTCGTGAATTTACTTGACTTTGACAATGACAACCGTCTGGATGTTCTATTGGCCGGATTTGATTGGGCAGATCCGGGTATGCCTTCACTTACCAAAATTTTCAAAAATACTTCAACTGAAGTTAATCTGAAACCTGTACCTCCTGCAGTCCTTCATTTAACAAAAACCGGGAACCGCTTTGATTTCTCATGGAGCGGGGCGTCAGACGATAAAACTCCGACAAATGCTCTCCGATACGAAATCAAAGTAGGATCCACACCCGGAGCTTCAAATCTTGCAAAATACATCGTGACAACTCCTTCCTGGTTTCTGGATCTTGATCCATCTATTCAGAATGTATACTGGAGTGTACGATCAATAGATGCTTCTAAAGTTTTTTCTGATTCTTCAGCTCAAAGTGCATTGGGAACTCGTGATGTAGTTAAACATAATGAAATTTCAGTCTATCCGAATCCTGCATCGGAGAAAGTATTTATCCAGGGAGAAAAGGTTTCAGATATTGAAATGTATTCTATCGATGGAAGGAAACAGAATGTTGTTTTGAATAAGGATCAGTCGATCAACATATCTCATCTTACGAAAGGAGCTTATCTGTTAAAGCTGAAAATAAAAAACGAAATAACCACCCGGAAACTCGTGATTGAATAAAACTGAAGAGTTCTATTAGTAAGAAAAGCCAGACGTCCAGCTGGCTTTTCTATTTTTATTGTGAATTTTTTATATGAAATTTTAAAAAGCTAATACTATGCTTTTTTAGTTTTATTTCTAAGCTTTTCAATAAGGAAGTAAAATAGTAAGAAGCCCAGTGAAAAAATGGAAAATCTTGATAATAGGTCTCCGGCTCTCGTATAGAAAGTCTTGGTTTCGTAAAGATTTACTTTGGCAAATAATGTTGTTTTATCACCATAGAAAGTATCGACTACCACTTCACCTTTTGCATTGATATGAGCTGAGATTCCGCTGTTGGCAGCCCGTGCAATTTCTCTTCTGGTTTCAATAGCTCTTAGTTTTGCATAAGACAGAAGCTGCTTGTGGCCTTCCGTAACACCCCACCATGAATCATTCGTCATAATACCTAAGAAATTGGCTCCTTTTTTCACATAATCTGTTGTGAATTCGCCATAAATACTTTCATAGCAGATGATAGGGGCCATTCTGCCTTTATTATAAGGATTGGCAAAGGATTTTCTTTCCTTGTCTATTCCCAACGAAGCAACAGTTCCGCCCAGATTCAGCATGGCATCACCTAAAAGGGGCTTCAGAACACTCATGTAAGGGAAAATCTCAACTCCGGGAACAAGCTTGCCTTTGTGATACACCTGAACCTGTTGTTGTGGTGCAATCTGAATGGCTGTATTGTAGCTTTCCACCCAAAGGCCCGGATTAATCTCATAAGCTTCTTTGGGAATATTTTCCTGGCTTTTATAAAAACGGTGTGAAGAAATTCCTGTGGCAAAAACGGCTCCCGGATGTTTGGATAAAAATCCTTTCACATTGTTTAGAAGCAGACTCTTTTCAAAAGCGGTTTCGGAAATCGATCCTCTTCCTGGAAGGGCAGTTTCCGGGGCAATAAAATAATCGATTTTCCCTTTTGAATTATTTTCGGCTAAAGTTAAAAGATCATTTTCGATCGTCAGGCTGTCTTTTGAATACTTTTCCGCATAAGGATCAAGATCCGGCTGTAGCATCAGGACATTGACCTGTCCGGAAGGTTTTTCATCGAAGTTGTTGTATTTGATGAATGAAATGATCATCGGAAGAATGATCAGAGCGACAACTATGGATCCATTCCTGATCAGGTCCTTTCGTTTTCTGCCTGCTTCCCAGGTTCTTATAGTGTAGAAAATTAAAACATTAATTACTAAAATCCAGAAGCTTCCGCCGGTTGCTCCCAAGGTGTCATACCACTGTATTAATTTAGGATAATCTGAAAACACATTTCCTAAATTCAGCCATGGCCAAGTCAGTTCCCAGTTCAGGTGGAATTTTTCAAAGCTCATCCAGATAGCGATCAGGAATCCTAATCCCCAGTACGTTCCCTGAGCATTTTTGTACCAATGGTAGCATTGGAAAACAAGAGAATATAAAAAGGAATTGACAAGGACCGGAAATACTACTGCCATCATGGAGTGGCTGCCGTCCGGGTTTTTAGAGCCGTACAGCCATCCTGTAGTGACAATGTTCCAGATCACAAAACAAAGATAGGACAGCCCGAAAACCATCCAGCTTTTTCTATTGTAGGAGGAGAATTTTGAGATTCCATGCTCCATCATCAATAAAGGAACAAGGGCAAAAAATATAAAGAACGGAACTCCGTAAGTAGGCCACGAAACGGACAGCAGCATCGCTGAAATGAGCGTAAGTAAAACGTATTTCATTAATTTGATTTAACATACAAATTTAATGTTTTTGAAATGAATAAATTTGCACTTCATGTTAAAGAAATTTTATAAAATCATTATTATTCCCTATACGCTGTTTTTGCTTTATCTCATGTTTTTTGGGATGGGCAGGTCTCAGTATGAAGACAATCAGATCACTGTGGAACCTGTTTTGTCTACCATAAAATTTATCCACAATACCATTGAATTGAGATACATTGTGACCATTGTTTTGGGCAATATCATTATGTTCATGCCTTTTGGATTTCTGGGGTGGGTTTTACCCGGCCTTAAAAGTCTCAAAACATTACTCTATACTTTTATCTCTTCTATTGTTATTGTTGAGGCACTTCAGTATTTTACCAGAATGGGAATATTTGAGGTAGATGATATTATCCTCAATACTTTTGGGGTTTATCTTGGATGGCTGCTATGCAGGTTTATTGAAAAAAGGTTTAACCGTCTGGTTATTTAATTATTTGCAGTTTTATGCCGGTAAATTAATGATTGTTTTTACCAAAATATTCCTTTTCAAAAGCTTTATTTATCTTATCCGCATCAGTAATATAACTTGTAAAGGATTTCCATACTTCTTTTTTTGTATTGGCATCTATTAAACTCCATTGAAGATAAGAGGTAGAATAATGTTTGATTTCCAGTATATAATCTGCATGAAATGTGGTTAAAGCTTTTGCCAGTACGTATTCTCTTTCTTTATCCAAATCAGAATAGATGATACTTGAAGAAGTAACATTGTGCTTTTTAAAAGTATTGTCTAATTCCTGTTTTAATTCATTAATTGTTGTGTCCGGAAATGTAATATTTTGAAAAATAATCAGTACGTTATCAGTATTTTTTACGTTAAAGGTTGTATCGGTAACAGCGTGGGACATATTATTTGTTGAGCAACCGGTAGTTAAAGCTAAAATACAAAAAGCTAAAAATAAATTTCTTAAAATCATTTTTGTGATGCTGGGATTAGATTATTTTTTGCTAAATCATCGGTTATTTTAATAGCTAGCTTTTCGCCGCCGCTTTTTTCTGTAAACATATTGATCCCAAGGGTTACAGTTGCTTTATAAACAGAATAATCATTTTTTTTGTCAGTGATGTTTATGTCATAAGTTGCGAAAGCTGTTCCGTCCGACCATGTAGTAACTTGCATGTAATTAATGTACATGATGTAATTAGGATTGTATTTTTCTTCAGCTTCCTTTATTGCTGTTTCATAGTTCAGCATGGCAGGTCTTACAGCTAATGAGTTATTTCCTACTGTGCGTTTGTTTAATTCTGAGCTGATGGTTGAAATAAAGGTGTCCTCAATTTTTCTTGATTGTCCGCCATTAAAAATGACAAGTACTTTGTCTAGTTTCGAGTTTTTGAAATCAGAAGATACATTGCTGTTCATTTTTACGGTACTACAATTAAAGAATACCATTACTACAGCAAGTAGTAAAAATTTTAGTTTCATTTTGTGTTTTTTAGAAAGGTAAATATATAAAAAATAGATTAATTTTTTTATTCTGTTATTTGTTGATTAACAAAAAAATATTGATTATCCATTCAGTTCTTTAGCCCGCTTTTCCGCATTCAGAATTCCACCCTTTAAAATTTCTTTTAAATGCTGCTCTTCAAAAGTTTTTAAGGCTGCTTCTGTGGTTCCGCCTTTGGATGCTACATCTTTAATAAGTTCTTCAAGGCTTTTTTCAGAATTATTGATCAGGTGGTAAGCGCCAAGCATGGTTTGCTTTACGAAAAGTTGAGCAAGGTTTTCTTCTATTCCCATTTCCACACCGGCTTTTATCATAGCATCAATGATATAATAGAAATAAGCGGGTCCGCTTCCTGAAAGTGCCGTAACACCGTCCAGAAGGTCCTCATTTTCCAGATATACCGATCTTCCGGTGCTGTTCAGTAATCGCTCAATATTGATCAGCTGGCTGAAAGAGATACCATCCGCAGCGGTATAACCGGTAATTCCCATTCCCAGAAGGGTAGGAGAGTTCGGCATAGCTCTTACAACGAGAGGATGGTTTAATAATTTCTGAATTTTTTCAATCTTGATTCCGGCCATAATAGAAAGAACCATCTGGTTTTCCTTTAATGTAAACTGGAAATTCTGAGCGACATGCTGGAAATCCTGAGGCTTTACCGCTACAATAATAAGATCGGCATCCAGTTGTGTGGTTTCTTCGAAAGTAGAAACTCCGGATTTGGGAAATTCTTCTGCTATTTTTGAGATTTTAGACTGATTCCGGGTGATCAGGTGAAGGTTTTCCGGTTTGATCAGTTCGTATTTTAAAAATGATTTGGAAAAAGAAAGGCCCATATTGCCGGCTCCGAGAATAGCAATTTTCATGTTTTATGTTTTTTTTAGCTAAAATAGTGTTTTTATTCCTAAAAAAAAGGCTGTTTTCAATAGTTTGAAAACAGCCTTTGTATTATAAAATATTCACTTCCCGTTCGAGTTCTATTCCAAATTTCTCTTTTACGGAGTTGATAATTTCTGTCGAAAAGTCAAAAATTTCTTTTCCGGTGGCATTTCCCGTAGCATTTACGATAACCAATGCCTGGAGTTTATGTGAGGCTGCATTTCCGATTTGTTTACCTTTCCATCCGCATTGCTCAATCAACCATCCGGCTGGAACTTTTACAACGTCGCCATTCGGATAGCCGGGGATATTTTCAAATTGTTGTTTCAGATCTTCAAACTGAGCTAAAGGAATGGTAGGGTTTTTAAAAAAGCTTCCGGCATTTCCTGTTTCCTTTGGATCGGGCAGTTTGCTTTGTCTGATATTGATAACTGCTTTAGAAACATCCTGAATAGTAGGATGGGTGATTCCTGCATTTTCCAATTCAGCTTTTATTGCACCATATTCTGTTTTGATGTGATGGTCTTTCTTTGTTAATTTAAAAGTGACTTCCAGAATTACATACCGGCCTTTTCCTTCCTGCTTGAAAACAGAGTCCCTGTAGCCGAAATGACATTCTTCAATGCTGAATGTTTTAAGCTCAAGATCTTCAAGGTCTAAAACTGTACAGCTTACAAAAATATCTTTTATTTCCGTTCCGTAAGCTCCGATATTCTGCATTGGGGAAGTTCCTACGTTTCCCGGGATCAGGGAAAGGTTTTCAAGTCCGCCGTAGTTCTTTTCAAGCGTATACATTACGAATTCATGCCAGTTTTCGCCTGCTTTTGCCGTTACCAGTACTTCATTTTCATTAAGGTCTTCTTCGGAAATTCCTTTTAAGCTGAGCTTAATGGCAATACCGTCAAAATCCCTTGTCAGGAGGATATTGCTTCCACCTCCCAAAAATAAAATCTGAAGGTGGTGGTCTTTGGAATAGCTGATTGCCTCCCTGAGCTGTTCAAGGGTCTGTACTTCAGTAAAGTATTTGGCTCTGGCGTCAACACCAAATGTATTGTAAGGTCTTAAGGAAAAATTTTCTTGCATTTTTATCGGTATTCTGTGGGAAGAATGAGATTGAGTTGTTCTTTAAACAGGTTCAGCTGTCTGTAATGCAGGGTATCTGCATAGGAATTGACGTAAATATGTGATTTTTTCGGAGTCCTGATCTGAAACGTTTCATCAATACCGTCTACAGACTGCTTGCTTGGAGAACTTTCAATCACATCCAGTTCTTTGGTGTTGATCGGGGAAATGAGATTGTTCCAGGTCTGCATGCTGATGGCTGAATCCCACTCTTTGTGGATTTGGCGGGCGGTAATGCCCTGTTCTGCATGGATGGAATCTTTGGTGACCTTGATGATTTTATAATCTCCCTGGTCGCCGCCGATGTTGGATAAGCTGATGAATGTTATTTCATTCGGGTTTTTACTGGTGGCTGAAACTGGCTCCTTGCTTTTGTCACAGGAAAAAAATGCCGGCAGCAAAAACATTGAAAACAGGAGTTTCAGGTATGTATTTTTTATTGCCGGCATCATGTATGTTTTAGAGACTGAATTCTTCTCTGTATTTCTTTAAGGCGTCTTTCAGGATCTCAGCACTTCTCTTAAGGTCTTCCTCTTTCAGGACATAGGCAATCCTTACCTGTTTTTTTCCTAATTCAGGATTGCTGTAGAAACCTCCTGCAGGAGCTACCATAATAGTTTCCTTATTAAGAGAGTATTTTTCTAAAAGCCATTGTGCAAATTTCTCAGTATCATCTACCGGAAGCTCTGCTACACAATAGAAAGCTCCTTTTGGTTTAGGGCAGATTACTCCGGGAATGGCATTCAGAAGGTCTACCAATGTGTTTCTTCTGTGTGTGTATTCTTCTCTTACTGCACGGATGTAAGCGCCATCATTTTGATGGGCAGCCGTAGCAGCAATTTGTCCCAACAGAACCGGGCTAAGTCTTGCCTGTGCAAAAAGCATGGCTGCATCATGGATTTTCTTGGAGCGTGTGATCATACATCCGATTCTTACTCCACACATGGAATAACGTTTGGATTCTGAGTCGATAATGATACAATTATCGCTAAGTTCCGGGAAATCCAGCATGGATATTTGTTGTTTGCCATCATATACATATTCTCTGTATACTTCGTCGGAAATAATGACGATATCATATTTCAATGCAATTTCTGCAAGCTTCTGAAGCTCTTCACGGGTATAAAGGTATCCTGTAGGGTTACCCGGGTTGCAGATAACGATTGCTCTTGTTTTTTCTGTGATTTTTTTCTCAAATTCTTCAATCGGAGGAAGGGCGAAACCTGTGTCGATAGTAGACGGAACCGCTACCACATTCACATTGAACGCGCTGGTAAAGCCGTTGTAATTGGCATAATAAGGCTCAGGGATAATCACTTCGTCACCATCGTCACACAGCGTGGAAATGGCAAAATTTAATGCTTCAGAGCCTCCGTTGGTCACAATAAAGTTATCAGGTGTAAGATCTGTAAAGCCTAAGGTGTGATAGTATTCTGTAAGGGCTTTTCTGTACTCTATATTCCCTTCAGAAAGTGCATACTCCAATACTTTAAGATCAATATTCTTTAAAGCATTTAAAGCAGTTTCCGGTGTTTCAATATCAGGCTGTCCGATATTGAGATGATATACTTTTATCCCCTTCTGTTTTGCTTGTAAAGCGTAAGGAACCAGTTTTCTTACCGGTGAGGCAGGCATATGCTGTGCTCTGTTTGAAATATTTGGCATTGTTCAAAAAATTTGTATGGCAAAAATAAGATTTAATTTCTCAATAATAAAATAACCTGTTATCCATTTTGAATGCTTTTTAATTATTTTGAAAACCAGTGAATTACAATCGATTCTGTCTGTGATCTTTTGTGTTTATGATTAATTCTGATCAGCAGTTGCTGAAAAAAGATTAGGATTTGAAATTATTTGCCAGCTGAAATGATAGAAATTGTCAAAATAATACAATAAAATGTGAATAAAGCATTTGGTCATACAATAATGTTTTCATATAGTTTAAATATCGATATTTTAATATAGTTGATCAATATTTGAATATTTTATAAAAATATAATCATTGTATTGGATTTTTTATTAAATTTCGACACTAATAAAAAATAATTATGAAAATACATTTACCATTTAGAGTCTTACCTGTTATGGCTCTTTTTGCAGCATCCGCAATGAATGCCCAAAACTTTCAGCCTATGCCTGTTCAGTCCGGATATACGGCAGATGTCATTGCTAACGGAATAGGTTCTGCCATGACCTCCACAACAGAAGATGTAGACGGGGTATCTTTTGCTTTTGTAGCAAGGGATTTTCAGCTTACGTCGAGCAGTACGGCACTTACGTACGGGCTTCCTGTTAATGGAATTATTAATTCTGCGGTGGCTTCCACTCCAGGACTGAGTTTTAAGCTTGGAGATCTTTCCGGGAACAATTCTTTAAAGATTTCAAGCAATACATCCGGGAGTAACAGTGGAACGCTGTCATTTGTAACACCTGTTCCTGCTTTTAAGTTATATATGCTTTCTACGGGTGGGAGTGGTGCATGTACAGTGAATGTAACGGTTAATTTTACAGATAATACTTCTCAGGTATTTTCAGGAGTAAGTGTTTCCGATTGGTATGGCGGATCAAGCTATGCCATTCAGGGAATCGGAAGAATCAACAGAAGCAATAATGTTCTGGAGCCGAATTCCACGAATCCAAGACTATACCAGGCTGCATTGACTATTGATGCTGCAAATCAGACGAAACCTATCCAGAGTGTTACTGTAACCAAAGTAAGCGGAACGGGAATTGCCAATATTTTTGCTTTCTCAGCGGATGTTTATACAGATTGTGTAGCTCCTACACTGCAGCCTGTGGGAACCCTTACTTCAAGTTCTGCCCAGGTTTCCTGGACGGTACCGGCCTCTGTTCAGGCGGTAAGCTATGATGTTTATTACAGCACCAGCTCTACAGCCCCTACCGCTGCAACGACGCCTAATCATCCTGGTGTTACCGGAACTTCATTTACCATTCCGTCTTTATCACCAAGTACAACTTACTATTATTGGGTAAGAACCAATTGCAGCACTGCAACTGCCCAGAGTGGATGGTCATTCTCAGGAACATTTACCACTTTGTGTGGCTCTATGGTTCCAACATATACGAATAATTTCAGTACCTTCCCTGGAACATGCTGGGCGAACGGTCTTTCCGGAGGTACGCCGGCTACAGGCCCTACAGGGACAAGTTCTTATTGGGTATCCGGAGGATTCTTAGGTACCGGCTCCGGCGGATCGGCAACTATCAACTTATACTCGGCAGGTAGAACGGGATGGCTTAAAACAGTGCCTTTTAATCTTTCAGCTGGAACTTATAAAGTTAAATTTGATTACGGTGTGGCAGCATATTTGAGTACCAGTGCCTCTCCAATGGGATCTGATGATGTTATTCAGTTTCTGGTTTCCAATGACGGCGGAATAACATGGACTGTTTTGGAGACATGGAATCAGGCTAACGGACCTACCAATACCTCGACCCAATATGTTTACACTTTGACAGGATACAACAGCGCCAATACGGTTTTTGCTTTTTACGGAACAGACGGGGCTGTGAATGATGATCCCGACTATAATTTTTATGTAGATAATTTTACAGTTGAAAGTGCACAATTAAGTACTTCAGAAGTAAAAGAAGGGGTGAAAAAAGTATCTGTTCATCCAAATCCTTTTAAAGATATCCTTTATATTTCAGACACTAGAGAGGTAAAATCTGTAAGTGTGGGAGATGCTTCCGGCAGAACGGCAAAAACCTTTACAGGAAATGTAAAAGAACTGGATCTGAGTACCCTGAACACAGGTCTGTATTTTGTAACCATCTATTTCAAAGACGGATCGCAGTCTACTGTGAAAACAGTCAAAAAATAAATTTTTTAATGTCAATAAAGTTGAGCGGCAGTGCATGGATGTACTGTCGTTTTTTTTGTGATTAAATTTCAATTCATGATATCTATAAATTTCGTTATTTTGAAAGAAATTAAAACTCACTGAAAATGCAAATTCAAGCAGACTCTGTAACCGATTATATTTCAAAAATTCCTGAGGAAAGACAGGAAGTATTTAAAAAACTATTTGATACCATAAATGACAATCTTCCTAAGGGCTTCAAAGAAGGTGTCAGCTATGGAATGGTGGGTTGGGCGGTTCCTCTCGAGACTTATCCCGCAGGGTACCATTGTGCACCCGGTTCACCTTTACCGTTTATGGCGCTGGCTTCACAGAAAAATTTTATTGCATTCTATCATATGGGAATCTATGCAGATCCTGAATTGTTAGAATGGTTTGTAGCTGAATATCCAAAGTACTCCAAAAGAAAACTCGATATGGGAAAATCCTGTGTAAGGTTCAAAAAAATGGATGATATTCCTTTTGAACTCATTGCTGAGGTCAGTAAGAAAATGACCGTTGAAGACTGGATCAATACCTATGAAACACAGTTTAAAAAATCAAAAGAATCTGTTTCAAAAGGGAAATAGATTTATATTAATGATACCAGCACTATGATTAAGCTTAAAGAAGAACTGTTTCAGAAAAATCATAAAACCTTAGCGTATACCATTTTCTTTGTTGCCATTCTGCTGTTGCAGCATTGTGCACCCCAAACGCAATCCGGTAAGCTGAAGAATGGGGATCTGCTTTTTGTAACAGCTAAAGAAACCGGGCTTTCGGGCGCAATCAATAACGTAACCCAAAAGGAGAAGGAAGCATCTTTTGATCATATCGGAATTGTAGAAAAAACAAATAGTCACTGGTATGTTCTGCATGCAGCTCCTAAAGGAGGTTCCCAAAAGCAGGAACTTAAATCTTTTCTTACTGATCAGTCTGAGGACGGCCAGAAAGTAATGATCTACCGCCTTAAGCCGGAATATCAGAAATCTATTCCTGCTGCTCTCAAAAAGGCAGAGTCCATGCTGGGAAAACCTTACAATTTCAATTATATCCTGGATGAAAATTCTTATTACTGTTCAGATTATATTGAAAGGTCATTCAGGGAAGATCATATATTTAAACTGGAACCGATGACCTTCATTGATCCAAAAACCGGTGAAACCAATGCGTTCTGGGTGGATTTTTATAAAAAGAAAAATTTAAAAGTTCCGGAAGGGGAACCGGGATGTAACCCCAACGGATTGGCTGCTTCGGATAAACTGGAAAAAATAGGAGAGTTGTAAATACTTTAAATAATTGCTATCCCTTAAGATTTAAGTCTTAAGGGATTTTTTTCAGGTAAAATGGTAGAATAATTTAACGGAAAGGTTTATTCTTAGTGTAAACAGTTTAAGAAAGCAAAGGAAAAATCAACTCCGTTGATTCAATGAAGGTGCCTGATTATTACCTTTTATAAAAAATCAGCTTTATCTGCTCAATCAGCAAGAGGTTACAAAAAAAGCCAACATATTTTAGTCTTTTAAGAAGTAAAAAAGTTAAAATTCAAAAATATTAGTCTACTAATTTGGTGGACTAATATTTTTTTATATTTTTGTCAAAGATTTAACGCAAGAAAGCAACCATGATCTAGAAAATGTTTAACTAAAAAATTGTTAGTGATGATTACACCTAATCCAACATTGCAGGTATTACCCAAAAAAATAAGCCTGCCTAAAAAAGAACTGATACTGGAAATAGAATTGAATGGCAAAATGAAATTTGAGCATTTAATGAATACCATCTATAATCAGTTCGGGATCTGTCACAGGGTGTTGTCTGCTAACGTAGAATATGTCAACGGGTATAGTTTTGGTTCGGTACAGTTATATATTAATGTAAGTTCAGAAGATTACCAGCAGCTGGAATTCTATCTGAATAAAAATAAACTCTTGAATACCATGGTGGAGTATAACTGCCGTAAGTATTTTTAAGGGGGAGATTCATATAGTTTTAATTACAGAAAGTATTCGGTTTTTCCGGATACTTTTTTTGTTTACCAGCTAATGATTTAAATGCATAACAGGTTAAAAAACAATTAATTTCATTCCTGACTAAAAAACAGTATTTTTAAAGAATATAAAAACAAAAAATTATGACCATAGTTATTATTGCATTAGTTGCAGCATTCCTTTTTTATGCAGTATCTATTTACAACCGCCTTGTTAAACTGAAAAATCTGGTACAGGAGGCATGGAGCAGTATTGATGTAATGCTTAAAAAACGGCATGACCTTATTCCCAATCTTGTGGAAACAGTGAAAGGCTATGCCACCCATGAGCGTGAAACCCTGGACAGTGTGATAAGAGCCAGAACCCAGGCTGTAGGTGCAGATTCCGTTCAGGCTAAAGAAGCTGCAGAGAAAAACCTGAACCAGGCCATGATGAATCTTTTTGCCGTAGCGGAACAATATCCCGATCTGAAAGCCAATACCAATTTTCAACAGCTTCAGAGCGAGCTTACTTCTATAGAAAACGATGTGGAAAAATCAAGAAGATATTATAACGGGACAGTCCGTGAGAATAATACCCTTGTAGAGTCTTTCCCAAGTAACATTATCGCCAATATGTACAAGTTTGAAAAGTCTCCTTTCTTCGAACTGGAAAATATTGCAGAAAGAGAAGTTCCAACCATAAAATTCTAAGAAATGAAAAAGTTGCTGCAGCTTTTCCTTCTTCAGTTTTTTTGTATTGCCTTTGCACAGACTAATCTGGAGCGGATGGATCAGCCGGCTATTATCGGGCCTGAGAAAATCATTTCTTTCCATTCCGATATTGATATTGATAAAAATTCAGGCGCTACCGTTACTGAACATATAAAAGTATACAGTCTCGGGAATAATATCAAAAGAGGAATCTTTCGTGCGCTTCCCTTATCCAGAAATCTGAATAACAAAAGTCAGAAGGTAAGATATCATATCATTTCCGTGAAAAAAAACGGGGAGGATGAAGATTATCATGAAGAAACAGAAGATGGGTATTTAAAAATTTATGCGGGAAATAAAGATATACTTCTGGATCCCGGAACCTACGACTATGAAATAAAATACAAAACAGAGAATCAGATCGGCTTTTTTCCTCAGTATGATGAATTCTACTGGAACGTCAACGGGACTTATTGGGATTTTGATGTAGATACTATTTCTGCAAAGGTGAATCTTCCTGCCGGAGCCGATATCATCCAGAATTCCTGTTATACCGGGGCTTATGGCAGTAACAGCCAGAATTGTACTTCCAAAGTACTTTCGGATAACTCTATAGAATGGGGTGCTTCCGGTCTTAAGCCTAATGAAGGTCTTACCATAGCGGTAGGTTTCAAAAAAGGAATTATGGTTCCGCCTCCGCCACCTACCTTCCTTGAAAAGTATGGTATTTTAATAGCCGGATGTATCATCTTCCTGGGATTGCTTCTGTATCTTTATTCTACATGGATGAAATATGGGATTGATCCTGAAAGTCCAACAGTTTATCCGCAATTTAATGTCCCCGAAAATCTTTCGCCGGCATCTCTGGGGTATATCAACTCAGAAAGCTTTAAAAATAAATACCTGACGGCTGCTATTGTCAGTCTTGCTGTAAAAGGATATGTAAAGATTATAGAAAGTGAAGATTCCGGTCTGCTGGGCTTTTTCAATACCAAAATTTTTACACTGAAAAAGTTAAAAGAGGCAGATGAAAGCCTTCCGAAAGAAGAAATTAATCTGATGAACAGTCTTTTCTCAGCATCTGAAGATTCTGTTAAGTTTGACGGAAAATATAATTCGAAAATTGAGACTGCCGTTCAGAACTTTAAAGGAGCGCTGGGTTTTCAGCATGATAGTTTTTTGAATGAAGGGAACAATATGAAGAAACTGGTATTGCCCTGGCTGGTGATCAGTATTGTGTATGGTCTCGGATTATTTATAAGCTATACTTTGTTGCCTGAATTTGAAAGAGTTTTGGCCGGAGCGTTTTTATATGTTATTCTTTTTGTTGCATTTATAATCATATTATTTCTGCTTAAAAATGCTTCCTGGAAATTTTTGATCCCGCTTCCTGTTGCTGTTATTTTAGGAGTTGGTGGAATTATTTCTGCAGGCGGAGGTGGTATTGAAAATATTAATTTTAACGTTTGCTATATATTCTATGTTCTTGCATTTTCGGCAATGGTTGTTTTTCAATATCTGATCAAGCAGCCACCCAAAGAAAAGCTGAGAAAAAAATCATTGATAGCCGGCTTCAAAATGTATATGGGGGCAGCTGAAAACGAACAGCTGAAATTTCACAATCCTCCCCAGATGACTCCGCAGGTTTTTGAGACTCTCCTTCCTTTTGCCATGGTAATGGGAGTTGATCAGATCTGGGGACAGAAATTTGATGAATTGCTGAAAAGGACGGCCACAGAATATCAGAATACCTGGTATTATGGCGGGGTAATGAATCATCATGCATTTGCCAATACTTTAAATTCAAGCCTTACCCAATCCATACAATCTGCATCTACCAAACCATCCAGCTCAAATAGCGGATCCGGCGGCGGTGGATTCTCCGGAGGCGGCGGAGGCGGTGGTGGAGGTGGAGGCTGGTAGCCAGGTTTGTAAAAAACAAAAAGCGTTCAAATTAATTTGAACGCTTTTTTATTAAATATAATATTTTCCTAAATTCTTTCGATATCCGCACCAATCGCTTTCAGTCTTCCGTCAATATTCTCATATCCTCTGTCGATCTGTTCAATATTGTGGATGATAGATTTTCCTTCTGCAGAAAGTGCTGCAATAAGAAGTGCATTTCCCGCTCTGATATCCGGGGAAACCATGGTAGTTCCTCTCAACGGAGCTTCCTGATTCAGTCCGATCACGGTGGCTCTGTGCGGATCACATAAAATGATCTGTGCGCCCATGTCAATTAGTTTATCCACGAAGAATAATCTGGATTCAAACATTTTCTGGTGAACCAAAAGACTTCCTTTTGCCTGAGTAGCCACTACCAGAATTATCGATAATAAATCCGGCGTAAATCCAGGCCATGGAGCATCCGAAATAGTAAGGATGGATCCGTCGATAAATTTCTGAATTTTATAGTTTTCCTGGGCAGGGATAAATATATCATCATTGCTCTGCTCAAGCTGAATCCCTAATTTTCTGAAAGTATTGGGAATAACGCCAAGCTGGCTCCAGTTTACATTTTTAATAGTAATTTCGGATTTAGTCATGGCGGCAAGACCGATCCATGATCCGATTTCCACCATATCCGGAAGCATAGTATGCTCCGTACCGCGAAGATGCTCCACTCCTTCAATGGTAAGAAGGTTGGAGCCTATTCCCGATATATTGGCGCCCATTCTGTTCAGCATTTTGCACAATTGCTGAAGGTAAGGTTCACAGGCAGCATTATAGATTCTTGTTTTTCCTTTGGCAAGGGTTGCGGCCATTACAATATTCGCAGTTCCGGTTACGGAAGCCTCTTCCAGAAGAATAAACTTCCCTCTGAGTTCCTTAGCCTTTAAAGAGTAAAAATATTCATCTTCATCATAATTAAATTCAGCGCCAAGTTCTACAAGTCCCTGGAAATGCGTATCCAATCTTCTTCTTCCGATTTTATCACCTCCCGGAGTCGGCATATAAGCCTCACCATAACGGGCAAGCATTGGGCCCATCAGCATAATGGAACCTCTCAGTTTTGCACCGTCTTTTTTAAATTCATGAGACTTGATATAATCGAAATTAACCTTGTCGGCTTTAAAAGTAAAATCTCCCTGACCATTTTTTGTTACTTTAACTCCGAAATCACCAAGGATTTCAATCAGCCTGTTCACATCATGGATGTCAGGAATATTTTTAATTCTTACCTCTTCATCTGTTAACAATACAGCACATAAAATTTGTAGGGCTTCATTTTTTGCCCCTTGTGGAGTGATTTCACCATGCAGTCTTTTTCCTCCTCTTATCTGAAACGTTCCACTCATTATTTTCTGTTTTTATGATTGTTGTTATGCCTTCTCTTGTTGGTCTGGTTCTTATTATTGTTGTTATTATTATTGCTGTTGCTTCTGCCGCTGTTATTGTTGTTTCTGCTGTTGTTATTGCTGGTGTAATAGATTTTGCTCTTTTCGAGGGATTCTATTCCCGTAAGATCCAGCCTGTTTTCAGAAAGTTCCTTCAGATGGCGGAAAATAACGTCGTCCGTTACATGTTCCTTATTATATACATTATAAGACTTCTTCATATTGTTGGCAATCACTTCGATCAGGGCTTCTTTTTCGTCACCCGGTTCCAGTTCGATGGCTTTTTCTATCAGTTGAAGGATGCTTTTTCCGTAAAATTTGAAATCTCCCTGAAGTTTAGGGTATTCCATTTTTTTGGGTTTTTCTGCCAGCTGTTCTCTGGTAGGAAAAGGGTATGGTGAGTCTACATCAAGATCATATTCTGCTAAAATGAAAAGATGATCCCAAAGTTTATGCTTATAATTTTCTTCGTCACGGAGCTGAGGGTTTCTCTGACCCATAAAATCGATAATGGCCATAGCCATTTCGCTCCTTTCCTCTTTGGTAGGGAGCTCTTTGCAGCGTTCAACCAGCTGCTGTATGATTCTGCCATATTCCGGCATATGAAGCTGAGTTTTTTGGGTATTGTATTCCATAGTATGCAAATATATGGATTAAAAGAAAAATTGTTTTGAAAATATTAAAAGTTTATGATTTTTTAATGAAAATTATATGCGGTTATTTAAGGGGATTCTATATCGAAAATTAAAAAAATATACATTTTATATCCTTTGTTTCAATAAAATTGTAATTTAGTTAATAGATTAATAATTAAAATAAGTATGAAAAAAACACATTTATTACTTTCGGTACTGGCCTTAACATTGTTTAATTCCTGCCGGACCAGTGATGAAAATGACAATGAAAGCCTTAGCAGGCAGGAAGTTCATTCCAAAATTGTCAATGTTACCAATCATGACGGGCGTCCGTTCAGTACCGGAAGCGGATCTGTAGCCGGAAAATTTGTATCCGGACCAGGAGGCGGCGTTCTCATGCAGGGCTTTTATTGGGATGTTCCCGAAGGTGGAAACTGGTGGAATACCGTAAAAGACAAACTGACAGCATGGTCAGATTCCGGAATCAGTGCAGTATGGCTTCCGCCGGCTTCCAAAGCACAGAACGGAGCTTATTCCATGGGATATGATCCTACAGATTACTACGATTTTGGAAATTTTAACCAGAACGGAAGTGTGGAGACCCGTTTTGGGTCCCGAGCGGAACTGGAAGCTCTAATTACAAAAGCCCATGCCGAAAATATGCAGGTTTATGCAGATATTGTGATTAATCATAATAGTGGCGGCCAGTCTCAGGCCAATCCTTTTACCGGAACCAATACCTGGACCGATTTCTCAGGAGTTGCTTCCGGGAAATTCCTGCGCAGTTATAATGACTTTTACAAAAATTCTTATGGCAATAATGACGAAGGTGCCTTCGGAGGATTCCCCGATCTTTGCCATGCCAATCCTTATGTACAGGACTGGTTGTGGGGAAGAGATGATTCTGTCGGGAAATATTATAAGAATGTCATGAAATTTGACGGCTGGAGATTTGATTATGTCAAAGGCTTCGGCCCTTGGGTGGTCAATAACTGGAACTCCAACGTAGGCGGTTTCTCCGTTGGTGAACTTTGGGACTCCAATGTGAATACTTTAGAATGGTGGGCTAATAATGCCAACAGTTCCGTATTCGATTTTGCCGCTTACTATAAAATGGATGAAGCTTTTGACAACGGAAACCTGAATGTTCTGAATGACGATATGATGTGGAAAAGAAACCCTTATAAAGCAGTAACCTTTGTTGCCAACCATGATACCGATATCATCAACAATAAAATGCCGGCTTATGCTTATATCCTGACCCATGAAGGATATCCTACCATCTTTTACCGTGATTATGAAGAATGGTTAAATAAAGAAAGGCTGAATAATCTGATCTGGATCCATAATAATAAAGCTACAGGAACGACTTCTATATTATACACAGATAATGATGAATATATTGCAAGACGTAACGGCTATAACGGAAATCCGGGACTTGTAGTCTATATCAATAACTCATCCAGCTGGCAGGAAAGATGGATAGAAACAAACTGGAGCAGCCAGCAGATAAAAGATTTTACAGGTAACTCCAACTGGTATCCTACTACACAGGGGGATAAATGGGTGAAGATCCAGGCACCGCCAAACAGCTATTCAATATGGTCACTGAACCAATAAAATAAGAATAAAAAAGCAAAGATGTTTCATCTTTGCTTTTAATTTTTCAGGGAATATTATCAATAGAAACAGGCTTCAGCCAAAATTTTTGAATAACATTCACCAAAATTATACTTCAATAAATTTTTTCTTTTGATCACGATCCGGAAGGAAACATTTCTGATTGGCGAGCTTCATTCTGTTTTCTGAAACAAGATTATACATTTTGTCACTTAAAAAAGCAGGAATTATTTTTCCGGCAACCGCCAGTTTGTAGACTCCTCCCAACAGTGCGGCAACCTTCAGAATCGCCCTTGATTTGGTGAGGTAATAGCGTCGTGGCTTCCAGAGGTAAAGTGTATTGAATACCTTAGTTTCCAAGCCTCTTTCAGAAAGGAATTTCTGCCCGAAATCAGACTGCAGGGAAGCAAACATAAACCTGTCATGCTTATCCCTTTCCAGAATCCACTGTACCCAAAAATTGCAGACACCGCAATCGCCGTCAAAAAATACAATATACTTATCTTCCCACTTCTCCTTCATACTGTTTGATTTTTTAAAGTACCATTTTTCTGTCGGTTTCTTCCTTTACTTTCTTAAGATATTCTACCAGTTGCTTACGCTGTTCTGCAGTAAGTTTGGCATCCTGATGCCCTATATAATAAGATTCCAGAGGCATTTCCTCTTTTTCAATCATTTCTATGCATTCTTTCAGTTTATGAGACTGTACTTTAGGTTCATATACTGCAAAGGTAGAGAAATTAAGCTCTTTTCTGCCCTCATCAATATGATTTTTAACAAACCATGACGCTGGAGAAATACTTGTGTACCAGGGATATCGGGTTTCATTGGAATGACAGTCGTAACAGGAAGTGCTGATGATCTTTGCAATGGGTTCCGGTGTCTTCTTAATTTTCAGAAAATCCATTCCCGGAGTAGGGGCCGGATTGGTTTTATCGATCGGGAAAAACTGTATAATAATAAATGCAACAAGCAGTACAACCAGGATTTTTTTCATATCATTTTATTCTTAGAAAGATAAAAATAATCAAATTTTATTAAATCGAAATAAACTGATTATCAAAATGTAGAATCCTCATTTGAATGATTCTAAATATGATCATTTGCTTTTGCTTTTTATACATCGGCTCTTGAATTTTTACTAACTTAATTGCATGATTACACCTTTTAATATGTTGCTTTTAATAACTTCATAAAAATGATTAATTATAGTTTTTAACTATTGTTTAAATAATTATTAATAGATTGTATTTATTGATGAGGCTTTGTAAGTTTGCCATGTATTAAAAGATCAAACAGCATTAATTAACATAAAAAATTAACTATATGGAAAAAGATCCAAACGACATCAGTAAATGCCCGTTTCATAACGGAACAATGAAAAAAGAAGCGGTAGCCGGCGGAGGAACCAAAAATCTGGATTGGTGGCCGGATCAGCTGAGGGTAGATATTCTGCGTCAGCATTCATCGCTTTCCAATCCTATGGACAAAGATTTTAACTATGCCGAAGCATTTAAAAGTCTTGATCTTGAAGCTGTAAAAAGAGACCTTCATGCATTAATGACAGATTCCCAGGATTGGTGGCCGGCCGACTTTGGTCATTACGGGCCCCTGTTTATCCGTATGGCATGGCACAGTGCCGGGACATACCGTGTGGGTGACGGAAGAGGAGGTGCCGGAGCAGGGCAGCAGCGTTTTGCTCCTTTGAATAGCTGGCCGGATAATGTGAGCTTAGATAAAGCCAGAAGACTTCTCTGGCCTATCAAACAAAAATATGGAAATAAAATCTCGTGGGCAGATCTTTTAATCCTTACCGGAAATATTGCTCTGGAATCAATGGGATTCAAAACATTTGGATTTGCAGGCGGACGTGAAGATGTATGGGAACCGGATATGGATGTGTACTGGGGTACTGAAAAAACATGGCTTGGAGGAGACTTGCGTTATGCTCACGGTTCTGAAGGTGTGGTAGAAGGAAGGGGAGTGCTTCCGACTGATGATAATGCAGATGGCGATATCCATTCCAGGAATCTTGAAAAACCTCTTGCTGCCGTACAAATGGGGCTTATCTATGTAAACCCTGAAGGACCAGACGGAAATCCTGATCCTATTGCTGCTGCTAAAGATATTCGGGATACTTTCGGACGTATGGCTATGAATGATGAAGAAACCGTAGCGTTAATTGCCGGAGGTCATACCTTTGGTAAAACCCACGGTGCAGGCCCTGCTGATCATGTAGGAAAAGAACCGGAAGGAGCCGGAATTGAACTTCAGGGATTAGGATGGAGCAGCACATATAAATCAGGAAAAGGAACAGATGCCATTTCCAGCGGTCTCGAAGTAACATGGACAGAAACTCCGACCCAATGGAGTAATTATTTCTTTAAAAACTTATTTGAAAATGAATGGGAACTGACCAAAAGCCCAGCCGGCGCCCACCAGTGGGTAGCCAAAAATGGAGAAGAGATTATTCCTGATGCATTCGATCCTGAAAAGAAACACAGGGCAACGATGCTAACCACAGACCTTTCTTTAAGATTGGATCCGGTCTATGAAAAGATATCAAGACATTTCTACGAAAATCCTGAAGCGTTCGCAGATGCTTTTTCCAGAGCATGGTTTAAACTGACCCACAGGGATATGGGGCCAAGAGCAAGGTATCTGGGACCGGATGTGCCTCAGGAGGAGTTGATATGGCAGGATCCTCTTCCTGAAGTTAATCACGAATTGGTAAACGAAGCAGATATTGCTGCTTTGAAAGAAAAAATTATCAATTCGGGACTAAGTATTTCAGAACTTGTAACTACTGCTTGGGCTTCTGCCTCTACATTCAGGGGAAGCGACAAACGTGGTGGAGCAAACGGAGCCCGAATCAGATTGGCTCCTCAAAAAGACTGGGAGGTAAATAATCCGGCCCGGCTTCAAAAAGTACTGGGGACTTTAGAAAATATTCAGAAAGAATTTAATGAAAGCCAGAATGACGGTAAACAAGTTTCTTTAGCAGATTTAATTGTCCTTGCAGGAAGTGCTGGAGTTGAAAAAGCCGCTAAAGATTCAGGGCATTATATTAACGTTCCGTTTGCACCCGGAAGGGCGGATGCTTCACAGGCACAGACCGATGTGGAATCTATGGGGTATCTGGAACCTGCTGCGGATGGATTCCGTAATTATCTGAAAAGAAAGTTCAGTGTATCTACAGAATCTTTGTTGATTGATAAGGCTCAGCTTTTAACCCTTACTGCCCCGGAGCTTACGGTGCTTATCGGAGGAATGCGTGCATTGGATGCTAATTTTGACGGATCAAAGCATGGAGTATTTACCAGTCGTCCCGGAGTACTTACCAACGATTTCTTTGTTAACCTTCTGGACATGGGGACACAATGGAAAGCTATTTCTGATGATAATGAATTATATATGGGGACAGACCGGTCAACAGGACAGCCAAAATGGACTGCTACCCGCGCTGACCTTGTATTCGGATCAAATTCTGAACTGAGAGCCATTGCAGAGGTATATGCCAGTTCTGATGCCCAGGGTAAATTTGTGAATGACTTTGTTTCTGCCTGGGTAAAAGTAATGAACGCGGACCGATTTGATTTAAAATAATCATTGATTTAACATAATATTATGAAGACAGCTGAAAAAGCTGTCTTTTTTTATTGATTTTTATTTAAATTAATAAAAAAAAGAGTTGACTATTTAAATTAATTATATATTTGTTGAAAAACAAACAAATAAAACATGCTTAAAAAATTATTTCCTGCCTTCCTATTGGTAGGCACTTTTGGCTTTGCCCAGGTGGGGGTTAACACTTCAACTCCCAATGCTACATTCGATGTAGTTGGAAATCCGGATGATACTTCAAAATTTGACGGAATGATTGCCCCCAGAATCACCGGGGACCAGTTGAATGCCAAAAATTACACAGCTTCACAAACAGGAGCGTTAGTGTATGTAACTGCTGCCGGAGCTCTAACCGGACAAACGGCTGATGTAAATTCTGAAGGGTATTATTATTTTAACGGAGGCCTGAATAAATGGGTAAAACTTAATACAGGAACTGCCGCATCACCATGGAATATTCAAAATACTGCAAATCCTGCAACTGCTAATACTCAAAACATTTATCAGAACGGTAAAGTAGGGATTGGATTTTCTGCTGCTGATGCATTATCCGACAGACAATTTGAAGTGAAAGGAGATATGAAAGCTCAATACGGAAGCGGAAGCAACTATTTTGGGATAGATACCAATCTTTTAGGGGTAGGCAATGGATTTTATTACGCTGATAATAGCGATTTATCGGCTGCTACAAGTACAAGTGTAGTCTTAACGAGGCCGGGAATAAGCAGTTTACAATCCACTTATGGAAACGGAGGAGGAAGTATGGCAACATTCTCAAACCCAAATGGAGGAATATTTGGATTGGTGGCTAATAATTCAGATCAGACGGTAGATGCATCAGTTTGGGGAAAAAGCGATGGTTCTGCAAGTTATTTAAGCTTTTCACACAGCAAAACAAGTGCGGAATCTACCGTTCTTATGCTGGAAAAAATGAAAGGAGCGACTTTTATTTATAATAATACATCCGGTACTGGAGAAGGAAACTATACTTTACCAAGAACAAATGGAACAGCCAATCAGGTTCTTGTTTCTGATGGGGCCGCTAATGCTCAACTTTTATGGAAAGATGCTTCATCATTGCCGCAAAAAATAAAAACTTTAGCATCAGGAACAGTTGCCGCTGATGATTACACGGTTCTTATAACGGGAAATATTTCTCTTCCTGCTGCCAGTACAGCCAATCAGGGGAAAGTTTATAATCTGGTTAATGATACAGCTACTACGGTTACGGTTAGCGGAACATTCCGTATCAATGGAGGGAATTTTACCAATTACGATTTAAATAACAGTAATTTTGGAAGGGCGATTTCAGTGCAAAGTACCGGATCAGCTTGGGTTTTGATTTCCAGGTATTAAATTTCAATGAACTGATAAAAAATAATAGCCATTCTTTTAAAAAGAGTGGCTATTTTATTGAGGCAATGAAAAAATATTGATTTTTTTTTGAAATTTTTTCTCATTTTATTTTTGTATTTAATTAATTGTATATTAGTGTTTTATATGATTGTTTGTGATCGATATTTTTATTCCTTTAAAAAAATAAGACCCTAAAAAGTGTTTTATTTTTGAATATCTCTTGTGTGTTTGAAATAAATAGCTAACTTTGTTTCACCTTAAAAAACAAATTTAATACTCATTTTATGAAAAAGCTAACAATTAAAAAGTCAACTAAGTCATTAGTTGTGAAATCTTCAACTCTTACAAGAGAAACGTTAAAAGACTTCAAAGGAGGTGGTGGTATCGGTATGGAAGAAGGTCTGGAAGATGGATTAGAAGGTGGAGGATGCAACTCCGACTCACTATGCTCATCAGGAAGATCTATCTGGAATAATTTTTCCGGAAGACCTCATACTAACTGCTGTGCTTAAAACTTAGTTGAAAATCTTATGAAATAAGTAAGATATTCTTATAGTGAAATTAAAAGGCTGTTTTAAAATAAAGCAGCCTTTGTTAATCCCCATTGTTGACTAATTCTTACGATATTTCTGTTAGTTAGCTCAATACTTTTCTACTTAAAAAATATGAACAAAAATGAATAACAATATTCAGATTCTTTATAAATATCTTAAAAAAAAGAATATTGATGTAGATTATTCTGATTTTGAAACAGGAATTTCCTCACATCCGAATTATCCTGATATCCTGTCCTATGCAGATACAATGGATATGATGAATATTAAATACAGTATTTATAATTATCCGGATGTAGAAGACGAAGCCGATCAAAAAGATCTGGTTATTTTTTATGACCAGCATGATACTTTAAAATTCGAATATGTAAAATCACAAAGCCCCAATACATTGAAAAAATCTCTGGTATTGGTTACTGAAGAGCATCCTATGCAATGGTCTTTAAAGTTTAATCCGAAAGCAGCTTTTTTGTTTGTGGTTTTTATGATGCTTGTACTGATAGGTTCAGTTTTCGGATCACTCTATATTCCTGTTCTTTCAATTTGTGCCATCATAGGAATTTATATTTCATACAGCGGACTTTCGATTGAGCTGGGAATAGAATCGGATTTTTCTAATAAGTTTTGCTCATCAAAAGAAGAAAAATCAAGCTGCAATTCTATCATTAATTCAGATAAAAAAATACCTGTTAAGTTGGGGCATCTCAGCTTCTTTTTCTTTATTCAGCAATTCTTTTTGCTGGCTTTTAGTGCGGCAATCCCGGAATTTTATAGTGTGTTTTTTATAGGTGTCATGTTAAGTTTACCCTTAACACTCTACTCTTTGTACTTCCAGTTTTTTATAGAAAAAAAATTCTGTACAGTATGTCTTAGTATAATTGCTATTCTTTATATACAAATATTAATCAGTGTTCTTACATTCAATAAACTTCAGTTCAATTTAAATTTTAACAAGATTTTACTGTTCCTGATCATCATAGCAGGATCCGGTTTAGTTACTTATTTTATTTCTCAAAATGTAGCTTTAATAGAGAGATTAAAGAAGACCAATAATGGATTGATCAAGTTTTACAGAAACTTTGATCTCTTTAAATACTCTTTAATAAAAAGTAAAAGAATTGATTTTGATATGGAAAATCTCGGAATCGTTATTGGTGAAGCCAGTCCTTCGAAGCCTTTAATTACAATGATATCCAACCCGAACTGTAAATACTGTAAAGAGACTTACAAGACTTTATGGGATATCTATAATTATGAAGCGGATAATTTAACCATTCAAATCATATTTTATGATAAAAATTTCACTTCAGAAGGTAAAGAGATTATAAAAAATATTTTTCATCATTATATAAATTCAGGAGGCGGTTCCACGTTAGAGCTCCTGGCAAATGATTACAGCTTTTTTGAAGAAAAGCATCCAATTGATGACGAGTTGAGTTCAGAAATCGAAAATCATATAATCAATCAGGATAATTTCGGCTTGTCTACGAATTTTGAACATTCACCTACATTACTTTTAAACCATCATGTCTTTCCGGAAAATTATTCCAGATCATTTCTCAGGTATTTTATTCCTGATTTAATAAGCGATATGAAAAAATCAAATAACTTTTCCTTATAGATGATGCCCGATTCACTGTTTACAAAATCCATCATGAGAAGACCTCTTTTCAGCCTGGATTTTTTTAGGAATACTTATCTTTCCAATCCTTCTTTTGCTGAGGTATATCAACGTTTACAAGAAGATGAACTGTTTATAAAATCTATAAAAATGTCATCTGAAGAATTTTATCACCTGTTATTGCAGTATGATGATAAATCTCCGGATAAAAAAAAGAATATAGAAATTACTTTTTATAAGTATTTTTCCCGCGCAGCAAGCAGATCTATACCGTTTGGAATGTTTTCAGGAATTGGCTTAATTAACCACTCTCGCAATGATGAAAAAGGAAGTCCTGTCTATAAGAAGCAATTGCTGCCTAAAATTGATTATGAATACCTGGACCGGCTCATCAAAGTGGCAAATGAAAACAGAATCATCAGAGAGAAACTTACTTATAGCCTTAATAATACCATTTATTCTAAAGAGTCAGAGCTGATTTATATCCGGAAGAATTTTAAAAGTAAAATAAAAAATTATCTCAAAGCTAGTATAGAGCGTGATGAGGTAATGGATTCTTTTTTTAATTTCTGCAGGAAAGGACAGTCTGCGGCAGAAATCATTAATTTTCTAAAAGAGAGTTTTGATGCCAGTGAAGAAGAGGCAGACGCATTTTTTAACGAACTGGTTGATGAATCAATTATTTTTTCAGACCTTAATTACTCAACCATTGGAAAGGATTTTATAAAGAACGACTTACTGAGAAGCATTCTTTCCGAAGAACTTGGAAAAGATGATCCCGGGTTATTCCAGACATTGAATGATGTTTATGAATTTCAAACAGCTGGAACCTTAAGTAATACACTCGCAAGTAAAATAAAGTACGATTTAAACTTTGAAAGTACTGTTCAGATTGATTTTGATACTATCAGCAATGTGCAGGATATTTTGTTTGTTTATGAAAAGCTGTCACAGAATTTTAATTCAAAACAAACAAGGCTGAACAAGTTGATGTACTCTTTTAATAAAAAATACGGGGAAAGAGAAATTTTGTTCTTGGAAGCTTTAGACATAGGTTACGGTGCCGGGGATTATGTCGCCGATGCAGAGTTAAGTAAGATCGAATTGCTTATTTTGAAAAAAACATTCGAAGCGGCTAAGAACGGAAAAACAGAGATAGAATTTACAAAAGATGAGTTGGCTTCATTTAAACATCATATTCCCGACACGAGTACTAAATACTGCTCATATTCTCTTTTCAAAAATCCCCAGCAGGAAGGAAAAAAAGTTATAAATATCAATTATGTATCCTTTTCGTCACCGATAAAAATACTGGGAAGATTTACAGAAAACCAGGAGATCAACTCTTTTGCAGAGGAAATCGGTTCATATCAAAACAGTATTGCCGGATCCGATTTTATTTTTGCAGAGGTTGATCATTTGCCAACCTACCTGGCGGGTCATATTGTAAAGCGCAATATCAAGTTTGATTATATCATAAGATATCCGAATGATGTTCCGGTAGAGCATGACCAGAAATATATTGACGTTAATGATTTGTACATTCAGATCATTGAATCGAAAGTTTACCTGAGAAGTAAGAAGCTTAATAAATATGTCATTCCGACATTTTATGCATTCTTTGATCACCATCATGCATTAAACAGTCCTGTTTTTAGGTTTTTATTAGATGTAAGCACCCAGTATGATAACCATGAGAAGAGCGGAATTAATGTCAATAATATATTGAATACTCTTGGTTTTTTCCCCAGGATCAGTTATAAGAAGCATATTCTAAAGAAAGCCCATTGGCTTATAAAGTCCTCTGATTTTTTTAAAAATAAAAACGAAAATATCAGCGATGCATTATCGCTCTATCATGAAAATGTAAAAAAATTAGGACTTAAAAAAACATTTTGCATCGTTGACGGGGAACAGGAACTGTATATCAATCAGGACATACAAATATCCGTGGAGCTATTCCTGAAAGAGCTTAAAAAGAAAAATACTCTGATCGTTTGTGAGACAATTTATGATGATTACCAGCCCTTTTTTACAGATGGAGATCAGTCATCCATTAATTTGGAAATAATAACTCCATTAAAGAATAAAAGTTCTCTTAGCTATACCTCTCAGAAACTACCTGAAGAGGTGTATGTTTTAAATAAACTCTATCCGTTTATGCATGGCTGTGTTTATTTTAAATTATTTGTTGATAAGGATATTGCAAACACAATAATACTGGATCTTGTTCCCTTTTTAAAAAACCTGGTAGAAGAAGGAATTATTTCACATTTTATGTTTTTGTATTATTATGCTCCGGATTTTCACATAAGATTCAGGGTTTTCTCTGACCAACCATTGAAATTCGTTGATCAGTTAAATAAAATCTTATGGGAGAAAGTTTCATACATTGATTCTCTGCAATATGATACTTATGACAGGGAAATGTTGAGATATCAGGGTGATCATATTTTATTTTTTGAGAAAATATATTACTGGGACAGCCTCATAGCCTGTGAGATTGTGAAATATGCATCAGACAGCAATGTTGAAGACTGGCTTTTCTGTTTAAAGACAGCAATGAATTATTTGGATTGCTTTTTTTCTACCCTTGAGGATAAAATAAGTTATCTGAAAAAAATAAAAGAGTCCTTTGCAATGGAATTGGGAATAACTCCTGACAATAATAAATCTATCAATAGAATTATCCTTGAAAATAAAAATAATATTGATGCTATCTTATCTAATGATTATCCGGCGATAGATGATATGTTAGGGAAAATCCGGTCGGAGATACAGACCAATCTTAAAAATTCTGATAAAGAAGATCAGGCTTTCGATTTAATACATATGCATTTGATGCGTATCGTAAAAAAAGATAACCGCTTTTTTGAGTACATTATATATTACATTTTGGAAAAGAATCTGAAAGAAAAATTTTACCGGGATAAAAAGGAATAGCGGGATTTATACTTTTGAAAACTGTCTGCTAAAATAACAGCTTCAATAACTTTAAAGATCTTAGTAACTAAGAAAAGAATTGAAAATTATAAAATAAATATGAATAGCTTAATGGTTTTCAGTTAGTAAACTATAATGTAATTTTTATTAATTCATTGTCAAATGAAATAATATAATTGTTAAGCTGTTATTTTACTATATTTGGCAAGTAGTATGCTGTGTAGTTTCGCATGAAATATTTATTCTTTCTATTGTTTAGCATCTCCATTTATGCTCAAAATATTGTTTCGGGAAATACAATCTCGGAGCAGGGATTTATATTGCAAAATGTATCCGTTGTTAACATTCAAACTAACGAACAGGTAATTTCAGATCATCAGGGATTCTTTAAAATAAAAGCAAATACAAATGATGAGTTAAGATTTATTAAAGAAAAATATGATAGAACTATAAGAAAAGTGAATCATCAAGATTTTGCTAATTTAATTTCTGTAACCCTTATTCAATCACCTATTGAAATTGAACAAGTTGATTTGGATTTTAATGCAACGGGTGATTTAAAAAAAGATATAAATCTTAGAGGTTCTAATAAAAAGAAATTGCTGAATGAAGAAATAAAGGACTATATAAAAGACCATCCTGAAGAAAAAAAATATTCAAGAATTACCACACCAAACTTTGGAGTTCCAGATATGAATCAAGGGCAGGTTAGTATTTTAAGTATAGGTAATAGTGGTTCAGGCGGAATATTAGGGTTAGTAGCAAAACAGATTTTTAAAAAGGATAAGCATAAGCCAGACTTTTCAGAAATACAAAATTTCCATAGAAAAGTAAAGGATACTTTTTATGATGATTACTTTACAAAGCAAGGATTAGATGAATTTGGTTTTGAATCATATCTTGTTTATTTAGATAGTAGATATAAATTCTCAGAAAAGTACTTTAATAATTTTAATACTTTAGAAATTGAAAAAAAATTAAAAAATCTATTGCAAGAATATATTAATAAGAGATAAATACAATTATGAAAAAAATTATCGGGATTTGCTTTCTATTATTATTCTTTAATAATTATTTTTCGCAAACCATAAATGGGATTGTTTATGATGGAGACAAAAAATCAGTTTCGGGAGTTGTTATAGGAGTTGAAGGTCAGGAGACAGGGGATATTACTGATGAAAAGGGTTCTTTTTCAATTGATTTAACTAATGTTGACAAAAATAAAAATCTTATTGCATATTTAGGAGGATTTGAGCCTTACAAAATAAAAGTGTCGGATTATTTGAATAAGAATAACCACGATATTATTTTAACAGAAAGGGTAGTTAATATAGAACAAGTAGTATTAGCCCCTCAAAAAATGTATGAGAAGAATCTTGGTGAAAATAAGAAGTCAAAAACAAGATATTGTGGTTATGATTCTAGAAAGGATAAAGCTCTTTTTAATGAGTACGCAATTAAAATAAAAAATAAGAAAAAGATTAAAATTAAGAACATTAATATTAATGTTTGTGATTATAAAATTGAAACGCCAATTAATTTAGTCTTTGATATATATAAAAGCAAAGATGATTTACCTGGTGAATCATTAATCAATGAAACGTTATCCAAAGAAATAACTAATGCTGATATTAAAAATAATATGATAAGCTTAGATGTTTCGGATAAAAATATTTGGATAGATGAAGATTTTTTCGTTTCGGTAAGAACTGCTAGTGATTTTACTGGATATATCTATTTTAGTGGAAATATTTTTACATTTTCACAAAGTACCTATTATAGAGTTTATTATGGTGATTGGAAAAAGTTTTCATCAGGCGTCCCATCTATCAATTTAGATGTATTAATTAAGAAATAAAGTTTGGTAATTTCAAATAAAACTCATATACTTGTGAAGTATTAATAAAAAAAATTAAACCATGAAAAAATTATCAATTTTAAAAAACAAAGGAACAAAATTAACTAAATCGTCTTTAAAATCTATCGGTGGTGGATATAGCTGGCTTTATTGTGCTACTCATTCATTTAATGTACAAATTGGAGATGTGACTATTATTGAAGCTCCGGTAGGTGGAGAAGGTAATACAATGACTTGGGCAGAATGTAGAGCAGCTAAAGACTAGTATCTTACCCTATATCATAATTTAAACAGGTTTTTTATTAAGCCTGTTTTTTTATGTACTGTATTTTTATCAATCAGCTTTATACATTTAAATAGTTTACGAGTGATGGAAAATTTATTAAGAAATTACTTTTACTTAATAACTATAAATTGATACTATTGAATTTACTAATTATTTTTAAATCCACCATGATATGAAAATATGGACTGTAAAAGTTCTATTAAGAAATATGGAAGTTTAATAGTAATTTGAGTTTGTACTAATCTTTAAATGTTAAAAAAAGAAAATATTGTTTAAGGGCTAAATTTTACACCTGTTTTTGGTAATAACTTCTTTCCTCAGAATTATGAAAGGAAAGAAATTATATATTTTATACAGGATTTAATTGATGATGAAGAAATTTAAAAATGAAAAGCTTTCCATTTTATAAACAACCTGACGCCAAAGATTGTGGACCAACCTGTTTGAGAATTATCTCTAAATACTTTGGGAGAGAAATTCCATTGCAACATATCAGAAAGTTATCAGAAACAACAAGAGAGGGAAGTAATTTAGCGGGTTTAAGTGATGCCGCTGAAAATCTCGGCTTTAATACTCTTGGAATGAAAATTAATTTTGAGGTATTAAAAAATGATACTCCATTACCTTGCATTGTACATTGGAGAAAATCTCATTATATAGTTGTTTATGATGTTGATGTTAAAAGTAACTCTGTGTATGTTTCCGATCCTGGTTATGGATTAATTACTTATGCAAAAGAAGATTTTATAAAATCTTGGATTGGGGAGAATGCAGATGAAACAACTGAGGAGGGAGTTATTTTGGCATTAGAAACCACCCCTTTGTTCTTTAAAAACAAATTTGAAAAAAAAGAAAATAAAGCGAGTCTTTCATTTCTTTTAAAATATCTTGTAAAATATAAAAGGCTTGTAGTACAATTAATTATCGGTTTATTAATTGGCAGTCTGTTAACCCTCATATTTCCTTTTCTCACACAAAGTATTGTTGATATTGGAATAAAGAGTCAAGACTTAAATATTATTTATTTGATTCTCTTAGCTCAGGTAATGCTTTTTATTGGTAAAATGGGATTTGATATTGTTAGGAGTTGGATTTTACTGCATCTTTCTACAAGGATTAATATTTCTATAGTTTCGGATTTCTTTATCAAACTGATGAAATTGCCCATCAGCTTTTTCGATACCCGAATGACTGGTGATATACTTCAAAGAATAGATGACCACCATAGAATTGAACAACTATTAACGAATACATCTCTGAATATCCTTTTTTCGGTAGTAAATCTTGTAGTTTTCAGCGCAGTATTGTTTTTCTATGATTATAAACTGTTTCTTGTTTATCTATTGGGAGCAACTTTATATATGATGTGGGTTCTATTCTTTTTCAAAAAAAGAAAGTTGCTGGATTATGAGAAGTTCGGGCAAATGTCTCAGGAAAGAAGCAAGGTAATTGAACTCATTAATGGGATGCAGGATATTAAATTACATAATGCTGAGAAAAAGAAAAGATGGGGTTGGGAAGCAATTCAAATAGAGATATTCAAGCTGAGAATGAAATCTTTATCCTTAGAACAATGGCAATCTGTGGGTGGAAATTTTATTAATCAGATAAAAGATGTTTTTGTAAGTTTTCTTTCTGCTAAGCTTGTTATAAGTGGAAATTTAACATTAGGAATGATGCTGTCTGTTCAATATATAATAGGGCAGCTAAATAGTCCTCTTTTACAATTAATTGAATTTATAAAACAATCACAGGATGCTAAAATTTCATTAGAAAGGCTGGGCGAAATTCATGACAAAGAAGATGAGGAAACTGAAACTGAACAATACATTTCTGTAATTCCAGAAAAAGATATTATATTAAAAGATGTTTCTTTTAGATATATAGGTTCGGAGGATTATGTTTTTGAAAATCTTAACTTAAATATTCCTTACCAAAAAACCACAGCCATTGTGGGTGCAAGTGGAAGCGGTAAAACAACTTTGCTAAAATTATTGTTGAAATTTTACGAGCCAATTATTGGTGATGTAATGATCGGTGATTTAAAATTAAATAAGGTTTCCCCTAGATTTTGGAGAGATAATTGTGGAGTTGTGATGCAGGAGGGGTATGTTTTTAATGATACCATAGTCGAAAATATTGCAGTTGGTGAAGATTCGGTTGTACAAGAAAAATTTAATCAAGCAATTGAAATTGCCAATATTAAAGATTTTATTGAAAATTTACCTCTTAAAGAAAATACCCAAATTGGAAATGAGGGTGTAGGAATGAGTGGCGGCCAAAAACAAAGATTGTTTATTGCTAGAGCGGTTTACAAGTCACCTGAATATATTTTCTTTGATGAAGCTACCAGTTCTTTAGATGCAAAAAATGAAAGAATAATAATGGAGAATTTGAAACAATTCTTTAAAGGAAAAACAGCAATTGTCATTGCTCATAGATTATCTACTGTTAAAAATGCGGACAAAATTATTGTTTTAGATAAAGGGAAGGTTGTAGAAGAAGGTACACACAATGATTTAGTGACGTTTCAAGGCGAATACTATCGATTAATAAAAGACCAGCTGGAATTAGGAAATTAATATGAATGAAAATAATTTAAGAGATTCAGAATTACGTTCAGCGGGTGTGCAAAGCCTACTGAATAAGAATCCTCATTGGGTAATTTTAAAAGGAAATCTTTTCATTTCAATAGTGTTGTTGTTTTCTTTATCCGTTGTGTGCTATTGTGTAAAATATCCAGATTTCGTAAACTCCAAAGTAATTGTAAATCCTCTTGAAAATCAAAGGTATAATAAAATTTTACTTGGGAAACTTATTGTGGCTCAAGATGACTTAGTTAAAGTAAAGGAAGGACAGAAAGTTATAGTTAAGCTATATGATTTTCCTTATCAGGAATATGGAGTTTTAAATGCACGAATTCAAGAGGTATCAACTGACAGTAAAAATTCTTATATAGATATTGTTTTTCCAAATGGTTTGAAAACATCTTATGATAAAGACATCTTTGTGAATAAAGAACTAAAAGGAAATGCAGAGATTGTAGTACAAGATACCCGGTTTATAGAAAGAATATTCCTTCAGATAAAGAAATTATTGAGGTAAATAATTTTTAATATTATGAATACAATCTTACAAATAATATTACTTATAATCATATTCTCAAATTCGCTGTTTTTAATGTTGGGAAAAAATATATTGTCTCTTAAAATATTTAAATTAAGTTGGATTATTGCATTAATAGATATTTTAGTAATCTTATTCTTTTTTAATCTGAAGCAATCCATTATTCTTTATATCATATTTACATCAATTATTGTTGTATTTACTCTAGGACTCAGGAATTTTGTAAATGGCTATAATACTAATACATTAGGAAATAACAATAATAGAAAACCATTTGTAAATTTTTTCACTTACTTTTTGCTCTTCTTTTTAATGATGCTAACAACTGGCGTTATAAAAAGTCTTTTATTTGATTCCTCTTTATAATAAAGTACCGGCTATATTATTTAAAATTTAACTGAAATAAAAAAAGCAATCAATTAAATTGATTGCTTTTTTGTAGACCCACAGGGATTCGAACCCCAGATGACTGAACCAAAATCAGTAGTGTTACCGCTACACCATGGGTCTTTGTTATTTTAGTGGCGCGAAATTATAAAAAATATTTTATTGAAAAAAGTATTTTTCATAGTTAGACAGCAATAAAAGCTGTAATAATATATAATTCAGTGATTTTTAATAAAATACAAAACCGGTTTTATTCAGAAAATATTTTTATAAGAAGCAGATTTTAACACCTAAATAATAAAATCTTATCTTTGCAAAAAAATTGGGCTCCAAAAGTTGGAGATACCCATTAATAATTTCATTTATTAAACATTTTTATGTCAAATATTGTCGCAATCGTTGGGCGTCCCAACGTAGGAAAATCCACACTTTTTAACCGTTTACTTGAAAGAAGGGAAGCCATTGTAGATTCTACAGCTGGTGTTACTAGGGACCGTCATTACGGGAAATCCGATTGGAACGGGGTAGATTTTACAGTTATAGATACCGGCGGATATGATGTAGGAACGGATGATATTTTTGAAGAAGAAATCCGTAAGCAGGTTCAGCTGGCAGTGGATGAAGCTACCTCTATCATTTTTATGATGAACGTAGAAGAAGGCCTTACCGATACCGATTATGAGATTTACCGTCTTTTAAGAAGATCAAACAAACCGATCTACATTGTGATCAATAAAGTGGATTCTGCAAAAGAAGAACTTCCCGCTACAGAATTCTACCAGTTGGGTATCGATAAATATTATACACTTTCTTCCGCTACAGGTTCAGGAACCGGAGATCTTTTAGATGATATCGTTAAAGATTTTCCAACAACGGAATATAAAGACCCGTTTGAAGGATTGCCTAAAATTACCATCGCCGGCCGTCCGAATGTAGGTAAATCTACTCTGACCAATGCTTTGCTGGACGTGGAAAGAAATATTGTAACCGATATTGCCGGGACCACAAGAGACAGTATTCAGACACTTTACAATAAATTCGGTCACGAATTTGTGTTGGTAGACACTGCCGGAATGAGAAGAAAATCTAAAGTAAATGAAGATTTGGAATTCTATTCCGTAATGAGATCCATTCGTTCTATCGAATATTCTGATGTCGTGATCGTTATGGTAGACGCTACATTGGGATGGGAATCTCAGGATATGAATATCTTCGGACTGGCTCAGAAAAACAGGAAAGGAATTGTAATTCTGGTAAATAAATGGGACCTGGTGGAAGACAAGCAGACCAACACGATGCGTGATTTCGAAAAAGTGATTAAAGATAAAATTGGTCAGTTCAACGATATTCCTATTCTATTTGTTTCAGCTTTAACGAAGCAAAGAATCCTGAAAGCTGTGGAAGTAGCTATGCAAGTCTATGAAGATCGTAAAAAGAAGATCAAAACTTCAAAACTGAATGAAGTGATGCTTCCAATTTTTGAGCAGACACCGCCACCGGCCAATAAAGGAAAATATATTAAAATCAAATACTGTGTACAGCTTCCGACACCGTCTCCTCAGTTTGTATTTTTCTGCAACCTGCCACAGTATGTAAAAGAACCGTACAAAAGATTTACTGAAAACCAACTGAGAAAAGAATTCGGGTTCACCGGAGTTCCAATCGAGGTGTATTTCAGACAGAAATAAAAAAATAATCCCTTTTAGATTTTTCTGAGAGGGATTTTATTCATATCCAATCATATATTAAAAGCTTTTTCAGAATAATGAATACAATTGTGTTGTCCAAACAATCTTCTTTAATAAACTCCTGGATCAATGAGCTTAGGAATGTAGACATCCAGAATGACCGAATGAGATTCCGTAGAAATATGGAACGTATTGGTGAAATCGCAGCTTTTGAGATCAGCAAAGGGCTGGAATATAAAGAAGTCGAGATCCAGACCCCTTTAGATAAGATTAAAGTTCAGGAAATAGCAGTTCAACCCGTAATTACTACTATTCTGAGAGCGGGAGTACCTTTGTTTGAAGGAATTCTAAGCTATCTCGACAGAGCAGACTGCGGTTTCGTGGCTGCGTACAGAAAGCATGACGCCAATGATTACTTCTCGATCAAACAGGATTACCTTACCTGTCCGAATATCGAAGGAAGACCTTTAATTGTTGCAGATCCCATGTTGGCAACCGGAGCTTCACTTATTGAGGCTATCAAAGATCTCTTGACCAACGGAACACCGACCCAGCTGCACATTGTCGCAGCAATTGCTTCCAGACAGGGAGTGGAAACCATCGAAAAAGCATATCCTGACGCAAAAATTTGGGTAGGAGCCATTGATGAAGGTTTGACTTCAAAAGGATATATTACACCTGGACTTGGTGATGCCGGAGATTTAAGCTACGGTGAAAAATTACAACGATAACTACAGCGAAAGATTCCAGAAATCTTTCATCAGATCAAACAATAAATTGGGCCGTACTTTTTCCATAGGATGTTTTGTGTCCGGAAGTATGGCCAATTTCGCATTTGGAATACTTTTGTAGGCACTTACACTTTCTTCAATGCTGACCATATTATCCTTGTCCCCCGTCATGATCTGTACAGGAATAGTAATAGCCCAGAGGCTGCTTTCATTAAGAGGTGGATTTCTGCCAAGAGAAACCATCAGATTTGCAACCGCAGGCAATAATTGCTTCCACTTTGAACCATGTTGTTTTTCCAGCTGCTCGGCATATTGTGGAACTTTCAGAAGAATAGCCTCCGGATCAAGCATTTTACTCTCCTTTAGGGCCTGTTGCTCAGACCAGTCGAATTTTGTACCCAGAGTCATGATAGAATTAATTCTTTCAGGATATCTCAGAGCACAGCATAATGCGGCATAACCTCCCATACTGTGTCCGAAAATACAGACATCGTTTAGATTTTCTTTCTCCAGATAGTTTTTTATTTCCTCAGTGTATTTTTCAATGCTGATACCGTTTTCCGGTAGCGCTGTATTCCCGTGGCCGGAAAATAGAAGTGTATGGATATTGAAATATTTTGACAGGTCTCTTTCATAAGGTTTAAAAATAGTGCTGTGTCCCAAAGCACCGTGAAGTAAAAGCAGGTTTTTCATGATCAATAGTTTGCCGGAAAATTAGGAAAAAGAATCGGAAGATGAAAGATTATTGAGTTTCGGGTTTCGGGTTTCATGTTTTGAGTTACAATATTCAATTTAGATGTCTATAAATTGATAGAGATCCCAACCCGCATCCCGAACCATAAAACCTTAAACCTTGAACTTCTCAAACCAAAACCCACATCACGCATCCACTGCCATCACCAGAACACTCACCTTATTATCTCCGGCATTTAAAATTTCCCAGGCAATTGATGAAACCGTATTTCCGGTCGTAAAAACATCATCAATTAAAAGAACGTGTTTTCCTGAAATAGGTTTTGAGAGAGAAAAGGGATTTACTGTCTCCAGACGGTGCTTCTTATCTTTTAATGCCTGTGCTTTTGAATAATGATTTCTCTGTACCAACTCATGATCAAAAGGAATGGTATAAAATTCTGACAGGGTTTCTGTAAATAAATGCAGCTGATTATAACCTCTTTCCCTTAATTTTTTTGGATGAAGCGGAACGGAAACCAGAAGGTCCGGTTGCTCGTCTTTAAAGTCAAGGCGTTCTGTTGTCCATTCAGCAAGAGTTTTCCCGGCATTTTCTCTGCTTTTGTATTTCAGTTCATGGATCAGTTTCCGGCTTAAACTGTTTTCCTCAAATTTCATTAAAGCATAGGTTCTTTCAACAGGAAACATAAGCCTGCACTTTTCTTTAACAATAGTATCGCTGAAATAGTCAGCATGGGTAAAATGAATTTGTTCAAAGCATAAGCTGCAGACTAAAAGATCTCCATCAATGATCCGGTTGCAGTCTATACAACGGTTTGGAAAAAATAAATCTAGTATCATTTGTGTGTTTAATTAAAGAATAAAGATATAAGAAATATAGATTGGAACCCAGATTTATAACTTTACATTCACTATTCACTATTCACTATTCACTATTCACTATTCATCATTACCTGTTTCCTGATCTTCTCAATTGCATTCTTCATGCTAAGATTGAAATATTCCTTTTCCAGGCGTACCGGTGGTGCCTGTCTCACCTCACAGTCCGGAATGCTGCAGGATTCGCAGGTTACTCCTACGTTAATGGTTTTTAAGGTCGTTGACTTTACGAAGCCAATCTTCTTAATGGTCTGCGTATTCAGCAAAATTCCAAGACAGTAACTTCTGTTGCTGCCATCTGAAAACGGATTTCTCTGTGAGGTTGAAATCACAAGATAACTTACTCCCTGGTCTTTATAATGAGAGATCTGAGCATCTGTAAGGGTTTCGTTTTCCTTTAAATGATGCAGGTTTTTCACAGCAATCCATCTTCGGCAGTAATGTTCGTTGGTCGCATTGGCATGTGGGGCCTGCTGATGGTTCAGGTGAAGCTCTTTCAAAATCTGGATTTTATCAGAATTTTTTTTCTTAACCAGGCACAGGTAAAACAAATCTTTAATGCCTAATTCAGAAGAAAGCAGGTTGGTAAGCCTATAATAAAAGGTTTCAGGAGAATCTGTGAAATTTTCAATCAGTTCCTCAAAGCTTTTGGGTTCCCAGGTGTGTTGAAGAAGGAATTCTGTTGTTTTTTCAACCGTTTTTTCTTTAGAGATCAATAGGGCTCCGGCGAAATACGAAGCATAAAAATTATTGAGTATTTCCTCAAAACTTCCAAAATCCAGCCAGGAATAAGTGTTTGGGCGAACTTTTAACTCCAGAATATTAAATCCGATCTCTTTGGCTAAAATAAATGTCCGCTGATCTTTTTCAAGTTTTTCATTCAAAAGAAGGAGTTTCTGTTCAGGGATAAAAAGAGAACGCAGGTTATCCAGGGTCCCGAACTGTACGAAATCTTCGGACCTTATACGGTAATGGAATTTTTCAGTAAGAATGTTTTCCAGCACAGAAGCTCTCAGATCTTTGCTGATGTCAAGTCCGTTTTGCTTAATAAATTCTTTGGCTTTCTCCTCAATTTCAGGGAAATAATTATCATAAAGTTCCTGGAAAGACCTGAGCACCGCAAAATAAAAACGTTCTTTTCCCAGGTTGTAATTCTGGGAAATTTCAATAAGGGCGTTGATAAAAGCGGTTACTTTTTTAGGAGCATCACTGATAATGCTGATCAGATTATTTTTATTAATACCAAAAAGATCCAGCGGCACTTCCTTGAAAAAATCCGATTGTAAAATTTCGTTGAAGGGAGACAGACTTTTATCCAGCTTGGTTGAGACCAGCTCATCAAAAGTACAGTTCAGTGATTCAGAAAGCAGAATGATCTTGTCGTGCTTCGGGTATTTTTTTCCGTTTTCAATTTCGTTAAGGTAAGATTTGGACAATCCGGTCTTTACAGCGAGATCCTGCAGAGACCAGTTTTTCTTTTGTCTCAGCTGTTTCAGCTTCAATCCGAATACGGTTTTGATATAATCACTTTCTGAATTCATAATCAAATATAAAAAAATGGTTGCGATTATTCGCATAATAATTTTTTAAAATAATTAGCGAACGTTCGCTAATTGTGAATATTTTTATTTATGTTTGTAATATCAAATCACAAAATCAACAGGTTATGGAAACAAAGACACAACTGAAAATAAAAGCTCATAAGCAGTTTGAGGAGGTTTTTACTCCGGAATTGACTGATTTTTTAATTACTCTTCATCAGAACTTTAATCAAAAAAGATTAGATCTGCTAGAAGAAAGAAAAAATATACAGCGGTTTTTTGATTCGGGAAACCTTCCCGGATTTTTACCGGAAACTGAAGAGGTAAGAAACGGAAATTGGACTTGCGCACCGCTTCCGGATGATTTGCTGGACAGAAGAGTAGAAATTACAGGACCTGTAGACCGCAAAATGATCATTAATGCATTGAATTCCGGGGCCCGGACTTTTATGGCCGATTTTGAAGACAGCAGTTCGCCCACCTGGAAAAACTGCATCCAGGGACAGATTAACCTGGCGGATGCAGTACGGCGTAAGATAGATTTTACTGTTGAAAACGGGAAATCTTACCGGCTTAATGAAGAAACAGCTGTGTTGCAGGTTCGTCCAAGAGGGCTGCATCTTCCGGAAAAACACATGGAGATCAATGGGGAAGAAGCTTCAGGCTCACTGACCGATTTTGGAATTTATTTTTTCAATAACGCAGAGCAGCTGCTGAAAAACGGAAGCGGCCCTTATTTTTATCTGCCTAAACTGGAGCATTATAAAGAAGCCCGTTGGTGGAATGATGTTTTCGTTTTTGCTCAGAATTATCTGGGAATTCCTCTGGGTACCATTAAAGCTACCGTTTTGATTGAAACAATTACAGCTTCATTTCAGATCGATGAAATTTTATTTGAATTAAAAGAACACAGCGCAGGCCTGAATTGCGGAAGATGGGACTATATTTTCTCATTCATCAAAAAATTCAGAAACTTTCCCGGATTTATGATTCCGGACAGAGATCAGGTAACCATGGCTTCGCCTTTTATGAGCGCTTATTCAAAAAGGGTGATCGAGATCTGTCATAAAAGAAACGTTCATGCTATAGGAGGAATGGCTGCACAGATTCCGGTAAAAGACAACTATGAAGCCAACAGTATTGCTTTTGAAAAAGTACGTAATGATAAGATGCGGGAGGTGAAAAACGGCCATGATGGAACCTGGGTGGCGCATCCGGCATTGGTTTCTGTAGCAAAAGATATTTTTGACCAGTATATGCCGACAGACAATCAAATCGATAAAAAATTTGAATACCATATTAAAGAAGCCAATCTTCTTGAAGTTCCGAAAGGTGAGATTACACAAAAAGGGGTAAGAAAAAATATCAATGTTGGAATTCTCTATCTGGAAAGCTGGTTGATGGGAACCGGTGCTGCAGCCATTTACAACCTGATGGAAGATGCTGCCACTGCCGAAATTTCAAGAACGCAGCTTTGGCAATGGCTGAAAAATGAGGCAAAACTGGATGACGGCCAGGTCCTGACCCGTGAAAAGATCCTTCAGTGGGAGGCTGAAGAAATAGAAAATATTGAAAAATATGTAGGTGAAGAACGTTTCAAAAACGGAAAATTCAATCTTGCGAAAGAGCTCTTCAATGAATTGGTATTTGCAGAAAAATTCGAGGAATTCCTCACTTTGAAAGCCTATCCTTTTATTGAGTAAAAGAGTTTTTGAGTAAGAGAGAGAGTAAGAGAGTGGGAGTGTAGGAGTGTGGGAGTGTAGGAGAGTTTATGTGTAAAAAAAGAAAAGATCCTACTCCTACTATAATTTAAACTTTTACCTAATCCCTGCAACCTATAACCTAATCCCTAGTTAACAATAAATCCAAAATATTATGAAAACAAAACAAGAACAGATCCACGCTATAGAACAGGATTGGCTGAATAATCCTCGCTGGAACGGAGTAAAAAGAACATATACCGCTGAAGAAGTATTAAAGCTGCGCGGCTCTTACAAGATTGATTACACCATTGCAACAGAAATGTCCAAAAAATTCTGGGACAAACTGAATACCCAGGATTATGTAGCCGGACTTGGCGCTTTAACGGGGAATCAGGCGGTTCAGGAAGTTGATGCAGGACTGGAAGCCATTTATCTTTCAGGATGGCAGGTAGCTGCGGATGCCAATCTTTCAGGGGAAATGTATCCGGACCAGTCGTTATATCCTGCCAATTCAGTGCCTTCTGTGGTGAAAAAAATTAATAATGCCTTACTGAGAGCGGATCAGGTCCAGTCAGTGAGTGGAAACGGGAATAAAGAATATCTCGTTCCGATCATTGCAGATGCAGAGGCGGGATTCGGTGGCAATTTAAATGCTTTTGAGCTGATGAAGCAAATGATTGAAGCAGGAGCAGCAGCAGTTCATTTTGAAGACCAGCTTTCTTCAGCCAAAAAATGCGGTCACTTGGGAGGAAAAGTGCTTGTTCCCACCCAGGAAGCTATTAACAAACTTATTGCAGCCCGTCTGGCTTCTGATGTACTGGGTGTGCCAAGTATCATTATTGCGAGAACAGATGCCGATGCTGCAGATCTTCTGACTTCGGATATTGATGACAGGGATAAAAAATTTGTGACCGGGGAAAGAACTTCCGAAGGTTTCTATGTAGTGAAGAACGGGGTAGAGCAGGGAATTGACAGAGGATTGTCTTACGCTCCATATGCAGACCTGATCTGGATGGAAACCTCCAATCCTGATCTGGAGCAGGCCAGAAAATTTGCCGAAGGCATCCATGCTCAGTTCCCGGGGAAAATGCTGGCCTATAATTGCTCACCGTCATTCAACTGGGCGGCAAGGCTTAGTGTGGAAGAAATGGCGAATTTCCGTGAAGAGCTTGCCAAAATGGGCTACAAATTCCAGTTTATCACACTGGCAGGTTTCCATGCCCTGAATACGGCGATGTTCGAGCTTGCCTTAGCTTATAAAGAAAGAGGAATGGCAGGATATTCCGAACTTCAGGAAAGGGAATTTGCTCTTCAGCAAAAAGGCTTCAGGGCGGTAAAACACCAATCGTTTGTAGGCACAGGATATTTTGATGAGGTTCAGAATGTAGTGACTAACGGCTCTTCTGCAACAGTAGCAATGAAAGACTCTACAGAAACCGCACAGTTCCATTGATCATTTTCCATATACATAAATTTTAGTTGTGAACCTTCTCAGTTTTGGGAAGGTTTTTTGTTTTTAAAGAATATTCGAAGCTTTAAAGTCCATATCTTTGAATACTAATGAAGACGAAATACGAATGAATTTAATTTATCAGAAACAGATCGAGGTAACGGAAGCGCATATAGACCAGAATAACCATGTCAATAATGTGCAGTATGTACATTGGGTAGAAGAAATAGCAGGCGAGCACTGGGAAAAAGTAAAGGATAAAACAGATTATCCCGAAGATATATGGATGCTTGTTGATCATCATATTCAATACAAAAAACAAGTCTATCTCGGAGATATACTTACCGTTAAAACCTATCCGAAGCCTCCTGAAGGCATCAGGCAGCCCAGAAAAGTTGAATTTTATTGTAATGATCAGCTTGTAGTGGATTCAGATACGCTTTGGGTATTAGTAGATCTGAAAACTCAGAAGATTAAAAGACTGGAAATTAACTGGCTGGATCAAATCAAAGAATAACAGCTTTACCAAAGATTATACATTGGAAGGATCGTTTTGATTTGTTTTTCCAATGTAGTACGCAACTTATAAATATGTTTTGTCATATCTTTGCACTATGATACGGATTACAAAAATTTTCACATTCGAGACAGCCCATGTGCTGTATAATTACGATGGGAAATGTAAAAATATGCACGGGCATTCCTATAAACTGTTTGTAACGGTGAAAGGAAGACCTGTTAATGATTTGGAGAATCCCAAAAACGGGATGGTGGTGGATTTTGGGGATATTAAAAGTATCGTGAAATCTGAAATCGTGGATGTATGGGATCATGCGGTTCTTGTTAATGCACTGTCTCCTCATAAAGAACTTGGGGAAGATCTTGAAAATAAAGGTCACAAAGTAATTTACTGCAGCTTTCAGCCTACCTGTGAAAATATGCTGTATGCTATTGCGGCAAAAATAAAATCAAAACTTCCGGCTGAGGTATCTCTGGCCTATCTTAAACTTCACGAAACTGAAAACTCCTACGGGGAATGGTTCGCAGAAGACAATAAGTAACAGTAATTTACAATAAAATTCAGTCTGGTGTTAAAAACGATCATTAATTTAGAACCTGGAAAAAAAGTCTATTTTGCTTCGGACCAGCATTTTGGCGCTCCAAATCCTAAAGAAAGTAAGATGCGCGAAGAGAAATTCATCCGGTGGATGGACGAGATTAAGGAAGATGCGCAGGTTTTGTTTTTAATGGGTGATCTGTTTGATTTCTGGCACGAATGGAAACATGTAATCCCCAAAGGATATGTACGTGTTCTCGGAAAAATAGCCGAACTGAAGGACAGAGGAATCCATATCTATTTTTTTGTCGGAAACCACGATTTGTGGATGAAAGACTACCTGGAAGAAGAAATAGGATGCACCGTTTTTTACAAAAAACAGTATTTTGAGATGGGAGGGAAGCAGTTTCTGCTGGCTCATGGAGACGGTCTGGGACCTGGTGATAAAGGCTATAAAAGAATGAAAAAACTGTTCACGAATCCTGTGGCACAGTGGTTTTTCAAATGGCTTCATCCCGATATTGCCATGAAAGTAGCCTTGTATCTTTCCCAGAAAAATAAAATGATCTCCGGGGATGAAGATAAAGCATTCCTGGGTGAAGATAAAGAGTTTCTTATTATCTATTCAAAAGAAAAGCTGAAATCCGAGAAATTGGATTACTTCATCTATGGACACCGTCACCTTCCGATGGTGCTGGATCTGGAACAGAAAGCAAAATACATCAATCTTGGTGACTGGATCTCTTACTTCACCTACGGGGTTTTTGAAAAGGATTTTGAACTGAAAACTTTTGCAGACGGGACAAAAAAAAATTACCCCTGAGAGAGGTAATTTTCGAATGAACCGAAGTTCACTCTTGTTTTTAATCCATATTCCGATTAAGTAATTGCAAGAAGTTTACCAAAATAGAATTCTTCGATTAAAAAAATATTAAAAAAATATCATATTTATGTAACTGTTTTATTTTCAGTTATTTAATTGGTTTAAAAATAGTCTTTAAAAATTGAAAAATATATTCGATATACGGACAGAACAGGATTTTCTGGATGCATCATTGGCAGCTTTTCGTTACCAGTATGAGAATATTGAGGTATATAAAAAGTTTGTAGATTTTCTGAAAATTAATCCGGCTGAGGTGAATAGTTTGGCGAAAATTCCTTTTCTGCCGATTGAGATGTTTAAAAACCATCAGATTTTAGATAAAAATGCGACAGCCGATCTGTTTTTTCAGAGTTCAGGAACTACCCAGATGAATCTTTCAAAGCATTTTATTGCAGATCCGGGACTCTATGAGAAAAGCATCTCTAAAAGTTTTGAACAGTTTATAGGGAAGCCCGAAGACTTTGTATTTCTGGGCCTTCTTCCAAGCTATCTGGAGAAGCAGAACTCTTCTTTGATTTATATGGTAGACGATCTCATGAAAAAATCAGGAAAGCCCGAGAATGGATATTTTCTTTACAACCATGCTGAGCTTTTTCAGCTTTTGAATGATTTAAAAGACAAAAAAGTTATTCTTTTCGGAGTGTCATTTGCTTTGCTGGACTTCCTGGATTCTGTTGAATCTATGGGATTTTCAATTTCCGGATCTCCAAATCTGACCGTTATAGAAACCGGTGGAATGAAAGGCCGAAAAGAAGAAATGACTAAGGACGAGCTGCTGAAAATCCTGCAGAATGGCTTTAAAACAGAAAGGATTTATTCAGAATATTCAATGACGGAACTGCTTTCACAGGCATATTCCCTGGGAAATAATGAATATAAATCTCCAAACTGGATGAAAATACTGGTTCGGAATGCAGAAGATCCCTTTTCCTATGAAAAAGAGGGGCGGACCGGAGCCATCAATATTATAGACCTTGCCAATATCCATTCGTGCTGCTTTATTGCTACACAGGATTTAGGGAAAACCCTTCCCGGAGATCAATTTCAGGTATTGGGAAGAATAGATCATTCCGATATCAGGGGATGTAGTTTATTGGTTTCTTAATAGCAGGTAACAACATAAAATATTAGCTGTAATGCTGAAAATAGAAGAACTTGTTCACGCATATATTCATTCCCATTGTGATTTCGAAAAAGAAATTGTCCTGACGAATTATTTCCAGGGTGACTGGGAAGCAGATATGCTGTTCATAGATGCCGATGGATTCAGTCATGAAATTGAGATCAAGCTTTCAAAAAGTGATTTTAAAAACGATTTCAAAAAGTCTTACCTCAATAAAGATACCGGTGAGAAATTCCTGAAACATGATAAGATTTCATGCGGTGACTATATGTGTAATACTTTCAGCTTTCTTCTTCCCATGGGCATGGTAGATCATGCTGTGATTCCGGAGCATTGCGGAATTATCGAATTTTATCACAATGCCGATACCTGGGAAACCGAATTTTATCTCATACGCAAGCCTAAAAGAGTACACGAAGATTCCTACTGGAAACTGAATGACAAAGATCTTTTTATCCGCAAAATAGCCCTGAACCTGTTGCAGCGTAAATTGGAGATTAAGGGAAGGCATGAAGAACTTATCTTTAAAAATCCTTTTGATATTAAAAAAGTTAAATAAAAAATTCCGCATCGTGTTTCTGTGAATGTAATTTCGCAAGATAGATAACTTGCCGCCCACCAGTTCCTATAAAAAAAATCCTGCCGCCTGACAGGATTTTATATAATATCGAAATGAAGATTAATCAGTAACTTCAGCAGTATCCCTCTGAAGTAAGAATTTATAGATCAAACCTCCTGTAATTCCTCCTAAAATAGGTGCCGCCCAGAACAGCCAAAGCTGAGACATAGCGAGTCCGCCCGTGAAAACAGCCTGTGAAAGCGATCTGGCAGGGTTCACCGAAGTGTTGGTAATAGGAATAGAAATAAGGTGAATCAGGGTAAGAGCCAAACCGATCGCAATACCGGCAAACTTACCGTTAGCCCATTTGTCTGTAGCTCCCATAATAACAATCAGGAAGAAAGCTGTCAATAAAAACTCCGCAAGGAATGCCGCTCCCATGCTGAAAGCTTTTCCATTATAGACTGCTTCTCCGTAGAAGTTCGTTGCAAAAGCTCCCGGTTTTGAAAAGTCTACAGCTCCTGAACCGTTAAGAATAACATACAGGCATCCTGCTGCAAGAAGAGCCCCAAGACATTGCGCCACAACATAAGGAATAAGATCCTTAGCAGAGAATCTGCCTCCCGCCAAAAGCCCGAAAGAAACAGCCGGATTGAAATGTCCGCCGGAAATATGCCCTACAGCATATGCCATCGTAAGAACTGTAAGACCAAAGGCTAATGCAACCCCTAAAAGGCCGATACCGATGTCAGGAACTCCGGCAGCAAATACTGCGCTTCCGCAACCCCCAAAAACAAGCCAAAATGTGCCGAAAAATTCAGCAAAAAGTTTTTTTATCATATGTTTATTATTTAAATGCATCTCAAATGTAAAATTTAAATTTTAAAATAAAAAGATAAAACTTAAAAATCTTTTAAGATTTCTTAAGATAAAATTACACATTCAGTAATTTGGTTTAATGTTTGTTGGGAATTTTTTTAAGAAGACATTATTCATGGATTGAATGATATCTCATAAATGTTTATCTTTCGATTAGTAATTTAAAAGAGTGGTTAATGAAAAAGTTTTTTTGTGTAGCCTTTGTGCCCTTCATGTATAGCTTTTATTATTCGCAGGCAGCAAAAAAAGCATTCCCCTGCTATGATCTTGCAACGGTACTTAAAGTAGAGCCTACCGCCCTTTACAAGTCACATCTGGATGCTTCAAAAAGCTTTAATGTAAAATTACTGAAAGATTCCAAAACAGTACAGAAATATATATCCGGTGGGAAATTTCACAAAATAAAAAAAAGCGGGAAAGGTTATCGTGTTCAAAAACTGGATTACAGCAGGCCTTATATGGTTTCCAAAGCAAAAACCACTCTTGAAAAAATGGGCGCCAGATTCAGTAAAGAAACTAAAGGGCATACTTTTACCGTATCATCCATCACAAGAACATTAGAAGACCAGTGCAGACTCAGGAGAGTGAATTCCAATGCCTCTCTGGGGATCAGTTCTCACAACTACGGTAACTCGTTTGATATTTCTTATATCAGATTTAATGATGTGCTGAAATATAATCCGAAAATGGAAGCTGCACTGGAGAAAGTTTTAAAATATTATGCCAATGCCGGGAAAATTTATTACATCAAGGAAAGGCAACAGAGTTGTTATCACGTCACAGTGAGGAATTATTAAACTGCCGAGTAGCCACAAACCTCGTTATAATCTGGAAAATTTTTAGCGATTAATATTAAATTAATCTTATAAATAATAAATTTATGATGCGATTATTTGTGCAGGATGTTTAGTTTGTATAATTTTATGCAACTAAATAAACCATGAACTTATGAACGAGAACGATTACAAACTGGCCGTAGCCGAATGGGGCAGATACGTTTCAGATTATTCTAAAATTGCCAGTTTAATTCCTACCAATTACATTTTCGAACTTTCTTCAGGGCAGATTGATAAAATCAAGCAGCAAAACAAATATGTGGACGTCTGTGCAGAAGTCGGCGTATACAATGGCGCAATGGTTTTGATCTTTCTTCCTTTGGATTCACAGGGACATATTGATAAAAGTATTACCGAATACCAGTACACTGTTCTATGTCCGCTTAAATATGATCTGAGATTACAGGAAACCAAAGAATTTTCTGTGACCAAAAATGCAGTTCTTTCCAGCAATCTTACTAAAGTGGATGATAATACCAGTACCTCTTTCCCGGTATCTGAGCAGCCGGTTCTGGACCAGGATATAGCTGTGGATGCCATTGAACGCTGGAGAAATGAAGGAATGGAGTGGTTCTACCGTGAATGTACGGAATTCGGCGGAGAAAGAATTTTCCGAAGATTCTATATTCCTATGCAGGATCTTACCCATCCTTATCCTGAAGTGATCGGGATCAAGTGTTCTTTTGGGCTTAGACATAACGATATTTATCAGAGAATGCTGGTAACGCTGATCTTCATCTCTTTCCATGAACTTTTACAGCAGGGAAGCAGTGAAAGCATTATTTCCAATACCTATGACTGGGCGAAACCGTGTCCGCCTGTCTGCCGTATTCCTGAACTTGGATCTTAAATACACAGGATAGATAGGAATGACAGATTTTTTTAAAGCCATTTTATTCCTGAATTATGCTCTGCTTCTATCCGTTATACTTTTGGGAGCAGCAAAATACCGTATACTGGATAATAAAGAAAAGCAATATTTTCACTGTATTGCTTTTCTTTTTTTAATTGAGTTGCTGAACCTGGTTCTGCCTTATGTTTTCAATCTTAATGATACCTCGTTTCTGTATCCTTTATACATAGCCGGCGAATTTTTTCTGGTTACCGCTTTATTTATTAGGAAACTGAACCTCTCAAAATACTTTCTGGGAATTACTGTGCTTCTGGCATGTGGATTTATGATATCGAAATATGTGTTTAACTATCCGTTCAACAGTGATATTGTAAAAGTAATATCCAATATCATAATTATCTGCCTTTCGGGATTTGCCCTGATCCGGGAAATCAGAGGCGTCTCTGCACAAAACCGTTTTCTCTTTGCAGATGCAGGTATTTTTTTCTACTATTCCGTTTCGGTATTTATTTTTATCATCCAGCACCAGATTGCAGACCTTTCAGAAAATGATTACTATATTATTCTTAGTGCCAATAATATTCTGTCAGGTATTTTATATTGTTCATTTTTATACACCTTCACCAAATTAAAGAAGTAACCTTAAATATTAGCCTGCTGATCCTTATAATTGTTACCATAACCGTTATAGTTTCGTTTATTCTCCTGGCTTACAGATCGTTTATCAGCAGGATCATTAAAGAAAAAAATGCCCAGCATGAAGCCGAAGTTCTTCATCAGAAAAAACTGGTGCTCGAAAATATCAAAGCCCAGGAAGAAGAAAGAAAAAGAATAGCCGTGATGATTCATGACGATATTGGCAACCGGCTCAATATCCTTTCCCTGTGGCTGAACAACCTTGATACACAAGGAGACGACGTCATCAAAAAGAATATTTACAGCCAGATGTCGTCACTCATTGATGCGGCTAGGAGCATTTCCCATTCCTTATATCCTGTCAACCTTGAGTCTGTAGGGTTTGTCCTGTATGTGGAAGAGCTTATTGCCAATCTTTCACATAAGATCAGCATTTCCATGAAGGTCATGCCGGGATATGAGAAAAAGGATATCTTTGTAGAAGTGCAGCTGTACCGGATCATTCAGGAATTTACAACCAATGTGATCAAACATTCTACCGCTACGGATCTTTGGATTTATATCAAAGATTATCCCCGGTACATGGCTGTTATTATTTCTGATAACGGACAGGGATTTGATTATGATCTCGTGAAAAAAGGAATGGGCATCAAAAACATCGAATCCAGGATAAAATCCATGAATGCCACTCATAAATGGAAAAGTACCCTGAACAAAGGAAGCCGTCTAATTATTTTAATTCCAAGAAATCATGAACTCCCAAATAAAAATAGCCTTAATTGATGATGAACAGCTGATCCTTGAAGGGGTGAAAATGCTGCTTTCCAACGAAAAGAACATATCCGTATGTCTTACCTCCAACAACGGCCCGGATTTTATTGAAAAGCTCGCAACCCTTTCCGGAGATGAATTCCCGCAAATAGCCCTTGTAGATGTGCAGATGCAGCCCATGAACGGTTTTGAGCTGGTGGAAGTTCTCAAAGAAAAATACCCTGAGCTCAGGATTATTATCCTTTCTTCCCATTACAAAACCTCCATTTTAGGGTATATGGTAAAATTAGGCGTTTCTGCCTTTCTGCCTAAAAACTCAGACAGGAAAACCTTCATCGAGGCCATTACCATGGTGCATAAAAATGGAGTTTTCTTTACGGCAGAAGACCATCAGATGCTTTTTACCTATATGAACAGCTCCGCGAAAAAGAAATCTCTTTTTGAAATGGATGACGAGCTTTCTGAACGGGAAAAAGATGTGGTGAAGCTGATCTGCCAGGAATATACCAATAATGAGATCGGAGAAAAGCTCTTCATCAGCCCCAGAACAGTAGAAAGCCACCGCCAGCGCATCCTGGAAAAAATTGGGGCAAAAAATACAGTGGGTATCGTCATCTATGCCGTAGTAAACAATATATATTCTCTTGATAAAATGTAATTCCGTAGAAATACGGAATTTTTTATTTGGTATTTTTCACGCTAGTATTGTTTTTCCTTCTTCCGTTAATTTGAAGATAAGTTTTACGGCAGAATCACAAAATGAAGCTTTTACAGAAACTTTCAATAATTAAAGCAAAACACAGCGATGGAAAATGATATGATATTACCTGTCGGAATTTTTTTTGACGGAACCGGAAATAACGGGATCAATGCAGGTTCAGCAAATAGGCCTTCAACCCATAATGAAAGCTATAAAGGAGCACCGACGAATGTTTACAAACTGTTCAAACTATTCAACGGGGCCAACAAAATATATATCGAAGGAATAGGAACCGTCACCGGCAGTGAAGACAGCAATTTTGCTATGGCTACCTGCTTAAATTCTCCGGATACCCAGGGATATTCTGCAGATGACAAACTGCAGAAAGCCAATGCTTTTGTGGAAAATCTGGTGAATGACAAAAATACTGATTATCATTTTTACATCTACGGATTCAGCAGAGGGAGTATGTTGGCTAGAGAGTTTTGTAACCAGCTTGTTACGAATTTTCCCACAGCAAATGTTACCATAAAGTTTCTGGGTGTTTTTGATACCGTTGAATCAAAACCTTTCAATACCTATGATATGGCTCTGCCTCAGCAGGTGGAAAATGCGCTTCATATATGTGCCATCAACGAATGCAGGTTCTTCTTTCCACTTACCGGTTTTTTTGAAAATTCAAAGAATATGCAGGATACCAAAACAGAAACCGGAGGAGCTGTATGGAAAGAGATCTTTGTCCCGGGAGCCCATGCCGATGTGGGCGGAGGGTATCTGCAGGCACCGCAGTCTGTGTATGTTTCCACGGATTTTATTAATGCAGGTGATTTGCAGAATTATATTTCAGATGTACGAAATACAAAAACAGATGCTGAAGGAAACAAAATATGGGATCAGCTGCTTTCTGATTTTCAGGTCGAAAAAGGACTTGTGCTATCCCAGGCTTATGTTTCCAGGAAACAGGTCCTGAATACGCTACCGTTTGTATATGGAAGAATCATGCTGGCTGAAACCAATAGTGCAGCGCCGGGAATTTTCAGTACAGATCTTATCAATTCCGGGCTTGAGATTGTGAATGATCCTTTTCTGACGGATTTTGAAACAGATCTTGCAGCCTATGTCAAAAGCTTTTTACCGGCTCTGAAACCTCATTATGATTATGCCGGCTTTGCAGACTATACCCATATTTCAGCTAATTTCGGAATGTATCACCATGATGCATTCCAGAAATCAGCCGGTGAAATAGAAGCAGAGCTTATCAACATCGGCCTGAATGTACCCAGCAGCACATCCGCAGACCAAGGCATTCAGACCAGATTCCTTAACGAACTGCATCTTCCAGAGGATAGCTTTGTCGCAGATTTTATGTATGGGACCAATATTCCCAATAATGATATCTGGAGCCGTACTATTGGGATCAAATCCTTTGTTTCGGAACAGAATTAAATCGATAATACGAGTACTTTTCAGTTTTAAATTTAGGTTGCGAGGGGTGTCTGTATGGGCACTCCTCTTTTTTGGCAGAAAATCAAGATGGCAAAATGGCGAAATTGTAAAGGTTATTAGCAAACATGTATCTCATTATTCCCGTTTTTCTTAGCCCCTTTGCCTTTTTACCTTTTCGCGATTTTACCTTTCCACCTCTTCGCCTTTCAGTTATTTCTCACTATTCATTTCTTTTTCCGTACTTTTGCACCCGAAAATTCATTATTCATTCACTTAATTTTTATTTAATAAAATGCTTTCGGTTCAAGGTTTAGGATTACACCATTCAGGAAACTATCTGTTTCAAAATACAAATTTCACCATTAAAAAGGATGATAAAGTGGGACTCGTTGGGAAAAACGGAGCAGGAAAATCTACTTTACTGAAAATGCTTTCCGGAGAAATTAATTTCTATGAAGGAAGCGTTGTACCTGAAGGAAATGTAACCATCGGTTTCCTAAAACAGGATCTTGATTTCGTAAAAGGAAGAACTGTTTGGAATGAAACCATGCAGGCTTTTGAGCAAATTAATGCATGGAAAACTGAATTGGAAGAAGTTAATCACCAGTTGGCAACCAGAACCGATTATGAAAGTGATTCCTATACAGATCTGATCAATAAGATGACAGAGCTGAATGATCTTCTGATGAACCACGATGCTTACAACCTGGAAGGCGATATGGAGAAGATATTATTTGGTTTGGGCTTCAAAGCAGATGATTTCCATAAAATCACCGATGAATTTTCAGGAGGATGGAGAATGAGAATTGAGCTGGCCAAGCTGCTTCTTCAGAAGAATGATATCATGCTTCTCGATGAGCCTACCAACCACCTGGATATGGAATCCATCATCTGGCTGGAAAACTTCCTGAAAGATTATCCCGGAGCCATTGTTCTGGTAAGTCACGATAAACAGTTCATGACTGCTGTCTGCAACAGGACTTTTGATATCAACAATAAAAAGGTTGACGACTATAAAGCCAACTATTCCAAATATCTGGTGATGCGTGAAGAGCGCCGCGAAAAGCTGGTTCAGGCTAAGAAGAACCAGGATGCGGAGATCAAACAGATGGAAGACAATATTAATAAGTTCCGTGCAAGTGCTACAAAAGCATCTTTTGCCCAGTCGCTTATTAAAAAATTAGATAAAATCGAGCGTATTGAAGTGGATAATGAAGACGTTTCCAAATTCAATATCCGTTTCGTACAGTCTATGGTTCCTGGAAAAGTTATTTTCGAGGCAGAAAACTTAGGAAAAGCTTATGGAAACAAACAGATTTTTGATAAGGTAGACTTTATCGTTCAGAGAGGCGATAGAATTGCCCTTTTAGGACAGAACGGACAGGGGAAAACCACTTTAGCCAAAATTCTTGCCGGAGATATCAAAGATTATACAGGAACCTGGAACCTGGGGCATAACGTAAACATCGGATACTTTGCCCAAAATCAGGAAGAAGTACTGACTCCTAATAAAACCGTTCTGGAAGAGGCTGAAGATGCCGCTACGGAAGAAACGAGACCAAGAGTAAGAGACCTTCTGGGATCTTTCCTTTTCCAGGGAGATGCAGTAACCAAGAAAACAAAAGTACTTTCCGGGGGGGAAAGAAACCGTCTGGCACTTTGTAAACTATTACTTCGTCCATTCAACACGTTGATTATGGATGAGCCTACCAACCACCTTGATATTCAGTCCAAGGAGATTATTAAGCTGGCTTTGCAGAATTTCGAAGGGACCCTGATTGTCATCTCTCACGACAGAGAATTCCTGGATGGACTTTGTGATAAAATCTACGAATTTCGTGATGGAAGAATGAAAGAATTCCTTGGAAGCGTTGGTGAATATCTTGAATACAGACAAAAAGAGACCCTTCGCGAAATATCTGCTGAAAAAGCAAAACTTCATGGGGATGATGTGAAAGTTGAGGTAAAACCTGCTCCGAAAGAGGTAAAAGTAGAAGAGAAATCCTCAACTATTGTAAGCAAAGAGCAAAAAAATATTCAGAATAAATTAAAGAAGGTAGAAGAGAAAATCTCTGAGCTTGAAGCTGAAATTGAAACCATGGAAGTTTCCTTTACCAAAGAAAATCCTTCTGAAGAAACTTTGGAAAAGTACAATAAAGCTAAAGAGGAGCTGGATGTTGCTTTACAGGAATGGGAGCACTTGGGATCTCAATTGGCTTAATTTTTTGAATTAAATAATAAATAGATCCTTCGACTTCGCTCAGGATGACATTTCTAATACTAACGGTATAATTTTAACAGTGTCATCCTGAGCGGAGTCGAAGGATTTTTAAATAAATATATACTTGTCGAAGCTCATTTTTGTAACAAAAAAAAGACTTTTGCCGACGTATTGAGCAGTTTTAATGAAAACTTAATTAAAAACTTTAAATTATTTTTATAATTTTACAGGATGATTTTTAAGGAAAGCAGAAATCTGAAGAGTTTTATCTCCAAACTTTTGTTTGGGATCTACTTCATTGCGCTGTTTTCCCAGAGTTTTCACCATCACGATGCTGTTGATAATTTTAAGATCTTCAATCTTAAAAAGACAGAAAACACCATCGCCAAAACTTCAGCCAAAGAAAAACCGGGCGATTGTCTTGCCTGTCATTTCCTGGCTACAGGACATACTTTGGTTCCTGAAGAATTCAGTTTTACCTTTGAGCATTTTACGCATCAGGTAAAGCAGACTATTACCGTTCAGGAAAAAATATGGTCTCAGACCAAATTCACTTTTCAGCTCCGGGGGCCACCCGCAGTTGCATAATCATAGATTTTTTATTGGCTTTAATTCAGTTTAAAGTGCAATATCTTGGGATTGGTATTTGCTGATTGCCGTTTTTGCATAGTTCGGAATTTAAATCCGAGATGCGAGATTCGGGGTTTGTGGTACATGATATAGAAGTTTCAGTTGCAATTAATAGATATTTTTGCAAACCCCTCGTTTCTTTTATATTTAGGCCATTATCATTAATACATTTTACGTTGTACATTTTACAATTAAAATAATCCCACCCAACAAAATTTTTACGAAAAAAATGTACCTGAAAAAGGTACGCAATCAATCTATAGACAATGAAATTGATATATAGCCTGATGTTGGTTCTTTGCGGACTGACATTGATAAACGCACAGAAAACTTATACTGTAGAAGGAACAGTTCATGATTTTCATGATAAAGCGGCGTTGGAAAATGCTGTGGTGAAAATCGGAGAATTTACAGCCAAAACAGACTATACCGGTAAGTTTATATTCAATAAAATTCCTGCGGGAAAATATATTCTCATTGCTAAACATCCTGATTGTGATGATTATACTGAAAATATAGGAGTAGATCAGGATATGCATCTGGCCATTACGCTGGAACACCACGTTAAGGATATCGAAACGGTGACGATCCATGGAAGTCATAAATCCAATGGTTCTTTAATCATTAAAACCCTCGACAGATCCGAGATACAGAGAAATTCTACGGATAATCTCGGCAATTTGTTATCGAAAATATCCGGGGTTACCACTTTAAAAACCGGAAATAATATTTCCAAGCCCGTGATTCACGGGTTGTATGGAAGCCGGATCTCTATTTTAAATAATGGAGTAAAGCTGGCCGAACAGGAATGGGGTGTAGAGCATGCTCCCAATGTTGATATTAACAATTTTCAGCATATTGATGTCATAAAAGGGGCTTCTGCATTGAAATACGGAAGTGATGCCATTGGAGGCGTTGTGGTGTTGGAACCTGAAATTTTCCCTAAAAAAGATACGATAAAAGGTTCTGTGGGCCTCACTGGAATTTCCAACGGGAGAGGACTTGGGCTGGATGTAGATGTAGCCAGAGTCTGGAAAAACGGCTGGGCGGTAAAGTCCGGCGGAAGCATCAAAAAGCTGGGCGACCAGAGCGCTCCGGATTATAATCTGAAGAATACGGGAATGGATTTCTCTTCTTTTAATTTTACGGTTCAGAATAACAGCTATGAAAAAGGAATTTCTTTTGATTATTATCTCACCAACCAGAATATAGGGATTTTAAGAGATTCCCATGTTTCCACTTCGGGGGATTATGACAGGGCAATGAATGCCAATCCGCCTGTTTATTCAGGGAAATTCAGCTATGATATTGATAATCCGAGACAGGTTATCGAGCATCATATTGCCAAAGTTTCAGCTTTTAAAAGATTTGAAAATATCGGAAAGCTTTCGGCGACCTATAGCTATCAGTACAACCACAGACAGGAATATGATATCAGAAGAGGAGAGTTGAAAGATACCCCTTCGCTGGATCTTGAGCTGATGACGCATCAGTTTAATCTCAATGATCTTCTGGAAAGGGAGAAGTGGTCTTTGGAAACGGGAATTGATGGAGGTTTTCAAAATAATTATTCAGATCCTGCGACGAAAGCAAGACGTCTGATTCCTAACTACGATAAGTATTCTGCCGGAATATATTCTGTTTTTAAATATAAACTTTCCCATGATTTCAATTTTGAAGCAGGGGTAAGATATGATTTCACCCGTTACGATGTTACGAAATGGTATGACAAAAGCGACTGGGATAAACTATATGCGGACACTTTCCCCCAGTTTTACGTAAAGCAGGATGAAAACAGAGTGTTGACGCGCCCTAAGCTTAACTATAATAATGTTTCCTTCAATGCAGGCCTGGAATACCGCCCGAGCTCAAATTTTGATTTGAAATTTAACTATGCAAAAGTGGGAAGATCCCCGAATATTGCTGAATTGTTTTCAGACGGGCTGCATCATTCTGCAGGGGTAATTGAAACAGGCGATATGGGTTTGAAAAATGAACAGGGCCATCAGTTCAACTTAACGGTAGATTCAAAAATCAATGTTTTGAAGGGACTGAATATTTCTGTGAATCCATACTTTTTTATCACCAAAAACTTTATTAATCAGGTACCGGTGGGAATTAAGGGGACCATCAGAGGTGTGTTTCCCGAATGGGCTTATCAGCAGATTGACGCCAAAATGTATGGAGTGGATCTGGATATTAATTGGAAGCTTACCGATGATCTTACCTATGTGGGAAGAGGGGCTTATGTGCATGGACAGGATGATACGAACAATGAGCCTCTGATTTTAATGATGCCACCAAATTTTTCCAATGCATTACAGTTTAAAAAGGAAAAATGGAATAACTTCTATTTTACGCTTGAAAACCAGACGTTTTTGAAGCAGACCAGATTCCCGATCCGCAATGCTCCGCTGGAAGTTTATGTGGATGGCGAGCTGGTGGATAAAATGATTGATTTCAGTACGCCGCCTAGCGGTTATTCGCTTTGGAATATCCAGATGGGAATCAATATCAGCAAAAATCTTTCTGCGGGACTTATCGTGAACAATATTTTCAACACTTCGTACAGAGATTATCTGAACCGTTTGAGATTCTTTGCAGATGAGGCAGGAAGAAACTTTATTTTAAACTTTAGATACAGATTCTAAAGATTTCAGAACAATTACATTAAAATTTACAACTTTAAAATTCTTACAATGAACAAATTATTCAATACCAAAAATATTTTCAGATTATTAGCACTTTTATTCATCACAGTTACAGTGATCTCGTGTCAGAGAGACGGTTCGGCGGCAGAAGATGACCTTCCTCAGGAAGAGCTTACCAATATTATTTTACTGGTAAAAGAAGATACTCCGGGAGCTACGGCTATCGAGTACAATTACAGTATCGGGGCAGGAGGAATTCCTACCATTCCTTTGAAAGACGGAAAATCCTATACCGTTGAAGCAAAATTCAGTAACGGAAATGAAGATGCTACACAAGAAATCATTGATGCTAAAAATGAACACTTCCTTATTTTCGACTTTCCAAAATCAAAAATCAACATTACCAGACTGGATGGTAATGACCTGAGAAACGATGGCAAAAGAGTAGGATTAAAAACAAAATGGGATGTAGTACAGGCCGTTGACGGAACTGCTCCTTTCCTGAAACTGACTTTGATCCACTCGCCTGAAAGTGTAAATGATGCAAAGGCGGGAACTGCCTGGGGAAGTGTTATAGGTGGAGAAACAGATGCTGAAGCTACCTATAACCTAAGCAATTAAAATAGCTGATGTGAAATAGTAAAACCGCTGATATTTTTCAGCGGTTTTTTTATTTTTTAAAGCAGAAAAGCATTAAGTAAAAAAGTAACCAGGTAAAACATGATTACGAAAATTAGTAAGGTACATAAGGCAATGTATATGATTTGCTTAATCTGATTGCCGGGATTAATTCCCTTTGAAACTTGTGTAAAAGCTTTGATACCATTCATTACCGGCACCCGATTTAACCATAATATAAAGAAAACAATCAATTGTAGAGTAATGGCACCAAAAATAGCGGGTACATCATAAAAATAATCCTGCAAAATTACATTGGTCAGAAGCGAAGTTAGAAACAGGCAGCCTATAATCCTTGTTTTAGGAACAATTAATAATACGGCTCCCAGTATTTCAAACAATCCCAGAGTGATAACAAACGGCTTTGAATAGGAATAGAAATCCCACATTATTTTCATCCCTTTAAACTTTTCATTTACAGAATGATCGAATTGCTGATATTTACCTGCACCGAACAAAATCATCATTCCTGCAACATACAGGCAAAAAGACCACTCCAGGATCGTGAGAAAATTATTTTTTTTAAGCATTGTAATATTTTTAAGATTGGGTTCTAAATTTTAATCAATTGGTATGCAAAAGGTTATTTTGGTGGATAAAAGTCAGATATTATGTCAAAAGGTCTGAAAATATACAATGATTTTCAAAGGATTTAATAAGTAAATTCTTGTTTGTCAGGATTATCTATTTACACCTGTTTAACAAATCAGAACTGAATATTTCAAGCTGTCTGCAGGAAGATATTATTCTTTGTGAATATTTGAACACTAAGAATTGATTTTAAGTGGGCAATTCTCATAAAAATTTCATATTTTTGCAACCTAAAATTTTAATCAATAATGAAGGTTACCGCACAAAACCATGATGACGTAAGTGCATTACTTACAGTGACATTGGAAAAATCTGACTACAAAGAAAAAGTAGAAAAGCAGTTGATTAATTATGCTAAAAATGCGCAAGTTCCTGGTTTCAGAAAAGGGAAAGTGCCTTTGAGTATGGTTAAAAAACAATATGAAGCAGGTATTGCATTCGAAGAAATCAACAAACAGGTTTCTGACGCATTGAACAACTATGTTAACGAAAACAAACTAAGATTAGTTGGTCAGCCTGTTCCTCAGCCAGTAAACGAACTAGATTACAATGCTGAAAAAATTGAAGTTGCTTTCGAGGTAGGATATGAGCCTGAATTCACGATAGATTTAGCTAAATATGAAGCGCCTCATTATAAAGTAGAAGCTTCAGACAAAGAAATCACGAAGAGCATTGAGAACATGCAGAGACGTTTTGCAGAGCAGGTTCCTCAGGATAAAATCACTAAAGATTCTTATATAGCTTTAGAAATTTCTCAGGTTGTAGAAGAAGATGCTGAAGGAGAGCACCACCACCATCCAAAGAACGTTACCATTACTGCTGAAAACAAAGAAGCTTTCAAATTGGTAAAAGCTTTAAAAATGGACGGTTCTGTAAAAGTATCTAAAGAAACTCTTGCTGGTGATGAAGAATTGGCTAAAGAACTAGGTTTCTCTAAAGAAGAAGTTGAGCATTTGCACCACGCTGAAGTAGAGGTTAAAGTAAAAGATTTCTATTCATTGAACCTGGCTGAGCTTAATCAGGATTTATTCGACAAAGTATACGGCGAAGGAACAATCAAGTCTGAAGAAGAGCTTAAAGAAAAAGTAAAATCTGAATTGGATGAGTATTTCCAGCAGAATGCTGATGTTCACTATGTGAATAAAGTATTGGAGCAGGTTACTGAAAAAGAAGAAGTAAAACTTCCTGAAAACTTCCTTGTAAAATGGTTAATGTTCTCTAACCAGAACATCCAGTCTGAAGAGCAGGCTAAAGAAATCCTTAATGCTGAGAAGAACCAGCTAAGATACCAGATCATTGAAGGTAAATTAATGACAGATAACGAGATCAAATTAGACTATGCTGATGTATTGGCACAGGCTGAGCAGTTGGTAAGAAACCAGTTGGCGATCTACGGAATCCACCACTTAGGTGACGAAGAAATCCAGAAGTATGCTGTTGAAATGTTGAAAGACCAGGAGCAGGTAAGACAAATTTCTTCTGAAGTAGCTATGGCTAAACTAAAAGATGTAATTCTTGAAAAAGCGTCTAAAAAAGAAACTAAAATTTCTCACGACGAGTTTTTGGAAGAACTTAAGAAATAATTTATTCCGATATAAATATTTGAAACCTCCGAGCGATCGGAGGTTTTGTTTTTTTCGGGATATTCTTAAAAAATCTTAATGGATAAGGGATAAAATCGGCAGGTAATTCATGTAAATGCGCTGGGTTTATTTTCTTATGGTCATTATTCATATATTTACACCTTAAACTTATTATATAGAGATATGAAAAAGATGATCATTCCGTTTTTCTGTGCCGTACTGTTTTCAGTTCCGGCAACAGCTCAGAAAACCAGTGCAGCTCCCGCAAAGACGGAAGTCGTAAAATCCAAACTGACCCCAAAAGATGTTGTAGATAATTACTTTAAAGCTTTAGGAGGCAAAAGTAAACTGGAAGCAGTAAAATCTACCATTGTTGATAATACGCTTAATGTTCAGGGGATGGATATCACCATGAGCACCATGAAGCAAGGGAATAAATTTAAGTCCATACAAACTGCTATGGGGCAGAAAGTTTCCCAGGTGTTTGACGGCGAAAAAGGATATATAGAAAGAGCGGGCCAGAAAACCGATTTCCCGGCTGACAACATCGCTGAACTGAAAAAAGGGACTACTATAGAAGCATTGGCTTTTAATCCTTCAAACTTCAAGGATGTGACAACAGAAAAGCTGGATGGCAAAGATTATAACGTATTATCTTCAGACAAAGGAAAATTTTACTTTGATGCGGCTACAGGGCTTTTATACAAATCCTCTGTAGGAGAAGGAAGTGTTACTGTCAAGAACTATATGACGGTGGAAGATATAAAATTCCCTTCTGAAATAGATATTGACGGAAAAGGCCAGAAAGTAACGATAAAAACCACTAAGGTTGTTTTAAATACAGGAGTTTCTGATGCAGATTTCAAATAAAAACTGATGTTTTTTAAATATAAAAGCCGGATATTTTCCGGCTTTTTTTATGGTGAATAACTTTAACTCAACTTTAACTATAATGTGAATTTCAGTACCTGTTCAAGTAATGGATAATTAATAAAAAACCGCAGATTCAATCTGCGGTTTTGTTTATTTAAGAGCCATAAGCGGCTTTCCATTCATCGGCGGCCTCGCATAGAGTATTGTAGAAATCTTCACCGTACTTTCTGGTCAGCGGAGTTTTCAGGAACTTGTAGACAGGAACCTGCAGTTCTTTTCCAAGCGTACAGGCATCACTGCACACACTCCACTCGTGGTAGTTCAGGGCAGTAAAAGTAGAATATTCCGTAACACGGATTGGGTAGAGGTGGCAGGAAATAGGTTTTTGCCAGTCTACGGCTCCATCTTCATAGGCTTTCTCAATACCGCATTTCGTGATTCCTTTTTCGTCAAACGTTACGTAAGCACATTCGCGGTCCTCCACCATAGGGGTAACGTACATTCCGTCCATAGGATCAGTGGTCCACGTGCCTTGTTCTTCAAGGGCTTTGATGCCTTCCTGGGTAAGATACGGCTTTATTTTATCAAAAATACTGTCTAAAATCTCAAGCTCGTCCTTATCTAGCGGAGCACCTACATCTCCTTCCACACAACATGCACCTTTACATTTCGAAAGGTTGCAAACAAATTCTTCGGAAAATACATCCTCTGAAATCAATTTATCGTCTATCTGAATCATAATCTTTAAAATAAATTAAAATACGTACCTGCTTTAAAAGCAATCATACTTATAATGATAAGCCACAGGCTTACCTCCTGCATCCAGTATTTAGGCAAAAATCTCATCATCCTGCTCAGGATGATGCTTGATGGGAATGCCAGAAGCAGTAAATATTCGTAATTTTTATTCATGTACAGAATAATGGTAACCAGCTGTGCCAGCGAAAATACAAGCAGGAAGGTGTATTTGTACCGGCTTATCGGGCTTTTCTTATTATAGTTTTTAAAGTGGTCGTATACTGCATAAATAAGCATCAGCAGAACAGGAACCAAAGGCAGCAGGTCCGTATAATCCGTCATAGGTCTCATCCTTCCAAACGGGAAATAATCAATATTCCAGGTGGTAAATCGGAAAAAGAACATGATGGAAAAATAACTGAATGCAATCAGTACAATTCCCAAAAGAAACCGGAAGAGATTTAAGCTTATTTTTTGGGAGGTGGCTATTACGTGAACAATCACAAAAAGGGCCATAGGCCAGGTAGTGGGCAGGAAAATAAAGTTCAGTGCCACAATGGCTCCTACCAGGACATAGGATTTCTTCCTTATATCTTCATCAGCACTCGTCAGAAGCAGTAAAAGAAAAGAATTGGTAAGCAGCGAAACGGCAATTCCGATGTCTAGGTTCCCCGGATACAGACCAAAAATAAAAAACGTATATAAAAACAACGGCAGATGCGTCTGATAATTAAGGGCAATACTGTGAAAACAAAAATATCCCAAAGCAATCCCTAGAAAAGTTATTCCGGCGATAATGGCTTCGTAGGTGTTGAAATTCAGTATGTTAAATATTACGACTACTAAAAGAAGAAAACCAATATAAACAGGAATTGAAAAAATATTGCTTTCTTTTGAAAGTAATTTAAACATTTTTTATAAATTTGTACAAAGTTAATTTAAAAAAGGAAAATAATGACGTCTTTCTGGTTATTCTTAAGTAAAGTTTTCAAATTTACATTTGGTTTTTTTGATACATTTGGAAATGTTCTAAACTGGATTTTATTTATCGTTTGCTGTACATTGTTTACCTACTGGTGCTATGTATTGGTAGTAAAACTAAGCGGTGATAAAGATAAAGACTATTATTCTCCAACTGAGGGCAAGCACCCTTATTACGATCCTAAGATCTACAAAAAAGAAGGTTAATTAATTGGTTATATAGTAAAAAACCGATCGGACACTAGTCTGATCGGTTTTTTTATTAACGATTAAAATTTACTTTTTTTAGTCGTGGATAGGAAGTACCAGTACCGGAATGTGGGAATCTTTCGTAAGTCCTTTCGTAAGGCTGCCTACAAATACATCATAAATTCCGCTTCTTCCGTGTGATCCCATGACGATATAATCTGCATTTTTAGCTTTTGCATATTCAAGGATAGTATCCTTTGCGATCCCCTGCTTTAAGAGATGCTCACAATCCACATCATGGGCAACGATTCTCTGCTCAATCTTATTCAGCTGTATCAGCTCATCTCTGATTTCGTTCGCTTCTACCTCAGGAAAATATTGATATCCCATATCACCGATAGCAAAACCTATATCTGAAGGCGCTACGTGAATCAGAAAAATTCTGCCGTTCAACTGTTTTGCAAATTTTACGGCTCCGTCTACAAGCTGTTCTGTTTTGTCCCCAAAATCTACGGGTAGTACAATATTTATCATGACCTTTAATTTTGTATTCTAAAGATAAGAAAAATTGCCGGAATTCTATGTTAAATACTTATAATATTCGAATATCAAGAATTTTATCATCTTGCAGGTAAGCCTCAAGAATATCATTTTCATTAACCTTTCCAACTCCTTTTGGTGTTCCTGTAAAAATAAGATCACCCACTCTCAGTGTAAAATATTGGGAAGCGAAAGCAACGATATCATCAAAACTGAAGATCATGTCTTTTGTATTGCCGTTCTGTACCTCTTCCTTATTTTTCAGCAATGAAAACTGCAGTTCCTGAAGATCAAAATCCTCTTTTCTGAAGAAGTTTCCTACCACAGCAGAGCCGTCAAACCCTTTAGCAAGCTCCCACGGAAGGCCTTTAGATTTAAGCTCGCTCTGAAGATCCCTTGCCGTAAAATCTATTCCAAGGCTGATCTCTTCATAATGCTTGTGGGCCACTTCCTTCCGGATGTATTTTCCTCCTTTTGAAATCTTTAAAACCACTTCCAGCTCATAATGAATATCATTGGAAAATTCCGGGATATAAAAATCATTTCCCTTTAACACTGCTGTGTCAGGTTTCATGAAAATAACCGGTTTTTCAGGAATTTCATTTCCTAATTCCTTTGCATGTTCGCTGTAATTTCTTCCTATACAAATGATTTTCATAATGTTTAATTTATTTATGTTTTATGAGCTCGCCATTGCGAGGAATGTAATGACAAAGCAATCTTTTACTATTCATTATTTTGAATTCTGAACTTAGTTAATGAGTAAATTCATTTCCGCAATAATAGCATACAAACTTTTGACTCGACAAAATGGAGATTCCAAAGAAACTCGTTGCCCTGTCGTCCCTGTAAATATGGTTGGAGCCACATTTCGGGCATACAAAATCAAATTCAGGATGGGCAATGGTATGTTCCACTTCCAGGGAGTAGGCTTCATTATCATTATAATCTTTCATGATCTCTTTTGCCTTTTCCAGGTCATCTTCAAAAACCTGAAGCTGAATGCCGCCTACAGCCTGAGAAAGCAGCCAGTCCGACTGAATCAGCTGTTCGTTGGCGATAAAACCATTAACACCGTTTTCAGCAAGGATCTGCTTATCCCTGTTGGCCTCAAGAGCCGTTTCGTAAAATTTAAAGCGGACCAGATTCGACATTTTCTAGAATTTACTTGAAAGTTGAATTTTTGTAAATATTTTCTTGGTATATAAAGGGAAATCTGCATTCTGAAGCCATCCGTAATATCCCAGATCCTTTTGGAAAACAGCTTTTACAACTTGTCCCTTATACTTTCCGAAGTTGAAAACAGCTTCCGATTTATCGTTATATCCAATAAATCCTGCAAGATCAGCATTCTTATTATGGAAACTGAATTCACTTAAAGGAGCGATCTCATTTGGAATATCGTCATACTTTCCAACCTGAGCATCCAGTACCTCAAAAGTGGCCATCACATCAGCTTCTGCAGAGTGGGCATTTTCCAGGACTTTTCCACAGTAAAACTGGTAGGCAGCCCCTAAGTTTCTGGGTTCCTTTTTATGGAAAATAGTCTGTGCATCCACCAGTTTGAATTTACTCAGATCAAAATCCATCTCCACTCTTAAAAGTTCTTCTGCCAGAAGCGGAACATCAAATCTGTTGGAATTGAATCCTCCCAGATCACTTCCTGAAAGCATTTCCATAATTTTAGGAGCAATTTCCCTGAATGTCGGAGCATCTTTTACGTCTTCGTCATAAATTCCGTGGATCTCGCTGCACTCCTGCGGAATAGGCATTTCCGGGTTGACACGCCATGTTTTGCTTTCTCTTGAGGCGTCCGGATTTACTTTTAAAATACAGATCTCTACAATTTTGTCCTTTCCAATATTGGTTCCTGTAGTTTCAAGGTCAAAAATGCAAAGGGGTTTATGGAGTTTTAAATTCATTTTTTTAATTTGAAAATTTGATAATGTGTTAATTTGAAAATGTGCTGATTTCTAAAGTCTGATATCCGATGTCTGACGTCTGAAATCTAACCCAACTGTTTCTGAAAAACCAGCGACACTGCTATATAATAAATAACAAGCATTGGAATACCAACGATCTGAAATAGAATCAGAATGGCAATTCCGCCGAGTAATAAAATAATTTTCGGATAGTTATCCTGAATCTTTTTGGATTTGAATTTCATCGCCATCATTTTGATCGGGCTGATCAGAAGCCATGAAGTGATAGCAGTCAGTAAAATCAGGAACAATGAATTTTCAAATAAAAATGCAAAAGTTCCTGTTTCTTTAAACGCATAATACAATCCAAACAGCAACACGGTATTGGTAGGGGTATTCAGCCCTTTGAAATAATAACGCTGTTCCTCATCCAGGTTAAAGATAGCCAGTCTGAGACATGAGAAAACCGTCACAAAAATACCGAGGTAGCTGATGGCAAAAGGAAGATGCATGCCCAGAATTTCATTTCCGAACGGTTCCAATGCCTTGTACATCGTAAGACCCGGGATCAGCCCGAAGCTAACCATATCCGCAAGGGAATCCAGCTGAAGCCCCAGATTGGAATTCGATTTTAAAGCTCTGGCTACAAAACCGTCAAAAAAATCAAAAATAGAGGAGAGGATAAGGCAGACCGCAGTAGTCTGGTAATCTCCCAGAATAAGATGTATTGCCCCTACGCATCCGGCAAATAAATTGGCAAGCGTAAGCAGATTGGCAAGATTGTTTTTCATGAAATTCATACCAGCAAAAGTAGGGTTTTTCAGAATTTTAACCTGAAATATTATGAAGGAAAAAATACATTAATACGATTTTGATGTAAATTTGCCGAATGAAATTTTTTAAAGAATTTAGAAAACAAGAAGTTCTGGTGCTTGTATACAGGATTTTCTTAGCATACGTTTTTTATCAGATTGCCCGCCTTTTGTTTTGGTATTTCAATAAAGAACTCATCAAAGTGGATTCCGTTTCAGATTATTTCAGCCTGGCATTTCATGGGACTGCCTTTGATACTACGGCAATTTTATACGTCAATGCCTTATTTATTCTGCTAAGCCTTGTTCCGATTGTTATCAATACTAAGAAAGGTTACCAGACTGTTCTGTTCTGGCTTTATTTCATCACCAATGGTATTGCTTATGCCATGAATTTCGGTGATTTTGTTTACTATAAATTCGCCCAGGCAAGGCTGACCTCCACCGCATTACAGGTTGCCAAGCACGAATCCAATATTTTTAAAGTGTTTACGGTTTCCATTGGGCAGCATCCTTTTGTGCTTATATGGTTCGTTGTTTTGATGGCTCTTTGGGTTTTCCTGTACAAAAAAGTGAAAATTACGGAACAGAAACCGGTAAAACTTATCCCTTACTTTATCTGGTCCATACTGGTTCTTTGCGCGACAGCTGTTTTAGTTGTCGGGGGAATCCGTGGTGACTTCAAGCACAGTACAAGACCCATAAACCTGGTAGATGCCAACCGTTTTGTAGTCAATCCACTTCAGGGGAATATTGTACTGAACAGTACTTTTTCTTTTTTCAGGACTTTGGGAACCAATAATTTTAAAGAAGTTCATTTTGTAGACGAAAAATTTATTGCAGATCATGTTCAGCCTTATAAAATATACGACAGAAAGGTGGAAAACCGTCCCAATATTGTCATTTTTATCGTTGAATCTTTTGGCAGGGAATATTCAGGAGCTTTTAATAAAGATAAAAATATAAACGGCTATGTTTCTTATACCCCATTTATAGACAGTCTTGCCGGCCATAGTTTGATTTTCCCCAATACGTTTGCCAACGGAAGGCAGTCTATCCATGGGATGAGCAGTGTGCTGGCGGGTATTCCAAGTCTTACGGATGCTTTTACAAGCTCACCATATTCCAATCAGAAAATCCAGTCCATTGTTTCGGTTTGTAACGATCTGGGCTACGATACCTCTTTTTATCATGGGGCACCGAACGGATCCATGGGGTTTCTCGGATTTGGGAATATATTAGGTTTTAAGCATTATTTTGGAAAAAATGAATATAATCATGATGAAGATTTCGACGGAATGTGGGCTATATGGGATGAGCCGTTCCTTCAGTATTTTGCAAAAAATGTAGGGAAAAAGCAGCCTTTTATGACTACGGTTTTTACCGCTTCATCACACCACCCGTTCAAAATTCCTGAAAAATATAAAGGAAAGTTTAAAAAAGGAACAATAGAAATGCATGAGCCGATGCAGTATACGGATTATGCCATCAAAAAATATTTTGAAACCGCTAAAAAAGAACCGTGGTTCAATAATACGATCTTCGTTTTCACAGGGGATCATACCAACCAGATTGCTTACGGTGAATATGAAAAAGCCATGAACCGTTTTGCCGTTCCGCTGATATTTTATTCCCCAAATCCACAGTATAATCTTAAAGGTGTGAATCCTGAGGTGGCTCAGCAAATAGATATTTATCCTACGCTGGCAGACCTTATCGGGTACAATAAGCAGATCAGAAGCTGGGGAAGAAGCCTTGTAAGTGACAAACAATACCCTTCTATTATCGTTAATTCAGATGGCAGCACAGAGCAATTCATCATTGGAAACCATATGTACCGTTTCGACGGGAAAGAAATCACAGGAGTATATGAAAAGAATGACCTTGGATTTACCAACAACCTGATGGGAAAATTAAAAACCCCGGAAACAGAAAAAGAAATGCTGACGGCAAAGGCGTGGTATCAGGATTATATGGACCGGGTGATCAACAGGAAGCTTAACTGATATTTAGCCAATGTTTAAACTATTGGTTTTGGTATAAGTGTTGTTATATAATGCGAAGGATAATAAAAGTTTTTGTTTGTTTGAAATTAATTTATATTTTTAGCAGTAAATAGACAGCAAAAATCTTTTATTGGAATTAAAACTATAAAAAATATGAAAAAAGTATTATTAACATTCGTGCTCTCTCTGTTTGGCGTATTATCTTTTGCACAGATTGAAGGGAAGTGGAAGACCATAGATGACGAAACCAAGCAGGCAAAATCTATTGTGGAGATCTATAAAAAGTCAGATGGAAAATATTACGGGAAAGTTTCCCAGCTGCTTATAAAGCCGGCGGATCCCAACTGTACAGGATGTAAGGACGACAGAAAAGGAAAGCCAATTTTAGGAATGGAAATCATCAGAGGATTGAAAAAAGACGGTGATGAGTTTACCGGAGGAACGATTACGGACCCTAAAACAGGTAAAACTTACAAATGTACTATTACAAAAAGTGGCGATAAGCTGAATGTAAGAGGATATATGGGGGTTTCCATCTTAGGAAGGACCCAGATCTGGGACAAAGTAAACTAATTAAGTTTAAATAGAATTGTAAGGCGGTATTTCAGAAATGAGATGCCGTTTTTTATTTTTTTTAATAATGTTCAGGCATAGAAATGGGATAAATAAATGAATGGGCAGAAGAAAAGCCTTTTCGATTAAAGTAATTAAGGCTCTCTACTCAATGAGATGCTTTTTTGTTATGTGTATAATAAAAAAACACTATTTTTGTAGTCTAAATTTTTCAAGAAAATATGGCAGAATATACTTTTCGTGAGGTAATTGCACAGGCAATGAGCGAGGAAATGCGTAAAGACGAATCTATCTACCTGATGGGAGAGGAAGTTGCAGAATATAACGGTGCATACAAAGCCTCTAAAGGAATGCTGGATGAATTTGGTCCTAAAAGAATAATCGATACACCCATTGCTGAACTTGGTTTCACAGGAATCTCTGTAGGAGCGGCAATGAATGGTAACAGGCCAATCGTAGAATTTATGACATTCAATTTCTCTTTGGTAGGAATTGATCAGATTATCAACAACGCAGCAAAAATACGTCAGATGAGTGGTGGACAGTGGAACTGCCCGATCGTTTTCCGTGGTCCTACAGCTTCTGCAGGCCAGTTGGGAGCAACACACTCTCAGGCTTTTGAAGGTTGGTTTGCCAACTGTCCGGGTTTAAAAGTTGTAGTTCCTTCCAATCCATATGATGCGAAAGGATTATTGAAAACAGCCATCCAGGATAATGACCCGGTTATTTTCATGGAATCTGAGCAGATGTATGGGGATAAAATGGAAATTCCTGAAGAAGAATATTACATTCCAATAGGTAAAGCAGATATCAAGAGAGAAGGTACAGACGTTACTTTGGTTTCTTTTGGTAAAATCATGAAGCTGGCTATTCAGGCTGCTGAAGATATGGCTAAAGAAGGAATCTCTGTAGAAGTGATCGACCTTAGAACCGTTCGTCCTCTTGATTTTGATACCGTTTTAGCTTCCGTTAAAAAAACAAACAGACTGGTAATTCTTGAAGAAGCATGGCCATTTGGTTCCATATCTTCTGAAATTACTTATATGGTACAGCAGAAAGCATTTGATTATCTGGATGCACCGATCAAGAGAATTACTACTCCTGATGCGCCTGCCCCATATTCAGCTGCATTATTTGCAGAATGGTTCCCTAAGCTTGAGAAAGTGAAAGAGGAAATCAAAAAAGCGATGTACGTAAAATAACTATTATAGAGAAAAACTTCCGAAAGGAAGTTTTTTCATTTATTATATTCATGAAGAATAGTTCTTGACGTCATAAAATTAGTATAAATTTGCGCGTTTAAAAATAAAGCTGACATGGCAGACCTTACAGAAGATGGTTATCATTTTGACATAAAGAAACTTTCATTCATTGGAGTTTTAGTTTCTCTGGGAATTGTATTCGGAGATATCGGAACATCCCCGCTTTACGTAATGAAAGCGATTGTAAATGCAAAAGACGGAGGCAGCAATATGCCCTTTAACGAATACATTGAAGGAGCCCTTTCATGTATTATCTGGACTCTTACCCTTCAGACGACCATAAAATATGTGATCATTGCTTTAAGGGCTGATAACAAAGGGGAAGGTGGTATCTTGGCTTTATTCTCGCTGGTTAAAAACCTTAAAAAAGGATGGCTGTATCTTATTGCCATCATTGGAGCTGCAGCACTTATCGCAGATGGGGTAATTACACCATCGCTTACGGTAATGTCGGCTATTGAAGGTCTCGAAATATATAACCCCCACACACCTGTAGTACCCATTACTATTGGAATTTTGATTGCAATTTTTGTGGTACAGCAATTTGGGACCAGTTTCATCGGGAAATTTTTTGGACCCGTAATGGTGGTCTGGTTTTTAGTTTTAGGAGGTTTGGGAATGATGCATTTAAGCGAAAATCTCGAGATTTTGAGATCTTTCAACCCTTACTATGCCTACAAGCTTATTGTGAATTCTCCTAGCGCAATTGTCATACTTGGTGCTGTTTTCCTTTGTACAACGGGAGCAGAAGCCCTTTATTCAGACTTAGGGCATTGTGGAGCCAAAAATATAAGAGTAAGCTGGGGATTCGTTAAAATCATGCTTATTCTGAACTATCTTGGACAGGGAGCATGGCTTTTAACCAATCATGGGAAGCCCGGTTTTTCTGTAGTGAATCCATTTTTTGGAATCATGGAAGAATGGATGATCGTTCCGGGAGTAATTCTGGCAACTGCAGCCGCAATTATTGCAAGCCAGGCCTTGATTACAGGTTCATTCACCATTTTCTCCGAGGCAATGTCCCTTAATTTATGGCCTAATCAAAAAATTGATTACCCTTCAGGGGTTAAAGGGCAGATGTATATCCCAAGAATCAACTGGGGACTTCTTATTCTGTGTATTATTGTTGTTCTCCATTTCAGGGAATCAGGTAAAATGGAAGCCGCTTATGGACTTTCCATCACCGTAACCATGCTGATGACAACAGTTCTTTTAATTTTTTGGTTATTGAAACACAGAGTAAGCAAAGTATTGATTGTATTTTTTGCTCTGGTATACATGGCTATTGAACTAGGATTTTTCAGCGCCAATATTATCAAGTTCATGGAAGGCGGCTGGATCACGGTTGTTCTTGCCGGTTCTATCGGAATATCTATGTATGCATGGTATAATGGAAGGCTGATAAAAACCCGATTTATTCAATTTGTGAAAATAGAAAAATATGTTTCCATCCTAAAAGATATGAAGCTGGATGAAACAATTCCAAAATATGCGACCAACCTGGCTTATCTGAGCAGAGCCAAAAGAAATGATGAGGTAGAATCAAAAATTATTTATTCCATCATCAAAAAGCAGCCGAAAAGAGCAGATCATTACTTTATATTAAGTATTGTGAATCAGGAAGATCCATATACTTTCAAATATACGGTAGATGAAATTCTGCCGGGGACAGTGTACAAAATCAACTTCCTTTTAGGATTCAAAGTAGACCGAAGGATCAATGACTATTTTAATATGGTATTGAAAGATCTTATGGCAGAAGGAACCATTCCTTCAAGAAGCAGCCACCCGTCTCTCAGAGCTCATAACATACCGCCGGATCTGAAGTATGTAATTATAGATAATACATATATTAACGATATACTTTTAACTGTTAAACAGAAGATTACCCTCAATATCTACAACTTCGTGAAGTACATCGGAAGTGACGATTTCAAAGCCTGGGGGGTATCTTCACACAACGTAGAAGTGGAATCAGCGCCGATTACCGAGCTTACGGTTTATGACAGCAAGATTGAACAATCCGGCTTCTTCCGTCATAATTCATAAAAAAGTGTCCGTACCATATCATAAGGTCTATTTAAATAAAAATCAATAAATTTGTAGATAATTTTTTTGATGGATACAGTACAAAAAGAAAAAAATATTGCTTTGATCAAGGATGTTTTAAGAAATTACCTTTTAGAAAAGGGTTTCAGAAACACGCCTGAACGATATACGATATTAGAAGAGATTTACAGTATGGATCACCACTTCAATGTGGATGATCTGTACCTTCTTATGATGCAGAAGAAATATCATGTTTCAAAAGCAACCATTTACAACACTATTGAAATTTTCCTTGATGCAGGTTTGATCCGTAAGCATCAGTTTGGAGAAAAAACATTGACCTCTTCATCTTATGAAAAGTCTTATTTTGACAAGCAGCATGACCACCTGGTGATCTACAAAAAAGACTCTGATAAAGAAATTGAGGAAATTATAGAATTCTGTGATCCGAGAATTCAGGGAATCAAAGAAGCAATTGAAGAAGCATTTGGCGTAAATATTGATTCGCATTCGCTGTATTTCTATGGTACCAAGAATGATTAATCAATGAGAATAATCCTTTTTCTGTTCATTTTTATTTCTGCGTTAAGCTCCGCACAGGACAATAAAACTACGCAGATGGATCCTTATATTCAAAATAAAGGAAAATCTTCACCTGCAGTAAGACCTGAAGACAAGGTAAAAATCATCCATTCCGATGAGTTCAGAAAAGATACCAAGTACGAAGGAAACCAGTACATGGTGGGTCATGTTCAGATAGAGCATCAGGGATCTGTTCTCTATGCTGATGAAGTAATTCTTTACAACGACCAGAGTTTGGTAAAAGCTATTGGTAATGCAAAGCTTCAGAATGCAGACGGTTCCGTGATTACCGCCAATGAAATGGAATATAATGGAGTAACCCAGAAAGGGGTTGCCAAAAAAGATGTGGTTCTTACCGATCCTAAACAGACCATTAAAACAGATATCCTGTACTATGACAGGCTGGCCAATCAGGCCTACTTCAATACCGGAGGAACAATTTCTGACGGGCAGAATATAATGTATACCAAATCTGCCACCTATTTCCTCAATACCAAAATGATTGATTTCGTTGGGAATGTGAAAATTGACAATCCTGATTATATCATTGAAGGTCCCAATATCAAGCAAAACCAGAATACAAAGGTGGCTGAGTTCTTTGGACCTACAACAATCACCAACCGGGCCAATCCTAAAAACCGTATTTACACCGAAAGAGGAACTTACAGGATGGATACGAAGGAAGCTTTTCTCAATAAAAATTCAAAGATTTTTTATAACGATAAAATCCTTACAGGGGATGATATGTATTTCAATAATACGACAGGATTCGGGACAGCAACCGGAAACGTTACCTTGGACGACCCTCTGGAAAAAAGATATATCAAAGGCGGTTACGGAGAAGTTTTTCAGAAGAAAGATTCTGCTATGATGACTAAAGGCCCGTATGCAGTTAAAATCATGGAAAAAGATTCCATTTATTTTGCAGCAGAAAAAATCCTTTCCTATCAAAAGCCTGACCCAGCAGACATAACGGTAAAGAAAAGCTTTTTAAGAGCTTACAAAAAGGCACGTATCTTTAAATCAAATGCCCAGGGAAGAGCAGATTCTATTGCTTTCAATGAAACAGATGGAATCATGCATATGTATACGCATCCTATTCTTTGGAGTGGTGAGAAACAGGTAACCGGTGACAAAGTTGAGGCCTATTTTAATACCAAAACCGAAAATATAGATTCCCTCAAAGTCATTGGAAATGCCTTTGCCATCAGTAAAGTAGACTCATTAAACCTTAAAGATGAATTCAACCAGGTAAAAGGAAAATTCATGACGGTCTATTATGAGAATAATGATATCAAAGAAGCCAGGGTAGTAGGGAACGCACAGTCTATTGTTTATGTAGATGATGTGGATCAGGAAACAAAACAGCCCCAGAGAATCGGAATTACACTTTCTACCTGTGGGATTATAGGAGCGTTATTTGAACAAAGAGGTTTACAGATCATATCATGCAGTATTGCAGCCAATTCTGATACCTATCCTATGAGTAAGATAGAACCGGAGAAAAGAAAATTCTCTGATTTCAACTGGAATACCAAAGACCGGATCAGAAAATGGCAGGATATTCTTGTTGACAGCCCTAATTATGAAGAAATAAAGTATTCTGCTGATAATGAGTTGTTTAATCAGGCTCAGGAAGCCATAGACAAGGAAAGAGCAAAAGAAGAAGCGAAAAAGCCTAAAAGGGTAAGAAAATAAAATCATATTTTTTTCAAGAAAACAATAAATCACCATTTTTTAACAAGGAAATGGTGATTTATTATTTATAATTATACGGAAAAGAGTTCAAAATTAACATAAAATAGTTCTTTTTTTGAAATTTTAGGCCCATTCACATGATCTGAATAGCCTATTAAATCTATATTTTTATTATATGTTTTTTTATTTACACTAATTTTTATCAAATGATATGATTTAAGTTGAAAATATTTCTAAATTTATAATACCAAGAATGATAAAAAAATTTAGAAATGAAAATCAAGTATTTCCTCTTGGCTCTTATTTTTTGCTTTATAAGAGTCAGCGCACAGGTTGGGATTGCGAAAGCTCCCGGTTTTCAGCCTGACACAAGAACCCTCTTACATGTAAAACAAGATGATAATGCAGCCAGGATGCCCAGGTCAAACACGGCTTCAGCGCTGCCTGTATCTGCTACCGGTACCACAGGAAACGGAACCCAGAGTTCTGTTATTTTCAACAGGGAAACCGGAAGTATTGTTCAGAATGACGGTACAGCTTGGAAAATTTCAGATCCCATTGTAACGGCTCTGAAGAATAACAAAATGGCACGTTTTATAAGAAGTGCTGTAGTGACAGCAGATTGCGGAACGTGTGGGTTGGGATGTGGAGGAGTCAATAGGCTTTGTCCACAGGCGGGAGGAGCTATGGATGTTCCTTTTACAAGTGCCAGCCCCAGTTATAATGATATCTCGTCGGATGTTTCCCTTGCATCGGCTACAAGTAATGTCATTAATATCAAGACAAGGGGTTTGTATAAAATTTCTTTCAAAAGCGGTGCTATAGATGTTAATACACCGGCTTTATGTGTAGGAGTAACAATTAACCTATACTCAAAGGTTGATCTGGAAACAAGTACTGCAGCAGCGCCTACAACCTGGAGACCTATTACCAATAATACGAGCAGCTCTACCAGCGGTGCATTATCTCTGGGAAGTATAAATCCGACAGCCATTGATGTGGGGCAATCATTAGTGCTTACTTATATAGGCAGCTTTGAAGCAGGTGACAATTTAAGACTTAGATTTTACGGAAACCAGAACATTGGAACAGGAGTCTGTACCGGTATCATTGGAGGGAATGTAATGTCTTTTTCAATGAATACTACAGGAAACGGAGTATCAGAAATTATTGTTGAAAAAATAAATATGCAATAAGATGAAAAAGACATTGTTAATTTTAGTGCTTTTATTTCAATATGGTTTAAATGCACAAGTCGTGATTGGAGACAATATTGCCAGTAATCAGAATATACTAAAAATAAAAGATGGAACAAGAGGGGTAATATTGCCCTATTCCAATACTTATACTTCGTTCCCTAAATATGATGCTGCATCAACAGATCTCTTCAGTGATTATCCTAACCTTGTAGGTGGGCTTATCTATAACAAGGCTGACGATCAGTATTATAAATACGATGGTTATGCCTGGAACCCTGCAAGACAGATACAGGGAATCTTTCAGCCTAAAGGTTCGAGATTGGGAATTTCTTCAGGAATTACAATACCCTGCCTGGCCTTTGGTCTTGGAATATGCCTTTCTGTAGGGTCTCCCCAGTATCTTGCACCGGATGATAAAAGCCAGGTTCTTGTTGATAACCTTCTTCTGAAAAATGCAAGCTCGGTAACGATAAAACAAAATGGCATGTATGACGTAGCAGCAGCTCTGGGTTTTACCGGTGGAAGTTTGGGGGCTCAGATAGGTGTTACAGAATTTAAACTGACATTACAGGTTAAATATACACCAGCTTCAGCTTGGGAAACTATTGTAACCAAGAGCAATTACTCTATTATATTTATTGTTGATACTCAGGCAAGTAAAACGTCCAGTTTTGCTCAAACCATATCCTTACCTGCGGGTGCAGAGCTGAGAGTTGTTCCTACTATAACAACAATTGGTGGATCAGGGGGATCTCTGGCTGCCTACGGTACAGATTCAAGTTCTATAAACTCATATATTGGAGCACGTTTAATTAAAGCCTATTAATAATGAAAAAATATATATTCTGCCTGTTACTGTTTGCATTAAACATGTACAGTGCACAAGTTAATTTTACAAATATACCCAACCCTGATTCTAATGCCAATGGTAACGATCAGGTAATGATGTATATAACCAATGCAAATGAAGCGACCGGAGTTAAAGGTTTTGGTTTACCAGCTGTGGAAACCGCCACCGACTTACCTTATACCGGGGTAAATGCTCCCGCCACAAGGATAGAAGTCTTAAGAGGCATGCTTATATTTGTGAAAAGTACAGGTCAGGTCATGGTATTTGACGGGCTTGTGTGGAGCAAAGCCTTTGAAATTGAATCTGATAATATTTCCAGGTTTACGATAAACCCTGTAAGTACAACTTCAGGTGCTGTAATGCTTCCTATTAATTCCTTAATTGATAAACCCAATTTTTTAGCAGATCCGTTAAAGCTTAAAACAAATGTTCCCACAACAGGGGCAGATCTGAACAGGATTTATATCCGTCAAAGCGGTTTATACAGAATTAACGTAAGCCTGAACTTTACAGGGGCTGCAGGTACATTTAGCAGCAGATTGGGAGCAAGTTTATATGTCAACGATGCCAAGAGATTCCAGCTTTTGGAAAATGCCGTAAATTTTGACGGTACAGTCAGAAAAATAAGCCTGGATTTCTCAGTATATGCTGTTCAGGGACAGTATATTACTTTGGAGGCGATTTCTGAAGTCGGTAGCACAACGGCTTATAATGTAATAAACAACAGTTACGTAACGGTCGAAAAAGTACTTTAAATAGAATGTTGATTTTAATACTGTTGCCCTTAGAATTCTAAGGGCAATTTTTTTATTAAGGGCCGATAATTTCTGCATGTGCTGAATCTTTTTTAGCTTTGCTGAAAATTTTCGAAACAATGGAAATGCACAAAGACTTTTTTATATATCAGGCACAGACTACGAAATTTGCAGCAGGTTTTGAAGTTGAAAAAGCAGAAGGAAGCTATATCTATGGAACAGATGGCAGAAAATATCTGGATTTTGTAGCAGGTGTTTCTGCCAATACTTTAGGGCATTCGCATCCTAAAGTGGTGCAAGCCATCAAAGAACAGGCAGACAAATACCTCCATGTAATGGTCTACGGGGAATATGCACAGGAAAAACCTATAGCATTATGTAAACTTCTGGCAGAAGCTACCCCGGACCCGCTTGAAATTACTTATCTCGTTAACAGCGGTGCGGAAGCGATCGATGGAAGCCTTAAACTAGCCAAAAGGTATACAGGAAGAGAAGAAATTGTTTCCTTTAAAAACTCTTATCACGGGAATACCCATGGAGCCCTGAGTGTGTCCGGTAATGAAACCCATAAAAGAGAATTTCGTCCATTGCTGCCGATGGTCAGTTTTATAGAATTCAACAACGAAAATGATCTGGATAAAATTACAGATAAGACTGCCTGTGTAATTCTTGAAACCATTCAGGGAGCAGCAGGGTTTTTAGTGCCGGAAGGTGATTATTTGATTAAGCTTAAAAGAAGATGTGAAGAAGTAGGAGCACTTCTGATCCTCGACGAAATTCAGCCTGGTTTTGGCCGAACCGGTAAATTATTCTCTTTCGAGCATTTCGGAATTGTTCCCGATATCCTTGTTATGGGCAAGGGAATGGGCGGTGGAGTACCTGTAGGTGCTTTTATGAGTTCCAGAAAAATCATGGAAACATTGTCGCATTCCCCAAAATTAGGACATATTACAACATTCGGAGGTAATCCCCTGATTGCTGCTGCCAGCTATGCCACTTTGAAAGAAGTTCTCGAAAGTGGGCTGATGGATGAAACCGCCGAAAAGGAAAAGCTGTTCAGAGAACTTCTGGTACATCCCAAAATCAAAAATATCAACGGGAAGGGGCTTATGCTTGCCGTTAATCTGGGAACACCCGAATATACCCTGCAAGCAGCTAAAAAATGCATGGAAAAAGGGCTTATTGTATTCTGGCAGCTCTACAGAAACGAGTATATGAGAATCTCACCACCCCTGACCATTTCTATGGACGAAATCAGACGGGGATGCCAGATCATTCTTGATGTCTTAAACGAAAAATAAATCAAAAAATCTCTCTTGAAAGGAGAGTTTTTTTATGGGCTGCATGGCAGTTTCAGGTTCTGAAATTAGATTCAATATAGATTTAAAATCTGTGATAAATATCATGAAGATTGTTTAAAAAAATAACCGCTTTTTAGTGTAATAAAAAAATTAATTTATATATTGCGGGACGATAAAAACAAAGATTATATGGCGAAACATAAAGTCCATTACGAATTTCCAATGCATTGTTTATCAGAGATTTTATACGAATATCTGGCGACGGCAGAGGGGTTATCTGAATGGTTTGCGGATGAGGTAACAGAAAAAGGCGATGACTTCTTTTTTAGCTGGGGCGGAGGACCTGCCGAAAAGGCCACTTTGATCAGATATAAGCCGGAAGGTTTCGTACGTTTTAGATGGGAAGAAGATGAAGGGACTAAAAACTTCTTTGAAATGACGATTACAATAGACGATATTACAGAAGACCTGGCTCTCAATATTACAGATTTTTGTGAAGAAGGGGACGAGCAGGAGAATGCACTGTATTGGGAGAACCTTATAGAAAACCTTAGAATAAAATTAGGTGCGGCATAAGCCGGATACTATGACATGGTAAAACTGATGAACGATTTATCGTTCATTATTTTTTTATAAATAAATCACTTCAAAAATTGGAAAATCAATATTTTACATCAGACGGGTTAAATGTAAAGAACAGAGCGTTTCTTTTAGGCGACGCAGTGAAGGTTTCTTTCTTTGTAAGAAACGGTAAACTGATCATGGATGAAGAATGCTATTTCTTCTTAATGGCATCCATGCGGAAAATAAGGATGAATATTCCGCTTACCTATACATTGGAGTTTTTCCAGACCCTTTTTCATCAGGATGTTATCGATGGTAAAGGAATAAAAAACGGGATTATCAATTTTCAGGTTTTCAGGAATAATGATGCAGTAACGGTTTCAAAATCTTCCATATCCTATTTTTATGAAGTAACGGAATCAGAAGATGTGCTTGCGGTTCATCACAGGCCGTTAGAAATGGATCTTATCAAGGAAATCAATGTAAATAATAACCTGTTGAGTAATATCAGGGTTCACTGTCCGGAAAACATTTATGGAGGTATTTATGCAGAAGAAAATGATCTGGATGATGTGATTCTGCTGAATCCCAACAAACGGATTGCGCGTACCACTTCCGGAAACCTTTTATTTCTGGAAGGAAACGTCATTAAAGTTCCTAAGCAGTCCGAGGGAGCATACATCTCTCCTTTCATGGAAAACTTCGTTACTTTTTTACATAAAAATAACCTGGCAGATATTCAGGAGCATGAAATCATTGCTTTTGAATCACAAAAAGCCGAAGAGATTTTAATGATCTCCGACGAGAAAGGCATATTTTCTGTAGGTAAAATAAGAAATAAAACTTTTGAAAGCTCCCGCTTTAAAGAAATGGTGGAAAGCTGGAAAAATAGTTTTGAATAATTGACAAACCCGGTAAACAACAAAGTACCCAAGTCCTTTACCGGGTTTTATTCTGAATAAATCAGAAATTGTTTCTTTATTTAATATTCACGGATAATTTCTGTGAATTTTTGTGCGATTTCTTTCTGTCCGTTTTCACTCGTTATATATTCTCTGTCCTTTGTATTGTTGATGAAGCCAAGCTCTACCAATACTGCAGGCGATTTTGTTTCTCTCAACATGTGAAGATTTTTTTCTTCAATTTTGCGGACATCAAATTTTTTAGAGATTTTTTCAGCAAGTTTTTTTGAATTTTCAGTATTCTGAATATATACTTCGGTGCCCTGTTTGGGAGTTTCCTTTTGAGGACTGTTATTCATGTGAAGGGAAATGACCATTTCAGGATTAAGCTTGTTGATCATATCAGTTCTCTCCTGAAGGCTTGGATACGTGTCAGAATCTCTTGTTAATACCACTTCATACTGATCCTGATTCTCATTCAGTTTCTGGATCTGTTTGGCGATATTGATGGTAATCTCTTTTTCAGAGAACTTTTCAAAAACCGTTCCCATGTCATTTCCGCCGTGTCCGGCATCTATAACGATATATTTTTTGTTGATGGGAGTGAATGATAAAAATGAGGCGGAAAAGGCTCCTAAAGCAAGTAGTTTGATTCCTTTCATTTCAGTGATTTTTGGTTTTTCAAATAACGGGAATTCTTTCTTTAAAATTGGTTAACATAATCTTAAAATTTGTTAATGTTTTTAAAGCGTATCAGATAGGAATTCAGTTAGTTAAGAGAAATGTCCTCAGGTGAGTTGGCCCACAGCAGATATTCTCCCCCCAGATTCTGCATAATCGACTTCCAAAGGGTCTGGTCGTTCGGAAGTGTATAATCCAGATTGTAGATATCCACTACAGTCCACATCTTCCTTTGTACCTCGTCATCAAGCTGTCCGGCAGACCATCCTGAGTATCCTGAGAAGATTTTTACATCATTAATGCTCAATTCCTTATTAAGGACTGCGCTGATGATGCTTTCAATGTCTTCCGTGATATAAAAGTCCTTGTTGATCTCAGAATACACCTCAGTAACCTTTTTATTCTTAACGATAAAAAAGACCTTATCATTTTCGACAGGGCCGCCGTCATAGACCTCTATTTTGAAATCAAAAAAGTTTTTGAACTTACTACTCATCTGGCCGTTTTTCTTGTTCAATATCAAACCAAATGCACCGCTTTCGTTATGCTCAACGATCAGAACCACCGATCTCGAAAAAATATCGCCGGAAATGTCAGGTGTGGAAATTAATATTTTACCTTTGTATGAGTAATTCATACTCAAATTTAATAAAAAATATTTATGGAAAACCTGCACGACAAAAGAAAAGTGTATGAGAAATCCCAACTTATTGAAAGTGAGATAAAACAAAATCCAATTGAGCAGTTCAGGGATTGGTTTCTGGATGCAAGCAATAACCCGTCCGTTTCGGAAGCCAATGCCATGGCCGTTTCTACCTTAGAAGAAGATGGATGCCCGAGGACAAGAATGGTGCTGCTTAAAGAATATACTTACGAAGGATTTATTTTTTACACGAACTACAACAGTAGGAAAGGAAGGGCCATAGAAAGCAATCATAAAGCCTGTCTTCATTTTTTCTGGCCGAATCTTGAAAGACAGATCATCATCAAAGCCAATCTTGAAAGAATTGCTGAAAACCTCAGCGATGGCTATTTCCACTCAAGGCCTAAAGGGAGTCAGCTAGGGGCCGTTGTTTCACCACAGAGCCAGGCAATTCCTGATAGAGAGTTTCTTGAAGAAAGATTAAAAAAACTGGAAAAAGAATACGAAAACAGCGAAGTGCCGAGACCGGCTAACTGGGGCGGATATATTGCAAAACCCTACGAAATAGAATTTTGGCAGGGAAGACCCAACCGGCTCCATGACAGGATTATTTATCAGCTTGAAGATCTGGACTGGAAAATTTCCCGTCTTGCACCCTAAGTCTGAATTTACTTTACATTTATTTCAATTTAAATCAATAGTAGCGGGTTTTAGCCCGCTTTTAATGTATAGCAGATCTAAGGCTTTAGCCAAAACAAAAAATAATAAACAAAAAAAGACCGTTTCCTGAGAAACGGTCTTGAATTTTCTAATCTGAATGATTATTTTTTCTTAGCACCAGAAACTGCATTTGATAAATCAGCTCCTGCCTTGAATTTAGCAACTTTTTTAGCAGCAATTTTAATTGGTTTTTTTGTTGCAGGGTTGATCCCTTGTCTAGCTGCTCTCTCAGCTACTGAGAAAGTACCGAATCCTACTAAAGAAACTTTTCCGTCTTTTTTCTTTAGAGTAGTAGTTACATTACCAATGAATGATTCTAAAGCAGCTTTAGCTGCAACTTTAGTGATTCCTGCATCTTTTGCGATTGCGTCGATTAATTCAGACTTGTTCATAATTTTTAATATTAAGTTAGTTCGTAATTATAGCAAATATAATACTATTTTCTAATTGTGCAATTATTTTATTAAAAGTTATAAAATTTTTTTAGTTTTTGCTGAAAACAGTTAAAATATGATAATTTCGTTTTTCACGTAAAATCTACGTTACCGCTCACTAAAATCATGCCAAATGCTTATGAGTATTGACTTTAGCAAAAAATTAATATTATTTCCTGTATTTATTAAATCCTGAATTATGTGTAAAGTATTAATATTTTCATCGATATGTTTGCTGATTTTATAAACAATGTCTTGAAAACTTGTGTAATATAAAATTAAATAGCTGGGTCTGTGGGAGTTTTAAAATGATTTCAAACACCCGATTTATTAATTTTTATTAATAAATTTGCAGAATGTTAATAGAAGTTTTCAAGTCTAAAATCCACAGGGTAAGGGTTACAGCCTCTGACCTTAATTATATTGGGAGTATAACGATTGACGAAGATCTTATAGAAGCTGCCGGTCTGGTAGTAGGAGAAAGGGTCTATATCGTCAATGTGAATAATGGAGAACGTTTTGATACCTATGTGATCAAAGGAAAAAGAAAATCCGGCGAAGTATGTTTAAACGGACCTGCTGCAAGAAAAGTTCAGAAAGATGATATCATTATTATCATTGCCTATGCACAGATGACGCCTGAAGAAGCAAAAGTCTTCCAGCCGAAAATCGTTTTTCCGGATGAAAAAACAAATCTTCTAACCTAATTTATGGAGAAAGAATCAAAGAGCCCCATAAAATCAATACTAACAATAGTAATATCGCTTGCTTTTGCAGGCTTTTTTTTATGGCTTGCATTAAAAGGACTTGATTTTAAAGTAATCAGGGCATCTCTTGCTAAGGCTAATTATCTCTGGGTACTGTTTGCTGCCGTTTTTGGACTTCTGGCCTACTGGTTCAGGGCTGTGCGCTGGAACTTAATGCTGGAGCCGATGGGACACAAAATTTCCAATTCCAATTCACTCTGGTCCATATCTTTTGGATATCTGATGAATCTTACCATTCCCAGAAGTGGGGAAGTAGCAAGAGCTACCGCTTTATATGGTGTGGAAAAAGTTCCGGTGGATCAGTCTTTCGGGACCATCATTCTGGAAAGAGTAGTAGACCTTATCTGTATGCTTGGATTTTTGGGACTGACCCTTTTATTCAAATATGAAGCGATCCTGTCCTTTTATGAAAATTCAGGCGTTAACCTTAATCCGAATAAGATCCTCTTGATTCTCCTTGTTCTTGCGGTGGGAACTGTTTTGTTTTTTGTTTTCAAAAAAAAATTGGCAGATATTCCTTTTTTAGGGAAAATTGTGAATTTTATTGACGGTATTTTCCAGGGGTTAACTACCATATTTAAATTAAAAGAGAAAGGGAAATTTATCCTTTACACATTAGGAATCTGGATATGCTATTATTTTGCAGCTTATCTTGTCTGCTTTGCACTTCCTGAAACTTCAAATTTTACTGTAGCTGACGGCTTTTTTATTATTGTAGTCGGTACCCTCGGAATGATCATTCCTGCGAGTGGCGGGATCGGTGCATTTAATCTGGCAATGAAATACGGATTTATGGCCTTGTTTATCTCAATGGGGAAAAGTGCAGAATTGGGTGGCGAGATGGGCCTGACTTATTCATTCATTTCTCTTCCGCTGCAGATTACCATTATGTTGGTGATGGGCTTGACTTCTATTCCTATGCTGGCAAAAGCAAGAGAGAAAGCAGTTGCTGATAAAGAATTTGAAAATTAAGTTCAATAATAACTTTTAATCATACAGGTCCAGTTTTTTAATTGGACTTTTTTTATGTTAAAACCCTATTAAAATAGAACATTACCGCATGTCATTCACTTTTTTATCAATAAATTTGGTCAGCTCACAAATCAAATTTATCTTAAACAAAAAATAATTTATAAACTAAGACACTATGGCAATTAATTTACAGAAAGGACAAAAAATAGAAATCGGACTTACAAAAATGACAATAGGACTGGGCTGGGACCCGAATGAAGGAACCGGTTTTGATTTCGACCTGGATGCCTCTGCCATCATGATTGATGCTGACAGAAAATTAATCACTGAAGAATGTTTTGTTTTCTATAATAACCTGCAGTCTCCCGATGGTGCACTAACCCATACAGGAGATGATCCTAGCGGTAAAAACAGTGATGGCGACGATGATGAAGCGATTATTGTAGATCTTGAAAAAGTAGACCCCAGAGCAGAAGAAATTCTTTTTGTAGTAACTATCGAAGACTTTGAAAGAAGAAAACAGAATTTCGGACAGGTGAGGAATTCATACATCAGAATTGTAGATAACAGTACCGGCCAGGAGATTGCAAAATATGAGCTGGATGAAGATTTTTCTATTGAAACCGGAGTGGAATTCGGAAGATTATACAAAAGAAACGGAAGCTGGAAATTTGAAGCTTCAGGAATAGGATACAGGGCAGACCTTGCTTTCTTCCTTGAGAAATATTACAAAGGGCAGATCATTAAATAATTATATTTCAAATACACAAAACTATAACTATGGCAATTAATTTACAGAAGGGTCAAACCATTGATTTAAGAAAAAATGACCGCGGAGAAAGTGTTTATGACCTTTCAAAAGTAACGATCGGTTTAGGATGGGATGTCAGAAAACAGGGCGGTTTTTTTGGAAAACTGTTCAGTAAAGAAGCGGAATACGATCTTGATGCGGTAGCATTTCTTCTGGATGGAAACGGAAAAGTAGCCAATCTGGGAAGGACAGTACAAACCAACGACGGAAGACAGATCGCACTTTACCAGGGTGATGTGGTTTTCTTCAATTCTATGCAGCATCCAAGCGGAAATATATGGCTGACCGGAGATAACAGAACCGGAGCCGGAGATGGTGACGATGAACAGATCATTGTAAAGCTTGACCAGCTTGATCAAAGTTATCAGAAAATACTATTCCTGGTGACTATTTACCAGGGAAAACAAAATAACCAGCATTTCGGGATGATAGAGAATGCCTTTATCCGTGCTGTAGATGCCAAAGGAAAAGAGATTACAAAATACAGTCTTTCAGGTGATGCAAGTATGAACGGAAAATGTGCGATGGTTTTTGCCGAAGCCTACCGTCACAACGGTGACTGGAAGTTCCGTGCATTAGGAGAGCCTCACCAGACTGATAATTTTATTGAGATCCTGAAGCAGTACGCATACAGCAACTAACCCAATTTTACCCAACCTAATGGCCGGCAGGGAAGTTTTCAACTTCCACTGCCGGCTTCAGAAATACTATTATCTTACCCATGAGCAGGAGATTATTAGCATACTTTTTACTGGACACTTCCGGTTCTATGAATGGTGAACCTATCCAGGCACTCAATAACGGATTTAACGGGCTGATAAGCATGCTTCGTGCAGATCCCCAAGCGATGGAAAGCCTTCATCTGAGTGTCATCACTTTTGACCGGGAAGTTAAAAATATCATTCCGCTGACTGATCTGGCAGGTTTTTATCCTATGGAGATCACTTGTCCCGACAGTGGGCCCACCCATACCGGGGTAGCCCTGGAAATGGTCTCGGAATTGGTAAAAAAAGAACTGATCAGAGGTTCCTCCGATGGAAAGGATGACTGGAGGCCGCTGCTTTTTATATTTACAGACGGAAAACCGTCAGATATTCAAAAATACAGGCAGATGATCCCGATGATCAGAGAAATGGAATTCGGGGCTATTGTGGGCTGTGCTGCAGGCCCTAAAGCAGATGAACAGTTCTTAAAAGAGCTTACCGACCATGTGGTAAAGCTGGATACTACCGATGCGATAACGCTTTCCTCATTTTTCAAATGGGTAAGTTCATCCATCACCATGGGTGGAAAATCGCAGGGAACCGGAGAAAATGTTCCGTTGCCTCCTCCTCCTTCTGAGCTTAATATTATTATCTAAATCACTTTGTCTTTATAAATCATGAGAAGACTGCCCATTTATTTTTTAGTCGATGTCTCCGAATCTATGGTGGGAGAACCTATTGAGCAGGTACAGGAAGGTATTGCCAATATCATCAGAGAATTAAAGAAAGATCCGTATTCACTTGAAACGGTCTATATTTCCATTATAGGCTTTGCCGGAGAGGCAGAGGTTATTACACCGTTGCAGGATATCATCAGTTTTTATCCGCCAAAGATCCCGATTGGAAGCGGTACGTCGCTGTCTCAGGGTTTGATTAAAGTGATGGATTGCATAGACAGAGATATTGTGAAAACCACCTACGAAAGAAAAGGAGACTGGAAACCGATTGTTTTTCTTTTCACAGATGGTGTTCCTACCGATGATGCTACAAAAGCTATCGAAAGATGGAACAACAAATACCACGGAAAGTCCAATACCATAGCTGTATCTATTGGCGAAAATACGAACTATAAGCTGCTCGGAACTTTATCTGACAATGTTTTACTATTTAATAATTCTGATGAAAATTCCTATAAAGAGTTTTTCAAATGGGTGACGGATTCCATTAAAACCACCAGCCAGAGTGTTACCGAAGCCAATAAAGAGGGAATTAATCTTTCCAAAATAGATTCCCTTATCCTGGAAAAAGTAAACCCTGAACTGGAACAGAAGTTTCCGGACAATAATTTTGTGGTTCTGAACGGGAAATGCTCGGAAACAGAGAAATTATATTTAATGAAGTTTAAAAAAACATTCTCTGAATCAAGCATACCGGGAATGTCTACAAGATATTACAGACTGGATGGAGCTTATAAAATTGATGAAAAAGCCTATTTCAGGCTCTCTTCTTCCTTTAAAAGTAACCTTAAAATTTCCGTGGAAGAGCTTCAGGGAAGTACTTCGTGCCCTCACTGTGCCAACCCAATTGCATTAGCAACCTGTTCATGTGGCGGGATCCACTGTCTGCGGGGGGAAGGCTACAATAAATGTCCGTGGTGTGGAACTTCGGATTATTATGGGTTTTCCAGTGAAGGATTTGATATTAACAGAACATTAGGATAAGGAAGATTATCACGCAGGAAACAAACCATGGAAAAAGCTGTTATTTACAGAGAAAAAGAAGAATTTAAAGATTTTCATCTGGTGCTTAAAAATGCCAGTTCCAATCAGTTTTATGAGTTCAGTTTTGAGCTGGATGATTTTCCAAATATAAGGATCAGAAATATCGCTAATCTTCAGGAGACAGGACTTGCTTTCGAAAATAATAAATTGTCGGGAATGCCTTATGTTAATAATGTTCACGATCTTGATATTGAATTCTATCATATCCATGACGAAGGCAGTACAGAGATTAAGAAGGTGCATCTGTTCATTAATGCTGATCCCAAAGATCTCTGGAAAAATATCCCAAGCGATACAGCCGATATGTATCATAAACCTGACGAAGATTCCTGCAAAGGAAATTTTTTAGATAAAAAAATCACCGTTGTCTCCAAAAGAGGACGTTCTCATGCCCACGAAGGAAAATTCAGGGACGATGATTTTGCAGTAAAAGCTCTTCCCGGAGGCTGGTTTATTGCTTCTGTTGCAGATGGAGCCGGCTCCGCGGTTTTGGCAAGGGAAGGTTCCAGGCTGGCTGTTAGTTCAGTTAGCAGTTTTTTCAGCTCTGAAGATATCTTGAATGATATCGAAAAAAATATTAAAGATATTTACTCCTTTCATGCCTCAAAAGAAATACGGCCCGAAGCCGGAGAAAATGTTATTCGACGTTTGTATGAAGGTGTTTATCAGGTTTACCATGTTTTAGATAAAACTGCAGTAGAAAATTCTTTTTCTATAAAAGATCTTCATACAACGCTGGTATTTACATTAACTAAAAAATTCGATTTTGGGTATGTAATCCTTAGTTTTGGAGTTGGAGATTGCCCGATCAGCCTGATTAGTCCTGACTTTTCTCAAGTAAAGCTTCTGAACCGAATGGATGTAGGTGAATTTGGAGGCGGAACCCGTTTTGTTACCATGAAAGAGATCTTTAATGATGATATAGCCTCAAGGTTTGCGGTCACCTGCGTGAACGATTTTTCTTATCTTGTACTGATGACAGACGGTATTTATGATCCTAAATTCATAACGGAAAGCCGCCTTGAAGACATAGAAATCTGGAAAGCGTTTTTTAATGACCTTGGCGGGAGTAATGACGACCGTGCTAAGGTAGATTTCATCAATGACACAGATATTGATGAGCAGCTTCTCCTCTGGACCGATTTCTGGAGCCGGGGAAATCATGATGACAGAACACTGGCTATAATCTATTAAACATGAAAAAGACCGTTAAAGTTACTTCCATTCTTGACTCAGCCATATCCTATGAATATGTGGATGAAAGCCCTATCCGCGGCGGGGTGAAAGATGTTTACTTTTCGCCGGACAGGGAATATGTGGTTGCTTTTTACCGGAACCCTCTGGATACTGGACAGAAAGAGCGTATTATGAGAATTGTTTCCACCTATCTGGGGAATATTAAAAACGGAAATTCAGCAGATTATTTTCTGAACGAAATATTCAGATGGCCGTATGATATTGTTGAAAAAGGAAAGCTGACGGGAATTGTGGTTCCCATTTACCATCAAAAATTCTTTTTTGCAAAAGGATATGTGGGGTCAGATAATATCCAGGGTCAGGATAAGGTAGGGAAATGGTTCACGGCTCCCATGTTCAGAAACCAGCAGTACCCTTTAAGGCTGGACCATTCCGAACTCGGGGATTGGCTCAGCTATTTCCAGATCACAATTAATATCAGCAGGGGAGTCAAAAAGCTTCACCAGATGGGGCTGGCCCATTCGGATCTTTCCTATAACAATATTCTGATCGATCCGGTTACAAAATCGGCCTGCATCATCGATATAGACGGCCTGGTGGTTCCGAAATTATTTCCGCCGGAAGTAATCGGAACAGCAGATTTTATTGCTCCCGAAGTTTTAAAGACCAAGCATCTGAATATGCAGGATCCCGGAAGGCATCTGCCTGATCAGAAAACTGACCTTCATGCACTGGCTGTACTGATTTATATGTATCTGTTCAGAAGACATCCTTTGAGGGGAGGAAAAATCTGGGATCTGGATTCCGAAAAAGATGAAATAATTTCTATGGGTGAAAAAGCTCTGTTCGTGGAGCATCCCACAGACCCGTCCAATCAGGTGAAAGCAGAACATCTGAGAAAATGGGACACTTTCTGGGGCGATCCGCAAAAAATTCCGTTCACGGCGGCCGGTCCTTATCTTTCCGAGTTGTTTAAAAAAGCATTTATAGATGGGCTTCACGATCCTATCCGCCGCCCTACAGCCAACGAATGGGAAGCTGCGTTGCTGAAGACCGCCGATTTGATACAGCCCTGTCACAAGCCGGAATGTACGGAAAAATGGTATGTATTTGATAACAGGAACAAACCCAAATGTCCTTTCTGCGGGACACCTCACCGGGGAACACTTCCCGTACTGGATCTGTATTTTCAATTCGATGGGGAGGTATGGAAACCTGAAAACCATAGGTTGATGGTGTATAATAATCAGTATTTATTCAAATGGCATGTTTCAAGAAAAGTGATCAGAAATGAAAACCTTACCATGCAGGATAAAATGCCGGTAGGTTATTTTACTTTTCATCATGAGAAATGGGTGTTCGTGAATCAGAGCTTAACTTCTATGAAAGATGTTACTGAACAGAAAGAAATTCCGACGGGATCTATGGTAGAGCTGACAGATGGGAAAAAGATACTGCTGTCTGCAGAAGAAGGTGGAAGACTGATATTGGTGACGATGGCTAATCAGTAGGATGTGGGCTGACCACCCCGTCAGAAATTCTTTGAATTTTCGCCACCCCTCCAGGGGAGGGGAATACCTCCGAACGAGTGATAACCCGATAAGGATATTCAGTTTTTTTATAACTTAAGTAAATATTTATCTTTCAGAGAATTCCATAAAATAGGAATGATCATCTTCACCGACGATTTTAAAGCCTAAATCCGCGTATAAGTGTTGTGCTTTATTGGTTTTTAATACACTTAATGATACGGTTTTTCTTTCCGTGGAAGCTTCTTTCAGAATATCGGTTAAAATAGTTCTTCCGAGTCCTTTTCCCTGCTGATCAGGATCGATCTGAAGCTGAAGTACTTCCGTTTTATCAGCTGCTTTATTGATCTTCAGCAATCCTGCGGGCTCGTTGTTTAAAAGGATGATATTAGCCTTGTCAAACTGATAAAGAATTCTCTGGAGCGTAGATTCCCTGTCTGTCGGAAGGCCGGAATCAGCATAATGGGGATTCATGGTTTGGGTTCTCAGATCAAGAAGATAGTCTATATCATTTTCTGATGCTTTTCTGTAGGTGATAGTAGTGTTCATATTCACAAAAACAAATATATTAAAAACACCTTTATTTATATCAGTTCGAAGAAATCTCTTTTTCCGATTTTTACCTTTGTTTGTGCAAATAATTCAATCTCTTCATCAGGATCCGTTATTTTTATATGATTAACCTGAATACCTCCGCTTCGGATCATTCTCCGGATTGCCGATTTACTGAGGTCGGTTTTAAGCTTGCTGCAGAGTTCCACCAATATTATCCGGTTGTCTGTATGAGGCAACGAGTTTAAAGAAATGGGTTCATAAACTTTTTCTTCAGAATTTTTGCTTTGAAACTGACTGTTGAAGAAGCTTTCTGCAAGCCCGGCTGCTGCCTGATCATGGTATTGGGCAACAATATTTTTAGCAAGCATTTTTTTGATGATCATCGGGTTTTCACCATTTTGTAGTTTTAATTGTAAATCTGCTTTCTCCTCATCAGAGAAATCAGAAGCCAGATCGATAAACTCATCAATAAGACTGTCCGGGATCGACATGGTTTTTCCAAACATCTCATTCGGTTCATCGGTAAGTCCGATAATATTGTTCAGCGATTTGCTCATTTTTTCTTTGCCGTCAAGACCTTTAAGCAGAGGCATGCATATAACAATCTGTGCCGGCATCTGATGGGCTTCCTGAAGCTGCCTTCCCATCGTACAGTTGAAAAGCTGGTCTGTTCCGCCCATTTCAATATCGCATGCCATCTGTATAGAGTCGAAACCCTGAAGGATAGGATAAATAAGCTCATGCATTGCGATCGGGGTATTTTCGGTAAATCTTTTATTGAAATCTTTCCGGTGCATCAACTGGGCGACGGTAATTTTCGACATCAGCTGAATAACTTCCGTAAAACTGAGCTTATCCAGCCAATCGGAATTAAAAACAATTTTAGTTTTTTCTACATCAATAATCTTTGAAAGCTGATTGATGTACGTTTGCGCATTATGATTTACATCTTCGGCACTTAAAGGTTTCCGTGCCTTATTTTTCCCTGTCGGATCACCGATTCTTGCGGTGAAACTTCCTACTACAATCACAACCTGATGGCCCAGATCCTGAAACTGTTTTAGTTTTTTGAGCACTACAGCATGGCCCAGATGCAAATCCGGGGCTGTAGGATCAAATCCCAGTTTAATAATTAATTTCCTGTTTTCCTTTTCAGCCTGTTTCAGTTTCTCTTCCAGACCGTTTTCCGGAAGGATGATGGCTGTGTTTTCTTTTAGTGTGTTGATCATCTTTTTTTGATTTTAAATAAAAAAAGCCCGGACAATACTGTCCGGGCTCTATATTATGGATGTTATTCTTGTTAGATTACAGATATAGAAAGTCTTCCCGAACGGTTCGCCGGGGAGTAATACTCATTAAAAAATGGAAGACGCAATATGCTGTTTAAATGTTTCATTGATAGTGTAAATGTAGAAAAAAATTAAGATAAATCCAATATTTAAACCACTAAGATCTTCTGTAAAGTTCCATATCAGTTGAGATTTAAATTCACTGTTCTCGACAGTTGATTAATCTTAATGGTTTAAAATAAAGGTTTTCAAAACAATTTTACTTAGCGCTTTTGAAGCTAATTTCATGCCATAAATCTCTGTAAGCAAAAAATTAAAAACTGTTGTAATCGCACTATTTTAAACCCATATTTTGCAGTGTATAATTAAAATGACCAGCTCTCACATACACGTTTAAAGGTCGAATACAGGTTGCGAATAGGTATTTCTGATCTGCTCTTTCCAGATGTTGAGGTCTTCCTGGGAAGCTTTGTCTGCCCTGTCAAAAAAGAAATGCTGTATGATTTCAAAACCGCTGTACAGGAAGATTCCGTTGTCTGATGTTAAGGTAAGTGCTTTATCCACTCCCATACGCTCATATTCCTCATGGGACTTTCCGTGGGTGTTAATAATTACTGCTTTTTTGCCTTTTAAAAGTCCTTTCTGAACTCCTTGGTCATATCGGTAGGCAAAATTATAGCTGAAAACCCGGTCAATATACCCTTTCATAATGGCTGGCATTCCGGTCCACCAAATCGGGTAAATAAATGTGATAAATTCTGCCCAGGAAATGAAATCCTGTTCTGTTTTCACATCATCTGAAACCTTTCCGGCACGCTGGCCCTGCATATCTGCCAATGAAAGGACGGGATCAAATCCGATTTTGTTGAGGTCCCTTATTTCTATTTCGTGATTTTCTCTTTCAAGGCTTTCAACTACGGTTTGAAGAAGGCTGCTGTTTAAGCTGTTTTCGTTAGGATGTGCATAAATGATTAAATGTCTCATTGCTTTTGTATTTAAATTTTATGAGACAAATGTAGAGGAAGACAATTCGCAAAAATTGTAAGAAAACGAAATGCATTATGCCGATCCGGAACGGCAGATGTCATCCTGGAATTTTACATATTGGGAGGGTGAAAGATTGATAAAGTGTTTAAAATCGTGGATAAGCTGGCTCTGGTCATAATAGCCGCATTCATCAATAATATTGAACCATTCAATTTTTTTCTGATGGGCCAGTTCTTTTTCAATGATAGCAATTGCCTTGAGAAAACGGTTATAGCGGTTAAGTTCTTTAGAGGAATAGCCAAGTTTTGTTTTATGTTTCAACTGAATAGTTCTTTCACTCTGGTTGGTTTGTTTGGCAATTGCTTTGATAGGATTCAATGCGGGATTTTCAAAATGGCTCAGCAGGTGGATGGTCTCATCCTGATTTTGAAGGTAAGGTTTGCAAAACTCGAGAATATGATCGGTTTTCTCTTCGGGAGACGGAAAAACAGAGATCTGATGCCAGAGTTCTGTGAAACAATTATTATGAAGAAGTTCGTTGGGATGCGTGCCGTTTCCGGCTGCAAGGGCTTTGCCAAAGAACCTGTAGAAAGCATCATCTTTAAAATTGGCTACCAGAATAGAAGTTCCTGCCGGCAGCGTGTAATCAAAGGTCTGGCGTACCGGTCCCAAAACAATGCACTGGTTTACCTCCACGGTATTTTTTTCCTGAGTCGTCATAAAGGCATTTTCCCCAAAACAAAACAACATAATAGTCTGATAGGAGGGAAGCATGATTTTTGTAACAGGAACGAGCGAACTGTTTTCTGCATAATAAAAATAGGTGAATATGCTCTCGAATTCCTTAGGAACAGGGATTTTAAGCTGATGGTAATCCGGATGTAGTTCCTGCATGAAATGGTTTATTATTATGGATATATTTTCTTTCGTATAACTTCTGCTGTTCTTTGGTAAGTAAAGGATAGAACAGGTTCATCTGTATCAGGGCATAGTGCTTTACTGCTTCGTCTTTTTCAAGTTTAAAAGCAAGGCTATTGTGGATGATCCAGTTGTCTGCAATGATGAAAATCTGTGTAGTGAGGCCTCTGAGTATAAAATCCGGAATATCCTCTATAAAAATGCCGTCTTTCTGAAAGCCTTTGAAGATCTCCTGAAACTCATCTTTTCTGCTGATGTTAATAGATTCATACTGCGATTCTATAGCTGGAATATGTTTCAGAATATCAAAGAAATTCATAAATATAAAACGGAAAGAATAAAAGACTTCGTAGGTGGAAAATGTAAAATGATACAGATCTTCGAGGGTCTTATTCTCTATTTTCTGCAGATTGTTCAGTAAATCGTCCATTTTAAGGACCAGTTCAGAAAAAAGGATCTTAATAATATCTTCCGAATGTTTAAAATGATAGTGCAGATTTCCCGCACTGATATTCAGTTCTGCCGCAATGTGCCTTGTAGTAATGTTATTGTAGCCCTTTTCATTGAACAGCTCCATTGCTTTTGAAAGTATCTTGTCCTTTGTTTTCATTGTTCAAATATAAGAGAGTTTAAATTATATTTCAAAATTAGAACAAATGTTCTAATTTTTAATACATTTGTATTCTTAAATCGAATGGGATGGAAGGAAAGAAAATATTCAATTATGAAACTGCCGGAAACAAAGATTCCCAAAATGGAAAAGATATACAGGAAACCTTGGTAAAGATCCTTCAGATCATTATAGGATTCATTATGGCCATACTTCATATGTGATGAAAAATAAAATTCCGTATTGGTTTATGGTGGGACTTATCATCTGGCTCATTGTTATTCTTCTCAGAAAGAAAGGAATTTTTATTCCGGTCATCAGTAATCACCTGACCGACTTCATTACAGTTCCGATGTATGCTTACCTGATAGAATATCTGATGAATGATGTACTGGAATATCAGTGGAAGCCGGATATTAAGTTTTTCCTCAGCTCAGTTATTTACCTTTCATTGTTGTTTGAAGTTATTTGTCCGATGGTATCAGAAAAATTTACCGGGGATATTCTGGATGTTGCCGCTTATCTTCTGGGAGGTTGGGTTTGTTATATTAAGCCTATATTATTTAATCTTTTCAAAAGTAATGGTATTTAGAATATTTTTGTGTGTTGTATAATCAATAATAAGCTGGTTGTTTTGAAAATGATAATTAAATGAGAAGATAACATCTCCAGAACCGAATTCTATTTTATCTTTTTCTGCAGTATATCCAAAAGAAACGACCCTGTCTTTATAATGAAATGAAAATTGATTATAGTCAAAATTTACAGATTTGATTTCATTAGTTGGGACTTCTGCTATCTTTGTGTTTTCTGGAAATTCTGCGTAGATTTTGTCCTCTGGATATTTTGATATCGAAATTATTTTGAAGTCTACAGCTTTCCAGTTTCCTATTATTTTTTTTCGTTTAGATTCGGTTTCTTCTATCAAAGATACAATCGTTTTCATATCATACAATTGGGAATCATCTCTGTAAAAGCTTCCATAATAATCTTTACCTTTTACAATGATTTTATTAGAGTCAATAACCTCAATATTGAATAATAACCTATTTCTGTCATATAACTTTAAGCCTTTTATTCTGAGATTTTTATTGAGTAAATATTTTTTTCCCCAAATAGTAGTACGCGCTACATGGCCTTTGTCAAAATATAAAAATTCCCTCCAGTGGTCATTTTGCCCGGTGGTTAGTGAATCAGAAATCCATTCGCCATTGAAAAAGTTAGGATTATATTCTTTACTGCAGGAAATCAACATAAATGCTGAACAAATTAGGATAATTCTGGTATTTATTTTTTGCAGGAGAATCATTAATCTCTTTTTTCAAATTTAAATCTTACTGATCCAGTTTGATGATTGGTCCTTTATAAAACTTAGTCAGGTCATATAGCTCCCCGAAATAACGGTGTAGGTCAGAATCATTGTATTGATCTGATCCCTTGGCCCGGAATTGCTCTTCAGCAAGAGTATATAAAGAAGGATAATCGGTTTTTAAATAATGGGAAAGTACGGTGTCGTTACCTTTTTCTCTGAGGGCAATGTCCGTAAAAAACAAACCGTAGATAAGGAACTGATTGAAGTTTTGGGCATCTATCATAAAATCCAGATTCCGCTTAGAATATTTCTCATAATCAGCAAGGATGTCCTGAAAAGTTTTCACATGTTGTTCTTTTGGAATTTCATAAAAAAGATCGAGTCCATGGATGAAAAGTTGGGTTTTAGCCTCTTCCCGGTCCGCAGGATAAGCACTGCTGAGCCATTGGAAAATACTCGAAAGCTCCTCTTTGGAAAGACTTTCTACAGAATCTTTTACTTTATTTTTAATGATTTCAAGATTTGCTCTGGCATCGGGCTGAAGAAAGCCGATGATTTTTTCCTCATCACGGCATAGTTTATTGTACAAATTGATTTTGGCAATATTAGGATTCGTCTTGATGAAAAAAAGTTCTTCTGCCATGCTTGTATACCACATGTCTTTTCCAAATGGTAACTAAAGATACAAAATATGTAATGATTACAATTAAAAATGTTATGCAGTGGATGTTTAATCTTTTATGATTAATGAAACTTAAGCACTTTTACTTTAGGATGATTATTTATTATAAAATAGATAGACTTATCTATTTTATACATACATTTGTAAAAATAATTTCAGATGAAAAAAGAAAAAGTACAGGAAAGGATCGTAAGGGTTGCTTCAGATTTGTTCTACAGACAGGGTTTTAATTCAACCGGAATTAACCAGATCATTGCTGAAGCGGATATTGCTATAGGATCTTTGTACAATCATTTCTCATCCAAGAATGATCTTCTGCAGGCTTACCTCATTAATGAAGAGCTGGCCTGGTTCAAAGGATTTGAAGAACATTCCGCAAAGATTTCTGACCCAAGAGAAAAGCTGCTTTCTTTGATAGACTATCGTAAAAAACTGCAGAAAACTTCAAAATTTGCCGGCTGCCATTTCATTAAAATCACCTCGGAATTGGGAGACAGCAATCTGCCAGTTTCTGATTTTGTAAAACACCATAAGACGAAGCAAAAAGAATTGATCAGAAGTCTGGTTGACGAATATGCAGAAAGTAAAAAGGATATTGATCCAAATTGCGTTACTGAAAACATTTTCTTACTGATAGAAGGCGCGGTGGTGACTTCTACAATTCATAAAAGCACTGATTCTTTTGACCAGATAAAAAAAATGATTGAGGCTCTGTTGTCTTAATTTTTTTACTTTATAAAAATAGATATATCTATATAAAAATGAAAGATAAATATTTGAAATTGATTATTATATTATCCGGGCAGTTGCTTACGATTATGGATATTTTTATTATTAATGTATCCATCCCTTCGATCCAGCGAGATCTTCATGCTTCCAACGGTGAAATGCAGATGATGATTGCGTCTTATCTTATCGGATTTGCTTCATTTCTGATTACAGGCGGGAGGCTTGGAGATGTTTACGGAAGGAAAAAAATATTTATGACCGGTCTGGTATTTTTCATGCTGAGTTCTGTGGCGTGTGGATTGTCATCTGATGCGGTAATTCTTGTGATTTTCCGTTTTATCCAGGGAATCAGTGCGGCGCTGATGTCTCCTCAGGTACTGTCGATGATACAGGTATTGTTTACCGGACATGAAGAGCGGACAAAAGCCATGAGCTGGTACGGAATCACTATTGGCGCAGGCACCGTTTTGGGACAATTTCTTGGGGGGTATTTTTCATCGATGACTTTAATAGAAGAACCGTGGAGGCTTATTTTTCTTATCAATATTCCGGTCTGTATTCTGGCCCTGTTTTTTACACAAAAAATAGTCAACGAGTATAAAATTTCTGCTGAAAAAAATAATCTTGATTTCGTGGGCGTCGCAATCCTGGCAGCTGGACTTTTCTGCTTTACCTATGCCCTTACGATGTCCGAAAACGGAAATGTTAGTTTTGTAAGGATACTTTTGATTCTTCTTTCAGCAGGTATTTTAATTTATTTTATTAAGAATCAAAAAAGGAGGCTGAAAAACCGGAAGCCTTATCTTATTGATCTCACGTTGTTCCGCTATATTCATTTTAATCTGGGTATTGTTGCAGTTTCCTTTTTCTTTATTATGCTTGATTCTTATTTCTATATTCTGTCCCTATTTTTCCAGGACGGACTGAAAATAGGATCACTGGCAGCTGGTGAAATAATAGTTTTCCAGGGACTCGGTTTTATCCTGGCTTCCCTGTTTTCGGCAAAGCTTATTTTGCGGTATGGCAAAACATTTTTAATTGCAGGGCTGGGTTTGATTATGATGGTTCTTTTCCTCCAGATTCTTTTATTTAATAATGAAACATCTTTTTTTATCCTTTGTCTGTTGTTGTTTTTTCATGGAGCAGGGGTGGGCTCTATTATTCCTTCACTGGCTAATATTGCTTTGTCCGGACTACCTTATAACCTTGCCGGAAATGCCTCGGGAGTTTACAATACTTTCCAGCAGATGGCTGCAATAGCTGGAATTATTGTTGTAGGAAGTGTTTTTTATTACGTACTCGGAATCCAGCCTGCCCCGGAGAATTATCGGAATGCTTTCTCAACAGCCTTAGCCGTTAATATAGGATGTCTGGTTGCTGTTCTTATTTCGATTCTGAAAGTTCCGGAACACATTTTTCCTAAAAAACGATGAAGAAAAATACTTACTTTCAGAAATGTTAGGTACTGACTTCTGTAGATCAGCGTTTCATATATAATTTGTTGATCACATTGTGTTTTCTTTGAAATCAGCGGCGTTTTGTAAATTCAAGATTCCATCCTTTTGGTGTGGTAATTTTCATTCCAGTGATTATTTTTTTTCTGACTGTAAAACGATTTTGGCAATATTTCTCGTGATTTCTGTCGGTGAATGACAGTCACAGTTACTGAATCCTATAACGTAGATATCTTCACCGGGTATATAAACGCCCATGCTTTTGAATCCGAAAATGCTTCCGCCATGTTCCCTGTCAGGAATTCCGCCAATATCTTTCAAATGCCATCCATAGCCATAGGTAAATTCTTCACCGTTATTAAGCTTGTATTTCCGGAAAGCTTTTTGAGTTTCGGAGGAATTGAGCAAGGTATTCTGGTTCAGAGCCTGCTGCCATTTCAGCATATCATCTACTGTGGACATCAGGGAACCGGATGCAAAAGGAACACTGAAGCTGATCACCGTTTTGTTCACAAATCCATGTTCTTTCTGGTGATATCCATATGCTCTTTTAGGAATAATCTGGCGGTCAGTTGCATAGTAAGAATGGTCCATACCTGCCTTTTTAAATATATTTTTTCTGATAAAATCTTCATAGGTCTGCCCTGAAACCAATTCAATAATATATCCCAGCACTACATATCCTGAATTATTGTAGTCGAATTTTTCTCCGGGAGCATAATCAACAGGTTCATTTTTAAAGAAATCGACCATCATTTCAGGCTTCATTTCTTTTTGTGCAATAGTAGATAAAGATTTCATTTTTGTAAAATCCTTGATCCCCGAAGTATGGGTTAACAGATGGTGAATGGTAATTTTATCGCCTGAAGGATAATCTCTGATATATTTGGAAACCGGATCAGTGACCTTTAATTTTCCCTGTTGTTCCAGCATCAGAATAGCTACAGCTGTAAATTGCTTGGTCATGGAACCGATTTGAAAGACATTCTCAGGAGTCATATCGACATTCAATTCAAGATTGGCCTTTCCAAACGCTTTCCGGTAAATGATCTTTCCTTTTTTTGCAATCAGGAATGCACCTCCAGGCTCATCTTTATTACTGAAACCGCTAAGTATAATGCTGTCGGTTTTCTTTTCAATGCTTTGGGCACTGATGGTATTGCAAAAAAACAGAAGAGGAAGAAGAGCTGTAAAAAATGTTTTAGTGATCATGGTTATTATTTTGTTATGCAAAGATATAATTATTTAACATTACTATGTTATACTTTATAGTAATTTATAAAAAAATAATCAAAGAAGGATTGATTATTTAAGGTTAACTAATATCGGCACTATTTAGCTTCAGTTTCAAATCATTAAAGAAAGCTTCAAACTTTGGAAGATCTCTTGTGCAGATCTGGGATTTTCTCACCTTTAAAGTTTTTTCAGGTGTTTTGAACGTATAATCATCAGCGTAATATCCTGATTTTGTTATTTCGCTGATAGTCATCTGCTTTTTAGGAAATGTATTGATCTGAATCTTTTCGCCGGTAATGGTGAGATACTGATTATAATATTCATAAGCAGACATACAAAGATAGGCAACACCCAAAACAATGGTGAAATAAGGAGCAAACCTGGTATTTTCACCTTCCGGAAAATAGCTGACTCCAACAATAATCCATACAATGCCAAGGATCAGATTAATAATCAGTCTTTTATCTTTAAATGCAATTTTCATATTCAGTTTTATTTGAATTCTTTTCAAACTGCCTTATCTTCCATTTTCTTTCATGGCCCGGATCAGTTTGTCATTTCTTCGTTCTGCTCTGGCATTGTTCAGGGATAAAACTGCCCAAATAGCAGCAGGAAGCCACCCAATGAGGGTAATCTGTAAAATGAGACAGACAATGCCTGTAAGTATTTTCCCACGGACCATAAAGGACAGAAAAGGAAGGAGAATAGCAAGTAGCATAATTTGTAGTTTTTGAATTGAAAATTAATAATATTTTTCTTATTAACTATTAAAATTTATGCTTTTGATTGGGGCTTGCCATAAATTTTGCTCTGATAACAGGGCTCGAACCTGTGTCCTCCCGGTCCAGAGCCGGGTGCTCTGCCACTGAGCTATATCAGAAGTTGGATAGGTACAGGGCTCGAACCTGCGTCACCCCGGATGAAGAGCCGGGAATTCTACCACTGAATTAACCTATCCGTTATTCTATTATTTTCAGATTTTGCCTGAAAAATATTTGTTTTTTCTTAAGACCGATGCAAGAAAAGGGTTTGAAACTGTCACTCCATGTACCAGTTCAGGCGTTGGTTTAAACTGGCTTACCTGTTGAGTTCTCGGGGCAATCCAGCCTGATTTTTCAGGATCAATACCGGCTTTTCTGCAAGCCTGTACAATCATTTTTTTATTGCAGAATTGTTTTTCCTGAAAAACCTCCCATGGCAAAGGTAGTATATTCCAGACTTCTGTGCTAGGGTCGAGTTTTCCACCATTGGATAAATGCCATGCAATGACATCGGCCGCCATCAGTCGCATCACTTTTCCGAAGCAGATATCATCGAGAATATACTCCATCCCCAGTGCATAGATTAGGTTCATCCAGTTGTCTCTTGCTTTATTCCAGGCTCCGGCTGTATTATTCCATGTAGTTGAATCATTGCCTTTTTTTACAGCCATAGTTTTCCTGTTGATGTTGTTATCTGTCCACAATTCTCCCAGGAATTCAGCAATTTCCTGAAGAATTTTACTCCATTTTCCCAATAGTCTCCCTTTCTGTTCGTCGGTAAGATAGTGCAAAGCTTCTTCATTTGTATAGATATATGAAACAGCCTGCCAGTTAGTTTTGTCAGCACTTCCTTTGCATCTGTTGAAAAGCATTTCACATATTTCATCAAACGGCCTTTCCTGGCTTTGATTGGTAAATGTACTTCTGACATTACTCCGTGCATTAAAATAGGCAATAAAGCAGGCGGTATTAAGGTCTGAATTAAAATCTTCCGGACTGATGGTGTGAGCTAATCCATGTTTTGCTATTTTTTGGAACTCAATCTTTTTGGATTCTTGGATACACTTGTACAGTCTTTTTTCAATACGCTTCAGAAGACGCCATTTTTTATTGTAGTTCCTTTTGGAAAGATCCAGTCCTGCTTCTTTTCTCTGAATTTTATTGAGTCTGTCGCTACGAAAATCGTTTTTTCCTATTGATTTATGGATCAAAGGAGATGTTTCCGTTAAAAAGGTCTCAATATTTTCAGCATAGTGATAATTGGAAGTTTCATTTTGACTGATCTTAAAGATTTCAATAGTTTTTTTGATCTGCTTTTCGGCTCCAACTGCAGTTCCGAAAGTTTCCAGCATCGAAGTATATCCATGCAAGCTTCTTTTCAGTGAACCTTGAGCAGCTTTTTCCAAAACAGAAAGTTCATGACGGTTCAGATCATTTTTCATTAATTCAACGATCATCTCCGCAACATCTTCCGGACGTCTGCGTTCATCTAAGGTTTTATGGAGTTGTTCAATGGTTATCATAAAAAACTAAAGTTATACAATTATAAGATACTTTGTTAGGATATCTTATTTTTAAATTTTTTTTGTTGATGAAAAAATAAATCAATACTTTCTTATTTTCACACACGAAACTCCCTTGATTTTTGTTCTTTTTCCCACCTTTTTCAATAAACCGGTTTCAGGATTACGCCTGAATACGAAAGCGTCTCCGCTGGAAGCATTGGCTATAATTAAAAATTTTCCCGTTTCATCTATATCAAAAACCCTTAATTGCTTGCCAAATGTGGGCTGGTATGCAATATTTTTTAATGTTCCGTCCTGAAGAATTGGAAAAATGGCAATATTATTTTCATATCCACGATTAGAAGCATATAAAAATTTACCGTCCGGAGAGATGTGAATATCAGAACTTTCAAATTCTTCTTTGTACTGATCATTATGTGTATCTATTCTTTGAATGCTTTTCAGCCTGGAGTTTTCATACTCGTATGCATTAACGGCGCCTCCCATTTCTTCGATGGAGTAAGCCAATTTTCCGTTCGGATGAAAGGTAAAATGCCTCGGTCCGCCTCCTAAAGTAGTCGGGAGATAAGGTATTTCTGCAGGTTGCAGAGGCTCATTTGCATTACTGTCAAACATATAGGACCTGATTTTATCAGCACCGAGATCCGTTAAAAATACCTGATTGAAATCCGGTGAGAAAACAGCTGCATGAACATGTGACCTGTCCTGCCTTTTCTTATTGATGCTTCCTTCCGAAAATTGAAAATTCTGTACATAAGGATGTATAGTACCATCTTCAGACAAAGGATATACAGAGGCACTGCCTTCAGTATAATTGACATTAACCAACCATTTACCATTTTTGTGGACCGTTACATAAACGGGATTTTCACCACCACTTTTTTGACTGTTGATAAAAGTCAGTTTACCATCTTCAGGATTGAATTTAAAACTGCTGACACTTCCTGCACCTGGTGTTTTACTTTCTGTACAGGCAAAAATGTACTTTCCGTTTGGAGAAAGGGTAAGGAATGAAGGATTTAAAATTCCATTGAAAGAAGTTACTTTGGTTAATTTACCTTTAATCGTATCCAGCTGATATATATAAACTCCCTCAGATGTTTTATCCCGGTTGAAAGAACCAAAGAACACATATGTTTTCTGAGAGTATAAATGAGAACAGCTTAAAAATAAAGTTATTAAACCTGAAACAATGATGAATATTTTAGAAAATAATTGGTTTTTCACTTTATAAACGGACATATGTATGGTAAGGTTTCAGATCATTTTTTAAGAAGATTAAAATTACAAAAAGAAAATCATACTGAAAAGCGAATACAGCTGAAAAGAAAAGTTTTTCAGTTTAAAGCCGGGCGAAAAAAAATGATTATATAAACACTTCATATGATTTCTTTTTCGATATTAATCAATCTTTCAGACCAGTTGTTTAATACTGTTTTTCTTTCTTCATCAGTAAGTCGTTCCACAGAATAAATAAATTCCGGCTGTAAAACGGAAAAGCCTAGAAATTCTAGAATTCCACGATGTATTGGAAATAAAATAGAGCTTATATCTCCGTATTTGTCCTTTGTATAATTTTTTTCGGGGCCGGCGGCTGTTACAGACAGCATTGCTCTTTTCCCAACCGAAAATCCATTACCGAAGATTTTCCCGTTATCATAAAATTTCCCCATGGTAAAAACCTTGTCAATCCATCCTTTTAAGATGGCCGGAGCCGAAAACCAATACAGGGGAAACTGCCAGATCATCATATCGCACCATTCGATCTTTTCCTGTTCCGATAGGATATCCAGGGTAAAGGTAGAATGTTCCATGGCAAATAATTCTTCATTCTGTTGTTTAAAATAATCTGGATTTTTTAGTCGGGTGAAGTTTTCTTTCCCACTGACCGGCTGATATTTTTCTTTATACAAATCAGTGGTTTTTACCTCGTGGCCTTCTTTTTCTAAAGTTCTGACCGAAGTGTTGAACATGGCCGCATTGAAACTTTTTTCTTCAGGATGAGCAAGAACAATAAGTATTTTCATTTTTTATAAATTTGTACTATCATTATTTTAGTTACAAAATTATTTTTAGTACACTATACCTGCAATAACTATCTAAACAGATAGGCCAAAATAAATTTAAAATGAAAACAGAATGCATTGGTGACCACGTAAAATTAAAAGGGAAAATATATCCTTGTACTGTAAGTCTTACCATGGATCTGGTAGGCGGAAAATGGAAAGCTGTTATACTTTACCATTTGAAGGAAGAGTCTAAAAGATACAGCGAGCTTCGGAAAGAACTGGCGGCCGTGACCGAAATGACGCTGAGTTTACAGTTAAAGCAATTGGAAAAAGACGGTTTGGTGTCAAGGAAAGTTTTTGGCAAAAAACCGCCTGTTAAAGTGGTGTATAGCCTGACTGATCTTGGAAAAACATTTATTCCTGTTTTAGAGGCCATTACAGAATGGGGCAACCGGGTTGTTGTTGAAAAAGGAGAATTTGTAAATGTTCCTGAAAAAGAAACTATTTAATTTCATGTTTATATTTGATTTGAAATAAAATTCACCAGGTTTTTGTCTTTCCTATTTTTTCAAATGCTGTTGGAAATAGACAAAATGATGCTCGATAGATTTGTTCCAGTATTCCGTATTATGGTCACCCGGCTGGCTGATAAAAGTAGCTGGAATTTTAAGACTGTCGGTCTGGTGTTTCAGTTGCAGGGAATTCGGATATAAGATATCTTCGGTTCCGCAGTCGAAAATAAAAGCTTTCTTAAAATCCGGATGCTGTTTCAAAAGTGATGAGATACTGTATGGGTTCCAGGATGTATGTTTCGGATCACCGATATTGGTGGTCAGATCATCCATTAATCTGTTGCTTTGCCAAAAATGCTGACTAACTTTTTTAAAATTCAGAGCGTCAATTTCCAAAGCTCCGCTGGTAGAGCCTGCTGTATTGAAATAGTCTGGATGCAGAATGAAATACCGCAAAGCTCCATAACCTCCCATACTCAAACCGCTGATAAAAATATTTCTGTCGTCAACAGTAAATGAACGGTGTACTTTCGGGACTAATTCTTTAAAGAAAAAATCTTCATACTGCGAACTTTTGTTGATGGGACTGTTGATATAATAAGATGTAAAGCCATCTGGTGTAACAATAATGAAGTTATATTGATCGGCCAGTTTCTGTAAATCTGTGGTTTTGGACCACTGTTTGTAATTTTCGCTGTAGCCATGTAAAAGGTAAATCAAGGGATATTTTTCTGTTTTCTGATAAGTTTTGGGTTTAAAAACCAGTACAGTGTCGGGTTTTTCTAAATAGTCAGATTTTATCACCCATTTTTCCTGTGCCTTGGCTGAAATTGCAGTAAGTAATCCGATCATGATGCTTATTACCTTGTTCATATTGTGTATTTTTATTACAAAATTCAGCAAGCATTTTGTTGTGTACAATAACGAACAAAATTGTGAGCCGTTAAAAATGAAGATATATGCGTAAAGAAAATTCAACCAATGCGATTAATGAGCAGTTCCTGTTTCAGGTTTGTGAACTCAATTCAGCGATAGCAATGATTAGCGGCCGTTGGAAGTCGCAAATTGTTTATTCTATTTCACAGGGGAATAACAGGTTTCATTTATTGAAAAAAGAGTTGCCCAATATTTCCGAACAGGTTTTGGGACGTCAGCTCAGAGAACTGGAAACTCATGCGGTTATTGTCAAGAAGGAAATCCCTGAAACCGTTCCTCCTGGAGTCAAGTATGTTTTAACAAATAAAGGGCTGGATTTAATTCCTATTCTGGAAAGTCTTTGCGACTGGGGGAAAACCTATGCTGAAGGTAAAGAAATTTCAGTTTGCCCTATATCGTAGCTTTTGTAATGGCATTACCGGGCCGTAAACCCATCCCGTATGGCTGCTTTAAGTACTTCAATGTTAATGTCTTTCAGCTTTTTGAACTTTATACAATATCCGGTAACGCTTGCTTTGCCTATCGTTTTTCCATACGTTTCTGCTAGATATTTCTTATCATCAATACCGAGAATATAGACTGAAATTCCGGTGGTGTTGGCGCTCAGACCAATCTGATAAAAAGCTCTGGTTTTTCCGCCGGCATATTGTATGATATGATGCCCATAGCCAATATTAGGGTTGGAAACAGTTCTGCCTTCATCATCTTTACCATCCAGAAACCATAGCTGGCATGTCGGATTTATTTCCAGAATGATGCGGTGCAGTTCCAGCATATCATTGCGTTTGGATTCCGGCTGACTGTTAATGTATTCTGCAATCTGTTCCTGTAGGGTCATATAAATTCTGTAGTTCTAAAAAGTATTATTTGGATATGTCAGGTACTATGGCATTCATTGGAAAATATTCATAAGTATTTATTTTTCCTGCCGGATCATTGGTGATGAAATCTTTTAATTCTTCTTCATTTTCTACGGCTACGACTCCAAGTCCATAAACTTCTTTTGGGTCTATAACAGGTCCGAAAGCGTATACTTTTCCCTGCTTCATTTTTTCCGTCCAGTAAGCAACATGTTTCATCATAATTGCTCTTTCGCTGTCTGTCATGGTTGTGGCAAAATCAGGTCTTGAAGGGTTTAAATAAACTGCATAAAATTGTTTTTCCATATTGCTGTTAAATGTTTTGCTTGTTAATTACAGTATTTTAATTTGTTTCTTTTTTGAGCAGAATTTTATTTTTCAAATACCAGCATTCTCCGTTATTAGTTCCAAAAATTAAATCCGGATGTATATTTTTTAAACTGTCAGAACTTTCAAGTTCAGAGAGAACCTGTTTTTCAAGCCAATCAAATTTAAAAGCTTTTTTTTGATAGTTGAGATTTGAAGCCTCTTCATTTTGACTAATTTCCTGTATTTTTTCCATTGTTTTATCGTCAAAATATAAAATGGCTTCCAGAAAAGAGTCGGAAGGGCCGGGAACTCTTCCATTTGAATTATCAATGAATGTGTATTTGAATTTTACCTTTTCAGGTCTGAATTTTGAGAAGTCGATCAACTTTTGAAGTTGACTAATATCCGTTGAAATTTCAGTTGTTATATTATCCTGCTTCTCCGTTTTTGGTTTTGATTCTTTTTTGGTGTTAGCAGGGATCTTACTGTTTTCTTTGCATGAAAATAAAATGAAAGTTATCAACAGAAAAAATAAATTTCGGTTCATTGATATAGTTGTTTTAATTTAAGTACAGTGTATTGATAATCTTTTAATAAATATCTATTACCTGCTGTTTCAAGGTCGGTTCCTTCAGGTTGAGGCATTCCCTGTTGAATTGTTGAGTCACTTGCAATGAAAACAGGTAAATCATTTTTTTCGGTTAAAGTTCCTGTTACCTTCACGGTTTTAGTTTCAGATTCATTTACATAATATCCATCAGGCCAGCTATCCATTCCTTCCATCCAGATGCTTTCCCCGTTTTCTGTAATCAGTAATGCGCCAAGCTTCATGTTTATTGTTTGGCCGGTAACAGTTATTCTTTTCCCGATGAATTCTTTTAAATCTTGATTTTGCAGGTTTTCCCTTGAAAAATTATTTTTTTTCCCGACTTGCTTTGTTTTTGAGCAGGCGAGCGTACAAAATATACTGAATATTATAATTCCGTTTATGACTAATGTTTTTTTCACGTGGTTTTGTGTTTATGTAAAAACTAATTTATATATTTTCATTGAGATCCAGATATAAAATATTATATGATCCGGTATTTTAAACTGAAACAAAAAAGAACAGTGAATAACTGTTCTTTTTATAAATTAATTATTTACAATATTGATTATCCGAATGCTCTCTTCAGCAAACTTTCCACCTTCGGCTCACTTCCCCTGAAGCTTTTATACAGTTCCATAGGGTCTTTTGTTCCGCCTGAGGAAAGAAGGATTTTGTATTTTGCTGCTGTTTCAGGATTGAAGATTCCGGTTTCTTTAAAGTACTGGAAAGCATCCGCATCCAGAACTTCAGCCCATTTGTAAGAATAATAGCCTGCAGAATACCCACCCTGGAAAATATGGGAAAAGCTCGGGCTCATTGCTGTTTCAGGGTTGACAGGATAAAGGGAGGTTGCTTTGGTATATTTATCCTCAAATGTTTTCACGCTTTCATTCTCCAGCTCTCCAACTTTTGTGTGGTAATTCATATCCAGAAGCCCGAATCCAAGCTGTCTCATCGTTTGGTAGCCTTCCATGAAGTTTTTCGATTGTTCAATCTTTTCAATCTTTTCGTCAGGAAGTACTTCTCCGGTTTTATAATGCTTGGCAAAAGTCTTTAAAAACTCAGGCTCGTAGCAGAAATTCTCCAGAAACTGTGACGGAAGTTCTACGAAATCCCACTTCACAGACGTTCCGGAAAGATTTGGATATTGAGTGTCAGCCATCATTCCGTGAAGGGCATGACCAAATTCATGGAACAAAGTTGTCACTTCCTGGAAGGTAAGTAAGCTTGGTGTATCTTTCGTCGGCTTGCTGAAATTGCAGACAATAGAAATATGTGGACGGGAATTTTCACCGTCTTTTTTATACTGGTTCTTATAGCTTGTCATCCATGCTCCGGCTCTTTTGCCTTTTCTCGGGAAATAGTCCACATACAGCAACGCTTTGAACTTTCCTTCTTTTACGCCATCGGTCTCAGCGGTCTCGAAAACTTCATATACCTTCACATCCTCGTGGTATTTGGGAATATCATTCCTTTCCACAAAATGCAGTCCGAAAAGTCTTCCTGCCAGCCCAAAAACAGCATCCTGTACCTGATTCAGTGGAAAATAAGGCTTGAGCTCCTCGTCATTAAAGTCATATTTCTGCTTACGTAGTTTTTCGGCATAAAATGAATGGTCATAGCTCTGCAATTCCTCTATTCCATCAGCTTTGGCTAAAGCTCTGAGCTCATCAATCTCCTTGTCTGCATACGGCTTTGCCTTCGTTAAAAGTTCATTTAAAAAATCAAAAACCTTTACCGGAGATTTTGCCATTCTTTCTTCCAGAACGTACTCTGCATAGTTTTTATAGCCTAATAATTCAGCTTTCTGCTGTTTCAGCTGAAGAAGTTCCTTGATAAGTTCCTGGTTGTCGAATTCTCCGCCGTCAAAAGACTTTTTACCGCTCGCTAAGGCAATTTCCTTTCTCAGCTCCCGGTTTTCGGCGTAGGTCATGAACGGAATATAGCTAGGATACTGTAAAGTGACTACCCAGCCTTCCAGCTCCCTTTCTTTAGCATCTTCGGCATACTGGTCAAGGATGGCTTCCGGGATCCCGGCAAGGTCATCTTTATTGGTAATATGCTTGAAATAAGCATTGGTAGAAGCTAAAACATTCTGGCCGAACTGAAGAGACTTCAAAGAAAGATCCATATTGATCTTTTGTAGTTTTTCTTTGTCTTCCTTATTCAGCAGGGCTCCGCTTCTCACAAAACCTTTATATGTTTCATCCAGCAGCATTTCCTGCTCTTCATTCAGCTTATATTTTTCCTTTTCATCATATACTTTTTTGATCTTGCTGAAAAGGGCTTCATTCTGGGAAATCTTTGAGGAATACTCAGTTAAAAGCGGAGAAACTTCCTGGGCAATTTTTTGGATTTCGTCGCTTGTTTCTGCAGAATTTAAATTGAAGAAAATATTGGAAACCACATCAAGCTGTTCTCCGGAATAAGCCAATGCCTCAATGACATTTTCAAAAGTCGGCGTTTCAGGATTGCTGACAATAGCATTGATTTCATCTTCAGACTGTTTGATCAGCTCCCTGAACGCAGGAAGAAAATCTTCATTTTTAATGCCGGTAAACGGTGCTGCGTGATATGGTGTATTAAATTTCTCGGTTAAAATATTCATTTTTCGATTTTTGATAAGGTAAATTTAAGGATTCAATGGGAATCACAGCTGAAATACACAAAAATAATGCCCGGATATCAGGATGTGACAAAAATGCTCTATCTTTATTATCTTGTCATATGAAAAGTAGCGATGTGGTTGTAATGACTAATTTTGAAAATACAAAACCACAACATACCGGCTTCATAAGGAATGATTTCTGTTTTAGTGGTTTTGTGGTAAAAAAGTGGAAAATAAATTCAAAATATCAAAACTATGAAAACACTCTTAAAAATTCTTGGCGTAATCATTCTTTTACTGATAGTATATGCAGTTATTGCCATGCTGGCTTTCAGTAAGAATTATCACTTTGAAAAATCAGTTGTCATCAATGCCCCGAAGGAGAAAGTATGGCAGCATGTAGGCTCTTTGAAGCAATATAATATCTGGGATCCTTTTTCCAAGGCAGACAAAGATATTGTGATCACTTATTCAGGAGATGGCGACAAAGTAGGAGATTCCTATCACTGGAAAGGAAATGACAAAGTAGGAGAGGGTGAGCAATCGATCACCGAAATCGTACCTGGCGAAAAAATGGTGACCAAGCTCCATTTCATCAAACCTTTTGAAGGTGACGCGGTTGCCAAACTTATTTTGACACCTGAAGGAAACGGGACAAAAGTTACCTGGGCAATAGACAATGAGCTGAATACCATGATGAAGATTATGAAGCCGATGATGGATATGAATATGAATAAAATGTTCGGCCAGGGACTGGAGAACCTTAAAAAGCTTGCTGAAAAGTAAAAATTATAAGCCTTGTAGAAATACAGGGCTTTTTTATTGCATTTAATCATAAAACCGTGTAATCATTAAAAATCATTTATTCTCTCTGATCTTCTGTAAAGTGTATTTTATGAAGAACGAAAATATCAATTATTATTTTAAAAAATTATTATCTTTATGTAAAGATTAGATTCATGGAGAAGATCGTATTTGAGAAAAGTGATATAAGAGATTACGTGAAAACGGTAATTTCTGAAAAAATAGAAAAGCTTAAAAATTTTATCGAGTTTACCCTGGAAGCCAGCCGTGATATTAAAAAAACTCCAAAATATGACAGTATGAGGGAGGAGATGCAGGAGGAAATTTATCAGATGCAGCGTCAGTTGGGGGCTTTGAATGATCTTAAAAGAAATATGTCAAAGGTACTCAACACTTCTACGGAAAAGATACAGCTGGGCTCGTTGGTGATTACAAATAAAGCCCGTTTCTATATTTCGGTTTCTTTAGGAGAGTTCTTTTATGAAGGCGACCGGTTTTATGCCATTTCCCCTGAAAGCCCTATGGCTAAAAAGATGATGGGCATGAAACCCGGAGCTGAGTTTACCCTGAACAAAATTCACCAGAAAATTATAGAGGTAATTTAGTAATAACAATGCATTCAATTACATATTGTAAATTTGCAGTATGAATCATGCAGAAATTTTAAAACAAATCATAGAGCAGAGGAGAAGCATCTTTCCCAAAGATTATTCTGACAGCGAAATATCTCAGGAGATCCTGGATGAAATCCTACACTCAGCAACCTTAGCGCCTAATCATAAACGTACAAAACCATGGCGTTTTAAGATTTTTAAAGGAGAAGAGAAGGCAAAATTAGCTTCAGAAATGCAGGCAATTTACAAAGCCACACAACCCGAACAGACTTTTTTGGAGAAGAAATACCAGGATATCGGTTTTAAAATCAATAAAGCAGATGCCGTAGCTTCCATCGTGGTCAATTTCAGCGGTATGGTCCCGGAATGGGAAGAAATTGCTGCTGTTTCCATGGCGGTACAGAATATGTATCTTACCTGTACGGCGAATAATATTGGCTGCTACTGGAGTTCTCCCGGTATTGTAAACCATCTCAAAGAATCTTTAACCATTGAGGAAAACCAGAAATGCCTGGGGCTTTTCTACATGGGTACCCTGGCAGGAGAATAGTTTAATAATTTGATACGAGACAGAAAAAATCAACAAATTATTGTATCAGCTTATTAACATATCAGAAAAAGTATTATCTTTGCACTCTTAAATATTTAACTGGGACGAGTTCCCATAAAATTCACAACATTATGTCAGTAAAAATCAGATTACAAAGACACGGTAAAAAAGGTAAGCCTTTCTTCCACATCGTGGTTGCAGATTCTAGAGCTAGAAGAGATGGTAGATTCATCGAGAAACTAGGAACTTACAACCCAATTACTAACCCTGCAACTATCGATTTGAACGTTGATTCTGCTGTAAAGTGGTTAAACAACGGTGCACAGCCAACTGATACTGCAAGAGCAATCCTTTCTTATAAAGGTGCCCTTTACAAAAAACACTTACAAGGTGGAGTTGCTAAAGGAGCTTTTGATGAGGCTGAAGCTGAAAAAAGATTCAATGCTTGGGTAGAATCTAAAGAACAAAAAGTACAAGGTAAAGTAGAAGGTTTAACTAAAGCTCAGGCTGACGCTAAGAAAGCTGCTTTAGAAGCTGAAGCTAAAGTAAACGAAGCTAGAGTTGCTGCGGCTGCACAAGCTGAGGCTGATGCTAAAGCTGCTGAAGAAGCTGCTAACGCACCTGCAGAAGAAGTTGCTGAAGCTACAGAAGGAGAAGCTCCTGCTGCTGAAACTGAAGAAAACACTGAAGCTTAAGAATAACCCTGTATGCGTAAAGAAGATTGCTATTTACTAGGAAAAATCACGCGCAGACACGGCCTTGCGGGAAATGTTATCCTTAAACTGGATACCGATCAACCCGAGCTTTACAATAAATTGGAATCAATATTCGTTGAAATCAACGGATTATTGGTTCCATTTTTTATTGCCAAAACATCTTGGAGCAAAAATGATGCTCTGAATATTGCCTTCAAAAACTCCTCTGAAGCATTAGTAGACCAATCTTTAGGAAAAAGCGTTTACCTGCCGCTGGCAAGCCTTCCGAAACTTTCCGGAAAACAGTTTTACTATCATGAGATCATCGGTTTCGATATCCTTGACGAAAATGGTAAAGAATGCGGTGTTATAAGATCTGTAAATGATCAGACTGCCCAAAACTATTTTGTCACCAATCTGGATGGAAAAGAAGTAGTGATCCCTATCATCAAAGACTGGATCCTTGAGGTGAACAGAGAAGAAAGATTCATCAAAATGCAGCTTCCGGAAGGGCTTATCGATGTCTTTTTAGTTTCCTCTAAAAAAGACGAATAACCATTTTTCAGAGAACAGATCTGAAATTTATCTCTTATTTACCAAAAATATTTTCCTTTTTATTAATAGATAATGTATGCATCTTGCTTATCATTTCATTGCTCATTACTTATTACTTATCATTACATATCGCTGGAAGTAAATATTCCTGAACAATTTTATCAGTCTGTATGTGAGCATAAGGCTTGTTATAAGCTTTTGCCGTAACTACGATTACAACAGGGATTTCTGTGAATATAATAATTTTATTTCCTCCGTTTCCGCTGGATTGATAGGCTTCAAAGCTTCGGTCTCCCACTTTATACACTTTTCTCCAGAATAAATATCCATATCCTTCAAAATCCTGATCGTTAGTAAAATAATTGGTAAAAGATTTTTTTATCCAGTTTTTGTCGATGATATTTTTGCCGTTCCACACTCCGTTATTTTTATAAAGCTGTCCGAATTTAGCAAAGTCCAGCACCCGCATCCGAATTCCGCCGGCCAGAGAAGGCTTCTGCTGTGGCGTAAACTGCCATTTGTAATTCGTAATTCCCAGAGGTTGAAATAGCTTTTTCTCAGCATAATTTTCCAGACCTTTTGGAACTGTTTTGTCTAAAATATCTCCGGTCAGTACAACACCTGCAGTAAAATAACTCCATGTTTTTGCGGGTTTATTTTGTGTTGTAGGCAGATCCAGGGTAAATTTCACCCAGTTTTCAGTAGGATACATATTTTCTTCATTTCCCGGAGAATTTTCATCCGAATCATTTCCGTCAAATCCTGAACCCATGGTAATCAGGCTCTTTATTGTAATGCTGTCTTTTGCTGATGAATAATTTTTGAACTGTTTCAGGTCATAAAACTCCTTCAGCATTTGATTTTCATTTTTAAGATAACCGTCCCGGATGGCAATGCCGGCCAATGCAGAGGCAAAAGATTTTCCGACTGAACGGGTGTCCTGTAAAGAATCCCTCCCGGAATTGCTGAAATATTCCTCCAGAAGAAGCTTTTCATTTTTAATAACCGCAATGCCGGTGATCTCGCGGAACCTGTTTTCTGCAATTTTTCTGTTTAAAAGCCTGATTTTCTCTTCATTCAGTTTTTCATTGGAAACCTTCCAACCACTGTTGGGCTGTATTTTCTGAACAGCAATCTGCTGCTCCGGAATGTTTTTATGAGGTATATTTAATTGTATCTTTCCTGCTGCAATCATATTTCCTGTCTTTAAAGCCGGAGTTTTCAGGTAAGGTTTGATTTCAATTTTTAAAAGATGATTTCCCTCTTCCAGTGCGTCAATTCCTCCATTTCCAAGGTAGAATCTCATCCACATATACCTTCCCCATGAATCTTCATTTTTTGAGCTTAATAAAGGGATTCTGAATGTGGTCTTCTTCTTTTTGTCGTCTGGGATTCCTGCTCCGGTATTTAGATTTTCAGTATAAATTAATTTTCCATCAACATAAAAACTAAACTGATAATTTCCCTTTTTAAGCAATTCATCGGGCGATAAAGAGGGGTCAAGCTGATGTAAATAATTGACCAGGGAATTATCCATGAAAACACGCAAGTCAAGATTCTTATCTTCCTGAAATTCTGTGGAAGCAATAATGTCGGATTCTTTTAACTGGTCTAAGGGAACCGTTTTGTCCAGAAAAACAATTCTGTTGAGGTATTTTTTTTGAACAGGATGTACAATGGGTTCAGGATCTGTACTATTTTTGGACTGTCCCAAAGAAAATCCGGAAACAGTAAACAAGACAAGCAGTAGAATAGATTTCATGGTAATGTTTTATATAGACAAAAATATAAATTGGTCCTTAGGAAAAATAGAATGAAATTAACATTTTTATTTTTTAAGAAGATTTCTGTAATGCAAAGGAGTAATCCCTGTATTTTCTTTAAAAGACCTGATGAAATGACTTTGATCTGTAAAACCGCATTCAAGGGCTGTTTCAGCTAAGGACAATCCGGTGTTGAGAAGCGTTAAGGATTTATTGATCTTCAGTTTTCTTATATAAGCCCCTAAGGTGCACTGGAAATGTTTATGAAAATCCCTGCTTAAATGAACCGGATGAACATCCAGAATCTTTGAAAGTTCTGTAAGGCTAAGCTTTTCTGTAAAATTTTCGTGAAGTATTTCAGTAATCTTATGCGTCCATTCCGGCTTTTTATTAGAATTCCGGCCTTTCTCTGATAATTGGCTGAAAATGCTGAGTATAAGCCCATGAACAGAGAGTTCAGATGATGGATCATTAATTTTTGCTTCTTTGAAAATCCTGTACATCAATAATTTTAAAGCAGGATCTTTCAAATTAAAGCTTCCTTCAACAGCTTCTTTTGAAATCTGAAAATTGTCAAACCAGTTTTCAGTAAGTTCCAGGTGAAACCCTCTTGTAAAAATATCAGGCTTAATATTATAATGGGCATCTTCCCAATGGTGATAGAGCAATGTTCCGGCCTGGCAGTCATAAATTTCTTTTTTATTGCCTTCCGTCATATTTCCCTGCAAAAGAAATGTGAAATAAGCATTTTCATGATAGTGCCAGTCTACGTAAGGGTGCGTGTATTCCGTATCCGTAATGGTCAATCCGTCGAAGCGAAGTGTTTCATTGGTCTTTCCAAAAAAATCACCATTGTAGAGGGTTTTCATAGGATCATTTTTTGTTTTAAACGGTCAATCTGGTCATACATTTTATTGAAAAATACTTTTCTGTCGCGGTTTCCCGAAGTGTTCAGAGATTTTGAATTTTTAATCTGGTGCTCAAAATAATTCTGAGTCTCACCGCAGGTGTTCGCATCATTAACCAGAATATACCCGAACATATTGGTTGGTATGGCAAAAAGCGACTGTTGCGGATGGTGAAAAAAAATGTCATTGGAAAGATGCATCAGCTCATTTTCATACAGGTGGAATTTGGGATTGCTTTCCGTTTTGTGTTCAATGTATTTGATAAGTTCTTCCAGCTCTTTCAGAATAATATGAGCCTCATTCTTTTGTAAAAGTCCGGTTTCAAAGTAAAATAGGATCTGCTGTAAAATACTGGAAATGGTCCTGTCATTCCACAGCTCTACCACATTTTGTTCCTCATATTTTTTCTTGAGCTCCTGAGTATTGGATTCAAAATAAGGTGGCGAAAACTGTAGAAAAGGAATAAATACCTGTTTTGCATTAAGCAGATTCATCCAGACATAAATTTTAAAACGGGAAAGTAAAGTATCTGAAAGGGTATAGAAAAAAGGAATATCTTTCGCAGAATAATAAATCGTCATCTCATCAGAAAGCGGCAGATTTTCGAAAATGCTGAGATTATTCCGGAAGAAAGACTGCAGGTCTTCCGTATTGTTTACTGCAGAGGTTTTCTGAACCACAAGCTGCCGGTCCGAAGTGATGAATTGGTTAAGGGAAATCTGATAATATTTTGCCAGTTCCAGCGCTTCTTCAAAGCTGAATTTTGCCTTCAGGGAGGTTCTTCTGTGTGCCGCATCATAACTTATATTGAGGATATTGGCAATTTCATCGTTCAACGATTGATTCCCGATTTTCCTGCGGATTTCCTTAAGTAAAAGTTCCTGATACATGGTTTTGTGATTTTCACAAATGTACTTCTTTATTTTAATTTTTTTCCGCATTCGGATTGGTGCTTTTCACAGATAATTTTGACTCATAATTTTAAAACAATAAGTTATGAAAATAAAATTTTTGATGATGATCGGCCTGTTTACAGGAATGATCATGAACGCTCAGGACAGTTTGAATACTAAACCGGATCGGCCCAGGCTTATTGGTTTTTCACCTTCCAAAAAAACGGAAAATGTTAATGGGATGCTTATTAAGTATTATGATGAGATTGATCGTGAGATACAGCCTAAGAAAGTTAATGGTATTGGATTGGGACTTAACGGCCTGGGGATTTTCTTTCCCGCATTGCTGCTTGTAAGCATCCCGTCTATTGACAACTGGGCTATTAATGACATTGGGACTGAGCCTTTACCTGAGAAAATGAATAAGATTAATGGGATGCAATTATCCATCATTAATATGGAACCCACAGTTACCAACGGTTTGGAAGTCAATATATCCAGCAATATAAGTGCACCTTCTGTGACGAATGGTATTGCCTTCTCACCATTGTACAATTTTCATCATACCACGAGAGGCGCTGCTATTTCAACTTTTGCCAATGTAAGCCAGAAATGTAGAGGTGTTCAGGTTTCATTGATTAATGTATGCAAAGATTCAAGAGGAATCCAGATTGGCTTCTGGAACGAAAATGAAAAAAGGAAATTTCCATTGATCAACTGGAACTTTAAACCCAAAAAATCATGAAAAGGGTACCTTATCTTTTGATTGCAGCCAGATTTATCCTTGCTCCTGTCATGATGCTATTAGCTTATTATAAGGGGGCAGAATCACGATTTTTGATTGTAGGATTAATGTATTTCGGATTATTGACGGATATTTTCGATGGAATTATTGCCCGGAAAATCGGGGTTTCATCGGAAAAATTACGGAGACTAGACAGTCAGACCGATTTGGTTTTCTGGCTTTCACTAGGATTGGTCTCCTACCTTCTCGATCCTGAATTAATTAAAAGTGAATGGAAGGGAATTCTTTTAATCTTCATTATGGAAGCGCTCTGCTACATAGTCAGCATCACAAAATTCGGCAAGGAAACCTGCACTCACGCTTTTTTGTCAAAAATGTGGGGCTTGAGTCTGCTGATTGCTTTTACCTGTTTAATTGGTTTCCAACAGACAGGATGGGCACTTTATCTGGCGGTAGGATTAGGGTTTGTATCTCATATTGATGTGATTCTGATCGTTTTGCTGCTTCCGAAGTGGCAATATGACGTGCCAAGTTCCTACCACGCCTGGAAAATCCGTAATGGGAAAGAAAGAAAAAAGACGACCTTCTTTAATTAAATAATATTCAGAACATAGTTTTTGGTTAATATCCTTTGATAAATGGTTTTTAAAAAGATGGCGTAATCATCAGGTTACGCTGTTTTTTTGTAACTTTGCCAACGTTAATTTTTAAACGAAAATTTATAATCAACAAATGAAAAAGCAAACGATTAAAGAAATCCTACAGGATTACAAGAAAGTATTACATCATGACATTACGGTTTACGGTTGGGTAAGAACATTCCGTGCAAATCGCTTTATAGCGCTAAATGATGGTTCTACGATTAATAATTTGCAGATTGTTGTTGATTTTGAGAATTTCGATGAATCAATTATCAGTAAGATCAGTACAGCTGCCTCTTTAAAGGTAGTGGGTGAAGTGGTGGAAAGCCAGGGAGCCGGGCAGAATGTAGAAATTGTAGCGAAAAAGATTGTTATTTTAGGAGATAACTTTACAGAAGACAGGGACAAAACGATTCTTCAGCCTAAAAAACACTCGCTGGAAGTTTTAAGAGATCAGGCCCATTTAAGATTCAGAACGAACTTATTCGGGGCGGTTTTCAGAGTGCGTCACGCAGTAAGTTTTGCCGTACATTCATTCTTTAACAAAAACCAGTTCTTCTACATCAATACCCCTGTAATTACCGGAGCCGACGCTGAAGGAGCAGGAGAAATGTTCGGAGTAACAAACTTTGATCTGAACAACATCCCAAGAACGGAGGATGGTGAAATTGATTTCGCACAGGATTTCTTCGGAAAGAAAACCAACCTGACCGTTTCCGGACAGCTTGAAGGAGAGACTGCTGCAATGGGATTGGGTAGAATTTATACATTCGGACCCACTTTCCGTGCTGAAAATTCGAACACGACAAGACACCTTGCGGAATTCTGGATGATAGAGCCGGAAGTGGCATTCAACAACCTTGAAGATAACATCGACCTTGCGGAAGATTTCTTAAAATATGTAATCCAGTACGTTCTTGATCACTGTAAAGACGATCTTGAATTCCTGGACAAACGTTTTGAAGAAGAACAGAAATCAAAGCCGGAAAAAGACAGAGCAAAAGAAGGCCTGATCGAGAAACTTCAGAATGTTATTGCCAAGCGTTTCAAGCGTGTAAGCTATACGGAAGCTATTGAGATCTTAATGAACTCAAAAGAAAATAAAAAAGGAAAATTCCAGTATCCGGTTGAAAACTGGGGAACGGATCTTCAGTCCGAACATGAAAGATTCCTGGTTGAAAAGCATTTTGAAAGCCCGGTAGTATTGTTCGATTATCCAAAAGAGATCAAAGCTTTCTATATGAAGCTGAACGATGATAATAAGACCGTTGCAGCAATGGACGTTCTTTTCCCTGGAATCGGTGAGATCATCGGAGGATCGGAAAGAGAAGCGAGATTAGACGTATTAAAACAGAAAATGGCAGATATGCATGTGGATGAACATGAACTTTGGTGGTACCTTGATACCCGAAAATTCGGTTCTGTACCACACGCAGGCTTTGGTTTAGGATTGGAAAGACTGGTTCTTTTTGTAACAGGAATGACCAACATCAGAGATGTGATTCCTTTCCCTAGAACGCCGAAAAGTGCTGAATTCTAGAACAATAAAAAAGCCTTAATGTAAAAATTAAGGCTTTTTTTATTTTCCAATAGTTTATTATCTTGAAACTATAATGCAAAAATCATGCTAAATGTGTTTTTTTTCAAATTAATTCATTAAATTCGTAGAATATGTTATGTTAAAACACAAAGACTAATATGCTTAAACAACACTTACAACTCAAATTAGGACAGAAGCTGGCCCCTCAGCAGATCCAGTTGATGAAGCTCATCCAGCTTCATACATTGGAATTCGAAGAGGAGCTGGAAAGGGAGTTAGAGGAAAATCCTGCTTTGGAAATTGTAAAGGAGGATCCCAAAGAAGATGATTACTCTTCTATTGAAGATGCTTATCAGGACGAAGGAACCGATAGTATTGAGACAGATTTTGATGTCAACGAGTACATATACGATGACGAACCGAACTATAAAACAGCATCCAGCAACTACTCTCCGGACGATGAAGAATTTGATAATGAAAGTCTTCTTACCGAAGGCCAGTCATTATATGATTACCTGCTGGAACAGATCCACCTGGTAAACATCAACGAAGAAGATGTAAAAATTGCTGAATATATTATAGGGAATTTAGATACGGACGGATACTTAAGAAGAGAGATCAAGGCTATTGTTGATGATCTTGCCTTCTCGCAGGGAATTTATACCACCAAAGAAAAAGTGGAGGATATCCTTGAAAATTACATCCAGAAACTGGATCCGCCAGGTGTTGGGGCAAGAGGCCTTCAGGAATGCTTGCTGCTTCAGATCGAAAAGAAAGTAAGCTCTGATAAAGCGGTTTCTCTCGCTGCCAATATTTTAAGACATCAGTTCGATGCCCTTACCAATAAGCATTACAATAAGATTATTCAGAAATATGATATAGAGGAAGATGATCTTAAAGACGCCTTGGATGAAATTTCAAAACTTTCGCCAAAAGTAGGAGGCAACTTTGATACGCAGACGATCACGATCAACCAGGAAATTATCCCGGATTTTGTGATCCAGGTGAAAGACGGTTTAGTGATCCCGATGCTTAATAGTAAAAATGCACCGACTCTAAGAGTTTCCGAAGAATATAAGGATATTTTAACTACCTATTCTCATGATAAAAACTCTTCTGAGCATAAGCAGGCAGCTTTATTCATCAAACAGAAGCTGGATGCTGCAAAATGGTATATTGATGCTATTAACCAACGTCAGAATACATTACTGCAGACTATTACAGCCATTGTGAAATTTCAGAAGGATTATTTTATCACCGGAGATGAGAAATCGTTGAAGCCAATGATCCTGAAAGATATTGCGGATATTACCGGATTCGATATTTCTACCATTTCAAGGGTAGTAAAAAGTAAATATGCCGATACTCCAAACGGAATTGTTTATCTGAAAGACCTTTTCTCAGACAGTTTAACGAATGACGACGGTGAAGAAGTTTCTACCAAAGAAATTAAAACCCATCTTCAGGAAGTAATCGGCAAAGAAAACAAAAGAAAACCTCTTACCGATGATGCGCTGGTGGTGATGCTGAAAGAACAGGGTTATAATATCGCCAGAAGAACAATCGCCAAATACCGTGAACAGCTTAATATCCCGGTAGCAAGATTAAGAAAAGAACTTTAAAGTTATACAACATACAATAGATAAAAGCCCAGTATTTCTGGGCTTTTGTATTTTTTGAAAGTAAAATAAGTCAGTTTAATTAATGATGGAATAAAGTATGCTTAATCTGTTAAAAATAAAGTATATAATTAGGAACGTTGCTTCAAAGCATCCAATTGTAATTCTTTAATAGAAATCTCCCGCATTTCCACTTTTCTGATTTTCCCCGAAATGGTCATAGGAAATTCATCTACAAATTTCCAGTATTTAGGAACTTTATAATGAGCAATTCGTCCCTTGCAGTATTCTAAAAGCTCAGTTTCCGTTACATCAAATCCCTTCCGGACTTTTACCCAGGCCATTACTTCTTCCCCGAATTTTTCACTCGGAACCCCGATGATCTGAACATCCAGGATATTAGGATAGGTATACAGGAAATCTTCAATTTCTTTAGGTGAAATATTTTCTCCACCGCGGATGATAAGGTCTTTGATTCTGCCGGAAATTGTAATATAGCCACCATTATCCATTACGGCCATGTCTCCGGTATGCATCCAACGGGCATCGTCCAGTACTTTTTTAGTGTTTTCAGGATCATTCCAGTATTTTAGCATGACGGAATAGCCTCTGGTGCAGAGTTCGCCATGTTCACCCCGTTCCAGAATCTTTCCATTTTCATCTATAATTTTGATCTCAAGATGGTCCTGTACAGTTCCTACGGTACTGACCTGTTTTTCCAATGTTGTTCCTATCAGGGTTTGGGTGGATACAGGTGAAGTTTCTGTCATTCCGTAGCAGATACTCATTTCTTTGATATTCATCAGGCTTTCTACCTTTTTCATGATTTCCGGAGGGCAGACGGATCCGGCCATCACCCCCGTTCTTAAGTTTGAAAAATCGTAGGTATCAAAATCCTTAACTGCCAGTTCAGCGATAAACATCGTTGGAACCCCGTATAAAGACGTACATTTTTCTTCGGAAACTGTTTTTAAAGTAATATCCGGATCAAAGCTGTCGTTAGGGATCACCATACATGCGCCGTGAGTGGTACAGCATATGTTTCCGATTACCATTCCGAAACAGTGATAAAAAGGAACAGGAATGCAGACGCGGTCTTTCTCTGAATATTTTAAGCGTATACCAATGAAATACCCGTTGTTTAAAATGTTATGATGGGAAAGGGTAACGCCTTTCGGGAAGCCTGTCGTCCCGGAAGTATATTGGATATTGACAGGATCATCAAACTGGACATGCTCTTCAAAGCTGTGAAGCGTATCATCAGAAATATCCTGACCGTTGTTTAAAAAATCCTCCCAATTGTCGTCAAAGAAGATTTCGTGTTCCAGGCTGGGGCAGACTTCTTTTGCGTATTCTACCATCTCCCTGTAATTGCTTGTTTTAAAACTGAGAGAAGAAAACATCATCCGGATGCCCGATTGATTAATCACATAGGTAAGTTCGTGTGTTCTGTATGCAGGATTGATATTGACTAATATCGTACCTATACGGGCCGTGGCATATTGAAGTAACACCCATTCATAACGGTTTGAAGACCAGATTCCGATCCTGTCTCCTGCTTTGGCTCCTGAGAAGATTAAAGCCTTTGCAACAGCTGTTGTCTGGTTATAAAATTCCTGATAGGTAGCTCTGTAATCCTGATGAATACAGACTAAAGCTTCTTGGTTTGGATATTTTTCAACGGTCTTTTTAAGATTTCCCCCAATGGTTTGTCCCAGTAATGGAATGGTGGAAGCTCCATAGACGTAAGATAATGGCATAGTTTAAGATTTGGTGGAATAAAATTAATGAAAAATCTTGAACTGATGCCTGTTTGTCCTAATTTTCCTGAGAATCTATCTCTCTGAGCTGTTTTAAGTTTCTATCCAGTTTTCTGATGATAATTCCGTACACAAGCCTGTAGTACAACCAGATCAAAAGTACACACAGTACGGTACTTACAATGATACCGATGATAACAATAATCAGGTTGGAATTGTCCGGCCGTACATTCTGGGAATTCAATGCATAGAAAATAAAGGCTGTAAACACAAAGGTAAAGGCAACCAGAAGAGCGATGCTGATCAGGATAAAAGCGTTGACTGTTTTCTTGAATTTAATGATTCGTATAATGAGCCCTTTGAGATTTTCTTCGATTTTTATTTTGCGGTAATTTTGGTAGAATTTTAAGACAAAATAAGCGGTAATCATCAGGCTTAAGATTTTTATAGCTAAATAAGCATGATCAAAATTAGTTTCTATTTCAGGAGCTTTCTGTGCTCCCAGCTTTTCCAGTATTTTACGGAAACTATCCGATTCCTCATCCTGAAAGAAATAGAATAGTCCCAAAACAGAAAAAAATAAAAATTCCACCACGCTGATCCAGAAAATATACTTCACATAATTGCGCGATTTTCTGTTCAGCATCTGAAGGATTTCATTGCTGTCATATTTTGGTTGAACAGGCTGTTCCTGCCATGTTTTCTTAAAGCTGTCTAAATCAAAATCAGGCATATTTTTGCATCTGTTCTTTAAGGGTTTTCTTTAATCTGTTCATTTTCACACGTGCATTAACTTCGGTAATCCCGAGGTTTTCAGCAATATCCTTATAGGGCAGGTCATCAAGATACATCATTACAATTGCTCTTTCTATGTTGGGAAGGGTTTTGATCACGGTATACAGAAGAGAGATCTGCTGTTGTTTTTCGTCATCATCCTCTACAAAATCTTTATGGTTGATGTCCAGTTCGTTTGTAGGAAGGCTTTTGCTTTTTTTTCTGAAAAGAGTAATGGCTGTATTAAGGGCTACGCGGTACATCCACGTAGAAATTTTAGAATTACCTTTAAAAGAGTCGTAGCTTCTCCAAAGCTGGAGTACGATCTCCTGAAACAGGTCTTCTTCATCTTCAAGAGAATTGGTGTACAAGCGGGAAACTTTAATAATCAGGCCCTGATTATCCTTAATAAGCTGCGCAAATTCTTTTTCTCTGGAAGTCATAGTTATATAATGGCACGAAGATAATAATAATGTGTTGATTTGTTGATATGATGAGGGGTTAATTTGACGATGTGATGATTTGGCAATTTGACGATGCGAAGATTTGATGGTGGTTAAGCGTTGTTGAACTTATTGGTCCATTTTAATATTCAATTGGAGTAAACTCTAATCCATTCAACAAAAAATAAAAATCATCCGGCTTCAGCCAAAACCTAAAAACAATCAGCTCTCACATCTTCTCACATCGATTGCTGACCCATTTTTCACGCGCAACATTAACACATCAACAAATCTTCGCATCGTCAAATTGCCAAATCATCACATCGTCAAATCAACAAAATCACCAAATAATCCGTATCTTTGCAGCCGCGAGAAAATCGGCTTGTTGATTCCTGTTTCGGCAGGGGTAGGAAAGTCCGGACACCATAGAGCAGCAAAGCGGATAACATCCGTCACCCGTGAGGGTAGGACAAGTGCAACAGAAAGCAGGTACAGTTCGGCTGTAGTGAAACCAGGTAAACTCTTTGCGGTGCAATGATAAGTATATCGGTTCTTTTCAGCAATGAAAATAGGGGCGGCTCGTCCTGAAAGCCGAGGGGTAATCAGCTCAAGTCTTGCAGCAATGTAAGACGCAGATAAATAACAGGCGCTTCTTCGGAAGAACAAAATCCGGCTTACAGATTTTCTCGTGATTTTTATTCGATACAAACTTTTTACAATAAAAAAGCGGAGACCAGTCTCCGCTTTTTTCTATCTATGGATAAATACTGAAATAGGTCACCTTTCCGGTGGATGTGGTAATGGTAAACCATTCTGCTTCTATCCCGCTGCTGGCGCCAATCTGATAGGCGTTTGCTGTCACACCCGCATTGATTGCAACAGCAGGGTCTCCCACAAGAAAGGAATCAATGGCATTTCCTGCGCTGTCACGAAGTACAAAATGAAATGATGCCCATTCATTGATAGCTGACATCGTAGATGTTATAAAATTATGATTATAAGGATATGATGCGTTGTTGTTTGTATTGGTAGGATCAGTCACATTCCATTGCATCATGTTCATAGGGAAAGGTGCCAGGCCGGTAGTTCCGAAAGATGCGTAAGAAGAAGAAATTCCTCCCGGCATCGTATAGGTTCCGAATGTTCCGTTTGGAGAGGCATACATATATTTAATCAGTCCCGGGGTCGGGCTGCAGGTCATCAGTCTTCCTACGGCGTCGTAAGCATTGTAATTATTAAACACAAAAGAAGAGGTCTGGGCTGAGGAAAATATTCCTGCTAGGCCCAATAATAAAGCTGCTGTTTTTTTCATGGATAAATTTGTAGATAAGTTGTTGTATCAGTACCTGCTGTAATGGTAAACCATTCTGCGGAGCCATCCGGAGTGGAGAAATAATCTACACTGGTGACACATGTATTCGGGGTAGCATCTCCCAAATTCGTATTGAATCCGAATACTTTATTACCGGTTCCTGCGTAATACATGGCAAATTTAGAAGTGACCCACTTGGTATTATTGGCAATTACTCCGCCCGGTATAAGGCTGGGATGGTTCCATGATCTCACGGTTGAAGATGATGAGCTAAGTGTTACAAGCCAGTTATTAATAGGGTACAGGGAACTGCCGAACTGGTCTCTGTAATTATCTATCTTCCATGCAAGTCCGTTTCCCATGTGTGAGTTGGCAGGAACAATAATTGTAGCAGGGTCATTGTTGATGACAGCCGGAATACAGCCGCTAAGATTCATGGCCATGAGATTTCCGTGATAATCATGAGGGGAATAATTATTGAGGATGAACATCCCCTGGGAATAAGCGAACGACGTTGCCGTGATTCCCAATATGGTTAATAGCTTTTTCATTATTGATCAGATTTAATGTTTTTACGGATCTCATCACTTTTCTGCATATAGATCTGGGTAGCCCATACAATAATCTGGCTCATGTCGCCGCCGGTTTTTCTCATTAATTCAGTTTCTGTAATTCCTGTGGACAGGATTAGCTCTTTTGAAGCAGGAACAAGAAGAGCCTTTCTTCTGTCGCTCAGTTCCGAAGTATTTCTTTTTCTTTCCTCTTCGGTAGGTCTGTTTTGCGGATCACCAAGACTTTTAAAAGCTTTGTCGAAATTTTCCATTTGTGGAGTCTTCATAGTTTCCACGGTATTGACAGCGGTTCCTTCATTGTTGCATGAAACCAGAGTTAAAGCGGCAAAAGCTGCCGATAAAAAAAGTTTTTTCATAATTAATTAGAATTTAAGTTGAATTTTGATTAATAAAGCTGAAGATAGGTGGTCACCTGACTTCCGCTGGTAATGGTAAACATTTCCCCACTGTTCGCTCCGCTTGGAGTCGTAAAATAATCCGGATAAGTATAACATGGATTTCCCGCTATAGCTATATTGGCACTGAACCCAACAACATTATTATTGGTCCCTGCATAGACCATCCCGAATTTAGTGATGCCCCATCTCGTATTGTTTGAAAATGTGCCTCCGGGAACTAAAGCAGGGTGATCCCACGGTCTTACATTCGTCGTATTGGGAGAGGTTGCTACACTCCATTCAGCCATAGGATACAAAGAAGAAGTATACTGATCTCTGAAGTTATCATACTGGAGCTGGGTTCCGGTTCCCGTATTGGAATTGGCAGGCACTATGATAGGAACATTGTTGACCACTCTGGGATAGCATGGCGCAAACAAATTGTGTGCGATTACATCTCCCCTGTAATCATAAATTGTATAATTGTTGATAATAAGGGTTCCTTGTGCATAAGCAGCTATGGATGCGGCAATACCTAATATTGACAAAATCTTTTTCATCATCTATTTATCAGATTTAATGTTTTTACGGATCTCATCACTCTTTTGCATATAGACCTGGGTAGCCCAAACAATGATCTGGCTCATGTCACCGCCTGTTTTTCTCATTAGTTCCCCCTCTGTAACGCCTGTGGACAGGATTAATTCTTTTGAAGCGGGAACAAGAAGAGCCTTTCTTCTGTCGCTCAATTCCGAAGTATTTCTTTTTCTTTCCTCTTCGGTAGGTCTGTTTTGTGGATCACCAAGACTTTTAAAAGCTTTGTCGAAGTTTTCCATTTGTGGAGTCTTCATAGTTTCCACGGTATTGACAGCAGTTCCTTCGTTGTTACACGAAACCATAGTTAAAGCGGCAAAAGCTGCCGATAAAAAAAGTTTTTTCATAATTAATTAGAATTTAGGTTTGATTTTTTTTTGACTAATAAATTTGCAGATAAGAATAATCTACATTTCCTGTAGTGATATTGAACCACTCGGCATCCCCGTAAGGCGTTGAAATATAGCCGGTAGCTCCTGTACATGGATCAGGAGATTCTCCGATCAGTCCGCTGAAAGCCGGTTCCGGTGTGGAAGTTCCTGCAAAATACATCTGGAACTGTGAAGAGGCCCATTTTACATTTGAAGCAATAACTCCTCCGGGTGCTATACTTATATGGTTCCAGGCACGTACCTGGGTTGTGGTGGGGCTCAACTGTACTGTCCAGTTGGTAGTAGGATACGCTGAACCGGTAAACTGGTCTCTGAAATTTTTATAGGCAAGCTCATGACCGTTACCTGTATGTGAATTCGCAGGAACAGTAATCGTTGCGGGTGTACTTGAGGTTACATAGGGATAACATCCTCCTGAAAAATTGTGAGCACTGATATTTCCCTGGAAATCGTAAGTGGTAGAATAATTATTAACAATCATAATACTGCTTTGGGAATAGGCAGCTGAAAACAATGCTATTGAAAGAATGGTGAATATTTTTTTCATAAAGAATTCAAATTAATACAGTTGGATATAGGTATAGGTCGTTCCGCCGCTTGATAGCGTGAATATTTCTGCACTATTGTTACCTGTCGAACTCATCATACTGTCCGAGGCGCTGTAGCAAGTGGAGTTGCCTGCCAGCGTGATAGCACCGTTAAAATTATCCGGAGCAAGAGTGGTTGTTCCAGGATAGTACATTACGAATTTGGTAGTGGCCCATTTTGTATTGTTTGAAAGGACTCCGCCGGGCATTACGGCCGGATGGTTCCATAACCTTGGTATACCGGGTGCGGATGATGTACTGACGTGCCATTCCGTCATCGGGTACAGAGAAGAAGTGTATTGGTCCCTGTAATTGGTATATATCAATGCATTGCCATTACCTATATGAGAATTGGCGGGCACTGTTACCATATCCGGATTGTTGGAGCTGATGTAGGGATAACACCCTCCGGCAAAATTATTAGCTATTATGAATCCTTTGAAATCATATTGGGAATAATTGTTCAGTATAAGGGTTCCTCCTTGAGAATATCCAAGAGAAAATGCTGCTAGGCCTAATAATGTTAATATTTTTTTCATGATAATTATCTTTAAGATTTGATATTTTTTCTGATCTCATCGCTTTTTTGCATATAGATCTGTGTAGCCCATACAATAATCTGGCTCATGTCACCGCCAGTTTTTCTGGTCAGTTCAACTTCTGTAACGCCTGTGGAAAGGATAAGTTCTTTGGAAGCCGGAACAAGAAGAGCCTTTCTTCTGTCGCTCAGTTCGGAAGTGTTTCTTTTTCTTTCTTCTTCGGTAGGTCTGTTCTGCGGATCACCAAGACTTTTAAAAGCTTTGTCGAAGTTTTCCATTTGTGGAGTCTTCATGGTTTCCACCGTATTGACGGCAGTCCCTTCATTAGAGCATGATGCCAGAGTTAATAGGGCAAAGGCCGATGATAAGAATAGTTTTTTCATAAGTAGTTAAATATTTTTTAGACGTTAACTTCAGGGTGTTTAATAGATTTGGAAATAGGTAACCAGTCCGCCCGGTGTTGTGATGGTAAACCAGTCTGCAGAAACAGTGGTGTTGGGCCCTGTCTGGCTCGAACTTAAGAAACCGTTGGAAAGAACCGGATCTCCTACCTCAAAAGTATCATACGTATATCCCGTAGTATCTGTAAGCCTGAAAGCGAAGCCCATCCATTCATCGACAGGAGTAACGGCTGTGATGATAGGATGGTTGTACGGATAATTGCCGGTATTGGAGCTGTTTAAAGGATCAATATAATACCATCCGGGAATGGGAATAGGATTCGGGCTGCCTGTATTATCAAATTTGGTGTACTTCGTGTAGCCTCCTGCAGGAATAGTATACACTGAGTAAGGAGGATTCGGAAGGGCATACATATAGGGTTGAGACGATCCCGTGCCGGCTGACCCTACCGTCATAAACCTTCCTTCAGCATCATAAGCGCTGTAATTATTGATCACCATTAAGGAAGATTGTGCAGAAATACCTATTCCTGCCAGTATCCCTAGAATAACAGTTAATTTTTTCATACTTTAATAAATTGAATGGTTAGTTTTATTTATCGGATTTAATATTTTTTCTGATCTCATCGCTTTTCTGCATATAGATCTGGGTAGCCCATACAATAATCTGGCTCATATCGCCGCCGGTTTTTCTGGTCAGCTCAGCTTCTGTAATACCTGTAGAAAGGATGAGTTCTTTAGAAGCCGGAACAAGAAGAGCCTTTCTTCTGTCGTTCAGTTCGGAAGTGTTTCTTTTTCTTTCCTCTTCGGTAGGTCTGTTCTGCGGATCACCAAGACTTTTAAAAGCTTTGTCGAAGTTTTCCATCTGTGGGGTTTTCATAGTTTCCACCGTATTGACAGCAGTGTTTTCGTTATGGCACGATGTTAATGTAATTATGGCTATCATGGCCGATAAAAGAATTTTTTTCATGATTAATTATATTAGAATAAAGATTAAAATAGGTTTGAATTTAGGCACAGAAAATCCTCAGAGAGCAAAAAACACTGCTCGCTGTAACAAAAATGTAAAAAGACAGCTGCAGAACAGCTGCCCCTTTTTTAAAAGATCTGCAGGTAAGTGGTCGGGCCGCTAGGCGTGGTTATGGTAAACCAGTCTGCACTCGAAAAAGCTCCTGTTCCTGAAGTAGTAAATCCTGAATATACAACGGGATTCCCAAGCTGATACATGTCAGTTCCTAAAGATGGATCTGTCAGCCAGAAATGGAATCCTCCCCATATATTGGAAGAATTCATTACCGATGCAATAAAAGGATGGTTGTACGGGTATGTTCCGCTATTGGCAGGGTTGACAGGATCTGTAACATACCATGTCGTAATAGGAAGAGAAGCTGTACCTGATGTGCTGAATGTATTGTATTGTGTCATAGCTCCCGCAGGAACGGTGTAAGTTCCGTAAGGAAAGTTAGGAGCTGCGTACATATAAGGGCCGGGTGTGCCCGGTGTACCGGTGCGGAGCCTGCCTACGGCATCATACGCACTGTAATTTTGTATAATCAGGGGAGAGTTCTGGGCAAAAGAAAGAACTCCTGCCAGGGCTGATAAAAGTAATGCTGTTCTTTTCATAGTAATATAAGGTGAGTGATTTATTGGATGACAAGATAAGTATAGACTGTTCCGCCTGAAGTGATGGTGAACCACTTGGAGCTTCCGTAAGGTGATGAATCTATATAATCAGGAGCACTGATGCAAGGATTGGCAGCATCTCCGATATCTCCGTTGAAGAAAGTTTCCGGCACAGAAGTTCCGGCATGGTACATCTGGAATTTAGACATAGACCATCTTGTATTATTAGAAATAACACCGCCGGGCATCAGGCTGGGATGGTTCCATGGTCTTGTTGTGGCTGCAGAACCTGAAGCGAGAGTAACTTCCCACGAAGAAACCGGAAAGGAAGAAGATGAGAACTGGTCTCTGTAATTTTCGTATTTTGCTGTAGCACCTGCCGGTACCACCACAGGATAAGGATCTTTGGAAGTAACGTAAGGGTAGCACCCTCCGGCAAAATTATTGGCATAAATTATTCCATGAAAGTCATAGTTGGTGGTGAAATTCTGAATGATCAGCATTCCTCCCTGAGCATATGCAGAAGAAACAAAGCATATGCCGAGCAGCAGTAAAAACTTTTTCATGATTATTTCTCAGATTTTAAGTTTTTACGGATCTCATCACTTTTCTGCATGTAGATATTGGTAGCCCAGACGATGATCTGGCTCATATCACCCCCTGTTTTTCTTTCCAGCTCAGCTTCTGTAATACCGGTAGATAAAATCAGTTCTTTGGATGCAGGCACAAGGAGGGCCTTCCTTCTGTCGCTCAGTTCAGAAGTATTTCTTTTCTTTTCTTCTTCAGTAGGTCTGTTTTGTGGGTCGCCTAGACTTTTGAAAGCTTTGTCGAAGTTTTCCATTTGAGGAGTCTTCATGCTTTGTACAGTATTTACAGCTGTTCCCTCATTATTACAGGAGATAATGCTTATTATAGCAATTGCTGATAATAATAAATGTTTTTTCATAGCTAAAGTTTAATGATTAGGGGTCAAAAATTAATTTTTGATAAATTTATGAAAAAAACTAATATGTGCAACATATTATTCACTTTTTAGTGTCTTCTACATTAAATTTATTTTACCCTATTTAGCTACGACGTAATAATTTACACTTATGTATTATTCACTTTCAAGTGTTTTCTTGGCTTCGGCAAGCTCTGTTTTCTCCTTTTCTCCAAGTTGCGGATACTTCAGATTCATCTTCTCCAGAGTATCAATAATGATCTGTATAGCGGCTACTCTTGCAAACCATTTATTGTCTGCGGGAAGTACATACCACGGAGCATAATCCTTTGATGTTTCATTAATAGCATTTTCATAAGCCTCCATATATTTCGGGAAAAGAGCTCTTTCAGGAAGATCTCCTGCAGAAAATTTCCAGTTCTTCTCCTGTTCGTTAATCCTGTCTAAAAGTCTTTTCTTCTGCTCATCTTTGGAAACATTTAAAAATATTTTAACCACAGTTGTTCCATTCTGTGAAAGATGCTTTTCGAAATTCCGGATACTCTCATACCTGTTTTCCCAGAATTTTGCATCAAAGTCCTTTACAGAAGACCACGTTTTCTCGCTGAGGTTGTATTCAGGATGAACCTTACATACCAATACACTTTCATAATGGGAACGGTTAAAAATTCCGATCATTCCTTTCTGGGGAAGAGCCAGGTAATGTCTCCACAGGAAATCGTGGGAATATTCCTTTGTGCTTGGAGCTTTGAAGCTGGTAACATTACAGCCTTGTGGATTTACCCCTCCGAAAACGTGCTCTATCAGGCTGTCCTTTCCTGCTGCATCCATGGCCTGAAGAATAACAAGCAGCGATTGGCTCCCATCGGCATATAGCTTTTCCTGCAGCTCCCGGAGCTTTTCTTTTTCTGCGATTAAAAGCTGTTCGCCTTCTTCTTTTGTGAGTTTTCCTTTATATTCTGTTGAAGTTTTTTTTATTGAAAATTTTCCTTTAATCAGGAAGTCATCTGAAAAATTGGTGTCCATAGATTTGATATATTTTAACCTAAATGTAATAAAAAAACCGTCTTCATTGAAGACGGTTCTTTTATTTTTTAGTAGAGATTACTTTGCTGCTGCTTTTTTAGCAAGTTTAGCAGCTTTCTTCTCAGCTTTTGCTGCTGCTTTCTGCTCTTCAGCTGTTAATGGCTTAGGCTCAGGAGCGTTAGCATCAACATTACCTTTGATGTAGATTACGCTTCTGCTGTTAGCAGGATCATTAGAGAAAACTTCGATCATTTTATTGAAAGGTCCGTTAATAGCAGTGTTGTATCCTACTTTAATTTTAGCAGACTTTCCTGGCATGATCGGATCCTGGCTGAATTCAGGAGTTGTACATCCACAAGAAGGCTTTACGTTAGAAAGGATCAAAGGCTTGTCACCTGTATTCGTTACAGTAAAGAATCTTGTACCATCAGCACTTGGTTTAATAGTACCGTAGTCAAAAGTCGTTTTGTCAAACGTAATGGTTTGTGCAGATGCCAGTGCAAATGTTCCAAATAATGCAATTCCTGCAATTAATTTTTTCATATTCTTGAATGTTAATATGTTTGTTAGATAAATTTTGAGAAACAAAGTTAAAAATTATTTTAATTCATACTTAAAATTTTTTTTCTTTAGACTATTTTTGCAAATTGTAAGCAAAAGAAATAGAATTTATGCAGATTTCAGAAAAGTACAATCCACAGGAAACTGAACAGAAATGGTACAACTTCTGGATGGAGAACAAATACTTCCATTCGGAACCTAATGACAAACCGCCATATACTGTGGTAATTCCTCCGCCAAACGTAACGGGGATATTACACATGGGGCATATGCTGAACAATACCATTCAAGATGTTCTCGTCCGCCGTGCAAGAATGCAGGGCTTCAATGCCTGCTGGATTCCGGGCACAGATCACGCTTCAATTGCCACTGAAGCCAAAGTTGTTGCTAAACTGAAGTCTGAAGGGGTCAGTAAATCAGATATTACCCGTGAAGAATTTTTAAAGCACGCGTGGGAATGGACCGACAAATACGGAGGAACAATCCTTGAGCAGCTGAAAAAGCTCGGCTGTTCATGTGACTGGGACAGAACCCGTTTCACCATGGAAGACAAGCTTTCCAAGCAGGTAATCAAAAGCTTTGTAGATTTATATAATAAAGGATTGATCTACAGAGGGTACAGAATGGTAAACTGGGACCCGGAAGCCAAGACTAATATTTCTGATGAAGAAGTAATATTTAAAGAGCAGAACGGAAAATTATATTTCCTTAAATATAAGATTGAAGGCACGGAAGAGTTTCTTTCCGTAGCTACAACACGTCCCGAGACTATTTTCGGGGATACTGCAGTGTGTATCAATCCTAATGATGAAAGATATGCCCATCTTAAAGGTAAGAATGTAGTTGTACCGATTGTAAACAGGGTAGTTCCAATTATTGAAGATGAATATGTAGACATAGAATTCGGAACAGGAGCCTTGAAAATTACACCGGCTCATGATATCAATGACTACGAGATCGGTCAGAAGCATCAGTTAAAAATGATTGATGCACTGGATGATGACGGGAATTTGAACGAGCATGGTTTACATTATGCAGGGAAAAACAGATTTGAAGTAAGAAAACAGATCGCGAAAGAACTTGAAGAAAAAGATCTTTTGTTAAAGGCAGAAGACTATGTTAATAAAGTAGGAACTTCGGAAAGAACAGGGGCTGTTATTGAACCTAAGGTTTCAGTTCAATGGTTTTTGAAGATGTCTGAAATTGGCAAGCCGGCTTTGGACGTGGTAATGGATGATGAGGTTAAGTTTTACCCTGAAAAGTTTAAAAATACCTACAAGCACTGGATGGAAAACATCCGTGACTGGAATATTTCCCGCCAGCTTTGGTGGGGACAGCAGATTCCTGCATTCTATTATGGAGAAGGGGAAAATGATTTTGTAGTTGCAGAAACTATCGAGGAAGCATTAGCCTTAGCCAGGGAAAAAACAGGAAACCCGAATCTAGGCACATCGGATCTGAAACAGGACGAAGATGCTCTTGATACCTGGTTCTCCTCATGGTTATGGCCAATGTCCGTATTTGACGGTTTGCTTGATCCTGAAAATAAGGATATTAACTATTACTACCCAACTTCTGATTTGGTAACAGGTCCGGATATTATTTTCTTCTGGGTAGCCAGAATGATTATGGCCGGATTGGAATACAGAAAAGAAGTTCCTTTCAAGAATGTATATTTTACAGGGATTGTAAGAGATAAGCAGAGAAGAAAGATGTCTAAATCTTTAGGAAACTCTCCTGATCCGCTTGAATTAATTGATAAATACGGTGCAGACGGTGTACGGGTAGGAATTTTATTGAGCTCTGCGGCAGGAAACGATCTTCTTTTCGATGAAGATCTTATGCTTCAGGGAAGGAATTTCATGTCGAAGATCTGGAGTGCATTCAGATTGATCAATCTATGGAATCATGAAGATAAACCTGCGAACTCAACAGAATCACAAGCCATGGAATGGTTTGAAAATAAATTAAATAAAACAATCATTGAGATCAATGATCAGTTTGAAAAATTCAGAATTTCAGATGCCTTACATTTAATTTATAAACTGATTTGGGATGATTTCTGCGGTTGGTATCTTGAAGCCATTAAACCAAATTACGGAGAAGGAATTTCTAAAGAAGTTTACCACAAAACAGTTGAACTTTTTGAAGAATTAATGAAGTTGGTTCATCCGTTTATGCCTTTCCAGTCAGAAGAAATCTGGCAATTAATCTCTGAAAGAAAAGTTGAAGAAGCATTGGTTATTGCTCAGCAGAAAAAAGCAGGAACATTTAATGAAAATATCATTAAAAACTTTGAGACTGCGGCAGAATTAATTTCCGGAGTTAGAAATTACCGTCAGACAAAAGGAATCTCTCCAAAAGAAGCAGCGGAAATTTATACAAACGCTTCAGAGTTTGCAAACGAATCTGTCATTAAAAAACTGGCAAACGTTTCTGAAATTCATTTTGGAACAAAAACAGATAAACCAAGCTTTACATTCCTTGTTGGGGCTACAGAAGTTTCTATTCCTTTAAGTGAAAACCTGGATTTAGGAGAAGAGAAAATAAAAACAGAAGAAGAATTAAAATATCTAAAAGGATTCCTGATTTCTGTTGACAAAAAGCTTTCCAACGAGAAATTTGTAGCCAATGCAAAACCTGAAATTGTAGAGGTAGAGCGCCAGAAACAAAAAGATGCTCAGGATAAAATTGCCATTTTGGAAGATAAACTGAAAAGTTTGTAAATTTAAAAGATAGGCAGTAAGTTTGTCGGAATGTCAGGCTGAGCACAGATGAAAAATCTGCGAACGAAAGTTCACGAAGCCTGTTCTTAAAATGAAACAATACTTTGTATATATTTTAAAATGTTCCGACGGCTCTTATTATACAGGAGTTACCAATGATGTTGAGGTCAGATTATCTCAGCATCAGTCAGGAAAATTCCCTGAAAGCTATACTCACAAAAGAAGACCGGTTGAACTAGTCTTCTTTTGTGAATTTAATGATGTTACTCAGGCTATTTCATTTGAAAAGCAAGTGAAAGGCTGGAGTCGAAAGAAAAAAGAAGCCATTATCAATGATAATTGGGAAAAACTGAAGGAATTATCTGTTTGTCAAAATAAAAGTCATTCCGATAATTTTGAAAATAAAGAAGGCTTCGACTCCGCTCAGCCGGACAATTTAAACAACAAAGAATAAATGACACACCTGGAAAACATAAAAAAACTATTCTCAAAAAACTTCGTGGAAAGCCCGTTATTGGAAAGCTTTGAAGTTGGGAAACTCTATCTTTCAAGCGGAAAGCTAGTGGCCTGTGATCCTCTCATCACGAATGATATGCTTCCGTTTTCTACAGAATTTCCGAAAGGGAATTTTTCTGTTTTGCTGCATAAAGAAAGAGAGAGTAACTGTGTAGCCTATGCAGAGGTTATTTTTAGTAGCGCAGCGATTGAAGAATGGAAAATGGCTGTCACTGAAGGGCAGGATGTAAAGGACCTTGCGGAAGAAGAAGTCTTCGGATACCCGGTAGAAAGCGGAATGGGATGCCTGATGGATGTGGATACCCAGAACAGCCTTAATGAGCTTGAAAAAAGACTATACCATAGCAAAGGCGCAGATTTCATGGGAATCTATGAAGAATTTTTTCATGAGTATTTCTTTGATGAGAAAGGAGCTATAGATCAGTATGCATTCCTGAAGCCGGCAGATGAACATCCCGGAACTATTTTTGCCTTTGAAACTGGTTACGGAGAAGGTTTTTATGCCAGCTATATTGCTTATGACAAAGATCACAAGCCCGTGAAGATAATTACAGAATTTATTGAAATAAGTTAATTAAATTAGTTATTTTTGAAACCTAGTTTTCTGAATATTATATTAAACTAACATAAAAGCACCAATGAAATTCTCATCAGAACAACCCAAAATTATTGTTGTAGGCAGCTCTTCAATCGATCTGGTTTTAGAGACCGAAAAAATTCCCCATTCCAATGAAACGGTTTTAGCCATTAATTCAGATAGCTATTTTGGCGGTAAGGGGGCTAATCAGGCGGTAGGTGCTGCCAGACTTGGAGCAAGCGTCTATTTTATCGGATGTGTGGGGATGGATCCTCTTGGCCAGCAGATCATGAGAAATCTCGTAGGTGAAGGTGTTAATGTAGGATTTGTCCATGAAACCGATGCGGAATCTACAGGGACAGCTTATGTAACGACCAGCAATGGGAATGCGGCGATTGTGGTAGTTCCTGCTGCTAATAAATATCTTAGCATACAGCATGTAGAAGATGCGGACCGCTATTTTCACAGCGTAGACCTTATTCTCGTTCAGCTTGAAGTAGCCATGGAAGTAGTAGAATATACCATAAGAAAGGCCAAAAAATATGGCAAGAAAGTAGGTCTTTATGCTTCACCGGCAATGAGGATCAGTAAAGATATTATTGATAATGTAGATTTTATCGTTACCAAAAGCAGTGAACTTCATACTGTTTTCGGAGAAGAAAAAAGAGAAGAAATCCTTAAAAAATACTTTAATAAAGTTTTTGTAAGGGACGATACCAATTCCACGATCTATTTTGACGGGACGGAAATGAAGTATTACAGAAATGATAAAGATGAAACCGTTTACAAAATGGGAATGGGAGATGCCTTTACTTCAGGATTCGCTATAGCACTTTGTCACGGGAACTCCATTGAGGACTGTGTGAAGTTCGGAAATGAGGTTTCTTCAAGAGTTTCCGGGGGGAAAGGTTCGCAGACGGGACTCCCGAGAATGTCGGACTTCCTTTCCTAAAGCTATTTGTCACATATCGAAAGTTACAAAGTTAACATAAAAAGATAAGTAAAATCTCCACTTTTATAGTGGATTTTTTCTTTTTCACTATGGAAAAACTGGAACTTATTACAAAAGACGGTGTATCTCTGGCAGTTCATCTTTTCAGGCCTGAGAAAAGCAATGGTAAGCTGCTTCTGATCAATTCTGCAACAGGCGTAAAGCAGCAGGTTTATTTCTCATTTGCCCGTTTCTTTGCAGAGCATGGCTTTACGGTGATTGCTTATGATTACCGGGGAATTGGTCTTTCAAAGCCTGAAAAAATGAAAGGTTTCAGAGCTTCCATGAGGATTTGGGGCTCAGAAGATTATAAAACATTAACGCGGTATATCAAAACAGAATTTCCTGAATATAAAAAATACTGCCTGGGACACTCGGTTGGGGCATTGATCCTTGGGATGAATGAAGATTCCACTATGTTTGATGAATTTATTTTCGTGGGAACCCAGAATGCATTTGTCGGAAATCTAAAACTGGGGACCAAAGTTGAAGCCTATCTCGGGTTTGGAATTGTTCAGCCCTTAACCACCGGATTGTTAGGCTATTTCCCGGCAAATTGGTTTGGATTGGGAGAAAGTCTTCCAAAAAATTGTGCATATGACTGGAGAACCTTAATTTTAAACAGGAAATCAACCAACAAGCTGTTGGAAAAAATTGATGACTATTCTAAAAAATTGACACAAAAAGTGTTTGTGATCCGGGCGGAAGATGATGTGTGGCTGACAGAAAAAGGAGTATTAAGCCTTTTGAATAATACCTACCCCAACCTCAGGCCCTCCTACAGGCTCGTGAAAACATCTGAATCCGAAAAAAAAGAAATCGGACACATCAATTTTTTTAGAAGTTATAATAAGAAACTCTGGAACATTATTTTAAACGAACTGACGGATAAATGAAAAGTACGATCGAAAACACCGTAGAATTTGTAAAAGAAAAGTTGGAAGGTGCTGAAGCAGGCCACGACTGGTATCACATTGAAAGAGTATGGAAATTGTCCAAAAAAATAGCCGAAACCGAAGACTGCAATAAGGAAGTGGTGGAGCTGTCTGCATTGCTGCATGATATTGCCGATCCTAAATTCCATAACGGAGACGAAACCATAGCTCCGAAAATAGCAGGAGAATTCCTGAAAAGCCAGAATGTTTCGGAAGAGGTAATAGAAAAGGTATTATTTATTATTAAAAACATTTCTTTTAAGAACAGGGGCGAAATGCCGGCTGAGCTTCCTGCTGAACTTAAGATCGTACAGGATGCAGACCGGATAGATGCGATTGGCGCTATTGGAATAGGAAGAACGTTCAACTTCGGAGGCTTTAAAAACAATCTGATGTATGATCCTGAAATTCAGCCAAGCCTGAATATGTCCAAAGATGAATACAAGAAATCTAACGGTACCACCATCAATCATTTCTACGAAAAACTGCTGCTTTTAAAAGATCTGATGAATACCCGGAAAGGGAAAGAGCTGGCTCAGGAAAGACATGATTATATGCTGGGATTCCTTGACCAATTCTACAAAGAATGGAATGTAGATTAAGATTCCTCTGAAAAATCTTAAATCAGTATCTTTGCAGTATGGTATTTATCATTTTTGTGATCTTCTGGGCTTGTGTTATTTCTTTGGTTTTATTTAAAGTAAAATCAGGAAAGACTGCAAAATGGGCGAAACTGTTCCGGATTCTTACGGTCGTTTTTTCTATTTCAATCTTTACCTATTGGTTCATTAAAAAAAGTGCGGTAAGTTTTGTAGACAACTCAGTGGGGCTTCAGGTAGTGAATAAACTGCCCCAGACACTGGATTTTTACCTCATTAAAGTAGATACTGCCAAAAACGGAAATTTAGAGCCTAAGCATATCGGGAAAATACGTCCGGAATATTACAGGATAGAATATCTTAAAATGGACAAATCCGATGAATACTGGATTATAGGATATCTTGGCAAAAAAAACATGGTGTATTTCTCCCAGCATGCGGTTCCGAATAAAAATATAGACCAGATTGTAGAAGTTCAGAATTATATCAACCAAAGTGTAAAACTTTCAGAAACTGCAAAAAAACAGCTGGAAGCCTATAATTATGAAAATACAAAGCTGGGAATCTGGGTCACTTTAGACCTTCTTCTGCTTTTCCTGAATCTCGTCCTTTTATTGAGAAAAAATAAGGAATAAGTAATGGGTAATAAGTAATTCTTTAAACCAATAGTTTAATATTACTTATTACCCATTACTCATAATATTACATTAAGGATAATCCAGGATCTGCATGATCTGCTCCTTAAATTCTTCAGGGCAGCTTTTGACCAGTTTGTCCTTATTCTGTTTACTGATCTGGTGAGGCTCCAGCCATTCAGTGCGGTTGACGCTCAGGCTGTGATTGTCGTAAACTCTCTTGATTCTATGATCTTCATAGAATGTATATTCATCACCAAGCCAGTTGTTGGTAATGCTGATGGTACAGATTTCTTTTTCCATGGCATTTGTATTTTAAAACAGCCTGTTGTGTTATGAACAGCAGTCTATTCTAAATTACTAAATTTTTCCCACAAAAAACAGTTTTTTCGCGTTTTATTAAAAAATGGAGTATGTTTTCCTGCTTTTAGAACAGCGTTCCATTATTATCTGAAGCCATTTGCGGAATATGAAGATCTGTTTTCCATTCTTCATTCATCTTTTTAATAAAATAGGCGGATAATAGCGGAGATGCTTTTTCAATGTTCTGATGAACAAAGAAATAAACGTTCTGCAGTCCCTCTTTTTTCCATTTTGTCAGGCGTTTCATCCAGTCATCCAGTCTATCATAGTCGCTTTCAGCATTGGCTCCTACATATCTTATAAATGCATTGGGAGTGGTAAGCCGCATATGTAGCATATCCCTTCTTCCGGCAGTATCCACTATGATATTGGTAATATGATGGGCTTCAAAAAGTTCGCAGGTTGTATTGAAGATCTCTTCATCAGTAAACCATTCTGTATTACGAAGCTCAATAGCTAGCGGGACTTCTTTGGGCCAGTCTTTCACAAATTTTTCCAGCCTGTCATAATCCTTAGGTTTGAAATTATCATGAAGCTGCAGAAAAACCATTCCCAGTTTTTGATCAAAATTCATTACAGCTGATGCAAAACTGGTAACAGGTTCGGTAACGTCAATCAACCTTCTGAAATGGGAAACCGTGTTGGTGATCTTTGGGAAGAATTTAAAATTGTCAGGTGTTTTTTCTTTCCATACCGCAACCTGCTCAGGAGTAGGCATTCCGTAAAAAGTAGCGTTCAGCTCAATAGAATTAAACTGTTTGGCATAGTAGGTCAGTTCGTCTTTGGTGCCCTTAGGGTAAAATCCTTTCAGGTCGGTTTTGTTCCATTTTGCACATCCTATGGAAATATTTTCAAGTCCTTTTTTATTCTGATTTAAAATTTCCTTGGTTCTTGAATGATCTTTTGGAAGCGTAAAATCTATTTTTGACGGGTCTTCTACTTGGCCGAATTTCATAGCTGAAGTTTTTAAAAAATTAAACTTATAAACAAATATAAAACAAAACCGCAGAAACTTTCTGTGGTTCCATCAAATTAATTTGATAAATATTTTTATTTTATCGGTATCGCAACAATACTCACATTGTCATTAGCAGCTGCTCCAAATTGTCCATTATAGGAGGAGCTAACAATATTTGTTAATAGTCCGGTTAAGACTACAGTGTATGAACCCGGAATTAGCTTAAGAGACATATTGGGAGTCGTATTCATATTTCCTGTTGTTCCACCTGAAGGGCTGGCTCCTGTATAAATACCGGAACTCGGACCATAGGCAGTTCCTGTAGTTATTGTAGAACCTGCAGGCACTGTTGTAAACTGCCAGAAAACCCGATATAGTCTTGGTACACCATCTGTAATTGCAGCTCCTGTAGTGGTTGTCATGCTTGCTGAAACATTGGCGCTGAAAGTCACTAAAGAAGGCCTGGTCAATGTAAAATTAAACGTACTTAAATTAGTGTTAACACCAACATTAGTACCACTAGGTACTGTTATCGTTGCTGATGTAGCCACAGCGTCTGTACCATCTGCTCCGATAAGTATACTGACATCACTCGTGCTTAATGAACGTCCCCATTTTGCACCGTCATTGATATATTCACCGGGATAGACCTCATTACCTGCAGATGATGTATTGGTTGCCGTATTATATACTTTCATCCCTGCAACATGTGCAGAAAGCGGAGAGGCATTATTGGTTGCAGTCAAAGCTAATCTTGGCAATAGCAGACCTTTTGAAGCTGAGCTTAATTCTAACAGTGCATTGGTATTGGGTGCTGTAGTTCCTATACCTACATTCCCTCCATTAATAACCGTAAGGGCTGTGGTTCCGTTGGCCATAAGGTTGACAGGAGCTGTACTTCCTGTAGATGAACCTAAGAACAGTCCGGTAGAAGTTCCTCTGATGGAAACTTGCGCTGCCGATCCTACATCCTGAAAAATATCAAGGAAAGAAGCGGCATTGGAAGACCATGTCATAGCAGCACGGCTGGTTCCCTGAATAGTTCCCTGGCCATCAGTAGCTGTATGAAGAATTCTGAAAAAAGGACCGGTTGCAGTATTCTGGAACCTTAAAAAATTGGTTCCCATTTCAACCGTTCTGTTTCCCGTAAGTGTTCCGTCTGAGTTATAAATATTAACATCATTTCCTGTATTTATTTTTACCCAGACCGATCCGTCGAATGAATAATATCCTACTGCATTTATATTGACAGCGGTTCCTGTTTGGGTTCCTGTTGCAATGCTATTCACATAAATGAGGGTAGAAGTAGGAATAGAAGCCATACTTTGTGCTCTTTGTCTGTCTACACGGGGTATCAGCAAACCATCTACATTTGTAGTGGTTCCTGTTGTATTCTTGGCAGTTACATCTAATGTTGCTGCTGGAGTAGTTGTATTAATACCTACTTGTGCGGAATAAAATAACGGGAAAATTACTATCCCAAATAATAAGTTTTTTTTCATTTTTGTTTATTTATATTTAATTGATTTTTTATATAGAGCTGAAAAGACATTAATGGTTTTCAAAATATTAATGCTTTTTGTTCAAATCAAATTGCGAATGGATTTATAATATTATTCAGACTTCATAAGAGCCGTCAAATATTATAACTAATTTATGTACAGGTTGTAAATTTTAAATAATTGGTGCAGAAAGTTTTACAAATCAGTATTTCGCAGTTAAATTATGTAGAAAGTATAGTGAATAATGTTTTGTGTATTTCCTTTTAGCATCTAATATCAAAAACTTGCGAACGAGTCTGTCAATCTTATTTGTATTTTAAAATACAAACGCTGGAGAAGGGATGTAATGTAAAATTTAATTCCATATGTGTTTCTTTTTCTTAACATAAAGTTAATAAATATTTTTATACAAGTAATTTTATTTTTAATTATTTGGTAAATAACCTATTAGATGCATAAGATCGGTTTCTACTTGCCCAAATTTCATAGCTGAAATTTTAAAAAATTAAATTTATAAATAAAAAATCAATACAAAAAAACCATAGAAAGTTCTATGGTTTTTTTGTATTGATTTTTAGAATATATTACTTTACTCCCTGTGTTACCATTTTATTTGAGATAACAGAATAGACACATCCGGTAGTCTTTAAATTGACTGTAATTGTAGCCGGAACAGATCGGTAAGCGGTATCACCGTAAGGTTCAATGATCTTTCCGTTTGCATCTTTTACAGTTCTTCCCTTTATGGTATAAGTCATTGTTGCGGTTCCTGTAAATCCGCTTGAAGGATTAAAGGTAACAATTCCGGTAGATTTATTATACGTCCATGTTCCCTGAGGAGTTACCTTTTTACGGTACAGGGTAAGATCTGTATCGCTGGTTTTTGTAAAGCTGAAAGTAGAATAATCTATATTGGCACTGCTTCCTGTTGGCGGAGTGGTAATGCTGATAGGACCTTTGTAGGCAATATCATTATTCAAAACCGGAATATTAACCGGCTGAAGCTTACAGGTAGACGCCACATCATCATTGGTAACGGCGGCATAAGGAAGAGTAAGTTTTACATTTCGGATGATGTGCTGCTGATATGCTGCTCCTGTAGCTGCTGCAAAACCGAGCTTTAAAACTGCCGGAACTGTTGCATTGAGGGTTTGGTTTGTAGGAGTTCCTTCAACATCAGAGGTATTAAAATCAGTTATTTGCGGATTTGCATTTTCAGTATACGGAACTGAGGTCTTATAGTGGTAATAATTGATTACATTGATTGGTGTTCCATTTTGAGTAGTCTGAATATCCACTTTTATATCAAATCCATCTGTCGTAGTTGGGGTTGTGAAATGTGGAATCAGGTCAAGATATACTTTTCTGAATTCTCCGGCATTGTTTCTAAGGTCAAAAAGTGAGGGTAGCGTATTTGAAGTAGTTAGATAGCTTCTGTCTGTCTGCAGGATTCTGCCCACCGTACCCGAATTGCTCAACGTAGAACGGGTAACCAATACAGGATATCCCGTATATCCTAATCCTAAACCTGTCGTATTGATGGCTGCACCCATTGCCCCTCTTAAAGTTACATGACTTGCTGCCTGGCTCCAGGTTACCCCTGAAATACCATTTATTCTGGATTCACCCTGAAAACGTTTCGATTTAAAATTCCCAAACTCATCCAGCGCAATACCCAGATAAGCCCCGGATAAACCTGGTTTTCTCTGACTTGCATAGGTATTCTGCGTTCTGTTATAGGAATATCCGATGCCAGCACCCGGTGCTCCAATGACAGGATTGGTTACTGCCCCGTCATAAAGGAAAAAAGATAAACCGTCTCCGTAAGTACCTCCCAGTGGAGTACCATTTTTCATATCATATTCAAATTCCACATGAAGACCGTTTACTGATGTAAAAGTTCTTCCGTTGATAAACAATCCCCCGAACTGGCTTGAGCTGGCAGGAGTAAGCTGTACTCCTGTAGCGGTATGTGAGGCATTTCCCTGTATCGAAAGCTCAGATGCTGAAGAAGCATTCATTAATGAGCTTGAATAGGAATAAAACCCGTAAATACTTGCCACTTCTGTACTGTCTGTCTGTGCATACACAAAGTTGGTAAGCAGAACAAAAACCAGGCTCATCAAAGACAGCCCTTTAAAATTTTTTTTCATGACTGCTTATTTTACAACAAATACAATGTTGATGAAAGATGCTGAAGTAGCATTTGATAATACGTCATAATTTAGTACACCCGTGTTGCTGATGCTGTTTATCTTGAAAACAGAAGCGTCATATCCCGTTACATAGTAATATATATCTGTTGCATTAGGGAAAAACGGAATTGTAGCAGGAGCTGATGTGCTTCTTGCATTCGCCGGTACATTCGAAAACTGATTTTTATACAGGGTATAAAGATCTTTTGTCTGTCCTGTTGCAGGAGTAGTAGTGTCAAAAACTACGCTTGGCATGTAGAAAAATTTAGCTACATAGGGAGAAAGACATACCCAGTCCGGAGCTGCAGGAGTTCCCACATTCTGGCTGATACATTTTCTGTTTGTATCAAAAATAACCAGTCCTGTTGCAGGATTAGTAACGGACGAAAGGTTGCTGATTCTGGGTAAAAGAACCCCTTTAGAAGTGCTTGTAATATCTAAAGCAGAGCTTGGATCGGGGGTAGAAGTGTTAATACCCACCTGAGCAGTAATGGAACAAAAAGCCATTACCAAAATTAAAGTGATAATCTTGTGCATTTTTCGAAATAATTTTTTTTGTGTGTTTGTACTATTAGCAAATTTCTTGCCAATATTAAGTTAATTGTTTAATACCCGTATTTTGTTTGTTTTATATTAGATACGAGTTTTTCTTGTGTTTGGTTTTTAATTTAAATATTTATTTTAAATTAAAAATTCATCATTTAGTGATTTCTGAGTAGTGTTTTTTTGTGTTTATTATTTTTATTCATTCATTTGGTATTATTGTTTTTAGTTGTGTTTTTTTATAATTATTTTAATTTTTTAATAAAACGTAAAATATGTTACGTTGATTTATTTAGTGCTTTTTTTGTAAAAATTTAAATTTTAATAATATGTTATCTGCTGTTGATCGCTATATCATTTTACAGTTAAAGATTTATTGTAAAAACATTTTATTATTAAATTTTCAGCAAATTTATATAAAATTACTTTATAATATTAATTAAAACCTTGTGTTTTAGAGACTTGATTCACTGCTTAGGGAATGAAAGGTAAATATTTCCAGTGTCAATGGAAGATTGCTATGAGTTTTAAATTTAATGAGTATAGTGTTAAAATTTGTTAAAATTTTAACCTGTAAATAAAAAAGCACGCAAAAAGCGTGCTTTTAAGTATGTTGATGTTTATTATTTATGAATCCTATGCCTCACAAGCTGAACAAGTTACAAAATTTACCATCATTTCTTTAGAAACAGATGAACTTCTTTGGTAATAAAGGGTTTTCACGCCTTTTTTCCAAGCTTCGATATAAAGATAGTTAACATCTTTTACAGGCATTGTAGAAGGAATCTGTAGGTTCAGAGACTGAGCCTGGTCAATATACTGCTGTCTTTGAGCGGCCTGGGAGATAATTTCCATCGGGGAAATTTCTTTAAACGTTTTGAATACTGCTTTCTCTTCGTCTGTAAGCTCCTTAAGGTGTTGTACAGAACCATGGTTAAGCATAATCGTTCTCCATGTTTCTTCGTTGTCAAGACCTTTTTCTTCCAGTAACTTTGCTAAATATTTGTTCTTACGCATAAAGTTTCCTTTCGCAAGACCGGCTTTATAATAGTTGGAAGCAAATGGCTCAATTCCAGGGGAAGTCTGTCCTAAGATCGCAGAACTTGAAGTGGTAGGAGCAATGGCCATTGTTGTGGTATTTCTCAATCCGTATCCTTTTAGTAATTCCGGTTCACCATAAATGTTGGCAAGCTCTCTTGAAGCGGTTTCCGCCTGTTCTTTGATATGTCTGAAAGCTCTTGCATTGAACTGAGTAGCTTCGAAGCTCTCAAAAGGAATCATATTTTTCTGTAAATAAGAATGGTATCCTAAAACTCCTAATCCAAGGGCTCTGTGACGCAATGCGAAGTTTCTTGCTCCCTGCAGGTAGTAGTTTCCTTCTGTTTTCTCGATAAATTCGGTTAAAACAGCATCCAGGAAGTAAACAGCCAGTTTTACGGCATCCGTATCCTTCCATTCGTCATACAATTCCAGGTTCATGGAAGACAGACAGCAGATGAAAGACTCTTCTCTGGTAGAAGGAAGCATGATTTCAGAGCAAAGGTTACTTGCATTAACAGGCATTCCAAGATCTTTATAAACCTGTGGTTTGTTCCTGTTCACGTTATCGGTAAAGAAAATATATGGAAGACCTTTCTGCTGACGGCTTTCAAGAACTCTTGCCCAGATTTTACGTTTGTCCATATCTCCATCGATCATATCCTGCATCCAGTAATCCGGAACACAGATTCCTGTAAATAAGTTCTGGATAGGGCTTCCGATATCTTTAATAGACAAAAATTCTTCAATATCACCATGGTCGATATCCAGATAAGCGGCAAATGCTCCTCTTCTTACTCCACCCTGCGAAACTACGTCCATCGCAGTATCGAATAATTTCATGAACGAAACCGCTCCTGAGGATTTTCCGTTATCCGTTACAGCAGTTCCTCTGTTTCTAAGTTCTCCGAAATACCCTGAAGTTCCACCACCGATTTTTGTCTGCATGATCACTTCACCCATTTTGTGGGTAATTCCTTCAATGCTATCCGGAATGTGTACGTTGAAACATGAAATAGGAAGACCTCTCTGTGTTCCCATATTTGCCCAGACAGGAGAGGAGAAGCTGATCCATCCTTTGGTGATCATTTCTTTGAAAGCAGGTTGTAATTCCGGCTTGTATAATTTTTTTGCAGCAGCAGTAGTGATTCTGTCGATGGCTCCGTCCACAGTTTCCCCTTTTAACAGATAGCCTCTGTTCAGCATCTGCTCGGACTCTTCATTGAGCCACCATATATTTGAATTTTGTTCTTCCATAGATTTTATATTTTCGAATTCCGGTGCAGTATTTATGCTTCGGAATTTTGTTGCTTTTTATATTGATTGTAATATGTCCACTTTGTGCGTACCGTTCAGTCCGCTTTCATCTCTTAATCTCTGAAATTCTTTAAAAGAAGGCGTGTTTAAAACCTTTTGCTGAACCTCTTCATTGATGTAGTTTGAATAATGTAAAAAAGTAACACCGTCTTCTTTTACATAAACCTTATATTCAAATGTCTCCTGATCCAGATTTTTAAAATCATCAAGAAATGTTTGAATATGGGATTTGTTTTCTGAAACGTATTCAGGGTTTACGGTGTAGGTTACAATTACATTGATCATTATTGTAGTTGCTATTTAAATGAAGTTATTAAAATGCTTTGGCATGCTCAGTATGATATTGCTAATACTAACTGCTTTGCCGCTCGCTTCGCTCGCGCTTCTTCCGGCTTAAAACAAATCGTTCGCCGTAATACTCTTATCGTGTTTCGTATAATCTACCGGTCTTTTTGCGAAGAAATCATCCATAGAATTAGCAAAAACCTCTTCTTCAAACCATTTCATTGGACGGTATTGCTCAGGGGAAACATTGTAACGGGTTTCCATGTTGATTTTCTTTAAGCTGTCGTCTACACGGTACTTCATGAAGTTCAGAAGGTCTTCTTTTGAGAAAACGCTTAATTCTCCCAGTTCAAAAATCCAGTCTAAAATTTCACCTTCCAGCTCAATGGACTGATCTACCAAGGTGTAGATGTCTTCGATATCTGAATCTGTCAGCAGGTCCGGCTGCTCTTCACGGATTTTGTTGATCAGGTAAATTCCTGCATTGGCGTGAATCTGCTCATCAACGGAAGTCCAGGCAATGATATTGGAAACGTTTTTCATGTATCCTTTGAATCTTGTGAAAGAAAGGATGATGGCAAACTGTGAAAAAAGCGATACGTTTTCGATCAGGATGCTGAATAATAAAAGAGAGGATACATATTCTTTTGGAGTGGTAGAATTCGCATGTTTCAGAACGTTTGACAGGAAGTCAATTCTCTTTTTTACGGCAGGAATTTCTATGACATTTAAAAACTCTTCGTTGTATCCAAGTACTTCTACCAATCGGGAATAGGCTTCGGAATGACGGAATTCGCATTCTGCAAAAGTAGCTCCCAGGCCGTTGAATTCAGGTTTTGGCAAGTGGTTGTATAGGTTTCCCCAGAATGTCTTTACAGACACCTCGATCTGTGCAATCGCTAAAAGTGCGTTTTTCACAGCATGTTTTTCATGTGGTTCCAACTGCGAATGAAAATCCTGAACATCTGCAGTAAAATCCACTTCCGAATGCACCCAGAACGATTTGTTGATCGCCTCTACAAACTGAAGAACCTCAGGGTATTCAAATGGCTTGTAACTTACTCTTTTATCGAAAATTCCCATATTTAAAATATCTTTAAAATTAAATAATCTGCATCACTGTGGATAACTTTGAAGCAATGCTTAACTTGTTGTATGTTTGGTATTTACGTTTGAAACATATTCACATTGACTGGTGTAGGTTTCTTGTAAAGAACTAATGACAAAGTTCGAAAAAAAGAACTGATTTTAAAAGGGGTAAATACTAATTGGCTGAGTTTTAACTGTAAAAGTTTTCCACATTTACATGAAACCAGCACAGATAATGGCTTACGGAGGGTTACAGGCAGAAAATAAATGAAAAATTAAAGTTACGGTTAAACACTTTTGTGTAATGTACTTTTAATAAAGGTTTAATTTGTTAAACAATAAAATATTCGAATAAATTATTGTTCTTGTAACAAATTGAAAATATCATCTACTTATTGGGTATAAAACAAGCACCACTTAATGTTAGTAATTCAGGATTTACATAAATCATACGATACAGGAAAAAGCAAACTGCACGTTCTGAAGGGGATTAATCTTAATATTTCCGAAGGCGAGTTTGTCTCTATTATGGGGAGTTCCGGTTCCGGAAAATCCACGCTTCTTAACATCATCGGTATTCTGGATGAAAAAGATTCAGGGACTTATGAGCTGGATGGGGTTCCAATTGAGCATCTGTCTGAGGTAAAAGCTGCAGAGTACAGAAGCAAGTTTCTGGGCTTTATTTTTCAGTCTTTCAATCTGATCAGCTATAAAACAGCTCTTGAAAATGTAGCACTTCCTTTATACTACCAGAATGTTCCCAGAAAAGAACGTAACCAAAAAGCATTGGAATACCTGGAGAAAGTAGGTCTCGGACAATGGGCAGGCCATCTTCCCAATGAGCTTTCCGGAGGGCAGAAGCAGAGAGTGGCTATTGCAAGGGCTCTGATTACAGATCCTAAAGTCGTTTTGGCGGATGAACCTACCGGAGCACTGGATTCCAAGACAACACACGATATTATGAAGCTTCTTCAGGATATCAATAATGAAGGAAGAACCATCATTGTGGTAACCCACGAACCTGACGTAGCCGCCCAAACGAAAAGAAACGTAATCCTGAAGGATGGGATCATAGAAAGTGATGAGTTTATTAAGCAGATTGTTTTGTAGGATTTGCTGATTTGAAAATTTGATAATGAGATAATTTGAAAATTTGGAGCTCGATTTTTTTAATCTTTGAATTTTTCAATCTTTTAATACAATAAGAAATGTTTGACCTAGATCGTTGGCAGGAAATATTCAGTTCTATTCGCAGTAATGTACTGCGGACGGTACTTTCGGGGTTTACAGTGGCTTTGGGGCTGTTTATTTTTGTTGTTCTTTTCGGGATAGGGAAAGGTCTTCAGAATGCCTTTACCGAAGGTTTTGCAAGAGATGCACAGAATCTTATCACGATATATACGGGTAAAACCACGCTGGCTTACAAAGGACTTCAGTCTGACAGGACAGTGACGATGGATAATGATGACTACGACTTCCTGGTCAATACCGATAAAGAAAAAGTAGGCGATGCCAGCCCAAGATACAGCACCAACTTGATGGTGAAATACGGAAAAGAAAGCGGAACTTACCAGATCAACGGTGCAGAACCCGGAGAGCAGGTTATTGAGAACCGAAAGATGCTGGACGGACGCTATCTTACACCAATGGACCTTGAGCGAAAGCTGAATGTAGCTGTAATTGGTAGAATGGTTCAGCGTGACCTCATCAAAAACGGAAGTCCTGTAGGAAAAGACCTTAATATCAACGGAACCATGTTCAAAGTAGTAGGTGTTTTTTCCGATGATGGAGGTGACTGGGACGAAAGGCATATCACAGTTCCCATTACGACCCTTCAGCAAATGAAAAAAGGTTCAGATACAGTATCTACCGCATATATTGCCTACAACGAAAAGCTGACACCTCAGGAGGCCATTAAATATGGTGATGAACTAAAAGACAGGTTAAAAGCAAGAAAAAATGTTGCTCCTGATGATGAAAACGGAGTCCGCGTCTGGAACAATGCTCAAAACATGAACGAAACCTTTCAGTTTATGGCGGTCCTTACCCTTATTGTAGGTTTTATAGGTTTGGGGACACTGCTGGCCGGAATTATCGGGATCAGTAACATCATGGTGTATATCGTAAAAGAAAGAACCAAGGAAATCGGTGTCCGAAAGGCAATTGGTGCCAAGCCGAGAAGTATTGTTGCCCTTATTGTACAGGAAAGTGTTGTGATAACAGTAATCTCAGGAATTATAGGAGTTGCCATAGGAGTATTGGCGCTTAGCTTAATAGGAGACAGCCTTGAAGAATATTTCATTAAAAACCCTAGTGTGGGATGGGGAACCATTTTTATGGCATTCATAGCACTGGTATGTTCAGGACTTATTGCAGGATTCGTTCCGGCATACAGAGCTTCAAGGATTAAGCCTATAGAGGCACTGAGAACGGAATGATGATGCGCTGATGTGATAATGGGTTGATCCGAAGATGAAGTCAATGCAATGAATCAAAGGCATCATTTATCATTCATCAATGATTATTTATAATACAATAAAACTTATAACTCAAAGAAGTGAACATTTTATTTAAAAAAGATACGTGGCAGGAAATTTATTATTCACTGAGGAATAATAAGCTTCGGACGTTCCTTACCATGATTGGTGTGGGTTGGGGAATGTTTTTGTATGTGAGTCTTCTTGGGGCAGCAAAAGGAATGGAAAACGGTTTTGATAAACTATTTTCCGGATTTGCCACCAACTCCATTTTTCTTTGGGCTCAGAAAACCTCCATTCCGTATGACGGATTTCCTAAGGGAAGGGAAGTTCATCTCCAGTTATCCGATATGGATATGCTGAAAAGAAAAGTTACTGCCGTAGATTATATCTCACCACAAAATGCAAGGGGCAGCTTTACCGGAACGCCAGGCGAATCCATGTCAAGAAACGGTAAAAACGGAACCTATTCTCTTACCGGAGATTATTCGGTGGGGAATAAAATATCTGAAAAGAAACTTATTTTCGGCCGTTACATTAATGATGCTGATGTTCAGGGAAATAAAAACGTAGTGGTAATTGGAGAAGAGATCTATAAGAATTTTTTTGATGCCAAGAAAAAAGAAGATCCCGTTGGGAAACAGGTCAATATAAAAGGCATATTTTTTAACGTGATCGGCGTTTTCAGAGTGAAAAAAGGAGGCGGATTTGAAAACGACAGAACTGCTTTTATCCCTCTTTCAACCTATACAAAAATGTATAATGCCGGAGAGCAGATTGACATGTTTGCAATTGTAAGCAAGCCCAACGCCAATGTAAACGGAGTGGAAGAAGAGGTAAAACAGGTCCTGAAAACCAAAAATAAAGTATCTCCCGAAGATACCAATGCCTTCGGAAGTTTCAACCTTGGAAAAGAATTTAAAAAATTGACAGGTTTTCTTACGGGAATGCAGCTTTTAACAATTATTGTGGGAACGCTTACCATTCTTGCAGGAGTTATCGCTATCTCAAACATCCTTCTGATTACCGTAAAGGAAAGAACCAAGGAAATCGGAATACGAAGAGCACTGGGCGCAAAACCCGCCGAAGTAAGAAACCAGATTCTCCTGGAAAGTGTGGTGATTACCCTGTCTTCCGGAATTCTCGGATTTATGTGCGGAATTTTCGTCCTCATTATTTTAAATATGGTGACCCAGAACCAGGATGATTTTCCATTCTACAACCCGACCGTAAATTATGGAAACGTATTCGGTGCCATGGCTGTGATGGTAGTCCTTGGTCTGATTATCGGGATGATCCCGGCACAGCGGGCAGTAAAAATCCGTCCTATTGAAGCATTGAGATCAGAGTAGTGATGTGATGTTAATTTGAAAATTGAAATTGATTTTAATGTTTAAATTTTTTAATCATTAAATATTTAAATAAACTAATACCCTTTTAATAGTAAAAAATAAACTAGATATATGAAAAAGAAATTCACTTGGAAAAAAGCCATTTATATTGTACTCGGGCTTTTATTTGCAGTGGCGCTGTTCTCCGGGATCGGGTATCTCGTGAAATCAAATTCTAAACAGAGTGAAGCTTTCCTTACCAGAAAACCAAAGTACCAGGATATGGAAGACAAGGTGATGGCTACAGGAAAGATTATTCCAAAAGAAGAGATCGAGATCAAACCGAATATTGCAGGGATCATTGATAAAATTCTGGTAGATGAAGGAGATAAAGTAACAGCAGGACAGCTGATTGCAACCGTGAGAATCATCCCTAATATTGCTGATGTAAACAATGCCCAGCAGGAAGTGGTAAACTCCCAGCTGCAGATCAGTAATGCTAAAATGAATGTAGATAATATGCAGAAGCAATATTCTATGCAGGAAAAACTGTACAAGCAAGGGGTTATTTCCAAGCAGGAGTATTTAAACTCGCAGCAGCAGCTGTTTTCACAACAGCAGGCTCTTAGGAATGCCAATCAGCAGCTGGCTACCGCTCAGAAAAGACTGCAGATTGTGAAAACAGGAGCTACTCCGGAACTTCAGGGCCTTGCGACAACGCAGATCCGTTCCAAAGCAGCAGGTACCGTTCTTGAGGTTCCTGTAAAAGTAGGAAGCCAGGTAATCGAAGCCAACTCATTCAATGCAGGAACAACGATTTGTTCCATTGCAGACCTTAATTCTTTGATCTTCCAGGGAGAAATAGACGAAGCTCAGGCCGGAAAACTGAAACAGGGAATGGATATGAAAATCGTGATCGGAGCCCTTCAGAACAAAACGTTCCCGGGAAAACTGACCATGATTGCTCCTAAAGGAAAAGATAATCTGGGAACCATAAAATTCCCGGTAGAAGGGGATGTAAACAATCCTAACAACGAATACATCAGAGCAGGATTTTCTGCCAACGGTGAGATTGTGCTGAAATCTGAGAAGAATGCATTGCTTTTGGACGAATCCCTGATTCAGTATGAAAAGAAAAACGGCAAAGACACTCCTTTCGTAGAAGTGAAGCAGCCTGATGGGAAATTCAAAAAAGTATATGTGAAATTAGGCGCCAGCGATGGAATCAACGTACAGATCCTTTCAGGACTTACCAAAGACTCTGAAGTGAAAGTCTGGAACCCTTCCGATAAAGATAAAGAAGAGCTTAAAGAAAAGAAAAAATAGTAAACAATCACTATATATTTAAACTGTATGATCCCGGGAGCTTTTTCCGGGATTTTTTATTGACCGAACCGATGTAATGAATATTTTCAATAAATTGTCTTAAAAAAGAATAATAACCCTACAAACATTATAATTGATGAAGAATCGCCTCCTTCTCATTTTTTTTGTCATTGCAAAATTCATTCTGCAATACTCCCTGATCAGTCCGGAATACGAGCTTCACAGGGACGAATACCTGCATCTGAATCAGGCCAACCATCTCGCTTGGGGATATCTGTCCGTCCCTCCCGTGAATTCATGGCTGGCATGGCTTATTAAAATACTCGGAGGATCCGTGTTCTGGGTAAAATTCTTTCCGGCTCTTTTCGGTGCACTGACTCTTGTGGTCGTATGGAAAATCATTGAAGAGCTTCAGGGTAGCTTATATGCTAAGATTTTAGCCTCAACGGGCATTTTGCTTTCCGCACTTCTCCGGATCAATATGCTTTTTCAGCCTAATTCTCTGGAAATTCTACTGTGGACCCTGATTTATTATACGCTGATCCTGTATTTCAATTTAGAAAAAGTAAAATGGCTTTACATTACAGCAGTCATCTTTGGAATTGGCTTTCTGAATAAATACAATATTGTCTTCTCCGTGCTCGGACTAATCCCGGCTATCCTGCTGACCCGGCAAAGAAAGGTCTTTCTTCAGCCTCATCTTTACGGAGCAGCTTTGGTGGCTTTATTAATCATGCTTCCTAACCTGATCTGGCAATACAAATTCGATTTCCCGGTTGTTTCACATATGAAAGAACTCTCGGAAAGGCAATTGGTTCATGTTGGCCGTTTCGGGTTTTTTAAATCCCAGATCCTTTTCTTTATAGGCTCATTATTGGTAATTATTTCAGGTTTTTATGCACTGCTGTTTTACAAGCCGTTTGAGAAGTTCAGATCCTTCTTTTGGGCATATGTCATAACGATTGCCCTGTTTTTATTTTTCAGGGCTAAAGATTATTATGCTGTTGGACTTTACCCGGTTTTTATAGCATTTGGGGCCGTTTTTCTGGCGCATATCTTTGATAAAGGCTGGAAGAAGTTTCTTAAACCTGTTTTTATCCTTATTCCTGTTCTTCTGTTTCTGCCTTTGTATAATCTTGCTTTTCCCAATAAAAGTCCGGAATACATCATCAGCCACCCTGAAAAATATAAAAAGATGGGATTACTCCGCTGGGAAGATGGTAAAGATCATCCGCTCCCTCAGGATTTTGCAGATATGCAGGGATGGAAAGAGCTTGCCCAAAAAGTGGATAAAGAGTATTCCCAGCTTTCACGAAGTGGCAGGACCCTGGTTCTTTGTGATAATTATGGCCAGGCAGGAGCTATTAATTACTATTCTAAAAAAGGAGTAAGGGCAGTCTCCTTTAATGCAGATTATCTAAACTGGTTTGATCTCAGCAAAAGGTATGATAACCTGATCCGGATAAAAGAAGCTTTAGAAGTTGACGAGTTAAAAGAGTCAGGTCCTTATTTTGAAACCTCCAAGTTGGCAGACTCTATTACCAATAAATTTTCCAGAGAAAGAGGAACTAAAATCTTCAGTTTCACAGGAGCGAAAATTGATGTCCGGCCAAAAATTTTGGATGAAATCAATGAAGTGAAACACAGATATCAATAATAGGGCAGCTGATTTTAAATTTTACAGATTTAAAATCAGCTGCTCAGTTTATAATATTTATATTAAATAATATTGGTCAATATTAATGCAACATTGTTTCGTTAATGAAATATTATTTATCTTTGTAAGGCAAATAGACCAATAAGCAAAACCTGAAGCTGTCCGTTTTGCTATTATCAATCATTAAACACTAATATCAATTAAATGAAAAATTTTGATGTCATCATTATAGGAGGGAGCTATGCAGGACTATCCGCAGGAATGTCTCTGGGAAGATCACTAAGAAATACTCTGATTATTGACAGCGGTAAACCATGCAACATGCAGACTCCGCATTCCCATAACTTTATCACTCACGATGGCAAAGCGCCGAAAGAAATTTCTGATCTTGCCCGGGAGCAGGTCGCAGCATATGATACCGTAAAGTTTCATGAAGGTTTTGTAGCGGCTTTAAAGAAAACAGATGAAGGATTTGAAGCGGAAACCTCCACAGGAGAAAAATTCTATGCTAAAAAGCTGGTTCTGGCATCAGGAGTGAAGGATATTATGCCGGAAATTCCGGGATTTGCAGAATGTTGGGGGATTTCAGTACTGCATTGTCCATACTGCCACGGTTACGAAGTGAAAAATGAAGTGACAGGAATACTTTCAGATGGCGATATGGTCTATGAATTTTCAAAGCTTGTGTATAACCTGACCAAAGATCTTTTTTTATTCAGTAATGGACAGTCGACTCTTTCAAAAGAGCAGAAAGATAAGCTCGCTCATCATAATATCAGTTTGGTTGAAGATGAAATTGAAAAAATTGCACATGAAAACGGCTACATCCGGAAAATAATCTTTAAAAGCGGAAAAGAAATTTCTTTACAGGCCCTTTACGCTAAAATACCGTTTGAACAGAATATCAATGTCTCGGAAGATCTGGGTTGTGAGCTTACCGAACACCGATTTATTAAAATTGATGATATGCACAAAACCAATATCCCCGGTGTTTTTGCCTGCGGAGATAATGTAACCATGATGAGATCTGTTGCCAATGCTGTCGCACAGGGAAATTTTACAGGAGCTATTGTCAACAAGGAGCTTGCAGATGAGGAGTTTTAATTATATATTATAAATGGGTGCGGTCCCTGTAGGAATTTCTGCAGGGATTTTTTATTAAATATTTTGCTGTAAAAATTTATTATCGTAATATTGCGATATAATTAAACATCATGGGTGCTACTAAAACAGATTTCTTTACAGATGAACAGAATAAAATAGCAATTATTGCAAAAGCTTTGGGGCATCCAGCAAGAATTGCCATCATAGAATATCTTCTGAAGGTCAATGAATGCATCTGCGGAGATATTGTCAATGAACTTCCTCTTGCACAACCCACTGTTTCTCAACATTTAAAAGAACTGAAGAATGCAGGTCTTATAAAAGGAAATATTGAAGGGAACTCCGTTTGCTACTGTATTGACGAAAAAGCTTTTGAAGTTTTAAACACTTTCTTTTCGAATATTATTGCTACAGTCAAAAAGCAGAATTGCTGCTAAAATTTTTTAACCATAACTATCGTAATATTGCATTATAACAATTAAAATATCACTTATGAAACTATCAGATATCAAAAACATTTTACCTTCATTGGATAATGTTGAATTCCAGCTTGAAAACGGCAAATTAGTTCCTGAACACTTTCATGTAACAGAAATAGGAAGTGTGACTAAAAATTTTATCGACTGTGGAGGAACCATCAGAAAAGAAGAGAGAGTCAACTTCCAGCTTTGGAATGCAGATGACTATGAACATCGCCTTAAACCCGGAAAGTTATTGCATATCATTAACCTTTCGGAAGAGAAGCTGGGAATAGGCGATTTTGAAATTGAGGTGGAATATCAGGATCAGACCATTGGAAAATATGATCTTGAGTTTAACGGTAAAAATTTTGTTTTAAAGAATAAACTGACCGCTTGCTTAGCTGCAGACGCCTGTGGAATCCCTCCGGAAAAGCAAAAAATAAACTTGAAAGGGCTGAAAACTAACCAGAATTCTGGTTGTACACCGGGTTCAGGCTGTTGCTAAATATTAACCTTATAATGATTCGAATGTATCCTAAATTGACAAAACAGATAGAAGAACTTCTTTCTCAAGAGATCAGCGAAGAAAGAAAAGATGTTTTACAGCCATTGATAGATTTTGTAAAGCAGAAAAGAAGAAATCAGGAATCAATATCTATTAATTTTATTTGTACCCATAACTCCCGGAGAAGCCATCTTGCACAGATCTGGGCGCAAACTGCATCCGCCTATTTTAAAATTTCTAATGTAAACTGCTATTCCGGAGGTACGGAAACAACGGCTTTATTTCCTAAAATTGTCGAAACATTAACAGAAGCTGGCTTTCATATCTGGAAACTAAGTGAAAGCGAAAACCCTGTATATGCTGTTAAGTATTCTGAAAATGCTTTACCTGTTATTGGATTTTCTAAAAAGTATGATGATAATTTTAACCCAAATACAGGCTTTGCTGCAATTATGACCTGTTCACAGGCAGATGAAGGTTGTCCCTTCATTTCAGGTGCCGAGAAACGTATTCCTGTTACATTTGAAGATCCGAAAATTTCAGATGACACGGCTGAACAAACTATAATATACAGAGAAAGAAGTCTGCAGATCGGTGCCGAAATGTTTTATGTTTTTTCCAAAATAAATGATTAAAAATGAATACCAAATTAAAATTTCTTGATAGGTATTTAACACTTTGGATTTTTCTGGCCATGATCATTGGAGTAGGTTTGGGATATTTTTTTCCGGGCATCTCTGTAATCACCAATTCATTTTCTTCAGGGACTACCAATATCCCTTTAGCTGTAGGATTAATCCTGATGATGTATCCACCTTTGGCGAAAGTAGACTATAACTTATTACCACAAGTGTTCCGGGATAAAAAAGTAATATCCGTTTCGTTGTTGTTGAATTGGGTCGTAGGGCCTGTTTTAATGTTTGTTTTAGCTGTTGTTTTTCTTAAGAATGAGCCGGATTTTATGATCGGACTCATTCTTATAGGCCTGGCAAGGTGTATTGCCATGGTTATTGTCTGGAATGACCTGGCAAAAGGGAACCGGGAATATGCAGCCTTGCTGATCGCCTTAAATAGTATTTTTCAAATCATATCCTATAGTTTTCTGGTATGGCTGTTTATTAATCTCCTTCCTCAGAAATTAGGATTGGGTAATTTTAATGTTTCTGTACCTATTGGCAATGTAACGGAAAGCGTTTTAATTTATCTGGGAATTCCTTTTTTAGCAGGTTTTATAAGCCGTTATTGTCTTACAAAACTCAAAGGAAAAGCATGGTACAGCCAAAAATTCATCCCTGCCATCTCACCTGTTACTTTATATGCCTTATTATTTACAATTGTCTTAATGTTTAGCTTAAAAGGGGATAAAATAATGGAACTGCCCATGGATGTTGTAAAAATTGCAATTCCACTGATTATTTATTTTGTATTGATGTTCTTTATAAGTTTTTCAATAAACAAATGCCTTAAAGTTCCTTATGACAAAAATGTTTCCATCGCTTTTACAGCGACAGGAAATAATTTTGAATTGGCTATTGCAGTAAGTATTGCCGTTTTTGGAATTCATTCGTCGCAGGCTTTTGTAGGAGTTATTGGACCTTTGGTAGAAGTTCCTGTATTGATCTTATTGGTGAAAGCTAGTTTATATTTAAAAAGAAGTTATAAGCTGGAGTAAAAAAGTCACAATTGATGGTAAATTGATGCATAATACCTGAAATTTTATTCCCAAATCAGATTTTAGGATAAAGAAATCTTACAAGAAATTCCGTACATTTGGGGTGAAAAATTTCAAAAACTAAAAGTAAAATGGACATTATTTTCGACCTGATTGAAAAAGAAAGACAAAGACAATCCCATGGATTAGAGCTTATTGCATCAGAAAACTTTGTTTCTGAGAACGTGATGAAAGCAATGGGAAGTGTACTGACCAACAAATATGCTGAAGGATATCCCGGAAAAAGATATTACGGAGGATGTGAAGTAGTAGATGAGGTTGAAACATTAGCCATCAACAGAGCCAAAGAACTTTTCGGTGTAGATTATGTCAATGTACAGCCGCATTCAGGTTCACAGGCTAATGCTGCTATTTACCTTGCAGTTTTGAAAGCAGGAGACAAAATCATGGGAATGGACCTTTCAATGGGAGGGCATCTTACTCATGGTTCATCTGTGAATTTCTCAGGAATTCAGTATCAGGTGGTTTCTTACGGTGTTCAGAAAGAAACAGGACTTATCGACTACGATCAGATGAGAGAAGTAGCTTTGAGAGAAAGACCAAAAATGCTTATCGCAGGTTTCTCCGCTTATTCAAGAGATCTTGATTATGCTAGATTCAGAGAGGTTGCAGATGAAATCGGAGCTACACTTTGGGCAGATATTGCTCACCCGGCAGGTTTAGTGGCAAAAGGATTATTGAATTCTCCATTTGAACATTGTCATGTGGTGACCACTACTACTCACAAAACTTTAAGAGGTCCGAGAGGAGGAATGATCATGATGGGGAAAGACTTCGAAAACACATACGGTCACAAAACGCCGAAAGGAGAAACAAAGATGATGAGCCAGGTATTAGATGGTGCTGTTTTTCCGGGTATTCAGGGCGGACCGCTTGAGCATGTTATTGCCGGTAAAGCAGTTGCTTTCGCTGAAGCATTAGACGTTCAGTTTGAAACCTATGCAAAACAGGTTAAAGCCAATGCACAGGCATTATCAAAAGCTATGATCAACAGAGGTTTTGATATTGTAAGCGGAGGTACAGATAACCACTTAATGCTGGTTGACCTTAGAAATAAGAACGTCAACGGAAAAGAAACAGAAAAGGCTTTGGTACTGGCAGATATCACATGTAATAAAAATATGGTTCCTTTTGATGACAAATCACCGTTCACGACTTCCGGTATCAGATTGGGAACTGCTGCCATCACAACAAGAGGTCTTAAAGAAAATGATATGGACACCATTGCAGGATTCATCTCTGAAGTGGTAGAAAATATCAAAAATGAAGAAGTGATCGGTTCTGTAAGAAAGAAAGTAAATGAACTGATGGAAGGCAAAGCCCTGTTCAACTATTAATCTGAATTAAAATATTATCATAGAGAATGGGCGGCTTTGTCCATTCTTTTTCATATCTATTATGGAGAAAAAATCTTTCACCTTTGATGAAATAAAGCAGAAACTGGTCAACTATTGTGTCTATCAGGACCGTTGCCATGTAGAAGTGGAGCAAAAAATGAGAGAATTCATGCTCATTGATGAAGCAAAGGATGAAATTATCCTGTACCTATTAAAAGAAAACTATCTTAACGAAGAAAGATTTACACGAAGCTATATCAGAGGAAAATTTTACATCAAGCACTGGGGCAGAAATAAAATTAAAATGCACCTTAAGCAGAAACAGATTTCTGAAAAACTCATCAACAGCTGCTTCGATGAAATAGATGAATCCGATTATGAAAAAATGATCAGAAAAATCTTTGAAGACTACTATTCAAAGCAGAAAGGGATGAAGGAATATCAAAAAAAATCTAAAACAATAAAATATTTGATGAGCCGAGGCTTTGAATATGAAAAAATAAATGATACTTTTGCGGAAACATAAATAGATAATTGAAAAAAGAAAAAATTTGGCTCTCACCTCCTCATATGGGAGGAAATGAGCTTGAATATATACACAACGCATTTGATACCAACTGGATTTCCCAATACGGCTCCAATATAGATGAATTTGAAAATAGCCTGGAAAACTATTTAGGAAACAATTCTCATGTAACGGCTTTATCTTCCGGAACTGCAGCCATTCATCTGGCGCTTAGATTATTAAATATTGAAGAAGGCGATTTCGTTATCTGCCAGTCTTTTACTTTTGTGGCTTCTGCCAACCCCATTCTTTACCTTAAAGCTGTTCCGGTATTTGTCGATAGCGAAGACCAAACCTGGAATATATGTCCGAATGCTTTGGAAGATGCAATAAAATACTGTATTCAGCAAGGAAAAAAGCCGAAAGCGATTATTGCAGTTTGCCTGTATGGAATGCCTTTTAAAGCGGAAGAAGTATTCGAGGTTTCAAAAAAATATGATATTCCCGTAATTGAAGACAGTGCGGAAGCGCTAGGCAGTAAATATAAAGGCCGGCCTTGTGGTACTTTCGGAGATCTTTCTGTTATTAGTTTTAACGGAAACAAAATTATCACTACTGCAGGCGGAGGAGTTTTGATCTCAAGAAATGAGGAGGTAAAGAAAAGAACGCTTTTTCTTGCTACACAGGGTAAAGACAACGAAGTGTTTTACAATCATTCCGAATTAGGATATAATTACAGGATGGATAATATTGCAGCCGGGATTGGAAGGGGACAGCTGGAGACACTCGAAGAAAAAATCATTGCGAAGAGAAAAAATCATGATTTTTATCACGAACTCTTGAAGAATAATGAAAATATTGATTTATTTTCGGCCCCAAACAGTGATTTTTATTCTAATTACTGGCTCAATACTGTTATTCTGAAAAATAAACTTTCGAAGGAGGAGCTTAGGAATAAATTTTCACAGAATAATATAGAAACCAGATATCTGTGGAAGCCAATGCATCTTCAGCCTCTGTATAAGGACTGCAGATTTTTTGGGAATAATTTATCTGGTACGCTTTTTGACACAGGACTTTGTCTACCGTCAGGAACCAATTTAACGAATGATTGCAGAAATAGAATTTCTGAAGTTTTAGAAAATGAAATTCCCTAAATTTGTTTTTAAAATTTACGGATAGATAGGATTTTATTTTATTTTTGTATCCATTCTTAAAGAGTATTAATAAAACAAGGGGTTGAACCTATTTAAATATGAACACAAAAAAAGACAATGTACAGCTCTATTAGAAAAAAGATATTTGGAGGTGATAATGTTGTCAATCTCTCAGACGTAAGATATCTTCCCAGATGGATAATACTTGTAATAGATATTATTATTCTGGTCATGTCTTTATTTCTTTCCACTTATACGATAGAAAAAATTACCCAGAAAGAATTCATTTATCACGAAGAGAAAAGTATTGTTTTCGGTTTTATTATTTTGATAAATACAATTTTTATGTATTTATTCAAAACTTATGCAGGGATTATAAGGCACTCTACTTTTATTGACCTTTTTAAACTGCTTATATCATGTTTCTGTACCATGACCGTAGTGGGATTGGTAAACCTGATCTATTTCTGGTCTACCGGAGGGAAATTTATCCTTACCCCATTCCTTATCCTTTACTTCATTATTTCTTTTATGGGATTATTCCTTTTCAGGTTGTATGTGAAAGAGTTCTTCCATATTGTTCGGGAATATAGAAGGAGTGCCCTGAAAAAAAGAATTTTGGTTCTTGGTATCGATGAACAGTCCATTGCTATAGCCCGTGCTATTTTAGATAACCCAAGCCTGCCTTATCAGGTAGTAGGCTTCCTTACGCAGAGAACAGATTCCAAGAGAGCCTCGCTATTGGGAAAACCTATTTATGAGAAGAGAAGAATAGAGGAAGCTACAAAAGAAGACCTTATTATTGACGGGGTTATCATTGTTAAAGAAATGATGTCTAAAGATGAAATGAATTCATGGGTGAATTTATTCTTAGAAAAAGACTTAAATATATTTAAAGCTCCATCCGTACAGAAATTAAGAGACAGTGATTTAGGAGGAGCCATCAGGAATCTTCAGATTGAAGACCTTCTCAACAGGAAACCGATAAAAATTGAAAGCGAAGAAGTTAAAAGCAGACACTTCAATAAAAATATACTGGTGACAGGTGGTGCCGGATCTATCGGAAGTGAAATCGTAAGACAGGTAGCCCAGTTTAATCCTGCATTGATTGTGGTTCTGGATCAGGCCGAAACGCCATTATATGATATTGAGCTTGAAATGAAAGAGAAGTTTCCTCATATCAGATTTAAATTTGTTTTAGCGGATGTTTCTAATATACACCGTGTTGAACCGGTATTTCAAACCTATAATTTTTCAATGGTATACCATGCTGCTGCTTATAAGCATGTACCTTTAGTTGAGGAGAATCCTAATGAAGCTATCCGCGTTAATGTTTTAGGATCAAAAAATGTTGCGATTTTATCAAGCCGTTATAAAGTAAACCGGTTTGTAATGATCTCTACGGATAAAGCTGTAAATCCTACCAATGTTATGGGGGCTTCCAAAAGAGCAGCAGAGTTATTTGTTCAGTCCTTACATCACGTTGAAGGAAATACTACTAAATTCATTACAACAAGATTTGGTAATGTATTGGGATCAAACGGTTCTGTTATTCCACATTTTAAGAGACAGATAGAGGCAGGAGGTCCGGTAACTATTACCCATCCGGATATTGTAAGATATTTTATGACGATTCCGGAAGCCTGTGAACTTGTTCTTCAGGCAGGAACAATGGGGCAGGGAGGTGAAATTTTTGTCTTTGATATGGGAGAACCTGTAAAAATCCTGGACCTGGCAAGAAGAATGATTAAATTATCCGGTTTTGAACCTAATATAGATATAAAAATTATTTATACGGGCTTACGACCTGGTGAAAAGCTCTATGAAGAGCTATTGAGTGATAATGCCAAAACACTTCCCACTCATAATGAGAAGATCATGATTTCTAAAGACCCTGCGATGTCATTCTCAGAAATAGAAGCCCTGATCAATCTGATAACAGATGCTTCTGTCATGGAAGATAAAGTGAATGTTGTTAAGCTTTTAAAAACAATTGTGCCTGAGTTTAGAAGTAATAATTCCATCTACGAGGCTTTAGATAGATAAAGAAAATATAAATGTATATTTGTACAATTTTTAAGATATGAAAAGTAAGATATTGTTGGTGTTAGCTGCCTTTTGGTTAGTATCATGTAAAACTAATCCAAATGCAAAAAATGACCTAAATTATATGCAGAATATCGAGAAGGTAGCTGTTGAGTCGTCTTCCAGAAATTCTAGTAATACTATTCAAACCGGTGATCAATTGGTGATATTGGTGACAGCTAAGGATATGGATGTAGTAAAGCCGTTTAATCAAAATTATTCTTCATCGGAGCTTGTTCAGACAAACGCTCTTGCAGGAGGAAATACTCCTAATCAAGGATCAAGTACTATTGCAGGGCCTACTTATATTGTAGATTCTGAAGGGAATATTGATTTTCCGATATTGGGTAAACTTAACACATCAAATAAAACATTGGTTGAGTTCAAAGAAGAATTAAGAAATAAAATGACGCAGTATGTAATTAATCCTACTGTGAATATAAGATTTACCAATTTTAAAGTTACAGTTCTTGGAGAAGTAAATAGACAAGGAGATTATACTGTTTCGAATGGCCAGGCTACTATTTTAAATGCATTAGGATTAGCTGGAGATTTGACGGTATATGGAAAGAGAGATGATGTTTTAGTCATTAGAACAGAAAATGGTAATGTTACCCACGGAAAAATAAATTTATTAGATGCAAATCTAATTAATTCACCATATTACAATCTAAAACAAGGAGATGCAATTATAGTTCCAGCAAATAATACTAAAGATATAATATCCAAACAAAATCCAAATACAGGAATATATTTAACGGCTATATCAATTGCTGTAACTGCAGTTGCTGTTGTGGTAAGTTTAATTAAAAAATAGAAGTGAGATTTGAATTATCTAAAGTAGATATGCTCTTTTTTAATATTTCTTAGCAACTTTAAACACAAATGAATGACATTAGATTATATAAAATAGCTGTTATTGGACAGGGATATGTTGGTTTACCCCTATCCTTGGAATTTTCAAATTATTTTCCAGTTTTAGGATTTGATATTAATACCGAAAGAATTGATCAACTTAATAATGGCATTGATGTAACCCTTGAAGCAGATATAAAAAAGCTTAATGAAAGTTTAAAAAAATATAATGATTCAAATGGCAAAACAGGCTATAAAGGGACCAGTACATTGAATGAAATTGTTGATTGCAATATTTTTATAGTAACTGTTCCAACTCCAATTGATAAATATAATGCTCCGGATTTAAGTTGGTTAATGTCCGCTTCAAAGATGCTTGGAGAAGTTATAAAGAAAGATGATATAATAATATTTGAATCTACTGTTTTTCCTGGCTGTACAGAAGAAGAATGTGTTCCGGTATTAGAAAAGTATTCTGGGTTAAAATTTAATCAAGATTTTTTTGTGGGATATTCTCCTGAAAGAATTAATCCAGGTGATAAAGTGAATACTTTAACAAATGTAAAAAAAGTTACCTCTGGGTCTACAAAAGAAATAGCAGAAGAGGTGGATAACTTGTATAAAAAAATTATTATAGCAGGAACTCATAAAGCACCTAGCATTAAGGTGGCTGAAGCATCTAAAGCAATTGAAAATGCCCAAAGGGATGTAAATATTTCTTTTGTCAATGAATTAGCATTAATATTTGATAGAATGGGGATTGATACGAATGATGTTCTCGAAGCTGCAGGAACAAAATATAACTTCCTTAAGTATAAACCAGGGTTGGTTGGTGGACATTGTATTTCTGTAGATCCATATTATCTAGCTCATAAGGCTGAGCAGTTAGGATATCATCCGGATGTTATTTTATCGGGCAGAAGAGTAAATGATTCAATTACAAAGTTTATAGCTTCAAAAGTCGTTAAATTATTAATCTCAAAGAGTAACGTTATTAAGAACTCACAAGCTTTAATTCTAGGAATAACTTTTAAAGAAAATTGCCCTGATATAAGGAATACGAAAGTAATTGACATTTATAATGAATTAACAGAATATGGTATAGAAGTAGATATTTTTGATCCATGGGCAAATAAATTAAAAGTTAAGCATGAATATGGAGTCGATATCTTGGATCAATTTCCTGAAGATAAAAAATATGATTCTATTATCATAGCAGTATCTCATAAGGAATTTCTGACGTTAGACTTTAAAAAAATGAAAAAAGAAAATAGTGTTATTTTTGATGCTAAAGCTTGTATTGATAGAAGCTTAGTAGATGCGAGACTATAATCTAGGATAATAAACTAATTAATATCTGTTGCTATATAACAGAATAACTTGTAAAATTTAAAACTAAATAATGGATAATCCAGTTATTGAGGAATCAGAAAAAATTAATATTGAGGAAATAATTAGACCTTATTTAAAAAATTGGTTATGGTTTGTTATTGTTCCTGTAATTTCTCTAATTATAGCGTATTTTTATTTAAGGTTTGCCATACCTATATATAATATTCAATCATCGGTACTTATCAAAGATGCCAAAAAAGCAGCTCCTGTAGGTGGAGATTTTGGTGTATTGTCAGATCTGTCAACATTTGGAGGAATGGGAACCAATAGTATCGATAATGAAATAGAAATTTTTAAATCTAAAAAACTAATGCAGGAGGTTGTAAAACAGCTAAGGCTGCAAACCTCTATCTATACAAAATATAGTTTAAAAGAAAAAGAGCTTTATAAAAACACCTCTCCCATAGCTATTGAAGTTGTTAATGAAAAGCCTTTCACTAAAGTGCCTACAAAGCCAGTTTCAATTGAAATTTCAGGAGAAAATATAACATTAAGAAGTGATGAGCTGCCTGAGATTAAAACTAGTTTTAATAGAGTCATAAATCTTCCTTATGCCAATATTATAATTTTGAAAAATGCAAAGTTCAATAAATTAGAAGCAGGAGAAGTAGGAGATTTATATATGACTTATTCAACTATTGATGATGCCGTAAATCGTATACAGGGAATGTTGAATGTGGCGTTACGAAATAAAGATGCAACAGTAATAGGATTATCTTTGAATTATGCAAATATTTCTAAAGCTAAAGATATTATAAATAAATTAGTAGAAGCCTATAATAATGATGCTATCTCAGATAAAAATTCTGAATCTAAAAAAACAAAAGATTTTATAGATGACAGGATCAATATTATATCAAATGAATTGGGTCAGGTAGAAAATGAAAAAGAAAAGTTCAAATCTAATAATCAAATTACAGATTTAGGAACAGAAGCAAAAATTAATCTTGAAGCTTCTGCCGAAGCTCGGGCAAAGCAAATTGACCTGGAATCTCAGCTTGAATTGACAAATGCGTTGATCAATTTTATGGGTAAGCAGAATAACAGTCAGGTTTTGCCTACAAATATTGGTCTAAATAACACTACTGCCACTGCTAATATTTCCGCATATAATCAGTTGGTATTGGAAAGAAACCGATTGTTAGAAAACGCAACTCCTCAGAACCCACTGGTCGTAGATCTTAATAAGCAAATTTCATCTTTAAAAGGCTCTGTAATGGAAAGCCTGATTAAAAATAAGACTGGGATTCAATTAGCTAAAAACCAATATGAAGGAGAACAAAATAAGATTAGTTCAAAAATCACAAAGATTCCTGCTCAGGAAAAAATGTTTAGAAGCATTGAACGTCAGCAACAGATAAAAGAAAACCTTTATCTGTTATTGTTACAAAAAAGAGAAGAGACAGCTATTTCCTTAGCAGTAACAGCTAATAAAGCAAGAATTGTTGATTATGCTTATCCTTCCCCTAAACCGGTTGCCCCGAAAAAACTCCTTTTCTTGGGAGTAGCATTAGTATTGGGACTTCTTTTGCCTTTTATTTTTATTTATCTTAAAGAATTATTTAATAATAAAGTTAAGACTAAACATGATTTAGAAAAACTTTCCCATGAAAAATCTGTAATAGGTGAAATTCCAAGCTTAGAAAAAGACGAAGATGAACTTATAAAAGTTAATGATCTTTCACCAATAGCAGAATCTTTCAGAATTCTTATTACTAACATGAATTTTATGTTACCAAAAAAGAAAGATGCGAAAGTCGTTTTTGTTACATCTACAGTAAAAGGAGAAGGAAAGACTTTTGTATCAGTTAATTTAGCACTTACTTTAGCTACTCCAAGTAAAAAAGTAATTATCATTGGTTCTGATATCAGAAACCCACAACTTCAAAGATATAATCCTGCCAGAAAAGGTTTACTAGGACTTACGGAGTATTTGTATGACCCTAAAACCCAGCTTCAGGATATTGTTCATGTATCTACATTTAATCCGTATTTGGATGTTATTTATTCTGGTAGTATTCCCCCAAATCCTACCGAGCTTTTAACGAATGGAAGATACGAAACCCTGTTGGAAGAACTGAAGAGTAAATATGATTACATTATTTTGGATACAGCACCACTAATGTTGGTGACTGACACATTCCTTTTTGCAGAAGCTGCCGATGTTACTTTATACGTAACAAGATCAGGATACACAGAAAAAACACTAATAGATTTTGCTAACAGCAGTATAGACTCTGGAAAAATCAGAAACGTAGGCTTTGTTTTAAATGATGTGAATAAAGATTATTTTGCATATGGAAACAAATATGGCTATGGTTACGGAGCCCACACAAAAAGCTGGTTTGAAAAAATGAAAGAAAAATTATAATGTCAAGAATCGTTAATGTAATTTTATCAGGAGGTGTTGGTAGCCGTCTTTGGCCATTGTCACGAAAAAATAAGCCTAAACAGTATTTAAATATTTTTGGTAATAAATCTTTATTTCAGCTTACAGCACTTAGAAATAAAAATCTGTCTGATGATATTTTAGTACTTGGTAATATTGATAATTATGTTCTGTCGGAAACAGCACTTTCAGAAATTGGAATTGATCAGTATCAGCAGATTATCGAGGCAACACCTAGAAATACTGCTGCTGCAATAGCATTGGCTGCATTTGCGGTGGAAGATGAAGATATTTTATTGATTACCCCATCAGATCACTTGATTGAAAACCAAGTAGAATATGACAAATCCATCAATGAAGCGATACAATTAGCCAAAGAGGGTTACCTGATTACTTTCGGATTGGTTCCTACACGGCCGGAAACTGGTTTTGGGTATATTCAGGTAAAGGGAAATGACGTGGTAAGCTTTAGAGAGAAACCAAATTTGGAAACGGCTCAGGAGTTTCTCGATAGTGGAAATTTTCTTTGGAATTCCGGAATGTTCTGCTTTAAGGCTAAAGTATTCTTAGAAGAACTGAAAAAATATCAGCCAATGGTTTTTGATACCTCAAAAAAAGCATTTGAAAAATTACATGATAATCAGCTTCCTCTGGAAGAAAGCAAAGAAATTCCCTCTATATCTGTAGACTATGCCGTGATGGAAAAAACAACCCGGTTAAAAGTTGTAAAATCTGATTTCAATTGGTCAGATATGGGGTCCTTTGAATCTCTTTATGATTATCTGAAGGCTAACGGAAAGCCAATAGATAAACATGGTAATATGGTAATTGGCACAGATATTCACACAGAATTTTTAGGAATTAAAAAAAGTATTCTTATAATTACAAGTGATGCAATATTGGTTTTGAAAAAAGATAAATCGCAAAAAGTAAAAGACGTGTATGAGCAATTATTTGTTGATAAAATAGAGCTTTTATAAAATTAAAATTTCTCAATGGCTGTTTTTAAAAACTATATTTTCAATTTTTTGCTTCTTACAAGCCAATTACTGTTTCCATTAATTGTAATGCCTTATACAAATAGAATTCTGGGGCCTAAAACAGTCGGTATATTTAATCTTGTTGATAATTTTGCTCAATACTTTATCACAATTGCCGCGTTAGGAATTTCTGTTTATGGAGTCCGGGAAATCTCAAAAGCTAAGTTTGTTTCAAAACAAAATCTAAATGAGACTTTCTCAGAACTTATAAGTATCAATAGTATTTTGACTGTTTTCGTTTTAATTGTATACTTTTTTTTTGTTTTTTTAAATCCAACTGTCAAGGCTAATCAGACTTATTATTTAATAGGGAGTATTCAGGTATTGGTTGGCGTTTTCTCATTAGAATGGTTTTTTCAAGGTACAGAAAATTTTAAATTTATAGCGGTTAGGACACTTATAGTAAAGATTATCAGTATAGTAGCTGTTTTTCTTTTTGTGAAAAATGCTTCTGATGGTCTTATTTATTACTTTATTACAGTTTTGACATTTGTCCTAACATCAATTTTAAATATTATTTTTATCAATAAAACAATTGAGTATAGACTGCCTTCAATAAAAAATCTTAAGAAGCATTTATCCCCATTACTTACTTTCTTTACTACTAAATTTATGATTAGTATTTATGTTACTATGACTACTATTTTATTGGGTTTTTTAAGTACTGAACAAGGTGTGGGATATTTTTCCTTAGCTTTTAGGGTTTTTAACATAGTTGTAATTTTGGTATCATCACTTACAACTGTTGTATTATCAAAAACAGCAATTATGGTAACTGAGGATAGAAAAGCTTTCCAAGACCTAATTAGTAAAATTGTTATTTTTAATATTTTTATGGGTTTACCTGCTGCAATTTTGGTTAATTTATATGCCAAAGAATTTATATATGTTTTAGGAGGGAAATCATTTGAGCCTGCTGTTTTTTCTTTAAAGTTTTTTTCTGTCCTTATCTTTGTAATTCCATTTAGTAATTTATTTGCATTAAACATTTTAACGCCTCTAAGAAAAGAAAATGATTTTCTGAAAGCAACTATTATAGGTACTATTATAAGTCTAATTCTCAATTTCTCTTTAATCCCTTCGAAAGGTTATTTAGGGGCAACATATGCATTTTTAACTACAGAAATAATTGTTTCACTATCATTGTTTTATTTTGCTTATAGGAGACAAAAATTTAATTTACATTTATCTTTTCTATTTAAAACTTTAGTGGCTAGTAGTTTTTTTATCCCCATATATTATTTTCTCCCAGATATTAATACATTACAACGGTTATTATTAGGTATGTTTATATCAGGTGTATTTTATTTATTGTTTCAAATATTTATTATAAAGGATTCAATTATTATTTACTACATCAAGCCATTTTTGAAAATAAAACTAAATCAAAATGAGAAAAAATAATAATACTTATATATCTGTTGTTATTCCATGTTATAATGTAGAACGTTTTCTCCATACGGCATTAGATTCAATTCTCAATCAAACTTATCCATATTTTGAGGTTATATGTATTGATGATTATTCAAGTGATAAAACATTAGAAATTTTAAAATTCTATTCAGAAAAAGATGAGAGAATAAAGGTATTTGCAAATAAAGAAAACTTAGGTGTAACCGCTACAAGAAATTTGCTTATTAATTATTCACAATATGAATATGTTTTATTTATGGATTCGGATGATATCTCTGATATTCAACGTATTCAAAAGCTAGTAGAAGAGAAGGATAAATATAATGCCGACATTGTTTCGTCTAATTATACCTTTATTGATGAGAATGGTAATCCACTTAAAACGAATGGATTAGATTTGTTGAAAACTAAGCTAGGAATAAAATTTGTAACGTTTTTCAATTCTCCAATTCCTCATGCACCCTCGCTAGTTAGAAAAAAACTGCTTACAGATAATAATTATAATGAAAATTATAAAGCTGCTGAAGACTATAAGCTATTTTCAGATTTAATTTGTAATGAAGAGTTAAATGTTAGAATTCTTGACGAATCATTATATCTATATAGAATAAATCAAATGGGCATGTCAATGTCAAACAATCATTCACAAATAGAAAGTCATATTAGAATTGCTACAGAGTTTATTTGTAAAGAGTTTGGGAAGTGTGATAATTATGATTTTTGGAGACTTTCGAAATTTGATATATCTTTGGAAGTATTATCTCGAAGTCATATAATATCTTCCTTGAAACAAATTAATCGAATTAGGGTATTGTATCTAAACAAATATAGCCTCTCGAAAGAAGAGAGGGAAGAAGTAAATAGATATACGGCTCAGTATTATATTTTCAGCTATTACAGTTTGCTTAAACAAGCATTTAAAAATAAAAAAATTATCAAAGCTTTAAGTTGTATTTCTATAAGTTTTATAAACAATATTAATATATTAATAAATGTTAAAAATATAAAATGGATGATCAAGAAAATATGAAATTATCAATAGTAATACCCACAGTAGGTCGTACAGAAGAATTAGATAATCTATTGGGATCAATAGAAAAAGCTAAGCTGGATTTTCGATATGAGATAATCATTATTGATCAAAATGATAAGTATTTTTTAGATAATATAATAAATAAATATAATGAAAAGCTACCAATTATTCATGAAATAGTTTCTTTTAAAGGCTTATCTAAGGCAAAAAACCAAGGAGTTAAGCTAGCCTCGGGACAATTTATAAGCTTTCCAGATGATGATAGCAAAATTTTACACGATACCTACCAAAATGCTTTTGTAGAGATTGAAAAGAATAATCTTGATATGGTATTTGGAAAATGTATTGATGAGAAAGGAATAGACAGTGTTTTAAATTTCAAAAAAGAATCAACTTTTCTTAATCAACGAAATATGTTAGGGGGGTTTGTTGAAGCTACTGTAATAAGTAAGACAGATATATTGAAAAAATGGAATTTTGATGAAAACATGGGAGCTGGATGTTTCTTTGGAGCAGAAGAAGGGTATGATTGGTTGTACAGAATTCTCACAGAAGATACTTCTTTGAATATAATGTATTCGCCGAGAATTCAATTTTTTCATCCTCAGGTACTTTTATCTAAAGGTGATGAAAGTTCTTTAAATCGTGTATTTAAATATCGATGTGGGACTGCATATCTTTGTATAAAACATGATTTTAGATTTAAATTAAAAAAAAGAATTTGGCTTAGCCGTATTGCTTCTTTTATTTACTATCCACTGGATAGAAAAAAAGCAAGTTACTATAATGTAGAAAAAAACGCATTGCAACTGGGTAAAGAATTTGCTAAACTAAAACTAAATAAATGAGACTACTCAAAAAGCTACTTTCATCCTTTGGGATATTTCAGTACTTTGTATTAATAATATGCTATTTGTTTTTAGTTATATATAAAAATGATACATTATTAATTCTAGCATTTTTTTATAGTTTGTTTTTGGGTTTTTTTGTCATTAAAAATAGAGTTAACTATTTATTAGCAAATGGAAATGCATTAATATTTCTTATATTTCTTTTTTTGTATGGAATTTTTCAGGCTATGATAGAGAAAGTACTAAATGGTGAAATATCAGATAACGTTTATATATCCAGTATAATTTATGCTTCAGCAATTCCAGCCTATATAATAGGTTGGTCTTTTAATAAGAAAGAACAATATGATAAATTGTACGAGTCTAATATTAAGGAATATAAAAATAATAATGGCTATAATCTTTTTCTTATAATTATACTACTTATTCTAATTGGTTATGTCACGTATTTTTTCTATTCTATAGGAGCTCTTTTTAATCCATCGGTATTGGAGAAGGATCGTTCAACTTTATTCGAAGAAAGAGGAATGGGTAGCATTGTGATTGGATTGCTCATCTCGGGTATATTTTTACATTTTATTTACTATTTTAAGAAAATTCCAAAAAAAATTCTATATTTTGTTATAGCAATTTTGATATATTATATTTTGTTACAACTTAGTGCAGGAAATAGAAGAGATTTTATGCCAATGATTTTAGGTATTTTTTGGGTGGTTGTCAATATTCGTAAAATAAAATTTACATTTTCTTTGTTAGTTGGTCTCTTAATAGCAATATCAGTTTTTCAGTACCTAGGTACAATTCGAAGTAATTTATCCTCGGGATTAACGAATGTTTCAAATGAACAGAATATCATTAATACTTTACAAAGTAATGAATTTGTTTATCCATTTTATACATTAAGTTTTGATGTTGAAAATTATCAAAATAATCAATTAGATTTAAAATATGGTGAATCCTATTTGTATCCCATAATTTTTTTCATTCCAAGAAATATATATCCCGAGAAACCATATTCTCTTGCTGATCAATTTATCAAAAGAAATTTTGGAAATAGATATACAATGGGATTTGCATACACTCCTGTAACGGAAGCATTTGTAAACTTTGGATATGTAGGTCCATTTTTCTTTTATTTATTTTTAGGCTTTTTAATTAATAAGGTTGCGAATAAAAAAAATCAAGTTTTAAATTTTATCTTTTTTACCATGATTCTTGATCTGAGTAGAGGAGAATCAGGCACGTTTTTCTATCAATTTTTTTTCGTTTCATTATTTTTGCTTATAATACCAGGTATAATAAAATTAATTCAAATGAAATGAAAGTCGTATTCGATAATATCATATATTCACTTCAAAATTCTGGAGGAGGCTCGGTTTACTGGACGGAACTTATAAAAAGATTCAATGCGGACAAAAAATTGGATGTTATATTTTATGAACAAAAAGAGCCCAATTATAATATTTTTAGAAGAGAGTTTTCACTTCATAATGTTGAAAAAGAAACTTTTCTAAATTTAAAGATTAGGAGATATTTAAATTTCACGAAGTCAATACAGGAAAAGAGTATATTCCATTCCAGTTATTTTAGGATTTCAGGATCAAAGTATGCTATCAATGTAACAACGATACACGATTTTACAACTGAAAAATTTAGAACTGGTTTAGCTCGTTGGGTGAATTTGCACCAAAAAAAACATGCCGTTTTGAATTCAGATGGTATTATTTGTATTTCGGAAAATACCAAAAAGGATCTTTTGCATTTTGTTCCGAATTTAGATCCCAAAAAAATTAGAGTTATTTATAATGGTGTGAGTAATGACTTTTTCAAAATAAATGAGAATTTTGAAATTTCGCAGAAAAACCCAAAATTCGCGACTCTTGAAAATTATAAGTATTTACTCTACATAGGCCACAGGACAGAGTATAAAAATTTCCCTATCGCAGTTAAAACAGCTGCAAAAGTTAAAGATAAATATAAACTAGTAGTTATAGGAGAGCCATTTAATGATGATGAAAAATTGTACGTTGAATCTTTATTGGGGACACAATATATTCAGCTTTCAAGATTAAATAATGAGGATCTGAACTTTTTATATAATAAAGCGTTTGTGCTTCTATACCCGTCATCATACGAAGGATTTGGCATTCCGTTAGTGGAGGCTATGAAAACACATTGCCCGGTTATTGCGAACAAAAATTCTTCAATACCGGAAGTCGTTGGAGATGCAGCCATATTGTATGATGATATCAATGAGAATTTGATGGCTGAAGGAATTTTGAAATTAGAGAATGAATCATTTAGAAGAGAATTAATTCAAAAAGGAATTTTGCAATTCCCTAAATTTGACTGGGACAAAACTTATTTGAAATATCTGGAATTTTATAAAGAATTGTATGATGGGAGGTAAGCTGACACAATATGGCTTTTGGGGATTATGCAAAATGACTTTAAATCTGATTAGAACTAAATTTACCTTTTCAGATGCTCGTATCATTCGGTTCCCAATAGATATTCGTGGTAAAAAGTTCATTAAAGTTTCAAAAGGTTTTACAACAGGGGTAGGATGCAGGATAGAGGCATATCCGGAAAATAAACAAACCACTTTATTTTTTGGTGAGAATTTTCAGATGAACGACTATGTTCATATAACGGCAATGGAAAAAGTAGAAATAGGGAATAATGTCTTATTTGCGAGTAAAATTTATGTGTCCGACTGTTCACATGGAAGCTATGCAGGAAATGAAAATGATTCTTCTCCAGATTCAATTCCGCATGATAGAAAATTATTTTCAAAACCAGTTATCATTGAAGATAATGTTTGGTTAGGTGAATTTGTTTCTGTCTTACCCGGTGTAATTATAGGGAAGGGTACAATTGTAGGTGCCAACTCGGTGGTTTCAAAAAGTTTGCCTGCAAATGTTATTGCAGTGGGAACTCCAGCGAAACCAATAAAAAAATATAATTTCGAAACCCAGCGTTGGGAAAAATATAATGATTAATAAATACAAATTATGAAAAATATATTAATTACAGGTGGAGCCGGTTTTATAGGCTCTAATTTAGCATTAAAACTGATTGATAAAGGCTATAATATTACGGTTTTGGATAACCTTTCGCCACAAATACATGGTGAAGATCCTGCCGAAACTTCCCCATTGTATCTTAGCATTAAAGATAAGGTTAATTTTATTTTAGGCTCAGTAACCAACGAGGAAGATTGGAAAAAAGCTTTAGAAGGTCAGGATGCTATCATCCATTATGCTGCCGAAACCGGTACCGGACAATCTATGTACGAAGTAAAAAAATATATTGATGTTAATATTGGTGGTACTGCTATTCTTTTAGATTTATTGGTTAATACAAAGCATAATATTAAAAAAGTAGTGGTGGCTTCTTCCCGTTCTATTTATGGAGAAGGCAAGTATATCAGTCAAGAGTTAGGTGCAGTCTATCCGACACAACGTACTGCAGATTATATGGATAAAGGTGATTTCGAAGTGAAGTACCCGGGTTCTTCTGCTCTTACTTTAGTAGGAACGGACGAAACTTCAAAAATTCATCCATCATCTGTTTATGGTATTACAAAACAAAACCAGGAACAGATGGTTCTTACAGTTTGTCCTACAATTGGTATTGCTGGTGTTGCGTTCCGTTACCAAAATGTTTACGGACCCGGTCAATCTTTGAAAAATCCATATACAGGAATTCTTTCCATTTTTTCGACCCAAATTAAGAACGGAAACGGAATCAATATTTTCGAAGACGGAAAAGAAACCAGAGATTTTGTTTTCATTGATGATGTGGTAGATGCTACTATTTTAGGTTTAGAAAAAGAGGAAGCCGACAACCATGTTTTCAATGTAGGAACTGGTGTTGCAACTGATGTTTTGGAAGTGGCCAATGGTTTAATCAAAAACTACGGTGTTGATGTTCCGGTAACGGTTTCAGGAAATTATCGTTTAGGAGATATTCGTCACAATTATGCTGATTTAACGAAAATTAATTCTTTATTAGGGTTTGAGCCGAAAGTGAGTTTTGAGCAAGGCCTAAAGAAATTCACAGAATGGGTCAATACCCAGGAAGTGCAAGAAGACCAATATCAAAAGTCGATTGATGAGATGAAAGCTAAAGGTTTATATAAATAGATTATTTTGAAGACAGTTACCTTAATTCTTATTTTATTTTTAAATTCAATAGGATTATCCGGACAAATTTTGTCGGTGAAAGAATTTAATGCGAAGGGAGATGGTATTACTGATGATACTAAAGCTATTCAGAATGCATTGAATAGCGGTAAGCCAATACGTTTTGAACAGGGAGTTTATCTAGTGAGAACTTTAGTTGTTCCTTATAACTTTAAAGGTTTAAGCATGGAAGGTGTTGGTTTTAATCATTGGCACAATGATGTAGGAACGGTACTAAAGTCAATAGGAAATGAGCCTATATTGAAATTTGTGGACGGCTGTGATTGGGTGAAGATTTCGAATTTACGGTTAGATGGCAATAATATAGGTGGAATGGGTATTGATGGAACATTTGGTGGAGGATTGATTATTGATAATGTCGGATTCTATAATTTTCAAAGCATTGGTCTAAAATCGCGGCAAGGTTTGCTCAGGATTAGTAATTCGTTTTTTTTTAAAAATAAAGTTGGGGTGGAGTTATTTTCAGATAGCACTATTACTAATACTGAAATTACCGGAGGAGATATCTGTCTTAAGATTGTTGCAGGTGGAAACAGACTCTCCAATATTTGGCTAAATAGTGCACATGAATGTTTACTTCTATTAAAACCATTGGATGAAAAAACAGGACATCAAAATACATCTATCACAAATGCATATATTGGGGAACTACTTAATAATAATGGTCGGGAAGCTTACCAGATAAGAATTGAAGGTAACGCAATCAAAAGAGTTCAGCAGATCCAGATTACAAATTCTTTTTTTGTACATGCAACAGATACAAAAAGTATTAATAGTTTCTTTTATTTAAATAATTGCGATGAAATTATTATTAGTAATTCAAATTTTCTTGGGCGCTATACCTATTATAATAAGAATTCCTATACAAAAAATTTCGTTGTAGGTGAGAACAGCAATAATATCAAGATAATTGGAAATATTGTTAAAGGAATAAATCAGGAAGCTGTAATAATTAAAAACGGGGCTTATGACTGGAGCATATTAAACAATGATTTTATAGATTGTGCAGGTCTTAATAATGTAAATGCCGTAATAAAGGCGATTCCTAATTCTAGATCAATTATTACAAATAATAAATTTTTAGATTACAGGAATACGCCAAACGTGGTAGCATTGCAAGTTGATAAATCAGAAGGTATGCTTTTTAAAGATAATTATATTTATTATCCAAATAAGAGTATTATTATTGATTCTAAGAATGTAGAAATTTCACAAACCAATAATTATAGATAATGAATTTAAAAGGTAAAAACGTACTTTTAATTTCGGTTAAATTTTTTAATTATGAAAATTTAATTAAGAAAGAATTGGAAGATATGGGAGCTACAGTTGATCTGTTTGATGAGCGACCTTCTAATTCTTTTTTTAGTAAGGCGATTATCCGTATAAAAAAAGAAATGTATTCTGTTAAAATCAATCAGTATTTTAACGAGATCATTGAAAAGATAAAAGATACGAAATATGATTATTTCCTCTTAATAAAAGGAGAAGCCACACCAAAATTTTTCCTTGATTTTTTAAAAGAAAATAATCCAGGTATCAAATTCATTTTCTATACCTATGACTCATTCAAAAATAATTCGAATGGATTAGAGATTTTAAATTATTTTGATGATAAATTCACTTTTGACAGTCAGGATGCCGTTCAGTATCAAATAAGCTTCAGACCATTGTTTTTTGCTCAGGATTATGGAGATCTTAACGGAAGCAATAAAAACTTTCAAAATGATCTGGCTTTTATCGGAACTGCACACTCGGACCGTTATTCAATTAGTGAAAAAGCTAAATCATGGTGTGGCGGGCATCAGTTAAAGATGTTTACATTTTATTATTCTCCTAGCAAGCTTCTTTTTAAATATAGAAAAGCAACGGATAAGAATTTTAGAGACTTTGACTACAATAAAATTTCATTTAATAGTCTTTCCCATCACGAAATAGTTGATATTTATAAGAATACCAAAGTTATTCTGGATATCAACCATCCCGGACAGGACGGTCTTACAATGAGAACATTTGAAACGTTGGGAGCCGGTAGAAAATTAATCACTACCAATCCTAAAATAAAAAAGTACCCTTTTTATGATTCACAGAATATTTCTATCATAGAAAGAGAAGCAATCAAATTTGATGAAAGTTTTTTCCGGTCCGATTTTAAAGAAATGAACTCTGAGATTAGAGAAAGTATGTCTTTAAAGGGATGGATAAATGAAGTATTCGGTCTTTCATCTATTAAACATTGGGAACAGGTTTTAAAACAATAATTATGAATATAGCCGTTTATGGAGGTTCCGGTTTTGTAGGAAAGAATCTTATACAATCGAGATTGATAAATGCTGAAGTTCAGGTAATATCATTAAGAAATACTTCCTGGAAAGAAGCTGCCGGTTGGGCGGATATTATGATTAATCTTGTAGGCAAAGCACATGATCATAAAGGGACTGCGACTGAAAAAGATTATTCCTTTGCCAATGTAGAATTGGTAAAAGAGATATTTGATACTTTTATTAAATCGGATGCCAGGCTTCTTATTCATGTAAGCTCAATTGCTGCTGTTGAAGAATTTGAATCTGAAGAACCGCTGAAAGAAGATTCCATCTGTAATCCGGTTTCTTTATATGGCAAAACTAAAAGACAGGCAGAGGAGTGGCTTTTAGCACAGATGCTTCCTGAAAATAAAAAAGTGATTATTCTGAGACCACCAATGATTCATGGACCCGGAGATAAAGGTAATCTGGGACTGCTATATAAAATAATTTCAAAAGGGCTTCCATATCCCTTAGCGTCTTTTGACAACAGTAGGTCTTTTTTATCTATTGATAACTTCAATTTCTTTATATCGGAAATTATTAAAAATGAAAACAAAATAAAAACGGGAATTTACCATATTTGTGATGATGAGCCGGTTTCAACAAAGGATATCATTACTATAATAAAAAAAGTTACAAATAAAAAGACCATCAATTTATCCGTACCTAAAATATTCATACAGGGTCTTGCCAAGACAGGAGATGTTTTACCTCTTCCAATTAATACAAAAAGATTGAAAAAGATGACAGGCAGTCTCTTGGTTTCAAATGAAAAAATAAAAAACACATTGAAAATTACAGATCTTCCTGTTTCAGCGAAGCAAGGTCTTGAAAAAACAATAAAAAGCTTTAGTTAAAGTAATGGAATATATTCTTGTCACTGTCATCCTATTTATTTCAATACTGATATATTTCAGAATTGCAAATCAATATAATATTATAGATAAACCCAATCACAGAAGTGCACATACACAAATCACATTAAGAGGAGGAGGGGTTATTTTTCCTATTGCATTTATTGTTTTTTGCCTGTTTAATTTTAATGAAGTAATTCAAAATTATTGGTCTTTTGGATTAGGACTTCTGGCGATATGTACCATCAGTTTTATTGATGATGTAAGGACTTTATCCAATAAGATTAGGCTTTCGGTTCATTTCGTTTCAGTAGTTCTGCTTCTATACTTTACTGGGGCTTTTACATTAATGCCTTTTTGGGTATGGCCAATACTCTTTGTGGTTATAATTGGGACTCTGAATGCCTATAATTTTATGGACGGTATCAACGGGATGACAGGGGTTTACAGTCTTGTAACTCTAGGTTCACTAGCATACATTAATAAAGACATGATTCAATTTACAGATGAAAGCTTCATCGTTTACCCAATTTTGGCATGCTTAGTTTTTCTCTTTTTTAATTTTAGAAAAAAAGCAAAATGTTTTGCCGGAGATGTTGGAAGTATGGGAATCGGTTTTTGGGTAATCGGTCTTATTACTCTTCTTATCATGAGAACCGGGGAATACAAATACATTTTGTTACTTTCAATTTACGGGATGGAGGTTGTACTTACTATTATTGAGCGTATATTATTAAAAGAAAATATATTTGAAGCCCACAGAAGACATCTCTATCAGCTTTTTGCTAACGAAAAAAAAGTATCCCACTTAGTAATAAGCTCTGTGTATGCTGTTTTTCAGGTGCTTATAAATATTTTTTTAATTCATTCACAGCTTCCTGTTTGGGTAATTATTTTGATTATATTTATTCCTGCAGGTGGAATATATTTAGGATTAAAATGGAGATTAAAAAAAGAATATAATTTATAAAAACAACAAAAAATGAAAATTAAAGAAACACCCTTAAAAGATTGTTATATTATCGAGCCCACAATCTTTGAAGATGATAGAGGATACTTCTTTGAAAAATATAATGAGAAAAAATTTGAAGAACTGACTGGGATGAACGGACATTTTGTTCAGGATAATATTTCAAAATCTTCATATGGTGTACTCCGAGGGCTGCATCTTCAGAAAGGGGAGCATGCCCAGGCCAAACTGGTATCTTGCCTGGAAGGGAAAGTTTTTGATGTAGCGGTTGATTTGAGAAAAGATTCACCAACATTCGGAAAATGGTTTGGAGTTGAATTGACGCCTGAAAATAAACTTCAACTTTATGTTCCCCGTGGATTCGGACATGGTTTTTCCGTTTTAAGTGAAACAGCGATCTTTTCGTATAAATGTGATAATTTTTATAATAAAGAGTCTGAAGGAAGTGTTATATGGAATGATCCGGAATTAAATATTGACTGGAAATTACCACTTGAAGCAATTATACTTTCTGAAAAAGATAAATCATTACCAACATTCTCTGCACAAAATTTTTAAATAATATATTGAAAACCACTTTCCTAAAGTGGTTTTCATTTTTTGAGCTTACTCTTTTATTATTTCGTATCTTTGCACACTCAAAATCAAAACGATGCGCACAAAATCTGTAGGGAAGAAGAAAATCAATGTTGTTACTCTTGGATGTTCCAAGAATGTATACGATTCTGAAGTATTAATGAGCCAGCTTAAAGCCAATGGAAAAGAAGTGGTTCATGAAGACCGCGGAGATATTGTGGTAATCAATACTTGTGGATTTATTGACAATGCTAAGGAAGAATCTATTAATACCATCCTTGATTATGTAGATGCAAAAAAAAGAGGCGAAGTCGAAAAAGTTTTTGTTACAGGATGTCTTTCTGAAAGATACAAACCGGATCTTATTAAAGAAATCCCGGATGTAGACCAATATTTCGGAACAAGAGATCTTCCGGTTCTTCTTAAACATTTGGGGGCAGACTATAAGCATGAACTTGTTGGAGAGAGATTGACTACTACTCCAAAGCATTATGCATACCTTAAAATTTCAGAAGGTTGTGATCGTCCTTGTTCTTTCTGTGCAATTCCTTTAATGAGAGGTGGACATGTTTCTACTCCTATTGAAAAACTGGTTGTGGAAGCTCAAAAACTGGCAAAGAAAGGCACTAAAGAAATTATCCTTATTGCTCAGGACCTTACTTACTATGGCCTTGATCTTTATAAAAAACGTGCTCTTGGAGAACTTTTAAAAGAACTTGTAAAAGTTGAAGGTTTAGAGTGGATCCGTCTTCATTATGCTTTCCCAAGTGGTTTCCCTGAAGATGTTCTCGATATCATCCGTGAAGAGCCGAAAGTGTGTAATTACATCGATATTCCTCTTCAGCATATCAATTCTGATCTATTGAAATCCATGAAACGCGGAACCACTCATGAAAAAACCAATGCATTACTAGCTAAGTTTAGAGAAAAAGTTCCGGATATGGCTGTTAGAACAACTTTAATCGTTGGATATCCTGGAGAAACTGAAGAAAGGTTCCAGGAATTGAAGGATTGGGTAAGAGAACAAAAATTTGACAGATTGGGATGTTTTACTTATTCCCATGAAGAAAATACAGGAGCTTACGTGTTGGAAGATGATATACCGCAGGAGGTAAAAGAAGCAAGAGTAGAAGAGATCATGGAACTCCAATCACAGATTTCCTGGGAAAAGAACCAGGAAAAAATCGGAAAAGTATTCAGATGTATTTTCGACAGAAAAGAAGGAAATTACTTTGTTGGAAGAACAGAATATGATTCACCTGATGTGGATAATACGGTTCTGGTTTCAGCAGAAGAAACATACATTTCTATAGGAGAATTTGCTGATGTTAAAATAACTTCGGCAGAGGAATTTGATTTGTATGGAGAACTTATCTGATAATCTGTCTCTTACATCCAATACCTAATAAGGTCATTTTTCCTAATATTACTAAAATTTAACAGCATTTATATAGATTGTAAATTTTGAATAACGTTGATTTTCAACACGTTGTATTTTTTATCGATAAATGTCTTTTATTTTTTTTATATAAAATGAATAAATTTCAAAATTATATCTTAAATTTGCGCAATAAGCAATGTTTTAAAATCAAATGCTTCAATAAGTTGCCTTTCTAATAAATTAAATTTTAATCTTGAAGATGAGCACAAGTTGGGATGCATTTTCCATTTTGGAAATATTGATGGAAAATAGTGTAATTTAAATCTTAAAAACTTATGAAAAAATTTTTATTAACAGCGACAATGCTCGTTGGCCTTTCGGCAGTTTCCAAGGCTCAGACAACGGGTCGTGTAGGTATTAACACAACTACACCAGCCGCAACCCTAGATGTAGTAGCTAATACTACTGATAATGCTAGACCTGATGCCTTGCTAGTCCCTCGTTTGTCAAGAACTCAGTTAGCAGCTAAAGATGCAGCATATACGGCTGCTCAGAATGGCGCCCTTACATTTGTTAATACTCTGGATGGTTCTGCAGCTGGTAAAACAATTAATGTAACTGCAACAGGATTCTATTACTATGATGCTCCAAACTCTGTTTGGGTTGCTGTAGGAGGAGGTGCTGCTGCCCCAACGCAGAAGTATGAAGTAATTCGAGGTACAACTACAGTTGTTACAACACCTGGAATATATACTGTTCAACCAACAGATTATTATATTGTAACTAATTCTGCTACTACATTAGTGAATGTTACATTCCCTAACCTAACAGCAGCTGATGCAGGTAGAACTGTTTACGTTTTCAATAATAACCTTACAGCAGCAAACACTATAACAAATGTTGGGGGTTCACTTACAATGAACGCTCAGAGAGGGTATCCTATTCTATGGACTGGTACTCAGTGGTTTGCTCTAACAAAATAAAATTAATACCTTATTAAGATGAAAAAATTAGTTTATTTAAGCATATTTGCAGTATCTGGAGTATCCCTTAATGCTCAGGTACTTACCAATAATACAACAAATCCAATCATTACTAATTCAAATGTAATGTTAGATGGTAGTACATCATTCAGTACAGAATCTGGAGCACAGCCTAATGTTGGTAAGGGAATTGTTATTCCAAGTGTTAACCTTGTTAACTTTGAATTTGATTTGGCCTTAGCTGATGGATTTACTTTCCCAACTTACTTCGATGGTATGATTGTATATAATAATGCTACAGGAAATACTCTTACAACAGGTAACAGATCCTCAACAGCAACAGCCGTAACCCCTGGATATTATTTTTTCTATAATCCAAATGGTGCATCAAATGGTAATGTAACTGCAGGAGTTTGGAGACCATTAGGTGGAGGTAGCGCTAAATTTGATGTAACTTCTGCTGAAACAGCTACCAATACATTAGTAGCAAGCAAGCAGGTTTATGCTATCAAAGGAACATTTGCTGCTACAGGAACTTCTACAGCTGTAAATATTCCGGCACCGACAGGTATGAGTGCTTTATATGGTATTACTATTTATAAAGCAGGTACAAACACTGTATATGACAGAAGTTTGTATTCTTATACAATTGCAACTACTGCAGGAAATGCAATTACAGGTTCTCCAAGTATGTCAGTAGTATATCCTGCCGGAACATACGACTATGTAATAGAATATTTAAAATAAGATTAATACTTATTAATATACTAAAACCAATGAGCAATCATTGGTTTTTTTTACATATTGACTCTAGGTTTATAAATCTTACTCAGTTGGTATTTAATTTGATATTGATAATAGGGAATATAAAAAGGAAGAATAATTGATCAGAAATAATAAGCGATTATTTGGATGGTAAAAATCACTGTTAAATAAAATATGAGTGACTTACCTTAGGGTCTCAAATAGCTTCTATTAAAAGTATTTCATATAACTAATATCTTAAATTATTTATGCCTTTACGCGTTTTAGAATATAAGATTATAATTTTATAAATATATAAAACATTGATTTACAGTAATATATGAAAATTGAATTTTGAATTTTATTGGCAAAAAGTTAAATACGTTAACTTTTAGATGTTTTTTTTAACGTTTTTTAACAGTGGTATCTAAAACCCCTGATAATAGGGAGTTGCGAGCCTTGTTAACATATTATTTACTTTTTGTTAACAGTTTTTAACATATGGAGTAGGGACTTTACAACATTCCTTATACTTTTGCTCCGTCAAAACCAATAAAATTCAAGATGATGAAAAGATTCATTCTCGTAATCATAATGATGATTTCAACCTTAGGTGTTTATTCTTTTACAGGGAACACCTTAGATGCGAAGAAAACAAGTTATGCATCGTACTACCACGATAAATTTAACGGTAGAAAAACAGCAAGCGGAGAAATCTTTAGTAATTCAAAGTTTACCGCTGCCAACAGAACGCTTCCGTTTGGAACTAATATTAGAGTTACCAATCTGAACAATGGAAAACAGGTGATAGTGAAGATTAATGATAGAGGCCCTTTCCATGCATCAAGAGCATTAGATATTTCTAAAGCTGCGTTCGATGAAATCGGAGATACCAATAGAGGTACTATTCCCGTTGAATATGAAATTGTCGACTAAATTTATGATTTAAATTTAAAAAAGCCAGCTGATTCAGCTGGCTTTTTACTTTATAATCAAGTCTTCTAGACATCTAATTCCAATAAGGCAGGACAATGATCCGAGTGTACAGCTTCCTTTAATATAACAGCTCGTGAAAGCTTATCCTTCAAAGTGTAAGTTGCAAAGTTATAATCCAGTCTCCAGCCCTTATTTTTAGCTCTGGAATTTTGTCTGTAGCTCCACCATGTATAATTTTCCGGTTCATTATTGAAGAAACGGAAACTGTCAATCAGCTCGCATTCTTCAATAAAGTCAGTCATCCATTCCCTTTCCATCGGCAGAAAGCCGGAAACGTTCTTTAAACGGACCGGATCATGAATATCTATAGCCTGGTGGCAAATATTGAAATCTCCCGAAATAATAAGGTTAGGAATCGTTTTTCTTAGTTCTTTTATATAAGCCAGAAAATCATGGCAGAACTGCATTTTGAATTCTAACCTATCAATATTGCTGGCAGACGGAACATAAACCGATATAACAGAGTATCCGTCAAAATCTGCACGAATAATTCTGCCTTCATTGTCATAGCTTTCAATACCGCATCCGTATTCAATATGGTTGGGTTTGATTTTTGAAGCAATTCCGACGCCACTATAGCCTTTTCTTACTGCAGAATGCCAATAACTATAATAACCGATTTTTTCAAGGCTTTCAATGTCTATCTGATCGTTGCCAGCTTTACTTTCCTGAATACAAATAATATCCGGATCAGCAATCTTCAGCCAGCCCAGGAAATCCTTTGTAAAGGCAGCCCTGATTCCGTTAACGTTGTACGTGATTAACTTCATGGTTTTTTGATGAAAAATTTAAAGTGTTCGTTATATTTTGTAGGGAAAAATTCCGTAATGTCATAATCTGCTATTTCATGAATATAAAAAGGATCTTCTTTAATGATCTCTTCAACTTCATTTTTAGAGAAGGCATCTGCAAGTATGATTCCTCCTGTTCTTGGCTCTTTTCTGCCGGAAGCAATGAAGTTTCCGGAACGGTAATGTTTTTCAAGGAAATCGTTGTGCTCCGGAATAAAACGTTCTACATTTTCCAGAGAGGTTTTATAGGTCAGTGAAATAATAAACATTGTTTTTTTGCTAAGATATGAACTCTTCGAGACTATTAAAAGAGACTGCAAAAAGAAGCGGCAAAAATCATTCGATTTTTGCCGCCTTAAACCCAAAATTTTAAATAAACTATGAAAAAAACTACTTGGGTTCTAAAATACTGATAGGAATAATACATTCTTCCAGTGAAATTCCTCCATGCTGGTAGGTCTCTTTATAGTAATTCACAAAGTGATTGTAATTTTTCGGATAAGCCAGGAAAATATTATTTTTTGCAAAAATATATTTTGAGCTTAAGTTTCCTTTGGGCAGGAACAGCTTTTCAGGATTGGTAACAGCCCATACATCGCTGTCATCATAGGTTAAGCTCTTTCCGGTTTTATAACGTATATTGGTAGATGTTTCGCGGTCACCTACGACTTTGCTTGGTTTCTTAACATACACCGTTCCGTGATCTGTGGTGATGACAAGCTTATAACCGTTTTCTGCTGCTGATTTAATGATTTTCAGTAATGATGAATTCTCAAACCAGTTTAAGGTAAGGGATCTGAATGTTTTATCATCACGGATCAGCTGATCTACGATATGATTATCTGTTTTGGCATGCGAAAGAATATCAATAAAATTATAGACAATGACTAAAAGGTCGTTGTTTTTATGCTGGTTGAAGTCATCATAGATTTTTCTTTCAAAATCAGCATTCAGAACTTTAAGGTATTTCATCGATTTAGATCCCAAGCCGATTCTTTTCATCTGGTCTTCCAGGAAATCACGCTCAAATTCATTTTTGTTTCCTTCTTCATTATCATTGAACCACTTATCCGGAAAACGTTTCTCGATTTCGGACGGCATCAGTCCTGCAAAGAAAGAGTTTCTTGCATACTGAGTAGCGGTAGGTAGAATACTGTAATAGTAATCCTCCGAAATTTTATTGTAGTATTTGGTGAATAGTGGTTCAATAACCTTCCATTGGTCAAAACGAAGATTATCCACCATAAGAAGAAGAACTTTTTCTTTTTCCACTTCTGGTTTTATTTTTTCTTTAAAAAGCGTGTGGCTCATTAAAGGCTTATCGGAGTCAGTAAGCCAGCCTTCGTAATTTTTTTCAATAAATTTGGCAAACTGGATATTCGCTTCTTCCTTTTGTGATTGCAAAAGATCCGAAAATTCATTATCCTCCACCTTATCAAATTTAATCTCCCAGCTTAATATCTTCTTATAATATTCTGCCCATTCCTGGTAAGTCCTGATATAAGAAAGCTCCATAGACAGATTCCTGAATTCCTGCTGGTACTGAAGTATTGTTTTCTGCTCCACAAGATTATCTTCCTGCAGATTCTTTTTTAATGATAATAAAATCTGGTTGGGATTTACAGGTTTTAGAATGTAATCCGCGATCTGTGATCCGATGGCTTCCTCCATAATATGTTCCTCCTCACTTTTTGTCACCATGACGATCTTTAAGGAATTATCTTTCTCTTTGATCATGGGAATGGCTTCCAGTCCCGAAATACCGGGCATATTTTCATCAATAAGCGTTAATGCAAACTTCTCCGAATCCATAAGTTCCAGAGCTTCATTCACATTGTTAACAGGGGTTACCTGATAACCTTTTTTTTCTAAGAATACGATATGGGGTTTGAGTAAATCTATTTCATCATCTATCCATAATATCTTTTCCGACATAATTTATTTTTTTACATGGTTATAGCATCAAAATGTTGACCAATTCCTTTTAATTTCTCACAAATTAGAGACACTAAAAGTTAAATATTAGTTAAATGAAAATGCTGTTCATCATTACTGATATTCAATTTCTTTAAAAACCGGTCTTTATATAGTCCAAAGCTCTTTCCAGAACTTCATCTTTTTTGTTTTGAACCCCTTTCACAGTGGGTTTTATGATAATATCCGGGATAATTCCTATCCTCTGCGTTTCTTTTCCGTCCGGATAGTCGGCTCCGAGCCCTGTAAAGCAAGTATCCAGATCAGCAATTTTAAACCTGATCACATCACCGTTAGCCCCCGAAGTATTACTTCCGATTACTTTGGCTTTCGGATGTTGCTTAAACATCATGGTTGTTGTTTCCGCCTGGCTCTGGGTATTCTCGTCTACCAGGACGATAACATTTCCTTTATAGTAATCCGGGTTCTTTCTGCCGATGCTGTTTTTTAAGCTATAAAATTTACTCAAATAATCTGTTTCCGGGAAATTAAATTGATAATAAATTGTTTTTTCAGGAAGAATCAGCCTGCTCAAAGGGAAAATTGTTTGTTTAGGGTAATTTCTGAGGTCGAAAATGATGGATGATGTAAATCTTAAATCATTATACATATCATCCACATCGCTTTTTTCAAGAATGCCCATATTAACGTAGCCGATCTTTTTATCTGCATCTAAAAATTTCCATTTGTCAGGAATAGCCGGCTTTTCTCCTGTAATATCTGTGAGAAGATAGGTTTTTGTTGTTACAGCCAGGTTTTGTCCGTCACGCTCTATTTTAAGCCTGATAGAATCATGATTGCTGAACAGAAAAAGATTTTTCACTTTTGTGATTTTTCCCCAGGAATTGGAAGCTGGAACATATTTAGCAAAACTATTAACCAGCTGAGGAATTGTCCTGTCATTCACATCATAAATAACATCACCGGTTTTCAATGGTATTTCTTCATTGAATTTATTTTTCTTGATCTTGGTTACAACCAGCTTTCCTTCCGCATAGATATATTCTACAGGAACCCTTTTTCTTCCATATAGGTTGGCATTGATCAGTGGCGAATATAGAAAGGCATGGGAATCATCAGTTTTTGCAACCAGTTCCGCAAGGGTCAGGTGATAGCTTTCATCATTATCGATGCTGAGGAATTTGGGAATCATTTCTGTTAATACATCATTCCAGTTCTCATCAGTCAGATACTTATAAGGAAAGAAATATTCTACCAGATTCCAATATCTGAAAAGCTCCAACAGTGCTGTCTTTTTTGAAATATATTTTGAGCCGTATGAATTTTCATTCCTGAAGAAAACCTTTTTTCCGCCTTTTCCGAAATAATGGCTGCTTCCTAAATTTCTGTTGTTTTGGATAAATAAGAGCTGTTCGGTTACTGTTTTACTGAATATTTGTTCATTGCTCATCCAGCCCGGATCAAAGTTTCTCAGAAAATATATTTTCGCTTTATCTTCTTTCATGCATTTTTTGCATTCATCCACTTTTCCAAGACTGCTGATCCATCCGGAATATAATTCGTTCAACTGGTTTTTATCCCGGATGTGCTCAAGCTCTCCGATTTTTTGAAAAAGCTGCTGATCCCAATCAAAGCCTCCTTTGGCAACATGAGGATGGCAATATTTCAAAAATCCCCAGACCTTACACAATGATTCAAGTTTTTGTGTTTCCGATAAAGCCTGTGCAGAAAAATGTAAACTGAAAAAAAATAAAATGAAAAAAGAAATTTTTCTCATCAAAATGAATGGTTATTAATGGATCAAAGATATATTTTTAAAACAGAATATGCAGAAAACATCTGTGCAAATCCGTGCAATCTGTGGTGAAAGAATAAAACATAGGTCTCATCAACAAAGAAGGATGTTCTGTTTTGGAAGGGGGTGGAATTCTTTAACGTCAATTTAATGACGCTTAAAATTTAAAATCCCTAACTTTGTTTACTAATATCGACGTTTCAATGCAGAATAAGCTAAAGATCATCAACGACCCCGTTCATGGTTTCATCAGGATCCCACATGAAATTTTATTTGACGTTATCGAGCATCCTTACTTTCAGAGATTGCGGAGGATAGGGCAGACCGGTCTTCTGAATCTCATTTTTCCCGGGGCTACCCATACAAGGTTTCATCATGCACTGGGAGCGATGCACCTGATGTTTACAGCATTGGAAACCCTGCGCCAGAAAGGTGTGAAAATTACAGAGGAAGAAGAAAAAGGCGCAATGCTTGCGATTCTGATGCATGATATTGGGCATGGGCCATTCTCTCATGCATTGGAAAATATGCTGATGGACGACTGGCACCATGAAAAGCTTTCTTTATTATTAATGAATAAGCTGAATAAGGAATTTGACGGCCAGCTTTCTGTAGCCATTGAAATGTTTCAGGGGAAGTACCACAGAAAATTTTTCAACCAGCTTATTTCCTCCCAGCTTGATGTGGACAGGCTTGATTACCTGAACAGAGACAGCTTTTTTACCGGCGTTTCGGAGGGAAATATCAATACACAAAGGATTATTTCCATGATGAATGTGTGCAGCGAAGGCGAATTGGTGATCGATGCCAAAGGGGTATATTCCATTGAGAATTTTTTGACCGCCAGGATGTTTATGTACTGGCAGGTATATTATCATAAAACTTCTGCGCTGGCAGAATTTCTTCTGGTTAAAATCCTGGAAAGAGCCAAATATCTCATTTCTGAAGGGATGGATCTTCCTGCGGGAGAAAACCTGAAATATTTCCTGAACCGTGGGAAAAATTCAGCGACCGATGAAGATATTTACAGATTTACGCAACTTGATGACAATGATATAATTCATGCGATGAAATCATGGCAGGATTCTGAAGACTTTATTCTTTCCTATTGGTGCAAATGTGTGATCCAAAGAAACCTTCCGAAAACGGTTATCTCAACTCATCCTTTTAAGCGAAAATTCATTGAGGAAAAAATAAAAAATACTAATGAATTTTTCGGAATCAATAATGGAAAAGAGCTTGTACATGAGATTAAAAGAAAATTACTGCCTTATGATACCAAAAAGCAGCCTATTTACCTGCTTCAGAAGAATGGTAAAAAAATCAGGCTGGAAGAATCGCAGGACCAGCTGTTATCTGGGCTTATGGTACACAAGACAGCCAGGTATATTCTTACCTTTCCAAGAGATATTTCCCAGATAATATCTTAAATAATCTTAAAATTCACGTTCCGAAAATCAAAAAATGTTTGCGAATTACAGAATTTCTTATCTTTGCAGAATATGGAATTTACAGCTTCGCAAATTGCAAGTTTTATTGACGGACAGATAATAGGCGACGAAAGCACGGTTATTACAGGGGTTTCACCAATTGAAAATGGTGAATCAGGACATCTTTCTTTTATAGCACAGGATCGATTTTCACATTTTTTAGATACCTCAAAATGCTCCGTTATTATTGTTTCGGAAAAACTTATAGATAAAGTTAATTATAATCCTACCTTAATTGTTGTAAAGGATGCTTACCTTTCTTTCCAGATTTTAATGAATCTCTACCAGGAAATGCAGGGAAGAAAAGAAGGAATCGAAAACGGTTCTTCTATTCACGATACTGCTGTGGTTGGTGACAAGGTGTATATCGGGGCATTTACTTATGTTTCAGAAAAAGCCAAAATCGGGGAAGGTTCACAAATTTATCCACATGTATATATCGGTAAAGGCGTTAAGATCGGTAAAAACTGTAAAATTGACAGTGGAGCCCGCATCTACGATTACTGTATCATCGGAGATAACTGTGTGATTCATTCCAATACGGTTGTAGGTGGTGACGGGTTCGGTTTCCAGCCTACTGCAGAAGGGTTTAAGAAGATCCCTCAGCTAGGAAACGTCATTATCGAAGACGATGTGGAGATTGGCTCCAATTGTAGTATCGACAGAGCTACCATCGGTTCCACCATTATCGGCAAAGGAACAAAGATCGATAATCTGATCCAGATTGCCCATAACGTAAAAATCGGTCAGAACAACGTTATTGCAGCACAGGCCGGGATTGCAGGATCTACTACCATCGGAGACTGGAACCAGATTGGCGGCCAGGTAGGGGTGGTAGGCCATATCAAAATTGGTAATCAGGTGAAAATTCAGGCTCAGAGCGGTGTGAACTCCAGCGTTAATGATAAAGAGACATTGTACGGATCTCCTGCAATAAGCTATAATGACTATCTTAGAAACTATGTCCATTTCAGGAATTTTACTGAAATTGTAAAGCGAATAAATAATCTTGAGGAGATCTCAAAAGATAAAACTAATGAGTGATATGCAAAAAACGCTCCAGAAAGAAGTAACACTTTCCGGAATTGGCCTTCATACGGGTAAAGAAGTAAAACTTACCATTAAACCAGCAAAAGAAAATACAGGATTTGTGTTCGTAAGAACAGATCTTGAGGGACATCCCCAGGTAGAAGCTGATGTTAATTATGTAGTAGCAACAGAAAGAGGAACAACATTAGAGAAATTAGGTGTAAAAATCACTACCTGTGAACACCTGTTAGCAGCGTTGGTAGGATGTGATATCGATAATGCGATCCTTGAAATGGATGCCTCTGAACCCCCAATTTTAGACGGATCCTCAAAGTTTTTTGTTGAAGCCATTGAAAGTGTGGGAATCGCAGAGCAGGGGATCGCCAGAGAATACCTGGTCATAAAAGAAGTGCTGAGCTATGCAGATCCGGCTTCCGGATCGGAAATTACAATCATTCCTTCAGATACTTACGAAGTAACAACCATGGTGGATTTTGGAACCAAAGTATTGGGGACTCAGAATGCCACTCTTAAAAATATTTCAGAATTTAAAGACGAAATTTCCTCCGCAAGAACGTTCAGCTTCCTGCACGAACTGGAAATGCTTCTAGATCATGGCTTGATCAGAGGTGGAGATATTTCTAACGCCATCGTTTATGTAGATAAGGATCTTACTCCTGATACTACAGAAAAGCTGAAAAAAGCGTTTGGAAAAGATAACGTTTCTATCAGACCGAACGGTATTTTAGACAATCTTACACTGAATTATCCTAACGAAGCGGCAAGACACAAATTACTCGATGTGATCGGGGACCTTGCATTAGCTGGTGTAAAGATAAAAGGGAAAGTAATTGCAAATAAACCGGGTCACTTTGTGAATACTCAGTTTGCAAAAAAACTTAACCGTCAGTGGAAGCTTCAGAAAAAGAAAAATGTACCCGATTTCGACCTTACTAAAGAACCTGTTTTCGATATTAACGGCATTATGAAGCTTATGCCTCACAGACCTCCGTTCTTGTTAATTGATAAAGTTCTTGAGTTGTCAGATTCCCATGTGGTAGGTTTGAAAAATGTGACCATGAATGAGCCTTTCTTTGTAGGCCATTTCCCTAAAGAGCCTGTAATGCCTGGAGTTCTTCAGGTAGAAGCTTTGGCGCAGACAGGAGGTATCCTGGTATTGGCAAGTGTTCCGGATCCTGAAAATTACTCTACCTATTTCATTAAAATTGATAAAGTAAAATTCAAAAGAAAAGTAGTTCCAGGAGATACTATGATTTTCAAAATTGAATTGATAGAGCCTATCAGAAGAGGTATTGTTCATATGCAGGGATACGGATATGTAGGAGATACTGTAGCAGTAGAAGCGGAATTAATGGCTCAAGTTGCAAAAAATAAAGTTGATTAAATGATTCATCAATTAGCAGCCGTAGATAAACGTGCGAAAATCAGCAAAAATGTTATTGTAGAACCCTTTACTACAATTGCAGGGGACGTAGAAATCGGAGAAGGAACTTGGATTGGTCCTAATGTTACCATCATGGATGGGGCAAGAATAGGTAAAAACTGTAGAATTTTCCCCGGAACAGTAATTTCTGCGATCCCTCAGGATTTAAAATTTGATGGTGAAGATACCCAGGTAATTATTGGTGATGAAACTACGATCAGAGAATGTGTTACCGTCAACAGAGGAACAAAAGCTCTGGGATTTACTAAAATTGGCAAAAACTGCCTGATCATGGCAACTTCCCACATTGCACACGATTGCGTTATCGGAGATCACGTGATCATTGTAAACGGCTGTGGTATTGCGGGACACGTAGAAATTGGCGATTATACCGTAATGGGAGGTCTCAGTGCTGTTCATCAGTTTGGTAAAATCGGAAAACATGTCATGATTTCAGGAGGTACCCTGGTAAGAAAAGATATCCCTCCTTATGTAAAGGTTGCAAGAGAACCAATGTCTTATGCAGGAATTAATTCAGTGGGGTTAAGAAGAAGAGGATTCACCAATGAGAAAATTTTCGAGATCCAGAAAATCTACAGAACTATTTTCCAGATGAAAATGAACGTTTCTCAGGCTGTAGCCTATATTGAAAAAGAAATGCTTCCAACTGCTGAAAGAGATGAGATCCTTCAGTTTATCCAGAACTCACCGAGAGGTATTGTAAAAGGATACGGAACAGGTAAAGAGAGTAATTAATGAAAAAATTGTCTTTCCTTTTTGTACTGGTAATTTCTAATTTTTACCTGTCCCAGAACCAAAGAATAACAGGCATGGAGTTCTATTACGGCTTCTCGGACTATAAAAAAGACAGCCTTGCTAAGCCCAATGTTTATGCAGAAGTAAAAAGTCAGAATGAAGATTACATTAAAATGTCGCCATTCAGATATACAGATACTGACAAAAAAGCGAAGAAGGAGAATAGAGCATGGCTGATGAAGTATCAGGATAACCTTTATTTTAGCATGACCTATGCAGCGTATATCTATTCTTTTGATACATTTGCAAGAGTCAAGGTAATTGGGAAGAAATATTTTTTGGTCTATCTGGATGAAGTAAAAGATAAAAAAGCAATTTCATACAATAATCCTTATGGAGGAGGTTTGCTGGGAGGTGTTTTAAATGCAGGCTTGACCCCTAAGTTTGCGTGGAAGGATAAAAAAGGAAACTCTTACAAGGTTCTTTTGATTGATATTGAAAAATCAAATAATACTTCTGATAAAAGAGATGTCAGCTTCGGATTGGTAATTGATAAAAAACTTATTGTTAAACTTACAGATAATGATCCTGAAGTCATTTCAAAACTTAAAACAAATCAGTATTACTTAGAGGATATAATTGATTTGGTAAATAAAGAGAATAATAAATAAAAAGATAACATAAATTAATGGCAACAAGTAACGATATCAGAAAGGGACTTTGCATTGAGTACAGTAACGATATTTTTAAAGTAATAGAGTTTCTTCACGTAAAACCTGGAAAAGGTCCAGCTTTCGTAAGAACAAAATTAAAGTCTGTAACTAACGGGAAAGTGATCGATAATACTTTCTCTGCAGGACACAAAATAGACGAAGTAAAAGTAATCACCAGAAAGTTCCAGTATCTTTACGATGATGAAAATGGTTTCCACTTTATGAACAATGATGATTTCTCTCAATTATATCTGAATAAAGAAATGATTGAAAACTCACAATTCATGAAAGCAGGAGAAGAAGTAACCATCATTTTGAAAGAAGTTGACGAAACTCCTCTTTCTGCTGAACTTCCTCAGTCTGTTTACCTGGAAGTAGTTGAAGCTGATCCGGGAGTAAAAGGAAATACAGCGACTAACGCTCTTAAAAATGCAATCGTTGAAACCGGAGCCAGAGTAATGGTTCCTCTATTCATCGAGCCGGGAGACAAAATTAAAGTAAGTACAGAAGACGGCAGCTACTTAGAAAGAGTAAAATAATAATACAATTTACATCAATTCGGTTTGCACTAGCATTCCGAATTTTGTTTTTATAAGAAAACCAGTTGTTATGAGATTCCACTCTCCACAAAAGCTCAAAACTATTGCCGAATTAATAGGCTCTGAATTTGTAGGTCCCGAAGACTTTGAAGTATTGGGAACCAACGAAATCCATATGGTAAAACCGGGAGACATTGTTTTCGTGAATCACCCGAAATATTATGATAAAGCCCTGAATTCCGCGGCTACAATTATTCTGATCGACAAAAAAGTAGAATGTCCGGAAGGAAAAGCACTTTTGGTTTCCGATGACCCGTTCAGAGATTTCAATAAAATCAATACCCATTTTACAAGAATATACAATTTCACTGAGGAACTTCACGACGTAGAAATCGGAGAGGGAACAAAAATTCATCGTACGGCCGTTATCGGAAATAATGTTGTCATCGGGAAAAATACTTTAATTTTTCCAAACGTCGTTATTGGAGACAGAACGGTTATTGGTGATAATGTTGTTATTCAGTCAAACACGGTTTTGGGAGGTGATGCGTTTTATTACAGAAAGCTGAATGGGAATTTTGACCGTCTTATTTCCGTTGGAAATGTAGTCATTGAGAACAATGTAGAAATTGGAAATGGCTGTACAATCGACAGAGGCGTTACAGATTCCACCGTAATCGGGGAAGGCTCTGTTTTGGATAACCAGATTCAGATCGGGCACGACACCGTTATCGGAAAGAAATGTCTGATTGCCTCACAGGTGGGAATTGCAGGCTGCTGTGTCATAGGGGATGAAGTAACCCTTTGGGGCCAGGTTGGCATCGCATCCGGTAACAAAATTGAAGCAGGATCCGTTATTCTTGGTAAAACAGGAGTCAACAGAGATCTTAAAAAAGGAACCTATATAGGAATGTTTGCAGAAGATTTCAAAGGCTATTTGAAAAAAGAAGTAAAGCTGAGAAATCTCAAATAAACTATTCACTTGGTTTTGTCCAAAATCAAAGAAAAATAAGTAAATTTGTGAGCATTAATAAAATATTTAAATAAATTAAAACATCAATAAAATGTCAATTTTAGTAAACAAAGATTCTAAAGTAATTGTACAAGGATTTACAGGGAACGAAGGTACTTTCCATGCGGGCCAGATGATTGAATACGGAACCAACGTAGTAGGAGGGGTTACTCCGGGAAAAGGAGGATCTGAGCACTTAGGAAAGCCTGTATTTAATACAGTAGCTGATGCCGTTCAAAAAGCTGGAGCCAACGTAAGTATCATTTTCGTACCACCTGCATTCGCTGCTGACGCGATTATGGAAGCTGCTGAAGCGGGTATCAAAGTTATCGTATGTATTACTGAAGGTATTCCTGTAGCGGATATGGTAAAAGTAAAATCTTACATCGCTGACAGAGACTGCAGATTGATCGGTCCAAACTGTCCGGGAATCATTACTTCTGAAGAAGCTAAAATTGGTATCATGCCAGGTTTCGTTTTCAAAAAAGGTAAAGTAGGTATCGTTTCAAAATCGGGTACCCTTACTTACGAAGCCGCTGATCAGGTTGTAAAAGCTGGTTACGGTGTTTCTACAGCAATCGGTATCGGTGGTGACCCAATCATCGGAACAACGACAAGAGAAGCTTTGGAATTATTCATCAACGACCCTGAAACTGAAGCGGTAGTAATGATCGGTGAAATTGGTGGTGGATTGGAAGCTGAAGCTGCAAGATGGTACAAAGCAAGCGGATCTACTAAGCCGGTTGTAGGATTTATCGCCGGACAAACTGCTCCTAAAGGAAGAACGATGGGCCATGCAGGTGCTATTGTAGGAGGTGATGAAGATACAGCTCAGGCAAAAATGCAGATCATGAGAGACAACGGAATCAACGTTGTAGATTCTCCTGCTGATATTGGTGCTACTGTTGCAAAAATTCTAGGATAACACATACAAAAACAAAACATATGAAAAAACTTTTATTAACCTCAGCATTGGCCCTTTCAACTCTGTCTTTTGCCCAGATTGACTTTGCAAATACAAGATTTGGTATCACGGCAGGAGGTAACTATTCCAGAGTAAGAAATGCCCATAATCCTTCTGGTCCGAGATTCGCGTTTCAGGGTGGAGCTTTGGCTTTAATTCCTATCGGGAAGGCAAACCAGTTCTTTTTACAGCCGGAAGTCGTATATTACGGTGCAGGCGAAACCGGAAAGGACAAAGATGCTAAAGGGAAAGACGGTTATGATGCAGTATATGGTAACAATTATCTGAGCGTCCCTATCTATTTTAAAGGATATTTTTCTGAAGCAGAATCAGAATTCTTTGGAATGATCGGGCCAAGATTTAACTTTCTGATGAGTCAGAACGTTAAAAATGCTCCGATTGGAAGACCATATTATGATCCGGATGTTACCGATCCTTTATATCCATCTGTAAGTGGAAAAGCTGCAAGCTTTAACTTTGCTTTAGGATTAGGAGTAGGATACAGCTATAAGAGACAGCTGGAATTAGCGCTTAAATATGACCTTGGTCTTTCAGATACTTATCCTGATCTTGCAAAAGAAAAAGGAGGGACTGATAAGAGAAAGTCTGAGCAGGTAATCAGCCTTAGCTTAAGCTATATCTTTAAATAGAATAATAAGTTATTCAATTATAAAAAAATCCCGGAAATTTTAATTTCCGGGATTTTTGTTTTTGTATAGTACTTTTTATTGGCTCATATTTAAATTTTTAGTGAAAGATTCCAGTCTTGAATTTTTGATTCTTTTTGTTTCAAGACAAGAGAATAACAAAACTATCCTTTAATCCACTTCCAGATCTCCTTCAAACTGGCCTTATTCCCATACATCAAAATTCCCACACGGTAAATCTTTCCTGCTAAGAATATCATGAAAATAGTAGTTCCCAATAGAAGGGCAATAGACAGGGCAATCTGCCATGCCGGAACGCCAAAAGGTATTCTTGCAATCATGGCAACCGGTGAAGTAAACGGAATAATAGACAGCCAGAAGCCCAGTGGACCATCAGGATTGTTCATTAAAGAAAAACTCCCATACATCCCTACAGTAAGCGGTAAAATAGCAAATAAAGTGAACTGCTGGGTCTCTGTTTCATTATCTACTGCCGAGCCGATGGCTGCATAAATGGAACTGTAAAAAATATATCCTAAAAGGAAAAATACAATGAATACAAAGATGATCAACGGGAAATTCAGTTCCAGTAAACTGTGTGAAACCTGAGTAGCAATCTGCGTAATATCAAGCTTGCTGGCCAGTTCCTCATTTCCTCCCGGAATATTTTTCTGGAAAGATGAAAATCCGGTATTTAAAATCAAGGCTCCTATAACAGACATCGAGATCCAGATCAGAAACTGCGTCAGGGCCACCAGGGTTACTCCCAAGATTTTACCCATCATCAGCTCAAAAGGCTTGACCGATGAGATAATGATCTCCACCACACGGTTGTTTTTTTCCTCAAGAACACTTCTCATTACCCTTACTCCATAAATAATGATGAACATGAAAGTCACATACATTAAAAGGATACTCAGACCGCTTTTTACACCGAATGCAAGGTCGGAATCTTCTTTATTATTATCAGAAACATTGATAGTCTTTAGGGTAAAGCCCTTATCGAGATTGTTGAGTTGGGTTTCTTCAATACCAAGCTGCCTGATCTTTTCCTTTTTGATTACATCTGTAATATCAGAAACGATCTTCTGCTTTGTATCAAAGCCCATTTTGGCGTTTATAATAAGTCTTGTGCTGTTTTCAAGTTCATTGTAGTTCTGATTCTTCAGTTCGGGAAGGATCAGAATGCCGTCCAGCGACTCATTATCTTTAAGATTATTGATTTTTGCTTTTTCATCAGCGGCGGAAACAAAAACATATTCAAGTTTATCATTAGACTTCAGCTGATTCCTGAAAAGTCCGCTTTTATCCACAACCTCAATGATGCTGTGGGATTCGTTTGCTTTAAACATCAGCCCGATTACCCCTCCAAATCCAATCACTAAAAGAGGAGCAAGTAATGTTAATATAATGAAGGATTTTTTCTTAACCTGGGTAAGAAATTCCCTTTTTGTAATTAAAAAAATATTATTCATAAAAATTAAGAATGATTGCTTACCGCATTAATAAACACTTCGTTCATACTCGGGATTTTCTCATCAAATGATCTTACTTTTCCTACATTTACGAGGTCCAGAAGGATATCGTTTTGTCCGCTTTCATTTTTAAGGTCAAAAGAAACCAAGTTGTTTTCATTAGAGAAATTAAAAATATCATAGCTGGCTTTAAAATTCTCGAACTTAACCTCATCCACCTCGGAAAGAGTCACCCCAAAAATATTCTTTTTAAATTTTTCCCTTACGTCAAAAACCCTTCCGTCAATGATCTTTTTAGAGTTGTTGATAAGCGCTACGTAATCACACATTTCCTCAACACTTTCCATTCTGTGTGTTGAAAGGATAATGGTAGTGCCGTTATTTTTAAGGTCAATGATCTGATCTTTAATTAAATTGGCATTCACCGGGTCAAAACCTGAAAAAGGCTCATCAAGAATCAGAAGATGCGGACGATGCAGGACGGTGACTACAAACTGGATTTTCTGTGCCATCCCTTTAGAGAGCTCAGAGAGTTTCTTTTTCCACCACTGGTCGATGTGAAGCTTTTCAAACCATTTCTTGGCTTCATTTAAAGCATCATTTTTACTCATTCCTTTCAGCTCTCCAAAATAAAGGATCTGGTCACCCACACTCATATTTTTATAAAGTCCTCTTTCTTCCGGCATATAACCGATATCCCGGATGTGGCTTGGGTTAAGCTTATTTCCATTGATGAATACCTCTCCGGAATCAGCCTGTGTAATTTGATTAATAATACGGATAAAGGACGTTTTCCCGGCTCCGTTTGGGCCTAGAAGACCATAAATACTGGCTTGAGGAACATGGATGCTGAAATCATCCAATGCTATTTTCTTTCCGGCACCATAGGTCTTTCTGATATGTTCAGCTTTAAGCATTAAATTGTTTTTACAATGAGTCTAAAAAAGTTCTGAAAGTTACGGAATTATTAAGGCAGAACAGTGGGAAAAGAAAAAATCCTGATGATTATCAGGATTTAATTTTATTGTTTTACGATTTGAGTAACCTTTTGGGTATTATCGCTTAAGATATAGCGAATCAGATATTTTCCGGGTTTCAGTTTTTCAATATTGATTTCTCCGGAGTTCATGTTGACAGAATAGTTAGCCACCTGTGTTCCTAAAATTGAGTAAAAGGTTACACTTTTGATTTTTAAAGCAGAATCTTTCGCTTTGATCAGAAGGAAGTCCTTTGCAGGATTAGGATAAGCTACCAACACCCCGTCATCAGACTTCTGTGAAAGGGAACCCGGCTCTCTCAACTGTGCTTGCATATTGTTGGAAAATCCAACGAAAGCGCCGATAAATATAAATAAAAGTAAAAGTTTTTTCATCAAATTATAATTTCTCGAATGTATTAAAACAAAAATAAACAATTCTACAATTCTATACAATAGTTTTTTATATAAGTTGTAGTAAATTTGTAGAAACATATTCAAAAAGTATTCCAAAATGATACATTCAAGAAATAGAAGGCTTAGAGTTAATGAATCTATCAGAAGTCTAGTAAGAGAAAACATCCTTACGACTGATGATTTTGTAATGCCTATCTTCGTAATGGAGGGCGAAAACCAGCAGGAAGCAATCCCGTCGATGCCCGGAATTTTCAGGAGGAGCATCGATCTGACAGTGAAGGAATGTAAGGAGCTTTTTTCCCTGGGGGTAAAATCGGTCAATCTGTACATGAAAGTATCAGAGCACTTGAAAGACAATACCGGAAAAGAAGCCTGGAACAAGGACGGACTGATGCAGCAGACGATTAAAGCGATTAAAGATGCAGTTCCGGAAATGATTGTAATGCCTGATGTAGCTTTGGATCCCTATTCTATCTATGGACACGACGGAATCATTGAAAACGGAAAAATTGTGAATGATGCTACCAATGATGCACTGGCAAGAATGTCCGTATCCCATGCCGAAGCCGGGGCTGACATTGTGGCACCAAGCGATATGATGGACGGGAGAGTTCTTACCATTCGTGAAGCTTTGGAAGAAAGCGGATTTACGGATGTTGGAATTTTAAGCTATTCTGCAAAATATGCAAGCTCGTTTTACGGACCATTCAGAAGTGCCCTGGACAGTGCACCAAAGGACAATATGGAAATTCCGAAAGATAAAAAGACCTATCAGATGGATTTTCACAATTCCCGTGAAGCCATGAACGAAGTATTTAAAGATATTGATGAAGGAGCCGATATTATTATGATCAAACCGGGACTTCCTTACCTTGATATTGTTTCCAAAGTTCGTGAAGCGATTGACCTTCCGATAGCGGTTTATAATGTAAGCGGAGAATATGCCATGGTAAAGGCAGCTGCCCAGAACGGTTGGCTGGATAATGATAAAACAATCATTGAAAGTCTTACCTGCTTCAAAAGAGCCGGGGCTGATATGATCTTTACTTATTTTGCAAAAGAAGCAGCAATGATTTTGAATAAATAGAAAAAAATCATCATAAAAAATAAAACACCTCAGATCTGAGGTGTTTTATTTTTATCTAAATATTTGTGAACAGTGAAATTGATCACATAATATTGAAATCTTTTCCTTTCGTAAATTTTGCAGCAAAAGGAGCTTGATTTCCGGAATATTTTAAAATAAAATGTTTCTTGGTATCCGTGTCTATTTTGGTATCCACTTCTACATTTTCAGTCTGAAAACTTACATCCACCCCAACTCCTGATTCTTTTTCAAGAAAGATCTCCACACTTTCTGCATAGAAGAGGGAAGTACTCAGATAATTGAATTTAATATTTTTTCTGTAAGTCTTGGATTTACTTTGGGTAAACAAAGAGTAATTTTTCAGGATTTCAATTCCCGGAGCATCAATATTGGTAATCCTGGACTTGGTTACCCCATTCACCCTTATTGAGAAACTCTTGGTATTTTTAATATCTCCATTCACTCCGATATTAAAGAGGGAAGGAAGAGAAAGTCCATATTCCACCATGCTTTCTTTGGTGAATTCAAAATCCGGGATCAATGCGGAATTCTTAGGGGTATTAATCAGCTGCTCTTTGACTGTATTAAGAAGAGCTCCGGAAAACAGGTATCCGATGAGGTTGTTTCCCGTCGTTCTCCAGTTTCTCCCGTTCCATTCGAAGATTTCGCAAAGAAGCGTATCTGTGGATGAGTGGGGAAGAAGATCCATATCCTGCCATTTGAAAACTTCTTTGGCATAAGGTCTTCTGTCCACAATATTAATACCCAGATCTAAGGCAAGAAGATCTGTGAGGTCTTGATTATTTTGCATATTATTTAAGTCTTGATTTGGTAGCATAAAAATAGGGAAATAAAATAATAACATAGATGACAAAAGAGCAGAAAGGCCAATTTGCTTATTAGCCTTTCGCCTTCTTAGCTTTATCAGCTTTCTTAGCCCTTTTTGCCATTTTACTATTTTCCCTTAGAGCCATCCTTTTTTCCCGTAAACATACGTGTCATCAAACTGCTTATCACTCATGAACAGGTATAAAATCCCTTCAATGAAAGGAATGATGGAAGCAGCTCCAAAAGTGATGATATTCAGAACAAGCTGGATCACCCCTTCTTTCGTATAGCCCAGATAGAATTTGTTTAATGCCAGCCATCCGACAAGGATTCCCAGTATCGCTGCCGGAATTTTCTTTTCCGAGCGATAAGGGACATTATTTTGCGGGTTCGGATTCTGTGTGCCTTCTGTTTTTGTATAGCCGTAATTTTCCATTGTTAATGTAGTGTGATGATTAAAATACTTTTTCAATAGGTCGGATAAAATTTATTGGAGTTACAAAATAATGGTATAAATATTTAATTTTTAAGGGAATATGATCATAAATTACATTCATAAGCTTTTATTTGTACAAATAATAATAAAAAAAGTAGTTAGTATCAGGTCTGTCATCCTGAGCGAAGTCGAAGGATGCAATCAATTAGGAACGGGCTTTAGCCAGTTTACTATAAAAACGCTATCACTCAGGGTTTTAGCCAAAATTTAAAATTCAATACCGGCAATCTCCGAATTATTAGAAAATAAAATGACCATTCAAAAAAACGTTTACCATTTATAATCTAAAATTTGAATTCAAAAAAACTTTATCTTTGCTCCTATGATTTTACGAGGAGAAAACTTAATCAAGGAATACGGTCCTAAAAAAGTAGTAAAAGGCGTTTCTGTACAGGTAGAACAGGGAGAAATTGTTGGCTTGCTGGGCCCGAATGGGGCAGGGAAGACCACTTCATTTTATATGATTGTTGGATTGGTTAAGCCTACTTCAGGAAAGATCTTCCTCGATAAACAGGAAATCACAACGGATGCCATGTACCGCAGGGCCCAGAAGGGAATCGGGTATCTTGCACAGGAGGCTTCCATCTTCAGAAAGCTTTCTGTAGAAGAGAATATTATGGGGGTTTTACAGCTTACCCAATTGTCAAAACGTGAACAGCAGATTAAATGTGATGAACTGATCGAAGAATTTTCCCTGCAGCATGTACGTAAAAACAGAGGAGATCTTCTTTCCGGAGGGGAAAGGCGCAGAACGGAAATCGCCAGATGTCTTGCCACAAGCCCGAATTTTATCCTTTTGGATGAGCCCTTTGCGGGAGTAGACCCTATTGCGGTAGAAGATATTCAGAAAATCGTAAGAAGCCTCGTAGACAAAAATATAGGCATCCTGATCACGGATCACAATGTACAGCAGACTTTAGCAATTACAAATAAAACGTACATTATGTTTGAAGGAAACATCCTGAAAGAAGGACTTCCGGAAGACCTTGCTAACGATCCTCAGGTAAGAGAAGCTTATCTTGGTGAAAACTTTGTATACCAGAGTATTTTAGACAAACCGAAAAAGAAAAAGTATATTTATAACATCTGGGCAGGTAATTTTAACTCAAAAGCACAGTTTCAGGGATTTGTAGATGAAAACTTCAGTCAGTATGATGACTTAAGGCTGATGTACGGTTTCGAAGACATTAGCTTTGCATCTCTTGCCAATTCTGAAATTGAGCATATCTTCAATGATGTAGTGGACAAAAATGCAAACAATTCATTTATCTTTCAAAGAAAAGAACTGACCACGCAATACACCCTGGAACAGGCAGAAGCTGAATCCAAAGCAGCAAGCAAACCCGAACTGCATTATCTTACAACCTATTTTTACGAAGGATAAAAGTATATCGGTTCCAAAAGTATTTGCTGAAAAATAGAATTAAACGTACCTTTTCTCTCAGAAACGGTACGTTTTTTAGTTAAAATAATTTCTATGGCAAAACCTTTTAACAGAACAGTCACTTTATTCGGGATCTATAAACAGCTCGTTCCGTTTATAAAACCTTACCGTTTAATGATTTATGGGACGTTGTTTCTTACCTTTTTAGGAGCTCTTGCGGCACAGGTCAATCCAATTGTTTTAAAATATACGGTGGATGAGGTGACCAAACTCACCCATCTTCCACATCCTATGTCTGAGGGTGTTCATATTCTGATCGTCATTTCCATCATTTTGCTGGGAAAAGAACTGCTTAATATTTTCATCAATTTCGGACAGAAGTTTTATGGAGAAAAAATAAGAATCAATGTGAGTTCCGTCCTTGCGCAGTCTGCTATTGACAAAATCCTGATGTACAGAGTGGCCTATTTCAACGATGAGAATCATGAATCCGGGAAGCTGCAGATCAGAATAGACCGTGGGATTGAAAGCCTGACAAAGTTGGTCCAGAATTTTTTCATCGATATACTGCCGCTTTTTTCCAATGCCATTATCGCCCTCATCATTATGTACATGCAGAATGTATATGTAGGGATGGTTTCCACGATCATTGTTCCTATCTATTTTTATATCAGTTCATTACAGGCGAAAAAGCTCGGAGGGGTACGTCGCCAGCTTAGAAATCAACGGGAAAGGAAAACTTCAGGACTTTTGAACCTGATTAATTCCATTATGGTCATTAAAAGTTTCGTCCGTGAAAAATTTGAAGGAAAAAAACAGTACGATTTACAGATGGAGCTGATGGAAAGCCAGATGTTCACAAGGAAAACCAACTTTATTTATGATGGGCTGAAAACTTTTATAGAACAGTTTGGAGTGGTTTTAATCATTCTTTTAACGGTTTATCTGGTACTCGATCAGCAGATGACGATTGGGGCAATTATGCTTCACATTATGCTCTTCAACAATATTTCTGCTCCCATCCGCCAGCTGCATAGGATTTACGATGATATGAATGATGCCATGATCTATGCAGAAGGCTATTTTGAAATTCTCAATGCTGATGACGAGAAAGAACCGACCGGAAACTTTGTGGAAAAAGAAATCAAAGGTAATTTCGAATTAAAAAATGTAGATTTTAGTTATCCAAACGGAACCCAGGCTTTACATAATGTTTCCATGAAAATAGAAAATGGAAAAACCACGGCATTGGTAGGATTAAGTGGTGCCGGAAAATCTACGGTGATTAATCTTTTGTGTAAATTTTATCTTCCCGATTCTGGAGAAATCCTGCTGGATGGAGTCAATTTAAATGAATATAACAATACTTTTCTGAGAGACGATTTAGGATTGGTCCTTCAGAAAAACCATATTTTTCAGGGAAGTATCGAGGATAATATCCGTTATGGTGATATGAATGCCAGCTTTGAGGAGATTCAGGAAGCTTCAAAAAAAGCATACCTGCACGATCAGATCCTCGACCTTCCGGATGGTTATCAGCATGATGCTACCCAGCTTTCAGGCGGACAGCAGCAGAGAATCGCCATTGCCAGGTTGTTCCTGAAAAACCCACCGATTATTTTCCTGGATGAGCCAACTGCCAGCCTGGATGCCATTGCTACCGAACAGATTAAAAACTCCCTGGATGCTATCAAAGAAGGACGTACAGTGGTTATTATTTCCCATTCTCTGTCACAGATCCTGGATTCTGATACTATTTATGTGATGAAAAAGGGAAGGGTTGTAGAAAGTGGAACCCATGATGAGCTGGTCCAACTCAACGGAACTTACCGTGAGATCTTTGACGCGTCTGCCAGAAGTTTAAATCTGGATAAGCTGGTGAGTACTTTTAAAGATAACTAATGATCTTTTTCAAAGTGATTTCAATAAAGAGAATTTTTTTATTTCCCGCAGATCTCACAGATTTCACAAATCTTTTTTATAAATCTGCTTGATCTGCGAGAGAATATTGCAATATCATTTTAAAGTTTTTCCACATAAAATTTAATGCAAAGTTTTATCGTAAGTCTAATTAAAAGCACTCACAATAAAACTTTGCGATAAAAAAATGAAGTTACTGTGCCTCCTCAGCAACCTGATAAGTCCCCACATCTGCTCCAAAAGCAATATTGATTCTGTTATAACTGTTGATTGCAATCACGGCCATAGTGAGATCAAGTATTTCAGTTTCAGAAAAATGTTGATTAACCTGAGCATAAATTTCATCAGATACCTCTTTCCTGTTTAAAGAAGTTAAGGTTTCTGCCCACAGCAATCCGGCCTTCTCCCTGTCTGTGTAAAAAGAACATTCCCTCCATGCGCTTACCAGAAATATTCGTTGTTCGGTTTCGCCTTTGGCTCTCAGTTCTTTGGAGTGCATATCCAGGCAGAAAGCACATCCGTTCATCTGGGAAACCCGGAAATACAAAAGTTCAAGAAATGAACGTTCCAGTGATGAATGCTGTATCTGTGATCCCATATGATGAAGGGCGTTTACAGCTTTGTTTCCCATTGCAAATGCATTAATTCTTTGTGACATAATAAATTGTTTTTTGATTAATTATATGACAAATGTAGACTGCAATTTTCCGGAATTTTTTTACATATGATAAAAAACTATTTTTGAGCACGGATTCTGCTTAAGGAAACCTGGGTGATGCCGATATAATCTGCCAGATCTCCCAGACTGATGCGCTGAATAAGGTCAGGTCTCTGTTTCAGAAAGTTATTATACCGTTTTTTGCCTTCATCTTCGAGCATTTCACTGATCCTTCCCATCATGTTGACAGGTGCTTTCCGGTACAGTTTACTGAAGAGAGTTTCTGCACTATGATATTTTTTACATACATCTTCAATGACATTTCTATGAATACGGAGAACTTCACAGGATTCAAGGGCAACGATCATATATTTTGAAGGATTACCCGTTAAAAAACCGCTCAGCTCAGTGAAAAAAGAATGTTCAGAAAAGAAAGTCATAATAAAATCTTTATCACCATTATCAAAGAACAGTTTTACCAGGCCTTTTTCAAGGAAATAAAAGTGCCGGCAGGTTTCGTCGCCTTTTAAAAGAAAATCACCTTTACGGTAAGTTTTTAATTCTAAATTTGAGACCAAAGCATCCATGACAGGCTGTTCTGGCTTATTTATACTTTCAATGGTCTGGATAAAGCTGGTAGGATTCATATTCAAATAAATAGAATGAATAAAAGAGTTAAATATAAATAAAAAGCCGGTCAATTTATGTGATGTACCCAAAAAAGATTGATAGATTTGCGATATTAATATGAACGATCACTATCTTAAAAAACTGGACAGGGTAACAGCTATTCTCACGCAATTACAGTCGAAACCGACAGTAAGGGCACAGGATCTTGCTGCCAAATTTGATGTAAGCATCCGAACCATCTACCGGGATGTAAAAACCCTGGAAAATGCCGGAATTCCTATTATAGGCGAAGCCGGAAACGGATATTCACTGATGGATGGCTATAAGCTTCCGCCTATCATGTTTACTAAGGAAGAGGTATTGAGCTTCATCACTGCCGAAAAGCTGATGCAGAAATTTTCTCACCAAAGCCTTGGAGCCCATTATCAGATTGCCATGGAAAAAGTGCGTTCTGTACTTCGGAATTCAGATAAAAGCCTGATCCAGAATATTGAAAAACAGATTGATGTATATAATCATCATACCCAAACGGATAGCAATATCAAAAATGTGATCCCTACCATTCTGGAAAGTATTGCTGATAAGACCCAGCTTATTATTGAATACAAAACAGTTGATTCCCGGGTAACAAACAGAACCATCGAAGCGGTAGGTATTTTCTTTGAATTCAATTACTGGTATATAATGGCTTTCTGTATCATGAGAAAGGATTTCAGACAGTTTCGGGTTGACAGGATCCAGCAGATTCTTAAAACACAGAACCCTTTTTCGCAGGAATACGGACAGATCAATGATTACAGAAGATATTCAAACGGAGAGAAAACAAGGGTGAGGATTTTAGTGGAAAAGAAAATAATAGGACATATCGTTAATTCAAAAAGATATTACGGGTTTGTTGAAGAAAAGGAGACAGAGCATGGAATTGAAATGACTTTTGATACGGAATGGATAGAAGAAGGTTTCCCACGCTGGCTGATCACTTTTGCAGATTTTGCAACCATTTTAGAACCGGAATCTTTAAAAGTGAAGCTTAGAAATCTGATAGAAAATATTTCAAAAAAAGTAGAATAAAGATATTGTGGCAGGAACAAGATCGGGGCGGTGAAATTTATTTTAATAAACAATATAAATCCGGCTTCACGTACGTGAAGCCGGATTTTTGGAAATTCATATAGTTTGAACAAAGAGATTTTAAACCAAAGACAAAAATCAAAAACAACAAAATCGGGTGTCTATATTTAATGAATGGATAATTTGAATGATTTTGATTCCGTAGGTTTTTCTTTTTGTCTGGATTGAATCATCATTTTCAGTCTGAACAAAGGCATTAATGATCCTAAAATCTCTCCCAAAAAAAAGGGGGTTCAATTCCTAAAGCTCTCAGGTAGGTATACCCCTGACCTCTGTGGTGAATTTCATTATCTACGAAGTAAAGAATGTTCTGGTACACCGGAAATTCATACTGACCAAATAAGTTGAAAGTTTCCTGGAAACGCTCTTCAGTGATCTGGCTGAAATAATGATTGATCACCTCAGTTTCCTCGTCCCATTTTTTCAGGATATCTTCTTTGGTTTTCGGGTTGAATCCTTCCTCATTGTAAGCTTCCATGTTTTTGTTAACAATCCCTTTCAGAGCAGGTCCGCCGATGCTGATCAGCTCTACTGCCAGTTTTGCGAAAGGTCTCATTCCGCCTACGGAAAATTCAAATAATTCTTTCTCTGGAAAAGCTTCTATCACTCTTCTTGTAAGGTTTCTGTGTCCCTGCCAGTGCTCTAATAATTGATCAGAGGTCATGAACTGTTTAGTGGCTGTTGCTGTAGTTGTCATAATTGTATTGTTTTAGTTTGTTATTGTTGATACAAAGGTAGGGTAGGGTTATGACAACAGTTTGTCAGCAGGATTTCTGATGTTAAAAAAATATTTTATTTCTTTATTAAAATATAAAAGGTCATTTCTCCGTTTAGATGTAAATTGCATGAATTAAAAAATTGCAACGCTATCAAAATCTCGAAATGAAGAAGTATATTTTGCCTGTTATTCCTGTTTTTTTACTCATCTCATGTAATAAAATTGAAGAGAAAATAGACCAGACCGTTCAGAAAACAACTGAAACTGTACAGCAGAAAGCTCAGCAGGCAGTGGAAGAAACTGTTAAGAAAACAGTCAGTGAATCCATTAATTCTTTAACGAATTCCCAGGATGTAAAATTTAACCAGGTATTTCCCAATGAAGGAAAACCAATAGTAACTGAGGATACCGGAAAGAAATTTAAATTTCCCAATGGTTCTGAAGGATATATCTTCAAATACAAATCCGATATCGCTGTCCTTCTTCCTTTTCTGGAAAAACAGCCTTCTGCCGACGAAAACAAATCCGACAAAACAGCCCGCAAGATAGACGGACAAAGCATCATAGACAAAATAAGTTTTGTCTCAAAATTCCTTCCGGAAAATGCTTTTGATACCAGTTTCCTGGAAGACATCAAAAGCGATAAAAATATAGAATATTACAAGCTGAAAAGATTTCCCAATAGCAGTACAATAATCTATAACCCAAAAAACCAGACCATCATACAATATGTAGAGGTAAATAAATAATTTGTGAGTGGCCGGATTTATCCGGTCATTTTTTTTCGATTATATCTAAATAGATTCAATAGAAGCGGGCTTTAGCTTTAGCCAAAACTTAAATCCTCCAAATTTACATCTGTGGAAATTTGTGAAATCACAACATGTAATAAAGCAGATTTTATTAGCTATGTCATCCTGAGCGCCCTCGAAGGATTCTCTCACTCAATCAATAATAGGGTCATAGCTGTGCAGAGATAAAACTGCGAATCATTCCTACATTTTACTTTTTACATTGTACAAAATAAAGTAATTTAGTACTATGAAAATTTATACAAAAACAGGAGATAAAGGACAGACCGCCTTATATGGCGGTACAAGAGTTTCCAAAGCCAGTGCAAGAGTGGAAAGCTACGGCAATATAGACGAGCTGAATTCATTCATCGGGATCGCAAAAAGTCATATTGAGGATGAAGAGGCTTTGAAGCAGTTAAAAAAGATTCAGTTTGATCTGTTTACGGTAGGTTCAGAAGCAGCAACACCGGTTGATAAATTAATGCTGGCCAATGGGAAGTCACGCTTACCTCTGATTATTTCGGATACGGAGATTGAAGAGCTGGAACAGTGGATGGATGCTTTTGAAGATAAGCTGGAGCCGCTTCAGTATTTTATCCTTCCGGGTGGTGGAAAATCCGCAACTTTTTTACATGCAGCGAGAACAATTTGCAGAAGAGCAGAACGCTCCCTTGTTTTCTTAAATGAATCTGAAGAAGTACGCCCGGAACTGATTAAATATCTGAACAGGCTTTCAGACTATCTTTTCGTTTTGGCGAGATACATTTCAAAAATCAACAACGAACCGGAAGAATACTGGAATCCGAATGAGAGGTAAAGTATTGCTTTTTATCAACGGGGATGCCCCCAAAATACTTCCGGATGCAGATCAATATGAACTTATTGCCTGTACGGATGGTGCTTTCCATTACTTGAAAAATATGGGATTTCCCTTGGAAAAGCTGGATTTTATTTCAGGTGATTTTGATTCTCACTCCGGGGCAGATGAAAATATTTATCACGAAAAGTTTATTCATACACCCGATCAGGACAAAACGGATTTCCATAAAGCATTAGATCTCATTCTGGAACGAGGTTTTAGCATGGCCGATATATTCGGAGGAAGCGGTGGTGAACAGGATCATTTCCTGGGAAATCTGACGGTTGCTTATACTTTTAAAGATAAAATGAGCCTGAAATTTTATGACGAATTTTCTGAATATTATTTCATCCCGTCAAGCTTTTCTGTAAAAGGAGTAAATAATAAAATGATTTCTTTATATCCTTTTCCGTATGTTGAAAATATTACAACAAAAGGGGTTAACTGGCCCTTAACGAATGGCAGCTTAAGCATCACTTCGAGGATCGGGACCCGTAATTTTGCCGTTGAAGATGAAGTTTCCATTGAATATGAAAAAGGAGATTTATTAATTTTTATCGGGAAGAATTATTTATAATTTAAACGAAATTTTCACGAAACCATATCAATAGGAATGGGCTTTAGCTCATTTAAAAATATATAAAAACCAATTGGCTTTAGCCAAAACATAAACTCCGAATCAAAACCACATTTATCCGTGAAATCTGTGAAAGTATGTGGGATAAAAATGAAAAATCTAGCTAAAATATCATTTCTGATCATCTTATTATTCTGTATTTCCTCATGCAGAACACTGCATTTTTCTACACCCGAATACGGAAAAACAGAAAATGAAAAGCATATCCGGATTAAAAAAGTACATAATTTCCGGACACCAGGAAATATCCGGAATTCAGAAGGAAGAACTTTAAAGGAAGGCCGGTTTTACAGAAGCGCCCATCTTCATCAACTGAAAAAAAGATCGTTCAGAGAATTTGAAAATTTAGGAATAAAAGAGGTAATCGATCTGAGAAACTCAAAAGAAATAGCAGATAAACCGGACCAGCTCCCGGATAAAATGGTTTATAAAAGATATTCAGCTTTTGAAGACAAAGGAGATCAGCTGTCACAGGCTAAAAAACTGGTCCTAAAAGGAAAGGTAAACGGTTCTGATGCCGACAAAAGGATGATAGATTTTTACCGGGAATATGTAACCGAAAACCCAGAGATGGTCAGAAAAATAATCACTGAAATCATGGAATCTGATCAACCCATTCTTTATCATTGTACGGCGGGAAAAGACCGGACAGGAATTACCACAGCTTTAATTTTGACCATTTTGAAATTTGATAAAGAAACCATTTACAATGACTATCTTTTATCAAACAATTACAGGGAAAAACTCGTCCATAAAAGATTCCGTCTGGCGAATAATTTACATTTCCTTTACCCCAAAATGGATGTAAAAGTCCTTGAAAAGCTGAGCTGGGTGGAAACAGCATATCTTGATGCAGCTTTTAATGAAATCAACAAGAAATATGGCTCGGTGGACGCTTATATTCAACAGGTTTTGGGTATTTCAGAGAATAAAAGGGAAGAATACATTAAGAAGTTTACAAATTGATAATCTTCTCAGGTTTTTGCCGGTTTCCGTTTTGAAATTTATAATAAATTTAACGCTCAAAAACCAAACTTTTTTAGCAATTTTGCATTTCTTAATTCACTTGTCAAGAAATGAAAATAAAGTACTCGGAACTTATTGATCAGACATTATATTTTCCTACGGAAGAATTTAATGTTTCTGAGAACAATTTGTTGTTTCACGATGTTCCTTTAATGGAAGTCGTTGAAAAATTTGGCACTCCGCTAAAAATTAGCTACCTGCCGAGAATTTCTCAAAACATCCAGAAAGCGAAGAGCTGGTTCAGGGAAGCTTTTGAGAAAGCCGATTATAAAAAGAATTATACCTACTGCTACTGTACAAAATCCAGCCATTTCAATTTTGTGCTTGAAGAAGCCCTTAAGAATGATATTTCTATAGAAACTTCTTCCGCTTATGATATGGATATTGTAAAATCTCTTTATGAGAAAGGAAAAGTAGATAAAAATATTGAAGTTATCTGTAACGGGTTCAAGACCGATGATTATCTGGTGAAAATTTCAGAAATGATCAACAGCGGTTTTGAAAATATTACCCCGATCCTGGATAACTACCGCGAGCTGGATAAGCTTACAGAAAGTATTGATACCACTTTCGATATCGGAATCAGAATCGCTTCAGAGGAAGAGCCGAAATTCGAATTTTATACTTCAAGACTGGGAATAGGATATAGAGATATTATCCCTTATTACAGCCAGAAAATTGCGGAACACCCGAATGCAAGACTGAAAATGCTTCACTTCTTCATTAATACAGGAATCAAAGATACAGCCTACTATTGGAACGAATTGTACAAATGTCTTCGTGTATACGCACGTTTGAAAAAAATTGCCCCGGAAGTGGATTCACTGAACATTGGTGGCGGTTTCCCGATCAAAACTTCTTTAAACTTTGAATACGACTATCAGTACATGGTAGAAGAAATTGTTTCACAGATCAAAAAATTCTGTGAAGAAGAAGGTGTGGAAGAGCCTAATATTTATACGGAATTCGGAAGCTTTACCGTAGGAGAAAGTGGAGCCAACCTATATAAGATCATTTCTCAGAAACGTCAGAACGACAGAGAAAAGTGGAATATGATCGATTCTTCATTCATGACCACACTTCCAGATACCTGGGCCATTTCAAGACACTTCATTATGCTTCCGCTGAACAGATGGGAAGATACATATGAAAGAGTGTTTTTAGGAGGATTAACTTGTGATTCGGATGATTATTATAATTCCGAGCAGCATACCAATGCGATCTATCTGCCGGTCTTCAGTGATACCAAGCCGTTGTATATCGGATTTTTCCATACAGGAGCCTATCAGGAAACAATTGGAGGGTATGGCGGTGTTCATCACTGTCTGATGCCGCAACCTAGGCACGTCCTGATCCAGAAAGATGAAAACGGAGAGCTTCAGTATGAAATTTTCCGTGAAAAACAGGAACCTGAAGATATTTTGAAAATCCTGGGATACAAATAATGATACCGTCATTGCGAGGAACGTAGTGACGAAGCAATCTCACCTAATAATCTTAACCACTTAATTGTTCTTAATGTTTCAATTTTAACCATTAAGATTTTTGTTAAGAATTAAGGATAATTAAGAATCTTAGCTTTTCCTGGAAAAACATAAAAAACAAAGCTCTCAGATTTTGAGAGCTTTTTCATTTAAAAATATTTTGAAAGCTTATCCAGTTCCAGCTCTTCATAATCGGAAACTACAATATCCGCTAAAGTATAATCCTGATTTTTAGAATGGGGGCTTCTGTAAGCAGCGCAAAAAATCCCGGCTCTGTGCGCCGCAAGAATTCCATTGGTGGAATCTTCAATAACCATACAGTTTTCCACTGGCTCTCCAGCCATTTCTGCCGCCAAAAGAAAAACTTCCGGATGAGGTTTGGATTCTTTCAGATCTGCGCCACTGATTTTTCCGCTGAAATACTGTTCAAGCCCGAATTTTTCAAAAACCATATTAATCGTCGTCATTGTCGCTGAAGAAGCAAGAATAAGTTTGATCCCGTTTTCATGATAATGCTTGATGAGTTCTCTTACACCAGGAATAAGATCAAATTCTTCATCGGTATCAAAATAATTCTTGAAATGAGATCTTTTGATACCCGAAGCAGCTTCATGCGTCTGCGTTAAACCAAATTTCTCAATCAGGGTTTCAAATACCCTTTTGGTAGAGGCTCCGGTGAAAGAACTGTACAGTTCTTCGGAAACAGTAATTTCCAGTTCATCGAAAGTTGTAAAATAAGCTTTTCTGTGCAGTGGTTCCGTATCTACAATAACCCCGTCCATGTCGAAAAGAACAGCTTTTAAAGACATATTTTGTTTTTTGCAAAAATAGGGTTAAATATTTAAATGGTAAAGAAGGATGGGAGCCTGAAGATGGAGGAGGAGATTAAAATTTATAAGATAACTTGTTTTTTCCAACATGGGTCTTTTTGGTTGCCTTCCAAAAACTTCCGGCCTCTTGCTTCCTGCTTCCAACTTCTTTGTATCTTTGTGGAATCATTCAATCATTCAATCATTTAATTTTTTAAATAAAACATGAGAACATACGCAGGAATTCCTGAAGAAAATGCAACGTTAGAAAACTCTAAAGTAATGCTGGTAACCGTTCCTTACGATGGAACATCAACATGGGGAAAAGGAGCCGATAAAGGCCCGGAACTATTCCTTGATGCTTCTGAAAACATGGAGCTTTACGACATTGAAACAGGTACTGAACCTTATCTTGACGGAGTATACCTGGCGGGAGAGGTTTCTGAAAATTCTACTCCTGAAGCAATGACGGAAGCAGTATATCAGAAAACAAAAGAGCTTCTAAATAATGAAGGAAAAGTATTTACCCTTTTCGGGGGTGAGCACTCTGTTTCTATCGGTTCTATCCGTGCAGTAGGAGAGAAGTTTGAAAACCTTACCGTTCTTCAGTTAGATGCTCATACAGACTTACGTCCTGAATTTCATGGATCTACTTCCAACCATGCATGTGCGGTTTTTGAAGCCAATCAGAAGCATAATCTGGTTCAGGTGGGAATTCGTTCCATGGATGCGGAAGAAGCTGAATACTTGCCGGAAGGAAGAGTGTTTTTTGCCCATGAAATTGCCAATAATGACAACTGGATCAATGATGTTCTGGAAAAAGTTTCAGGAAACGTTTATATCACAATTGATCTTGATGCTTTTGACCCTTCCATCGCTCCTTCTACAGGAACTCCGGAACCGGGCGGACTTCAGTGGTACCCGACACTTGAATTATTAAGAAAAGTATTTGAAAAATGCAATGTAGTAGCTTTTGATATTGTAGAATTAATGGATTCTCCGATGGCTAAACCAACTGCCTTCCTTGCTGCTAAGCTATATTACAAAATGCTGGCTTACAACCATATTTATAACAATAACTAAACTTCGCAAGAATCGGATTTTTTCTGCCGTATATTCTTTGGAAATTTGTGAGGTAAAAAAGAAATACTATGTCCACACAAAGTCAAATAGATTATAACAGAATTGCCAAAGCGATAGAATATATCCGGAGCAATTTCAGGCTTCAGCCGAGTTTGGAGGAAGTGGCAGAAAATATTCATTTAAGTCCGGCCCATTTTCAGAAGATATTTACGGATTGGGCAGGAACAAGTCCGAAGAAATTTTTACAGTTCATCAGTCTTGAACATGCTAAAAATTTACTTAAAGAAGAAAAAGCGAGTATATTTGATACCGCTTACGAGACGGGGCTTTCCAGCACAAGCAGGCTTCATGATCTGTTTGTGAAAATAGAAGGTATGTCTCCGGCAGAATACAAAAACGGCGGAAAAAGCCTGAGCATTAATTACAGTTTTTCCAGAAGTCCTTTTGGATATGTAATGGCAGCATCTACGGAAAAAGGGATCTGCTATATGGCTTTCGAAGACGATAAAGAAACAGCATTGGGGAATTTATATGCTAAGTTTCCCAATGCTTCTTTCTTTGAAAAACAGGATGCTCTTCAAAAGAATGCACTGTCCATATTCGGTCAGGACTGGACCAAACTCAATACAATTAAATTACACTTAAAAGGAACAGATTTTCAGCTTAAAGTCTGGGAAAGTCTTCTGTCTATTCCAATGGGGAAACTGTCTACCTATGGCAGCCTGGCAGAGAAAATAGGAAATCCTAAGGCTTCCAGAGCTGTTGGAACAGCTATTGGCAGTAATCCTGTGGCATTTCTTATTCCGTGCCACCGTGTGATCCAGTCTACAGGAAATATTGGTGGTTACCGATGGGGAAGCACCCGTAAATATGCCATTGTTGGATGGGAAGGCTCACGTATTTCCAATGTAATAGATTCAATCTAGAATTACAGTATAAAAATAATTATGATCAAACATAAAATCCTATCTGCCTATGAGGAGATCGCTGAGAAATATAATGAACTTATCGATCACAAACCTCATAATGCCTATTATGACAGACCCAATACATTAGAGCTGATTCAGGAAGTAAGTGGTAAATTTATTCTTGATGCAGCTTGCGGGCCAGGAAAATATGCCGAAATATTAATATCTGAGGGAGCAACAGTAAAAGGTTTTGATATCAGTGAAAAAATGGTCATGCTGGCACGTGAAAGAAATAAAAATCAAAAAGATTTTTTCGTCCACGATTTATCTTCACCATTTGAAATGTTTGAGAATGAGACCTTTGATACTGTTATTTGTGCATTAGCGCTTCACTATATAGAGGACTGGAATTTCACCATTAAAGAATTTTGCAGGGTTTTGAAACCTAATGGTAGTCTTGTTATATCCATTGAGCATCCTTTTTTTGAATACAATTACTTTCATTCAGAAGAATATTTTGAAATCGAACATGTAAAGTGTATATGGAACGGATTTGGAAAACCTGTTGAAGTCAATAGCTTTAGAAGACCTCTGAGTGAGTGTATCACTCCTCTTACAGAAAATGGGTTTTATATTGATAAACTGGTTGAACCAAAACCTACAGAAGAATTTGAAAAGCTGGATCCGAAACATTATAAAGAATTAAATGAGTTTCCTGCTTTCATGTGTATTCGTGCCATAAAAAAATAATGAAATGAGTTTATTTGAAGAAATGTCAGAATTCCCTTTAAATATTCTTCCGCACGACGGAACGGTGAATTATTATGGGAAAGTCTTTGATAAAGGAAGATCAGATTTCTTTTATAACTATTTGCTGCATCAGATGCCATGGGAAAATGATGAAGCCATGATCTTCGGGAAATTAATTTTAACGAAAAGAAAGGTTGCATGGTTTGGGGAGAAAGCTTTTGAATATACCTATTCAAAGCGCACCAAACTGGCAAAATTCTGGACTCCGGAGCTTTTGGAACTGAAAAGAAAATGTGAAGAAGTTTCAGGAGAAACCTACAATTCCTGTCTTCTCAATTTATATCATGACGGAAGTGAAGGCATGGCTTATCACAGCGATGGCGAAACCGATCTTAAAAAACATGGTGCAATTGCCTCCCTCACTTTTGGTGCAGAAAGAAAGTTTTTATTTAAACATAAAACTACCAAAGAAAAGGTGGAAATATTCCTGGAAAACGGAAGCTTACTCGTCATGAAAGGCACAACGCAGGAAAACTGGCTGCATAGGCTTCCTCCGACTACAAAAGTGAAAACACCAAGAGTAAATCTGACGTTCAGAACGATCGAAGAATAAAATAAGGTGGCTTCGAGTGCCTCAGCCACCTTATTTTATAGTTGATAATATTTTTAGCCCTTATTTCCTGATTTCATTATGTATTTTTGATGTGTGATTCCTGCAATTTCCAGGTGGCTGAGGCTCCTGAAGCCACTTGCAACCATAAAAAACCCGGTCGCTGAGATTCCTCAGCGACCGGGTTTATGTTTTTTAAACAGGTATTAAACTGTTACTGGCTCAGCTCATCATTATTTTATTTCAAAACTTCAGCCTCGATAGAACTGTCATTATATACTTTAATAAATGCTTTGGTATAATCCTTTTTCGTGGCAAAATTCGGATTCTCCATGAATTTCTGAGGATTGATCGCAAAAAGCGGCCACCATGTACTGCTGATCTGAATCTGGATCCTGTGCCCTTTCTTGAAGGTATGCATTACATCCTGAAGTCTGAAATTCACCGCTGTTTTCTGATCAGGTACCAAGGCTTCTCCTTTTTCCCTGGAATTTCTGAACCTTGCCGGCATGATCTCACTTCTTACCATTTGGTGATAGTTGGGGTAGATTACGCCTTCTTTCTTTTCTGCAGGTTTGAAATCTTCAGGATATACATCGATAAGTTTTACTGCAAAATCAGCATCGGTAGACGTGGAGGCGATATTAAGCTTAGCCATAATCTCTCCGCCAAATGTGATATCTTCCGTTAAAACATCGGTTGTGAACGTCAGAACATCCGGCCTGCCTACTGCAAATCTCTGATCTTCCGACATATAGTTTTTAGGCGTGAAGCCATTGAAATCTTTTAAATTATCAGAGCTCAGAACAGGGTTGTTAGGGTCACTGTAATATTCTGAAAATCCTTGCCCTACTGTGTTTTTTAAAGTGCCGTCTGCCAGATAGAAATTAACTTTCTGGGCATTTTTCGGAGGATAAGAGGCAAATTCTCTCCATTCTTTAGAACCTGTATCATACATCAGAGCTTCCGGAAGACCGGCATCTTCTTTTGTGTTTCCCTTCAAATAATGATTGAAAAACTTAGTTTCAATATTCTTTTGATAATACGTTGCAATACTGTCCCCGAAATAGATCTGGTTGTGGAAATGTTTTCCTTGCTCTTGTGCCCATGCTCCGTGGGAAAAAGGTCCCATTACGATTGTATTCTTGGCTTTCGGGCTTGTTTTTTCTATGGTTTTGTAAATATTCAAAGGCCCTGAAAGGTCTTCGGCATCAAACCATCCTCCAACGGTCATTACGGCATGGTTTACATTTTTCAAATGGGGAAGCAGGCTTCTTTTCTGCCAGAATTCATCATAATTCGGATGATTCATAATCTCGGTCATGAAAAAATTGTTCTGATAATATTTTTCATAGCCGTCTTTCAAAGTGCCCATGTCTCTGTAAAATTTAAGACCGTCTTCCGAAGTCTGCTTTACAAAAGTATCCATGTACCATGCTTTGTTTTCAGGCTTCGTTTTCTGAATTCCAAAAACAGGAAATGTTCTGAAATATCCCAGCATAAATCTCCCGTTATGAAGAAAATCATCATTCCAGAAATCTGAAATAGGAGCCTGTGGAGATGAAGCTACCAACGCAGGGTGCTGTGCCAGTATTCCTGCTGCAGTGTAAAATCCGGGATACGAAGTTCCGTACTGACCTGCTTTACCATTATTGTCCTTTACATTTTTCAAAAGCCATTCTATGGTGTCATAGGTATCTGTACTTTCATCTACATCCTTTTTAGTTTTACGATCCACTTGAGGAGTCATATTGGTAAAAGTGCCCTCGCTCATATACCTTCCTCGTACATCCTGGAATACAAAAATGTATTTATCCTTCATCAGGAACTGATTAGGCCCAAGTTTGGTTTTGTATTCGTTTTCACCATAAGGAGCAATGCTGTAGCAGGTTCTCTGCATCAGGAAAGGATACTTGTTTTTGTTTGAAATATCTTTAGGGATGTATATCGCTGTGAAAAGCTTTACCCCGTCACGCATCGGAATGTAGACTTCCTTTTTGGTGAAATTGTCTTTTACAAAAGTATCCTTCTGTTCTGTGTTCTGTGCACGTCCAAGGATGAAAAAGAAAATGAATAAAATTGAAATATGGATCTTCATAAATAAAATTTACAGCTAATTTAAAAATAAATAGCATCCGTTCTGCTGTATACCTCAATCTTTAACGAAAAATAGAAGAAAAATAAAGCGCTGTAAAATAAATCTACTCTTATTCAATATTATATAAAACACAAACATCTGCTCCATCTGATAAATCTGCGAGCGCAAAATAATCTCTCAGATTTTGGCTGATTGAAGCTTATGCTTCTGAAAAAGCTGACAAGAAAATAAAAAACATCCCCAAGCGGGGATGTCTGTATTGTTTTTTGAAATCAGTTTCTCGAAAATTATGCTCTTAAATATCTTGAATAAGCATATCCTTCCTGACCGTCATCAGTTTTCACTTTCCACCAGTCATCAGAAGTCTGCTCGATCAAAGTTACTGATGAACCTTTCGCAGCTTTTCCTACTACAGCAGCTTCGGTAGAAGGCTCCTGTCTGATGTTCAGGTTAGAATCTTCAGTAGCAACTGTTAAAGAAGCACCTGAAGCCAATCCGGCTACCTGTACATCGATATTGATGTCTGAAGCTGAATAAGTAGAATCAATTGTTCCCAAAGCATTCCATACTGCATCTTTTGCTGCTGTATTGGAAGCACTTCCTGAAACATAAAGAATACCATCCTGCTCCTGAACCTGAAGATTAGAAATTCCGGCAGACTGTGCTGCTGAAACTACGCTTGAATATTTATCTTGTAATGTGCTCATCTTAAAATTATTTTACCACTAGGTTATTGTTATACTTTCCGATTTTCAAAGCATCTACAGATTCTTTGATTTTTCTAGCCTGAAGGCCTGAAACATTTCCTGTAAGGGTAAGCTGTCCGTTTACAACTTCTACTTTTACAGAAGGAAAATCTTTAACAGCATCCTGAACTTTTTTCTGAACTGCAGGATCTACAGCTGTTGTAGTTTCTACAGGTGCAACTGCTACAGGAGCTGCTACAGTAGACATATCCATTACGTCTTTTACTCCATTAATAGCTTTTAATTTTGCGATCATGGCATCTTTAGACTGCTGATCAGCGAAAGTTCCGCTTAAATGAGCAACTCCGTCTTTTACTTCCACAGAAGCATTGGGATTAGAAGTTACCACCGTTGTAGCCTGAGTCTGAAGATCGGCATCAGAAACTTTCTTTTTACAAGAAACCGCTCCAAAAGATATAGCTACAGCCAATGCAGCCATTGCAATAGTTTTTTTCATAGTTGTATATTTATTAATGTTGTTAATACAATCAAATGTAATAATAAAATGTGTACCAAAAGAATAAAAACTTAATAAATGTTTCTTAAATTTTTTACAATATTTTCGAAATCAGCGATTTAATTTTAATGTATTATAAACTTAATTTAAAGTTAACCGGATTCAGACAAAATCTTGTACCAATTGAAAAACCATTATATTTGTGGGAATTGAACTATTTATATGAAAGGACAAAATAAACTTTTTATTGCCATTATCGTTGCACTTATCCTGGGAGTAGGAATCGGAGGTCTGGTACACCTGCAGTATCCGGAGAGTGCGGAACCTTTTTCCAAGAATATCAAACTGCTGGGAACGGTTTTCATCAGGCTCGTACAGATGATCATTGCACCGCTGGTTTTTACAACCCTTGTAGTGGGAATTGCCAAAATGAGCGATATCAAAATGATTGGAAGGGTAGGAACGAAAGCAATGCTGTGGTTTATTACGGCTTCCCTGGTTTCTCTTTTTATAGGTCTGGCACTTGTCAACTGGCTTGAGCCCGGACATGTAACCAAGCTGCCTATCCAGGATGCAGCGGCTGCGGAAGATCTTTTAAAAACAAGTAAGAGTTTCTCTCTGGAGGACTTTGTGAAGCATATGATTCCTAAAAGTTTATTTGAAGCTTTCGCCACTAATGAGGTGCTTCAGATTGTGGTCTTTTCCATTATGTTCGGAGTGGCGCTTGCCAATTTAGGAGAAGAATATTCAAAACCGGTGGTTAAACTTTTTGATATCATTGCCCATGCTATTCTTAAAATGGTGGGTTATATTATGTGGTTTGCCCCGCTTGGTGTTTTGGGAGCTATTGCAGCTGTAGTGGCCGTGAACGGGTTTGAAATATTCAAAGTATATGCTATTTACCTGCGGGACTTTTTCTTTGCATTAGGTGTACTTTGGCTTGTACTTCTGCTGGTGGGTTATCTTATTTTAGGAAACCGTCTTTTTGAATTATTAAAAAGAATTAAGGCTCCGCTACTAATTGCATTCTCTACAACGAGTTCAGAAGCTGTTTTCCCGAAACTGGTGGAAGAGCTTGAGAAATTCGGATGTAACAACAGGGTGGTATCTTTCATCCTGCCACTAGGATATTCATTCAACCTTGACGGAAGTATGATGTACATGACGTTCGCCTCCATTTTTATAGCCCAGATCTACGGGATTGAAATGGAATTGGGTCAGCAAATCACCATGCTTCTTGTGCTGATGCTTACTTCAAAAGGGATTGCGGGTGTTCCGAGAGCTTCTCTGGTGATCATCGTTGCGACATGTTCCATGTTCGGAATTCCGCCGGAAGGTATCGCGTTAATCCTGCCAATTGATCACTTCTGTGATATGGGTAGAAGTATGACGAATGTATTAGGAAATGCACTGGCAACTTCAGCCGTTTCCAAGTGGGAAGGGCAGCTGGAAAATACTCCTCAGGAAGTTTAATCGCACATGACAAAACAATATATAGAGAATCACAAACAATATTTCTTTGAAAAAGGCCTTACCGTTATCAATTCGGTCTTTTCTGATGATAAGATTGAAAAGATTGCAAAAATCATTGAAAAAGCAGATGCCTCGAGAGAGAATTTCAGAAAATCCGATGATCTTTTTGCCGTAAGACAGTTTCTGAAGGAAATTCCTGAAATTAAAGATTTGATTTTCAATGATACTTTGAAAACGATAATAAGGGAATTCTTCGGAGAAAAATATTTTGCTGTAAAAAGCATTTATTTTGATAAGCCGGAAACCTCAAACTGGTATGTTGCCTATCATCAGGATCTGACGATTTCTGTAGATAAAAAACTTGAAATGCCGGGATTCGGACCATGGACGGCCAAAAAAAATCAGTTTGCCGTGCAGCCGCCTCTGCCATTTCTTGAAAATATATGTACCATCAGGATTCATCTGGATGATACAAATGAATATAACGGAGCGTTGAAGGTGATTCCGGGATCTCATACCAGAGGAATCTACAGACCAGAAACCATAGACTGGAGTACAGAAACAGAAAAAATCTGTGATGTGCAAAAGGGTGGCATTATGATCATGAAACCTTTAACACTTCATGCTTCCAACAGAACTACGGATGGCAGAAAAAGAAGAGTGATCCACATCGAATTTTCTGATATGGAGCTGCCGGAGGGTCTGAAATGGTCTGAAAGGTTAAATTAAAGTCAACATTACAATGATATCTGAAGCAGATAAATTTCCGGCTATTCATTCAAAAATTTCAAAAAACTGGACTTTAATTATTAAGGTTTTGTTTTCAATATTTAAGATGATAGTGGTAATAATCCCGCTGATGATGGTCTTAATGCTTGTACTTACATTGAAATCAAAGGAAATTATAATTGAAATAAAAATTTTAATTGCTGTATTAACAATAGCAGTTACCGGGTTAGTGGTATGGTCGCTGATTAAGCAAGGTCAGGGAAAAGCAGGCAGGAAAATTACGCAGATTGTAGTTGACAGCCAGGGGATCCATGACTACAGCGGCCAGGATCTGGTAAGGTCATTGAAATACAGCGAACTGAGGCCCGCTCCTGAAAACGGGAAATATGATATTTTTATTCCAAGGGACCAGACAGACGCCGATTATACTGTATGTTTTTATTTATTTGATGATGCGTTCAATACCATAAAACTGCAGGCATTTACTTTAAATGCTGATGGTGTGATTATTAATGGAAATGAACTCAGAAAACATTTTATAAAAGGAATTATCATGTTCAGACCCGATTTGAAGATTGATCCCGGTGTTCTGGATTTATATAAATTAGAGAACAATAATAAACCTGCTTCAACTTATTAATAATAGTTTAAGTCTAACTCAGGAAATTTTTAATAAAAACAAATCCCCTCGAATTTTTCGAAGGGATTGTTTATTTACCAATAATTGGAGATTGTTTTTTTATAGTGTTTTTTTGAATTTTCTTTATGATAAAAAAGTAATATGAGAAATTCTTTTTTATCCGAACTATCTGAAAACATTGGCCTGTCAACGATCATGTTTCTTTTTATGATCTCCTTAATTATCTTGTCCTGACTGCCAAAATCATTGATGGTTACAATTTCTTCAATTTTAGATGATTCATTTATCTTTACTCTGTATATGGCAAAAGGTTGCTTTGGCTTAAAATCTTTAATTTGTGATAAATCTGTTTGACCATCATCGCTTGTCTCATCATCACAACTGGTAAATGTAAGGCCTATAAATTTGTACTTATTTTCATCTAAATAAGAAAAAGTTTTCTTTAAAGCTTCAAGCTCTGAATTCTCATCTTTTGTAGGTTTAGTGCTTAAACGAGATTTTGGAGTGCAGGAAGAAATGGTTGGGTTATTGTTATTAACTCCACTTAATAAAATCAAATATCTTTCGTTGGGTTCTACATTTATTTCACAAGCACCAGAGTATGAATTCCCGATTAATCCTCTTACATTTAAGGTTTTAAACTTTGCTCCCTTGTACAATTTTTCAAATTCAACATCTGCTTTATATGTTCTTTGTTCGGCATTCTCATCGTAAACTCTTATGATTTTAATAATACCTACAACATTGGCATTTAAATAATCTTGTGCTAAAGTTTCTCTTATACATTTACAGGCTGATACTTTAATGATACTTAAAAGAACAAAAAATAGTAATAATAGTTTTTTCATTTATGATAATGTTTTTTTATTTCACAGAAATCTCGTCAATAAAAATATAAGCTTCACCGCCCGCTCCCTGATGCCATGCTGGAAGCTTTCCGTAGTAATACGCTTTTACCTTGATGTAACGCGCTTCAGTCGGTAGAATCTCCGTCTGGAAATCATTGGTCTGTACTTTTTCATCTTTAGCATCAATCGTATTGTCGATGCTTTTAAGAAGGATAAAATCTTTACCATTCATGGATGCGTAGTATTCTACTTTTTTAGGCATTAAAATCCATGCTTTGCTGTCCTGAAGATAGGTTGAAGACAGTTTTTTGATCTGCTGAGGTGATTTCAGGTCAATAATAGCTTCAAAATCCTGTCCCTGATACCCCTGCCATTCTCCTTTTCTCCAGTTCACATCACCATTGATTCCGTCGATAAGTGCCAGCTTTCCGCCTGCTGTATATTGTGGATTTACCTTTGAATTGACCGTAATATCCCAGTAATTAGGCCTTCTGCTGAAATTGGCTACTGTTACCGAACTTTTCTCACCGTTTCTTTCTGAATAAGCGTGAACCTGTGTTGTTTTACTGATCGTGAAAGGGCCTTTATATGCGGTAAAAGTTTTTCTTACGTTGGCGTCACTGTCACTCAAAGTCATATAGTATACTTTGTCACCCGGATTCAGTAGGGTGATCTGAACTTTTGCAGAAAAATCAAAGATTCTGTCTGATGCAATCACCGGCGCTGCAGTCATTTCTGAATATTTAAAATCCTTTGCAGGCTTAATATTTTCAAAACCTAATTTCTGAAGTTCGGCTCTGCCGGTATTTTTTGTAATCACTTTTGTAGTGCCGTCCTCAAGATGAATTTTAACCTCATCAAAATAAGGTGTGGTCGTTTGCCATTCCGGAAGTCCTGGAGTAACTGAGTAAATTCCTAATGAACTTAAAATATACCAGGCACTCATCTGGCCGCAGTCTTCGTTTCCAATAAGGCCGTCCGGCATATTTTTATAAAAATTATCGAGGATATATTTGATCTTGGCATCTGTTTTCTCAGGTTTTCCCACGTAATTGTACAGGTAAGCGATGTGATGGCTGGGTTCGTTGCCTTGTGCATATTGCCCCATTAAACCTGTAATATCTGCCTGTTCCCGGCCTGTTGTTTTGTCCGGAGCTGTAAAAATAGCATCAATGAACTGCTCGAATTTTTCTTTCCCACCATGCGCGGCGATCAAGCCGGGAATGTTCTGCTGAACGGAATAGGAATAATGCCATGAATTACCTTCTGTATAATTATTATTCACTTCCCTTGGGTCAAAAGGCTCATACCAATTCCCGTTCTTTCTGGGCTGCATGAAGCCATTGGCCGGATTATAAAGATTTTTCCAGTTTTGCGAACGTTTCATGAAATACTGGTAATCTTCTTTTTTGCCTAAAATCTTAGCCATTTGTGCGATACACCAGTCATCATAAGTGTATTCCACTGTTTTGGAAACACTTTCAGGCTCATCATCCATGCTGATGTAATTATTCTGCTTATATGCATTTAAACCGAAAATATCCAGCATGGCAGAATTTTTTGAAGCTTCAAATGCTTTTTCATAATCAAATCCTTTGATTCCTTTGGCCATGGCATCTGCAATTACAGAAACCGAGTGGTAACCGATCATACATTCCGTTTCATTCGAAGCCAGCTCCCAGACCGGCAGTTTTCCGCCCTGTTCATATTGCTTGATAAAAGTATTGATAAAATCTGCCGTTCTTTTTCTGTCGATCAGCGTCATCAGCGGATGAGCAGCTCTGAAAGTATCCCAAAGCGAGAATACAGAATAATAATCAAAACCATTTGTGGTGTAAATTTTATTGTCCCGGCCTCTGTATCTTCCGTCTACATCCATATTGATGTTGGGCTGGGTAAAAACATGGTATAAGGCTGTATAAAAAACAGAAAGTTTATCCTTATCCTCAGATTTCACTTCAATTTTTGAGAGTTCCTTGTTCCAGTCGGTTTCAGCCTGTTTTTTTACAGATTCAAAATCACTTGATTTTCCTTCTGCAAGCATATTTTTTTCTGTTCCTTCATAGCCTGTTGGGGAAATGGCTACTTTTACACTGATCTTTTCTCCTTTTTTGACATCAGAGGAGAAAGCGAGTGCCAGTTTTGTTCCCGTAAAAAGTTTATCCTCCTGCTTTCCGTTAGCTTCTTTTTTTGAAATTTTCATCGGTTTTGAAAATTCAATTCTGGCGTAGATGTACTGGTTGGATGCCCAGGCTTCACTTCTCCTGAAAACCTCAATGGTTTTATCATCAATGATCTTTACTTCCCCTTCCAGCAATTTGTCCCTGTGGTTAAGATCCAGGATAATATGGGCTTTTCCTGCATTATTAAAAGTATATTCGTGGTAACCGACTCTTTTGGTGGTGGTAAGACGGACATCAATATTGTTTTTATCTAATTTAACCGAATAAAATCCGGCAGAAGCCTTCTCATTTTTATGCGAAAATTGAGAGGAATAATCCTTACTGTTCAGGCTTACATTTCCCATAGCAGGCATCAGCATAATATCCCCGTAATCCGAAACTCCGGTACCATTCAGGTGGGTATGGGAAAATCCGTAAATCACACGATCTGAATAATGGTATCCGCTGCAGCCATCCCAGCTGCCATCTATCCTCGTATCTGGTGAAAGCTGTACCATACCGAAAGGAACAATAGCTCCCGGAAACGTATGACCGTGGCCTCCCGTACCTATGAAAGGATTTACATATTGGGACTCATTCTGGGAATAGATCATCTGGGCAATGAATAGAGAGAAAATCGCCAGCCTGTTTTTCATAACATCAATTTATATCAACGAATATATTGAAAAACTGCAGAACAATATGTAACAAAAAAAGATAAGGATTGTCTTATTAAAAACTATTACAACAAAATAAATGAAGAAAATACTACTTTCGGTGGTTATGCTGGTGTCGGTGCTTACTTTTTCACAGCGAATAACAGGAAAAATTACACAATCAGGAAATTCAGGTTCATACATAGAAATCATAGCAGCTAAAGATCAGAAAAGACAGTCTGCTATTTCGGATGAAAAAGGGAACTATACGCTTAAACTTTCTGAAAATGGAATTTACCATATCCAATTAATACAGGACGGAGCGGAAATATCCACATCAGATATTACAGTAAACGGAGATATGAAGCAGGATTTTTTCATTGAAAAAAAACAGGAAAAACAGATTGAAGGGGTTACGTTGACCGCCAGAAAAAAGCTTATTGAGAGAAAAGCTGACAGACTGGTCTTTAATGTATCCAATTCTGTTGCTTCACAGGGAATGGATGGCGCTGAAGCTTTGGCAACCACACCATTGCTTAAAGTAGATGATAATTCGGGAATTTCCATTGCAGGGAAAAGCGGGGTTGCCGTAATGATCAATGAAAGAATGCTGAACCTTTCGGGAAATGAGCTGGTGGCTTATCTTAAAAATTTGAGATCTGAGAATATTGAAAAAATTGAAGTGATCACCACCCCGCCGGCAAAATATGAAGCGCAGGGAAACAGCGGCCTGATCAATATCGTCCTAAAGAAAAACCAGAATCTTGGATGGAGCGGAAGCCTTACCACAGGGCTTCAGCAGCAGACTTATACAGGGATCTCCAATAGCGCCACGGTCAATTATCAGAATGAAAAACTACGGGCATCACTGAAGTTTCGGCAAAATAAAAGTGAAAAACATTCCTATGAAAATTATACCATCGAAGGAGCGGACGGACTTAAAAGTTCTGACGACAGAAGAGATTTCGGAAACGGTTTGGGGGGAGGTTTAAGTGTGGATTATCAGTTTAATCCAAAATCGAATATAGGATTTATTTATGAGCAGGGAGTCGGCCATTCCAATATGGATATTACGAATACTTCAGATTATTTTCAGAACGGAAACTATACCAATACGCTGTCTACCTATGCGGAACACCGTGCTAAGAACCGACAGCAGACTATAAGTGCCTACTACGACCTGAAATTCGGGAAGCGGGATAATAAACTGAGTATTACCGGAAATTATTTCTCCAATATTCCGAAGAGTCTTATTGATTTTACCACAACAGAGAGTGCCGGAGACAGTTTTGTAGTAAGGACGCCTTCTACAGTCAACTATAAAATTTATTCCGGGCAGGCGGATCTTACATTGCCTTTTCAGTTGGCAAAAACAGAAACGGGAATAAAGTTTACCAATTTTGATAATAATTCAGACATTTCTTATCAGAATTTTACCGATGGAAGTTTTGTCACAGATCCTGTAAAAAGCAATGTATTTGAATATAACGAGAAGAATTACGCAGCCTATCTGAGTTTTGAAAAAGATTTCAATGAAAAATGGTCTGCAAAAGCAGGCATCCGCTATGAATATTCTACAGTGAACGGAAATTCTGTAACTTCAGGTCAGCAGACAGAAAATTCATATGGGAAATTCTTTCCGACGGCTTATGTTACCTATAAAAGCAATGAGAACAATACCTTCAGTTTAAATTATTCAAAAAGGATCAACAGGCCCGGATTCCGGGCGATTAATCCTTATCGCTGGTATATTAATGTTAACTCGTATTTTACCGGAAACCCTCTTTTGAAACCGTCTATTAATCATAATTTTGAGCTGTCCCATGTTTACAAAGGAAAATTGTCTACTTCAGCCTATTTCCAGAGAACGGTAGAAGCATTTGACCAGCTGGTGAACCTTCAGGGGGAGAACCGTATCAGCACCTTTGAAAATTTTTATAACCAGAACAGTATGGGAGTTACCATCAATTATTCAGATACTTTTTTCAAATTCTGGGAAGCCAATTATGCAGCGGACCTGTCTTATATGGAAACAAAAGTTTTTTCTACCGATGCCGAATCCAGAAAAGGAAGTAGCTATGATTTTAATTTCCAGAACAACCTGTCACTCAATAAAAGTAAAACGGTACAGCTTATCTTCAATTACTGGTTCCGTTTACCATCCAATTCCGGGAATGTGTATATGGATTTTGCAGGAAATTTTACGTCCGGACTTAAACTGAACCTTATGGAAAAAAGTCTTCAGATGAATTTGTTTGTTTCCGATATTTTCAAACAGTCGAAGAGCAGAGGAGAGATCTATTATACAACCGGAACTCATTTTTATAATAATTACTATGATGCAAGGAGGCTTACGTTATCTGCAACCTATACTTTTGGTAACAAAAAAGTAAAAGGCACGGACCGTAATGTGAGATTTGATGAAAAGAACAGGGCAAACTAAAAAAATAAAGTGCTCCTTATACTCAATTACTTTAAAATCAAAAAACTAAAATGTTTAAAAAGAGCTTTGTGGTTTGGGTTTTTATTGCCCACAGATTGCACAGATGTACACGGATAATTAGGTTTAAAAATGACAAATTTATTTTGGCTGAAAGCCTGATGGATCTTTAATATCTATAAAACGGGCTTTAGCCCGTTTCTATTGAATAATCCCTTCAATCTTTTAATCTCAAAAAAAACTATACTTCTCCTTCGAAGAGATCATTCAAATAATTTTGCTGATAGATTTCCGTACGGTCTGTTCCCAGGAATTTTTTCCAGGCTCTGGATTCATGGTAAACAATCCCCATTTCCCATACGCAATAGGTGGGAATATGAATGTTTTTTCTGTCCCAAACCTCAAATGTTCCGGAACCGTCATAATAAACGCTTTCCCATAATTCGTTTTCGCTTCTCCATGTGCAAACCAACAGCAGATAATTTTCGCCGCATCTGTGCATGATGACAAATCCGAGATCATCCTTGTTCTGGAAATTTTCATCAGCAGTTTCAATACAGACTTTGGCATTGATGATATCCTGAAGGGAAATGTCAGCCGGATCTTCTGCCAGATTATACCATTTGAACCTGGTGCTGCCAAGGGTGAAAATACCTTTAGAAGAAGCATATTTAGAGGGATAGTTAGTAGCGTTCATAGATTCTGTTTTATGAAAGTGAAATGATATGATAAGGAGGAAGATAAGAAATCGGTGCGATTATTTTTGTCATCTTATTTATCACATCAGGTTATAGATTTTATTGATTCTAAATTATCGAAAAAATCCGTAAATTTGTGAACAATTTATATTTATATGTTGACGAAAGAAAAGGTTCAAGATTTCCTTAAAGAGATAGAAGTAGATGATTTGGTGAGTAATTTTCAGATTATGGGTAATGATGTTTATATTGACATGACGGCCCACTCACCAGCCATGCACGAGAAGAAAAAACTGGAGGCTGCCATGAAACAGGCTTTTGCCAGTGAATTTGGTGAAGAGATCCAGCTAAAACTTAAAATTGTTTCTCCGGAGCCTAGCGAGATCCAGCAAAGCCAGATCAAAGGTAAGCAGATTCCGGGAATTCAGAATATAATCGCTATTGCTTCCGGAAAAGGAGGAGTAGGAAAATCTACTGTGGCTGCGAATATGGCAGTTACTTTAGCTAAAATGGGTTTCAAAGTAGGATTACTGGATGCCGATATCTACGGACCGTCTGTTCCTACGATGCTCGATACGGAAGGTGAAAAGCCGCTTTCTGTGGAAGTTAACGGAAAAAGCATGATGAAGCCTATAGAAAATTATGGAGTTAAAATGCTTTCCATAGGATATTTCTCAGGAGCCAATCAGGCGGTGGTATGGAGGGGTCCTATGGCTTCAAAAGCTTTGAACCAGATGATCAGAGATGCAGCGTGGGGAGAGCTTGATTTCCTGTTGATCGACCTTCCTCCGGGAACTGGAGACATCCATTTGTCAATCATCCAGGAAGTTCCGGTAACAGGTGCTGTGATCGTAAGTACACCTCAGCACGTAGCGTTGGCAGACGTAAGAAAAGGAATTGCCATGTTCCAGATGGAGAGCATTAATATTCCTGTTCTTGGATTAATCGAAAATATGGCGTATTTTACACCGGCAGAACTTCCTGATAACAAATACTATATTTTTGGACAGCAGGGAGCTCAGTATCTGGCTGAAGATCTAGGGATTCCGGTGCTAGGAGAGATTCCGTTGATTCAGAGTATAAGAGAAGCGGGAGACGTAGGAAGACCTGCAGCGCTTCAGGAAGGCTCTAAAATTGCAGAAATCTACACGGAAGTGGCAAGAAATATGGTAGAAAGCCTTGTGGAAAGAAACAAAAACCTTCCGCCTACTGAAGCTGTAAAGATTTCGACTATGGCAGGATGCTCGCCGAAAGCTAAAAAATAATTATTTTCAATTAAGTTTGAAAAAAACCGAATTGAACGAAGAAAAATATGGAAACAAATATAACACACGAAGATACAGTAACGAGAGTAATGGAAGCTCTGGAAAGCATCAGACCGTTCCTGAATAAGGATGGAGGCGATATTGAGCTTATTGACGTGAAGGATAACCAGGTTTTTGTAAAACTTCTGGGAAACTGCTCCGGGTGTTCGCTGAATTTTTCAACCCTGAAACTGGGCGTTGAAAATACCATCAAGCAACATGCACCGGAGATTGAAAAAGTAATCAATGTAGAGTAAAAATTACACGAGATATTTTTTAAAGACAGGTTTTTCAGCCTGTCTTTTTTGTTTTTTTAAGGTCGTTATTTTATTTAATTGAACCTTGGTGTCTGATTTATTAACAGTCTGTTTTATAGCGTTTTTTGTTGACTTTATTGATTTTTTTTAGCTATATTTGTGAGAAACGCATCTTATGTTTGAATTTTTACTAAATTTAGAACCGCTTCATCAGGGGTTTTGGTATACGGCTATAGCAGCCAGTTTTATCTTTTTAATTCAAACGGTTCTTACTTTTGTCGGAGGCAGTCACGGAGATGTTACACACGCTGATTTTAGCGGAGACAGCCATGCGGACAGCCCATTTCAGTTATTTTCTTTCAGAAATCTTATCAATTTCCTTCTGGGATTCGGATGGAGCGGGGTAGCGTTTTACAGCTCAATAGGAAACAAATTACTGCTGATCTTTGTGGCTGTGCTTGTAGGAGCCGGATTTATATTTATATTCTTTATCCTTATCCTTCAAATCCTTAAGCTTACAGAAGACAATACATTTAAACTGGAAAACCTCATCGGAAGAGCGGGAGAAGTTTATCTTACCATTCCTGCAGATATGAAGGGAAAAGGAAAAATTACGATTTCTGTGAACGGAACCAGCCATGAACTTCCTGCGATGACAGAAGAAAAAGAAAATATTTCTTCAGGAGATTCGGTAAGGGTAACTTACATCTATGACAAGATCCTTGTCGTTTCAAAAATTTAATTCATTATCAACCATTTTATAAAAACTATTTATGGCAATACCAGGAGCTCTTATTCTTACATTAGTTATTGTACTTGTACTATTCGTCACATTTTTAGCCCTTATTTCGAGGTATAAAAGATGTCCGTCGGATAAAATTTTGGTTATTTACGGGAAAACCGGAGGAAGCTCTGCAAAATGTATCCACGGTGGTGGTGCATTTGTTTGGCCAGTAATCCAGGACTATGCTTATCTCGACCTTAAACCAATCTCTATTGAGGCTAATCTTACCAATGCCTTATCAAGGCAGAACATTCGTGTGGATGTGCCTTGTAGATTTACCATTGCTATTTCTACGGAACCTGATTCTATGGGAAATGCTGCTGAAAGATTATTAGGATTGTCACAGGAGCAGATCCAGGAACTTTCCAAAGATATTCTTTTCGGACAGCTGCGTTTGGTTATTGCCACCATGACGATTGAAGAGATCAATTCAGACAGGGATAAATTTTTAGATAACATTTCTAAAAACGTAGATACGGAATTAAAGAAAATCGGTTTAAAGCTGATCAACGTAAACGTTACAGATATCAGAGACGAATCCGGATATATTGAGGCACTTGGAAAAGAAGCGGCTGCCAAAGCGATCAATGAAGCAATCATCAGCGTTGCTGAACAAACGAAGATCGGGGAAACCGGAAAAGCAGTTGCTGACAGGGAAAAAGACACCCAAATTGCAGAAACACAGAGAGACAGGGATGTAAAGATTGCCATCACGAGAAAAGATAAAGAAGTAAGCATTGCTGCAGCCTTAAAAGATGAATCGATTGGTAAGGCTGAAGCTGAAAAAGAATCCAGAATTGCGACTTCATTGGCCAATTCCATCGCTGTAAAAGGAGAAAACGAAGCAAAAATCACCATCGCGAACTCCGATGCCGAAAGGAGGGAAAAAGAAGCTGAAGCATTACGAATTGCAACAGCTGCAGAAAAAGTACAGGCTGCAAAGTCTTTGGAAGAATCCTATCTGGCCGAGCAAAAAGCAGAAGCAGCAAGGGCCGAAAGAGAACGGGCCACCCAACAGGCCAACGTTGTAGTACATGCAGAAATTGCAAAACAAAAAGCCATTATTGACGCTCAGGCTGAAGCCGAAAAAATAAGACTCCAGGCAAAAGGGGAAGCAGATGCTATTTTTGCAAAAATGGAAGCCGAAGCAAAAGGTCTTTATGAAATTCTGACCAAGCAGGCTGAAGGTTACGATAAAGTGGTACAGGCTGCCGGAGGCGATACCAACAGTGCCTTCCAGCTGCTATTAATTGAAAAACTTCCTGAATTGGTTAAAACACAGGTTGAAGCTGTTAAAAATATTAAGATCGACAAAGTGACTGTTTGGGACAGTGGAAACGGGCAGGATGGAAATAGTTCTACCGCTAATTTCGTTTCTGGAATGATGAAAACAGTTCCGCCTTTAAATGATCTGTTTAATATGGCAGGACTTAACCTACCGGATTACTTAAAAGGAAAACCGGATGAGGTTAAAAAAGAGATCATCACCGTTCCGGAGAAGAAGGAGAAAAGGAATTTTGATGATATGAATCCGGAAACTCCACAACCTGAGGCTCCGAAGGCTTAATATCAAAATATTGGAACAAGACTCGGGCGGAAAGCTTTGCTTTCCGCCCGAGTCTTTTATTTTAAAAAAACTTTGACGTGACGATCTTCAAAAATCTGAAGTATCTTATCAAACTTAGTTTTAAATAATTTTTTGCTTCTTTGATGATTAAGCCAGATTAATTCTGACATAGCTTTTACGCCAAATTCTCCGCAGAGACAATCATTCAATGCACCAAATCCACGTCCGAAATATCCGCCAATACCATTAACTTCTTCTCCCAAAGTACAGAAGAAACCGTCCAGATTGTGAAATTCATTTCCATTGATCTGAATACTGATATTTTCTTTTACTTGGTCTATTATCGTTGTGTGAAGAGCATAAACAAGCCAACCCTGTAATTCTTCTTTCCTAAAATTTTTCCAGATATTCTTTTGGATAATTTCATTATTGAGTCTCATTTTCCAGGCTTTATGATAACCTGGGGGATAACTCCATATTTGTCCTAATAAAGTTACATTGTTCTTTTTAGACTTTATTACTCTGATATTACTAATAAAAGTCTTGGTTATAATAGATTTTTTATCATCAAGCAAACAGATGAAACCGCTGTTTTCATAGATTTCTGTGGCATTTTCTATTGCTGATATTAGAAGGGTAGCGTTGTCAACATTAATGAGTCGTATAGTACGGTAAATAATATTTTCTGGGCTCTCAATATTTTTTATATCATCAATATAAGCTATAACCTCAAGTTCTGTTTCGCTGTCAAAAGCAAATCCAAACATATTTTTTAATTATTTCAAATTATTAAGAAAGGATAAATTTAATCAATTTGCAGGTTAAAAAAGCTCAGACAATATTCCGGGGCAATTCATCAACTAAATAATGTATTCTACTTTACAATGACTCTTTTTAATTGTCCTTCAGAAGTTTTTATCAGATAAACACCCGCAGAAAGTCTTGAAGTATCTATAGTTAAAGCATTTTTCTCCTTTCCGAGCATTTTTCCTGACATATCATAAAGCTCATAGTCCTGAGCCCTGTTAAAATAAAGCGTATTTCCTTTAGTGACAGGATTAGGAAAAACATTGAATGTAGCTTTCTCTGTTTTTATTTCACCGGTTCCTAATGTTGTCGGAGAATTGACTTCATAAATGGAAAGTGTTCCGCTGATCTCATTGGCAACAACCACATAACCCTTGCCTGTGGTAGTATTTCCCGGAGCGATATACGTAATGCCCTCAGGTCCATTGTCGCCGCCGTAAGCAGAGGTAGAACGTGAATGTTTGTAATCTGTAAATGTAGGATTATTGGGATCTGTAATATTGTAAACCATCACACCACCTGTTCTTTCCAGTGTGATGAAAGCATACGTCTGTCCGTTAATGGCAGCCAGAGCAACACCTTCCGGTTCAGGGCCTTTGGCGCGGCTTCTGTTTTTAACCCCGTTGCTTTCATTATCTGCATTAAAAATCAGAGGATGTTTGGCCGCGATATATCTTTCAAAACGGTCACCGCTGTCATAAACCAATTGTTGGGTATCTGCATTAAAAATTGAGAATGAGCGTGCTCCCAAAGCTGCAATTTCTTCAAAATCCGAATCTGCATCTGTATTTCCGGTAGCGCTGGAAACTCTGAATCTGCCTAAATTATGAGAAGCTTTTAAAACAGATGCCTGAGGAAATAAAACAGGATCCAAGGTATAGGTATTTGCACCTACCGTTGTCCTTTCGCTGTATCCTGAAAGATCCTTCTCATCTCCTTCATTGGCTGTTACGATATAATGGGTATTCCCTATTTTGTAATTCTGAACCGCGTCAGGAATGTAATAAGCTTTCACAGGCCAGTTCGCAATGACTACTTCCCCATTATTGTCTGAAGCATCAAAACCATTACCCGGAAGGCTCATGTCCTTTTTGCCTAAGCCCCAGATTCCTGTAATTGATTTGGTGGCTAAATTAATTTCAGCTATGGCATTGTTTTCCTGAAGAGTAACCCATGCTTTCTGACTGTCTGAACTTACTGTAACATATTCAGGTTCAAGGTCCTGAGAAAGTGTATTATTTGTTCTTACTTTTCTCAGGCCTGTTGCAGTTAAAGCAGCAACCTGAGAATCAAAACTGTTAAAGTTTAGGGTCGTTACATTACTTTGAGTCAGATTTCCGATACCTCCTGAAATATCGATGATACTGATTGTGCCTTCCGGATCTACGGTGTAGGCATCATTCGGTTCCCCTTCATTGGCGGTGATTACTTTTGTCCCGTCAGGGCTGAAAGTGATCATGTCCGGAAGAGCTCCTACAGTAACCTGTTTAAGGAAATTGCCGTTGATATCAAAAAAAACTACAGAACCGTTCTGCTGCGGATTGGCATTAGGGGAAGCGGTAGCAATGATCCCGTTTTTAACGGCAATACTTGTAATTCCTCCGTAGGGAGTCATACTTACTGTTTGGGTTACAGACAATGAACTGGGATTACTGAAATCAATGATATCAAAAACATCCGTAACAGAGCTAATGGTAAATAATTTCTGTGTGGCCGGATCATGAACAACAATTTCCGTAGAGCTGTTGTTGCTTCCGGAAGGATCGAAACTTCCGAGGTAATTCAGCTGGATCTGTCCGGAAGGAACAGGAACAGGTTTATCATTATCTACAATATAAACGGTTGCCGTATTGTCTCCGGAAATCGTAGCGCCTGCAGGATTTTCCAAACTTACTACGAAATATTCTGCTTGTTGTTCTTCCAGCGTATCATCAATGATAGGAATATTAACCGTATAACTTGTCGTAGATGGTGTAATATTAATCGTCTGGTTGGCTAATGTGAAATCACTGCTGCCGGCTGTACTGAACGGAGCAGGTTTTACCACAAGGTTTACACTGGCTGCTGAAGGATTGGCGACATTGATCTTGAAAGCCAGAGTTCCTGCATTTTCATCAACCTTGATGAAATTTTTATCCAGGGAAACTGTTGTGCCTACTGTAGTAAAGGTACTCTGCGTAATTGCTGTCACAGCATTATCACTCATATCTTCTACCAGATTAGGTTTAAGAGAGAGGTAATACGTCTGTCCGGGTATAAGTGCTGTTGAAGGAATTACAGTGATTTTGTTATTACTGAAAGTTGTCGTGAAGGGAACTGAAGGGCCTGAAGCATTTCCTGTACGGAATTCTACAAGGTTTTGTGCATTAGAATCGGTGATCGCGGAATTATCTGCAAGTCTTACATTTTCATTAAAAGAAATTGTAGGATTTACAGAGGTAGAAACATTATTTGTGTTGTGGATAGGGAAATAGGTTGTTGCTGGAGGAGTAGTGTCTGCTCCTCCGGTAGCGGTGGCATCTACTGTAAAATTGTCGAAACGGTTATTTCCGCCCGTTCCACCTCCTGTTGCGGAAAATTCTACTTTTAATTTAAAATTCGGATTATTGGAAACCCCTGAAACAGCAGAGAAATCAAACGTAACCAGTTGAGGATTGGCATCCTGGGGACTGACAGTCTGATAGGGGATGAAAGTAGTTCCATCCGTTGAATAGGACCATGCCTGGGTTCCTGCACCTTGTGCCGATCTTCTTGTGGTAAATTTTACAATAGGGTTATTATATCCCGTTGTAGGAAGATTGAACTGTAATGCCCCACCGATTGGGTTGTTGAATCTTAAATGAGCTCCGGACGGGTCATTATTTCTGGCATTAAAGTTATCAATATCGAAATTCTGTCCCGTACCGCCTGCAAAATCTATTTGGCTGGTTCCTCCGGCAAGAGCAGCAAGGGATCCGCTTACCAGGGTAGAAGCGGGATTTGTAATGGCTGCTGCAGATGTATTATTGTTAAAATTCCAGTAATGGATAAGTGTCTGTCCGAAAAGACCACCCTGAAGGAAAAACGCGGCAATGACAGATCCTTTTAATAGGTAATTGTTGATCATTTTTTACTTGCATTAGATTTATGCAAAAATGAACTTTATGCACCGCAAGTATTTTAATGGAATTTTAAGAAATGTTTAATAATAAGGTAACAAGTTATTAAGGCAAAAGGATTAAATGGCTGGAAAAAGCTAAAAAGCTAAAAAGCGAAATGGTGAAAAAGCGAATGTTTGAATTGTGAGTAGTAAATGATTCCTAAAATTAAGAAGGGGAAACATATTCAGGATAAGAATACAGCATATGCGAACAGTAAAGCAAATTTGTAAATCAGTGTTTCTGCTGTTTACCTTTTTAAGTGGTTTACTTGCTTATCCTGTTTCCTGAAATGTTCATGGTTTTATCTGCAGACGTTTTTCCTTCCAATGGATGTTTCTGCATATAGAAATAGCCTGAAACAGCCATCAGAACCAGGAGTACAAAAACCACAAGAACTATTCTTTTTAACATGTCTCTCATATTGCTAAATTTTTAATGTCCCTAATTTCCAAAGTAGAGGTGGGGTATCCTTTATGCACAGCGTTAATCATAGCTCTGCCCACTTCGTGTAAAGTTAACGATTTTGACGGTAATAAAATAGGAAAAAACCAAATAAATGGTTTAAAGAACCATTTTACATTGATTTGACCCTCAACAGGTTTCATGAATCCCGGGCGGAAATTGAATGCATTCCTGAAGCCCATTTTTTTCAGCGTGTTTTCTGTTCTCCCTTTTACCCTTGCCCACATCAGCTTTCCACTTTCTGTACTGTCTGTAGATGCTCCGGACACATAATTAAATACCATTTCAGGGTTTTGGTTCAGAACAGCTTTGGCAAAATGAACCGTTGTATCATAGGTGATCTTTGTGTACTCTGTCTCGTTCATCCCTACACTGCTGATTCCGGCGCAGAAAAAACAGGCATCATAACCTTTAAGATTTTCATCATTCAGGTCTATTGATAAGAAATCGGAAACCAGATATTCCCTGAGTTTGGGATGTGTTTTCCCGCAAGATTTTCTGCTTACGCTTAGAATTTCAGAGATATCAGGGTTTTCAAGACATTCCATTAAAACACCTTCACCTACCATACCGGTTGCTCCTGTAAGAATTATTTTGATTGGATTCATTTTTTCTTTTGATATTATGTGAGACGTACTCCCTTTTGGTTTTACTTTAAATGTACAGTAAAAATTTTATATTTTTTGGAAGAATTTTTTTATGTGTGGTGTATTGCGATGACTTTTATATAAAAACAAAAACCGGCCAGAGGCTGGCCGGTTTCTATCTATACTGTGTCAGAAATTTATTTTTTTTCGTGCAGCTGGCTGTAAATATTATGGATCAGTCCGTCAGCAACGGAAATTTTAGGGACAAATATTCTGTTTATATCCGACCAGGACATCACATTGTTAAAGATTCTCAAAGCATGTACCAAGACATCTGCACGGTCTTCCCTGAGGGTATGTTTGGTCATTCTTTCCTCTACAGAAAGCTCATTAAATTCTTTATATACTTTTTTAAGATGAGACAACGTCATAGGTTTTCCGTCCTTCGTTTTGCTCATTGAGAAAACCTTATTGATATTCCCTCCGGAACCGATAGCCACAATAGGTTTTTTACTGACAATATTGTTTTTGATTTCTTCCTTCATCTCATGCCAGTTGTCTGCGGATACCAGATTATTCAGAAGCCTGATCGTGCCGATATTGAAGGATTTTTCATAGACCATTTTTCCGTTTTCGTAAAAAGTAAGTTCTGTGGAACCTCCTCCCACATCAATGTACAGATAGGCAAATTCTTTGTCGAGTCCTTCAGCAACATGGTTTTCATAAATAAGAGTAGCCTCCTCGTCTCCGGAAATAATTTCTATATTGATTCCCGAAGTTTCCTGAACCTGTTTGATGATGTCATTTCCGTTGGAAGCATCACGCATGGCACTGGTGGCACAGGCACGGTAATGTTCTACTTTATAGATCTTCATAAGGTCGCTGAAAATCTTCATAGAGTCGATAACCATTTTTTCTCTTTCTTCCCCAATCATTCCCATGGTGAACACATCCATCCCCAGTCTTAAAGGAATTCTTAAAAGATTAAGTTTTATAAATTCAGGCTTTCTGTTGCTGATCTTTACTTCATTGATCAGAAGTCTGGCGGCGTTGCTTCCTATATCTATCGCTGCGATCTTCATTTTTTGCTTGTTTTAGCTTTTAAATATTTGTAGGTTTCTATTTGAGAACGGCATTCCTTTTTATCATTCCTCACATACTCGTTGCTCAATTTTTTGTCTAAAATACGAGCTTTTACGTTATCTCTCAACTGAATATCGAGAATATCTTTCAATTCCTTCTTAAGTTCCTTATCCGTAATCTTTGCAGCGGCTTCAATTCTGTAGTCCAGGTTTCGTGTCATCCAGTCTGCTGAAGAGATATATAGGTCTTCTGCCCCCTTATTGTAGAAATACATTACCCTTGCATGTTCCAGGTATTCGTCAACGATGCTTATGGCCTTTATTTTTTCCTTGAATTCTTTTTGATTAACGGCACAGTAGATCCCTCTTACTATAGTTTTTGTAACTACTCCGGCTTTGGCGGCTTCATAGAGTTTTTCGATGAGAGCCCTGTCGCTCATAGAATTAACTTTGACAATAATTTCTGCTCTTCTTCCTGCTTTCGCTTCTTCGATTTCCTTATCAATATGATGTACTATCTTTTCACGCATAAACTGCGGGCAGATCATTAGGTTTTTGCAGGTTTTCAGGACCGGAAGGAAATCGTCTTTCGGTTTTTTAAGGACATTAAATACTTTATTAATATCTGCCATGATGCCACGGTCCGCAGTCATCAATAAATGATCACCATAGATTTTTGCTGTTTTTTCATTGAAATTTCCGGTACTTACAAAACCGTACTGGATGGTTTTATTGTGGGATCTTTTCTTGATGATACAGAGTTTGGCGTGTACTTTTTTATTGGGAAGGCCTATAAGAACAGTAATTCCCTCAGGCTCGAACATCTCTTTCCACTGCAGGTTGGACTCTTCATCGAATCTGGCCTGAAGCTCAAGCATTACTGTCACTTCTTTACCGTTTCTCGCCGCATAGATCAGGGCATTACTGATCTTTGAGCTGCTGGCCAGGCGATAGGCAGTGATCTGGATTGATTTTACATCAGGGTCCATTGCTGCTTCACGCAGAAGGTCAATCACCGGATTGTACTTATGGTAAGGGAAAGTAAGCAGAACATCTTCCTTTAGGATCACATCGGTCACCCTTTCACCGTTTTCAAAAGCCTGATGGGTGAAAGAGGTTCTTTCCACAGGTCTTTCGTAGGCTTCAAAAACATCCGGAAAATCCATAAAGTGCTTGAAATTATGAATTTTTCCACCCGGAATAATGCTGTCTTTTTTTGTTAAATTTAATTTTCTGATCAGAAGTTCCAGCAGGGCCTTATCCATATCTTTATCAAAAGCAAAACGGGTAGGCTTCCCTTTTCTTCGGTTTTTAAGACCTTTCTCTATTTTTTCTGCAAAGTTGGTCCGGATGTCATTATCTAGTTCCAGCTCGGCATCCTTTGTTACTTTAAAAGCATTTGCAGCAAATTCGTCATAGCCGAAATAAGAAAATATATGGGGAAGGTTGAAAGTGATGACATCCTCAAGCAGCATAACGTTTTTCTCTTCCGGATCTTCTGTAGGCAACAAGACAAATCTTCCTACAAAACGTGACGGAATTTCAATAATCGCATAATTACTGGAATACTGCCAGTCTTTTTTCCTCATAGCCACTCCAAGATAAAGACTTTTATCCCTCATATAAGGCATCGGCGTATTTTCATGAAGCAGAATAGGAATGACATTGGATTCCACAACTTCATCGAAATATTGTCTTACAAATTCTTTTTGTTTGGCGGTCAGGTTTTTAGAAGTCTTAATAGACACTTTCAGATCGGCCATTTCAGCCTGGATGTGCTTCCAGGTCTTATCAAAATTCTGCTGTTGCCTGATCACGATTTCGTTGATCCGCTGGAGGATTTTTGAAGGCGGCTGGTAGAAAGATTCCGCAATTACTTTTTCTTTAAAATCCATTGCACGCTTTAATCCGGCTACCCGTACCCTGAAAAATTCATCTAAATTGTTGGAAAAGATTCCCAGGAAACGTATTCTTAAGTGTAAAGGGACATTTTCATCCATAGCTTCCTGTAAAACCCTTTCATTGAAGGCAAGCCATGTAATATCTCGCGGATTGAAGTGTACTGACATTCTAAAGTGTATATTTTATCAAAAATAACAATTCGTATAGTTTAATTCACATTTCCAAGGTTAAACTTTAATTAAATTTTCAGAATGTCCAATGTTCAAACTGTCTTGAATAGTACAATTTAACATAATCTTTAAGTCCTATTTGACGGTGAAAATTTTGCGATCTGTCATTTTGTCACAAAATTTTGAATGGTACAGATATTGAGAAATTGAGAGTGTAAATTAAAATATAAAAATTAGAAAAAATATAAATATTATGAGTAAAATAATTGGAATTGACCTAGGAACAACCAACTCTTGTGTTGCTGTAATGGAGGGAAAAGACCCTGTTGTTATCCCTAACGCAGAAGGTAAAAGAACGACTCCGTCTATCGTGGCATTCACAGAAGATGGTGAAAGAAAAGTAGGGGATCCTGCAAAAAGACAGGCTGTAACGAATCCAAAGAAAACTGTATACTCTATCAAAAGATTTATCGGTACTCATTTTAAGGAAGATGCTAAAGAAATTTCAAGAGTACCTTATGAAGTTGTAGCAGGACCCAATGATACTGTAAAAGTAAAAATTGACGACAGAGAATATACACCACAGGAAATTTCAGCGATGACTCTTCAGAAAATGAAGAAGACTGCTGAAGATTATCTTGGACAGGAAGTAACAAGAGCGGTAATCACTGTTCCGGCTTACTTCAACGATGCACAGAGACAGGCTACTAAAGAAGCTGGTGAAATTGCAGGTCTTAAAGTAGAAAGAATCATCAACGAGCCTACAGCTGCAGCTTTAGCTTACGGTTTGGATAAAAACCACAAAGATCAGAAGATCGCTGTATATGACCTTGGTGGAGGTACTTTCGATATCTCTATCCTTGATTTGGGAGACGGTGTATTCGAAGTATTGTCTACAAACGGGGATACGCACTTAGGAGGTGATGACTTTGATGATGTGATCATCAACTGGATGGCTGATGAATTTAAAGCTGAAGAAGGAGTAGATTTAAAATCTGATGCGATTGCATTACAAAGATTGAAAGAAGCTGCTGAAAAAGCTAAAATCGAGTTATCTTCTTCTCCTCAGACTGAAATCAACCTTCCATATATCACAGCTACGGCTACAGGTCCTAAACACTTGGTGAAGACTTTAACCAAAGCTAAATTTGAGCAGCTATCTGCTGATCTTGTAAGAAGATCTATGGAGCCGGTTGCCAAAGCATTGAAAGATGCAGGCTTATCAACTTCAGATATCGATGAGGTAATCCTGGTAGGAGGTTCCACAAGAATCCCGATCATCCAGGAAGAAGTAGAAAAATTCTTCGGTAAAAAACCATCTAAAGGAGTTAACCCGGATGAGGTTGTAGCAATTGGTGCAGCTATCCAGGGAGGTGTATTAACAGGAGACGTAAAAGACGTATTACTTCTTGACGTTACGCCACTTTCTTTAGGTATTGAAACTATGGGTTCTGTATTCACTAAATTAATTGAAGCGAACACCACCATCCCAACTAAAAAATCTGAGGTATTCTCTACAGCTTCTGACAACCAGCCGGCTGTAAGCATCAGAGTAGGACAGGGTGAAAGACCAATGTTCAACGATAACAAAGAAATCGGTAGATTCGACCTTACAGATATTCCACCAGCACCAAGAGGAGTTCCTCAGATCGAAGTAACTTTCGATATTGATGCTAACGGTATCCTAAGTGTTTCTGCTAAAGATAAAGGAACAGGAAAAGAGCAAACGATCAAGATCCAGGCGTCTTCAGGTCTTTCTGACGAAGAAATCGAAAGAATGAAGAAAGAAGCTCAGGAAAACTCTGCAGCCGATGCTAAGAAAAAAGAAGAAGTTGAAATCTTCAATAAAGCAGACGGATTGATTTTCCAGACTGAAAAGCAGTTAAAAGAATTCGGTGAAAAACTTTCTGCTGATAAAAAAGCAGCAATCGAATCAGCTCACGCAGAATTAAAAACCGCTTTCGAAGCTAAAAATGCTGACGATGTAAAAGCTAAAACAGAAGCTTTAGATGCAGCGTGGATGGCAGCTTCCGAAGAACTGTATGCAGCTGGACAACAGGCTCAGGGTGCAGATGCAGGAGCTCAAAATCCTGGAGGTAATGCAGGAGGTGCAGACGATGTACAGGATGCAGACTTTGAAGAAGTGAAGTAATTATTGTTAATCAATAATAAGAAATAATTAAAACCGCTTTAAACGAAAGTTTAAAGCGGTTTTTTTATGTTTACGTTTTCCAAGTGAGTATTGTGTGAGGCTAGGTTAAAGTAATATTTATGAAACATCCGACTGAAATTCAAAAAAGAAAAATATATCTTTCTGAGGATGATAACAAATAAATTATATGGAATAATTGTTTATTTTTTCTATTAATAATAGTTGTATTTTTAAATTAACTCCAATATTTCCTTCTTGTTTTTCCACTGTGTTTCTACTGCAATGTTTATTTATTGTATTGATTATCATTGCTTTATTTCTCGCAGTACAGATGCCGTATGTACTTCTTGTAATAAACTCGATAGATTTGTCCAAAATTTTGTGCGAACAGAAAACTGATTTTATTCATATCTGAAAGTGCAAAGGAACAAATGATTTAAAAAATACACAAAAATGAAAAAAATGATTACCCTTTTAGGGATTGTTTCGTGTGGAATTATTTTCGCTCAAACTGGTAATGTAGGGATTAATACTGCTAATCCGAACCCCAATGCTGTTTTAGATGTTGTATCTGCCAACAGGGGTCTTTTACCTCCGAGAATAGCATTAACTTCAACTTCTTCACCATCTCCGCTTTCGGCGCATGTTGCCGGTATGATAGTATATAATACAGCATTGGTAGCTGATGTGCAGCCGGCCTTATATTATAATGACGGTACTCAATGGGTACTTAGTAAAGGCTCTGCCACCGGAGGAGCAACTACAAATGTATTGTCAACTTCAGGGAATACAATAACTTCCACCGTCAACGGGGTAGCATCCACCGCTGCTGCTGTTAATACAAATAATATTTCATTATCGGGAACAAATCTTACAAGCACGGTGAATGGGATTTCAAGCCCATCCCTGAATCTGGCGCCGGCAATTGCTGCGGCAACTACACACACATTATCTATGTCAGGAAATACACTGACCTCCAACGTGAATGGTATTGCCCCTACAGCTTCAGTTATAACGTCCAATACACTTACCAAGCCTACTACCAATACATTGAGATCTTCCGTTAACGGAGTTACTGCATCGCCAGATGTTACATTGATAAGCTCTGTAGGTAATACATTGAGCGGAACTTTACTCTCCACCAGTGTAAACGGTATAACCGGTCCTACTGTAGATTTGTCTTCGACCATGAAAAATATCTATAATTCAGACGGTACTCTTACGTCAGGAAGAACTATGAATATGGCCGGGAATGTGCTTACTATGGCTAATGGAGGCACTACTAGCGTATTTAATCATACTTTCGGGCAGGCACAAATTACGAATACAGGAACTTCCCGAGGTACATTTACAGCAAGAGCAGGAGGTTCGATCCTGGATATTTATGTAGATAATGGTAATGCTGCCCAAATTGTTACTTCCGGGACTACAACACAATTGATTGTTGGAACAACTACTGCCACTCCTTTAGGTTTATTCACTGGCGGATTAGTCAAGATGACTGTAACGCCTTCAGGTTCAGTAGGAATCGGGACAGCATCCCCGACATCGTTACTTTCCGTAAACGGATCAGCAGACAAACCGGGTGGAGGAAGCTGGGGAACTTTTTCAGACAGAAGAGTAAAAAAAGACATTGCGGAATTTAAGGACGGACTGAATGTGATCACTAAACTGAACCCGGTAACCTATAAATATAACGAAAAATCGGGATATAAAGATCTGGACACGGAATATGTAGGTTTCATTGCACAGGACGTAGAGAAAGCTGCTCCTTATATGGTAAAGATTATAGATGACACTAAAAAAAGCGGACTAAAGGATAAGCGTGAACTTGATGAGAGTGCTCTTACCAAAATTCTGGTGAATGCAGTGAAAGAACAACAGCAGGAAATAGCACTGTTAAGAAAAGAAATTGAAGTACTGAAAAACAGAAAATAATTATACAAATTACAAATGATGAAAAAATATATGGTTCATATTAATTTGTTACCGTTTTTTTTCAAGATTTTAGGTTAACCTGGAAGAGAATAAAACTCTGAAATTTTTTTGGTTTTTAATCAGTTATAATAGTTTTCTGAACCTTGATATTCTCTATCAAGGTTTCTTATAATATCAAGCAGTAATTGGGGCATAACCAAGGGATAATATTGGTGATTTGGAATAAGTACCTGATTTTTAAAGGAAGTGTAGTTCTTTTTATTGTGAATTATTTAAAAATAAGCACTTAATTTGATTTATTCAATATTTTTTTATTTTTTTATTTTTTTTGTTATTAATATTTTAATATTATAATATCTGCGTTTTATTTAATATTTTATTATTTTATATTTTTATTTATTATTTGTATTGTATTATTTTATATATTTGGATAATTAATTTGTTTTATTAATTGAAGTTAATAATATTTAATTTTATGTATATTATTTACTTGAATTAATTAATAAAACTAATAATTATGAAAAAACTAATAATTCCTATTACTTTTCTTATAGGGCTCTTCGGTATGAACGCACAAATGGATATAAAGACTATAGCTTCTTCAGCTGGTCTTCATGCACAACCAACAAATATTTTCTTTTATTTCAATATATCATTCTTTCTAATAGTATTACTCTTTTATGATACTCTTTCTCAACTTGCTTTACAGTGTGCAGGTAATTTTTAAAATGAAATAAACTAAGGAATGAAATTAATAAATGTAAAAGATAGAATGGCTCTGCTTTTCTTTTTATTGCTATCCTGTGTATTCTATACTCAGAAATGGTCCCCTGAGGAAATAGATCGCTTGCAAGAAAAAATAGGGAATCAATATATTCAGAAAGGTAAAATTTATGATGGAATTGAACAGTCTAAGAAATCAATACAGTTATCAGAGGCGATAAATTATAGAAGAGGCCAGGCAAGGGGTTACATTCAGATGGTTGGTTTTCTTCATTCTCTGGGAAAATATAATGAAGAGCAGCTATACCTGCAAAAGGCAGAAGCTTTATTTTCTGAATATGACGATGATCCGGTATTGGTGTCAGCGCTTTTTGCAGCCTATGGAAAAAATTATCATGAACTGGGATTCATTGAAAAATCCAATGAAAGTTATGATAAAGCGATAAGAGAAGCTTTAAAAATAAGTGACAAACAGAAAAAGAGAAAACGTCTGCACTATATTTATGGGAGCAAGGCTGTGAATTTTGAATTGATTCAGGATAATGATTCTATGTACTATTATATTCATAAGGCTTATAAAATTTTACCCAGAGTAGTGGAGGCAACGAACCTTACAAGCTATTTTCTTGAGAAGAGAAAAAATCAGGATTCTGCAAAATTTTACCTGGATAAAGCCGAAGGATTATTGAAAAAGTCCACAGAAACATTTGATCATCTTGTTTTTAACTATATGGCCGGACAGTATTATGAAAGCACAAACGATTATAATAAAGCTTTGGGGTTCTATGAAAAGTCTCTCGAATTATCTATCAAAATGAACAGGCCGAAAAATATGATGAAGAATTATAAAGAAATAGCTGAGATATTTCGCCACCAGAATAACGTTTATAAAGCCAATGAATATCTGGAAAAATATACAAAACTGAGAGACAGCATTGCCCATACTAATTTAATAGCTTTACAGACTTCTGGAAAAAAAATTATTGAAGATGAAAAAAGGCAGAACCAGAACTCAAACAAGAAGCTGTATTACATTTTAGGAGGTTTATTTTTGGGGATTACAGCGATAGTAAGCTTAGTGAGTTTTTCATGTTACAGGCAGGCGAAGAAAAAAGATCTTTTGTTGAAAGAAAATAAAACAGCTTATTTGCAAAAAGACTTACAGGTAAAAGAACTTGAGCAAAAAGTAAACGAAACTTTTGATGAGGTTATACAATTGGCTAAAGAAAACCATTCCGAATTCTGGGGACGTTTCCAGGAAGTGTATCCCAATTTTCGGGGTAAAATACTGGCTATCAATCCTACTCTGAAAACCTCAGAACTTATATTATCAGCTTATATTTATTTGGGATTTAATACAAAGGATATAGCAGAGTATACTTTTAAAGCCGTTCAGACGGTAAAGAACAATAAATATAATTTAAGGAAAAGACTCAATATTCCTGCACAGGAGGATCTTATCATATGGATAAGAACTCAGGTAGGATAATGGTAAAACATTTACAAATATGTTGATGCTTCCGGTTTGTATATTCCTAGGCTGACAGATGGATAAATAATGGCTCATACAGTGATAATAGGTATATTATATCTAAGAAAACATTCACCTACCCAAGTACAAAATCATATTCTCCTTTGGTGAAGAAATATATGATGATTAAATGCCATTTTCCGTATTTATTAGGGGGTAAAGGTACTTTGTTGGTACCTTGTTTTTTTTGATTTCACCCCTGACTTCGTTTGCTTTGTGCTTTTAAAATTCAAAACTCTAAAAAAAGGTAACCCTAAAAATTCAACACTAGTGGAAATGAAGAATACTTTGATCTTAGTAAGATTCCCTATATATGCACAACTAGATATTAGAAATCTAAAATTTTCAGATGCAAGCCATAATAACTGATATATATCTAAATATCACGATCATTTATTGTCTTAAGAATTATTAATCAGAGTACTTATTTGGCATGCTATCGAAACAAAGCAAAAAAGAAAATAAAAAAAAATTCAATACATGTTATATAATCATTGGAGGTACGGCAACCCTTGCTTCATTAATGTATTATTTATTCTTTTCTGCCTCTGAAAAAAAGGAAGAGAAAAAAACTTCCTTATCCGAACAGAAAACAGATGAGGCCTTTGATGAAATCATTCAGCTGGCCAAGAATAACAGTCCTGAATTTTGGGCACATTTCCAGGAAAAATATCCTGACTTTCGCAAAAAACTAATGGAGATGAATACTCATCTTAAAGTTTCTGAACTCATCTTCTGTGCTTACATTTATTTGGGCTTTAATACAAAAGATATAGCTAAGTATACTTTTAAAGCAGTTCAAACTATTAAAAACAATAAACACAATTTAAGGAAGAGACTCAATATCCCTCCAAAAGATGATACTGTATTATGGCTACGTAAAAATATTGATGAATTATAATTTGTTGATTTTAAGTTTGTTAGGATGTAAGGTACCTTGTTGGTACCTGTGTTTTTTGCTTAGATTGGAAAATTTCAAGTGATTTGTCAGTAGAAACACAATGATAAGTTCAGGCTTATTGCTAATACAAATTAAGATGAAAATGTGATCATATCCAGCTTGCGCTAATATATTGTTTGGGCATTCATCAACCAACTGCAATACAATAGCTCGGCGGATGTGTATTCTTCTTAGTAAGGTAAAATACAATTCTAGAAACATACAATGAAAAAAAAAGTGATTTTTTTTGGGTTCATACTGGCCCCTATGTTCTCATTTGCCCAAGTGGGTATTAAGACTGTTGCTCCCTCGGCAAGTCTTCATGTAGAACCGACGAGTATTTCTTCTCCTACCGGGATGGATGGAATCTTAATTCCTAAGGTAAAATTGTTTCCTGTTCCCCAGGCAAAAGGTCACACTGTTTTCTTATTTCAGCATGCTACGCTTCCCGATGGTTTTTATTATTGGGACGGCACCAGCTGGGTCTCTTTTCTTAGCAATTATAACCGTCTTTACGATGATGCCATTTATGTGGCAACCGGAAGCGGATATTCGGCATCGGGAAATACAGAAAACACTGTGTTGTTCAGTACGTTAAAGGCTTATGATCCCACGGGTTTTTCTGTTTTCGGGAATCAGATTACTGTAGGAAAAAGCGGGACTTATCTGGTTAGCTTTAATTCAGCATTAAAAAAAACAGTAGGTACTGTCAACGAGAACAGGGCTATTTATACTTACCGGATTAAGAAGAACGGAACAACAGTTTTGACAACTTCTAACTCCCTAACCAATGAAGGGACAACGGCTACCAGCGTTGCGCTTAGTGGGATTTTGGGTTTGGTTCAGAATGATGTTATAAGTGTGACCATACAAAAGACCACAGAAACAGGCAGTACTGTTTATACAGGGTATGGAACCAATTGTATTACAATGACTTATCTTAATGATTAACTAATGTACAATGCTATGAAAAAGATAACTGTATTTTTTTTAATATTTTCCATAGGCATCTTGTTTGCCCAAAATGGGGTAGGTATCAATACAAGTGCCCCCAAGTCTTTATTGGATATTCGTGCAAAAAATCCTGATACTCCGGAAAACTCTGCAGGGATGTTATTTCCTACTGTCAGCCGTTTTTCGACAGTGGATCCTGCTCAGAATCAGAATGGGATGTTGGTATTCTTGGATAATGCCGGAACCGGAACTGCTGGTTTTGAGGGATATTATTTTTGGGATGATAACAAAAAATTATGGCAATATATATTTCAGACCAAGATTTTAGGAAAGAATCTCTTTAAAACGATTGCTTCAGGAAGTGGCTTCCCGGTCATTGCCAGCGGGGATGCCAATATCAATGTCTGGTATAAAGCTCCATTCACAGCCTTGGAAGCACCGGATGCTAACTATACCTTACAGAATGGAGATGTTATTATCGGGAGAACCGGAAATTATTCCTTATTCTTTACTGGAGGTGTATACAAAAACATTGGGGATCTCGGAGCTACAACTACAGAAGTGGGAGTTTTTATAAACAATGGAGCCAACCCCGTGCTTATAGCCAAATCTCCTTTGCCGTCAGCAGATAATGCGAAAAGAAGTACCAATCATACCATTTCGGATATTATAACATTGACCAAAGGGCAGAGAATATCCGTACAAACAAGAAGAACAAATTCCTGTGATACTTCAGTTGGCCCGGAGTCAGTTTATACACTAACCTTATCTTATTTAGATTAACGATCATGAAAAATATTTCAACTTTACTTATACTAGGGAGCTTTTTTTGTTTTGGTTTACTAAGTTCTCAGGTTGGGATCAATACCAATACACCCAAAACTACCTTGGAAATCAGTGCAAAAGATAAAGATAATCCCCTAAGCAACGAAGGAGTCATTGTTCCCCGGGTAACTTCTCTGAATGTAACTAATGCCAAAGATCATGGATTATTGGTTTTTCTTGATTTTGAAGATCCTCTGACTGCTGTTATTGAAAGGGGCTTTTACTGGTGGAATAATACCAGCAGTACCTGGATTCCCTTTTTTTCGATGAACAAAATGACCAAGGATAAAACCATTACCTATGTAAGCTGCAAAAGTACCTTTGATGAAGGTCCTTTGACTTCGACTTCAACTAATACAAGAACCCTTGGTTTTGATATTAATACCCTTATTGCGAATGATACTGGTAATTTTTCGGTCAATGGAGCGGGAGAGTTGGTTGTAAAAAAGGCAGGTACTTATCATGTGCAAGGCGTTATTTCTCTTCACAGCGTAACGAATGGTGTTAATGCAGCCCGGGACGCCTATGAAGGAATGGTTTTGGTAAATGGTACAGAACCTGTTCCAAATCTTCGCACTGCATACGGGTTTCCTAGTGGGGCAACTGTTTTTGACAGCAATACAGCTATCTCAGGATTCGTAACCTTAAATGTAAATGACAGAATCAGATTCTCAATCAACAGGTATTACAGGGATGCCGGCTTTACAGACCCTGCTACAATTACTCCTAATAGCACCCTTTCTAATCTTACTTTACGGTATATGGGTAGTTTTTAAAAGAAGTGGGTAAAATAGAAGAGATAGATGTGAAAACATAATAATCTTACTTTTTGCGTAAGTACTTTGTTGATACCTGTATTTTTTGTTTAAGCTTAAATATTTTAAGTGATTTGTAGTATAACATAAGGGATGAAAAATAATTTAATCCACCTATTTTATACCACATGAATATCCACTTTATTCTTTTTTGAAAATTAAATACAATACAAATTAAAAACGGAAATTCAGTTTGTACTCGACATTAATTTTCTTGTCACTAATAGATTGGTATTGGTGCAGGATTAATTTCCTGCTGTTTAATTAACACACATTGATAAAAATACACAATGAAAAAAGGTAATTATTTTGAAAGTTATTTTGATTTCTACACTCTCTCCCTATTTTGCACAAATAGGGTTAATGCACTTAATCCGAATTATAATGCAGTATTGGCATCGGACATAGTATCCGCCAAAAAAGAGGTATTCTTAATATGTGTAATACGTTAGCTCTATTTCAGTGGATAGTTTTCCTTATTTAAATATTATAATCTCTCCCTGGGATGATTACCTATGATAATGTAAAACATCAGCAAACTATTTTTTTAATAGAACTGATCAAACATTCTGGAAGTCCTAGTGAAATTTTAAATTACGTTGAACTTAAAAATATAATCATGAAAAATTTTTTATTTGCAGCCTTATTGGTTTTGCCAGGTGTGATGTATTCACAAGCTGGAAATGTCGGAGTTAATACAGTACTGCCAGGTAGTACTTTTACCGTGAACGGCTCTATAGCGGGACAGTATAAAAGGGTAACAGCCTCTACAGCACTGGGGGTAAATGATTTCTATATGGCCTATGGTGGTGCTTCGGCAGGAACATTTATCTTACCGGCAGCAACAGCTGCGGCTCCTGCAGCAGGAAATATATTGGGCAGAGTGTATTACATCAAAAATGTAGGAACTGCACTGCTTACAATCGCAGCCAGTGGATCTGAACTCATAGATAATCAATCCGGTGCAGGAGTTTCAAGTGTAACTTTGACACCTGGTGGATATACCATGTTTATTAGCAAAGGAACAACCAGCGGAACCACCTGGGAAATCGGGATTTTAATCAATAAAACAATCCCTACCATTGCCGCATTGGGAGCTTCTGATACGGTTACTTATTCCGGAACTTCTTTAACGAATTTCAACAACAGTATTCCTCAGATTATTCCATTCTCTGTAAGCGATGTTATTGTGAATCAGGGAGGCTCTGCAGTTTGGAATGATGCAGGAGATTACTGGCAGATACTGGAGTCAGGAATTTATAAAATAGAGGGGTATGCTTATTTTGGAAGTGGAGGAGCTGTTTCAGGAACTGGAGCTTTTACAGGAATCAACCTGAATATTACTAAGAATGGAACTGCGCTTACCAATATTATTGGCGGAAACAGGGGGAATATTGATAATGACACAGCTTCAGGAGGAAATACACCAATTAATGTGAATTGTGTTGTACATCTCAATGCAGGGGACAAAGTATATCTTACCATGAACTGGGGAGCTCTAAATAAGCCTACCACAGATGCCCATATTTCAACCCCTAATTCTTTATCAGAATGCAGAAACTTCTCTTTACAACAGCTTTCTACACCATAACCCCTTATGAAATCTATCAATATGGAAATAACACTTCATTTTGGAAATTACCTGACACCGGATAAATAAGCATTCACAAATTTCAAAAGCTGAGTATAGAAAGGGAAATCATTTATAATTGAATTAAAGGTGCCCTGAAAAATTAACCTTCAACATTAACATGAATAGAGATTTTAAGAATATTTATATAGGCTCACTGATCAAACAGCGGGTCCTGGAAACTGGAATTGAAACATCCCGTATCTGTAATTTTTTCAAATGTGACAGTGAAGAAATTGAAGAGATGTTTTTACAGGAGCAGTTGCCTACCGGTACTTTGCTTAAATGGAGCAAAGTACTTGAATATGATTTCTTCAGGGTCTATTCTCAGCATTTGATATTATATGCTCCACCCGGTAGCATAAATTATAACAGTTCATTAAAAGAAAAAGAATCCCAGCTTCCGCAGTTCAGGAAAAATATATATACCAAAGAAGTAATAGATTTCATTCTGGAATCATTAGAAAGCAGAGAAAAAACAAAACAACAGATTATAGATGAATATAAAATTCCTAAAACGACTTTATACAACTGGATAAAGAAATATGCTGCAGGAAATAATACACAAACTCTGGAAAAATAAGGAAAATTATATTATGAAAACCCGATTCTAAAAAAACAATCATTATCAAAAACACTATGGAAAATGCAACTCCGGATTATCATCGTATCTATAATGATATCATAAACAAAAAGCATCCTACGAGAAAAGAGGAGTGTAGATTTTTATTAGATAAACAAAACCTATCGGTATTAGACATCATTGAACTTAACCGTAAGATCTTTGGCTTATCAGATCAGATGACAGAAACATTTAATCAAAGCCACCGGTCTTACAATAAATCTTCTATACTTAAGATTTTGGATTATCAAGAAAAAAACAAGTTGAATAATATGCAGCTTGCACGGCATTTTAAATTAAGCAGGAATACTGTTGCCAGATGGAGAAAACTGTTTATTGCTGAAAAAGAATGAGTTTACAAAAAAATAGCAGGTTTTAATTTTAAGGATAAATTTAATTAAAAGATTAATTACTCTTGGGTGTTGAGCTCTAAAATGAATCGAAGAGTTTAACTTATAATTTATCATAAAATTACTGATCGATTATTGTGGCCGAAATATGTACTTGAAGTTCATCCTGTAAAATAAAATTTATTGTAAAAGCATAATATTTATGCTCAAAAGTTAATTTCAATTTTAACAAAATGTAATAATCTGACAGATACATATTTCATCATATATCTGTTGCTTTTGAAATTATAGGATCTTTATGAAACAATTTCTACTCAAAAAAAACTATTCAACCATTAAAAACACATGTTTAAACAAAGTATTTTTTTTATTTCGATTTTTTTGGTTCATGAATTAAAATCCCAATCTAGCATCACTGAAATTGACAGCATGCAAACCAATACCTTTAGCCAGCTAATAAAGGAAGGTGATTTTAATGAAGTGATGGTAAAGGAGAGAAAATTTATTGAAGTAAGTAAAAAAATAGATTATAAAAAAGGAGAAATCAGAGGATACATCAATATTGCCAACGCTCTGAATACCATGAAGAGAAACCAGGAAAGTTTGAAATTTCTGGAAATTGCGGAAACAAAGCTTAAAAAAGATGATGACGATGAATTGGAGGCTTATCTGCATTTTACTTATGGGATAAACTATTATTCATTAGAATTATATGAGCGTTCCATTAAGTCTTTCAATATAGCTTTAGAGTTTGCAAAAAAGATCAAAAACAGGAAGCAGCGGGAAAAAAGAATATATTCTATCTATGATTGGAAAAGATCAAGTTTTGAATTTCTTGGAATGATGGATTCCGTATACAGTACCGAACATCAATGTATGAAGTCGCCAATGCCAATGCTGTACATTACTATTGCAGAAAGGCACTATAAAGCTCATAATATGGATTCTGCAGAATATTATATTAACAAGGCCAACGCTTTACTGTACACAAAGCAGATTCCTATTGAAGGTAAAGCCAATGTTTTGCGGGCATTTGGCAGATTAAATATAGAAAAACAAAATTATCATAAAGCTCTTGACTACCTGATGAACTCTTTGGCAATTACTAAAAAAGCCAGGCTAAGAAGCAGAGACCTGGAGTCTTATAAACTGATTGCCGAAGCTTATAAAGGACTTAATGATCGTGACAAGGAAAATGAATACTTATCAAAATATTCTAATTTAAATGATAGTTTAAAAAGAGAAGCAAATATAACTGTTAATACGGTTATCGAAAAAATACTTACCGAACAGACGGAAAAAGAAAAAAGAAATAACAGCAGTCTCTATTACATCATTTTCATTATTATTTTGATCAGCAGCATTATAATTTATATGATTCATCACATATCCAAATCTCGCGAGAAACTAAAAGATACTCTGATTAATAAGAAAGAACAGGAATCATCGGAGCTTAAAAGAAAATTGAACAATACACATAAAGAGCTGGTAGAGTTGGCTATACATGCTGATCCTACTTTTATGAACAGATTTAAAGAATTGTATCCTGAATTTTATAATAACCTTACTTCAAAATACCCCAATCTTAACGCTGGTGATATAAAATTATGTGCATTTCTAAAATTAGACTTCTCGAATAAGCAGATAGCAGAATATGAACATATATCCGTAAGAACTGTTGAATCCAAAAAATACAGATTGCGAAAGAAACTGGAGCTTTCTAAAGAAATCGATTTGAATAAATGGGTGGCAGAACATTAATTGTTCCCATAATTCGAAACAGCTATTTATTCTAAACTTTCATAATTTTGATGGAGTTAAAAGTCTGATTTACATACTGTTAGTATTGGTTTGCTTTTGTTTTATAACCTTATAATTGTAAAATGATGAAAATTTGTATTAAAAATTACTTATCAAAGTTGAAAATTTTATACAGATAAATTATTTTAGTCAATTTTTTTTGAGAATATAGGTTTGGCTCTTTTTATGCTGTATTTATGAAGTTAATTTTAAAAATAAAAATATGAAAAAGAAATTATTCACCTTATTAGCTTTTGGGTTATTTGCAACAGCTGTTAATGCCCAGGAAACTGTAAAACAAGAAGCAAAAAATGTAGGCACTGCCATTCAAAAAGGAGCAAAAGCAACAGAAAAAGGAGTGAAGAATGGTGCAGAATGGGTGGGAGATAAAGCTAAAAAAGGAGCAAAAGCTACAAAAAAAGGTGTTAAAGATGGTGCAAAATGGGTTGACAAAACCGCTACCAAAGGAACGAAAAGTGTTAAAAATGTTGCTGTAAAAGGAGCAGATGCAGTTTCAGATGGTTATAAAGATGTAAAATCAGATATAAAAAAATAATTTTCTGAAAAAATATAAAAAACGACTCCAATAATAGGAGTCGTTTTTTTCTTGATTAGTTTGGCTTCGTTTTTAAGAAGGTAATATTATGAAGATAGATTACTAGTGTCTTTTTTTGTACATAATGTTTGTTGAAGGGTGAATAATAAAACCTGAACTCGTAAAATAAAAAGCTCCCCAGACATAATGCCTGAAGAGCCTATTGACAAATTAAATTATTTTTTACTTACCGAAAAAGATCTGGTCCTGCTTCTGCTGCTCATTGTAAATGACCTGGAAACTGTCAGGCATATACTGGTAAAGGAGCTTCCAATGCTGATCTTTAGCATGTTTTTTAAAACTTTCAAGAGATCTTACAAACAGATTTTCTATGATGGTTCTCACATAAGAATCCCCGTTTCTGTAGATCCAGTCCATCAGTTTAATGTGATGGGCCACAATATAAATTTTCGATTCCTGGAGCATATCCTTCAGATAATTGATCGTGGCCTGAATAACGCCGGCAAAGTTTTCCTGAACAGATAGCTGTGTGATCTCACTTCGTAGTGGCGGATAGAAAAATTTTAAGTATTCAACGGCTATTTTCTTGTTAATAGCCTGCATTTGTACTTTCATCATAATTAATATTTTTCAGTATCTATCTTGCAGCGAAATGTATACCAAAATCTACAGCATGGCTGCAAAAATGAAAGCTCCTATAATCACAGCAATGTGAGTAGCTAATATCTCCGTATTATGCCTGTTAGTCGTTGTTTTTAGTGTTTTCCAGTCGGATATTCTCCTGATCTTTGTTTTCATAACGTATTGAATTTGAGTAGTATTAATTTTAAGTTAAAATGTGCTTTTGTAATGAAACAGATGAAAAATGTAATAAAACCTTAGTTTCCATGACTGTAAATCTGTCTGGCATATATCTGTTGTAACTCCCTGGATAAGTGGTCAAAAATCATTGTTCTGTACTCTCTGCTGCAGAAAACTGTGAAATTATCAAGGGAATAAACAAAAATTCCTTCTACGGCATTTTTTAAATCAGTATCTCCGTTTGTGTAAATTTTGTCCATTTTTTGAAGACTTTTGAATAAAATATTTCTGTCATTCTGTCGGACCATACTTTTGATGCGCTCCGTGAAATTCCTGATCACACTGTAAGGATTCTGTTGGGTGTTTTTTGTAAGTTCATTTTCAAAGTCAGGAATTACCTCTGTAATTTCCTGAACGGCTTCCGAATAGTTCATAGGTTTAATGATTTTGTTCTAAAAATTTGATCATGGTTCCCAAAATGAAAACGGCCCAGAAAGCAATAAGGATCAAATGGTAAGGCTTTAGCCACTTGGGAGTTTCAGGTCCTCTGCTTTTTAATCTTCTTAACTTATCGATACGGTTTAGAGTCTTAAGGTCCATAATACATGTTTTGAAAATAATGAAGCCAATGGTGTTCCTTTGAAAACTATTTCCGATTAATATGCTTAAAATCAAATGATTAATGGTTTTTAGAAAAAATGAAGACTCCTGAAATTCCTGTCAAAATGATAAGGTTCTTATCAAAATGAATCAGAAAACTATTTATTGAAGATCGCCAACTGCTTTTGAATTGCAGGCTAAATGTATTCCCTGAAACAACAAAGCTGCCTTAATATTGAGGCAGCTCCATTTGTGTTTTTACCTTCTTACAGGTTCATTGTACCGGCTGCAGCCGGTTTTGTATTAATACATTTGTGCTTTTGAATTTGAAATAATTTTTTTGAAGATGTACTAATTACAAAGATGTACCATTCGGTTGATTTCCAAAAGGTTTAAAGCAGACAAAAAATGGTAAAAAACGGACAGTATTATCCTTTATAGGAGGTAGGAGTTTCTCCTGTATGCTTTTTGAAATACTTAACGAGATTGGTAGGCTCATTAAAATTCAGGGAATAAGCAATCTCTTTTATACTTAATTTTTCAAATAACAAAAGCCGTTTTATTTCAATAATAACCCTGCTGTCAATAACCTCTTTCGCAGATTTCTGGATAGCAGACCTCGTGATCCTGTTCAATGTCTTGGGAGTAATGGCCATGAGGGAAGCGTAAAAATCTACACTCCGGTCCTTAGAAAAAAACGTCTCAAGCAATTGCTTGAAGTGATAATATTGGGACAAATAGTGGTTATTGGAAATAACGTTGCTATCCCTCTGTTTTTGGCGTTCCGAATAAATAAGAAACAAACTGGCCAGTTTCTGCAAGCTTTCTTTTTTAGAAAGTTCATACGACGATGAGAATTCTTCCTGAAGCAAAAACAGAAGCTGCATGATCCTGGAGAAAGTTTCCGGATCGGGCTTTACCAGGGCATTGGGAAGGGTAATGTCAAATATAGAGGATTGGTTGAGGAAAGTAAGCTCATTCACCTGCTTATGGAAGAAATATTCTGTAAATATCAGCATGTATCCCTTATATTGAGGATTACTTTCATATTGCTGAATCTGTCCGGGAGCAATGAATAGAATACTTCCTTTTTCGAGCTTATATTCTTTAAAATCTACAAAATGCCTGCCTTTTCCTTCCGTAACAACCATCACACTGAAGAAATGAATCCGTTCCGTTTTACCAAAGTAGGTCCATGTAGTCAGTCTTTTAAATAAAGCTTCCAATTCCAGCAATTCGCAGCCATAAGGTGCTTTCTCCTGATCGAATCTTATATTTTTAATGTTTTTTTTCAAGCAGATAATAATTAAACTATAATTTAATAAAAAGCCAGATATCTATGCACAAAAGGTTTATTTCATTTTTTCACAAATATACTGACTCCTTGCAAATACTTTTACGCATTTTTTATTTGGGTTTTCAAACATTATCTTTGCAGCTCAAAATGATAAGATGTTTTCAAAAATTATAGTACACAGAGTAGGAAATAAAATCAACGGAGAATCTTTAACACTGTCTCAGGAAGAGCTTAAGCTGGAAGAAGGAATGGCAGAGCTGCTTGAAGATTATTTTTTAGGTTCTTTTAAATCAGAGGAAACCTTCAATTTTTACAGCGACACTTATCTGGTGAATAATCCGGTTTACAGTTCCGTGTCCGAAATCTTTGAAGATAAGGCCAAATTCGTTTGGGAATCTGAAAATATTGCAAAACATCTTTTTGAAGCGGCTGAAAACCCCAGGGTTCAGGGTGGAGAATTGTTTATTGTTCTGTTTGAAGAAGAGAGCGACCGTCCGGACAAAGTTGATAAGATAGGAATCTTTAAAACAGAAAAAAGAGAATCTTTCCTGAAAATTTCGCCTCAGGAAGAAACTTTTGACATTGAAAAAGACCAGGGAATCGGTTTGTCTAAAATTGACAAGGCAGCCTTAATCTACAACAATAACAAAGAAACAGGATATGTACTTTCTGTGGTTGACAATAACAAAAACGGAGATATATATTACTGGTTCGAGGATTTCCTGAAAGTAAAGCAGCGTGATGATGAATATTTCCATACCCAGGAAGCCCTGATGGTTTACAAGGACTATATCACCAAGCAGCTTCCACAGGAATTTGAAGTTTCAAAAGCGGATCAGGCTGATTTTTTAAATAAATCCATCAATTTCTTCAAGGAAAAGGAAGAATTCAAGCTGGATGATTTTGCCAACGAAGTATTGGGAGATCAGCACGTGATTGAAAGTTTCGTAAACTTTAAGACAGATTATGAGCAGGATATGCAGGTGAATATTGCCGAAGAATTCCCGATCAGTGAAGCGGCTGTAAAGAAAACCCAGCGTCATTTCAAAAGTATCATTAAACTTGATAAAAATTTCCATATTTATATTCACGGCGACAGGCAGAAGCTGGAAATGGGAGAGGACGACAAGGGAAAATATTACAGACTTTACTTTGATAAAGAGGTGTAAAAAGATATCTCCCGTTCGACAATAATATCATAACTTTATTGCTGATTACAAAATAGCAGCTATGAAATTTATGATCATTTTCTGGGGGATTTTTCTCTTTTTTTTCTGCATTCCTTTTCCGATTTTCATTTATATGATAAGTGAGGACCTTGCAACAGAACCGAGAAATTCATTAGCTGTGAGCTATGGATATCTCGGTTTTTCTTTTCTTATATGGCTCTATGTGATGATCTTCTTTATCAATATCCTTTTTGTAAAGACCTTTAAAGAGAAGAATACTATTCAGTCTATACTGCAGAACGGAATTCCGAGGGAAGCAAAAATCATGAACTATCAACTCCTGAAGTATATTCCCAAAACCAATATGAATATCATTCAGATTGTTCTTTTATTTCCCAATCTCAGAAATACATGGATTGAACATGAAATAATGTTTCACGATTCCAGACCACAGGAGAAAAGGTTTGATGTCGGAAATAAGGTAAAAGTACTGTTAAATCCCAAAGTATCCCAGGAACCTTACTTTATTTTAAGTGATCAGAAAGTTGGGTTCAATACTTCCGGAATTGTTTTGAGAATTGTTTTTACCTTATTGATGATGGCCTACATCGTTGGGCTCTACTATTATTTCTATAAGCGGGAATCCTTTGATTTTGGCTGGAGATTTCTGACCTTCATGCATCCGATTATTTTCAGTGGAGTGATGACCCTTATTTATGTATTGGTTTTTCAGTTACTGATCAGCAGGCTTTTTAAAAATAATAAAGAAGAACGTATTCTTTTCTCAGGAAGAAATGCTGAAGCCAATATTATCAGCGTAAGCCAGACAGGTCTTCTTGTCAATGATCAGCCGGAGATTATGTTTCAGGTAAGTTTTAAAGATTTCAGAGGAACTGAACATATTGCTGTTTACAAGAAAATCGTCAGCCTCCTGAATCTCTCTTCTGTCCCTAAATATGGAACTATTGAGATTATGTATGACGAGAATGATCCGAAGAAGATTATGATCCCTAAAGTATTTTAAAAAGGGAAAAAGTAAAAAGGCTAATTTGCCAGTTTACAAATCAACCTTTTTACTTTCGCTATTTAGTCTTTTCGCCTGAAGAATAAGGCTCTACTATATTCGTAATTCATTCTCGCGATATTCAATACAGAAATTCCCTGGGGGCATTCCACTTCACAGGCTTCCGTATTGGAACAATGCCCGAATAACTCTTTATCCATCTGGGTAACCATATCCAGGACCCGTTTATTTCTTTCTTCCTTACCTTGAGGAAGAAGAACCATATGGGTGATTTTCGCAGAGGTAAATAAAGCAGCACTTCCATTTTTACAAGTGGCAACGCAAGCTCCACATCCGATGCAGGCGGCAGAATCAAAAGCTTCTTCAGCGGTCTGATGGGTAACTGCAATGGCTGTGGCATCAGGAGCCTGTCCCGTATTGACCGATACATATCCACCGGAAGAAATAATTCTGTCAAAAGCTGACCGGTCCACTTTAAGGTCTTTCTTAACGGGAAAAGCCTCAGCACGGAAAGGTTCTATCAAAACAGTTTCACCGTCTCTGAAAGACCGTAAATGAAGCTGACATGTCGTTGTATTTTTTAAAGGCCCGTGGGCAATTCCGTTGATCATCATACCGCACTGTCCACAGATTCCTTCACGGCAGTCGTGATCGAATTCTACAGGTTCGTCGCCTTCCGTAATGAGTTTTTCGTTTAAAGTATCCAGCATTTCCAGGAAAGACATGTGGGGATTCAGTTTTTTAAGATCATAACTGACCAGTTTTCCTTCACTCTGTCTGTCTTTCTGTCTCCATATTTTAAGGTGTAAATCCATGATTTTTTGTGTTTAATTAAGGCGAAGAAAGTTAAGAATACTGAGAAAGCTCTTGAAGCAAATAAGCAAATTTACTATTAGCCCTTTTGCCTTATGCTTCCTTAGCTTTCTTCCCCTTTTGTTATTTATAACTTCTTACCGTAGGTTGTATTTCTTCAAAAACCAGCGGCTCTTTAATCAGCTCAGGTTCGGTGTTTTCACCTTTCCAGGTCCATGCTGAGATAAATTGATATTCAGTGTCATTTCTCAGAGCTTCACCATCCGGCGTTTGGAATTCTTCCCTGAAATGGGCACCACAGGATTCATTGCGGGTTAAAGCATCGTAGCACATCAGTTCCCCGATCTCGAAATAATCAGCTACACGGCCTGCTTTTTCAAGTTCCGAATTCATTTTGTCTCCCTGTCCTGAAACCCTGACATCCCTGTAAAATTCCTGCTTTAATTTCCTGATTTCTCCGATGGCATATTTCAAACCTTCTTCATTCCTGGCCAGCCCGCAGTAATCATACAACAGTTTTCCTAAGGTTTTATGAAAATAATCAACGGTTTTGGTTCCTTTGATATTCATAAAACTCTCAATCTGCTGCTTCACCTTATTTTCTGCAGCTTCAAACTCCGGGCCTTCAGGTGAAATTTTTCCGGTGTGAATCTCATCAGCCAAATAGTTGGCAATGGTATAAGGAGCAATAAAATATCCGTCTACAGAAGCCTGAAGAAGCGAGTTGGCTCCCAATCTGTTGGCCCCGTGATCTGCAAAATTAGCCTCTCCCAAAGCGAAAAGCCCGGGAATAGTGGTCATCAGCTCATAATCTACCCACAGACCACCCATTGAAAAGTGGGCGGAAGGGGAAATCATCATCGGTTCATTATAGGCATTGTATCCTGTGATTTTAAGATACATATCAAATAAATTTCCGTATTTCTCCTGTATTTTTTCCTTTCCCTGTTCTCTGATCGCTTTAGAAAAATCAAGGTATACAGCATTTTTTAAAGGTCCGATTCCGAAGCCTGCATCAATTCTTTCTTTGGCGGCACGGGAAGAAATATCCCTTGGGGCAAGGTTTCCAAAAGCAGGATACCTGCGTTCCAGATAATAATCTCTTTCATCTTCCGGAATTTCATTAGGCAGCCTGGTTTCATCTGCTTTTGAAGGAACCCAGATTCGTCCGTCATTACGCAATGATTCTGACATCAGGGTCAATTTAGACTGATAATCTCCCGATTGCGGAAGGGAAGTAGGATGCACCTGGATCCAGCTCGGGGAAGCCATCAAAGCTCCTTTTTTGTGAGCACGCCAGATGGCGGAACCGTTACATCCCATTGCCAGGGTGGAGAGGTAGTAAATTTTTCCATAACCTCCGGTTGCCAGAATCACTGCATGCGCTGCATGTCTTTCAATTTCTCCGGTGTCAAGATTTCTTACGATAATACCTCTTGCTTTACCATTGATTATAACGAGATCAAGCATTTCATGTCTGGAATACAGCTGTACAGCTCCTTTACCGACCTGTCTCATCAATGCTTGATACGCCCCGAGAAGCAACTGCTGCCCGGTCTGTCCCCTTGCATAAAACGTCCTGCTCACCTGAACCCCTCCGAAAGAACGGTTGTTAAGATAGCCTCCGTATTCACGTCCGAAGGGAACACCTTGTGCCACAGCCTGATCGATGAGGTTTAAAGAGCATTCTGCCATGCGGTAAACATTGGCTTCACGGGCTCTGAAATCCCCGCCTTTTAAAGTATCTGCAAACATTCTGTAGACACTGTCGCCGTCATTTTTATAGTTTTTAGCAGCATTCACACCACCTTGTGCGGCTACAGAATGGGCTCTCCTCGGGCTGTCCTGGAAGCAAAATGATTTTACATTGTAACCCATTTCGCCCAGCGAAGCCGCAATAGAGCTTCCTGCCAGCCCTGTTCCCACAACAATAACGTCCAGCTTTTTGCGGTTGGCAGGATTCACGAGTTTGGCTTTCTTTTTATAGTTTTCCCATTTCCGTTCCAGCGGACCTTCCGGGATTTTTGAATTTAAGATCATGACTTTTTTGTTTAATTGGCAGTAAAGAATACATAAATAGGCATCAGTGCAAAACCTGTACTGATGATCACTGAATAAGCAATTCCTGCGGTTTTGAACCACTGTACAAATTTAGGATGGTATAATCCCAATGTCCTGGCAGCACTGTGGATCCCGTGAATCAGGTGATAGCATAGCGCAATCATTGAAATCACATAAATAATGACATACCACCATTCTTTGAAGACCGTTACTACAAGAATGTACAGGTCTTTATTTCCGTTGCTGTCCAGCGGAGGATTTCCGAATTTGTACACATACCAGAAATTCTGAAAATGAATCACCAGAAAAATCAGGATCAGCGTACCGAGAATTCCCATATTTCTGGAAGACCATGTACTGGCTCTTCCGCGTCTTTCCGACTGGTAACTGCCTCCCGATTTTTTATTTTTTAAAGTAATGATAAGCCCGTCCAGGGCATGCAGAATAATGCTTGCATACAAAACATATGAAACCATTTTGATCAGAATATTTCCGGACAGAAAATGCGAATAGGCATTAAACTGAAGATGGGCCTGCTCCGGCGGCAGGAACAGCTGAAGGTTTCCCAGAAAATGAATCAGCAGGAAAAAGCTCAGGAAAAGTCCCGTAAGGCACATCAGCATTTTTCTTGACAAGGTTGACAGCATATTTTTGATTTAATGATTAATAATATCCTAAAACTTTCATCCAGAGTCCTCCGACTACCATGTAGATGATCAGCAATACAATTCCTATTTCAAGACCTCTCAGCCACCAGGCTTTCAGCTCTACATATCCGCTTCCGTAGAATACCGGAGCCGGACCATGTCCGTAATGGGTAAGTACCCCATAAATTGAACCTAAGAAACCAAGCATCATAGCCAGTAACATCGGCGGTATTCCTAAAGAAACCCCAACTCCAAGCAAGGCTGCATACATGGCCGCCACGTGGGCCGTTGCACTGGCAAAAATATAATGACTGAAAAAGTAAACGACAATAATTACCGGGAAGGCTACCTGCCAGCTTAATCCGCCTATTTTTACCTTGATAAGATCACTGAACCAGCCGATAAACCCTAGTTCATTCAGAGAACTGGCCATCATTACCAGCACGGCAAACCATACAATGGTGTCCCATGCGCCTTTTTCGCCTTTGATATCTTCCCAGGTAAGAACAGAGGTAAGAAGCAGCATGGTAAGTCCGATAAAAGCGGTTGTAGTTGCATCAATAGATAAGGCTCCGCCGAATATCCATAAAGCTAAAAGAATAAAGAAAGCCAATAACATCAGCCATTCATTTCTGGAAATAGGCCCCATTTCTTTTAACTTCTGAGCCGCCATTTTCGGAGCATCCCCTGTTTTTTTCAATTCAGGCGGGTATAGCTTATATAAGACCAAAGGAACGACAAAGAATGCCACTAATCCCGGAACAAATCCTGCAGCAGCCCAGGACATCCATGTGATATTGATTCCTAAATTAGCTGCAAATTTCTGACACATCGGGTTGCTTGCAGTTCCCGTAAGAAACATAGAAGAAGCGATGAGGTTCATATAATAGCTGTTAAGGGTAAGGAAAGATCCCAGTTTTCTGTGTGTTTCCGGCTTTTCAGGTACAGAATCGAAGCTGATAGCCATAGATTTCATGATGGGATAAATAATTCCGCCACCTCTTGCTGTGTTGCTTGGAATAGCAGGGGCTAAACAAACATCGGCTAATCCAAGCCCGTAAGCCAGTCCCAATGAGCTCTTCCCGAATATTCTGATAAATAAAAAGGCAATGCGGTTTCCCAGACCGGTTTTGATAAATCCTCTGGCGATAAAAAAAGAGATCCCGATGAGCCAGATTACTTTATCCCCAAATCCGGAAAGTGCTTTGGTGATTGACTTTCCTGCATCTCCCGGAGCCACAACCTGGGTAAGGGCTGTAAAAGCAATAGCCATCATACACATTGTACCCATTGGGGCGGCTTTAAGGATAATTCCTAAAATAGTTGCTGCAAAAATAGCAAACAGGTGCCAGGCATTTTCAGCGACGCCTTGCGGGGCCGGGATAAACCATATAATTAGCGCAATGGCAAATGTTATGGCTATATTGGTAATATTAATTTCTTTCATGATCTATAAATATTTAAGCGGTTAAAATCTACTTTGTACCTGAACAATGAACAGATTATTGTTGTATTGTGATGTATTTTCCACCTGATGTTTGTAACGGTCGAACTGGACGCCCAGCTGAATCCTTGCTCCGTAATTTTTCAGGAATTCAAGGCCGAACATCGGGGTAATGGTTTGTCTCGGATTGGAATTTAGCCGGAAATTGGTGTCCAGATATTCATACCGGCATGACAGCTCGAAAGCGCTGAGGTTTTTATGATTGATCTCGTACCTAAGATTGGGAAGGAAATAAGCACCCCGGATCAGGTACTGGTCAGGATTGCCAGGTCTCAGTTCCGGATCTATGGTATTGTACAATACATGATTGGTTGCCTGTTTGGCTTCCAGCTGCATATCCAGGCTCCATTTCGGGTCAAACTGGATCATGGAGCTCAGGTCAATTCCTACTGCGTATACTTTTTTGCTTAAAACTTCGCCAATACCTCCATTCAGGCCGACATTGAAATTGTATTTTTTTGACAGCCCGAAAACCAGTCTTGTAGAATATTGCTTGCCGTTGTCGTTATCATTGATCTGATTTTTCCCGTTTCCATTAACGACTGAAATGGCATACTGAAATGGTATTTCCCCCAGCTGAAGCTGTCCTGTTGCAGAAAGTCCGATCTGGAAGCTCGTCCAGCCCAGTTTTCCAAATTCTGTATACTGATTGGACCAGTCCAGAGATTTGATGATGTCTATAGGATAAGTCTCTTCAATACCGAACCACGGTCTGAACTGTCCCACGGTGAAAGCAAGTTTAGGATTGAATGTATATTTCAGATAGGCGTTCTCAAGGACTCTGCTTTTAGGATCATTTTTAAAATCGGCAAGATTGGCAAGGGCCACGACTTCCGTTCTTTTACTGATCTGTGCACGTACCTGAACCCTCATGTACTTAAGCATAAAATTATTGCTGGTTCCTGATCCGTCTGCATGATGAAGCCCGTTTACATCTACATCTTTTGCCATTCCCACGAGATAGCGTGCCTGGAAAAGACCTTTGATCTGCAGTACAGGGTATTTTACATTGTCTTCTTCCTGTGGAGGAGGTGTGGTCTTCAGAGAGTCCTGATTTTGTGCATAAGCAGATAACCCGCAGGCTAGCATGCAAAGAATCAGGCTTTTCTTTTTAATTGAAAAAAAGGCCATATCTATTTTTGTTTTTTACTGTGAATATTATTCTAACCACAACTGATTAACCTCCTGTCAAATCTTTGATTGATATCACTTCGCGTTTAATCATAATCCAAACATTCAGAGTGTTAATTTGCTAGGTATAAGAATGGTTGTGGTGAAATATCTATTTTAATCCTAAGAAAGTGAACGGTACAGATTCTTTGAAATTCGCATTGGATTTCCCGTTGTAAGTGTTATTATTACTCAGATCCAGTTTCATTACTTTACCTTTAGAACTAAGATCAAAATCTTTAAGATCTACCCAAAAGGTATTTGGCGTGAAAACCGTTTCAAAATAATATACCAGGTTTTTCTGATCAGAAACAGAGCGCCATCTTGTTGACGAAATATTGGGTTCTGTGGCTGAGGTGATTCCGTAAGGAACAGAGCAGTTTCTGATAACGCTGAAAACACTCGCTATTGCTGTACGAGTATCTGCAGTCTGAGGAATTGCATTGATGTAGTAGGAAGCTCGAACGAAACGGTCTGCAGCTCGGTTTGTTCCCGGAAGCATCACGGTTCCCGGAATCCCTTTCCAGTAATTGTTTAACGCTAGCTGTTCCTCAAAAACAGGAGAGTTGGTCATTACCGTATAAGACGGATCATGATGAATAACCAGTTTTCCGTCAATATATTCAAATACTGCGTTGTCTCCTGAAGCATCCGAAATGGAAAGATGGACGGTTGTAAATCTTTCTGTTCCCGGAATATAATCACTTACAATAATGAATGGCTCTTTTCGTGAGAATTCCACAGCTTCTTTTACTGTAGCAAAATTATCAAGATAGTATTGTGCCCATAATGAAATTGCAATTCCCTTTTTACTTCCTTTACCATCAAATTTTGGGTATTGGGATTCTCCCAGCCAAAGCAGGTTGGCAACTAATCCTTTTTCGTTCATGCCGTCGGCTGAAGCAATGTCCCAGGAAGAACTTATAAGGCTTCCATATTTTGCAGTCCATTTTACAGATTTCGGACCTACCAATCCATTACGGTCTATTCCTTTGGGTAAAACCCATAAGTTAGCGGGGATCTCATCACGCCAATCCATAGAACGGGCTGTGATAACGGTATTTTGTGGTCCTTTGTAAACTACCCTTGTGCATGCTTCTGACGGATTCCATAATCCTATAGAAAGGATAAGTGAAAATAAAATTAATGGGAACTTTTTCATAGCTTATTTTGGATTTAAAGATGAGATAACTGTTGTTGTAAATAACGAAAAAAAATACTAATTCTTAACCGTATTCATCATTTAGTGATATAAATTTAATAAATTTTATTTAATTAACATAATTATTTTAAGTGTCATATAGGATTCATGGGATCAATCATAATTGAAAAATTAAATTTGCATTTTTTATAAATTTTTAGTATATTTTAAACTAAAGTACTCGTTGATGTCGGGAACAAAGTGTCTAAAGCTAAAATGTAGTTAAATTTATAGGACCCCAGTGCTGTAAGGGTTTCATGATTTAATACCACAAAGCAACATGACGGTAAAAAAATCGTTATATTTGATAGATCAAAGAAATATATGAATTTTGTAGAGTGTCATGAGGAACCTATCCATATTCCTGGGTATATACAAAGTTTTGGATACCTGATTGGCATTGATGCAGAGTCCCATTCCATTACTTTTTTCAGCCGGAATATTACCGATATATTCAGAATCGAAAATGCGGAACAGCTTTTTGAAAAAAGCCTTATGGACTTTCCTGAGATCTTCCGCCCTGTTATTGAATCTGATCTGTATTCATCTCTAAAGAGCTTTACAAAAAGAGAAAACGAAACCCATTTTGATAAGGTATTTCTTGGTGAAAAAGAGTATCATTTTTCTGTTTTCAGAAGTGGAAAACATATTTTTCTGGAATTTGAAATGGTTTTGGAAAACCGGAATAAACGAATTTCTAATAAATATGACAATTTCTATGTCATAGACAACGAGCAGGAGTTGTGGGATCAATTGCTGGGAACGCTTTCCAAAATTGTGAATTATGACCGGATGATGGTTTATAAATTTATGATGGACGGTTCAGGAAAGGTAATTGCAGAAAGAAGAGACGATAATATGGAGAGTTATCTGGGGCTTCATTATCCTGAATCTGATATTCCAAGGCAGGCCAGAGCACTTTATTTAAAGAAAAGGAAAAGAATATTCAGTAATGTATATGATGAAACAGTTCCGCTTATGAGCCGTTCTGAAGAAAATATAGACCTTACTTTTGTGGCTTCCCGCGGAATGTCTCCCATACATGGGCAGTACATTAAAAACTCCGGGGCCACTTCAAGTTTCAGTATATCCATTATTATTGATGATCATCTTTGGGGATTAGTTACCTGTCAGAATTCAGAATTTAAGCATATTGACCTTGAAGACAGGGTACAGGCAGGGATTTTTACAGCCCTGGCTTCCAATGCCTATTCTTCATTCAAATCTAAAAACGAACTGAAATACCGTCTGGAGCTGAATGAAAAAGCATCTCAGCTGAAATCGGAATTTTTAAAACATAATAATCTTTTCGATTCTCTTGCTGATAATAAAGCGAAAATCAGGAAACTGCCTGAATCGGATGGTCTTGCTATTATTTCTGAAGGAAATATAGTGACTGTAGGAGTTGTTCCGGATTATGATATCATTGACAGTATTGCCCATTGGGCTCTTGAGAATACTTCAGAAAGTATTTTTGTAAGCCGTAGTTTTCTTAAAGATTACGGACAGGAATTGAAGCTTGATGAAAATGCTGCAGGAATCATTATCTACTTTATTGAAAGAAGTAAAAAAGAAATGCTGATCTGGTTCCGCAAAGAGTTTGACGAACACATTAACTGGGCTGGAAATCCTGAAAAGAAAGTAGAGGTATTTCTTCAGAATGGTGAAGAAAAGCAAATGGTTTCGCCAAGGACTTCTTTCCATATTTTTACAGAAAATATCAAAGGGAATTCAAAAAGATGGAATTCCAGAGATATTCATGCCGTACAGGCTGTGCGTGATGTAATCCTTGAAACTTCCCACAAACAGTATAATGCCATTAAAGCACTGAATAATGAGCTGAGAAAGGTAAATGAAGAGCTTGACAGTTTTTCATACACCATTTCACATGACCTGGGGACTCCTCTTACTGTGATGAAGCTGAATGCCCAGATGCTGCTTGCCAATTTTGAGAAAACGGAAAAGAATAAAAATAAACTGACCTCCATTATTGAAGAAATCGACAGTATGGCAGAAATGATGCATGATGTACTGCAGCTCAGCCGTGCCAAACACAGCGAAATAGAACTGGAGCGCCTTCAACCTCTGAATACAATTCAAAAGATATCGGAAAATGCTAAAATTACTTTTGATACTCCAAAAACGGTAATCGTTATTAAAGAATGTCCTGACGTACTTGCAGATAAAACGATGCTTAATCAGGTTTTTTTGAATGTCATTAATAATGCCGTAAAATATACCTCCCACCAGGACGAGCCCAAAGTGGAAATCTGGGGAACCGTGGAAAACGAAACTGTTGTATACAGGATTTCAGACAACGGTATAGGAATCCCCGAGCAGGAAAAACATAAGATGTTCAAAATCTTTAACAGGATGGATAATGCCAAAACTTTTAAAGGAAACGGAGTAGGGTTGTCTATTGTACACAGAATTATGACCCGTATCGGAGGAAATGTGGATTACACGAGCAATAAAGAGGGTACTTGTTTTATTTTAACGTTTAAAAAGCCGTAAATTTGAGAAACTTTAAAACCTTATTGTATGGTATCAGAGTATCTTAAACAAAATACAGCGGAATATCACGATGCTGCGGAGAAACTTTTCAATTCTGAAAAAATTTTTAATAAAACCTTCACATTAGAAGATTATAAAAAAATCATCAATACCAACTATCTGATGCTTCTTCACAGCGAAGACCAGATATTCAGAAGTCTTTCCGATAAATATTCGGAAAAACTTCAGCTGAACGACAGAAAGAAGCTTTCCCTTATTGAAAAAGATCTTGAAAGTCTTTCCCTGGAAAATCAGTCTGCTTCCCATCATCTCGAATTTAATAATGAGCATGAGGCTTTGGGAGCCATGTACGTGATCGAAGGTTCTACTTTAGGGGGAAATGTGATCGCCAAACAGCTTTCTAAAACAGAAGGTTTTGATGAGGTAACCTTCAATTTCTTCGGTTGCTACCAGGAGAATACGGGGCCTATGTGGAAAAATTTCAAAGAGGTTCTGGATACTGAAGTGACCGAGGAAAACTACAGCGAAGTCCTTTCCGGAGCGAAAAAACTATATACGTTTTTACTGAACGTCAATTAATTTCACCGAAGTCCAATTAAATTCCTGAAAAATTGCCCACTTTTTCAGGAATTGTTAAATTTGGGCGTTTCAATTTTTAGACTGAACTAAAAAATAATTTAAAAAAAATATACAATATGAAAGTAACTGTAGTAGGTGCAGGCGCTGTAGGAGCAAGCTGTGCAGAATACATCGCAATGAAAAACTTCTGTTCAGAAGTAGTTTTGGTAGACATTAAAGAAGGGTTTGCTGAAGGTAAAGCAATGGATTTGATGCAGACTGCATCACTAAACGGATTTGATACAAAAATTACCGGAACAACAGGAGATTACAGCAAAACTGCAGGTTCTCATGTGGCAGTAATCACTTCAGGTATCCCAAGAAAACCTGGAATGACAAGAGAAGAGCTGATCGGCATCAATGCAGGAATTGTAAAAGATGTTACGGCAAACCTTGTAAAACATTCTCCGGATGTGATCATCATCGTAGTTTCCAATCCAATGGATACTATGGCTTATTTGGTACACAAGACTTCAGGTCTTCCTAAGCACAAAATCATCGGAATGGGTGGTGCGCTGGATTCCGCAAGATTCAAATACAGATTGGCTGAAGCATTGGAAAGTCCGATTTCTGACGTAGACGGTATGGTAATCGCTGCTCACAGTGATACCGGAATGCTTCCTCTATTAAGCAAGGCTACAAGAAACGGTGTTCCTGTCACTGAATTCTTAAGTGATGAGCAGCAAAAGTACGTTATTGAAGAAACTAAAGTAGGAGGAGCTACATTAACTAAATTATTAGGAACATCAGCATGGTATGCACCAGGTGCAGCAGTTTCTGTAATGGTTCAGGCAATCGCTTGTGACCAGAAAAAAATGATCCCTTGCTCTCTGATGCTTGAAGGTGAATACGGACAAAATGATATCTGTTTAGGAGTTCCGGCTATTATCGGAGCAAATGGAGTAGAAAAAATCGTAAACATAACATTAACTGCAGATGAGCAGTTGAAGTTTGCTGAAGCGGCTAATGCTGTAAGAGAGGTAAACGGAGATCTTAAGTTTTAATTGATCTAAATTTTATATAAAGACTCAGCGCGGCCGAAGGCCGCGCTGAGTCTTTTTTAGCAGTTCATTTATTTATTTTAAGACTTTTCTCTTCATTTAAATAGCGTTCGAAAATATTATAAGAACCGATCACACCATTGGAATGGATCATAAAAAGAATCTAAAATTCAACGATGCTTATCAACAAATTCTCTCACTGCATCCACAAACTCCCTGTTTTTCTCATAATACAAAAGATGTCCGCCATCAATGACAAGAACTTTTTGATCCGGAAACCGGAATGCTTTATAATGCCGGGTTCCTACGGCTTTATCTTTTTTTCCGGTGATAACTAAAACCGGAACACGAATGTCTTTTGTAAGTGGTGCATAATCAGTATAGTATTCAGGATACTTTTTGGGTTTTGAAATCACGGCCATCCCAAAATCTATGATCCTTGGGTGAAGAGAATCTATTTTATCGGTTTGTTTGATGGTTTCAATATCTTCCGTAAGAAATTTATATCCGATTCTTTTCTTTCTTAAGGCAGTACTGATTTTTGCCAGCTCATTAGAAAGGCTGTCCCTGGGAACTGCTTTATTCTGCAGTTGGAGAAGACTGTTTCCGTATTCTATCTGCTCTTTCAGGGTGTCATCGTTGAGGAAATGAAGTGTGATATTGGCCAGAATTAATCCTTTTGTATGCTGAGGATATTTTTTGGCATAATTAACCGCTATAATCCCTCCGAAAGAATGAGCCAGTAGAAAAACTTTATCGAGCTTTAGATGCTGTCTCAGTTCTTCGATGTCCCGAACCATCGTATCCAGATGGTAATTATCTGAGGTTCCGGAACTGCCTGACCCGCGTTGGTCCATATAGATCATCTGCATATTTTTTTCAAGATTATTTCCACCCAAAAGTTCAAAGGAAGGAAATCCCTGTCCCGGACCTCCGGGAACATAGATGCAGGCTGCCCCTTTTCCGGAAATCTTATAATTGATTTTAACATGATCGGAAGTTTCAAAAGAAGCTTCCGTATCGCTGGCCTGCGCTGAAACGGCAATGATGGAGATCATGAAGAAAATAAATAATGGAATTGTTTTCATATACTAATAACAAGTGAAAAGGCAAGTTTATTACTTAAAGAAACTATTTTCAGATTTTAAAAGAAAATGATTGAAAAAGGCAGACCCGAATGACGGATCTGCCCTATATTGTCGTTGATGAATTGTGTTAGTTGATAAATACTACAACATTATTTCCTAAATAATTCCATGTAGCTGTAATACCGGTAGGAGTAGAACCGTTAAAAGCTCCATGATGGCTGTCAACATATCCGCAGTCTCTTCCAAGGTGGATCATTTCACCATTTGAAAAAGTAAGGCGTAGCGATTGCCATGATGTAGGAGTGGTGATAACAGGTGGAATAGTAACTCCTGCAGACACATTATAAGTCTGGCTGGGGATAAATATTGCGTCTGAGATTACTTTCCATTCGTTGATGGCAGGGGTTACCAGGTGGCTGTTATTGTATTGTGAATAAACTACAGTGGATGACGGCGGTAAAGCCGTTGCAGAATTTCCTTCTACAATAGGCTGGCAGTCTATGGGATAACTGTTGTCATTGGTACCGATCAGGTTATAGGTAACACTTTGCGTCGAAAAATTATAAATGGTCATGCTTCCTGTCTGGGCATATGCGAGGGTTCCGATTAATAATAAAAGGAATAGGGAAATATTTTTCATATTGATTTAAAAATTAAGCTTTAAGGTTATAGAGAAGAACTAGTGTAATGATCCTGGAAAATTTCCATGGCCCATAATATGATTTTGGTTTTATCACCATGGGTAGCCTCTTCAATTTGTTCATCTTTTATACCTGTAGATTTTATGAGAGATTTTGCTGCAGGGAGAAGGGCTTCTTTTCTCTTTTCGCTTAATTGTGGAAACGGATATTCAGTGCTTTGCTTCTCATCACTCATAGGAAGATTTTTAGAAGTATTCATGGTGGTGATCGCACGTTTGAAATTCTGAACAGCTTCTGTTCTTTGGTTTTCCTGAGTTACAGTCGGAATACTTTCATTATTGCATGAGGTCAGGAATAAACTGCATGCAATAGCAAATAAGAATGTTTTTTTCATAGTAATTAATATTGTTTTAGTTCGATAAATATATAAAAAATTAATTATATTTCAATTTTAAGTGATAAAAATACTGTTATTTTAGATTATTGGTTGATTTTTTGTTTTGTATTTGTTGCTAATCAGTGAATTGACTGTAATCATTTTTAAATGAAAAACTTTCTAAAAAAAACGCATCGGAGCGATGCGTTTATATATTGGTAAGTATTAACTGTCTGAAAGTATTCAGCTAAAAGATTTTCTGAATTCCAGTGGAGAAAGATGGGTTTTGCTTTTAAATAATTTGCTGAACGACTGAGGATGCTCAAAGCCTAATTCATAAGCAATTTCACTAACTGAAAGTTGGGTTGTTGATAATTTTTCCTTTGCCTTCCCGATCAGTTTTTCATGGATATGCTGCTGGGTATTCTGCCCGGTAAGAACCTTTAGCAGGCCGGTTAAATAGCCTGGTGATACATTCAGTTCATCTGCAATATACTGTACACTTGGAAGCCCTTTAGCAATGAGATCTTCGCTGTTAAAATAATCAGTAAGAATTACCTCCAAAGAGTCCAGTATTTTGTGACTGGAAATTTTGCGGGTGATAAATTGCCGCTGATAGAAACGTTCCGAATAATTGAGAAGCGTTTCGATCTGTGAAATAATAATATTCTGGCTGAATGTGTCAATATTGGAATGGTATTCCTGATGAATATTCTGAACGATATTGCTGATGATATTTTCTTCCTTTTCCGATAAAAATAAAGCTTCGTTCACCGAATAATCAAAGTATTCATAATTTTGTATAGTCTTTGCCAAAGGAGTGTGCCAAAGAAAATCGGGATGAATGAGCAGGATCCATCCCGTATGTTTTGCAATTGAACCCGGATCTCTTTTAACGCTGAAAACCTGCCCCGGAGCCATAAAAAACATGAATCCTTCATCAAAATCATATTGCTGCTGCCCATATTTTATCTTCGTGAGAGACGTCCGTTTAACAGAAATAGAGTAGAAGTCAAGAATCCAGCTCAGCTCAGTTTGGCTTGCATCATCCTTAATCATGCTGTAATCTACAACACTGATGAGTGGATGCTCAGGTTTCGCCAGGCCACGGAACTGGTGAAATTCACTGATCGTTTTGATTCTGATGGGCTGTTTCATATCACAAAATTAACTATTATTGATGATAAGCTGCCGCAAATTCTTTTGCAAATTCTTTCAGTTTTACTTTTCCTAAAATAGGTCTGTGCAGATAATAATCTTCGTATAGAGCACCAGTTCCTCTTGCAGCATTCATTTCTACAAAGCCTTTAGCTGTTTTCGGATTCATTCCTGCTTTCACCATGCTGTTTAGGATTTCTTCATCGGAAACAGTTAACCATTTAAGATCAGTTTTTCCAATGGCTTCACCCAGTGTTTGCGCAATTTCGTTGGGAGAAATTTCTTCGCTTGCAATATAGCGGATTTCTCTTCCATTGAATGGCCTTTCAATCTCTTCCGCAATGGTACTTGCAATATCCAGTGGCGACACCCAGGGCTCTTTTTGATCTCCACCATAATTTTGAATAATTAAACCTTGTGACTGGATGGTAGGAATGAATGAAAACATATTGTAATAAAACCCGACCGGACGCATAAACTTGATGGAAACATCATCCGGAAGCTCATTCAGTATTTTTTCTACTTGATAATGAGAGGTAAGAATTCCGTTTCCTTCACTCATATGTGCCCCGATACTGCTTAAATGGATAATATTCTTTACTCCCGATTTTTCAAAAGCATCTTTGTAGTTTCTTGCAATCTGGATATTGGCTTCTATAAAATCAATAGTATGATCAAAGAATACACCCGCATTCAAGGCCTCCATAGCATAAACAACATCTACACCTTTAAAAGTTTCTGTTAAAAAATCTACGTCTTCCATAGATCCGATGGCTGCTTTTGCCCCTAGAGCCTCAATTTCCGCTTGCTTTTCACTGTTTCTGCTGATAACGGTTACAGAATGTCCTCTGCCCGTCAGTTCTTTTGTCAGCGGTTTGCTGATATTTCCTAATGAACCTGTTACGATAATTTTCATTTTGATTTTTTTTGTTGAAGCAAAATTCCGTAATCCTCAAAAAACAGATGTAGCCGGATCTGCTTTTCTTGTAGCCAAATCCGGTTGTAATAATTTTAAATTAAAAAATTAATAGTAACCAAAACTGCGGGAAAAGATTCTTCCTTTTCCCGCAATTAATGATCAGTATGTTAAAAATTATGCGTTCATCACATTAAACGCACCTTCTGAACCTGCAAAAAAGTTGCTGTATAAGACTTCCGTATTTCCTACACGGATCTCGTAGATGTTATTGATAAGACCGTTTACAAGACTGTCCGCTACCTCTGAAGGAGGAATACCATTCTCTTTGCCTCCGATTTCTGCAGAAAAATCCGTATCGACAAGAGGAGGCATCAGTTCAAATATTTTAACGGCAGTATCTTTTGCCAGTTCATACCTTAATAATTGGGTATAGGAATGAAGGGCTGCTTTTGAATCAGAATACGTCGGAATGTGCGAGCCCGGAACGAATGCCACAATAGAAGACACATTCACTACTGCAGCATTTTCCTGTTGTTTTAATAGTGGGAGCAGTTTTTCAGTCAGACGTATGGGGGCAAAATAATTGGTTTCAAATTCTGCAAAGGCTTTGCTGTAAGTATCTGAACTGTCAGAAAGAGTGTAAGTATAGGCATGCCCTGCATTGTTGATTAGAATATTAAGTTCTCCGAAATTCACTTTAATTTCTTCAATAAGGGAATCCACATCCTTTTCATTGGTGATATCAGCCTGGATGGTAAAGACATTTTCAAGGCCTTTTGCTGCGGCATCGAGCTTTTCTTTATTTCTTCCCGCAATAATAATTTTGTTGTCGGTGTTCAGCGCTTTTGCAATGGCTAATCCTATTCCTGAGCCTCCGCCGGTAATCAGGATGATGTTGTTGGTAATGTTCATGACATTTTTGGGTATTAAATTAATAAGTATTTTTATATTGTACTGAATGGTACAAAATTGATTAAAAAAATTTTAGTTTAGTATTTTAAGATTGATTTCAATAATGCCTTTAAGGATTTCCGGTGAAGTCTCCATCCTTCTTGTGACATGGATTCCGTTCCATAGATTGCTAAGGTGCCATCCAATAATTTCAGGATTTTCAGTACTTATGATTTCCCCGTTTTCTTGTGCATTTCTTACAGTTTCTGCAAACAGAGCCTGTAATTTTTTCAGCAGTTGCACGGTAATATTTTTTATTTTTTGATCTTTTTCAGAAAGCTGAACCAGGGCATTTCCTAAATAACAGCCCCGTTCCTTATCACAGTCTGAAGCATCGGAAAGACTTAAAAAAAACTGCCTGATGAATTGTATTTTGTTTTCAGAAGCAGAGATACTGTCCGAAAGCTTTTGATAGAAATGATCTGCAAACTGGGTAATGGAACGGATGTAAAGTTCCTGCTTTCCCCCTTTGAATGCCAGGTAAAAACTGCCTTTCCCAATGCCCATTGCACAAAGCAGCTCTTCCGCCGAAGCTGTATCATAGCCTTTATCCCTGAAAACTTCAGTTGCTTTTGCTATGGCTTGCTGCTCATCAAATATTTTAGGTCTTCCTGCCATTGGAGATTAATTGATGAAGCAAAGATATATAATTGTACCGATTAGTACAAAATTAAAATATCAATAATTTTTATAGTGTGTCTCGATTAAACTTTATAAGTCCAGGGTCATGAATACAGCCGTTTCTTCCGTATTCTCATAAAGTCTCGTATTCAGTCCGGTAATACTGAAGCCCAACCTCCTGTAGAACTGTATGGCAGGGTAGTTGGTATTTTGGGTTTCCAGCTCAATGATTCTGCAGTTTAAATTTCTGGCTTCCCGGACAGCATTTTTAATCAGTTGAGCTCCGGCCCCTTGTCTTCTTAAACTTTCACTAACCAGAATATTTTCTATATAAAAGCTGTTGTTCCATATTCTGTGCTCACAGACGACCCAGCCTGATAGTTTTTTACCCTCAAAAACTCCAAAAGAATGCCCTTTTTCAATAATTTTATTAATTTCAATAATTTCATCTGAATTGGTTTCCCAGATCTTGGTGTAGGGAATAGACTTTTCTTTCAGAATAAATTCAAAAGAACTGGAAAATTCAACGGCAGAAACGGCGAGTATCTTATCCGTGGTGTAGCCGTTCATCCCCCAGTCTAAGCTGGGATTGTCATTCAGTTTTTCTAGTTTTTTTATTTCCATGGAAACGGAGTAAGTCTTGATTACATTTCTATAGTAATCTGTAGTTTATAGTTATGGTTAAATAGATGAATTAATGTTTTAAACATTTTTCATTAAAAATCTTTGTTCCTTCAGTCTGTTCAAAATCTTTTAATTTCTTTAAAGCAGTGCAGGCTGTAGTAACATCATTTTTACTCAGGCTGATTGAGACAATGTTATAGAGTGCATCTGTATTTGTATTATTCAGTTCAAATGCCTTGTTAAATAACTCTATTGCCTTGTCTAGTTTTTTGTCGTCAACAGCTTTAATTCCTTTAAGAAATGTTTCATTAGACAGGAATTTATTTTCAATTTTTACAGGTATTTTATTTGGGCTTTTAAGCTCGTTTTTAAAAAAAGTAAATGACATCGTTGCTCCCTGAAATGAGTCTATATATTTAGTCTCACTTTCAATATTAAAAGGAATAGATACTTGATCGAAGTTTTCAAAACCTTCAAGGTTCCATAAGTGATAACTTTTTTCAAGAGTTGATTTTAAGAATTCTATACTTTCTATACTTTTTTTAGACTGATTTGTATTTTCATGCTGAATGTTAACTATATGTTTCTTGGGATAAATTATAATATTCCCTATTATATGGAAGTCATTCGGATAACGGTCGAAAATATCAGAAAAAATATTTTTTTTAAGAGTAGGTGTAAAATATCGATTTGCAGTTATCGTGCTGTCACTCTTTATTTTACTAAGATATTCATTATGAAGTTTTGAAGTTCGAACGAACCATATTTTCTTTATTTTATCACCACTTGTTTCTCCATTTATTCTTGAAATCACTACAAGTGAATCAGATGTTAATTTTTCTATTTCATAGAATGCCAATGCTGAAGCTTTTATACTTTGACCTTCTATTTTAATATCCATGCATGTTTTCATATCTTCAAATACAGGATGCTTGTATTCACAAAGTTTATTATCGGTGATTTTCCAGGTTAAAATTCGTTCATCGCTTGCCGACAGATCTCTGCTTCCATCCAACATGCTTGATTTTACCCTTGTCCAATTGTCTATTAATTGTTTATTGATTTGGGCATTTGTGTTAATAAGAACGAAAATAAAAAGAAGAGAAATATACTTATACATAAATTTGTGTAATTAATTAAAGGCTGTAAAAGTAAATAAATTTCTAATATAATAATCTGATATCCTTTATTTGAATAGTATATCTCTGTCTATAAAGACTATTGTTTAAATTTAAATAAAATTTCACACTCCAAAACTTTCAAAACCCTTAAATTTGTCGTCAACAAAAATTTACCAGATGCTTAGGAAAATTTCAATTGCGGCAGCTGCCCTTTTGTCCGTAATGACAATCAATGCTCAGAAGAACAAAAACTCTCAATTAGAAAGACCCAAATTAGTCGTAGGACTGGTGGTAGACCAGATGAGGTGGGACTATCTGTACCGTTTTTACAATAAATACGGAAATGATGGCTTCAAAAGATTACTGAATACAGGATATTCTTTGAATAATGTTCATATCAACTATGTACCTACTGTTACAGCTTTGGGACATACCTGCATCTATACAGGTTCTGTGCCTGCCATCCACGGTATTGCAGGAAACGACTGGACAGACAAAGAAACCGGAAAAAATGTTTATTGCACAACAGATGAAAGCGTGCAGCCGGTAGGAACATCGAACGTAAAAACAGGAAGCCACTCTCCGAAAAACCTTTGGTCTACAACAGTAACAGATGAATTAAGGCTGGCAACCAATTTCCAGGGAAAAGTGATCGGGGTTTCATTAAAAGACCGCGCTTCTATCCTTCCTGCAGGCCACACGCCGAATGGAGCTTTCTGGTTTGATGACAGCACAGGAAACTTCATTACGAGTACATGGTATATGAACGACCTGCCGCAGTGGGTGAAATCTTTCAATTCGCAGAACCTTCCTGAAAAATTAGTGGCAAATGGCTGGAATACATTACTTCCTATTAATCAGTATACAGAAAGCTCACCGGATAATTCTTCTTGGGAAGGACTACTGGGAAGTGCAAAAACGCCGGTTTTCCCTTACAGCAATTTAGCACAGGATTATCAGAGTAAAAAAGATAATATCCGTTATACTCCTTTCGGAAATACATTGACATTGAAACTGGCAGAAGCTTCTGTGGAAGGAGAAAAATTAGGAGGAGACCAGATAACTGACTTTTTAGCGATCAATTTAGCATCTACAGATTACGCAGGTCACAAATTCGGGCCGAATTCTATTGAGGTAGAAGATGTTTATTTAAGACTTGACCAGGATCTGGCAGAATTTTTCAGCTACCTGGATTCAAAAGTAGGAAAAGGAGAATATACTGTTTTTCTTTCTGCTGACCACGGCGGAGCCCATTCAGTAGGATTCCTGAAAGAACATAAAATGACTACAGGATTCTTTGGAGAAGGAATGGAAAAAGACATTAATCAGAAGCTGAAAGATAAATTCGGAGTGGATAAGCTCATCAATGCTGTAGACAACTACCAGATCTATTTTGACAGAAAGCTCATGCAGGACAATAAAATTGAACTGGATGACCTGAGAGATTTCACCATCAAAGAACTACAGAAAGATCCTACCGTTTTATATGCCGTATCTGTGGATAAAGTTCAGGAAGCGACCATTCCGGAACCAATCAAGCAGAGAATTATCAACGGAATCAACAGGCAGAGAAGCGGTGATATCCAGCTGGTCTCTCACGATTCAATGCTTCCTCCATATTCTAAGACAGGAACTACGCACAGCGTATGGAATTCTTATGATTCACACATTCCACTGATTTTTATGGGTTGGGGAATTCAGAAAGGAGAAAGTAATAAGCCTTATAATATGACCGATATTGCTCCTACCGTATCATCACTGCTGAAAATTCAGTTCCCGAGCGGAAATATAGGAAATCCAATTACAGAAGCCATTGGAAAATAAAAATAAAAAATAAAAAAAGCATTCCTTTCGGGAATGCTTTTTTTATTTTCACTATTCACTTTTAATTTTCACGATCTTATCAGTTTCTGAATCTCTTTTCTGTACTTCAGATTCTGTCTCCTGATCCTGAAAATTAAAGAAAGCAACAGAGCGATGATAAAAATGCTGATGCCTCCGATAATTGCCGTCAGATAATTATAGTGGGTCTTGATTGTACTGCTTTTTTTGAGTGTTTCCAGATTATGATCATTGATTGAATGGTTAATAGAGTTTAACTCATTCTGTTCCCGCTGAAAGCGCATTTCAAAATATTTTTTACTGTAATTCTGATACAGATCCGGTTTTCCCAGGGCCAGATAGTTGTCGGACATTTCTTTGTAGATGCCTTCATTCAGGATAAGATCGCCGGTATTTTTGCTGAGATCTTCAGCTTTTATCAGCAACTGAAGAGCTGTTTCATTCTCTTTTTTCTGCTTGTACATTTCAGCCATTCCCTTCAGTGCAAATGCTTCCAGACTTTTTGCTTTATTTTTCCGGGCATAGTCTGCGGACCTGAGAAATGCCTGATGGGCTTTTTCAAGCTGAGAGATATTAAGATAACAATAGCCGATGTTATAGTAAACCACGCTCATATTGGAATACGTGGTCTGCTTATGTTGTACCTTTTCAAAATTCTGAATGGAGATCAGAAACTTTTCCAGGGCAATTTCCGGATTCGACTGACTTTTGTAAATCATTCCGCGGATGGCATAGCTTCTTGCCGTTTCAATATGCTTTTCAGGCAGGTCATCGGGCAGCTTGGCAAGAAGAGGCTCTGCTTCGTTAAGCGTTTCAAGGCTTTTATTGAAAAGTTCCATCTGCTGGTACTGTATGGCGGCGGAAATCAGGACGCTGGTACGGATCTTCAGGTCATTGGTTTTCTGTGCGGTTTCTTTAGCTTTTAAAAGATAGAGCAGGGACTGGTCAAAATCCCTTTTGGCAATATTGGCCGTAGAAAGCAACTGATAAATGCCGATTTTCTTATGAACATCATGTTCCTTTCCAAGAAGATCCCTAGCAATCCTGATGGCATTATCCGGATTATCGTAGATCTCAAGGCGGGCTTTTTTCATCAGGGAATCAAACGGAACATTCTGCCCGCAAACTGAAATCTGAAAGCATAAAAGAATGGCGGGAATGATTTTTAATATAACTTTCATAACATTCTGCTTTTACTGATTTCCTGGATATAAATATTCGGAGACATTCCGGTGACCGATTTAAAAATTGTGGTAAAGGCACTGTGTGAAGAAAACCCTGAATATTCTGCGAGATAGCTGACCTTATAATTAAGATAAACAGGATCTGTTCTCAGCAGGAGGGCAATGTGATTAATCCTTAATTCATTAATATATCCGTTGAAATTTTTCCCTTTACTGCTGTTAATCACTTCGGAAAGATATTTTGTATTGACTCCCATTTGTGAAGACAGCATGGAAAGTGTCATGTTTTTGTCGAGATAACGCTGCTGTTTTTCCCATTCTTCCAGTTTCTGAAGGATTTCATCTTCCTTTTCCTTGGAGATTTTATTAAGATCTTTTTCGTTGGTTTTAATAGCCGGAGCTTCCTTCACAATGTCTGGCATATCTTTCTGTGCCGTGAATTCCTGCTTTTGCTGTTTTTCAAAAAAATCGAACTGTTTTTTAAGGTCTTTATGACTGCTTTTCAGGATTAAAAAGCAGATCAGAAGTCCTGTAATGATAACCAGGGATCCCGTAGAAAGCCAGATTATCTTTTTCAGTTGCTTTTGCTTTTGAAATTCCAGATTATTATTCTGATTGGTTTCTACCAGCTTTACAATATAGCGTATCCCTTCTTTCGTATTTGAATCTGATTTTGCCCGGAGTTCACTGTAAAGTTTATTGTACTGATGGTATTTTTCATCATTACGAAGAGCAAAATAGTTCTTCGACAATGATTCATAAATTTTTACCTTTAAACTGTTATACGGAGTGTTTTCTATCCTGGAAAGTCCTTTTTCAAGAATTTCAATGGCAGTATGATAATCTTCCTTTAAAAAATAATACCGTGACAGGTTTTCATAAGCAAATGCCTGAAGAAACGGATAATTTTTATTCTTTTCAGTTGCTGCAAGTGTGCTTTCCAGAATATATTTAGCTTCTTCCGGTTTATTTTGTTTCATCAAATAAGAAGCCCTGAAGATTCTGTTCTCCATCTTCAGGATTAAGTTTTCCTGATTATTAAAGCTGAGATAATGGTCACTTTTGTTGAGGTTTTCCCGGGCTTTGTCATAGCTCCTGTTGATCCCGAAATTAATCGCCTGAAGCTGGTAAAGCTTGCCTGTAATGACATTCAGCCGGGGATTGTCACCTTTTAACAGCTTTTGATCAGATAAAAGACTGGTGATAATCTGTTGTGACTGGTGGTAAAGATCCAAATTCTGATATTGGTCAGCTAGATTATAATCACCGGCAATCTGAAGAAAATAAGACAGTTTTTCCTTTTCCCTTGAGTCTTCCTTCTGACTGTAGATATTCACGGACTGTACATAATCTCCCTTCATAGCATACGCCTGGGAAATAATATTTTGCAGTACAATCCTGTGTTCCGGATTCTGATCGCTGATGAGCAGGCTTTGGGAATAGTTGATGCATTCATCAGGATTCTGATATAGTTTCTGAAAAGCTTTGTCTGCCAAAATATTAAAATCCGGTCCCGATTGTCCTTTAACAAAAATTGAGCTCAGAATAATGAGCAGAAATCGGATGCCCTGAAGCAAAGCATTCCGGCAAAATAATGATTTTTTTTGTTTTTTTCTTACAGCTTCCTGATGATCTGTCCTCAAAGTAGATTTTTGTTATAGGGTTGTATTTTAGTGTTTTACGTTTTTTATTCTTTTGAATTTCACGAATTATGTAAGTCAAAATCTTTTAAAAAGGTAAATATAATATTAATATTGTTTAAGCCAATTCAAAATATTAAACTTAAATAATTATGGAAAAAATTTACAACATCTCAACGAAAGCTTTATATACCTGCTTTCTGTTTGGATTTGCAATAACCAATGCCCAGCTCACTGTAATGGCATTGGGAAATTATACAGTTGGCGGTATTTCGGATGGTGGAATCGTCAGTATGCACACAAGTGCAGGTCAGATCTATAAGTGGGATGAGCTGAATGGTTTGGTTCAGATAGGCTCTATATCCAACGGATATCCCGCTGCAGGAAGAACGCTGATTACAGCTGACGGAACTAAAATAGGTTCGTCCATCACCAATACCGCAACTGGTTTTAACGAAATTTCAACCTATAATACGGCTGCAAACACATGGACGAATCTCGGCGGACTGGTTCCTGCAGGCTGGGACGGCCATGTAAGCTCTACCTGGGGAATGACTTCTGATGGCAGTACTATTGTAGGGCTCGGATGGCTTACTGCCGGAACCGCACATGCTGTAAAATGGAATGCTGCAAGCGGAGTAACTGATCTGGGCAGTATAGTTCCCAACAGAAGCTCCAGAGCCAATGCCATTAATGCTGACGGATCTGTGATTGTCGGCTGGCAGGATCAGGATACGGGATTCAGAAGCGGAGCCAAATGGGTAAACGGAGTAGAAAGCTTTATTACGGATACTAACGGCAATTACGTAGGCGAAGCTGGAGACGTTTCAGCTGACGGAACTACAATTATAGGTTCCGCAATGCCAAACCCATACGTGTGGAACAGCGTAAACGGCCTTACATACATAACCCATCCAAATTCCTCAGCCTTCTTCAGAGGGGGAGCAACCGGGATTTCTGCCGACGGTAAAAAAGTAATCGGATTTTTCAGGGCTTTTGGTGCGCCTCCTATGTCTGGAGAAGGCTTTATATGGACAGAAGCAGGAGGACGGGTGAACCTGAATGATTATGCGGTAAGTATGGGCATCAATACCCAAGGGGTTACTATGGGGCTTCCCTTAGCTATTTCACAGGATGGAAAAAGAATTGCAGGAATGGGAACCAATGCATCCAACCAGATGGTTGCTTTTTTTCTGGATCTTTCGAAAACATTGCTTTCTACCCATGAAAGTACGCAACACAACAATACTATATCCATTTATCCAAATCCTGTAAAAGATATGCTTTACTTTAAAGGAATCAAGCAGATTGATAAAGTGGAAATTTACAATATGGTCGGTCAGAAAGTAAAAACAGATAATGCTGTGGAAAACAGAATAGATGTTTCTTCTTTATCAAAAGGAGATTATATTCTGCAGATTTTCGTGAAGGGGGAAACTTCACAAAGCTTTAAGTTTATCAGACAGTAAAAATAAAATTAGAAACACTTAGAAGACTTGACCAAAAAACTCGCAGAATTTCTGCGAGTTTTGATTTTATGTTATTATTCTTCGTCTTCCGGGGTGTCCTCATCTTCATCTTCATCTTCATCTTCATCTTCATCTTCGTACTGCTCCAGATAATAAGTGAAACTGAAATCTTCCGTTTCATCTTCTGCATCTTCAAGGGTTGTCAGGAGATCTTCAAAAATTTCAAGCTGATCTACCGTCATATTAACAAACTCAATGTGGAGTGGTAGCTCCAGTTCTCCGGTAATAACATCGGACAGCGCATCAAGATTATCTCCAAAATATTCAGGAAGGGTTATTTTTTCCTTTAATTGAGCATAAAAATCTTCATAATCGCCGATGTCTGTAAAATCGATATATATTGTCTTCATATTTTTCTTTATTGTTTAAGGTTTGTCATTGCGAGGAGCGCAGCAACGATGCAATGACATTCAATTACTGTTTCTCAAAACTCTTATAATGATTTTTAGTTAGGTAAACGTTCCCATTGCGGGTGAATATAATCCGATCTGCATTTCGGTTTCCACAGCTGTAATTGACGTCAGCTTCGTAATACTTTTCGCCTTGAGGAAGCTGATTTTCCCTGTTCCCGAATTTATCTCCGCCAATGGCTCTGCCGGGCAGTACTTCACAAAGATTTCCTTTTGAAGCATTCCAGCCTAGCTTTCTTGCTTCATTTTTAGTGATATAATAATCAGGAAGCCTGTGATTCTGTTTTACATAACTAATGACTGTTTTTTCCTCCGTCAGCTGGTCGATAGACTGTGTAGAAGAATTTTCATTGGTATTTTGAGAATCCGGAGAAGCATTTCCATAGCTGACCTTTTCCGTCTTTACAGCCTCTGCATTCCCTTTTTTATCCGCAATAAAATTATTGTAGACATACATCGCAGACATTCCGAAAAGAAGCCCCAGACAAATAAAAAATACCGATCTTATTTTACCGTTCATATAAAACTTATCATTTATTACTTAAAACTAATCATTTCTCCATTCCTCGGGAATATCACAAATCGGGATAGGAACCATTTTATGCCTTGCCGCTTTATGCATTCTGTCAAAAATGATAAATACCTCCTTGTCCCGTCCTTCATAATCATCAACAGTTTTAGTATCATATTCTTTCTGAATTTTTTCCAGTTCAGGGTAAGTTGCCCCAATTTGGTCTTCATCTGTTCTGTCAGCATCCCAAAGCCCATCTGTAGGAATTGCTTTTTGGATACTCTCGATAAGATTTAAGTCTTTGGCAAGCTTGTAAACCTCAGTTTTATAAAGATCGGCAATTGGCGAAACATCTACACCTCCGTCACCATATTTTGTATAAAAACCAATTCCGAAATCTTCCACTTTATTTCCCGTTCCGCAAACCAATAAACCGTGAAGTTGCCCAAAATAGTATAAAGTCACCATTCTGAAACGCGATCTGGTATTGGCAAGAGCTAAATTATTGCTCCATCTTCCTTCAACATGGTTTTCAACAATATCTTCAAAAGCCTCAAAAGTAGGGGTCAGATTGATTGTTTTTCCTTGAACGTTCGGAAATCTTTTTTTAAGATCTTCGATGTGATCCTGAGCGCGGTTTACCTGGTCTTCTTTCTGGCGGATAGGCATTTCAAGAAGCAGTACTTCAAGCCCTGTCATGGCGCAAAGTGTAGAAACCACTCCGGAATCCACTCCTCCGGATACCCCAATTACATAGCCTTTTACGTTAGCTTTTACGGCATAATCTTTTAGCCAGTTTACAATATGATCTATTACTTTCTGAGTCTGCATTTATTTATTTTTTTAGTCTATTTTCAAATTCTTTAGGGAATTTTGTCCCTTTTTTATATTTTAATCCGTCTTTTACCATCTTTACATCTATTCCTTTAACTTTAGGAATTTTCAGACGTCAAAGAAAATTCAAAATTACAGGTTTTTTGTGTTATTGAAGATATTTTTCACGTTTTAGCTCATACCAGTTACAGATGCCATCGGGTTCTGTGAATTCGCTGGTTTTCTCAAAGCCTAATTTCTTTAAAATATGGTTGGAACCTTCATTTTCCGAATGGGCATGAGCATAGATCACTTCGGCTTTCATCTGATGAAAACCCAGTTCCAGAGATGCTTTCGCAGCTTCCAGGGCATAACCTTTTCCCCATGATTCAGGTAGATAGCGATAGCCGAGATCAAGTACATTTTTATAACCGTTGATCTCTTCGGTCAATAATTTCAGGCCGCTCCAGCCGATCAGAAGTCCGGTTTCCTTTTCAACCACGGCCAGCCTTCCTGTTCCGTTTTCTTCATACTGCTTCCGAATCATTCGGATAACGTTTAATGATTGATTTGGTTCCGTGAGTACCGGAACACCAATGTATTTCATGACTTCAGGGTTAGAATCCAGCAGAAACATGCGTTCTACATCTGTTTCTTCCAATTTTCTGAGGATTAATCTTTCTGTTTCTAGTTTCATAGCATGGGTTATTGTTCAAATCCGAAAACAGTGACATCAGTTTTCGTTCCCTTCTTAATATCAGCTTCCTTCATAGGATTTCCACCTACATTCAGCGTTTGAAGTGATGAATTTTGGGAAATATCAAGTTTCTGGATCTTATTATGTTCGACGTTTAATTTTCTTAAATTTTTGAGCGGAGTGATGTCAATTGTTTTTAACTGATTTAAAGATAATGTTAATTGGTCAATTTTGGGAATTTCCTTTAGTGAAAAAGCTTCCAGAACATTATTATCCAGATATAAAGAAGCTAGGTTTTTAAGACCTTCCGCCTTGAAAGAAATCATCTTGCATCCCGTACACGAAAACAGTTCAAGTTGTGGCAGACCGGTAAGAGAGACGCTGGAAATAGTGTTATCATCAAGCACGATCACCTTCGCATTGCTGAAAAGGAGCACATCATCCGCCGCTGTAATGCCTTTCTGAACAAGGAACAGATTGGTAACCATATCTGCTTCCAGCTTTTCCAGTGAGCCGTTCTTATTAACGTCAAAATTTTCAAGAACTGCTTTTTCAAAGTTTTGATCTTTAAAATTAATTTTTTGGGCATAGAACAGAGAAAATCCTGAAATAATAAGGCTTAATGTTGTAAATATTTTAATTTTCATCATTCATTGTGTTTTTAATCCTTATTTTTGTTCACTTAAATTTCATGTAAAAATAATGAAGATTTTTAGAATTATTGCGCTTTCTTCCATTTTAGTTCTCGCTTTGGATTCCTGCAAAAAAGAACCGGAGAACCCATGGAAAGTAGAAGTAAAAGCTCCTGCTGAAAAAGTTGAGGTAACAGATATTTCCAAAGAATTTTATGATCAGAATGTCCCTTTGGATCAGTTTAAGGCTAAATTTCCATGGTTCCAGGGAACGGTTTCTGATGCGGATTTTGGAAAAAGAAGGGCTGATGCCGAAGAAATAAAGATTTACAAAGAAGCTGCCGGTAAAATAGATCAGGCAAAGCTTCAGAAAGAACTTCAGGATTTATTCTCTCATATCAAATATTACTTCCCGCAATTTAAAAGTCCTAAGGTTTACCTTTTCTCATCGGCACTTCAGATGGTTCAGGATCCTATTTTTTACGATTCCAAAGGAAACCTTCTTTTTATAGATATCACCGGATTTATGGGCGATGGAAATGCCAATTATAAAGGATTGGAACTGTATTTTCAAAAATCAATGAATCCTCAAAATATTGTTCCCAAAGTTTCCCAGATCTTTGCTGAAAATATTGTAATGGAGTCCCCGGATCATCAGAAATTTATTGATAAAATTATTCTGAACGGAAAAATCATGATGCTGCAGGATGCCTTTCTTCCCGATACGCCAGATTATCTGAAAATGAATTATACCAAGAAGCAGTACGACTGGGCTGTTGCCAATGAAGCCAATATCTGGAATTATTTTGTGGAAAGCAACCTGATTTTCGGGGACGATCCAAGGCTGGTGGAGCGTTTTATTTCTCCCGGCCCGTTCTCAAAATTCTATACGGAAATCGATAATGAGTCTTCTCCCCAGATTGGAATTTTTACAGGCTGGCAAATTTGTAAAGCCTATTTCAGGCAAAAACCGGAAACAAAACTGGTTGATTTCTTAAAGCTGGATGCTACCACTATCTTTAATGAAGCGGTATATAAACCTAAAACACCATAATAGTTAAAATAAATGATAACTTTCAAAGCAATTTGAGAGTTATTTTTTTTAATTTAATACCCTGTTTCATGATGAAGAAGCTCCACAGAAATTTTAGATAAGCTGAAGAAGTATTAACTTTGCGGAAAAATTTTAGATTGATATGAGAAAAACTCAGATTACAATAGATGTAGAGCTGGATGAGAACCACATTCCTGAAAATATTACATGGAACGCTCAGGACGGTGGTGTGGAAAAGGAAGAAACAAAAGCTACCATGATCTCGGTTTGGGACGACAAAGCAATGGAGGCTCTAAGAATTGATCTTTGGACAAAAGAAATGCCGGTAGATCAGATGAAAATGTTCATTCACCAGATCCTCGTATCTTTAGGCAATACTTACCAGAGAGCAACCGGAGAGGAAGATGTTGCACAGTGGCTTGAGGAGATTGCAGAAGAATTTGCTGTGAAATCTGCGATAAAAATGTAAAACCCACTACACCAATCACAAAATACTATGAAGACAACACTTTTACTTATCGGTACAATGGTATTGTTGGCATCTTGCAATAAAAAAACTGAGGTAAAGGAAACAAAAACCTCTGACGCTGCCATTCAGGCAGATAAACTCCCAGCTGCTGAAACCGCAGCAACTTCAGAAACAGAAAAAAATCCCGAAAATGCTGCATTGGATGTCGCTTTATTTAAAGAGAAAGATATTCCGGCAGCCCTGTTAAAAGGAAGTCTCCATCCACATGATATGGAAGGTGAATCTGTCATGGAGCTTGTTCCCAGTATGGATGATTTCATTAAAGGAAACGGCTCGGATATTGCTTATATAGATGATTCCCTGAAGAAAATCATTCTCAGGATCAACGGAAAGTTTGAAGAGCTTAAGGAGACAGGCAAAGATCGGTATGAAAACAGTGAATATCTGGTTTCATTTACAACGACTGTTCCTGATAAACTTCCGGAAGAGATAGATGTTGTGGCCTATGCTTTTAACGGAAAGCTAGAGGTGAAAAGAAAATCTGATAACATTTCAAAGAGCCTTGACTTTTTCATGGCAGGCTTATAAAAAATAAAAAATAGTATGAATTTTAATACAAAAGTAATTCACGGAGGGCAGCACCACGAGTCTGCAACAGGTTCTGTAAATGTTCCTGTATTTTTAACGTCTACATTTGCACAGAAAAGTCCGGGAGTACATTCCGGATACGAATACTCAAGAGCAGCCAATCCTACAAGACAGGCATTGGAAGACTCTCTGGCAAGTATTGAAAATGGGGCAAGAGGTTTGGCTTTCGGGTCAGGACTTGCGGCCATCGACTGTGTTTTGAAATTATTGAATCCAGGTGATGAGGTAGTAGCTGTAGATGATCTTTATGGAGGTACTTACAGAATGTTTACCAGGCTTTTTGAAAAATACCAGCTGAAATTTACGTTCGTGAATTTTGATGATGTTTCCAAAGTTGCTGACGTTATTACGGACAAAACCAAACTGATCTGGTTAGAAACCCCAACCAACCCATTGATGAAGCTGGTAGACATTAAAGCAGTAGTTGAAATAGCCAAAGGAAAAGGTATTCTGGTTGCTGTTGATAATACTTTTGCAACGCCATACATCCAGAGACCTATTGACCTTGGAGCAGATATCGTAATGCACTCGGCTACCAAATATCTTGGTGGACATTCTGATGTGATTGCCGGAGCATTAATTGCAAAAGATGCTGAATTAGGAGAAAAGCTTCATTTTATCCAGTTTGCAAGTGGTGGTATCCTGGGACCTCACGATTCTTACCTTGTTTTAAGAGGGATCAAAACTTTGGCATTAAGAATGCAGCGCCATTCAGATAACGGACTTGCTGTGGCCAAATATCTTGAAACCCATCCTGCAGTAGACAGGGTAATCTATCCGGGGTTAGAATCCCATCCTCAGTATGAACTTGCCAAATCCCAGATGAAAGAGCCTGGAGGAATGGTTTCTTTCACCTTCAAATCAGGAAAAAAAGAAGATGCTGTTAAATTCCTTGAAAAAGTAAAGGTTTTTACTTTGGCAGAATCTTTAGGCGGGGTTGAATCTTTAGCCAATCATCCTGCATTAATGACACATGCTTCCATTCCTGCTGATAAACGTGAAGAATTGGGTATTACAGACGATTTGGTTCGCTTAAGCGTTGGTATTGAAGATGCAGAAGATCTTATAGCAGACCTTGAAAGAGCTTTTTCTTAACCCTTTAAAATAAATAATAATGAGAAAGATTTTGTTTTTTCTGATCTTAAGTTTTTTCAGTCAGATTACATATTCCCAGGTAAAAACTACCGATGAATTGTATAAAACAGCCAAGAAACTGGACAGCCTGATATTCGACATAGGATTCAATAAATGCGATCTTTCTCATTATAAATCCATAGTCAGTAATGACCTGGAATTTTATCATGATAAAGGCGGAATTACTTCTGGAGAAAAAGCCTTTACCGCTTCCATTAAAAACAATATCTGCGGAGGTCCCAATAAAGTAAGACGGGATCTTGTTCCCAACAGCATGAAAGTGTATCCTTTATACAACAATAATGTGCTGTATGCCTTTGTACAGGAAGGGGAACATGAGTTTTTCGAATTTTCCAATGGAAAATGGGTTCAGGGAAGCCGTGCAAAATTTAATATTTTATGGGTTTTGGAGGATAAGCAATGGAAAATGAAAAGGGTACTGAGCTACGATCATCATTTATAATCAATATGAAAAATACTAGAAAAGCTACGCTTGAGGATTTAAATCAATTAGCAGAACTATTCGACCAATACAGGATTTTTTATCACAAAGAATCCGATATTCCTTCTGCTGAACACTTTCTCAGAGAAAGAATAGAGCATAAAGATTCTGAAATTTTTGTAGCAGAAAATGATGGCCAACTGACGGGATTTGTTCAGCTGTACCCTATATTTTCATCTACAAGAATGCAGCGTTACTGGTTGTTGAACGATCTCTACGTCAATCAAAACCACCGGGGAAAAGGTTACTCCAAAGAGCTGATTGAAGAAGCAAAAAACCTCTGCAGATCATCCAATGCCTGTGGAGTCCTTCTCGAAACCGGAAAAAGCAATGATGTAGGAAATCAGCTTTATCCCGCATGTGGCTTTGAGCTCTATAATTCTGTGAATTTTTATGAATGGACGAACAGAGAGAATTAAAAGTGAATAGTCAACAATAAATAATACATTTATAATATTAATCATAATCACTCATTGCTTATTACTCATCACTTATAATTAAATAATATGTCAGATTTTCAAAAATACATACAAAGATATCTTGATCAGATTCCTTCCGGAAGCTGGATTGAAGAATTAAAAAAATCGGGAGAGAACACAATAGCTCTGTATTCGGAGCTTACTGAAGGACAGTCCCTTTTTGCTTATGCCGAAGGAAAATGGACCCTGAAAGAGCTTTTGCTGCATCTATCAGATGCCGAAAGAGTATTTCAGTACAGAGTTCTGGTTTTTGCCAGGGGAGACAAAGCGGCGTTACCGGGTTTTGATGAAGAAGATTATGCTGCCCATTCTTTTGCGAATAAAAGAACTTTGGAATCTTTATTAGAAGAGTACAAAACAGTGCGGAAATCTTCCCAAATCCTGATTGAAAGCCTTGAACCATCTGCCCTGAAGAATATAGGAACGGCTAATGGAAATGAATTGACAGCAGAAACAGTCGGTAAACTGATTGTAGGACACAATTATCATCATTTGAATATCATTAAGGAGAGATATCTGCCGGGATTGAAATAAATCCAGATCAGATTTAAATGATATTATAAATTCAATAGGAACGGGCTTTAGTCAAAACTATATCTTAGTAAAAGCCAAAATTTTACCCTCATATTTTTTTGGCTGAAATTCACCATTTCTTTACCTTTATACACAGGTTTAAAACCTGAAAAATTATGGAAAACATCATCGAAATACTAAAATCCGGCGGAACAATTCTTTATCCTACAGACACTATTTGGGGAATAGGCTGCGATGCCACGAATATAGAAGCTGTCAATAAGATTTTCGATATCAAAAAAAGAGAAAAAAACAAATCCATGATTATTCTTGTGGAATCTGAAAAGAGACTTCAGGAGTTTGTGGACGTTCCGGAAATGGCGTGGGAAATTATTGATATTAGTGAAAAGCCGGTAACGATTGTTTATGAAAATCCCCGCGGCCTTCCGAAAGAATTGCTTGCTGAGGACGGAAGTATTGGAATCAGGCTTATTAAAACCGATTTCTGTAAAAAACTGATTACAAAGCTGAACAGACCTTTAGTTTCCACTTCGGCCAATTTCAGTGGAGATAAAAGTCCGTTGAAGTTTTCTGATATTTCACCCGAAATCATTAAGCTCGTAGATTATGCTGTGGAAGAGGACAGGGAGAAAGTTTCAAAATATTCAGGTTCTTCGGTGATAAAAATATGGAACGATAACAGGATTAAGGTTCTTCGTGAATAAAATCCCGGATTAAATATTTCAATTTAAAATCTTGTCAATACATATCGGCAGGATTTCTTTTTTTTAATTTCTATCTTTGCATTCTTCAACTGATAAAAGACATGCCATGAACCACCAGAAGTTTGCTGAAGAATGGATCCGTGCCTGGAATTCCCATGACCTTGAAGATATCTTGTCCCACTATACACAGGATATAGAGATCACAACTCCTATGATTGTGATGGCTACCGGAGGGAAAGAAAGTACATTGAAAGGCAAAGATGCCGTCCGGGAATATTGGAAAAAAGCACTGGATAAATTTCCTGATCTGCATTTCGATTTGATAAGCTCAACGGCAGGTGTAAATTCGGTGGCGTTGTTCTACAGATCTATTATGGATAAGCATGCTGTAGAAGTGATGTTCTTTGATGATGATGAAAAAATTAATAAAATGTACGCCCATTATGATTGATGGAAATGCATAGCTAGAAAAAGACGATCTATTTATAACGATGAAAATTAATCTTACCCAAAATAAAAATTTAAAACTGTTCAAGATCATTGCTGAAGCTGCGGAAAAAAACAGCCAGTCGGTATATATTGTCGGTGGATATGTCCGCGATCTTTTGATGAAAAGAACAGCGTCTACAGATATCGATTTTGTGACGGAGCAAAATGGGATTGAGCTGGCTCAAACCGTAGCAAAGGATATTGATCCTAAATTAAAAGTTTCGGTCTTCAAAACTTATGGGACGGCCATGATCAAATATAAAGACCTTGAGCTGGAATTTGTAGGGGCCAGAAAAGAAAGCTATACCGAGAACAGCCGTAAGCCTGAAGTAGAAGGTGGAACACTGGAAGATGATCAGAAAAGAAGAGATTTCACCATCAATGCAATGGCAATTTCTTTGAATAAGGCTAATTTCGGAGAGCTTGTTGACCCTTTCAACGGGGTTGTAGATCTGGAGAAAGGAATTTTAAGAACTCCTTTGGAACCTGCCCAAACCTATTCTGATGACCCTTTGAGGATGATGAGAGCCGTTCGTTTTGCTTCAACACTCAATTTTGTAATTGAAGAGAAATCCCTGAATGCGATCAGACAGGAAGCCGAAAGAATCAAGATTGTTTCTATGGAAAGGATCATGGTGGAATTCAATAAAATCATGATGTCTAAAAAACCTTCTGTAGGATTGGGATTAATGGAAGAAACGGGGCTTTTAAAGCTGATTATTCCTGAACTGTTAGAACTTAAAGGAGTAGAAGAGGTAGAAGGGCAGACGCACAAAGATAATTTCTATCATACTCTTGAAGTAGTTGACAATATCTCTGAAAATACAGATAACTTGTGGTTACGGTGGTCAGCACTTTTGCATGATATAGGCAAAGCGCCTACCAAAAAATTTGTTGAAGGAACCGGATGGACTTTTCACGGCCATGAGTTTTTAGGCTCAAAAATGGTGAAGACCCTTTTCCACAGACTAAAACTGCCATTGGGAAGTGATATGAAATATGTTCAGAAAATGGTAAAACTTTCATCACGGCCGATTGCTCTGATCACAGATGATGCTTCAGATTCTGCACTGAGAAGACTCCTTTTTGATGCCGGTGAAGATCTGGAAGACCTTTTTACCCTGTGCAAGGCGGATATCACAACCAAAAACTCTAAAAAACAGGACAGGTTCAAAAAGAACTTTGAATATGTAGCTGTGAAGATCAAAGAAGTTGAGGAAAAAGATCAGGTCCGCAATTTCCAGCCACCGATTACCGGAGAAGAAATCATGCAGATGTTTAATCTTAAACCCGGAAAAGAAATCGGGATTCTTAAAGAAAAAGTGAAAGAAGCCATTCTGGAAGGTGAGATCCCCAATGACAAGGAAGAAGCTGAAAAATTTGTGATTGCCGAAGCTGAGAAGCTGGGATTGAAAGCATAATTAAGCTTAGAATATATAAACGGTTACGGCGGGACAAAGTCCCGCCATAACCGTTTTACCTCTTAAATAAAATCCGGCCGCTTCTTCAAAGAAACGACCGGAAAAAAAACACAAATGATGAAAAAAAATAAAAAATTATATGATAATACCGAAGTATTAATTCTTAGTTAGGGTAAACAGAATTTGAGCCTATCCCCGAAGTAAATGATTTGATAACAGTTCCTGAAGTGTTGTAAACTACAATTTTACTGTCCTGGGTAAATCCGTTAGAATCAGACGTGAAAATTTTATCGTTGATTACGCTGAATCCGTATAAGGCAGAATAGTCATCAACACTGTTCGCTACAGTGAATAATGGTGACGAAGGAGCCGTTGTAGCGCTCATATCCATTCCGTATACTTTCTTTCCTGAAGTGAAATAGAATTTACCGTTGGAAATTTCAAGATTTTTTGCATCGGCAATCCCCGTTAAAGTAGTTGTTTTGGTGATGCTTCCTGTGCTTGATATCTGGTAGATATAAGAATTAGCGGCATCTGCAGCAACCGCGTAAACATTTTGATTGTTGGAGATGATTTTGTTGATGTTTCCGGCAGGAAGAGTGATCGTAGACTGAACCTCGTTAGTAGAAGTATTGATGTAAGTGATCTTATTTCCAAAACCGAAAGAAGCATTCTGTACAAAGATATTGTTTCCGGCTTCCACAATTCTCTCGACAGCATCCGTGAAAGCAATTTTTTTGATGAAAGAACGGTCTGAAACCCTGTAAATGCTTACAAATTTATCACCCATATATTTATCATTCGTTACATAAATATTATTGTTGGCAAAAGCCATATAGCGGGGAGAATTAAGTTCAGCGGTAATTTGGCCGTTAGCCTTAAAATTGGAACGGTTGGCAATCTGGATCTTATTAGAATTATTTAACAGCAGATAAGCATTTTCACCATTGAAGGCAATCATCTGTAGAACATCACCTAGCTTTGCACCACCGTTATTAAATGCAAAAATATTATCCTGTTTAAGGCTTAGATCTGCGCTTACAAATGTTACGTCTGCCTCGGGTTTTCCGAAAGAACCTTCATTGGCGATTAAAAAGCCGTTACCGTAGAATATTTCCTGCTCCTCAATAGTATTGTCACTGCTACAGGACACAATGCCTAGAAGAAGTGTAAAAGCAAAAAGAAGATGTAGAAGTTTTGTCAGTTTCATAATATTTTTAAGTTTAAAAATTAATTGTTGCATAAACACTGTAATTTCTCTTAGGCATTGGGTAAAGAGATACCGTCTGGTAATAGGTATCCGTAACGTTATTTACTTTAAATCCTAAAGTATATTTCTTGAAAAGCGATGCAGAAATTCCGGCGTTCAAAATAAAATAAGGATCAATTGCTGCAGATCTTTTTTCATCGGATGTTGTGTACGTAAGACCGTTGAACATCCCTTGAGCATATACTTTAAATAAAGAATAGCCGTACTCTATATTTCCTACTGCCTTGTGCATTGGAACATACATCCTCTGCATATCAGTGTCTTTGTTGATCGATTTTGAATACGTGTAGCCTCCGTCCAGCCTCAAAGCATGCTTACCGAAAGTTTTATTCCAGGTAATCTGCGATTCCAAACCATAAGATTCAACCCTGTACGTATTAAATGGTGCCCAGTAGCCAAAAGAGGTTGGAAGCCAATTGATAAGATTTTTGATGTCCATATAATAAGGGCTTAGAGAAATCTTAAAATCTCCAAAGCTGAACTCATGGTTCATATCAATATTTATAGAAGTTTCCGGAACTAAATCCAGATTTCCTCCCGGCTGCCAGTAAAGATCATTAAAAGAAGGATATCTGAAGTTTTTTGAAAAATTAATCCCCATATGATACCATTTCACTGCATTCCATTTCCCGGAAAAAGAATACAGAAGGGGAGAAGAGATATCTTCTACAAAATCTTTTTTAATTCCTGCTTCGAAACGGAGGTCTTTTGTGGCAAAATATCTGATCAGACCCGATAAAGAGCCTACATTTCTGCTGACAACCCCAATTCCGGATTGGTTATTTTTGTCCGATTGATAGCCTTCACCCTTGTTCACCTGAAATTCTCCAATTGCATTAATGTTGATCTTTGGAGTGATGAAATAATTGAAATCATTTTTAAAAATGTAATTCTTTCCGTCTGCCCCACTTGCCTTAGGCTGGTTAAGGTCCGAAAAATACTGGAAATTATCCTCCGTGTAAGCCATTTTCAGGCTGTTGGAAAGATTGCTTTTATGAATGTCCCATGCAATAAGGCTTCTTAAAGTCTGTGCTTTATATTTCGTTTTATTACCATTCAGTTCGAAAATAGGATAATGCTGGGAAGCATCAAATATCTGATTCTGCCATGAAATAGTCTGGTGGTCAGCAATTTTATATGCTACACCAATATTCACTGAGGTATTATAATATCTTCCGTTAGTATTGTGGAATCCTGTATTTCCTACCACAAATTCAGGAACCTTATAATCATTTTGGCTGGTTATATAGCTTCCCAAAACCTTTATACTTAATTTTTTATTGCTGAAACCGGCTTGTGCAAAATTATTATACGTATCAAAAGAAGCCACCTCAGAAAAAAACGAAGCTTTAAAACCCTTGTTGAAATCCAGAATATTATTTAAATGAATGCTTCCCCCGATAGCACCGCTTCCGTATACAACACTTCCCCCGCCGGCTTTTATGTCAATCTGATCATATCCGAAAAGAGGAATATTATTCACATCCCCTTGTCCTAAAAAGCTCGAGTTGATATTAATTCCGTTCCACACAAAAGCAGTCTGCTGAGCCGTTGTTCCCCGGAATGATGGTGAAGAAACAGCACCGCGGCCGTTTTCTTTAATGTAAATTGAAGACTGGAAACGTAAAAGCTCAGAAAGATTGGTCGAGTTTTTCTCAATATCTTTAGGAGTAATCGTACGGACCGGGTGAAAAAGTTTTGCCTTTTTCATCTGGCTGTCGAAAATATAAATAGTGTCAACCGCTTTCTCCTGTCCGAAAAGAAAGCTGCCAAAAGACGAGCAAAGAAGTAATAAAGACCTTTTTATATCCATACTATTTTACTTTTCCTCCGAAAGTAATCTGTTTTTAATTATAATTTTGGCAGGTCTCCTGACTTTCGCTTTCTGCACCTTCCCGTATGAACAGTGGTTTTTTGCAGAAAATCTTATTGCGATTTACAGTTGCGGGGACAGTTTGGGCATCGCACCCAATTCCCTATTATTTCCAATATGCTGGAAACCAAAATTTTTGCAAAGATAACTTTTTATATGTATTTCACAAAAAGGGTAAAATGGTAAATGACAAAAGGTAAAAGAGTAAAAAGGCAAAAAAGTAAACAGCAAAATGGTAAAAAGTAAAATAGCTGACCAATCTAATCAGCTATAATTGGCATTTTCGCTGTTTTGGCTTTTCGCCCTATAAAAATGATGAATCAAAATAAAACGGCAACAGATCTTTAATAGAATGCACCTTCACAACCTCGTCATTCATGCTTGAAAAATAAAGGTCTATGTTTTCGCTCTGTTTCGTTTCATATTCTATTAAACTTTGTCTGCAGGCTCCACAAGGGGGAATCGGAGGATTTTTTTCATGGAATTCCCTTGGCCCTCCCACTACAAAAATCTTCTTAACCTTTACATCAGGAAAATTAGCAGCCACCCAGAAAAGAGTCGTTCTTTCCGCGCAAAGTCCCGATGGATAAGCAGCATTCTCCTGGTTGTTACCTGAATAAATTTCGCCGTTTTCCAGCAGAACAGCACATCCTACAAGGAAGTTCGAGTAAGGCGCATAGGCATTTTCACGGGCCTGCTTGGCACTCTCGAACAGTTTTTTTTCTATATCGCTCAGTTCACTGCTGTTTTTAAAGTGCTCGTAACTGATCTGTATGTCTTTTTTCATATATTAGTCATGACTAAAAAAGGGGGGCTAAAAGTACTCCTTTTTCACCAATTGGACAATGTTTTTTTATTCATCCATTAAATTGAAAATTCAAAAAAAATAAAATGCTGTATACACCAATAAAATTTAGAAATGTAGAATTGAAAAACAGATGGGTAATGTCTCCCATGTGTATGTATTCCTGTGAAAATGGCATGGCCAATGATTTCCATTTTGTACACTACGGAAGCAGGTCGCAAGGAGGAACCGGACTGATCATGGTGGAAGCTACAGGCGTAGAGCCGCGGGGAAGAATCACCAACCACTGTATGGGAATCTGGAACGATCATCAGGCAGAGGAACTGAAAAAAATCGTTGATTTTGTCCATTCCCGTTCAGAAAGTAAAATAGGAATTCAGCTCGCCCATGCCGGGAGAAAAGGATCCACTTGGAATAATATACAGATTCCTGTAGAAGAAGGCTGGGAAACAGTTGCTCCTAGCAGCATTCCTTATCATCCCTCTGAAAGGATTCCCCATCCCCTCACTGTCGGCGAAATCCGGGAACAGGTGCAGAATTTTAAAGATGCAGCCCAAAGAGCGGTAAAGGCAGGATTCGATATTATAGAAATTCATGGTGCACACGGATACCTTATTCACCAGTTTTTATCACCATTATCTAACATCAGAACAGACGAATATGGAGGAAGTTTTGAAAACAGGGTCCGTTTTCTGATAGAAATTGTTGATGCCGTTAATGAAGTATTGAATGAAGATACTGCCCTTTTTGTAAGGATTTCCGGGACTGAGTATGCCGAAAACGGATGGAATATTGATGATAGTGTAGAGCTTGCTAAGGTGCTAAAAGAACATTCCGTGGATTTGGTTGATGTTTCAAGCGGGGGAAATATTCATGGAGCAAAAATACCTGTGTTTGATGGATATCAGGTTCCTTTTTCTTCACAGGTCAGAAAAGAGACTGGGGTAAGAACCGGAGCGGTGGGATTGATCACTAAGGTTGAGCAGGCCGAAGAAATATTGGAAAAAGAGGATGCAGACCTTATATTTATAGCAAGAGAAATTTTAAGAAATCCTTATATTGCTGTTCAGGGCTCATTTGAAATGAAGGCCGACTGCTTCTTTCCCCATCAATATACAAGGGCGAAAATTTCATCGTAACATAAAAAATGAAAATTGAAGACTTTATGCTCACCTGTCCCAGCAAGAAATTCCTGGGAATAGAATGTTTGGGATGTGGCGCTCAGAGGGCTATTATGCTGGTATTTGAAGGAAAATTCTCGGAAGCTTTTCATATGTACCCGGCAGTCTATACATTATTGCTGTTTTTTTTGACATTGGGTGTGAGCTTCACAGATAAAAAAAGGAAATATAGTGGTGTGTTGATGGCCTTGGTTGTTGTCAATCTGGCTATTATGGTCATATCCTATTATTACAAGCATTTTTATATTCATTCTCATGTATAAAATAAGCAGAAACTATATTTTTTTAATTATTATTTAAGATGGGTAGAAAAAAAGTCGTAGAATTACTACAAAATGTAAATCTCTCGGGTGAAAATTTTTTAAATTAGAGCATGAAGTTTATCTTTGTTAGACAAACTTTAAGAATCGTATAATCGTTAATGATTAAAATGTAAGAATATGGCAGGAAATTCAAGAGGAATCTTAAAATTCAATGGAGGCGAAGGACAAAAATTGTTAAAACTTAACTATAATGTATCAAGGTCTACAGATGTTTCAGGACGTGTAGCATCCGATCCATCGAACGCTTTGATCAAAATAACCATTGAGGCAACCGAAAAATCGGATATTCTGGAAAGTCTGTTGAACAGTAAATATAAGCCGACCAGCGGTGAAGTGACATTCAATAAATCTCATGAAGAAGGAACATTGATTACCCTGAAATGGGAAAACGGATACGTCATCCACCACGAAGTGGATTTTGATGCGATCGACAGCAACAATATGCTGGTAAGCTTTGTAGTAAGCGCAGAAAGCATTACCTATGGAAATTCACTATATGACGGGTTCTGGCCATTAAGCTAGACCCGGAATAGTACAAAATACAAAGAGACTGTCCCTCAAGACGGTCTTTTTTTACCTGTTGTGAACACTATTTTCTAGCAAGGAATCTTTGTTTATTCTCAAAAATTCCCGATTGGATGAATAATATACACATTTTAACACAAATCACTTTATAAAATATGTCTACTACACCAGAAAACTCAAGCGGAAAAGCTTTTCGACCGTCACAAAATGCAGACGGGGTAACCGAAAATCATCATGCCGGTATCAACCGTCTGGTAAAACTTTCCCTGGTTATAGAAGGAAAGATTATCAAATTTTATAAGCATTTTAAACTTAAACAAAGTACCCAGCGCCATCATGAATTTACCCTTACCCTGGCTCATGATACTTTAGGGGGCCGCCAGACCCATTCGTTGGAAGATGCCAATAAATTTCTTGGAAAACGCCTCACTGCAGTCATTTCCTATAAAGATATAGATAACAGCCCGGAAAGGACATTTGTGGGCATCATTACCGGAGTAGCTTTCAGCCAGGAAAAAATGAGCCTGGGGAATATTGTGCTTACAGGATGCAGCCCTACCATTCTTCTGGATGGTGCTTCTCATATCCAGAGTTTTGGAGGAAGCCAGCCAGTCAATATCGGTATCATTGCAGAAGAGGTTATCAAGCAGGGAATTGATAAAAGCCGCTTTGATATCAGGGTCGATGCCAATAATTTCTCGCAGATTATCTATAGCAGTCAGTACGACGAGACTCACTACAATTATCTGGCAAGAATGGCTGAAGCCTATGGTGAACAGTTTTTTTATGACGGCGAAGTGCTTCATTTCGGAAAACTTCCACCTCAGAACAAGCCGATTATCCTGACGTACGGAAGCAGTGCCAACGATATTAAAGTTGAACTGAAAGCCATCCATACCAAACCTCAGTTTTACGGCTACAACAGCAATAAAAATGAGAAGCTTACTTCCGGTTCAACGCCTATTCAGCATGTAAGTGATATAGCGAAGACAGCTTATGAGCATAACAACAGTATTTACAAGACTCCTGCGCTTCAGATAGCTCCTATCAAAGCATCCACCCATCTCGATGTGGAATACTCGCAGAAGAGTGCCTCGGGAAGTGCAGCTGTGAACGTTTTTTCCATTTCAGGAAATACAACGGTTCCATTCCTTCACCCCGGATGTATTGCAGATGTTCAGATGCGGAAGCAGGACTCCAATGAAACCTCTTATTTTACAAGAATCATGATCACAGAAGCTGAGCATGAGATCGACACTATAGGCCATTATAAAGGAAGCTTTGCAGGAATTGCAGCAGATACAGGATTCCTTCCGAGACCGGAATATAAAATCCCCAAAGCAGAACCGCAAACTGCAGTGGTAATATCCAATACAGATCCCGAAGGACAGGGCAGGATACAGGTGCAGTTCGACTGGCAGACCAGTGATACCACCCATTTTATCAGGATGATGAGCCCGGATGCGGGAGGAACGGATCAGATCACACAAAACAGGGGCTATGTCGCCATTCCCGAAGTGGGAGATCAGGTGATGGTTAACTTTGTCCACAGCCATCCGGACAGACCTTTTGTAATGGGAGGAATGTTCCACGGCGGGGTTGCTTTAGGAGGAGGTGTCAATAATCATCTGAAATCTATCCAGACCAGAAGCGGAATCAGGATTTTAATGAATGATGAAGAAGGAAGTGTGAAGATCATGGATCCGAGCGGAAACATCTATTTCATGGATGGAGCCGGCAATATAAGCATGAAAGCCCCTAAAAACTTCACGCTGAATGCCGGAGATAACATCAATATAACGGCAGGAAAAGAAATTTCGATCAGTGCAGGAGAAGGAATCAACAGTTCTGCCAATAACAGTATCATTTCTACAGCCGGAAAAGACATTGTACAGACAGCTTCAGGTGATATCCGCGAATCTTCGGACACAAGAACAGAGATGGTGGAAAAAGAATTCAGAAGACAGTCTGAAACATCCAATGAAATAGCCGGGGAAATATCCATGTTCAGCGAACTTGAAAACATGACGATGCAGAGCGGTAAGATCGTGGAATTCAACAGTGCCGAAAAATCAAAACTTTTCTGATATGGCCATCATCAAAACAGCTAAAAATATACAGATAAAAGTCACAGATTCTTATCATCTGAGTGTGGGCAAGAAAGTTGAAAAAATTGCTCAGAAAATTAATGTAGAGGCACAGAAAAATAACCTTGTTTTGGCAAGCAATAAGAAAATAATGTCTCATGGAAACAAGTAAAATAAGAATTCTTTTTCTTTTTATTATTAGTAGTTTCTCATTAATTAATTGTCAAAATAAAAAAATGGAACAGAAATACAGCTGGCTGGGAACCCTTTCGGCACCGGAGGAATACCCGATGGAAATTTATAAAGGAGCCATTATTGCAGATGACTTCACTTACAGTTTTGATGCTATCTGGGGCACACAGAATACAGGATGGGGGAATGAAGGCGGAACTATGAGTGTAGAAACCAGCCAGATGGACATTCCCAACAAACTGGAATTTACATGGTACTCTTTGGTGGAAAATAAATTCTATACTGGAAAATGGGATCTGGATAAGCAAAAAATAAAAGATTTATTTGATAAAGGCTTTATAGACCAGGATAATGGTAAGAAAACCACCTACAGTAATTTTATTGTTGGCCTTGCTCCCAAAGGGCGGGTGGTTCTTTGGATCAGCGGTCCGGGAAATCAGAAAGATGTAGGAGCTTTTCAGGCTCATGATACCATTATTAACAAAGAAAAAGCATACGAAAATGCCCAGTATATGCTGAAAGAGGGCTTTGCAGACAGAATGCTGAAAGATCCGTCTTATGAAACGTTTAAGCCTGAAATCAGAACTAAGATAGAAAAAGAAGGCTATCCTGATCCGGATATTTATGAGATATACAGGGAAAAATATAACTGGAAACCTTCAGTAATTTTGCCGGAAGGCAGCGAATGGATCGACTTCGGATTTAATAATTATAACGGTGAACAGGAAAACCTTTTCGGAGAAAACCTGACAGCAGATACTTATAAAAAAAGAGCTGTTCCAAAATTCTGCGGCTTCTACTGGAGAGATAAGAATAAAAACAGATATGCAGTATGGATAGACTCATTTGATGAGAAAGAAATATTTGAATTATTCCGGAAGCTCGGAAAAGAAAAAAATATAGATCTTACCATTAAAGTCCGTGCAGATAATACAGGAGCCAGTCTGTCCTTAAAGAGCGGAAACGAAGAACTGCCGGTTACGAAAGCAAAGATCAGGCTCTCAGATAAAATAGAGTAGATTCCGGCTGTCAAAAGTTTACAAACTATCTGTCAATAAATAAAATAAGAACCATGCACAATAATAAATTTGGAGATTATACACCGGAAATATCCAAAGAGGAAGTATTAGACATTACTCTTGGGATATTTTTTGACGGAACTTTGAATAATAAAACCAACACCACAGAAAGAAGGAACAAAACCGCAGACTATAAGAAAAACGGGGGCAAACCCAGTGATAATAACAGTTATAATAATGACTGGAGTAATGTAGCCCGTTTGTGGGATAATTACGATAAAAATTTTGGAATCTACATAGAAGGAATAGGAACGGAAGATAAAGAAGAAGATTCCATGCTTGGCTATGCCTTCGGAACAGGGGCTACCGGGATCAGAGGGAAAGTAAGAAAAGGCTGTGAAGAGATCGTAAAAAAAGTAAAAACAATCAAAAGCTCAAAAAAAGCAGATAAAATAGCTGTTCTTACCTTTGATGTTTTCGGTTTCAGCCGTGGCGCTGCAGCTGCCCGTAATTTTGCCCACGAAATAGGAAAATCAAAATATAAAGCCAGAGCAACAACCGTTTCCCATGAAGGGATGACCGTAACTTCTCACTCAGACAGTGACGGAAATGCTGTAGAAGGCGAGGAACTTCCAAAATGGGGCCATCTGGGACTCAAGCTTCAGGAGGCAGGAATTACTGTTGATGTTCTGAAGATAAGATTTCTGGGAATTTATGATACCGTTTCTTCCTATTCCAAAAACTTTTCTCCAAAACCCAATTTCCACAATGACGTAGAAGAATTGGGATTGGATGATATTGGAAGGGCACAGACGGTTATTCATTTTGTGGCAGAAAACGAACACCGCGAAAATTTCGACCTTACCAATGTAAGCGTAGGAATAGAAAAAATATTTCCGGGAGTGCACTGCGATGTAGGCGGAGCTTATGAAGACGGTCCGGAAATATGGGAAGAGGTGGAAACTTCCTGGACAACCAGCACAAAATTAAAAGCATTACGGCAACAGCTGATCAATGATGCATGGTATACGGATGAAGAACTTACCATTACCCCGGGATTTTACCTGTCATTAAGAGGAGAACGTAAATTTTTGAAAAAGGCATATAGTTTTATTCCTTTGCATTTTATGGCAGAGCATGGCGTTCAGAAAACAGTTCCCCTTAAAATAAAAAAACTGACCGACGAAACCTATTCCATTTCATCAGATGAATTGCTGGTAAGAGTGAAAAACCGTTTAAGGCCCTATGCGATGGCAGATGGAAAGCAATATACCTTTAAAAGATATCATGATCTTAGGGTCGCTTACGGTGGAGCATCCATACCGGAACAGAAATATGCAGACTATCAGAGAGAAATGAAAGAACAGGAAGACCTGAGAACGCTTAGGAACAAATACCTGCACTGGTCGGCAAGAAGAGAAGGCATAGGAATGGATCCTACCTCTGACAGGGTAAGAGTGATCCATGAAGGATAAGACTTAAAAATTATAGTTTCATTTTTTAATAAAAATAAAGAACAGAATTACAGATTGAATATTGATCCTTGGGTATTGTCCTGATGATCATTATATACAAATAAGACATTCTGATAAAGAATACTGATGCCAGATTGCTTATGCAGAAATTTAACATACATACCGTCCAGAAAGGAGAAAGCTTAAAAAGTATAAGCCAGTTGTACAGCCTGGATGCTGGTGCCTTAAAGTTATTTCACAATAACCACTGCGACGTGAAAGATATGATCCTGATCGAGCTTACAGGACAGAAAGAGCTCTTTCTGCCGAGAACTGTGGTGACCGATAAAAACAGGTTGGTAAAGTTCGGGCGGGGCAACAGCTTGATCTTTCAGCCGGAAAATTCATTCGGCAGGTATGGAACGACCATAACAATTGAAAATGATGATCATAAAAACGAACTGAAATATGAAACGTCAGTACGTTGGCTGAAAAAAGAGAAGCAGCTTCATTTTTTTGAAATAGACAGGACTTCCAATCTGTATCTGAACGAAGAAGAAGTCAATGAAATAGCCGATCTTCTGGCCTATAAAACTTCTAAAGTCTTATACCCGTTACAGATCAGCGTAGATGAAAAAGGGAAATTTAACGGCATAGAAAACCTTTCCATATTTAAAGAAAGATGGCCTGCCATAAAAGAGGAAATATATAAAGAATTTGATGGTGAAACGGTAGACACCTACTGCGGAAAGATAGAAAAAGTAATCAACGAGCCTGACGCGATAAACCTTTATCTGAAAAACGATTATTTCATCAGAACATTGTTTTTTGGAGCCTATCAGAGTTTCGGGCAGGATTATGAAACAGAGATAACAGCAAGTTTTCCTGTTGTAGATAATCCGGTAGAACCCCAATATAAGATAAGACTTGAAGTCGATCCGCTAAAAGGAGAATCAGGCCTGGTCAATATAGAAGGAGAGGGGAGATTGAACGACGAAAGAAGCATTTATGATTTTATAAACAAAGCCCCTTTTTCAATGATCATTGAAGACAGTCCGGTAATGAATCACGAAGGCAGTTTCAGGGCAGTATATTACCTGAACGGACAGAGTTTACTTATAAAATCAATGTATTTAGAATGTGATATACAACTTGAGAAGAAAAAGAAAATATCAGTTGTCATTGCGGCACTGACCGAGTAATTTAAAAAACTAATGCAATGAAAATTAAACTAAATCATAAATTTTTCATCCTTGTTTTTATATTAAGCTTCAGCCTGTATTTCGGGCAGAAAACAGAGTTTAACATCCCTAAGGATATCGAAACCTTACAAAATACAATCTTCTATTTTCAGAATGATTATACCAGGGATGAACCAAAAGCTGCCGCTGCATCCAACAGCGATTTCTCAACCACTGTTGATCTCTATAACCTGAAATATGATGGAGCTTCCAAAAACCTTTACCTGGATCTGGCATTAAAAAGTGGAGCCAAACCCAAGCAATTTATTCAACAGGCCATCTGGACTGTCAATATGAAAAAAGTGTCTTCAAAAAACACGAAAGTCACGGTTTATCTTGAAAGATTGATTCCGGACAGCTGGTCAAAAAAAGAGGTTGATACGAAACTCACCAAATCTACAGGAAAACTGGAACAGGAGATCAAAGAATTTCTTATCAACTATAAACCGTCTGAGGCTGCAGAGGGAGCGGAAGCAGCAGATGCATCATCAGCTGAAGCAGCCACTACCTATTCAGATGCTCCGACCCTTGCCGCGGAAGAAGGAACCTCAAAGCAGAAAAAAACATCCAAAAACCTTCAGAATTTATTCAGTAAAAAACAGTTTATTACGCTGCCTGCCACATCTGCTGTTTTTACAAAGCTTTTACAGACAGATCCCAGCGAGCTGGAATGTAAAGACTGCAAAAACGGTCAATATTCCAGTTGGGATTTTGATGATTTCAATATGATCTACGCCAATATGAACGATGGACGGGAATATTATGCCATTCAGTATTACGGCAGCGATATGGTTTCCGGGTTACCGTATGGACTCGTATTCAACGACAGCTCACCATCTGAATGTAAGCAGAAATTTGCACGGTACAATGCGAAGCTCTACCAAACTACGGTTGATACCAATGAAAACACATCCAGTGCATTAACGGTTGTTACCTTTAAAATGAACTCCTCTTTTGTCCGTCTGGAATTCGGGAATCAATATTTAACCAGACTTGTAATTTCAAATAAAGAATTTTAACCATGGCAGAAAAACATATTGTAGTACAGGGTGCTCTATGCAAATGCCAGTTCGGACAAATGCCGGACAAGCTCAAAGTGCTCTCACACCAGAAAGAATACGCCAATGATAAGGATGCATCCAAAAAACTGATCGTTACCACGAAGGAGATAGGAGCAGCCACATTCGAAAAAAATACCTTCGGAAACTGTATAAAAATGGGAACTCCGCCGCCACCCTGCAAGATCATGGTAACAGAATGGAAAGATTACTACGAAAAAGTACAGCTCAACAATGGCGGATATATCATCGTGGAAACAAGCAAAGCTGTCTGTGCCATTGCCGGAACACCATGCATTGAGATCATAGATCACGGGCAGAGGACTGAAGGCAGTCCGCAGAATTTTAAGAATGCTGATAAAGACGTACAGCAGCAGATCAATCCGTTGGTGGACTCTGAGGAAATGTATAATGAACAGCCTGACTATGGTGGGCAGGATGCTACAATCTAAATGATAAAGAAATGGCAAAAGGCGTAAAAAAAATAAAGGTTACAAAAGGTAATTATTATCCCAAAATGTCTGTTCCGGGTCAGAGAGTTACCATTGTGCCCAATCAGGAAGTGACTTTTCAGGTTGATGAATGGCTGCCGGGCACCACTGCTGAAGATAAAAAGAAACCTGTTATCTGGATGAGGCAGACCAATGACCGCAAAATTATCATCTACCAGGCTCCATCCACTACAGGCTATAAATTCAAAATTGACAAACAATACTGCGGAAGCTATCAGTTCTACATCGAAGCCAGTTTTTCAGGTAAACGGGATACCAAAAACAATACAGGTATTTATGTAAAAGGCTGGTGCGAACCCAAAATTATTACCAGCAAATGGACTACCCAGAGAGGAAGTAAAAACAGCATCAAAAACCAGGATAAAAACAAGTTTATTTCCTACGGTCATATTGTTTACCTTAACCTTACAACGGAAGGCCTTAACGGAAATACCGTAACAGTGGAGCTTTGGAACCAGCAGACTGCAAAGGCAGACAAGCTGGTCCATGTATACAATAATGTACAGGTTATAGACGGCGAGGTTAATTTAAAAATAGAAAATACCTATTCCTGGATGGCTCATGTAGACAACATCCAGAATGTTGAAGAATTTTACATCAAAGTAAAAGATTCAGCATCCAAAAAATACATTAAAGATAATCTCGGTGATGACCTTCACGGAATCTATCTGAATGTAAAAAATAAAGTAATTACCACCAATGCCAATGTAAGCAAGAACCAGACTCCTACCAAAGTTTATAAACCGGACGTAAATTCCGTTCGTCAGGAGCCTTGTAAATTCGAAGTCATTAAGATCACAGAAAGTGAAGTGAAAGACGGGAAAGCAAGTAATACTACGGTCAAGATTTTCGACAATGGTATGGGAATAAGAAAAGTACAGTCTGCTGCCCTTCAGGAAAAGATCGAGAGAACCATCTATTATAAATTTGATTCAACGGTAATAGACAAAAACGGGGAAGCCATCCTCAATAATGTGCTTAAATTTCTTCTTGAGCATAAAGATTCTACCATGAACCTTAGCGGATATGCCTGTGTGATAGGAAAACAGAATTACAATAAAGGGCTGTCCCAGAGAAGAGCAGATGTGGTCAAGAAATTTTTTGCAGACGGAGGCCTTGATCCCAGAAGGATCATTTCTGTCGGGAAAGGAGAAATAGACCCTACCGATGATAAAATGGGCAGGGACAACGTAAAATATAAAAATGAAAAAGACTACGAGAATAACAGAAGGGTAGATATATCTTTTGTATTCAATGCCCATGATGCCCAGACGATAAATTATGAAGTCGTAGCCCCTACCGAATCCACAAAGAAAGAACTTACGATAGATATTGCAGGATTCGAGACTAATGAATGTTTCCGCGACAGCAAAAACAAGCATAAAAAGCAGAACCTCATGGTTGATGTGGGACAGTCCATTGATGCCGGAGATACGAAGCAAACCTTTGCCACACCGTCTTTCAGGTACAAAGTCTATTCCAATATATCAAGATTGAATGTGGCCCCTGTACAGTATATCTGGCCTTCGGCTACCAATCCGAACCAGTTTCATATGCATGTTCACAGCTGCAGATATTTCAGCAATGAAAAAAGAACTACGGTTTTAATCAAAGCATATCCCGATATCAAATGGGAACTGGCGCTGGAATTCCAGGTCAATGTTTCCAACTATAAAGCGGCCAACATGCCGCCGGGAAATATCTATGCCAAGCATCAGGAGAAATCCAGACAGGCCGGTTACAAAAGATACCGCCTGAACGAAACCGGAAAAGTCCCGATTTCCATAGGGGTAGGACTATCCGCAGAATGGGATGCCGGCAGAGAAAAAAGAAGCTTCACCAATGAGTTTTCAGATAAAATAGAGCTCGTGGCAAAGATGATTGCCACTGCCGTAAATATCGTTCAGAATGCCATCAACTACGCTCAGAGTGCTGCAAAAGAAACAGCAATTCCTGTCGGTTTTAATGTAAGATATCCCAAGTTTACAGTAGTAGGAAAGTGGTATCTGGAGAGAATCAATGAGCGGGCCAATCTGAGTGTGATAGGGGAAGTTGGTTTTGGTTTCAAACCTTTGATAGGAGCTGAAGTTGTCATTGACATCATCGGGGCGGCAATTGCCGTAGCTTCTTACGGAGCAACCGGAAACCCTGCCGCTGCCAGGATTATTAATAAATTCAGAGGCGGATTGGAAAAACTGGGCGCTTCGGTTACCTTTACGGCTACATTCTACGGCGAGCTGGAAATGATGGTGGATGCCCTGAAAATAGATAGCATCAACGGCATCAATATGCAGGGTAAAACTACTATTGGCGGAAAAATGGGAGCTACCATAGAACTCAGTGTCAGCGTCGAGGTAGGAACTGTAAAAGGGACAAAAGTAAAACCTATTGCCACATTTAAAGCCGCTGCCAAAGCAGATTCCTATTTTGGAGGAGATTTTGTCATAGATTCAGATACAACAGGACTATTTATCCAGCCGATTCTGAAGTTTTCCGGAGTGGTTCTTTCCGTAGAGATAGAAGGCGAAGTAGGCTGGTGGAAAAGTAATTTCAAAGTGGAAGAAAAGGTGATCAAAGAAGAAACCTACTATATGGATAAAAAATATTTAACTTAAATTCAGGTATGCATAATTTTAAAAAACCATTATACTCCGTATATCCGAGAATGTACTGCTCAGGAACCATCTATGTGAATGATGTTCCCGTTATAGACTGGTACGGAGATGAGACTAAAGAAGGAGGGTTCGGAGGAGATACCATGATCAATCAGGCCCTGCTGCAAAGCGGGAAATACCAGGTGGTCGGGAAAATGTATCCGCGTTTGGGGAAAAATGTTTTAGATGAAGATGATACCATGTCCGTGGATTTCTTTTGTGCAGATTTAGATAACTGGAAAGCCTCCCGTTTTGCCTTTCACCCTAAAATGGAATCTCCATGGGACGGACTTACAGAAAATGTCAGCCATCCCACTTTTACGGTTGCCGGTGAAATAGAAGTGGAACTCCCTTTTGTATTGGACGGCTGGCAGCATTCCGTGGATTTCAAGGACATGAAAAAAGAAGACCTTTTCAGCGATGTTCTGAAATATTACAGGCAGATACGCGCTGTGCTTGTTGAGCATAATGTCGGGAAATACCTGGAAATGTCGCAGGACAAAATGAAACTTCAGGAGCAGGCTTTATACTATACCGAAGACCGGAAAAAAAGATTTTTAGACAGTGCCGGTCAGTTGTTTGGTCAGAATTTAGCTGTAGAAGAGCTTAATGAAGCCGATCTGCATCTGGAGATCATGGGTTATGGTAAATTGGTAAGACTCATGAAAAAAGACGGATCCCAGCCGCTTCAGTTCAAAAGTCCGGACCTTGAAAAGCAGGGCAACATCGAAATGGAGGTCAAGCTTCATATGAGAACAAAAGAAAAAGGATTTAGTATTATTTAAATTCCCTGATGATGACTTTTTTTGGAGGTTTAATTGCCGTGGTCGTTTTGCTTTCCGTGTTCTTAGGATACAGGATTTTTTCAAAAATTTCGGATCAAAGGAATCATTCCGGAAAAACAGGAGGTGTTCTTGAGAAGACCTTTCTCTTTCTTTTTATTTCGTTAATAATGGTTTCCGTAAATGCACTGACATTTATTCTATCCTATACCTTTTTTTGGGAAAAGGCCTACAGAACCTTTGATGAGCCACAGTACACAGCAACCGTTGTAGGCTATAAAAAAGAAATCACAAAAGCTAAAAGCTTTCCAAGTTCTTCTACCTACAGTGACAAGGCAATCTTTTTTCCAAAAGTGGAATATACGGATGCAAACGGAAAAAAAATAGTAAAGACACTCGATATTACAAGCAATAACCCACCGGAATTAGGGGAAAAAATAAAAATTACAGATGCTAAAGACCGTGACACAACCAATGCTGTAGAACTGGATTGGATAATGTTTGCAGCCGGATGTTTTTTCACAGGAATTGCAGCTTTTTTTGCGGCATTGCTCTCCACTTACAGTACACCATACCCCATGAAGAAAAGAGTAGCATGGTCTTTGGGAGCTGGAGCAGCTCTTACATTGATCAATATATTTTGTATAGTATTCATATATTTGAAACAGTAAGTCTGTCATCAGGCGAATGGCATTAATAATCAAAATATAAAGTATTATGAAAAAAGGAAAGTTTTTAATATTGATTTTCGTTGTATTGATCAATATATGCTGCGGAAATAAATCATTTGACCTTTCGTCCGTCTCCTTGGGAGAAGATGCAAAGAAGTATGATTTTGAAAATAAAGATCTGTTTCTGAAAGATAAAGGAAGCAAACCCGATGTAATACAGTATTATGCAGACGAAAACAAGGGCTTGATGTATAGCAGCATTCCTTTGGATAACACAATGGGAACAAGAATTACCGTATATAAAGGAAAAGTAGGAGCGATTGATACCAATGCCGCCGAAAAATATTCATTAGAATTTCTTGAAAAGATAACCGCCAAACATGGCAAGCCTACAGCTACAGTAACAGATAAAGCAACCGTAGATGCCAGGCTTGTAAAGCCGATTTTTGAAAAGCTTAAAAAAGTTTCACCCGATAAAGTGTCATGGAACCAGGGCGAAAAAAACGCTTTTACCTATCCCACTTCTTTTTTCTGGGATGATGGGAAAAATTATTCAATCCTGAGTATTTCCATTGAAGACGATGGAAGGATCAGAAATAAATATGTTACCGTTACCAAAGATGCATACAGAAATAATGCTGTTTTTGGATTACAATATCCGACTCCTCAGGGATCTCCATGGTATAATTACATGAAATAAAAGAAAAATAAATTATCCCAGTAAAAAATAAAAGCCGGCTCAGGAATATTGAGCCGGCTGTTTATTGTTATTACAATTATTATTTCACAATAAACTTCAAAGGAGTCTGGTCAAGCTTTAAAATATAAATTCCCTGTTCAAGATTTCTGATCTTAATAGAATTTCCGTTTTTAAAAGGACTGTTAATCGTCTGAAGCGTTTTACCCTGAAGATTATAAATTTCTGCCTTTTGGATGTTCTGCGTATCACCCTTTACAAAAATTTCCTGTCCGGAGATCGGGTTAGGATAAACCTGAAGTTCCTGAATGGTAATTTCATTAGCTGATATTCCCTGGGCCTGTCTGGCTGTTCCTGAATAACACGTCCATTTAAGGTCGTCTATAGCTACTCTGTTGCTCGATGAGGTGTTCACGAGACTTACTGTAACGTTTCCTGAAATATTGATGTTATTGATCGTCGTTGTTGCCGCAGTAGCTCCGTAAGGTATTGTTCCTACTGTTGTTCCGTTTACTTTTACATCAAATGTCCCGTTGCTTCCTGAAAACTTAAGCTGCGTAGTCACCGTTAGTGATCCGATGCCGTTAGCTGAGCTTCCTGAAGTTAAAGAACCGTTTCTTACCGTAATAGCCTTCGTGTTGATCGTCTGATCCGTTCTTGCATCTGTGGCTGTCCATGAAATGCCATTGGCCGACCATGTTCTCGTGGTATAAGAAGCTTCGGCAGCAGGAATCGTTTCAAAAGCTTCATTCACACAATTCGTTCCAGGGTTGGTAGGGGTTCCCGGATCGGTAGTTCCCGGGCTTGAACCCCAGATCTGATTAACATAATTGGGATTATCTATGAAAGGATTTCTGTTCCCCTGATAAGTATAAGAAGCATTGTTCCTGTTGATCTCAGCCTGTGAAACAGGATCCTGAGCATGCCATGCCAGAAGAACATTCAGTTCCCAGGTCTGAAGTCCAGGAAATGTAGAGCTTCCCAGCATATTTCCTGAAGAAAAAGTAGAAAGCTTGCTCTGATAACGGGTTACGAAATAAAAAATCATTCTTGCCACATCGCCTTTAAACTCATCGATCGGTTCAAAAACGGTCCCGGAATATCCTGAAGATGAAGAACTGCCCAGTTTTGAGCCGTTCAGGGAAGTAAATGTTGCCGAACCTACTTTTCCGAACGGATAATTACTTCTCATCCCATTTACTTTTCCGTCTGTAGCTCTGATAAAATGAATATCCGAAACCATTGGTGCCGCCTCACTGAATAAACTTTGAGGAACAATATGCTCCCTGTTATAGCAATTGCCTTCCGTAGAGTAGGTTCCGCACTGGTTCGTACCTGGTGTATATTTGTAAGGATCGGTTCCTGAAGGTCTCTCTGAATAAATATCCATAATTGAACCGTCATTTTCATAGTTCTTATCGATATCAGTGGTTTTATAACCTGTCCAAAGCCCATTGTAACCTTTGTCCTGATGTCCGTTGGTAATTATAGAACTTAATGCCGTTTTCAGCGCAGCACCGCTCAATCCGTTTGCCGAATTGTAATAACCTGCAGGAGCCTGGGCATTAGCGAACCCCGCTATTACAGTACATAAGATAAGTTTTTTCATACTAATAAAATTTCTGTAAGAATACTATATTTTCACGAATAAAAAATTACATTATTGTTAATTTTGAAATGTACAGCATGCAGTTTGGCTAAAAACTGGAATAGATCATATGAAATGCATAAATATTTTAAAACTGCTAAGAAAGGATAGGTATTTAAGATGAATGAATGTAATGGTTAAAATGTTTTTTAGCAATAAAAAATCCGGTACAGAAAACCGTACCGGAAGATATATATGATAATTGATTTAAATCAGTTTATTTTCTCTGAGGAGGATAATTTTTCATGATCTCGGCCATGATCTCAGGAATCTGTCTCTGTTTGGCTTTAGGAGAATCTACGGAAATTCCACTTCCGATACCCTGCCAAACCAGTTTGTTGGTTTTAGAATCGATCAGGTCTACGATCAGTGCACCTTCATTATAATTGCTGGTCCATGTTCTGCTCATGCCTACACCCCATCCGAAAGGGCCACCCCATCCCCACATTCCGTAAGGCGAATTGTTGGTAATATCCGTAACCTTTTTATGATTGGCTTTTACATTAACGATCAGATCAGGATTTTCTCCGGACTGAAGCCCTTTGCTCTGCAGCTGTCTCGATAATTCGTTTAAAACCCTGTCTTTATCAATATCATTCAGTTTCAGATCGTCAATTCTGATTTTGTATGTTTTGTAAGTTGTAAAATTAGCTGTTTCAGCATAATCTGAACGTACCTGAAATGGACTGCACGATGTAAGGCCTAATGCAGCCGATGCCAACAAAATAAAAATATATTTTTTCATTTTATTTATTTTTTTTATCGTTTTTAATAAATGTATCAGTCTTTTTATCGTACCCGTAAGGACAGTGCCTGCAGCCGCTTTTACAGCAATATCCCCTTTTCAGATGGAATTTTTCCGTAAAAACCTTGTACCCCTGTTCATTATAGTAAAAGTCTTCACCTTCTTTGATGTCATATTGGGCCATAAGTTAAATCGCTAAGTCAAAAAAACTTTATATTTGTTAGTATGATAATTATATGCCAAAAGCCATTAAAAAGATTAAAAATCAATGGCATTGCTCTCTTTCCCTTTATCTTCATTAGGAAACCCGAAGATAAGGAAAATAAAATACTTATCAATCACGAAAAAATCCATTTGAGACAGCAGCTCGAAATGCTTGTTATTTTCTTTTATATTTTTTATGTCATCGAATATTATTACTGGGTTTTCAAGCTGAAAGACGGTTTTCTGGCCTATAAAAGAATCTCGTTTGAAAGAGAGGCGTATGCAAAGGAAACAGATATGAATTACCTGAAAAAAAGGAAATTCTGGAACTTCAGGAAGTATTTGTAAAGATAAAAGATAAAAGATAAAAGATAAAAGATAAAAGATAAAAGATAAAAGATAAAAGATAAAAGATTTTTATTAAAATTCAATAAGAGTGGGCTTTAGCCCGCCTTCAAAAAAATCATTCTATCAGGCTTTAGCCAAAACCTAAGTAAAAAACAAATTTCACGAATAATCACGAAAATATTTAGAGGCTAAAAAAAATGAATCAGAAATTATTTCCAAAATTCGTGTAAATCCGTGTCATCCGTGTTTAAATTTAAATTTAAATTCTTCTATCTAAACCCGAAAAAAAACCTATAATTCACTAAAAAACAAATCACTAATTTTGCAGATAATAGTTAAACCATAAAAATGCTATTAACAGCCCCGGCAGAAGCTATTCCCGTTCAGGAAATATCCGTTCATCATAAAAATATAAAACTCTTTATCAAAAGAGAAGACCTTATTCATCCCCAGATCTCAGGAAATAAATACTGGAAACTATTTTATAACATCAACAACTATCTTGAGAAAAATCCTGAAAATCCTTATATCATTACTTTCGGGGGAGCATTTTCCAATCATATTGCTGCCGTTTCTGCGGTAGGAAAGTTGTCCGGTATTTCAACATTAGGAATTATCAGGGGAGAAGAGCTGCAGGATAAATGGAGGGATAATCCAACTCTTCTGCTGGCCAAAAGAAACGGAATGAACCTGAAATTTGTCACGCGTGAAGAATACCGGCATAAAGAAAAACTCACCGAATTTCTGCACAAAGAATTCCCCGATGCGCTGATTGTTCCCGAAGGAGGAACTAATAAAGAGGCCATAGAAGGCGTTAAAATGATGCTCAATGACCAAACAAAAGATTTTGATTATCTTTGCACCGCAGTCGGAACCGGAGGAACAGTTGCCGGAATTGCAAAGTTTTGTGAAGAAAATCAGAAAGTTATAGGATTTAAGGTAGTTGATGATGCTTCACTAGGGAATAAAATCTCAGAATTAACTTCAGGGCGTAATTTTAATCTAATAGATTCATGTTTTGGAGGTTATGGTAAAATAAAAGATGAAAACATCCGTTTTATCAATGAATTTAAAGAGAAGTACGGTATTCCTTTGGAACCGGTGTATACAGGAAAAATGATGCAGAAAGTTTTCGAACTGATAGATGAGGGTTACTTTCCTGAAAATAGTAGGGTGTTGTGCTTTCATACTGGCGGACTGCAGGGTATAGAAGGAGCCAATCTGCTTTTGGAAAAACAGAATAGAAATTTAATTATATAAGTAAAAATTGAAAAACATGAAAAGACTTTTCTCAATCGTAAGCCTTTTAGTTTTATCAACATTCTCGGCCCAGACTTGGGCTACTGAAGACCAGTACATTCAGAAATTCGCTAAATATGCGGTAGAAGAAATGGAAAAATACAAAATTCCGGCCTCTATCACATTAGCCCAGGGACTCCTGGAGACGGGAGGAGGGCAGAGCAGACTGGCTCAGGAAGGTAAAAATCACTTCGGTATAAAATGTAAGGAAGATTGGACCGGAAAAACCATGAAGCATACAGATGATGCTCCCAATGAGTGTTTTAGAGTATATGATGATCCTAGACAGTCTTACGAAGATCATTCCATATTCCTGGCCACAAGAAAATATTATACCAATCTTTTCAATCTGGATATGAAAGATTACAAAGCGTGGGCCTATGGACTTAAAAAGGCAGGTTATGCAACCAACCCACGTTATGCATCAATCCTCATTGGTAAAATTGAGAGATACAGACTTTATGAGTATGACAATACCAATTCCAGAGAAGTCCTGTATGCCGTTCTTAAAATGTATCCTGATCTGAAAGACGACAGAACATTTATGGCTCAGCTTGAACCTTCTAAAATGACGGTTAAAAAATCTAAAGATCCTGTTACTGTTGAGGTTCCATATAAGCAGACCTCTTATGCCCAGCAGCAGAAAAGAGTGGAAAGAATCAAAACAAAAGCTGAGATTCTTAATTCAATTCTAATCAAAAGCCACCCGAACGAAGGCTTAAAATACATTGTTATTCCCGAAGATACTACTGTAAAATTCATTGCCAATAAATTCAAAATAAGCGAAAGCAGGCTGGCAAAATGGAATGAGCTGGATAGTGATGTTCTGAAGAAAAATGACATCGTTTTCCTTGAATCTAAAAATTCAGCAGGTAATACTGCCACTTATACAGCCGAAAACGGTGAAGATATGCATGATATCGCCCAGAAATTCGGAATCAAATTAAATAAATTATACGCAAAAAACAGAATGGACGAAGGACAGAAACCTTCTGCCGGCCAGCTGATTTATTTGATTGATAAAAAACCAAGAAACTAATTCAATAGTTGCTAGTTGTTGGTTATCAGCTGACAGTTTAATGTTTACTGATGAAAATCAATTAGCAGCCATCAACGATCAACAATAAATGAAATACCAAAGAAGTTCGGCTTTATTTGATGAAGCCTACAAATACATCCCGGGTGGGGTAAATTCTCCCGTGCGTGCTTTCAAATCCGTAGGAGGAGTGCCTGTATTTATGAAATCTGCAAAAGGAGCTTACCTTACCGATGCGGATGACAATACGTATATCGATTACATCAATTCATGGGGCCCGGCTATTTTAGGCCACACCCATCCAGAAGTTTTGGAAGAACTGAAGATCCAGGCTGAAAAAGGCTTCTCTTTCGGAGCACCTACAGAACTGGAAACAGAAATTGCAAAGTTCATCATAGAAAATGTTCCTAATATCGACCAGATCAGAATGGTTTCTTCAGGTACGGAAGCCTGTATGAGCGCTGTAAGGCTGGCAAGAGGATATACAAAGAGAGATAAGATTATTAAGTTTGAAGGCTGTTATCACGGTCACTCAGACTCATTCCTGATCAAGGCAGGAAGTGGAGCCGCCACTTTCGGAAATCCGAATTCTCCGGGAGTAACAGAAGGAACGGCTAAAGATACCCTTCTGGCCCGTTACAACGATTTTGAGCAGGTAGAAGATCTGTTCCGCCATAATCAGGGTGAAATTGCAGCCATTATTATTGAACCTGTTGCCGGAAATATGGGTTGTGTGCTTCCTGAAAATAATTTCCTTCAAAACTTAAGAAAAATCTGTGATGAAAACGGGGCTTTATTGATTTTCGATGAGGTAATGACCGGTTTCAGACTTGCTTTCGGAGGTGCGCAGGAACTGTATAATGTAAAAGCGGATCTGGTTACTTACGGGAAAGTAATCGGCGGAGGTCTTCCGGTAGGAGCTTTTGCAGGAAGAAACGAAATTATGGATCACCTGGCTCCGAAAGGCGGAGTTTACCAGGCCGGAACATTAAGTGGAAATCCATTAGCCATGCGAGCAGGATTGAAAACTTTACAGCTTATTAAAAACGATCCTGAATTCTTTAACAGGATCAATAAAACTGCTGAAACACTTGATTTCGGTATAGGTAAAATTCTGAACGAAAAAGGAATTCCCCATAAAATCAACAGAAAAGGATCCATGATGTCTGTATTTTTCCATACCAACAGAGTATCGGATTTTGATGAAGCTGCGGCTTCCAATCATTCCCTTTTCAATAATTTCTTTCACCAGATGCTTCAGAACGGAATATACCTTCCGCCAAGTGGTTACGAAACCTACTTCATCAGTGATGCCATCAAGGATAAAGAAATTGATATGACGCTTGAAGCGGTAAGGAAATTTGAATATTCTTAAGATATAAAAGATAAATTACTATAAGACCGGATTTTATGATCCGGTCTTTTTTATTTTTACACAAAAGGGCACAAAAGTTTTTTTACACTTTAGTTATTTTGAAGTTAAAAACTTACAGCAAAAAAGACCACTTAAGCTCTCTGAAAATCTCAAATACAGATGACTAATACTCGTCGGATCAAAATTCCCCTCCCTTGGAGGGGTGGCAAAAATTCAGAGAATTTTTGACGGGGTGGTTAAAAAAATTCTTCAGCACAAAAACTCAAATAAATTATACAGATATTGTAATAAACCATACACTTCATCCAAAGCTATTCTTTCTATTTTTGTTATAAATAGATTGGAAATGAAAACCCGTGGCAATACCATATCCCGCAAAGATTTTATAAGAAATTCAGCTCTGGCAGCAGCCGGACTTACTTTAATACCAAATAGTATGGCAGCATCCCCATTATTTGATCAAAAGAATATTTCTGAAAAAGGAAAATTAAGCCTTAAGAACGTCCGTTTGGAAACAGGGTTTGAATATGATGAAGAAGGAGAAGTAGTTGCCACTAAAACGGATCTGTTTTATATTGAAATTGAAAAAGGAAAGATCGTTAAAATAAGCCCGAACCAGCCGAATGGAAAAGCTCTTGATGCAAAAGGAATGCTGATGCTTCCTGCCTTTAAGGACATGCATATACATCTGGATAAAACTTTTTACGGTGATAAATGGCAGGCAGTAAGAAAAAGAACCGGTGGAGTAAAGGGAATGATTGAGCTGGAACAGAAAATTCTTCCTGAAATGCTGAAGAACTCAACATTCAAGGCGGAAAAAATGATTGAACTGCTGCAGTCAAAGGGGACTTCTTTTGCCAGAAGCCATGTCAACATTGAATCTACTTCAAAATTACAATCCTTAAAAAACCTTCAGAAAGCCTTAGAAAATAAAAAGAAAAGTTTCGGAGCAGAGCTGGTAGCCTTTCCACAACACGGTGTATTTTATACGGATTCTGTGCCCTATCTCAAAGAAGCGGCTCAAATGGACATAGATTTTATTGGTGGAGTAGATCCGTTTACGATTGACGGGGCTATTGAAAAAACGGTTGATTTTACAGTTCAATTGGCTTTAGACCATAAAAAAGGAATTGATATCCACCTTCATGAAACGGGCGAATCCGGCTTACAAACAGTTGAATATTTAATTAAAAAAGTCAATGAAAATCCTTTTCTGAAAGGGAAAACATATCTGAGCCACTGTTTTGTTCTGGCAAAATTAGATAAAACGAAACAGGAAGCAATGGCTGAAAAACTGGCGCAGGCCCAGATCGGAATTGTCTCTACAATCCCTTTTGGGAGTTTGGTCATGCCAATTCCAGCTTTGTATAAACACAATGTAACTGTATTGACCGGTAATGACAGCATTGTAGACCACTGGAATACTTTCGGGACCGGAAGCGTGTTGCAGAAGGCCAATCTGATGGCACAACTTTACGGGTATTCCACAGAATTTTTACTTTCGAGGAATCTGAAACTGGCCACAGCCAATATTCTTCCGCTTGATGATAAAGGAAACCTCCAATGGCCCAAAGCCGGAGATCAGGCGGATTTTGTACTGATGAATGCAAGTTGTTCTGCGGAGGTGGTGTCGAGGATTTCGGATGTGGAATCGTTGGTTTATCAGGGGAATGTGGTTTATTAGACCACCCCGTCAAAAATTCAGAGAATTTTTGCCATCCCTCCAAGGGAGGGGAATTTAGAGCCTACAAATATTAGTCATCATAGAAACCTAAGATTTCCAGAAGCTTAAGTGTTCTTCATTTTTTCAAAGCTTTTGAACTTAAAATAACTAAAGTGTAAAAAACTTTTGTGCCTTTTGTGGTAAAAGACGCCGGCCTAAGATGAAAATACCTCCATCCATTCAGATTTCCTGCATAAATTTTACTAATTTTAAAAGAAAATCAGACAGGGTGGGGCATACAGATCATTTTCCGGTTTTAGGAATTCAGGAGTTCAGTGAAAACCGGCTTCAGGGCTGTCATCTGCTGTTTAATGAACTGCATGGAGAACGTTCCATTGATGAACCCCACAAGCATGATTTTTTTATCATCAATCTTTTTGAATACGGAAAAGGCAGCCATACTATTGATTTTACGGAATATGAAGTAGGAAACAGCCAGATTCATCTTGTTTTTCCTGATCAGGTGCATCAATGGATGATTGAAGAGGAAACGGTAGGTTACCAGCTGATGATCAGCCGGGATTGGTTTGAGAGCTTTTTGCCTTTACTGAGATTCTCAGCGTCCTATTATCAGAATCATCCGGTGATCAATCTTTCCCAGGAGGCTTTTGAAATTTTCCGTTATGAATTTCAGGCTATTCAAAAAGAGATCGGCGGCGAAAATGTATTTTGGGAAGTGGTTCAGAAACGGAGTGAACTGATCGGGTTGCTGGTCAGCAAATCCGTGGAAGGGGCCTTCAAAGATTTTGAAAGGTATCATTCCAATCCTATTATTTCTAGGTTTCTACAGCTTATTGATGAGCATTTCAAAACGGAACGATTGGTTTCTTTCTATGCGGATAAACTGAGTATTTCTGCCAATTATTTAAATATCGTCTGCAAAAAGAACCTGAATGCTTCTGCTTCTTCTCTTATCCAGGACCGGATCCTGCTGGAGGCCAAACGTCTTTTAAAGGTATCTGAAATGTCTGTGAAAGATATTGTGTATGACCTGGGATTTTATGATCATGCGAGTTTTTCTAAATTTTTCAAAGCACAGACGGGAATGACTCCCTCGCAGTTTAAGTAGCAATTCGTGCAAAAAGCCACCGGAAAAATTCCCGATGGCCTTTTAAATTTGATATGAAGAAACTAGTTACTAAGCTTCAGAAAATGTTAATTTATTCAGAGCTAATTATGTATTGAATAGCCCGTGATTTATTATAAATTAAAGTTTGTCCAACCTGCGTACCATGTATCATTAGCATCCTTTACAGCTCCTCTGTAAGTTACCGGTGTAAACCAGCTTGCTAATTTAGCATGAGTAAATAAACCTCCTGTTAATAAAGGTGATCCTGAAGCAGGAGAGAAGTTTGGTGTAGTTCCGGCCGGAGCCCATGCATTGGTTAATTTTACATCAGCAGTATACGTTAGCATAGAATTCGCTCCTGTATTGAACCAGGTTGTAAGATCTGCTAAAGTATAAGGGGTAGGAGTGGAAGTAGATGGTCCGAATTTTAAAGGAGTTGTATTTCCTGCTAAAATATTATTCTGGAAAACCAAACTGTTTCCTGTGATGTTAGCATCTGTAGGTGTACCTTTCGTAGCATCGATAAACAAACCAACCGGGAATCCTGTGAAAACAGAGTTAAATACTGAAATTGATGAATTTCTTCTGATCTGTAGTGCATTTTGGAAAAGAGAGTTGATTGATCCTGCATTGGTTGCTGTGGCAGAAGAGTTGATTGGCCCAATGATCGTCATATTTGAAAAAACAGCAGATGTTTTCGGTGTTAGAGTAGAACCGTTAGCATCATTGTCAGATTCAAATCCATTAGAGCCTGAAACGTCAGCAACCTGAGGATCTCTTACAGCAATACCAAATTGGATTTTTCCTGAGAAACCGTTATCTGTATCGAAATCATCATCAAGACCTTTGTAAGAAATAAGGTGAGAACAGTTTACCGTTCCTCCGAACCACTCAAAGCTGTCGTCGTTGGCATAAGCAACTTCTACATAATCTACTGTAGTTCCGCTACCTACACCTCCAAATGTAATACCGTTGATTTCTTTATCCGGTAAGAATGCATACCCCGCATATTCTACTCTTACATATTTTAATATACCACTATTATCTGCAGCATTGGTTCCTCCGTAAAGTCCAAGACCTTCAGTGTTATTGATACCCCCTTCGATCTCACCAATTCCGGCCTGTCCATTGAAAGAAGCATTGGTAGGAGCTGCTCCAAGGATTACCAGACCTGCCCAGTCACCTCTTTTAGGACTTGGCTTCTCTGAAGTAAAGATGATTGGGTTGCTGGCAGTTCCTTCCGCCATGATTTTACTTCCTCTTGTAATAATTAATGACCCGTTTTTATCGGCCTCACCTACAATTTTTGTTCCAGGCTCAATCGTTAACGTAGCCCCGTTAGTTACATATACTAGTCCTCTTAACTTATAAGTATTATTAGCTTTAAGCGTAAGATTCGATGTTATCTTTCCTGAAAGAATTAGGTTTTCAGTATTTCCTCCTCCTCCTGAGCCACCATTTTGAACGATAGTTTCACCATCTTCTTCTATATTTCTACATGCGGTAATAGTCGTTGCTAATGTACCAAGCATTAAAGAGTATAAAACAATTTTTTTCATGTTATAAAGACTTATTTTATTAGATTAGATTTTGATTAAATTAAAAGCTGTATCCAAGAGTTAAACTGATGTTAGTTCCTGTTACTCTGTCTATAGCAAGTGCATCGGCACCATCATATTTTTTGTTATTATTAAGGTCATGATAGAACTTGGCATGACGGTTAAGGATGTCCGAAACGTTAAGTTTGATCTCTCCTTTATTCTGCCAGATCTTTTTGGCCACCTGGAAATCAAGAAGCGGTCTTGGAGCCTCCCAGATTGGTGGAACCTGATCATTTCCTACATAAAGGATTCTTCTTCCGATCATGTTGAAAAGTACTGTTGAAGTCCATCCCGTTTTTTCAGCATCATACTGAAGACTTAAGTTCACGGTGTATGGAGACTGTCCCTGCATTGGTCGGTCTGTTTTAGTAGCTTCGTCAGTTACTCTGTTTTTAATGAGAGCGAAGTTTCCGCCAAAAGTGAAGTTTTTAAGGGCACTTACGAAATCAAGTTTCTTTCTGAATTCAAGCTCAGCTCCATAAGCATCCGCTTTATCTACGTTCAGGTAATTAAATGTATTACTTGTTCCTACACCGGATTGGTTGAAGTATAATTCAATAGGATTTTTAAAGTTTTTATAGAAACCTGCAACGGAAACAATTTCTCCATTTCTCGGGTACCACTCCCAACGAAGGTCTGCATTGGTAATTTTAGTTCTTTGAATAAACTTATTACCGATTACAGTTGCTCCCAGATCAAAATCATAGTACGCTAACGGTGAAACCTCTCTGAACTCAGGTCTTACAACAGTCTGTGAACCGGCAACACGAATGTTCATGTTGTTATTAACCTTGAATGTCAGGTTAAGCGCAGGTAAAAAGTCAGTAACGCGGGTGTTTACAAAACGGTCATCACTTCTTTTTGTACTTCCTACCAATTGATCAAAGTTTTCAACTCTTAATCCCCATACTGCTCTGAACCACGGTGCAAAATTATTGTCAAACTGTAAATAACCTGCATTTAGAATCGTATTGGCGATGTATCTGTATTGGTTACCTGCAATTTCATCGAAAGTAAATTTGTTTCCGTCTGTTCCAAAATTTTCAGGGTTGAAAATAGTTTCAAAAGGCTGTGAAAGCAATCCCTGATTATATCCTGAAAGTCTTACTGAGAATGGTCTGGAATTGTAAATTCTATCTTTAACCTGGAATAAATATCCTCCTTTTACCGTTTGTTTTTGTCCGAACATTGTAAAAGTCTTGGATAAATCTCCTCCTGCATTATATAAATAATCGCTCAGTGTAGAATAAAATACACTTCCTGATTTTTGTGAAAGCCCGTTAGAAATCAAAGCCAGATAAGGACTACCTGTCATGTCAGGATATTGGTTATATTGTAAACGTTGCAATAATGGAATGTACTGATCCAGAATACCGAAACTACCATACCAGTTTAAAGTAAGACCTCCAAGAGCGTCTATTTTATGAGTACCGTTAAGCGTTGAATTATAGAAAGTTGTTTCCTTAAACCCAATTTCTCTAGCCATAATATTCGTTCCGTTAATAGGATCGAATTCAAAGTCCTTTCCTGTTCTGAAAGACATATGGTTTACCGTGTTATTGGTAATGATGTTTTTCAGGGAAATTTTATTATTGCTGTTCAGTTTTAAAGTAAGATTTAGCAAACCACCCAGGATAATATCATTTTGATATTTTTCAGTATAATAATCGAAGTTCGTATCGGCAAGCTGGTCATTGATCGTAAAGAAACGGTTTTGAGACTCGATCCTTCTTTTGTTGTTACTGTAATTAAGAACTGCAATAACGCCTAAATCTTTTCCGAAGATCTTTGTATTGAAACCTCCATCAAGTTGTAAGCTTACATTCTCAGGATATCCAATACTGTTATAGCCCAGATTCTTCACATATTGCTTACCGATGGCAGTTTTACCTGCTTCATCCAAAATACCGAAGGCATTTTTTGCAGGCATATCAGAAGGAAGTTTTCTATATCCGTCATCAATACCAAGGAAATCCCATTTTCCGCCTTTCTGCATACGGAATTCCTGCCCCATTGTAATAGAGTTTCCTCCAACACCTACCTGAATATTGAAAAAGTTTTTGTTTGGAATATCTTTAGTATTTACCTGGATCAGTCCTCCTGCCCATTCTCCACTGTATTCAGGGATGAAAGTCTTATTAATAACAAGTGTTTCAATAACGTTGGCTGGGAAAAGGTCAAAAGAGAAAGTTTTTCTGTCAGGCTCCGTACTGGATAACTGAATACCATTCAGCATAGCCTGGTTATAACGGTCTGATAAACCTCTTACCACAATGTATTTTCCATCTGCCAGACTCACACCCGAAACTCTTTTCAGAACTTCCCCTGTGTTTCTGTCCGGGCTTCTTTTAATGGCTTCAACACCAATTACCTGAGAAACGACACCTGAATTTCTTTGCAATCCAATGGTAGAGGCTATCGTTTCTTTTCTTGCATTGGATTTTATAACAACCCCTTCAATTTCTTTAGTGGATGGTTTATTCAAAACAATATCAAGATGGGTATTTGCATCATTTTTTATAGTAACCTCACTGATCTCTTTTTTGTTGTATCCGTTGGAAGATACCGTTATAACATAGTTGGTTCCCGGTGACAGATTGATAGAGTAGTATCCTGAAATGTCTGTTACTACTTCCTGATCATTTACTTTTACCTTTACCCCTTCTATAGGATTGTTGTCTTTCTCATCCAATACCCTGCCTTCTAAAACCTGACTTTGTGCAAAAGCATAGCCGGCAGAAAACAAAGCAAGTAGCATAATGCTCTTGTGGAGTTGTTTTTTCATTTTACTTTATCTTACTAGATTCTTTCGGTGCAAAGGAATAAAAGATAAGTGGGGTAAATGGTTTAGCGAATTTTAATTTTTTTTTAACTAAACATTAAGAAAAGGATATTATTGTTAACTTTATGTGAACGATAATACATTTGTTCATCTGTGCTTTAAAATTTATTAACTTTGACTCAGTAAAAATTTAAAATGAACCAAAAGAAAATACTCTTAATAGACGATGAACTGGATATTTTAGAGATTCTGTCTTACAACCTGGAAAAAGAAGGCTATGATATCTATACAGCCACAAACGGTAACGAAGGTATAGATAAAGCTAAAGAGATTATTCCCGATCTTATCCTGCTGGATGTGATGATGCCCGAGAAAGATGGTATTGAAACTTGTCAGGAGCTTCGCAAAGTAAAAGAGCTGCAGAAAACACTTATTGTTTTTCTTTCTGCCAGAAGTGAAGAATTTTCCCAGTTAGCAGGATTTCAGGCCGGTGCCAATGACTATATTGTAAAGCTGATCAAACCGAAAATTCTTATCTCTAAAGTAAATGCTTTATTACAGCTGACTTCTCAGGTTTCAGATAATGCCAAGCTTATTGAGATCGGGGATCTGGTAATTGATAAAGACAATTTCAGGGTTTCCAAAAGCGGACAGCAGTTTCTTCTTCCTAAAAAAGAGTTCGATTTACTTTATCTTCTTGCTTCAAACACTGAAAAAGTATTCAAAAGAGAAGAAATTCTTGAAAAAGTATGGGGCAATGACGTGATCGTTGGAGAAAGAACTATCGATGTCCACATCAGAAGATTAAGAGAAAAACTTGGAATCAATACCATCCAGACATTAAAAGGAATCGGTTATAAGCTTATCGTTTAATAACTTAAATTCCTATCTTTACATAAACCTATAAAAACTTGTAAAATTGAAATTTTACAGACTTACACTCGTCGCCTCGTGTCTTCTGACACTGGTGATGTTTCTTTTAGTAATCATTTTCGATTCACTGAAGGATATCTATTACCAGACCCCTTTTTTTAAAATCGGTCTTTTCACCTGCCTGGTTCTCATTTTTATGATCAATTACGTCGTTCTTGAGCTTCTCTTCAATTATTACGGGAAAAAGCAGGTCCGCGGACTTTCACAAATGCTTCCGCAGGAAATTGTTCACGACAATGACGAAAATATTACCATCAAGGAGTTGGGAGAAAGATTTTCTGATCTTAATCAGCAGCAGGTAACTGAGATCGACATGATGAAGGAAATGGAAAGCTACCGTAAGGAATATATAGGAAATGTTTCCCATGAACTTAAAACACCCCTGTTTTCCATTCAAGGATATGTGGAAACCCTCAGGGATGGCGGAGTTGACAACCTTACCATCCGAGACAAATACCTGGAAAGAATTGATAAATCGGTAGAACGGTTAATCGCGATCGTTACGGACCTTGATATGATCAACAGACTTGAAGCAGGAGAAATCAGTATTAACGTTTCAAAATTTGATGTTAACCTTTTAATTAAAGAAATTTTTGAGCTTCTTGAATTTGAGGCAGAAAAACATAATGCCACTCTCCAGATCCAGACCCTTCATCCCCAGATCTTTGTAGATGCCGACAAACAGAAAATTTCACAGGTTTTCATTAACCTTATTTCCAATGCTATCCATTATGCCAACAGGCAAGAAGCCAAAGTAGCCGTAAAAACCAGTGTCCTTAAAAATAAAGTACTCATTGAAGTGATAGATAACGGAATGGGAATTAAAGCAGAAGCCCTTCCAAGGATCTTCGAAAGATTCTACCGTGTGGAAACCAGCAGAAGCAGGAGAGAAGGAGGTTCCGGTTTAGGGCTGGCCATCGTGAAACACATCCTGGAGGCTCACAATGAAAATATTACCGTAGAAAGTGTCTATCTGGAAGGAACTAAATTCAGTTTTATGCTTGAAAAAAGTAAATAATTTTGGTAAAATGTAAGAAAAAAAAATATTTTAAAAAATCCTGAAATATTTTTTTGTCACATGTCATTTATTATATATTTGCAACAGAGATTTATCATAATAATTAAGGCAAAAAAGTAATTTAAGAAACTGATATGGTTTACAAGATCCGCGTAATATTAGATGCGAAAGAGGATATTTTCCGAGATATTGAAGTGAAGGGAAAACAATCGCTATGGAACTTACATTTGGGAATTAAAAGTGCGTTCAGTCTGCAGGGAGATGAGCTTTCCACTTTTAATATGCTGGAAGATGACGGGACGATAGTTAAAAGCGTTCCTCTGGAAGACATGAGTGACGATGGTGATGGCGAGATTATGTCGGATGTCTACATTGATGAAGCTTTTGAAAAAATAGGCGACAAGGCTCAGTTCCAGTACGGGCTTCTTGATCTTTGGGAGCTGTATTGTGAGCTTGTGGAGATTATTGAAGAAACAAAAGGAGTTAATTACCCTATTACAGTATATAGATTTGGAAACGTTCCATTAAAAGCTCCAAGCAGAAGCGGAAATGCTGGAGGGTCCAAAAAAAGATCGGCAATGCCACTTATGGACGATGATTTCAGCTTTGATGATGACTTTGGAGGAAACACAACTTTCGAAGATGAAGATGACGATAACTTCGATGACGAAGAAGAAGAAAACTACAACGATGATGTTTTCGAAGATGATGACGATAACGATGATGAAAGATAATAACATCTGAAAACAATATAGAGCCCTGGATTTTGTCCGGGGCTTTTTTATGTCAATAGTGAATTTTGCTACCCAAATGAATGGTGAATTTTTTAAAAACAGGAAACAAGCTTGAAGAAGCTATGCAGGTAGAATGTCCAATAGCTTAATCAGCGGCGAAGCCGCCATCATTTGCTTCCTTAAAATAAAAGGAATCAAACACAAGCTTTGCGTGAAAAAGGCATCCAATTTCCCATAACTCTTATAATAAACATCCACCATTTTCTTATTCACCTAAAAAAGTCTCCTGCGACACAAAATTCCTATTACCAATTCCCGTTTTCCCTCCACTTTCTACTCTGACAAAAAAACATTCCTTACTTTTGCTAAAAATAGATGAATGAAGAAATTAATTCTATTAGCAATAATTGGCCTGGGAATCGTTTCCTGCGCTACTCAAAATACGAAAAACACTATGGATCTGCCGAAGGAATGGAAGCACACGACCAATATTTATGAAGTAAACATAAGACAATATACACAGGAAGGAACATTTAAAGCATTTGAAAAAGAAATGCCCCGCCTGAAAAAAATGGGGGTAAAGACTCTTTGGTTCATGCCAATAACTCCTATTGCCCAGCAAAACAAGAAAGGAAGCCTTGGAAGCCCTTACGCAGCGTCAGATTATACCTCCATTAATCCTGAATTCGGGACAATGAACGATTTCAAGCATATGGTAAATGAAGCCCACCGTTTAGGATTCAAAGTAATCATAGACTGGGTGGCCAACCACACCGGATGGGACCATATCTGGACAAAAACACACCCTGAATTTTATCTGAAAGATCCTGACGGTAAATTCCATATTGCCTCAGGAATGGATGATATTATCGAGCTGGATTATAAAAATCAGGAAATGAGACTGGCCATGATCGATGCCATGAAATTCTGGGTGAAAGAAACCGGTATTGATGGTTTCAGATGCGACCTTGCCTCATGGGTTGAGGTAGATTTCTGGCAACAGGCACGTCCCGAAGTGGAAAAAATAAAGCCGCTTTTCTGGCTGGGAGAATTTGATGAAATCGAAAGCCCTGAATACGGAAAAGTATTTGATGCCAGTTATTCATGGAAATGGATGCATAAATCGGCAGATTATTATAAGAAAAATGAGCCATTGCAGGAACTTACAGATCTTTTAAAGCAATATTCGAATATCGGAGATTCTTCCATGAGAGCCTGGTTCACAGCCAACCACGATGAAAACTCCTGGAACGGAACAGAATACGAAAAATACGGAGTTATTACCAAGCCTATGGCTGTATTCTCGGCTACCTGGAACGGTGTTCCTCTGCTGTATTCGGGACAGGAACTTCCCAACACGAAAAGACTGGAATTTTTTGAAAAAGATGCTATCAAATGGACAAACAATTACCAGATGGCAGAATTTTACAAAACTTTGCTGGAACTGAAAGCATCCAATCCTGCATTAAGAGGAGGAGATGCCAACGTTTCCACGTATCTTCTGAATACAACTGCCAATGACAAGATCTTGGCTTATGTAAGAAAAAATGGAAAAGACGAAGTTCTGGTAGTCCTGAATATGTCAAAAGAGCCTGTAAACTTCACCATCGAAGATCAGAATCTTTCAGGAACTTTCCGCAATGTTTTCGACAAAACAAAAAGAGATTTTGACGGAGGAAAAAATTTCAGCTTCAAAGTTTCAGACTATGCAGTTTTTGAAAAATAGAGGGAAGGTTAACCCAACATGCTTTAATCTTTTAAAAATATTCAATAGGAGCGGGCTTTAGCCCGCTTTTTTATATACATTTGTAATAGGCTTTAGCCAAAATGTATAAGAATTATTTTACCGGAATTTCACCCTATGAACAAACAGGAATTATTAAACATCATAAAAACAAAGATCAATGACAAGATTCAGTCATTTGAAACCCTGATTGCAGAAACCAGGGCTTCTAATAATGATACCAAAAGTTCCATGGGCGACAAATATGAAACCGGCCGCGAAATGCTACAACAGGAAATCAATAACCTTCAGCGGCAGCTTAATGAATCTCTGAATCAACGATCCATTCTTCAGAAAATATCAGCTGAAGCCTCTGACAAAGTTCAGAACGGAGCTTTGGTAAAAACAGATAAAGGACTCTTTTATGTTGCCGTATCTGTGGGCGAAATTATTTCAGAAAATCAGAAAATCATGACAGTTTCTGCAGAATCTCCGCTTATTAAAGCAATGTCAGGAAAAAAAGCAGGCGAGACGTTTTCAGTTAATACGGTCTCTCAAACTATCCGGTCGATAGAATAGTACTATTTCGTCTGATCCGTAAGCAGGATTGTTTCCCCTTTTCATATTAGGCATTCAGCAAAATCCGACAAGATGTAATGTTCTATTGTTATTGAATTGTCAATTATTTTAATATATTGAATTAATTTTTAAATAATTTGGCATTATTGATGTAAAATTAAGAAAATTTTATTGTTAAAATTTCGAATACTATTGATTTTTGTGGTAAATTGAAGATAGTTATTTAAACAAAAAACATATTAAATTTTATCAATATGGGAATTTTAGAAAACAAAGTTGCACTGGTAACAGGTGCAGGTTCAGGAATCGGTTTAGCAGTGGCTCAGCTGTATGCTAAAGAAGGTGCAAAAGTTATCGTATCGGATATCAATGAAGAGCATGGTAAAAAAGCTGTAGAAAAGATTAAGTCGGAAGGAGGGGAAGCTTCATTTATAAAAGCTGACACTGCCAGCGCAGAAGAAGTAGAAAACCTTGTCAGAAAAACTGCCGAGATTTATGGAAAGCTTGATATTGCATGCAATAATGCAGGAATTGGCGGCGAAGCAGCTTTAACCGGAGATTATAGCCTGGATAGCTGGAGAAAAGTCTTAAGTATTAATCTTGATGGCGTATTTTATGGCTGCAAATATGAAATCCTGGAAATGGAGAAGAACGGAGGTGGAGTGATTGTCAATATGGCTTCTATCCATGGAAGCGTAGCTGCACCACTTTCTTCGGCATATACAACGGCAAAACATGCGGTGGTAGGGCTTACCAAAAATATAGGAGCAGAGTATGGACAGAAAGGAATCCGTTGCAATGCAGTAGGCCCTGGATATATTGATACCCCGCTTTTACAGGAAATGGATGAAGAAAAAAAGGAATTATTGGTAGGGAAACATCCTATAGGCCGTCTCGGTACTGCTCAGGAAGTTGCAGAATTAGTTCTATTCCTAAGTTCAGATAAATCTTCATTTATAACAGGAGGATATTATCTTATAGATGGTGGATATACTGCTGTTTAATAGAAAAATAACATCAGCCCTATACAAAGCATTCATGAAAATGAATGCTTTTTATGATCTGTGATAAGTGGAAATCGGTTAGTTTTTTCTAAATTTGAACCATAAAACCGCTTTCAGAAATGCAAAACTATCTAGAACTTTTACAGCATATTTTAGACAATGGAACAGATAAGACGGACAGAACCGGCACCGGAACCAGAAGTGTTTTTGGGTACCAATTAAGATATGACCTGTCAAAAGGATTTCCGATGGTAACTACTAAAAAAGTTCACCTGAAATCCATTATCTACGAATTGCTTTGGTTTTTGAATGGCGATACCAATATCAAATATCTCAACGACAACGGAGTGAGCATCTGGGATGAATGGGCTGACGAAAACGGAGATCTGGGGCCTGTTTATGGCGCGCAGTGGAGAAGCTGGCAGGGAGCTGACGGAAAAGTAGTGGATCAGATCACAGAAGTAATAGACCAGATCAAAAAAAATCCCGATTCAAGAAGGCTGATCGTTTCCGCATGGAACGCCGCAGAAATTCCAAATATGGCCCTTGCGCCATGCCACGCCCTTTTCCAGTTTTATGTAGCTGATGGAAAACTTTCCCTGCAGCTATATCAGAGAAGCGCAGATGTATTTCTGGGAGTGCCGTTCAATATTGCAAGTTATGCATTATTACTGATGATGGTTGCCCAGGTCTGTGACCTTGAAGTAGGAGATTATATTCATAGTTTCGGAGATGTTCATATTTATAATAATCACTTTGAGCAGGTAAAAAAACAACTTTCCAGAGAGCCGAGACCCCTTCCTGTAATGAAATTGAATCCAGAAGTTAAAAATATTTTCAGCTTCAGTTTTGAAGATTTTACTCTGGAAAATTATGATCCGCATCCGGGAATTAAAGCTCCGGTAGCTATTTAAACAATGAATATCCTGCCAAGAATGACTGTTGATATGTAACAAAACCTTATTTTTTATTACTTATCAGTTAAATCTTAAAGGGATGCTAAAAAAGTTACTTTTTCTTACAGCGATTGGTATTTCGGGTGCCGCTTTTTCTCAACAAAATATAAAGGAAAAACTGGGGAATTATTTCGATTCTCTGTTTGTTCATCATAAGGTAATGGGAAGTTTTGCATTTGCAGAAAATGAACGTCCGACTTTTGTGAAAGTAATTGGATTTGCTGATGTTGAAAAACAGCAGAAAGCCAATGTAAATACACAATATAGAATTGGCTCGATCAGTAAGACATTTACGGCAGTTTTGGTAATGAAAGCTGTTGAGGAGAAAAAGATTTCCTTAAATCAGAAACTTTCTGAATTTTATCCTGAAATTCCCAACGCAAGCAAAATTACAATCGAAAATTTATTGCAGCACAGAACAGGGATTCATAACCTGACCAACGAAGCCGAATACTGGCAATACAATACAAAACCTCAGACAGAAAGCAGCTTAGTTGATATCATCAAAAAATATAAAAGTGATTTTGAACCGGGTTCAAAGCATGAATACAGTAATTCAAATTATATTTTGCTGGGTTTTATTCTTGAAAAAGTATACAAAAAATCTTATGCTGAATTAATTAAAGCTAAAATTACAAAACGGTTAAAATTAACCTTAACGGAAGTTGGAGGAAAAATTGACACTTCAAAAGATCAGGCAAAATCTTACCAGTTTACCAACGGAAAATATGAAGTTTCCAATGAAACGGACATGAGTATTCCAATCGGGGCGGGCAATATCATTTCAACACCAAGAGACTTGCTGGAATTTATTCTAGGTCTTGAAAACGGAAAATTAATCAAAAAAGAAAATGTTGATAAAATGAAAAATTTTATTGATAATTACGGATATGGTTTGGTGAAAGTTCCTTTTGATAAATATTCCGGATTTGGTCATACAGGCGGAATCGACAATTTCAGATCAGCATTGTTTTATTTTCCGGATTTGAAAACTGCGGTGAGTTTCACAACCAATCAAGCCGATATGGATACCAACGAAATTTCTATCAAAATGGTAGAAACGGCGATAGGAAAAGATTTTAAAATGCCAAGTTTTAAAACCCTTGAAATTCCGGAAGCTGATTTGCAGAAATTTGTAGGAAATTATGCAAGTCCGGATGTCCCTTTAAAAATTAATATCTTTATCAAAGATAAAAAATTGATGGCTCAGGCGACCGGACAAGGTGCGTTTCCTTTGGAAGCAACTTCTGAGACGAGCTTTAAATTTGATATGGCCGGAATTGTTATCGACTTTTATCCTGCAAAAAAGCAATTCATAATCATTCAGGGAGGAACAAAAAATACCTTTACAAAAGAATAAAATGAAATATTTAAAAATAAATACCGAGCAAACAGTTGATCCGGAAGCATTAAAAAATGCAATTCTTCAAATGAAAGGAGTGATTTCTGTAGATATCATCGACGATGAAAACCCTGAAAGTGAACTGAAAAAAGCTTTTGCCAAAACAAAGGAACAGTTGAAGAAAGGAGATTATGAAACTCTGGTCAATGATATTTTTGACATCATAACAAAAAATAATTCTAAAAAATAATAAAGTAATCAATGAAAAAGGCGATTTTGTCCATTGCTATACTCGGGATTTTATTTTCCGCAAACGTATCAGCACAGACTGAAACTTCAGGAAGAGAAAAAGTATACAGAGCTACCCATACCAAAGTAACGGAACTTAAACATACCAAGCTTAAAGTAAATTTCGATTATCAGAAAGAGCAGATGAATGGTGAAGAATGGCTTACTGCTACACCTTTTTTCTATCCTTCCAACGAATTGACGCTTGATGCAAAGGGAATGCTTATTCATGAAGTAGCAATGGATACCAATGGAAAAAAATCTCCTTTAAAATACGATTATAAGGATGATGTTTTAAAAATCACCTTGGATAAAACCTATCAGAAAAACCAGGACTATACTATCTATATCAAGTATACAGCACGTCCGAATGAAGTAAAGCAACAGGGAAGTGCAGCTATTAATGACGCCAAAGGACTGTATTTCATTAACGCACAGGGACAAGATCCCGATATGCCTACACAGATCTGGACACAGGGTGAAACAGAATCTTCTTCCGCCTGGTTCCCAACCATTGATAAACCCAACCAGAAGACTACCCAGGAGATCTATATGACAGTTCCTGATAAATATGTGACCCTTTCCAACGGTTTGTTAAAAGATTCCCAGAAAGAAGCAAATGGCTTAAGAACAGACCATTGGGTAATGGACAAAAGACATTCCACCTACCTGTTTTTTATGGGAGTTGGGGAATATGCCATCGTTAAAGACAAATGGAAGAATATCCCGGTAGATTATTATATTGAAAAAGAATACGAACCATACGCGAAACAGATCTACGGAAACACACCGGAAATGATCGACTTTTTCTCTAAAAAATTAGGCTACGATTATCCCTGGGCGAAATATGCACAGATTTCCGGAAGAGATTATGTGAGTGGTGCGATGGAAAATACAACAGCGACACTGCATGGAAGTGATATCTTGCAGAAACCGGGACAGCTCATCGATGAAAATAAATGGGAAGATACCATAGCCCATGAGTTATTCCACCAGTGGTTTGGAGATCTGGTAACCGCAGAAAGCTGGAGTAATCTTACTGTAAATGAATCTTTTGCGAACTATTCAGAATACCTCTGGAACGAATACAAATACGGAAAAGACCAAGCAGATGACCACCTGATGAAAGATGTGAATATGTATCTTACAACACCAGGAAATTTTGATAAAAACCTGGTAAGATTCAATTATGACTCCCGTGAAGATGTTTTCGATCTGGTTACTTATCAAAAAGGGGGCGGAATTCTCCACATGCTGAGAAATTACTTAGGTGATGATGCCTTCTTCGCAGGCTTGAATGATTATCTCAAAACATATGAATATCAGAACGGAGAAGCCCATCAGCTAAGGCTATCCTTAGAAAAAGTTTCCGGGAAAGACCTGAACTGGTTCTTTAACCAATGGTATTTTGGAAACGGGAATCCGAAAATTAAATATTCTTACACTTTCGAACCTGTTAAAAAACAAATTGCTGTTGTCATTGAGCAAACCCAGGATCAGCCTTTCCAGTTTCCTCTGGCAATTGATGTTTATGATAACGGAAAACCAAAAAGATACAACGTTTGGGTAAACGCAACCGCAAAAAATACCTTTAATTTTGATGTTTCTAAAAATGCAGATTTAGTGAATATCAATGCAGACGGAATTTTACTGGCGGATATTACAGATACCAAAACTCCTGAGCAGAATCTTATGCAGTTTACCGGGTCCAAAGAATTTAAGAGCAGATATCTTGCTTTATCAGGTATTAAAGATCAGGTAGGAAAAAATCCTGCAGCTATAAAACTACTTTCGGCGGCATTAAAAGATCCGTATTTCAGAACAAGAATGAAAGCCCTTAAATTGATGGATCTTTCCAATCCTGAACAGATGAAAGCTTTAGGTGCAGACGTTGAAAAATTGGCTTCAAATGACCCGAAAACATTGGTTCAGGCTGCTGCTATTGCTGCATTGGCCAAAACCAAGGATAAAAAATATCTTTCGCTTTATGAAAAAGGGGTAAGTGCTGTTTCCAATGCTGTAAAAGGAGCTTCACTAAATGCTGTTTTAACGCTGGACCCATCAAAAGCCAATACATTAGCCGATAAAATTGATCTTGAAGGTGCTTCAGACGAATTATTGGGTCAGTTGCTTCCTGTCATTGTAAAGAATAAAGTGACCTCGCAAATGGCTAATATTACTTCATTAGTGGCATTCTATCCTTTCATCAAGTTCCAGAATCCCGAATTGGGAAAATCTGCGGAAGAAGGCTATAATTGGATCATGAGTTCGGATAATCTGAAAGCTACTGAAAACATTACAAAGATCATCAGCCATGCAAAAAGTCAAATGGGAGATAATCCTCAGGCAAAAATGATGATCTCTCAAATGCTTAAAGACGGTTTGAGTAAAAAAATGGAACTGTTGAGACAGAATCCTCAGAATGCTGTAAGCATCAACAAGCAGATTGATGCGATCAATAAAGCTATTGAAGATTTTAAATAAACAAGATCTTAAAATTACAGGAATATAAATAAGGCTGCCTCAAAAAGGGCAGCCTTTTTACGTTTATAAGCTTAAAGAATCTCTACTTCTTCCGGCACAATAAAAAGAATTGTACATCCCTTTTCAGATTTCACAGAATGTTTAAAATCAGGAGGAGTATACAGATAATCTCCCTTTTCTAGCTGGGCTCCTGCAATAGTTGCATCCCCTTCCATGATCAATAGTTCCTCTCCGGCAGGATGATTGTGATAAGGATAACTGGCTCCCGGATCAAATTTTAAAAGAATGCTGGTAGAACGGTTTTTCTCCGGATCAAATTTTAAAGATTTCACAAAAATACCTTCATAATGAATTCCTTTTTCAATTAAAGGTTGCCATTCTTTCTGTTCCGTTTTTACGATGTAATCGTAGATGTTGGTGTTCATGATGTATAAATTTAACTGTTATTGATGTAGAAATTGGTCTAAACTCCATTCATAGCGGGAGAAAGTACTCAGGAGAAATGCTCCGGCACTGAATGCGAAGACAGAATAATCCAAAGGCTCTTTAATGCCAAAAGAAATACCCATCGCAACCGCAAATAATAAAGTGAGAATAGAGGCGCACTTTGCTGTTCCTTTTACCTGATAACCTACAAGAAGCAAAATGCCAATTGATAATTCAGAAGCAGTAGACAATACTGCTATAACAGAGGCCCATGACTGAGGCAAAAATGAATTGGTTTCAGAAGTGTAATGAACAAATTTTTTCCAGCCTGAAGATTGAGCTCCCCAAAGATTCAGCCTGCTGGCTACAGCAGATAAAAATCCTGATGCCAAAGCTATCCTTAATAAAAAAACGGCGGTGTCCTGTTGAGTTTTCATACTATAATTTTTTAGAGCTTAATTACAGGTACAAAGTTCAGCGAAAACCGTTGCCTAAAGAATAGACAATTCCGGAAAAAGCATGTAATATTTAAATGCTGAAAGAAGAATAGGAATCCGAAAGTTATGAGCTTCTTTTACTCAAGCGAAAAAACTACATCTCTTTTACCGCCTTCTGGTAATCTTTTGGAGAATGGGAAGTATGTTTTTTAAAGAAATTCGAAAAGTAGAAAGGATCATTGAAGCCAAGCAGATAAGCGATTTCCTTTACCGTTAGTTTTTCATAGAGCAAAAGTCTCTTTGCCTCGGAAATAATAAGGCTGTAGATGACATTCTGAGCAGTTTTGCTGGTATGAAGTTTTGAAATCTCATTCAGTTTGGCTTCAGTGGTTCCAAGGAGATCAGCAAAATGAGATACCTGATAATTATTTTCAAAATTGTTTCTGATACTTTCCAGGAACTTTAAGAATAAAGCATCCGGTTTCCAGATTTCATCACCGTTGGCAATTTTACTGCGGTTGATTTCTACCAACAGCAACTCCACCAGAGAATGCGTAGAGATCAGATATTGATAAGGCTGCTCCAGAATTTCTTTTTCAATGGTGTTCAATGTTTCAGTGAAAAAGGCAGGATGTTGTATGGTGATCATTTCATTCATTCCGAAATGGCAAAAAAGTCCGTTGTGAAAAATAAGTTCAATATCACTGTCACTTTTACAGAAAAAGTCAAGCGTAAATTCCAGTGCAGTAAGTTCTCCATCCACAGATTTTAATTGATGAAACTGTCCGGAAGTAATGGTGATAGTTTGTCCGGTTTTCAGAATAAAGATATTTTCGTCAACCAGGATTTCAGCACTTCCGTTATCACACCAGAATAAAGTGTATCTGATGACCCGTCTTGGCTCAGGATGCCCCGCCTGATTAGAATATTTTTTTATTTCAATCATTTTTAAACCTATTAGAGAATAAAGATTCGATTTTGTATAAAGTGTTGGAAAACAAATTTATCATGGACTAAATTACAATGTTTAACTCAATTGATTATCAACAAAGTTATATTGTCAAAGAAAAATATCTAAATTCGTATAGATTTAAACAAAAATTTGATGAGGTTGTCTCAAAAGTAAATTATTTAACTTTTGAGCCAACCTCTTTTTTATGATTTTTGTATTTAAAATAGAAATTATGCCTGAGGATTGAGGGATTATTCAAACATCATTTTATAAATTCGTATAAAAATTTAGAATAAATGACTTTTGGAATTGAGGCAGCGGGCTATTATGTGCCGTCTTTGTATTTGGAAATCAAAGATCTGGCGGAGAAAAGAGGAATTGAACCCGCAAAACTGGAAAAAGGATTAGGATTGCATAAAATGGGGTTTCCCGATGTACATGAAGATGCGGCAACATTTGCAGCAGAAGCTTTATTAAAACTGATCAAAGATCATGATCTCAATCCCAAAAATATAGCCAGGATTTACCTGGGAACAGAAAGTGCTCTGGATGCGGCAAAACCTACAGCTTCGTATGCCATGCAGATGGTGGAAAAAGTACTTGAAAAGGAATTTGGCGAGAGATGCTTCAAAAACTGTGATGTGGTAGATATGACTTTCGCCTGCATCGGGGCAGTAGATGCTTTACACAATTCATTAGACTTTGTGAGAGTAAACCCGGACAAAAAAGCAGTGGTTATCGCCAGCGATTATGCTAAATACGAACTGGCTTCTTCCGGAGAATATACACAGGGTGGCGGTGCAGTTGCTTTGCTGGTTTCATCAAAACCCGATCTTCTGGAAATTGAAAACAACTGGGGAGTTGCTACTGAAAGTGTTTTTGACTTCTTTAAGCCGAGAAGGCATTATGATAAAAAAGACTTAAGTTCTGCACCGGAAACTTTCCCGGATAAAATTGAAATTTTTACGGATGAGCCTGTTTTTGACGGGCAGTACTCAAACCAGTGTTATCAGGACAGAATCAGGGAGGCTTATCAGCATTATAAGGAAATTACAGGAAAAGATAAGCCTTATGAAGCCTGGAGGTACCTTATTTTTCATTTGCCATATGCATTTCACGGTAAAAGGGTATTCACTGAAATTTACAGCATTGAAAACGGGCTTTCTTATGGAACTCCGGACGAGCAGAAGGCTGTTGCAAAATCTGAAGACTATCTGAATTTTATTAATGAGAAGATTGAAAGATCACAACGTGCATCTTCTGAAATAGGGAATATGTATACGGCTTCCATCTTTATGGCACTTCTTTCGGCTATACAGGTTTCATTTGATGAAGGAGAAGAACTGGCTGGTACTGAGATTGGCTTTTTAGGATATGGAAGCGGCTCGAAATCCAAAGTTTTTGCCGGAAAAATCTCAAAGAACTGGAAAACTGCAGCATCCAAATGGAACTTGTTTGAAAACCTGAAAAACCGAACTGCCATTGATTTTGAAAGCTACGAAAAACTGCACAGAAAACAGCTTGAGAATTCTGTTAATGAAAACTACAAAGGTTTCGGATTAAAATCAGTAGAATATGAAAATTCTGTGTTGAAGGGAGCGAGATATTATGATTATAAGGATTAGGCTTATTAGCTGAACATAAAAGCATTTCATTTTTAGGAATGCTTTTTTTATTTCTAATACCTTTCGGAAAATACAGCTGAGATTTGATAACTCTTCGGCGTAACCCCTACAAGCTGCTTAAATACACGCGTAAAATAATTGGTATCCGAAAATCCTGTCTGGTAAGCAGTTTCCTTTATGCTGATCTGTCCGGCCAATAATTCTTTAGCCCTGTTGATTCTTTCCTGCAGGATAAAATCATTGGGAGACGTTCCCAGCTCATCTTTAAACATTTTAAAAAAGTTCGATTTGCTTACATAAGCCAGTTTGGCAATACTGTCAATAGACAGCTTCTGATGAAGGTTTTTCCTGATATAGTCTACGGCAAAACCTATCCTTGATTTATTTTTGGCAATATTCTTTTCCACCATGCTTCTGGCTTGGGTTTGCATTAATCTGATTAACAGTTCTTTCAATGCGAAATCTGCCATGATATCCTTCTGGGAATTGTCATCCATGGCAATTCTCATAATGTTATTGGTAGCAGAAGCTAAGGATTGATTGTTAAACAGAAAAAATTCATCCAGCTGGATATTCCACTGTGAAGTTTCATCTGCTTTAGGAAGACTGTAATTTAAATAATTAAGAGAATTTTCTATAAACTCAGGATTAAGGCTTAAAGAAATGCATTGGGTGGGCGCCAGATCTGCTTCAGGAAAATCGATCACCATAGTTTCACCGGGGGCAACAAGAATACTTTCTCCCGGAAAATAATCGAAATAGTTTGTTTTATTATCCAGCTTCATATGTTTCTTACCTCTCAGCATAGCGGTAAAAGCAATGTTTTCAAAATGAAGTTTAACCCCGAAAGCAGCCTTGTGGGTTTCGTAAATACTAAATTCACAGTTGTTTAGATTGAATTTTGTCTGGTTTTCAACCATGTTCAATAACTGGCTCTCCTTCTTTAATTCGGGAGTATTTAATAAAAATTTATTATTGTTATTCATTTCTAAACATTTTACAAAACCCAATCACTCAAATATATAAATTTTAACTCTTCAGTGTTGTTAATAAAATTATAAAGTTGAACATCTGCACTATTTTGATGTTTTTTTATACGATTGTGCTATCACTTTTTCATGAGTAAATGTAATTTGGCATTACGAAAAAATAAAATGATACTAATATGAGCACTATGACAGAACCGAAATCAGAGACCGCTTTCCAGTGGCCTGAATTCAAAAACAAATACGATAATTATATTGATGGGAAATTTACACCTCCTGTTAACGGACAGTACTTCAATGTAGTTTCCCCGGTAAACGGTAAAAATTTCACCCAGGTAGCCCATTCCTCCAAAGAAGATCTGGAACTGGCTGTAAATGCAGCGGACAAAGCATTTCAAACCTGGAAAAATACTTCATCTACAGAAAGAAGTATTATACTCAATAAAATAGCAGATAGGATAGAGCAGAATCTTGAATATCTTGCCATTGTTGAAACCATAGACAACGGAAAGGCGGTAAGGGAAACATTAGCGGCAGATTTACCTCTAGCAATAGACCATTTCAGGTATTTTGCTTCCGTAATCCGTTCAGAAGAAGGTTCTCACAATGAATTAGATAAAGACACGGTTTCCCTGATTGTTCACGAACCATTGGGTGTAATTGCACAGATTATTCCCTGGAACTTTCCAATATTGATGGCAATATGGAAGTTAGCTCCGGCCCTGGCTGCAGGAAACTGTGTTGTATTAAAGCCTGCAGAAAGCACTCCCGTTTCCATCATGGTTTTAATGGAAATCATCGGTGATCTTTTGCCTGCCGGTGTTATTAATATTGTCAACGGTTTCGGAGCAGAATTGGGAAGAGCTTTAGTAACTAACCCTAAAGTGTCAAAAGCTGCATTCACGGGTTCTACAGCTACAGGACGTCTTGTAATGCAGTATGCAACAGAAAATATCATTCCCGTTACCCTTGAACTGGGCGGGAAATCTCCAAATGTTTTCTTCAGTTCAGTAATGGATGCAGACGATGAATTTCTGGATAAAGCTATTGAAGGAGCAGTCCTTTTTGCCCTTAACCAGGGAGAGATCTGTACATGTCCTTCCAGACTGCTGGTTCAGGAAGATATTGCAGACGAGTTCATCGCCAAAGTGATCGAAAGGGTAAAGGCTATCAAAGTAGGAAACCCACTTGACAAGACTGTCATGATGGGTGCTCAGGCTTCACAGATTCAGAAAGATAAAATATTGTCTTACATTCAGTTAGGAAAAGAAGAAGGAGCGGAAGTTCTTGTGGGTGGTGACGTAAATAACGTGGGCGAAGACTTAGAGGATGGTTTCTATATCCAGCCGACTATTTTCAAAGGTAACAACAGAATGAGAATCTTCCAGGAAGAGATCTTCGGGCCCGTACTGGCCTTTACAACTTTCAAAGATGAAGATGAAGCTGTAAAAATTGCCAACGATACGATCTATGGTCTTGGAGCAGGTGTATGGACCAGGGATGCTCATCAGTTGTACAATATTCCTCGTCAGATTCAGGCTGGAAGAGTCTGGGTAAACCAATACCATTCCTATCCTGCAGGAGCACCTTTCGGAGGGTATAAACAGTCGGGAATCGGTAGAGAGAACCATAAAATGATGCTGGATCATTACCGTCAGACCAAAAACATGCTGATCTCCTACAACAAAAACAAATTAGGTTTCTTTTAATTTTAAATATTAGGGCGTGCCCGTTTGCCCCGGCTCTGCCGGGGCAAAACGGTCGGGCTTTTCCAGGGCTTCACTTCGTTTCGGTGCTCCATTTCATTCCGCACCGGCTCGTTCCTCGCCGCCCTTCCCATCCCTCACGCGAAAAATCGTATTCCTTATCTGAAATATTTCAGGTAAGCAGGAAATCTGTTATCCTTAAGAGGTTAATGGTTATGAACGTGAAAAGTCAATTTTGCTACGCAAGTCAATGGTCAATGGCAGACTGACAGTAAAGTTTCCAATTCACTATTGACCATTCACAATATATTTTAATGTGAAGAGTCAATTTGCTTTGCAAGTCAATACTCAATAATAGACTGGTAGTAAAATTAACGATTCACCATTCACCATTTATCATCTAACTAATAAAAACTAAACTCAAATCATATGATCCCAAAAACGATGAAAGCTGCTGTAGTTCAAGGCTACGGACAACCACTGAAAATAGAAGAAGTTCCGGTAAGAGAACCCGGAAGGTATGAGGTACTCGTCAAAGTTATTGCCTGTGGTGTGTGTCATACAGATCTCCATGCTGTAGATGGCGACTGGCCTGCAAAGCCCAAAATGCCCCTGATTCCCGGCCATGAAGGAGTAGGTATTGTCGTGGCATGTGGCCCTGAAGCGTATGTTAAAGAAGGAGATGCGGTAGGCGTTCCATGGTTATACAGTGCCTGCGGATGTTGTGACTACTGTATCACTGGCTGGGAAACGCTGTGTGAAGCACAGAAAAATGGAGGTTATAGCGTAGATGGCGGTTTTGCGGAATACGTTATTGCAGACTCAAGATATGTAGGGCATTTAAAATCCAATGTTAATTTCTTGGAAATCGCTCCTATTTTGTGTGCGGGAGTAACTGTTTATAAAGGGTTAAAAGAAACCGAGACAAAGCCCGGCGAATGGGTCGCTATTTCAGGAATCGGTGGATTGGGACATGTTGCAGTTCAGTATGCCAAAGCAATGGGCATGCATGTAGCAGCCATTGATGTAGCGGACGATAAACTGGAACTGGCAAAAAAACTGGGCGCAGACCTTGTAGTGAATGCGAAAAATACAGATCCCGGGGAATATCTGCATAAAGAAGTGGGCGGAATGCATGGCGCTTTAATTACAGCAGTATCTCCAATTGCATTCAAGCAGGGGATAGATGTACTCAGAAGAAAAGGGACGATAGCTCTTAACGGTCTTCCTCCGGGATCTTTTGAACTTCCGATTTTTGAAACCGTATTAAAAAGAATAACGGTGAGAGGTTCTATCGTCGGAACAAGAAAAGACCTTCAGGAAGCATTGGATTTTGCGAATGAAGGACTGGTAAAAGCAACGGTAACCTCTGCAAAGCTTGAAGATATTAATGATGTTTTTGATAAAATGAAAAAAGGTCAGATTGATGGTAGAATCGTGCTGGATATTGCCGGCTCAAATTAAATGATGATGGATTAATGTGCCCGGTGGATTCCTGCCGGGCTTTTTTAAAGACAATAAAAATCTTCGTACCTTAGAAGTAACTTGTTGATGTAAAAGAACAGAAAATGGAAACCACAATATCAAGGCTATCGGCCACAGAAAAAGCCCTGGATGTTATTTTCGAACTGGAAAATAAATATGGAGCGCTGATGTTTTACCAGGCAGGAGGATGCTGCGAAGGCACTCAGCCGCAATGTTTCGAGAAAGGTGGATTTTTCCCCCGTATGAATGATGCTATGATTGGTACCATTAACGGACATGAATTCTGGATCGACCGCGATTTATTCGAATACTGGAAATATTCTCACTTTACACTCGATGTTACAGATGGTTTCGGTCCCGGAGGTTTTTCCCTGGAAACACCTTTAGGCAAAACATTTAAAGTTCATTACAGGCTTTTCACCCCTGAAGAATACGAAAATTTAGAGCCGGTAAAACGAAGTGAATAAGTTTAGTTATAGCTCTTAAACCTTCATGTTTTAAATATTAATCAGACCTTCACAAACCGGTTTACAAACATCGCTGCTACAATGTCTCCTACGGCATTCAGAACAGTTGCCAGTGGGTCTACCAGCGTACCAATAATCATCACAGCCGGAATGGCTTCCTGTGGTAATTTATACACCGAAATCATCAGCATTTCCCCAATATATCCGCCGTTCGGAATACCGCCCGCAACAATACTTACGAAAACCGTAATTCCTAAAGCTAGCAATAAATTCGCCGGATCAAAAAAGTCTTTTCCAATAATCAGGAAAGCAACATATATTTTGATGATAGACGACATGGAAGATCCGTTTTTATGAAGCGTTGTCCCGATAGGAATAACCAGATTGGCAATTGAGTTTGGAATACCGATCTTCGAAGCAGCCTGAAGATTCGCCGGCATAGTGGCAAAACTGCTGCAGGTACTTAAAGCGGTAAGAGTAGGATATGCCGCATTGGACCAGAAGCTTTTGATTCCTTTTTGCCCGTTGGCCATAAAAGCATACAGCGAAAAGAAGACAAAGAAATAAATAATTCCTGCAATATAGTAAAGCCCGAGAGGTTTAGCATAGAATCCAAACAACTGTGGTCCCAAAGTCGCCACCTGATAGGCAAAATAGGCTCCAAGTCCGATAGGTGCAAGTTTCATGATTAATAAAAGTAATTCCTTCATCACTTCATATCCTGAAGAGATAAATACCCTGAACGGTAATCCTTTTTCTCCTGATTTTCTGGCAGCAAAGCCCGTCATGAAGGCAAAAATAAGAAGAGCCAGCATATTTTGTCTCGAAAAAAGCTGGGTAAATTCTCCGACAGTGAAAAAACTGACAATCCTGTTTCCCCAGCTGTCTTCATTAACGGCTTCAGAAATTATTTCCGAACTGCCGGAAACCCCCGAAACAGGGAATAAATAGACCGCACAGATGGTAAAAACAGCCGCCGTTAAAATAAAAAACAGGAAAGTAAAAGCCATGACGAGAATGATTTTTCCAAACTTGGACTGTTGTTCCAGAGACGCAATAGAATTGGACACGGCAAAAAATACAAGTGGCACTACACTTACAAAAAGCAAATTCAGGAATATATCTCCCAGAGGCTTAATGTATTCTACAATGCCCGGAGCAGTAATGCCTATGATGCTTCCTGCAATAATCCCAAATAGTAAAAGTATAATTCCCGAGTAATTTTTAAGAACCTCTTTCATTCAACGCTTTTTATCAAAGATAGGGTTATTTTTAACACTCTCTTATATATTTTTCAGGGACAAATTTCATAAATTTGAGTAAATATCGTTTCTATGGCTTATATAGATTACTATAAAATTCTAGGCGTAGATAAAAGCGCAACCCAGGATAACATTAAAAAAGCTTATCGAAAACTGGCAAGAAAGCTCCATCCTGATCTTAATCCGGACGACAAAGAAGCGGAGAAAAAATTCAAGGAGCTGAATGAAGCCAATGAAGTGCTCAGCAACCCCGAGAACCGTGCTAAATATGACAAGTATGGGGAGAACTGGAAGCATGGCGAAGAATACGAAAAAGCCCAGCAGCAGCAAAGACAGTATCAGCAGCAGAATTATGGCGGCGGAGGATTTTCCGGTGCTGATTTCGGTGAAGGGGAAGATTTTTCAGATTTTTTCCAGAGTATGTTTGGCGGTGCAGGTGGTGGTTTTGGCAGAAGCTCAAGAGGAAGTTCTTCAGGTAAGTTTAAAGGACAGGATGTTCACGCTGAATTAAATTTAACCTTAAAAGATGCGGCACATACCCATCCTCAGACTTTTGAAATCAATGGTAAAAAAGTGAGAATCACGATTCCTGCCGGGGTTTACGATGGACAGCAGATCAAACTGAAAGGTCATGGTAATCCTGGTTTTAATGGAGGTCCGAACGGCGATCTGTATATTACATTCAATATTCCTGCTGATCCCAATTTTGAAAGAATAGGTGATGATCTGAAAACAAAAGTTTCAATAGATCTGTATACTGCTGTTTTGGGAGGCGATGTAAAAGTGAATACACTGGATGGAAGCGTCAATCTCAAAGTAAAACCAGAAACACAGAACGGAACAACAGTAAGGCTGAAAGGAAAAGGATTTCCGGTATATAAGAAAGAAGGGCAGTCCGGAGATCTTTTTGTGACGTATGAGGTGAAATTACCTACTGGTTTGACGGACAAACAGAAAGAACTTTTTGAACAACTTAAAAATTCCTAAGTCATGAGTGAAAGAATATCGCGGGAAGAACTCGTAAAAATATACAATATAGAGGTCACTTTTTTTGATGAATTGGTAGACGAGGGTTTACTCCATGTAGAAACAGAGAATGAAGTACGGTATTTGCTCTATGAAGATCTGCCTGTTTTTGAGAAGTTTACCAACTGGCATTATGATCTGGAAATTAATCTTCCCGGTCTGGAAGTCATCCATCATATGCTTCGGAAAATGGAGGATTTAAAGAAAAAAAATCGTGAACTGATGAATAAACTTTCTGCAATAAATGATCAATATGAAGATATTTGATTTAGTTTTGTAATCTTAAAAAACGAATTAAATATTTTCTAAGAAATGAATGGAGAGAAAGTCATCAGATTACATGTGAACAGAAAAGATTTCGAGGAAATTTATTTCAGCGGGAACCAGACAAGCTTATTTTTTTCACCAACTACCAAAGGAAAAACAATTACTACAGCAGTTGTAGGATTAATACTGCTGATCCTTTTTTTCTTTAAAGATGATTTAAGTAAAGAAAAATTCGGGATTCTGTATTTTGTGAGCTTTTTATTTCTGTTATGTACGGTTTATCTTTCTTTAAGCATTAATAAGATTTCCCGATGGAAAAAAGAGGTGAATAGATACTTAAAATCACTGGAAGATTCCAAAATATATGAGATCAGGTTTAATGATGAGATTTTTAACGTCAACCTTAATCACCAGGAAGAATTAAGTAAATGGGAAGATTTTAAAGACTTTGAAGTCAATAATGAATTTATTTCCCTGGAAGGTAAATTTAATTATATGTTCCCAAAGAAATCAATGAGTAAAGGCGACTACGACAGCCTCAAACAAGCAATAAAGAAGAATATTGGTAAATAAAAAAATCAGAGCATTTGCTCTGATTTTTTATATGTGAAAAGATAATTGATCTTCGTTTCTGATTAATCTAACCAACCCATTTCCTTCATCCACTCGTCATTGTAGATTTTTCCTACATATCTTGAACCGTGGTCGTGAAGAAGAACAACAATCACATCATCTTTTGTAAACTGGTCTTTCATCTGGATTAAAGAAGCAATAGCACTCCCCGCAGAATATCCGCAGAAAATCCCTTCTTCTTTAGCCAGTTTTCTTGCGTAGATGGCACCGTCCTTATCTGTTACTTTTTCAAAATGATCGATCACAGACATATCATAATTCTCAGGAATAATATCTTCCCCGATTCCTTCTGTGATGTACGTATAGGCGTGATCATAATGAAGTTCCCCTGTCTCGTGAAACTCTTTCAGAATAGAACCGTAAGTGTCAACTCCGATTACCTTGATATCAGGATTTTTTTCTTTGAAGAATGTTCCGCAACCTGTAATAGTACCTCCTGTTCCGGCCCCTACTACGAAATGAGTAAGTTTTCCTTCTGTCTGTTCCCAGATTTCAGGAGCTGTAGATTCGTAATGAGCGGCTCTGTTGGATAAGTTATCATATTGGTTCACATACCATCCGTTTTCTGTTTCCTTAGCCAGTCTTTTGGAAACTGAATAATAAGAACGCGGATCCGTAGGTTTCACATCGGTAGGGCATACAATCACTTCGGCTCCTACAGCACGAAGAATATCGCATTTTTCTTTAGATTGCTTGGAATTGGTTACAAAAATACATTTGTAGCCTTTGATGATGGCTGCAAGAGCCAGTCCCATCCCTGTATTTCCTGAAGTTCCTTCAATAATAGTACCTCCGGGTTTTAATCTGCCGTCTTTTTCGGCATCTTCTATCATTTTAAGAGCCATTCTGTCCTTTACAGAATTTCCGGGATTGAACGTCTCTACTTTTGCCAAAACCAAAGCAGGAAAATCTTCACCCAGTACTTTGTTAAGCTTTACAAGAGGGGTATTTCCTATGGTTTCAAGAATATTTTTTGCGTATTTCATAAATGTTTTATAAGCGATGCAAAGATAAGGCTTTAAAAATTAGCTGCGTAATTTAAGATGATTTATCATGTGAATGGTGAATAGTCAATGATGAATTTTTCAAGAAACAATTAGTTGCTGCTATTAAAATTGACCATTCACCATTCAGTATTCACGTTAATTATATTTAATTGCCTTTACCGGAGATATTTTGCTGATCAGGTAACTCGGAATAATTAATGCCAGTCCTGAAATAATCAGAATGCCTACCGAGATTGAAATAATGGCAACAGGATTAAGGTCTACAGGTACCGTACTCACATAATAGTTTTCAGGATTAAGCTTAATAATGCCGAAGAATTTCTGGATCAGGATCAAACCCAGGCCAATTGCATTGCCGTAGAGAAGTCCCGGGATCATAATGATCAGCGTATAATTGATGAAAGTAGCTCTTATCTGTGAATTGCTGGCTCCGAGAGTTTTCAGAAGCCCAATGGAATTGGTTCTTTCGATGATCAGAATTAAAAGGACCATAATAATATTGATCACAACTACAATCAGCATAATAATAATGATCAGAGCAATATTAGTGTCGAAAATACTGATCCAGTCGTTGATTTGCGGGAATTTTTCCGTTGCCTTTTCTGCATAATTTTTGTAACCGATCAGTTTTTCAATTTCCGGAAAATCTCTGTCAATATCATTCACGTTTTTGAAGAAAATATCGAGGCCGCCTATTTCATCAGGCTTCATTTCCAGAATTTTTCTTACATGATTGATGCCGCCTATTACAAACTGTTCATCAATCATTTTAATATCTGTTTTATAAATTCCTATTACCCTGAAATTACGGTAAATAGGTTTCTGATCTGCTTTTGAAAATACGGTAACTATACTGTCATTAACTTTTAGATGAAGATCATTTGCTATTTTCTGCGAAATAGTAACGTCGTTATTGAAGCCCTTTTCTGTTACTTTTGGAGTAGTGCCGGCAACCAGGAATTTTTTGAATCTCAGGCTGTCAAAATCTTTCCCGACTCCTTTAAATATAATCCCTGAAAAATTGTGCTCGTTACGCATAATTCCGGTCACTGCTGCATATTTCTGGACACTTTCCACATCAGGAAGCTTTTTAATCCTTTGGATATCCAGTCCCTGGTTATCTAAAACAGAAGTGTTATAAGAAGAATTGGATCTGGTAGACCTTACCGTAATATGTCCGCTGAAATCCGCCAGTCTTTCCTTAATGGCTTTCTTGGAGCCGAAGCCGGTAGCCACGGTAATTAAAGAAACAATAATCCCCAAAGCTACAGAAAGCCTGCCGATAAAGATGATAACTCTTGAAAGGTTATTTTTGTTATCTTTGGAAAACGCTATTTTTCTAGAGAAATATAAAGGAAATTTCAAGCTTATGAATTTAGATTTCAAAATTAAAAATTTACTTCTTATTTGCCTAATTTTTTTAGGAGTATTCAATCAATATTATTCTCAGTCTCAACTTCAACCGGATTTCAAAACGGGAGCAGATCAACCTGAACTTTATCTGCCTTTGCTGAAGAATAAAACAATCGGGGTGGTGACTAACCAAACCGGTCTGATGAGCGATAAAAGTTATGTGGTAGACTTTCTGGTGAAGAACAATATTAAAATCAAAACCATCTTTGCTCCTGAACATGGTTTCAGAGGAGATGCTGATGCCGGGGAGAAAGTAAAAAACGGAGTAGATACCAAAACCGGAATCTCTATTATTTCTTTATACGGAAACAATAAAAAACCAACACCGGAACAATTAAAAGGATTGGATATTGTAGTCTTCGACATCCAGGACGTAGGAGTAAGGTTTTACACTTATATTTCAACTTTAACCTATTTGATGGAAGCCGGAGCAGAAAATAATGTGGAAATAATGGTGCTTGACCGTCCCAATCCGCACGATGGATATACTGACGGACCGGTCCTGAAAAAGAAATGGTCAAGTTTTGTAGGGATGCACGAGGTTCCTGTAGTTTATGGGCTGACGATAGGAGAATACGGAAAAATGGTCAATGGTGAAAAGTGGCTGAAAAATGGAGTTCAGGCAAAATACACCCTGATTCCGATGAAAAATTATCATAAAAAACAGCGCTATTCTGTCTTGGATAAGCCTTCTCCGAATCTTCCCAACGATAAGTCTATCAATCTGTATCCAAGTTTATGCTTCTTTGAAGGAACCCAGGTTTCTGTAGGGAGAGGAACCAGTCTGCCATTTCAGATTTACGGATCTCCCTGGACGCAAGGGCTTCCTTATCAGTTTACCCCAAAGCCTAATTTTGGAGCCAAAGATCCTTTCCTGAATGGAAAACTTTGCTACGGTGAAGATCTTTCAGCCTATCCAAAAGATCTTAGGGAAATTAATCTTGAATGGCTGATCAAATCTTATAAAGCATATAAAAATCCTGGTCAGGGCTTTTTCCTTGAGAATTTGTTTTTCGATAAACTTGCCGGAACCGATGAATTCAGAAAACAGATCATCGCCGGAAAGTCAGTTCAGGAAATCAAAGCTTCATGGAAAAGTGATCTGGAGAAATTTGAAAAGATCCGAAGCAAATATGTTATTTACGAGAACTGATTTTGAAACCAAATTGACTATTGATCATTGACTTTTCTCAGTCAAAATTCTGTGGTGGTTTGTTATCATTCTTTCCCTTATTAAGGATGAAAAGTCCAAGAGATAAGCCTATAACTCCGGCAAAAGCTGTCATTAATGCTCTTTCCAGTTTATCAGGCAGGTCATTTCCGATATAATTCATTAAAAAAAGAATCACGAAGGTGATCACTGAAATGATAATATGATTTTTTCCGAACAGTTTCATGCTGTTATTTTAATTTATAAGAAATCATTACGCCTCCTCTGTAAGGAAGGATTTCTCCGCTTTTGTTATATTTTTGGGCAGATTCATACCGTTTACCGGTAGTACGATCATATCCTTTATAGAAATCTGTAGATGAACCAACGGTTGCATATACATCAATATTCCAGCGGTCGGATACCTTAAACTGATATCCACCGGTAATACCTACTAAAAATGAAAATCCTTTTTGATATAAGTCAGATTTAAGAAATACTTCATTATTGCTATTGGTGTAAGGAATACTTTTCCAATAGTTCCATTTCTGTAAAACAAATGATGATACCCCAACGTTTGCCCCTACATACCAATGGCTGAATGCTTCATTAAAGTAATACCTGCCTTCGACGGATGCAGAGTAATATTGGAATTCGTGTCCTGCAAAGGATTTCCAGGGAGATATCAAAATATCACCCTGCATGGTAATTTTTTGACTCAATTGTTTTTCCAAACCAATATTGATGAGCCCAATTGGTGCCAGAAGTGCATTTCCTTTGATATATAGATTTTTTTCCTGTTGTTGCTCTTGTGCTGTCAGCAAAGCTGTAGACAGCAATGTGATGGATGCGGTAAGAAATTTGTGTTTTAGCATTTATTATTTTATTTGTTTCAATAATTCTTCTGCAAGTTTGGAATCCTTATTGGTCTGGACTGCCATATTTTTAGACATTTCTGCGTAGCTTTTTGCCATTTCCTTATTTCCGGTCAGAAAATATAGCTTTGCAAGAATGTATGTATTTTCCGGTGTTTCGCTACGCATTACAGATTTTTCAGCCCATTCTGTAGCTTTCTTTAAAGAAGCAGGGTTTTTGATGTGCTCGCTGAATACCCAGGCTGCTCTAAGCAATTCGTTGGGTTCGAATGCATCAGAATTTTTATAGTATTCCAGGGCAGCTTTTTCAAATTCAGGGAAATTGGCGTTTTGTTCGTAATAGCTTAGCTTTGTTTGGTTCAATTTGGATTGGGCCAGCTCTTTTCCTACCAAAGGTTCTGCGGTTTTCATGAAATACTCCTCATTGATCCTTTTATTTTTATCATCAATAGACTGGTCTACGATTTTTGAAAGTTTCAACTGGTTATTAAACTCATTGTAAGTTTCTTCGGGTAGATATTTAATAATTTCAGCCTTTCTTGAGGCAAATGTATTATAGTTGCTGTCTTCCGTTGATTTTACAAAGAACAGGAGAAAGCCTATTTCCTCTTTGGTGATTTCTTCTGTCTTCTTTTTGTTTTCAAAATATCGCTCGGAAGCTTTTTTAGCAAAATCATAATCTGAAGAAGAGTTCAGTTTCATAATGTTGATCAGGAATTCAGGATCTTTTTCTCCTTTGGCAAAACGTTCCTTTAAAGAACCCTTGTTATTACCGGGAGAATTGATGTTCTGAGCCATGGCTACAAAAAGACTTTCATCCATATAACCGGAGTTTTGAGAAACAAGATCACCCTCACCATTCAGGAAAAGATAAGTAGGGTAGGAACGTACTCCATATTTGGCAGCAATTTCCCTTCCTTCTCCTTTTTCCATATCGAATCTGGCATTAACGAAATTGGTATTGAAGTAATCCCCAACGGTTTTTTGGGTGAATACATTTTTTTCCATCATCTTACAGGGTCCGCACCAAGAAGCATAAGCATCGACGAAAACAAGCTTTTTTTCTTTTTTTGCCTTTGCTATTAAGTCTTTGAACGGTAATTCCTGAAACTGGATCGCTTCCTGAGCCAGTATAGCTACAGAGCAGAAAACAAATATCCCGGAGATGATCTTCTTCATTTTCAAATTAGATTTGTTGGCGAAGATAGGTATTTTCCAAAAAATAGACGGTGAGTTTACCTGGGAAGGCTCTTTATTAACGAAACTTTAAGATTGTTATCTTTTACAAAAAACAACGTTTAATAATTCCTCAGTATCTTAAAAACAAAAAAACCTCTAAATAAATTAGAGGTTTTAAGTGGTTTCTCCAGGAATCGAACCAGGGACACATGGATTTTCAATCCATTGCTCTACCAACTGAGCTAAGAAACCAATTGTTCCGTTGTTTAACGTGGGTGCAAAAATAGAGCTTTTTGCAATATCGTGCAAGTTTTTTTTGATAAATGTGAAAAGTCTTCCGGAGTGACCTGTTTTTAGAATTTAAAATAAAGAATATCTTGTTGAATGTCAGCGCTAACTATTATAGAGTATTTTTTATTTTTTTATGATTTTTCCCCCATACTTCCAAATGATCCAGAACAGGAATCAGCTCTTTTCCTATTTCCGTTAATTCATATTCAGTTCTGGGAGGAACTTCAGCGTATACTTTTTTGAGAATAAGTTTTTCTTCTTCCATTTTCTTGAGCTGCATGGTAAGCATTCTTTCACTGATGTTGGGAATACTGTCTTTCAGCTCCGAGAATCTCAGTTTTCCTCTTTTCAAACAATAACAAATAGACAGTATCCACCTTCCGCTGATGAGGTTTACCGCATATATTTCTGAGCAGCTCTGTTCCAGACCCTTCTTGTTTTCATGGTTGGTTGATGACTCTTTAATACCCATACTTACATTTTTGTTCGTTCCACACAATTCATTGAGTTTTTGGAGGCCCGATATTCATCATATAAATTTACAAAATAAAAAATAATGGGTGAAAACTTATGGCTATCATCCAAAAAATTACACAAACAATGGACTTAAACAGAATTGATAAAGGTTTGAAGGAAAGCATAGACCGTTTTCCATTTTCGCTGGAAATAAATGAAGCCGAGTTTCTCAGTAACCCTGAGATTATTCAGAAAGAAAAGATACAGTTTGCAAAGGAAAATCCTTTCAGGGTGCCGGATAATATTAACGTGAAAGATATTTTCATAGAAAGCACTTTTGATCATCATCAGATAAGACTCCATATTTATCAGCCCAAAAAATTTGATAAAACCAGAACGATCCTCTACTTTCATGGAGGAGGATATGTCTTTGGACTTCCGGAACAGGTAGATCCCCAGATGTTTGAAATAGCAGAAAACCTAAGTGCAACAATCATTTCGGTTGATTACAGGCTTTCTCCGCAATATAGATTTCCCATTCCAATACTGGACGGGTTTGATTCGCTGCAATGGGTCATCAGGAACGGAGAAGACGAACTGGGAATTGATCCAGAAAATATCACTGTTTTCGGAGCCAGTGCAGGCGGACATCTGGCGGCAGCAGTTACCCAAATGGCGAATGATAATGGACTTAAGAATATCGAACACCAGTTTTTACTGTATCCTGTAATTCATAACAGGATGGATACGCCTTCCATGAATGAATTCACAGATGCCCCTTTATGGAATAAGAAATATGCAGAGACCGCCTGGCTTCATTTTTTGGGAAATGATGATAAAGATAAGAGCATTCGATATGCAGATCTGACTTATTACGATGATTTCAGTAATCTTCCCGGAACAACAATAGTAGCCTGTGAACTGGATCCATTAAGGGATGAAAATATAGAATATTCCAGTTTTTTATATCAGGCAGGTATTAAAACCGAGTTGTGGGTGATACCTGGTGCAGTGCATGTATTTGATCTGTTTGATTCTCCTTTAAATGACAGATATAAGGAGTTTCTTTACAGCCGTATGTTTAATTATTAAGAATATATAATGACAAAATTAAGAGATAAAAAACCAGCTCTATTGCTGATTGATATACAAAAAGGATTTCTGGACGAAGAATACTGGGGTGGAAACAGGAATAACAGAGATGCTGAAAAAATCAGTGGAAAATTATTGGAAAAGTGGCGAGAACTGGGTCTTCCGGTTTTTCATATCAGGCACAGTTCCGTTAATCCTGAGTCTAAGCTGTATGAAACTGATCCGGGCTTTCAGTTTAATGACTATGTTCTGCCTCAGAATGATGAACCTGTTATTACGAAAAAAGTAAACAGTGCTTTTATCGGAACAGACTTAAAAAAAAAGCTCGACCACCAGAATATAAACACTTTAGTGATTGCTGGAATAACCACGAACCACTGTGTTTCGACAACGACAAGAATGGCCGGGAATTTTGGATATGAAACCTATGTGATTTCTGATGCCACAGCAGCTTTTGACAGGATTGGGATTAATGGAGAGAAATATGATGCCGAACTGATTCATTTAACTGCTCTGGCTAATCTGAATGAAGAATTTGCTTCCGTTTGGGATTCAGAGAAAATATTGAAGAATTTATAAAACAAAAAAACCTCTAAATACATTAGAGGTTTTCAAGTGGTTTCTCCAGGAATCGAACCAGGGACACATGGATTTTCAATCCATTGCTCTACCAACTGAGCTAAGAAACCATTATATTTTTGTTTGTCTTACTTCGTTGTTTTAAAGTGATGCAAAAGTAGTAAGTTTTCTTATATGAAGCAAGTATTAATCATACTTTTTTAAAATAAAAATAAAACCTACTGATTTTCAGCTGAATTATTTTCCTGTTCTTTTCTGATGTGGTCGCTCATCTCCTCCAGTACAGGCTTTATCGTACTTTCCGGAAGATCACTGATGCGGATATACATCAATCCGTCGATGGCATCATTAAAATTCGGGTCAACATTAAAAGCAATAACTTTAGCGTTTTGTTTGATGTATTTTTTGATCAGCACAGGGAGCCTTAATTCAGGTTCAAGATCATCAATGATTTTGTCAAGCTTATTCAGATCAGATTCCATTTCCTCAAAGAAGATATTCTTATCCCTGTCACGCAGTTTTACTTTATACTCATTTCTTGGCGTAATATATTGTGCCACTGCTGAATCAAAATAATTCGAACGCATGAATTCAATCATCAGAGATTTGGAAAACTCAGAGAATTTATTGGAAATACTTACACCACCCATCAAAAACTTATGGTCGGAATTTCTCAGGCAAACATGAACAATTCCTCTCCATAAAAGGAAAAGGGGAAGTGGTTTTTGCTGATACTCCTCACAGATGTAAGCACGGCCCATTTCAATTACTTTCTTGAAGAATGGGTGGATATCCTGCTCAAATTCAAATAATGAGCTTGTATAGAATCCTTTGATGCCGTATTTCTTCATAACCTCTTTACCTAAAGCCATTCTGTAGGCTCCGGCAAGCTTCTCTGCACTGCTGTCCCAAAGGAAAAGGTGGTGGTAATGCTTATCATATTCATCAAGATCGAACGGAAGATTACTTCCTTCACCTACAGCACGGAAAGTAAGCTCTCTCTGACGTCCTATTTCTCTCATGATAGAAGGAATTTCCTCATAAGTTGTGAAGTAGATCTCGTAGTTTCCGTTACTGAACAGCATTTTGTCTGTGCCTTTCAGCCTGTTGATATCCTTGAGAATATCTTCTTTAGGCGTTTCGTCAATGATATTCTGTACAATATTCTCTTCTTTTAAAAGAGGGAATTTTACCGTTAAATTTTTAAGATTGATGCTCTGGGCCAATGATTTTCTCTTTTCATAATAAGATTTCATCATGTAGACCTTACGCTTCAGGAACTCACCCAGCTCTTCAATGGTTTCCATTTCATCCATTGCTTTTACCGTGATGGGTTTTCCTATCCTGATTCTGATGGGTTTTTCCCTGTCATTCATCATTTCAGCGGGAAGCATCAAAGTCTGTAAACTTGGATGAAGCTTGGCCACCTGGTAAAAAAGGCGGCTGTTTTTAGCATGAAAATATAAAGGAACTACCGGAACTTTAGCCATTCTGATCAGCTTAAGGGCTGGTTTTTCCCAGTCTTTGTCGAGTATTTCCCCGTAAGGGTTATTTTTGTTGGATACTTCTCCTGCCGGGAAAATGCCTACACAGCCTCCATTCTGAAGGTGTTTCAGGGTTTCCCGCATTCCTGAAGTACTGCTGTATGCTTCCTTTCTGTTTTCAAAAGGATTGACAGAGATTACATACGGCTCCATCGGTTTGATCTTTTCCAGAAGGAAATTTCCCATTACCTTAAAATCCGGACGTACTTCTGAAAGAATTTTACACATCAAGATTCCGTCAATAGCACCTAGCGGATGGTTCGAAACCAGAATAAACGGTCCTGTTTTTGGAATTTTCGCAAGGTCCTCTTCAAAAGCGATATAGCTTAGGTTTCTTTCTCTTACAAATGAGTCGAAAAAATCTTTGCCTTCCTTATCTTTTAATTTGTCGTATAATTTATTTACTTCATTTATTTTGGCAATGCTCATCACGGCAGAGGCAACCGGGTTCTTGAGGAACCCGATTTTGCTTAAGCCGGAAGCTGTGATAAGATCGTTTTTCGAAATTAAACTCATATGTGTTTAGTCGCAGTTAAAATTATTGTGTTACCATTTGAACCGTATTTTTGGAAATCTGCTCCAATAATACATTTTTTTCCTGGTAAAACTTGTCAATATGATCCATATTTGCATTTCTTACTGTAAATAAAGATACATTTTTAACCGCTTCAGTTTTAAATATTTTTTGAAGTTCATCATTAAACTCATCCACATTGCCGAATTTATCTTCCAGGCATAAAGCCAGAGAAATAGCAGAATTCTGCATAAGAGACACCTTGATCTTGTATTTGGAAAGATATCCGAAAATAAGACTCATATGATCTTCTGCAATGAAAGAAAAGTCTCGGGTCGATATTTTTAAAAGAACCTGATTCTCCTTTAATATATAAGACTCTTCATGCTGATTTTTGTCTGATCCTCCTACCTTCGTTCCTGGCTTGGTAGGATCTACGAAAGATTTTACATAAAAAGGAATGTTTTTCTGCTGTAAAGGCTGCAAAGTTTTCGGGTGAATAACACTTGCCCCGTAATAAGCCATTTCAATAGCCTCTTCATAAGAAATATTGGAAAGAAGGGAAACATCACTGAATTTTCTCGGGTCTCCCGTCATTACGCCCGGAACATCCTTCCAGATGGTCATGGCTTCGGCATTCAGGCAATACGCAAAAATAGCGGCAGAATAGTCAGAGCCTTCTCTTCCTAAGGTTACCGTAAAATTATTATCATCAGAACCGATGAAACCCTGTGTTACGTAACAGATATCCTTATTCAGAGTAGAAATAAATTCCTCTGTTTTTGCCCAGTCTACCATACCTTCCCTGTAAGAACTGTCGGTTTTGATAAAGTCCCTGGCATCCAACCATTGATTGGTAAACTGGATTTCGTTCAGGTATTCGCTTAAGATTTTAGTAGAGATCATTTCCCCGCAGCTCACCACCTGATCATACACGAAACTGTAGTTAGGGGATTTGTTTCTTCTTAAGAAAGAATCGATATCATCAAAAAATAGATTGATCTCAGCAAAAACTGCATGGTTTTCAGGAAACAGACCTTCCGCAATCTCGATGTGTTTTCGTTTTATCTTTTCAATCTCAGTTTGATAGTTATCTTTCTTGAAATAAAGTTCTACAACTTTTTCCAACTCATTGGTCGTTTTGCCCATCGCTGATATCACCAGCAGACATTTGGCAAACCCCTGGCTTTGTAAAACCATGGACACATTTTTTACACTTTCGGCATCTTTCACAGATGCGCCACCAAACTTGAAAATTTTCATTAATTTGTTTAAAATAAAATTGTTAGATTAAAAATTACATGAGTTTTTTACGGACGTCAAAATTATAAATTTACAACGAGATATGAAAGTGTCTCTCCGTTGGAGGGAATTAAGATTTTATTAAAATTGAGACTTGATGAATATTATCAGAATTTCATTGATTTATTATCATCAAATGGGGATTAATGATACCATGATAATTTTAAGGATACCTCTGTGTTGATTGTGTATTGATCTGAAATACAGTGTTTAAGGTCTTTTCTAACAAAAGCTTTCTTTCTCCGATAAATTTTCCGAAATTTGGGGAAAACGTAAAAAGAAAAATATGTCAAATCAACCATTACAGACTTTAGGAGAATTTCTTATTGATAAACAGGACGACTTTCAGTATTCTACGGGTGAATTTTCCCGTCTGCTAAGTGCAATAAGATTGGCTTCAAAGGTAGTAAACAGAGAAGTAAATAAAGCAGGGATTGTAGATATAACGGGAGCAGCAGGAAATCAGAATATTCAGGGAGAAGAACAGCAGAAGCTTGATGTGATTGCTAATGAAATTTTTATTACGGCTTTGTCTCAGAGAGAGGTTGTTTGCGGGATTGCTTCTGAGGAAAATGATGATTTTATTGACATTAAATGTGGCGAAAACGGTCACCTGAGTAAATATGTTGTTCTGATTGATCCTCTTGACGGATCTTCCAATATTGATGTGAATGTTTCCGTAGGAACCATTTTTTCTATTTACAGAAGAGTAACAGAGCCGGGAACTCCGGTTCAGTTAGAAGATTTTCTTCAAAAAGGGATTAACCAGATTGCTGCAGGATATGTAATTTACGGTTCTTCCACCATGATTGTTTATACTACAGGAAACGGGGTGAACGGTTTTACTCTGGACCCTTCTTTGGGAACCTATTATCTTTCTCATCCAAACATGACATTTCCTACGAATGGAAAAATTTATTCCATTAACGAAGGAAATTATATTAAGTTCCCTCAAGGGGTAAAAAATTATCTTAAATATTGCCAGATGGAAGAAGGAGACCGTCCTTATACTTCAAGATATATCGGTTCTTTAGTAGCAGACTTCCACAGGAATATGCTGAAAGGAGGGATTTATATTTATCCGTCTTATTCCCAGGCTCCGAACGGAAAACTAAGGCTGCTTTACGAATGTAATCCTATGGCATTCCTTGCAGAACAGGCTGGAGGGAAGGCTACGGACGGGTTCAGAAGAATCCTTGAAGTAGAACCGACTGAACTTCACCAGAGAATCCCGTTTTTCTGCGGAAGTATTCAGATGGTAGAGAAAGCAGAGGAATTTATGAGGATCGACAGTGTAAAATAATGACAGCAAAATATTTCAGATATTTATTAGAATTCAAACGCCCGAGCGGAACATCTCGTGGCGTTTTGCATGAAAAAGAAACCTTTATTTTCGAAGTTGAGGAAAGCGGAAAGAAAGGTACAGGTGAATGTGCTGTTTTCAGAGGACTAAGTTTTGATGACAGGCCGGATTATGAAGAAAAGCTGCAGTGGTTGTGTGATAATATCGATCAGGATGATCACTATCTGAAAGAACAACTGATAGAATTTCCTTCAATATGGTTTGGATATGAACAGGCAGTTTTAAATCTGAAGCATGGGGATCATCTGTATTTTCCAAGTGAATTTACTGAAGGAAAAGCATCTATTATGATCAACGGACTGATTTGGATGGGAGATATTCATTATATGGAAGAACAGATCAGGGAAAAGCTTCAATTGGGATTTCACTGTATTAAGTTGAAAATTGGAGTTGACTGGAAATCTGAGCACAAAATCCTTCAGGAATTAAGAACAAAATTTTCAAAAGATGAGCTGGAACTTCGGGTAGATGCCAATGGCGGATTCAGCAGGGAAGAGGCAGAGATTGTTTTGAAGCAGCTTGCAGATCTTCATATTCATTCTATTGAGCAGCCGATAAAAGCTGGGAACTGGAATGATATGGCCTCATTGTGTGCCGGAACTCCTACGCCGATTGCTTTGGATGAAGAACTGATTGGGATTACTGATCCTGCTGAAAAGAAAGAACTTTTAGAAACCATCAGGCCACAATATATTATTTTAAAGCCTGCTCTGGTAGGAGGTTTTTCAGGTTCAGATGAGTGGATTTTTCTTGCGGAAGAGCAGAATATCGGCTGGTGGATCACCTCCGCTCTCGAAAGTAATGTAGGGCTCAATGCTATTGCGCAATATACATTCACAAAGAAAAATCCGATGCCGCAAGGATTGGGCACCGGATCTCTATTTGTAAATAATTTTGAATCAAGTCTGGAACTCAGAAATGAGTTGTTATGGTTCAAAATATAGCTTTAATAGCTATGCAAATGAAGGAGGAGAATCTGCACAGGTTGGGCTACCCGCATGCTCAGCATCCCATGATCTGCAACATCTGAGTTTGGGATCCCAACTGTTGCATCCAATAGGAACAATTCCTCCTTTGATAACTTTTAAATCTGACTTGTTAAGTTTTCTCATGTGTTTCATAATAAAAGATTTTAATTTGTTTGGTAAGTAAATATCAATCTCTTTTTTTTATTTCACAAGAATTTAACTTTAATTAACTAAATTCACTCCAATAGGATTTAATTCCGAGGTTAAAGTCTTATTTTACGAACAATTTTGAAAAAGTATAAATATGAAAAACTGCTTCTAAATTGTAATAGAAGGTATTTTCATGTGTCAAATTAGAGATAAAGTAATATTAGGCTCGGATAAACTTCTTGTTTATGGGTTAACATTCATTTTTAGATCACGTCTTTTACGAAAATTGCTTCCTTGATATATCTCACTATATAAGAAAACTTGTTTTTAATTCTTTTCATGATAAAGTGTGTATTTCTCGTTATAATGAAATTTACAATCTTTATGCCAACTTAAGTATTGATTTTAAAGTTTAACATATGATTAATTTCATAACTTTTTTTTAATTAATCATTAAGAAATAATTGTGAAAATATTTTCGTTATTTTTTAATCTTACTGTGATTAAATTTCTATCAATTCCATATAAATTCTGAAAAATATCTTTTTGTACCACAGAGCTGGAAAGATATCCCCAATGGTTTCCCACTTCATACTTAAAGCTGTTCAGAATATCATCCTCTACAAAAGTGCAGTCGATAACAGAAACAATATCTTTTAACTTTTCAATATCACTTGGACCGTTCTTGCCTAATCTTGGGGTAAGGATATTCTTGGTAAATTGAGAGATTCCCAATACAGTATCCTTTCTGTTCAGGTAAATGGAAATACGGTTGGCCAACAGGGGAAGCTTATTATATGAATCTTCAGAATCTTCGAAAACCTTATAGGATACATCAGCGTTTAACAGCAGGACCTGATCAATAACACGCAGAATATTTTCCCTCTTAAGGCTGTACAGCATGCTTTGAAGAACTCTGTTTCCAAGGGAATGAGCCATGAGGTGAATTCTTTGATTGCAAGGAGCCAGATCGCGGTTTGAAAAAATGTCCTTTAAAAACTGGGTGTAAAAATAGAAAAGCCTCATCAGCGATGATCCTGAATTAATGCTTGAAGCCTTATCATCGAAATAAGTCAGTGGTACAAGGCTGCTCGAAGCAGGCCAGCTTACAAAAAGAATATGTTCTACAGGTGATTCAGGATGGTCTATGTACAGTTTTTTAAGGTCAATGATGGCCTTGAGTTCATCATCAAAATCATAAGCATATCCATGAATAAAAATCAGGACATCACTTCTGTCTTTGGTAGAGGACATATTTTTATACAGCTCATAAAACATTCTCTGTGTTCCGCCAAGATTATTGGCCGTCAGCGTAGATTTTTTAATGCCTTTTTCGTTCTGCAGGACTTCCAGTACTTCCTCATAGCCCTGTTTTTCGGGCTCGGAAAATAATTTGTAATCTAATATATTACGGTTGGTATAATCTTTTTCCTTTTTGGCGGCAGCCGTAGGCTCTTTGTAGGTGTCAAAATTACATTTGGCGATCCTGAAATTGGGAATAGAGTATTCATCACTGGAAAATGAATCTGCTTTTTCGCCCTTATGCCGGACGATCTTACGATTGCTTAAGATATAAACAGCCATAGTCGGTAATTTTTAGAAACGGTTTTTAGTTTTATCTAAATTAATCAAAAAAGATTGAATTATCACAGAATTATCACTAAAATTATCACTAAAATTATCATTTCCGTAAGCCCCAAATTTTCCGTAACTTTGTGAAACTTTTTTTATAAAAGCTAATCTAAATGGAAGAAGAAAAAAAATCACTCAATTTTATTGAGCAAATTATTGAAGATGACTTGGCAAACGGACTGAAAAAAGACCAGATCCGTTTCCGCTTTCCCCCTGAACCCAATGGATATCTGCATATAGGCCATACAAAAGCTATTTGCATCAACTTTGGTCTGGGCGAAAAATACAACGCTCCCGTAAACCTTCGTTTCGACGATACAAACCCTGAAAAAGAAGAGCAGGAATTTGTAGATTCTATCAAGAAAGATGTTGAATGGCTTGGTTTTAAATGGGATAAAGAGCTGTATGCATCCGATTACTTCCAGCAGCTTTATGAATGGGCCGTACAGATGATCAAAGAACGAAAAGCTTATGTAGATGAGCAGCCGTCTGAAGTGATTACCGAGCAGAGAAAAAATCCGGCAGAACCGGGAATAGAATCTCCTTACAGAAACCGTCCTGTTGAAGAATCTTTAGATTTATTCGAAAAGATGAAAAACGGTGAATTTGAAAGCGGTTCAATGTCTCTTCGTGCAAAAATCGACATGACTTCGCCCAATATGAACATGCGTGACCCTGTGATGTACAGAATTTTGAATAAGCCCCACCACAGAACCGGAACTGCATGGAAAATCTATCCTATGTACGACTGGGCACATGGGGAATCTGATTATATTGAACAAATTTCGCATTCGCTGTGTTCTCTGGAGTTTGAAAATCACAGGCCGCTTTATGATTGGTATCTGGATCAGGTATATGATGAAGCCAAAGTAAGAAACAAACAGAGAGAATTTGCAAGGATGAATGTTTCTTACATGATTACCTCCAAAAGAAAGCTTCAAAGACTTGTTGCTGAGAAAGTGGTGACAGGTTGGGACGATCCTAGAATGCCTACCATTTCAGGAATGAGAAGAAAAGGCTTCACACCGGCATCTATCAAAAACTTCATTGAAAAAGTAGGAGTTGCGAAGAGAGAAAACCTGATTGAGATTCAGTTACTGGATTTCTGCGTACGTGAAGATCTGAACAGGGTTGCAAAACGCGTAATGGCAGTGGTGGATCCTGTAAAATTGGTTATTGAAAACTATCCTGAAGGTAAGGAAGAATGGCTTGAAACTGAAAATAATCCTGAACAGGAAAATGCAGGAACAAGAGAAATCCCTTTCTCAAGAGAGTTATATATCGAAAGAGAAGACTTTAAAGAAGAAGCAAACAATAAATTCTTCAGACTGAAATTAGGCGGGGAAGTTCGTTTAAAATCAGCTTACATCATCAAAGCAGAAAGGGTAGAGAAAGATGAGAACGGCGAGATCACTACGATCTATGCCACTTATGATGAAAAAAGCAAGTCCGGAAGCGGAACGGAAGAAAGCTTAAGAAAGGTAAAAGGTACACTTCACTGGGTATCTGCCACTCATGCGATCCCGGTAGATGTAAGAATCTATGATAAACTCTTTACCGTTGAGCAGCCTGATGCTGAAAAAGATGTGGATTTCCTAAACTTCATCAATCCGGAATCAGTAACTGTTATTAAAGGATTTGCAGAACCAGGTCTGAAAGATGTGGCGGTGGGAGAACCGCTTCAGTTCCAGAGAATCGGGTATTTTACCAAAGATCAGGATTCTACGGCTGATAACCTGGTGTTTAACCGTACCGTAACATTGAAGGACTCTTTTAAACCAGAATAATCTTAAATGATTTGATATATAAAAGGCAGGACTTCCCAAAGTCCTGCCTTTTTTGTTTTTAATAAGTATAAATATTAATTCCTTGTAATGAAGTATATTTTTCTTTCTATCAATCATATCGATAAAAAGAAGAACCTTAGGAAAAATCGTACAGGCTGTTTTTCCTAATTTTATGCCTTACTTGGTTTTCTTCAAAAAATAGTATTGTGAAATTAATTAGCGTATATACGAGTTCTTTCAAAGGACTCTCGGAAGAGAGCTGGATGCTGGCTTTGGTCATGCTTATCAACCGTGCAGGTTCTATGGTACTTCCGTTTTTAGGAGTGTACATGACGGGGTATCTTCATTTCAGTATAGAAAATTCGGGAATTATCCTCAGTTTTTTCGGGATAGGTTCTGTATTGGGTTCATGGCTGGGAGGGCTGATCACGGATAAAATCGGGGAATATCGCGTTCAAAGCCTGAGCCTGCTTCTGAGTGTGCCCTTATTCTGCCTGATTCCTCTTTTTAAAACAGAGGTGGGGCTGGCCGCTATTATTTTGATCCAGAGTATCGTCAGTGAAACTTTCCGTCCCGCCAATTCAGTAGCCATTACTAAATATGCCAAGCCTGAAAATATTACGAGAGCTTTCTCGCTAAACCGGATGGCTGTCAACCTTGGTTTTTCAATCGGACCTGCTTTGGGAGGGATACTGTCTGCCATTTCCTATGAATTTTTATTTTTCACCAATGCATTGGCGGCTCTGTTAGCGGGGCTGATGTATATCAAATTTTTTGGAAAACGAAACAAACAGGCTTCATTGAAACCGAAAAAAGTAAAAGAAGCTGTTGCTGTTAAAAAAGAAAATTCTCCCTACCGGGATGGGAAATTCCTCCTGTACAGCTTTTTCTGTATGCTTTTTTCGATCTGTTTCTTCCAGCTGTTCAGTACACTGACTATTTTTTATAAAGACACAGCCCATTTAAGTCAGCAAAGTATCGGATATATCCTGGGTTACAGCGGCTTTCTGATTGTACTGCTGGAAATGGGCTTTGTACAGGTTGCTGAAAAATATTTCAGTCTTGCCTTTACCTTGTTCATAGGAACTGTATTGTGCGGAGTATCTTATGTGATGCTGGCTTTTGATTATTCTGTTCTGACCCTTGTTGTTTCCATGACGCTTCTGTGTATCGGAGAGATCTGGACCCTTCCGTTTATATCTACAATAACTGCTTTACGCTCAGGCGAAAATAATAAAGGAGCTTATATGGGATTAAACGGAATATCTGTTGCCCTGGCTTTTATCATTACTCCATATGTCGGGACCATGACGGCAGACCGGTTCGGATTCAATATGCTCTGGATAGGGACCGGGATAGTGGCTGTGGCTATTGCTGCCGGGTTTTATTTTGTGATTCCGTGGATGCTTAAAAAAAGAGAAATTAAAAGCTAAAAGCTGGGGATTTTCACACTGTACATAAAAATTACAGTAAAACTTTGCTAGCTTTGTGCTGATGACGAGATTATTAGCATTCTTTTTTATTCTCACTGTGCCTTTTTTCTTTTCGCAGAAAAAGGATACCGCTGTTCTGATATCTGAGGTGAAAATTGATGCCTATAAGAAGCCGGCTCCCTTTATGGCATCTACAAAATCCGTGACAGTTATTTCTGAAAGCCTTCTGGATCTGAATCCTCCGGAAAGACTTATGGAAGCTGTTAATCAGATTGCGGGAGCCAGGATGGAAGAGCGTTCGCCGACCAGCTACAGGATATCAATACGGGGCAGCACCCTGAGATCTCCCTTTGGAGTACGGAATATCAAAGTTTATCTGGATGATTTCATTTTGTCGGATGCTTCGGGGAATACTTATTTTAATGTGATTTCCCCGAAACTTATTAACAGGATGGAAGTCTATAAAGGTCCTGAGAGTGGAGATTACGGAGCAGTCACGGGTGGAACGGTGCTTTTGCAAACCAGAAGGTCTGATCATTTATCTGCCGGAGTTGCCATAGGAAGTTATAGAACTTTTGATCAGCATTTTGATATTGCCCGTCAGGAAGGGAAACATTTCTTTGAGCTTTTTCAAAATTATTATCAGACAGATTCTTACCGGGAGCAATCTGCTGTAAAAAGACAACAGATTTATCTTAAAGATCATTTTAAATATGCTCCCAGGGCCTCATTAAATGCGATAGTATTGCTTTCTGATCTGGATTATGAAACTCCGGGCGGATTAACCCTGAACCAGATGGAATCTGACAGAAAACAGGCGAGGCCTTCTGCCGGCGGGATTCCGGGAGCAAAGGAACAGCATGCGGGCATCCGTAATAAAATGATTTTAGCAGGAATTTCACATGAAACTGCTATTAACTCCTATTTTTCACATTTTCTTTTAGTACAGGGTTCTTATGTAGATTTTAAAAATCCTTTCATCACGAATTTTGAAAACAGGTTTGAAAGGAATTTTGCCCTGAGGACTCATTTTAATTTTGAAAAAAGCTGGGACCAAATATCCCTTGCCTGGAGGTTAGGATTTGAGGGAGGACATCAGAACATTCTGGTTAAAAATTACAATAACAATAAAGGAATACAGGGTAACCCTCAGAATTTTGATCAGTTAAAAAACAACTCAGGCTTTTATTTTCTGTCACAAAAATTGAATTTTAATGAAAAGCTTTTTACTGATATTTCAATAAGCTTAAATTCCAATTCCTACGAATGGGAGAGAATGTACCCGGTTTCAGAAGAAGTTCGGATCAAATTCAAAAAGCAATGGCTTCCGAATATTGGAGTTACTTACCTGCTGGGAAAAGGCTTTTCGGTAAGAGGGAAAATAGGAAAAGGAAATTCGGCTCCTACGGGTGAAGAAATCAGGTCTTCCAACCAAGAATTTAATGCTGATCTTGTTCCTGAATACGGCTGGAACAAAGAAGTGGGTATAAGAAAGCAGTTTGGAAGTGCTGTTTTCATTGAAGGAAGCTATTTTGATTTCAGGATGAAAGATGCCATTGTACGAAGACAAAATGAAAGCGGGCAGGAGTATTTTGCTAATCAGGGAAATATTGCCCAAAAAGGAGTGGAAATTCTTTTTGAATCTAAAAGTTTTAATCTTAAGAATAACATACTTAGCAGCTTTAAGTTCCGGTTTTCCGGAAATTTCTATGATTTTAAATTCAAAAATTACAAACAGCTGGACAATGATTTTTCAGAAAATGAAGTGACAGGAGTTCCGAAAACATCGATAAGCAGTTTATTTAATGTTGTGTTTTTTAAAAAACTTAGTATAGATTATTCTCATTATTACACGTCAAAAATACCTCTGAATGATGCCAACTCTGTATGGTCGGCATCAAGCCTGGTAGGAAATATCCGGTTGGGATTCCCGATACAGATTGACCGTACCCAATTGAATGTACATCTTCAGATCCAGAACCTTTACAATACAGACTATGTTGCAGGGTTTGATATCAATGCTTTTGGAAACCGGTTTTATAATCCAGCTGCAAAAAGAAACTTTATGTTAGGGACAAATTTCGAATTTTAGCAGATCCTGATTAATTCTCAGAAGTGAACTTGGACAGAATATTGCCCACAATCATCTGCGCATGAACCCGTGAGTTTTCTATAAACCAAAGGTGGGTGTCTTTTCCTCCGCAGACCACGCCGGCCAGATACAAATCCGGAACATTGGTCTCCATGGTTTCAGGATGATACAACGGATTCAGACAGTCACCCTGCAGCTCTATTCCTGAATTTCTTAAAAATTCGAAATCGGGAAGATAGCCTGTCAGTGCGAGTACAAAATCATTCTCAACTTCCCTGACTTCCCTGTTTCCATCTTTGAAAACGACTGTCTTTTCAGTAATTTCCATCATTTCTGAATTAAAATAAGCTTTAATACTTCCTTCTGCAATCCTGTTTTCAATATCCGGTTTTACCCAGTATTTCACATTGTCTGAAATTCCTGAGTGGCGGATGATCATCGTTACATCAGCGCCTTTCCGGTAGGTTTCAAGGGCAGCATCCACCGCAGAATTGCTTGATCCTACCACAACTACTTTCTGCTTGGCATACGGATAAGGTTCTGTATAATAATGTTTTACTTTTGGAAGATCTTCTCCTGTAATATTCATCAGGTTTGGAATATCATAGAATCCTGTGGAGATAATTACATTTTTTGCTTTATAGACTGCTTTTGAGGTTTCAATGTCGAAGATGTTACCTGTTTTGGAAACTTTCAGAACCTTTTCATACAGATTGATATTCAGTTCTTTTTGTCGGGTAATTCCCTGATAATATTCAAGTGCTTCCTGCCGTCCGGGTTTGGGAGCTGTTGAGATGAAAGGGATACCATCTATTTCCAGTTTTTCTGCCGATGAGAAAAAACGCATATATAAAGGATAATGATATAAGGAATTGACGATGGTTCCTTTTTCTATAATCAGATAAGTCAGGTTATTTTTCTGGGCTTCAAGAGCACAGTTGAGACCGATGGGTCCGCCTCCGATGATGAGGATATCTAAAATTTCCATAAGACAAATGTACTGAAAACGGTAAGATTAGTTGAAAAATTAGCAACAGAACTTATCTATTAAAAGTATGGTGTGGCATCAGTTTTGGTGCTTTTTAAAGTTAAAAATTGAAAGATGAAAAAACTGATTATTCCAATTTTAGCAATGACTTTAGTAACAGCTTGTAAAAAAAATCCTGAAAAACCGGTTCCGAATGTGATCGATTCTATGGCGCAGGCTAAAGAAAAAAATATTGAGGAAGCCGCTCAAAAGAAAAAAACGGATGAGGTAGCAGTGAAAGCTGCTAACGACCAAATCCTGCAGGCTTTGAAAACTAAAGACTATAAAACTTTTGCATCATTTATTCATCCGGAAAAAGGAATTACTTTCTCCATGTATGGCTTTGTGGATCCTAAGGAAAATCATCATTTCACGAAAGGAGATTTTGAGAAGTACCAGCCTACCAAAACTGTATTCAGCTGGGGCGCACAAGACGGTTCAGGAGACCCGTACAAGGCAACCATCAATGACTACCTGTCCAAATGGGTATTTTCCAAAGATTTTACGACGGCTCATTATTCATTAAATACATTTCAGGGTAAAGGAAATTCATTGAATAATTTAAAAGAAATATACCCAGGTAAAGACTTCACGGAAAATTTTATAAAAGGCACCGAGGAAAATGGAAAAATGGATTGGAAGACGCTGCGTTTTATATTTGAGGAGTTCCAGGGAAAACAATATCTGGTGGCAGTTGTGAATGATCAGTGGACGATTTAAGATATGCGATAATATATTTAAAGAATGATGCTTCGACTCCGCTCAGCATGACATTGCTAATTGTAACTGTAAGGTTATGAATTGTCATGCTGAGCGGAGTCGAAGCATCTATAATATTGTTATAATATTGTCTATTTAATTCTTTAGCATAACCCGCAATTACAGGTTTTTATCTGACTATAAAATTTCAGAAAGCTTTTCAGTTAAATTTTTTCTTGAGAACTGTTCAATATTCTGAGTGTTTTCAAGAAGGTTTCCATGTTTCCATAACTCAAATTTACTAAGGATAAATTCTTTGACTGTTTGAGAGTTTTCGTAGCTGAAATGCTTTCCTGCTCCTGTTTCCGAAAGTATCCTCGAAACATCAGCTTCGTCCGGTCCAAAAGAGATAATCTGCTTTCCGGTGGCGAGGTATTCAAATATTTTTCCGGGAATGATTCCTTTAGAAGATTCATTGGGAAAATTGGTAATCAGTAGAAGACTGGAGTTGGTCATTTCTTCCACTGCTTTATCATGGGGAATATAGCCCAGATTCAAAATGTGCTCTTTTAAAGCTGAACTTTCAATGGACTGAAGAATTTTATCATCCACTCTTCCTGCAAACTTCAGTGTAAAAGCATCTGCAAACTCTTTATTTTCCCTGATCAGCTCATCCAATACCTTCCAAAGGTTTTCAGGATTTCTTAACTGTTCAAGAACCCCGATATAACTTAAAGTAAAACTCTTATTCTTATCCTCTGCCATACTGTGCGGGGCTGAAGCGTCACTTTCATCAAATCCGTTCGTAATACAGACCGCATTGGCTCCTGCTTTCCTGAAATTATCCGCATCCGTATAACTGGTAGCCAATGTAATGTTAGCATTTTTAAAAACGGCACTTTCAAGCTGACGGTGTTTTCTATCCGAACTTTTAGTGAGTTTTAAATGTTTATAATAGGAAATTTCAGTCCATGGATCACGGAAATCAGCAATCCATTTCAGATTTGGAAATTTTTCTTTCAGTCCAAGACCAATCATATGAAGAGAGTGGGGTGGCCCGGAAGTTACCACCACATCTATTTTGTTTTCTTTTAAATACTGTTCTAAAAATTTGATAGATGGCTTTACCCAAAATACCCTGGCATCCGGAATAAAGAAATTTCCACGCACCCAGATTGAAAGCTTAGATTTCCAGCTTTGGTTTTTGCCTACATCAAACTGTCCGGCTTTGAATTTTTTGTTGCTTTTATTAAGCTTTTCTGCCAGCTGGTAAGGCTCCCAGATTCTGGTCTTGACGATCTCTATATTTGGGGGAACATCTTTCAGAAGGCTTTCATCAAGCAAGGGATAACTTGGATTTTCCGGGGTGTAGATCACGGGATCCCAGCCAAATTCCGGCAGATATTTGGCAAACTTCAGCCATCTCTGAACACCAGGACCTCCCGCAGGAGGCCAGTAATAGGTGATAATCAGTATTTTTTTTTGTTCCATTAATTGAAGATTTGAATCCAAGTCTTAATAGTCTTAACAGCTTAATATTTCTTAATGTTTTAAAAATTTAACCATTAAGGCTTGAATTAAGGATTAAGAGTATTAAGTGTTTTGTTTAAACTTTTTCTTCAGCTAGTTATCTTTTTCTTATTTTTATTCATCCAGAAGATCCCGAATGCACTCAGTGCAATAAATAATCCGAAGCATAAAAGCGACAGCCATTTCCCTTTTTCAATCACTTCAGGTTCGAAGACCATTCTGATGTTATGGTTTCCTGCAGGAACGTGTACGGCACGAAGCAGATAATCTGCTTTGATGTAAGGAACTTCTTTTTCGTCTACAAACATTTTCCAACCGTGAGGATAGTAGATTTCAGAAAATACAGCAAGCTGTGGTGTTTTTGACTGGGATTTAAATTCCAGTTCGTTTGGCTGGTATTTCGTCAGGTTGATAAATGCTGAAGAATCCGCCTGTACAGGTTTGCTGTTGAAATATGATTTGTCTGCTGAGGCGATGACAGCTGTTTTCTTACTGTCGATCACTCCGATAGATTTTATTTCTTCGTCCGGTGTATTGACGAATTTCAGGTCACTTACAAACCATGCATTTCCGTTGGCTTTAGGATTCGGCATTGCCTGAGGCTGTTCCGGTCCGCCCATTACCCAGTATTTTGCGTTAAGGAGATTAAGGACATTCGGTACTTTTACAGAATCCATGATCTGGAAATATTCATTGATCACGTCATCATATCTTCTCAGTTTTACGGCATGGTAACCTCCGATCGAAGATTTGAAATAAGACGTATTCGTTTCGCTGAATGTTCCTAAAATATTATTAAAAATCCTGTAGTGGGTCTTGTCTCTTTCAGCAATAGTCTCAAGTGTTTTATTAACGTTGACATTGGCTAAAATAGATTCTAAATTCGGATTTCCCTGAACCTTTTCCGCCAGAAGATCTGAACTTTCTGTCTGGAACGGGTTTTCAGCAAAAACTTTGTCTACATAGTTGGAATCATTCAGATAACGCTTGTTGACCGTCCAGAGATCAAATAAGCTTACTGCTCCAATGATGATGAGGGCAATATTCTGGCTCAGCTTCTTTTTCATAGTCATAAAAAGAACAGCTGCCGTTATAGCGACGTAAATCAGAGCTTTGATAGCATCAATTCTGAATAGCTTGAATCTTTCATCGGTGAGGTAATCCAGCAGGAAAGGCGGGAAATAGGTTTTTTCGCTTTCCGTATAAAAACCGAGCAGTGATTTTCCGAAAATCAGGAGAATCAATAACAGTCCTAAAGTTCCTCCGCTTACATACAGAAGGATTTTCTTTTTGTATTCCTCGGTTAATTTTTCGTCTGTAAAGAACCTGTAGATGCCGATAATGGCAATTAAAGGTAACAATAGTTCCACCACAACCAATATGGAAGAAGGTGCCCTGAATTTGCTGTAAAAAGGAACGTAGTCGATAAAGAAATCAGACAGCGGCATAAAGTTGCTTCCCCATGCGAGCAAAACAGTTAAAATAGATGCTCCTAAGATCCAGTAACGGTATTTTTTCCAGGCAAAGAAAAAACCTAATAAAGCAAGGAAACATACAACAGCTCCCTGGTAGGCAGGACCCGAAGTTCCGGGCTGGTCTCCCCAATAGGTAACCCCGTTGAACCCTTTGGAAATCCGGTCCATTTCAGCCTGTGAGCCCACATTTTCCTGGATAAGTTCCTGAACCCTGTTCATCATTTCCTTAGCTTCCGGTTCCTGGCTTCCGCCACCCATCAACCTTGGAATGAAAAGATTGAGTGTTTCCAGTTTTCCGTAGCTCCACATCAGGATGCTGGTTTTATCCAATCCTGATTGTCCTGAAGTATGACTGTCATTGGTTAAAATCTGCTTTCCACGTACGGTTTCTTTAATATACTCAGAATTGGCCATGATCCTTTGGGAGTTCATCCCGACACCGATTGCACATGAAGCTGCAATGATTGCGGATGAAATAAGGAAATGCTTCATCGGAGTCTTTTTCTGGATGGCTCTTATCAGCTCAGAAAGGAATAAAAATCCTAATGCCAGAAACAGGTAATAGGTCATCTGCGGGTGGTTAGCCGCAATCTGAAGCCCCATAAACAGGGTAGTGGTAATGAATCCCCAGATGTAGTTTTTCCTGATGTAAACCAATAGAATTCCGGCAAGCAGCGGAGCGAAATACTCGATGGTATTCACTTTACCATTGTGGCCGGCCGCAATAATGATATAAAAATAGGTGGATAATCCGAAGAAAGTGGCGCCCAATAGAGCGTATTTCCAGTTTCTGACGGCTACCATTCCAAGGAAGAAGAATCCTGCAAAAAGAAGGAAAAGATAATTAACCGGCCTTGGCAGGAAGTTCAGGTTGCTGTCTATCTTTTTGATGATATCACCTTTGAACTGGCTTCCCATCTGATAAGTCGGCATTCCGCCAAACATGGAGTCACTCCAGTAGGTTTCGTTTCCGGTATCGGCTCTGTAGTCAAGAAGCTCTTTTGCGCCTCCTCTGTACTGTACGATATCATGCTGAAAAAGCTGTTTCCCTGAAAAAACAGGGGTGGAGTATAAAAATGCTAAAACTATAAATACAACTAATGAAATTGCAATATAAATTAAGTTTTTATTTTTAGCCATGCTGGTTATTATCTTTAATTTCTTGGAATTTTTACCTTTTGTCCTTGGTTTCTTTTACCTCTTCATAGTCAACTGTTTCTGCGTCCCAGTTGAGGGTTTGTTTATTCTTATTCGAGTTGTGTATGTCCTGTTGGCTGTTATTATTTTTATGGTTATCGAATCTATAGCTATAAAAGGTTTTAAAGAAAATCCTTTTCAGAATATTCCACACAAAGAAAATAATAATGGCTGTAAGTACTAACTCAAGAATGTACTTCATAATTTCTGATTTAAATTCAAAGTTTCCGGTTTATGGTTGTCTGTTGCTGGATGCCGGTTTTCGGTTGGCAATTAAACAGATAAGCCTCAAACTCTTCAGCTCTCTAACTCAAAAACTTTTTACTTCAATTATTTTGCTGAAGGGTTTACCATTACAGAAGATTTGGATGTACTTTTCATAGACTGTGACTGTTTTCCATCTGAAATAGTCTCAATCTGTGTTGTTTTTACATCAATATTCTGGTTGGCAATCCATCCTGTACTTTGGTCAAACTTAATGGTTCCGTTCTGGGAGAGTTCGCTGCTAAGGCTATGGGTAATAGGTCCCTGCGTTTTCTTTTCCGTTTTTTTAGGAATTCCTCCGGTTACAGAGATTTCCGCAGTACCGTTTCCTACGCTTTTCAATACATAGTTTGAATTTACCTTAACGCTTCCGCTTGGGTCGGCATTTTCAGAAGTACTCCATTTTTCACCGATTTTCACTCCTTTTTTAGGAATAATCGTTAAATTTTTATTCAGCTGGTCTTTCAGCACTTTTTCATTGAAAGTTTCCTTAAGGCTTGCCACAACGCTGGCTTTCTGGTTGGCATCTTTGATAAGAGTTCCTACAGCAGTATTCACCTTATTATAAACAGCATCAAAACCTGTAATGGAGATCACATTTCCTTTAGTGTCCATTTTCATGTTAAGCTTGTTTCCTGTAAGTGCTTTATTGATGTTCCAGATCATTTTCAGGTCATCTTCCTTTGGGATCGGCAGCTTAGTATCCACGATTACTGTTTTCCCCTGAGCACTTTGGGAATTTCTTTTACCTACAAGATTAAGTGTCATGTCATACACATTCCCTTTGATATCATTCACTACGAAATTCATTTCATCTGTAGATTCACTGGTAGCGGTGATTGTTTTTCCTTGAGGATCTTCCATTGTTTTTACATCTCTCTGGTAAGTGGTAAGAGGGTAGGTCTTGCCTTTTTCCAGTTTGAATGTCTGTGTGAAAACTCCTGCAGAATCTTTAATGGCAGGGTTTTCCGCCACTTTAGCAACGGAATCGGCAGGCACTTCTACAGTAACTGTCTTTCCTGTTTTAGGATCTACTTTAGTGATGGTTGCCGTTTCTTTTTTACAAGATATAAGGGCTATAGATGAGATAAGCATTGCTGCTGCTACGTTTTTCATTCGATTTTTTTTAAATTAAATTTTACTGATTCTGTTCTTTGCATCAATAACGATACCATAAAACATCATAAAAATACTTCTGTTCTGACTGATTAAAGATTTGGAGCTGCTACCATTTTCTGTCTTACCGCTTCATAAAGGATGGCTCCACATGCTACAGAAACGTTGAGTGACTGTGTTTTCCCTTCAATAGGAAGCTTTATTTTTTCGTCCGAATGATGCATTACTTCCTTAGAAATTCCGGTTTCCTCATTTCCCATTACAATAGCGCAGGGTTCTGTGAAATTTACGTCATAGATCAGCTTTTGGGCCTTCTCAGTAGCTGCAAATACCGAAATACCGCTTTGCTGAAGGAAATCTACTGCATGGGCTAAATTCGGTTCTTTACAAATCTTAATATTATATAAAGCTCCGGCAGATGTTTTGATTGCATCTGAATTGATAGGCGCCGCGCCTTTTTCAGGAAGAATAATGGCATCTACGCCTACACATTCTGCCGTTCTGCAGATTGCTCCAAAGTTTCTCACGTCTGTAAGCCTGTCCAGAATCAACAGGAAAGGTGTTTTCCCTTCTTCAAATAATTGCGGAACAATATCTTCCACTCTGTGAAACGGAACATCTGAAATAAAAGCAACCACTCCCTGGTGGTTTTTTCTTGTAAAACGGTTCAGCTTTTCAATGGGAACATAGTTGGGACGGATTTTATTTTTAGCTAAAATTGTTTTCAGCTCAGCATAAATAGGACCTTGCAGTGCATTCTGCACAAAGATCTTGTCAATCGTTTTTCCTGCTTCTATAGCTTCAATTACGGGACGCAGCCCGAAAATAAAATCGTCTTTCATTGAAATGTCTATGTTTGTATGTTTAAGGTTCAATGTTCAAATGTTTAAAGTCCAGAGATTATACTGAATTTCAAGGTTTGTACTTTGTTCCTTTTAAATCTGTTATTTTTAAATATTTTATAAAAGAGCTAATCTTTTTGCTTAAAGTTTCCGTTCGTTCAAGTAAAGTTTCAAATAATTCCTGACTTATAAAGTTTCTGTCAAAAACACGGTATAGCTGTGATCTTGTTTCACCGCAGGAAGCTTTAGCAATAGAAAGAAATTGAATAAATTCTCTGGTACCATTTCTTTCAAATCCTTCAGCAATATTATCTATAATTGAACCTGATGAACTGTCGATCTGACTGCAAAGTTTAAAATTATTTTTAAGAGCAGTCCCTTGAATAATATTATAAATTTCTTTACAAAGTTCACGGGACAACTGCCAGATTTCTAAATCCTCAAATTTCCTTATTGTCCCCATAACTTTAAACCTTAAACCTTAAACACTTAAACTTTAAACCTTAATTATCTCCCCTTCTCTCCGAGTATTGCTCTTTTTTGTGCCATAATGTAGCCATAATGAAGGCTTTCATGCATATTATTGAAGATAATGGCATCCTGGATGCTTTTCAGGTCCATACCGAAACTTGTGGTGTAAGGGGTGTAGTCTGAAAAGAAATCGCTGTCATAATCCTTCATCAAAATCTTTGAAGTTTCAGTAAGTAAAAACTCAAGGTCTTCCACTTCAGATTTCTGTACATTCAGGTTGGGAAGAGTGCCTTTTTTGTAGGTCTCAATCCAATATTTATCAATTCTGAAAGGATTTCCGCTCAGATAATAATGCAGAAGCTGCTGGGTAGCAACCGTATGGGCAATATTCCAGTATATATTGTTGTTGAAACCGTCAGGAATCAGCAGAAGATCTTCGTGGGAAGTGTTCTGCAGAATACTTAAAAGGTTCTTTCTCACTTGTCTGTGTGCTTGAAAATGATAATTCATTTTGCAAAAATTTTAATCACCAAAAATAGTTTAATAAACTGGAAGTGACAATTTTTTGAAGAAAGGATTGAATTAAATGTTCTTAAACCATGAAAAAAAATGTTAATGATGACCGTTTTTTTGTAAATTAAAAAAAACTCCCCTGAAAATATCAAAGGAATTCTTTATTGTTTTCAGATTAATACGGCCTGAATATAACTTTGAATAAATTAGTATTTAAGAATGTATTTTTAAGAATTACCACCTGATCGCCAATTATTTCAGTAGTAAAATACGACAAAACCCTGTAGGATCAAGTTCCCCTCCTCCGGAGGGGTGGCAAAAATTCAAAGAGTTTTTGACGGGGTGGTAAAAGAAGATTAATAAAATGGTGGCTGAGGCTCCCGAAGCCACCATTTTTATTTTTTAATGATCTTATGCTTAAACGTTATCCCATCCTTCAGCACAATATTCAGAAAATAAACTCCTGTACTGTAAGCTGAAATATCAATCCTGTTTTCTCCATGAGTTTTAGCCAGTTTTTTTCCATCTATACTGAAAAGACTGATTGAGGCTACATCTGTTTTGGATCTGATATTGACAAAATCAGAAGCAGGATTGGGATATATACTCACATCTACGGTTTTAATATCTTTTACATCCAGAGCAGCATTGCTTTTCCCCTGCATATAAACCGATAAATACACATCACCTTGCTGCTGATTAAAAACGGCGGTAGGTATTGTATGTTTCAGTGTGTGATTTCCGGCCGCGATACTAGGCATTGTAAATCCCCTGATAGGAACTGAATTGCCCGGACACCAATTATTCCATGAAGTCCATTCTGTAAGGGATTTTGGAGTTGCTCCATAAATTCCATTGCCTTGTGTATTGTAAACCCTGAACGGTTCGCAGGAAATTCCTCCGGGAGTATAGGTAAGCATTTGTACATCATCTATATAAGTGTAGTTCTGCCTTCTAACATATTCTTCACCGCCACTGTTGGCTCCATGAGGAGTAGAGATGACGAAAAAATTAGCGTTGGTGACAGTATTGGGAAGATTGAAACTGACAATTCTGACAGTTTCACCGGGAACATCAGTGCTGTTATAATTATTTAACCTGTTGTAACTTAATATAGGAACCACCGAATTGTAATCTGCAGGAGTAGCCCCTGTATCTGTGGAAAAGAAAGTAAGAGACCCCGAAAAAACATCAATTCTACCGGCGCATCCGGCCACCTGAGTCTGAGCTGCATAAGGGACACCAAAAACATCCAGTTCCATATACATATCATAGGCAGTGCGTAATGTAGTATCATGAAATATGCTGTACAGATTACTTAAATTATAAGTATAAGGAACTTCTGTAGGAGTACGGTTCTTACTCATGAACGGAGTAATGTATCTGCCGACTTCAATTCTTTTCACATTGGCATCATCAATAGTATAAGTAGGCTGATTTTTGGGTACCATAGTTAAATAAACACTTCCCAGACGGTCGTAATTATCACACAGAGCACCTATAGTCACTCTCATGGCTATTTTAGCTTTAAAAGAGTTGAGTTCAGCGTCAGTAAGCTTTCTTGTGTATCTGGTATTTGAAAGTCTGGTAAGTCCTGCAGGTACCGGATCCGATACCGTGGCCGCATACCCGTCGTAATAAACTGCATCTGAAATCAAATTCATCCTGTTGGTCGTCTGTGATTTCATAAGACCTGCAAAAAGGATACTCAGAAAAAGTAGTTTTTGATACATATTATGGTGTTTATTACAAATATATTAAATATTAGTATAAGGTGTTGTTATGTGTTGATTAAAATTCACAATTTAATGATAAAATTAAAATTTAATCATTAAATTAGCGCAGCGTTCAATTTAAATTATTAATAATGAAAAAAATTCTACTTTTATCTTTGTTGTCAATAATATCAGTGTTTAAAGCCCAGATCAATTTAAACATAGGAAGCCCAGCTGTCGGAACGGCACCTGTAAGTAGTTTTTTTTCGTATTCTTATGTCCAGCAGATTTATCCTAAACAGGAATTGAATGCTACAGCTGCAGGAAATATCACGGGCCTTACATTTTATGTAGATGCTTCGACTACTATTAATGACTCATCGGACTGGACAGTTTACATGGGACATACCTCAAAAACAGCCTTTGTATCCGGAACAGACTGGATTCCTGCTTCACAGCTTACTCAGGTGTTTGTCGGTACAGTAACCAAGACCAATAATAAGGTTGAAATTACATTGACAACCCCATTTACTTATAATAACACGGATAATCTGGTCATTGCGGCAAAAGAAAATGCTCAGAGTATCGATATTAATAATTTTGATGAAGCTTTTCATGTATATCCCCATGTTCCGAATTCCACCCTTTATTATAAAGGAGACCGTGCAATTGTTGACCCGGCATCTCCTCCCGGAGGGATTAGGGCGGATTACAAATCTTCAGTGACTATTTCAGGATTAATGCCTAAGCCTACTCCTGCATGTCCTTTCATCAATTTTCCGGTTAATAATGCCCAATTTATATCTTTAACTCCGAATTTTAAATGGCTTCCTGTTTCCGGAGCAGATTCTTATAAAGTTTCACTGGGAACAAGCGCGGGAGGAACTGATGTGATTAACCAACAGACCGTGAATGCTACTGATTTCTCGCCGTCAGTACCTCTTAATCCCAATACCAATTATTATCTGAAAGTCACTTCCGTTACAGGAAATCTTGAATCTTCCGGCTGTACAGATGTTGTTTTTAGTACAGTTCCTCCTGTACCTCTAAACGATGCGTGCTCCGGTGCTTTTGCAGCGTTAGCATTTCCTTACACCTACACCCAGACTGATGCGGTGTCTGCCACTAATAATGGCGGATTTATAACCACATGTCCTGATGCAATGAATGATGGAACCTGGTTTAAATTTACCGGGGACGGTGGCCAGTTTACCGTTAAAATAACCATGCCTTCAGGCAGTACTTATGATCCTCAGATGGATATCTACAGCGGAGCATGTGGCAATCTGGCATGTGTAAATGCAGTAGACAACGGCGGAGGCGGAGCTGCAGAAACCTATACCTTTACAACAACTGCAGGAACTGAATATTTTATCAATGTCGGAGCCTATGAAGAAACGGTCGATATGCCGGAAAATGTTTTTACCATCAGCATTACCAAACTTTAGTTTTAGACCCTTATTGCCATACTTTCAATGATAACATGAGTTGTCATTAAATCAATATGTTTTCAGAGAAGCAGACTGTTTTAAAAAGAAATCAGTACCACAAATTCCTGCCTGTTATTTGGATACATTATTAATAGAGGAATATTTAACAAACTTTAACTCTAATATGGCATTCATTATGTTGATTAATGCCAGTATTTATCAGAAATTTACCACCTATTTTTAATTAAAGCTATGTCAGATACATATCAAGCTGAAGATATCCGCCAGTTGACGGAAAAAGTAAAAGAAAAGAATTACTTATTTTCCCTTCTCAGACAGGAAATCAATAAAGTGATTATTGGCCAGGAATATATGATAGACCGCCTTTTGGTAGGTCTTTTAGGGAACGGGCACGTCCTTTTGGAAGGTGTACCGGGACTGGCAAAAACTTTAGCGATCAAAACCCTGGCAGAAGCTGTTCACGGTGAATTCTCCAGGATACAGTTCACGCCCGATCTGCTGCCTGCAGATGTCGTGGGAACGATGATCTTCAATATCAAAGACAACGATTTTTCAATAAAAAGAGGTCCTGTTTTTGCCAACTTTGTGCTGGCAGATGAGATCAACCGTGCGCCGGCAAAAGTACAGTCGGCACTGCTGGAAGTGATGCAGGAAAAGCAGGTAACCATTGGTGATGAAACTATGAAACTTCCAAAACCGTTTTTGGTACTTGCCACTCAAAACCCGATCGATCAGGAAGGAACCTATCTGTTACCGGAAGCACAGAGCGACCGTTTCATGTTGAAATGTAAGATAGACTATCCTAATTTTGAAGACGAGAGAACGGTGATGAGAATGGTTTCTACTTCTCATCAGCCTGTCATTAAACCGGTAATATCCCTGCAGGATATTGTAGATGCCAAAGAACTGATCAACCAGATTTACCTGGATGAAAAGATCGAAAAATATATTCTTGATATGGTTTTTGCAACCCGCTATCCTGAAAATTACGGACTTTCTGAACTTAAAAATTATATTGGTTTCGGGGCTTCTCCAAGAGCATCCATTAACCTTGCCATTGCGTCCAGAACTTATGCATTCCTGAAAGGAAGAGCTTTCGTTATTCCTGAGGATGTAAAAGCACTGGCTCAGGATGTATTAAGACACAGAATTGGTCTTACCTTCGAAGCGGAAGCGGAAGAGATTTCTTCAGAAGAAATTATCAACAGGATTTTGGCAAAAATACAGGCACCATAATGAGTGAAGTGATTATCCGAAAAGCCGCTCAGGAAGACTGCGCTCCGATGCTGGAGCTCATTCGTGAACTTGCAGAATATGAAAAGGCACTTCATGAGGTGACTATAACCTTGGATGAATTCACAGAAGATGGATTCGGAAAATCTCCGGTTTGGGGAGCTTTTGTTGCTGAACTTAATAATGAAATTGTGGGGATTTCTCTATATTATGACAGATTTTCAACCTGGAAAGGAAGAAGATTGTATCTTGAAGATCTTGTAGTGACTGAAAGAATGAGAGGAAAACAAATTGGAAAACTTCTGTTTGATGCCACTTTGGAATATGGAAAAGCAAACCAATACAGCGGAATGGTTTTTCAGGTATTGAACTGGAACGAACCCGCCATTAATTTTTATAAGAAATACAGCCCGAAATTCGATAATGAATGGCTGAATGTTTCGATTGAATTGAGAGATTAGAAGTTAGAGGATGGAAGATGGAGGAGTAGACATTACCCCGAATCCCGCAAACCGAATCTCGTAACCGAATTCCGCAACACATTATGGAAATAAAAGATATTGTAAAAAAAGTAAAGCAGATAGAAATCCGTACCAGAAAGAAGACGGAAGCTTCACTTATGGGACAGTATCACAGTGCTTTTAAAGGACAGGGGATGACGTTCTCGGAAGTCCGTCCATACCAGTTCGGAGATGAAATCCGCAGAATCGACTGGAACAAAACAGCCCGTTTTCGCGAACCGTTCGTAAAGGTAATGGAAGAGGAGAGGGAGCTTACGATGATGCTCCTGGTAGATATTTCTGCTTCCATGGATTATGGAACCAGAGGTCAGCTGAAAAGGGAATATGTGGCAGAAATTGCGGCCAGTCTTGGATTTTCCGCCGCCGGAAATAATGATAAAGTAGGCCTGATCCTGTTTGCAGATAAAGTATATAAAGTAATCCCGCCTCAGAAAGGCAGAAAACATATTCTTTCCATCATCAGTAATATTCTGACAGCAGATTATGTTCCGGCTGTATCAAAGATCGATAAGGCAATGGAGTATATGATGGGGATATTCAAAAGAAAATCTCTGGTGTTTCTGTTCTCGGATTTTGAAGATGAATATGATTCCAAAATGCTCCGTGTGGCTTCAAAAAAACACCAGCTTTTAGGATTGAGGATTTATGATGAAAAAGATAATGAAATCCCCGATGTAGGCTATGCTCTTTTGTATGATGCCGAAACAGGAAAAGAAGTCTGGGCCAATACTTCCAGTGCAAGATGGAGATATACATTTGCCGAAGCTCAAAAGCAGAAAGTCCGGGCTCTGGAAGAAGATTTTGCCACCAGCTCGGCCAGTTTTATGAATATCAACACAGGGGCTGATTATTCAAAACTGCTGTATAATTATTTTCAGAAGAAGTAAATTTTAAATAAATGAAGGCTCCGGCCGCAATTACAATCAGTTGAAATTGAAAAAAATACTTTTAATACTTTCTTTTTTAATCTGTGGAAACGCTTTTTCACAGATACTGTCTTCCAATTTGGAGAAGAAGACCCTTGCTTTAGGTGAAGTCAACCGTTTAGTCATTAAAATAGATAATGTACATGAGTTGCAGGTTGTTTCAGCTCCAAAAAACGAGCTGCTTCCCTTCCATTTTGAAGAAATTAAAGACAGCATCGGACAAAACCAGAATTCTTACGAAAGAAAAATTGAATTTTCAGTGTATGAAGAGGGAAAATTTACCATTCCCGAGCTGGAATTTAATGTTGGAGGTAAGATCTTAAAAACCATTCCTTACGAAATTGATGTTGTGAATACTGCCCAAAAGGGAGATCAGATTAATGATATCATGAATAATAAGGAGGTGAAGCTTGAAACAAAAGACTATTGGGAGCTCTACAAATTTTATATTCTTGCAGCTTTAGCGGTTATTGCCTTGATTATAGCAATCATTATGTTTGTCAAATGGGGCAGAAAGTCAAAAAGTTCACCTGCAGTTGCCACTAACCAGACTTTAAAAGAGTTGGATTCCCTGAAAAAGAAAAAATATATAGAAGGTGGTGATTTCCGTTCTTTCTATGTTGAATTAATAGATATATCAAGAAAATTCATTGCCAGACAGTATCAGCTTCCTGCAGACGTTCTTCTTACAGACGATCTTATCGACGTCCTGAAAAAGAACAATACCATTTCCCAGGAAAACGAAAGGATAGTGGAAGATGTCTTTTTGAGAGGAGATCTGGTAAAATTTGCCAAAACCTTCCCTGATCAGACCACGATGGAGAAAGATTTTGCTGATATCCGCGATTTTGTGAAGAGATCATCAAAAGATTTAGAATTTGAAAACTTAAGAAAGGATGTTTGATTTTGAATTTTACAGTCCGTGGTTCCTGCTGCTTTTCCTGCTGTTCATTCCTCTTTTCATAAAAGATGCGGGAGGAAAGCGGAAGAAAGGCATTAAAGTTCCTACTGTCAAGAATATGGATGACAGTGGAGGAATCCGTGCTGTACTTGCTCTGCTTAAGATTTCAAAATATATTATTCTCTCTGCACTGATTATTGCAATGGCCAGACCGAGAACATTTACGGTTTCCCAGGACAGGGACGATACCAAAGGAGTTGATATTATGCTTTCTATAGACGTTTCCCTGAGTATGCTTGCCAAAGATCTCAATCCGGACCGTATTACCGCATTAAAAGATATTGCTGTAAAATTTGTACAAAAACGCCCGAACGACAGGATAGGAGTGGTAGCCTATGCGGCAGAAGCCTTTACGAAAGTCCCGGTGACTTCGGATCATCAGGTCGTTATAGATGAAATCAAAAATCTTAATTCCGCAGGCCTTGAGCCGGGAACAGCTATTGGAGAGGGACTTTCCGTTGCGGTGAACCATCTTATTAAAAGTAAAGCTAAAAGCAAGGTGGTGATTTTAATGACGGACGGAGTGAGCAATATACAGAATGCAATACCTCCACAGCTGGCTGCAGAACTTGCCAAGAATAATAATATAAAAGTATATACCATCGGAATAGGAACCAATGGCTTTGCTCTGATGCCCACTTCTCAGGATATTTTCGGCGAACTGATTTTTACCGAAACAGCGGTGACGATTGATGAAAATACATTGAGGGAAGTAGCACAGACAACAGGCGGAAAATATTTCAGAGCGACTTCCAACAGCAGTCTGGAAGAGGTTTATGACGAGATCAACCAGTTGGAAAAAACGGATATCAAGGTTTCCAAGCTGTACAATTATGATGAATATTTTAAAATTTTCCTTTGGATCGCGTTGGGAATGCTGTTTTTTGATGCACTGCTGCGATGGGTATTATATAAATTTTTAAGCTGATGAGTTGGTCGTTAGGAAATTACTGGTATTTATTTTTGCTGCTGCTTCTGCCGTTGCTGTCTTTCTTTCTGATCCGTTTTTTGAGATGGAAAAAGAAAAGAAGGGAAATCTTTGCAGACAGCCGCTTTCATGACAGTTTATTCGAAAAAAGATCCGGATTTACAAAATTCTTTCCGGCTTTATACCTTTTGGGAACGCTTTTTCTGATATTTTCGATCATTGATCTGTTGAATGGGTCCGAGGAGGTGAAAACCAATCAAAAGCTTAACAATGTCATCTTTATGCTTGACGTTTCCAATTCAATGAATGCGGAAGATATTGATCCCAGCCGTCTTTCGGAAGCCAAGAATCTAATGACTGCCATAATGCAGAAACTGAAGAATGATAAGATTGGAATTGTCATTTTTGCAGGGGAAGCCGTTTCCATTATGCCGCTTACTACAGATTACGGTTCTGCGGAAACCTACATAAGTGCTGTGGAAACAAGCTCAATGAAAATTCAGGGAACCGATTTCCTAAAAGGGATGCAGGCTGCTGTAGAGAAATTTAAAAATGTAAGCAAAGGCTCAAGAAAAGTTGTTCTGCTGAGTGATGGAGAAGATAATGAAGGTAATGATAATGCTGCAATACGACTGGCCAATAAAGAAGGAATATCCATAACGTCGGTAGGAATAGGAACGGATGAAGGCGCTCCGGTCCCGGAATATGTTTTCGGTCAGCTGATGGGCTATAAAACCGATATGGACGGCGGAACGGTGATTTCCAAAAGACAGACGGAAGCCCTTAAAAAAATGGCGGAATCTACAGGAGGAGATTATATAGACGGGAACAACATCAATGAGGCTCCGGATAAAATTGTTGATGCCATGAACAGAAAATCTTCCTCTGCACAGACGCTGGTAAAATCTCAGAATGCCAATCACTACTATCAGTATTTTTTAATAGTTTCTATTTTCTTTTTCTTTTTGATTTATATCTTGAACCCGAAAAAAGATTTCAATATTTAGTTTTTATACTTTGTTTATCAAGATTTTAAATAAGTACTTTAACCGAACTTTAACAAATAGAAGTCTGTTTATTAACATATAAAGGAATAATTTTGCAAGTAATGAATACTAAAATCATTTTTTTATCGTTTCTTATTATTTTTTCATTCTCAAACTTAGTGTCTGGGCAGGAAAACTATAGAACTTTAGTTTATGAAGGTAATCAGAAATTTAACGGGAAAGACTACGACGGAGCGTCTTCCAAATATATGGAAGCCGTAAAAGTGAATGAAAAAGATTTTACTGCTCATTATAACCTGGGAAATGCTTTATATAAAAGCAAGAAATATGAAGAGGCTAAAGCAGAGTTTGACAAAGCCCAGAAGCTTTCGCAGACATTGCCGGATAAGACGGCTGCTCTTCATAACCTGGGGAATGCGTATATGCAGATGAACCAGCCGGAAAAAGCAGCAGATTATTATAAGCAGGCTCTGAAACAGAATCCTTATAATGAAGCAACCCGAAAGAACTATGAAATTGCCAAGCTGAAAGAAAAAGAAAAACAGCAGCAGAAAAACGAACAGAATAATTCCGGAAAAGGCGGTGGCGGAAATGATCAGAATAAAAATGATGATCAGAAAGGCGACAACAAAGATCAAAAGCAGAATCAGGGCAGCGGCCAGCAGAATGAAGGGAAAAGCGAACAAGGAGACACTCCTAAGCAAAACCAGGATAATGAAGGAAAAATGCCTAAGAACCTGGAAAATGCGATATTAGATAAAGTCAACGAAAAAGAAAAAGAAACCGCCAGAAAAATCTTAAATAAGAATTCTTATTCGGTGCCGCAGAGCAACGAAAAAGATTGGTGATGCAGCAAAAACTGATTTACATATTATTCCTTTTAACCTCCGTAATTTCTTACGGACAGGTTAATCTTTTTATGGAATCTGATAAATCGGAATACAACGGAAAGGACATTGTAAACCTTACCATTGTTTTAGAGCTTAACGGGATTGATCTTGAACCACAAACCCGTTTTCAGCTTCCCGACCTTTCAAAATTCAATATTATAGGAAGCGGATCAATGACCAATACATTGATTGATCCAGCCACCAATACGCTGATTACCCAGAAAATTTCAAGAATTGCTCTTGAGCCGAAGAAAAAAGGTAAAATTAAAATAGGGTCTGTTCTGGTAACCGTCAATAATAAAATTTACAAGACGGAGCCTTTTGATGTGAATATCAAAGACATTATCGATAAAAGATCTCTTGCCGGCAATGTTTCCAATGACGTCTATCTTAATATGGAGATAGAAGACCGTGAAGTTTATCAGGATCAGCCTACAATAGCTGTATTGAAGGTTTATTCTAAAAATATGGACAACTTCAGAAAAGTGAAGGATGTTCATCTTCCCCGTCAGAATAATATCAATGTGCATCCTGTCAGCTTCAGCAAATCGGAAATAGACCCTTCAGGATCAGGAAATATGGCTTCGCAGATTCTGGCCGTATTTATGGTGTTTCCTAATGAAGCAGGATATGTTGAGGTTCCGTCCGTCTCGGCGTCGGTAAGCACATATTCCAATAAGAATAAAATTGTTTCCAATAAAGTAAAGCTTAATGTAAAAAGGCTTCCTGAAGGATCGCCGGATTACTTTAAGAATGCAGTTGGGAACTTCAATGTGAGTGTATACAACGCATCGAAGGAGAAAATAGAGGTTAAAAAACCGATTAATGTGGTGGTGAAAGTTTCAGGGGAAGGCAATCTTCCGGATATGCATCTTCCTAAGATTATTTCCTCACCCGATTATGATGTGTTTGCTCCTAAAATTACTTCTAAAGTCGTTCCCGGGACTACAGGAATGAAAGGGGAGATTTTAGCCAATTATGTTGTTATTCCTAAAAAGGCAGGTGCCATTTCGATTCAGACTGAGAAATTTGCATTCTTCGATCCGGCCAGCCGCGAATATGTAGATCTTGGGCAGAAAACGCTTGACCTGAATGCTTTTTCCCATGACCAGATCCTGGAATCGCGTACTACTGTTGAAAAAGTAAATGAATATACCAACACGCTTCTTGAAACGGTTGACACCCCGGTTCTGAAGACAACTACCTTTAAAGTAAAAGAAAAAAGCAAATTCCACTGGAATATCCTTTTAACCAATATTTCTATTCTTGTTGGTTTATTTATTATGTACCTGTTATTTAAGACATGGCAAAAAAAGCGAGCGTTAGTTAAGGAAACTGCATCTCCTAAACCGCTGGGTTCAGTGGCTGAAACGGAAAAGGAGATCAGAGAAACGCTGAAAACGGATATTAATGATTATTTCAGCTATTTGGAAAATCTTAAAGATAATGAAGATTATCAGAAATTCTTTGATACCCTGGAAGAAATGGATTCTGATGTAAGAAAACAGTATTTTCAGAGTTCTTCCCAGGATTTCAGACTCTTCCTGGAAAGCTATAAAGGTTCTGCTGTTGCTGAAGAATACAGGAATTTGTTACAAAGAATTCAGGTGGAGAAATACTCGCCTTTGAAATCTGCAGAAGGAATGGAAGATCTTTTAAAAGCAGTTGTTAATTTGTATTCACAGATTAGCAAATAATCAATTTTTTTTCATATTTTTGCGAAATTTTTAATTACAAAGAGATGGAAATACTTAATGATTTCTCTATTAAAGAGATTGTTACCTGCTTTATGGTTCTTTTTGCCGTAATTGACATTATCGGCTCTGTTCCTATCATCGTAAGCCTTCAGCAGAAATTTGGACAGATAGAAGCGGGAAAAGCGTCTATTACTGCCGGACTGATCATGATTGTTTTTCTTTTTGTAGGAAATAAGATCCTAAAGCTGATAGGAGTAGATGTAAATTCATTTGCCATTGCCGGTGCTTTTGTGATTTTTATCATAGCCCTTGAAATGATTCTGGGTATTGAGATCAATAAAACGACTGAAGCTAAGGCTGCATCCATCGTTCCTATTGCATTTCCGCTGGTTGCCGGAGCAGGAACTTTAACGACAACGTTATCGCTCAGAGCTGAATTTCACGATATTAATATTATTTTAGGAATTGTTCTCAACACAATTTTCGTATATTTGGTGCTGAAATCGGCGAAGTGGCTGGAAAACAAAATGGGGGAGGCTACCCTGTCTATTCTTCAGAAGGTTTTCGGGATTATCCTTTTAGCGATTTCAATCAAATTATTCACCGCTAATTTTGCGCAGTTGGTGCAGAACTATATTAATTTTTAAGTATCATGCAGAAGTTTTATAAAGTATTTCTAGTTGTATTTATCGTTTTCATTGCCATCAATCTTTATGCATTAGACTGGCAGACGGATCTTTTATCAGAAGATAACCTGAAGTTTGTATTTTCAATTGCTTCAGCGGTTATTGGCCTTATTTTGCTTTTTGTACTGGATACATGGAGCAGGATTGGAGCTAAGAAATAATACAGAATTACATTATTCTATATAACACACCTCTTTCTTTGGAAAGAGGTTTTTTGTTTTCTCATGGAAGGTGGCTGAGGCTCTCGAAGCCACCATTACCTTAAAAAACAACCAGATTCTTCAGGATCGCTTCCGATTTCAGTTCCGTTTCCCTCCATTCTTTTTCCGGGCTGCTTTGGGCTGTAATGCCGCCACCAACAAATACATGTACAGAATCTTTGTAAAGCCTTGCACATCTTAAATTCACGAAATACATTACATTTTCATCGGTCTCTACTTTAATAAAACCGGAATACAGTTCACGGGGAAATTTTTCAAGTTCCTGAATACTTCTTTTGCAAAAATCCTTTGGAATGCCGCAGACTGCCGGGGTAGGATGGAGGTCATTAATGAGACTGTCCAGATCTTCATGATTAATTTGGGCTTTAAAATCTGTCCGTAAATGTTTGATATTTCCCGAAATATGATCGTAAGTGTCTGATATTTCTATATTTCCGGAATAGTTCCTAAGGGTATCCTGAATATAGGACGTTACAGGTTTTTGTTCTTCAATTTCTTTTTCCGTCCATTCTTCAGATACCGGAAGTGTTCCTGCAAGGCTCATGGTTTCAAATTCATGAGTTGTTTTGTTGAATTTTCCCAGGATTTCTGAAAAAGCTCCCATCCAGGCATTTTGTCCGTCATTAAAAATATATCTGAATGCATTGGGATAAGATGCACAAAGTTTTTTAAAGCTTTCTTTAAAATCAATCTGATTAAAATCCCTGAAGATATTTCTTCTTGAATATACAAGTTTTGGAAGCTTATGATCTTTAATTACAGCAATAACCTGATGAAGACTGTCAATATATTCTTCCCTGGTTTCTGTATTAAAAAAGCTTTCGTCTTTCAATAAGCTTTCACTGGTAATAATATCCTGTTCAAACTTTTCAGAAGCATTGATAATATCACCTTCAAAACCGATCTGCCTTAAGAGGTCAAAAGAATGAAACTGAACGGATTCTTCGTTTGCATTCTGATCATTTGAATATACCGTTTCATCGAAGGGAAGTTTGAAATAAATCATGAGCTGTGGATAGATTTTTGAAAATCACCGACCGAAAAATATAACAGGAAATTTCCGGTAATTTTCCTTTCAGCAAAGGTATTACTAGTCTTAAAAATGTCAAAATTTAAAGACTGTTTTTTAACAAAACATTTCTCATATTATAGTTTTGAAATAAAAAAAGACCCGGAAAATTGGGTCTTTTTTTGTATTGATATTCAGATTATCTCAGAAGAATATTGTTCGTCATCGTTGTATGGTTGATAAGTACTCCTTTTTCATCCCTGATCTCGATTTCAGAAACATGCATTGTTTTTCCTTTTCTGATGAACCGTGCCGTGGCTGTTACGATCCCGTCTTTTTTACTTTTAAGGTGGTTGGAATTGATATTGGTTCCTACTCCGTAATATTTACTGCCATCGATGAACATATTAGACAGGCTTGAACCTAACGTTTCCGCCAGCACGCAGCTTGCTCCTCCGTGAAGGATCCCGAATGGCTGATGTACTTTTGGTTGCACTGGCATTGTAGCGGTCAGGGTTTCATTTTCAACGTCAATGTCTATGAATTGTATTTCAAGTGTTTTGGCTAATGTTACCCCGTTTCCCCAGGAGTTTAAGAACGCAAGGAGCTCTTCTTTGGTCTGACCTTTCATGCTATAAATGATAAATGATGAATTATAAATGATAATTGATTGAGCGAATTGATCTTGTTAGCTTTTAACTTCTTCTTCGTTGTCGCTGCCCATGATATTCGGATTCCAGTTTGCCGGAATTTTCGGAATGATGTCATATTTTACATAGTAATTTTGAATCTCCGCCATGATCTCAGAAAACGGAACTGAAGCAATTCTTTCGTAGGGGATGGTATAGCCCAGATAAACAATTTTTCTTTTGAAATCACCTGCAGCCAGCACAATGGGAACTTTTGCAGCCAGGGCCATATGATAGAATCCTTTTCTCCACTTCGGTACCCAGCTTCGGGTTCCTTCAGGAGTAATAACAAGACTGAAGTCTTCCTTTTCGAATTGCTTGGCAACAAAATTCACCAGGTCGTTTTTCTGGCTTCTGTCGATACCAATACCTCCAAGCCCTTTTACAACACTTCCGTACCATGCTTTGGTGTGGGCGTCTTTAATGATAATTTTCAAAGGCTTTTCTAAAGACCAGTAGGCAAGATTTCCTAACAGATATTCCATGTTGTGGGTATGGGGTGCCACCACAAGGATACATCGGTTCAGACTTTTTGCATCGCCTTGTAGCACGACTTTCCAGCCCAACATCTTTAACATCAGTTTACCTATCAGTTTTTTCATATAGCTTTAGATTAAAAACAAAAAAGTATAACCAATTTGGTTATACTTTACAAATATATTGAAATATTATCGCTCTTAAAACAAACCGCTGATTAAATCTACGATCTTCATAACAATTTCTAATGCAACTTGTACCATGGTTAAGGTGTTTTTTAATGATTTGGCTAATTATTTTTTAACTATACGAATGTATAACATTTTTTTAACATAGCGAACTAAATAATGATATTTTTTTGTAATCTCTGAGAGAAGAAGAGTGTGAATTTCAAACGGTTGCCCTCCATTCACACCTTCTGCACTCTCTGAAGTTAATTATTTAGTTTGTATGGAAATTTCGTCTTTTCCGTCTTTGATTTTGATGTCTACGTTTTTGTTCATTTTTTTGATGGTAGACTTCATGGAATCAATGACCTGGTCAGCCTTGGCTTTCGGAACTTTTTTCCCGTTGATGATCAGGCTGTCTTTATCATCAGAGTTATATTCAATAGTAGAACCATTTACAGAAATTTTATTTTTTTCTATGGTGATGTTTCCGTTTTCATCTTTATCCTGATCGTCATCGTTGATTCCGTCACCGTTCAGGTCTCCGTCAAAATCGATTCTGTCATGTTTTGAAGGAATTACCACTGTTTTTATCGGAACTACCAATTCATAATTGATGCTGTAATCTCTGAATCTGTGCTCGTAAGGATATTTTACGTAGTTCGGAAGAATTATTTTGTTGTTTACAATTTCTACAGGAACGTTTACATTCAATGGAAGGTTGTATCCTTTCGCTTCTTTTTTAATAATTAAATAAGGAGTTTTGATATCAGCTTTTCTTGTTACATCTACATGAACCCAGTCTTTTTCGAACACAGAGACTTTATCAGAATAAAGATCGTCGTCATAAGCTTGGAAGTTCTGAGGAATCGTTACCTGCTTCACATCAACATAGATGCTGTCTGATTGTGTATTGATTGCTACTTCTTCTGTATCTTCTTTATGACCTTTCAGGAACATTTCTTTTTTAGCCATGCTTACTCCAAAGAATGTTCCCAAACATATTACTGCCAAGAATAAAACTCCTAAAACCCAACCGATATTTCTCAACTTAGTTTTTGGTGAAAAAATCTTAATACTTAGCAGGCTGAAAAGAACGGCAGGAATTAAAGATCCAACAATAATTAATGCTAAAAATACATTGTAAAGCCCATCGTTATCAAGAAGAAATTTCATTTCATCAGCTCCGGGAAAGTTGGAGTCAATTCCGAAAAGACCAAAGACTACAAATACACCTATAATGCTGCTTACAGCCATAAATGCGAAGAAGATTCCAATAATATATTTTAAAACATTCCAGATTCCGCTTCCTGCATTGCTGATGTAAGGCTTATTTTCAGTGTAAATTTCACCTGCTCTGGTTGTTGTCTCGTTGGCGAATTGCACAATTTTACTAGATTCTTCCTTTAAATTATCAAAGTTCAATGGCTTTCCTTTCATTTTCAAAAAATCTGATGCAGTTTCTGCTTTAGGTAATACTGCCCAAAGAATAAAATATAAAAGGACAATTAAAAACGAAGACCCAGGGGCAACCCAAAGAAAAAGAAATGCACCTACCCAAATTAATCTCATCCAAGTGATGTCCATACCAGAGTATGCGGCTAAACCGGCACAAACTCCTGCGATCTTTTGTCTTTCAGGGTCACGGAACAGTTGTTTCTTATCAGAATATGTAGTTCCTGTAGTATTTTGTCTATTGCTGTTTTTTTCAGAATAGTAAGCTTCTTCCTGCTCTTCGATCTTTTCAGGAGTACCGATCTGAGCAATTACTCTTTCTACATCTCCATCGTTGATGACTTCTCTTTTACCTAAAGAATCTTTGAAGATTTCAACCATTCTGATTTCTATGTCATGCATTACCTCTTCTGCTTCTGAAGCATCTAATGAGCTTCTAAGAGCATTCAGGTAGTCGCTGAGCTTTATATATGCGTGTTCTTCTATAGTGAAAGAAAAACCTGCGAGTCCTATTGAGAGTGTCTTGTTCATAGCTTTGTTTTTTAATTTTTTTGTGTGATTTGGTTTACTGAATCTGTCAGTTCTGCCCAGGTATTTTGAAGTTCGTCCAAGAAGAGTTTTCCTTTTTCTGTGATCTGGTAATATTTTCTTGGAGGTCCTCCGGTAGATTCTTCCCATCTGTAGGAAAGGAATTCGCCATTTTTCAGTCTTGTAAGGAGAGGATAGAGGGTGCCTTCCACTACATCCAGTTTTCCTTTTTTAAGTTCATCGATAAGGTCGGAAACATACATTTCACGATGATTGATGAGACTTAAAATACAGAATTCCAGAATTCCTTTACGCATTTGCGCTTTGGTATTTTCAGTATTCATCTTTAATAAGTTTTGTTAATTAGTTATATTTTCAGAATAAATGTTCCTAGCTAGTTGAACCTATTCCGATTTTACATTACAAAGATATATAAATAAAATGGTATTATGCAATACAAAGTAGTGAAATAATTTTAATGTTTAATTTAAAATATTGATAATCAGTGTGATAATTTTTATATAAAATTTCCTTTGGATTTAGATTGAATCAAAATCGGTCATGAAATTTTAAATTTTTGTACTTTTGAATGAGATTTCACAGAAAAAATTAAAAATCAAGCACAACCCAGATGAATCACAAAATAGTATGGTCCCTTATTCTTTTCGGAAACTTTTATTTTGCTCAGAACCAGTTCGAATTAAAAGATGCTTCAAAGAATTATGATGTAAAAATCAACGTGGAAACCTGCGAAAACAATGAATGCAGTGGAAAATCAACTGTTGAGCTTTTGGATAAGAAGACTTCCCGAACATTCCAGATCTTAACTTCAGAGAATTTAAACTTCTATCTGAATGAAGACCAGAAGCCTACCGCAAATATCATTCAGTTATATAATGAACAGAGCCCATTGATTTTTGATGATTTCAACTTTGACGGAACAGAAGATATAGCCGTCAGAAACGGAAATGAAAGCGGCTATGGAGGACCTTCTTATGATGTCTATGTATTCAATATCACTAAGAAGCAATTTGTTTTAAGTGATGAATTAACAGCTCTGGCTTACGAAAATCTGGGTATGTTCAATACGGATTCTGAAAGAAAAAGATTGATTACCTATTCAAAATCTGGTTGCTGCTGGCATCTCACAACGGAATATACGGTAGTGCCACAACGCGGATTGTTTAAAGTATATGAGCTGGAAGAAGATGCAACAGGCGGTGAAACAGTAAAAGTGACTAAAAAAGAATTTATCAACGATAAATGGATAAAGAATATTAAAACCTATCCCATCAACGAATATTATAAAAATTAACAATGAAGATACAGAAGGAAATCGATTTTATCCTGGCAGTGGATGCACTGAAAAATGTACAAAGAAGAAATTATAATGCCGACGATTCCAGAAGAGAAAATACGGCAGAACACTCATGGCAGATCATTATTCTGGCCCAGATTCTTTATCCATACGCTAAAAACCGTGTAGATATTGATCTTTTACGTGTCATAAGAATGCTTTCTATTCATGACTTGGTAGAAATAGAGGCGGGAGATACTTTTCTTTTTGATGAAAAAGCAATGGTAGGAAAATTTGAAAGAGAGAAAGTTTCAGCACAGAAAATTTTTGGAATCCTGGATGAACCTTTACGCACAGAATTTTTTGAGCTATGGCTTGAATTCGAGGAAGAAAAGACCCCGGATGCTATTTTTGCCTGTTCAATCGACCGTATCATGCCGTTTATCCTGAACTCTCATACTTCAGGAAAAAGCTGGACGGAAGCCGGCGTTACCGAAAAACAGATCAGAAATATGCTTGAAAATGCTATCACAAGGGCATCAGATGAAATGGGTGAGGCCTTTGAAATGTTATTGAGTAAAAGTCTGGAGACTGAAAAAGTCCTCAGATAGTTTTAAAGAAACTCAATGTCTTTTAAAACAAGGTTTCGGGCGGCCGCAGGCCGCCCGAAACCTTGTTTTAATCAGAATTAATTACATGATCCTGATCGGCTTTTTAAATTCGTCAATAGCCACAAACGTAAAATCACCCACAATGGCTCTTTCCCTTTCATAAGAGTACATCTGTTCCGTATAGATTTCCACATTCACTTTCATACTGGTTTTTCCGACATAGGACACCTTTCCGATCAGTTCTACAATTGTTCCGGCAGGAATAGGTTTTTTGAAATCGATCTTATCGCTGCTTACGGTTACCACTCTTTTTCTTGCAAAACGTGTCGCGGTGATAAAAGCAACTTCATCCATCAGCTGCATGGCCGTCCCTCCGAAAAGAGTATCGTAGTGGTTGGTTGTGTTCGGGAAAACCGCTTTAAAAATTCTGGTTTCGGATGCTGCAATTCTTTCTTCTGTAGTCATATTTCATTATTAATTAATGCGAAATGAAATATATTAAAATAACAGAACAGTGACAGGAACATAAGAATTCCTGAAGCAGTCCATCAGATCAATAACTTCAATCGCGAAAGTTTCTTGTTTAAAGAAATAGGCAGGTCTCCTGACTTGTAACATCTTTTACCTCCTTCCCATGCCCCGCACAGTGGATCCTTGATAAAGACTTCAGTTACTTACAGTTGCGCGACAGTCCGTGATTTTCACACGGTTCCCTTTTAATCTGCGTTAAGCAGAACCAGTTTCTGTGATGAATGAGCGTTAAAACTTTTTCAGGGCAAAAATAAGAATATTACAGAAAAAAACGGCAACTATTCAGGACTATTGTAAATAATCTGGCTCATTACCCTTCCTTCGTTGATCGTCCAGAGAGTGGTGTACCTGTTTTCACCGGAACCATTGATCATATAAAGGTAGATATGATCATTATCAAGAGCAGTTACCCCGATATTGTTGAAATCCATGGTAGGCTGGAACATATTTTTAATAGCTTCCCTTACAAAAACAGAACCTCTTCCAGGCTGCTGAACCCTGATGGATTTGATCTCCGTCATCCCTTCAGGAAGTGCATCTTTGATTCCCCATGGCTTTACTTTATCGATGGTAAGAATTTTTCCGTCTGCATCTTTTTCCTGCTTTCTGTAACCGGCATTGGAAGGGTAAACATCAATAACGACCTTGGTTCTTTGGGCAGTTGGTATTTTAGGATTGCTGTTGTCTGTGAAAATAAGTGATTTCCCGTTCTTGGATTTTGAAGGCGTGAACTGAGGAAGCTGATCGATGAAAGCAACACGCCCCTTATTGACCATTCCTTCCTTCTCAAGATTCTCATATCTCACAAAAGGCTTTTCTTCATCCTGTTTTTCAGGATATTTGATCCAGATCCATTCCGTTTCTCCCGGTGCAGGCTTTACATAAACAAATACATCACCTTTACGCATCCGGATTTTGTCCACGATTTTTCTGTAGTCATCCTTGTGAACACGTACATTGGCGTAGCCTTCTTCAGCTTTTACAACGCCGAAAGGAACCTTACTCTGTCCCCTGACAAATGCTAAGGAAAAAAGACTGAAAGCGGATAAGTACAATGCTTTGTTTACGGAAATCATTCTATGAAATTTTTAATCCTTCAAATATATAAATTAAATGCTTTTTTGCTCCGTAAAATATAACGGTATTTGAATAAAATGATCAATATGTTCTAAAAAGTTATTTCTTGGTCAGATAATAATGAAATATTTTCTATAAAATGCTTAAAGTGTAATATTTATTAATTAAAATGTAATAATATATAAATAATTTAACCTATTTTTCAGAAGAAAATCCATAAATAACTAAATATGATCAGAAATTTACTTTTTATACTTCTGCTTTTTTCAGGTGCACTACAATTTCAGGCAGCCAGCAGAATGAAAAACATTTGCGCCGAATCTGCCTTTACCGTTCCGATGAATTTAGAAGCTTCCAATATCAGTTTTACTTCTGCACATATCACCTGGGATCCTATACCCGGAGCTACAGGTTATACCGTGAGATGGAGGGCATCAACATCTGCGGTATGGCTCTCGATGAATATTCCTGCCGGGACCACTTCTGTTGATCTGAATAATCTCACACCCTGTCTGGGACATATGGTTCAGGTGATTGATAATGCTTCCGGAGATATATCCTTTCCGTTAACCTTCTATACCCATCTTAATTACTGCAGATCCACTTCTACTAATTTGGGAACACTTTATTTATCAAACGTTACAATAACTCCTTCCGGGGGACTTCCTGCGATGGTAAGTGCTTCATCGATGTCAAACCATACGGATTTTCGTATTGACTTACCCCGTCGTATACAGCTTGGGGTAGGCTCCGTAAATAATGTTATATCGGTAACATCCAGCTGGGCAGGAGCACCGGGGATATCTTATGTAAAAGCGTGGATAGATTTTAATGCGAACGCAATTTTTGAGGCCTCGGAAATGATCGTTTCTACTATGGTAGATTCTACGAATCCTAAAGCTTTTATATTTAATGTTCCTTCTCTTGCCAATATAACACAGTGCGGGACAGCGATGAGGGTGATAATCAGTGAAACAATGCCTGCTGGCCCGTGCGAAATATTTTCGTATGGAGAAGTGGAAGACTATGGAGTAACTTTTGTGAACACGAATCTTGCTGTAGATGAAACCACGAAATCCAAAGAAATAAGTATCTATCCGAATCCTGCTGCAGATGTTTTGAATATTTCAGGACTTTTCTCACAAGCTGAGTATGAGATTTTCTCAGTCTCAGGACAGAAAATGGGAGAGGGCAGAATATCTGGCAATACAGTAGATGTTCGTCATCTTGCTAAGGGAATTTACTTTATTCAGCTTAAAAGTGAAGGAAATACAATCCGTTTGAAATTTATCAGGAAATAATAAAATAAAACAGCGCTGAATATTCAGCGCTGTTTTTTATAAGTTATAAAGCTATAACTCCTAAATTGTCAGATCCTTTCCAGCTCATCCGCATTAATCGTCGTCTTAAAAGTTCCGTAATTCACAATCACTTTATTTTTTGAAATCTTTTCAATCGTTCCTACGCTGGTACTTCCCGGAATACGAACACGCTGGCCTTCTTTCATCCACACAGCACGGTCAGTTTTGCGCTTTTCTTCCAGTTTTTCATTGGTTTCAGCAATTTTTTCGATCACTTCTTCCTTTTTAAGCTGCTGGGTGATCTTTCTTTTCACTACCTGAAGACGTTTCGATTCATCTTTATCTGCGCCTATTTTCCTGAATTTCTCCTGCTCAAGCAGCTTCACGAAATCTTTCACCACATCTTTTCTCGATTTTCCTTTTACGTAACTGTCGATGAAAGTTTCAATCTTATTACCGAACTGAAGCTTGCGGTGTTCCTCTTCATACAGTTTCTGGAAATTGAAAAGCTTCTGCTGTAGCTGCTCGTTCAGTTTCTGTAAATTATCGCGCTTATCTTCTACGGATTCTTTTCTTTCGGCAAGGTCAGTTTTCAGCTTTTCAACCTCAAATTTTTCCTGCTGAAGCTTTACGATGGTTTTATCCAGGTTCACAATGTCGTGTTCCACCTTCTTTTTCGCAGCATGAATGATAAACCTTGGAATCCTGTTTTTCTCAGCCACTTCAAAAGTAAATGAGCTTCCTGCCTGTCCCACTTCCAGTTTGTACATGGGCTCCAGCGTTTCCTCATCAAAAAGCATCGCTGCATTTTCAGCATGCGGAAGCTGCTCTATTACCAGTTTGATATTTGTATAGTGTGTGGTAATGATGGCAAAACTCTTTTTATCGTAGAAATACTCCATGAAGCTTTCCGCAAGGGCACCACCAAGCTCAGGGTCAGATCCCGTCCCGAATTCATCAATTAGCAACAGGGTATTACCATCAGCTTCACGGATAATTCCAGCCATTTTCTTCAGTCTGGAAGAATAAGTTGAAAGATGGTTTTCAATAGATTGATTGTCACCGATATCTGTCATGATTTTTTCAAAAAAGAACATTTCAGACCTTGGATGTACCGGTACCAGAATTCCGCTCTGGATCATCAGCTGCAGCAGTCCAACGGTTTTCAGGGTGATGGATTTCCCTCCTGCATTCGGCCCGGAAATACAGATAATTCTGTTATGATCCGTTAAACTCAAAGTTTGTGGGAAAATAGTCTTATTTTCTGCCTTATTTCTCAGCCACAGTAGCGGATGAAATGCATCTTTAAGCTTTAATGTTCTGTGACGGTTGATCTTGGGAAGGATTCCGTTAACCAGTTCTGCAAATTTTGCCTTTGCTCTCGTAAGGTCAAGGTCAAAAATGTAAACCTGGTATCTCCACAACTGGGGCTGGAACTCTGCCAGTTCAGCAGTAAGCTTTCTTAAAATTTTGTCGATTTCTTTTTTCTCTTCTTCTTCACTTTCACGGAGCTTGAAGTAATGCTTTACTACACTGTCCGGCTGGATATAAGTAATAGAACCTGTTTTTGAAATTCCTAAAACTCTTCCGGCCACCCTTTTTTTGAATCCCGATTTTACAGCTAAAACTCTTTGATCCTCAATAATGGTTTCGCGGATATCATCCAGAAATTCACTTTGTCCGTAATTGAACAAAGCACGGTTGAAATTCTCCTGAATGGCTTTTTTAGCCACCTGAATTTCAGAACGGAGCTCCTTCAGAACAGGAGAGGCATCACTTTTCACTTCTCCAAAACGGTTAAAGACCTTATCTATCTTATCAATAATTTCTTTTTTGAATTCCAGCTCAGAAACATCACCTATCAGTTTAGGAAAAGTGTCAGGCATGGTTGGGAAAAACTTCTGAAGCTTTCCTATCTGTTCAGTTAAGGTTTTTATTTTAATGAAAGCACTGTTTTCCAGACGGTAATTCTCGATCAGCATTAATTTCAGCTCACTTTCGATATCTTCGTATTCATCGAACGGAATTGCATTTGAACTTTCAAAACTCGAAAGGTATTCCGACGTTTTTTTCAGGGAAAGTTCCGCCTCGTCAATTTCCATGGGACGAAGTTGAAGAATTTTTTCTCTCGTTTTCGGAGAATACGCAAATGGAGAGATCTCCGCGAGCAATTGCGGAAACTCTAATTCGTTTAAATCTTCTTTATTTATATACACAATGCAAATTTAGTGAGAAAATGTGAATTTAATTTGAAAATGAGTTAATTTGAGAATTTGAAAATGGGGTAATTATTAAGTTTTAGTACATTTGGAAATATGAAACTCGAAACAGAACGATTATTATTAAAAGAAATCAACGAAAGCCACGTTGAAGATATTTTACGGATCCGCAGCAATGAAGTGATCAATCAGTTTGTGAAAAGGAATTCTCCGAAAAATAATTATGATGCGCTTCAGTTTATTTTAACCATCAAGAAAAACACCCGGAATAACCAGACAGTTTATTTGGGAATTTCTTTAAAACATCAGCCCGATCTTATCGGAACGATCTGCCTCTGGAATTTTTCTGAAGACAGAAAGACAGCGGAAGTAGGATATGAACTCTTACCTGAATATCACAGAAAGGGCATCATGTCGGAAGCTTTGGAAGCGGTTTTAAAACTCGGATTTAATGAACTGCACCTTCAGGAAGTAGTGGCAATGACCCATAAATTCAATGAAAGCTCGAAAAATCTTCTGCTGAAGCACCATTTTGTTTTGGAAGAGGAGAGAAAAGATGAAGACTTTCCTGATAATATTGTTTTTAGCTTAAAGAAGTATCACTAGTTTGATGATATTACAAATAAAAAAGTATTTCTGATTATTCTAAAATTACTGATATTTAATAGCTTTATTGACAGTGGCAGGTATTGCTTTTTTGATTGAAAAATGATTATTATGTATATTTGAAAATTATAAAAAATTAATGAACCCCAATCGAGGGCAATTCAAAGAAAATATGTTTTATAATTATGTCAATATCTGATCGAAAATAATATTACAATGACCTGGACTGAAATTTTAGCCCCGATAAAAAATACGGAATATTTTAAAAACCTTTTGGAAAAAGTAAAACAGGAATACGCAACCACAAAAGTTTTTCCACCTAAAAACCAGATATTCAGAGCGCTGGAAATTACTCCCTTTGAAGATGTTGAGGTGGTGATTATAGGACAGGATCCTTATCATAATGACTTTCAGGCGAATGGATTGTGCTTTTCTGTTTCTGAACAGGTTGCTGCACCGCCGTCTCTTAAAAATATTTTCATTGAATTAAAAGATGATCTAGGAATTGTAAGAACTTCAAAAGAGCTGGATGATTGGGGAAAACAGGGCGTTTTATTGTTGAATGCAACTTTAACGGTTCGTGCGCACACTCCGAATTCTCACAAAGATTTAGGATGGGAAAAATTCACTGATTTTATCATCAAAGAAATTTCAGATAAAAAAGAAAATGTTGTTTTCGTTTTGTGGGGCGCTTTTGCACAAAAAAAGGCCGAACTCATTGATCCGGCCAAGCATTTTATTTTAAAGTCTGCGCATCCGTCTCCATTTTCTGTGTACAGAGGATTTTTCGGAAGCAAACCTTTCTCGAAAATTAACGAATACCTTATTTCAAAAGGAAAGAAACCTATTTCCTGGTAGTTTCCGATCTGGTAGCTCCGGTTTTGGTGAATTTGATCCCGATTCTGTATTTTCCTTCCAAAGCTTTTGCCCCTCCGTCGGATTTCGGGAATGGGCTTACCTCTTCCAGTGAAATGGTATATCCGTTGAATCCTTCAGACTGGTGGTAATTTCTTCCGGCATTATCCATCGTGGCAAGATTTAAAATCACAGGTCTGGAAGTAGTGCTCATAACTTCTACCTGTGCTATGGCAACGCCTGCCCAGATGCAGTTGGCGCCCTCAGGACAACGGCTGTCTTCGGAAATTCCTTTGAATGTAACATTCATCTGATATTTCGGAAGAAATTTATTTTCTCCCTGATTAAAATAAACGATACCTTCTTTTTCTGAAGCCTTGGTGCCTTTCGTGCCTGAAGCTGCTCCGGCTTTTACTTCCGGTGTTTTTGCTTTCTTCTGGGCATTGCAGCCTGCTAAGGTCAGCATTCCCAAACTTAATATAATGGCTTTATGAAACATATCTTTTTTTTTTGATGTGAATTTATTTATAATTAATCTGTCAAAACTGCAATGCCGGAAATCTGACATCAAGCATTATTCCATCCACCTTTTCCAGCTTCCGTCTAAATTTTAATATTATGTTGTTTAAATAACACCAAGCATATTCAATACTACTACCAAAAACATTGCCACACCTACCACAAGGCTGAAACCTGTTCCGTAAATGAAGCCGATAAATGCTCCTTTAGTCGATTGCAGGGCCTTATTCATATCCTTGCTGTCATGAAGAAGTTCCCCGATAAATACGCCGGCAAACATTCCTACCAGGAATCCTAAAGGAATAGGAATAAAAATTCCTACGATGGTTCCGATGATTGATCCGATGCTTCCCCAGCGTGTACCTCCATATTTTCTGTTGGTTTTTGCAGGAATTACATAGCTGAGTACTACAGAAATTAAGGTAAGGATCACAAAAGCCCAGATATAGATCATAGGCAGATCGGCATCCGTCCCGAATTTATAGATCAGAAGACCACAGATACTCAGTACAAGTCCCGGAAGTACAGGTAGGAAAGTACCCAGTATTCCTAGAACCAGTAAAATAAGACAGAGAATATTGATTAAGGCTGTATCCATTCTTTAAAATTATCTATGCAAGATAGGAAAAAAGAAAATTTGCAGGAGCCTTTTTCATATTTGGGATGAAAATTGATTGTCAATAGCTACATCATCATTCTTTATTTATAAATTTGCTGTAATGAAAGACGAAATACAGGATACAAAAAGCTTTTTGCAGGAAATAAGTGATCAGCTTTATATTTATATCAGCCAGGTGACGCCTGGCGGTATGGATTGGGTCGTTCATATTATTGTTAAGTTAGGGCTGTTGTGTGCCGTGTTTTTAGTGGTGGATTTTATCTTTAAATTCGTTATTAATTTTGTTTTCAGATTTTTTAAAAGTGATGAAAAATATCCGGTTATACGGTCCGTTTATCAGTCTAAAATCTCGAATTCTGTTGCTCATTTTGCAGCACTTTTGGTAGTAGGAGCCATTCATCCGTCCATATTTCCTGCTACAGCACTTCCTAAAACCAATATTTTTATCAACAGATCCATCAATTTAGGTTTGGTAATGATTCTGGCGGGAATGCTTTACAGATCACTGACGGGTTTCAGGTATTTCTTCACCATAAAACAGGATTTTTATAAGATCATGGCACTGAATGCCATTTCGGAAACTGTAAAGATCCTGGGAATCTTCATTTTTTCTGTCGTAGGGCTTTGCGTAATATTCGGGATCAAAGGAACTACTATTGTCGGAAGCTTAGGGGCCATTACTGCTGTATTGGTTCTCGTTTTCAGGGATACTATTTTAGGTTTTGTAACCGGGATCCATGTGGCTACCTCCAAAAATCTGAAAGTAGGGGATTGGGTAAGTATTCCAAAATACAGCATCGAAGGAAACATTACTGATATAAGTCTTCTCACAACGAAGATCACCAATTTCGATAAAACAGTTTCAACCATTCCTACTTATGATCTCCTGACCACGGAGATTAAAAACCTCCAGGTGATGTCTGAATCCAATACCAGAAGGATTAAGAAATCTATTTATTTCAATATCAATTCTTTTAAATTTTTGAACGAAGAAGATATTGAACGCCTGAAAGAAATCAACCTGATCTCAGACTACCTGGAAGAGAAAACACAGGAAATTGAACAAGAAAAACAAAATCTGGAGCATAATGATAAAACCATTAATGGAAGACAGCTTACCAACATCGGGGTTTTCAGGTATTATGCACAGAAATATATAGAAAATGATCCTGATATAGATCAGAAAGGAGCAAAAATGGTCCGCCAGCTGGATATTACTCCGCAAGGGCTTCCGCTTGAGATATATTGTTTCTCTAACGATTCAAAATGGGAACATTTCGAGCAGATTCAGGCAGATATTTTTGACCATCTGCTGGTTGCTTCGAAGGAATTTGATCTTCAGGTAATGCAGATCAGCTTAAAGGTCTGATGAAACAATATTTATATAGATCTCTAAAATTAATTTAATTATGATAATGAGGAAATTAAAGTGCGGTATGCAATGAATGGTTTCAAGCTTCTATCCTTATTATCTAACATCAATAAAAAATGACAAAACTAAGCGTAAACATCAATAAAATTGCGACGATAAGAAATGCAAGAGGAGGTGAAACACCAAGCGTAACAGAAGCGGCAGTGAAAATCCAGGAATTTGGCGGACAGGGAATTACCATCCATCCAAGACCTGATGAAAGACATATCACCAGAAAAGATGTGTATGACCTGAAACCCCTTGTTACCACTGAATTCAACATTGAAGGAAACCCTCACCGTTCTTTTATTGATATGGTTCTTGAGGTAAAGCCTGAACAGGTAACTCTTGTCCCTGATGCGGACGATGCCATCACATCCAATGCAGGCTGGGATACCAAAAAACATCTGGATTTCCTTACAGAAATTATTGCAGAATTTAAGAATGCAGGAATCCGTACCTCTGTTTTTCTTGATCCTTTGCCGGAACTTGTAGAATACGCTGCAAAATCAGGAGCTGACAGAATTGAGCTGTATACTGAAGCTTACGCAAAAAATTACCTTACCAACAAAGACAAGGCTATAAAACCTTATTATGAAACGGCACTGGCTGCAACCGAGTTTGGGTTAGGAATTAATGCAGGACACGACCTGAGTCTTGAAAATTTAAAATATTTTGCAGACAATATTCCCAATCTTCTGGAAGTTTCCATAGGTCATGCTTTAATATCTGAAGCACTTTATATGGGGCTTGAAAATACAGTTCAGGCCTACTTAAAACGATTGGCAGTCTGGGGCTAAAAGATAGAAGCCGTGGGAGAATATTGATTAGTTGCAATATTCATCTACTCATTTCTAAGCTTATCTACTCATTTCTAAAATCAAAAAAATGGACATCTTAAACTCAAAAATATTTGGCGAAAATCTTACGGTGACGCCGCTTCTTGTATTTCACGGACTTTTTGGAATGCTTGATAACTGGGGAAGCTTCGGGAAAGACCTGGGTGAGTATCTTCCCGTACACCTGATCGACCTGAGAAATCATGGCAGAAGTTTTCATTCCGAAAGCATGACGCACGACGATCTGGCTGATGATATTGCCCGCTATATGGATCATTACGGAATTCAGAAAGCATATGTTCTGGGGCATTCCCTGGGTGGAAAAGCAGTTATGCAGTTTGCCCTGAAATATCCTGAAAGAGTAGAAAAGCTTATTGTAGTGGATATTTCACCAAAAGCCTATCCCCCTCATCATCAGGGGATTATTAAAGCTCTTGAAACTGTAGATTTTAATACAGTGAGCTCGAGGGCAGAAGTAGAAGCCGTATTGAGTCAGTATATTCCTGAAAAATCCACGATCCAGTTTTTAGCGAAGAATCTGTATTGGGATGATAACAAAAAACTGAATTGGAGATTCAATCTTAAAACCTTATCTGAAAAATATAACGAATTTGTTTCCAATGCTGTTAAATTTGGAATTTTCGAAGGCGATTCCTTGTTTATTGCAGGAGAAAAATCGAATTATATTCTTCCTCAGGACGAATACGGAATCAAACAGCAGTTTCCAAAAGCTAAAATAGTTACGGTTAAAAATGCTGGGCATTGGGTTCAGGCCGAAAATCCGGTAGATTTCGCGAAAGTTGTTAAAGAGTTTTTGAATTTAAATTAATTTATTTCTGTCTTTTGATTGGTTTAGTTAAATTTTTCTTAAAATAAAAATATTATTTCCCCATATGTTGAAATTTTTTGTACTTTAGTTTTGTTTAAAAACTAAATATAATAACTTATGGAAAAGAAAAATTCAAAGAAACCCTTCTTCGCTTCATTTTTAGAAAAACAAATCAGCGATCCTGAAAAAATCCAGGGTGGGGGCATTACTACATCTACTACAGATGTTATTACTATACCTGAAAGGGATAATGTTACAACATCACCGTTTCTCGACAATGCAACAACTCCGTTAAAGGACCAGGCTGTAACTATGAAGTACCCGTCTGACAGCGATGAGTCTGGGGAATTAGACATTCTTTAAACCGGAATAAAAACAATAACCAACTCAAAGATTATGAAAGACGAAAATTCAAAAAAGAAGCCGTTCTTTGCCTCATTTCTGGAAAAGCAGATTAAAGATCCGGAAACCGTTCAGGGTGGCGGCATTATTTCAAACACAGATAACGACATCGTTACTGCACCTTCTATTGATAACGTTACAGCACAGATTTTTGATCATGTCACCCATCCAAGCAAGGACCTTCTGGTAACTATGAAGTATCCTTCAGACGGTGATGATGATGTGGTCTAAATTTCTACAGAATACAATTACAAGTATACTTTCAACCAAAACTAAATTATTATGAAAGACAAAAATTCAAAAAAGAAGCCGTTCTTTGCGTCATTCCTGGAAAAGCAGCTTAAAGATCCTGAAACGATTAAAGGAGGAGACACAGGGATTATTACCGACACTTTAAAAGACTCAATCACTAAGCCGTCTATCGATGTAGTAACGTCCCCTAAAGATGATATGATGCACACGCTGAAATATCCGTCTGACGGAGATGATGATGCTCCAACAGTTCCACTGGACTAAAACGAAATATTAATCGTATTAATACAATCATTCCCAAGGAAACTTACACTAAGTTTCCTTTTTTAATAAAAACCGGCAAATGATTCTCTGCATTACCCATTCACAGGATTTTTATAATATTGATCTGTTTTTTGCATATCTCAACTCTAAAAATATTCCGTATTTCAGGCTGAATTCCGACCATATGAATCATCTCCAGAAGATCAGTGTGAATGAAGATTCATTTGAACTGACCGATGAATCCGGAAATACCGTTCATTCCAAAGATATTAAAGGAGTGTGGCACAGGAAAGCCTGGGGCATACCTGTTCCCGAAGAACTGGATGAAGAGTACAGAAAAATATTCCTGAGCGGATACGCCAACCTTCGTTATAACCTTATTACTGTTTTAGAAAATATTCCATGGATCAATCCTTATGAAAATGAAAGGAAAATTGATGGAAATAAAATGCTTCAGCTGAAAACGGCCAAAGAAAATCATCTAACCGTTCCCAAAACCATTTTCTCCAATGATGAAGAAAAGATTACTGCCTTCTTTCATGAATTCTGTAACGGAAAAGCAGTGGCAAAACTGCACAGCCTGACTGCAAAAACCATGAATGGGGAGAATCTTATCTCAACAATGATCATTGAAGAAGATACCCTGCAGCATATTGCAGATATTATGTATTGCCCGATGATCTTTCAGCCGTATATCGATAAAGAATATGAATTGAGGATTGTTTACATAGCCGGAGACTTTTTCACCGGAAAGATCAATAACAGTGACAATGCAGACTGGAGGGTGGCACAGGGAAACTATATCTGGTCTGCTTATGAACTGCCGGAAAATATCAAAGCGGGCCTTGCTTCCATGATGCAGGAAATGGGACTTTATATCGGAGCAATAGATATGATCAGGGGAAAAGACGGGGAATATTATTTCCTTGAAGTAAATCCGCAGGGAGAATGGGGAATGCTTCAGAAAGAGTTGGGCTTTCCCATTGCAGAAAGAATCGCCGATAACCTTATAAAAAGAATTAACAATCCATGAATAAAATATTAATCATTACGCATACAGCAGATAACTTTTCAATTGAAAAAGTAACGGAATATATAGAAAAAAATGGCTGCGAGGTCATCCGTTTCGATGTGGATCTGTATCCTATACAAAATAAACTTTCAACGGTATATCAGGATGGAGAATGGATCAGTGTTCTTGAAACAAAAGGAGCAAAGTACCGTCTGGATGATATTGCTGCTGTTTGGTACAGGAGAGCCTATAATATCGGAAGCGGGGTAAAAGAGGAAATGGATAAAAAATTCTATGGCGCTGCTATGGGTGAGATCCGAAATACGCTTTTCGGATTTATAGAGTCTGTGGATGCTTATGCACTAGGGAAACCGGGCATTTACAGAAGACTGGACAGTAAAGAAGAGCAGCTTAAAATTGCAGTTAAATTAGGACTTAAGATTCCTGAAACCTGCCTGACGAACAACCCGGAAGAAGCAAGGCAGTTCATCCTTAAACATCAGAATGTGATCGCTAAAATGCAGACTGGTTTTGCTATTTACGAAGACGGAGTGGAAAGCGTAGTCTTTACCAATGTTGTTAACGAAGACAAACTTGAGGAATTGGATTCGTTGGTATATTGCCCGATGCAGTTCCAGAAAAAAATTGAGAAGAAAAAAGAGCTTCGCGTTACCATTGTAGGGCAGGACGTTTATGCTTTTGAAATAGATTCCCAGCAGTCTGAAGATGCAAAAGTCGATTGGAGAAAGGACGGTGTAAACCTGCTTACAAAATGGATAAGAACAGAGCTTCCTTCTGATATTGAAACCAAGCTTCTTGAACTTTTAGATGTATACAATGTGGATTATGGTGCCATAGACATCATTGTTTCCCCGGAAGATGAATATTATTTCATTGAGATCAATGCGGCAGGTGAATTTTTCTGGCTGGATAATCTGACGGAAGGGAATCAGATTTCCAAGAGCATTGCAGACGTTCTTTGTGATAAGGCTCCGAGAAGAAATAATATGGTTATGGCTTGAAAAAGCAATGTAATTTAATATAAAGGCACAAAAGATAAATGTCAATCTTTTGTGCTTTTTTTGTGTCTAATAGTGATGTGTTATGCTTAACCACCCCGTCAAAAATTCATAGAATTTTTGCCACCCCTCCAGGGGAGGGGAATGTGATCCGACAAATATCTGTTGTTTTACGGAACTCCTTATTCAAATGATTTAAGTGATCTTATGGTCTCCAAAGCTTTAAAATTATAATAATTAAAGTGATAAAATATCACTCCCTGTACTTAAAATTATAGTAACAGGAAAACCGAATGCCTTAAAATGATAATATTGGTTAAATAAAGTGGAATTCTGCTTTAAAAATCGCAAATTTGCATAGGCAGTTTTTTATCAACTTTACAGGGAAATGAAGAATTGCCGGATAGAAAATATTGTCATATTTTAGTCAGCAATCAAGTACATAATTAATGATTTTTGTAACGGGTGCAACCGGAATCCTGGGAAGGGTAATTGTTTTGGAACTTCTGAAAAAAGGGAAAAACGTTCGTGCCTCCAAAAGACCGGGCAGCAATTTAAACGATGTAAGGCATTCTTACGGCTTTTATACAGAAAATCCTGATGATCTTTTTAATAAGATCGATTGGGTAGATGTAGATTTTGATGATATTGATGCGCTTCAGGATGCATTAAAAGATGTGGATGAGGTGTATCACTGTGCCGCAAAAGTAAGTTTCCATCCTCATGACGAAAAAGAAATGTACCACACCAATGTGAAAGGTACTGAAAATTTGCTGTTTGCCTGTGAAGGTTCGGAAGTGAAAAAATTTCTTCACGTAAGTACCATTGCTGTTTTGGATGTTTTTAATGAAAAAGGCGAATTAGACGAGTATTCAGAATTTAATCCCAAAGAAGAACATTCTGCCTATGCCATTTCTAAACACCTTGCTGAAATGGAAGTATGGAGGGCCTCTGCTGAAGGGTTGAATACCATCATTGTGAATCCCGGAATGATCATAGGAAGCGGAAACTGGGGGCAAAGCAGTGGCGATATATTTCCCACTTTTGAAAATAATGGCTTTACCTTTTCCGGTGGAACCAGTTATATAGACGTCAGAGATGCAGCCCGGATTTCTATTCAGCTGATGGAGAAAAATGCTTTCGGGGAACGTTTTATTCTTGTTTCCGAAAACAAAAAATATGCAGATCTCGGAAAACAGATCAGGTCTCAGCTTGGATTAAAAGATGCAAAAATCCTTACAAGATTTCAGCTGAATCTGGGACGGTTGGCCAATATTCTTTTCGGCTGGTTGATTCCTAAGCTGAAAATCATTACAAAATCAAATATTGAAGCCATCTCATCACTCAATACCATTTCCAATCAGAAAATAAAAAAAGAGCTTGATTATCAGTTTATTCCCGTAAAGGAAAGTGTTGATTTTCATCTTAAAAATTATATTAACGACAAAAAGCTGAATTCATGAATCTTGCAGCAGCAATTATCCTTAAAAATGTAGAAAAGCATCCGGTAAAATCAGCGATAGGCTTTAAAAAGAAAGATGAAGCCTGGAAAGAGCTGAGCTGGAAAAAATTCAGCGAAATCGTTTTTAAAACAGCAAATGCACTGAAAAATGCAGGAATTCAGGAAAATGATAAAGTAGCTATTTACTCAGATAATTCTTCTGAGTGGATGACTGTTGACCTTGCTTCAATGGCAATCGGTGCCGTTACTGTACCTGTATATTCTACTAATAATGCAGAGCAGGCAGAATATATTATCAGGGATTCTTCAGCAAAAGCTGTGCTTGTCGGTAGCCAGGAACAGTATGATGCCTGTCTGGAGATTTTACAGAAAGAAGAAAACAGTTTGGAGACCATTATTGTCTCTAAAAAATCGGTTTGGATCAAAAAAGAATTCAACAGTTTTTATCTCGAGGATTTCATTGCAAAATCATCTCCCAAGCTGGAAATCTGTAAAAAAGAATATGACGATACGGCCACTCTGATCTATACGTCCGGAACAACGGGAACTCCTAAAGGCGTTATGCTTACCCACGGAAATTTTATCAAGGCTTTCGATTCCCATTTTGAATTTTTTAAATTTAAAAATTTTGAAGAAGAACTGTCGCTGGCCTTCCTTCCATTAAGCCATGTCTTTGAAAGAAGCTGGAGCCTGCTTTGCCTGTATGGCGGTGCAAGAGTGTATTTCCTGGAAGATCCGAAAAATATCGCCAAAGCCCTGGAAGAAGTAAAGCCTACTACAATGTGTGCTGTGCCGAGGTTTTTCCAGAAAGTATATGCCGGAGTTTTGGAAAAAGCGGAAGAAGGCTCTTCGCTTAAGAAAAAGATTTTTAAGTGGGCGCTGGCAACAGGTTGGCAGACTGCAGAGCTTAGAAGAAATGAAAAACCGGTTCCTTTTGGATTGAAACTGAAGGAATCCGTTGCAGATAGGCTGGTTTTCAGTAAAATTAAAGAAAGGATGGGCGGCAGACTTTGGTTCTTACCTTGTGGGGGAGCGTCGCTTTCGCCGGAAGTCACCAAATTCTTTGATTCAGTGGGAATTCACATCACGGTAGGGTACGGACTGACTGAAACAACCGCTACACTGACCCTTTTCCCGTTGACCCATTTTGAGCATGGAACCAGCGGAAAACCATTACCTGGTGTAGAAATCCGTATCGGCGAAGGCGATGAGATCCAGGCGAAAGGAAACGGTATCATGAAAGGATATTACAATAAGCCTGAAGAAACACAGAAAGTTTTTACGGAAGATGGATGGTTCAAAACCGGGGATGCCGGAAAGTTTGATGATAGAGGAAACCTGATTATCACAGACAGGATCAAAGATTTAATGAAAACCTCCAACGGTAAGTATATAGCACCGCAGCAGATCGAGAACCTTCTTACCAATAATAACTTTATCCAGCAGATTATGCTTGTGGCAGAGGGAAGGCAGTTTGTTTCAGCGCTTATCGTTCCCAATTTTGAGTTTCTGCAGGATTTTATCAAAAAAAACAATATTCCTTTTACCAATTGGGAAGAAGCCGTAAAAAACGAGAAAATTATTGCTTTGTATAAGGAAAAAATTAATGAGTTACAGGTTCATCTCGCAGATTATGAGAAAGTAAAAAAGTTCACCTTAATGCCTGCAGAGTTTGATATCAATACCGGAGAAATAACTCCTACACTGAAGGTCAAGAGAAATGTGGTCCTTAAAAAATATGCGGATATTATTGAGAGCATGTATTAAACACAGCTTGAATCCATTACAACAGATGCGCCGTTTTTTATTTTAAATCAGATTATGACAACACAAGAATTTCTAGGAAAACAAAATTTCACTATCAATAATCAGACGGTTTCAGACAGCTGTCCTTCCAATATCGCCCTCATTAAATATTGGGGTAAATATGCTGATCAAATCCCTGCAAATCCAAGTATAAGTTTTACTTTAAACCATTGCAAAACCAACACTTCTATAGAGTTTTTTGCCAATGAAGCTTTCACTGTACAAACTTTTCTGGCGGGCAATGAAGAAACGAAATTTGCTGAAAAAATAGAAAAATACTTTAAAAGTATCGAGCAGTACCTCCCTTGGATACTGAAAGGAAAATATATCATCAGAACAGAAAATACTTTCCCGCACAGCTCAGGGATTGCAAGTTCCGCTTCCGGGTTTGGTGCCATTGCAAAATGTCTGATGAAGCTGGACGAAATCTTTTCAGGAAAATCATCTGAGGAAGAATCATTACAAAAAGCTTCATTTCTGGCAAGATTAGGTAGCGGAAGTGCCTGCAGAAGCTTGTATAACGGGCTTGTAGTCTGGGGGGTAACGGATGAGGTAGAAGGAAGCTCAGATCTGTTTGCGGTGAAATATCCCGATGATGAAATTCATGAAATATTTAGAAACTTTAATGACTGGGTTTTATTGATTCATGAAGGTCAGAAAAGCGTATCCTCAACCGTAGGACACGGCCTGATGAATACGAATCCTTATGCGGAAAGAAGATTTCAGGAAGCAAGAGAAAACTTTGTTCCCATGAAACAAATTCTTAAAAGTGGCAACCTGGAAGAATTTATAAGATTGGTTGAACATGAGGCACTTACTCTTCATGCCATGATGATGATGAGTGATCCTGCCTTTATTCTGATGAAAACCGGAACGCTGGAGGTAATCAATAAAATCTGGGATTTTAGAAAAGAAACAGGCCAGCCGTTGTTTTTCACGCTGGACGCCGGAGCCAATGTTCATCTTCTGTTCCCAAACAATGGTTCTGAAGATAAAATCAAAACATTCGTCGAAACCGAATTACTGCAGCACACCCAGAAAAATGGAGTAGTGAAGGATGTAATGAAGTTTTAAAATAATAAGTAATAAAGAAAATAAAAATCTGCTTAATCTGTGAGAGTTTTTTTCGCTCGCAGATTAATCAGATTCTTTTTGAGTTTTAAGTTAAAAAGTCAGCTTAGGAGAACTTTTCATAATCTTTCTAATTCAAAATGTAGAAGGTTTTTATTGAAAAGGGGCATTCAGGAAATCATTGAATGGCTTTATCAGCTTAAAGATTTTCGTTAGGTTTTTTATGGCATTTTTGTCCGTGATTTCTTCATCTTTCAGGGAATATACCACAATAAAATTCTTTAGTTTCAGATATTCACTCATTGGATTTTCCTTTTCAAATCCCTGGGGAATTTTTTTCAGTTTATCATCCTGATCAAGTTCTGGAAAATGCTTTTTAAAATCTTTCTGATTGATGATTTTAAGAAAATCCTCACCGTATAAAGAAATTTCCTTTCTTACTTCTTTCAGGACGGAAGATTCCGGCATATAAATACCACCCGCCAGGAAAGATTTACCCGGTTCCAGATGAAGGTAATAGCCGCCTTTCTGGCTACCTTTGCCCATTCCGAGGGAAGCTCCGAAGTTAGTTTTATAAGGTGATTTGTCTTTTGAAAACCTTGTATCTCTGTAGATTCTGAACAATGATTTTTTGCCGTCAATTTTCCCCAGTTCCTCATCAAAACCCGACATTTCTTTAATCAAGCCATCAAGGAAGGCAATAACATTTTCCTGTGCTTCTGTATAAGCGGCTTTGTTTTCATTAAACCAGTCACGGTTGTTGTTGATGGTAAGATTTTGTAAAAATTTCAGGGTTTCCGGATTTATAGTATGCATGTTTTTTAAAATTTATTAGGTGGGCTTTTTAATTTATTTAACCAAGTTAAAAAATAAACTTATGCTGACCAAAAATTATAATATATAGCGAATGTATTAAAATGCAGAACAGATTTTTTAATTTAACTTAAAAGCAGAGCTTTTATCATCCACAGCCTGGGAAGAATAATGGGCTATAAATCCAGTAATAATGGGAGATAAATAAGTTGGTAAGAAGGGACGTTTTAAAATGAAATTTTACGTTGAACCATGCTATTTTTGAAAATTCATAAATAATAGCGAAAAAATCAATCCAATTTAATAAAAAAAAATAATGTTTAACATCTTTTTAATGCGAGGCCCGTTTTTTTGGATTTAATTTTTAAAAAATTAAAAAAATATTAAAGGATTCTGAATTAAAGTTTACATATTTAAAACTTTATTCAAAAACAAATCAAATATTTGTTGTATCTTTGCAAAAATTTTAAAATATTTAATGAATTTATTTACGGAGTCCAATTTAAGTCCTGACATTCTTAAGGCAATTGGCGAACTGGGTTACGAAAGCCCGACAGAAATCCAAAAACAGACTATCCCTTTCATTCTTTCAGATATTCGCGATTTGATCGCACTTGCGCAGACAGGGACAGGCAAAACAGCAGCGTTTTCGCTTCCGATTTTGGATATGATTGACGATACGAGTCGCAAAATCCAATTATTGGTGCTTTGTCCGACACGGGAATTATGTCTTCAGATTTCTAAAGACATAAAAAATTACTCCAAGTACATGAGAGACATCAAAACCACAGCGGTTTACGGTGGAAGCAGTATTATGGATCAGATTCGTTCTTTAAAGGATAAACCGCAAATTATTGTAGGTACTCCGGGAAGAGTAATCGACCTTATCAACAGAAAAGCACTTGATTTTTCGGCTATTCATTGGTTAGTTTTGGACGAAGCTGATGAAATGCTTTCCATGGGTTTCAAAGATGAGTTGGAAACAATTTTAAGTGAAACACCGGATACAAAGCAGACTTTCTTATTCTCGGCAACGATGAACAAAGAAGTGGAAAGAATTTCCAAAAATTATCTTACCAACCCGCACCGTATTTCTGTAGGTTCTATTAACGAGGTTAAGAAGAACATTAAGCATGAATATTATGTGGTAGGTTACCGTCAGAAAAAAGAAGCTCTTAAGAGATTAATTGATGCCAATCCAAACCAGTATTCTATTCTTTTCTGCAGAACAAGAATGGAAACTCAGGAAGTGGCAGATTTCTTAATGCAGAATGGTTATGCAGCTGATGCGCTTCACGGAGACCTTTCCCAGGCGCAGAGAGATACGGTAATGAAGAAATTCAGACTGAAAAACATTGATATCCTTGTAGCGACAGACGTTGCAGCAAGAGGATTGGATGTAAATTCTTTAACACACGTGATCCACTATTCTTTACCTGATGATCCGGAAGTATTCGTTCACAGAAGCGGAAGAACCGGTAGAGCAGGAAAAGACGGTATTTCAATGGCCTTAATAAAGCCGGAAGAAAGCAGAAAGCTGAAGCAGATCAAATCTACAACTAAAATCGATATTGTAGAGAAATTTATTCCAACAGGTGATGATATTATCAAAGCTCAGGTTGGAGGAGTTTTTGAAAAGCTATTTACAGAGCATGAAGAAGATATCTTTGAATTTAACGATAGCTTAATTCCTGATCTGAGTGCCTTCACTAAAGAAGAATTAGTTCATAAACTGTTACAGTTCCAGCTGAAAGATCTTGCTCTTTATTACAAAGACAAACATGATCTTGTTGAGCAGAAACTAAGCAGCAGAGATGACGATTATTCAAGAAGAGACAGAGGTCGTGACAGAGACAGGGACAGAGGAAGAGACCGTGATCGCGGCGACGGAAGAAGCAGAGACCGTGGCGGAAAACCTAGAAGAAAAGATGAGAACATGGTAAGGTTCTTCTTCAATTTAGGGAAAAAAGATCAGTTGAAAAAGCTTGATGTTTTGGATATCATTAATAAAGCTACAGCCGGAAAAAGCAAAAAAAGAGCAGAAATCGGTGACATTGAAATTTTAGAGAAATTCTCTTTCTTTGAAGTGGAAAAATCTTTCCAGGAAAATGTAATGAGCAATATTCCTTCAATGAAGTTTAAAGGAAAAGAAATGAGAGCTGAAGTAGCAAACTAAAGCATCTCCATCAATATAAAAAACCGGCTTTTAGTCGGTTTTTTTACTTGATAATCAGGTGGTAATCGAATGTTAACAAAACTTAATGTTATATTGTTTCAGGGCAAATCCTTTTTTAGGAAATTTGCACTCAAATTATAAATACATAACAATGGGAATTGGTAATATTTTCCACGCTTTTCAACCAAAAGATAAAATTTTCTTTGTACTTTTTGAAAAAGTAACTGAAAACCTAGTTGCAATGTCTGAGGACTTTAACAACGGAATCAAAGATTTCGATCTTAATGACGACACCATGTTAAAAAGAATGAGCGACTATGAACACAAAAATGATGAACTTACCCATGAGATCTTTGTTGAATTAGGAAAAAACTTCATTACACCTTTCGACCGTGAAGATATTCATACCCTGGCAACCGGCCTTGATGATATCGCAGATTACATCTACGCTTCCACAAAATACATCTTCCTATACAAATCGCCTGAAATGAAGGCCTATTCAGATTTTTCATTACTGATCCACAAAGCTTGTCTTGAGATCCAGAACGCGATGAAAAACCTTAAAGGATTCAAAAATATGGACCAGGTGAAAGAAGCATGTATCAAAGTGAACTCTATTGAAAATATTGCAGATGACCTGTTATCCAATTCTATGGTAGATCTGTTTGAAACCAATGATGCCATCAACATTATCAAAGTTTCATCCGTACTTAATTATCTTGAAATAGTAACTGACAAAGCAGAAGATGTTGCCAACACTATTGAGAACATCATGATTAAATACGCTTAATTAATAATTATAACTAAACAATGGAATTTCCGATTTTACTTATAGTTATTATTGCCTTGGCCTTGATTTTTGATTACATTAATGGTTTTCATGATGCTGCCAACTCAATTGCGACTATTGTTTCTACAAAAGTTTTAACTCCATTTCAGGCCGTTCTTTGGGCAGCACTTTGGAACTTTGCCGCTTTTTTCCTGGCCGCTTATGTAATTGGAGAATTTAAAATTGGTAATACAATTGCCAAAACGGTTAATGAAAATTTTATCAATCTGGAAGTTATATTTTCAGGACTTATTGCAGCCATCGCCTGGAATCTTCTAACATGGTGGTTTGGTATTCCTTCTTCCTCTTCACATACACTGATCGGAGGTTTTTTAGGAGCTGCTTTAATGCACGCTTTTATGCTGGATTATCATGCTGTAGCAACAGCGCAGCCGGATTTAGGTATTTGGCAGACCATTAAGGAAGCATTCACTCAGGTTACCCATCAAAGTGTGGTGAAATTTGATAAAGTGATTCCTATCTTTTTGTTTATCTTCTTAGCTCCTTTTATCGGGATGCTGATTTCAATAATCATTACGCTTATCATTGTTCATCTTTATAAAAGATCAAACCCGCACAAAGCAGATCAGTCATTTAAGAAGCTGCAGCTGGCATCTTCAGCATTGTTCAGTTTAACGCACGGGTTAAATGATGCTCAGAAAGTAATGGGTATTATAGGGGCTGCAATCATTTTCTATCACGTAGATATTATTCATGATCCCCTTTATCTGAACATTGCATCAGCAGAACGTTTTAATTATTTTGCTCAACATTATTTATGGGTTCCGTTAGTCTCATTCCTGGCAATTGCCTTAGGAACAATGAGTGGAGGATGGAAGATCATCAAAACAATGGGAACTAAAATTACTAAAGTAACTCCATTAGAAGGTGTGAGTGCAGAAACAGCCGGAGCAATTACACTATTCATTACAGAACATCTTTCAATTCCGGTATCTACAACACATACCATCACCGGTTCGATCATCGGGGTAGGACTTACAAAGAGAATTTCTGCTGTACGATGGGGAATTACAGTAAGCCTTCTTTGGGCTTGGGTGTTAACGATTCCGATTTCGGCAATTGTTGCAGCAATTACTTATATGGCAGTAGCATTTCTGGCTTAATTTAAAGTTGAAACTATAATATAAACTTTGTCCTCCGGGGCAAAGTTTTTTGTTTTATAAAGCCTTGAAAAATTGTATTTTTGTTCAAATTAAAAGATTTTATGGAATTTTTAGACAGATACCAGCAGATCGTTGCTGACGCCATCACTAAGTATACTTTTAAAGACAAGCCTGCGGAACTTTATGACCCTATGAATTACATCATTTCCCATGGTGGAAAGCGTCTTCGTCCTATTATGGTGCTGATGGCCTGTGACCTGTTTGGGGGAGATCTTAAACAGGCTATAAAACCAGCGCTGGCCATTGAGTTTTTCCATAATTTCACCCTGATCCATGACGATATTATGGATGAAGCTCCGCTGAGAAGAAACAAACCTACCATTCATACCCTTCATGGGATTAATGTTGGAATCCTTTCCGGAGACGGATTAATGCTTAAAGCCTATAAATTTTTCGAAGACCTTGAACCCGAAATTTTCAAGGCATGCATCAGGATCTTTACCCATACGGGTCTCCTTTTGTGTGAAGGACAGCAGTACGACATCAATTTTGAAACCCAGGAAGATGTAACCTACGATGATTATATCCGAATGATTACCTATAAAACCGGAGTTTTAAGTGCATCTTCTTTCGAGATAGGGGCACTTATTGCAAGAGCTAATTTCAAAGATGCCAAAGCGATTTTCAATTTTGGAAAACATATTGGAATTGCTTTCCAGATTATGGATGACTACCTGGATGTATTCGGGGACCAGGCCCAGTTTGGGAAAAAGCATGCAGGAGACATTTATGAAAACAAAAAAACCGTTCTTTATCTTTTAGCCAGGGAACATGCTACAGAAGAAGAGAGAAAAGAACTGGATCACTGGTATGGTAAGAAAACAGACAACATCGACAAAGTATATGGGGTTGAAAAAATCTTCAGAAGAACCAAAGTGGATGAGAAAGCATTGCGCCTGATTGAAAAACATAACGAAATAGGGCAGAGCTACCTGGAAAAGATCAATATTCCTGAAGAAAAGAAAAAACCTTTTATAGAACTGGCTAATTACCTGTTGAGAAGAGAGAGCTAATTAAAGGTAAAAGGATTTAGGGCTTAGGGATTAGTTGTTGGTAACAGTTATCTTAGCCCTAATTCCTAAATCCTAATCCCTTACCAATGAAATTCAGAACTGAAGTTGACATTCCCAAGTCAGAGAAAAAGATCGATGTTGAAGATAAAATATTTTCAATAGGCTCTTGTTTTGCTTCGGAAATGACAGATTTGCTGGGACAGGGACAGCTTCAGACCGTGAATAACCCCTTTGGAACCATTTTTAATCCTTTTTCGATCAGCAATGCCGTTAAAAGGCTCCATGATTCGGAATTCTATACAGAAGATGAGCTGATCACTTTTAATGATGAATTTATCTCTCTGGATCATCACAGCAGCTTCGACAGAAGATACATCCACCAGACCCTGGATGTAATCAATGCCGGAATAGAGGAAGGAAACCGATTTCTTCAGGATGCCGGCTGGGTAATTATTACTTACGGAACTTCGTTTATTTATGAATTTATCCCGAAGAAAAAACTGGCCGCCAACTGTCATAAAATTCCTCAGAAGTTTTTTGAAAAAAGGCTGCTTTCTCATCAGGAGCTTACAGATTCTATCTACAACACGGTTTTAAACCTGAAAGACATCTGCCGGGATGATGTACAGATCCTGTTTACCGTTTCACCGGTCCGCCATACAAAAGATGGAATGGTTGAGAACCAATTGAGTAAATCCAAGCTGATCACAGCAGTTCATGAGTCTGTTTCTCAACTGGAAAACTGCCATTATCTTCCTGTTTATGAAATACTGATGGATGATCTGCGTGATTACCGTTTTTACAGGGAAGATATGATTCATCCTACTCCTCAGGCTGTCAGTTATATCTTTGATAAATTCGGTGAAGCCTATTTTTCAGATGATACGAAAAGCTTTATCAAAGAAAATTTTAAGATCAATAAAGCGCTGGAACACAGGACGGATGATGAAAAGGATCCGAAATATATTGAGTTTAGAGAAAAATTATGCCAGAGGATTAAAACCCAGAGGGAAAAAGTAAGACATAAAATATTTTTAAATGATTGATTTCACTACCCTTGAATATCTGCAGTCCGGAAATGAAAAGCAGAAAAGGGTGTATGAAGTTCTTACAAAGCATAAGGTCTTTGAGAAGCTGAAGCCATATTCCCCGGTGCTGGCAGGAACTATTCCTATCGGAATTGATGTTGAAGGCAGCGATTTAGATATTATTTGTGAGGTAGATCTTTGTTTTGAAGAAGATTTTCTGGATGATATTATGTTCAGCCGGCTAATTCCTGCAGATGCAGATGTGAAGGTTGAAAACATTACCATACAGGGAGAAAAAAGTATTGTTCTGAACTTCATGCTGGAAGAATTTCCAGTAGAGATTTTCGGGCAGAACAAACCGGTGCTTGCCCAAAATGCTTATCAGCATATGATAGCTGAATACAGAATATTAAAAGAAAAAGGAGAAGATTTTAAATATAAAATAATAGAACTTAAGAAACAGGGAATCAAGACTGAGCCGGCCTTCGGTTTATTGATGGGCTTGAAAAACCCGTATAAAGATCTGTTGAAATTTTAAGAAAATGATTGACACACATACGCACTTATACGCAGAAGAATTTGATGAAGACAGAGAAGAAGCTATTCAGCGAGCTCTGGATAAAGGAATTACAAAATTTTATCTTCCTGCTATCGATTCGGAATCTCATGAGAAAATGCTTCAGCTGGAAAGCGAATATCCCGAACAGATCCTTTCTATGATGGGACTTCATCCATGTTATGTAAAACCGGAATCCTGGGAAAAAGAGCTGGAGATCGTTAAAAATTACCTTGATCAGAGGGATTTTCCTGCCATAGGAGAGATCGGTATCGACCTTTACTGGGATAAAACAACGCTTGATATCCAGGTGAAAGCTTTTGAGCAGCAAATCGACTGGGCTATAGAAATGGATCTTCCTATTGTGATCCATACAAGAGAAAGCTTTGATGAAACATTTGAAGTTTTGGAAAGAAAAAAACACCCGAAGCTCCGTGGAATTTTTCATTGCTTTTCAGGAGATCTGGAGCAGGCTAAACATGCCATTGACCTCAATTTTATATTGGGAATAGGAGGGGTTGTAACCTTTAAAAATGGAAAAATAGATCAATTTTTAAATGAAATTCCTTTGGATAAGATCGTTCTGGAGACAGATTCTCCTTATCTTGCCCCGGTTCCGCACAGAGGAAAGAGAAATGAAAGCTCATATCTTGATCTGGTAGCAGGAAAGCTGGTGGATATTTATGGCAAAGACTTCTCAGAGATTGACAGGATTACAACGGAAAATGCAGGTCAGTTATTCGGGTTATAAGGCCGAAACTCAAAAGAATACCTTCTGAAATATATTGAAAATAAAATTCCCTTTTAAGTTGGGGATGTATAGACTTAAAAAAAGCTTCTCAATGAGAAGCTTTTTCTTATTTTTTTCTGGTGAAATTTTTATTCTTAGGTTTCTTGAATCCGGTTGGAGTACTACCTGCTGACTTATTGTTATTCTGAGGTTTTGGAGATCTCGAAGATCTTCTTTCGCCACTGCCAGCCGCCATAGGTTTATTATTGGAATCCCTTTTCTGTGCTACCAGATTATCGGTATGGAAAGGGTGATCCTTTACCACGGGAATTTTCTTTCCGATCAGTTTTTCCGTATTTCTCAGATTCAGGAGATCAAGGCTGTCTACAAAAGAAATTGAAGATCCTTCTGCCCCGGCTCTTCCCGTTCTTCCGATTCTATGAACATAGGTTTCAGAAACGTCGGAAAGTTCAAAATTAATAACATATTTAAGTTCATCAATATCAATACCTCTTGCGGCGATGTCTGTAGCCACCAGAATCCTTGTTTTTCCGGACTTGAAATTATTCAGGGCATTCTGCCTTGCATTCTGGGATTTGTTACCGTGAATCGCTTCTGCTGAGATATTGTCTTTCTGAAGCTTTCTGGCAATTTTGTCAGCACCGTGTTTCGTTCTGGAAAATACCAGTACGGAATCTGCAATATCATTCTCCAAAATATGAGAAAGAAGGTTAAGTTTGTTTTCCTTATCTACAAAATAGACCGACTGCTTGATGGTTTCTGCTGTGGAAGAAACCGGGGTAACTTCTACTTTCACAGGATTATCAAGGATGGAATCTGCCAGTTTTTGAATCTCGGAAGGCATTGTTGCTGAAAAGAATAAGGTTTGTCTTCTCTGTGGAAGAAGTTTGATCACTCTTTTTACATCATGTACAAAACCCATGTCAAGCATTCTGTCCGCTTCATCAAGAACAAAGATCTCAATGTTTTTCAGGCTGATGATCCCCTGGGCAATAAAATCCAGAAGTCTGCCCGGGGTAGCTACCAGGATATCAATGCCTTTTCTTAAGGCTGCTTCCTGATTTCCCTGCTTTACACCTCCGAAAATAACAAGTTGTTTAAGCGGAAGATATTTTCCGTATGCATTGATGTTTTCCTCAATCTGGATGGCAAGTTCTCTTGTTGGCGTTAAGATCAGGGCTTTTATATGATTATTCTTGGTCTTGCTTTTTGATAAATTCTGAAGAATAGGAATCGCAAACGCCGCTGTTTTTCCTGTTCCTGTCTGTGCGCACCCTAAAAAGTCACTTCCTTTTAGGATTTCAGGAATAGATCTCTCCTGAATGGGGGTTGGATTGGTATATCCCTGTTCCTGAATTGCTTTTGCAATAGGTTCTATTAAGTTTAAGTCTGTAAAATTCAAATGAATGTTTTTTAATTTTAAAATAAAATTCCCTCAATGTGAAGGAATTATAAGATACAAAGGTAGTCTAAATATTTTTAAACGGATTATTTTACTTTTGTCCACTGCTGGTTGTGTCTCAGTTCTTCAATGAACATATAGACTTCTTTCAGCTTTTCGCTTCCGCTTTTGCCGTAATCTTCTACGTTTTTGGAAGTTCCGTCTGCAAAATTAATCCTCAGATATGAAGTGGGAAGATCTGTTACGTTTCTTGTTCCGTAATTGTCTTTCAGGCTTTTAACGTCAAGACCATTCAGTAAAGAAACCAGTTTGTTATAATCTGTTTCTTTGATTGTACCTTTAAAAGTCCCTTCACGGGGTTTAGAAAATTCACCTTTTGAAAAATCTTTGGAGAAGTTAAAATGTTCAGCCTCAAGTATAGCTGACCTGTCCGGATTGATCGTGATGGTGAAAATAGGGCATGAACCAAAGCATGGACCTGCCTTATATTCAATTTTAGAATATTTTGAATCAGTTTTCTGTGTTGTACAAGACAATAAGAATATAAATGCGCAAAGACTGAGTATGTATTTCATAACGAATGATTTTCCTGATTTCTTTCAAGAATTATTCCAAACGGAAACTGTTCAGGCGTTGTTAGTTATTCCAGCGATGAAACACAGCAGCCTTTGGTAAATGATAATCTTAAAAGGGCAGATTCAGTATCTATTGATTCATAATACTTTGATCTTTTTTTGTCCTTATTGTAGTAGGAATAACTTTTTATTTCGCCTTTGTCAAAGGCGATTTTGTTTTTGAAGAACAACGGCTCCATGTCATACAGGATATTATTGTTGAAACCTTGGTCGCTGTTGGTAATGTCCAGCTCAATGATTCCTAAATTTGTTCTTCCTTTATCGTTACGGATAAGATGGTAGGTATAATGAACCAGATCATTTTCCGCTTTCTTTTCAACCAGTTCCAGAATCTGGTCTGTTTTTGCCTTTTTTCTTTTCCTGATATCAGCAATTTCGGATTCTAAAGAAATATCACCTTTGAAATAATCAAAATTTCCGGGTCTGATATCTTTCTTTTCATCTTTTATCAAAACAGGGAGAACCGGGTTGGTGTCCTTGTTTAAATTGTAAATAACTCCATTTCTGCTGTTGTTAAAATACAGGACGGATAAATCGGCATCACTTATAAAATACTGAATATATTCACTCACCTCACGAGTTGTACCCTGATCTGTCACTTTATCGTAAGTAAATCTATATTTTAACCTTTTATTAAATTCATACTTAAAAAAAGCCTTATCACTTAAAGGTGCCGGTTCATTTGTTTTGGATAGTTCCAAAGATGAATCACTGTCCTGGGCATACGCCAGGGCAGGCAGAAGAAATGAAACAAAAATAACAGCGGGTGCTGTTATTTTTTTTAATGAGTATATCATCTTTATCCGTGAAGTTTTTTCCAGACTGCGTCTTTCAGTTCTACAAGGCCTTCTCCAGTGACGCCGGAGAAAAATAACGGCTGTCTGTTTTCCGGGAATTCTTTGGCAATTTCTCTTTTCAGTTCTTCGTCCAGAAGGTCGGATTTTGAAATGGAAACGATGAAATCTTTATCCAGAAGTTCAGGATTGTATTCCTTCAATTCATTTTCCAGTATTTTAAACTCCTGGAAATGGCTTTCAGAATCAGCCGGAATTAAAAATAATAAGATGGAATTTCTTTCAATATGTCTTAGGAATCTGTGTCCCAAACCTTTTCCTTCAGCTGCACCTTCAATAATCCCCGGAATATCGGCCATTACAAATGATTTGTAATTTCTGTAATCCACAATACCCAGATTGGGAGTCAGGGTAGTAAATGCATAATTGGCGATCTTAGGCTTTGCAGCAGAAACTGAGGCAAGAAGGGTAGATTTACCGGCATTTGGAAATCCAACCAATCCTACGTCGGCCAAAATTTTAAGCTCGAATACAACGAAGCCTTCCTCACCATCCATTCCTGGCTGTGCGTATCTTGGAGTCTGATTGGTAGATGATTTGAAATGTTCGTTCCCTTTTCCTCCTTTTCCTCCCTGCATTAAAATAATCTCCTGCTTGTCTTCGAGAATTTCGCCGATGATTTCTCCTTCTTCATTTTTAGCAATGGTCCCGATTGGAACATCGATATAAATATCAGAACCGTCAGCACCGGTAAGCTGGTTTTTAGCTCCGTTTTCACCACGTTCCGCTTTGATGTGGCGGGTGTATCGGAGTGGTAGTAAAGTCCATTCCTGAGCGTTTCCTCTCATGATGACGTGCCCGCCGCGGCCGCCGTCACCACCGTCAGGACCTCCTTTAGGAATATATTTTTCACGGCGAAGGTGGGCAGAACCGGCACCTCCGTGTCCGCTTTTACAATGGATCTTTACGTAATCTACAAAGTTAGACATATAGTTTGTGTTGCGGGCTGCGGGTTGCGGGGCCAAAAAACTGGCATCCTATATCCCGTATTCCGATTATTTTATTTTCTCTACTTCAGCAAAAAGTTTTTGGGAAATTTCGTCAATTTCTCCTACGCCGTTTACTTCAACATATTTTCCCTGTTGCTTGTAAAGTTCAGCTACTTCTGCTGTTTTCGTATAATATTCTTTAATTCTGTTTTCAATGATTTCTACATTGCTGTCATCAGATCTTCCGCTGGTTTCACCTCTTTTAAGAAGTCTTTCCACTAAAATTTTATCTTCTACCACTAAAGAAAGACAAATGTCGATCTTGTCGTTCAGCTCCTCTGCTACAATTTTTTCCAGTGCCTGCGTCTGTGCAGTTGTTCTTGGGTAGCCGTCAAAGATAAATCCGTTGGTATCCGTTGGTTTTCTGAGTTCATCGATCAGCATATCCGTTGTTACCTGATCAGGAACCAGTTCTCCCTTATCGATGTAAGACTTAGCCAGTTTTCCAAGCTCCGTATCATTTTTCATGTTGTATCTGAAAAGATCACCTGTTGAAATCTGTTTTAAATTGAATTTTTCGATCAGGTTTTGAGCTTGTGTTCCTTTTCCACTTCCTGGAGGGCCGAACAGAACAATGTTTATCATAATGTTGATTCGCCTGCAGCCTTGAGCAATAAGCTTTCAGCCTTTAGCTTTTTTAGTTAATATTTACTTGAGTTCGATTTTAATATTTAAAGCTAATGGCTAGTAGCCAAAAGCTAATAGCAGTAATTAATGGTTGATCTGTCCTTCTTCCAGCTGATACAGATTTGAAAGGTTTCTTCCTAATTCATCATAATCAAGACCATATCCAAGAACAAATTTGTTCGGAATTTCCTTTCCGATATAGTCCAGCTTGAAATCTTTTTTGTAAACGTCAGGCTTTAATAGGAATGAAGCCAGCTTTACAGATTTCGGACGCTGTGTTTCTGTGAAATATTTGAACAGGCTTTCAACCGTATTCCCTGTATCTACAATATCTTCCACAAGGATGATGTGACGGTCTTTTACATCTTTAGTCAGTTCCATTTTCTGGTATACAATCCCTGTAGATTCTGTTCCTACATAAGAGCTCATTTGGATGAAAGCAATTTCGCATTCGCCCGGATAATATTTCAGAAGGTCTGAGAAGAACATGATTACTCCGTTCAGAACACCTATGAAAACAGGAACTTCATCCTTGTAATCTTCATAAATTCTTAAAGCTGTTTCTTTTACAATTTCCTGAATTTCGGCGTCCTTCAGATAAGGAACGAAAGTTTTGTCGTGAACTTTAATGCTTTCCATAAAAAATTTTAGTAGTTGGCAAAGTTACGGATTTTTGATTAAAATCTTTTCTACTTTTATTCCGGATTTAATAAACATATGGTTTAAAAATAATATCCTGACATAATTCAAGGTGATTCTGTTAGGCAATTCCCGTAAAACTTAGTGTTGCAGGCATTTTTCGCATAGAAAATACTGCTTCCAAAAATTTTTACCGTTATAGAAATATTGGTTTTCCTGACATTTGGGTTTATTTTTTATATGAAGATTTTATTTTTTTTATTTGAAAAAAATGAATAATTAATAATTTACTATCTTTGTATCTCTCAAACCCATAATACGAGCATGTAGGATTCAATTTCTTTCCGATTTTACCAAGCAGTAACCGATGTGTTGCTGATGTTTAACTATTATATAAGAAAGAAATAATGATTTTACTGCAAAATATATCCTTCGGGTTTCCGGGAGGAAATCTCCTTTTCCATTCGGTCAATTTAACTTTACAACCCTATACAAAATCTGCATTAGCTGGTAGCAACGGCATTGGAAAATCCACACTCCTGAAGATTATGGCTCAGGAAATTGAACCTTCAGAAGGGACTGTTACCGTTAAAGGTAATTTATACTATGTTCCGCAGATGTTCGGCAATTTTGATCACCTGTCTGTTGCAGAATGCCTTGCAATCGACAAAAAGCTGAACGCCCTTCAAAAGATCACAAATGGCGAAGTAGACGAAGAATATTTCGAGGTTCTAAATGATGACTGGGATATTGAAGAACGCTGCCGGAATGCATTAAGCTACTGGAAACTGGAAGATCTGGAATTAAATCAAAAGCTGGAAAGCCTCAGCGGAGGCCAGAAAACAAAAGTCTTTCTGGCTGGTATTCAGATCAATCAGCCGGATGTGATCGTACTGGATGAGCCTACGAATCATCTTGATTTGGAAGGAAGGAAATTATTGTATGACTTTATTGAAAAAACAAATTCAACGGTTGTTATTGTAAGCCACGACAGAAGTTTACTGAATCTTGTTGATACCATATTTGAATTAAGCAACCAGGGAATCTCTGCTTATGGCGGAAATTATGATTTTTATGCTGAACAGAAAGAAGTAGAGCAGGAGGCATTACATAATGATATTCATGCTAAGGAAAGAGCTTTAAAGAAAGCAAAAGAAAAAGAAAGGGAAACAATTGAGCGAAAGCAAAAGCTGGATGCAAGAGGGAAACAGAAACAGGAAAAATCCGGCGTAGCAAGAATTATGATGAATACCTTAAAGAATAATGCCGAAAAAAATACTTCCAGGTTGAAAGGTATTCATGCTGAAAAGATCAATAGTATTTCAGGAGACCTTCGGGAACTTCGTTCTTCACTGAAAAATTCTGATCTGATGAAAGTAAATTTTAACGATTCCAGCCTGCATTCCGGGAAAATTCTGGTCAGTGTGGAAGACATTAATTTCAAATACGGAAATAAAAACCTCTGGAAAGATAATCTCAGTCTTGAGATCAGGAGCGGGGACCGGATTTCTGTCAAAGGCTCCAATGGTTCCGGAAAGACAACACTTATCAATCTGCTATTAGGAAATAGAAGCCCGTCCGAAGGAAAAATAATGAGATCAGAGTTTAATACAATATATGTAGATCAGGAATATTCTTTGATTGGCCAGGAAATAAGTGTGTATGATTTTGTACAGCAGTTTAATGACGGGGCAATTCCGGAATCTGAAGTGAAAACTTTGTTGTCAAGATTTTTGTTTGGTAAGGATACCTGGGATAAAAAGGGCGGGATGCTGAGCGGAGGAGAACGTCTGAGACTTTTGTTGTGTGGACTTTCCATCAGCAGTAAAGCACCTGATATGATTATTCTGGATGAACCGACAAATAATTTAGACCTTCAGAATGTGGAGATTCTGACGAATTCAATTAAAGACTATAAAGGAACACTGCTGGTGATTTCACATGATGAGATGTTTCTGGAAGAAGTCAGAGTGGAACGGGAGATTGTTTTGGGTTAAATTAAAATGTTATGACCCGATGATTTTATGCTTCCGTGGATTTTGCTGATTGAGCAGATATTTTGTTGTATTTTGTCATTGCGAGGAGCTCAGACGAAGCAATCTCTTGTAGTTTTTAATAGATTAGATTGCTTCACCTACGGTTCGCAATGACAGTCACAATTTGAATTTATAAATGCTTTAAAATCCACTGATATATATCATTGAAGACATCTGCTTTGATTTCCTCATTTAATATTTCGTGTCGCATTTCGGGATAGATCTTAGTGTTTACATCTTTGAATCCGTCTTGTTTCAAAAGATTAACAGTTTGTATCACGCCTTTTCCAAAATCCCCGATAGGATCATTCTGTCCACTGATGAAAAGCAAAGGAAATGATTTTGGAATAGAAACAGCCCAGTTTCTTGCCGTAGCTTTTTTGTAAATGCTGAACAGTGCATAGAAAGCATTATTGGTAAAAGGAAGTCCGCAGAGCTCATCTTCTGTAAAAGATTTTCTGTTGACCGGATTCAGGCTGAGCCAGCTCGTATCGCTGAAATCTTTATCTTTCCTGAAACGCTTATTATTAACAATATTAAAAAGTGTATTGAGATAAGTAGGGTGATGAGGCGTTATTTTGTTAGCTAATGAAAGATAGCTTTTTATGAGACTGATACCTGCTAAAGGACCACCGGTTCCAACAATAATAGCTCCATTAAATTTTCCACTGGATTTTTGAAGAAGGCAACGGGTAACAAACGATCCCATAGAATGTCCGAGAACAAAATGAGGAACATCAGAATATTGTTGGTGAAGATATTCACCCATTGCTTCAGCATCTGAAATAAGTTTTTCATCGGGGCGATCCAGCTGGAAGAAGCCAATATCTTTTTTATCTTTTACGGATTTACCATGTCCCAGGTGATCATAAGTGAGTACAGCAAGTCCGTGGTCTGCAAAATAAGTGGCGATCTCTGTATATCTTCCGCTGTGTTCCTGCATTCCGTGAATGATGAGTAAAGTGGCTTTTACAGGTGCTTCAACGGGAATGAAAAGGGTGTTGAAAAGCTTTATTTCACTGGTTCCGGAAGGGAAGTAGGATGATTTTTGTGATGTCATAGTGGCTTGTCTTTGATTTCATACGACAACTCTAAATATACGGAATTAATTAGGTCTGTTAAAATGATAATAAATAAATTGAAAGTAGTGATTGGAAAAGATATAATGGACTTTTATATGAAAAGAAATCGCGATATATATTTTCTCAACCACATGATTTCCACCCACCCCAAAAATAAAATCTCCTCATAATTTGCTCACCCTATTTTTAAAAAGTAATTTTGCATGAATCTAAAATAAAAGTAAAATATGTCAACTTACGTAGTTGTAGGTCTTCAGTATGGAGATGAAGGTAAAGGGAAAATCACGGATGTTTTATCGGCTAAATCGGATTATGTTGTTCGTTTCCAGGGAGGGGACAACGCAGGTCATACGGTTTATGTAGGCGAAGAGAAATTCGTTTTGCACCTTCTTCCTTCCGGTGTACTGCAGTGCAAAGGGAAGTGTATCATTGCGAACGGAGTAGTGGTAAATCCTAAATCTTTCATTAAGGAGGTGAATCAGATCGAAAGCAAAGGTTTGAAAACTGATCACATTTTCATCAGCAGAAGAGCGCATGTCATCATGCCTTACCACATTCTTTTGGATACTTACCGTGAAGAAGAGCACGGCGGAACGCAGATCGGAACGACGAAAAAAGGGATTGGACCTTGCTATGAAGATAAAATTGCAAGAGTGGGTATCAGAATGATCGACCTTCTGAATCCTGAAATCCTGAGAGACAAAATCGAGAAAAACTTAAAAATCAAGAATTCTCTTTTTGAAAAATATTACGGAAAACCAACCTTGGACGTTGAAGAAATTTACAACGAATATTTAGAAATAGGAAAACAGCTTCAGGACAGAATCGTTGATACAGAGCTGGAACTAAACGAAGCAATCAGAGACGGTAAAAACGTTTTATTTGAAGGAGCACAGGCTTTGATGCTTGATATTGACTTCGGAACCTATCCATATGTTACTTCATCTTCTCCGTCTACTGGAGGAGTTTGTACAGGAGCAGGAGTTCCGCCAACATCCCTTCAAAATCTTATTGGTGTTGCAAAAGCATACTGTACAAGAGTTGGAAACGGTCCTTTCCCATCTGAATTAGACAATGAATTAGGAGAGAAGATCAGACAGATCGGTGGAGAGTTCGGTGCCACTACAGGAAGACCAAGAAGAACAGGTTGGTTAGATCTTGTTTCTTTGAAGCACGCTTGTATGATCAATGGGATCAATAACCTGGTTATTACAAAATTAGACGTTCTTACTGGAATTGAAAACCTGAAAGTGGTTACCCATTACAAAACTGAAGATGGAAAAATCATCGATTATTTCACTTCTTCAACTGAGAAATTGTATAACTATGAGCCAATTTACCAGGATTTACCGGGTTGGAGCGAAGATATTACAAAAGCAAGAAGCTATGATGAACTTCCTGATACTGCCCAAAAATACATCGAATTTATCGAGAAATATTTAGGAATCAACGTATACCTGGTTTCTGTAGGGCCTGAAAGAAGCCAGAACATTATCAGAAAAGAACTATTCTAATTGTAGAATGACCATAATACAAAAGAGACCATCCGCAGGATGGTCTCTTTTATTTTAATCAAAAAAGAATCTGCCTGAGCCAAAATCATTAATCAGTCAATCTTTATATTTTAATCCTCAGTTACTACCGCATCACGTTCTCCATCCTCTTCTTTTCCTTCCTGTATCATTTCCTCTGCTTCAGCTTTCTCTTCTGCCGTTGCACCCTCTACCTGTTCTTCCTGCTCGTCGTTATGGTGATCAATGAAAAATTCACAATAAACCGGAAGATGATCCGATCCGAAATTCTCAAGGGTTTTCAGTTCCTTGATAAAAATGTCTTCACTGTGGAACATCAGGTCGATAGGAAATCTCAGCAGACGGTATTTTGCATGAAAAGTAGACACAAAAGAACGCCCGATTCTCGGATCAATCAAATGGCTCGTTTTTCTAAATAAGATAGACGATTTTGACCATGCCACATTATTAAAATCTCCTACAACAATAACGGGCTCATGGATGTCTTTAACCCTTTTGGCTGCACTTAGAAGGTCACCATCCCTTTCCTTGGAAGTTTCCTCCTCAGTAGGACTCGGTGGAGGCGGATGCACTCCGAAAAATACAAATGAAAATCCATCCTCAGTCTTCAAATGAGCCTCGATACTCGGAATATCATCAGCCACGAAATAATGGGTCTGTGCGCTTTTAATCTCAATTTTAGAATAAAAATGCATTCCATAAGTATTTTCAAGCGTTACCTTATGCTGAAATGGGTACTCTTTTTCAAGAATCCTCATTGCCTGCTCCCATTCACCATTGCTTTCCATGGTCAGGAACATTTCAGGACTGTATTTTTCTATCAGTTTGATAAATCTGTCATATTCCTTATTAAACTGGTAGACATTAGCTGAAATAAAATGCAGTTTTTGAGATGATTTATGCTGCTGTCTGTATTTTTTAACAGGATATAGAGGAGTATATTTTACAAGGGTTACCCCGTGATGCACAAATAACAGGAGCAAAAGGCCTTGCGAATACAAGAATTTTTGAGGATTCTCAATCAGAAAACCAAAAATAAATGTAAAAAAGACGATATAAAAAATCTGGATCTTACCAAACTCCGGAACCCTGAATATCCAATGGGAACTCTGAATTTTGGGCAGTACCGTAAACACTACCAGCAGCGCGATTAAAAACAAATAGATTCCCCACATAGTATTAAATAAACAGATAAAAATAATCTATTTTTAAATAATTCGAAGCCATTAACTTTTTAAACTTTGTTAATTTTATTAATTCACAATATTTTTCCTACTTTTATGGTATCCGATTAATGACAACTCATATGAATAAACTTGTTGCAATCCCTTTGTTTCTTGGTACTTTATGCTTCGGTCAGCAGAATCAGGACATAGAAAAACCGATCCGCAATCTATTTTCAGGAATGAAAAATGCTGATCCTGAGCTGGTGAAATCTGCTTTTGCAGAAGGAGCGATTCTCCAGACCATCACTAAAGACGGGACCGTAAAAAATGAAAATGTACAGGAATTTATAGCCTCAGTTACCAAATTTTCGAAAGATGATCTTGACGAAAGAATTATCGTTGATGCCATTCATACAGATGGAGGACTGGCAAGTGTTTTTACACCGTATTCATTCTTTTTTAAAGGTAAGTTCTCCCATTGCGGGGCAAACAGCTTTCAATTGGTCAAGCAGCAGAATGACTGGAAAATTCAATACATTATCGATACAAGGAGAAAAGAAAACTGTAAAGAAATAAAATAACAGGAGATCTGATGTATCTCTGAATGCAGTCGAAAGAAAAAAATATATTCTAAAATGAAGATTCACCACATTGCCGTCATATGTTCGAATTATGAAGTTTCAAAAAAATTCTATACTGAAATTCTGGATTTAAATATAATCCGTGAAGTTTACCGTAAAGAAAGACAGTCGTACAAACTTGATCTCGCTATAGGCGATCATTATGTAATTGAGCTCTTTTCATTTCCTGATCCTCCGCCAAGACCGTCCCGTCCTGAATCATGCGGATTAAGACATTTGGCTTTTTCCGTAGAGGATGTAAAGGATAAGAGAGAAGAATTGATAAGGAAAGGTCTTGTCTGCGAAGAGATCCGCATAGACGAATATACCGGAAAAGAATTTTTCTTTACTCAGGATCCGGATCAGCTTCCGCTGGAATTTTATGAAATGTAAAAATTAATGAGCGTAACCTGTAAAGAAACTGACTGCCATAATGGCCAGAACGATAGAGGAAATGACTACATAAACGTAGTCTTTTTCTTTTAAATATCCGATCAGCGCAAAAATAATCCTGACAAGAGGAGTGAAGATCAGCAGCAGGATTCCAAGCTGTATAATGGCCATACCTTCTCCTTTGCATAAAGAATTCCAAAACATTCCCCATACCTTTTCGGAAGACGACCCCATATCCAGGGAAGTATATTTCTTAGGCATTTTAAAGCCTTCAGTGAAAAGCTTGATAAAACCGATCAATGATGTGGCTACAGATAAAATAACCCCCAGTCTCAGAAGATTTCCTACCGAACGGTTCAGATCCACATCTGTAAAATTCTTTCTCATTATCTGAAGCTTTTATTGATACCGTTATACATCATATATACTGCCAAAATAGTGATCACAATGGCAAAGAACACCTTTAATTTCTTCGTTTTGGATACCATCAGGGTTTTTGAACCGATAAAGCTTCCTACCACCACACCAATCAGTACCGGAGCTACAATCACAGGTATGATTTCGCCTCTCTGGAAATAGATCAGAGCACTGGCTACAGCAGTTACACCAATCATAAAGTTACTTGTAGTCGTAGAAACCTTAAACGGAAGTTTCATCATATTATCCATGGCCAGAACTTTAAGCGCTCCGGAACCGATTCCCAAAAGCCCGGACATGGCACCTGCAAACAGCATCATCAGGAATCCAGGAACGGTATTTCTAGCAGAATAGCTTTTTAAAACTCCTTTATCAGGAAAAGTTCCGTACAGTTTTAGCTTTTCTTCAAGGCTTCCTTTTATTAAAGGCTCCTGATGGTCAGGTTTTCCCTTAAGATTTAAAACAACCGTCAATAAAAGAATGCTGGCGAAAATAATTCCGATCGTATTAGGATTAAGCATTCCTGAAATCAATGCTCCGATAATTGCTCCTGCAGTAGTCCCGATTTCCAGAAACATCCCTATCCGCATATTGGTAAAACCTTCTTTCACGAAAGCTACTGCAGCCCCTGAAGAAGTACCGATCACGGAAATTAAAGAAGCCCCAATGGCATAATGCATAGGAACGCCGAAACCCAGCGTTAATAAAGGAATAATAATAACTCCTCCTCCCAAACCTGTAAGTGAACCCAAAAGACCGGCGGAAACTGCGCCGAGAAACAGAATGATGATTTCTGACATGCTACAAATATAAAACTATTGTGGTAGTCTGCCAAACGTTTAAAAAAGATAAATTTGATGTATTTTTGCAGATATGAAAAGTGAAATGAAATTATTTTATATCATTCTCGGCGCAACGCCCAAGGGCAGGAATATCGAGCAGCACGACGTTTTTTTCGGGATTGCAGAAAATCTTAAAGATCTCGTTCCCGATATGAAGGATTTCTGGAAAGAAGCAGAAGGAAAAATCCATATAGACTGTTACCAGGAAGTGAAATTTGCAGATGGATACAAAGTGACAATCGTTGAGAAAACAGATCAGCTGTACGAAGACCATCTGTATTTTCTTAATCTGGGAGGATACAAGAAAGGCTTTTTTGAAGAGTTTCATGAGCAGCACCTGATGGTAGGAAAATCTATGGGAGAAATCGTTAAAAGAGCAAAGGCAACAGAATTTTATGCAACGATGGGTTTTGGAGGTGCAGTAAGCCATATTGATGATAAACACGGTGTTGATATTGACGATATTTTCAATGTTAATGATATCCTTCCTGAAAAAATGAAAGAAAAATATTCCATCATCCTGACAAAATCCGACTCGGAAAATCAGGAAAACCCAATGGGTCTTGGATATTTAAAGATTGACAAAATTCAGTAAATCACCGGTAAATAAAATCTAATAGAAAAAATAAAAGTAAGAATGAAAATAGGAATTTTAGGAGGCGGACAGCTGGGAAGGATGCTGATACAAAGCGCACTGAAATATGACGATCAGTTTTATACACTGGACCCGGCTTCTGATGCACCGTGCAATAATATCTCTCATTTTACACAGGGAAATTTTAATGATTATGAAACAGTGTTGAGTTTCGGGAAAGATAAAGAGGTTGTAACCATTGAAATAGAGCATGTAAATGCAGATGCTTTGGCTGAACTAGAAAATCAGGGGATAAAAGTGGTTCCGAATTCTAAAATTATTAAAACAATCCAGCAAAAAATTCTTCAGAAACAATTTTATAAGGCCCACGATATTCCAAGTCCGGAGTTTGAAGTGATGGACGGAAGTTCTGACGAAATTAAAATGCCGCTACCGTTCGTGCAAAAAATGAATACGGGAGGATATGACGGAAAGGGAGTTCAGGTAATCCGTACAGCAGAAGATATGAAAAACCTTTGGGTACAGGACTCTGTGATTGAAAATCTGGTAGATATCGATAAAGAACTTTCTGTAATTGTTGCCAGAAATGAAAATGGTGAAACAAAAACTTTTCCCGTAACGGAAATGGTGGCCGATCCGAAGCTGAATTTGTTGGATTTCAATATCTGTCCGGTATTTTTAAACGAAGATATCCAGAAACAGATTGATTCCATCACAGAAAAATTCTTAAATGCGATTAATTCTCCGGGCCTTTTTGCCATTGAACTCTTCCTTGATAAAAACGGAAAAGTATGGGTAAATGAAACGGCTCCAAGACTACATAATTCAGGTCACCAAAGCCAGGAAGGGAATGCCAACTCCCAGTTTGAACAGATGTACCGAGTAGTGAAAAATTTACCTTTAGCTGATACTGACGTTATTGGGTACAGCGGAATGCTGAACCTTGTTGGAGCAGAAGGACATGCAGGAAAAGTAATTTATGAAGGAATGGATGAGGTTCTTAAACTACCGAAAACATACGTTCACCTTTATGGAAAAACCGAAACCAAGCCCGGAAGAAAAATGGGGCATATTAATGTGTTGGCAGATTCGAGAGAAGAGCTAATGGAAAAATTGGTGAAAGTGAAAGAAATGGTAAAAGTTATCTCAAAATAAAGAAAACGATTAATTCATAATATTGAAAAAGACTGCTTGAAAAGGCAGTCTTCTTTTTATTTATAAATTTTAGGATAATCAATCGTCCATTTTCTCTCTTTAGAATTCCATAAAAGATAAGGACCGTCGAACCCTTCAAGATAAGTAAGCTCAAAATTACCCTTATTATCCGTTATGTAATCAAGATAAACTCGGGAGTCTTCCAGTTTTAATCCTAAAATTTTCAGTGTTTTATAATCATTGTTATCAGGAAGTTTTCCATAATTTTTTTGATAATCTTCAATATTCTGGATGATTTTATTTCCTGTGTCTATATCATTTTTTCTTGTGATTTCAATGGGAAGATTCCAATAAACTGTTACTGAAACTATAATTAGAATCAACAGCAAAACTACGATTATTAGTGCTTTTTTCACTATTTAATGTTATCTAAAATATTTCCAAGTTGCGAATAGTCATTATCTGAACCAAAATTTTCTGTATTGGCATCTGTTCCAATCATACGATATTGATGACAGTCGAAACATATTTTAGCTATTCCTGTAACTTTACCGCTCTTTTTAAAAACCAGGATATCCCTGAAGACTGGAATGCAAGCGGCAACCATCATTTCTTCTTCTGGCTTTTCCACAAATATTTTATTGATGTTCCCAAATTTAGACGGATTTATTTTCTTCTTCAAATAACCAATTTTATTCATATAATTCAGAAAATCAAGATCATTAATACTTTCCGGAGTTTCGCCAATGACCAAATCATATTTAAGTTTATCAATTTTTGATTTACCTTGATTTTGATCTAATTCTGTAATTCCACCCTCTTTGGTTTCAATTTGATAATAATCTATCTCATTGTAATCAAAAAAATTTTCACCATATTTAATTTCAGACATTACTGATTGCTCTATTTTTGGATCTGCGGTTATATTTTGTTTTTGATCTTTGCAGTTGATTAATAATAAAAGAACTATTGGAAATAATTTTTTCATAAATTAAATATAGAAATATTTTAAACTACTTAAAAATCTTCTGAATCACATTACCAATTTCCACAAAATCATCATGATTACCTACAGAGCGTATTTCCGGACTGTTTTCGTCAAATTCTGAAAATGGAAAGATCAGCAAATAATTATTGTCATTTAAGTATTTATTCAGCAATTCAGGAATAAGCCTCATTCTAGGAATATAAGACTTCATACCGCGTTTGGCCATCAAAACAATCAAAGCTTCATCTTCCTTCAGTTTTGCAGCGGTCTTTTCACCGTCCTGCCAGGTACTCATAATGATGAATTCTGCTTCTATGTTTGCTTTCTTCACAATTTTCTGGAGAATATCCAGAATATTTTCAGGAGCATAGAAAACCACACTTGCGCCGGAATTTCTTGCTATATTCCACACTCTTAGCAAAGCGTGAAAAAATCCTGCTTCTTTATGAGCGTTTTCCGGAATCATGACGGCATATTTTTTTATAGTGGAAAGCGGCTGTGCTGCATGGTAAACCAGTACATTTACATCATCATTCTGAAGATACCCGCTGTAAAGATTATAGACAAAAGAAGGGGAGAAGCCTTTCTCATCTTCCAGACCAATAATAAGATCGGTAATATTCTGTTCTTTAATCACATTTTTCACTCCATTGATCACATCATTATCATATCTTTTAAGAGCCTGCATTTTAACGTCAGCCGCAGCCGCAGCATCTGTTGCCTGATGAAGCAGCTTTTCGGCATTTTTCACGGAAGATTCATTTTTATCTTCATTAATGACATTTAAGGCGAAGAGGTTTTCCGTATTTTCATGAGCTTTAATCAGTATGCCCAGATTTACCATTCTTTCCACAGTTTCTTCGTGGTTAATGGCCAACAGTATATTTTCTTCTTCATGACTATTCCCCGAAACCGTATCTTCATTATCGCTTTCTGCAATCTTTTGGGCGCTGGCCATAGATATAAATGAAGAAATTGTACAGGAAATAAGGATCAGAAGAATGCTTCCGTTCAGTACATGCTCATTCAATAATCTTACCGGTTCACCGGTCTCAGTTTCTGAAAGAATAATATTGTATCCTACCATTACTGAAGCTAAAGTTGCGGCTGCAGATGCCGAACTTAGTCCGAAAATAAGTTTTCCTTCCTCTTTGGATAGTCTGAATGTCTTTTGCGTCATCACTGCTGAAAGATATTTCCCTCCGATAGAAGCAACAAGCATAATTCCCGCAACTTCTAAAGTTTCCCAGCTTTTAAAGAAAACTTTGAAATCAATAAGCATTCCCACGCTGATCAGGAAGAAAGGAATGAATATAGCATTTCCTACAAACTCAACTCTATTCATCAGTGATGAGGTGTGAGGGATAAGCCTGTTTAAAGCCAGTCCTGCAAAGAATGCCCCGATAATAGCCTCCACGCCGGCCAGCTCTGCAAGCATCGCGGCCAGATAGATCATGACAAGGACAAAAATATACTGTGAAATCTTATCATCCACCTTTTTAAAGAACCAACGCCCTATAATAGGGAATATAATCAGAACAATTAAAGCGAAAACAATGAAGGAAACGGAAAGTTTAACCCAAAATTCTGTGCCTACATCCCCCTGTGACATTCCCACGATTACCGCAAGTACCAAAAGGGCCATGATATCTGTGATCATCGTTCCTCCCACTGTGATATTGACTGCCTTGTTCTTGGCGATTCCCAGTTTGCTGACCAGCGGATATGCAATCAGGGTATGTGATGAAAAAAGACTGGCAAAAAGGATGGAGGTAAGCATTGAAAATCCCAGAAGATAATAACCACCCAGATAACCCAGTATAAAAGGTACAGCAAACGTATAAATTCCGAAGGTGAGGCTTTTCCATTTGTTCTTCTTAAAATCGCCCATATCAATTTCTAATCCGGCAAGAAACATGATATAAAGAAGGCCGGTAGTTCCTGTTACCACAATACTGCTGTCCCTTGCCAGCACGTTAAATCCATTAGGTCCGATTACTGCTCCGGCAATGATAAGCCCCAGCAGATGCGGAACTTTAATTTTATTCAAAAGCAGGGGAGCGGCAAGGATGATAACCAATACCAACAGGAATTTTAAGACCGGATCTTCTATAGGAAAACTCAGATTATGTATACTCAGTAAAATCATAGGTGTTTTTTTATTTTGTGGAACGTACTAATTCGACGGAAAACTTGGCAGTACAGCCGTTGTCGGTAGTAATGGTTCTTGTTCCTTTCAGCTTGGTGTCGGAAATATCATTCAGCAGAACATTCATTTCTACTTTTTTCTGGGAAGTGGAATCCGTTTTGAAATTAAGTTTGATTTCGTTATTTTCAAATTTGCCGGAATATAGCCTTACCAGATTATTGTTATTGATAATTTTTGTAGACAAATGAATCGAATCACTGTCGAATTCCCAGATATCCGTACGCTGATCACCTACTACATAATCACTGCAGTTGGATTCTGTACAGATCACTTTTCCGTTCCAGGGTCCGGAGATTTCTTCAGGCCACAGAACTATCTTTACGGAATCTTTCTTAGAAAAAATGCTGTCTCTCATTTTTAAAAGAGACTGATATTCGGATTCTTTTTTTGCAAATAGTTTTTCTTTTTCCAGTAATTGCTTTTCTCTTTCTGTGAGATTTTTTTCTTTTTCTTTATAATCACAGCTAATTAATAGAAAAGAACCAGCAAAAAGTATAAAAAATGTGTTTTTAAGCATATTGTTAATGTTGGTGTAAACAATATAGGGAAAAATAAGGAAAATATGAAATTTGCCTGTGTTGTAAGCTTAAATGGAAGAAGATTTTATTGATAGGATGATGTGAAATTGTAAACCATCCCGTCAAAAATTCTATGAATTTTCGCCACCCTTCCAAAGGAGGGGGATATGGAAGTGGGTATGATTGTTTTTAGATTTCAGTGTAATCCTGTTTGTCTTCTTATGTAGTCTTCTGTCTTCTGAACATTTCGGGTTTGTAATTGATAATAAAAACACCGCATATGATCATCACTGCTGCAAGAATAAATTTGAGTGAAATTTTTTCGTCCATAATGAGCCATCCCAGAAATATAGCAATGATTGTATTCACATAAGCAAGGATGGAAACCTGTACCGGCGAAATTTTGGTTAAGGCATAATGGAAGGCAAAAAAAGCAGCAACAGAACCAAAAACAGCCAGATAAAGCATGGCCGAAATACTTTTGAAGCTCCAGTTTCCGAAATTATAATTCTCTGAAAAGAAGAAGGCAAAAATAATTTGTACAGTGCCTGCAAACAGGAACTGATAAAAAAGGTTCAGGGTAATATTACCACTCTGGATATTGAGTTTTTTGGTGAAAATAGTTCCTGAGGCCCATCCGGCAATTGCACAGAAAAGGAAGATCATCCCTGTTCTGTATTGTGGATTCGCCAGATCCTGTATTCCGTCCCAGAAGATAAACAGGATTCCGCTGAAACATAAAAGTACACCTGCAAGAGCCCGGAAACTGAATTTCTGAAGACCAACAGCCACACTTCCCAGGAATACAAGAATCGGGGAACATGCACTGATTAATGAAGCAAGACTGCTGGATACGGTTTCTTCCGCAACGGTTGTCATTCCATTGGCTACCACAAGCATAAGGGAGGCGAAAATAACCTGATAACCAAGGCTTTTCCAGCCTATCCATTTAAATTCTTTTTTTGAAAGAAGGATGGTAAGCATAATCATGGCTGCCAGAAACTGACGTATCCCGGCTACAAACCACGCAGGAATTGTTTCCACAGCAACACGGATAGCCAGAAATGTAGTTCCCCAAACAAGAGCGACCGTGAGAACGGCAAAAATGAGTTTATAATCTTTCAATGTGAATCAGGTATAGCGAACAAATATACCTGTTATGGAATAAAGCGAATGGGTACAGTTGTTGTATTTTTTGAAGGTACAGAACAACTGATAAAGTATATAATAAAAGAGAGTACATTCAAAATGTACTCTCTTGTTTTTTTAAGGTTCGAATCCTCCACATGTGTCATAAGGGACACATGTCCATTTGCCGTCTCTAAAGCAAAGTTGGAATTTGCAGGGCTCCATACCTCCTAAAACTTTTTTCAATTCTTCTTTTTTAAGCTTTTTTAAATTTTTCATTACATGTAAATTTTATGTTGTTGGTGAAACAAATATTGGAAAAAAATAATAATGGCGATCCAAAATTAACACAGTTTAACTTTTTTATCTGATTGCATAGATTGAAATATTTTTCATCCCTTCTTACCTGAAAGGGGTAGGAAGAAATGTGTATTATAGGAAGAAATGTGTATTAAAGGTTATATTTTTTTATCTTTGACCATCTAATAAAAAATTGAAGATGGTAGGAATTATTATGGGCAGCCAGAGCGATCTGCCGATTATGGAACAGGCTGCAAGTTTTTTGAAAAGCTTTGATATTCCATACGAACTGACAGTAGTTTCGGCACACAGAACTCCTGAAAGAATGTTTGATTATGCGAAAACAGCAAAGGAAAGAGGTCTTAAAGTAATTATCGCAGGAGCAGGAGGTGCTGCACACCTTCCGGGAATGGTAGCCAGCTGCACGACTTTACCTGTGATCGGGGTTCCGATTCTATCGAGCAATTCTATTGACGGATGGGATTCCGTATTGTCTATTCTTCAAATGCCCGGAGGTATTCCGGTAGCTACGGTAGCTTTAAACGGAGCTTTGAATGCAGGAATTCTTGCGGCTAAAATTTTAGGAAGCGGAAATCCTGAAGTAGCAGAAAAGCTTCAGAAATATCAGGATACTCTGAAAGATAAAGTATTGGGAACAGTGGATGTGATCAAAGCACAACATCCTAATCAATATGATAAATAATTAAAAAATAAGGCCCGACTGATATGAAATAGTGAGGCCTTATTTTTATTTACTTTTGATCAGTTTCAATGTATGAATTTTATTTTTGGTAATAATCTGTAAGAAATAATTTCCGGGAGGTAAGGTTTCTATGTTGATCACATCTTTTGTTAAAGAATCTTTGGCGATCATTCTGCCTGATGCATCCAGAATCACATAGCTTTTCATATCCGCGATGTTTTTAATATAAATGAATTTCTCTGCCGGATTGGGAAATATAGAAGTAGCATTGACTGGAGGTGTATCCGAAACTCCAAGCATTCTGCATTCTCCTATATTATCACCGGTGAATGTCCATCCTTTGCTGATAAGGGTATCTCTCCATATAGAAACATCAAGAGAATATACATAGGGAGAGAGTGGCCCCAGCACAAGGTTATTAGGTGTTTCCTGATTCTGTGCCCATCCTCTGAGTGTTCGGCTGTAGTTGTCACAATCCAGTCCAGTCTGATAAATCATCAAAAATGGTGAGGTTAAAGATTTCAGGTTCCATGTTTCAAGTGACTGATTAAAACTTGAGGCATCCGAAAATAAAGACATCATATTGGTTACTTTTCGGGTATCCCAGGTACTCAAGGGCTGATTGAAACTGGAGGCACTGGAGAAAGACGTATCCATATTGGTGACATTGCTTACATCCCAGGTTTCCAGAGGTTGATTGAAAGCCGAATCTCCATGAAATATGTGCTCCATATTAATAACATTAGACGTATTCCATGTGCTGAGTGGCTGGTTGAAATCAGGAATATAATGGAACATATAAGATATATCTTCTGCATTGGAAACATCCCATTGGTCTACAGGCTGGTTGTAGGAATCGCATGAAGCAAACATGTATGAAAAGTTTTTTACATTGGACACATTCCAGCTATTCAGATTTTGATTGAATGATTTTCTGCTATTAAACATAAAGCTCATATTTTCTGCAGACGAAGTATTCCATGAGCTGATAGGAGGATTGAAAGAATCCGGAGGGACAACCAAATTATTGGGACCGTATGCGAACATGGATCTGAAGTTTTTGATCACAGAGGTATCCCAGAAGGCCATTGAAGAATTTCCAAAGAATTTCATAGCATTATGGAACATGTAAGAAGCGTCCGTAACACCTGATAAATCAGGAATATCCGTTGCACTCATCTGCATATTTTTGCACTCAACGAATGCAGCATTCATAGAATCCCAATGAATATTCCCCCACTGTTCAATATCAATCAGTTTTTCTGTACTTCCAAATAAGGTCCATGACAATACAATCCCGGGCGTAACTACTTGATTGGGAATTCCGAATTTCAGATGTCTGAAAGTTCCATTACCATTGCTTACTTTCAACCTGTAGGTTGCTGCAGAAGGGTTAGGGTTTAATGGGGTTCCGAAATCGATAAGGATTTGTAGAGTAGAAGTTACATTTTGCATCATTCCGGAATGTTGCGGATAGCCTACTTCTTCCCATGCAATGGTGTAATTTTCTCCTACACCGGGAAACCATATTTGATTTGAGTTTGTTTGTGAAGTAGCATTAACGGGTGAGGAAGTATTATTGGGTTTCCATATAGTAATAAACTCGTTTTGAGCTTTCATTTGGAGCAGAAAAATTAACAAAAAAAAAGTTAGTAGTTTTTTAATCATAAAACAATATTTTGAAAAATAAATATATATAAATAAATAAAATAGTGCAAATTTTTAATAAATTACATGGTTTATGGTTGTTTTTTTAATGAAAATATGGTGAAATATGGGAAAATATGGGAAGAGGGGAGATAAGGATTTCACTAGCCCTGATAAAAACGGTTACCCCACAGCAGTGAGGTTAAGCCTGGCTTGCGCGAGGAGTAGAAGCGGATAGTGAGAAACAGCTCCAAAAGCATACAAAAAAAAGACTTTCCAGAAACCTGAAAAGCCTTTATTATATTAAGATTAAAAAATATTAGTATCTGTAGTACTCAGGCTTGAATGGCCCTTTTACATCTACACCAATATATTCAGCCTGTTCCGGAGAAAGAGTTTCCAGTTCAACGCTTAATTTTTTAAGGTGTAAAGCAGCTACTTTCTCATCTAAGTGCTTAGGAAGCATATATACTTCATTTTTGTAAGCAGCAGAGTTGTTCCAAAGTTCGATCTGAGCCAAAGTCTGGTTAGAGAAAGAGTTCGACATTACGAAACTTGGATGCCCTGTTGCACATCCTAAGTTTACCAATCTACCTTCAGCAAGAATAATTACTTCTTTCCCGCCTTCTAATGTGTAGATGTCTACCTGAGGCTTAACTTCAGATTTTGTAGAACCGTAGTTTTTGTTTAACCATGCCATATCGATTTCATTATCGAAGTGGCCGATGTTACAAACGATTGCCTTGTCTTTCATTTTAAGGAAATGCTCTCCTCTTACAATGTTGAAGTTTCCTGTAGTAGTGATGATGATATCAGCGTTGTCTACAACGGTATCTAATCTTTTTACTTCGTAACCGTCCATGGCAGCCTGAAGCGCACAGATTGGATCAATTTCAGTAACAGTAACGATAGAACCTGCTCCTCTGAAAGATGCAGCAGTACCCTTACCTACGTCTCCGTATCCGCAAACTACCACTCTTTTACCGGCAAGCATTACGTCTGTAGCTCTTCTTACAGCATCTACTGCAGATTCTTTACATCCGTATTTGTTGTCGAATTTAGATTTAGTAACTGAATCGTTTACGTTGATGGCAGGCATTACTAAAGTTCCGTTCTTCATTCTTTCGTAAAGTCTGTGTACTCCTGTAGTAGTTTCTTCAGAAAGCCCTTTGATATCTTTTGTGAATTCAGGGTATCTATCAAACACCATGTTTGTTAAATCTCCACCATCATCCAAAATCATGTTCAATGGTTTTCTGTCTTCACCGAAGAATAAAGTCTGCTCAATACACCAGTCAAACTCTTCTTCATTCAGACCTTTCCATGCATAAACAGGAATTCCGGCAGCAGCAATAGCAGCAGCAGCATGGTCCTGAGTTGAGAAAATATTACAAGAAGACCAGGTAACTTCAGCTCCTAAAGCCACCAATGTCTCGATAAGCACAGCAGTTTGGATCGTCATGTGAAGACATCCTGCGATTCTTGCACCTTTCAGAGGCTGAGACGGTCCGTATTCTTCACGGATAGACATCAAACCTGGCATTTCTGCTTCGGCAAGGGTAATTTCTTTTCTTCCCCATTCTGCTAGGGATATGTCCTTCACTTTGTAAGGAACGTATTGTGTTGTAGTACTCATATGTAATGAATAAATTTAAATTCAGTTGATAACGAAATGCAAAATTACAATTAATAATTAAGATAAAAAAACGGCAGATCGAGTTCAAATGATGAGATTAAAAGTTGTTTATGTTATTTAATGTTGAAATTCTTGGGCATACAAATGATGTGAATCATCAGTCGAAATAAGAAGGAAAGAGGGGAGATGGAGGTTTATCAATATTAAGACTAAAGTTATTGCGTAAGTTGTAAGTAACCTCCATCTTCCTGCATCCGTCTTCAATCCCTTTCAACTTCCACATCTTTTCACTACTTTTATCGAATAAAAAAACGATGCCCCTTTACCGAGATTTTTCAGATGACAATGCCACGATCCTCGTATGGAAATATGATGAAAGCGAAGAACTTGATATCAACGAGCTCCTGGAACCTGAAAATGCCGAAAAGGTAAAAGATTATCATCCTAAAAAACTTCTGGAAGTGCTAATGGTGCGTAAACTTTTAAAAGGTTTAAAGCCTCATTCTAAAATTCTATACAAAGAGAAGGAACCGTTTCTGTCCCCTAAGGATGCAGAGATTTCCATTACCCATTCATTTCCTTTTGCTGCTATTGCCATTTCCAAAAATAAAATAGGCATTGATATCGAAAAATTCAATCCTAAGATTTTAAGGGTTATCGACAAGTTCACCTACGAAAATGAAAGGGGATTCATTCCTGAAAATAATTCCGTGACGTTTTATACTATTATCTGGAGTGTAAAGGAAAGTATGTACAAAATCCACCACTCGAAATACTGGTCCCTGAAAAAAAATTATGAAGTGAAGCCGTTTGAGATTAAATACCTTCACAAGATCAGCTGCAGGGTTTATGATGAGCAGTTTTCAGACGAGTTCAAAGCGAGAGTAGAATTTTTTGATGACTATTGCTTCACGATTGTGGAGGAATAGGATCAGCTTCGTTTTTGTATTTCTCGATAACTTTTCTCTGTTCTTTAGCTACATCATAGATCAGTTCCAATATATCATGGATGTTTTTAAGTTCCGTTAAATGTGAAATTTTATCAGGATCTCTGCGGTCGACAACATCATTTTCCTCTATTTCCGTTTTTCTTTTCAAAATCATGTCTTCAATGGAAGAATCTTCCGGTTCGAGGCGGCTTTCCATTTTTAAAGCTTCATTGATCTCATTTCCGTTCAGCAAAACTGAGGTCTGCTGCATTTCTGCCTCTATCTTCCTGCTCCAGCTTTCAGCATCTATTTCGGGATATTTTTCGTTGTTTTTAGAATACTGGGACAAAGATGCAGTGTAGGCAGTAATCAGATGTGAAGTGGCCACAAACTGGTGTACCACTTCCAGTTTTTTCTGCTGGTTCTTCGGCTCAGAGATCATTCTCTGGAAGTTATCAGAAAGGTTGGCAAGGGAAATGATAGCATTTTTCCGTTTTACCTTGTAATCTTCAATATCAAAATTTCCATATAAGAATTTGGAAATAACACTTTCAAAATAGATCAGGTTATCTGCTGCAGATTTCTTCATCAGATCCAGATTCTGAGTATGCTCCCAGACCGGAAGAACAATATAAGATACTGCAAAGGCAATCACACCGGCAATGAAGGTATCAAGAATTCTATCTTTAAAGATCACATTTACATTTCCGGGATTTAAAAAATTAAAACTCAGGAATACATAAATTGTCATGAACAGGACCGCCCAAAAATAACGGCCTTTCAGAAAGCTGAAACACATGATCATGCTCAAAAGCAAAATAGAAAATAATAGCCCCTTGATATCGATAAAATGTAAAATTGCGTAGGCAATAACAGCTCCAGCAATGGTTCCGTAAAGACGGAGAAGGTTCCTCTTTTTGGTAATAGAGTAGGCGGGCTTCAATATCGCAGTGATGGTAATAAGTATCCAGTACGTATGACCAAGCCCAAGGAAATCAAACATTGAAAAAAGGTATCCCACCAGCAAGGCTGTAGTAATTCTTATCGCGTGCCTGAAGTGCGAGGATGAAAGCGAAATATTGTTCCTTAAAACCTTAAAATTCAGTTTTTCCTCATTAGGCATGAATTTTTTCAGATCCAGGCCTGTGGAAAGACTTTTTGCCAGCTTTATATTCTGCGAAAATACTTTATAGATCTCGTTGATCTCCTTTGTAATTTCATTAATGCGCATCAGGATCTGGCGCAGGATCATGAAATTTTCCAGATTATCGGGAGTCAGCTGCTTATTGCGAAGTTCGAAATAATGATAATTGAGATTTTTCAGTTCAAGTTCCAGATCGGCTATAGGTTTTGCCCTTGTTCCTATCTGAAGTGATATCCCGATATTGGTAATTTCATCCGCAAGCAGGTTGAGGTAATCATGAATATTGACAAGGATCATGCTGTCTTCAAAACTCTGCTGTAGTTTCTGGTAATCACTTTCAGAGGTCATCAGCTTCTCATGAAGGTCCATAGAATTCAGAAACATCAGCATTAAAAGACGACTGGTTGTCGTAGATTCATTAACGATGGTTCTGGTCTTGAAAACAGTTTCCCGGGTTTCTTCCTGCAGGTTTTTAATTCCGACCTGTTTGGCAATAACCTGGATAGTCAGTCTGTCGAAATCCGGATTTTTCTGATAATAATTGGCTTTTATTTTTAAAAATTCAGCAAGCTGAAGATAATTTTCACCAATCATCTGGCTGGCCAGTTTATAGGGCTGAATGGTAGTAACCACCAGGAAAATCAGGAGGAACCAGGTACATCCGGATGCAAATATGAGCAGGCTCTTAAAAATATTACTGCCGGTAAGGTGCCCGTCGATAAAAATGGCCAGTACAACAAGAGATAACGATCCTACTGCGGCAAGCCTCTGCCCGTAAACACCAATCAGGGAGAAAAACATTCCGAATACGATGATTTCCAGAATGACCAGCACCTTGAAGTTCATGACGAGACTGGCAATAAGTGCCACAAAAACAAAGCAGAAAATAGCAAATGTAAGTGCATTTCTTCTTCTGATAAAAGGACCGGGCTGGTCACAAAGTGCCACAAAGCTGGTTCCCAAAGGAAAAAGAAAGTATTCTTTCAGAATCCCGAAATGGGCAAGAACTAAACAGGGCAGAACAGTTGCCAGCGTAATTCTGATCGCAGAATATACATATTGGCTGGTAACGAATTTTTTGAGTTCTGCTGAATAGTTCATCCTACAAAATTAATTATTGAAAATAAGAAAAGCCTTATAAAAATAGGACTTTTGCAAACTTATATGTTATATTTCTGTAATAAATTGTTAATGGGTAATTGAAACGATTGGGGTAATACAAATTTAATGCTGAAATTGGAATTTTGCTTCGCCAGTCAATAGTAAATATAAGGACTTTATAATTGATTAATGAAATAAAATTTACTATTGACCATTGACTATTCACAATTTATCTCAGCTTTTACTAATTCACTGCGAAGCAAACTGACAGCGCAGCTAATTCAGTATTGACATAAAAAAAGCCTCATGATCATGAGGCTTTTTTATATTGTATAATGTTCTTAATAATCAACATTGGATGTTTCATCACCAATGTTCCAGGTAAGACCGAAACGAAGGGTATTATCCAAAGCAGTATTTACTTTTGACATATTGATCAGATAAGAAATATCAAGTCCGAAAGAACGGTATTTCAAACCGATACCTGCTGTAGCGAACTGTCTTGCTCCCTGCTCTTCGCTTTCGTGGAAGTAACCTGTTCTTACTGAAAATGCATTGTCATAAGAATATTCCAAAGCACCACTCATCATGATAGAGTTTTTATTTTTGAAAGATTTTCCGATCCCGGCCATTACCCCTACGTTAGGAATTTCATATCTCGGCTGTCTTGTATTAGGGTCTATTCCTACGTATTCGGATCCCGGAACCAGGATTTTAGAACCTTCTACACTAAGACCGATTTTGTTCATATCATCCAGATACATATCATATCCAAGCCCCAATCTTGCCATAGTAGGGAGGTAAGATCTGGATTCTTCATTTCCGGTATAGTCTAGTTTAGGACCTAAGTTCTGAACAGCAAAACCTGCATTTACTTTACCGTCATAGCCTCCGAAACTTGAAAATCTTGGAGAGGTATAGTATCCTGAAACGTCTACTGCAAAACTGTTGGCAGCTTTAAGGGTAGTGTCCGTATTGAAACCTCCGGCTAAATCTGAACGGATGAATCTACCGGTAACGGCCATGGAGTACGAATCGGAAAGTTTCAGACCGTAGGCAACGTCGATGGAAAATTCATTAGGTTTTGAGGTACCCATAGAGGTTACTTCTGAACCTACCAATTGGGTAAGGTCTACTTCACCCATATTGAAATAATAGATACTTGCAGAAATAGTAGATCTTTCTTCCTGTCCTAAAAATTTATGGAATGCACCATATAGTAAAAATACATCATTGGTAAGTTTTCCCATATAAGGTGTGTAGTTAAGACCTATGGAAGAACTTGTTCTGCTAAAAGGATATTTTGCAGCATTCCAGAATTGTGAAAATGCATCCGGTGAAGTTACCACCCCTTGGTCTCCCATACCTCCAGCTCTTGCATCTGGTGCAATTCTTAGAAAAGGAGCTCCGGTTAATACTGGATTTATTTTACTTAAATCTTGCGAATAGCCTAAAAAACCAGCACTTAAACCAAATCCCAAAAGCAGTTTAGTAGTTAAATTCATATGTTGTCTTTTATATATTATCAGTTTTTTATAACAATTATTGTCTATGTATTATTTAATTTATTTCAAAAGTACCATTTTTTCTACAGCTGTAGCACTTCCTTTGCATTTTTCTTGATTTTGACTTTTTGCAAATATCTTAAAAATATACGTACCTTTTGCAACAGTTGCCCCAAAATCATCTCTTCCGTCCCATTCTATTGCCTGACGTGGCGTTCTAAAGCCCTGTAGGAACGGTTCTGCAACTACCGGCTGAGATAATGTTCTTACCAATTTTCCTGTAATTGTATAAATCTGAACATTTACATCTAAAATATCATCGCAGTTGTGCTCAAACTGGATGTATGTTTTATTGGTAAACGGATTCGGCCAGTTCAGCGGTCTGTTGATTACAAGATGCTGGTCGGTCTCATCCTTAACTTCAAAGTTTAACGTAGCAGTTGTAGAATTATTGTTTATATCCCAAACTTTAAATGTTAATTGATGCTGGCCTATCGCAAGGTTTCTGAAAGGGTAGGTTACATTTCCTTTCTGATAGTCTGCAAGACCTGGGTTCAGACATCCGTTTCCTTCACCTGAAGCAAAGAAATCATTCAAAACAACCGTATTGATAATCTGGCCGTCAAGATAAACCGTAATGTCGTGGCCTACACCGGATCCGGTAGAGTTAATTCCCGTATCATCGGTAACGCAAGCTAAAAGCATCGGATTCTGGTTGGTAATTCCGCCATCAGCAAAGTTGGTGTTATTCATGTATAGCTTTACTTTAGGTGGTTCATTATCATTGATTCCGTTCGGGTTGATATCACCCACCTGTACTGGCTGGTTATTGAATACATCTGTTACTCTGTTGTCTGCATATCCAAGTATTCTTCCTTGCCCTACTGCATAGTTGATGTCTTTAGGGACATAAAACTCAACAGTGAACACTCCGTTTACGGCTGTTCCGGAAGCTTTAACAATAGCACTTCCTTCTTCCGTGTAATCCATGACAGGAGCCAATACCCCGTCGTTATTCAAAGTTTTTTTGTTTAATCTCTTATCAAAAATATTGATCGAAACCCGTCCGTTGAAAGTGGTGTTCACCGTACCGTTCGGATTGTTGATATGTCCTTTTATTTTAATAAAATCCAGACCTCTGATCAATCCCGGAACCGGAGACTCAATATTATCTATCACAAGCTGTCTCTGAGGTCTGCTCAGTTTCATGGCAGGATCCCCAAGGAAATTTACCTTCAGGTGGTCAATAGTAGCTCCTTTTTGCTTTTTGGCATTTAAATGGGCATATCCTAAAGTTTCAAAATCATCAGCGGTTAACTTGAAAATATTCTTGGTATAAAGATCTGTAAAGTTACGTCCGTAATCCACTCCGATCGCACGGCTTGAAGTGATCATAGCAGCAGCTCCTCCCTGTTTAAGTTTAATGAACTGTTCTCCCGCAGAAGAAGTATTCGGCTCATCCCATAATGTGAATTCACAGGTAATGGTAGAGACAAACGGGAATCTGCTGTACACATTAGAGAAATTATTGGAATTCTGGATCTCAGTACTTGTTAATACTCTTTCCTGTGCCCATCCGTTAATACCTCCATGCCCGAAATAGAAAAGATAAAGGCTGTTACCGATATCATTGGAGATCGCCTGGGTCACCTGAGGGAATCTTTGTCCAGCTGCTGTACTTTGGGCAGGGAAGGCATCCAGATATAATTTTCTTACATTATATTCTTTCAGGTCCTGCTGTCCCGGAGCCTCGAAAATGCTTACCAACGTATTATTGGTTACTTCATGGAAAGGGCTTCCGCCGTCTTTATCATCATCTACAACAAAGTCGAGTTTCATTCGCCATTCTCCGAAAGGGGAGGACTGTCCCGGAAGCGCATTGTAATAGGCAAGCGTTTTACTGATCATATTTCCGGCTTCCGTTACATTGGCTGCTGGAATTCTGCCTACAGGAATATCTGGAAGGTTGTTTTCAATGGTAGATGCCGTCTGTGGCTGTGTCATTACAATATAGTCGTCCGTTACGAAAGAACCTACAAAATCTGCCGAGTTCTCACCCTGGTAACCGGAAACGATATTGGAATTGCCGGAGATTCTGTTTTTATAGTCATAAGAAGCATCTCCTAAAATAAATACATATTTGAGTCTTCCATTGTTGTTAAGTTTAGTAACGAAATCTCTTATTGCAGTTAGGTCCCTGCTTCCGCTTCCGAATTCATTATAAATTTTAGCTGCGTCTACGATTTCTACCGTATAATTATTTTTCGTCTGATGGTAGCTGGCCAGTCTCTGTGCTTGTCCCATCATTTCAGGAACAGTAATGATCAGGTAATCTACATTCTGAAGTCCGGAGAGATTCTGGTTGGCCACTCTTTCAACAAACTGCGGACTATATGCTCCATCAGCACGGAACGCTACAAACTCATTGTTGAAATTCGGATCAGAAGTAAAATAGCCGAAATTAAAGCTGCCTGCACCTGCTTTGTTTACTCTTCTGTTGGCATTGGTAATGTCCGTTACATCCCATACCTGCTCAAGGTTTGCGGCATTGGAAATGCTGAAACCGTAATTGGTATTAGTTCCGCTGGGAAGTGAAAAGTCTCTGAAACTAAGCTGTGAACCATTGAAAGCTAGGTTCTCCTTATACTGTACTTCTGCATAATCAAAATGGAAAACCCCATTAGGATTTACAGAAATATTGGGGGCATAATTAATAGTAATCTGATTTCCGCTCAGGTTGGATATTGTTCCGTCATACTTTAGCTGATAAAAATCAAACCCGTAAGTGGGAGTATTGGCCGGAACAGTCTGTGTGATCGGATTTTGGTTGTTGATCTTAAATTCAACAGTATTCTGCTGTGCTCTGTAACCTACCACCTGTGTTCTGTATTTTATAACATCTCCACCCTGTATCGGTGAGTTGGTCGTGAAGGTCACTGCTTTATCTGTTGTAAAAGGTGCCTCTTCCACCCAGATTCTGCCTACTTTTAAAAGATTCTTCTGGTCGTTGTTGATCACCTGATAATTATCAAACCTCGTGATCAGGTTACCGGCAGGCAGATTTACATCAACAGGCTGTACTCTTTTACCCAGACCTTTATCAAAATTGATGAAGTAATAAGAGAAATCATCATATATATTTTTAAGATTGTTGCTTCTGTCCGTTCTTGTGTCGATTCTTTTGAAACCATTCCCGTTGGAAGTATCATAAAGATTGTATCCGTTTGGTCCCTGAGCATAAAATAAGGCATAGTCGCCGTCGTTCCATACGCCGTCTTCTTCACCCACCACCTGGATGGCATTTTCCTGAAGCGCGCTGTATTTTGTATCCTGATTGTACTCCGGAAGCATGATACCGCCGTTTCCATAAATTCTGAAATTTTTCGGATTTACAGAAGCGGGATTGATACCGTTATCTTTTAAAAACTGGGTGGTGATTTTAAATATCCCCGATCTGTCTACTTTAATCTTATAAAAGCCACCGCTCGAAAGAGGATTGGCAGTAGTTCCTACCTTGTTGGCAGTTCCCATTCTGGAATTGTCGGGAGCCGATGTTTCAGAAATATTAAATGAAGAAAGTCTTTGAACACGTCCTTTTACATTCTTAAATAAAGCAACGCTGATGCTGGCATATCTTTCTCCTTCCAATGTATAATAAGCAATATCTGCAATTTCATAATCCGGCAGTCTGCCTTTGTCCAGATCATACAATTCCTTGCCGGAAACGCTTTCCCAGGCCAGATCCGAAACTTTTAGCTGCTTTTCTCCTATTTTTTGTTTAGTTATGATAAAAACATTATTTTGGCTGAACGAAAAACCTTCATTTTTGAAATTTGGAAGATTTAATTTTGTGTCACCAAAATCTTGGATTTTAGAGCCTTCCCATTCTATGGCTTTTCTCTGAGCCCAAAGTGTTGATACAAAAGAGATTAGTAATAAAAAGGTGATTTTTTGTTTCATGTTTATTATTGAAATTTCTGAATTACAAATAAAATGAAAATTTTAGAATTAAATTGTGATACAATAAAATTAATTTGTTAACGTTTTTCAAAAAAATCAAATGTTTACTTGATTTATTGAATAATTTATTTTTTCTTTGTACTTTGAAAATATTTATATCGACTATGAAAAAACTAAAGTTGTTTTCATTAATAGCATTAAGTTCTACACTTGCATTAACCAGCTGTGGCGGATCCGGGACCAGCAAAGGAGGCGGTACTAAAAAATTTGTCAGCAAGACGGGTTGGAAACCAAACGAAAAACAAGGTTGGTTTTTTGCAGGAAAGCAACAAAAACAGAAGGGGTGGCCAGGAATGGTATATGTAGAAGGTGGAACTTTTACAATGGGATTAGTGAAAGATGATGTTATGCATGATTGGAATAACACACCGCGCAGAATGCAGGTAAGTTCATTCTTCATCGGAGAAACAGAAATTACTAACTACGAATACCGCGAATACCTGACATGGTTGAAGTACGTATTTCCACCAAGTGACCCTAGCTTTAAGGAGATCTATAACGGCGCTTTGCCAGATACTCTTTTATGGGACAACAAATTAGCTAGAAACGATTATAATGAAACTTATCTTCGTTCTCCGGAATTCGATTACTACCCGGTAGTAGGCGTTTCCTGGACTCAGGCGAACAGATATTGTGAATGGCTTACCGATAGAGCGAACGAAAAAGCTTTAATGCAGGCCGGAGTTATAGCCAAAGATTTGTATATCAACGAATCTAATAATCAGGGCGGAACTGCTTTCAACATGGATAAATTCAAAGCGAACGATCCGGAAATGCAGGGATATATCAACGAGAAAAGAATGCAGCAAAAATCTGGTATGAAAACTACCAACCAGAGACTTCTTTCTGCAAACAGAGCTCCAAATGCTTCAATGGTTCAGAAGTTCAGACTTCCTACAGAGGTTGAATGGGAATATGCAGCTCTTGGTATGGCTAAAAACAGAGAATACAACCAATACTTAGGTAAAAAACCTGAAATCGAAAGATTAAGAGGAACCAAAGGAAGAGATAAAGGAATGTTCCTTGAAAACTTCAAAATGGGAAGAGGGGATTATTCAGGTATTGCAGGATGGAAAAACGACGGAGCTGCACAAACAGCAGATGTAAGACAATATCCATCTAATGATCTTGGAATCTATGGTATGTACGGAAACGTTTCTGAATGGACTGCTGACGTTTACAGACCAATCATTGATGAAGATTTCAACGACTTCAACTACTATAGAGGAAATATGCCTCAGGCTATTGTAAGAAACGGTGACGGAACTTACAAAATGATTGACGAAGGTTCAATCAAGTATGATACTTTAGCAGATGGAAGATTAGTATACAAAGGTTTACCTGGACAGTTTGAAAGAGAAACCGTTGCTGATCTTAGAAACTACAGAGATGGTGACAGACAGTCTTCTTTAGAATATTACAGAGCTTCAGATTCAGCTTCTTCATTTGATATGTACAATTCTCCTCAGAGAAGATTTATTGTAGATGCAGGTGGAAGAGTAAAACTTCAGAAAGATACGAGAGACAGAACATCTGCAGTATCTAATGATGTGAGAGTTGTAAAAGGTGGTTCTTGGCAGGATACAGCATATTGGTTGGATCCGGGACAAAGAAGATACAAAAACCAGGACAGAGCTTACGGATGGATCGGCTTCCGTGTTGCACAGGATGCTAGAGCTAATGATAAGAGCAGAACTAGAAGATAATATTATCAAAAAAATACTTAAAAAAAACCTTCCGGATTTCCGGAAGGTTTTTTTATTTTTGAAGTATGAAATCGCTTTGGCTAAAAAGTCTAAAAACACTTGTATAGATTTGGCGATTGCATGTGACTTCTTAAAAAAATATATATATTTCCACATGAATATAGAACAGTTTTATCCTTTATTTTTACAGTCAGATAAAGTGACTATCGACAGCAGAAAAGTTAGCAAGAATGATATTTTCTTTGCCTTTTCCGGTGAAAACTTCAATGCTGCCACCTTAGCAGAAAAGGCTGCAGACGATGGCGCTCTGTCCGTGATCGTAGAAAAGCAGGAGTTCGAAAATAAAGGTAGAAATATTTTCTATGTTCCCTCCACACTGGAGTTTCTTCAGCAGCTGGCTATTCATCACAGGAACCAGCTTAAGATTCCTGTTATAGGCCTTACGGGAAGTAACGGGAAGACAACGACCAAGGAAATTATCCATGCGGTACTTTCAGAGAAATTCAATGTACAGTATACTTCAGGAAATTTAAATAACCATATCGGTGTTCCGTTAACTATTCTTTCCATAAAGCCGGAGCACGAAATGGCAGTGGTAGAAATGGGAGCCAATCATCAGAAGGAAATTGAATTGTTATGTACCATTTCACAGCCGGATTTCGGATACATTACCAACTTTGGAAAAGCTCATCTGGAGGGTTTTGGTGGGTTCGAAGGAGTGATCAAAGGGAAATCCGAACTCTATGATTATCTGAAAAGCCACGGAAAAACCATCGTTGTCAATGAGAATGACCCTATACAGACAGAAAAAACCGAAAATTATACCCCAAAAATTACTTTCGGAAAAGAACATTCGGATTATCATTTCGGACTTCTTTCTGAGGAGCATTTTGTAGGACTGGAATATCAGGGAGCACATGCCGTTTCAAAACTGACGGGAGAATATAACTTTACCAATCTTTGCGCAGCAGCCAGCCTTGGCCTGTACTTCGGAATCAGCTTTGATAAAATAAAGCATGCTGTTGAACATTATACGCCAACCAATATGCGTTCGCAGGTGGTAAAAAAAGAAGGCACTACATTGGTTTTAGATACCTACAATGCCAACCCCAGTTCTATGAATGCCTCGCTGCATAATTTTGCCTCTTTTGAGGGTCGTAAAACAGTCATCATCGGCGATATGCTTGAATTGGGAGAAGAGAGTGCAAAAGAACACCAGAACATCCTGAATCTTGCCCGGGAGCTGGCATTCGACCAAATTATTACAGTTGGAAAATATTTTAAGGCTGTTAATCCTTCATCACTGTCTTTTGAAAATACTGCGGAATTAATAGCCTATCTTCAGGAGAATAAAATTCACTCTGAAAATATTCTTTTAAAAGGTTCACGCGGAATTGCTCTTGAGAAATCCATCGAATTTATTTAATAGCTTTTGAAAGTAGGGAAGTCTGAAGCTGGAAGATAGAAGTTATTGAGATTGTAAAAACATCTGTATTCCAGCTTTATAATCAATTTTTATGGGAACTGCCAGAGGTGAAAAGTTTGCTATAGCTTCCAACCTCTCTCTTCCAGTTTCCAACTAAATGTTTTTATTTGGAACTCCAGAACTCTTTTACAATCAGTTTAATATTCTGGAAAGTGCTTGGGAAAACTTCATCCTCGATCTGTGCGGTGTTTTTCCAGGCTACTTCAGTAATTCCTTCTTCTATCTGGGGTTTTGAAGTGTCTTCACCATTAAAGTTCATTTCAAACCAATGCGTACACTTAAGAATTTTTTCACCGTTTCTTTCAATATAAATATGATAGGTGGTATTGATGAATTTTACCAGCTCCACATCTTTTAATCCGGTTTCTTCCTCAATCTCCCTGACGGCTGATTCTTCGCGGGATTCACCTTTTTCCATTTTACCTTTGGGAAGATCCCATTTACCCAATCTTTTAATGAAAAGCAGATCACCCTCAGGATTATTGACAAGTCCTCCGGCGGCTTCTATGATCCTGAAAAGCTTTTGGAACTCGTTCCAGATTTCTTCAATATTCTCACCGAAAACATTCAGCTCTTTTACCGAGGTGTTCTCCAAAAGATCCAATGCAATCTCTAAAGTTGTGAAACTTTCGTACCTAAGCTCTTTTTCAAGATTCTCAGGATGCTTAGACACTAATAATTTTTTTTCGTTCACAAAAACTTTATACATTTGTAAGAATTAAGAATTTAAATACAAAAATAAAAAATGAATTTAGAAGGACGAAAAATTATTGTCAATAAATCATCTAAAGAACTGGCTGAAATATTGAAATATCCTGAAAACTACAAAGATTTTATGCCGGACGGTCTTCAGAAATTTGAAACGAGAGATAACGGTTTTAAATTCGGACTTCAAGGAATGCCGGAAATTGCTTTGAAAATAGATGAAGTGGATGAGCAGAAAGCAGTTTTGAAGTCAGCAAGTTCAAGCCTGGATTTTTCACTGACTGCTACTTTAAACCCTGTCAGCGAAAATCAAACTGAGGTTCAGATGCTTTTTGAAGGGAAATTCAATCCTTTTATCAAAATGATGGTAGAAAAGCCGCTTCAGAACTTCATCAATACATTAACAGACAAGATCGAAGCCTACAAATAGTCAAAACCTTCAGAAATGAAGGTTTTTTTATGCCAGTACCCCTGAACAGTGATCTTGAGTGCTGCCTGTTGCGGAAGAAAGGACATTGATTTCGTTATTCATCCTTAAAACTCCCATAAAGGCAAAGATCAGCGCTTCTTTATGATCAACGATCTGCTTTTCCGGAATGATGATCATGGATTCCGTTTTTTCTCTGATCTTTTCAATAAGACAGGTATTGTAGCTTCCTCCGCCGGTGCAGAGAACATTTTTTAAATTGTTTTGATGAATAATGCTTGATATCTGCTGCGCAACATGCTCTGTGAAAGTAGTAAGGGCATCCTCAGCCTGAATATTTTCCAGAAGGGGAAAAATAAACTCATTACACCATTCAATACCTAAAGATTTAGGATGAGGCTGGCTATAAAAATCCAGAGTATTCAGTTTTTCTAAAAGCGCATTATTAAGTTTGCCTTTCCTTGCCAGATCACCGTTTTCGTCAAAATTTTTATTGAATTGCTGAGCAAGCCTGTTTAAAACAATATTAACGGGTGCAATATCAAAAGCTATTCTTTTGTTATCCTGTTTTAAAGAAATATTGGAGAAACCTCCCAAGTTCAGGCATGCATCATATTCAGAAAAAAGCAGTTCGTCACCGATAGGAACCAAAGGAGCTCCGTTTCCTTCCATCAGCACATCCTGACTTCTGAAATCATAGACAACAGGAAGTCCGGCTTCTAATTTGATTGCTCTGCCGTCACCAATCTGCAGAGTGAATTTCTTTTTTGGCTGATGAAAAACTGTGTGGCCATGAGAGGCGATGAGGTCAATATTCTGAAGATGGTTACGGTCGATAAATTCCCTGACTTTTCGCCCAAGATAAAAACCATACTCCGAGTGAAGCTCCAGTAATTCTTCCGAAGATAAATGGATGGAGTTTCTGAGTTTTTTCTCCCATTCCTCCGGATAGGCAATGGTCTCAGCATGCAAGATCTGAAAGTTCCAGCCATTGTTTTTTTCAAAAGCGGCAAAACATATATCCAGACCATCCAGACTGGTTCCGGACATGAGCCCGATAGCCTGAACTCTCATATTACTGCGGTGTTTTTTTTTCTTCAAGTCTTTTTGTACTGAAATCTCCTGAATTATTAAAGAAAGTATATTCTGAGAAATCATCCTTTGCCGTCATACCATTGGCGCCCACCAATGTAGATCCGTCTTCCATGGTGACATATACCGTATCTTTCGTAAAAATCCTGTTCTTTTTCTGATCCCAGTAAATACTCTGCATTGCAAACCTCTGGCCTTCATTTGTGGTAATTCTTACATCACCTTTGGCTTCGTAGAATTTTTTATATTCAAAAATGCGGGCATATTTAGCGGTAATTTTACCCGGTACCTTTGGCTTCTTTTTATCAAAAAATTCAATCATGATGCCTTTTCTGGCTACAATATAAGGGCTGTCTATCAGCTCATATTTTTCAATAATCTTAGCTTTGGCTTTTAATGATATAAAACCGGAATCCCGCTGTATAATATTGGCATTATTGATGATCTGTGACGGGAAGTTCTTGCTTTTGTTGCCATTGGCTTTGGTAAGATCCTCTTCACAGGATGTCAATATAAAAAATATAGCACAACTAAAAAGGCATGCTATATTTTTATATGATATTTTATCTGAAAAATTCATTTTAGTTGTACAGGGCCTTTCTGAACCATCTGTCAGCAAAATTAAATCCTACTTTAAGGTTAATGTAATTCTGGTTGATCAGGTTGTTTTTAAGTGTTCCTCTCTTTCCAACTTCCAGGCCTAATTCCAGACCGCTCATCCTTGTAATGCTGCTTGTTTTGAACGGAAGCAATACTCCTCCGGAGATCCCGAACTTATTAATGCTGGTTCCGTTTATTTTAAGACTTCCTCTTTCGTAGAAAGCTCCGTATCTGTAAGTTACCCTTGAGAAATAGCTTCTGAAGTTATTGTAATTCGGCAAATACCAACCTCCGGCAGAAATTCTGTATGTATCCTGGAAGTCAAAAGTTTTCCCGAAATAAGAAATATCTTCTCCTTTTTTATAATCAAGCTGTCCTGAAAAGAACCAGTGGTTCTCACTTCCGTATCCAACTCCAAGAGATGCCTGTAACGGAAGAAGGTTTTTAGAACTTGTGCTTTTTTGGTCTATAATGGTTTCTAAAGCTTTAACTGTTTGTGCAGCATCAGAATATACATAAGTACTGTTGATGTAATCTGTAGTCATGTTGCTGGTATTCCCAAATGTAGCCGTAGCACCAATAGTCAGCTTTCTGTCTGTACGGGTATTCAGACTCTGGTAGCTACCCCCAAGGGTGAAGTTAAAGTTTTTAATGCTGTTTTTAGTTTCATAACCGTTGATATATTCAGCGTTGAGAACTTTATCTTTATCTAGAGATGTAAGCTCATTACGGTCATAAAGATTTCCAAAGTAAAGATTAGCTCTTAAACCTACAGCAAAATTCTGGTCAATCTTATAAGAAATAGCTGCCTGGGCAGTATTTAAAGTTCCACTTCCTTTAAAATGGTTTACATTATAGCCGTCTAATGTTTGAACACCATCTACAGTGCTGTATCTTTCAGTAGTATTTACAATATCATAGCTCTTGGAGCTGTAAGGCTGGTAGGAAAGACCCATCTTCACTTTTGGAGACAAAGGAAAAGCTAATGATATATTGGAAAGATACGTAGAATGTTTGGTAGACTTCGTATTGTTGTAATCTGTTTTGAAGTAATTGTTTTCGTTGGTAGCCTCCAGCTTGATGCTTGTAAGCTCGAAATTAGAGTTATTCGCAGGGTTTGCGAAATTGAAGCTGCTCGTGAAATCACTGATATAAGCAGTAGATATACCACCCATAGAGGCAGTTTCAATCGTATTATCATATTTTACATCTCCAATTCCATAAGTTGCATACGGAGAGTTACTTATACTCTGTGCATTTAGGAAGTATCCAACTGATATGAATGATACCGCAAAGATTTTTTTCATTCTTTATTTTTAAAACAATGCGCAAATATCTTAAATATTAATGAATTGTAAAAATTATATGTGGTTAAAGTTTGTTAAGGGGGATGAATAGCCATAATTATGGTGAATCGTTAGTTGTGAATATACTTTGCTCGTGATTTTTTACAACCTATTTATAAGTTATATTACTGAACTCACCACTTCACCTGTAAAGCAAAATTCACATTTCAGAAATCATCCGTTCCAAAAAATCTTTATCTTTGGGACATGAATTGGGAGAACATCGCCGGACAGGAAAATCTGAAAAAACTTCTTCGTGAGAGTATTGCTGAAAACAGAGTAAGCCACGCCCAGCTTTTTTTAGGAAAAGAAGGTTATGGGACATTTCCTATGGTTTTGGCTTATGCCAAAGAAATTTTTAGCCGGGAAAATGAGCATGCCGCTTCCAAGGTGGAACATTTGAATCACCTGGATTTGCACTTTAGCTTCCCTGTTTTTACCGATAATAAAAACTCTTTAAGCAAGAATAAATTTGAGGATTTCAGAGAAATGATCCTGGATTCTCCCTATTCAAGCTATGATGACTGGACTGCTTTTCTGGAATCGGAAAATAAGCAGCTGTTCATTTCTGCAGATGAAATTGATGAGCAAAACCAAAAATTTGCCCTGAAAAGTTTTGAAGGCGGAACCAAAATCCTGATCGTTTGGCGGGCAGATAAAATGAATATAGCAGCAGCCAATAAATTTCTGAAATTTCTGGAAGAACCGCCGGCCAAAACCCTTATTCTCCTTACAGCCGAAACAGCGAACGATATTCTTCCTACTATTCTTTCCAGGACACAGATCGTAGAAGTTCCGAGAATCAGTGATGAAGACCTGGAAAACTATTTTAAAAAGAATTTCCAAATTTCTGAGGAAAAAATAAGAGAAATTGTTCATGAAGCACAGGGTGACCTTAATGAAGCTCTGAAAATTTTAAATTCCGGGCATAAAAGCGACGAATTTGAAAAACTCTTTATCCAATGGGTAAGGGATGCGTTCATGGTGAAAAAAAAGCCCCAGTTTTTAAAAAGCATTATCTTCTGGGCCAGAGAAATTGCCGGATGGAACAGGGAAAAGCAGAAAAATTTCCTGAATTACTGTTCAGAGATTTTCAGGCTTGCCCTTCTGCAGAATTATCAATCCGAAAATCTGGTTTATAAAAAAATCAACGCAGAAGGTTTCAACTGGGACGGGTTTTCTAAATTCATAAGCGGAGCCAATATTGAAAGTATCCTGGAAGAAATCAACACGGCAGACCTTCACCTGACAAGGAACGGAAACCCGAAAATTGTCTGGACGGATCTTGGCATCAAGCTATCTCGCTATATTCATAAAAATTCGTAGTTTGGAGTAATTCACTCGTTGAAATTTATAATATTTAATAATATAAAAGTCCGGATCTGTTCCGGATTTTTTCGTTTAAGGTTCTGCACCGATGAAATTGATTCTCATTTATTAAGTTTTCATTAAATTTTTATAACTCTAATGTGGTTAATAATCAGTGATTTACATTAGTGAATATTAAAAGAAGATTAAAAAATCAATCAATCGTTTGATTTTTTAAAAATCTTGTGTAAATTTGCGCCCTGAAAAAGAGAGATGCTATGGTTTCAAAAGAAGAAAATATATTATTTGCTGCAGAAAAACTTTTTGCTGAAAAAGGTTTCGAAGGGACTTCCACCAGGGAGATTTCCAAGGCAGCGAATGTAAATATCTCTATGATTTCTTACTATTTCGGTTCAAAGGAAAAGCTGTATGAGAAGTTGGTGGAATACAGAATGAATGAAGGACAGTTTTTTTCAAAAGACATTCTGGAAAGAACAGATATCAATGAATGGGAGAAGATAGAAAAAATTGTAGACCAGTTTTTGGGAAGGGTGAGACATCATAAATGTTTTTACAGAATCATGCAGAGAGAGCAGCTTCATACAGAAAATCCTCAGATTGTGGAATTTCTGAAGCAGACCAAAATGGGCTTTATCTCTATGTATTCTCAGGTTCTTGAAAGCGGACTGAAAAAAGGGATCTTCACCAAAAACCCTCCCATCTATTTACTTCATGCCACCGTAAGCGGAACTTTGTTTTATGCATCCAACGCCAAAGAAATGTATAAAGAATTCCTGAACGATACTGCGGATGATGAAATTTTTGATGAAAAATACTACACAGAACTTAATAAACATATAAAATATTTACTAAAAGACCTTTTAGGTTATGAAGAGAATAAATAATTCGGTGTTGGCATTATCCCTGTTTATGGGAATGGCAGCCATAAATGCTCAGGAGAAAAAGCAGCTCACCCTCGATGAAGCCGTGCAGCTGGGAATCCAGAACAGTAAAAGCCTTAAGATAGATGCCGCTAAAATTGAAGAAGCAACGGCAGATCTTTTGGAAGCCAAAAACAGACAGCTTCCGGAGCTTAAAGTTTCGGGCAGCTATATGTACCTTCCGCTTAAACCCAATGTTGACCTGAAGCTTCCTGGCGTTTCGGCTGCAGGGGGTCCGGAAGTGCATCAGGTTGCTTATGGATCTGCTAATCTTAGCGTTCCTATCTACAGCGGCGGAAGAATCAAATATGGGATCCAGTCTGCAAAATATCTGGTGGAAGCATCCAAACTAAGCACTGAAAATGATAAAATAGCGATTGCTTACAATGTAGCTCAGGCTTATAACAATTTGTTTAAAGCTAACCAGGCCATCAAAGTTTTGGAAGAAAATCTTACGGCTTCTCAAAAAAGGGATGAAACTTTTCTTAAGCTTGAAAACAATGGCGTTATCGCAAGAAACGACCGTTTAAAAGCAAACCTCCAGACCTCCAATATCGAACTGCAATTGTTGGAAGCTAAAAACAACTACAATATTGCAAACATCAATATGGACCTGTTATTAGGTATTCCGGAAACGACAGAAATTGAAGTTGACCAGAATTATATCGATGAAGGTTCTGAAGTGAAAGCGGTGGATTATTATGTCAATGAAGCTAAAGAAAACCGTAAAGACCTGCAGGCTCTGGCTCAGCAGAGAAAAGCGGCAGAATTGGGAACAAAATCAGCAAAAGCTGAAAACCTTCCTTCAATTGCATTTACAGGAGGTTATGTGGCAGCAGACATTCCAAAATTTCTTACCATATACAATGCCGTAAATGTAGGGGTTGGAATTTCTTATAACCTGTCTAATATCTGGAAAGAAAACTCCTCATTGAAACAATCCCAGGCAAGAGAAAAGCAGCTGGCCGCCAGCGATGAGTTGCTGAATGACAATATTAAGCTTGACGTGAACAGGGAGTACCAGAACACAGATTACTCTAAAAAGAGAATCGCAGTGTATGAAAAAGCTGCCGAACAGGCCAACGAAAACTACAGGATTACCAAAAACAAATACGACAACGGTCTTGCCACCATGACAGAACTTCTGGATGCAGACGCTGCCCAGATATCAGCTAATGTAGGGGTGATCAATGCAAAGGCAGATGCCGCTTTAGCTTACAGAAAACTATTACAGACAACAGGAACTTTAACAATTAAATAATCAGACTCAGACCAAAATGGAAAATAATAATAAACCAACAGTTGAACTTGAACCTAAAAAGAAAAAAAGTTTAGTTTTCCCTATCATCCTAGCCGCTGTAGTAATCGGTGGAGGGATCTACGGATACAGAGCTTTTACTTATGGACAATATCATGAAGAAACCGATGATGCGCAGATTACTTCCAATATGGCACCGGTAATTTCTAAAATTTCCGGATATGTGGCAGAAGTAAAAGTAAAGGATAATCAGTTTGTAAAAAAAGGGGATACTTTGGTGATCCTTGATAACAGAGATCAGAAAATGGCTCTTGAACAAGCTCAGGCTGCTTTATCAACAGCTAAAAGCAATATTTCAAATGCAGAAGCAACAACAACTGCAACTTCAAAGAATATTAGCTCTTCACAGGCGGCAGTGACAACAGCCAACGCACAGATAGAAGCAGCAAAAGTAAACGTATGGAAAACCTCTCAGGATTTGAAGAGATATGCTAATCTTGTAAAAGACCATTCTATTACGGAACAGCAGTACGAGCAGGCTTTGGCCGCTAAGCAGTCTGCAGACAGACAACTTCAGGTTTTGGTTGACCAGAGAAACCAGATCGCGCAGCAAACTACTATTGCATCTTCTCAGACTGCAGCAAGTTCACAGCAGATTAGCGTTGCGGGTTCAGTGGCAAAACAAAGAGAGGTAGATGTGGAAAATGCTAAATTAAACTTGTCATATACTGTAATTCTTGCTCCTGAAGATGGGTATGTTGGAAAAGTTTCCACTCAGGCAGGACAGTATCTTCAGGCTGGATCACAGCTTTTTGCTTTGGTTAAAAACGATCAGAAATGGGTTGTGGCCAACTTCAAGGAAACGCAGGTAGATAAAATGGTGGAAGGACAGAAAGTGAAAATTGAGATTGATGCTTTCCCTGATCAGGAATTTGATGGGGTAGTGAGCTCATTCTCACCTGCAACAGGAGCTACATTTTCAATATTGCCTCCGGATAATGCCAGTGGTAACTTCGTAAAAGTAGTTCAGAGACTTCCTGTAAAGATCGATTTTGTAAATCTTGACAAAAATATTGCAAAAAGACTGAGAACAGGGATGAACGTGAAGGCAGAGGTATCATTGAAATAGTATGAATGTATTCACGTACAATGTATTAATGATTGATTGAAAGATTGAAGAATTTAAATATTCAACAAGGGGATTTTAATCCGCTTATATAAAAAAACAATTTTCAGTGGCTTTAGCCAAAATTCAGATCATTAATACATTCTACATTTTACATTAATACAAACTATTCGTACAAAAATATTATGCAAGATTCATTAGTAGAATATGGAGCCCGGAGAGTGATCATTACGATCACAGCAATCCTTTGTGCTCTGCTTGAAATTGTGGATTCCACGATCGTGAACGTTGCCCTGAACGAAATGAAAGGGAACCTTGGAGCTACACTTTCTGAGGTAGGCTGGGTGATCACAGCTTATGCAATCGGTAACGTAATTATCGTGCCGATGACGAGCTGGCTGTCACAGCAGTTCGGACGTAGAAATTACTTCGCTGCTTCCATTATCATATTTACTGTGTTTTCCTTTTTATGCGGAAATGCCACCAATATCTGGGAGCTCGTATTTTTCAGACTGATGCAGGGAATAGGCGGGGGAGCGCTTCTGGTGACTTCACAAACGATCATTACCGAATCTTATCCTATTGAGAAAAGAAGTATGGCTCAAGCTATCTACGGTTTGGGAGTAATTATCGGTCCAACCTTAGGTCCACCGCTGGGAGGATATATCGTTGATAATTTTAGCTGGCCGTATATTTTCTATATCAATATTCCAATCGGAATTGCAGCAACGCTGATGACCTTACAGTTTGTGAAAAGCCCGAAATACGCAGAAAAACGAAAGGTTTCGGATGTAGACTGGATAGGAATTGCTTTACTGGCAGTTACTGTAGGATCTTTGCAGTTTATTCTGGAAAGAGGCCACGAAGAAGACTGGTTTGAGAGCGGAATGATCGTAACATTTACCGTATCGGCTATTTTAGGATTTATATTATTCCTCTGGAGAGAGCTTACCTTCAAATATCCCATCGTGGAACTTCGGGTGCTGAAAAACGGAAACCTGAGGATCGGAACGGTAATGTCTTTCGTCTTAGGATTCGGGTTGTATGGATCTACATTTATTGTACCGCTGTATACACAGAGTATTTTAGGATGGACGGCCTTACAGTCGGGAGCTTTGATGATTCCTGCGGCACTGACGACAGCCTTTATGATGCCGATTATCGGAAGACTGCTTTCAAAAGGGGCAAAACAGCAGATTCTGGTGTCTTTGGGACTGTTCATCTTCTTTATCTACAGCTTCTGGGGATATAAAATCCTTACTCCGGATACAAGTAAAGATGCCTTTTTCTGGATGCTGATCGTAAGGGGAGCCGGTCTGGGACTTTTGTTTATCCCGATCACTTCATTGTCATTAAGTACACTGAAAGGTCAGGAAATCGGACAAGGGGCAGCATTTACCGGGATGATGAGACAGCTTGGGGGTTCATTCGGGATTGCAGCAATTACTACATTTATTGCCAATGCAGGCCAGAAATACAGGCTCAACCTAATCTCTCATCTTGATGAAAACAGTTTTGATGTTCAGCAGCGTCTCAACGGATTAAAAGCCAGCTTTATCGCAAAAGGAATGACTCCTGATGCAGCGATGAATGCAGCTTATAAAATGTTGGATCTGTCAGTAACCAAACAGGCTACGGTACTTTCATACATGGACGTCTTCCTTTACTTAGGGGTTATTTTCCTTGTGTGTATCCCGTTCATACTTTTCATTAAGGAAAGAAAAAGCAAAGAAAAAATAGATTTGAGTGGTGTACACTAAACTGATCTGAATAATACAAAGCCTCCGGAAATTCCGGAGGCTTTTTTGTGGAAAATGATTATGAAAATTATGTCAATCATTAATTTGTTATGGAATATGCTTCGACTCCGTTCAGCATGACATTTCTAATACTAACTGTTTTTTTACCGGCTTTTTTTTCGTCTTGTCATGCTGAGCGGAGTCGAAGCACCTTAACTTATCCTTAAAGACTTAAAAAACTTAATGGTTAAAAACGATTAAGTTCCGCTGTCCACTCAATCCCACTGATATCAATCAGTTTTATTGTATGGATTTTTTGTTTTTTCGTTAAAATATCATTAAGGTTCACCGTAAGATCAGCCTTTGAGCCGAGTGGAATAACCAGGCTGTGTTTTCCAGGCTTTACTTTGGATACATAATGATTGTTGATATTTTCTTTCGGGAACTCCGAAAGTTCTCTGTGGTTAAGCTCTTTTAAAATATTCCCGTTTTGATCCAGAATATGGATACCGATCAGAAAAGAACCGTATACATCTGCACCTTCAGTCCTGTATACTTCAAATTTTAAATCTGAGTCATTAAGAGAAATATTGGAAATTTCAATCTTAGGTCTTACAGATTTATTGTGAAGTGTTCCCCAAACTCCTCCATGAAAGTACTGGTTGGTATAAAGTGTAAGTCCGAAAATGAGGACCGAGCCCGCGAATACAAGGGTTTTAGGTTTTGACAAAGGAAGGACGCCTGATGCTAACCATACAAACCACTTTTTACGGACAAAATTTTTATTGTTCTTAATGAGATGATAATCTAAAGAAAAAGGACCACTTCCGGTAAGGAATAAAACAAATCCTCCCGCGATTCCTAAAACACCTATCTGCCATTCATCAAGGCAGGTCGTTCCGATCCAGCCTGAACCGAGGAGAATTCCCAGGGCAAGACCGAAAATTCCTATACTCATTAACCTTGTCAATAACCCTAAAATGATGAATAATCCTACCACCGCTTCTACGATTGTAAAGGCCATCATTGAAGTTTGAAGGATATCAGGATGGGTGACTAAGTATTCGATAAGAGGTTTTATGCCTAAAGCATTGGGCAGGAAATGATTGAATTTTTCACCTATATATCCTGCTTCCTCAGGAATAAGTTTGTTTTCGAGAACAAGTCTGCGCCAGAAAGCTGAAAAGTAAGTCCATCCGATCACGAGACGGAATGATAATGTATATAACCCGGCCAGGTCATAAGACCGGCTGTCTGAAGTATGTTTCATTGAAATTATTTGATATTAAAAGATTGTATATAAAATTAAACCGGTTAAAATTTAAACCAGATCTAATTTCAATCTTTTAAACAAAATATACTTTGGAGGGCTGTTTCCGGAAGCATGTCCGGAATATTTTTGGAACCTGATTTTTTCCTCTCCGAAGCCGAAAGATGCATCAGAATGGAAAAGAAAACCATTGTTTTTAAACTTTACATCAGTTTTTGAAAGGACTATTCTCGAAGATGAGGTTTCACCGGAGAAAGTACAGGATGCAGCACTGTTGGTGATTTTTACTTTATTTAAACCATTGATGTGCTGAATATCGAAAATACTGAAGAAATCCCTTTTTAAGGAACAGGGTGATAATGAAAATGCCAATACAAACACCATGATGAGTGCTTTGTAGTTTCTTATATGGATTCCTGATATGGGCATTTTTACAAAACTACACTTTATTTTATAGGAAAACCTTATGAATTACAGAAATTCCTCCTGCTGATCTACGAATAAATTTTATTTCCCACTGATTTCATTAATTTGTATGGATGGCTACTGACAAACAGTTGTCACAATCCTGATGTATCTTTACCTTGAATTCTTTAGTATTAATTACAAAAAAGGGGTCAAAATTATTTTGACGAAATTGTAAATCGTTTTGGAGATCAGGCAAGACCTTACAGGGATTGATATTAAAGAAGATTTAGAGAAATTTTAAACCAAGAGAGAAAATTTATTCAAATGAGTTATTGTTCAGCAATAGAAGGAATGAAGCCTGAAAGCAGGAGGGAACTTCATAAAAATTACCACGATCACCATTACGGATTTCCAATCCATGATGACAATGAGCTTTTCGGAAGACTGATCCTGGAGATCAATCAGGCAGGATTGAGCTGGGAAACGGTATTAAAGAAAGAAGAAAGCTTCAGAAAGGCATACAGCAATTTTGATATTCAGGCTATTGCTGCTTATACGGAAGAAGACCGTGAAAGACTGCTGAATGATCCCGGAATTATCCGGAACCGCCTGAAAGTGAATGCTGCTATTGAAAATGCTAAAACCATTGTGGCTTTGCAGGAAGAATTCGGATCATTTGAAAAATGGCTGGAACACCACCATCCGAAAACGCTTCAGGAATGGATGAAACTCTTCAAAAAAACATTCAAATTTACCGGCGGGGAGATCGTTAACGAGTTTTTAATGAGCACAGGATATCTAAAGGGTGCACACACCGAAAGCTGCCCTGTTTACAAACATGTGTCGGATCAGAAGCCACTTTGGATGAAGTAAAGAGTTTAGGAGTTAGAGAGTTATAGTGTTTTTTATACACCAGTTTACGATTTATCTAAAGTTTAGTTACATCAATAGCAACGGACTTGAATCCGTTCAATAAAAAACAAATGAAATCCGGCTTTAGCCAAAATCTGAATTTATAGTTTGTGTGGCTTAGAAACAGAATTTATATTTTTCATAATTTCCTTATGTTCTTTGCCCCATTTTTCAAACTCTAGGATAATAGGTTTCAATTTATAGCCTATTTCTGTCAGTTCATATTCCACGCGGGGCGGGACTTCTGCGTAAACTGTTCTGGTGATGATCCTGTCTTCTTCCAGCCTGCGGAGCTGCAGGGTGAGCATCCGTTCTGTAATATTGTTTAACTTTTTTCTAAGTTCTCCAAATCTTAATTTTCCATTGATAAGATAGCAGCAGATTGCCAACGCCCACTGTCCGCCAATCGTATTGGAAGCATAGATTTCAGGGCATTCGTCGGCCAGGGCTTTTTTATTGGCAAAATTGGTGGATGTTTCCTTTATTTTAGTCATTACTTACATTTTTTATAGTACCATACAATTGGGTATCAATGGTAGAAATGTAAGTTACGTATATTATTTTTGCTGGAGAAATTTAAACAAATGAAAACATTAATTATAGTTATTCACCCGGCAATGGAAAAATCGGTGATCAACAAAAGATGGATGGAAGAACTGAAAAAATATCCTGAAAAATATACCGTTCATTCATTATATGATGTCTATCCGGACGAAAAAATTGATGTAGCCAAAGAGCAGCAGCTGATAGAATCTTATGACAAAATTGTTTTCCAGTTTCCGTTTTACTGGTTCAGCAGTCCGTCACTTCTGAAAAAATGGTTTGATGAGGTGCTTCTTTACGGTTGGGCTTACGGAAGTAAAAGCGGTTTCAAAGCAGGTAATAAGAAAATGACGCTGGCCGTTACAGCGGGAATTGATGAAGAAGGTTACAGCGATTCCGGAAAATATAAATATACCATGAATGAGCTTTTCCGGCCTTACGAGCTGACTTTCGATTATATCAGGGCAGATTATGAGGAACCTTTTGTGTACTACGGAATCGAAAACGATCCTTCAGAAGAATGGGTGGAAAGAAGTGTGCCGATGTATCTTGAATTTTTGGAAGTATTGTAAGATACAATAATCAAGGCTTAGGTGAACTTTTCTTATCGTTATGATCATTAATAGCTTCTATTAATTTTTCCTGTATCTCTTGTTTTTCAACAGTGGTAAAAGCAATTAAAATTCCAACTAAGGTTGTTGCAAAGCCTCCCCAAAAATTACCAACATAATGATCTTCTAAATTGCGGGTCTTTAGAAAATCGGCAATTATTGAATTTTGTTTAATATTTAATGAAGCAGAAAAATCATTGCCAAATGATATTAAGTGATTTTTATCCATGTTTTTAATTTCATTTACTTCTACTGTGATGTATTGTTCAAATTCTTTTTTAAAAACAACTGTAAACTCACCAATTAAGTTTTCCAGATTAATTTTATTTGGGTTTTGCATTGGTATTTTTTATAAAAATACTTAAAAATTCCTTACCCCACCGTTTTCGTATCCTCCTCCTTCAATATTTTTTTCTCCTTCATCGAAAGCATCATTCTTTCATACTTATATTTTTCCCAGTCAAACTGATTCAGGAAATCCAGTGCAGCCTGAAAACCCCTGTTGAAAAGATCTTCCTTTTCTTCTCTTTTCATGAAAAAATTCAGCCAGCTGCTTGTTCCACAGTTGACGTTCTGGATACTGTAAAGACGGTAGAAACTGTGTTTGGTCAGGAATGATTTATCATTAAAACCTTTTAAAGTACTGATGATGTTTCCGGCATATGAAAAAGGGGTTTTGAGAATTTCTTCACTGGTTTTCCCTTTTTCTGAAAGAAGATCCGAATCACTTGTAAGCTGTACCCCGAAAAGCGGCATCCTGGGATAAAATACATCGGTTGCATGGAAAATATCAATCGGAAAATTGGAAATACTTCCGCCATCAATGAAAAGCCCGGCAGGGTAGATGTTTTCCGGTTTCGTATTCATCCAGAATTTCCAGGCATATTTCACAGAATCATCATCTTTATTGATTCTCTTCTGAAATGGTTCAAAAAAGAACGGAACAGACATGGATGCTCTGACAAATTCAGCAGGACTGATGTGCTTGAGTTCCTCTTCCGACCAGTATAAATTGGCCATGGTAGGAAGCTCTACCTTGATCTTGGCATTGATATCGGTGGTAATGACAACATATTCCGAACGGAGCTGGTAAAAAGGATTGTTTTTATAATAATCGTTGCCCACAGCACTTTCATAGAATATTCTGTAGCTTGTCTGATCAATATGCTCAATATTTTTATCCTTGATTGCCTCAATGCTTTTCAGGGCAATGGTATAATATTCCTGATTGTTTCCGTAGCGGTAATTCAGGTTCAAATCATATTCTTTCTGGATAAACTTTTCATTAAGGTCAGCCACTGTTTTGATTCCGAAACTGTCCAGAACATTTTCCATCGTATGCAGAAATGTATTTCCAGGATTGAATCCGCTGTTCTGCTTTCTGAAATCATTATAGAATTTTTTAATGCAGAAAAAAGTGATTATTACAGGAATTAAAGGAACCAGGAACAGCAGTTTTGCCTTGAGTGTTGTTTCAGGCCGGGCAGCAAAAGGAATAATCACCAGGATGATCATGATAACAGCCAGAATGATGGCATTGATCTTAAAGAAATTCTTATTGTTAAGAATCGCATGAATGGTGGTTTTTACATAATTTCTCCCATCCATGAAATCGGCGAAATTCCAGCTAAAGAGAATATCTTTGATGATTTCACTTTTAGCTTCTTCCTTGGTTTTACAGGCAGCAATAAGCATCGTGTTAATGGCTCCGGCACTGGTTCCCGCCACTTTCAGAAATCGGATTCCAAATATTTCCAGCCCGTAAAGATAACCTACCAATGCGCTTCCCCAGACACCGCCTCCTTCCTGAACAAACTCCACATACTGGTTTCCCTGGGCATCCAGCAGATCGGAGAATTCTTTGGAAGAGATATTTTCATGCAATGCAGACAGTTTTTCTTTAGACTCTCCGGAAAGTACATCTTCCTTAAGGATTTTATCTAAATTTTCAGTTTTCATGGTGGTTTGGTGTTTAGCTGTTTTTTGGATTAAATGCCAGGATTCAAAATTTTACTTTTTTATTATTAGATCTGTATAAAATATTTAAAAACTTTGTTATCAACAATATCACCACCTGCTTCCGGTTAATGTCGTCCGGAAATTACCACTGCTTACGTCTGGCATAAATAAATGTGCAGATCACAACCAAAGCCATAATGCCTAAAGTTATAAAATAACCGTATTTGTGGTGAAGTTCCGGCATATTGTCGAAATTCATCCCGTAAACACCGGCAATAAAAGTGATTGGTAAGAAATAAACCGAATAAATGGCAAGTACTTTCATCACCTGGTTAGCCTTTTGGTCCGAAAGCGCCAGGAACATCGAAATAAGGTTGGTGATCTGAATATTCAGATGGTCAAAATCCGCCACTACATCTTTATGTTTGTCTTTTAGATCGACGATTTCAGAATCCGGGAGGTTGAGTAATTTAAATTTATCTACAGCATCCGTGGAAATGGTCAGTACCCTTGAATTCAGTCCGGATTTTCTTTTCAGCTTGTACAGTCTTCTGATCTGGTTGGTATGGTTGGTGTTTTTAAGAAAGATCTCATTTTCAATGTTATCCATGGTTTCCATAAGACTGATAGATTCATCATCAAAGCTCTTCATAATCAGGAGAGCAATAACCAAAGCTATTTTTGAAGGCGGGATATCTGCCTGCATCGAAGAGATCTGCTTCTTGGTCTCTGTAATGCTTCTGGTCTTCATCCTGTGAATAGTGATAATCGTATTATCCACCAGGAAAATCCCGATTTTTGTACTGATGTCGCTTATTGTATTGAGATTTTTCCGCTCCAGTTCTGTACTTTCACGAAGGAGATAGAATTTAATATTTCCATCCTCTTCATATTTCGGAAGGTGGTTCGGATCCATCGTATCTTCCAGAAGAAGATTGTTGATTTCATATCTTTCGTGAAGAAATTTCAAGTCTTCCGCTGTGGGAGCCTCTACATCTACCCATTCACATTGGGAGTCTCTGTATATCGTGTCAATTGGCATACAATAAAAATACTAATATTTTGAAAAACTATGTGTTAAATAATTTTATCTTTGCCAAAATTAAAAAAACTATATGATTAAAAGTACAATAAAAGGGATCGGATTTTATGTTCCAGATAATGTTGTTACGAATGATGATTTAGCAAAGCTGATGACCACCAATGACGAATGGATTACGGAAAGAACAGGCATCAAAGAAAGAAGACACAGAAAAAACAGAAATGATTCTCAGGAAACCACTGCTTATTTAGCGTTTAAAGCTTCTGAAAAAGCTCTTGAAAAAGCGGGACTTACCGCTCAGGATATAGACTATATTGTTTTTGCAACCCTTTCTCCGGATTATTATTTCCCGGGCTGCGGGGTATTGCTTCAGGATATGCTGGGCTGTGATACAATCGGTGCTCTGGATGTAAGAAACCAATGTTCAGGATTTGTGTATGCAGTGAGTGTTGCCAACGCTTTTATCAAATCAGGAACTTATAAAAATATCCTTGTGGTAGGAGCAGAAATCCATTCTTTCGGACTTGATTTTTCCGATGAAGGAAGAGGTGTTTCTGTAATTTTTGGAGATGGGGCAGGAGCTATTATACTGTCTGCCACCGAAGATGAAAATGCAGGGGATATTTTGGCGGTAAATATGCATTCGGAAGGAAAATATGCAGACGAACTGTGCACACAGTTTCCGGGATCTAAATTCGGATGGAGCGACAGGATGAGAAAAGAACCGGAAAATGTAACCAATAAGGAAGTATATCCTATCATGAACGGTAATTTCGTTTTCAAGCATGCGGTAACAAGATTCCCTGAAACGATGATGGAGGCTCTGAATAAAGCAGGAAAAACAGTGGAGGATCTTGATATGTTCATTCCTCACCAGGCCAATCTTAGAATTGCCCAGTTTGTACAGCAAAAATTCGGACTTCCGGATGAAAAGATCCATAACAATATTCAGAAATACGGAAATACAACAGCAGCTTCTATTCCTATTGCATTAAGCGAAGCTATTGAAGAAGGAAAAGTTAAAAGAGGAGATCTTGTGCTTCTTTCGGCCTTCGGGAGCGGATTTACCTGGGGAAGTGTATTGTTTAAATATTAATTTTTTTCAATTATAAGTGAATAAAAGCAGGTAATTTTCTACCTGCTTTTTGTTTTTAGTAATGTAATATTGGTTTTGTTTGAGAAATAAGAAAAAATGTTTTTTTTTTATTAACTTTGAGATGCTTAATTATAAACAAAAAACAAATGAAAAAGTATTTATTACCTGGGGCTTTACTACTGCCCTTATTCTGTTATGCACAAGTGGGGATAAACACCCCAATTCCTGCTTCAACTCTCGATATAACAGCCAAAAATGCTACCGGTACCACTGCTGACGTGGATGGATTACTGGTTCCGAGAGTTGACAGGCAAAGAGCGCAAAGTATGACGGGAACTCCTGTTTCCACGTTAATTTATGTTAACAGTATTGCAACGGGAACGCAAGCTGGAACCGCTGCAAATATTGATGCTGTAGGATATTATTATTACGATGGTACGGTCTGGACCAAACTAAATACACCTGTTAATATTTATACCTCTAATGGTACCCTTGCGGGAAATAGAACAGTGACAACCGCGGGAAATTCGCTTAATTTTGTAAATGGATCAAATAATGTAGGAATCGGAACTACGGGAACCCAGGGGATCGTATCGGCAGCAGGTTCTTCAAGGGGGGCATTTCAGGCGACTGGGGGATCAGGTACTTTAAGTATGTTTGTGGATAATGCTTCAACAGCTCAGATTACTACATCAGGTAACAGTACAGGCATGAATTTGAATACGATTTCTGCAAATCCTATCAACCTGCTTACCAACAATGCTAATAGAATGACAGTAACTGGAACCGGGAATGTAGGAATAGGAACTCAGACTCCGCAAAAACTTTTACATGTGAATGGTGCGTTACAGGTTACCAATGAGATCAACGTAGGAGGAAATGCCACTACAGCAGGAAGCGCTGGAACTACAGGCCAGATTCTCACATCGAACGGAGCAGGCGCAGCGCCTACCTGGAAAACATTGAATACCTCTAGCGGAACTATTTCTTCAGCCAATTATGTGCAGGGAACAACAGCATTAGCTATTAATCAAGGAACAGTTGCTGATATACCGGGAGTAACCATAACCCTAACTGTTCCTGCGGGGGTTACTCAGACATTTCTGTTTACCATTTTGGGCTATGCAACCAGTACTACAGCAACAGATGCACAGGGGGCTTTTTATCTTTTACAGGATGGAACCAAAATATCGTCTGCCTATACCTCAATGGTAAGCGGAACAGCTTTAGTAAGGCTTCCGATCCCGGTAACTTTTCTGAAAGCGGTAACTCTTAGTGCAGGAACTTATACTTTTAAGGTACAGTATTCTGCATGGGCAGGAAACCAGATCGTCAACTTTGTGCCTTCCGGCTATTCAGGATATAATGGTGATACTGAAGCGATGCTTACCAAAATGCAGGTTTTAGTATACAATAACTAAATGAACAGTATAGTTACAAAAAGAATCGCCAGTGAAAAACTGGCGATTTTTGTATTAAAGACTTTTCAATAACTTCTCAGTATCCGTAGAATCCTGACCTGTACTTTTAGCCAGCTGAACAGATTTTTCAGCCCAAATCTTGGCATTCTTTTTATCTCCTATTTTGTTGTAAAGATTGGCCAGTGTATCTGTATTGGCATAATTTTCATCTTTCTTTACAGATTCCTGGGCCCAGCTTACTGCTTTTTCCAGAGAGGTTTTGTTGCTTACGTTTTCAAAAAAGTTCCACGCCAGTGAATTCAATTCTTCTGAACTTGCTGCAGAATAATCTTTATACAGTTCCAGGGTCAGTTTTTCATAGGTCGGAATATCTTTATTCTTTAAAGCTCTGTTTGCTTTTGCTCTTTTCAGTGTTTTTTCAGCTTCGTCTTTAGGCATGAATTTTTGTGACTCTGTAAGGAAATAGCTGTCGTTCCATGATTTGGTGTCTGCATTGTAAGACTTTTTAAGAACAGTATTGAGTTGTATACTCTTATCCACTTTTGCATATCGGTCTTCCGGCAGGATTTTGATGATATCAGATTTTCTTGCCTGAAAGGTTTTGTATAACGGGCTTTCCGTACTTTGTATTCCTGAAAGAAGCATTTGTATATCTTCCTGATCCAGTACAGTCTTTTGTTGGAAATAACGGTCAAGTACTTTGCCTGCAAATTCAGAATCATTGTAAATGGTAAGGCCTGCAAGGTTCTTTAGAAATTCAGGATCCTTTTCTCCGTTTTCAAACTTTTGCTTCAATGCAGTAAGTCTTTTACTGGGATCTTCAGCATCTTTGGCAAACTGGATGAAATCCTTTTCCTCTACATAGCCTAAAGTTCTGTGTACTTCTTCTCCGTCACCATTAATGAAAAGATAGGTTGGAAATGCTTTCACGTTGTATTTTTTAGCAAGACCTATTCCTTCTCCTTTTTCCATATCTATTTTCGCATTGATGAAATGGGAATTGTAAAAATCACCAACGGTCTGAAGTGGAAAAATATTTTTCACCATCAATTTACAAGGGCCGCACCATGATGCATAGGCATCTACAAATATAAGTTTATTCTCCTTTTTGGCTTTTGCCAGTATCGATGAGAAATTACTGTCTTCAAATTTAATTCCCTGCGCCAATGCCAGAGCTCCTATAAATAAAGAAGAAAATATTGCTAATTTTTTCATAAAAACTTTTTATTGATTACAAATGTAATAATTATGTTAACAATATGTCGGCATGGGAAGAAAATAGTTACGGTTATTTTATTTTAATATGTAATAAATCTATTTAAAGTGAAAACCTTTGTTGATATGTTATTAAAATAAATAAAATTTGATTTTTTAGTTAAAAAAATTAAATGATAAAAGAATGTTTTAATAAAATATAAAATATTAGTAGCTTTGTAAAAACAAAAAGACAACCCATGAGAATGATGAATTATTATAAAATAAAAATAATAATTTACCTTTTTATGTCTAGAAGTCTGCTGAAACTTTTGTTTTTGTTCATTACTGCTGTGCCTCTTCTGGCCCAGAAAAAATACAATTTTGACCAGATCTGTGAAAGAACATCTGTTCAGGTAGACTCAAAAGATATTCCCAGGGTTCTGAAAACAGCAGATTCATTATATATGAAGGCACAAAAGCCTCTGGACAAAGTGAAGAGTCTTTTACTCTCTGCAGAACTGTATCATTCGGCAGGTGAATTCAAAAAATCGATATGTTATGGTGAAAATGCGTATTCCCTGCTCAACCAGATTGATGATGCAGAATGGCAATCGCGTGTCAATGGATTCTTAGCTAAAGAATACCGGCTGGTAGGACTTTTTGAAAGATCAAAAAAGTATACGCTGCAAGGTATGCAAGCAGCAGAACGGATTACTGATACTCAGGAAAAAGGAGAAATACTGGGACTGCTGAGCCAGGAAATGGCCTATTATGAAATGGAACAGAGCAGCTACCCGGAAGCGGTAAAGTATATTGAACAATCATTGGATTTCTTTGGAAAAGATGATCAGGATAATAAACGGGCAGTGGCTGCTTCTTATCAGATTCTTGGGGATATATATCTTAAGCTGAAAGATTATACAGCTTCTGAAAATCATTACCGCAAAGCAGAATCTTTGCTCACAACCCAATGCTGTGTCCTGGGGCTGGTTTATAACGGGCTGGGCGGGATCCGTCTGAAACAGAAAAACTGGAAAGATGCTGAATTCTACCTTAAAAAAGCTGAAAATATAGCAGACAGTTCGAGGAGTCTTAAGCTGAAAAAAGCAGTATATTCCAATATCAATGATTTTTATGAAGGAACCGGGGATAACTTTAAAGCCTCCCTGTACGCTGTAAAATATGTGAGAGCCTATGACAGTCTTACAGCAAGAAACCGTGAGTTCGCTATTAAAAATCTTGAAACAGCAGTAAAGCCAAATAAAAAAAGTTCCCAGATCAGCATTGTTAAAAATACAGCCATTGTTGTATTGCTTGCAGCATTGGTTGCCATCCTTATTTTCTTTAGAAAAAAGCAGAAGAAACAGCGGGCAAAATTCAGAAATATTATAAGATCGCAGTTGCAGATGATCGGTTCCCGAAGTCAATCGCTGCCTTTAAAAACAGAAATTTCCGATTTCTCAAATATCTCTGTTGAAGAGGTGGATGACAGGGCAGGAGAGGACGACAAAAGGAAAGGCGAATCCCTGATGACTTCCGAGACAGAGTCGAAGCTTCTGGAACTTCTTGAAGAGTTTGAGAAAGGAGAGCTGTATAACAATAAAAATATGTCTTTATCATTTCTGGCTGCAGAACTTAATACCAATACAAAATACCTGTCTTACGTTATCAACCGGCATAAAAGTGCGGATGTAAAAACATACGTTAACCGTTTAAGAATTAATTATATTGTAGACAAACTTATCAATGATGATAAATACAGGCAGTATAAAATAAGTATTCTGGCTGATGAATGTGGTTTTTCCTCGCACAGTAAGTTTGCTTCCGTATTTAAAGCGGTAACTGATTTCTCCCCTTCTGCCTATATTAAATATCTGGACTCTGGAAACCAGTCAGATAAAAATACTCATTTTCGCGAAAACAATTAAAAACAGCCTGTTTTTTGGCATTCAGTCTTTTCATTTTCATGAAAATGGCTAACCTATTGTTTTACCTAAGACCTTCACATCTATATCTTTGCGCCAGTTTTACAGTAACAGGCATACTGCACATGTGTCACTCTTTTTAATCTTTGATTTCTGTAAAGCAGAACAGCGTTCAGATTTAAATGCAAAAAAACACTAACAGTATAAAATACCTGCAGTTATTTTATGCAAACCATGAAAACTTTAATTAGTTAATGAGATGAAGCCTTTTAGCAGTCGTATCGGCATATGTATTTCCAATACTGCCTTTTGGAAGATGATCATGCAGCTGTGCCGATTGCGGCTTTATCCGGAAGAATCATGAAAGAATTTATGATCAGGTCAATAGTTTTAGCCTGATGCAATAAGATGATACAATCGGGGTTGATTGCCCGGTTTTTTTCAGTCAAGTTTTTTTAAGTGCAAAATCCGCAGCAGAGCTGCGGATTTGCTTTTTATTTTGCTTTTAAAGTGTCGGTTTTTATTTTGGAAGAATCCTGAACGGTTGCAACCGGCTCGGAATTGGCTACCGCCGAATCTCCCATTTTATTTCTTAAAGAATCCTTATTGTGCTCATCTTTAAATTCTTCTCTTTTTTCTTTGTTCTGGGCGCAGCTTCCTAAAAACACAACTCCCAGAATAGCTCCTATCCATAATTTTTTCATAATAGTTAATTTTGATGTTTATCTATAATCAAATATAAAAAATATTAAGCTCTTTTTTAGTTGTAAGTTATATATTCTGATAAAATTATCATTTTATACAATATTTAAATTGAATTGTTAACACAACAAAAATCCACAGAGCTTTCATCTGTGGATTTTCCATGTTGAGATTAAACTTACTGTATCTATTTTGCCGGAGATTTGGTTGCCATTGAATCTACTTTCATCTTGATCGTATCAGGATTAGTCACCTTTACAGAGTCAGTTGGAGTTACGGTTCTGTTCGGTGTCGCGGTTCTGGTAGTATCTACTGCCGTCGAATCGGTAGTACTGGATGACATGGAAGATTCTTTGGTTCCGCAGCTCACAACTATTATTCCTAAACCCATGGCTGCTATCAAAAACTTTTTCATAATACATTATTTTGGTGTATTTAGTAAAATTCAATAATTATTCCTAACTAATACTGGAAAGTATTAAAACATAGATAAAATTTGTTAAAAGGTGTTAGGGAACAAATTTGAGTTTCGTGTTCCGTGTTTTGAGTTTTGGGTTCTGGGTTCTGGGTTCTGTATTTGGGGAAGTAAATCAATATTATTTTCATCTAATATCATTCATAAAAATCCCCGGAAATATCATTTCCGGGGATTTTGTAATTGCTCATTGCTCATTGCCGATTACTCATCATGAACAAGATTATTATCGTTAATTATCCTAAGTAAGGGTATTTGTAATCTTTTGGAGAAACGAAAGTTTCCTTGATGCTTCTTACAGAGGTCCATCTTAGTAAATTCATTTTAGAGCCTGCTTTGTCATTGGTACCTGAAGCTCTGCCTCCTCCGAAAGGCTGCTGACCTACTACTGCACCTGTCGGCTTGTCATTGATATAGAAGTTACCGGAAGCATTTTCAAGAGCTTTGAAGGCCTCATTGATTGCATAACGGTCTTGCGCAAAAACAGAACCCGTCAATGAATATGGAGAAGTAGAGTCTACTAATTTTAAAGTTTCTTTCCAATCCTGATCTTCATAAACGTAAACGGACAGGATAGGGCCGAATATCTCTTCAACCATACTTTCATAATGAGGATTAGTCGTTTCAATTACAGTTGGGTGTACAAACCATCCTTTAGAATCATCAACTTTTCCACCGATTGCCACTTGAGCTTCACCGGAAGCATTCGCTCTGTCGATATACCCTTTACATTTCTCAAAAGAGTTTTTGTCGATTACTGCATTCACAAAGTTAGACGGATCTTCAGGAGAACCTATTTTAATAGAATGCATCTGAGTTTCCATTACTTTTTTCACATCAGTCCAAAGAGATTTAGGAATATATGCTCTTGAAGCCGCAGAACATTTCTGTCCCTGGTATTCAAAAGAACCTCTTACCAAAGCAGTAGCTACAGCCTCTATATTAGAAGAAGGGTGAGCAATAACGAAATCTTTTCCGCCTGTTTCCCCAACAATTCTTGGATAAGTTCTGTAGTTATGAATATTATCACCGATCATTTTCCACATTCCCTGGAATACTTTCGTAGAGCCTGTGAAGTGAAGACCTGCAAAATCAGGGTGTGCCAACACTTTCTCAGCAGTTTCTTTTCCATCTGTGAAGATCATATTGATGACACCGGCAGGAAGACCTGCTTCAGTTAATACATCCATGATTACTTTTGCAGAATAAACCTGCTTGTCAGAAGGCTTCCAAACCACAACGTTCCCAAGCATTGCCATACAAGTAGGTAAGTTTCCGGAAATCGCTGTAAAGTTGAATGGAGTTACTGCAAAACAGAACCCTTCCAATGGTCTGTACTCTACGCGGTTCCAGATTCCGGCATCAGAAACCGGCTGCTCAGAATACATTTCAGTCATAAATTCTACGTTGAATCTCAGGAAATCTATAAATTCACATGCAGAATCAATTTCAGCCTGGTGTACGTTTTTAGACTGTCCGATCATCGTAGCTGCATTGATCACATCTCTGTAAGGTCCCGCCAAAAGATCAGCCGCCTTTAAGAAAATAGCTGCACGCTGTTCCCAGCCCAGTTCATTCCATTCTTTTTTAGCTGCCAGTGCCGCGTTGATAGCGTCATCTACATGCTGCATGGTACCCCTATAGTAAAATCCGAAATCATGAGCATGATCCTGAGGAGACTGAAGCTGAACTTTTTCATCCGTTTTTACTTCTTTTCCATTGATGATCATTGGAATTTCTGTCTTCTCGGCCCACATCTTTTTGTAAGTTGCGATCAGGCTTTTAACTTCTGGAGATCCCGGAACATAAGAATTTACCGGCTCGTTTACTGCAAATGGTACTTGCGAAATTGCTTTTGACATATTATGTTGTATTATTTTAAAAATTAATCAATATGTTGGTATACAAATTTACAATAATTAACGCAAAGAAAAAAAACTGCCGATCTTTATAAAAATGAAACCGATTACTGTTTTATATTCAAAAAAATTCCATTTTGATGATATATAATAGATAGTTTTTGCTGTTTATGGGTTTATTTTTTTAATTGAATTTAAATACATTCTGCTTTATAACAATTGTATAAATCAAAACATTGAAATAATTGTTATAATAGAAGACTTTAGAAGTAATTTATTAAGTGCTTGTGTAAAAAGGATTTACCGAAAGCCTGTTGTTGAGTTGAAATTGGACTTGTCTCGATTTTGAACATTTTAAATGATCTTTTTGATAGCTTGAGACCTATAGGATTATATAATTTTATCCCATCAATGACTGATATGAAAAATAGAATTCTATTATTCTTTTTCGCAATGTTTTTCACCGCTTTATGTGCAGGTCTTTTTGCAGGTAACGGGAAAGCTCAGTCGTATCTTGGTGACTCCTCAAAAACACATTTCTTTAAACATGTAGACCCGCAGGGTCAGCCGGAGATTTACAATGTTTCGGATGATCAGGATGCACAGGACACCGGTAATGTTGAAAAAGTAAAATTTGATTATGCCATTATCACGCAACAGTGGCTGAACTTTTTCTTCACCAGCTATTCTTATGATACCAAAACTGCGGCTGTTCAAAACCGCGTTCATATTACGGCACCCAGATACATTCTGTATCATTCTCTGCAGATTGCAGGCTGTTAACCCTTTCCAACCTTAAATGATTCCCTGTGGTTTGTATATGAATACAGATCCGCAAGATTCATTTCCTGTTTTCAATATTTTCGAGAATATCTATTTGCTTTTTCATAGAGCAGAAAGGTTACCCCTATATCCAATTTAAAATAAAATACAATGCATTTAACACCTAGAGAAACGGAAAAGCTCATGCTATTCCTGGCAGGCGAGCTTGCCCTGAAAAGAAAGGCCAGAGGTCTTAAACTTAACTATCCGGAATCCATTGCACTCATCAGTCATTTTCTGCTTGAAGGTGCAAGAGACGGAAAAAAAGTAGCCGAACTGATGCAGGAAGGTGCTAACCTTCTTACCAAAGATGATGTAATGCCCGGAGTATCAGAAATGATCCACGATGTACAGATTGAAGCAACTTTTCCGGACGGAACCAAACTGGTAACCGTACATAACCCAATCCGCTAATACCTATTTCTATTATGATACCAGGAGAAATATTTGTAAAAGAAGGCACCATTATCTGCAATGAAGGCAGAGAAACTGCCAGAATAAAAGTTGTCAATACAGGAGATCGTCCGATTCAGGTAGGATCGCACTTCCATTTCTTTGAAGTGAATAAAGCGATGAGCTTTGATCGGGAAGCAGCCTTTGGAAAAAGATTGAATATCGTAGCAAGTACTGCAGTCCGTTTTGAACCGGGAGAAGAAAAAGAAGTGGAATTGGTGGAAATAGGCGGGGCAAAAAAAGCTATGGGCTTCAATAACCTTGTAGACGGGCAGACAGATTCTGCAGACCAGAAAAAAGCAAGCCTTGCAAAAGCTGAACAATTAAACTTTAAAACACACTAAGATGAGCTTAAACGTAGACAGAAAACAATATGCCAATATATTAGGGCCTACAGCTGGCGATAAAATCAGGCTGGGGGACACTGAAATTATTATTGAAATAGAAAAAGATTTCACCCATTATGGAGATGAAGCTGTATTCGGAGGAGGAAAAACCGTTCGTGACGGAATGGGCCAGAACGTTACCGCGAAAAGAGATGAAGGTGTTCTGGATCTCTGCATTACCGGAGCAGTGATCATTGACCATTGGGGAATCGTAAAAGGAGATATCGGAATCAAAGACGGTAAGATTGTAGGCATCGGAAAAGCCGGGAACCCTGACACAATGGACGACGTTTCTCCGAACATGATTATCGGTGCTTCCACAGAAGTTCATGGAGGAAAAGGTTATATCGTGACTGCAGGAGGAATCGATACCCACATTCACTATATCTGCCCGCAACAGATCGAAACCTCTTTATACAGCGGAATCACCACAATGATTGGTGGTGGAACAGGACCAAACGACGGAACCAATGCAACCACCGTTACTCCGGGAAAATTCAATATGCAGAAAATGCTCGAAGCTGCTGAAGAATATCCTATGAATCTCGGTTTCTTCGGAAAAGGAAACTGTTCTGCAGAAGCACCTATTGAAGAGCAGGTGGAAGCAGGAGCTTTAGGCGTGAAAATCCATGAAGACTGGGGAGCAACTCCGGCTACCATTGATGCAGCATTAAAAGTTGCTGATAAATATGATGTTCAGGTGGCTATCCACACCGATACACTCAATGAAGGAGGGTTCCTGGAAGATACCATGAGAGCCATCAACGGAAGAGTAATCCATACGTTCCATACAGAAGGAGCAGGTGGAGGCCATGCGCCGGATATCATCAAAGCTGCGATGTATCCCAACGTGCTTCCGGCTTCTACAAACCCGACCCGTCCTTATACGGTAAATACAATCGATGAGCATCTTGACATGCTGATGGTATGTCATCATTTAAGCAAAAATATCCCTGAAGATGTAGCTTTCGCTGACTCACGTATCCGTCCTGAAACCATTGCTGCAGAAGATATTCTTCATGATATGGGTGTTTTCAGTATTATGAGCTCGGATTCACAGGCGATGGGAAGACCCGGCGAAGTGATTACCAGAACTTGGCAGACGGCAAGCAAAATGAAAGAGCAGCGAGGTAACCTTGAAGAAGATAAAGAAGGTGGAAATGATAATTACAGAGCCAAAAGATACGTAGCGAAATATACCATCAATCCGGCTATTGCCCATGGTATTTCAGAATATGTGGGATCTCTTGAAGAGGGAAAACTGGCTGATCTTGTCATCTGGAAACCGGCATTATTTGGAGTGAAACCGGAAATGATTGTAAAAGGAGGATTTGTGATTGCCGCTAAAATGGGTGACCCGAATGCTTCTATTCCTACACCACAGCCCGTTATTTACAGAAATATGTTCGGAGCCCATGGAAAGGCAAAATTCGGAACCTGTGTGAATTTCGTTTCCCAAATCTCCATTGATAACGGAACTATAGCATCATACAAGCTGGAAAAAACGATCCTGCCAGTGAAAAACTGCAGAAATATTTCTAAAAAGGACCTGATCCACAATGATAAAACACCTGTAATTGAAGTAAATCCCGAAAACTACAAAGTAACGGTTGACGGTGAATACATTACCTGCGAACCTGCGGAAAAACTTCCTTTAACACAGTTGTATTACTTGTTTTAATCTTGAGTTTTTTAAGGCCCGGTGAAAGGCCGGGCCTTTTCAGAAAATGAATGATATAACTAACATTGAACAAATTAAATGAAATACTTAAATAAAACTGTTTTTTCCTTTGCTGTAGCCGGAATGTCTATGCTTTCAGGACATCTTAACGCTCAGTTTCTGGGAGGGAGCAGACTGAAAAATGATGATGAAGGGCCTAAAGGGCAATTTATGGTGTACGGTTCATTGGATTACTCTAAAATAACAACCCCTTCAAGCAGCTCCAGCACAGTTTCAAGTGCGCCGATTGGATTGGGATATTTCATTAATAATAATGATGTTATCGGAGTAAACTATGCTTACTCGCAGAATGCTGTGGATCATAATGTTGTTTATAAACAGAATGAAGCCGGAATCTGGTACAGCCCGTCATTAACGCTTGGAAAATATTTCCTTCTGATTGCCCAGGTGGATGCGCATTATGTATGGGGGCAGCAGGTATCAGGAACAGCAGATTCAATGGAAAATTTTAATGGTTACCGCCTTCGTGCCTATCCTTTGATCGGGATTGTGCTGGGTGGAGGCTGGGCCCTGAAATTCAAGTTTGCAGAGCTTTCAATGCTTCAGACAAAAACAAAACAGGAAGGCTGGACGAAAACTTATGTCGCAGGAATCAGCGGTTCAACATTCGGGGTGGGAATTTCTAAAAATCTAGACTTCAGAAAAAAAGCAAAAAAAGATGATAATTAACGAAGCAATAGGCAATATTGTCCAAAATCCTACACCAAAATCTATTGATTTTCTGGATTTGGAGTGGTTTGAAACCACAAAAAGAATTCAGCGCAAGAAAACAAGACAGGGAACAGAGGTAGCCATCAAGTTTCTCCGCGAAGGACAGCGTTTGCGTGAAGGAGATATCCTGTTTGAAGATGAAGAAAAAGTGATTGCAGTAAATGTGCTGGAAACGGAAGCCATCGTTATGTCGCCTGGGTCTTTGCTCGAAATGGGAACTGTTTGTTACGAAATCGGAAACAAGCATATTCCGCTTTTTATTCAGGACGATAAAGTGCTTCTTCCTTTTGAAATGCCGATGTTCAGATGGCTTGAGGCAAGTGGTTTTAAACCTGAAAAACAGACCGTAAAACTGCTTAACCTTCTTAAATCCAATGTGGAACCTCACGGGCACGGAAGTTTGGGATCTTCAATTTTTACTAAAATCTTAAAAATGGCTGCTCCAAAAGATGAATAATATGAATTTAAATTTCCTGTCAGGTCTGCTTCATTTGTCTGACCCAACCCTTCCGATAGGCGGGTATACCCATTCCAATGGCCTTGAAACGTATGTGCAGCAAAGGATTGTCAATAATTTACAGACCGCTAAAGAATTTGTTGAAAATATGCTTCAGTACAACATCAAATACAATGACGGAGCCTTCGTAAAGCTTGCCTATAATGCTGCAGAAAATAATGATTTGGAATTGTTGATAAGCCTTGACAATGAATGTAATGCCATAAAATGTCCTAAGGAAATCCGGCAGGCCAGCCAGAAACTGGGATTAAGGCTAATTAAAATCTTTAAAAGAAGAGAGCATTTCCCATTGATGGAAGCCTTTGAAAAAGCAGTTCAGAACCGTGAAGCCAATTCACATTACTGCATTGTATTCGGGGTATATGCTTATTTGATGAAAATTCCTTTATACGAAGCACTTTTAGGTTTTTATCATACTTCCGTAGCCGGAATGATTACCAATGCGGTGAAGCTGGTCCCACTGGGACAGCTGGACGGCCAGGATATCCTGTTTTCTCTCTATCCGGTCATGGAAAAAACAGCCAATGAAACAATAGAACTGGACAGGGACATGGTTGGCCTATGTAATACAGCCTTTGATATCAGATGCATGCAACATGAGAGGTTGTATTCCAGATTGTATATGTCTTAAAAAATAAAGAGCAGAGAAGTTGCTCATAAAATAAATAAAATTAAAAAATGGAAAACAGAAAATATATAAAAGTAGGAGTTGCCGGGCCTGTTGGTTCTGGAAAAACAGCATTATTGGAACGCTTAAGCAGAAAATTATTCGGAAAATATGATCTTGGCGTGATCACGAATGATATTTATACAAAAGAAGATGCCGAATTTATGGCAAAAAACAGCCTTTTGCCCCATGACAGAATTATCGGGGTAGAAACAGGAGGCTGCCCGCACACCGCGATCCGTGAAGATGCAAGTATGAATCTGGAAGCAGTAGACGAGCTTGCAGCACGTTTCCCGGATATTGAACTGGTACTGATCGAAAGTGGCGGCGATAATCTATCTGCAACATTCAGTCCCGACTTAGCGGATGTGACCATTTTTATCATTGATGTAGCCGAAGGAGAGAAGATCCCGAGAAAAGGAGGACCTGGTATTACAAGATCAGATCTGTTGATTATTAATAAAATAGATCTTGCCCCACACGTAGGAGCCAGCCTTGAGGTCATGGAAAAAGATGCCAGGAGAATGAGAAACGGAAATCCTTTTGTTTTCACCAACCTTAAAACAGATGAAGGTCTGGATAAAGTGATCGGCTGGATCAAAAAATACGCGCTTCTGGAAGAAATTGAAGAACCGAACCTGGTAAGATAGATGGACAGCCGTTTACATATCATTGCAGGATTCAAGGATGGAGGATCTTATGTGAAAGACCTCTATGTTTCACTTCCATTCAGGGTGGTTTCCGTAGGGCAGAGGAAAAGTGACAACAAACTTTATCAGATGGTAATGACGTCTTCCCCTGGAATTCTGGATGGAGATCATTATCAACTGGATATTGAACTTGAAAAAGACTCATCCCTGCAGCTGCAGTCCCAGTCGTACCAAAGGCTGTTCAATATGAAAGATAAAGCTGTTCAGGAGCTTAATGTAAAGATGGACGACAATACTTCTTTTGCTTATGTGCCTCATCCTGTGGTTCCTCATGAAGATTCCAATTTTCAGAGTAAAGCTAATATTCAGGTTGGAAAGAACAGCCAGATCATCATCAGTGAAATTATTACCTGCGGAAGAAAGCATTACGGTGAGGTTTTTAAGCTGAAACGCTTCCAGAATCTGATGGAAATCTACCATGAAAATAAGCTGGTTATCAAGGATAATGTTGTTATTCAGCCAGATCTGATTCCTATCAGCAGTATTGGAAATCTGGAGCAGTATACGCACCAGGGAACCCTTATTTTCTACAGTACAAAAAACAATATTGACAAAAATAATTTGGTTGAGACTATTGTAGAACTGGCAGAACAGCATAAGGAAGCAATGGAAGTAGGAGTTTCCGCTATGGAAGATAATGGTTTTGTGGTAAGGGCTTTAGGCCACGGAGGTGAACTGATGTATAATTTTTTCCTTCAGGCTCAGGAAATCCTTTGGTCTTTAGAATAAATAATCGGTTTGATTTCTTTTTGAATTAAGGCAGAATGCAATTCAATAGGAGTGGGCTTTAGCCCGCTAAAAAAATAAAAACATTAATAAATGGCTTTAGCCAAACCTAAGTAAGATTAGGCATAACAGAAAAACAGAAGAATGGACAGTACAGTTTGGGCACTTCTCATAAGTGCCATTTCAATAAGTTTTATACACACAGCTTCCGGACCGGATCATTATCTGCCGTTTATTGTGCTTTCAAAATCCAAAAAATGGAGCAGAATGAAAACGACTGTCTTAACTGTTGTTTGCGGATTCGGGCATGTATTAAGCTCTTTAATCTTAGGCTTCATCGGAGTGTTTTTAGGTTGGCAGCTGAATAAAATATCATGGTTTCAGGATATCAGAGGAAATTTCTCAGGATGGGCTTTGCTGATATTTGGGGGGATCTACTTAGTGTATGGATTGATCCAGGCTATCATAAACAAACCTCATAAGCATTTCGATGTGATGGGGGATGATGTATATGTTTATGAACATAACCACACTGAAATGGTGATGCCTCAGAAAAGAATTAAGGTAACTCCTCTGGTTCTTTTCATGATCTTCGTAATGGGTCCCAGTGAACCGCTGATTCCTTTGCTATTCTACTCAGGAGTGAAACATTCGATGTCTGAAATTGCGGTGCTGGTTACTTCATTCACATTAACAACTGTTCTGACAATGCTGGGAATGGTTCTTCTGGGGCGCTACGGCTATTCAACGTTATTCAACACAGAAAAATTGGAAAGATATATGGGAGTGGTAAGCGGTGCTGTGGTAACAGTCTGCGGCATTGGGATGGTGTTTCTGGGATGGTAAGCCAGGTTGGAGAGCCAGAGTATTTTAGAGTTAGAGTGAAAAAAGAAGATAGAGAATGGAAGAAATGCAATTTTTCAACTTCTTATTTTCCAGTTAGCTCTTAAAATCTGAAATCTGAAATCTGATGTCTGGCATCTAAAATCTAAAATCTTTACTTCAAGGCATTAATACATTTTACATCAATACATGAATACATAAAAAAACTATGGACGAAATTTTTAAAAAATTCCCTTTTATAGACAATGTTTTAAAAGGAATCGGGCAGATTATGCTCCAGGAAAACAGATGGACGGGGCTTCTCTTCCTCATCGGTATCTTTATAGGAAGCTGGCAGGGCGGTGTTGCGGTATTGCTTTCAACAATGGCAGGAACTTTTACTGCAATGAAGCTTAAATATGATTCTTCTGAAATTAATGCAGGACTTTACGGATTCAGTGCGGCACTTGTAGGGGTTGCCCTTTCATTTGTATTCCAGACAACAGTGCTTATTTGGGTGCTGATTATATTAGGTGGTGCTTTGGCAGCGGTGATTCAGCATTTTTTTATTCAGAAAAAGATTCCGGTATTTACGCTTCCTTTCATCATCATTACATGGGTTTGTGTATTTGTATTACATCATTTTACACAGATCCCGCCTTCTGAAATGATCTCAGCAGCTGCAGCTCCCACAGATTATGATGATTTCCTTACCTGTACCAATGCTTTTGGAGAAGTGATCTTCCAGGGAGGAATACTTTCAGGGATTATTTTCTTTGTAGCTGTTTTCATCAGTTCGCCGGTGGCAGCACTGTATGGTTTTGCAAGCGCAATTATAGGGTCTTACATATCCCACATGAACGGTGAACCGATTGAAGAGATACGCATGGGGCTTTTCGGGTTCAATGCTGTACTTTCCGCTATTGTCTTTTCAGGGTTTAAAAAGAAAGACGGACTTTGGGTACTGGTAGCAGTGGTTATTACAGTCGTTATAGATGATTTTCTGGTAGATCATAACACTCTGAATGAATTCGGCGGTGTATTAACTTTCCCTTTTGTTGCGGGAACATGGATCACTCTTTTAATTCAAAAATTATTTAAAACAAACAAAACCGAGTAGGAGGGTTTGAAATAAGAAAGCAGGAAGGAAGATAGAAGAAATATATGACACAATATACAGATGCCTTTTTGATTCATAGTAAAATCTAAAATCTAAAATCTAAAATCTAGCATCTGGTATCTGAAATCTTGTCTCTTGGTTCTTGACTCTTACCAGACACTAAACAAAATAAACATTCAATCAAAAATGAAGGTAACTAAAATAGCAGTAATATTTCTGGCACTGGCTTTTAACGGAAAAATATCCGCCCAGGAAACAGAAAAAAAACTGCTAGTAAAAGATGCAGAAGATAAATTTCCAATTGCCGATGTATTAGTAAAATACAACCACGGAAACAGCCATACCCATTCAGCAACAGACGGAACTTTTACCATTCCTGATGCCAGTCTTCCCGATACATTGGTCATCAGTCGTCAGGGATACGATGAGGTTAAATGGGTGGTAACAAATGATGAAGATCAAAATAAAGTTATCTTTTTGCAGCACAAACCCTATCAGATCTCTGAAGTAGCCATCAATCACAGTTCGTTTTTAACGGCTATTACCAAAGTGGACCTTAACAAATTTCCAGTGAATTCCGCTCAGGATCTGCTGAGAAAGGTTCCGGGACTGTTCATTGCACAGCATGCAGGAGGCGGAAAGGCAGAACAGCTCTTCCTGAGAGGATTTGATGCAGACCATGGTACAGATGTGAGCGTCAATGTAGACGGAATGCCGGTAAATATTGTTTCCCATGCTCACGGACAGGGATATTCAGATCTGCATTTTGTGATTCCTGAAACCATAAATAATATTGATTTCGGGAAAGGGGCCTATTATATGGACCGTGGAGATTTTAATACCGCCGGATATGTGGATTTTCAAACCTATAACGGATTAAAAAACAGCATGGTCAAACTGGAAGGCGGTTCATTTAATTCAAAAAAAATTCTGGGAATGTTCAATATTCTGCATGACGATACAGGAAGGAAAAATGCTTACGTAGCCGCAGAATACAACTATACTGACGGACCTTTTGATGTGAAGCAGAATTTTAACAGAGTTAATATTTTCGGGAAATACAACCAGTGGATCACGGATAATGATTATTTCAACATCCAGTTCTCAACATTTAATTCTTCTTGGAACGCTTCCGGACAGATTCCTGAACGGGCTGTAGATGAAGGAATTATCGGCAGATGGGGAAGTATTGATCCTACGGAAGGCGGAAAAACTTCCAGAACCAATCTGCAGATGAACTTTAAGCACATTATTTCATCTTCGGAACAGATAGATGCCATGGCTTTTTATTCAAAATATAATTTTAATCTCTATTCGGATTTTACTTTTTATCTGAATGATAAAGACCATGGTGACGAAATCCAGCAGACAGACGGAAGAAGCATCTACGGAGCTGAGATAAAATATACCAAAAGCTTTACGTTCGCAAACAGCTCTTTGAACTGGATTTCCGGAGTAGGATTAAGAAATGACGATATCAATACACTACAGCTCAATCATGTTTATCACAGAGATCTTCTGCTGGACAGAAAAGCTGACGTGAACGGAACAGAAACCAATCTTCATGCTTATTCAGGACTGATCTGGAAAACCGGAAAATGGACCATCAATCCGGCTTTGAGAGCAGATCATTTTATTTTCAATATGCATAATCTTCTGGATCCTGAACAGCTTCCTTCGGGACAGTCAAAAGAAGCCACAAGATTAAGCCCGAAACTTAATTTTTCTTATGCACAGAACGATAATGTCATGTGGTTTCTGAAAACCGGAATGGGCTTCCACTCCAATGACCTGAGAGTAGTTGTTCCAAATCCTGATCAGAAAACACTTCCATATTCTATTGGCGGAGATCTCGGAGTGAGGCTGCATCCTTTTAAATCATTGATCATTACTCCGGCTTTATGGTATATGTATCTTCAGCAGGAGTTTGTTTACGTAGGAGATGATGCGGTAGTGGAACCATCCGGAAAATCAAGACGCTTCGGGGCGGATCTGGGAATCCGTTTCCAGCCGGTGGAAAATTTCTATTTCAATGCAGATATCAATTATTCCCATGCAAGATTCATTGAGGAAGAAAAAGGTAAGGATTACATTCCGCTGGCTCCTGTTGTCACCAGTACAGGATCCGTCAACTGGGATTTTCTGCAGAGATTCTCGGTAGGGTTTCAGTACAGGTACCTTGGATCAAGACCTGCTGTGGAAGACAACAGCATCAGAACAAAAGCTTATTTCGTCAATGATCTTATGCTATCCTACAGCCGCCAGAAATGGGGTGCGAATATTCAGGTAAATAATCTTTTTAATGTAAAATGGAACGAAGCTCAGTTTGCCACAGAAACCCAGTTAAAAGGCGAAGCAGAATCCGTTACCGATCTTACCTATACGCCGGAAAGCCCGTTGGGAGTGAAAGTAGGAGTGTATTATAAGTTTTAGGGTTTGAGCGTGGGAGAGTTTGAGAGTTTGGGTATAAAAGTATGGTAGAATAGTGAAAAAAAATCTTTTGAAAATTTACCAGAATATTTCCAACTTGATTGACTCTATCAATCTAAGACTCTCCCAACCTCAAACCTTTTAGCCTGATTAATCAAATTTTGTCTAACTTTATTAAATCATTTATCGGATATGGAAGTATTATCCAATTTTCAGTATAAAAAGCTTTTCCTCCCGAATATTACGGAGAAAATATTAGCCAATAATGCCGATATACAGCTTTACCGGCTGGAGAATTATCTTAAAGGAATTCTGATTCCGGTGATTCCGTACCGTACGACCTTTAACTTTATTATTTTTGTAACCAACGGTCATATCCGGCAATATCTTGAAAATAAGGAGTATCATGCAGAAAAAGGAGGTGTAATCTTTATTAAGCAGGGAACAATTACTGCCACCCTGGAACTTTCCGATGATATTGAAGGGTTTTTCCTGGCCTATGAAAATAATATCCTGTCCGAACAGGAACTACCCAAACATAAAAGCAGTATTTTCTTTATGACGCCTTTCCTTAATCTCGACAGCCTTACTTACGGGACCATTACCCAACTCCTTCCGATTATGGAGCAGGAACTTTGGCTCAACAATCTTAACTTAAATGAAGTGGTTGTCACTATGCTGCACCTGATTCTCATGAAAATGCTGAATACAGATTCCGATAACCATCATAAATCTGCTACAAGACCTATGGAACTTTCGCTTCAGTTCCGGGATCTTTTGTTTAAATATCATGTCGGGGAAAAAAGAGTGGCTTTTTATGCAGGCAAACTTTCAGTAACGGAAAGCTATCTTAATAAATGTGTGAAAAATGTGACCCAGAAATCACCCAAGCAATGGATCAACGAAATCGACATCAATTACAGCAAAGCTTTGCTTCATTCAAGCCGGGATATTGCAGAAATTGCCTATGAACTGAACTTCCAGACCGCATCACATTTCACCCAGCTTTTCAAAAAAATTGCAGGAATCACGCCGAAAGAATACAGAGCCAATTTTTTAACAAATAAGGTTCCGATTGAAAATTGAAAAATGAGAAGCTGAAGGCTGAGGTAACCTTTCATTCTTCGTTACATCTTTTCGTTCTCCAGAATTTTCAGTACCAGTTTTTCTTCATGGGTGAGGTCTGCCTTGCCATCGTTTTCCTCAATCTGTTCCAGCTCGTCAAGGTATTTTTTGATCGTGTTGTTTTCGTATAGATTAATAACCAGCGGATGCACATAGTATTTCCTGCAGACCGTACTGGTATTTCCCAGGTGCTGGGCAACGATTTCGAGGGCTTCTTTTACCTTCTTTTTATATTGACTGTTATTTTCAGCGTAGCCGATTTCTTTAAAAGCGATCAAAGCACTTACCGTTCCCGACCATGTTCTGAAATCTTTAGCGGTAAAATCTTCCCCGCTTATTTCCTTAATATACTCATTCACCATCCCCGAATCTACAGAATGACGGTTTCCTTCCTCATCAAAATATTGGAAAAGCTCTTTTCCGGGAATATCCTTACATTTCTGCACAAGCCTTGAAAGCCTTCTGCTCCTAAGATCAATAGAATGCATGATCCCCTTTTTTCCTTTAAATGTAAAAGTCATTTTCTGACCTTTGATTTTTACGTGTTTATCTTTTAAAGTTGTTAATCCGAAAGATCCGTATAGTTTTTCATACGCATTGTTGCCAATGCGGATATTCGTATGCTGCATTAAACTTACAATTAATGCCAGTATTTTTCTTTTCTCGAAATTCCTCAGGGCCAAATCCTGCTCTACTTGAAGCCGTATATTGGGCAAAGCATACCCGAACTGAAGCATTCTGTAAAATTTGGTGTGGTTTCTTAAAGCGCTCCAAAGAGGATGGTAGCGATATTGTTTCCTGCGTTTTGCATCAAAACCTGTGGCCTGAAGATGGCCGTTTTCCAAGGCGCAAATCCAAACGTTTTCCCATGCAGGAGGAATAACCAGCTTGTTGATGCGGGTGATTTCATCCTTATCCTTAATTTTCTCGCCTTCCCTGTAATAAGAATACTTTTTTCCGGTTTTCTTACGGGTAATCCCGGCAGTTTCCGCATCGGTGGTATATATAAGATGTACCGCCTTTGCGGAGGCTTCGGGATCCTTCATGATCTTTACAATTTTTGAAGGCTTTAAGTGGGAAATAATTTCCAGGTCAGTATTCTTCTCCATAAAAAATGGTTAAGAGTTCTTACCCCTCGAAAAGATCAGAAAAAGGATTACTACAACTGCAACGACCAGGATGATTCCCCACCACATTCCAGCCTTGAAAATGGTTTCTATTGCTTCACAGCTTGTTAATGTTAATAACGTGAATACAGTCATACTGTATAAAGTCAACTTTTTCATGATATAAATATTTTGGTGTTATATTAAATTCTTTGGTTGTCGGCTCTCCAGTTTTTGATGGAGCGCTTTATTTCATCGCCGGAGATGTTTTCGTGAAGTGCTTTGTACAAAAGCTCTTTGAATTCATCATCATAGGCAAACCTCAATGCCGCGATCTGGTCAAATTTCAATTGATCAGCAACTTCATCAGATCTTTGCCCGAAAATTTCAAAATACCGTTGTTTAAATTCAAGCATTACCATTCGGTTTTGCAGTCCAAGCGCATAATGCTGTCGCGTCATAAAAGCCAGATAGAAAAGCAGAAATATGACGATAGAAAATAATATCCAGACCAGCTGATTTTCAATATCATCCCAGATTTTATATATTCCATAAATTTCCAATACAATTAATATCGGAAGATAAATGAAATGATGCGGCGGATAAAACTTTCTGTGGTTTTTGTAATTCTGCTCTCTCATACGGTGAATAGTAGCAATAATCTTTCCAAAACTTTATATGTTTAATGATAATATTGTTTTTGTGGTATGTAAATCGTTATTGAGATTAATATTGTAGATTATTTTAATTAAATCGTAAAGTTCAAGAGCTTATTTAAACTCAACCTTACAGCAATTGGAAAATTTAATTGTGTCAAAGTGTTTGTAAAGAAAAAATAACAGATTATTAACGAAATTACGCTTCGGATTTCATTTCTGAACCTCATTTTTTTGTAACTTTCCGTGTTTAAAAAAAGAAAAGAATGACTTCAAAGGAAAAAGTGGCTGCGCTTCGTGAAGAAATGCAGAAAAATAATGTTGATGCATTTATAATATATTCTGCAGATCCGCATATGAGCGAATATCTGCCTGAAGAATGGCAGGAAAGAGCTTGGCTGTCGGGATTTTTAGGTTCTGCAGGTTTTGTGGTAATTACAAAAGACAAAGCAGGACTCTGGACAGATGGAAGGTATTTTACCCAAGCAGCCCTTGAGCTGGAAGGTTCAGGAATCGATCTTTTCAAAGACGGAATGGAAGGAACTCCCAATTATATAGACTGGATTATTTCCGAAATTCCTGCGGGAGGAAAAGTAGCCGTCAATGCCGTTGCCACTTCAAATGCCAATTGGGAACTGCTTTCACAGAAATTGCAGTCAAAAAATATAACCCTGATCGATCTTCCGCTTTTAAAAGAGATCTGGAAAGACCGGGGAACGCCTTCAAAAAATCCAATTTTTGTACATCCTGTAGAAAGAGCCGGAAAATCTGTTACCGACAAGTTGGCAGCAATCCGTCAGAAAATGGAAGATCAGGGAACTACCGTTCATATTGTATCAAGCCTTGATGATGTAGCATGGACCCTGAATTTAAGAGGAAGTGATGTACAAAGTAACCCTGTATTTTTAGGATATGTAGTGATTACCAAAAATGATGCAGTGCTTTTCACCGACCTTGAAAAACTGGAAGTGGAGGCAAGAAAACAAATGGATGATTCTTTTGTGAAAATGATGCCTTATGAAGAGTTTTACACTTATCTGAAAACGTTCAAAAACGAAAATATTTTGGTTTCTCCCAACAGTAACCAGATGATTTTTGAAACCCTGAAAGAAAATAACCGCTTTACAAAAGCTCCGGTTCCCGGCAACCTGATGAAAGCCCAGAAAAATGAAACTGAGCTGGAAGGTTTCAGAACAGTAATGGTAAGAGACGGTGTTGCTATGGTGAAATTTCTTTACTGGCTGACTCATCAGGCGGGAAAAGAAAGCATGAACGAATACACTATCGGAGAAAAGCTGAGAGACTTTCGTGCGGAAGGTGAAAACTTCGTGGGAGAAAGCTTCGGAAGTATTGTAGGATACAAAGACAATGGTGCCATTATGCATTATTCCGCCAAAAGTGAGGGAAGCAAAGAGGTTACCAATGAAGCAACCATTCTGGTGGATTCAGGAGGGCAATACCTTGAAGGAACTACCGATATTACAAGAACTTTAGCCCTAGGAACTGCTTCTGAAGATTTCAAAAGAAATTCTACATTAGTGCTTCAGGGCCTGATCCGTTTATCCATGGTGAAATTCCCGAAAGGCACAAAAGGAGTTCACCTTGATGCTATTGCAAGACTTCCTTTGTGGATGGAAGGGAAAGATTTCAACCACGGGACAGGTCACGGAGTGGGAAGCTTTATGAATGTTCACGAAGGTCCTCAGAACATCAGAAAAGATATGAACCCGCAGGATCTTCTTCCGGGAATGGTATGCTCCAATGAACCGGGATATTATCTGGAAGGGGAGTACGGAATCCGTCACGAAAACCTGATTGCCGTAAAAGAAGCTGAAAAAACAATCCACGGAACCTTCTATGAATTTGAAACGCTTACTTTCTGCCCGTTCTTTAAAGATACGATCGTGAAAGAAATCCTTTCTGAAAAAGAAGTTGAATGGCTGAACGATTACCACAGAACCTGTGAAGAAAAGTTAGGACCATATCTTGAAGGAGATGTTAAAACATGGTTCCTGGATCTGGTAAGCCCACTTTAGATTAAGTAATAAATTACCCTGATATCTATTGAACATTATAATTGTTAGATAAATTCTTGAAGCCCTGCAGAGAAATCTGCAGGGCTTTTTTGTAAATGCAACCGTATTTTTACGGAAATAATTGTAGGGATTCCCCTGACAGCAGATTATGCAGGACCTTATATCTTTGTATCAACAAAACATCATTCATATCTTCATATACTTAGTAAATTCAAAGCAGGTAAAACCATTTCGTTCTGAAGTGGTTTTATTTTTTTCAACGATGTAGATCCCCAATGTTTGTAATGAACTTGTATTTGCTTAATTTCGCTGAAGAATCCAGAAATACCAAGTGATAATTTGAAAAATATGATAGAAAACTATTTCCGAAGCTTCAATATATTCTCAGAAGCTGAGATTCAGGCTTTCTTACAGCTTTTTGAAGCCAGAAAGGTATATAAAAATGATTTTTTTGTGCAGGAAGGTGACAGATGCAGGGAAATAGCATTTATTGTATCCGGGATTTTTCGTTCCTATTATATTTCAGATACGGGAAAAGATATGACCTATTGTTTCAGGTTTCCCGATCAGCTTATGGCGGGCTATTCTTCCTTTATTTCAGATTGTCCCAGCAGGGAAAATATGCAGGCTATAACCGATGCCGATCTGATGGTTTTAAAAAAAGATGCTGTAGATCATCTGGTAAAAGATGATCTGAACTGGACCAAATTTTTAAAGATAATTGCAGAACAGGAATATCTTGAACTTGAAAAAAGATTTTTTCAGCTCCAAAGAGATAGCGCAGCACAACGGTATGAGGCTTTGCTTGGCCATCAGCCCGACTATGTTCAGAAAATTCCGCTGCAATACCTGGCCTCTTATTTAGGGATTACCCAAAGGCACCTTAGCAGAATAAGAAAAGAAATTAGCGTATAAGGAAGAATATAGAATGGGATTAAAAATCCCTGGATACTTCCGTTTTAGACATTTGTCCTACACCACCGTGAAGCAGCTCTATAATTTTGTAAAAAAAATATATGGAGCACAATATTCTGGTCGTTGGAGGTAACGGCCTTGTAGGTAAAACGATCATCCGCATTCTGAAATCAAGAAACCCGCATGTCAATATTTTTATTGGTGGCAGAAAAGGAGGAACAGGTAATCATCTTAAAATTGATGTGACGGATCCGCGTACTTTTCGAGTGATCAAGGAAAAGGAAATTGACCTGGTCATTCTGTCCGTAAATGATAAAGAAGACCATATTCTTCGTTTCGTTATAGAAAATAAGATAGATTACCTGGATATTACGAAGCCAACCCCCGACCTTGTAAAAGCCTACGCCATTGCGAAAAATAAAGCTATACAGAGCAGGATTGTATTCAGTTCCGGATGGATGGGAGGGATCGTCAACGGTCTGGTAAAGACGTTGGCAGGCAACATGCAGGATATCCAGGAGGTTAAGCTTTTTGTGTATTATTCGGTAAAAGATCTTGCAGGGGAGAGTTCGGCTCACTTTATGGCTGAAAATGTGGCAAAACCTTTTATCAGGTATGAAAATAACAGGCCGTTTCCCATAAAACATTTTTTAGATTCGGAGGATTTTGATTTTTCTTTCGGGATTGGGAAAAGGGGAGCTTATAATTTTGATGTACCGGATTTATATATTCTTAATCAGATTGAAAAAATACCCAATGTAAGTGTTAAGATGACTTACAATTCAAAATTTATAACATGGCTTTTGGGAGGATTTCAAAAAGTCAGACTTTTTAATATTTTATCTTTGAAAGAACGGAAAATGATTTTCGGATCAAGTGGAAATGGGGATCAGAGCGTATTTGAGATCATTATAAAAACCAAAACCGGGAACGAAAAGTTAAGCCTTCAAAGTACAAAAGGACAGGCGGAATTAACGGCTCTTTCTGCGGTACTCCACACGGAAGAGCTCTTGAAAAAGGTTCATGACAGTAATGTATACTTCAGTCATCAGCTGCATCAGCCGGCATCACTTCTGGAGAAGCTTAAGGCCTATGAAACCATTAATATAAAATCATCGCGATGAAAAAAATAGCCATTATCAATGGGCACCCCAATAAAAGTTCCTTCAATTTCGGAATTGCAGAAGCTTACAGAAAAGGAGCTGAAAAATCAGGAGCGGAAGTCAGAGAAATCATAATAGCTGAGCTGAATTTTGACCCGGTTCTTCACTTCGGATACCAGAAAAGAATGGAGCTGGAGCCAGACCTTTTAAATGCATGGAAAACGATACAATGGGCAGATCATTTGGTCTGGATTCATCCGGTCTGGTGGGGAGGTATGCCTGCGCTGATGAAAGGTTTTATTGACAGGCTTTTTCTCCCGGGATTCGCTTACCGTTACAGGGAAAACTCAGTTTGGTGGGACAAGCTGCTGAAAGGTAAAACGGCTCATATCATCACAACCCTTGATCAGCCAGGATGGTATTACAGGCTTTTTTACGGAAGACCAAGTATTAACCAGCTGAAAAAATCAATACTGGAATTCTGTGGAGTAAAACCGGTTCGGATTACTTATTTGGGAATTATAAGAAATTCTACAGATATTCAGCGCTCGAAATGGCTTCAGAAAGCAGAAGAATCAGGAAGAAAGCAAAAATAAAACTGTTATTTCAGGGACAAATTGATGAAGCAATCTCTATTAAGTATTAAAAATAATCATTTGAAGTTTTAAGCTTTTATGTTTAACAATTTAAGTTTTTTTAGAGTCAAGCTTTATGCATAATAAGTACACCTAAGTTTTGTGAAATCTTTGATTTTCATCTTATCTGAACTAAAGTGTTTTAAAATGAAAGCTTTGTGACTTTTGTGGTTTTGTAAAGCTTATTCAACTTTAATATAAATAATCACTCATTGAGATTGCTTCATTGTTTATTCTATAAGGTTAAATTTTCTTGTATATCAAAAACCTTCAATCAGAATTATAGACAATCTGTATAAAAGACTCTTCCGGAAATTAGTCTGAAAAAACGTAAATTTGCATCATGAATAACGATACGATTTGCGCACTGGCTACGGCCAATGGAGTAGGAGCTTTAGGGATTATCAGAGTTTCAGGGAACGATGCTTTACCGGTTGTTCAGAGGAGTTTTCCTTCCAAGAAACTGGAAAAGCAAAAGTCCCATACCATTCACTATGGTTACTTCATGGATGGTGAAGAAGCTATTGATGAGGTGATGCTTTCTATTTTTCTGGCTCCGAAAAGCTTTACGACGGAAAATTCTGTGGAAATAGCTTTTCACGGTTCACCGCATATCGGAAAACGTATTCTGGAAACGCTGACCAAAAACGGGGCGAGAATGGCAAAAGCGGGGGAATTTACCCTTCGTGCTTTTATCAACGGAAGAATAGACCTTTCGCAGGCTGAAGCGATTGCAGATGTGATTGCTTCTGAAAATGAAGCATCCAGAAAAGTAGCCATCAACCAGCTGAAAGGTGGAATTACCAACGAGATATCAATTTTAAGAACTGATCTTCTGAATTTCGTTTCCCTGATCGAACTTGAGCTGGATTTTGCTGAAGAAGATGTGGAGTTTGCAGACAGATCGGCTCTTAACGGATTGCTGGATAAAATTGAATTAAAATTAGACTCCCTTATCGAAAGTTTCCAGTATGGAAATGCCATCAAAAACGGAACTGCGGTTGCCATTATTGGTAAACCCAACGCCGGAAAATCTACCCTGTTAAATGCTTTGTTGAAGGAAGAAAGAGCAATTGTAAGCAACATTGCCGGAACTACGAGAGATACTATTGAAGAGGTGCTGCATATCAAAGGCCACGCATTCCGTCTGATTGATACGGCCGGACTTCGTGAAACCCAGGATGAAATTGAAGCCATCGGAGTAAAAAAAGCTAAAGAAAAAGTAGAGAATGCGAATGTTTTGGTCTACCTTGCAGATGCTGCTACGGAAGATTATTCTGAAGATATCGAAATGATAAAATCTTTACAGAGAGACGATCTGAAGTTGATTATCTGTGCCACAAAAATAGATGAAGTGCTTCCTCCAAAATATGAAGCCGTAGAAGATATTTTCAGAAAAGAAATTACCCAGGATTTTGATTTTATCAGGATATCCGCCGTAGAAAATCAAAATATCCAGGATCTTAAGAATGAACTGTCTTCCTACGTTGAACAGCTCAAATCACAAGAAAATAATGTCGTTATTACCAATCAGCGACATCTTGAAGCCCTCCGTAAATCTCTGGACGCTATTCATAAAGTTAAGGAGGCCATTTCTTTCCAGATTTCTACAGAACTGCTGGCTTATGAATTAAGAAATGCTTTGGAGCATCTTGGTGAAATCTCAGGAGAAGTAACTAATGATGAAGTGCTGGGAAATATTTTTTCTAAGTTTTGTATCGGCAAATAGCCTGTCTTCTGTGAATCCATATGAATATTGCATAAATTCAAATATTAGTCTTTTTCTTTTGAAGAGCTTCAAGAAAAAATTCTTACTGATTGGTTTTTAATCTGTAGCAATTATTTAATTTTGTTTATTAAATAATAACCATAATGAAAGCTGTAAATTTCCTAATATTGATCATGATAGTAATTTTTATGCTTACTACAAGTATCTTATAACGCCCCTGATAATTTCATTATCAATAGTAATTTATTGTATAGTAAATAATTACATTTTTAACATCTTCAATAACAGATATTTGTATTTTTATGTTTTTGGCCCAACATTTTTACTTCAAGTATTTATTAATTCTTTAGGCTATTTTTTTTATTTCGGTTTTCTATTACTAATTCCAATATGCCAGGGATTATATTTTTTTATTGAATATCAAAAGAGTGTACTAATTTTTGTTGGTAATAGCATTGTTTTTTTACTCATATTTCTTTTTTCATTTTATGTTGATGCTTTTAAGAATTATAACATGCTATTTGCTGCAATAATACTTGCTTATTTGGGTATTTTTCATTCTGTTTATATTGTATTGAATATTAAAGCATTTGTCAAAATTGAACAGAAGAAAACAAGGTAACCAGCCATGCGGATGATATGAGCAAAATAATTGTTTGCTAAATGTTCCATTACTTTTATGTAAACCTGAATAAAAAGGAAGTAGGTAGTGTTTTAAACGCATATAGATTCTAATTACAATAATACAATGACCCTTAAATGTAATGTTTAGAGGGATTTTTATTTGGAAAACAATCTTCTTTTCCTTGGCGATCCTGTATTTTTATTTGACTTTTAATACAATAAATAATAACTCTCTTTCATTGATCCTATATTAGTTTATGCATCTTTTTATATCCTGGAAATTAAAAATGGGAGATGATAATTACCTAGCTATATGGTTATGTACCAAATGATTTTTTCTTAAATATTAAATATCTCTTCTTTAAGTGCTCTTTTAAAATAAAATATTTGGTGACATTTATTTTTTACCATTATTTATTTAAATTTGTAGATAATTAAGCATAAATGAGTTAATGTTTAATTTGTGATGGGTTTATGTCTTATTATTTTAATAATAATTCCTAATATGAGGATATTTGTAGTATTTTTTTTATTTTCAATAATTGGCTCTAATATAATTCTAGCTCAGGATCATAATGTAAATCAAAAGATAGATAGTTTGATTAAAATTGTGAATGTTGTTGATGCATATCAGGATAAAGGAGAAAAAGAAATGTTACTGATATGTACAGAAATTTACTACCAGTCAAAAGAAGCCGGCTATAAGAAAGGTATGTTGAAAGCTTTAGTTTCTTTTGGTCGTATTTATACATTAAATATGCAAAACAATGGCAGCAATTATCAGGAAGGCTTAGACAAAATATCAGAAGGACTTTTATTGGCGGAAGAGCTTGAAGATTATGAAAGCCAGGCGTACCTGTTATATTATAAAAGTTTGAGTTTATCTAATATACAATATAAAGATCAAGCCATAGAGTTATTAGATAAGGCATTGATTCTTAGTGATAAAATTTTAGATAATAATAAGAAATATAAAGTAAGAGCGAGTATTTATAAGGGGTATTTCACCATTTATTTTAGATCCAAATCAAATCAAACTGCTATAAAGTATGCAAAACTAATTCATGATGAAGCTCAAAAAATAAGTGAAAAAGATCCTGAAAAACCAGGTTTTCTTCTTTCAGGTGTTTTGGGATTAGGTAATGTGTATTTGTTAGAAAAAAAATATGATGAAGCAGAGAAGTACTTAAAGAATGCAGAATTTTTACAGATGAAGATGAAAAATCAAAGGTACCTGGTTGTTATCTATATCAACCTGGCCTATATTCGCGAAATGCAAAACAGAAATAAAGAGGCTATCGATTATAATTTAGAAGCTATTTATTTTATAAAAAAATATAATACTCCTTCTTATTTGCCTGCTGTTTACTATAGTCTTGCAGAAGTATATGCTAAAAACCAAGATTATAAAAATGAAGCACTCTATTTGAAGAAAAATAAATCTCTAACAGACAGTTTAAATGCTGCAGAAAAAAAAGCAATTAGAGATACTGCAAAAAGACTGATTAGCGAAAAGAAATCATATTTTCCAGAAATATTGTATTATACTTTATCCGGACTTTTTGTTTTAATTTGTTCTGTTGCTATTGCATTATTCATTCGTAAAAAGAAAATACCTGCTAAAATAAAACAAGAAATAGTATCAGATAATAACAGTAATAAAGCTCCTGAAACTATTACACGAGTTGTAAATCTAAAAGATAACGAGCCCACAGCAAAAGAACTGGAAGAGCTCTATCAGCTTGCCTTTGAAAATAATCTGGCCTTTATACAGAAATTCAGATATCATTTTCCAATATTCTACAAAAATATTACGACGACCTATCCCAATTGGACGAGTAATGAATTAGAAGTATGCTTGCTGTTAAAACTGAATTTTTCAACAAAAGAAATCGCTCAGATCACCAATTCTTCCATACGTTCTATAGAATCAAAAAAATATAGAATCCGAAAAAAAATGGAGATTCCATCACAGCAGGATATAAGCGTTTGGCTGAATAACTCACCTTTTTAGCGAAATTTTCGTCTTTTTTATTCTCAAAGATTGTAATGGTATAGGCATTTGCGTATATCTGCGTATAATATATACGTAAATCAGAGTATTATCTTTAAACTCTATTCTTCATATTTAACCTCTTTAAACGCTTAATTATAATCTGCGATCTTTTCCCAAATCGCAGCTATTTTAATTTTAGTCAATCAAAAGGTAAATAATAAAACAACAAAACGCCAATATACCTGTTGTTTTATATTAATGTATTTAGAAAAACAACAATATGATGATTAGATCGATTATTTTTTTATTAATTATTAATTTTAATGTAATTCATGCTCAAAATAGCTTCTCAATTAAAAAAATAGATAGTCTGATAACTATTCTTAATGATGTTAATGTTTATGAAGATTTAGGAGAGCAGGAAATGTTAAGATTATCTACAGAAGTCTATTACCAATCCAAAGAAATACAATATAAAAAAGGAATGGTAAAATCTTTGGTTTTATTTTCTAATATTTATCTGGAAGACACTCGTGGTAATTATCATGAATGCTTAAATAAAGTAGCAGAAGGACTTCCATTGGCTGAAGAAATTGGAGATTATGAAAGTAGTGCCTACTTATTCTATTATAAAGGGATGGTTTTGTTTCGTTTAGGATATAAAGGGCAAGCTAAATTTTTTTTTGATAAAGCTTTGGAAATTAGCAGCAATATTCCCGATAATGATTTAAAAGGGATGGTAAAATATAATATTTATTATGGTTTTTCCGGCCTTTCACCAAAAGATACTGTTGCAGAATTATATTATGGTAAACTAATGTATAATGAAGCTAAGAAATTAAGCAAAAAAAATATATTCCGGTCTGGTTTTATAGCTGCCGCGAATACATATATTGGTAGTATATATTCTAGAAAAAAAGAATATAATATAGCCGAAACCTATCTAAAAGATGCAGAGATTTTTCAGAAAGAAGTTAGAGATAAAAGAAACTGTGTTTCAATTTATTTGGAAATGGGTATTATCCGGCAAAAACAAGATAGAAATGAGGAAGCCCTTGAATATTTTCTGAAAGCTATTTCTCTAGCCAAAAAATATAATATGCCATACTTTTTACTGAGTATTTATATTCCTACTTCAGATGTTTATGGAAAGCTTAAAGATTATGAGCATGAAGCTTTTTATCTGAAACAATATAGAAACCTATCTGACAGTATAAATATTGAAGAAAAGAAAATGCTTAGAAATAACTTCAAAAAAATCAATAATGAAGAACTTGCAGCTTCATCGGTAGTCTGGTATTATCTTTTAGCCGGATTATTTTTTGTTATTATCCTCTGCATCATCTACATTATATGGGTAGATAAAAAAATGACTACCAAAAAGTATCAGGAGGAACAGACATTATCTTATAATATGGATGGTGAAGAAACCAATAATACAATCCCTATTGTTAATTTAAATAATAAAAGCCTGAAAAGCAGAATTTCAGGTTTATTTAAAAATGGAAATAAAAAGGCTTTACAATTTAAAGATGTTCACACCATTTCTACCGAGAAGAAAATTGATATTGTTACAACAAAAGAACTGGAGGAGCTTTATCAGCTTGCTTATGAAAATAATCTAGCCTTTATGCAAGGATTTAAACAGAAATTCCCCATATTTTCTAAAGGTATTATAACCAATTACCCCAACTGGGTAATCACCGAGTTGGAAGTATGCTTTCTATTAAAACTTAATCTTTCTACCAAAGAAATAGCTCAGATCACCAATTCTTCAATACGATCTATCGAATCTAAAAAATACAGGATTCGCAAAAAAATGAATATTCCATCACAGGAAAATATAAGTATTTGGCTAAATAATTTGACTTTTTAAAAATCATTTACTTTTTATACATTTAAAATTCATAGTATTATAGGCACTTGCGTAGATGTAAGTATCCCTGATAAGTAGATTAGAGTACCTTCTATATTCCCTAATTTCCAAATTTGCTAACATTAAATAGACTATAACTATTTAGTAGCAATTAAAGTGTCAATACTATTTTACAACAAATTATTTCGTACAATCTTTACTGTTTTTTGTCAAACAGTAAGTGTAGGATATAGGAAATTAATTTTCTGTATTGTATTGCTTTTGCCAAAATTTAGTTTCCCGCAGATTTTTATAAAAGGTGATATAAATCTATCTATAGTAGATGGTGTGAAAACTCATAACGTTGATGACCTGAACAATCCAGATATTCAGCCATCTGCAAGCCCTTTTGAAGGTGGTAATGTTTACATTATAGAAGGCACAATCGTTAAAAATGTAGAAAAGATCTTCAGTGATACAACCTTGTATATCAATTATAGCGAAACAAAACCCAAATTAAATTCATTAGCAAACCATACTAATGAAAAGCCGAAGAAAAGTGTTACCCATAAAGGAATTCCGGTTAAAGTAAATAATGATAAGCCAGTATTATCTGTAAATAATTTTTTATCAGTACCCATACAGTCATCTTCTCATATTTACAATTCTACAAGAAATGACAGTGTTTGTATCATCAGTTCCGCATCCACTGTATTTATTAATAATGCGGTTTTATACAATACTTTTTTGTTCAATGATTATTCGGTTTATGGAATCATAAAACACGAATGTATTTATAGAACAATATGTTTTCTTAGTAAGCATACCACACGGCCGCCGCCAACCTCTGTAATGTATCTAAAATCCTTATTAACAATGAATAATGCAAATGTGTAACCATCATGAATTTATATTATACCGTATGAAACACTTTTATTTTCTATGTTTTTTAATATAAAATGAGGGAGGTCAATAGGCAGCAAATCATAAATAAAAACACATTCTTTTTTTATTAAAAACCCTTTTAAAACATACAATGTTATGAAAATTACAAATAAACTTATACTATTTATAACCCTGCTCTTCAACGTTCTCGTATTCGGACAGGTCGGTATCAATACCAGTTCACCTAAAGCTACAATGGATGTCAACGCAAAACGAGCCAACTTAGACGGTACGGGAGCTATAGACAATGCACAGACTTTAGGTTTGCTTGCACCTCGCTTAACGAGAGCAGAACTCACTGGTAATACGGCTACTTACGGTGCTAATCAGGCAGGAGCCCTTATCTATGTTACAGATGTTTCCGGAGGAGACACTTTAGCCACGAGAGCCAATGTGACGGCTATCGGATACTATTACTTTGATTCCGGAGCCAACTTATGGAAGGCTATTGGCAGTGGCGGCGGAGCTTTAACGGCAACTTACGGCCTTACCAATCCTACTCCCACAAGTATTGGTATTGTAGATCCTATCAGGTTTATCTACACACCTAGTATCAGTATCAGCACTACTTTAATACAAAACGGACAGACATTAAATATTTATAATGAATATGTAAAACAGTTTTCCGGAACAGGTAACAGTCCCTTGGTGAAAAATGCAACTACGGAGAACGCAACCATACCCGTGTATGATGCCCGCTATTTTGATTTTTACATTACGGCTTATGATACATCAGTATTTGCAAATGTGAGTATTACGGATAATGGCCTGCTGACTTACGATGTTACAGGTACAGCATCTGCGTGTTCTTTTATGAATATTGTAATGGTACTTAGAAAGTTACCTAGACCATAATAACCATAAAAAAACATAAGATGCGATATAGATTTAAATATATACACTTATTACTGCCGTTATTTTTGCTTTCGGGGGTAATAAAAACGCAGGCCCAATATCCCGGTGGTGTTTCTACAGGAAGCACCAGGGGATACAAAGCAGATTATTACAATGGCACATTTAGTGATCAGACAGGCTTTGGTGCAGGCACATCTAATGCCACACCAGGTAATACCGGCTACAGCAACAAGATTACCGGTACGGAGTTCAATAATATAGATGCCGATTATTACGGTATGGAATATACCGGGACTCTTGAGATTACCACTGCAGGAAACTATACGTTTAGCGTGGCAGCTGATGATAGGATATGGCTATACATAGATAATAATCTGGTAGTTTCAGCTCAGACTAGTACTGTTACCACTACAGTAAACCTTACTACAGGTGATCACACAATCAAGGTAAAATATTATGAACTGGGAGGTGATAATTCTGCCTCTTTGAAGTTCACTGCTGTGCCGGCAGGTGCAACAGGCTTTACATTGCCGACAGATGTTGACGGCCGTTTTGTACGGACAGACAACAGTAAACTAACAGCTTGGTATAAAGCATCTGATCTTGCTGTTACCGCTAACTATGGTGGAGCTGGAGTGGATAAGATAAATGCCTGGCTTAATAAAGCACCTGATTATGCAGGCAATGGTGATATGACTTACATTTCGAGCAGCAATGGTAGCTCAAGTACGTCAGTGAATACCCAAATTAACTTTAACCCCGGTGTGCCTTTTGATGGCGATGATTTTTTTGGTGTTGGTGCCAATCAAAAAGGTTTAAGTTACAGGGGGGCTACAAAAAGTATATTTACCGTAGCCAATTATACATCTGGGACAGGACAGACTGCCTGGTTATTTTTGCATACAAATACCACTACCACCGGACAAACCCCTATTGCTAATAGTTATTTTGGAACTTATAAGACTTCTAATGGTACACAGACAGCTATTCAAGGGTCTGGTGCAGCAGCAACAAGTGCATGGACCGCTTATGAACCTAAATTATTGACAGGTTCATTGGGACAGGTTTTGGGTGCTGCGGCACCAAGCAATACCAACCCATTATTTGCAAGTGCCAACGGTATGAACGGTACCTCTGTGAACGCACTTTCAAACGTAGTTTCCAATGCTAGCTACAACCTAAGATTTGGAACAACGACTGATCCTGGTGCCGGTGCCATAAATACTGCAAGAATTCCGGAAGCAATCTATTATCCGTTCAAGCTTTCTACAACACAAGAGCAACAGGTTAATAGCTATTTAGCCATTAAATATGGGATAACCCTGGCACACGACTATTTAAATACTTTGGGTACGCCTATATATAACGTTACTACAACTACACCCAGCAATAATGGGTTATATATAAACCGTGTATTTGGGATCGGTAGAGAACTGGTAGCAGAAGGTCTGAACCAAAAACAAAGCCAGAGCCAGATGACCTCTACAACAGGCTATGATTTTTTAGTGGTATCAAAAGATACAAGTATTACCACCACCAATGCGCTGAACAATGGCGTACTTGCAGACGGTAATTATTTGTTGATGGGTGATAATAATGGTGCCTTAACTGTCAACGCTGCACCTGCAACAACGCCTACAGCTTTGGCAAGCTCTTGTGTAGTGAATACGCTTAACCGGATGTGGAAAGTACAGAACACTGGAGCCGTTACTAATGTTACGCTCCAGGCAGGCAGTGCAACTTCGGGTTCTTTCTTGTTTCCTGCCAGTGCCGCCAATGTATCGATATGGATAGATGCCACCGGTACGGGCAACTTTACCAACGCAACTGTGGTGTCTGCATCATCGGTTACGGCAGCAGGAGTAGCTACTTTCAAAGGTGTGAATCTTCCCAATGGCAGTGTATTTACTTTCGGATGGAGCCTGACAAGCCCCGGTGGTGTAAGCACAGGATTAACATTGTGGACCAAAGCGGATGATCCTAATCTGGCATTGGGTAATGTGGGCGTCTGGGCGGATTTTAGTCCAAACAAGAACAATCTGTCTCGTGGCGCAGGCGGTGGGATGACCAAGGTAGATAATAAGTTCAATTATAACCCTTCCGTTTATTTTGGTGGTGGCGATAATTACTATACCAGTTCCATCAACCCACTTGGCATGAATGGCATAAACAAATATGCCGAGTTCTATGTATTGACCGGAAAAGGCGGATTTACTTCAGGAGAGCAGTGGGATGAGATCATTACTTTAGGAGGTGATAATCACCGTTGGGAAAATAGTGTTGTAGGTTTATCCGGTGGTTCTTATGGTGTTTACGGTAATGGTACAGCCAATGGCGCTACCGGTAGTTCTGTTTTCCCTACAATGGCTAATTTGGGTCTGTATAGTAATACTGCCGATGGCACGAATGCTATTTTGAGAACAAATGGTGTAATAAGAACTACTAATCCTACTTCAGCCAATCTCTCCTTATCGGGTAATTTCAGAATTGGAACCGATGTGGTTGATGCCGGTGGCTCCAACTGGAACAACTTTTACGTCCCGGAACTGATCGTTTACAATACAAACTTATCGGCAACGCAAATTACACAGATCAATTCATATTTGGGAATCAAATACAGCATTCCGTTAGCAGATGGTACATCAACAGACTATCTCGCCAGCGATGGGATCACAAAACCATGGATAGCCGATGCGAACTATAAATATGGAGTATTCGGTATTGGCAGGGATGACTGCTCCGGTTTGAACCAGCGTCAATCCAAAGCGTATGTGGATGGTACGGATAATGTGGCTTTTGGCCTTACAACCCTTGCCACGACCAATGCTGCCAACACGGGTAGCTTTGCAGCCAATAAGCAATTTATTATGATTGCCAATGACAATGGGGTGTTCTCAGCTACAACAGCAAATGTTCCACCCACTTACGCAAGCTGTAATGCAGCACGATATGTCCGCAGCTGGAAGGTAAAGAATACAGGGGCGGTAACCAATATGTTGCAAGTAACTGTTGGTGATACGACCAATAAGATCCCGGCCAACTGGAACAAAGTAGCCCTGGCTGTTGATACAGATGGTGACGGCAATTTTGCCACTGGTACCACTGCATTTTTCTATGCAACCAATATCTTGGGTGGTGTTGCCACGTTTGACAATGTGGTTCTTAATGATGGAGTGGTGTTCACAGTAGTATCTACCATAGGATATCCTGGTGGAGTGAGCAAGCCTACCGGAACCAGCATAGCTGCTACCATAGCAGGTGTAGATTACATGAACGGACTGGCTTACAAAATGTACAGAACCAATGGTACAAGCAACAGAAACCTCGGTACAATCCCATTTACCGACGGAGCCAACGGAGATATTTTAAGCAGTACGGGGTATCTTAATAACACAGCAAGCTTTAGTGCTTTTGCCGCTGCCAAGGGAGGAGCTAGTGATTTAACTAATTTTGGAGTTGAGCTTACCGGTAAGTTAAATATAACAAATACACTAAGCACTTATCGTTTCCAATTGACAGGGGATGACCAGGCTTATTTTGAAATAAAAAATAGTAGCGGGACGCTTATGTCTGTTCCTTTGACTATTACTGCAAATGCAACGACTGCAAGTGCTACTGATATTTCATTACCTGCAGGCTTGTACGATATCATTGTAAGAGGAGCTAATAATGGCGGTGCTGCCAACTTTGACCTGAAATGGAGTACCAACTCAGGCGGGGCATATACTGCGATTCCGGATAATATGTTTTTAATCCCGGCTGCTGCGGTAGGGCTTTCTGCCTGGTACCAATCAGATGACAATGCACTTGCTGTGAATGCAGATGGTGCTAATCTGAATACTCTTGCCTGGAACGATCTCAGCGGAAACGGAAATACAGTAATCGGAAATGGAGATCCTACTTATTATTATACAACCTCTAACAATACCGGTATAGGGGGTATCCGAAACTACAACCCGTCTATCTATTTTACAAAAGACTGGTTTTATCGCAGCGGTTATCTGAATGGATTTGCTTATGGCAGAACGGCGAAATCCATATTTGCAACAGGATCCAATAACAACAATACCACTAATGGAGAAACGATGTATTCAGCCTTTGGGCGGGATAACGGGACTGGTACGAATTTCGGAATAACAAGATTGAGTGGAGGTACTTTGCAGTTGTTTACAGCCAGTAATAACCTGAATGAGGGTACGGCTTTTTATAATTCGGCTAATTATACCACCGATATTATTTCGGGCCAGCTGAGCAGTGCAGGTCTAGGTAAAATTTATGCCAATGGAGCAAGCAGGCTCTCAGCTACACTGCCAACACCGGCATTTAACACGCAATTTAATGATAATGACCAACTGCAGGTAGGTAGCGGGCCGGACTATAGTGGTCGCAATTATGCAGGCAATCTTAATGAGATTGTGTATTATCCTTGGGAACTATCGGCCCTGGAGCGTCAAAAAGTCAACAGCTACCTGGCTATCAAATGGGGGATTACTTTAGATCAAACCACGCCAACCAATTATATCGCTAGTGACGGAAGCACCGTTTGGAATGCTTCACTAAACGCAGATTTCAATCTGGATATCACAGGTATCGGCAGAGATGATTGTGGTAATTTGAACCAAAAGCAAAGCACCAGTACAGATGGTGGAGATATTATTTCCATAGGAAGAGGGTCAATTGCTGCCAACAACCTGGTCAATACCAATACGTTTACCAACAATTTGAACTTTATGATGTTTGGTCATAATGCCAATGTTTTTACTACTAACACGAATACAATGCCTGCAACCCTTGCCGGATGTTATGTGAAAGTGGACAGAGAATGGCTGGTGCAAAGCACAGGTACACCGGGCTCAGTAAACGTAGAAGTAGGGAAGAACGGATTACTTAGTATCAATGCTGCCAATTATAAGCCGGTGTTACTGATTACTGATATTCAGGGGAACTATACCAATGCTGCAATAGTAAATGTAACCCGTGTATACCAAGGTAAAGCCTATTTCGACAATGTTACACAGCTGACCAATGGTAAATATTTTACTCTGGCTTACATCAATGCAGCGCCGGGAGGTGTTACGACCAATATGACAACTTGGTTTAATGTGGATTATGACTTATTCACAGATGCAGCACAAACACAATATGTGGCTGCTGACGGAGACCCTGTAGCAAGTATCAACAATATGAAGTTTGGGGCTACATTCAGTTCCGTAAACCAGGTCAATGCAAGCTACAACCCATTATACAAGCCGGGTACATTTAATTACAATACAGGCGTATTGTTTGATGGGGTTAATGACGTGCTGGCTTCTACTTCCAACATCAATAGTTCGGATTACCGTTCTACTACTGCAATGACTAGTGTGTTCAGCGGAAAGGTGGCATCATCTACCGGACAGGTATTCTGGTTCCACGATAATAATGGGGCCGGGACGGTTAAAACTTCTCTGGAACGTACCAAAGCTTACTGGTCTAACAGTACTGCGAATATACTTGCAAGAAATCCGGCACTGACGGTACCGGAGATCTATAGCTTCGCGAATTCTACATCCGGGTCGTGGAGATTGTACAGCAACTTAAATACAGTGGGTACCGGTACTACGAATAATACAGATGTTCAGAATGTAAGTGGTCGTTTCAGAATAGGAAATGATAATTTAAGCGGAGCTGGAAGTCCGGCTAATTTCTACCTTGGAGAATTCGTGATCTACAGTGATGACAAAGGCGCAGCTACCAGCCTGGATATGCGCAAGATCCATTCTTATATGGCCACCAAATATGGTTTTACATTAGATAAAACAGCAATGGGTACTCAGTATATTGCCAGCAATGGTACGCCAACTTACACGGATGGAAATTACTGGAACCGCATTACTGGTATCGGCCGGGATGATTGTAGTGCGCTGGAGCAAAAGCAATCCTTCAGCCAGGAAGCTGTAGGGGCAATGGTGAAGATCTCCAATGATGCGGTGAATGGTATGGCGGCAACCAATGCTACCAATACGGCTTCTTTTACAGCAGACAAAAGCTTCCTTCTGTTTGGTGATAATAACAAATCCCTTACCTGGAATGGGGTGAACAGTATCGTATACTCCGGCACCAGCCTGATGAGGCTGAACAGGGTATGGCGCGTAAAAGAGACAGGTACGATAAGTACGGTTTATCTGCAGGTACCTGGAAACACCAGTACGGCAGCAGTTACGGATAAACTTCCTGTACCTAAGAACTCAGCGACTGATCCTATCTATCTGATCGTAGCTAATTCGGCATCCGGAGGATCTTTCAACAATCCTGTGGTTGTGCCTATGATCCCTAACGGTACGGACTGGACGGTGACCTATGATTTCACAGATGGTGATTATTACACATTTGCCACAGTGGCAACGTGTCTGGCACCCGGAGGTAATTCAGATGGATTAACCTCTTGGTACCGTGCAGATAATAAAAGCAATGGCACCATAGCTGTAACCAACGGTACCATGGTAGATGAAACGGGCAATTACCTGCTAACCCGTAATGGTACAGGTACAGCAACCGTGAATGCCGGTACACCTGCAAGCAACTATAATAAAACACTTGCATTGGCTTCAGGAGCTTTCCTGCAAACAGGCAGCACTTTAAGTGAAACAGCTATAACAGCCAACAATGCAGGTACGCTTTATGGAGTGGCATTGGGTATCAATAGTACCGGGTTATTCGGGCTTTCCCGCTCAAACTATGACCTGGCAGGTGTTTTTGGTGTTGCAAGCTTTGGTAACTTAGGCGTTCCAAATACCGGAACCCCAGTTGCGAACGCTCCAAACTTCTGGAGCACTGTTCAGAACAACGGCGTAACCTATGGAAGCGTTAATGGTACAACAGCTACCGGTACTGCCAATAATGTAACACTATTAGCTAATAGTACGAACAGTCTGCGTGTAGGCGCCTATTATGCCACCACGACACTGACACCGGGTAACAATACCTTCATGGAAGCATTCAGTTATAACCGTGCGTTATCAACTGCCGAGCAGCAGGTATTGAATAGCTATCTGGCAATTAAAAACGGCCAGACACTGCCACACAACTATTACAGTCCTGCTTACGATGGTACTAATGCATTAGCTACAACCATTTATGATATTACCGCACCTTACAGTAACAGGATATTCGGTGTAGGGAATGATATATCGGGCTGTCTTGCTCAGAATCAGTCTACTTCCGCTCTAACAGGCAGTATGCTGAAAATAAGCATAGAAGGGGCTATCATGGCAGAGAACAGCGGTATCCAATCCAAATGGTTGCAGGACAGAAGCTATATTGTAATGGGTGACGACAACGGACTATTGACCTGGTCAACAGCCAACAAGCCAAAAACCTTAGCAGGTAATACGTGCGTGAACAGGATAGCCAGACAGTGGAAGGTAACGACTACCAACACGGTTCCTGCACTGTGGGTAACGATCCCGGATAGCACAAACACTTTATCTGCGACTAAGCTGAATACAGTGCCGGCTAATAATGATGTATATGTGGTGGTGAGCGACCAGGCAGATTTTACCTCTGCAATGGCAACCCAGCAGGTGGTGAAAATGACGCTGAACCCTACTTCCAAAGAGTGGGAGGCAAGTATTGACCTGGATGCTAATCTCACCAGATATATTACATTCATCTATCAGCCTCCTGTATGCGGACTGCCTTGTGTACCGGTAAATCCGGCAACAAGCAGAGTGAGACTGAAATGATAAAGAAGAATCAGTGTGTTTTTATGGGTTCTTATTTCAAATGAGAACCGGAGTATTATTTTACAGGGCAGATTGCCCTGTAAATAATGCTTTAAAAGAAATCAATAATAACTTAACACAAATCAAATCTCTACATCTATTTCTATAATAATATGGTTAGCCATAGGGAGATCGGGCGCTGATATCCTGATGATCAAGAACAAGAAATATCGTATCGGGAAGGCTATGGATTATCAACTTTAATATATTCTCTCAAATTATAAAATATCTCACTTATATCAATGTATAAGTGAAATATTAAAAAAAGAACCACAAATGAAAAAAAAATTTTATGCTGCTACTTTCTTAGTAGCCGGGGCCACAATGGCCTATTCACAGGTCGGGATTAATAACATATCCCCTAAATCGACGTTGGATATCACCGCCAAAACAACAGATGGAAGTTCACCGGAAGGGATTATTGCCCCCAGACTTACCGGAGACCAGATCAAAGCTGGAGATACCAAATATACTACAGCACAGATAGGTGCTATTGTCTATGCTACTTCTGCTGTAGGGGCTTCAACACCCAAAACCATTAATATTACTGCTGCAGGATATTACTACTTTGATGGTCTTGTATGGCAAAAGATCTCTACAGGTTATATCACCGTTGCGAAAAATGTAACCACAGAACAGACAGGTAGTTATACGGCCTTATCAACAGACGATATTATTTTATTAGCTCCCAGTGCTAATGGTTTTACTCTAACGCTACCTACCACAGGGATTCCTATTGGGAAAACCTATTATATCAATAATAAAACGTCCTTTGGTGTAACACTTTCACCTCTGCCAACCCGAGATATAGCCTATTCACAGACTATAGATCCACAGGGATCTAAAGTTCTTATGTATATAGGAGGTACGGGTGATGGATCTTATATCAACCTGACGGAATTTTAAAATAATAAACACAACGAATATGAATATAGAAAAATTAGTCACTGCCATACTACTGGTAATGGCAGGCGTTTTTAATGCCAAAGCACAAGTAAGATTCCCGGATCTTACGTTAAATACTTCATCATCAGCAACAAGTTCTGCTTTTTTAGATGCCTCCTCAAATGCAGCAAATAATAATACAACTAATGTCGCTAAGGGAATGATTTACCCAAGGGTAGATCTGAGTACATTTACTGCTTTTGGTGGAACTCCCATTGGAGCTCCCACTTCTTATCCTACCCGATATGACGGTTTTGTAGTGTATAATACCAAAGAAGGTGGTACGGCAGGAGTTGGTAAAACGCAAGGCACCTTAAGCGGGGGGTATTGGTATTATGACAATAAATCTACCAGTACAAACGGAGGAACCTGGAAACCTATGGGGTTCGATAATCCGTGGAAAAAGACGGATGGCAGCATTGCTACGGCAGCCAGTGATTCTATTGTTTTCAAAGGAAGCAATGTTGGAATTGGTGTAGATAAGCCGGCTGCTGTTTTAGATGTAAGCGGAAGTGTTCGGTTTGGCAACTTATCAAGCTCAAACACGGGCGCCAATCTTTTAATTGAGGATGGTACCGGAAATATTCAGAAGATTTCACTGAATGATTTGAAGGCACTTATCGGAAAATCCACAATACCGGGAACTGATCTTGAAGCTTCAAGTCTTCAGCCAATTGCCTCGGGGCTTATTCATATTGATGATGTAAGAGGTAGCAATACCCAGTGGCGTCATGATTTTGGATCTTCCCTGATTAATACCAATACTACTGTAACGCTGCCTGTTAATATCATAAGCTCAGCAAATCTGAAGATAGATTTTAAAGTGCCATTGGCAACGGAAGATTATATTGTTCTTGCTACGGTAAAAACAACAAGCCTGAATCTGAGTAATGCTAATGAGTATCATCTCAATGTACTGGTTGCCGATAAAACGAAGAATGGTTTTACGCTGAATGTACTGGAAAGGGTTGAAGGCGGAAGGGAGAACTACATTGAATATGTAGTATTGTACGACAAATCAAGAACTATTGCAACCGTAACAGGTCCAAATACCTCTACTGACAATCAGTGGCATACTGCACTTCTGTCTGATAAAGGAGCCTATGCGGCAACATCGCTGTCAATTTATGCCACCAAAAGACTGGATGGTAATATTACTCTGAATGGCGATTTAAGATCTGATGAACTGAACACCAACGATGTTAATTATTACGGAGAATTTGGACTGTCAGCATTAAATAGCCAGACCAATACCAGAAGCATAAGTTCTGATGGGGTATTCCATCTGGCAGTATGTCCGGACAATCGTATTATGACAGGTCTACAAATATATGCAGCCACTTACCTGGATGGATATATGAAAGTACAGTGTACGAAATTAAATACAGGTTATATTACGGAACCTAGCCCTGGTGCTGTTGATGCCCAAGGACCTGGTATCAGAGAAGACAACAAAGTGCATTTTGCAAAATGTCCTGTGGGGCAATATCTGCAAGGGGTAAGAATTTATGCTAATTCTTATTCTCAAGGGGCAGATTTTCAAGCTTTGGATGGTGATATGGGACTTTATTGCACACCAATTATCAAGCAATAATCAAAAATCGTTTAACATAATTTAATTTGAGAGAATATTTAATCTTTTGCAAGGCAGTTTCTGCCTTGTGAAAGATTTAAAAAAATAAAAAATGATAGAAATGAGGCTAGTTAGCTCCTATAAAAAAAGAAGGTGATTGATTTGAAGAATATCAATATAGGATCTCTGCTACGACTATTTTTTTTAGCAATTAAAAATACATGACACCTATGAAAACTTTTTCTGTTCTGATAGCCCATTATAATAACGGGAAATATTTTAAAGATTGCTATGCTTCTTTGATCAGTCAGACATCTGGAGATTGGGAAGCTATTATTGTGGATGATGCCTCTACGGATGATTCTGTGGAGATTATCAAAAAGCTTATAGATGGTGATGACAGATTCCGGTTGTATCAAAACCCGGAGAACAAAGGTTGCGGCTTTACAAAAAGAAAATGTGTGGACTATGCAACGACAGATTTTTGTGCTTTTTTGGATCCGGACGATGCACTTTTCCCAGATGCTATAGCGTGCTCCCTTAAAAAAATGAATTCGGACGAAGGTATTGTTGCTACCTATTCTCAAGTATTATTTTGTGATAGAGATCTAAATCCTTTGAATGTTTTCAAAAAAATCAAGCAAATTAATAATAATCGGTTATTCTTTAATTGTCCTATCCAGATGTTTCATTTTTTTGTTTTCAGAAGGAGGATATATTTAAAAACTTCCGGTATAAATCCTGAACTAAAAGCAGCTGTAGATCAGGATCTATATCTCAAAATTTTAGAATATGGAGATACTGAACTCATTAAAAAAGTACTATATAAATACAGACTCCATTCGGGTGGCATTTCTCAGAATGATAAAAAGGAATATGCAAAAAGCGAATTTGCAAAGGTAATTCTGGAAACTATCCACAGAAGAGGAATTAAACAAATAAATCAGCAAAATATACCAACCAGCTATAATAATTCCGAAGAAATATTTCAATTGATTGATTATCAGAATTATCCTGTGGTCAGATTAAAAACAAAAATAATTCTTGTTTTAAAAAGAATGATACAAACCCTTGAAAAGACTTAACCCTTTGATATGGGTTGGAACTTAATTTAGCTATAAATGTATTTCTGTTATAAAAAAGGTTTTAGCACAAATATAACTAAAGCTCTACATGTACTACATCAAGATATTATAAACTATTAAAACAATTTTAATTATGAATGAAATAAAAATGGAAGAAAATGTCATGGGCAAAACTAAACCCGAAATAGAGGTTTTTTGCGGAAAGATGTCTGAACAAAAATATACCAGTGACGTTTGGCAATATGTATTGAAAAGATATTGTTTTGGATTAATATCTGTAAAAATCCATTTATACTTTGATAAAAAAGAAAGAGTAAGAGACTTTTATATTGGCTATTAATGAAATTATATTAGAAAACATGAACACTCAAAATAAAATTAATTTAAGAACTGTTGATATCGGCTCATTAATAAAGGATCGTGTGGATGAATTAGGAGTTGAGGTACCCCGCATTTGTAATTTTTTGAAATGCACAGAGAATGAGGTAAAGCAAATGTATCAATGTAAAAGTATAGATTCGGAAGTTTTACTGCGTTGGAGTAAATTATTAGACTATGATTTTTTTAGAATTTATAGCCAACATCTCATTCTTTATTCACCCCCGGCAAGTAACAATTACAACAATACCACTAATGGCACATCAAAGCTTCCACAATTTAGAAAAAATATTTATACAAAAGAGGTTATCGATTTTGTTTTAGAGCTTGCTAGCTCCGGTGAGAAAACAAAACAACAGATCGTAGATGAATATAAAATACCTAAAACCACCCTATACAAATGGATAGACAAATACAAAAAATAAATTTACAACCTGATTACGTAAAAATATATAAAGATATAGTCACAAGAAAATATCCGGAAAAATTGGAGGTATGTGATTTCTTTTTTAAAAAAAATCAACTTTCTGTTTTGGATGTTATCAGGCTTAATAACCTCATTTTCGGAGTCGGGAACAAGGAAAAACTTCAGTTTGATCAGAAACACAAATCTTACGATAAGGCTGCAGTTATCAATATTCTGAATTATCAAAAGAAGAATAATCTTAATAATACTGAGTTGTCAATTCATTTTAAGCTAAGTAGAAATACGATTGCAAAATGGAAGAAAACATTCGTTCTAAAATGAAATCTCTTCTTAGTACAATAAAAAGACAAAATCCCGTTAAATCATATTTAACGGGATTTTAAAAGATTAAACTGATGCTGGGAACTTCATTTAATAATGATGACATATATTACTGTATATCTTTATATTTTGTAAATTATTGATATTCAGTTTGTATTTAGGTTGTGTTACAAAAGTAGACATGCGTGTATCGCAATTTATGACGGATTATTAGTAGTAATAACAAACATAATTAAAGGCTCATCTCCTGTATTCTCAATAGAATGATAACCTATAGAACTTATGGCTGTAATATCTCCCTTTTGAAGTATTTTTTTTCGTTCCGGCCCATAGGTTCCGGTTCTTTCACGATATTCGCCGGTTCCATGAATAACGACATATAATTCTTCTTCATTTTTTTCATTGTGAGTATGGAACCCCGATTCATCGCCTCTATTCAATAAAACCATATAGGCACCCAGACGATTATTGGTCAGTTCATTTTGGTCGAACATTTGAATCATGTATACAGTTCCGTTTCCTCCGTACATATTTTCACGCTTATCGATGCGTGTAATGGTTCGTTCTTCCTTTTCAAAGGCCATTACATACAGGTGAATGTATTTTGAAACCTCCTTTATAACGTGATCGAATTCTGTTCCTTCAGATAATATAACGGTATCAGCCATGTAGGTTAAGTATTAATTTATAATGTATATCAATTGATCAAAATTATATAAAAGTGCAGGCAAAATAGCATTCATAGAAGAATCCATATTTAACAAATCAACAATAGTCTATATTCACCATCATTTTCAACAGGAGCCCTATGAACACAAGGTAAAGCCTGTTGAGCCGGGTGATCAACTGCCAGGCGCCAAAGGTGTCCTGATCCTAAATTTACAGGTTTTGCACCGTGTTTCGGCTGATAATGCAGGTCGAAAAAACAGTCTTTCAGGAAATCTTCAAATTCTGCTTCAGGACCGCCATGTAATTCTTTCAGTTTTTCACGGATTTCCGGGATCAGAACTTTTTGTTCAGCCTGGCTGTTAGGCAGGATATCGCTTGCAGTCCCATGATAGGTACATAAAAAAGTGTCGGTTCCAATGGGCGATCGATCCACATGATACGAATATACATCGGTGGAAATGAAATCAAACTCCTCATCCCGCTCGTAATTTTTAAGTAAATTGAGCGAAGGCGATGCTCCGAAATCAGTTAATAACTTTAAATCATTTAAAATAATTTCCCTTGCCTTATTCCCTTCCTGGGATAACTGCAACGCTGAAAGATCATCAGTCGAAACTTCTGTAATATTCTCTTTCAACTGAAGCTTAGAAACAATTTCTTTAAAGTCTCCGGTTAAATTTCTGTGCCAGCAAATCGCATTCATCGTACCCTGGAAATCGGTATTAACCAGTTCGCTAAAAGTAGGGACTCTAAAGATTTGATTGCTGTCGGGAAATTTATCATTCATAATTTAGAAGGAGAAATAGGATTGCTCTGCAAAAATAAGGATTACATCAGAAAATCAATCAGAATTAAGTTTGTTTTTAGATGTTACAATTAATACCGATTAATCTACTTTTTTTAACGGGTAATATTCAGGGAGTACTGGATTTTATGCCGGAAATTAACTTTCATATCAGTTTCCGGCGGATGCGGCTCAGGCTTTCAGGTTTCATTCCGAGGAAGGAAGCAATATAAGCAATAGGAACATTGTGTAAGATTCCCGGATAATTTTCAATGAGTTTCCTATAGCGTTTTTCTCCGGAAAGAGTAGCGAGCTCAGTCGATCGGGTTTCATTATAAACAATCGATTTTTGAAAAATTTCTATGCTGAAATTTTTCATGGCCTCACTTTTTGAAGTTAAGGAGTCGAGATCTGTTTTTGTAATCCGTAGTAGCTCACATTCGGTAATGCATTCAACATTTTCATTAGATTTTGCAGTATTTATGAAATTAAAATAAGAAGTAAAAAATCCCGGCGGACAATTGATATGGGTTGTCACCTCATCTCCATTTTCATTATAATGGAACAGGCGCAAATAACCTGATACAATATAATAAAGGTATTCCGGTACTTTTCCCTCTTCCTCAATTATGCGGTTTTTAGGAAAAAGTACCGGTTCAAAATATTGAAAAATCAAATCCTTATCCATTTGGGAAAGAGGATGCCCGGATTGGATAAAATCAATTAATTTCTGCTGCATCATACCTTACAGGGATTATATTCAAATTTACAATAACTATTTCAATAGCTCTTTATGTTCCATTAAATAACGGAATGCTTCTTTTACTGCCTGCTCAGGGCTTTTAGGGCTGAATCCTAATTCCTTTCTTGATTTTGTAATGTCAAAATTTTGCTGTAAGCCCGAGAACATAGCAATATCTTTACGGGTTAAAACAGGTGGCTTTTTCTTTATTTTAGCAGAAAGCTCCATGATCCCCGCAATAATAAATAAAACAGATTTAGGTACCGAACCGGGTATTCTGATCTTTAGCTCAGGGTATAGCTGATTGGCTAAGATAGTAGTGTCTGTAATCGTCATACATTTTTCATTGGCAAGAATATATCGCTCTCCGGAGCGGCCGTTTTGTGCTGCCAGATAGCAGCCTTCCGCTACATCCTTTACATCTATCCAGTTGAGAGTGATTTTAGTGTCCACCGGAATTCCTTTGTTGAGAATAAGCTTTAAAACTCCGTAAGAAACATTCAGTGGCAGAAAAGCTTCACTTCCGATCATTGCTGATGGCATGACGGATACTATTTCTATTCCCAGTTTCCCGGCCAGTTCAAAAGCTAGTTTTTCACCGTCGTTTTTAGAATTGTAATACATATCCCTGCGGTCAGGATTGTAGCCGTAGCTTTCTTTGGTAGGGAGTTTTGTATAATCTAATGCCGCTATAGAGCTTACATAAACAATGCGTTTCACCCCAGCTTCTGCAGCCGCTTCAATAGTGTTTCTTGTTCCCTGCATATTCACATCATAAATTTCTGTTTCAGGATCCTGTGCCCAGAGCTTGAAGGATGCTCCCACTGCATAAAAGGTTTCCACTCCCTGTAAAGCTTTTATAAAAGATGATTTATCGGTGATATCTGCCTGTACCACCTCACAATCCAGACCTGTAAATGGAGCTTTATTATTAATATTCCGTACGCTTGCTCTTACAGGGATTCCTTTTTTGATCAGGAATCTCACCAGATTATTTCCTAAATGTCCGTTGGCCCCGGAAACTAAAGCCAGATTTTTCTGTGTCATAATTGCTTATTTTAATAACACAAAGTTCCTGCAACCGTTTGCCAATGCACTTGACTTTTGTTAGATAATGTTCAGATGATTTCAGGAAATAAAAAATGAAGCTGCCTCAGCAATGAGAGAGCTTCATCCTTTTTCTATATTATATTCTTTAATTGAATAATTGATAGCTTAGTGTGTTTATCCTGCTTTGCACATAGCATCCCAGGTAGTCCAGAAATGAGCATTAATAGCTCCTGGAGCAGGGTTGGTGCTGTCCGTAACAATCCCTACCATAGAGGCACAGTTGGAATTGCAGCCTATTTCGTTGTAGCTTCCGGCCTGCGGAGGAATTTGTCTCCATGTACCGGTAGAGCCGCTTAATAATTCTACCTTAATCTCAAAAATTCCTGAAAGATTAGGAGTCTGAATTTGTTTGGTCGGATTGTCGCTTGAAATTGAATCGCTCCAATTGCCTTGCGAGAACGTAACACGCCATGTAGATATCATTTTGGCAGTATTGTTCTGAGGTGAAAGGTAAACCCAGAACTGAGCACCTCCGCCCAATTGAAGTTGGCCGGATGAATTTGCGGTTCCGCTTACATTTGTTGTTTCCATGTTGAATGTATTTGGTTGGTTAGTTTTTGTTGATGATTTATATCTCAAAGTAACAAAGAAGATGGTATTTGTTTTAGAGTACAAATAACCAATTATTGGGTTGAGTAGAAATACCTAATTGTATTAAGCTTGTTTTAAACCCCATATTTTTGTGGCTAAAATTAATTCAAGCAATAGTCATGGAAGCTTTAAAGAGCTGATTTTTGAGTGAATTCAAAGTATTAAGCTGACGAAGTAATGGTGGAGCCGTACTAAAGCTAAGAAGTAGTATGGCGAACAGAGAGAATCAATTATAAAAATAGCTTTCTGATTAGAAAGCTATAAGTAAGTTGTTATTTATTATGTCCTGGTGCGTAGTTTTTTGCTGATTTTGCACCTGTTACTTTTTTTACCTGTCCTGGCGGAAGGCCATGATTGCCGTTAGACTTTAATCTGGGAGCGCAGGAAGCTACAAATAGTCCCATAAGAAAAGTTACTCCAATAATTTTTAACATATTCATTGTATTTTTTAAGTGTGTTAAAGGAAGAATCGTGCCAACTGAATGTAGACCAAAAAATGATAAAATATTCTAGGTGTTATTTTTAACAGAATTGGTGTCAGAAGATGAAATACTTTATCTTTGTTTTCCGGGGTTGATGATAAAATACTAGCCGGAAATGCCTTTATGAATAACAATAGTTTCTTACTTTCTGCAAAAGGAATCTTTATAGCAGCCTTTCTTTCCTTTAATACTGTGATGTATGCTCAGAAAACAGCAGATATATCAACCATTTCAGAGAAAACCTTAAGCAGTATTCTGGAAAAAAACAGAACCTATTACGCACAGGGCAAGGTAGCCGATTATATTCCTGAATTGGGGAAAATGGATGCTAGGGCCATTGCTTTTTCAGTGGTAGAGAAAAATGGGAAAGTGCTTAACGTAGGGGATGTTCACAAAAAATTTACCATGCAGAGTATCTCCAAGATCATTGCATTAATGATTGCTGTCACAGAGAAAGGGGAGGCCAATGTTTTTGATAAAATGGGCTATTTCGGAACCGAGCAGCCTTTCAATCATTTTTCCAACCTTGAAACGACAGGCAAACCATTGAATCCTATGATGAATGCCGGGGCCATTCTTACCACCTCATTAATTTCCGGAGACGGGGAAAAGCCATTCCTCAAAATCCTGGATATGGTTCGGTATATTACCAAAAATCAGACAATTGACTATAATACATCCGTTTATCAATCTGAAAAATCTACCGGGCACCGTAATCGTGGAATGTTCTACCTCATGAAAAACAACGGATTGATCTCAGGAAATGAAGATCAGCTGGACAATTATTTCAAACAGTGCTCCATTGAACTGACTGCCGAAGATTTAGCTAAAATCGGCTATTTCTTTGCCAATCAATGTGTGCGGTTCGATGGAGATTCTGCCTATAAAAATGAAGATCTTGCCAGATTGATCCAGTCCCAAATGCTCATTGCCGGGATGTACGAATTCAGCGGAGAATATGCAAGAACCGTAGGTCTTCCCAGCAAATCAGGCGTTGGAGGCGGAATTACCGTGAGTGTTCCTGGAAAAATGGGAATTGGTGTTTTCAGCCCGGCCCTGGATCAGCATGGGAATTCTGCAGCCGGTTATCATATGATTCTGGACCTGGCAAAGCAGTATGATCTGAGCCTGTTTTAAGGATAAGTTTTTACATATCAAACCAGACCTCACACCATTTTATTCTTCAGATCTTTATACTTCGAACGTCCTACAGGCAATATTTCACCTGTTTTAAGCAATGCTCCATACCGTGTGCCGGGATTGATAATGATTTTTTCGATCTGCTGAAAATTGACAAGATAGGACTTGTGAATACGTTCAAACCTCTCAGGAAGAAGCTGCTGCAGATATTCAAGGGATTTATCGTGGAGCTCATTCTGCCCGTTATTGAGATGGAGCTCCGTATAAATGCCCGCTCCTTTAATGTAAATGACCTCGGAAATATTGACCAGTCGAACCTGTCCGGCCCTTTTTACAGCTAGGTATTTAATGCCTTCCTGTGGTTTTAAGACGGGGCTGATGAATCTTGTCAAAGCCTTAAAAAGCCTCTCCTGATCAAAGGGTTTGGGAACAAAATCAAGAACACCATACGCAAAAGCGGTAATTGCTTTATCAGTATTAGCAGAAACAATGATCGTATGAAAAGAAGCAGCTACCATCTGCTCCAGCAGCTCAAAACCATTATCTCCATTCAGGTTAAGATCCAGAAGCACAAGGTCAGGAATCCGGCCCGAAACCTGTTCAAGCCCCTTTTGTAGGGAATCACAGATGATAATTTCATTAGGCTTACCAGCAAAAAACTCCGAGGTCATACGCTGCAAACGGCGGGCAATTCTGGCCTCATCCTCTATAATTACTATATTCATGACTTTAAAATTTGAATGGTAGATATCCAGCCGTTTTCTGTAGGGTCCGATACAAGTTTCCAGTTTTGACCATAACTTTCAGTCAGCCTAGCTTTGATATATTTAAAGCCGTTTCCGCCTGCACGGTCAGTCATCACCGGCCGGTTCTTCGCAATAGTTTCAAAAGTATACTGATGAGCATCTTTTATTAAAGAATAATGGAGTACAAATTGAATTGTATTTCCAGACGTTGGCTCACTGTGTGTAATGCCATTCTCCAGCAAAGTATGAATAACCGCTGGCGGTATCAGCTGTGTTTCATCGATTCCTTTTTGTTCCCAGATATAATTTATTTCTTTCCGAAAACCCATGACTGACAGGTGTTGACGGCATAGCTCCAGTTCTTTGGTTATAGGGATCAGGGTCTGTTCAGAGATCTCGTTCATAATATCAAATTCTGTAGCCAGTGCCTGTATAAAACGGGCTCCATCCTTGGGGGATTCTTCTACCCAATCCATCATCGAAGTCAGCGTATTCCTTAAAAAATGAGGCTGAATATTCTTTTTAAGCAATTGCAATTGCAGCCTTGACGAAAGTAATACCGCATTTTGATGCTCCGCCTCAATGACACTGGTACGGATAGAATGCAGATAAAGCATGGAGAGTACAATAATGGTAAAACTGATAAACAAACCATAATCATAAACCACAAGCCTGTTGACCAGTGCACTCGCCAAAAGAGCGGTCAGAGCAATAAAACCGCCTTTTTCCTTTTGAAGAATACCATTCAGAACCACAATGAAGGCAGTGATCAGCATGGCCAGGCTGTAGAGCCGGGCAGTCAGGTCATAGTGTCCGTAATTAAACCAATAGAGCCCAAGCAGTGTCAACAACAGGGCGGCCATCAGCCATTTCCCATATCTGAAGTTAAACTGAATCATAAAATACCACGGAACCAGCAGCGCATTGGCAAACGTCAGCCATCCGATGATTTCGAGGCGTACGAAGAACTCAGAATAGGGGAGCATCACATGGAATTTCAGATATTCCATGATCAGTAAGGCAAAAAAAAGCAGGCATATGGTCGCAAATATAAGGATGTCTTTCTGTCTTCTTTTGCTGTTCAGATAGAGGAAAAAATAATAAACGGCCGCGATCAGAAAAGCTCCGGCCATCAGATTCATATAGGCCATTGTGATCAGCGGGTTGGTCAGTAATGTTTCGTAATTATTGATTGTGAATCCAATACTACGCTGTACATCCGGATAAAGGGATTGTGAGCTGCGCATGGCAATCGTATGAAGACCAGGAGAGATCAGATGATTCGGAATTCTGTAATAACTGCATTCAGTTCCCGGTATTTCCGGATTTCCATTTTTCGGAAGCTGTCCGTTTTTGCCGATCAGTACCCCATCCCAGTACACTTCAAAAGCTCCGAAAGAATTGATCTGAAGGCCGAGAGGGAGCAGTTTGTTTTCCACCGGGCGCAGATCAACATGGGTACGCGACCAGAATATTTTATCCGCAGTGTTGCCCCTGGTTTCAGACCAGTCTTTATCATTGTAATTTTTACTGATCCAGGCCATATTGTCCCCGGTTTTATAAACCGGTACCGGATCTTCATTGCGGATAACGGGTATGGCCAGCAGGTCAAGCAGCGTTAATAAAAATATTAAATAATACATAATGTAAATATACAAGCTAATTTGAAAAACCGGATGTCATTGGAAAGTCTGTGGAGCTGTTCAGATGTTTCTTCTATGAATGGTTGTTTCTGCAATTTAACTTTACATCATGAAACAAATAGCCATCATTTTTTTTATCATCTTTTCTGTCCAGTATTCATTGGCGCAGAAAGGTCAGATTACCGGAGTCATTCATGAAAAACAGGATATGCCCATATCTTATGCAACTGTAACATTAAAGGATAACGGAGATCGGTCGATTGCTGCCGGTATTTCGGATGCTAAAGGAATATTCAGGCTGGAAGACGTTACGGCTGGAAATTATACCGTCAGTTATGCTCTTGCGGGTTTTCAGACGATCAGCAGGTCTGTAGAAGTTAAGCCAGGTGAGGTAGTTAATATGGGAACAGTTATTTTGGAGCCGGATACAAAACTGTTACAGGAAGTGTCTGTAACAGGGCAGCGTTCATCGGTCAGTTTAAAACTCGACAAAAAAGTCTTTGAAGTTGGTAAAGATGTCCTTTCGCAGTCGGGTGCGGTAACGGATCTTCTCAACGTTGTTCCTTCTGTTAGTGTGAGTCCGGGTGGAGAAATCAGCTTACGGGGGAACCCTAATGTATTGGTATTAATTGACGGCCGCAGAACGGGACTGACCCAGAGCAATGCTTTGGAGCAGGTACCTGCCGATCAGGTAGAGCGTGTGGAGGTGATCACCAATCCATCTTCCAGATTCGATGCGGGTGGCTCTGCAGGGATTATCAATATCATACTTAAAAAAAATAAAAAGGCCGGGTTCAGTGGCCAGCTGCGTCTGGTGGGCGGTATTCCCAATGAAACCCGTATCAGTCCCAGCCTGAATTATAAATCAGATAAACTCAATTTGTTTGCTACCTATGGTATAAGGCTGTCGGATTATGTAGGTCTGTATACGATGAAACAGTCCACCAGGCTTTCAGGGACGTGGGTTGACTTGGACCGGCGGCAGGATGAGAACAGACATGATGATGCCAAATTGCTTTATTTTGGAGCAGATTTTAAGATTAATGATCATAATACCATTACGGCAGCTTTTCTGAAAAATTCAACCCATGATCATGACAAGACCCAGCTTGATTATTTATATTCAAATAAAAGCAAAGCTATTGATAGCAGTCTTACCAGAAAGGGGGAATCATGGGAAAAACGCAGCTATAACCAGCTCGAATTCAATTATACTAAAAACTTTGCTAAGGCAGGCAAGAAGCTGACGGTAGATATGCAGTATGATTTCTGGGATAGTGACAAAGACTGGAACTTATCAACTCGCAAGATATTTCCGGCTGCTGTAGATTTGCCCATGATTAAAACAAGTTCAATGGGTGCAAGTAAGGATTTTATGATTAAAACAGATATGGTGCAGCCACTGGACAGTACTGCCACTCTGGAATTCGGTTTGAAATTGGAAGACCGGAGGGTAAACAGCGACTTTATTGCAGAACAGCAGAATTCAGCCGGCTGGGAGATTATTGATCAGATTGATAACCATCTGTTATATAAAGAACTGATTGGTAGCGCTTATGTACAGTTTTCCGGAAAGACCCGAGCTCTAAGTTACCAGGCCGGTTTACGCGGTGAGCTTACCCATATCGGCATTGAAGACCGCGCGGGCAGTTATACCAATGAGAAAAATTATAACCGTCTTTTTCCAACATTCAATGTAAGCCATCGTTTCAATGAGCAGACAACTTTACAGGGAAGCTACAGCAAAAGAATCAACAGGCCAAGGCTGAATATGATTTATCCTTTTAATGAACTGACTGATCTGACCAGCCGGTATGTTGGGAATCCTGATCTAAATCCGTCATATGCCAATGTATTTGAGCTTGCTTTTCTTAAAAACTGGAAGACCCTTACTTTTAATCCATCCTTCTATTATCAGCGAAATACCGGAGTGATGGAAGATTATACATTCCGGAATTCGGAGGGGTTGTTTATTACGATGCCAGTTAATATCAACAGGGAAACCCGTCACGGTTTTGAGCTGTCAGTACTTTATAATCCTGTTAAATGGCTGCAGGTTAATACAGAACTTAATCTTTTTCATTATGCCGAACGGGGCAGTTATAAGGATCAGAGCTTCGACTATTCCGGGAATACCTTAACTGCCCGCGTAAGTGCCCAGCTGAAATTGAAGAACAAACTTGCTTTTCAGACGCTTTACAATTTCAGGGGAGCCAATGCTACAGCCCAGACGCATACAGATGCTCTTCACAGCATTGATTTTGGACTCAGCAAAACTTTTTTAAAAGATAAAGCAACGATTATGTTTGATATAAGCAATTGGTTTGGATTAAGAAAATCGATCAGCAAAACTACAGGAGTGGACTACGAAATCAGCCAGGTCAGTATTCCCAATGCCGCACGCTATCGGTTAACACTGGTTTATAGATTCAACCAAAAAGATAATCAGACGGTAAGACAAGCCAAAAGCGGAAACAGGGACTGATCATACATGATCTGTTGTATGATTATCCAATTAAATATTCTATAATCTGTTTATTTTCATAACGTTGCTTTCGGGTAACGTTTTTTTTTCGGAATTCTGACTTTACTGATTCTTTTTTACCTGATCAGCAAACCCGGATTTTGTAGATTTCATACGCTTTTATAGGTATGTTATATTTTTTTAATATTGGAAAAATAATTCTCTTATTATTGATTTATTATATTTTTATTTTTATATTTGTGTCATGATATTCAATTATAAACATTTATAATTGAATTAATTTAATTGTGCTGTCTCGTTTCTGAGAATGAAAACTCAAACTCTATTTTTTAATTTTATTTAAATTCATAATAATTTATTGTTAATAATTTATTATTAAATTTAATTTATGATTGAAAATATAGTATATATTTATTATTTTTATTCCATCATATTTTAACAATTACTCATTATGCCGGAAGGCTTGTGTTTTTGTAATGTGGATTTCCCAATTATCATCAATATCATGAATGCAATGAAAAACTTAACCATTATTGGATTGACACCCTTTGAAAAGCCGGATGTAAAACTTATGCAAAAGTTGCACGGAGCGGGTGCATTTCCCATTTTAAGCTTAGGCCATGACTTGGCAGCCGCACAAACAGCGCTGGATCAAATTGCCCGGACAGATATACCTTCTTACGGGATTTATCTACCCAACGACAAATTTATTTCCCTCCAAATCCCGGAAAAAGTAAGGTTCGCGATCCTTCCGTCCGGAGTTTCTATGAATATTGTACCGGATCTGCCTGTTATCTATCAGGTAACCAGTTTGGATGAGGCCAGACTGGCCGAACAGTGGGGTGCAGAAGGGATTATTATAAAAGGAAATGAGGCAGGAGGCCTGGTAGGTTACGAGTCTACTTTTGTGCTGTTCCAACGTGTGATCAAAGAAATTCAGACCCTACCTGTTTGGGTACAGGGTGGAATAGGGCTTCACACCGCTGCCGCAGTAAAATCATTAGGAGCAACCGGAATTGTACTCGACAGTCAGCTGGCATTGTTCCCGGAAAGTTCAGTTCCTCAGGAAATCAAGGATTTAGCCTCCAAACTGAACGGTACTGAAACCAAAATTATAGCCAATCATAGGGTGTTGGTGAGACCTAACTCACCTGCATTACCTGAAAATGTCACGGCCGAAGAGCTGAGACAATATTTCACGGATTTTGACCTGAACAATAGCTATATTCCTATGGGACAGGATATCTCATTGACAATAGACCTGTACGAAGATTTCAAAAGCCTGAAAAAAATGGTTTTTGGGTTCAAAGAAGCTATGTATGGTCACCTGAAGCAGGCCAAAGCACTCGAAGTGATCAGTGAAAATAATATAATGGCCCAAAAGCTGGGATTACGTTATCCTATCGCACAGGGACCAATGACTCGTGTCAGTGATGTTCCGTTGTTCGCCAACGCAGTAGCGGATGCAGGAGCTTTGCCTTTTGTTGCTTTGTCTTTACTGAAAGGTGAGCAGGCAAAAGCTTTGGTGATGGAAACCAAAAAACTGGCCGGTGAAAAAACATGGGGCGTAGGTATTCTTGGATTTGCCCCTCAGGAATTGAGAGAAGAACAGACATCCTATATATTGGAAACTAAACCTCCCGTAGTTCTTATCGCAGGAGGAAGACCAGCGCAGGCTAAAGTATTTGAAAAAGCGGGAATTACAACTTTCCTTCACGTTCCTTCTCCTGCATTGCTGGATATTTTCCTGAAAGAAGGTGCTACCAATTTTATCTTTGAAGGCCGTGAGTGCGGCGGTCATGTAGGTCCGCTTTCAAGCATGGTGCTTTGGGAAAAACAGATTGAACGTATCTTAAAAGAAGAACATCCTGAAAATATCAGCGTATTTTTTGCAGGCGGAATTCATAATGCATTTTCAACGGCATTCGTTTCTATAATGGCAGCTCCGTTGGCAGCCAGAGGGGTAAAGGTTGGAGTGCTGATCGGAACAGCCTATCTGTACACGGAAGAAGCCGTTCGTACCGGGGCTATTCAGGAAGAATTCCAGGTGCAGGCGATGCAGGCAAAAGATACGGTCTTGCTGGAAACAGCACCCGGACACGAGACACGTTGCTTGAATACAACATTTGCTCAGCATTTCAATAAAGAGAAGAAAAAGCTTCTGGCAGCCGGAACAGATAAAAAAGAAGTGTGGGAGCAGCTTGAAAAACTAAATGTGGGCCGACTTAGAATTGCTGCAAAGGGAATTGATCGTCAGGGCGATAAATTGGTGAATATTCCTAAAAACGAGCAGCTGGATCTTGGGATGTACATGATTGGCCAGGTAGCCACGATGCAAAACCGAGTGATTTCACTTGCATCACTGCATCAGAACGTAAGTATTGATAATTATAAATATATTGAAGAGGCCGCTTTACCGGAACAGCCGGTATCCACAGAAAAACCTCTTGATGTAGCGATTGTCGGGATGGAATGTATTTTCCCGGGCGCTAAAAACCTTGAAGAATACTGGCGAAACATCATTCTGGGAAGAGACAGCGTCACAGAAGTTCCTGATGAACGCTGGAACAAAGAATTGTATTACCATCCGGATTCAGATGGACCGGATGTGTCTCACTCGAAATGGGGCGGGTTTATTCCAAAAATTGATTTCGATCCATTGGCATTCGGAATTCCTCCACAATCTCTTGCGGCTATTGAGCCGACACAGCTGTTGACCTTATTGGTAGCCAAACGTGCGATGGAAGATGCAGGCTATGGAGAAAAACACATCAACAGAGAAAATATTTCTGTTATTATAGGAGCTGAAGGCGGGAATGATCTGGCCAACAGCTATAGTTTCAGAGGATACTATAAACAGGTTTTCGGAGAACTTCATGAAGAGGTGAAGCAGGCATTTCCACATACCACGGAAGATTCATTTCCGGGTATTCTGGCGAATGTGATCGCAGGTAGAATTACCAATCGTCTGGATCTTGGTGGAAGAAACTTCACAGTAGATGCGGCGTGTGCTTCTTCTTTGGCAGCTATTGATCTGGCATGTCAGGAACTCGCATTAGGAAAATCCGATATGGTTCTTGCCGGTGGTGCGGATTTACATAACGGAATCAATGATTATCTGATGTTTTCCAGTACGCACGCCCTTTCCAGAAAAGGAAGATGCGCGACATTTGACGGAGATGCTGATGGTATTGCCCTTGGAGAAGGAGTGGCGATTCTTGTCTTAAAAAGATATGAAGATGCCGTTCGTGATGGCGACCGCATCTATTCTGTGATCAAAGGAGTAGGTGGATCAAGTGACGGAAAAGCACTGGGTCTTACAGCACCTAGAAAAATAGGACAGGTACGCGCTTTAGAACGTGCGTATTCCCAAGCAGGGATTAGTCCTGCATCAGTTGGTCTAGTGGAAGCTCATGGAACCGGAACTGTCGTAGGAGATAAAACTGAACTGAGTGCACTGACGAATTTATTCAGCCGCTCAGGAGCGATACCGGGACAAACGCATTTAGGTTCCGTAAAAACGCAGATCGGGCATACCAAATGTGCAGCAGGATTAGCCGGGCTGATCAAAGCTTCACTGGCGGTATACCACGGTGTAAAACCACCGACACTTCATTTACAGCAGCCTAATGCTTATTATAATGCCCAAACCAGCCCTTTTGCTTTTTATGCAGAAAGCGGATTATGGGGGGAGAAAAACCGTTATGCCGGAATCAGTGCTTTTGGATTTGGGGGAACCAATTTCCATACGGTTATTGCCAACCATCCTAAAGAAGATGATTCTGCAGTATTGCAATCCTGGCCGTCAGAATTGTTCGTATTCTGTGGGGAAACATACGAGGACGCAAAAATTCAATTGGCACAGATCAAATCTTTATTGGAGGTTAACGGTGATATTCCATTAAAAGATATGGCTTACAGCTTAGCGGTAGGCTCAGAAAAGCCAATCCAGCTGAGCATTGTCGCTGATACCGCCGAACATTTGATGATGAACATCGAACTGGCTTTATCCGGCATTGAAAGTAAAGACACTTTTACCGTGAATAGACGCGATGGTAAAGTAGCGTTCCTGTTCCCCGGACAGGGCAGTCAGAGAATCAATATGGCCCGCGATCTGTTCGTAGCTTTTCCGGCCATGCGTAACCTGATTGATAAATATCCTGAATTGGAGAAAGTAGTTTTTCCTTCGGCAACATTTGATGAAACTGCCTTAAAACAACAGAAGGAAACCATTAAAGATACCCGCCTGGCACAACCTATTTTGGGAATGGTAGATCTCGCTTTGGCTCAATTCCTGAAATCACTTGACATCGTTCCGGATATGGTGGCAGGGCACAGCTATGGTGAATTGCCAGCTTTATGTTTTGCCGGGGTTTTTGAAGAAGAAAAACTGGTTGATCTAAGTATTCAAAGAGCTCATGCTATTCTGGATTCAGTAGAAGGCGGTGATCCTGGAACCATGATTGCAGTAAGCGCAACAAGAGAACAGTTACAGCCGGTATTAGACAAAACAGAAGGCTGTTATCCGGTTAATTATAATGCTCCGACCCAATGTGTAGTGGCAGGAAGTACGCCGGCGATCAATAAATTAATGGAAATCCTTAAACAGGAACGTATCTCTGCAAAGAAATTAGAAGTTGCGTGTGCATTCCACAGCCCGTTATTGGCCAAGTCCAAAGGCTTATATAATGAGGTTTTAAAAGATATTGCTTTCCAGGAAATGCAGATCCCTGTTTGGTCAAATACCACGGCTGAAACCTATCCTGCAGCACCTTCAGAAATCAAGGAAAGACTGACGGACCATTTGGTACAACCCGTGAGATTTGTAGAAGAACTTCAGGCGATGTATGAAGACGGAGCCAGAATATTCATTGAAGTAGGCCCCGGAAAAGTTCTTTCCGGACTGACTAAATCCTGCTTAGAAAAAGATCAGCTGACTCTGTACGTAGAAGACAGCAACCGAAATAAACTGAGTCATCTTCTTTCCATGCTGGCACAATATCTGGGAACAGGCCGAAGCTTCAGCATTGAAAAACTTTTCGATGGCCGTAATGCCAAACTGATTCAGATAGACCAGCCTGAACTGTATAAGAAAAATCCAGCCATCTGGCGTGTGAACGGACAGACGGCACATCCAACCACAGGTAATCTGCCTGCTAATGGTGCATTACCGATATTAAATCCTATTGCCATGAACAATTTTACAAATAACCAACCGGCCCCTGTAGCCGAATCTCAGCCTGCTGCTGAACGTATGCTTCAGGAATATTTAAATACCATGAAACAGCTGATTCAGGCACAGCGTGATGTGATGCTTTCATTCCTGGGACAGAATCCACAAGTCAGCCCCGCACCTGTTTATGCTGCACCGGTACAAGCAACAGTGAACGATCGTTTGGTGACGATTCCTGCACAGCCGGTCCATGTAGAAAAACCTGTTGCCGTTGCGGTAAAACAGGCTCCAGTAAAAGATATTAAAACCCTGTTGCTACAGGTGGTTAGCGATAAAACAGGATATCCTCACGAAATGCTCGGTATGGAAATGGACCTGGAGGCTGATTTGAGTATTGACTCTATCAAAAGGGTAGAAATCATTGGAACGCTTCGCAGTGAGCTGGGAGCGCTTACATCAGGTAATGCCGATGAAGACACGGTCATGGAAAAATTAGCATCGATCAAAACATTAAGCGGTCTGGTTTCCTGGTTGACAGAATTGACAGGAACTTCAACAGCTGCTCCTGAAACAAACGGAACTACAGGAACTCCAACACCAGAAGTAGAAAGCAAATCTGCTTTATCTCTGGAAGAACTTCAAAATATAATTCTGGATATCGTAAGTGAAAAAACAGGTTATCCGAAAGAAATGCTTGGATTGGATCTTGATCTGGAAGCAGACCTGAGTATTGACTCTATTAAGCGTATGGAAATTATCGGAGACCTTAAAACCAAAATTGGTTTCGGGCAGGATATGGACCAGGCCGACGATCTGATGGAAAAACTGGCGGCCATTAAAACATTAAAAGGACTGGCTTCATGGATCAGCGAAATGAGTGGAAACACCGATGCTGATGCTGAACCGGTACAGAATTTATTGTCACGTCTTCGTTTTGACCTGACTCCAACCGATGTTTCTGCAGAGCAGAATACAGAAATTATAAAGGGAAAACGTTTTGCCATCACTCAAGACAACAGTCCGCAAACGATGGCGATCAAAAACACCCTTGAAAAATATGGCGCTATCGCAGAATTGGTGGATACAGAAAGAGATCTTAAAGATTTTGACGGACTCATCATTCTGGATCTGTTCTCCTCAACCGTAAAACACAGCATCATTGATCACGTAGATCAGATCAAGAAACTGGATCTTGATAAAGCCAAATGGGTGTATCTGATTTCAGACATTCCCGCTCATATTCAGGAACTGACTGATACCCGTCTTTTGCGTCATTACAAAGGCTATCCTGGACTTTTCAAAAGTTTGGCGAGAGAATTTGAACAAACCTCTTGCAGGCTGATCAGTCTGAGCACACCACAGGAAGTTGATCAGATTACAGAGATCGCTTTAAAAGAAATATTAACCACAGATAAGCCATCCGAAGTCGTTTACAAACACGACCAAAGGCATAAAATAGAGATCATACCATCTCCATTGTCAACAAGCCTTGAAGAAGCGCATATCCAGCTGGATCAGGAATCTGTAGTCCTGGTACTCGGGGGAGGACAGGGAATCACTGCTGAATTGGTGAAGCATATGTCCGGAGCATATCCGTGTACCTATATTCTGGTAGGAAGATCGGCAGATCCGAGGGATGTCATAGCAGACCTTAAAGAAGTGGAAGCCATGAAAACCAAGGAAGAAATAAGAAGCTATCTTATTAAAACCGGAAAATTCACTTCTCCTTCCGAAATAGAAAAAGAGACCGTAAGAATTTTCAAAAACAACCAGATTCTTCGTACCATCAGAGATATGGAACAACTGGGAAATAAGGTGGTATACCAATCATTAGATCTTTGTGACGAAGAAGGATTATCTGATTTAATCAAAAATATTTACGGAAAATACAGCCGTTTAGACGGAGTGATTCATGGGGCAGGTCTTTTGGAAGATAAACTATTCAGACAGAAGACCTCCAGCTCATTTGAACGTGTCTTTGATACGAAAGTAAAACCGCTTCGTGTATTGGCAGAACAGCTGCGTGCCGACTGTCAGTTTGTAGTACTCTTCTCAAGCATCGCATCAGTATACGGGAACAAAGGGCAGACAGATTATGCTGCGGCCAACTCTGTACTGGATGATTATGCGAAAGCTTTAAACAAAAAATTAAAAGGAAAAGTAATTTCCATCAACTGGGGCCCATGGAAAGGAGCCGGAATGGTTTCATCGACTCTGGAAACAGAATATGAACGCCGCGGTATTTCTTTAATTCCATTGGACCAGGGGAAAGAAATTTTCCTTAACGAGATCAAATACGGAACCGAAAGTCAGGTATTGATCATGTCTGGAAACAACTGGTAAACCTCTGTATACGATAAACTATGAAAAAAACAGATGTTGCTGTTATTGGCTTATCCTGTGTCTTTCCCGGGGCGCAGGATGCCCATATTTTTTGGCAGAATATTGTCAATAAGGTAGATTCCACCCAATCGGCTCCGGCTGATAGGATTGATCCTGTACACTTCAGTGATGCTACAAGTCCTATGGACAGATTTTACTGTCAGCGCGGTGGATTTATTTCAGATTATGAATTTGATCCGACAGCTTTTGGGATTCTTCCGTTAGCAGTAGAAGGTACCGAGCCGGATCATTTATTAACCCTCGATCTGGTGCAGAAAGCCCTGGAAGATGCCGGCGTATTTCAAAAGGGAATATCTCTTGAGAAAACCGGAATCATTATCGGTAAAGGAAACTATACCGGTCCCGGCGCAACGCGTGCCATTGAAATCGTGCGCACCGGAGAACAGATTTCTTCGCTGTTGCAGGAATTGCTTCCTCAGGTGTCTTCGGCAGATATCGAAAAGGTGAAACATGCTTTCCAGGAGCGAAAAGGCCGCTTCGCCGCAGATACAGCCATGGGATTGATTCCCAATCTGGTTGCCTCTTTAGTGGCAAACAGGTTCAATCTGGGAGGCGCTGCATTCACAGTAGATGCTGCCTGTGCCAGTGCTTTGATCGCAGTAGATCACGCCGTTCAGGAACTCAACCGGGGCCGTTGTGATATGGTCATCGCAGGAGGTGTACATACCGGACAGAACGCTGCTTTCTGGAGTATTTTTGCCCAGTTGGGAGCTTTGTCTCATCAACAGCAGATCAAGCCGTTCAGTACAGATGCAGACGGATTATTAATTGGCGAAGGCTGTGGTTTCGTCGTGTTAAAACGATTGGAAGATGCAGTCCGTGATCAGGATAAAATTTATGCAGTGATCAAAGGCGTTGGAGTAAGCAGCGATGGGAATGGAACCAGCGTGATGAGCCCGTCCGTTAAAGGTCAGCTTAAAGCCTTACAACAGGCCTGGATCAATGCGGATCTGGATGAAAAACAAATCGGTTATCTGGAGGCCCATGGGACAGGAACACCGCTTGGAGACAAAACAGAACTTCAGACCCTGGCTCAGTTTTTCACTAAAGAAGAAACAACCCAGGCTGCAGGAATAGGATCCGTTAAATCCAATATTGGACATGCCATGCCGGCTGCCGGAATCGCAGGGTTAATCAAGACCTGTCTGGCGCTTCATCATGATACGTTACCACCTACATTATATTGTGAAAATCCAATTGCAGATATGGAGCAGACCCGTTTTGCTCCGGTACAGGAACCGAAAAGCTGGTCAAAAACAGGCTTGCCGAAAGTAGCGGCTGTCAATGCCTTCGGATTTGGAGGGATCAATGCACACGTTGTTTTGGAAGGTTATGACATGCCGAAAAAAGACCGTGTTTTAGTATTGGCAAGGCCTACCCATGAAGAATTGCTTTCAGCGTTAAAAAACAACGAAAACAAAGTAGGAGAAGGGGATTACCGCATTGCGTTATTTGACCCGACTCCTGAAAGAATAGAAAAAGCCACTAAAATTGTAGCTAAAAATAATCCATGGCGCAATAAACAGGATATCTGGTACACCAACACCCCTTTACTGAAAGATGGAGGCAAAATCGCTTTCGTATTTCCGGGTCTGGATGGCCTTGCGAAGGGTGAAGTGGACAGCGTGAGCCGTTATTTTGGATTAACCGAACCTATCGAAACAGAAGGGGAAGGTTTACTAAGCGATGCATTGGGAATTTTCAACAAATGCAGCATCCTTGATAACGCCCTGAAAAAACTGGGAATTGTTCCAGATATGAATGCGGGACACAGCCTGGGAGAATGGCTGGCAGGATATTCTTCAGAACTGGCAGAAGTGAACTCCGTTAAAGCTTTGATTGATGTTCTGAATCCGGAAACCTTTGAATTAAAAGATTCCAGATTTATTGCGATCGGAGCGGGGATTGATGCGGTGAAGCCTTTTATCGATGCGATTCCCAATCTTTATATTTCCAATGACAACTGTCCTAATCAGGTGATCCTTTGTGGCAGTAATGCAGCATTGGATGAATTGGTTTCATTGTTAAAATCAAAACAGATCTTTCATCAGATTCTGCCGTTCCAATCCGGTTTTCACTCACCGTTTATCGCTGATAAACTAGATGTGATCTTAGCAGGAATGGAAAAAGCGCAGTTTCAACAAACGAAAATCCCGTTGTGGTCAGCAACGACTTTAGAGCCGTATCCTGCCGATCAGGATGCGATCAGAAAACTAAGCGCAGAGCATTTGGTGCAGCCAGTCCGTTTCCGTGAACTGACGGATAAACTGTATGATGAAGGCGCAAAATTCTTTATTCAGATTGGTACCGGAGGATTGATCGGATTTATCGATGATACCTTAAAAGGAAAAGCATTCAGTACCATTGCTTCCAGCGTAGCCACACGATCTGCACTGGCTCAGCTGCAGCGTGTGGTAGCCGCATTATTCGTGGAAGGTAAAACGGTAGCATTGGACTTTTTAGAAGTACAGAATCAATCAAAAAAATCATCAGGAAAGGGAATCAAATTACAGTTAGGTTCGCCGATCATCCGTGATTTTAAAGAAATTAAAAATCTGGCTCAGTCTTTTGAGTTGCCAAAACAAAATACGGTTTTAGCGACGGTGGCTATGACCGGTCATCCTCTGGTTCAGGCGTTCCAGCAAAACATCACCGATATGATCCGGATGCAGGAAGAAGTACTGACGCTGTTTCAAAACCGCCCGGAAATTACAATCCCAAGACCTGTGGTTTCTAGAATACCTGTCAGTAAGAATTTCTCGAAGCTTTTGCATGTTACTTTAGATACGCATCCTTACCTCATCGATCACAGTTTATTGAGACAGCCGAAAGGATGGACCAATGTCTCTGATATGGAACCGGTAATCCCGATGACCATGATTTTTGAGCAGTTAGCAGAAATAGCACAAGCCGAAATACCGGGAACCCGCGTTCATAAAATTATGAATGTAAGTGTGTTTCAATGGATGAATGTGGCCAAACCTTTTGAAAAAACAGTCAAAGGAGAATGGCGCTCCAATAACCATGCTTACCTTGATATTGAGAACTTTGCGAATGCAGAAGTCTTGCTGGCTTCATCTGCACCAGCTGTTCCTGCCTTTAACCTGGCAATCGGGGATCTTCTGCCTATTGAAAGAACATCTGAAGAAATCTATGACAAACACATGTTTCATGGAGAACTGTACCAGGGAATTACTGAGATTTCGGCGGTAGGAACGAAGGGAATTGTGGGAAAAATCAAAGGAAACGGAGGAAAAGGATCCTTACTGGATAATGCCGGACAATTATTCGGATTGTGGCTGCAGCTTACCCTGACCAAAGACCGTATTGCTTTCCCCGTGAAAATCAGAGATATTGAATTCTTTGGTGATATGGAAGACCAGGATGGCCTTTTTGAATGTACCTGCATCCTTACTGAACTCAATGAAGAATTTGCCATTGCCGATATTATCCTGAAAAGAGACGGAAAAGTATGGTGCGCGATTACAGGCTGGCAAAACCGCCGACTGGAAATTGACGAACCGCTGTGGAATGTTTCCATGTCGCCTTTGTACAACCGTCTTTCGGAGGAAATAGCACCTGAGGTGTTTTTCTTCCACCAGGCGTATACCAGAGTGGCTTCGTGGGATTTTATTCTTAAAAGATATTTCAACCAGACGGAAAAACAATATCATCAGCAATTGTTTCCCAACAAGCGGAAAGAATGGATGGTGAGCCGCGTAGCCGTGAAAGATGCAGTACGAAGTCTTCTCCGTGAAAAGAAAAATCACCCTTGCTTTCCCATCACTTTTGAAATAGGGAAGGATGAAGTCGGAAAACCTTATCTGATCGGTGATGTGACGGAAGATATCCATATTTCTCTTGCGCATAAAGAAAAAGATGCCGTTGGTATTGCACGACAGGGCAGTCCTGTGGGAATCGACATGGAGATCATGGAAGAACGCAGCTCCGGATTTTACGACCTGGTATTTACCGATCATGAATTAACCTTATTAAAAGACAGAGATCAGGCGGAATGGACCACCAGGTTCTGGGTAGCGAAAGAAGCGTATGGAAAGTTTCTGGGAACCGGACTGAAAGGAAATCCAAAAGCCTTTGAAATCACCCATATCGAGGGAGATCATTTATGGATCAATCAAACTGAAATAAAAACTATTAAACATAAAAAATATATTATCGGATGGACACTATAAACAACACATTAAAATTGAATCACGAAGAATTGTTCACTCTTTTAAAAGGTTTTATTACGGAAGTGATAGGCGCTGAATTTGTAGAGGAAATGGATATCACTCCGGACAGTTCATTCACGAAAGATCTGGAAATGGACAGCATCGAAATCGTTTCTTTTTCTGAAAAGATCAAAGCGCATTTCGGAGATCAGATTGACTTCACAGGATGGCTGTCATCTATGGATCTGGACGAACTGATCAACCTTGACCTTCGTATGATCATCAATTATATCTACGAATGCCAATAATCAATGTAAACCATAAACAGGTTCATATCCAGGAACTCAACAAAGGAGCTGAACAGACTGTGGTGCTTATCCACGGGATGTTCAGCAACCTCTCCATTTACTATTTTAATATTGCCCCGATTCTGGCCAAAAATTTCCACGTTGTGATGTATGATCTGAAAAGCCACGGCATGAGCGAGCGTTTTACAGATGGCTATGATCTGGAAAGTATGTCATCCGATTTACTGGCTTTGATGGATGTTTTAAACCTTAGAAAAGTACATCTGGCCGGATACAGTTTCGGAGGGCTTATCGCTTTGAAAACAGCATTGAAAGCTCCGGACCGTGTCAGTCAGTTGGTCGTTATAGAAGCACCAGATCCTCAGGACGAAAAGGCCCGCAACATCATCGATGAATACAGTAAAGAATTCCTCGAGCATTATGTGGCCAACTTTACAGACACCACCAAAGTGCAGATGGGCAAAAGGCAGATGGAGAAAAACCACCGTATGTATGAATTCCTGTTTGAAAAAACCAGCATCAAAGCAGATATGATCAGGGAAAAACATTTTCTGGGGGAAGCCAATTTCTCAGAACTGGATACGCCCACACTTTTGCTTTACGGATCCGAATCGAACTGTAAACCTACAGGGGAGTGGCTGGAAACGCAGATCATTTCATCTGAACTGGAACTGATTCCCGGGGATCACAATGTCCCGATACAGGAACCTGTACAGATTGCAGAATCGATGGTTCATTTTTTATCTCAATCATTATCTAACCCATTAACACAAAATCATGGCTAAATTTGTATTTGTTGTTCCACCATTGACAGGCCATGTCAATCCAACCTTAAGCATCGGCGCAGAATTACTGCAAAGAGGACATGAAGTGGCCTGGATCAGTCTTGACAAAAATTTAAGTACAAAACTTCCTGTCGGGGGAGAATTGTTACTCATTCAATATGACCAGACCGACGAGGAGAAAAGAGAAAGCGAGAGCTATCTTGATATTATTTCTAAAAAAGTAGTCTACGGTATCGACAGCATCAAGTTTCTTTACGATGACGTATTGATTCCTTTAAACCGACATTGCTACAATGGAATCGTTACCCTGCTGAAACACTACCAACCCGATATGGTGATTGGGGATCATCAGTTATTTGCTGCCGCCATTGCTGCCAAAAAGCTGAATCTTCCTTACAGCACATCCGTTACCGCTCCGGCTGCCATTAAAATGATGGATGAGCTGCCTAAAGTACACGAATGGGAAGTCAACAAGATCATTGAATTGCAGAAAGAACTTGGAGTAACGGAAAACCGTTCATTGGCTTCTTCTGATCTTTTGACGCTTGTTTTAACTTCAAAATATTTCTTTGGCGAAATGGATCTTCCGGAGAATTATCAGTTCACGGGGCCTGTTCTTATGGAACGCCGCATCTCCTGTGAATTTGACTGGGACAGATTGAAAAGCAGTACCCACAAAAAGATCCTGGTAAGCATCGGAACCACTTTCGATCATGATCATAAAAAAGCGTTCTTCCAAAAAGTGGTAGATGCCTTTAAAGATGAAGATCTGACGGTTGTATTAGTCTCTGATCCGCTGCTTTTTGACAGCTGGCCGGAAAACTTTATGGTCTATAATCAGGTTCCGCAACTGGATCTTCTGCCCCATCTGGATGGAGTCGTTTGTCATGGCGGTCACAATACCGTTTCTGAAGCGCTTTCCAACGGCCTTCCATTAGTTGTGGTCCCGATTGCGTATGATCAGTCTCATGTAGCAGGACGTGTTGTGCGTACCGGAGCAGGAGAACGTCTTAATTTTAACAGATTTAAATCCCATCATTTGAACGAAGCGGTTCAGAAAATTTTACATCATTCAGAATATAAAGAAGCTGCTGAAAAGGTTCGTGAATCCTTCACCGAAGCCGGAGGTACAGCCACTGCAGCTAATTTGCTTGAAAAAGCATTAATCCCTGCTGATGAAACTATAAAGCCAGGGTCTAAATTTTTATTTGTGATCCCACCGTTTTTTGGACATATCAGCCCGACCTTAAGTGTGGGAGCCAGTCTGATCGCCCGTGGACATGAAGTGAAATGGTTTGGAATTACACCATTGGATAGCAAACATATTCCGGAAGGAGGAAGTTATTTTTATCCTGAAGAAGACCTCATTCCTTTTCAGGAGGATATTCAGCGTATTTTAAAGAGACAGGATGACGGGCCGGCGTGTTCAGGACCTGAGGTAATGAAACTTGCCCTGGAAGAAACCTATGTTCCGTTTGCCAAGATGATGATGCCCGGATTGGAGCGTTTGATGGAAAATTGGAAACCGGATGTTCTGGTGAATGACTGCATCACTTTCGGGGGAGCTCTTTTTGCCCACAAACATCATATTCCGTGTGTAACGACTACACCTGTTCCCCCTGATGTAATGGGCGATACGGCTAATAATGCACCCAAAATATTTGAGTGGCAGCAAAACCTGATCAAAGACCTTCAGAAAGAAGTGGGAATTGATGATGAAGGTATTTTTATTCATTCCAATAAGCTGAATCTGGTCTTCACGTCACAGACTTTTGCAGATTTTGAAACCGTTCCGTCCCATATGAGATTTGTAGGTCCGGTAAAAGGACGTCCCAATCCTGCTCCATTTGACTGGGAGAAACTGGAAGCGTCTACAACCCCGAAAATATTTGTATCACTCGGGACTTTGTTGGTAGATATCCGTAAAGCTTTTTTTGAAAAAGTGATTGCCGCTTTTGCAGATCAGCCTGTAACGGTTATCGCAGCCACTCCGCCGGACATATTTGATGAATGGCCTTCTAATTTCATCGTAAATGGTTTTGTGCCGCAATCTGCATTGATGCCTCATATGGATGCAGTGATCTGCCATGGAGGTTTCAATACCGTTAATGATACTTTCACCAACGGGTTACCGATGCTCATTACGCCTATTGCCTATGACCATTTTCATATTGCGAAATTAATTGAAAAAGCAGGCTGTGGAATCAGCATCCGATACAAACGGTTACGTGTTGAGGCTCTTCGTGAAACTGTTTTTGAGCTGTTGGAAAATTCTGCCTACAGAAACGCAGCGAAGGAGGTTCAAGCAAACTTGCTGAATGCCGGCGGTAATGACCGAGCGGTAGAGCTTCTGGAAGATTTTGTACAGCAACATCAATCAACCTTAATTACCATATAAGCCTATGCGACGAAAATTGTTATTTGGTGAGCGTATGCTTTTAGGAGACGGAACAGAACCATTCAATGCAGTAATTCCGTTTCGGCTGCATGGTACTTTTCAAGAAGAAAATATCCAAAATGCCCTGAATCAGCTTCAGGGTAAACATCCCTGGCTGAGAGCACTCATCAATTATGATAAAGACAATATTCCCTGGTTTGAAGTGCTGGAAACATATCCGCAAATCCCGATACGGATCGTTTCCAGAAAAGGGGAAGATGACTGGCAGGAAGAGTCTAGAAGGGAGTGGCAGACTTTATTTGATTTTGGACAGCAACCCCTTCTCCGGTTTGTATGGATCAAAGGAGAGGAGGTTTCGGATATGCTTTTTTCTTTTCATCACTGTTTATGTGATGGGGGTTCTGCGATGGCTTTTCTCTATGAATTTTTAACAATTTTGGACAATCCATCGGCTGAAATCGGGGTAGAACATCCTATTCTTGGAATTCATGATGTGGTCCCGGAAGCGATTCTTACAAGCCGCTACCAAAAATTGAAAGCGAAGGTCATCGGCAGAGTGGCGGCAACGGCTATCAAATGTATTCCTGTTAGTAAAAAAGTGATTGACCGGCAAAACGACTATCTGATTCACTGGAAATTTGACAAAGAGATGAGTAAGGAACTGATTTCCTATTGCAAGTCACAGGAGGTTACTGTCAATACATTTTTAAGCGCTGTGCTGCTTCATGCATTTAAAAAGGTAAGGGGAGAGGCGGCTTTTAATAAAGTTTCCTGTCCGGTAGATATCAGGCGTTTTGCTCCACAGATCAAGGACGATCATATCTTTGCTTTCGGTTTGATGATCGTAGTGTCATCCGATGATAAAGTGAGTTTTTCAGATAATTTGTGGATGATGCAGGAGTCTGTAGAAAAGAAAACCTCCAAACTGAATCCTTACATTACCATGATGGTGATGGAGTCTGCTCATGATGCCTTGAAAAATTTCACCAAGCTTTTAAAGCATGGCAAATCTTCCAACGACTGTATGTTTTCCAATCTGGGACGTATTCAGATTCCTCATCAATATAAAGAATTTACACTGGATACCATTTTCAGTCCGTCTGTGATTGGTCCGTTGGGGAATACCACAACGATGGTAACTTCAACATTCAGAGGGGAAATGGATTTTTCATTTGTAGGAAGTGAAGGATACTTACCGTATGCTGAAGCCTTAGCCATTCGTGATGAGGTGATTCAGACGGTGAAATTACAATTAGACCCTATAGCAGTATTATGATCAGGCGAAATTTAATGATGGTGGAACGGATCATGTATGTTGATCCTGAAACACCTGTCAATTGTGTATTTACGGCAAAAATCAAGGGAAATATCCCTGAGGAAAACTTTAAGGCTGCTTTAGAAAAAATCCAGCAAAAACATCCTTTGCTGAGAACAAGGATTGATAACAGCAGTAAAAAGTATCCGTTTTTTATAGAGGAAAAAGATATTGAACCTATTCCGCTCCGTATTGTTGAGCGAAAGACTGATGAAGACTGGCTGCAGGAATCCGAAACTGAATGGTTCCGGCTGTTTAAAGATGAAAAAAAGCCACTGGCCCAATTGGTTTGGATCAAAGGACAGGATGTATCGGAAATTCTCTGGGTATTGCCTCACTGTATCTGCGACGGAACTTCCCTTGTCACCATGATGAAGGAACTTCTTGCTTTGCTGGATGATCCTGATCTGGAGTTGCAGCCTTATGAGGTATTCAGTTCTGTAGATGATTTTCTGCCTTTGGATTTCAATATGAAAAAAAAGAAGCGCAAAGCCCGTTTTTACCTGATGATGGCCCGGCTATTTTTTCTCATGCAGCGAAAAAGTAAGATAAGAAACCTCGGAAAAAATTACGCTGTCCATTGGAAGTTGAATTCAGATACAACTGCGCAAGTAACGGGAAAGGCCAAAACTCATGGTGTTTCTGTACATGCTTTGCTCTGTTCATCATTTATGCAGGCTTTTCAGGAGATTCAGGGAAAGCAGGCAAAAGGTAAGGTGATCAGTCCGGTAGATGTGCGCCATTTTATTCCGGAGATCAGACAGGATCATGTATTTGCTTTCGCGCCAACCGTTGAATTGTCATTAAAAAAAGGAAACACGGATGTCCTGGACAACGCCAGACGGATCAAAAAAGATCTTGTAGAAAAAATAGAAAAAATGGAGGCCAGAGAGCTTCTGTGGATGGGTGAGCAGATGCATCCGGTCGCTGAACGTATGGTTTCCATGATGAAATCCAGTAAAGGCGGGCATGATATAACGCTTTCCAATATGGGAAGGATCAATATCCCAAGTGATTATAAACATTTTAAAGTGGAAACGGTCTTCAGCCCGACGGTTGCTTTTCCTTGGCTGAATTCAAACACTTTGGTCGCAACAATGTACAACCAGCAAATGGATTTCACGTTGATGTCCAATGAGGATTTCCTCCCCAAAGAAGAAGCCGTTACCATTAAAAACAAAGCCATTGAACTACTGACCTCGTAGCTATGAAATTTAAACTGAAGCCGCCACCCCCTAAAAAACTCAAGAAAACCACGCTGAAACGCTTTTTAATTAAGCGTACGATTTATTATGTCCTTCCCAACGTATTTTTCAATTTCATTATTGCTTACGCCAGCTTTCAGGAACTGGGATACACCCATTTCTTTTCAGGAACACAAAATCTGGCCCGCCTTACCCTGCCAATGGCCATCTTCCTTCCCGTAGTGCTTACCATTGATATCATCAAAAGGGTAACCGATGCCGCCAGCCAGGAAGCTATAGAGTTTACAGTAGACGAACAGCTGAATATTAAAAAATTAATGACCAAACTAAGCATCTTACACGGCCTGATCACAGGTTCATTAGTATTCTCCCTGCTCTTTATAGGACAGTACAATTTCTCAAAAGATTATAAGCTGGATGCTACGGCGATGGCGGTGCTTGTTGGGGTGCTGGCGGGGATGTTGTCTGTGGTTTTTGTGTATGTGCCGGTGTGGAGGCTGAGGAAGTGGATGTGTAGGAGGGTAACGGTATTGACTCTACAAGAGGTTGAGGCATAGTGTAACAGAATTTTTTCATCATCTTGCTTTGTTTGAAATTCTGCCACCAATTTTCTGTTTTATTGAGGATAAATTTCCACTAATACAAATCACAGATTACAAATTTTGCTGTCCTTACTGAGTATCGCCTTCTTTCTTTGTACCCTAATGAACAGGTTATTCAACTTTAGCGAAAAAAAACTATTTTTGCCCAAAAAATAATAACCTGATTATGAGAAAACTTATATTCTTTTTCTTTTTAAGTTTTGTTTCTGTTTCCGGCCAGGTGGTTGATGCCAATTATGGAACAAGTGGAAAACTTTTTGTCAATATTCCCCCTACTCAAAACAGGGAATATAACATGAAAACCTTCTATACTGCTGATCAGAAAACAGTCAATATTGGCTACTACGATACCGGCTCTTTTACCTCCAAAACATATTTTATTACCAAATATAATTACGATGGAACACCGGACACAACTTTTGGAACCAATGGACTTTTAAGTATTCCAGCTTATCCAAACAATCCGGGACAAATTACAGTGCAAGGTTCTGTGACGCTGGATGATAACTCCATTATCCTTTCCTGCTCTGCCAATATGAAAGCTTATCTTGTTAAGATTACAGGAAATGGAAGCATTGATACTTCTTTCGGAGATAATGGTTTTAAGCTTGCTGATTTTCTTTTTACACCGACTACATTGACCTACGGGAATTTAATGAAGGATGAGGCTAATCAAATTTTTGTTGTTTATAGTACAACCGTTGGTAATCCTTCAAAAACGTATACCAAACTTTGCAAAATTTTGCCCAACGGGACGATCGATACCAGCTTCGGGAATAATGGTTTCAGCTCAATATTGATAGACCGCGATTATAAATTTCAAACCCTGAAACAAACCAGAATTAAGAATGGTAAAATATACAACTTTGCCACGTCGTTCTATTATAATAATAGTGGGAACTATACACAGACAGATGTGTGGACCTGTCATTTTTTAAATGGAATACCCGATGCCAGTTTCGGAGATAATGGCTATGTTTATGTCCCAAGAGATATTACTATTTATGACTATAATATCCAGGAAGACGGTAAGATCCTGACCGCAAATTATGTGGATGTGAGTTCTGCAAATAGTTATGTAAGAGGTTCCAGATACCTGCGCTCGGGAGCAATAGATACATCGTTTGGAAATGGTGGGAAAGTGGAATCTGGATTCGGACAATGGAGTGTGCACATTCCGCATAGAATTATGGAAATAGATCATCATGTGTATATTTTTTCTTCTTATTACAAAAGTGATTCACCGGTTGAATATGCAGCAACAATATTAAAATATAATACCAACGGAGTTAGTGATGCATCCTTTGGGACGGGTGGCTTGTTTAAAGTTCCTGCCAATATCAGTTCTGTTGCAGATGTTTTTTTGAATGGAGACGATGGCTTCATTCTTACAGTTCAGAAGAATACGTATGGTGATCTCTTTAATATGAAGGTAAACTATAATATGAATTTCTTAAGCACCGAGTCTGTAGTCCTGACCCCGCAAATGAAATTATTTCCAAATCCTGTCACAGACATTCTTTACCTTTCAAGTGTGAAAAATGAGGATTTTGTTATTTATAATGCTGCCGGACAAAAAGTTAAGGCAGGTTCTTACATAGCAGGAAAAGGGATTAAGGTTCAGGATCTCAGCAAAGGAAGCTATTGGCTGAAACTTGAGCATTCAAAAGCTGTTCAGTTTATAAAAAAATAAAGAATTGATGTGCTTTATACGGGTAATTTACGTGGTTTAAAGTATGAATAATAGGCCTGACTAAGATGAGTCAGGCCTATTTTAACTGTATCGTATGTTATTCTTGCTACTAATTTTCAAAAGATATTTTTCAAAAACCCTATCTTCGCTACGATAAAAAAACTGACAAATGAAAAAAGTAATATTCCTCCTTTCAGCCGTTCTTATTCTAAATTCCTGTGTGGTAAGAACTGCAACCAAAGTAGTGACAGGAGTTGCCAAAGTAGGCTACAAAGCTGTAAAAGGAACCGTAAACGGGATCAGCTGGGCCGTGAGCAAAGCCAAAGGGAAAATAGATGAAGACCGTGTAGACGGAACTTGGAAAGTGGTAGGAGTTTACAAAGGCTCTTTTGAAGAATTTTCAAACGATCAGAATCCGGAAAGCTCATTCACTTCCGAGTGTACGGACAGCTACGACCAGATTGTTTTCAAGGCTAAAAAATCCAAATTCAAGCCCGTACACTGCAGTTCCGGCGATGAAGACTGGGTAAAATATTCTATGGAATTTGGAAAGAATCCGGTTACAAAAGAAAAAGAAAACTATATAGAATACAATTCCAACAATTACATTTCCGTGATTGATGTGAATAATAAAACAATGGTGTTGGAAGGAAACCTGATGCCTAAACTGGCTTTTTCCGGTGCTAAGCTGTATCTGCTGGAAAAGGTAAAATAATTGATTATTTTTTTCAATTGTTCTTTTGTCTTGAAACAAAAGGAACCAAAAATTCAAGGCTTGGAATCTTTCGCTAAAAATAAAATTTGCTCCTAAAATTCCCAAAACTCGTGCGGATTGAATGTTTCTTCTTCGGTTCAATGTTTGGTCCGCACTCAAACAGTGGGAATTTGACTCTCTGCTTATCTATTTTTTAAGGAATCGTCGAAACATAAATGTTTTTTTAACGGATCAATTTTTATTTTTTTTAGCGCTACAGCTTCCTAGGCCGATAAAAATGGGCTACCACGATCAGAACGGGGCATTCCTCTAAACTTAAACGTCAATCATAATACTTTAACAAACATTGTAATGTCCCCTCGATAAATTTTTGTTCTTTTGCAAAATAGTATTAATTTTAAATCATTCCATGTCGAAGTTCGATGAAATCAGGCCTTTTTATGATCATGAAGTAAATGAAGCATTGCGGGGAATCGCCCGTGATCCTATGATGACGGCACTGATGGGGTTCACCTTTCCGGATGTTGATAAGCAGGTCTGGAGGGAACAGTTTAAAAATATTCATTCGATAAGCGATTTCCAGCACCAATTCATTGCCCACACGATTCGTCAGATCCTGGCGAAGAGTTCTGAAGGTTTAACGACTTCGGGATTTGAAAAACTTGATCAGAACACGCCTTATCTTTTCGTTTCCAACCACAGGGACATTGTTTTGGATACTTCGCTGCTGAATCTGGTGCTGCTTGAAAAAGAGTTTATCATGACCTCTTCCGCAATTGGTGATAACCTGGTTCAGAAAACATTTTTACACGTACTGGCCAAGCTGAACCGTAACTTTCTGGTTCAGAGAGGGCTTTCGATCCGTGAGCAGCTGAAAAGTTCCCAGACCATGTCTGAATATATTGAGCAGCTTTTACATGTTGAAAAACGTTCCGTGTGGATTGCCCAGCGGGAAGGCCGTACCAAAGACGGAAACGATGCTACCCAGCAAGGCGTTTTAAAGATGCTGGCGATGGTTGCGGGCGATCTTTCTTTGACGGATTATTTTAAAACACTCAAAATAGTTCCCATATCCATCTCTTACGAATACGATCCTACTGATTCCTTAAAAATGCCTCAGCTTCTGGCCAGGCATAGGGATGAGGAATACATAAAAGGCAAGGATGAAGATTTTATGACCATGCTGAGCGGGGTACTGGGGCAAAAGAAAAGAATCCACATCCATGCGGGAACCGTACTGGATAGAGAACTGGACGATGTAGCGCATCTTGAAAACAAAAATAAGCAGCTGCAGGCGATTGCCCAGATGATTGACGATTCCATCATACAGAACTATAAACTTTGGCCCACCAAGTTTATCGCTTATGATCTTCTCCACAATACCGATACTTATGCTTCGGCATATACCGAACAGGAAAAACAGCTGTTTGTACGCAGGCTCGAAATGCGCATCGACCCTTCCGATACGGTTTCCAGAGAGTATTTTCTTGCCATGTACGCGAATCCTTTGATCAATAAAATCAAATCTGATCAAAAATCACCAGATTAATAAGCATTTATAGTATTACAAATCTGCTTTTTTCGCAGTTTTAAACAATAAAACAGTCGCTTCATGAGGTCAACAAAAGTTGATCCCACCTTTCCTGTTCTTAAATATGAAGAATCATCAATCATTCTTCGCGTTAAAAAACTCCCTGTTAGTTAATATCGATCGGGCGAATAGCATTTTTAAATTCTTATCCTACATATAAAATTAATATATTTATTAAGCTGAAACTAAGGGTGTTTTATGGAATTTAATGTTGGAGCGGCAAGATAGTTGTAGTGAACTAAAAACCACACAAATTAAAACATATGAATTTACAGTTAAAACCACATGCAATGGTTGAGGACCGTCATGCCGGCAGTTTTCATTCCGATGTCCTGAATGGCTTGAAAAGCATTCCGAAAAGGTTATCTTCCAAATATTTTTATGATAAATCAGGCGACCGCATTTTCCAGGAAATTATGGCCATGCCCGAATACTACCTTACTCAATGTGAACTTGATATCTTCAAAAATAAAACCGCAGTTATCGCCAGCCTCATCATCCCGGAAAATGCACCTTTTGACCTGATAGAATTAGGAGCAGGAGATGCTATGAAATCTACTTTTTTACTCAAATACCTCGTTGAAAAGAAAACCGATTTTACCTATATGCCCATCGATATTTCCGGTAATATTCTTTCCATTTTAAATGAAAAACTAAGCGGGGAGCTACCGGATCTGAAAACAGTTGTCCTGGAAGGAGAGTACTTTGAAATGCTTCAAAAGGCCGCTTCATTATCAGACAGGAAGAAGGTGATCCTGTTTCTGGGAAGCAATATCGGCAATATGGATATAGTGGAAGCTGAAAATTTCCTTTATGATTTGAACCAAAACCTGGCTTCAGGAGATAAGCTGCTGATTGGTTTCGATCTTAAAAAAAATCCCCATACAATTTTAAATGCCTATAACGATAAAAACGGAATTACTGCGGCTTTTAACCTTAATCTGCTTACCCGTATCAACAGGGAGCTCGATGCCAACTTTGACCTGGAACAGTTTCAGCATTATCAAACCTACGATCCTGTAAGCGGAGCCTGCAGAAGTTTTCTGGTAAGCCTGCCGAATCAAACGGTAACGATAGGGAAAGACCATATCTCATTTGAAGAAAATGAGCTCATCGACATGGAGGTTTCACAGAAATTTTCCGCAGAAAAAATAGAAGAGCTGAGAGGAAAATCAGATTTTAAAAGGGTAGGAGAAATCAAAGATTCAAAAAAGTGGTTTGTAGACATCGTCTGGGAAGTAAAGTAAATAATTAAGAATCTGCTCAATCTGCCTAATTGGCGGGAATAAAAACATAAGAATCAATCATAACGTAATTACTAAAACTCAACAACATGACTCCGAACATAGCAACATCAGATTTAGTAAAACAATATACCGATATCCGAAAATATTCCGAAGAAATATGTGCTCCCCTGGAAATAGAGGATTACGTGGTACAGCCCATCGTTGATGTAAGCCCTCCGAAATGGCACCTCGGCCACACGACCTGGTTTTTTGAAACATTTATCCTGGAACCTAATTTTCCGGATTATCAAATTTTCGATCCTCAATACAACTTCGTTTTTAACAGCTATTACGAGACCATTGGGGCAAGAGTGATCCGTACCGACCGGGGAAATTTAAGTAGGCCTTCCGTTTCGGATATTTATAAGTACCGGAAATATGTGGATGAGCATATGAAGATCTTTCTTCAAAGCCAGTTTATGACTGAAGCTGTTGAACCACTTTTAGAATTGGGTCTTAACCACGAACAGCAGCATCAGGAACTTTTAATTACTGATATCAAATACATTCTGGGGCATAATCCTCTTTTTCCGGCTTATCGATCTGAGATGATTTTGCCAAAAACCAATCCTGGAAACATTGAAATGATTAAGTTTTCTGAAGGTGTTTATGAAATAGGTTTTAACGGAGAAGGTTTTTGTTTTGATAATGAGCTTGGCAGGCATAAAGTATATCTTCAGGATTTTGAAATCGCAGGGCGGCTGGTTACCAACAGGGAGTATCTGGAATTTATAGATGCAGGAGGGTATTCTGATTTCAGGCACTGGCATGCCGAAGGCTGGGACTGGGTGAAGCAAAATAACGCCCAATCTCCGCTGTACTGGCATTATATTGACGGTCAATGGATGAATTATACCTTAAACGGCTTACAGGAAATAGATTTGAATGAAGCTGTTTGTCATATCAATTTTTATGAAGCCTCCGCCTTTGCATCCTGGAAAGGAATGCGCCTGCCTACCGAAGCTGAATGGGAAGTTGCTTCAGAACACTTCGATTGGGGAAGCCGCTGGGAATGGACCAATTCCGCGTACCTGCCTTATCCCGGTTTTAAAAAAGAGGCTGGAGCAGTAGGAGAGTACAACGGAAAGTTCATGGTTAACCAAACAGTTTTGCGCGGTGCTTCGGATGCCACACCTCCCGGTCACAGCAGGAATACCTATCGTAATTTCTTTCAGACCAACCTGAAATGGCAGTTTACAGGAATCAGGCTAGCCCGATAATTTGCACCTATGATTACAGTAGAATCAGTTTCAAAGAATTTTAACGGAAAACCGGCAGTTGATCATATTTCCTTTCATGCCAATGATCAGGAAATTCTGGTGCTTCTCGGAACCAGCGGTTGTGGCAAAACGACAACGCTTAAAATGATCAACCGCCTGATAGAAGCAGATTCCGGAAACATTTTTATTGACGGCAAAAATATCCGCGATCAGAAACCGGAAGAACTCCGGATGGGAATAGGCTTTGTGATGCAGCATTCCGGTCTGTTTCCCCATTATACCATCAAACAGAACATTGCCGTAGTTCCCGAACTCCTGAAATGGGATAAAACAAAGATCCAAAACAGGACCTTTGAGCTTTTACACAAACTTCATCTTTCCGAAGACGTACTTTCGAGGTTTCCCCATGAACTCAGTGGCGGCCAGCAGCAGAGAGTGGGAATTGCCCGGGCTTTGATTGCCAATACCCCTGTTTTGCTGATGGATGAGCCTTTCGGGGCATTGGATAATATCACCAAAGCTGATATTCATTCTGAATTTAAATCCCTGGAAGAGCTTAAAAATAAGACGATCATCCTTGTCACCCATGATGTGCAGGAAGCTTTTGAGCTGGGTCACCGGATTTGTTTAATGGATAAAGGGAAAATTATTCAGACCGGAACACCAAAAGAAATGCTTTACCGTCCCCAAAATGATTTTGTCACGGATTTTTTTGCTGAAAACAGGCTTTTGCTGGAATATAAGATAGCAACATTAAAAGATACGGGTGCTTTCCTGACCTCGGAAAGCATATACCAGGCATTAGGGTTTAATGAAAATACAAGCGTTTGGAATGCCCTGCAAAAATTAAGTTCGGATCATAAAAATACTCCGTATTATGAAAATCTGATCAAAGCATTTAATGATTACAGAAAATTACAGATTGTATGACACAGCAAAGCCTTTGGCAGTTTATTATAGAACAGCAGGATAAACTTCTCACCCAGGTTGTACAGCATCTGGGACTTACTTTTTTGTCGCTGGTTCTGGCCATTATCGTCGGTGTCCCTTTAGGAATCCTGATTGCCAGGAAAAGAAAGCTGTCCAGCCCTGTTCTGGGCGCAGCCGGAATTCTGCAGACTATTCCAAGTATTGCCTTGCTTGGCTTCATGATTCCTGCTTTTGGAATCGGGGCTAAACCTGCCATCGTTGCATTGCTGATTTACGCTCTTTTACCCATTATTCGGAATACCTATACAGGAATCACAGGCGTTAATCCAACCGTTATCGAAGCTGCAAAGGCAATGGGAATGAACAGGAGCCAACTTCTTTTTAAAGTGGAACTTCCACTGGCAATGCCCGTTATCATTGCAGGGATAAGAACAGCAGCCGTTATCAATGTTGGAGTGGCTACTTTAGCTTCTTTTGTGGCTGCAGGAGGCCTGGGCGAATTTATTTTCGGGGGAATCTCTCTGAATAACACCAATATGATTCTTGCAGGAGCCATTCCGGCAGCATTACTGGCGGTTTTGCTGGACCAGGGTATTGCTGTTGTACAAAAATCAGGATACCGTTTGTTTCAGAAATTAAAATATATTGTTCCCATTGTATTAATCCTAGTTGGAGCAGTTTATCTGTTCAAATCTGTTTCAGGAAATAAAATTAAGGCTGGCTTTACTCCCGAATTCATGGGAAGGCAGGATGGAGACCTTGGCCTGCGTTCTGTGTATGGGCTCAATGTAAATCCTGCTGTTGTAAATGATGCCATTATGTACAAAGCAGCCTATGAAAAAGATCTGGACCTCATCAGCGGATATTCTACAGACGGCAGGATCAAAGCCTTTGACCTGTATGTTCTGAATGATGATAAAAAAATATTTCCGCCTTATTTTGCAGCTCCTGTCATTAAAACCAAAACACTGCAGAAATTTCCTGATCTGGAAAAAACGCTGAACCTTTTGGCTGGTAAATTCAATGATTCCATTATGACCGATCTGAATTATAAATCCGATTATCTGAAACAGGCCCCGGAAAAGATTGCGAAGGATTTTTTAATTAAAAATAAACTCTATAAACCTTCAAGGAAAGGCAATTCCGGAACGGTGCGCATTGGTTCAAAAATCTTTGGGGAACAGTACATTCTCACAGAAATATATAAAATGCTGATTGAAGGCTATACCGATTATAAAGCGGAAACAAAGACCGGACTGGGAGGAACCAAAATCTGTTTTGATGCTTTGGTGAATAATGCCATCGATTTTTACCCTGAATATACAGGAACCGGGCTTCTAGTGCTTTTAAAACCTACACCGGAAACGCTTAAAACAGTGACTCAAAGTGCTGATGCAACCTACCAGTACGTGGATTCTGAATTCCGGAAACAGTATGGAATTCAATGGTTGAAGCCGCTTGGCTTTAATAATTCCTATGCCCTGATGATGCGCAGAAAACAGGCTCAGGATCTTAAAATAGGAAGTATTTCAGATCTTAAGAAATATTTTAATACAAACTGACATATAGATTGTTGATAAAACAGTATTGGCTTAATGCAGAAAAGCTCTGTATTGCTTTGTATTTTACATCCAGCCAATACAATAGAATAATGGATATTTTTACAGTTGAATATCGGGCCATTTGCTTAAAACGGCATCGATCGGAGAAACCAAACCCAATCCGTTTGTAACGCCGGAACCAAAAAGAACGCCGATCATTGTGAAATCATTCGTCTTAAAAACTGCTGATCCGGAATCTCCTGACCTTGAGAAATATCCGCCATCACCCCTTACTGTTACTACATTATGGGCGACAACCTCGCTTCCGTCTAATTTCTTAGCCTTTAGAGATTCTGTAATACTTGTTATAGTACCTGTTGTAATTTCAGTAGTAATCCCACTTTTCATGACTTCTTCACCAATCAGGGCAGCGTTGACCTCTCCAAATCCTGTAATGGTATTTCCTACGCCATATACTTTCCCTATATCAGCATCCCTGAAATATCCTTTTCTTGCAATAGCACAGTCCAGCCAGGCATCTATAACCACTGAATTTCTGTCAAAGAATACATTCTCTTTATAATAATCTTTCAGTGCTGCACAGTCATGACAGTAGTTTAAAGTAGTCTGCCATTTAGACTGCTGGCATATATCAGAATCAAGCTTTGTAGTAGTTCCCGCCACTACGTGGGCGCAAGTGATCATATAAGGATTTTTGTCCCCTTTTTTATTCACCATAACTCCCAGTGTACCGTTGCCTGCAATTGCCTTTCCGCCCTGCATCAGTTCTCCATTTGCTGAGATACTGATTCCGCCGATCAATGGATCTGTTTTTTCATTTCTGGTTGCATCTGACACCATATCAGGTGCAGCCAGGTGATTGTCCTGAATTTCAAACTCAACTATATCTGTAGGAAATCCAAAAAGGGTAGGAGGAATAGCATTTTTAACCTGTGAAAGAGGAAGTTTCTTTTTTACTCCGAAAGTGTAGCTGAGACTGTTGATTAATTTATCATTAACAGTCTTTAATGAAACGCCCAAAGAGGTTATTTCCGGTCTTTTAAAATATTCTTCAACAAGTTCAGGCAGCTTTTCTGCCATTTTATCATGCAGGATTATGTCTTCTTTACTTAGTTTCATGATTTTGTTATTTGGAGTTGATAAATAAAATAGTTAATAATCAATTTGTTAAAATTCGGAACGGCAAAGCCGTTCCGAATTATTTTCTCACCAGCTTAATATTAGTTCAGCTTGATGGTTCCGGAAGAAGGAGCTCCGCCGCCAGCAGGTGGTGGTCCGCCAGCAGAGGCCTGATCAGCCAGCATACGGTATTGGGCAGTCCCTTTTTCAGTTTTGATTGTTCCTGAAACAGTATACAGATACAGATCTCCGGAAACAGCATAATCATTGGCTGAATTATTAACATAGAAGTCAATATTTACAGTAGACATCTGTTTAGCTTTTTCAAGAAATGCATCCATTAATTTGGTGATCTGCTCTTCTGTAAGCCCCTTTGATTTCATGGTTTCTTTGGTTTTTTCATAAGAAGCAGAAGCCCCGCCACCGCCGAAGAACCAGGTCCAGACAGATAAATTGGCACTGGCAGAAGTTTTCTCATACTCTTTTACCTGCTCTTGATAACTGGCATCCAGCATACCCATAGCCAGGTCATTTAGGTTTTTCACATCCTGGCTGGACATGGCAGATACCTGAAGAGAAGCCGTGATTCTTCCCTGAGTGAACGGAGGTACAGTATAAGATAATCCAGTAAGCTGTCCTTCGCCCGATACTTCAATCGAATAAGATTCTTTAGATTCTCCTCCTGCTTTCTCAGAAAAAATAACGCGTTCGAACGGATCTTTGAATCCTACTTCAGTCTGTGTAATTTGAATTGTTTCCATGGGTTTTTGTTTTTGGTTGTTTTGTAATTCTTTTTATTATTGAACAACTCAAAGGAACGAAGAAAAAGAGATGAATTTTAGCGTGTAAATAACCAAATATCCTCTTCAGTAGAAATACGTATTGAATTTAACGTATTGTTTATTAGTTGTTTATGTGTTGTGCGTTGTCGGTGGTGTTTTCCCTCTTGAAGGGATGAAAACTCAAAGAATTTTTGACGGAATGGTAAAAAGAAAAGCTATTCCGGGTGATTGGAATAGCTTTTTATAAATAGTGTACTACAATTTACTGGATCACAATATTTCTTTTCTGTACCGTATGTGCCGAGAAATATCCCAAAGCACCATTATTGATATTGCTTGGAGGGTTTGCAGGAGTAACGCCTCCGCCAGGCCCGCCGTCTCCTGAAATCTGCAGAAGAGCAGAGTAGTAGGTGAAAATATTATGATCAATAGACTGCATCTCTACATAAACTGTATCTCCGGGAGCAACTTTATGGTCGGTGGGATCATCCTTATCATCTTCATTAGGGAGAATTAATGGTCTTTGGTTCACCAATCCGTTATTTACATTGTCTGAAAATACCTCAAAGACCTTTTTAGTCATATTGTTAATGGTAAAGTTGAAAAGATAACGGTTTCCCAATGCTGGCGGATCAGTAAAAACGGGTAAAAGAGTATAGGTCGTCTCACCCCCGAATGTGAAAGAATCCTGTGTAAGACCGTCAAAACTTACAGCCTCGGGCATTGTACTCTGAGCGGTATACTGCTGTCCTTCAGCCTGTATTTTCAGGGTATAGGTACGGCCCGTTACTCCCGTAAAAGCCGTTGTTATGTACTTTCCGTCACCGATGTACTGTAATGTTTCAGCCTGACCTGTATTGTCACTTAAAATAACCTGGGCTCCGGTAACCGCAGGATACTGATTATTTTGTGTAAAAGCCACAGATTTAGTTATCCTTACAGTATAAGGGCCGGGTTGGTTGGTTACATTACCTTCTATGACAATGGTTCCGCTTTTGTCTTCTAGATCCAGATCGATCTCTTTTTCACAGGAAGTGACTACAAACAGCGATAATATGATAAAAATAATATTCTTCATGATCTAAAATTTGAAATTATAAGTGATGTTAGGAACCCAGCGAAATAATGAAGTCTGCATGGCGCGGGTCGTTCCGGGGTTATTCGGATTGTCTTCAAACGTAATTGTATAGGCATTTTCGCGGCCGTAGAGATTATAGATGCCGAATGACCATGAACCTTTGAAGCGTTTGGTAGATTCCGGTTCGTAGGTTGCGCTCAAATCCATTCTGTGGTAGGCAGGCATACGGTCGGCATTTCTGCTGCTGTACTGGAATATGGTCTGCCCGTTCAGCTCGTATTTGCCGGTAGGAAAGGTTACGGCATTTCCGGTACTATAAAGGAATAATCCGGATAGTGACCATTTCTTATTCAGTTCATAAGTGGCTACAATTGAAAGATCATGAGTTTTGTCCATTCTGGCATTATACCATTCATTATTGTTGATACCGTTTATTTTTCTCTCGGTTTTAGACAAAGTATAAGAAATCCATCCGGTCAGCCTTCCGTTTTTCTTTTTGGCGATAAGTTCAAAACCATAAGCTCTTCCTTTACCATACAACAGTTCACTTTCTACATCTGCTGCTGTATCAAAGGCGATCTGCGCTCCATTTTTAAAGTCAATCTGGTTCTGCATGGACTTATAGTAAATTTCAGCGTTCAGTTCATAATTATTGTTGTTGAAATTCCTGCTGTATCCGGCACTGATCTGGTCTGCTATTTCCGGCTTTACACTGTAGCTGCTCCCGATCCACTGATCTGTAGGATTTCCGCTGCTGCTATTGCTCAGAAGGTGCAGATTCTGTGTATTACGAGAATATCCTGCTTTTACGCTGCTGACTTCATTGATTAGGTAATTGGCAGTGATCCTGGGCTCCAGATTAACATATGTTTTCCCGAATTTCCCCTTTTCCAAAAATCTTGTGTCTGTAATAACGCCGTTTTCGTATGTATTATAGGTGTCTCCACCCAACACACTGAAGGTAGAAAGCCTTAAACCATAATTCACGGTAAGCTTATTATTTACTTTAAAATCATCATTCATATATAAAGCATTCTCCCACGATTTTCTTGGATTTCTAGGGAAGCTGCTTACACTGGTTCCGGAGGCACTGCTCGGAGTAATGGTGTGGTAAATAGACTGCAGTCCGAAACGTACAGAATGCTTATTTCCCGCAAACCATGTAAAATCCTGCTTAAGATTCCAGTCTTCGATCTGCGAATCCAGACCAAAAGTGTTGTCATTGCTCTGAAGACTGATTTTATAATTATAGTTACTGTAAATAAACGAAGTATTGGAGAACAGTTTGCTGTTGATAATGCTGTTCCATCGCAGGGTTGCCGTTGTATTTCCCCAGTCTGTAGAAAAAGTATCACCCAGTCCCAAAACATCTCTGCCAAAATAACCGGATAAATAAAGACGGTTGTTGTCATTGATCTGATAATTCGCTTTTAAATTAAGATCATAGAAATACAGCTTACTGTCTTTAAAATCGTCCGTTGTCTTCAGAAACAGGTCGGCATACGTTCTTCTTCCGGAAACAATAAATGAGGATTTCTCCTTCTGGATAGGGCCTTCCACGCTCAGCCTGCTGCTGATCAGCCCGATTCCACCATTTACATTGTAGCTCTTATTATTCCCATCCTTCATCTTGACATCCATTACCGAAGAAAGGCGTCCCCCATACTGGGCAGGGCTGTTCCCTTTAATAATACTCGCATCCTTCAGAGCATCACTGTTGAACGTACTGAAAAAACCAAGGAGATGCGACGCATTATAAACAGGAGCTTCGTCCAATAAAATCAGGTTTTGGTCTGTGGCACCCCCTCTCACACTGAACCCGCTGCTTCCTTCCCCGTTGCTTTTAATTCCCGGCAAAAGCTGTATTGTTTTCATCACATCCTTTTCCCCGAATAAAACCGGAAGTTTTTCAATATTTTTGATGCTTAGAGTTTCCGTTCCCATTTGGGCCGTGGTAAGATTCTTATTCTTTTTTACCCCTGAAATAACTACTTCATCAATATTTCCTACTTTCTGATCTTCCTGGTTGAGTGGAAGGTCGATCTTCGTATTTTGCTCAACTTTGATAGCCTGCTCAAAATCGCGGTACCCCGGATAAGAAACGATCAATGTATAATTTCCCTCAGGAAGCGACAGCGAGTAAAAGCCGTATTCGTTGGCAACCACCGAAATCGTAGGATCTTCACTGACTTTTACAGTAACTCCGATCAGTAATTCGCCATTCGTGTTATCTTTCACAGTACCGCTTACTGAGTATTTTTGCTGCGCCAAAGCCAGAGAACCGAAACAGAGTGCGGCGGCCGTGACGGAAGCTTTAAAAAACAATTTTTGCATTGAGTTTAAATTTTAATGGAGTAGAAATCTATCAAATAGTATGGTTAAGTTGATTGAATAAAAAAGCCGATCAGAAGAACCAAGAAAATTAGGCTGGTGAAACTTTTATTGTTAGGTAAAATGATTAATAGTTTACTTTCAAACGGGAAAAAGCCGCCTATATTATGATGTGCATAAAAAAAATATGGTATAGCTGCCTAAGATAAATAACCGGAAGAAAATTTTTAGCATAAATTTTTAACAGCAGAAAGATATTTATGAATCCTCATCATTTTGGTCACAGGTACTTTTCTTGTTGATTTAATAAGCTGCATTTCGTTTTCTGGTTTATAGTTGGGTGTAATTATTTTGAAGAAAGAAAAATCCCTCTTCCGGGAATACAAAAATAGTAAAATAGCTGTATCCTCCTTATATTATTTGTAATCTTATTGTTAATTAAATAATTGAGCTTTAATAATTATTTAATGAGAGAAAATCGATCGGGAACCAAACCTACTAATCATAGGAAACATCTATATTTGTCGGTAATTTTCTTTACAGCCGAAAAAATGGCTTCCAAAAGATATTTTTAACTAAATGATTACAAGATGATTCCATTCCACGAACTCTTATTTTTTGTCCTTGCTGCACTGGTATTGGTGATAAGCCCTGGTCCGAACATGATTTATCTGATTTCCAAATCGATAACACAGGGTAAAAAATCAGGAATGATTTCGCTGGCCGGAATAGTTTGCGGTTTTCTTTTTCACATCATTATGGTATCATTCGGACTTACGGCAGTATTGCTGGCTGTCCCGCTCGCTTATACTGTATTAAAAACACTCGGAACAGTTTATCTTTTGTATCTGGCATATCAGGCAGTTAAACCTAAAAGCAAGAATATATTTGAAGTAGATAAAAATGGTTCCCATGACAGTCCCAGAAAGCTTTTCACAGTTGGCTTTCTGACAAATGTACTGAATCCGAAAGTGGCCGTATTTTACCTGTCTTTTTTCCCGCAGTTTATTAAACCTGAATATGGCTCGATACTGACTCAGAGCCTGGAACTGGGAGTGATCCAGGTTTTTGTGAGCTTCAGCATCAACTTTATCATCGTACTGGCGGCAGCAAGGGTTGCTGCATTTTTTGCAGAAAATCCTTTTTGGGTGAAGGTTCAGAAGTGGTTTATGGCAAGTGTTCTAATGTTTTTAGCTGTAAAAATGGCCTTTTCAAAAGCTAAATAACCTCAAATCAAGTAATGAAGCAGACTATTCCTACATATGATTTAAGCGGCATTACCCGACATGGCATTTTGGTCGAAAGAATTGAAAAGCGGACCATCAGCACGGAGGATAATCTGTTTGATAAAGGGATTCACCGTGACAGTCACTATATTTTTACGTTTTTGGAAAGTGGACGGGCCAAAATGATGGTTGATTTTAAGATGATAGAAGCACATGATAAAGCTGTTTTCTTTCTGCTACCGGGACAAGTTCACGAAGGTATTCTTATGGACAACGTCACCGGATGGTTTATTGCCGTGAAAGCAGAATTGCTTCCGGATTCCGTAAGATCGGTTTTTGAGGAAACCCTCGTGGATATTCAGCCTATTTCTATTGACAAAAACTGGACTGAGAAGCTCAGTGCATGTGCCGGAATGCTTCAGACAACCTGTACGGAAGAAATGCTGGGAACTAAAGAAGGTTTTTTGGTCATCCGTTCTTTAATAAATGCTTTTACAGGTATGTATGCAATGATTTTTTCAGCTGAAAAAAATTCCGGGATATCCGGTGAAAGCCGGACGGTTCAGTTGGCAAGAAAATTCAGGGTACTCGTAAGGAAAGACTTTAAAACCATGAAAAGTCCATCATCTTACGCTGCAGCTTTGAATATTTCCCGCGGCTATCTTACTGATGTCATCCGGGAAGTTACAGGAAGATCTGCACAGTACTGGATTCATCAGGAAGTTTTAATTGAAGCCAAAAGGCTTTTATCTTTTACTCAACTATCGGTAAAAGAAATTTCTTATAATCTTGGGTATAGTGATTATGCTTATTTTTCCCGTTTATTTTCCAAAGCTGAAGGATGCCCGCCGTCAGAATTCCGGGACAAAAAAAGAAATAAAGGATAATCCGCGGATTGTCCAATTAATTCCCTGAAACAGCTATCGGTTCATTCTCATTTTGAAGCTTCCTTTGCATTAAAATTTTTTATGCCAAGCTTACCAAAATGGATCAATGATACTTTAGAAAATGTCATGTCCTCGAAATTTAAAGAGTGTGCTGTTGTACATGCCGGAAATATTTCAAAAGATCTTCGGCTTATCCGTTTTGCTTCCGACCTGGGAGATGTCTCTTTTGAACCTGCTTATGCCATTGGAATAAGAGTCAACGAAAGGGATTACCGTAATTATTCACCTTTCAATTTCAACAGGCAAGAAGGAACTTTCGATGTGTTGTTTCATCTCCATAATACCGATTCTGTTGGAAGTCGTTTTGCTCATCATCTTTCAGAAGGTGATGTTACCAAAATTTTACTGCCCAGAGGTAAACGTTTTTTTGAGCCCAATGCAGAAATTCATTTTTCAATGGGTGACGAAACTTCGCTTGGGAGTTCTCTGGCCATCAAAGAGGTAGCGGAGGAAACGGGAGGCTCATTTGCCTGCCTTCACGAACTGGAAGAATCTTCAGCCCTGAAAAAGCTTGGATTATACGGTTATCATGCTCCTAAAAATGATATACAGAACATTATAGAAGCTTTAAACGACTTTTTGAAGGAAGAAAAACAAGCCGTTCACCATAACGAAGCGGTTTTCTACCTTACCGGAAATGGAAATACGATGTCTGTAGTCATAAAATTCCTTAAAACAAAGGGGGTGGATGCTAAGTGTATCAGGTCGCAGGCGTATTGGATGGAAGGGAAAAAGGGGTTGTAACAGCGAGTTACTACTTGCGAAAGGCAGATACTATTTAAGCTTTCATGGAAATTACAAAGGATAAATATGCTTTATGTGTTGCTTTGTTGAGAAATTACGTTTTCCCGTAATTGAAAACTAAAGATTTTTCTTATACTTGCTGGCTGCCAGTTGATAGCAGTGAATGGATAGAACCCGATATAATAACTATGGAAGCAATAAATTTAAACAGAGTATTTTCTGAAGGATTCTTTAGAATACCGGATTACCAAAGAGGTTACTCATGGAATGAAAAACAATTAAACGAATTATGGGATGATGTAGATGAGATTCAGGAAGTGGATGGTGAACTTAAAAAACATTATGTAGGAACTATTTTTTTGGAAAGAACAAAAGCGCTTGATTCAGAAAAGTGGATCAGTGATGATTTTTTTTATGTTGTTGATGGTCAGCAAAGGCTGACGACTTTGAATATTTTACTTTTTGTATTGATACAATCGTCAGAAACAGGGTATGCAGATAAAAGAAAAGAAACATGGATTGAGAAATTTCTTTATCAAATCAACCAGTCAGGTCATAGTAAAGTATATAAATTTGGGTATCAGGATAGTGATAAAAATTACAAATTTTTATATCAGAATATTTTTGAAGATAAGTCTGAACTATTAGATAATTCTATTATTAATTTATATGCAAAAAATTTACTTTTTGCTAAACAATTTTTCGAAGATAAAATTAAAAATCTGACCTACAGTGAGAGGGATCTTGTTTTCAGAAAAATAACAACGTCTTTATTATTCGATATCCGTAAAATTGAAAAAGACTTAGATGTCCAGGCAGTCTTTGAAACAATGAATAACAGAGGGAAACCACTAACTATTTTAGAGAAGTTAAAAAACAGACTGATCTATCTGAATGAAAAATTAGTGCAACCCCATGAAGATAGAAATAAACTTAGGAAAGATATCAATACTGCCTGGGGAAAAATATATAATTCTTTAGCAAAGGATTCTAATAATTATTTAGATGAAGATGAGTTTTTGTCAGCGCATTTATCATTGTATCGCAGGCCGAAAGATTCTGTTTTTTCTGAAAAGTTAGCTGAAGAAAAAATCTTTAAAATGTTTTGTAATAAATCCGAAAAATATGATCTTGATGAGTCTGATGCTAAAGAAGCTAAGGTTTCCCACAAAAAGATAAGTGATTATATTTTTCAGCTTTCGGATCTCGCTCCGATCTGGTATGAGCTTCATAAATCTTCATTCCCGATCATTAATAAGATTCTGACTTTAAACAGAAGTAAGGAAATTAAAATATTTATTGCTACTCTCTTATACAAAATTAAAGATAAGGATATACTTCTGCAGATTTTGGATGATCTGGAAAAGATATTATTTAGAAACAGAGTTCCTGGAATTTGGATTATGGATGAAAGGAATACAGCAAGCTGGGCAAGAAAATTATATTCTGAAAATGATGATTTCAATGAAGTATTGCTAGAAGTTCGCACAGAAATGTCTGATTATTTAAATAGTGAAATTCTAAACCAGAATATTGTAAATGCATTCAAGTCTTTGTATACTTATGTAAAAGGAGCAAAAGGTTTTCACAGATGGGGTATTTTAAAATACTATCTCTTTGAATATGAAGAAGAATTAAAACTTAGATTTAAAGAAACAAACGATAAAGTGTCCTGGTCTGATTATGATGTGACAACAATCGAGCATATCATTCCACAGCAATATTCAACCTATTGGCTGGATCAGGTAAAGGAGGTAAGCAATTGCTTTGACAGTGAAGATGAAAAATATTTTGCAGAAAAAGTATTTCTTAATTCTCTTGGTAACCTTACCATTTTGAAAAATGGAAAAAATTCCTCTCTGGGAAATCTTTCATGGGAGGTTAAACAAGATAGATTTACTACCGGTTCCTATAATGAAATTGATATCAGTAGGAATAAATACTGGACAAAAAAGGAAATTTTTGAAAGGGGAATGGGTTTGTTGGTATTTCTTGAGAAAAAAATTCCGGGATTACTTTTATCAGATGATGAAAAGCATGAAATTTTATTTTATGAAAAGCAGGAATCTGTTTTTATCTGATAGATTATTTCTGATCAAAGAAAAAAACGAGCAATGGAAATCTCCATTGCTCATTTTTTTGAAAATAATATATCAAGCATTTAATCCTCCATAATCATTTTTTTAGAACCTGTAATCTTTCCGTCTGCTATCATGGTATACACATACGTACCGGATGGAAGATCCGAACTTGAAACCGTAACCGATCCATTCCCTTTTTCGCGGAGCGGGAAAGATCTTACCAGTTGCCCGGAGATATTGTAGACCTCAATAGATGCTGTTTTTGTATTTTCCGGCAGGTAATAGCTGATGTTGGTTCCGTTTTTGGTGGGATTGGGAACATTCTGAGCTAGTTTGGCTACATCAGCTGACGATATATCGGTTGATGAAACACCTTTATTCAGTAACAGTTGCTTCAGCTCTTCTACCGTATTTTCAAGATTTTTAATGCGGTCTTCCAGCTTCAGGATGGTTTCATCAGAAGATGCTATTCTGTTAAGGGCGGTATTGGAAACCATTACATTTCCGTTTGGATCTACTACCAGGGCACGGCCGCTTCCTGTAGGCAGATTTTCATGCCTTACGGTTCCTACCGTATGAAAATTGGCGGTAGGAGTGAGCGTAAGAATACCGACACTTTTATCTTTGATCAGCATCGTGGATGTAGTCGATAACCCGAACATAATTGATAATGGAATATTGTTCGTTAGTTTTGCACCTCCCGTCCCGGAGCCTATCACAAAAGAACGGTTTCCTGTAGCGGCAAGATCAATTCCGAATCCGCCGGAATAAACATCTTTAAGATCAATACCTACTCCCAATGCAAACTGGTTATGGTTTCTGATGATGTTTTTCCAGCCCAGAGCTACAGATTTGCTTGCTCCATTCAGAACGGCGTTGGCCTGTCCACCAATGATATTGGCACCTCCGCCATTAGCCAGGTCATTTTGCCAGCCGGCAACCAGAGAACTTCCGGTACCACTTCCAAGAATGTTGGAGCTTCCGACAACAATGCTTCCTTTTACTTTGGCGACATTGGAATTATTTACAGCATCTACAATAAACGAACCGGCTTCGTTAAGAATAGCCTGTCCTGGATTAGCTGAAGCTCCATTGGTTCTCAGATAAAAAGCGATTGGGTCCACTGTTCCTGCATAATTGGCCGGGGTGATACCCGCATTTCCATTGATATCCCACTGCTGGGCACTTGCAATACCTGTTAAAAGGACCATAGCAGTAGCCAGTCCATTTTTCATGGATAATAATGATGTTTTCATAAATTTTGAATTTAATGGTTTTAGTTATCACTAAAGTATGAAATATTTGCGTTAAAAATGCATTTTAATCACGATAAAGTGATTTTGAAATGATAGTAATTGGTTTAAAATCAATGATAAAGGGAGTGTTTTTGAATTATTTTTAATATCTATATACTTTATTTGTTTGATCTAATTATTCCGAAACCCTTTTCGGTACAGAGATTTCAAATTATTTACCACCAATTCGTTTTAAATTGATAAAATTCTGTTTACGGTTTTCCGTAATTTTTCTTTCAGGGGTGTTTGTAGTTTTGGACCTATAAAACGAAAACAAACAAACTCAATAATTATGAATAAGAAAATAACTCCTGCAGACCTGTTTTTGGGAATCCTTGCCCTGCTGCTCATCAGCGTAAGCTTTTATCAGACATGGCTAGGGCTCCAGCAGATCTTCGGCCCTGCATCATTTGTTATTGCCCTGGTATTATCCCTTTTACTTTTGTTCCTGTGCTGGATGCTTCGGAATGCCAAGCTTGAAGGAAAACCTACCGGAAGCCTTGTCGGAATCTATGTATTTATCGCCTCTTTTTGTTTCATTGCCAATTTTAATGCGCTGTATACCAGATTTATGAAAACAGATATTTATACCGATGAACTACGGGATATCAATAAAAGCTTTATGGCTCTCGAAAACGATGTAGAATCCAAGCTGAGCTATAAATACAATAAAATCACCACCCAAAATATCGAGATCAAGAAAAAGCAGCTGATGGAACAGATCAAAGATCCCGGAAACAAAGGAATAGGAACCCGCGCCCAGTCATTAATCAGGGATATTGAAAAACTGACAGGCCAGAAAGTGGATCTGCTTACTCCCGTTGGAAATGATTATGAAGATCTCTCCGAAAGAATGGGGCATCAGATCGATAATATGATCTCTGATCTGTCTCCTGAAGAAAGAGCATTGAAGACAGACCTGAATAATGCTTCTTTAAAATGGAATAAAAATATTCAGGATTTGCTTCTTTTATCTAAAAAAGAAAAAGATGACCTGTCACAGGGCGTTATCGATGAATCCCTTGCCGAGTATAACAAATTGGGCAGCCGGGCACAAACTGTTTTGGGCAATGAGAAAATTCATTTTGAGCCTCTCGTTTCCCAGACTCAGGAAGTAGGAAAAATTGGTTTTGCATTTGAACATGCCATCAAACACTTTGGGATGTACCAGTTTGTAGTGCTTGCAGGGTGTATTTTGCTGGACTTTGTCATTGTGATTATCATCTTGCTGGTTACAAGTCCCGATAACAACCGAAACAACCGGGGAAGTGTTTTCAATAATAAAAGAAGCGGAAATACCTTAATTCCTAATAATTAAACCATGGAAAATTTTAACGAGAAATTTAAACCCCTTTCTTTTGATCAGGAAGCGGAAGAAATGCTGAGGCCTCTGTCATTTGATCATGACCAGCAGATACAGGATGATTTCGTTCCCATTGCCAGAACCATTTCCAACGATATTAAAAATAAGGAAAGCAACTTTGTATTCTTTTTCGGAACAGCAGATTCAGGAAAATCTGTGATTTTATCCTCTATGCTTTATTATCTGAAATCTCATGCAGGGGTACTGAGACCAAAACTTGGAACGCCCAACAGTAAAGAGGCCAACGTACTGCTGTCTGATTTTTTTGAAAACATAAGACAGGGAATTTTACCGGGCAGATCAACAAGAGATCAGGTAACCCGCCTGGATCTGGTTTTCGAACCTAACAATAAGTCAAAAAAAGTGGTTCCTATTGACCTTACTTTTCTGGAGACCTCAGGGGAAAATCATAATGAGATCAGAAGAGGCGGAAGCTACCACAGCAGTATAGAATCTTTTCTGAACGCCAATGTGCCGCTTACCTTTATTATTGTTACCAGCTACGATTCTGCCCATAAAGAAGATAGCCTGATCAACGAATTTCTGGATGAGCTGGAAAGAAAAGGGAAGAACCTGAAATCTGTAAATGCCGTACTGGTGATTTCCAAATGGGACAAATCGGGAAGGATGGATGTAGAAAGTGCCGAAGAGCTGGAAGGCTTTATTACCGATCGCCTGCCAATGACTTCACAAAGAATTAATACCTATGGACTGAGCAAATCCTATTATACCATCGGGAGCGTCCAGAATTCAATAGGGCAGGAGCGGGTGAATCTGCTCAATCTGTCTACAGCGGAAGTTCTGTCCAAATGGTTGTACAGAAGCATTACCGGTTACGATCTGGATTATGAAGGAACATTTTGGGAACGTTTAAAATTTAGCTTTACCAACTGATGGGCAGTACTTACTTTTTTTCTGCGTTCGGGACTTTTGGGAACCCGAACGGTTTCAGGCAGTCTTATTTCCTGGGAGGTAATGCGGAAATAGCTAAAAATATCAGAACATTTGATTTAAAAACAGATGCTATTAAGCTTTTCCCCGGTAGCAGGGTTTATGGCATGCGGATAGAGCCGGCAGGCAGTTCATCTCTGATTTCTTACACTGTTTACACTTTTGCAAAAGAACAGAACTCACAGCGTGGCGGTACATTTATAGGATCGAGCCTTATTTTTGTGGATAAGATAGCTCCTGAAGGTCTTGTCATTGATGTTTTGGATGAATTCCATCAACATCTTGAAGATCGTAATGTTGCGGACGGCACTATTGCCATTAATCATTCCGATAAATTTTCTATTGATAAGCCAAAGGACTTTGATAAAATCAATCTGAATCTCCGTCAGGTAGAAATCCCCGGTACTGCACAATCCGGCAATTACCTGATGGTTTATATGGAGAAGAGCTCTACCCAGCTTCAGTCTTTATTGAGCAGGACAGCAGGGCTTTTGAGTACATATGATATGATCTATTTCACTGAAAATCGTGAAGTTGCTGAATTTGTCCAGCAGAAAGGGATTTTTAAAATTGTAGATGGAAAAGGATTTGACCGTGAAATTCAAAAGTCGGATGAGGAAAAATCAAAGCTCATAAACAGCTGTATACAGGAACTGGAACAGGAGAAAGAAAACCTGAAAGAAGACAGGAAAGCCATCATTAACGATCTTGAAAAACAGATTGCTCAAAACGAAAGAAAACATCAGGAAAACGAAAAAAAAATCACTGAATCAAAAGGAGGTATCGTAACCATCAATCAGGAATTTGATCAATATGCTGCGAAAATAGATGATCTGGTTAAAAATTTAAAGTCAGACGGAAAAGTAGAATTCATCCGAAAACAGCATCTGGAAAGCAGAAAGATATTTGCAGATAAGATCAGACTCAGCAGGGATATCGGGACTATCAGCTCGGTAAATGCACTGTTGCCTGGTCATCCGGGAAATCTAAAACCGGCTTTAGGTAGAATCCCTGAAGACTTTAGCAGAAGAAATAGCGAAGAACATAGGAAAACGAAACTGAATGGGTATAAAATTGCCTTTTGGAGCCTCCTTTTATTATTGACAACAGGAGCAGTATGCTATATAATGTTTTTCAATGGTGGAAAAATTATAGAATTTCCAGAAGACTAGAGAGTTGATGGGTAAAAAAAATAACCGTTAGAAAAGGTGTGCTTACTGGCACACCTTTTTAATTTTCTAAATATTCAATTGTTGATTGAATCCAGTTGCCCAGAAAAATAATCCGGCTGGATCTTGTTATTGTTCACCGGGAAGTCGGGCAGTCTTAAATTTATGTAAGTGGAAACTGTCTTATAAAAAATGTGATACAGTTAAAATAGTTTTCTTTGAGCTCAAGAAAAAAATAGTAAAAAAATATTTTTTTTAAACAGTTGTTTAAATTATTGTTGCTGTGTTAATTAAGGTTTATAATTCCAATAATATCAGCTTAAATAGCTCCTGTAAATAAAATTTTGGTATATAAATTGTTGATAGGTCCTGTATTTTGGAAAGCGCATTTTAGCTCTTAAAATGTTTAAAAAATCTTAATTTATTATAAAAGTGTATGAATTATTTAAATTTTGGCGCTATTAATGAGAAAGTGATTTTCTTGTTAATAGCTCTTTTTTATGGTATTGCAGGTGCCCAGTGTACCGCTTATACCGGTCAGACAATGAACCCTGGAACCACCTATTGTCTTAGCGGAAATCTCACCTTAACCAATGATATTACCATTCCTCAGGGTGCAGTTTTAATTATCCAGCCAGGAGCGGCACTTATTGTAAAAGGAATCAGAGCAAATGGTGATCTGGATATCAGGGATGCGGCCAGCGTAAAATCGGAAGGATCGATCATAATTGGATCTTTCGGAAGTCAGAAAAACTCAAAAGTGAAATTAGGGACCAAAGCATATCTTTCTCTTACAGGATCAGTTTCTCAGGAAGATCCTTCATTTATGGGAGCATTTCCCGGAGCAACTTCTACCATTGATATGGGAACATACAGTGTTGTAGAGATATGCGGGACCTTCAGCCAGCAGTCTGTCACCTATCCTTTTGTAAATTATATCGGGGCGCCTTTGGGAAAAGCTTACTGTATTGCCAAAGCGCAGGTGAGCGGAGGAGGAGCTTCCATACTTAGCAACGACAGCCAGATTGTTGCCATTGCAATGGATACGGTGACAGGTCTTGCCCCTGGAAATGCCAGTTTCTGCGGTCCAAATGCAACCAGGGCCGTGTGCCCGGCTTTATGGCCTGAAGGACTTCCGGACGATAAACAGGTTTGTGGCTTTGCTGATGAGATCGTTCATGAGCTGGATAAATACTGTACCAAGCCCGGAGCTTCAGGTGTACCCGACACTTATACCAAAATGGGAATTACTGTACAGCAGAAAACAGCCGGCTGGCCTGAGAATATTCCCAATGGGTTCCTGGCATTGGAATCGAGAACCAAAGGATTTGTTATTACCAGGGTACCGCATGTTAATCAGGTTCCCCAGTCGGGAGATGCCGTTTCAGAACCAAAAGAAGGAATGCTGGTGTATGATATCCAGGATCGCTGTATAAAATTATATAACGGAACTCAATGGAAATGTATTGAAAGAAGCTGTAATGATTAACCTAACTGTAAAAATATGAAACATATAAAAAAGATAAGCGCTGTTCTGATCCTATTGGTTTTTAACACTTCCTATGCTCAGGTAGCGATAGGTAAAGAAACCATTGAAGGGAAAGACACAATATTAGACTTTAACAACAGTCCTGCCAATACAAAAGGTCTGATTCTTCCTGCTACAAAAGGTCTTCCTTCTGGAAATACAGCGAATGGAACATTTATTTTTGATACTTCGGATGACAAAGTAAAAGTATATGAAAATAATAGTTGGAAAGCATTGAGTGATACAGGAAATTCCGCAACAATTATATTAAACGACTCGGATGAAAGCGGAACAGGAGTTGTAATAGGAACTAAGGAAGGGAGTGCTGATGGTGTTCTTGTCTTAGAATCATCCGACAAAGCGATGATTCTCCCTAAAATATCTTCACCTCATCTCACTGTAAAAAATCCGTATCCCGGAATGATCTGTTATGATATAGCCAGTAAAACATTTGCTGTTTTCGACGGAACGGTTTGGAATTATTGGAAATAATAACTGTATAAACATAAAAGTTGTTTAAACTTTACAACCACAAAAGTCACAAAAGCTTTCATTTTAAAACACTTTAGTTCAACTAATTAAGTTTAAAAATGATTCCGAATAAAAGTTCACATAAGATGAAAATCAAGGATTTTCCCAAGACTTAGGTACCTTTTATACATAAAGTTTGGCTCTAAAAAACTTAAGTGTTAAACCTCTTGTGGTTAAAAATAATCAATATAAAAGTTTAAACAGCTTCATAGTCAAAAAAGCCCTGCATTAAACCTAAGCAGGGCTTTTTATTTTTTTCTACCGTACATCAATATTCTTTTGAAGGAATAAATAGCAGGAAGTTTGGGGAAATTTTTCTCAATACGTTTTTTAAATTCCACGGTGAAATTTTTCTGCTGTTCCTCATCAAGCTTCTCCAGGTAAGGAATTAAAGCGGATCCGGAAATAAAGTTGAACAAAGTTTCATGATCGTCGGCAATAATTGGATACACCTTCTGAAACAGATTTAAATCCCCGATTCCATTATCGAACAGGATTTGCGCATATTCATCTATGGTAAGAACAGCAGACGGGCGGTTCCAGTTTTTAAGCTGCGTCTTAAAAGGCTCTTCTTCTGCCATTTCAAAAAGAATTTTGTTCAATGTATTTCCCGGCTGGTAAGGCATTTGTACAGCGAGTTGTCCACCGGATTTCAATTTTGAGATGAGTTTTGAAAACAGGTCATAATGATTGTCCGACCATTGTAAAGCGGCATTGCTGAAAATAAGATCCCAGTTTTCGTCAGCGTTCAGCATTTCTTCAGTTGTAGCAAGTCTGAAATGGAGACGTTCATTTTCCAGGGTTTTAGATTTTTCCAGCATTTCAGGAGAAGAATCAATTCCTGTAAACAGTGCATTGGGGAATTTTTCAGTAAGAATGGCCGTCTGTTCACCTGTTCCGCAGCCAAGGTCTACCGCTTTCATTTCCTTTTCCTCTGTGATCAGTTCAGCAAGATCATAAAAAGGTTTGAAACGGATATTTTTAAATTGATTGTAAACGTCAGGATTCCAGGGCATATTTGTGATGTTAGAATGAAGTTTCAATTTAGTAATTCCGGAAAGAAATACTGAAAACAAAATGATAAAATATTCTTAAATATCCTGGTTTTAAAATTGAAGAATAGATTTTCTTGCAGATTTATATTGATAACTGATAGTGTAATTTAATTTTTAAGCTTATCAATATTTGAAATCAAAAATCATTTTCATCATTATTATACATAAACATCTGCTTAATCTACTCAATCAACGGGAGATAACAAAATATACAAACTCCTTTCTACAAACATCTATAGGATCTGCGAACTTTCCTTAATGCTGTTCATCACGAAAATACTTTTCGTCTGCCCGATTCCCTCAATTTCAGAAAGCTTATTCACAAAAAACTCATGAAAGTCATCCATATTCGGAGCAAGGATTTTAAGCATGAAATCAAAATCTCCGCTGATGTTATAAAATTCTACTACTTCCTTCAGTTTCCCAACTTCCTCTATAAACTTTCCGGCAGTTTTTTTATTATGGACATTCAGGGCAATCATGCAGATCACCATCATGCCTTTGTTTACTTTTTTACGGTCCAGCACGGCGGTGTATTCCTTAATGATGCCCAGTTTTTCCATTCGCTTGATCCGTTCATGCGTAGGAGTAGGGCTTAGATTGATCCTGGCAGAAATATCACGTACACTCATTTTAGCATCCTTTTGGAGTAATCGCAGGATAGAAAGGTCTTTTTCGTCCGGAATGTAATGGTCTGTAGTCATTTGTTCTGTTTTTAAAGATTGATATTCTGTTATTAGTTCAATTGTTCTTTTATATGGTATTGAATAGTTTATTTGTTCCAAATTTAACATATAATTTTCAAATATGTTCTTTTAAAATTAATTTTGCAGAAAATTTGAATACATGGGCAAGAGGAAAAATTTAATATTAATATTAGCATCAGTAGGAACGTTTGTGGAGGCTTTGGATATTGCCATTATTAATTTAACGATTCCTTCTATCCAGGAGCAGTTCAATATCGGATCTGCAACTGTACAGTGGCTTCAAACTTTATATGTGCTGTTTTTCGGTGGTTTTCTTATTATCGGAGGGAAGCTTTCCGATCAGATCGGGCGCAAGAAAATATTCCTTATCGGAGCTCTGATCTTTATGCTGACTTCGTTAGGAGCCGGTCTTTCCCAAAGTTTTGAAACATTAGCTGTATTCCGTGCTCTTCAGGGATTGGGAGCTGCGTTAATCATGCCTTCTGCTTTATCCATTGTGACCAACACGTTCAGGGGTGAGCAGGAACGTAACCGTGCCATTGGGATTTTCAGTTCATTTGCTGCTATTGGCTCAGGAAGCGGGCTTTCAGTAGGGGGAATTATCAGTACGTACTTAAGCTGGCACTGGGTTTTCCTGATTAATGTTCCTATTCTTTTGATCACCCTGATTTTTGCTTACCAATATCTGCCTGCAGACGAAAAAGATAAAGCAGGGCAGAAAACAGACCTTGTATCAGGAATTTTGCTTGTTTTGGGACTTTTAAGTCTTACTTACGGGACGCACGAGCTGGTTCATATAAAAGAAAATCCTCTTGTTATTATCGGTTCCCTGGTACTTGCTGTTTTGCTTCTGGCTGCTGTATGGATCAGGTTGAAATCTGTCTCCCAGCCGTTGATCGATTTGCAGATGTTCAGACACAGATCATTAGTAGTTTCTAATGCTGTTTTCTTCACATTAGGGGCTTTTTTCATAGGGTTTTTATTCCTTATTTCATTAATGCTTCAGAAAGATATGGGACACAGTGCGGCATCTGCCGGGCTGATGCTGGTACCGTTCAGTATTATGTCTGCACTGGCGGCAAAATTTGTTTTGCCTTATATTTCCAAAAGGTTAAGTTCTTCCCGGATGGGAGTTTTCGGCTGGAGTTTTATGCTTGCCGGAGCCTTATCTTTATTGATTGCGGTTTATACAGGTCACCCGTTGACCGTTGTATTATTGGGAGCAGCCTGTATTTCAGGAATCGGAATGACATTTTGCTTTACAGCGCTTTCGGTAATGGGAATTCAGGATGTAGCGCCCTCTCATTATGGAGTGGCTTCCAGTTTAAGCTCTACCAGTTACTTTTTAGGAGCAGGGATCGGACTGTCGTTCATGACTTTAATGAGCCAGATTTTTCCTTCTCAATATGCTGTAGGAGATTTAAGCCTGATCATTCTGGTCGGATACGCTTTACTAGCTCTTGGAATGCTTCTTTATTTCATCGTTAAAAGTTCAAAAATAGGGCATGCGGAAATAGCTGTTTCGTAAGTTTTATTAAAATATACAAACTATATGAATGGGGATCGGCATTATTCTGCCGGTTCTTTTTATTTTATGGAATGCCAGTTATGAAGGAATTAATTGTTGAGATATAGAAAGTGAATACAACGAAAAGTTAATTTTCCTTTTCTTCATAAAGTAAAAGCAATTCTTCCTCGTCTATGATGATGAAAGCTTAAACGAACTCATCATGAAGAATACAAATATCCATGCAGGTGTCATTCTTATTCCCGATTTCAGCGGGTTTACTGAATTTGTGTTCAATACAAAACTTTATACCGGAGAATATATTGTAAGACAATTATTATCTATCCTGATTGATATGAACGATCAGTACTTTGAAATTTCAGAGATTGAAGGAGATGCTATTTTATTTTACAGGTATGACAATAATCCTTCCTATCAGCGTATTTCCAGGATGCTTTGGGAGATGCGGAATGCTTTTAACCAAAAGATTAAAGAATTGAGTAAGGAGCTGAGCATTCCTATCGATATGTCACTTAAATTCATTGTACATTATGGAAAGTTTTCACAGTACAGTATCGGGAATTTTAAGAAACTTTATGGCAAAACAGTCGTTGAAGCCCATCAGATGCTTAAAAATGACTTCGCGGAACAGCCTTCATATGCCCTTTTCAGTAATTCTTTTCTGGAAAACAGCGGAAACAGGGATTCAGAGACCGATACTCAAGAATACTATCTTCCACAGGGAGAGATGATTCATTATTTTGAAAGTGTCAATTAATTTAATCCATTTGAGTTGCAATGTTTTGGCCCCAATTAATCCAATGTTGATCATATCATCTGATACTATCAGTTAACGGGTACTTTATACTTTTTCCACCCTCGAAAGTCAGTTGCATCATCCTTCTTCCAAAGCTAACATTATAAGCTTGGGGGCTGGAAATCTAGGTCTCTTTTTTATACCAGGATGGTCTTGAGCTATAGATGAAAATTACCCAAAAGGGTTATTTCTGTATATCCTTTTATGGAATAATTTTGATGGTAATTCTAAAACTGATCATCATGAAAAAAACAATTTTTATTCTTCTTACATTTTTATCATTAATGTACAGATCACAGGTAGCAACAGCTCTCACTACAAGAGCAGCATTAGACGAATTGTCAAAAACATTAACTCAAACTGTTGACCAGGCAATGGACCGGGCAGATTATTCGGTGGCAAGTGCTGCTATGAAAGCATTGTCCGTTCTTGATGCCTGGAAAGAAACTAATTCTGATTTGCTTGATAAGGCTTTCACAAGTCTTGATGCTAAATCCCGGGATACATTTTCACGAATGGAAGCATTGTCAAATGATATTAACTCACATGTTGAGGGTTATCTTGATTCAGCTAAAGAACTTACAGTAAGAGCTAACCAGATCACAGAAAATTTGATTACATCTAAAAAAAGATCTTTCATATTGGATTACAGTCCGAAAGTAATTTTTCCTACTTTGAAAAAGACTGTTCTATTTACCATTAGTGGAGTTAATCTCGATAAGGCAAAAGCAAAGTATAAGCTAAAAAACGGACAATATATTAATCTTGATATCCAGGGACCTACAAAAGCAAGTTTTGAACTTCCTGTTTCTGAACTTACCTTCGACATCCAGTCACCCCAGGTTTTTAAACTCGAACTTGAGCATGAAACAAAAGATGGCAGTTTTCTTTTCATCCCATATTATGCTCATGTAAAAAGGACGTTGCTCATCAGTTCTTTGCCTTCCAATTTTGGTAATTTTGAGATCAATGGAATCAGAACATTTAATTCTGAAGAACGTAAAATGTATGAAGTAGATGCCGGTGAATTCAGAGCAACAAATAGTAATGTTTGGAAAATGGCCAATCCGCTTGTAGGTTTCAGGTGGGATCTTAGAAACGGAGAGCAGGCAAGAAAAGACTTTGCTGTTACTTCTTATGGTGGGGAAGCAGCAAGATGTGAGAATATTATGTGGGGAGATTCCAATGAACACGGAATTAGTATTCAGGCTCGCTGTGACAGGATTAATAAGCTGTCCCTTGGAGGATGGTGGCACGGACCGGGACATATTAATTGTGGTGTGAAAGGTCCGGTGTATAAAATTATTGAAAAAAATGAGCCCATAGCAGCCAATTCGGGGATTATAAAATGGAATATTGATCAGTTGATTGATATTCCAGTTGACCTGACATCATTTCAGCTCAAAGTAAAAATGTATGATGGAAAAGAGAGAATAATTACAAATGATTATGCCGACGGCATTTTAAGAGTTATAAAAAACAGCAATAATATCATTGTTAGAACAACACCTCCTACAAGTTTCTAATTGAATTGCCATAAATAAAAAAGCCCAATATCATTGGGCTTTTTTATTGTTTTTAATAATTACTTCAACGTAAACTTCACTTTCGTTTTGATCGCATCAGAAGAATTACCAATCTGTGCTTCAAAATCTCCGGGTTCAGCTACCCAATCATGTTTTTCAGCATCAAAATAGCTCAATGCCGTTTTATCAATGGTAAAGGTTACTTCTTTCTGCTCTCCGGGATTTAAAAATACTTTTTCAAATCCTTTTAATTCTTTTGTGGGGCGAGGTATGGAAGATTTCATATCGCTGATGTAAAGCTGGGTCACTTCAGCACCTGCTTTCTTCCCTGTATTTTTTACAGTTACGGTGAAAGTGATCTTATCATCCTGAGACATCACTGTTTTATCAGCTGCTGCTTTTCCGAATTCAAATGTGGTGTAGCTCAATCCATGTCCGAAGCTGAATAAAGGTTTTATCTTCTTCGTGTCATGCCAGCGGTATCCTACAAAAATACCTTCATTGTATGTAATATTGATCGGGTTTTTCTGGTCTTTCCCTTTTCCGGCCGCCAGTTCGTCTTTCTGTCCGGGATATTCTCCCAATCGGTGCGCTGAATTATCTTCAAGTTTCACAGGGAAGGTAAACGGAAGCTTTCCGGAAGGATTCGCATCACCTGCCAAAACAGAAGCGATAGAATTACCTGCTTCCGATCCAAGATACCAGGATTGAAGCACAGAAGGGACCTCCTTAATCCATGGCATAGCTACTGCATTTCCGGAAACCAGAACTACTGCAAGGTTTTTATTTGCTTTTGCCAACGCAGAAATCAAATTGTCCTGATTGTAAGGAAGCCCGTAGCTTTTTCGGTCGTTACCTTCACTGTCCTGGAAGTCAGATTTATTCAGTCCTCCCACGAAAATAACGAAATCAGATTTTTTTGCCAGTTCTACAGCCTCGTTAAGTAATTCTTCTGGAGAACGGTCATCTTTAAGGTTCTGTCCGGACTTTACCCCGTTGTATTCTCCGCCGATATCGCCTACATAGCCTCTTGCGTATTGTACATCAGCCTGTTTTCCAAATCTGTTTTTGATTCCGTCTAGGGGAAGGGTTTCATATTTTACCTTTAACGATGAAGAACCTCCACCGACAGTCATGATCTTAATGGCATTTTCGCCGATAACGGCAATTTTTTTAGCTTTATCCGCATCAATAGGAAGTACGTTTCTTTGATTTTTCAACAATACTATACCTTCTTCCCCGATCTCTTTGGCTATAGCCTTATGTTCTTCAGAAGCAACATTCCCAAAAGGTTTGTTCCTGTTCATCGTGGTTTTATAAGCCAGGCGAAGAAGTCTCGTCACTTTGTCGTCAAGTTCCTGTGTACCGACTTTTCCGGATTTGATAAGGTCTAAATAGGGTTTTGCCAGATAATAATTATCATAAGCATTTTTAGTTCCTTTAGAAAGTCCGTTGGTCCAGCTGCCAAATTCAAGGTCCAGTCCGTTGTGGATGGCCTGTTCCGTATTGTTTACCGCTCCCCAGTCAGACACCACAACCCCTTTGTAACCCCATTCCTTTTTCAGAATGTCATTTAAAAGATATTGATTCTGGCTGGCATATTGGTTTTTGTACATATCATAAGCCCCCATGATCGTCCATGAATCACCTTCGGTCACTGCCGCTTTGAACGGTGGAAGATAGATTTCATAAAGCGTTCTGTCATCTACATTCACATTACTGGTATGGCGGAACATTTCCTGGTTGTTTAAAGCAAAATGTTTCACAGAAGTAGCCACCCCGTTAGATTGAACTCCTTTGATATAAGGAACTACCATTTTTGACGTTAAATAAGGGTCTTCCCCCATATATTCAAAGTTTCTTCCGTTAAGCGGGGTTCTGTAAATATTAACGCCCGGTCCCAGAAGGATGTCTTTTTTTCTGTAGCGGGCTTCTTCCCCAAGAGCTTTTCCGTAATTCCATGACATTTTTTTGTTCCATGTTGCAGAAAGCGCTGTGAGGGCAGGGTAGGCAATGATCGAGTCATTAGTCCATCCGGCCTGGTCCCATTCGTCCCACATCACTTCAGGCCGTACCCCGTGAGGGCCGTCTGTTGTCCAGAACTCAGGAATTCCCAGTCTTGGAACGCCGGGTGAGCTGAACTTGGACTGGGCATGCAACATAGCCACTTTTTCTTCAAGCGTCATTCTTGAAAGAGCATCCTGAATACGCTGTTCCACAGGTTTTGATTCATCTAAATAAATGGGTTGAGTATGAGTCTGGGCCATATATGAAGCGGTAATAAGGGTGAATAAACTTACAATGGCGGTTTTCTTGAACATAAAATACCTTTTATTGATTAACAACAAAAGTAAGTAAAATTTTATTATCTCAAATTGAGAAAATAAAATTAATTCAATTAATTTTCAAGTTTAAGAAGTTTGATTGTTGGAAAATTTTAGGGTTTCGGGTATGGGTTTCAGGTTCCGGGGTTTGAGTTCCGAGTTCTGAGATTAGGGTAATAATTCCATAATATTGATGAAGGACAAATATCTGATGGCTGAAGCACTCGAAGCCACCAGTTGTTGTTTGAGCTCTTTCTGTTGCGAGTACAACTATAACCTGAACCCCGGAACTCGAACCCCGCATCACTCATGATCTGCCCATCCCTTCACTGCACCGCCTTTAAAAATTTCTTCCGCTTTTTTAACCACAGCCTCTGACTGGTAGGCTTTTACAAAATTTTTGACTTTTGCAGAATTCTTATTATCATGAGTTGCGACAATTACATTCACATACGGTGAGTCTTTATCTTCACTGAAAACACCCTGTTTTTCTGCATCTAATCCGGCCTGTGAAGCAAAATTATTATTGATGATGGCGATAACCACTTCTCTGTCATCCAGTACTCTCGGTAATTGTGGGGCTTCAATCTCCAGGATTTTCAACTGTTTTGGATTTTCAGTGATGTCTGTGACTTTAGGTAACAAGCCGGTTCCTTCCTTTAATTTTAAAAGCCCGTTTTTCTGAAGAAGAAGTAATGAGCGGCCTTCATTGGTAGGATCATTCGGGATAACAATGGTGCTTCCGTTCTGCAGCTGGCTTATATTTCTGATCTTTTTTGAATAAGCAACGATAGGATATACAAAAGTATTCCCAACCACAGCCAGCTTGTATCCTCTCTGTCTCGACTGCTCATTCAGATAGGGAACATGCTGGAAGGCATTAGCCTCGATATCTCCGTTGTTTAAAGCTTCATTCGGAACCACATAATCATTGAATGGAATAAGCTCCACATCAAGGTTATATTTTTCTTTGGCCACTTTTTTTGCTGCTACGGCAATTTCCATTTCCGGCCCGTAAGTAATTCCGACTACAATGTGGTTCGGATCATCTTTTTTTCCTGAACATGCACTGAATATGAAGAGTCCGGCTACTAAAAAGCCTATTATATTTATCTTTTTCATTAGAATTTTTGTTGTTAAAGAGGTGGCTGAGGTGCTCGAAGCTACCGTTATTGTATTTACCTGTGGTCAAATTTCTTCGCTAATCTGTCTCCTGCAAACTGTATGATGAATACCAATACCACAAGCAGTATCAGAACTACATTCATAATCACAGCATCATAGCCGATATATCCATACTGATAGCCAATTTGTCCTAAACCACCTGCACCCAATGCGCCTCCCATTGCAGAATAGCCTACTAATGTAATTAAGGTGATTGCCGCGTTGTTGATCAGGGAAGGGAGTGCTTCCGGAAGCAATACTTTCTGAATAATCTGTAAAGGTGATGCTCCCAAAGCTCTTGCGGTCTCTATCAAACCATGCGGAACTTCAAGAAGACTGTTTTCCACCAACCTGGCAATAAATGGAGCCGCTCCCACGCTCAGCGGAACCAGGGCTGCATTCATTCCTATTGAAGTTCCTATAATCACTCTTGTGAATGGAATCATCCAGACAATCAAAATAATAAAAGGAATAGAACGGAAAATATTGACCAGGACAGAGGTAATTCTATAATAAGCTGTATTTTCCAACAACTGTCCCTTCCTCGTTAAAAATAGCAGAATTCCGACCGGAAGACCTAGCACAAATCCAAAAAATCCTGAAACAAACGTCATATAAACCGTTTCCCATAGCCCTTTTCCCAAAAGAGAAATTACCGAATCACTAAGCATATCCTTTTACTGTATTTTGAATTTTATTCTGGTTAAAATAATAGATCGCTTTCTGATTGTCTTCGGTTTCGCCCTGCAGCTGAAGCAGGAGTTTCCCGAAATTGGAGTCACCGAGGTATTCTACATCGGCTTTCAGCAGCTTGTAAGGTATTTTATACTTGTCATAGAGTGTAGAAAGAAGTTTTTCAACACTGATATTTTCATTAAGTTCTATTTCAACCAGCGGAAATAAGCCGTCTTGCGGTTCTTTCTGCAGTTTTTTATTAAGTTCCTGAGGTATGGTCATGATATCTGAATTTATAAATTGTCGGATTACCGGATTTTCCCTGTCCGAAATAATCTCGTTTAATGTTCCTTTTGCTAATAGTTTTCCTTTGTCTATCACCGCGACATGGTTGCAGACTGCTTTAATGACTTCCATCTCGTGAGTAATCAGCAGGATGGTGATGCCGAGTCTTTGATTAATATCTCTTAAAAGCTGCAGAATTGACTGTGTGGTTGCCGGGTCCAGTGCACTGGTGGCTTCATCACAGAGAAGCAGGTAAGGATCATTGGCCAGTGCCCTCGCGATAGCTACCCTTTGTTTCTGTCCTCCGGAAAGGCTTTTAGGATAATCATTGGCCTTGTTTTCCAACCCTACGATTTTCAGCAGTTCATTAACTTTTTTATTAATCTCATCTTTGCTTACATGATCAAGCTCCAGGGAAAGAGCCACATTGTCAAAAACCGTTCTCGATGAAAGCAGGTTAAAATGCTGGAAAATCATCCCGATTTTTTTTCGTTCACCTGCAAGCTGTTTTGGGCTTAACTTAGTGAAATCCTTTCCATTGATAATAATCTGGCCTTCGTCAGGTCTTTCCAGAAGGTTGACGGTACGGATCAGAGTACTTTTTCCTGCACCGGAAAATCCTATAATCCCTACAATGTCTCCCTTTTCTATGCTCAGGCTTACCTGATCCAATGCTTTGAAAGACTGTTTTTTCTGATGAAATGTTTTTGAAATGTTCTTGATTTCTATCATTTTTAATAGTATAGTTTAATTTTAAATAGGCTGATACGGTCTTACGGTCTTATTGAAAAACCTTTTCAGTCTTCTGATCTTTACTTTTGAGCGTTTCGAAAGCCTGAAATATTTGGTTGTGTTGGTAAGAAGTACTCCCAGCAATATCACAGACAGGCCGTACAGCTGGCTCCCGTTAATGGTTTGCCCGGCCACAATCCAGCCTGCGAATACCGTAACGATCGGGTTAATATAAGTATGGGTACTTACCAGTGCTGCCGGTTTTACAGACAGCAACCATATATAAGATAAGTAAGCGACTATCGATCCGAAGAACACAAGAAACAATATTCCTGCCCATGCCGATACAGGAACATTGGAGAATGAAAAACCGTGCCATTCTCTTCTGAATGAGGCTATAATAAAAGAAGCAACTCCTGCAATGATAAGCTGCTGGGCAATATTCATAAATGTGGACTGTGAAGCCGGGTTTTTCTTGGAATATAAAGAGCCCAGAACCCATGCCACAGAACTTAATGCCAGTACAATAAATGCAGAGATCCGAAGTTTTCCGTCAGCTGCTGCATGATGGGCACCGGAAACGCTTCCGTTCAGGAATAATATCAAGCCAGCAAATCCAATAATCAATCCGATTGGAATGAATTTATCTGAAAAATAATATTTCCAGTTTTTCTTATCGATTGCAATGAACCAAAAGGGACCTGTTGCAATGGCAATGGCTGCTTCAGAAGCGGATACGTACTGTTCGCCCCAGGCTACAAGACCTGTTCCTCCGGTAAGGATCAGTATTCCGGTAATCCCATTTTTTTTCCAGTTGATTAAAGAATTTGCTTTTTCACCTTTAGCAACCAGCCACCCCAGCATCAGAAGTCCTGCTGCTAAAAACCGGAATCCGGAAAGAATGAAAGGAGGAAATCCTTTTAAACCAAAAGAAATGGCGAGGAATGTAACTCCCCAGATCACATAAATATTAATAAATGCGAGCGGCACCAGCCAGCTGTTTTTAGAAGTGCTCATTGGTATATCTTTATATAATTATTAAAATAAAAAGGCCCTACAACGTGGTAAGGCCTTTAGAATATGGTAATATTAAATTTTAGGTCAGCCACGGAATTTCTGATGCATAGGCATACAGTTGCACATCATCATAGTTTTGATGGCCTGTTTATTTACGGACTGATGTTTTAATTCCTGTTTCATTTTATTTCATTTCCTGAATACGGTTGCAAATATAGGACATATATTTTTATTAGTCCACTGAAATTATAGACTTTTTAATATTTTTTTGTTTTTTAATTTATAATATATTGATTAATAGTTATTTAAAATGAATATGCGATTTTTCTATCACCATTAGATATAAGGCACAATAAAAAGAGTCAAAAAGAAAGACAATTGCAGGAATAATACTTCCTTAAGACTTATTTTTATCGTTCAGCCGAGTGTATTCCTTTTCAGCATACTGATCACTGGAATGGTAACGTAGAGTATCTTTTATGTACCAAGTATTCAATCCTTGAATCATCATACCCTGATAAAGTATATATTGATATACCCGATCGTCCCAATCACCAAAATCCGGCAGGTTTTCATGTAGAGCAACAAATTCGGCAACATCTTCATTATGGATAGATACTACTTTTTGTGTCGCTTCCTCTAATGATATATTTTCTTCATGCTGTATAATAAGTACCAAATTAATCACCTCTCCTTTTCTGGCAATTTCCTTTTTCAGTGAATACACATCATTTTGCCAGCTCATTATTCTACATGTTAATGCCTGAATTCGCTGGATTACAGGATGAGCGGAAATTTCTTTGGGCAAAACAAATCCAAGCCCAAGTTCAGCCCAGGGTTCATAGGTATACATGGCAATGCTGTATTCCCGGAATATCATATAATAATTCCGTGGAGGAAATGTTCCTGTTGTCTTATAAGGGGCTTCAGCACGCATTCCGTATTTTATATAACGATCCATAAAAAAAGTGAATGTTTCCAGCCATTCGGGAGATGTAACTGAAAGATATTCATCCCTGATCTGTGCCATTATTTTATCATGAGGATGCGCATCAGGCAGTGGCTGATTGCCTTTGAGAATACCCATTATTCTTTTATGTATATCATCTACCTCTTCAACAGTACATAAACCGCAATAATCATCAAAAGTGGTAATCCAGATCATGAAACGATTACAGGCACTTGCATGCTCATAAGTTGGTGCTATAGCAAGCATCCTGGCGGTGGCCCCGTGTAGGCCCATACGTTTATAACTTTCACGGGTTTTAGCAGATAAAAAAGTAAAGTCAGTATCCAGCCAGCTTTCTAAATCTTCTTTCATTTGATCAAAATGAGGATTTACCAAATCCGGCCATGGGTATTCAAAAATTAATGCGTAAGGTTGTTCGAAATGTTTAACTTCAGATTCCATTTTAATTAGTTTTATTTTTAGTTATTCTATTATTAATAATTGTATTTCTTTGGTTATCAAAGTTAATTCTGCCCCAACATTTCTTTTAATTCTGAAACGTTTGGAAATTCGGTATTATTATAACGATCAAATTTGGTGGAAATCAGTAATTTCCTGCAGCCGATCTGCATAGAGATTTTTCAGGGTTGGGAATGGGGACTTAAATTTATTTTGGAGAAGTTCAGGAACATTAAAATTCTCATTACTCATGATTTTATGTTTATTTGGTTATTGTTTTTTATAATGCAGACTTGTTTACATAAAGCCTAGAGCCTACTAGAACAAATCAGTATCATTGTCTTAACTGGTAGAAACACAATCATGAAATAATGAAGAAAAGATACGAAATATTTTAGCATGTATTCAAAATGTATTAATAAATATTTTAATAATACATTATGAATTAAGATTAATTAAAATGTGAACTTAAATATATTTCGCAAAACAGAAGAATATAGTAAAAACAAGATTTTATCGTAAAAGGGACTTCGCTTTTTGGAATTATTGATTGTGTCAGCAATTAAATTTTCGCCTGACCATATATAATCAATTCATTACCCTTTAATTCAGGTGTTTATATCTTCCAAGCAAACATCAACTCTTAACTAAATTAGCAAAATCCAAAAAAAATCCCGACTTTTGTCCCCCTTCAATAATTCCGAAATTCATGAAACTTTGTATTGCCGAAAAGCCAAGTGTTGCCAGAGATATCGCCAAAGTGTTGGGTGCTACAACGCCTAAACAGGGCTATATGGAGGGCAACGGATACTGTGTGACCTGGACGTTCGGACACCTTTGCACTTTAAAGGAGCCACATGATTACGGTCCTCAGTATAAATCCTGGAATTTGTTCTTACTTCCGATTATTCCAAGCAGTTTTGGGATCAAATTAATTCCAAATAAAGGTGTTGAAAATCAGTTCAAAGTGATTGAGAAATTAGTGGAGGAATGTGATGAGGTCATTAACTGTGGTGATGCCGGGCAGGAAGGAGAGCTGATCCAGCGATGGGTTTTGCAGAAGGCAAAATGCAATAAACCTGTCCAGCGTTTATGGATCTCGTCTCTTACCGAAGAAGCCATTAAGGAAGGCTTTGATAACCTGAAGCCTGCTGAAGAATACAAAAATCTGTATCTGGCCGGAAATGCAAGAGCAATCGGCGACTGGCTGCTGGGAATCAATGCCACGAGGCTATTTACCAAAAAATTTGGCGGAAATAAGGCTGTTCTTTCTATCGGAAGAGTACAGACGCCGACTCTGGCGATGCTTGTTCAGCGTCAGAAAGAAATTGATGCTTTTACCACCGAAGAGTATTGGGAGCTTAAAACAAAATACCGTGACGTTATTTTCAATGCGGCAATTGACCGTTTGAAAACCTTAGACCGGGCAGAAAAAGGACTCGAATATCTTAAATTAAATCCTTTTGAGATCGTTTCTTTCGAAATTAAAGAAGGAAAGGAGAAAAACCCGAGGCTTTTCGACCTTACCGGACTTCAGGTGGAAGCGAATAAAAAATATGGATATTCTGCAGAAAATACCTTGAATTATATCCAGAGTCTCTACGAAAAAAAGCATGTAACTTATCCGCGTGTTGATACAACTTACTTGTCAGATAGCTTATATCCGAAAATAGCAGGCATCCTTCAGAAGATGTATCCTTATCAGGACCTGATTGCCCCTTTACTGGAAGCTCCGATTCCAAAGTCAAAAGCCGTTTTTGATGATACAAAAGTAACGGATCACCACGCGATCATTCCAACAGAAATTCCGCCTTCCCAAAATCTCAGCAGGGAAGAAAAGCTGATTTATGACCTTGTTGCAAAACGTTTTATTTCCGTTTTTTATCCGGAATGTAAAATCTCAAATACACTGGTGGAAGGAAAAGTAGGAACCATTCCTTTTAAAACCAGTGGCAGACAGGTTCTTGAACCGGGATGGAGAGCGGTTTATGCCAAAGAACCAAAAGAAGAAGTTGCTGATAAGGAGAAGGAGAAAGAAGAAGAGCAGACTATTCCTGAATTTAAAGTCGGGGAAAGTGGTCCTCATGATCCTATGATCCACCAGGGAAAAACTACGCCGCCAAAACCGTACACTGAAGCAACCCTGTTGAGAGCTATGGAAACTGCAGGAAAACAGGTGGAAGACGAAGAGCTTCGTGAACTGCTTAAAAACAATGGGATCGGAAGGCCATCCACCCGCGCCAACATCATCGAAACCCTTTTCAAAAGGAAATATATAGAAAAGAAAAGAAAAAATCTTATCGCTACCCAAACCGGCATTCAGTTAATTGATACCATTGAGGATGAACTTCTGAAAAGTCCCGAACTGACCGGAGAATGGGAACAAAAGCTGCGTAAAATTGAAAAAGGAGAGTATGAAGCCAATCAGTTTAAAGATGAGCTGATCCAGATGGTGACAGATCTTACTAAAAAAGTAGTTGATGGAAAAGGAAAGGTCATTTCTTTAGAGGAAGAAAAGGTGGAAGTCGTTAAGGAAAAGAAAAAACGTGAACCTTCTGTTAAAAAAGAACTTCAGTCCTGGGAAGAAACCAAGTGTCCGAAATGTAAAGAACATTATTTAATGAAAGGAAAAACCGCTGTCGGCTGTTCCGATTTTAAAAATTGTGGTTTTAAAATTTCGTTTGAGATATTCGGTAAAAAATTATCGGAAAAGCAATTGATGGATATGGTTTTAAAAGGGAAAACTTCAAAATTAAAAGGCTTTACTACACACCCTGAAAGCTTGGCGGAAGGAATTCTTTCTATGGATGAGAATTTCCAAATCGTACTTAGCTAAAATATTATATACCTAAATTTCAATACTATTGATTGAGCCCATCTTATTCAGCCATTAAATATGAATAGGATATTTTGCCATACTCATTAAAAATAGGTGATCTGATCTTTACCTTTCCGCAGAGATTATTCTCATCTGCATAAAGCTAATTTTTATAATAAACGGAACTAAAGTGGTAGATTTTCGTAATTGTTCATTTAATAGCGGAATTTATTTTTATTGAAAAGTTTTTATTTTTTTAAATAATATTAACATTTACTATGTAACATTTTAATTGTTTTGTTACTAACTGTTCGAATAAAATAAAAACTATCACATGAAAGCGAAAAAAAATAAAGCAGTAGTAATTGCAGGTGTTATACTGATTTTAATGGGAGGTAAAATCAATGCACAAACTTATCAGTCATTAAATGTTGTTAATGGTTTCGATGCTGATCTTATTGCCAACGGGACTGGTGCCGCTTCAACTTCCACCACGCAAAGTGTAGATGATCCGGCTAACGGTTATGTATTCATGTCCACAGATTTTGTTAATGGTTCCGGTGTTTCCCCGACATCAGGACTGCCCGGTAATGGATTGATTAACTCGGCAAATACTTCGGGATTGTCTTTTCAGCTGGCTCCTTATACATCCAATAACTCTTTAAGATTGGTAAATTATAATGATTCCGGGACTCTGGCTTTTAATACAAGTCCGAAAGCTTCAAAAATCTATATGCTTGCTACTACAGGAAGCGGAAGTTCTAATGCAGACATAGTGGTTAATTTTTCTGATGGTAGTAGTCAGACTTTTACAAATCAGGAAATAAATGACTGGTATTATGGCTCTTCTTATGCAATATGGGGAATTGGAAGAGTGAGTAGAGTTACAGATAATATTGAAAATAGTACGGATAATCCCAGATTATATGAAATTTCACTTTCTATAAATTCTGTCAATCAAACGAAAAATATATCGAGTATTTCTGTAGCAAAAACTTCATCTGCAACAGGTATTTTATGTGTGTTTGGCTTTTCGTATGTTGCAGCCAACAACTGTATTGCTCCGGATATTTTGAATACATCGAATATAACTGTGAATTCTGCAGATATTTCATGGAATTCGATTCCGGGAAGTGCTTCGTATGAAATTTACAGAAGTTTATCCAATACTGCTCCAACGAACACAACTCCGACTACTGTTACAGGAATACCAACTAACTCAACAACCCTTCAGAATTTAGCTCCAGCTACTTCGTATTATGTATGGGTAAGAACAAATTGCGGCAGCAGTACCAGTGATTGGAGCCCTGCTTCTGTCAACTTTACAACTTTATGCGGTACAATAAACACTCCGTATACAGAAAATTTCGATTCAACGGCACAGGGTCTTCTTCCTAATTGTACTTCCTCAGAAGATTTGACGGGAACAAGTGCAGGAATATGGAGTGTTGCGGATGCTACAGGGGTGGCTGGTTTTTCTTCAAATGCATTATATACTATAACATCAGATCAGAATAATGCCAATACATGGTTCTACACTGGAGGTATAAATTTGGTGGCAGGAAATACTTATACGCTTACATTTGATTACAGTAATTACAATTCGCCTGAAAGCTTTAAAATTAGCTATGGATCATCACCGGTAAATTCCTCAATGACCAACTTGATCCAGGATTACCCTGATATTAATGTGGGAACATCTACACCGGCTTCAGTTACTTTTACTCCAGCTGTAACAGGAGTTTATTATCTTGGATTTAATGTATATACTCCTGCTTCCAGTGGTTCTTTCGGCATTATGCTTTTTGATAATTTATCTTTAACGCAGACTAATCTGGGAACTGTAAACACTGCTTTAACTAAAAATAATATCAATATTTATCCTAATCCGGCTACTGATTATCTGTATTTGAGAAACAATAATAAAGTTACTCAGATAAGTATCTGTGATGTTACGGGGAAAACAGTTTTATCAACAGATAAAGTAGGAGATAAGATAGATATTTCCGGATTACTGCGTGGGAATTATTTTATTGTATTAAAATTAACGGATGGAACTTCTCAGTCTCAGAAATTTATCAAAAAATAAATGAATTTTTTTCATGATTAGGACTTTTTTATATTGATAATCCTGCAGTTGAAAGGCTGCAGGATTTATTTTCTGAAATAATTCCGATTATTTTCAAAATTCAAAATAACCCAAGGATGATTATGATTTTCTTACTATTGTCATTACATTTGTCAGTAAGTTTATTAAAATGACCCCAGAAAAAAGAAAACTCATCACAGACAGCTTTGACCGCTCCGAAACACTGAAATTTTACAACGCCGAACTCTTGGAAGTAGACACAGATTTTGTCTCCATCAAAATTCCTAAAATGGAAATGATGACCCGTAAAGCCGGAATGTTCAACGGTGCTATGATTGCTTCTTTGGTAGATGTTTCTTCCGGTTATGCTTCGGTAAGCCACTATAAAGACGACTGTTATGTAGTGACGGTGGAACTGAAGGTCAATTACCTTCGTCCTGCCCTTGGAGATGCCCTCATATCGCGGTCTTACGTCATAAAAGGAGGTGCGAAAATTATTGTGGTAAGAACTGAGATCTATGTGCTGGATGAAAATACAGGTTCTGAAAGTCATGTGGCCACTTCACTGGTAACCATGATGAGGATCAAATAAATAGAACTGTAGGAACTAAAAATATCCCTGAATAAAGGAGTTTACAGAAATTTTCAAACCTGATTGGAATAAGATTTGCAAAGTTAAAACCATAACATTAAAAAATATAATATGAACTTAATTATCAGGCTGCTGATTACAGCAATTGTTGCTTACCTTTTGACGAAGGTGCTTCCGGGTGTACATTTCGAAGGATTTTCTTCGGCGATTATTTTTGCCATCGTTCTGGGGGTATTAAATATTTTTGTGAAACCTATTCTGGGGCTTTTAGGATTGCCATTAACCATCATTACTTTAGGTTTATTTGCTTTGGTAATCAATGCATTGATTATTCTGATTGCAGATTATTTTATAGACAGCATGGTTGTCAACGGCTTCTGGTGGGCACTGATCTTTAGTGTACTGCTGTCCTTTGTGACTTCGCTGGCCAGTTCCATGTTCTCTGATGGAGATTAATGGATCGAAAATAAAATTCATACATAAGTCTGCTGTTTTACGGCAGGCTTTTTTATTGTTTTTAAAAAAGAGACTCCAATACTGATTGTGTAAAATAATAAACTGTTGATATTTATCATTTTCGAAAATATGGTGTGTTCAGAATAATTCAAAACTTAAATGTTAATTCTTTCGCTCGTTTTTATTTTAAATATTAACTTTGGCAATCTTTGAATTAAACTAAAAAGGGATGTATGAAATCCACAAGATTCCATTTCCGTTAAAAAAGAATATCAACATATGAAACTTAAGTACAGTCTGCTGGCTCTGGCAGCTCCGCTTTTAATGAATGCACAACAGTTAATGACGCCTGAAATCCTTTGGACTTTGAAAAAAGTGGGGGTACAGGCAGTTTCACCGGATCAGTCTTCATTGATCTATAAAGTGGGACAGGTAGATCTGAAAACAGAGAAAACAAAAAATGAGAACTATTTCCTGAATGTACTCAATAACCAGTCTTCCAAAATAGATTTCGGAAAAAAAGCCCTTATCCAGTGGGATAAGAATGGGATTTATGCTCAGGAAGGAGATAAAATCTTTCTTTCAAAAGATAATGGCAAAACATGGTCTGAATTTTATACCATCGGGGAAGTCGATAATATCGTCATCTCTCCTGACGGGAAAAAAATAGCGTTCAGCAAACAGGTCCTTGTAGAAAAATTAATGGGGAAAGACAAATACAGCGATACTCCTAAAACCACAGCCCAGGTATATACGGACCTGAACCACAGACACTGGGATTACTTCAATGAAGGAAAATACAACCACGTATTTGTAGTCAATACTACAGACAAAGCAGAATCTGCAAAAGATCTCCTGGATGGTAAAACATGGGATTCCCCGCAAAGACCTTTCGGTGGTGCGGAAGACTTTATCTGGAGCCCGGATTCTTCTCAGCTTTTATACGTTACCAAACCTAAAAGCGGAAAAGAATATTCTACGAGCACTAATACGGATATTTTTGCTTACGACATGGCTTCAGGAACAACTAAAAATCTTACAGAATCCAATAAAGGATATGATGTTAATCCAAAATTCAGCCCCGACGGAAAATCTCTGATCTGGCAGAGTATGGCCAGAGACGGATATGAAGCAGACAAAAATGATATAAAAATCATGGACTGGAAGTCTGGAAAAACAACAAATCTTACAGCCGGATGGGACGAAAGCGTTTCCGGAGATGTATTCTGGAGCGGAGATTCCAGATCGATCTATTTTACAGCAGCATTCAGAGGAACAAAACAGCTTTTCTCTTTAGATCCTAAGACATCGAAAGTACAGCAGATCACAAAAGGCGATTTTGATGTCAACGAAATTTTTACCGACAATAAATCTTCACTTTTAGTAGGAAGAACGGACATCAACCATGCAACGGAATTATTCTCTGTGAACCTGAAAAACGGTGAAATGAAGCAGGTAACCGAAGCCAACAAAGATACTTATGCCAAGCTGGCGCAGGGTAAATCCGAACTGAAAATGGTAAAAACAACGGATGGTAAAGAGATGGGCGTATGGTTCCACTATCCGCCGAACTTTGATCCTAATAAAAAATACCCTACACTGGTATACTGTCAGGGAGGTCCTCAATCTGCACTGACCCAATATTTCAGTATAAGATGGAACTTTGCGCTGATGGCAGCCAACGGATATATCATCGTTGCTCCAAACAGAAGAGGAATGCCGGGATGGGGAACAAAATGGAACGAAGACATTTCCAAAGACTGGGGCGGCCAGCCGATGAGAGATTATCTTGCAGCAACAGATTACGCAAAAACATTACCATATGTAGACGGTGAAAGAGTAGCAGCAGTAGGGGCAAGCTACGGAGGATACAGCGTATTTATGTTAGCCGGAATCCATGAAAACAGGTTCAAAACATTTATTGCCCATGATGGATTGTTCGATATGAAATCATGGTATCTTACCACAGAAGAACTTTGGTTCGCCAATTGGGATCTTGGCTCGCCATGGGAAAAGCCACTTCCTAAAGCTTACACAGACTTTAACCCTAGTAATTTTGTTGAAAAATGGAACAAGCCTATCATGATTGTTCAGGGAGGTATCGATTTCCGTGTACCTTACGAGCAGGGACAGGAAGCATTCCAGGCAGCTAAATTAAGAGGATTGAAATCTAAACTGGTTTATTTCCCGAACGAAAACCACTGGGTACTTCATCCGCAAAACGGACTGGTATGGCAGAGAGAATTCTTCGACTGGCTGAAGGAAACTTTATAGTGAATAAAGAAAAGTGAATAGTTAAATGAATTGTTTTTCTGATAATTATTACTTAAAATACTAATAGGAGCGGGCTTTAGCCCGCTTTTTGTTTTCAATAGCAAGGAAGGCTTTAGCCCAATTTTATATATTTGAATTATGCAAAACAGAATTTCCTCGTTTCCTCCAATCATTGATGATCAGTCTGAAATTTTAATTCTGGGCTCAATTCCCGGAGTCAAATCCTTGGAAAAGCAGCAGTATTACGCCCATCCGCAAAATAAATTCTGGACCATTATTTTTCATCTGTTCAATGAAGAATTTACAGAAGATTACGCCGAAAGAAAAAAGGTTTTAAAAAAACATCATATAGCAGTCTGGGACGTGATCGATTCCTGTGAGCGAAAAGGAAGCCTGGATTCTGAAATCAAAAATGAAGAGGCCAACCAAATTGCTGAGCTTTTAGATGAACATCCCAATATCAAAGCTATTTTCTGTAATGGAGGAAAATCATACAAAAACCTGCAGAAGCTTTTAGGAAAAAACTACAGATTACCTGTATTTCAGCTGCCTTCCACAAGCCCGCTTCATACGGTTTCCTTTGATGTAAAATTGGAAGAATGGAAGAAAATTTTAGAGTTCTTGAAATAAATTTTGTTCGCGCAGATTATTTATAAATCATCTTTCAAATATTTTCTCAACCCTTTCAGCAACTCCAGCTGATTTCTGGTCCTGTCCAGATTGTGTTCAGCATATTTTGTAGAGTAATAAGTGCTTCCATTCAGGTAATCCGTCAGAAAACGAACAGCTTGAATATAAATGACGACCTGTGCAGCATAGTCCAGGTTATCGAGCTCTTCAAAAGTCAGTTTCTCTTTTAAATACAGTAAAAATCCGTCTTTTACAGTTCTGTAAATGTGGGAATTAAAATTATTAGCTGCATTTCCATCATCTTCATCCAGTGTATTGGTGTAAGATCTCGCCATGTCGCCGAAATCATACAGAATGGTAGAAACCGTTACCGTGTCGAGGTCAATAACAGCCAAGGGACTTGAATGGTTATCAAAAAGTATATTTCTCACATTAGGATCTCCGTGAATGATTCTTTTAGGCAGAAGGCCTTCTTTTTCCATTTCAATCCATTTTTGAGGAAGAAAAAGCAGCTCATTCATTGACTCTATTTCTGATTCGGCATTTCTCAGCAGATCTTCATGGGCATTCTGTAAAGAAATTTGATAATCTGAAATTCTTTTCTCAAAATTAATAAAATCAGGAATCGGAATCTGGATATCAGGCAGATCTTCGGGATTGACGGTATTTAAAAAGCTTCCGACAGCCTTTGCTGATTCATAAGCCGTTTTTAAATCGGGAATTTTAAAAAAAGTCTTCGTCCCTTCAATGAAGCCGAGCATTCTCCACGACTCTCCCTCGTCATCCTGCATTATCAGGTTGCCGGATAAAGTTTTCTTCAGATTGACCAGCTGCAAAGGATAATTTCCACTTTCTAGCATGGTGTTGATCATCAGGTGATTATGGGTGACAATTTCGGGAAAATGAAAAACCTGTCTGTTGATTTTCTGCAGAATAAATTTTTCCCCGGAATCATGATCTTCTACCAGATAGGTGGTATTGATCAGTCCATTGGTGATAGGAGAGATCGTACAGTTTTCAGTTCCGGTGAATCCGGTCACGATTTGTTTTAATTCCATAGATCTTCAGGGTATCTGTTTTTTGTGATTTCTGATGCCAGAAAATCTTTAATACTGATTTTATCATCCGCATAAGTAACTCCCATCCACTGGGAAGGTGAGGCTTTCACCAACACCTTTGCTTTTTCTTCATCAATCATTCTCTGTATGGCAGAAGGAACATAAAACTCCTCCGATAGCTCCGGACCTGAATGGATAAAATCATAAAAATAACTTTCCAGACTGATAAAAACAGAAGGATGGAAAATGAAAAAATTCATCGATACCAATGTATCTGAAGCTATTTCAATATCATTCCCTTTCCCGGTATAAACAATTGAGTCTCCTTTTCTGCGGATAGAAGTTTGCTCCTCTACTTTTATCAGATAATTGTCTGCATCTAAGGTACATATTCCTCTTGCAACATTTCCATTTCCGCTTAAAGTAGATTCTACCGGATAAGCAGCCATTCCAAACTTTGATTCTGAAATGTGAAGATCAATTTCTTCAGATGCTAGCTGATAAACCTCTTTCCCATAAAAATCATCTGCATTGATCATCACAAAAGGTTCCTGTATAACATTTCTTGCACAAAGAACGGCATGACCTGTTCCCCAAGGCTTTTCCCTTTCTGATGAATCATAACCCAGGGGTAGAAAGGCCTCTTTTTCCTGATAGACCCAATGGAGTTCAAACTCTTCTTTTTGAGATATTGCATTTAATCTTTCAATATAACTTTCCGGGATACGTCTGTTGGCAATAATAACAACTTTGCTGAAGCCTGCTCTCAAGGCATCATAGATGGAATATTCAAGGATGGGCGAACCGTTATCCAGGATTCCGTCTATCTGTTTCAGCCCTTTATAGCGGCTTCCCAAACCTCCGGCTAATATGAGTAATGTCTTTTTAGAATTCATCAGTCATTCCAAATACGGGTTTACGGGTCTTCCATTTTCCATTGGTAAAATCCGGAATGTCTACAGCCTGACCACCTTTAGCAATAGATTCTTCGCTGAGTGGAGTAATAGAATACCATAAAGCAAGATCATACACATCCATCGGGAATTCTATATTTCGTTTGATACATTCAATAAAAGTATTCATCACAAAGAAATCCATCCCTCCGTGTCCGGCACCCGCAGCTGTACTTTCAAATTTTTTCCAGATAGGATGGTCGAATTCTTTCATCCATTTTTCCGTATTTTCCCAGCGGTGGCTGTGATTCATTGTTTTTTCAAAATAAATATGGCCCTGGTTGAAATCTCCCCAGCCGAAATCCTGCCACAAGCCTTCCGTTCCCTGTACCCTGAATCCAAGATCATAAGGTCGCTGCAAGCTTGTGTCATGGGTTAAAAGAATAGTCTCACCATTCGCACAGGCAATCTGTGTAGTAACAATATCTCCCTGGTTGAATTTAACTTTTGTATTAGGATGATTTTCGCCTCCTTTAGGATGCTCTGTAATATATTTGTGCAGTCCAACAGACTTCGAAGAGAATGATGAAAGTCTGGTTAAACGGTTTCCACGGTTGATATCCATCATAACAGCCACAGGACCTAATCCATGAGTAGGATAAAGCTCACCGTTGCGTTTTACATAGTGTTCCGTTCTCCAATGAGCTTCACTGAATCCTTTTTCGCCAAATTCGGCACCTGAGTTATAAGGAGTAACCCCGTCATTGAAAAGAACACCCCTTAAGTCATGCTGGTAACCGCCCCTTCCATGAACCAGTTCACCAAACATACCCTTACGGACCATATTCATAATAGCCATGATATCCCTGCGGTAGCATACGTTCTCCATCATAAAAATAGGAACTTTTGTTTCCTCATATACCTTTACAAATTCCCAGCAGTCCTGCAGCTTTATGGCTCCGGAAACTTCCATGCCGACAATTTTTTTCGCTCTCATTGCCTCAGTACCTTGCGGAAGGTGCCATTCCCACGGAGTGGCTATGACTACAGCATCTATGGTTTTCAGTTTCAAAAGATTTCTGTAATCGTATTCTCCGTTTGAAAATTCCTGGGCGGCAGATTTATTATTATCCTTCAATATTTTCTGAGATGCAGCAAGCATTCTTTTATCAGGATCCGCAAACGCTACAATCTCTACGTCATTACGCTTTGCCAGCAGTTTTACATGTTCCTGCCCACGGAGTCCTACACCGATAAAGCCGACGCGGACTTTTTTATCTGATTTAAAATCATTTGAATAGGCAAATAAAGAATTGGGTAAAACCAATGCTCCAAAGCTGGCCAGGGCAGCGGTTTTAATAAAGTTTCTGCGTGAAGAGGTGATGTCCATTAAAATTTTTTCCTAAATATATTAAAAAGTTGCGAGGTGGCGGGTATGGATACGGGATACGCGGCTTCAGAGTCGGAGAGTTTTAGAGTTTAGGGGTGAAGGATAGAGGATAATAATAGGTTTTGAAATTAGGGATGCATTGTATAGCAAAATAAAAACAGCTATCCCGATAGGAAGACAGCTGTTTTACAATTATTTATCAAATATAGCGCGTAAGTGTAAAATAATAGATTGTTAAATCTTAATAGAAATATAATGTTACAGTTTTATTATTTAAGATCAATCTATCAAATTTCAGGAGACTTCTCGCTTAATAGATAGCTTCAGGCTTCTGATCAATCTATTTTTCCGTGAAATATACTTCTTCATAAGGCTGGATAAGTACCCATCCGTTTCCTGAAAACTTCATCTGAAACTCTTCTCCGCTTCCTCTTCCGATCAGGCTTTTGAAGGAAACATTCGTTTTCAGATCAGGACTAAGATTTCCAGACCATGCTACTGTAGCATTGGGATCTGTAAAAACAGGACTGTCCGGGGTTACCATCAGGGTTAGCGGTTCACCGTGGGTAGTTATGGCAATGTGTCCCGTTCCGGAAAGCTTTACCTGGAAAAGACCTCCGGCCATCATACCCGCAATACTTTTTAGCATGGTAATATCACTTTTTACACTCTGCTCATGGGCCAGCACATCATTTCCGTTGACACATACCGATTCATTATTCAGATACAGGATGCGCACTTTTTTACCGGAATCTGCCACATAAAGTTTACCGGTTCCTTCTGCTTTCATCAGTTTTGCTCCTTCACCGCTGATTGCTTTCTTTAAAAGATTGCCGATTCCTCCTGCCAGCATTCCCTGTCTTTCAAAATTAATCCCTCCTACATAAGCTACCATGCTTCCTCTTTTGGTCCATACCGCCTGGTTATTAAGGTTAATTTCCAGCATGTGCGGCGTTTCAAGCTCAAAATAGTCCTTCTGCTGTGGATTTTCTTTAGTTTCGTTAACAAAGGCTTCCAATGAATATTTGCTCATAGTGTAAATTTTTTAATGTCTTCAAAAATAATCTTTTTTCCCATCACAGATCACCGTAGAATCACGGTTTTAAATTGATTTTAAATAATACTTGACAAAGGGGTATTCAATGTTGTATATTTGCACTCCGAAAATTACACTTGTAATTTGAATAATTTTTAAACCGTAATTTAAAAAAAATGAAAACATCAGATTTTAATTTTGATCTTCCTGCGGAATTATTGGCAGAACACCCATCCGAACACAGAGACGAAGCCAGATTAATGGTTCTTAACAGAAAAACAGAAACCATTGAACATAAGCTGTTTAAGGATGTTGTGGATTATTTCGACGAGAAAGATCTATTTATCTTCAATAATACTAAAGTTTTCCCTGCACGTCTTTATGGAAATAAAGAGAAAACAGGTGCTAAAATTGAAGTTTTTCTTTTAAGAGAGCTTGATAAGGAAACCAGAGTATGGGACGTTCTTGTAGATCCTGCAAGAAAAATCAGAATCGGTAACAAACTATTCTTTACTGAAGATGAATCTTTGGTTGCTGAAGTTATCGATAACACAACTTCAAGAGGAAGAACACTAAGATTCTTATTCGATGGTTCTTATGACGAATTCAGAACAAAACTGAAAGAACTGGGAGAAACTCCGCTTCCAAAATACATCAAAAGAGCAGTAGAGCCGGAAGATGCAGAAAGATACCAGACTATTTATGCAAAAGTAGAAGGAGCCGTTGCTGCGCCTACTGCCGGTCTTCACTTCTCTAAGCATTTGATGAAAAAACTAGAGATCAAAGGAATCGATTTTGCTGAAGTAACCCTTCACGTTGGTTTGGGAACTTTCAACCCGATTGAGGTAGAAGATCTTTCCAAGCACAAAATGGAGTCTGAAGAAATCATCATTGACGAGAAAAATGCTGAAATCATCAATAAAGCGGTAGAGGCTCACAGAAGAGTTTGTGCAGTAGGGACCACTACTATGAGAGCATTGGAAACTTCTGTTTCTTCAAACAAAAAAATCTCTGCTTTCAATGGATGGACAAATAAATTCATCTATCCGCCTCACGATTTTGGAGTTGCCAACTCAATGATCACTAACTTCCATACGCCCAAATCAACATTATTGATGATGATTGCTGCGTTTGCCGGAAAAGAGTTCATCATGCACGCTTATGAAGAAGCCGTAAAAGAAAAGTATAAATTCTATTCTTACGGTGATGCAATGTTAATTTTATAAAAAAGATATCAGGTAAAAGGTTGCAGGTAGTAGTTATCTGCGACCTGAAACCTGTCATCTGCAACCTTACTAATGAAAGATATCCGAGTTTTATCACTGGACCAGCTTAAAGATTACTTTGTAACTTTAGGGGAAAAACCGTTTCGTGCGAAGCAGGTTTATGACTGGCTGTGGAGTAAAAATCTCCATTCGATTGATGAAATGACCAATCTTTCGAAATCTCTCCGTGAAAAAATTTCCGAAGAGTATACCATTAATCCTGTTTCTGTTGACCAGCTTCAGAGAAGCACGGATGGAACCATCAAAAACGGAGTGAAGCTCCATGACGGATTATTGGTAGAATCTGTTCTTATTCCAACAGAAACAAGAACTACAGCCTGTGTTTCCTCACAGGTAGGATGTTCCCTGAACTGCGAATTCTGTGCAACGGCAAGACTTAAGAGAATGAGAAACCTGGAAGTCGCTGAGATCGTAGACCAGGTCGCCCTGATCGACAGCCAGAGCAAAATGTACTTCAACAGACCGCTTTCCAATATTGTCTTTATGGGAATGGGAGAGCCTATGATGAATTACAAGAATGTAGTGGAAGCCATCAGGAAAATTACCCAGCCGGAAGGTTTGGGAATGTCACCAAGAAGAATTACCGTTTCTACATCCGGAATCCCGAAGATGATCAAAATGCTGGCAGACGATGACCTTCGCGTAAAGTTGGCCCTTTCACTTCACTCTGCTATCGAATCCAAGCGTAATGAAATTATGCCTTTCTCGGATAAGTTTCCACTGACAGATATTATGGAAGCTCTTCAGTACTGGTATCAGAAAACAGGTTCTGTGATCACTTTTGAGTACTGTGTATGGAAGGGAATTAATGATGGTGATGAGGACATTAAAGCGCTGATCAAATATTGTAAGCAGGTTCCTTCCAAGGTGAATCTTATCCAGTATAACCCTATCGGAGATGGAAAATATGACCAGTGTAATAAGCAGGCGGAAGAAAATTATGTAAGTCAGCTGGAAAATGCCGGAATTACTGTTATGATCAGAAAAAGCCGTGGTGGCGATATCGATGCTGCATGCGGACAGCTTGCCAATAAAACAGCAGATTAAAATTTCCTTAAAAACCTTAAAATTTTTCTTAAAAATTTCCTAAAAGCTTAACTTTACATAAAGCAAAGTTATTATGGACTTCTTTATGAGCGAGGATGGTCTTGAGAATGTATACGCATGGGCTATTCCGTTTCATGCTGCCGTTATTTTGGCAGAGATGATTTATAGTCATGTTTCTGAAGCCAAACTATATAACGGAAAAGATGTTGCGACAAGCGTTTATCTGGCCCTGATGAACTTTGGCCTGGATCTCATTATGAAGGCCTTCGCGATGGGAGTGATGTTCTTTTTCTACAACCACAGGCTTTTCATATGGGATTTTACAATTTGGTATTGGCTTATCTGCTTTGTGATCACGGACTTTGCGTATTATGTGCTGCATTATGTAGATCACCATTCCAGAGCGTTCTGGGCAGTTCATATTACCCATCATAATTCGGAGTACTTCAATCTGACGACCGGATTCAGGAGTCCGGTGCTGCAGCCGCTTTACAGATACCTCTATTTTTCCCCTCTGGCTTTTTTAGGCTTTAATCCATGGCATATCATGGTTGTGTATGCGATAGGACAGGTATATGGAACCTGGGTACATACACAGACTGTGAAAACAATGGGAATCCTGGAATATATCCTGGTAACACCTTCCCATCACAGGGTACATCATGCCTGTAATATCAAATATCTGGACAGAAATATGGGAATGTGTCTCATCATTTGGGATAAGATCTTCGGTACTTTTGAGAAAGAAGATCCCAATGTGCCTGTCAAATATGGAATCTATCCTAAAATGCCGGACAATAAACCGGATACTGTTCTTCTTTACGAATGGAGAAAGATCTGGAAAGATATTAAGCAACCGGGACTGAAGTTTTCAGACAGGATTAATTATATCTTCAATTCTCCTGGCTGGAGACATGACGGTACCGGAAAAACGGTAAGGCAGTATCAGAAAGATTATCTAAAGAAACGGGCTGGAAAACAGAAAATGAAATCCGCATAGAGTGTCATATTGCGAATCAACGGTTTTTAGAATACCTACAATCTGTCGGGCCAAATTCCCCTCCCTTGGAGGGGTGGTAAAAATTCAAAGAATTTTTGAAGGGGTGGTTCTAAGCAAAAAACTTCTCAACTTTTCCAATCATCCGCAAACCCTTATCTTTACTCTATGAAAAAACTCCTCCTTTTTTCCGCTTTTATCATTTTTCAATACTCATTTTCCCAACAGACCGATTTTTTTAAAATAAGAAAATTCAGAGTTGCCTATTTAGATGACAAGATCAGGGAAAATTCAGGACTAAGTCTTCTGAATGGAAAACTTTATACCTTCAATGACAGCGGTAATGCTCCTGAAATTTTTGAACTGGATGAAATTTCCGGAAATATCAAAAATACATTCACAATTAATGCTAAAAATAAAGATTGGGAAGCCCTTACCAATGACGGTAAGAATTTCTATATCGGCGATTTCGGAAATAATGGCGGAACAAGAAGAGATTTGGAAATTTATAAGCTGTCTTTTCAGGATGAGCCCAAAAATGATTCCATTACAAAAATAACATTCTATTATCCGGAGCAGACAGAATTTATTCCCCAATATACCAACAATGATTTTGATGCCGAAGCGATGATCTATCTCAACGGAAAGCTTCACCTTTTTACCAAAGAATGGAAATCAAAATTCACATCCCATTATATTATTGATCCCAATATACCGGAAAAACAGAGGGCTGAGAAAACAGAATCTTTTAAGACCAATTTTGTTGTGACTGATGCTTCTTATTTTGACCGGAAACTTTATCTGATAGGATACACCAAAAAAACGGAGGTATTTCTTAATATATTCACAGAAACGGAACCCGGAATTTTCTTTAAAGAAAAACCCAGGCATTATTATCTGGGAAGCGCTCTGGCAATAGGGCAGATTGAAGGAATTGCCGTTAGTGATGCAGGAATCTATATTTCAGGGGAAAAATTTAAATCGAGATTGGGAAGGGCACAGCCGGCATTGTATTTTATTCCCAGAGAGCAATTCAAAGATTAATTTTATCCTGAAATTGCGTGAAAAAAATTATCTTTGTGATAATTAATAAGTATTTACCTTTCATTCACAGATTTTGGCAAACATCGTAGAAGAAATTAAACGACCGATCAATGAGGAAATGAAACTTTTCGAGCAGAAGTTTTATGAATCGATGCAGAGCAAAGTGCCTTTATTAGATAAAGTAACCCGTTTTATTGTGACTACTAAAGGAAAGCAGATGCGTCCTATGTTCGTTTTCCTGTGCGCAAAGCTGATCGGTGAGGTTAATGAAAAAACGTACCGTGGCGCTTCTATGATCGAGCTTATTCACACAGCAACCCTGGTACATGATGATGTAGTGGATGAAAGTTTCAAACGTCGTAATTTCTTTTCCATTAATGCCTTGTGGAAGAATAAAATTGCTGTTTTGGTAGGAGATTATCTTTTATCAAAATCAGTACTCCTTTCTACAGATCATAAAGATTACGATCTTTTAGGTGTGATTTCCAGAACAATCCGCGAAATGTCCGAAGGCGAGCTTCTTCAGCTGGAAAAGGCCAGAAAACTGGATATTACAGAAGACGTTTACTATGAAATTATCCGTCAGAAAACAGCTACTCTTATTGCTGCCTGTTGTGAAATTGGGGTTTTATCCAATAATGCGGATGAAACTCTTGCTAAAAAAATGATGAATTTCGGTACATATACCGGAATGGCTTTTCAGATTAAGGATGACCTTTTTGATTACTTAAGCTCAAATGTAATCGGAAAACCAGTTGGTATAGATATTAAAGAACAGAAGATGACCCTTCCTTTGATTTATACACTGAAAAATGCCAGTGAAAAAGACAGAAAGTACTACTTCAATACTATAAAGCGCTATAACAATGATCAGAAACGCGTAAAGGAACTGATAGAATTTGTAAAAAGTTCCGGAGGTATGGATTATGCTATAAAAGTGATGAAAGACTTTCAGCAGAAAGCCAAAGACATTCTGGAGGAATTTCCGGATTCTGAAGCCAGGAAATCATTGCACAGTATGCTTGATTATGTAATTGAAAGAAAATTCTAAGGATCGGAATTAACAAAATAAAAAACGGGGTGTATTGCTGCATCCCGTTTTATTTTTAATGTTAAATTTTCTGTACTGTAACATTTGTAACGTTTCCGTTTCCTGTAGGTCCCATTTCTGTCGATAAAACCGTACAGGATTGGTTAGGTGCTGCAGTGAAACGAACCTGATAACCTGCTGTAGGTATAATAAGCAGTGTTGTATAATTCATCAGCTCACCAATTCTTGTCGTAGAGGTAAGTGTAGGCGTTGCAGTCGCAGAATAATGACTGCCCCTTCCTAAATAAGTAGCATCAGGAACCGGTCTAATTCCTAAAAGTAACTGTGCATCTGCAGCAATACCTGCAAAACTTGCCTGTAATGTCACCAGATAATTTCCTGCCTGGTTGAAAGTTAAAACTCCTGTGCTTGCATTATAGCTGTAAAACGGTGAAGTTGCAATTGGTGCTGCAAACATAAGAGTAGTGATAGTGGCCGCACCGGAAATACTCTGGTCAGCTGCCAACCGGGCGTGGAATAGTGAATAAGCAGTAAAGTCTATTGTTTTTAATACGCCGTTTGCATCAGCCACCACAACTCTGTCGGTGCCTCCTGTTCCCACATTCGAATTGATGTTACGGATTCTTGCATTTCCTGAAGCCACATCCAGTTTATCCGTTGGGCTTGTTGTCCCAATACCAACATTGGCAGCACTTGTCACAACAAAATCATTAGCCTGCTGTGTAACCGAAGGAGCACCTGACAGCGGATTGTCTTTTGCAGCATCAATATGAAAACTGGCTTGTGGATTGTTGGTGTTTATACCTATTTGGGCATAGATAATGCTTGACGTTAAAAAAACGCCACATAACGAAATAATTTTTTTCATCTTTTAATTTTTTCTCTTTTGTGTAGTAAAATTACTGAATATTCAAATCCATTTAACAATTTTCATACCATTATAGAAATTATGATTAACAATATGATAATTTTTGATGCTTTTAAAAGAAAATATTATTAATAATGTAAAAAAAGATCCCTTTTATTTGAAATAATTTATATGTTCAAATACCACATTATTTTAACCAAACCAAGAACAAAGAGGTGATTTATTTACAGGAAAAAATAGTATGTTGACAAATGAGATGATTAGAGTAATAGATTTAGTCAATTATTTTCACGGTCACAATAATAACTGCCAAAACAATACAAAATAAAGCGATTAAAAATAGATAATCCGCAATGGTCTCATATTTATGTTCCCGTCTTTCGCTTTTAGTCCGGATGGCCAGAAATGAGAAAAAGCAACTGCAGGCAAAAAGCATGCACGATACGCTGGCAAATTCGTCCAGATGCGTATGCATACTGATTTTTGTGATTTTTAATGAAGTGATGATAATCAGGGAAAAACCCAAAAGATTGCTGGATGCATTCAGGATATGAGGTGACTTTTTTTCCATCATTGACAATTTTTCACAATATAAAACACATTTTTTTTATTATCAAATTTTTAAAAAAGATTATTGAAAATTAAAATTAGTTTAAAAATTGTATATTAGCGCCATACTTGAAGAATAAAAACTTTTATATCTAGCTATGCAGACAACCTATATTGAAACACAGCAAATTTCTTTCCAGGATTTTAAAAATCAGATACTTGAAGACTACAGGTTAGGAAGGATATCGCGCGAAATGTCTTACCTTGGAAGGAGAGAAGTACTGACAGGAAAAGCTAAATTCGGAATTTTTGGGGATGGTAAGGAACTTCCTCAGCTGGCAATGGCGAAAGTTTTCAGAAATGGAGATTTCCGTTCTGGATATTACAGGGATCAGACTTTTGCATTAGCGGTAGATGCTTTAACGGTTGAAAGCTTTTTCGCACAACTGTATGCAGATACAAGTGTAGAAAGAGAGCCGGCATCAGCAGGTAGACAGATGAACGGACACTTCGCAACAAGAAGTTTAAATGAAGACGGAAGCTGGAAAGACCTTACGGCACAGAAAAACATCTCTTCCGATATTTCTCCTACAGCAGGACAGATGCCAAGGCTTTTAGGATTGGCTCAGGCTTCCAAAGTTTATAAAAGTGTAAAATTTGAAGGATCTGAAAAGTTTTCAAAAGAAGGAAATGAAGTTGCTTTCGGTACCATCGGAGATGCTTCTACAGCAGAAGGACACTTCTGGGAAACGTTGAACGCAGCATGCGCACTTCAGGTTCCAATGATCGTTTCTATCTGGGATGATGGCTACGGAATTTCAGTTCCGACCAGAAATCAGAGAGCAAAAGCTGATATTGCTGAAATGTTGAGCGGTTTTCAGAGAAAAGAAGGTGAAAATCAAGGTTGCGAGATCATTCAGGTAAAAGCCTGGGATTATCCTTCATTACTGGATGCTTATGCAAGAGCAGAGCATTTTGCAAGAACGGAAAGTATTCCGGTTGTGGTTCATGTTATTGAAGTTACCCAGCCTCAGGGACATTCTACTTCAGGGTCTCATGAGAGATATAAAAATGAAGAGCGTCTTTCCTGGGAGGCGGATTTCGACGGTTTGGTGAAATTTAAAGAATGGATCCTGAACTATTCAATCGAAATTGAAGGAAAAGAAGAAATTATAGCTTCAGCAGAAGAATTAAATGCGATTGATGAAGAAGCAAAAAAAATAGTAAAAGCAGGCCAGAAAAATGCCTGGGAAAACTACCAGAAGACCATTACTGATCTGATTCAGTCGGTTCTTCCTTTAGTTGAAAATCTTAAAGGACAGGATACTGAAATCGAGAGCTATATCGCTCAGTTCAATAAACTTGTTTCCAAAGCTAAAAAAGATGTTTTCCATCTGACAAGAAAAGTACTATTAGCGACAAGAGGAACAAATTCTGCAGAAAGAACTCAGCTGATGCAGAAGTATAATGAAATCTTTGAAAAAGAAAAAGACAACTATTCTTCCCACCTGTATTCACAATCTCAGTGGAAGGCTGAAAATGTGAAGGAAATCAAGCCTGTTTTTTCAGACAGCTCTGAAGAAGTGGACGGAAGAGTAGTGGTAAGAAATAATTTCGACAAAATTTTCGAAAAATATCCTCAGACTTTAGTATTTGGTGAAGATGCCGGAAATATCGGTGACGTTAACCAGGGATTAGAAGGGATGCAGGAAAAATATGGTGATGTGCGTGTTGCAGATACCGGAATCCGTGAAGCTACCATTCTTGGTCAGGGAATCGGGATGGCCATGAGAGGCCTGAGACCTATTGCTGAAATTCAGTATCTGGATTATATCCTTTACTGTTTACAGGGTATGAGCGACGACCTGGCAACAGTTCAGTACAGAACGAAAGGAGGCCAGAAAGCTCCGGTAATTATCAGAACAAGAGGTCACAGGCTGGAGGGCGTATGGCATTCTGGTTCTCCGATGGCGGGAATTCTGAACCTTTCAAAAGGTATCCTGGTGTTGGTTCCGAGAAACTTAACAAAAGCTGCCGGATTCTACAATACAATGCTTCAGAGTGATGATCCTGCTGTCATTGTTGAGTGTCTTAATGGATACAGATTAAAGGAAAAACAGCCTGATAACCTAGGTGAATTTACAGTTCCTGTAGGAAAAATTGAAGTAACCAAAGAAGGAAAAGATGTTACGTTGGTAACCTACGGTTCTACATGGAGAATTGTAATGGATGCAGCAGAGCAATTGGAAAAATTAGGAATCTCTGCAGAAGTTATCGATGTTCAGTCTTTAATTCCTTTCGATTTAACCAGCGAAATTGCTGAAAGCGTGAAGAAGACCAACCGATTAGTTGTGATCGACGAAGATGTGGAAGGCGGAACTTCAGCGTTTATCCTTCAGCAGATTGTAGAAAAGCAAAAAGCATTCAGATACCTGGACTCAGATCCGTTGACGATTGCTGCGAACGATCACCGACCTGCTTATGCAAGTGACGGAGATTATTTCAGCAAGCCATCTTCAGACGATATGGTTGAGAAAATTTATGCGATGTTTAATGAAACAAACCCTCAGAAATATCCAGCGATATTTTAATTGGGATTTCAGATAAATAAAAACCGCTTTCTTTTTGGGAAGCGGTTTTTTTATTAAGGAATATGTAATTTTGATAGAATCAAATTTCATAAAATAGAAGATGAAAATCACCCAACTTGTCATTCTTTTTAATTATCAAAAAATTCTATTGGGAATTGTCATTTCGGTTCTTCTTTATACTTCGTCGTTTTGGATAAATTTCAATCCAGTTATTTTACTATTAAGGATTTTAAGTGTTATTATTATTTTAAATATAATTGGTTCTCTCATTGCTTCTTACCTGCTTTATGACAAATCAGATTTGTATGAGCTAAATAATTTAAAAGAGATTGTTGACTTTGAGAAAATAGAAAATGCAATTTTGGTTCATGCCAGTTTTGATCCTTTATCAAAGCGATTAGAGGAAAAATATCCAGACTTGAATTTAACAGTTTGCGACATTTATGGAAACAGACATGAGCATGAAAAAGGCATAGGAACATCAAAGGAAATATTTCCTCCCAATTCTAAAGAAATAAAGATTTCTCCGGATAAATTGCCTTTTGAAGATCGGTCCCAAGATGTAATTCTTGCTTTAACAGCGCTGCATGAAATTTTAGATCATCACCAAAGAGTTTTATTTTTTAAAGAAGCAAAAAGAATTTTAAAGAATGATGGAGTAATCATTGTCTCTGAACAGTTCAGAGATGCGACCAATTTTATTTTCTTCAATATTGGTGCATTTCATTTTTTAAGCCAAAGCCAATGGAAGAAAGCGATTTCGGAAGCGGATTTAAAAATAGTTTCCAATCAAAAAATCACTCCCTTTGCTAATATGCTGATCATAAAAGATAAAAACATCAAACTTTAACTATTTTATGAGCTTTTTTATTCAGGAAATTACAATTCTTATCGCCTTGAAATTCCTTACTCTGATACGTTGCCTCCCATTCTTCCAGAAGATATAATATAGGTAAAAGGGCCAGTCCTTTTTCCGTAAGAGAATATTCCACTCTTGGAGGCAGCTCTTTAAACTCCTCACGGATAACAAGCCCGTCACTTTCCATTTCTCTTAACTGATCGGTCAAAACCTTTCTGGAGATCACGTGAATCCTCACGGCAAGCTCTCCAAAACGGAGCTTACGGTCCTTTATTACAAGAACAATGATAGGTTTCCATTTGCTTCCCAACGCAGACATTGCTTTGCCTAAAGGGCAGCTGTACTGCATCATTTCATTCTTTTTCATATCCGTTACTTTTATGTTACTAATGTAAGTTACTGCGAAGTTACCACTATTTTTCGGATAAAAGATACAAAAACGAACTATTATTAGTTACTTTGTGTAACAATTATAAAATACCAATTTAAAAATGAGTACAGAATCATTATTTAAACCATTTACGTATAAAAGTCTTGAACTTAAAAATAGAATTGTAATGGCTCCTATGACCAGAGCCCAGTCCGATAATGGAGTTCCTACCCAGAATATTGCAGAATATTATGCCAGAAGAGCCGCTGCAGAAGTGGGATTAATCCTTTCCGAAGGAACTGTAATCAACAGAACGGCTTCAAAAAATATGCAGAATATTCCTGATTTCTATGGTAATGAAGCATTGGCAGGCTGGAAAAATGTCATCAATGCAGTTCATCAGAACGGAGGTAAAATGGGACCTCAGATCTGGCATGTGGGAGATACAAGAATGTCCGAAGATTATCCGCTGGCGCCAATGGAGAAGGCTTCAACAATGACTTTGGAAGATATTCAGGATACCATTGCACAGTTTGCCGCATCTGCAAAATCGGCCAAAGATTTAGGTTTTGATGTTGTTGAAGTTCACGGAGCACACGGATACCTTATTGACCAGTTCTTTTGGGAGGTTACCAATACAAGAACCGATGAGTATGGCGGAAAAACAATCAAAGAAAGAAGCCGTTTCGCGATCGATGTAATTAAAGCGATAAGAGCAGCAGTTGGAGAGGATTTCACCATTATTCTCCGTCTTTCACAATGGAAGCAGCAGGACTATAGCAGCAGGTTGGCTGCTAATCCGGCAGAAATGGAAGAATGGCTGTTACCTTTAAAAGATGCCGGAGTAGATATTTTCCATTGCTCGCAGCGTCGTTTCTGGGAACCGGAATTTGAAGGTTCAGATTTAAACTTTGCAGGTTGGGCAAAAAAAATCACAGGTCAGCCGACAATCACTGTTGGTTCTGTAGGTTTGAAAGGAGATGTTATGGGTGCTTTTGCGGGACAGGGAACTGAAAAAACGGATCTGAACGAATTGATCAAAAGACTGGACAATGAAGAGTTTGACCTTGTTGCTGTAGGACGTGCCCTTTTGCAGGATCCTCAATGGGCTCAAAAAATAAAAACAGGCAATACCGGAGAGCTGCTGGATTTCTCAGCGGAAAGCATGGGAAAACTGTATTAGGATATGGCGGATAGTCAATTGTGAATTTGCTTTGCTGTCAATTTTTAATTTCTGGGAATAATGATTATAATTCACTTGCGAAGCAAAATTTGACCATTGACTATTCACTTAAAATATTAAATTTTCACCTATCTATTATTTAAGAAACCCGTTTTCAGAATCTCTGAAAGCGGGTTTTATCTGATCTTAATCCTGACACATCGTTCCGTCCGGTTCACAGGTCCAATAGCTTGGAAAGCCATTTTTACGCGGATGATAACAGGCGGTAGTTCCCGAAGGACATTCAGGTGCATTTCCACCGTTAATTTTCTTTAAATCTGATTTTGTTAATTTTTTTAAATTTTTCATAGATAATAATTTGTTTGATAATTAAAAGTAAAATATTTTCACTTAACAGCGAAATAATTTTGGTGAAAATATGAAAATAATAAAACAACCGCGCTCCGAAATATTTCGGAGCGCGGTTTTAACAGATTTAAATATCTAAAATTACCGTCAGGGACAGTAACAGTGACTGATTGATTACAAACCAATATTTTTAGTAGGCTTTAACTGCTTCAGGATGCTTTTCGGAACAGCGTTCTTATGAATCAGGATAGCTGTAGACTTATATTCCACATAAGGTCTTGTTACATAAATATATCCCTCGAAATCATTGGTAACTCCCCAGGAATTCTTTACCATATAATATTCTTTACCCGTTTGGTCTTTTGCAAGTCCTACGATGTGCATGCCGTGGTCATCCGTTGTTGAAAGGTTGTTAAGTCCTTTTTGACGCAAATCTTCCGTGATGGTTTTGTCTTTTTTAGATTCAGTGAACAAAGACTGTTTGTTCTCATCAGTTATCGTATTAAGGTCGATATCAGGAACGTAGGCTACCCCGTTTTTGTAAGAGAAATAAGGTTCGGTAACGTCTGTCGCCCAACCTACAGAATATCCTTTGTTTACAGCATTATCAATAATAGCCGTAAGATCTTTCATCGGAACATTCCAATCGGAATCGTGGCTCCAGTTATCGGGAATCGGAACTACAAATTTCTGGTAATACGGATAATCTTTATAAGAAGAGATTTCGATATAATCTTCAGGATTGATTCCTACCACTTCTTTAGCAAATGTTTTGGGAGTATAGTTTTTCCCTTCATAAGTAAAGTTGGATGGCACTTTTCCTAAATATTCATCCAGAATTGCATCTACCGGCTTCATCCAGTTATCAGTCAGTTTTGCTTTTGAGCCTGCCTGGACAAGACTGTCTAAAACGGTTTTCAATTTCCCTTGCATTTCTTTAAAGTTATTCAGGGTTTGTCCTGCTTTCAGTCCTGTATACACATCCTGTGGAACAGCACCGTATTTTTTATACATATTGATAACGTCATGCAGCTCGCCTCCGTCGCCCCAGCTGATGGCTCCGTTGTTCAGTACATATAATTTAGCTTTATCATGATAAGAATTCCTTGCTGTAAAGATTTCAGCAAGATCTACAGGCTTTTTACCCATTCTCTGCATTTCGGATTCAAGGAAAGAATTTCCTGAGTAGCTCCAGCAGGTTCCTGATGAACCTTGGTTTTTTACCGAAGTAGCTCCCACGTCTTTTAACGTTGTGAACTGGAAATTAGCATTTTGAGATTGATTGTTTTTTAATTTGTTGATCAAGTCATCTTGGGCAAACATCATACTTCCTGCAGACAAAACAAAAAGTAATGAGGCAATTTTGGTATTTTTCATTACTATAAAAGATTATTTATATGAATAGTCGTTCATATTACAGATTTGTTACAGAGGGAAAAGTTAAATTTGGAGAGTTAAAAAGGGGGAAAAGTAAAAGGACAAAAAGAACGAAAAAGCTAAATGGCTATTGGGAACTGAAGAATTAAAATTGCAGTTTGCTTCTTGACTTTTTTGCCTTTTTGTTGTTTTGCCATTAGCTTTATCAGCCTTTTAACAAAAAAACAAAAACCATTTCCAACCCATCTGAAAGTTTAAGCATCTATAAGAGTATAAAGCCTGACTATGGAAAGAGAATTACTATTAGAATGCCAGCGTAGCAGCCGCAGTGCACAGCGGAAAGTATACGAGAAAATGGCGGGCAAGCTGTACTCAGTCTGCAGACGCTACCTGAAAAATGATGAAGATATTGAAGAAGTACTGGCCGATACTTTTTACAAAATATTCACCAAGATCACCCAGCTCCAGAATCTGGATACTTTTGAAGCATGGGCCAGAAAAATTGCTGTTAATGAATGTCTTCAAAAGTTGAGAGCCACCAAAACCCAGTTCATTTCTATGGATGACGGCTTTGTGGAAACTTCCGGCATCTTATCAGAAAGCATTTCGTTTGAGAAAGATATTCTGAGCCTCCTGAACTTTCTTCCTGAAGGCTGCAGGGCCATATTCAATCTGTTTGCGATCGAAGGATACCCGCATAAGGAAATTGCGTCCATGCTTTCCATCAGCGAAGGAACGTCGAAATCCCAGCTCAATTTTGCTAGGAAAAAATTACAGGAACTTTTGATCAATCAGAACATTTAAACTTTAGAACAATGGAAAATAATCAAGATATAGATAAAAGATTCAATGAGGCCTCTAGGCTTTCAGAAGAGCCGGCTGTTTTTCCGGGTTTTGATAAAGTCTGGGCAAAAGTTGAAGAAAAATTAGATAAAAAAGAAGAAAAGAAGAGGATATTTCCCGCTTGGCTCCCATATGGAGTTGCGGCAAGTTTAGTTATTGGCTTGGGGGCATTTTATTTTATCAGTAAAAATAAAACTGTTGACCCTTCAAAACCTGTCATTGCAGAAAACAGAATGAAAACCAGCCCTGAAAAGAATACAGTTCAAGCAGTTGACAGTACGGTAAAATCCAATATTGAAAAGGAAATTGGAGCTTCAAAATCTTTACAAAAAGAACCTGTTTTAGCTTATGAACCTGAAATAGCTAAAAAAACCGCTGATAACAAATACAATGAAACTTATTCTTCAAGGAAAGCAGGTTATTCAACGGATGACTATTTGATTAGAAAGAAAGATGAGACAGTTGCATCTGTTTCTCAAAAAAGAGGAGGGCAGTGGAAAGATACTTTAAGAACCCAAAATATTGAAGAAGTAGTTGTAACCGCAATGCTTCCTAAAAAGAAATCAGAATATACTTCAAGTGCAGTGAGTATACAATCCAATTATATTGCATCAAATACTACCCAACAGCTCCAGGGAAAAGTATCTGGGTTACAAATACAAAGTGCTTATGGAATTAAGAGAAGGAAAAATGATGAGATCAGAAATACTTTCAATACAATAAATAATGGTTATTTTAACAATAATAATCCGGTTGCTATAAGAGGTTCCGCAAGCTTAAAAGGAACAAATGTTCCATTGATTATCGTAAACGGTAAAATAGTGGACCGGGATTATTTCAGTGCTTTAAATCCTAAAAAAATTGAAAGCGTAGAAGTAGTAAAAGGAGCTGCTGCATCTGCACTGTATGGAAGCCAGGGAGTGAACGGAGTCATTGTAGTAAAAACTAAAAGACTTTCCAGAAAAGAGAGAAAAAGGATGGAAGAAATACAGAAAACAATCAGCCAATACAAGCAGAATAATATTTCTGATCATGAAGAATATGATGAATTTGAAGAGAATTCGTTTGAATTGACAAAAAACCAGCCATTATCGACCTTTTCTATTGATGTGGACAATGCTGCCTATTCCAATATCAGGCGAATGATCAATAACGGGCAGACTGTGGATAAAAATGCGGTAAGGATTGAAGAAATGATCAATTATTTCAAATACAGTTACCCTCAGGCTGAAAATAATGTTCCATTTTCAATCAACACCGAATATAGCGATGCTCCGTGGAATCCTGGTCATAAACTGCTTAAAATAGGCCTTCAGGGAATAAATATCCCGACAGATAACTTGCCCAATTCCAATCTGGTGTTCCTTATTGATGTTTCGGGATCTATGAATGAAGACAATAAATTGCCATTGTTGAAGTCTTCTTTAAAATTGCTTTTAAATCAATTAAGACCACAGGATAAAGTAGGAATTGTAGTGTATGCCGGAAGTGCTGGAATGGTTTTGTCCCCAACTTCGGCAAAAGAAAAAGATAAAATCACAGAAGCTTTGGATAAACTTAGTGCGGGCGGAAGCACAGCAGGCGGAGCAGGAATAGAACTTGCCTATAAGCTTGCTCAGGAAAACTTTATAAAAGGTGGAAATAACAGGGTAATTATAGCGACAGACGGAGATTTTAATGTGGGTGAATCTTCTGTTGGAGATCTTGAAACTCTTATTGAACAAAAAAGAAAATCCGGTATTTTCCTTACATGTCTTGGTTACGGGATGGGCAATTATAAAGATAACAGGTTGGAAACTTTGGCTGATAAAGGAAACGGAAACTACGCTTATATCGACAATATGCAGGAAGCCAATAAATTCCTTGGAAAAGAATTTGCCGGTAGCATGTATGCCATTGCCAAAGATGTGAAAATCCAGATAGAATTCAATCCTAAATATGTAAGTTCCTACCGTCTGATCGGTTATGAAAACAGAAAACTGAGAAATGAAGATTTCACTAACGATAAGATTGATGCCGGAGAATTAGGTAGCGGACATACGGTAACTGCATTGTATGAGATTATCCCTGTAAACGTGAAGTCAGCTTTTGCACCAAAGGAAACTCAACTAAAATATTCAACAACTTCGACTTCCCAAAACTTCGGAGACGAATTGGGTACGGTAAAATTCAGATATAAAAAACCTGATGAAGATAAAAGTGTTGAGATCAATCAGGTTATCAAAAATTCTGATGAATCTATAGAATCCGCAAGCCCGGATTTTAAATTCGCATCATCGGTTGCATGGTTCGGATTGGTGTTGAGAGATTCTAAACTGATAGATAAAAAAAATCTCAAAAGTATTGAAACTCTTGCAAAAGATGGTAAAAATAAAGATGAGGAAGGATACAGATCTGAGTTTATTAGATTGATAGAAACTTATCAATCCGCTCAAAAATAGCATGAAAACAGACATTGTAAAGAATGTCTGTTTTATTTTAAAATTTATTTTCAAAAATTATTGAAAATTCAAAAAATATAATTACATTTGTTACAGTAATAAAAGAGAAATCAATGAAACTTTCAGAAGCAAAAGAAAAATATGTACAAACCTGGGGAACATTCGCCACAAACTGGGGAATCAACCGTACCATGGCTCAGGTTCATGCACTGCTTCTGGCAAATGGAAAACCTTTATCTACGGATGAGGTCATGGAGCAGTTGGAAATTTCAAGAGGAAATGCCAACATGAATCTCCGGGCATTGATAGACTGGGGAATCGTCAGAAAAGAATTTATCAAAGGTGACCGCAAAGAATACTTCGTAGCAGAAAAAGACATCTGGTACCTGTTCAAACAAATTGTGAAAGAACGCAGAAAAAGAGAAATAGAGCCTGTTATTTCTTTTTTGGAAGAGCTGAAAAATATTGACGATAAAGATTCTGAGGAAGCCAAAGAGTTTATAAAGATAATGGACGATTTCAGTACAGTGACAGGAAAGATCAATAATATTATGGATCTTGCGATTAAAAGTGACGATCACTGGCTGGTAGGTAAAATTACCAACCTGTTGAAATAGAAAAGTAGGAGAGGATTCAGATCCTTTTTTATTTGAATTTAATTTTCAAAAATTACTGAAAATATAATACATACAGAATGTTCAATATAGTGTCATATATCATTTTTCTTACCGTGAGTTTTTACATCACTATAGATGTGGGTAGAAGATGTTTTCATGCCGGAAAGTCCTATCTGGAATATCTCCTTCATGATAAAGGAATGTGTCTTACAATCAACAGGATACTTCTCGGATGCTACTATCTGCTGAACCTGGGATATATTGCCGTCAACCTCGCATTTTGGGATAAAGTCGACTCTGTAGAAGAACTTGTTTCAGTAACGGCAGCTCGTATCGGATGCATAACTTTAATCCTTTGCGTACTGCATTATATGAACATTTTCACCCTTTATTTCTTAAAAAATAAACTAACCTTAAAATAACACAGTTATGGACACAGCAGTTTTAACTACCACAACGTACAATTTTTCAGCGTACATGATTTATTTGCCAATTGTTATTGCTCTTACCGTATTCGTATCCCAGTTTTTGTTCAAAAATTCAAAAACATTCATGATTGATATTTTTCACCAGAAAGAAGACATCGCAATGGCAACAAATTCTCTCTTTAAAATTGGCTTCTATCTCCTGAATATTGGTTTTGCTCTTTGCATCATTGAATTTTTCCAGATTGAAACCGTAGAAAGATTAGTTGTTGCTTTAAGTAAAAAAATCGGCGGCTTCTCTATTTATCTTGGAGTTATGATGCTTTTGAATTTGTTACTATTCCTGAAAGGACGTAAACATGCCATGAGAAAAGAAAAACATATCGAAAATGAAGACACTGATATTTAAAATCTGGATGTATCTGACCTTCAGATCCTCCAATAAAAGAACCAGGGGCGATTTTTTAACCTTTTAAAATTAATGATCATGAAAACGTTTGCAAAATATGACTTCTATATCCAGTTATTGATTTTAATTATAGGAATTATCTCAATCTTTATAATGGATAATTCTTCCATTGGAGGACTGTCATTTCACTTTATAGTAGGAATTTCTCAATTAATAAGCTATATAATCAAGCTATTTTTTAAGGAGGAAAAATCTATACTTTTCATTATTTACGGAATATTTATTTTACCAATTTGGATTTCTCTATTATTACTTATACTTTTTAAGTCGCAGGCTTATAATCTGTTGATAACGATTCCATTTCTCGGACTTTTCTATAGCCCAGTTTTAGCTCTGGTTTATATTTTCGACACTTATAAATTCTATCAATATCAAAAATAAATATCTAATCTCCATCTCGAACCTAAAAACTTAAAAAATGACAACAATATATTTAGAAACCCCAATCAAAGCAGATATTCATAAAGTTTTTGATTTATCCAGAGATATTGATCTGCATCAAAAATCAACATCAAAAACCAATGAGAAAGCAATAGCTGGAAGAACGTCCGGTCTGATTGAAGAAAATGAAACCGTGACCTGGAGAGCCAGACATTTAGGAGTGGATCAAACCTTGACAACAAAGATTATCAGCATGGAGAAGCCATCCCAATTCACGGATATAATGCTTAAAGGAGCTTTTAAATCAATGAAGCATCAGCATATTTTCAAACAGAAAAACGGCAGTACGGTAATGATCGATATCTTCGAATTTGAATCCCCGCTGGGATGGATAGGAAAACTTTTTAACCACTTCTTCCTGAAAGATTATATGAAGAAATTCCTGTTGGAAAGGAACAAATTAATAAAGTTAACAGCAGAGTCTCAATATCAAATGAAGGACAGATCTGCGTGAAAAAACAATAGTTTTAAAATTCTAAATTCAAAACACAATGAAAATAATAATGGCTGGCGGAACCGGATTTCTCGGGGAAAACCTAGAAAAATATTTTAAAGAAAAAGGAGCTCAGGTATACATTCTCACAAGAAAGCCAAAACGCAGCAATGAGATGTATTGGGATGCCCGAACTTTGGGCAAATGGAAGGACAGCATGGAAGGAACGGATGTACTCATCAACCTTACAGGAAAATCTGTAGACTGCAGGTATAACGAAAAAAATAAGGAAGAAATATACAAATCCAGAATCGACAGCACCAAAGTGCTTCAGCAGGCAGTCGACCAATGCATCACTAAGCCTAAGATCTGGCTGAATGCCTCTTCAGCAACCATTTATATACATTCCGAAACCCACCTGAATACAGAAGAAAACGGCATTATCGGCGACGATTTTTCCATGAATATCTGCAAAAACTGGGAAAAAGAATTTTTTAAGATGAATAATGAACAAACAAGAAAAGTAGCTTTAAGAACCTCTATTGTTTTAGGAAATAATGGCGGTGCTTTCCCTAAACTGCAAATGATCACAAGATTCGGTTTGGGCGGAAAACAGGGGCGGGGACAGCAGAAAGTTAGCTGGATCCATATTGATGATTTCTGTAAAGCTGTTGAATGGGTCATTAACCATGAAGATATGTCAGGAACTGTCAATGTAACCGCTCCCAATCCTGTGTCCAATGAAGATCTTATGAAAAAAATGAGAAAACACCTCAAAATCCCTTTTGGATTAAATGCTCCGGTATGGCAGCTGGAAGTAGCTTCTCTCTTTTTGAATACGGAAACTGAACTTTTATTAAAAAGCAGAAATGTGTATCCCGAAAAACTGATTAAAGCCGAATTTCAGTTTACTTATCCTGAGCTGGATAAAGCATTGCAGCATTTGTCGAAAAATTAAGGTTTGCTGATCAGTGGCAGGATATTTTAATTTAGCAAAAACGAACGTCATATGCTCATGAAACAGAAAACAAAAACCTTTTTTCTTTCATCTTTTCTAATTTCTTCAGCTTTTTTTCACAGGCTCATAATGTATCTGCTATCAGAAGCATTTAAAGTATTTAAATTCCTGGGAAACAAAGCGGGTAACAATTAAAATTCCGGTTAGAGAGCTCCGGTTTTTAGATGAAAATATAAACTGGACAGTAGAAAAAATGAACATACAGAAAATTCCTCTAAAACCTTCCCTTAAAACAGAATATTGAGGTAGAATGATTTTCTTGCTTATTGGATTATCATTTTCTAAAGCCTGTTGACAGAAGAGCAGTGTGAAAATAATAAATTCTGGTATGATATATGTAATATGTACTGCAAAACCTGAATGAATATTAATTAATCATTCTAAAAAAATAAAATGTCATGAAAAAGTTTTTTATATCAACCGTATTGTTATTAGGTTTATCGATGAGTGTGAATGCCCAGAAACGACCACCGGCTCCACCACACCCTTCCAAAAGTGAGTTGGTCAGCCTTAAATCACGTGAGCTAGAAAAAAAATACAATACAGAAAAGAAGCTGATTATGAATCATCCGCTTGCTACAAAAAAGATGAAAAGAGATCAGATGAAAGCTTTAAATGAAAGATATGCGACTGAAAAGCGATTGCTTAGACAGGCGAAATAATATAGAATCTTTGCAGTTATTAAAATTGTAAAAGCCGTTTTTTAGAGCTTGAACTTTGAGAAGTTCTTAATGCTACATAAAATTTATTGAAAGAGAGTACACTGTATTCTCTTTCTTTGTTTGATATTGAATGAAAACGGCTTTATTGATGCAATGTAAGATCAGTTCACAGAAACATAAAACATCCAATATTTTTCCTTAAATTCGCATAAAAATTTTTAAAGTAATGAATTACGATATTATTGTCATTGGAAGTGGTCCTGGTGGTTATGTTACAGCGATCAGAGCAGCACAATTGGGTTTCAAAACTGCAATTATCGAGAAAGAAAACTTAGGGGGAATCTGCCTGAACTGGGGATGTATTCCTACGAAAGCTTTATTGAAATCTGCTCAGGTTTTTCATTATATCAACCATGCTGAAGACTATGGTCTGAATAAAGTGGAAGGAAGCTTTGAATTTCCAAACGTAATCCAGAGAAGCCGTGGTGTAGCCAACAAAATGAGCAAAGGAATTGAATTCCTGATGAAGAAGAACAAGATCGATGTAATTCTTGGGACAGCTAAAGTTCAGAAAGGTAAAAAAGTTTCTGTTACAGATAAAGACGGTAAAGTAACTGAATATGCAGCAGAAAATATCATTATTGCAACGGGTGCACGTTCAAGAGAACTTCCTAATCTTCCTCAGGACGGTAAGAAAGTAATCGGATACAGACAGGCATTATCTCTTCCTGAACAGCCAAAATCTATGATCGTAGTAGGTTCAGGAGCTATCGGGGTAGAATTTGCTGATTTCTATAATACAATGGGAACTAAAGTTACTATTGTAGAATTCATGCCGAACATTGTTCCTGTAGAAGACGAAGAAATCTCTAAGCACCTGGAAAAATCCCTTAAGAAAACAGGAATCGAGATCATGACCAATGCATCAGTAGAAAGCGTTGATACAAGCGGAGAAGGCGTAAAAGCAACGGTAAAAACAGCAAACGGGAATATTACCCTTGAAGCTGATATTTTACTTTCTGCCGTAGGTATTGCTGCCAATATTGAAAATATCGGATTGGAAGAAGTAGGAATCCAGACAGATAAAGGAAGAGTTTTAGTAAACGAATGGTACGAGACTTCGGTTCCGGGCTACTACGCAATCGGTGATCTTATTCCTACACAGGCTTTGGCACACGTTGCTTCTGCTGAAGGAATCACTTGCGTTGAAAAAATCAAGGGGCTGCACGTTGAGAAAATCGACTACGGTAATATCCCTGGATGTACATACTGCCATCCTGAAGTAGCCTCTGTAGGTCTTACAGAAAAGCAGGCTAAAGAAAAAGGATACGAGATCAAAGTAGGTAAATTCCCACTTTCTGCAAGCGGTAAAGCTACAGCAAACGGAAATACAGACGGATTTATCAAAGTTATCTTTGATGCCAAATATGGTGAGTGGTTAGGATGCCACATGATCGGGGAAGGAGTTACAGATATGGTTGCAGAAGCAGTAGTGGCAAGAAAACTTGAAACTACAGGTCATGAGATCATCAAATCGATTCACCCGCACCCGACTGTTTCTGAAGCCATTATGGAAGCAGCAGCAGCAGCTTATGGTGAAGTAATTCACATCTAAGATCAATCTTGGCACATCAATAATTAAGAAGATCTAATATCTTTATATACCAACCACAGGCATTTGTCTGTGGTTTTTTTGTAAATTCAGGCAAAAATTGAACAATGAAAAACCACTATATTATTTTTGCCCTTTCATTGGCCGGGCTCCTGTCCGCCCAGGCAAAAAATGAATTTGTAAGTCCCAATGAGAATCTTATCGCAGAAAATATCCTGCCTATTCCCAAAAGCCTGAATCAGGTTATTAAAAAATACTCAGAAAGCAGAAATGCAGGTATTGCAGACGTTCATCCCAATGGGAAAGAAATCATTGCGGTAACCCGTTTTGCTTCCACCAATCAGCTGCACAGGATTTCTGTACCTATGGGAGCCAGAAAACAGATCACCTTTTTTGATGAGCCTGTTAGTAATGCATCCTATGAACCTGTAACAGGAGAATACCTTATTTATACAAAAGATACAGGCGGAAATGAGTTCGGGCAGCTTTTTAAGCTCGACCTGAAAACGCTGGAATCCAAACTGCTTACCGATGGCGGAAGATCCCAGAACGGCGGGGTAATCTGGAAAAAAGACGGCTTAGGATTCTATTTTTCATCCACCAAACGAAACGGCGGCGACAGGGATATTTATTATATGAATCCTTTAAAACCGGAAGAGACACAGACTGTTCTTGAAGTGAAAGGCGGCGGTTGGGGAATCTCCGATCTTTTCGCAGACGGTAAAAAACTCCTGATCTCAGAATATGTTTCAGCCAACGATTCCTATCTGTATCTGTATGATCTGGAAACTAAAAAACTGGAGCCTATCACAGACCGCAAAGAGAAAGGAGTTGTGCAGAGCGCTGGTGTTTTCAGCAAAAATCCTGATGAAATTTTTTACATTACAGACCGGAATAATGAATTCAGCAGGCTGGCAGTCTTAAATTTAAAAACAAAAAAAACAGAATATCTTACCTCTTCCATTCCATGGAATGTAGAAGATTATGATCTTTCTGAAGATAAATCTACACTGGCATTTGTAACCAATGAAAGTGGAATCAATAAATTGTATATTCTTGACACAGCAACCAGGAAATATATGCCGGTAAGCCAGTTACCCATCGGCTTGATTGGCGGAGTGAAGTTTTCCAACGACGGGAAATCCCTTTATTTCTCCAGATCAGCGGCAGATTCCGGTGCAGATGTCTATAAAATGGATATGGCAACCCGGAATATAGAAAGATGGACGGAAAGCGAACAGGGTGAAATGCAGCCCGCCGATATGTCCGTTCCAAAACTTATAGAATGGAAGAGTTTTGACAATATGAAAATCTCAGGATTTTATTATCCTGCATCATCGAAGTTTACAGGAAAGAGACCGGTAATTATTAACATTCACGGAGGTCCGGAAGGTCAGTCTATGGCATCATCTCTGGGATCTTCCAATTATTTTACCAATGAAATGGGAGTGGCTATAATCTATCCAAACGTAAGGGGCTCAGCCGGTTTTGGAAAGACATTTATTGCCGCCGATAACTGGGACCTGAGAATGAATTCAGTGAAAGATATAGGTGCTCTTCTGGACTGGATCGCCAAGCAGCCTGAGCTGGATAAAGACAGAATCATGATTATGGGTGGAAGCTACGGTGGTTTTATGACCTTAGCGACAGCCTACGAATATGCTGATAAGATCAGATGCTCTGTAGATATTGTGGGAATTTCAGATTTTAATACTTTTCTTAAAAATACCGAAGAATACCGGAGAGATTTGAGAAGGGTAGAGTATGGTGATGAAAGGATTCCTAAAATGGCAGAGTTCTTCACTAAAATTGCCCCTCTGAATAATATTGACAAGATCAAAAAGCCAATGTTCATTATTCAGGGAACCAATGACCCAAGAGTTCCTGTTACGGAAGCTGTTCAGATGAGAGACAAACTGAAAGCCCAGGGAAAAACAGTATGGTATCTGGAAGCAAAAAATGAAGGCCACGGGTTCAGGAAGAAAGAAAATGTGGATTTTCAACGTCTTGCCGTGATCCGGTTTATGCAGGAATATCTTTTAAAATAATTTTAATATAATATTAATAAAATTAACCACAATTTCTCGTCCTGTTTTCTTACATTTATTCTATGAATTTTGAGAGAACAGGACTGGTTTTGTCAGGAGGCGGTACCAAAGGGATTGCCCATGCAGGAGTTTTAAAATTCTTGAACGAAAAAAATATAGATATCGATGTATTGTCCTGCTGCAGCGCAGGATCTATTGTGGGATGTCTTTATGCAGTGGGAAAAACACCGGATGAGATTCTGGAGTTTTTCAACTCGGTTTATTTCTTCAACTGGAAACATTTTACTTTCAACCAGCCGGGGCTGGTTTCTTCCGTTATTTTCAGAAATTACCTTAAGCCTATTTTTCAGGATATGAAGCTTGGAGACCTGGAAAAAGAAGTGAAAATTGTAGCGACGGAACTTGTTTCCGGAACCCAGAAAATATTTGATGAAAACTTTGAAGTGGTGGATGCTATTATTGCTTCATGTTCTATTCCGGGAGTTACAACACCTTATATCATCGGGGATGAAATGTACTGTGACGGAGGCGTTCTGAATAACTTTCCCGCAGACATCATCCGGGACGAATGTGACAAACTTATTGGGGTTTTTGTTTCCCCACCCCATGATATTGATATCAAAGACCTGAAATCCATCAAAGCTATTGTTTCCCGTTCATATGACCTTCTTTCCTATAGGATAGAAAAAGGAAAATTCGATTATTGCGACTGGTTTATCTCTTCTCAAAAACTTTCATCCTACGGAACTTTCGAGCGTAGAAAAGACCGCCTGGAAGAAATCTTTAATGTAGGCTATAAAGCTGCAGAGGAAAGTTATGAAACAAGCCGTTTTAATACCCATCTGAGACAGGCAGGAACGTAATTTAGCTTTCCTAAATTGATTGGTTTAAATTTTAACTAAAAAATCCCACAGATGACACAAATTTCACAGATTTAGGTATCCGGAATTTTGTAATCTGCAGGATGAATATCATTCTTACAGTTTTAAATACTGTTATAGCTTTGGATTTGGCCGTTTTTATTGTTTAACGACAAGTCCGTCCTGACGTACCACTTCATTACCGTTTTCATCATTCACCGTAAGGGTGTAAGGTGCTTTGGAAGCAGAATCCGTCAGGTAATTTCTCCATACCTGATAAGTATATCCTTTATTCACAAAGTTGAAATAGTAATTTCCTCCGGTACCGTCCAAGATCAGTTCTCCGTCACTGATGATCATGCTTGGTTTGGAAGTGATCCTGGCATTGGCAGCCCAGGACTGGTAAAGGTATTTTCCGTTAGGCTGTTTATCAATCCTGATTTTGAACTTCTTTGTTTTGATGATTACTGTTTTTGGGACTTTCTGGAAAGGTTGAATATCATTAGAAACAGTAACTGTGCCAGACATTAGAGATGGTTTTTCGACGGCATAGGCTAAAGAAAACTGAGCCGTACAAAAGGCTCCCAGTAAAATTTTTCTGATCATTGCATATTAGGTTATTGGTTAGGTTTACACCCAATCAAATATGAAGCCATTTGATGCTTATTCTAAGGGTATTTCACTGATCCATGTATCGAGTTCCATAATACTTGTAAGGGTTTTCAGGAACCAGACATTTGCTTTATAGTCTTCAATATATTGACGCGAATATAAGTTTAAGCCTTTTTTTCCATTTAAGGTATTAAGATGAATGTTTTTCCTTAAAAATTCAAGACGATGAGTCAACCATTTTCTGTCATTTTCTGAAGCTGATTGGTGATGCCTGATCAAAACTTCAATAATGGAAACATCAATTCTTTCCGACGTTCTCAGCATAGTATCCAGTGCATTGGTCAGTATTTCATCATTGACGAAATCAATATGGGGGAGGTTCTCATCGTTGTTCTGAAACAGGTGTTCAAACTCCATATCACCGAGAAGCTCACGGGCTCCGTGCATCAGCTCGGATGCAGGACTGTACCTTTCGTTATCCCTTGCGATAAATACAGCAGGAATATCCATTTTCAGCCGGGTATAAGCTTCTATTTTATGGTGCCCGTCCAGTACGAAAGCACTGCTCATCTGCGGATCAAGATTGTACAGACTGTAAAAGATAATGGGTTTCGGGCGGCTTCCTTTTTTAATGAGTTCCATATAATATTGTACTCGTTCAGGATTGATACTTTTATTTTCCAAAGTATACAGGTAATTAAAATCCTGGAAAGGGTAGAACCATCCGGAAAATCTTCGGTTGCCGGCATTTTTATCATCAGGGATCGATATGGCCACATGAAAACTGGAATTATCAAACGGAATTTTACCCAGATTCACCTGATAGCTTCCATTTTCAAAGAGGGTAAGGAAATCTTCGATTCCTGCCATAATTTCAGCTTCTGTTCCCTCTGTAAGTGAGCGGTTAAGACGGTCGGCCAATATTATTTTCTTGTCTTCAGAAAGCTCCGATACTGCATAATATTCACCCACACTTCCCCGGGAGTCCGGCCAGTTAACGGCTACAGGACGCCTGATGATTAAGCAGCTGGCAAAGCCATCGTACAGAACCCTGATAATGCCCTGTCCGTGAGTAATGTGGATTTCCATGAAAATTAATTAAGATACGGCGGTATAGCTTGCAAAAGCTTCTTCCAGGCTGTCAAATCTGCCTTTGAATTCGTCAATAGGGCAGTCCTGGAGGATATTTCCTTTGTGAATAAGAATAACACGGGAGCATAATGCTTCCACTTCCTGCATAATATGGGTAGAAAGCAATACTGTTTTCTGTTGCCCGATCTCTTTCACCACATTTCTGATCTCAATGATCTGGTTAGGATCCAGGCCGTTGGTTGGCTCATCCAGAATCAGCAGGTCAGGCTGATGAATAATAGCCTGGGCAAGTCCCACCCTTTGTTTGTATCCTTTGGAAAGCTGCCCGATTTTTTTTGATCTTTCAGGGGTGATGCCCACCAGCTCAATTACTTCATCTACTCTGGCTGAAGAGATTTTGTGGATATTGGCGACAAACTGAAGATACTCTTTCACATACATTTCCAGGTACAGCGGGTTGTTTTCGGGAAGAAAACCTATTTTTTTCTTGCTTTCGATCTCATGTTCGGAGATATTCATTCCGTTAAAGATAATTTCGCCCTGATCAATTTTCAATGCCCCGACAATAGATTTCATCAGTGTTGATTTTCCGGCTCCGTTCGGACCCAAAAGGCCAATGATCTCATTTTTATCAATAGAAATATTGATGTTGTCTAAGGCAGTCTGTTCCCCAAATTTTTTGGTTAAATTGATTATCTGAAGCGGCATAATAAGTAATGTCTTTCTGCAAAAGTAAAAATAAAAAAACTCATTCGGGTGAATGAGTTTGGTAATATTGAAAAATAATACAATTATTTTTTTGATTTTTTGTTTTTGCTGTTGGTGGCTGAAGCCGGTAGTGCAGTAGATGCCTGACTTGATGCAGGTTTTGTACCGTTGATCTGATGGATGGTACCCGGTTTTTCATACAGAGCTGACTTTCCATTCGTTTTGCCAAACACTTTCTCTACCTGTTTTCTGTTTAAAAACTGAGATTTTCCAACATACTTACGGTTTTTATTGATGTATTGGATAAACTGTACGGTAGGCTGCCCGTAATTTTTTTCGTAATGAAGCTCAATAATATCATTAGGAAGTTCCAGAATAATGTTTTCATCCGGAGTGGAGATAAAGCCGTCCATGATCAGTTTATATAGCCCGGATACATCACTGTCCAGATTCTGAAAAGAAAAAGATCTTATAGTATTCAGGTTACTGGTATTAAGATCCTGATAGTTGATGGTAAATTTATCTTCTTTTTTATATAAGCCTACGGAATTATCTTTGCCAATTTCCACCAAGCTTTCATTTTTCAACACTTTGATCTGTGAGAAAACTGAAATACCGAACATGCATGTAATGAGTAGAATTATTTTTCTCATGTGGAGGGGATTTTAATGTTTTAAAAATTTGTGTCTTAAAATTACTAATAAAAAGCTCTTAAAAACAATCTTGTTAGTTAAAGCAAAAGTAATACTTTTTTTTAATATCCATGATGGGAAAGCTGTTGATATTATGCATAACATTGTATGTGGAGGATTGTCAAATCATTTATTGGCAGAGTATTATAGATTGTATCCGTATCATTTACAAAATATTAAGATTAGTTGAATAAGCATTCATTGCTGATGAGGCATTATTTGTACCTTTGTTTTCTTATCATTATAATTTTTTCTGAATATGCGTATTCTGCACCAAGATCAAAACTTTATCATCCGCGAATTTTCAGTGGAAGAACAAAACTTATTCTGTAATCTTTTTGAAGACGAAGAAGTTACAAAATACCTTCCATATCGTTCTCCCGAACAGTATAAAGAAATGTTTGAAATAGCTCTGGCAGATTATCTCAAAGGTCCTTTTGGTCGTTTTGGAATATTCGGTGTAGAGAGTAATGACTTTATCGGGATGTGCCTTGTCCGGAACTTTGCCGATGTATCCGGGCAAGTTGAAATAGGATATACTTTAAGTAAAAAGTATTGGGGTAAAGGTATAGCAACAAAAGTGAGCCGGGCTTTGATAGGGTATGGTTTTTCAAATACAAATACTGATGAAATTGTAGCTGTAACTGATCTGGATAATATTGGATCACAGAAAGTACTGGAAAAAGCAGGTTTTAAAAGGATAAATAATCTGGTAAGAGAATATGGCGAACTGGCGTATTATATTGTTACACGAAGTTAAATACATTATGATTAGGCTTGGCCGATCTTATTGATTAACAGATCTTTTAAAAATTCCTTTTACTAAAGCATTAAACTCACTTTTATAACTTCTGCCTACAGGAATAGGATAGGGGCCAAGTATAACCTCATTATTGTTAAAAGCTTTAATAAATTGAGAATTAATGATAAATGAACGGTGAATTCTGACAAAACCTTTTCCGGATAAAACAGATTCAAAATCTGTAATTGTACTTTTTGAAATAATGCTTTCATTGTTCACCAATACCATTTTGATATCATTTCCCTGACTTTCAAAATAGAGAATTTCCTGAACAAAAACCTTCCGGTTCATTCCTTCTGCTTTGATGATAATAAAGTCCTCCCCGGCATCAGTTCTGTTTCTTAAAACCCGTTCCACAGCTCTGAAAAAACGTTCAAAAGTAATGGGTTTCAAAAGGTAATCTACAGCTTCCAGCTCAAAACCTTCAATGGCAAAATCGCGATAGGCTGTCGTGAATATCGTTAGCGGTTTCTTCGGAAGAGATTTCAGAAAATCAATTCCTGTTAAATGAGGCATCTGAATATCCAGAAACATAAGGTCTACAGGCCTTGCCTGCAGGAGTTTATAAGCATCCATTGCATTTTCAGCTTTTCCGGTAAGCTTTAAATGTTCGATTCCAGAAATATGCTTTTCCAGAAGAGCTGCTGCCAGGGGTTCGTCATCTACAATGATACAGTTAATCATAAGGCTACCGGAGTTTTTATTTCGACTTTAAAAATATTATTTTCTTCTGAAACTTTGAGTATAAAATCATTAGCGTAATGAAGCCGGAGCTGTTTTTCTACATTATTCAGCCCTATTCCTTCAGGAGTGGCATTCTCATTATTTTCGTATGTATTTTCAATGCTGAAAACAGAGTAAGATCCATCCGTGGAAACATCAATTTTTATTTCAGTCTGGCCCGTGGTTTTTCCGGCACCATGCTTAAAAGCATTTTCGACCAGTGTAAGATAGAGCAGCGGAGGAATGGCAGCGGCTGAATTTAAAACGGCAACCCTGCTAATCTTCAGTCTACCTTCACTATATCTTAGGCTTTCCAGTGCAATATAATGTTCAATAACACTGAGCTCTTCAGATATCGAGACTTCATTTTTAGGACCTTTGTATAAAATATAATCCAAAATATCCGAAAGCCGACTGATGGACTCTGATGTCTTCTCTGAGTTGCTGAGCGAAAGAGAGTAAATATTATTTAAAGTATTAAACAGAAAATGTGGGTTGAGCTGTGATTTCAGGGATTTTAATTCAAATTCAGCCTTTTCTTTCAATAGTTTCGCCGTGTTTTCCTTCTCTTCCTTATAGCGGATCACAAACATCACCGAAATAAAAATAAAGGCTCCGCTGATGATCGGGAAAGTATAATGGATCCAAAGATAGCTGATATCGGTAAAAATGCTGAAAAAGCTGTCTTTAGGGACACTGATGAAAAAAGGTTCCGCGAAGTGAACAATGAATATCCTGTTGATCACTGATATAAGATACAGGCTAAGAACAAGGTATATTGAAAATCCGATATACTTTTTCCGGTCAAAAAAGTTACGGATGAGAACGGAATAGATGAAATTGGCTCCGGCGACCTGAAAAATCCAGTGGCAGAAATTATAGATCAGTATCTGTGATGAAATACTGTCGTCATTCTCTCCATAGTTTCTTGCCATTCCAAACAAAAATAAAGCCGTCCAAAAGAACAGTTGAAAGTAGACATTCTGCTTGAGATTATTTTCCGGCCCGAATTTCATAGCCTCAAAAATATAAAATCCAGGGGCACACCCATATATTTATTGATGAAAAGAATCAAATGAATGATGAAAGGCTTTATTTGGCATTCAGATGACAGATTGTACTGTTTATATTCCGATAATGGCTATCCGTCACTATCATACAAAAAGTCTGAACCATTTTACAAAATTTGCAGAAAAAAGAATGCCTGCTGACCACAATACTTCTGAAAGATTCTACGGACTGACCATTTACGGGCTTTAGCCATTATATTGGTTTTAATGTATCATTACCGTGCATTTAAGCATCCTGCCTGGATAGATACTATAGGAAAATTCGGGTGGACGGGAGTTGATCTTTTCTTTGTACTGAGTGGTTTTTTGATATCAGGACAGCTGTTTAAAGAAATTGAAAAGAGTGGGAGTATAAGTTTAAAGACATTTTTTACCAAGCGTTTTTTCAGGATCATTCCGCCGTATTATTTTACTTTGGCTCTGTATTTTCTATTTCCTTTTTTCAGGGAACGGGAAGCGTTATCTCCTTTCTGGAAATTTGCTACCTTCACTCAGAACTATGGGCTTGATGTGATTGCCCGGGGAACATTTTCGCATGCGTGGTCTTTATGTATTGAAGAGCAGTTTTACCTTTTTCTTCCTTTAGCGCTTTTAGTGATGATAAAAACAAAAGCCTTCAGGTATACCGCTATTTTTGCCGCTCTTCTCATGATATTGTCCCTTGTTTTCAGATGGATCATTTGGAAAAACTGTATTGTTCCGGTATTGGATACCGAAGGTTTCTGGAAAGAATGGTATATGGAAATTTATTATCCTACGCATACCCGTCTGGATGGTCTTGCAATAGGAGTTATAGCTGGTTATTTAATGCAGTATTCATCCCGTTTTAAAAATATAGTCCATAACAATGGAAACAGGCTTTTTATCCTTGGAATTATTCTGCTGGGAATCTCATTTTGGGTCTGCAATGATCAGGTTTCTGAAGAGGCTTCTATCTTTGGATTTACTTTTGTAGCAATAAGCTACGGGATTATTTTGATGGCATCGGTTTCCAGGTCATCATTTCTTTTCAGATCAAAATCTTATATTACTTCACAGCTGTCAACGCTTTCTTACGCAGTTTACCTTTCCCATAAAGGAATTATCCATATGATCCAGGATGCTCTTGGACAGCTTGGAGTGGAGGGTTCAGGCAATATCAGCCTTCTGATCTGTCTGGCAGGGTGTATTGCAGGAAGCCTGTTATACCGTTTTATGATTGAAAGCCCTTCTTCAAAACTTAAATACAGAATTTTAAACGAAAGAACCTAATATAATTAACAATAAGAATCCCCGTAAGCATTGTTACGGGGATTTATACAATTACAGAGCTTATTACAAATCAACATCTGTTATTTCTTGGATTAATAATCTGTACACTTACTGAAAGAAATAGTAGGATAATCAATATATCCTTCATCTCCGCCATGATAAAACGTTTCTTCATCCCAATCAGCCAGCGGAAAATCATTTTTTATACGTTCCACCAGGTCAGGATTTGAAATATATAGTTTACCAAAAGCGACCAGATCCACAAGTCCGGTTTGTAATATTTCTTCCGCGGTTTCTACGGTAAATCCGCCTGCAATCATGATTATGTTTTTAAAACGATGTCTGGCATTCTCTAAAAAACTAACCGGGATTGAAGACTTTCCGTCATTTACAGCATTAGAAAAATGAACATACAGGATATCCATCTTCTGTAATTCATCAAGAACGTATTCGTGCGTTGCCAGTTCTTCAGGATAAGTTTTTAAATCATAAATTTCGCGGAAAGGCGAAAGTCTTATTCCTACCTTATTTTTTCCAACAGCTGCAATAACTGCTTTCATTACTTCAAAAAGGAATCTTGTCCTGTTTTCCATACTTCCGCCATATTCATCTGTTCTTGTGTTACTGAGAGGATTGATGAACTGATCGATCAGAAAACCATGGGCTGCATGAATTTCAACACCATCAAATCCTGCTTCCATAGCATGTATGGCTGCTTCTTTAAAAACGTTGACCCAAACCGGAATTTCTTCAGTGTTTATGGCAATGGGTATTGTCATGCTTTGATAGCTGTTATCAGGAATACGGATGGTTTCATTCACAGCTATGGCAGATGGCGCTACCAATGGCTCATTATTCTGGATAGCCGGATGGCCTACACGTCCGGCCTGTACCAATTGGGCAAATATCTTTCCACCCTTTGCATGCACGCCTTCCACTACTTTTTTCCATGCCTGTTTTTGTTCCTGATTATATATTCCGGGAGTATTCATGTAAGCACCGCCATTGGAAGAAACAGCAATATTATCCGATATCAGTAATCCCGCGCCGGATCTTTGCTGATAATAGGTAATCATAGAGGGTGACGGGATTCCTTTAACGGCTCTGCGGCGGTTCATCGGGGCCATTACAACCCTGCTGGAAAGAGAAAGATTTTCACTGATAAACGGGGCAGTTAATTTTTTCTGTGACATATTTTTTTGACAAAATTAACATGAACCGGGAAGCAAAAACAGGAATATCGCACGGTTTTTTTTGTACATTTCGGGTAATGAAAAATAAACATTTACATAAACCTTTAGATATATTGGTATCCGATATGGAGCACTGGCATGAACGTCCGCTGATCTATCAGTTTTTCGAGATTGTACAGATCATGGAAGGGGAAGGGACCAGGATTGTTAATGAAAACAGGTTTCCCTATACTAAAGGCAGTATTTTTTTATTTACTCCGCTGGACTGCCGGGGTTTTGAGAGCACGACCAGTACCCGTTATTGTTCCATCCGGTTTTCCGAAGTCTTCCTCGAACAGTACAAAACCAAACACGAAAAAGAAAAAGTGATAGAATGGCTGAAACAGCTGGAAGCCATTTTTACCCATCACAACCGTTTTGAGCAGATATTGATTAAAGAAGAAAGAGACTGCAATATGATCACTTCATTAATCGAAAATATGATCACAGAGTACAGCAATAAACCTTCCTATTTTGATGAAAATCTCCAGCATCTGATTATTTTGGTTTTAAATATTATTTCCCGTAACGTGAATCCTCAGAAGGTTATCTCGGATACAACCAGGGATGAACCTCTCATTAATAAAATACTGGTTTACCTGCATCAGCATATACACTGTCCCAGGAACTTAAGAATAAAGCATCTTGCAGAACAGTTTAATCTGTCTGCCAATTATATCGGCGAATATTTTAAAAATCTTACCGGAAGCAGCCTGCATTGTTACCTGACCCGGTATAAAATGAATATTGTTGAACAAAGGCTTATTTACAGCGAATATTCAATAGGGCAAATTGCAGACGACCTTGGCTTTTCTGATGAAAGCCATTTAAGCCGGCAATTCAAGAAACATAAAGGAATAACCGCGGCTGCTTTCCGGAAACAGTTTAAGATCTAAAAAAGATTTATTGCTGTAAATATAAAAAGGATGATTATAAATTTCCTTTTCGTATCACAAAATTTCTTTTTCGTATCATCCAATGGTAAGCATAATATTACATTTGAAAGAATAGAATTCATCATTAATATTATTATTATGAAAAAACACGTATTATTTTTAATACTTTTTCTGATTTCGGGCCTATCAGCTGCACAGCGATATCATTCGCTTAGCCCTCAGGAGGCGGAAAAAAGATTGCTACCTCAGTTTGGAACTATGATTAATAGTCCGATTAAGGATATTACACTTGAAGAAGTAAAAAAAGAACGCAAAATCCAGGCAGAAATGTCCTGGCCGGAACTGAAAAATAAAGACAGTGTTGATGTGATTAAATCTAAAATTCCCGGCTTGAACCCAAAAGACCCTGAAATCCCGGTAACCATTTATAAGCCTAGAAATGCGAAAAATCTACCTATGTTTCTTTGGTTTCATGGAGGCGGTTTTGTATATGGAACCCCAAAATGGGATCATCAGAGATGTGCAGATTATGCCTTGAGAGGAAATGCTGTCGTGATCAATGTAGATTACCGTTTCGCTCCTGAATATCCTTTTCCTGCGGCACTTCATGATGCCTATGCTTCCCTGTTGTGGGCCAGCAAAAATGCAGGAAACCTTGGTGGAAATCCAAAGCTCATTGCAGTAGGCGGGGAAAGCGCCGGAGCTGGGATATCAGGAAGTCTGGCACAATATACAAGAGATCATAAAGGTCCGGAAATCAGTTTGCAGGTTCTGGAAATTCCTCCGGGCGATTTTAATATGGACTATCCGTCAGTTGTTGAATTTAAAAGAACTCCAGGTCTTAAGAGCGATGATTTTCCGGTTTTAAAAGACTTTTATATAGGGAAAAACGGAAATTCAAAAGAGAAATATGTGCTGCCCGGAAATATTGAAGATGTTTCCAATCTTCCTCCGACCGTAATTTTTGTAGCTGGAGCAGACCCTTTACGTGATAGCGGACTGGCTTATGCAGACCGCTTGATAAAAGCGGGCATTTTCATAGAACTGCATGTTTTTGCAGGATATGCCCACGGAATGCCACTGCCGGAAAGTACGGATATCACCATCAGAATGATGAAGCAGTTCCTTAAATGATCCGATTCTTATACTTTAAAACCCAAATAATGCAGTACTCCAAAAAAATATCTTTAGTTTTCGTTTTATTCTCTTCCATCGTATTTTCCCAGGATTATAAAACTTCGTCAACAGCCTTACCGGGAAAAGAATTTCCGAGAATGGATTCAGAGAGAAAAGCAGAATTCCGTGTCTATTTTCCGGACGCGAAAACTGTAATCTTAGATGGAGGTGACGGAATGAAAAGTATAAAATCGTCAGCTTCCAAAGATAAAAATGGCTTTTGGAATATTTCCACTACGCCTATGGAAACAGGATTTCACTACTATTGGTTCAATGTGGACGGGCAGCGGACCAATGATCCCAATACACAGCTCTATTTTGGTTACAGCCAGCCCACCAGCGGGATTGAGGTTCCGTCCGGGGAAGACTTTTTCTCAGAGAAAAATGTAAAGCACGGGAAAATCATTAATGACAGCTTAAATTCACAAGTCACCCAGGGTAAGCGGAAATTCAAAGTATATCTTCCCCCTAATTACAGTGCTAAGAAATTACCTGTTCTATACCTGTACCACGGAACCGGAGAAGATATCACAGGCTGGGAAAAGCAAGGCCATATCCTTCATATCCTTGATAACCTTTTCGCAGAAAAGAAAGCTCAGGAAATGATCGTAGTAATGGATTATGGTGTTGCATTGAATCCGGAACAGGAAAAAATGCCGGACAATTATCCCAGAACTGTTATTTCTACCAAAAACCTGGATAAAGTCGTTACCGGAGAACTGATTCCTTATATTGAAAAAAAATATAAAACTTCCGGTAAAAAGGCTATTGCAGGGTTGTCCCGGGGCAGCTATCAGGCGATGTTTATCGGGGTGAGTCATCCCGAAATGTTTTCAGCTATCGGAGCGTTCAGTCCTGTGATCTATGAAGGAACTGAAGCAGACCCTTTTAAAGAACTTCCTATTGGAAATTTACTGAAGTCGAAGAAAAAACCTTACTTCTTTATCGGAATCGGGGAAAAAGAAGATGTACTGTTTTTTAAATTTAATCAGCTGCTGACTAATTTTTTAAATCAGAATAAGTATCCCTATATCCTATATAAATCTCCCGAAACCCGTCATGAATGGCTTACCTGGAGAAGATCCCTGTATCAGTTTGCGCAACAGATTTTCAAGTAATAAACATGATATTTGTCATGTTTTAGAATTTTATTAACTTACACTCAATAAATTACCGTTTTATGGAATTACTCCTTCCTTATCTGGAATCAGATGGTTTTAAACAGGGTCTGATCCAGGATTACAGATTTTGTGATACAGATTTTCTGAACTCTACCGTTCTGGAAATGCCGGAGGACTTGGGAAACGGGAAGCTGATTCTTTTCAGTAGAAAGAATTTTCATTTTTTCAGGGGGAAATGGAACTTTCATGAAGAAACCATCTTCCATTCCCCGCATAAAGTAGGGGATAATGGCATGATGGATTTCAGGATCAATAAAGAAGGGAAGATCAGCAGTAATTTTATTAATGACGAAAAAAAATTTGAACACAATACTACCAGTATCGATGGTGTAAGGATTTTTGTGCCAAAAAGCATGTTTTCAAAAGATAACGGGTTCCTGAAAGAAAAGCTGGAAAATGCACAGCGCAATTACCTGAGCCAGGAAAAACTCAAAACCATTTTCGATACCCCGTTTGATGATGCTTCCTGCAGTATTATTCTTGAAAGCCGGATTCTGGAGTTTTTAAGCTACTGGATTCACTACCTCCTGTCTGATGAAAAAACATTTGAGCATAAAAAGGCATTTGAAGACAAAATAAAGCTGGCCAAAGATTTTGTGGATACCAATGCGTTCCAGAGTCTTGCCATCAGGGAAATCAGCCGGTATTGCGGACTCAACAGCAGTGATCTGAAAAAAGGGTTTAAGGATTATACCCGATTGCCGATCCATCAGTATATTATCAAAATCAGAATGGAAACAGCCAGAGCCCTGCTTCTGGAAACCGAAAAGTCGGTAGGAGAGATCAGTGATTTTATCGGGTATAACAACCGGGGGCACTTTTCCCAGCTTTATCTCCGTCATTTCGGAAAATTTCCTTCCGGAGAACGTCAGTAAAAGTTCCGGGTAATTTTCTTATTTTTTGATGATTCTGTAATTATTCGTTTTTTCGTCTTTCTTTATAGTATATCTATCTTTTAACAGGAGTGTCCAGCCATCTCCTTCAACTTTTTGCTCTTCAGTTTTTGTGGGTATGCTTACAGATATCTTGCTCCAATCAGGGCTCATTAGTGCTCCATTCTTTACTTCAAGGATGCCCCAGTTGTCAGTAACCCTGATATTAGGATAAACAATTCCTTTATCAGCAATGGGTAAAATATTTCTGGGATCGAAAGAAACATTCATTTTCTCAAAATTGATCTCCAGGTGAGGTTGCTCAATAAATTTGGATTGATATTCAATAATTTGTTTTTTGATTTTATTTTCCCTGACCTGCTCTTCTTTCAAAATTTGAATTCCGTTATAACGATTAGAGTTTTTTTCAGCAGCACCTTTCAAATTGACAGGGATATTAATGTCAAACTTTTTAATAAAAAAGTCGGTAATATTTGTATTGGCTGAAACCTCCTGATTCCAGAAATTATTCTTCAAGCTCAATAAATATCCATAAACAGGAACGGTATGATAGGCAAAGGATCTTACATAGGTAGGATTTGAAAAGAAGGTATCAATAGAACTGATTAAATGTTTTTTAGCCTGATCATTATTTCTGCCACTGATAATAAAACCGGTATATTCGGCAATTCCCTCATTAAGTTCCAGTTGGTTTTCAAATGTTGCAGAGTTTGGAAAAAGAGTATTTCTGTATTTCCTGAAAATGAAGGCGTTAGCTAGATGTATTTTCCTTTCTTTCTCTGAGTCAGAATTGATGGCTTTTTTCAGAGCCTCCAGTTCTAATCGAAGATATATTCTCCCATCTTTCTGGTCTAAATGATTACTTTCCTTATTGCTTTGGACGAATCCCAGAGAAGGCTGCGTCCTGTGGAAGAGTTCGTGAGCCAGTAAATTGACCCTTTCATAGTGATTTTCGGGTAAAGGAAGCATGATCATTGCCCAGTTTTTGCCGCTCCATTGAACAGAAGTGTTGGCAATATTCATACTATCCGGTAATTGACCGGTGTAGATTTTATTTTGAAGTTGTAAGCTGTTATCTGCATTAGGCTCGTTGCTATAAACCTGCTGTGTTTTAGGATCAACCAAAAGGATACTTCCATATAAATTTTTGTTCCACAATTTAAACCCTTTTTGAGCTGCATTTTGAATCTCCTCGAAATAAGTGGGAATAGTATCGGAGTTTATAGGTTCTGACTGTTGTCCGAATAGAAATAGCCCTTGAATTAAGCATAAAAATCGTAAAATAATCTTCATTATTGCAGTTTTGTTTTAAATTAAACCTCTTCAAATAACCTTTGGATTTTACTTTTAAATATAGTCAAAAAAGCCTGATTACAAAGAGTTGGAAGCAGGAACCTTCATTTTTGTAGCTCCTTTTATATGAGTTTTCATTTTCTTAAAGACTATACATGACAAGCTGGTCCTGAAGAGTGGTTTAAAACTTAAACACTTTTGAATGAAAAGCTGTAAATATTGATTGCATGCTTATTTACAGAGGTTTGTATTTTTATACACCTTGAAAAAATTTCTTTTTCGTATCACGGAATTTCCTTTTCGTATCAGTACCTGTTCAGCATATGATTAATTTGGAGTTAAGATTAGTTCATATGAAATTTCCTTTAACTAAGGCACTTTCTATACTAATATTAACCTAATGTGAACAAAACTATGCTCAACTTATCAATTTTAGTGGAAGAAAGCGCAAGGAGGAATCCTGAAAAGGCAGTCTTAAGCCTCGGAGAAACCACAATCAATTATAAAATTTTTCATGAAAAAGTTTGCCAGGCGGCCAATGCTTTTACAAAAAGAGGAATTGGCTATGGTGATAAGGTAGCTTTGCTATGTCCTAATATTCTGCAATTCCCGGTTATTTTTTTCGGAATATTAAAAACCGGGGCAGCTGTTGTTCCGTTTAGTATTTTTCTTAAACCTGACGAAATTGCTTACCAATTGACCGATTCCGACAGTAAAATGTTTCTGTGCTTTGCAGGAACCCCGGAAATGCCTGTAGGAAAGTTCGGAAAAGAAGGTTTTGATAAAAGCAGCTCATGCAAAGATTTTATCAGTATAGGAAATCTCGCTGAAGAGGTGGAGAGTTTTGATGATTTAATTAAAAACGAAGAAACGAAATTTGAATCCTATATTACCTCATCAGAAGATACGGCTGTTATCATTTACACCTCGGGAACTACCGGAAAACCGAAAGGAGCCGAGCTTTCCCATATTAATCTCTTTACCAATTCAGAAGCAAGCACATCCATAATCGCGTCTACCGAATTTGAAGCCCAGCTTGTTGTTTTACCTTTATTTCACATTTTTGGCTTAACGGTGATGATGCTGGCAGGAATCCGGAGATCACTCCATCTTATCCTGATGCCGAAATTCGATGCCCAGGCAGTTTATCAGCTCATTATCCGTTTTGATATCCGCATTTTTGCCGGTGTTCCTTCCATGTACTGGGCTCTTCTGAATGAGAAAAACACTGAAGAAAACACTAAAAGTATTAAAAATCTGAGAATCTGTGTTTCCGGCGGAGCATCTCTCCCAGTAAAAATAATCGATGAATTTGAAAGCCGTTTCGATGTTCCCATTATCGAAGGATATGGAATGTCCGAAGGTGCTCCTGTGGTAACCTTCAACCAGCTGCAGATAGGCCGGAAGCCCGGTTCCATCGGAACCCCGATCTGGGGAGTTGAGGTAAAGATTGTGGATGATGACGGTAACGAGCTCCCGACAGGGGAAAAAGGCGAACTCATCTTCCGGGGTCCCAACGTAATGAAATCCTATTATAAAAAGGAAAAAGAAACCCGGGAAGTCCTGAAAAACGGATGGATGTTTTCCGGAGATATCGCGGTAAAAGACGAAGACGGTTTTTTCTTTATCGTAGACCGTAAAAAGGAAATGATTATCAGAGGCGGAATGAATGTCTATCCGCGTGAAGTAGAGGAACTGATGATGAGGAATCCCGATATTTCCATGGTTGCCATTATCGGAATCGCTGATGAAAAACTGGGTGAAGAAATAAAGGCCTTTGTCGTAAAGAAAAAAGAAAGTCAGGCCTCTGAGGAAGATATAAAGCGATGGACAAAAGAAAGAATTGCCCAATACAAATATCCCCGGATTATAGAATTTATTGATGAGTTGCCTTTAAGCGCAACAGGAAAAATACTTAAAAAAAATTTAAAAACCAGCTGAAATGAATTATTTTAAAATTGCAGTACTGTCCATTGGATTATTGGCAGCAAGCTGCTCAACCCAAAATAGCGGAAACACCCAAACGCTCTCCGTAAACCAGAAACAAGAAAAACTTAGCAACATACGATATGGCTCACACGAAAGGAACGTGATGGATGTTTATCTTCCTGCCGACAGAAGCCCGAAAACCGCATTTCTTGTTTATATCCACGGAGGAGCGTGGACGCAGGGCGACAAAACCTATGATACTAAAATATCCGAATACCTTCTTTCACAGGGAATTGCAGTGGCCAACCTGAATTATCGGTATGCCAATCTCACGGACACCCATCTTCCGGAGCTTCTGGACGATATTGATAATGTTGTAAAGTATCTTTCTTCCCACTCCAAAGAATGGAACACGAGGAAAAATGGCTTTTCAATTTCCGGGGGAAGCTCGGGAGCGCATGTTTCAATGATGTATGCCTATACAAAGAATCCTCAGATCAAGACAATTATAGAAATGTGCGGTCCCGTAGACTTTACAGATGTTCCGACTTTGCAGTATGTAAAAGCAGCAAACCTTCTGGAAGTCCTGGATAAAATGTCAGGAAACAAAATGGCCTGGAGCCCGGGAGATAAGATTCCTGATGCCTATGCCAAAACCAGCCCTGTAAAATTTGTAAACCAGATTCCCATTATGATCATTCATGGGGATAAAGATGAGGTGGTTCCCATTCAGCAGGCCTATATCCTGGAAAATGCCCTGAAAGCGAAAGGTACCCCTTACAAGTTGTTAGTAATTCCCGGAGCGGGACATCTTATTACGAAATTACCCGGAGATGAACAGACCGTATTCACCAACGTGGCGGAATGGCTTAAAAAATATGGTACAAATTAACTGCTCAACATATGAAGACTAGATTTTTAAATACAAAAATAACTGTAGCCATACTTTTTCTGACCGCCTCCTCAAATCTGCTGGCCCAGAAAAAAGAAGCTGATACAGCGAAAGCAAAAGATATCGATGAAGTAATCGTGACCGGGGTATTCGATAAAAGAACAAGGATGAATGCTCCTGTGGCCATCTCTGTTCTGAAAAGCGAGGTCATTGAGAAGCAGGTCCCTGTAAGTGCCGCAGATCTGCTGAAAAACGTTCCGGGTGTATACGTGAACTCATCATTGGGAGAAATCCGGAACAATGTAAGCTCAAGAGGAATCAGTGCTGGTTCTGCAGACGGTACGTTCGCTTATGAATACATATCGATGCAGGAAGACGGTTTGCCTGTCACCAATACCACTTATTATAATTATGGCCCGGACTTTTTCCTGAGAGCAGATGCCACGATTTCCCAGATTGATGCGGTAAGAGGAGGACCTGCCTCTATTACGGCTGCCAACGCACCGGGAGGAATTTTCAATTATATTTCCAAAACAGGAGGCAGTAAATTCGAAGGGGAAATCCGTGCGAAATATGGAATCCAGGGAGCTAATAACTCAGGGTATCACAGAATAGATGCCGACTTTGGAGGACCTTTGGGAAATAACTGGTTTTTTAACGTCGGCGGCTTTTACCGGTATGATTTAGGGGCCCGGTATGCAGGCTATCCGTTTAACAACGGGGGCCAGGTAAAAGCAAATATTGTAAAAAAATACAATAAGGGAAGTCTTAAGGTTTTCCTTAAATATCTGGATGACAGAAATGGCTATGCCCAGCTGATTCCTACCAGAAACTATACGTCTCCCGAACCGGCAGAAGGGTTCAACAGCAGTTCGTCTATGCTTATTCCGGAGCTGCAGTACAATTCTCCGGATTTTATTCATGGAGGTAATGTAGATTATAATTCGGGTCGTTTGGTAAGCAATAAATACCGTTCTGTAGGTTTGAACTGGGATCATAACCTTGGAAATGACTGGAAATTGTTCTTCGCAAGCAAATATTCCGATAATGATGTAGTACAGAACAGTGTAGGCAACTCTTTTCTTACCTCGCTGGATGATATGACCTCTTATTTCTTAGTCGGTGGACTGGGAATCGGGACTTACTCCTTTAAAGATGCACTTACAGGACAGGAACTTGCGAGCGTGAATTCTACCCTGGGAGCCGGTGGACTGCCGGTTTACCAAATCACTAAAAACCAGCTTCCGGGTCAATCGATCCAGAATAATTCATTTGCAATGTCTGCGCTTAATTTTTATGAAAATAAAGTGAAAGAATCCATGAATCAGCTGACCATCAATAAAAAATGGGACCGTATGAATTTCTCATTTGGAGGATATTACGGTTATTCTGATGTATGGCGCTTTTCCGGAATTAACGGGATAGGGCTTACAACTCTGGAGAACAGGCCGAGAATGCTTACGGTAAGCTTAACGGGTTTCACTACTTTGGATTTTACAAAACCGGGCGTTTACCAGCTGACTAATGCTGACGGTTTTGCACAGGCAGCGGGCAGTACAGGAGATTTGATTGAATTTAAAGCCAAACAGCAGCAGGGAGCCGTGTTTTTCGGGCATACCTGGGATATTACAGACCACCTGACCCTGGATTGGGGAATCCGGTATGAAAAAGTATGGATCAAAGGGGATAATACAAGAACGTATCTGTTTTCAGATAAAAACGGAGGGACGGATAGTAACATCTTTACCCTGTACAATAACAATGCTTTAACGAAACTTACCAATGTTGCCTATAGCAGGCAGCTGGAAAACTTTTCCTATTCAGCGGCGGTGAATTATAAGTTTAATAATAATGTAGCCGTATATGCCAGATATTCTAAAGGCAGCAAATCTCCGGATCTTGATATGTTTTTTGCAGCCAACAGGCCGGAAACCATAGATTTGCTAAACCCGCAATCCAGAAAAACACAGCAGGTGGAAATGGGATTTAAGACTAAAACTACCTATTTTGATGCCTTCATAACCCCTTTTTACAGTTTGCTGAGCAATATTCCGTACAGCTTTATGGCCGATGACGGCAAAGGCGGATTTTATACCACACCGTCCCTGTACAATAAAAATGAAACCTTTGGGATTGAATTGGAAACCAATATAAAACCGGCTGATAATTTCAATATCAGAGCTGTGCTTACCCTTCAGGACCCGAAAGTTAAAGAAGGATATTTATGGAATCTGGGAAATGCCGGCCCTTCGGATGATACCGTTTCCTCGTATTCGGGAACTACGATTGCCTATACTCCTAAAATTATGGCCCACGTCACTCCCAACCTGAAAATCGGGAAGGCATACGGGTTTGTAACCTGGAGCTATATGGGTAAAAGAGAAGGAAGCAATACCAATGTTTATAAACTTCCGGGATTTTCACAGTTTGATCTTGGAATAGGGTATAACCTAAATGAAAATATCAGTATGCTGGTCAATGTAAATAATGTGTTTAATAAGTATGGTGTGATGAGTTATCAGAGGCCGGGAACGCTTCAGCAGCAGCTTGCCGGCTTCGAAAACTTTACCCAGGCAGAATATAATACAGCAGTAGCGAATAATACACCTTACTTCACCATTGCCATTCCGCCCACGTCCGCTTATCTTACGGTAACCTATAAATTTTAGTATCATGAAAAAGTTTTTCAATATGTTTTTTGCCGTTTTGCTCTTCATTATCCTGGTTTTACTGGTTATTTCCATGATTTCAGTGTATCTGAAAACGCCGATGTATCTGAGCGGTTACAGCAGTTCGTTTACCATGCAGTTCAATTCCCAGTTTGTGGTTTTGAGCTTGATATTGATAGGTATCTGTTTCTTTTTCTATAGATATGGAAAGTATTGGCGGAAATTACTTCGGGTTAATTTAATTCTTTCAGTGCTGTTTTTTCTGGCCCAGATTTATTTTACGGCTGTGCTGTTTTCTACTGCTAAAAAATACAACACCAAAGTTTCCTTTTCTCAGGGTTTAAAAAGCCAGCAAGCCCCGGTAAAGCCTTCAGAAACCTATTCTTATCTTACTATTTACGGTGAAGAACAGCATATAGATGTTTTCCGGCCGGAAAAAAGATCTCCGGTACCTGCAATCCCCGTTATCCTTGTGCATGGCGGTGCTTTTATCGAGGGAAACAGGACCCAGGTTGGCTATGCTGCCAATTGGTTTAAAGATCATGGGTATACCGTTTTCTCCATTGATTATCCTTTAGGAAAAGAAGACCGGCACAACTGGGAATCTGCTGTTAATTCTGTAGTCACTTCAATGGGATTCGTGGTGAAAAATTCAAAAAAATTCAATGTTGACCCGGACAAAATAGTTTTGGTAGGCGGTTCTGCAGGGGCAGCTTTGGTGATGCAGGCAGATTTAGGATTGAGGCAGGGTTTTGCCAAATCTTACGATTCTCCACAGCCTCCGTTGCCGGCAGGAGTTATTGCGATTTATCCGCCTGTCAGCCTATCCGAACTCTGGCAGAAAATAGATGAGAAAAAGAATATCGACCTCAAATACGCAGCAAGAAGATATCTCGGAGGTTCACCTTCCGAATTTCCACAACGCTATGCCCAGCTGAATTTAATAGACCAGCTTTCCAAAGGCATTTCCCCTACATTTATTATTGCCGGAGAAATAGACCACGTTGTGAATGTAGAAGCTACAAGAACATTTGTGAAAAAAGCCACAGAATTGAAACTTCCCGTCTCGTATGTTGAAATTCCTTATGGTGAACACGTTTTTGATGCCAATTCCAATTCCATTGCCGGGCAGATTGAATGGAACAAAATAGGGGAGTTTTTGAAAAATAATCATCTGGAAAACTGACAGCTCTATTCATAATCAGTTTAAAAAGCATTGTATAGTATCATTACAATGCTTTTTTTGAGCCCGTTTGTGAAATATCTTGATAGAATTGCGTGGTATGCATTAACTTTGTAGATTTATTAAAACTTTTCAGCAGAATTGTTTTAATGATAAGTGCATCACCTATGCAAAAACTTCCCACATTAATATGAAAAGATATCTTACTTATATTTTGCTCCTTGGATTTCCTTTTTTCGGCGGTCAGAATAAAATGGCTGCACAATCCACCTATGCTCAGGACTGGAAATTATCCGAGCAGAAGAATGAAGCTCTTGCTTTTGATGCAGATATACAATTATCGGATGCGGAAATAGCATTGGATAAAAAATTATTTCAGCTGAGAAAACAAGTCCTTACCGAAGCAGAAACCAAAAAAGTATCCCTGTTCAACAGCTCTTTTAATGAATTGAAACCCCTGATTGAAACCAGCAGCCTGTTTAAAATCATCCGGATGATGCCGAAAGGTGGATTGCTGCACAGTCACAGCGGAGGGCTGGCAGATGTGAAATGGGTAATTTCGGCGGCAAGAAAATATCAGGAATGCTATGTTTACGATCAGAAGGATAATGACCGCTATATTTTCGGTCAGCTTGCTTTTTTTGCAAAAGAAAATGTTCCGCAAGGATTTGTGAGTCTGGATAAGAAACTGGCTTCGGACCCCGGTTTTGAAAAGCAACTGCAGGATCTTCTTACCTTAAAAAGGGATAAGCTCTGTACCTATACGGATTACTGGGTGGAGTTTGAGAAACGTTTCAAACGCATCAATCTCCTGCTGCCTTACCGTCCTTTCTTCAAAGAATATTATCTGAAGGGTTTTCAGGATCTGGCCAAAGATCATGTACAGCATGTAGAGATCAGGTTTATATTGGATGAGCTTTACGATTTTCAGCATGGAAAATATCCTTTAAAAACTTCCATTACAGATCTACAGGACGTTCTTAAGCAAGTCCGCCAAACGAATCCGGAATTCAGCTTAAAATTAATTTATTCCAGCTTTAAATTTCTGGACCCGGAAAGTGTGGAAAAACAGCTTGAAACTGCTTTTGAGCTCAAAAAAGAATTCCCGGACATGATTTCGGGTTTTGATCTTGTGGCGGATGAGGCTGCCGGAAACAGCATTTATTCCTTTCAGAAAGACTGGATGAAGCTGAATGAACTTTCTAAAAAATATGGGGTAGAAATGCCGCTTTTCCTTCATGCCGGCGAAAGCAATTCTATCTTTAATAAGAATATTCTTGATGTTGCTTTACTGAATAACCGGCGGATAGGGCATGGCCTTAACCTGATCTATTTCCCGGCCACGATGGAAGAGGTCAGGAAGCAGGATAAGCTGGTTGAGGTAAGCCCCATCAGTAACCAGGTTTTAGGCTATGTAAGCGACCTGAGGAACCATCCTGCAAGGGTTTTGCTGAGCAACGGTGTGCAGTGCTCCATTAACAGCGATGATCCATCAGTGTATGGTTATGACGGCCTCAGCTATGATTTCTGGGTAGCTTTTATGTATTGGGAGCTGGATGTGAAAGCACTTAAAAAGCTTGTCTTTAACTCTGTTAATTATTCTTCTTTGAATAAAAACCAGAAAAAGGAAGCCATTTCGTATCTGGACAAGCAGTGGAATGATTTTGTTCAAAAGGGAAATACAACTTTAAACTAAAATCTCTGTATATATTTTATAGATAAAAACAGCATCATTAATGGTGCTGGTTGTTTTTAATATTCCGGGAAATTTAAAAAAATTAACGGACAAGAAGATAGATTCCGACACCAATTGCTGCATAAGCCACAACCGTAATGATATCAGCGATGGGCTGTGAAAATCGTTTTTCTGCAATTTTCTCACTATTGATCTGGTTCTTATGGAATTTCAAGATTTTTTTAGGATTATGAACCGGGTGGGCTACCAGGCTGTCGCTTTCCCACTTATCAACGATTACTTTGTAGCTCCTGCCGTCCACGTCTATTTTCACATTTTTACCGGCGGCAAGTTTCTCCTGAACATTTACCGGGGTAGCCATTGGCTGTGGGTTTTGGGATTCGGCTGCTGCATTTTTCATTGTGGCAGTATTATTACCAGCCATAGCAGCATTATCTTTAGACTGTTTATTGTTGGTTGCCGGATCCGCTGGCTTTTTTACCTGATAAGTATAGCAGCTGGTAAGGGAACATAATATAATGATGAAATAAAGATTCTTTCGCATGAGCCAAATTTAAGAATTAAACGGAATATTTGGTGTTTTCTTTTGAAAGATGATAGTTTTTGTTTTGATACTATTATTGAGGAGATTTTGGAGAATAGAAAAAGTAAGCCTTACTTTCCAGCAGAAAATAAAAACTTTGTGAAGCAGAGAGTATGGAATTTATTATTCACACAATAAAGAATTTATGTATATTTAGCCTTCAACAAATTAAAATTTAAGCATGAAAAAATTCAAAAAACTTTCAAGAGAAAATTTAAAAGCAATTAAGGGTGCTGGTAATCCAATTGTGTGTCCAGCTAAATACTATCTCAAATGTGAATCGATATATGTATGCGATCCAGACCAGGGTATTTACGACTGCTTATGTTCTTGCGTTCCAATTGGCTCTTAAAAAACTAACACCCTAACTAAAGGGTGTTTTTTATTAATTATTAATTTGACTGCATAAGGCAAATCTGAGAATTAAATGGAATATTTTGTGAGTTTGTTTTGAAGATGGTGGTTTTTTTTTGTTTTTAGATGTTTGATTTATAATATTAAAAACCACACGAAAGGATTCGTGCGATAGTGGTAAGAGGTTTTAATATAAAAATTTATTTTTTGATATAAAAGAATTTTATAAATTCTACTGACAGAAGATTTGAAACCTCTGTTATCATTTCTTTAGTAATTTGCTTTTCATGTCCATAACGTTTTATAAAAACCTCGTCAACGCATCGGGATATTAATTCTTTTAGTTCTTTGCTTTGTTGCTTTTCAACTCCTATTTTTACGATTCTATCCATTTTTTCTGTTATCAAATTATAGTATCGTGGAGAAATTATCGGTAGATCTTGAAAGTCTTTTGTTGTTATATTTATTTTTATATCCTTTTTCAATTCTTTTTTGTGATTTACATCATAACAATATGTAGACCTAATTGGCTTTCCTTCATAAGAATCAGACAGCATGATTAAGAATGAAAATGAACTAAAGAATTCTACATAAGCAACCAAATTTTTATTCCTTTTACTGGATTCCACGTGAATCAGGTGGCAAATCTCCTTAGGTTCCTTTTTATAAAATTTTTCTATATGATAGTGTTTACATAAAGAGTTCTTTTTTTCATGTTTAAGTATTTCAATTGTCTTCTTTACTTCGGTAAAAACCGTATGTACATAAATAAAATAATTTAATGCAATTTTAGTGATCCCATTTAGTGCTTTTTCACCTCCTATAGTCTGGTTTACGGTAATAGGTTCATTTAAATAAGCATATGTATGCACAGCGTTTTTTATAATATCATCTACTGCTATTTGTGGATATTTTCTGTTTAATCCTTTAGCAATTTGATTTAATTCTCGATCATTTCTTGCTTTTATATTTATTATGACCTGATTGTCTTTTGTAATCTCTTCCACGGTAGGTTTAGAATAATATGGCTTTCCACCAGATAATAAATGAATTTCTTCATCATTTTTTGTTTTAGCACCTTTTAAAGTAGGATGGCTACCACGATCTCTTTCGACATTTAGAAATGTACTTAAAAACAAAAGTTGTTGAGATAATATATTGTCAAAATTTTTTCCGAAATCAGAATTACATTTTTTGCATAATAAACTTTTTGATTTTAGTTTACCACCGATAGAATTTAATAAAATATGTTCATTACTTGAATTTTTTTCGGTTAATTCATTCTCACAAGAGTAACATTGCATGATAGATATCGTAGTTTGGTTAAATATGTAAAACTTACTTTCTTAAAAATTATAACTGTCGCTTAAAACTGCTTCTAATTGATTTTATAAAAATATAATCTATAACAAATATATAAATCAATATAATTTGCTTTTTACGGAAAGCTGTAAAAAGCAAAAATAAAAATCATCATAAATTTTTGTATCCGTATTTTCACGGAATTTCGACATAAAAAATCCCAACTTTCGTCAGGATTTTTTTGTTTTAATTTCTTTAATATCGTATTTCTTTTCTTTAATTGGTTCATCAGGTATGAAATCCTTAATTGAACAACCTAATGCTATTGCAATTAAATTTAAGTGAATTAAGTTATATTTAGCTTTTTTAGAAGGTGCCTCTATTTGTGAAATGAATCCAATATTCTTACCAATCGAAAGAGATAACTCTTCTTGGGTAATACCTTTTGTTTCGCGTATTTCTTTTATACGTTTTATAACAAATCTTTCTATTTCGTCTAATGATTCATTCATAAGTCAAAGTGAATGAAAAACATCAAAAAATATTATGTACTATAGTACATATTTGAAAAATTATTTTATATTTGCAAAATAAGTTACAATAAAAGTAGCTTTGCGATACTTCAAAGAATATTAGAAGCTATTGCTTAGAATCTCGCTCTGAAAACTGGTAATTTTAAGCGTACGAGATGATAAGCTAGAAGCTCACGACCTAGGCGTGGGCTCTCTTATCTGTACGTAAGGTATACCAGTACCTCAGAGCGGATATTGTAGAGTCCCATGCCGTTTTATTTTCATGCCGTTCTGTTTTCTACAATCTTTTTCTAAGCCGCTTCACCATATAAAGTATCATGATAGGGTACAATGGAGTGTACAATCCATTGCGGCTTCAGGGCTTTCACGGGAACACAAATATTATCATATTTTTTCTGGCCTGTACGGGAAGGAAGTTCAGGCGGACTTCCTTCTTATGGCCACAGAAACAGATATTATAAAATCATTCATTACAAATACAAACGCATGAAAAAAACAAGAATACATTTTGAGCCCCGGCTTTGGGAAGGCGGCAGGAAGCGCTCCGGGCTACAACTGATGGAAACGTTTTTCCGGTTCAACGATCTGGCATCCTCTAAAAAACAGCTAAACAGCATTATGAATTACGCTGTAAAAAGAAATACATGGATAAAGGAAGATTCGGCCGTTATCTTTCAGTTTCACCAGTCTATGCGGTCGTTTGTGCGTGCAGGCTACTTCATGATGCTGAAAGAAAAGAAACGGATCGCAGATACTCAGCTGGAAAGTGCTTCTCCATTGGTTCTCGGCCTGCTTTCGGAGAAGGAATACCAAAATCCGCTGCTGGTATTCAGGAAAGCATTCAAAGAGTACAGCATACAGGAATTCGATTATTTTATGTCCGGGATGGTTTATTTCTCACTGGGAGCCTACGACCATCTGCCGGAAAGAAATATCGTAAGCCCGTACATCCACCTGCTGAAAATGCTGGATGCAGCCCACCTTATTCTTGAGAGGAAAGGGAAATAATACATGCAGCGAACGAATAGAATTTTATTAACGCAAAGGCTTATTTTTAATAATGCATAGTTTAGGAAGCAAAGAAGGAATCAATCGAGGATTGATTCGATGAAGCAGGCGTTTTATCTATCCGCTTCATCAGCGGTGAAACGCTATCCTTTGCTTTCCTTAAAATCAAAAGAGTATTATAAAACCTTTGCGTTAAAAAAACGGTCCGCTCGACGGTTCTCATTCAGAATTCCAAAAAATTCTTTCCAAAAACCTTAAAAAAGACAATAAAAAATAAACTGCTTAAAATGTTGAATTGAAATAAACAAAAAGCCTTTCAGAAAAACTGAAAGGCTTTTGAATCCGGAGAACGTTATTATTTAAAGATTTTCTGATCATAAAGAAGATTGTCGTCTTCATCAAAGCTTATGATCAGCACTTTGTACTGTTTGGCGCTGTCGTTATTAAAGAATTTAATTCTTGGAGGAACATAATCGCTGTCGAATAAATTGGGATTCCAGTAAAGGGTTTCCCGGGTATCGTTTTCAATTTTCTTTGCAGGATCATCATTATCCAGCATTTCGATAGGAAATTCCGAAGGTTTATCATATCCTTTTATGACAGATGAATTGTTTTTCTGCGCTTCTTTTTCATTGCTTTTAGATTTCATATTCCCTTTCATGGTATAGATGAGTACTGCATCACCAATTAATCCGGCTCCTTTAAGAATTTTTACCATAGCGATATTGCTGACAGGAAGGTTGGCAATCATTGAAGGATCGGTAGGTATTTCATCTAAATACAGCTTAGCCTGCTGATTGCGGATATAAGGGACATTAACTCCTGAATTATTCCGTTGAAACGTTAAACCGGCCGCCCGTCCCTGTAGCCAGTCGAATATATTATTGGATCCCGCAACATGCTGGTCTTCATTCACGAAATCGAATATAGTGGAATTCATAGAGCTAAACATTCCTGTGGACAGTTGTTTGTCCAGCTCTTCTTTGGGATCCTGCTTTTTTCCTACCAGTTTTACTTCTTCAATCTGCACATCAGCATTCTCGATTTTTTTTGTGTTTTTCTGAGTGTTGATAGCCCTGGAAATGGTTGGAGAAACGGTTTTATTTTCACCGGCTTTTACTAATGTATATTTTGTCCCCGGGAAATTGCCGTTAAATGATACGGGATTTACTAATGGTTCTACAGTGACGAATAAATTATCAGTGCCGGATTCTTTATTATTTTCTGAATTCACAAACAATGAAACATCGAGAGGTTCATCATAGGTAATGTTATTTAAATAAGCATATCCGTTTTGATCTGTTATAAATTGATTAATGGAAGGTTCATTTTTACCTAATCTCAAGACTAAGTTTACAGGGGTGTTGATCAGCATGGAGCCATTTTTAATGGGCTTTACCTTGTAAGAAAGATAGGGTTGGGAATTCGTTTTAATGGTGGGCACAGACCCGCTAAGTAAGGCATTCCAGTCGAATCTCTGCCAGCTTTCAGAAATAAGGAGTGCGTCCAAAGCTTCAGTATTGGCATTTTGAGAAAAATATTGCGCCGGGCTGTCTATTTTTGCAGTAAAATCTCCCGTTAACCAAAGTGCGCTCAGTATATTTTCTTCTTCCGGGTTTTGGGTACCGTCGTCCTCACTTACCAGAACGGTATAATTTTTAAAATAAGACTCCGGGGAAAGATCAATGCTGTTAAAAGATCTTGGGGTTTGTTTTATGTTCTGGCCTACAATTTCTGCTTTCTCAATCTTTAAATTGCCGGGTTTTATAAAGCAAAGTCTTTTGGCAACCAGATTGTCTTGCTCATCAAAAATGGCTAATTGCAGAATACCGTTGGCTCCATTGCTTATTTTTGTAGGAATAAGACTTGTAGCTTCGTTGGTTAACTGATTGATATTGGCTTTATAGGCCAGGTGATTATTAATGGTTCCTACAATTTTATAATTTTGAAGCTGTTGTTTCAGGTTGACGCCTTTTAGGGTATATTTAACGCCTTCTTTAGAGCTGTACACCTGTAAATTGAGGCCGCTGTCTGCAACCTGTGGCAAATCTATAGTCTGGTTTTTTCCTGCATTGTCCTGAATAATTACCTGGTATTTTTTTCCTGAAGCAGGAGTTATTTTAAAAGAGGCGACATTTCTGTCAAAAGATTTAAATGTAGTAACAGGGACATTGGGATTTTGGGTATCTATTACTTTTCCGGACCAGTTTTCCGGCAGGGAAGTATTGCTAGATAATCTTACGGCAAATTTCGAAGGAACCCCGTTAATGAAAGTTCCGCCTTCCGGAAAGGCTTTTGCAGACCAATCAGAGTTCTTAGAAATTACCAATGATTCTGTGGAGTGGGGATTGTACACCGGAATGGTTTTCACCACCTGAAAATCTTCGTTAAAATTGGTCATGTAAGGCGTATAAGCTCTTACAAAATACACCTGTTCGGGAAGGTTTTCTTTCAGTTGAAAATCTCCGCTTCCTTCACCATTGGTCAGGAGTACCGTTTTCCAATCTATTAATTTTTTATCAGAATTGTACAGTTCAACAAATAGAGTGGTAGATAATGCAGAACGGTTATACCCATCAAATACAAAACTTTTAAACCACATTTTGTCACCAGCTGCATACTGTGATTTATCGGTAAGCAGGTATACTTTTTCTTGTCCGTAATTCTCAAGACGGGTAATTGCTTTTTCCAGTTTAGTTTGTGCCAATACAGGTTGTACCATGGAAATAAGCAATACGAAGAACATATTTTTCATAGAAATCTCAACGCATTTTAATTCGGTGCTAATGTAACGATTTAAAGGGTTTGAGCGTTGATATTTTAGCTTCTTATTTTATAACATTTTCTGTTGGATTTTGTACAAATGAAAAGAATATTGTAAATATGACGTTAAACGTCTATGATGCCACTTCCGTTGATGACTGCTCTTGATTCAGAAAGGGGGTGCCTCTGCCTGTTTCCAGGTATAATTTCAAGCTTGCAGTAAATTGTTTCCATCCGTCTGTGCAGATTTCGTAACATTCAGTATCGGGATGCAATCCGAGATGGGTAAGATGTAATTCTGTTCCACCGCTGTTCTCAGTGATTTCCCAAATAATTGTTGTGCCGATCCATTCTTTTTGATTTTTTAATCCTGAAATATTCAACAATGAATCTTCCACGTACCATACTGCTTTTTTACCAGGAATCAGTTCCTGTACTTTAAACTTTTTAAAAATATGTTCCCCGAAATGAATAGTAAAAGATTTATCCTGTTCATTGGAAGAACCTTCAAACATCTCTGTCCACCAAAAGGGTATGCCATTGGTCAGGGCGCCAAATACGCTTTCCGGATGAGCATCCAGTTGTACTGTATTATTATAATTTTCCATATAGATTATTTTTAGTTTCCTTAAGGATGTTAAGCTATTTTAAGCAAAATATTTAATTATTGCCTTAAGGTTTAATTGGCGATATATTGACTCGAATTTATATTTTAAATTTTTTTTACCTCTTGGCATATGGCAAGATTTTATTTTGAAAATTGAATTCAAATACTTACTCTGAATAATGTATAGCACAAACATCTGTGTAAATACGTGGGATCTGTGGGATTTAAAAAACAGCGGTTTTCTCATTTCTTCCCACGGATTTCACAGATTGCACGAATGATTGCTTCATAATTTTACCCATAAAGTATAGCATAAGCATCTGTGTAAATCCGTGAGATCTGCGGGAAATAAAAAAAGGCGAATCACAAGATTCACCTTTTCTATACTATAATAAGTTCGTTATAACTGGATAAACTCCAAAAGATCTTTATTGATGGTTGCGTGTTCCGTAGTCGGCATTCCGTGAGGGAACCCCGGATACGTAATCAGCTTACCGTTCTTCAGTAATTTTGCAGATTTGATGGCCGAATTTTCAATCGGAACAATCTGATCATCTTCTCCGTGCAGTAGAAGAACCGGGATATCAACGGCTTTCAGATCTTCCGTGAAATCTGTTTCAGAAAAGGCTTTGATACCGTCATAATGAGCAACAATTCCACCCATCATTCCCTGTCTCCACCAGTTTCTCTGGATTCCTTCTTTAACATCGGCACCTTCTCTGTTGTATCCGTAGAAAGGAACTGTAAGATCTATATAAAATTGGTTTCTGTTATTCAGGGTTTGGTCTCTGATATTGTCGAAAACCTCCATTGGAACACCATCAGGATTGTTTTCGCTTTTTACCATTACTGGCGGAACAGCACTGATTAAAACTGCTTTTTTCGCTCTTCCGTTAGAATATTTATTGACATAACGGATCACTTCACCACCACCTGTAGAGTGGCCAATGTGAACTACGTCCTTCAAATCCAGGAATTCTACCAGCTCAGCCGCATCAGAAGCGTACTGCTCAATCGTATGATTGTAAATATTCTGGCTGGAACGGCCGTGGCCTCTTCTGTCATGCGTTACCACTCTGTATCCTCTCTGAAGGAAGAAAATTACCTGTGCATCCCAATCGTCTGATGACAATGGCCATCCGTGGTGAAACATCAGTACAGGTCCTTCTCCCTGATCTTTATAAAAAATTTCTGTTCCGTCTTTTAGTTTTAATGTGCTCATAATTTACTTTTTTTAAGTTGTTGTTAATATTTGTTTGGTTTTGTTCTTAATTCTTTAGCAAATTTAGTAAGGATTTCTTTTATAGAAATTAAACTAGATTAATTTCCGTTCATTTTGATGAAAAAAAAATGAAAAATATAGAATTATGCTCCTAAAGCTTAATAAGAGTCTTCACTTTTCTGTTCTTTATTTGTTTTAGCCTTTACTTTTTCATTCTGAATTTGTCGAAAAGTCTTTTAAATAAGGTTGTGAAAGATTCGTTATAATGAAAATTGAATAGATACTATATAAAGATAAAGGAGATTCATTATATATAGGAACCCTTCCATTATTCTAATATCATTTCACAAATGATACTTCAATATTATTCTGAGTTTAAAAAACAAAACCGCCCAAAGTGTAATTTATTAAACTAGTTAAATGTGCAGCATTTCCTGTCGCCATACATTTGTCATATAAAAATTAAACAATCAGCAAAAATGGAAAATAGAATATTAGGACTGCACCATATTACAGCAATTGCAGACAACGCAAAAAGAAATTTAGATTTTTATACCCAGGTTTTAGGTGTAAGATTGGTAAAGAAAACTGTCAACTTTGATGATCCGGGAACCTATCACTTTTATTTCGGAAACGAAGAAGGAACTCCGGGAACGATCCTGACTTTCTTTCCATGGGAGGGAATTGGTAAGGGAACTAACGGTTCCGGTTTGGCCACTCACATTGGATATTCAGTTCCAGAAGGAAGCTTGGAATTCTGGAAAAACAGGTTGGCCCAATTCAATGTTACAGTTGAAGAAGGTGAAATTTTCGGCGAAAAACTGATTTCATTCAACGATCCGGATGGCTTGCAGCTACAGTTCATTGAATCTTCAACACCGGATGACAGAAAAGTCTGGACAACCGATGATATTAAGGACGAAAATGCTTTAAAAGGATTCCACAACATCACTTTAACCCTGAAAAAAGCAGATCCTACCATTAAAGTTTTAACGGATATTTTCGGATACGCTTTACAGAAGCACGAAGGCGAAAGATACCGTTTTGCCACAGATGCCATTGAAACAGCCAATCTTGTGGATATCATCGAAAACGATAAGATTTTAGCAGGAAGAAATGCGGCAGGAACCAACCATCACGTGGCATTCAGGGTAAAAGATGACAATGTTTTAATGGAATTCCGTGAAAAAGTACTGTCTGCAGGATTAAGCATCACTCCTAAAATCGACAGAGATTATTTTTATTCCCTTTATTTCCGTGAGCCGGGCGGTGTTTTATTTGAAATTGCAACAGACAACCCCGGATTCACAGTAGACGAACCTTTAAATGAGTTAGGAACAAACTTAAAGCTGCCAAAACAGCACGAAGGATTGCGTGAAAGAATAGAAGAAGCCTTACCGAAGTTATCATAGGTCATCCCTCAGCTTTTAGAAAAATAATATTTTAGCAATAAACAATAAGCAAATGGAAACAACAAAAGTAGTTTTAGGAAATGTAAGAGGAGAGATTCAGCTTTTCTCAGATGATAAAAAAATCGGCAAAATGGATATTTCGGTAATGGGTAACAAGCTAACCGTTTATCACACCGAAGTTGATGATGAATATGCAGGAAATGGTTTTGCCAAATTATTACTCAACCAGCTGGTAGCATATGCCAGGGAGAACGGTTTGAAGATCGCACCGCTGTGTCCTTACGTTCATGCCCAATTCAAACGTCACCCCGAAGAATACAACGATGTCTGGTTAAAAGAAGATTAATCCGACCAACTTAACTTTAACCCAAAACCCGAAACATTAAACCCGAAACCCCAACAACTATGTCACTCATCACAGGACTTCACCACGTTACCGCCGTTACAGGCGACACCCAGGAAAATATAGACTTTTATACCGGAGTTTTAGGGCTTCGGCTGGTAAAAACAACCGTCAATTTTGATTATTCCGATGTTTATCATTTTTATTTCGGGGACGAATTCGGAACGCCCGGAACCATTATGACCACTTTTCCTTACGGTAAAGGTCTGGTGAACGGAAGACATGGCAAAGGAATGCTGAATACAACTGCTTTTTCACTGTCCATCGATGCCTTGGACTACTGGACGAACCGTCTGGAACAGTTTAATATTCCGTTTAAGCAGCCTCAGCAGAGGTTTTCCGGTGAAGTTTTTATGTATCTGGAAGATTTTGACGGATTGGGTCTCGAACTGGTCTTCAATGATAAAGATGACAGAAAAGGTTATTACAATGGGTTTATCCCGAAAGATTATGCCATCAAAGGAATTCACCACGTTGAAATCTGGCTGGATGCTTACGAAAGGACAGCAGCTTTATTAACTACCCAGATGGATCATCAGCTAATAGCTGAAAGCTCAGACAGATTCAGGTTCGGAACGGAAAATAAACCCGGGAAATACGTTGATCTGCTTTGTACTCCCAATGCTCTGAAAGGTCTGGCAGGAAGAGGAACAGTTCATCACGTTGCTTTTGCCACCCCGAATGCCGGGACACAGCTTGAAATGATTGAAAAATTAAACAAATTCGGATTGCAGCATACCGAAGTAAAAGACAGGAAGTACTTCACATCTGTGTATTTCAAAGAACCGGGCGGTGTTTTATTCGAAATTGCCACTTCAGGCCCGGGCTTCGATGTGGATGAAGAATTGGCATCTTTGGGGGAACATTTGAGTCTGCCGTCACAATTTGAAGAGAAAAGAGAACATTTGGTGGAAGTTTTACCAAAATTTAATTATCCAGCAGAAAAATACAGATAAAAATGAGCCATATTTTAGATATAAAAACAGGAGGGAAATCATTGAACGAAGCTGAAAAAGTTTTAATAATGATTCACGGAAGAGGTGGGAGCGCACAGGATATTTTGAGCCTGTCACAACATCTGAATGTGAAAGATTACGCTTTATTAGCGCCACAGGCAACTAATGGAACCTGGTATCCTTTTTCATTCATGGCTCCCGTTGAGCAAAACGAACCCTGGTTATCGTCAGCTCTCGAAACGGTCGGGAAAACTGTTCAAACTGCTTTGGATGCAGGAATAAAAGCTGAAAATATTTACTTTTTCGGGTTTTCACAAGGGGCATGTTTAACATTGGAATTTTTGGCAAGAAATGCGCAGAGATTTGGTGGAGCGGCAGCAATTATCGGTGGAGTTATCGGTGAAAAAATCAACCGTGAGAATTATAAAGGTGATTTTGCCCAAACTCCGGTTTTCCTGGGAACCAGCAGTCCGGATTTCCACGTTCCGGTGGAAAGAGTGTATGCAACTGCCAATATTTTAAAGGAGATGAATGCGGATGTTACGGAAAAAGTATACGCAAATTTCGGGCATTCTATCAATCAGGAAGAAATAGAACTGGCGAATTCTATTGTTTTTAAATAATTATTGGCCACGAATACACGAATTAAATTATTAGTGCATTCGTGGCTTCATAAGATAAAATCTAAGTCAGGATGAAAATCACAAGAATATTTAGTGACATTAACGGCGATTCTCACTTTGAAGATATCGAAATCCCATTAATCAATCAGGGAGAAATCGGATTTTTATCTGATGATATTAGTGTTAAAAAGCTACAGCTCAGAAAAGTTTCTGCGGAATATAATTACGATTTTCATTGTGCCCCACAAAAACAGTATATTGTATTACTGGATGGCGGTGTCGAGATAGAAACTTCGTTGGGAGAAATCAGGCAGTTTCAAACGGGAGAAATTCTTTTGGTAGAAGACATTTCCGGTAAGGGTCACAAAACGAAAAATCTTGAAAAGAAGGAAAGAACTTCAATTTTTATTCATTTGTAAAAAGATAAAAGACCGTGAAGCTAAGCATCAAATTATAATTTAACGCTAGCGTCTGATATCTAACCCAGTAACAGGTACTTACAATACAGAATCAAAAGATATAGCGTTTCGACTGCCCAGTATAATAATAGCGGGATCAGCTCCTAAAAAAATAACTTTGATACAACAATTAAAATGAAAACATTAAATTTTTTAGTCATTGGAAAAAATCAGGAAATTCTTGAAACACTAAAAAGAATTATCGAGAATAATGACGGCTGGCAAGCAGAAATACAGAGTGATGAAACAGTTTGTCAGGATTATATTAAAGAAAATGAGATAGATATTGTTTTGCTGAGCTCAGGATTGGATGAGGAATTTGAAAAAGAGATCAAAATTTTTTGTGAAAATATCGGCAAAGATGTCAAGGTAATCGACCATTACGGCGGTGGAAGCGGGCTTCTGAAGAACGAAGTTTACACACTTTTCCCTAATTTGCAGCCGTAAAATAAATTTATGTTTCAAAATATCATCAAAAACATCTCGCGATTTGTCACATTAACCCCGGAAGAAGAAAAAATTTATGAAGATTTGCTGACCCTTCAGAAGTTTCCCAAAAAAACACTTTTGCTTCGGGAAGGAGAGATTTGCCAGTTCGAGGGTTTTATCAAAGAAGGCTGTGTACGTACCTATTATCTTGATGAAAACGGCTTTGAAGTAACCCTTTTGTTTGCTGTTGAAGACTGGTGGATTACCGATATTGCTTCATTTAATAATCAAATCCCTTCTAAAATTTTTATCGAAACCCTGGAAGATACCGAAATTTACATGCTCACCCCGGAAACAAAGGAAGAATTGCTCCGGAAAGTTCCGAAGTTTGAGAGAGCCTTCCGATTGTTGATTCAACGTTATGTGGTGACGCTTCAAAATCGTCTGGTAAATACCATTTCTCAGCCTGCAACAGACCGCTATTTGGAATTTATCAGAGTATATCCTACCATTCCGCAGCGTGTGGCGCAATATTATATAGCTTCCTATCTTGGAGTTTCAAAAGAATTTGTAAGTACGATCAGAAAACGTCTTGCCAATAAAAATAAATAATACATCTACAATTCCCCTCCTCCGGAGGGGTGGCGAAAATTCGGAGAATTTTTGACGGGTGGTTTATACGCTGTGTAAACTATCCCGTCTTTTTATTTCACAAAAATCTATCTCTTTAATGAACAGGAATTGGTATGTAATTTTTTTTCACAAAAACGAATTTATTAAACTAGTTCAATGCATGCTATTTTCCATCATCTTAAATTTGTTCCATCAAAACGAATAAACAAAAACAAATATGGACAGAAAAGATTTTTTAAAGAAAGGATTATTGGGAACAGGAATGTTTGTAGCCTCCGCTTCATTGGGCAACACAATGAAAAACGAGATCGACGAAATTGAACCGTTAGAACCTATCGGATATAACCATTTACCGAATACCGATTCAAAAATTAAAGACAATTCTGTACTTCACAAGGCAGATTCCAGAGGAAAAGCTGACCACGGCTGGCTGGTGAGCAACCATACGTTCAGTTTTGCCAATTATCACAACCCGGAAAGAATGCATTTCGGAGTTTTAAGAGTTCTGAATGATGATAAGGTGGAAGCTGGACGAGGCTTTGGGACACATCCACATGATAATATGGAAATCATCAGTATTCCGCTGGAAGGCGATCTGGAACACAAAGACAGTATGGGAAATTCTGCCATTATCAGGAGTGGAGACATTCAGGTGATGAGTGCCGGAACCGGAATCATGCACAGCGAATTCAATAAAAATAATGACAGCCTGGTGAAATTTCTCCAAATCTGGGTATATCCGAACAAGAGAAATGTGACCCCAAGATATGACCAGATTACTTTAGATAAAACAAAAGGCCAGAACAGATTTCAGCAGATTCTTTCTCCTAATGCTGATGATGAAGGTGTTTGGATTCATCAGGATGCATGGTTTCACCTGGGTAATTTTGAAAATAATATCGAAACCCATTACCAGATCAGGAAAAAAGGAAACGGAGTTTATGCTTTCATTCTGAAAGGAAGTGCGGAAATTGAAGACCAGAAAGTGGAAACAAGAGACGGCTTCGGAGTTTGGGATATTTCCGGTCTGAACATCAAATCAACTTCAGAAAATACAGAGATTTTATTAATGGAAGTTCCGATGATGATGTAATTGAACTTGAATATATTTAGTTAAGGACAGTTTTTTATGTATTAAAACTATAATAACAATTGAAAGAAATTACGGATATTTTTTTTTACTGGTATGCATTTCCGTAATTTTATCGACTGTAAAAATTAAATAAATCTTAAGTAAGAATGGAAAAGTATAATTACGGGGTCATTGGGCTCGGAGTAATGGGAAGAAACCTGCTTTACAATATTGCCGATAACGGTTTTTCTACAGCAGGATTCGATTTGGATGAGGAAAAAGTAAAAGAGCTTCATCATGGGGCAACTCCGGGAACCCAGGTGAAAGGAACAGCTTCTCTGGAAGACTTTGTATCCGCTTTGGAAAGTCCGAGGAAGATCATTTTAATGGTTCCTGCAGGAAAGCCGGTAGATGCCGTTCTGGAAAATATTACACCGCTTCTCAGTCCGAAAGATATTGTGGTAGATGCCGGAAATTCTTATTTCAAAGATACAGATAGACGTATTGCTGATTTAGCTTCTAAAAACCTGCATTTTATGGGAATGGGGGTTTCCGGAGGTGAACAGGGGGCAAGAAGAGGGCCGAGTATTATGCCTGGTGGAGATCTTGAAGCTTTCAATTTAATAAAACCTATGCTGGAATTAATTGCAGCCAAAGTTAACGGCGAAGCCTGCACGGCTTATATGGGTAAAGGTTCCGCAGGAAACTATGTGAAAATGGTTCACAACGGGATCGAATATGCCATCATGCAGTTGATCAGTGAAGCTTACGATTTGTTGAGAAAAGGTGCCAACCTGAACAACGATCAGTTATACGAAGTTTTCAAAAAATGGAATGAAGGCGAAATGAATTCTTTCCTGATTGAAATCACAAAAGATATTTTTAAGCAAAAAGATGATTTGGCAGACGGTTTTCTTGTCGATCAAATTTTAGACAAAGCCGGAGCAAAAGGAACCGGAAAATGGACTTCTGAGCAGGCAATGGAAATTGGTGTTTCTATTCCTACCATTGATATTGCGGTAACTTCAAGAATTTTATCAGCATATAAAGAGGAGAGAATGAAAGCGTCTCAATTATATGCTAACGAAGAAATAATCAACCCGGAAAATACAGAATTATTCATCAAAGAAGTGGGTGATGCTTTGTACCTGGCTACTTTAATCAGTTATGCGCAAGGTTTGGCATTACTCGTAAAAGCTTCTGAAGAATACCAGTTTGAAATTCCGTTAAAAGATGTGGTCAAAATCTGGAGAGGTGGATGCATAATCCGGTCAGTTTTGCTGGAAAAATTCTATTCAGCTTATACCCAGACTCCTGAATTATCTAATATTTTATTGAATCAGGAAATTTCTGAAATCGTACAATCTAAAATTAAGTCTCTAAGAAAAACAGCTGCTTTTGCGGTGTCAAACAGAATTCCAAGTTTAGGACTTCAAACCACTTTAGGATATTTTGACGCGTATACCACAGAATCTTTACCTGTGAACCTTATTCAGGCACAGCGTGATTATTTCGGAGCACACACCTACCAAAGAGTGGATAGAGAGGGAGTTTTTCACACTTCATGGCAAAACGTAAATAACTAAAATCGGAAAATGAGCGACAATACAATCCTGCACCCAACAACTATTGTTATTTTTGGTGCAACAGGAGATCTGGCCAAAAGAAAGCTTTTTCCTGCATTTTACAATTTATATATTGATGGCAGAATGCCAAAAGGCTTCAATATTCTGGCTTTAGGAAGAGCTGAAAATACAGACGAAAACTTTAGAAATTATATTAAAGAAAATCTGAAAAGCTTTTCAAGGAAGAATGTTACCACAGAAGATTGGGCTGGTTTTCAGGCACACATTTCTTATTTTCAGCATCAGCTGGATGAAGAAGATTCCTATAAAAACCTGTCTCAGAAATTAGAAAATTTTGATAAAGTTTACGGGACAAGAGGAAACAGGCTCTTCTATCTGTCCATTGCACCGAATTTTGTGTCCGTTATTTCCAATCATATCAAGAATACCTCTATAGCTTCTGATCCTGAAAAAGACCGGATTATCATTGAGAAACCCTTTGGTCATAATAAAGAGTCTGCTATAGAATTAAATAATCTGCTTTCGCAAGCCTTTAAGGAGGATCAGGTTTACCGTATCGATCACTATTTAGGAAAGGAAACCGTTCAGAATATTTTAGCATTCAGATTCGGAAATTCAATCTTCGAGCCTTTGTGGAATCACAGGCATATAGAATCTGTGCAGATTACCGTTGCAGAAGAAGTCGGGGTAGAGACCAGAGCAAGTTTTTATGAGCAGACAGGTGCTTTACGTGACATGATCCAGAACCATCTTTTGCAGATTCTTTGCATGGTTGCTATGGAGCCACCGGTTTCACTGGAGTCTGGAGAAATCAGGGACCGTAAAGTGGATGTTTTAAAGTCAATCCGCAGAATTTCGCCTGATAAAGTAGATCATTATGCAGTAAGAGGCCAGTATGGAAGAGGTAAAGTGAACGGTGTGAAGGTAAACGGTTATCGCCAGGAAGAAGGAATTGCTCCCGACTCCAATACAGAAACATTTGCCGCTATAAAATTCTACCTTGATAACGAAAGATGGGAAAATGTTCCTTTCTACGTTCGTACAGGTAAGAGAATGAAAGAAAAGCATTCCTATATCACCATTCAGTTTAAGCCCCTTCCGCATTCTACATTTTCGGAAAGTTCATCCCTTTTATCCGCTAACCGGCTGATTATTAATATCCAGCCGCAAATGGATATCAGGTTACTGTTTATGTCAAAAAAACCGGGCCTTTCATTAGAATTAAAGCCTGTGGAAATGATTTTTGATAATTTTGCCTGTCAGACTGATACTCCCGAAGCTTATGAAACCTTGTTACTAGAAGCACTTATCGGTGACCTTACCCTGTTTATGCGTTCCGATCAGGTAGAAGAGGCCTGGGATGTGGTAAAAACCATTCAGGAAACCTGGGAAAAAACCAAAGATTCTTCTTTCCCAAATTATGAAGCAGGAAGCTGGGGGCCTGAGGACAGCAATGCGCTGGTAGAAAGACAGGGCCACCAATGGGTTTAAATAAAAAAAGTAAAGATGAATATGACAATATTTGATGATCTGGATACCTTATATAGAAAAGCGGCAGATACCTTTGTTGAGCTTTCCGAAAAATCTATCCGGAAACATGACAAATTTGTGGTTGCTTTAAGCGGTGGTTCTTCTCCTAAGGCCATTTTCAGCCTGCTGGCAACTCAGGAATATGCAGAAAAGATAGAATGGAATAAAGTCTATTTCTTTTGGGTTGATGAGAGATGGGTTTCCCTTGATGATGAAAAAAGTAATGCAAAAATGACTTCCGAAACGCTTCTTGATAAGGTTCCTGTTAATAAAGATCACATTTTCCCGATGTATAAAGACGGAATCGAACCCGGAGATTATGCTGAAGAATACGAAGCGCAGATCCGAAATGTTTTGGGAGCTGATGGCATTTTCGATTTTATCCTTTTAGGAATGGGTGACGACGGCCACACGGCTTCTTTGTTTCCGGGTGAAAAAATCCTGCACGAAAAGGAAAAATGGGTGGATGCCTATTACCTGAAACCCCAGGAAATGTTCAGGATTACACTGACTGCTCCCGTTATCAATAAAGCTGAGAATATCCTGATTATTACATTCGGGACCTCTAAAAAACATGCTTTGAATGAAGTTTTGAACGGAGAATACAATCCCGAGATGTATCCGCTTCAGTTAATTGAAAAGAGGAACGGAGTTCAGCTTTTTACTGATAAAGAGGCTGGCGCCTGATGCGATAAAGTGGTTTTACCGTTCCAGACTGATTAATTAATCTGGTTAAATGTCCGGTAAAATTGATTATCATAAATTTGTCATAACATTAACCTCTGAAAAGATAAATATTACTTCAGAAACCGATGATTTTTTGACAATAAAAAAATTAAACACTCATTCATTATAGAGTGATATATTTATGCAAAATAGGCTTGGATTAAAAAATTCAAGCCTCTTTTTTTGTCTGGATTTTACTGTTAATTATTTTTATTATTAACTTTTAATGTATTGTTATTTAATATTTTATATTAATTATATTGTGTTTTAAAATTGATAATAATAACCTGGAAATAGAATGCTATAAAAAATAGTCTAACTTTTTTTTATAAAAATTAATTTATTAAACTAGTTAAATGTGAAGGCCTTCTAAGCGCCCTAAATTTGTCATATCAAAATCAAACAAATACCAAGTAAGATTTTAAAATTTAGAACAACATTATTAATAAGCAACACTTAAAAATTAAACATTATGAAAAAGTTAATCTTAACATTCGCAACAGCAGTATTATCAGTAACAGCATTCGCTCAGAAACCTGGAAAATTAATGTTGGATCCAACTAACCATGCTTTGGTTTTAATTGACCACGAAGGGCAGATGGCATTCGCCACAAAAAGCATCAGCATGGAAGAATTGAGAAACAATGTAGCTTTGGTTTCCGGAGGTTCAAAAATCTTTAATATTCCGACAGTGGTAACGACAGTTGCAGAAAAATCTTTCGCAGGACCTGTTTTCCCTGAAATTTCTGAAGTGTATCCTGAAGCAACAAGTGGATATCTGGACAGAACCACAATGAACACCTGGGAAGACCTTAACGCTCACAAAGCCATCACAGGCAAAAACAAAAAGAAACTGGTTATTGCAGGCCTTTGGACAAGTGTTTGTGTGGTAGGCCCTGCTTTATCTGCTATCGATGAAGGGTATGAAGTATATGTTATCACAGACGCTTCAGGTGATATTTCAAAAGAAGCTCACGACCAGGCAGTTACAAGAATGGTTCAGGCTGGGATACATCCTATTACCGCTGTTCAGTATGTTCTTGAATTACAGAGAGACTGGTCCAGAAAAGAAACCTACAAACCGGTTAACGATTTAATGAAAAAATATGGTGGTGCTTATGGATTGGGAATCCAGTATGCTCAGGATATGCTTAAGCATTAATCAACTTTCAACAATGGCAGGTTGAAAAAACAGCCTGCCTTTTCTTCAAACCATTAAAAAGTAAATTATGAAACCATTACATAAAATTCTATTCTCATTCATCTTAGGTGCAGGACTGCTCAATGCCCAGAAAGCCGATTTAATCGTGACCAACGGAAAAATCACAACGATGGATGATAAAAATCAGGAAGTTCAGGCAATTGCCATCAAAGACCATAAAATTCTCCAGACGGGAACAAATGTCCAAATCTTAAAATTAAAAGGTGGCAATACAAAAATGATTGATGCTAGAGGAAACAGAGTGATTCCCGGATTATTTGACAGTCATTTGCACGTCATCCGCGGTGGAAGATTTTACAATACCGAGCTTCGCTGGGACGGTGTGAAAACTTTGAAAAGAGCTCTGGAAATGCTGAAAGAGCAGGCTCAGAGAACACCAAAAGGGCAATGGGTAAGAATAATTGGTGGCTGGAACGAATATCAGTTTGAAGAAAAAAGACTGCCGACTTTGGCAGAAATCAACGAAGCGACAGGTGATGTTCCGGCCTTCGTCATGTATCTCTACGGAAAAGCCTGGCTGAATAAAGCAGGTTTAAAAGAATTAAAGATCAACGGTGACACACCCAATCCGGCACAGGGTTTAATTGAAAAAGACAGCAACGGTGACCCGACGGGTTTACTAGTTGCAGAGCCGAATGCCTTCATCCTGTATTCAACTTTAGCAAAATTGCCTGAGCTGACAGAAGCTGAGAAAGAAAATTCCACACTGCAGTATATGACCGAATTAAACCGTCTTGGGGTGACTGCTGTAATGGATGCGGGCGGAGGTTTCCAGAATTTCCCTGACGATTACGGAACAACGGATGCATTGAACAAACATGGAAAAATTACGGTTCGGTTACCTTATTACTTGTTCGCTCAGAAAAAAGGTTCCGAACTTGCCGATTACACAAAATGGACAGGAATGGTAGAGATCGATGACCACGGTCATAACGGCCATAATGAAATTGATTATCACGTAAATGGAGGAGGGGAGAACCTGGTTTCAGATGGTGCCGATTTTGAAAACTTCCTTTTCCCAAGGCCTGAACTGCCCGCAACAATGGAGAAAAATATGAAAGAAGTGGTAAGTCTTCTGGTAAAAAAAAGATGGCCGTTCAGAATTCACGCCACCTACAATGAAAGCATCACAAGATTCCTGAATGTCATTGAAGAAGTGAATCAAGAAACACCATTGAACGGATTGGTTTGGTTCATCGACCATGCAGAAACCGTTTCTGAAGATAATATGAAACGAATCAAAGCTTTAGGCGGCGGAATTGCCATACAGCACAGAATGGCGTATCAGGGCGAAAGCTTCATCCATCGCTACGGGAAAAAAGCAGCACTGGCTTCTCCACCGGTAAAGAAAATGCTGGAGATGGAAATTCCTGTGGGATTGGGAACAGACGGAACGAGAGTCGCAAGTTATAATCCCTGGGTTGCCTTATACTGGATTACTACAGGAAAAACACTGGGCGGAACCCAGGTAATGGCAAAAGAAAACGTTTTGGACAGAAAAACAGCTTTATCCCTTTCCACTTTCGGAGGATATGAACTGATAAAAGATAATGAAAAAGGAAAAATCAAAAAAGGATATTTCGCAGACCTTACGATTTTGGATAGAGATTATTTCAGTGTCAGTGAAGAAGAAATAAAAGATATTACTTCAAAACTAACCATCGTTGACGGAAAAGTGGTGTACGGCGACGATACCTATAAAAATGTTGCTCCGGCTTCACTGCCTGTCATCCCGGAATGGTCTCCGGTAAAATATTACGGAGGATATCAAACGAAATAATTAAAACTAAAAGCTACTTCGCACAAAGATTCCCCTCCTTTGGAGGGGTGGCGAAAATTCAAAGAATTTTTGACGGGGTGGTTTAAAAAAAATTCATCATCAAGTCATTTCAAACTTACAACTATGAAAAAGCTCATTCAGATTATCACCAATACCGGCCTTGAAGGAAAATTAATACACATTGCCTTATTGGCATTCAGAATTTTATTGTCAATTGAACTAATAACAGCACACGGACTGAAAAAGCTTGGTGTAGGCGTTGCTACGGCAGAACAGATTCCCAATCCTTTACACTTGCCCGAAGGATTCAATAGTCTTTTTGCAGATGCAGCCAACCTGGTGTTTCCTGTTTTTGTCATCTTCGGATTGTTCACAAGAGTAGCAGTTCTTCCGATTTTGGCAGTAACTCTCACAGGCTATTTTATTCTTCACTGGAACGATGCTTTACTGGTAAAAGATACCCCTTTTATGTACAGCCTGTGTTATTTGTTCCTGCTTTTTGTGGGTCCGGGAAAATATTCAGTCGATAATTATTTAAGAAAAATTTAAAATGAAAAAGCTGATTAAGATATTATTGATTGTCCAAATCATCCTGCCAACAATTGTTTCTGCACAATTTAAGCTAATGAGGTTTGATGAAAATTATTCCACGTACAAAGATTCTGCAGACACTTTTTACAATTCCATAAAATACATTCCCCTTTCCGAAAAAAGCAACAATACCTATTTATCATTAGGCGGAGAAGCAAGAGCAGAGTTTGTGGAATTCAATAACGAAGACTGGGGAAGGCTGGGAATAGGAAGCAACCCGTTTTTTATCCAGAGATACAATGTTCATGCAGATTTGCATTTAGGCTCAAGAGTAAGGGTTTTCGGACAGTTGAGAAGTGCGTGGGAAAACGGGAGAAAGAATGGACCAAGACCTATAGATGAAGATCATCTGAATGTTCAGAACCTTTTTATAGACGTGGATGCAGTTAAAAATGAAAAAGAAAAACTAACCGTTCGCGCAGGAAGACAGGAGCTGGACTACGGAAGCGGAAGATTGATTTCTGTAAGGGAAGGCCCGAACCTGAGGTTATACTTTGATGGATTAAAAATGATGTATCAAAAAGGAAACTTTAAATCGGATGCTTTTGTGATGATGGCGAGCGAAATCAATACCGGAGCGTTTGATAATAAGCTTTCAAAATCTATTAATCTTTGGGGAAGTTACAACACCCTGATTCTTCCGAAAAGCGGAAATTTGGAATTCTATTATCTTGGAATTCATCGGAAAGACTCTCGCTTTGAGGACGGAACCGGAGACGAGACAAGACATACATTAGGCGGAAGATTCTGGAAATATGGCGGCGGTTTTATTTATAACTTTGAAGCTGCTTATCAGTTCGGGAACTTCAATAAAGGAATAATCAGTGCATGGACGGCTTCTGCAGATATAGGTTATCTGTTTGAAAATGTAAAAGGAAAACCTACGATCAATCTTCGCAATGATTATATTTCTGGAGACAGAAACAAAGGTGACGGGAAACTGGGAACTTTCAATCCGCTCTATCCGAAAGGTGGGTATTTCGGGTTCAATCCGCAAATCGGGCCTGTGAATCTGATTGATATTCATCCTTATGCAACGGTAGATTTGAGCAGTAAAATAACGGTTCAGGCAGACGTGGTTTTCAACTGGAGATATTCTACCCAGGACGGTGTTTACAGGCCAAGTGGTTCTCTGAACCTGACTTCAATGAATTCCAAAAAACGATATATAGGAACTGCTTTTTTAGGAAGCTTTAATTATAAGATCAATAAATTTTTTACTTTCAATACTGGAATTCAGTATTTCAAAACCGGTGAATTCGTAGATGATATTATTGAAGATGACAAGGACGGATTATTCATCAATTCAAGAATCGTTTTTAAATTTTAGATTAACACAGATAAGACGAATTTGGTACGACTGATACAAAATCGAATGGTAAAATTGTCTGAACCCTTTGTATTTAATTATCCCACATCAATGCTGAAATTTATTTCTAAACCTACCTTTGATACACAGTAAAACAACAATAAATAATTAGACAAATATTAACTTAAAAATAAATCATTATGAAAAATAAAATTACAAATATCCTTGGCAAATCATTATTAATTGCCGGATTAACATTTTCAACTCTGGCATTTGCTCAAACAACTACAACTGCAGCCAACTCATCAGCAAAAACAACAGCCGTAGGAACATCCAAAAACTGGGGCTCAGTGGACGGAATTTCAATGATAGGTTTGGTTCAGGGGCCATCATCTGCCAATGCCGAACTTCAGGTTGCCTGTGTTTTTGAATATACCGATAACGATATCCACAGTGCACAGGCTTTACCTGCAAACCTGAACGGATTGGTACATTTGGACGAAGCTCTGAAAGGCGAATTTACAAAAATCAGACAGTCGGGACAGTTTAAAGGACATTCTCTGGAAACCCTTTTAATAACACCTCCTGCAGGTTCTATGTCTGCGAAAAAATTATTGCTCATAGGTTTAGGCGACAGAAACAAATTCACTCCGGAACTGATGACTTCAGTAGCAGAAGTTGCCACCCGGGAAGCTATGAGAATGGGGGTGACCAATTTTGCATTTGCAAGCGATTTGAAAGATGCGGGAATAGATTCTCCAACGGCTTTGGTTGCAGGAAATGTAGTGAAAGGTATTGTCAGTGCAAACCGTTCTGAAACCTATCTGAAAGAGCACAATCTGTCCAAAACAAAAAAATTGGAAAAAGTATACCTTTTAGCCGGTCCGTCTTTCTTTGAAATTGCCGGTGGTGGAATTTCAGACGCGATTGCAGAATTAAAGAAATAAGATTTCTAATTTAAAATACAGCGAGAAATATAAATCTTGACTGATTACCATTAAAAATGGCGCCGTTTTTTAAACATACGGCGCCATTTGGCTTTCAGTCTGATCAGAATATCATTATTCTATCCATAAATGTCCCTCAGAATAAGTTCTGGCTTTACCTGCCACAATCACTCTTTCATTTTTGTTTTCACAATAAAGCTGGCCGCCTCTTTCCGATAGCTGGCGGGCGAAAAGCTTATCTTTTCCTAGTCTTGATGACCAGAATGGAATAAGCGAGCAGTGGGCAGAGCCGGTTACCGGATCTTCAAGAATTGATGATTGCGGTGTAAAATATCTTGAAACAAAATCACTGTCAGTACCGGCTGCTGTTACAATAACTCCTCCAGGGTCCAGATTGATAAGGTCAAAAACGGATCTTTCAATTCTGATCTTTTTTATATCTTCCTCAGACTCATATACCAGAACATAATCTCTTGATTGGAAGACTTCCTTAGGCTGTATATTGAGGGATTGGGCTATCATGTCCGGAAGAGCAGACGCTTCAGGCATTCTTGACGGGAAATCCATATAATAAACCCCATTTTTTACTTCAACTGTTAATTCACCGCTTTTGGTTTGAAAAACCATCCTGCTGCTTTGATAATTTAAGATGGAAACCAGACAATGAGCTGTGGCAAGAGTAGCGTGCCCGCACAAGTCCATTTCTATTTCCGGGGTAAACCATCTCAGATGTATGGTACTGCCATTGTCGATAAAGAAAGCTGTTTCTGCGACAGCATTTTCGCGGGCTATTTTTAAAAGTATCTCATCGGGTAACCAGTTTTTTAATGGAACAACACATGCAGGATTTCCATAGAAAACCTCTTCTGTAAAAGCATCTATTTGATATAATTCTAACTTCATAATTGACAAAAATTTAGTCTGTAACAAAGATAATTTATTTCCCGGGCAGACCTTGAGTTTAATGGTATTGATGAGATATTTTGTCTGTATTTTTTACACCATAATCTGAAATTGATCCATCAGTCAATATATAAATCCATGTTAAAATTGAGCGAATAGATTCTTTTATTTAGGCGTATTTCCTGGTTTTTCGACGAACTAATCATTAATAAAATTTGAATTTTAAAATTAATTTTTAATTATTTATGGATAAAAAATATTTTTTTTTCAATAGATGTAATATTTTTTTATACTTTTGAAAATCATAAAATATGTTAAAATATAAAATATAATCACAAATTTTCTAAACATAAAAAACAACAATATAATATTTTAAACACCTAAAAAACACACTATGAAAAAAAATACCTATTTCACTTTCTGATTATACACTAATCTGTAAGTTCCCAACTAATACTTCTCCTAATAATTATTTTATACCCTAATTCAATATGAGTAAAGCATATACGTTCATATTTATATTTTGCTGTTATTCTTTTCTATTCTCACAAACCACCATTTTCGGTGGAGTTTCGGGCCTTACCTTTAGAAAGAATAATGTAAAAGACAGTATTTTATCCAGTGATACCCTCACTAATAAGTTAATGAATTTTCATTTAATTAAAGATCCTGTAACCGGCTCTTTTTTTAAAAAATTAGATACAGGCCTAAACCAGCCCTCTTTATTTATTGTCAGTAATCAATTTGGAGGAAATGAAAAGAAAATTTATGGTAAAATAGGAAGTACTATTATCAGTAGTATCGGGATTGATGACTTTAATGATTCATTAAGAATTAACCGCCCTCAAGCTGGTTCAAAAATATTAACCTTTACCAAAAATGACAATAATCATAAAATTAATCCTATTGTCTTTTTAAATAAGAGAACTGATAATTCCCTTTTAATTCCTGAAATCCTTGTTTTTAACACGAACCTATCTGTAATAGACAAGCAAAAAATTGAAACTTACCTTTCAATAAAATATGGGATTACCATTAATGACATATCTGAGAAAAATTATATTTCTTCTGGAAATCAAATTATTTGGGATTCTAAAAAAAATAAAAACTACAACTTTAGGATTACCGGTATAGGTAGGGATGACTTATTCGGATTGTATCAAAAACAATCTGCAAATGCTGAAGACAAGCATATTATAATTTCTTTAGGGCAATTACAAGTAATTAATAATCAAAATAATAGCAGTATTAGTCAAGGTAGCTTTCTCTTGTGGGGGGATAATAACCAAGCTTTAACTTTCAAAGAAGCAGATCTTATCTCTGCACATCCTAAAAGAGATATGATGAGAATGTGGAAAGCACAGGTGAAAAATACAGGATCAATTCCTATGAAGACTCACCTCTATCTTAGTCTTACCGGATTGCAACAGAATGATAAAATAAAATTGCGGATTTTTACCAATGAAAGCAACTATCAAAATGATATTTCTGCAGATATTCTGGGAGAGAAACTGAATGATTCATTATATGTTTTTAAAGATGCTGCTTGGGATAATGATCTTGATGGGATTGATTATTTTACCTTTAATTTACAGGATTCACAAAGTGATATACTTGTACAGCTTACAAGTACTTGTAGTGAACTACAGAACGGTATCGTAAAAATCTCCGTCCCGGAAAATATTTTTCCATTTACCTATAGCTTAAAAAGTATAACTACCAATCAAACGGTGGTGAATACTGCTTCCGCGAGCTCTAATCCTGTTTTATTCAGCAATCTTGCTCCTGATAATTATCAGCTTAGTATTCATAGAAACGGTTACCCAGATATTGTAAGGACTTTTGATCTTGAAGGCATTGTTAACCAGAATATTGACAGCCAATATGTTTGGGCGGGGACACCAATAGAATTGGACCTTAATACATCTTCTTATCAGTATACTCTTACAGCTCCTTCGGGTGCAGTAACTTATACTGCTCCCTACATTCTTAACGGGCAGGGCACTTATCAATTGCTTATCAAAAACAAGCTGGGGTGCGAAATAACAAAAACACTTTCTGTACTTAGCCAAACTGAATACGACGCTTTACAAAGTACTTCTTTGTTTAAAAAAATTACCGTATCTCCTAACCCTTCTCATGATGGGAATCTGACGATAAAAGTAGAGCTAAAAACTGCTAAGCCATTGACAATTAAAATATTCAATAGTTTAGGAGTACTTGTTAAGCAAGGTCAGTATAATTCAGCTTCTGATTTTAGCATTCCGATGAGCATCCCTGCTTTTGTAGGATATTACAATATTAAAATATTTATTCCTGAAGAAGCAAAAGGAGTTAATTTCCTTATCAACTAATAACTAATAAAAACACAAAATCCAAGATATGAAACGACGTTCATTTTTCAGCCGTAATACCATTGAACTATTACCCGTTCTTATCCCTGTTATTCTTTCTCTAAGCAGCTGGACACTTTATAAAGTTATCCATAAAGATCAGAATATGGTGAGAACAGTTAAAAGTTCAAGTCAATATTCTAATCCATTTAAAATTAACTGCGATTTCCTGAAGCCAACTAAAAATGATAAGTATAAGTATATTAATAAAGCATCACGAGATATTTTTCATAATGTTTCAGTAAATAGTGTAACTGATTCTGCTTCCGCGAACCTTTCCCTTTCGGGGAATAAAAAGTTTAAGTATACATCTAATACGGAATTAAATAAAATCCGCTCATTGTCCGGTGATTTTAATTCTAAGCTGACAAACTCAGGATATATAGGAGAGATCGGAAATAAGGATCCGCAAAGAAGAGATGCAGATGCTTCCGATAATATATTTGATGTTCAGCTTTCGGCCGTAGATCCCAATAAAACTTATATTCTTAGTTATGACGTGGACGGTTATTCGGATGCGAATTCTGTGACCCGTAGTATCAATGGCAGTTTTGCGATGGGCGGCTATGTCAGACACAAAAAAACAGGCTGGAGTTCAGTGTCTGAACCAGTCAATACAGAACTTTTGAAAAAAGGAGATAATAAAATCTTATTCAATGCCTTAAATAAGGGAGATTATTATACGATCAAGAACGTTCGTATTACAGAAAAACAAAATAATTCTTCTTCTCCCTATACTGTAACTGCAAAAATATACAATAATAAGGTTGCGTACTTACGGGGATTTGTAAATCCGGAATCCGGAATCAAATCTTTAGATGTTGAGGGTGAAAAAATCGACTTGAAAGGAAACGAGTTTGAATATGTTTCCTATAAAAATTTAGATAAAAAGTTCTTTACTGTTAAATTCAATGGTTCGCAGTACATGCCCGAAATAATTGTTGGAAAGACAGTGGAAGATTCTTTTTCGGCGGAGGTAAGCACATATGAAACTCAAGGGCATACAGTTGTTTCACAGAATGAATTAGGAGTTGTAAAGGGGTTAAGGTTAATTGATATACCTCCGGTAGATCTATCCACCGTTAATGTGAGTAATAATTATGCAGGATTTCGTTTCAATAAAAAAGCTTCAAAAGAAGCGGAATTTCATTTGCCTTATGATCAAGATAAGCTTCCTGAGGGCTATCAGGAAAAAGACATTACAGCATTTATGTTTGACTATACTAAAAAAGAATGGTCTCCTGTAAATATTGATAGTGTAAATACGGTAAAAAAATATATTGTACTTCATACTTCTTTAAGTAATGTTGATTTTATAGCTGGTGTTGTGAAGCAGCCTGAAAGCCCGGAAACTGGAGCTGGTGCACAGACGGAATTTAATGATATGCCAATTGCTAACCCTGGATCTAAAATTAACCTGATTGCTCCGCCGACACCCAATCAACAAGGTACTACGAACGTAAAATATCCTATTGAAATACCTGCAGGAATTGGAGGTTTTCAGCCTAACGTTTCTATCGTATATAATAGTGATAACAAATTTGGATGGGCAGGAACAGGTTGGGATATTCCAGTAGAAACTATCGATATTGATACCAGATGGGGTGTTCTGGCATTTGGTAGCCAGGAAACTGAGATTTACTTAATTGCAGGTGAGCAGCTTGTTTTCAAGGATGATTACCTGCCCAATAAACTTCCTTATTCCGAGGCAAGAACAACAAACAGGCAGTTTTACTACCGTAATGGAATAAAAGAAGGCTATACCATCATAAGGAAAGGATCTTCACCTTCAGATTATACCTGGGAAACATTGGACGGGAGCGGGACAAAAAAAGAATATCTGGATATATTGACCAATAATCCTTCAAGTAATTCTTCGGGGAGCGTGGTGAAATGGTTTTTGTCTAAAGTTACAGATCGTTTCGGAAATACTATAACCTATACCTATTCAGACTCATTCGATGGAGGAGGTAAAAATAAATACCTGTCAAGAATTACTTACAGTAATAATACTGTTATTGAATTTGAAAATGAAGCGGGCATTAGAGGAGATATGACTTTCAATTATAAACTGGGAGTTAAATTGGCAGACGCAAAAATATTAAGCAAGATTAGAGTTAAAAGAGCGAATATCAATATCCGTGAATATGAGTTAAATAATACGACCGTAGGGATGTTTTCCAAAAGACTTTTAACAGAGATCATTCAAAAAGATGGAAATGGTACTCTATTTAACAAACACAAGTTACTTTATGAACACAATATGGGTGTTTTTGAAAAAACACCTACCAAAGTATACAACACTCCAAAAGATAACGGAGATGTAGGTTCTTTTTCAGGGGGCAATACCAGTTTTATTTCCGGAACATATAGTAAAAATAAAAATATCCGGGGTGCAGTAAGTTTTGGTGGTGGGCTTTGTTTTTTTGTCGGAATTAACAAAAAGGGGACTATAGGGATTACAGCAAGCTATGATGATAATGAGGCATATGGGAAAAATCAGCTTTTAGATATTGATGGAGACGGATTGTTAGATAAAACATTCTATTCTTCAAATGGTAATATCAACTTCAGAAAGAATATAAGAACAGGATTTAGCGGGGTATATTCTTCTTCCGGACTTCCCGGTGATACTCCTATCTATACCCATAATAGCTATAATACTACTCTCGGATTGGAATATTCATTTGCGAATGGTGTTGTAGGGGCTAATTATTCTTTTGGTAACAGCAATTCACCGATTTATTTTTCAGATGTTAATGGCGATGGCCTCCTGGATATGATTCATTATGGTGATGTATTCTTTAATAAGATAAGAAATGGTGCTCCCCAGTTCATGACCCAACCGGCCTCCGGAACGGTAAATGTTACAGAAGAAACTCCTAATGCTATTCTGGCAGGAAGTAATGCGGTTCAGGATACTATTATAACTACCAGTCAGTTCTCATCTTCGTTAGCCAATATTGTAAGAATGTGGGAAGCTCCTGTATCAGGAGATATTGCTGTAAGTAATGAAATAACTTTGCTTCAAAACTCTCAGGATGGGGTGGATGTGTGGATTGAAAAGGGTGAATTGACAAAAGCCAATGAAGATCTCTCAGGATTTAATCCTGCTAATTCCTCTCAGATTTCTCCAACAGTTACTTTAAATAGTCAGGGACAGTTTCAGGCTCTCAGTACCACAACTCATGTTGAAAAAGGGCAGAGAATATTCATAATAGCATCTTCTAAAACTAATCAGAATGGAGATAGAATTAAAGCATATACAAATATAGTATACACTTCTGTTCCGGGAGTTCCTGACCTTGGCATGCAGGATGCTAATAATAATGCCTATTTTAGATTTGATGCAAGAGTTCATTATTTACCATCCAGTCAAAAGCAAAATGTAATAGGTGATAAAAGTAAAGTCAATATTTCTTGGAATAAATTAAATAATGAAATATTTACGGATGATGTTGATTTTAAAATTTATAAAACGATACAGTCAATATCTGATACTACTGGTGTGATGCCGCCATCTACACTGATATATCACCAAAAACTAATTAAAGGTGATAATTTGAATTCAGTTACAGTGGCAAACAATGAAATTGCCAATTCCGATATTTCCAATTTGTTACTTAATCAGAACCCTTCCGACGGTACTATAACCCTGTTGCATTTTGATGTTTCTTCCGATACCAATGTTTCATGGGAAAAGATCAAGTGGAAGCCTACTCTTACGATAATGTCGGATACAGACACTACTGCGGTCAAAGCTTTAGTACAGTATAATCCTTATTCTGAAAGGCTAATTAATACTTTGCCTAAGGATTTCTTAAAATACAGGGAATATCCTTTTTGCGGCGATAAAACAATATGTCCCCGTTGCAAGGCGGCAAGTGCTTATTATGTATTCCCGGATTTTAATGGAAATACATCATTGAATGATTATTCCATTAACTTAAGCCAATCACATAATACAAGAGTTACTTTTTCATTAAAAATTAAGGACAATAACGGAAATGTTTACACTGCGAAAAATACGGTAAATGTTACTAATAATGTTATGCCGATTCCGAAAATAGACATATGTGCTTTTTTTGCAACTATACCTATTAGTTATGAAGAGCTTTGTATGCTTCCTTTTTATTTTGAGATCAGCTCTCCGGATTATGTAGTTACAAAAAAGCTGTCTTCAGAAAATCCTTATATTATTAATTCTGCATTTATAGGAGATCCTGCCTTAGAAAATACGGAACATAAGGCTGACTATTTTGCCTATCGTTCGGAGAACAACCATTATAATATCAATACAGGATTGGTATATCAGGGATGGGGCAGATTCACGTACAATGGTTCAAAATATCCTAATCAGGCAATTCGTGAAAATGAATTTACAACCAATCCATTAGCCAATGTCCCAGCTCCTGGAGGGGCTTCTCCTTGTAATCCTTCTGCTCCGGATTACTTCACCTGTATGACGAATTATATTATTCAGCAGAATAATAACAGATATTTTACTCCTTTACAATTGAATGCAGAAACAGATGCCTATGTATCTCCTATGGAACCTGCAGAATTGTCCGAATATGATCTGCAGCCTTATGTACTGGGAGTATCTTCCAGCAGTTCTACTGTTGTCACAACACCCGTTTTTTCAGTGCCTAATCCACGGGGCATAATCCTCCGTTCCCAATCTGATGCATTTCACGCTTATGTTGCGGGATCAATAATTCCCTGGCTGGGCATCAGTGGGCATGCAGGTATCTCTACTGAAAAAACATCAGATTATTTCCAGGATTTTAATGGGGATCATTATCCCGATATTATTTCAGGAAGCTACTACCAGAAAACCAATGTTTTGGGTCAATTAGCGGCAGTAACTTCTATCAATGAAAAAGAAATTAAAAATAAAGGGTTCATATTAGGTGCTGGGCTTTCAGCTTCTGCTTCCGTAGCCAAATTCAGTAATACTGCAAATACATTCTTTGCCATAGGAGGAGAAAAAGATTTGCACACAGGATCTTCTTCTTTCGCATTAGGAATAGGGCTTAATGTTACGGTAGGAAAAGCATGGGCACAGGGTACAGGAGTATGGGCTGATATAAATGGTGATGGCCTGACGGATTATATTTCTGATGGAAGTACCTATATCAATACAGGAAATGGTTTTGCACCAGAGTCTTACGGATGGGATGTTTCGGAGGTGTCGAAAGGGGATTCTTTTGCAGTTTCAGGAGGAGGTGGTTTCAGCTTCGCTAATGGAAGCTGGGCTGGAGGTGTTGGACTTTCGAAATCTTCATCTACAGCAAAAGTGGGATTAATAGATATCAATGGGGACGGTCTTGCAGATAAGATCGTAAAGAATGGAAATACCTATGAAATGTTGATCAATAGTGGGACTTCCTTTATTCCTCTTGAGAACTTCAATGAAAATTTTAGCTTGGATAATAAACAGAATTCATCCGGGTTTAATTTATATGGAACACTATGTGCTTGTTTTGGATTGAAAATTTGTGTTTCAGCAGGAGGTGGAACCGACAAGTCTGTGTCTAAACAGGAAGTAGATCTCAGGGATTTTGACGGAGACGGATATCCGGATTTACTTGTTTCAGGAAATGACGGTGAACTGACATTTTATCAAAATCAATTGCCAAAAGCCAATTTACTGCTTAGTATTGAAACTCCTCTTCAGGGATTGATTGAATTTGAGTATTACAATGTCAACGAAAAAAATAACTTGGCAACACTTATAGGAGGGACTTACCAGATGCCTTTTTCAAAGACCGTGCTCTCCAGAATGGCTGTATGGAATTTTAAACCTATTGATACTACTCTTCCATACTTGGGCAATGTTTTAGATCCCCAGAGGATAAAGCCTGCTCAATATTTCAGTTTTGAATATGAAAAAGGAATACAGGACAGAAGAGAGCGAGAGTTTTTAGGTTTTGGAATTGTGAAAACAAAAGTTTTTAATGAGTATGTTCTGCACCAAACTTATGTTACCCAGTATGAAACTGATTATACAGGTAATGAAAATAACTTTTATGTTAATTATAATGACACAAAAATAAGGCAGTATTTCTACAAAAAAGGAATTGTACGCTCTTCTTATATGCTGGACAGTCAAAATAGGAAGCGAAGTGAGACGAAATATACTTACCGGTATTTCGACCAGCCTTCTTCTTCAGAATATGCGCTTACAGAAAATCAGTCCGAACCCCAGTACAAGGATATCGGCAGGATTATACCGCTTTTATATAAAACAGAATCTACATTTACTGAATTTTCGGCATCGGGGAGTCATAGTAAAACTACATACAATACAGTTGATGCTTATGATAAATACGGAAATGTTATCCGTTCCACAGACAGGGGAACAACATTGGACTATGCTTCGGATGATGTGAAAACGCAGATCTCCTATCATGCTCCCGGAGCTAAAAATATAGTAGGGATACCTTCGGAAAAACTTATTATAACCGCTCACAATAATGAGGTTATGCGGAAAAGCACAACGGTTCTGGACGCTGCCCAAAATATAAGACAAATTAAAAAAGACATATTGGGAACAGGCAGTAACGGGGCTTCCGGGACGGCGGATTTTGATATGGAGTATGATACTTATGGTAATTTAACCAAAGTTACACAGCCGGTTTCTGCAAACGGACAGCGCATGGTCTACAATTATGTTTATGATCCGGTGTATCATACCTATTTGACGGCTACCACAGATGCATACGGATATACAAGTACCACTCAGTATGATGATAATTACCTTTTAGGAGTTCCTGTTGCCATAACAGATATTAATGGTGCAACGGCTCAATATACATATGACTCTTTCGGAAGGCTTACTGACTATCTTGCTCCCGCGGATATAGATTTTACGATCAGATTGTACTATTATTTTTCAGAGACTATACCGGTAGCCATTACGGAAAGAAAACCTTTCAAGAATGACAGGGATCCAAGGCCCAATTACTTCGTTAGTTTATTTACCGATGCATGGGGAGAAGGCATTATGTCTAAAAAACTGTTTAAAGAAGAAAACCAGACCTACTATTTCGCCAATAACATTTACCAGATTAAAGATCATTTGGGAAGACCTGTCAAAACAATTCTCAGGGATAAGGTGACAACAGGGACTGATATCATGACTTCTCTTAAAACATTTGATGACTATACAACTGTAGAGGACCAGACTGCCAAGATTTATTCAACCACTACATATGATGAGCTAGACCGCCCTGTGAGCACTACGCAGTTTAATGTTGCCACTAACAATGGGCTGCAAAATCTAACCACCAATATGTTCTATGAATTTGGAACAGACAGATCCGGGACTACACAATTTTCGACAAGAGTAGTGAGTCCTTTGGGAAATACCAGTATCTCCTATATTGATGCATTAGGGCAAACAACCTCTAGCAAACAGACCAATGGAAGCAATGATATATGGATGACCTATAAATACGACGGTCTCCACCAGCTTACAGCCACGCAGGATGCCGGAAACTATCCTACAGAATATTTCTATGATAAATTGGGAAGAAATATCAGGAAAACAGAGCCGGATGCAGGAGAATCAGGGTTTCAATATGATATGACCGGTAAAGTGACCTCCTCCTATAATGCTGTTTTAAAATCCAACGGAAAAAAAATTAACTATAAATATAATTTTGACCAGCTAACAGATGTAGAATACCCTGATCACTCGGTACATTTTACGTATGGTGAGCAAGGAGGAGCTGCTGAAGAACGTGGAAGGCTGATAAAGCAAACCGACAGAACAGGTACCCAAAATTTTAAATACGACATATGGGGTAATGTAAAAGAAAACATGCGGATTGTGGTAGCGCCTAAAAATGTTCCCAAAATGTTCAAAACTTCTTTTGTGCATGATGTATATGGCAGAATCAACAAGATCTTTTATCCGGATACCGAAGAAGTCACTTACAGCTATAATATGGCAGGGCTGTTGGACAGAATCCAAAGTAAACTTCCAGGAAAAGCTGAGCTAACGGATATTGCCTATTCTATGACCTACAACAATAGAGATCAGATGACTTCTTACCTTGCAGGAAACGAAACCAAAACCCAGTATGATTATGATCCGTGGGGGAAAGTCAATGAACTTTCTCTATTGTATGACAATGGAAATATGAACATTCGTAAAAACAGATATTCTTTTGATGGTAACGGAAATGTTTCTGCAATAAATGGCACTACACCCATGGCTGGAAATTATCCGTCTATGGATATGGGAATAGCAACGGATAAGACTTTCAGCTACGATTCTTTCGGAAGGTTGGGTTCAGCCCTGATAACAGCTACAGGAAAGAAGAATACCAAGTATTATAATTTAAATATGGGGTATAATGCTGTTGGAAACATGGAGGTGAAAGACTTTAAACTCAAAACATATCAGAACGGTACCTGCATGACTCCGGGTAATGAAGGAGATGCAGGTACCTATAAATATGAAGATCCTAATCATCCTAATGCAGTATCTTCGATATTTTACAATAAGTTTCAGAATTTTACGGCTCCTATGGATTGTGGTATGGTTCCTATTGACCCGTCAGTCACTGCAAAGGAAACATTTCGCTATGATCTCAATGGCAATCTTGTCACTATTGTGGAAGATCAGCAACAGTCTGGTAATACTCCAGCAGAATACAGAGAACTGTTTTGGGATGACCAAAACCGCCTGAAAGCTGTGGTCACTCAAAAGGAAAATTTCAATTACTACGTGTATGACGCAGCCGGAGAGAGAATCCTGAAAAATGATGCGGTTTCTAAAAATCTTTACGTCAATGGGAATGATCCCAGCAATACAACCCAAATGGGACCTTTTGTTTATTATCCCAACGGCTACCTGGTGCTGAATAACAAAACCATGAGCAAGCATTATTATATGGGAAGCCAGAGAATTGCAACAAGGGTAAGCCCGGTACCTACGCATAGGTTTAAAATAAACCTTTCCGAAGGTTACGAGGAACAGGCGTCTTTATTAGCAGAAGAAATCCATGGCATTATACAAGCAGCTGGCCTTCCTGATGAAGTATGGGTAGATGGCGAAGACTCCCAGGGAACCTATACCCCACCGGTATCCTCAACGCATGATGAAACATTATGCTCCTTTCTTATGGAGCAGCAGATCTATGCGTTTTTACAGGACCAGGATGAGAGGTGTTATACTAAACTGACGGAATATTATGAGCAAGCTTTAAATGATGGGAGGTTTTGTGAAAGGTGGACTGAGTTTTTGTCGGATGAATGTATGAGTAATTATACCCCGCCGGAAATTCTTGAAAATGAAATGTACTGGATACATCCTGACCACCTTAGTGGAGCCTCCATATTAACGAATATGAAAGGAAATGTAACCAATTGGTACGAGTATATGCCGTATGGGGAAATGCTGATGGAAAATACGACGATGGACTACGATAATCCTTACAGGTTCAATAGCAAAGAGCTTGATATGGCAACAGGGTACTATTATTACGGAGCAAGATATTACGATCCTAAACGAAGTTTCTGGCTAAGCGTAGATCCATTATCAGAAATTACACAGTCTCCATATGCCTATGTTTGGAATGATCCTGTTAACTTTGCAGATCCAACAGGATTGATGGGGGAAAGAGTGGGAGGTGATACTCATGACCCACCCGGGAAAAGAAGCTGGGTAAGAAAAGTTTGGGATTGGTTCTTTAAACACAAATCTCACAGTAATTTTTCAGTTGGGCCAATAACATCTACTCTTGAACCAGATCAAAGCGATTTGCCATGGTATCTTAATAAAGGTGAGTATGGCGGAAAACCTGTTCTGACGTTAGGATTGCATAATATTAAGTTTCCATACATGCAAAGAGAACAGTATGACTCAGATGTATTGGAAAATGGAGACCGATTTATGAAGAATGCTTTGGGCTCTGCTTATAATGGTCTTGCATCTATGTGGAACGAAGGAATGCAGGGAAAAGAAGGTTCAGCTATTGTCTTTGAAGGAGATCGGGATGCAGAATCTGCTGTAAGAAAGATTGTTAGGGGAAAAGCAGGGGCAGAGGAATTTGAAGGGTTGGCAGCAATGGCAATTATTCATAAAGTAGGGGAACCAGCGGGAGGACTGGCTAGTGAGAAAAGTTTAGTTAGATTTGGCCAAGAGGCAGAAACTCTAGAATCGTTAGCAAGACAAGCACAAGCAGCGGAAGATGCTGGCTTTCCTCATGGAGTTTCAACAATGTTGAAAGACAAAGTTAAAGGTTCGGATTTATCGCATAAAAGTGCTCTCAAATCTACTGTTGAATCATTTTTCGAGGTTGAACAAACTGGAAATAAACCTAGGCATCATACAGTAATATTGCCAAAGCCAGTTACTCCTGAAGTTACTCAAAAATTTAATGAAATATTTAAACCTAAAACAAAATAAGAGATGACAATTACTAAATTATTTATAATGGATTGGTATGATGGAGTTATAACATCAATTACTTCACTTGAAAAAGATATTTATATATTTCATTGTATTCAAATAAATTCTGCTAATAGTGAGAGAACATATTATTGTGTAAAAATAGATGAAAAATCATTTAAACAAATTGAATACATGATGGATAAAAAAATTATCACTAGAAAGGATTGGAATATGATAAATTTGCTTTTTGAAATGAACAATAAATATGAGAATGTTTTTTTGTCAAAATCGGAATCGCTATTAGTTGGCTCAGATATTACTTTTACTAAAGTGAAGAGTTCGGATATTATAAATATCAAGTTTCCTTTTGATATTTCCATTCTATATTAGCAGTCCCAATGTAGTGATTAGTAATACCAGATGTATTGTTAATAAAATATGTAATGATATACTTAAATGTGGTAATGTAACAGACGTGTTGGTAATAAATTAGAATATTAAAAATCAATGTTCTAATTTTTAAACTTAAACTAAAAATGATATTTGGAATGATAATTATGGTAGCTAGAGTAGAAAAAATAAGAAAATAGGCTATCTAAAATATTGAAGATCATAACATCTACTCTTGAACCAGATCAAAGCGATTTGCCATGGTATCTTAATAAAGGTGAGTATGGCGGAAAACCTGTTCTGACGTTAGGATTGCATAATATTAAGTTTCCATACATGCAAAGAGAACAATATGACTCAGATGTATTAGAAAATGGAGACCGATTTATGAAGAATGCTTTGGGCTCTGCTTATAATGGTCTTGCATCTATGTGGAATGAAGGGATGCAGGGAAAAGAAGGTTCAGCCATGATGTTTGAAGGGGATCGGGATGCGGAATCTGCTGTAAGGAGGATTGTTAGGGGAAATGCAGGGGCAGAGGAATTTGAAGGGTTGGCGGCAATGGCAATTATTCATAGATTAAGTAGAGGCGGAGCAGGAGAAGGGCTAACTGGAAATAATTGGGAATTTAATCCTATAAAAGATGTTGATATGCGGGGGGGAGCTACACATTTAGCAGCTCTAGAAGAAGCATTTAAAAGAACGGGAGTACCAAAGGAATTATTTAAAGTGACAAAATGGGGGAAAGATGTAAATGGAAAATCAATACCTGTAGAATATACAGGGCCAGGAGGAGCTAATGTAAATATGGACATGCCTGCATTTAATAATGTAAAGTCAACAGGAAAGTTAGGAGAAGGACCTCATCAACCCCATATAGGATATCAAACAATGGGAAGAGGGCCTAATAGAATTAGAGGCCATATTTTTATAGATAATATACCAGCAACAAGATAAATAAATGGAAAACGATTTTTTATATAAGATTAAAGAATTAGAAGCAGCTGCAAAAAAATTGCTTTTAGAATATTCAATAATTGAAGGCGAAAATGCTCAAAAATTTATTCTAGATACAATTAATAAATTTAAACCTATTAAAGTAATAGGTAATTTATCGATAGGTAGTGATATTTCAGAAAAGTTACCTACCGATGAATATGAATTTAATTTTTCTGAAAAATATATCTCAGGAACTGTATCTATTTTTTTCGAACAAGATTACTATAACAAAAACCAAATATTTGTTTTAAAGAATGGAAAACTTTTTTCCAAATTAATGCAAGAATGTTATGGGATGGAATATTTTCTAACAAATGATATAAATAGTTATTTAATTTCGGTCAATTGGTATGTTATAGAAATTCTATTCAAGAATGAATAGATTAATTATGGCCATAAATCAAATGCCCGCCTGAAGGTAAATAACAATGTACAGATTGGAATTCCAACCAAAATGTGGATTTGTTATCTTTTTTGAGACAAAATGTTTATACTCTTTTTTATTATTACGGAGCAAGATATTACGATCCTAAACGAAGCTTCTGGTTAAGTGTAGACCCATTATCAGAAATTACGCAGTCTCCATATGCGTATGTTTGGAATGATCCTGTTAACTTTGCAGATCCTACGGGATTGATGGGGGAGAGATTGGGAAAACCGTATGATTGGGGAAGAAAAGGAAATCGTTGGGAATGGAGATCGGAAATAACAAAAGATAATTATAGAAAACTTGGTTATGATGATTATTCAGATGGTTATTCTAATAATCAATATAATTCAGTTAATAATACAACTGTTACATTAGGAGCTGGGGGACACTGGAGCGAAGTATCAAATACTGGTATTTGGAGTGGAGTCAAAAATGGTTTATTTGCATGGGGAAGCGATATAAAGAATTTTTTTACTAGCACAATATTTACAGGGCAATTTTGGGGAGAGACAGCGGAAAGTTTGGTTAGTAACGGACATGCTAATATTCCTGATTATGGAAAATGGAATTCGTATCAATGGGGGCATGCCGTGGGATATGAAACTCCGAATACAGCAATTCAAGTTGCGACCTATGCTCTTACGAAAATAGAAATACCATTTAGTAAAACTTTTTATACCGTGCAAGGTGCAGAAGATGTTGCAAGATTAAAATCAGGAGGAATACCATGGCCAACATCACCAACATCTGCTCATTTTGGAGAAGGTCTATATACTTGGGATACTAGAGCTGAAGCTGAAGCCTATCGCGATTTACTAAAGAAAAATCTTCCTGAATTACATTTGGAAATAATGGAGTTCAAAATAAGCAAAGGAAGCTTTAATAGATTTAAAAAATTTGAAGTTCCTTTAGATGATGACTTGGCAAATTCATGGCTGAATAAGCATAGTAGTTTGTTTGGTAATGGAGAACCTCATGGATTTCAATATATAAAGCGTAGTTCAAGCATGGGTTATGAACACTATTTTGATAAAAATGTATTTAATAAATTTAAATTAAAAAATTAATGGATAGATTAACAATATTAAAAACAAGTTGGGGAATTGCTATATTTTATGAAATAAAAGAATTGTTAGATTTAAATGAAAACTCTGTAAACATACATAAAATTGCACCACAGGTATATCTAAAATTAAATGATAATATAATTGATAATATATCGCTTAATTATTTAAAAAAAGGTATTAAAAGTATAATACAATATATAGACATATTTCCTGTAATTTTTTCTATAGAGAAACTAGAGTATAATTTTTGTGATTATCAACCTGAAGGTATGTATTATGCTTTCAGAAAATGGTTTTTTGAAAATCATAATATGGAATTTCCCATTATTAATGTTTATTATGATAAAGAAACAAATAAATATATATTTCCTGATTTAACAGTTGAATAGATTTTAGGTTAAGATATTATTTCTCTTCTGTATGATTATATATTTCTGTGTTCCCTTTCCTAAGAAATATAAGTTTTTTAGCGTTGCTATATTTTTAAAAAAGTTTAATACTTTTTGGTAATTTGTATTTATAAATATCCTAAAGATGGAGTTTTTACTACCATCTTAATGAGCCTCAATATTAACGAATATCAAAGGAAATGTAACCAATTGGTACGAGTATATGCCGTATGGGGAAATGCTGATGGAAAATACGACGATGGACTACGATAATCCTTACAGGTTCAACAGCAAAGAGCTTGATATGGCAACAGGATACTACTATTACGGAGCAAGATATTACGATCCTAAACGAAGCTTCTGGCTAAGTGTAGACCCATTATCAGAAATTACGCAGTCTCCGTATGCCTATGTTTGGAATGATCCTGTTAACTTTGCAGATCCAACGGGATTGATGGGGGAAAGAGTGGGAGGCCCGGGACATGGACCGAAAACTATTAAAGATTGTTTTGGAGGTGGTGATAATTATGGTCCAGATCCTCTACCAAAACATATGAGAACTGCGGCTATAAGAATTGCAGCAGCTGGAGTTAATAGTGTTGGTAGTGGACAATTTAAAGGGAACTCAGGAGCTGAGAAGTTGATGAACAAATTAATGATTAATTACGCAGGTAGCCATGATATGACATTAGGTCAAATGGCCAGTATGCAGAACGAAATCGGTCAGTTTTATCAGGGTTTGATTTTGGTAAGAGGATGGGATAAAGAAACATATGACGGTCTTTATACTAAGGTTATCAAAAATTTAAAACTAAATCATGAGGGTGTGCAATATGGTACTGGTCAGGCTATAAAAGAAGCTGAGAATAATTGGGGAGTTTTAGGAATGGCAGGAGAGGTTTCTGCTATGATAGCTGCTGAAGGACTTTTCCCTGTTAATGCAGGTAAGATAAAGCCAAGGGGTATAAAACCAAGCGGTAATGTAAATCCATCAGCATATGAAGATGCTATTGCTGCTGAAACCTTGAGAGATTATAGGGCTGCCAACACAAATATTGATTGTTCCGAATTAGCAAGTGGTTATAATAGAATGTATAAAGGTGGCTATGTTTTGGAAATTACACCATCTTCAGGAAAGTGGTTGAATGGTATAGAATATGGAAAAAAAGAAGCTTTTACATATCATCAGGTATATGTTAAAGGGAATTATGTTTATGACCCTATGTATAGTGGAACTCCAATACGAACTAAAGATTATATTAAAGTCTATCAAAAAATGAATCCGAAAGGAATAAAATTACAAAGACAAATAATTGATTAAAATTAAAATGGAAGAAATAGATATTAATACTATAATGTTTGAAACCTTATATAAGATTTCACCTTTACGAACTTCAAAAGTTTCAATGTTTTCGCTAGATGATATTTATGGTCATCCACCATTTCTTCGCTTTGGATTTTATTTAGCGGATGAAACAGAATTGATATCTATCCTTGAGAAGATTACTAATGAATTTGAAGGTAATTTAGAATGGCTAATTAGAAAAAAGCCCGAAAGTAAAAATTGCATTTTAATTCCTATAATTTTTGAAGAAATCCAATCAGAAGGTCAATTTTATAAAAAAAACTTTTGGATCAAGCAATTTGGTGAAGATATTTATAAAAAATATGTTGATTTTGCTCTGGAAGATATACCAAAATTAGCTGAACATATCAAAAAAGAATTTCCTAAGATTTTTCGGTAGCGTGGTAATAAAATATAGCGTTGATTTTCAATGCTATATTTTTACAGATTGAATAAGTATTGAAAGTTTGATATGATATTTGGGTAGTCGGAATAAAAGAAAATTGAAAATAGGCTACTTAAAATATTGATAATCATACAAGGTGTTTCAAATGTGTTGGTAGGAAAAACTTGGATTTGCTATCTTTTTTGAGACAAAAATAGTTTAATGATTGCAATATCATTTGGAAAGGTTTTTCTAAGGGGGAACTCGCAACCCATTTTTTGAAACATGGGGCTGAATTTGGAGAAATTATTCAAAGTCAATATTTAAAGCTAGCAAAAAGTTTTGCTGGTGAAACAGGTGAACATATCCAAGAACAAGTTGTTGGTAAATTTTTAGTTAAATTTAATAGTAATACACAAGAAATCCTTGTTGGAAGAATGGATTTAAGAGAGATCAGAACGTTTTATAGAGCAAATCCCAATATAAGTACTACTCCTTTCCAAGATGCTCTTGACTTGGCGGCTAGTTTAACAAAATAAAGGCATGATAAATATAGAATTAAATATAGTAATAAATATACTGTCATTAAATGAGTTTTCAAGAATGACAGTAAAAGAACGAGAAGAGTTTAGTGAAAATGAAGGAATTGAGCAAGGAGAAATTTTTGAATATTTAAAAGAGAAATATAATGGAGTAAAAGTTTCTTATGTTGAAGAAAAAATTAAAACGTTATATCAATTACCTATTACTGTTTTTGGATCAACAAAAGAATTAAATCCGTGTCCATGCTGTAATTTCAAAACAATTTTTGAAAAAGGCAATTATCAAATCTGTCCAGTGTGTTTTTGGGAAGACGATGGAAATACAGATGATATGAAAACTAGTTCTGCTAATCATATGACATTAAAAGAAGCAAAAGAGAATTTTAAGTCAAAAGGTGCTATTTCAGACCAATTCTTGAAATTCGTAGACAAAGAATCTGAAGTGAAATATTATAAGAATAACTATTTATAATAATATAAGAGGCTGTAAGATTTCAGCCTCTTTTTGATTTTTAATAATTCCCCTCAAATATCCTCTCCTGGAAAGGACACTGCTTATCTCAGTTCTTTTGATACGATCAAGTATTATCCTCTTATTATTCAAAGCTTCAAAGTTCAGCACTGGTAAATCCTAGTGCTTCAATGATGAAGGCGTACATAGAAGCAGAAGGCGGAGTTTACCTTTTTAGAGGATTTAAAGGAATCTTGTTTTATGATGCAGGAGTCCAATATACAAAAGTTGGGCATTGGTCTTCAAGAGAAAGCTATAATATAATGTCCGAAGCAGGTCATGTTGTGCCTGAACAAGGGAGCTTGACGTTTTTTCCACAGCTGGGCCATATAGTTGCGCGGCTGCTCCCAAAGGATGGGTTTATTCTGAAATGGAAATTCAATCAAATAGCTTAATACCAGCAGGAACAACAGATTGGCTCAAAGCCGTACATCCAGAATCAGCAGTGAACGGGCAAAGCCAAATAAGAGCAGTTTTAAAAAAAGGAGGTCAATTAACACCACCTATACGAAATCTTACACCAATTCTTAAAACGAAATAATATGAAAGAAAAAGTTGAGCAGATATTAGTAGAATTTAAGCTTAAATTAGAAAGCAAGTTTCCTTCTAAAATTAAATCAGAAATTACATCGATGAAACCTTCAATTTTAGGTAGCACGGGATTCCATTTCAATTTTGAATCAAAAATTTGTATAGAAATATTTTTTTGGGAACATGGGATAATAGAGATATGGTCATTTTATTTTGAAAATGAATATAAAGAAATAAATTCTTTAGTAGATATTAATGATACTAAGGACCTATTAGAATACAATTTTACTCCAAAAAACTATCAAAGTTTATTTTATCCAGAAGAATCAATTAATATTTTTATTGAAAAATTAGATGAGTTGGTGACATTAATTGATAAAATATAAGAATTTATTTTTGATAATATGTTGAGTTGATTTTATTATAGTCCTAGACGAAGTTTCTGGTTAAGTGTAGATCCATTATCAGAAATTACACAGTCTCCATATGCCTATGTTTGGAATGATCCTGTTAACTTTGCAGATCCAACGGGATTGATGGGGGAAAGAGTTGGAGGGAAAAATCCAAAAGATTGGTACAGAGATAGATTTGGAAATGTTTATTGGCATGACAGTCAGGAAGATCAGATTAAGGGAGAAAATGGTGAGACACTTACACGTTTAGGGAAATCGGGTTCATATATTAACAATAGAGGAACAGTTACTGAACTGAATAAGGATCGTACAGTTACCGAAAGTGGGAAAATATCTCTTGTTGTGAAGCCTACTCCTATGGCCGCAAGTGCGATGTACGGGACTGATTCCCCTCAAATATCCTCTCCTGGAAAGGTCACTGCTTATCTCAGTTCTTTTGATACGACCAAGTATTATCCTCTTACTACTCAAAAGCTTCAAAGTCCGGCACTGGTAGATCCTAGTGCTTCAATGATGAAGGCGTACATAGAAGCAGAAGGCGGAGTTTACCTTTTTAGAGGATTTAAAGGAATATTGTTTTATGATAGAGCATGGCAATGGGAAAGAGTTGGGCATTGGTCTCCAAGATCAAATTATGAACAGATGGTAAGGACAGGACGTTTAGTAGAGGAACCTGGTGCGGAAGGGCGCACTTTTCTTTCAGAAGCTGCAGCTGGTGCGGAAAATTGGGAAGCAGCACCTAAAAACTGGGTATATTCAGAATTTGAAGTACGAACACAAGATATCATGCAAGGTGGTAGGCCGGAGTGGAGACAAGGTCTATTTAAAACAGAGCCTAGTATGCGCCTAAAACAATATATTGTTGATAAAAAAGGAGGGTCATTAGCTCCCATGATTAGAAACATTTCACCTATTCTAAAAGCCAAATAATTATGAGAGAAGAAATAAAAAATATTTTATCACAACTCAAAATGGAATTGGAAGTTAAATATAAATTTGAAGAATCAAAACTGTCTAAAGTTGGACCTTCTATATTGGGAGCAACAGGAATACGTATGCATTTTGAATCACAATTTAGTTTAATCATATATTTTTGGGAACATGGAATAATAGATATTACTTGTCTATATTCAAAAAGAAAGTATTGGGGTCTGATTGAAGAAATAAAAGAGATTATGGTTTACGTCTACACACCCAAAGATTATCAAAATAAAATTTATCCACAAGAGTCATTTGATATTCTTTTGGAGAAAATAGAAGAATTAAAAAAAGAATACAGAAAGTATACCCTATAGAGTGAGCCTCCAACAGAATAAAAAAAGAAAGGGATTATAAAGAATGATAAAAGAGAATAGTTTCTATTCCAAAGAAAAGCGTAATGAAAGAAAAAGTTGAGCAGATATTATTAGAATTTAAGCTTAAGTTAGAAAGAAAGTTTCCTTCTAAAATTAAATCAGAAATTAAATTGATTAAACCTTCAATCTTAGGTAATACGAGATTCCATTTCAATTTTGAATCAAAAATTTGTATAGAAATATTTTTTTTGGGAACATGGGATAATAGAGATATGGTCATTTTATTTTGAAAATGAATATAAAGAAATGAATTCTTTAATAGATATTAATGATACTAAGGACTTATTAGAATACAATTTTACTCCAAAAAACTATCAAAGTTTATTTTATCCAGAAGAATCAATTAATATTTTGATTAAAAAATTAGATGAGTTGAAGATATTAATTAATAAAGTATGAGAACTTATTTTTGATAAAATATGGAATTGAATTTTTATTGAGATCCTAAACAAAGTTTCTGGTTGAGTGTAAATTCATTATCAGAACCATATACTTATATCTTTAATACGGCGTTGCTTTTAAACAAGCGACGCCATTTTTGTTTTTGATAAATAAGATACCATTTTAATACAATTTTTATTTGATTTGTTAAAAGTGGATAACTAGGTCTTTTCTCATGCCTGATATTTAGACTTAAAAGTTAGTATGATTCATATTTGCCTATTATATATATTCCGAATAATTTTCTTATTTATCGTAATATTGGTACTCATAATTGATTATTGTATCTATTAATTATGAAATAATTAAGTTTATAAAAATAATTTTTATAATAATTTTCTGACTATATTTAACATAAAACAAATAGTAAATTAATATTATGGACAATTATCCAGTACCTGATAATGAAAAAGAAAGAGTTAAAAAACTGGAACTATTTGATCTTCTGAATCTTCCAAAGGATCCTCAATTAGATGTTTTTGCAGAAACTGCGTGTCTGGTTGCAGATTGTCCCAGCTCGCTTATTGCGATTATGGAAAGCCAGATTCAGACGATACAGAGCTGTATTGGAATTTCTTTAGATACCGTAGATCGGGAAAACACACTATGCCAGTATTCCATTGCAAGCGGAGATGTTGTGGTAATCAATGATACTTTGACGGACAGCAGGTCATCAGGCAATTCAATAATTTTGGAAAGCGGAATTCGCTTCTACGCAGGTGTGCCGCTGATCGATGATGAAGGCTTTGTATTGGGGACCCTTTGTGTAATAGATTATATGCCTAAAACTATTTCGGAAGACCAGATTGCCACCCTTAAAAAAGTAGGTGAGGCAGTGACAAAGTTTTTCCTGAACAAAAGGAAGAACATTCAGGCCGAATATTTTCAACAGACCTTTGATGTTTCCAATAACCTGATTTGTGTTCTGGATAATGAATTTATTCTTAAAGAAGTAAACCCAACCTTTGAAAAAGTTTTCGGATTACCCAAGAATCAGGCTGTTCATCAGAATTTCCTGACGCTTTTGGGAGAGCAGGATGCAGACTTGCAGCTCAAATTAAAAAACTTTCTACAGACTGATGAAGAACTGATATTTACAGCCTCTACAAAAATTGGTGAAGCGGCTCCCATCATTATAGAATGGTATCTGAAACAAAATCAAAATCATTCCGGAATTTTTTGTTTCGGGATTAATATTACCCAGCATATCGAGGAAAGACTTCAGCTTGAAAGTTCAGAACGCCGTTTCAGAAGCTTTTTTGAAAACGCTATCGGCCTGATGAGCATGCACGATATGGAAGGGAATATTCTTGAAGTGAATGAAAAAGGAAGAGAAAACCTGCAATATTCTGCAGAAGAAGTAGGGGGATTGAATCTGAAAGACCTGGTTCCTGAGCAAAACTGGCCTTTGCTGGAGCAATATCTTCAGCGGATCAATCAAAATAAAGAAGACTTCGGGACGATGATCCTCAAATCAAAAAAAGGCGAAGAACTGGTCTGGATGTACCATAATCTTGTAGAAACTGATAAAGACGGGAATCCCTATGTAGTAAGTACAGCCCTGAATGTCACTGAAAGAATAACCCTTGAAAGAGATCTTGTATATGCCAAGAAAATGCTTGAGCAGACAAGCTCGGTTGCCCAGGTGGGCGGTTGGGAAGTCAATCTGAAGAATAATACTGTATTCTGGTCAAAGACAACAAAAGAAATTCATAAAATAGATCCTGAGTTTCAGCCGGATTTTGAAAATGCAATTGGTTTTTACAAAGATGAAGACGGACAAAAAATTAATTTCCTTTTCAATAGGGCTGTTTCGGAAGGTATTCCTTATGATGAAGAGGTTCAGCTGGTCCGCAATGATGGAGTTACGATCTGGGTGAGAGTGAAAGGAATTCCGGAGTTTGAAAACGGAGTATGCAATAGGGTTTTCGGGATTATTCAGGACATTGATGCCTTTAAAAATATTTATCTGGAGCTTGAAAAGAAAGAAGGAATGATGCAATCTTTCGCCACCTATGTTCCTGTTGCTGTAGCGATGTTTGATAAAGAGCTTAATTATATTTCAGTAAGTGCCAGCTGGCAAGAAGAATTCAATATGCATAATATGAAGTTGGTGGGTGAGAATATCTTTACCATTTCTCCGGATGTTCCCGAAGAGAGAAAAACCATTTACAAGAACGCTTTAAAGGGTACGGTATATAAAAATGAAGATTTTGCCATTGAAGTTTTACATAAAGAAGGAATCCAGCATTACAATGTGGAAGTGGGCCCATGGTATCTTTCTGATGGTGTGGTAGGAGGCGTAATAGTCTCTGTGCAGAATATCACCAATGCTGTTAAAATCAATGAAGAGCTGAAAAATGCAAAAAAAATGGCAGATATTGCGAGCAAGGCCAAATCAGAATTTCTGGCCAATATGAGTCACGAAATCCGTACCCCTCTGAATGGCGTGATAGGATTTTCAGATCTGCTTTTAAAAACTCCACTCAATGAAATACAAACCCAATATCTGAATTATATTAATGAATCCGGGGAAAACCTGCTTGCCATCATTAATGACATTCTGGACTTTTCCAAGATAGAGTCCGGTAAAATGGAGCTCCTCATTGAAAAATCCAATGTTTATGACCTGGTCAGCCAGGTAGTCAATGTAATTCTTTATCAGTCGCAGAAAAAGAATATTGAGCTGCTGCTTAATATCGAGCAGGGACTGCCGAAAATCCTTTGGCTGGATGAAACCCGGCTGAAGCAGATTCTGATCAATCTTTTAGGGAATGCAGTGAAATTCACACAGCAGGGTGAAATTGAGCTTAAAGTAGAAAAACTGAATATCAGCGATAAAAATATAACATTAAGATTTTCAGTAAGAGATACCGGGATAGGCATTCCGCTTGAAAAGCAGCAGCATATTTTTGATGCTTTTACACAGGAAAACAGTTCCATCAGCAAACGCTACGGCGGAACCGGGCTGGGACTTACGATATCAAATAATATTTTGGGCTATATGGGAAGCCACCTTTCCCTGAATAGCACACTGGGAAAAGGGTCTGTATTTTTCTTTGATATTGAAGTGCCTTATGAAATTTCCGAAACCGGTGAAGATGAAGAACTGAAAATAGAAAAAGTCCTCATTGTAGACGATAATGAGGCGAATAGGGTGATTCTTCAGCACATGCTGGCGTATAAAAAAATTGAATCAAAATTGGCAGCCAACGGAATGGAAGCCTTACAGATTTTATTGTCAGGAGAACGGTTTGATGTTATTTTAATGGATTACCATATGCCGGTTATTTCCGGACTGGAGACCATTGAAAAAATTAAGCAATTATTCATTCAGAAAAATGAAACTTCCCCACTTGTTATCCTGCATACTTCCTCAGAAGAGCATGATGTGATCAATTCTTTCCGGCAGGACGAAAACTCGTATTTCCTTTTAAAGCCTATAAAATCAGAGGAGCTCTATCAAACTTTGAAACGTGCGGTACAGCATAATGTTAAAGAAATATCTGTAGCTGCAGAATCGGAAATGGAAGTTTCTTTATTTCCACCTGATCTTCATGTTTTGCTTGTTGATGATAACCCTGTGAATATGGTACTTAACAACAAAATGATCAAATCCCTGATTCCGGACGCACAGCTTACCGAAGCGGGCAATGGACTGGAAGCTCTGGAACAATGTAAAAGCAAACATTTTTCGTTGATACTGATGGATGTTCAGATGCCTGTAATGGATGGTATTGAAGCTACAAAACAGATCCGTCTTCTTCCCGGATATCAGGATACCCCAATTATTGGAGTCACAGCAGGAACCATAATAGGTGAAAAGGAAAAATGTATCATGTCCGGAATGAATGATTTTCTTCCGAAACCCTTAAGGCAGGCAGATCTTCTGGAAATGCTTACAAAATATATTTCCGGCAATAAAGCGGAAAACAAAAATGCTATAAAAACGGAAAAATATCTTGACCTGAATCTTCTCAATGATCAAATGGGAGAAGATGATGAAGATTTTAGGAAAATGTTCCTGAACCTGGTCATCCAACAGCTTTCTGAGGCCGAAAACAATATAAAAAATGCCGCTGCCGAAGAAAATACAGACGAATTGAAAAAAATCCTTCATAAGCTGAAAGGGACCGCCGGAACCGCAGGATTGATAAAGCTGGCAGAAACCGCTTTATACTGGGAAAAGAAAGGAGAAGAAACTAAAGATTTCTCATCCTTAAAGCAGGAAATAACTGATGAAATAACAATCGGATTAAATTTAATAAAAGGTATAATAAAATAAAAAACAAAAATTATGTTGATTCTGATCGCCGAAGACGATGAACTGATTCTAAGTTTACAGGAATTAAATATGCATTGAAGATTGATCTGTTTCCTTGAGCTTATCCATTTCCACCTACACATTGATGAGCCTTACCAAGTCCGTTTCAAATTGAATATGGCCTGCATCTACCGTGTAAGAGGATTCGGTAACATCGGGACGGTCAGTTTCCATTTCTCTCATATGCTCCTGTGCTACAGGATTAAAAAGTGAGTAATTCTTATGGGATTCCTGTTGTGCAAAGCAAACTGAAAGCAGAAATAAGATGGCAAAAGCTAATTTTGAGAAAAAATAAAGGTTATTCATAGTTTTGTTTAAAAGTTTTTAAGGTTTGGGATGTCATTAATGCAAACACTTCTGGTTCAGCTGGTTGGTGAAATAGATATCCCCGCTATGAATAAATTATTCATCTTTTTTCTTATAGTGCTCGATATTGTTGAATTGATGATAAGAAGTACGCAGCTGTTTCAGCTGTTCGGCAATTACTTTTGAACTTTCCGAACAGAGGTTACCACTTTTTAAAGCGCTTTCATAAGCCTCAATAGCATGCTTTTCACCAAAAACTACATTTCCCAAAGTTTCTTTATCATTATTGCTTGCCGGTAAAGAATTTTTAATGTCGATCCACGTCCGGTGCAGGCTGCCTGCCAATGATGAGGTTTCTTCATCGGGATTTCCACCTCTTTCGGTAATGAGATTAATAATTTCATTCTTCATTATTTTCGACTGGGAGATCATTTTATCATATTCTCCTTTCAGATCAGAATAGCTTTCCCAAACTTTTCCTTCTACGCTTTCAAAACCTTTAATTCTGTCATTGGTTATATGAAGCAAATCATTGAGTGTTGAAATTGTTTTAGTATTTTCCATATTAATTATTTTAAAAAAATTAAACAATAAATATGCCCACGAATTTTATTTTGTGGTATGCGTTAGCTTTTTTTTATAAAATTCACAATTTAAATGTGACATTCCACATGTGCTAATTACTTTTCCATTGTATCTAGGTCTTTGTCTTAAAACCTTAATCTCTGATTTATAAAAAAATACATTTAGTTTATTAATGAACAATTTTGTATTGATTAGCATAAATTATATTCTTTTTTTTACATTAACTTTTAATTAATTAAATTATTGTTTGTCAGGGTTTTATGTCTATGTCTGGTCAATGTCTCTTTGAAATGTTGTTTATCACCTTCCATTTTAAATCGGAAAATTAAAATTAAAAGTATATTTATATTCTTTTATTGGTATATTTGTATACTAATTTGATTCAAATGAATTTTGATCTTATAAAAGCAGTTGTGGAACTTGTTCAGCAATTCATGGAGCAAAATGAAGGGAAAGCGATATACAGCAATAATCTTCAGGGCTTTACAGAATGGCTCAACGCTTCCTGTAGGAATGGTTCTAAACCTGAAGATCCGGATTGGGAAGGAAAGGAATCGGGAAGAAGTTCCGAAAGTATCATCAATACTTTACTGATAAGAATTAGTAGGTATGCAAAATCCTATTCACGGTCGGCCATCAGCAATTCGGGATTTTCAAGTCAGGATGATTTCATTTACCTGATAAGTCTGAAAACGATGGGTGCGATGACAAAAATGGAATTGATAAGACATAATGTACACGAGAAGTCTGCAGGCATCCTTATTATTAACCGCTTAATCCTTAATGGCTGGGCGGTGCAGACCATCAATGAAAAAGACAAAAGAACAAAGCATATTCAGATAACAGAGAAAGGGCTTGCCCTATTGGAAGAACAAATGGATGAAATCCGCAAAGCTTCAAAGGTGGTAGTAGGAAATCTTACTCATTCTGAACAAATGCTGCTTATAACCATACTGTCTAAACTGGATGAATTTCATGATTATTATTATCGTATGAATCTTGAAACCGGGGATTTGCTGGATAATGTGTACAAAAGATTGAATTAATGCAGTACTAAAAGTACCTGCTGGAACTATTAAATAAATAAGAATGAATAGTGGAAGCTTAAGAAAGAGGATTGCGGTGATAGGTTCTGGGTTTTCCGGACTCTCCGCTGCTGCCTATGCCGCGAAATCCGGGAATGAAGTACATGTATTTGAAAAACATCACCAGCCGGGCGGACGCGCAAGACAATTTAAAACAGAGGAAGGCTATGTTTTCGATATGGGGCCCAGCTGGTACTGGATGCCTGATATTATTGAAAGCTTTTTCGCAGATTTTGGTTTTAAAGCATCTGATTTCTTTACGCTGGTTTCTTTAAATCCTCAGTTTGAGATGATCTTTTCTAAAGAAAAAGTTTCAGTGCCTGAGAAAAATGAAGATATCCGCGAGCTCTTTGAAAAAATAGAAAAGGGAGCGGGGAAGAAATACGATCAATTTATGAAATCTGCCCGATTCAAGTATGAAGTGGGAATGAAAGATTTTGTAACCAAGCCTTGTTATAGCTGGCTTGAATTTGCTTCGTTAAAAATAGCAGGCAGTGCTTTGAAGCTTAATCTTTTAAGTGATTTCAGGAAATATGTTTCAGGTTATTTTACTGACCCGAAACTCAGATCGCTGATGGAATTTCCGGTTATATTTCTTGGCGCATCTCCACAGCATATCCCCGCCCTTTACAGCCTTATGAATTATGGAGGGTATGTTTTGGGAACAAAATACCCGATGGGAGGTTTCTATCAGCTTGTTCTGGCTATGAAAGAAGTGGCTGAAAAACAAGGCGTGACTTTTCACTTTAACCATGATGTGCAGAAAATCAATACGGAAAACGGAAAGGTTACTTCAATAACCGTAGATGGTCAAGATTATGAATTTGATGCAGTCATTGCCTCATCAGATTATCATCATACGGAAACCTTAATTCCCAAGTCGCTCAGAAACTACAATGATGCTTATTGGAAAACAAGAACTTTCGCTCCTTCGTGTCTTATTTATTACCTGGGGATCAAAGGAAAAATTCCTCGTCTGAAACATCATAGCCTTTTTTTTGAAAATGATTTGGACAATCATATAGACTGTATTTATTTGAATAAGAAATGGCCTTCCAAGCCTCTTTTTTATGCATGTTGCCCTTCGAAAACAGATCCCCATGTAGCTCCTGCGGATTGTGAGAATCTTTTTTTGCTGCTGCCCCTGGCTCCGGGAATACACGATGAAGAGTCTGTAAGAGAAAAATATCTGGTGGAGATGCTTGAAAGAATTGAAAAACATACCGGTGAAACCGATCTTATTTCCAGAATTGAATATAAAAGGAGCTATTGTGTAAGTGATTTTATTTCAGATTATAATGCTTACCAGGGTAATGCTTACGGATTATCGAATACACTGTCACAAACAGCAGTTTTAAAACCTAAAATAAAAAACAGAAAGATCAGGAATCTTTTTTATACGGGACAATTGACTGTTCCGGGCCCAGGAGTTCCTCCATCCGTAATTTCTGGGAAAATTGTAGGGATTGAAGTGAGTAAACTAAAAATAAAATAATATGAAAAAATTGTTTGATGAATTGTCTTACGAAGTCAGTAAGTCCGCTACGCAAAAATACAGCACCAGTTTTTCATTGGGAATACTGGCATTGAAGCCTTCCATCAGACCTGCTGTGTATGCTGTTTATGGTTATGTGCGCCTTGCAGATGAAATTGTAGATAGTTTTCATGGTTACGATAAAGAGAAACTTTTAAAGAGGTTGAAGGCTGAAACCTATGATGCGCTGGAAGACGGCATATCACTCAATCCCATTTTGCATTCATTTCAGGAAACCGTTCGCCAGTACGATATTGATATCAGGTTGATCGATCAGTTTTTGCACAGCATGGAAATGGATCTTCATAAAATTGACTATAACTCAGAATTGTATCATGAGTATATCTACGGATCTGCGGAAGTAGTAGGCCTGATGTGCCTGCAGATCTTTACAGAAGGTAATAAAGAGCAGTACGAAAAGCTTAAACCATTTGCTATGAAGCTTGGGTCTGCTTTTCAGAAAGTTAATTTTTTGCGGGACCTGAAAGATGATTATCAGATTTTGGGCAGGACCTATTTTCCGTCCCTGAATATGTCCATCTTTGATAATAAAGTAAAGGCCCAGATTGAAAAAGAAATTGAAGAAGAATTTAACGAAGCATTGCAGGGAATTAAAAAACTGCCCGGATCCGCCATTTTTGGAGTATACCTGGCCTACAGATATTACCTTTCTCTTTTTGAAAAAATAAAGAAAACAAGTTCTCAGCATATTTTACAGCAGAGGATAAGGATCGCCAATTCGCAGAAGCTTATGGTTGCATTCAAAAGCTATATACGGTACAAATCGGCTTATTTCTAACAGCTGAATTCCGGTCTTTCGAAGGTTTATGAATCAATAAAAAAATAAATGATGTACAGATTACACAGAGAACAGCAGCTGAATTGTACTATAGAAACGGCATGGAAGTTTTTTTCATCCCCACATAATTTATCGGAAATAACTCCTGAGAGTATGAAATTCATAGTTCTTTCAGATGTTCAGGACAAGCCTGTTTTTAAAGGAATGGAAATAGACTACAAAGTTTCTCCTTTACTGGGAATTCCGATGAAATGGAAAACCGTTATCAGCCAGGTTGAGGATTATAAAAGTTTTACAGACTTTCAGAAAAAAGGCCCGTATAAGCACTGGAACCATTTTCATGAATTTATTCCGAATGAGAATGGAGTATTGATGAAAGATACGGTAGATTATGAACTTCCAATGGGGATTTTAGGTAAAATTGCCCATCAGCTATTCGTAAAAGAAAAGCTTAAAAGTATTTTCGATTTCAGATACAGGGTTTTGAATGATCTTTTTAACCAAAAGCATAATTAAAATGAATTTTCTGATTGTTTTAGGGGTATTTATTTCCATGGAAGGAGCTACATGGTTGATCCACCGGTATATTATGCATGGCTTTTTGTGGAATTTGCACCGGGATCACCATGATCATAGCCATGACGGGAAGCTTGAAAGAAATGATATGTTCTTTTTCATTTTTGCAAGTCCGGCTATTGCCTTATTGTACCTTGGTGTAAAGCAGGAATTCAGCTATTGGTTTTTTATCGGTCTCGGAATAAGTCTTTACGGAATGGCTTATTTCTTTGTACATGATATTTTTATTCATCAGCGGGTAAAGGTTTTTAGCAAAACAAACAATCCTTATTTCCTTGCCATCAGACGTGCCCATAAACAGCATCATAAACATCTCGGGAAAGAAGAGGGAGAATGTTTCGGTTTTCTGTGGGTTCCTGTTAAATATTTTAAAATGTATTTTAATAAAAAATGATGCCTTATACTTACATACTGATCAACTTTTTTACAGTCATTATCTGCTTTTTAGCTTCTTTTGACAAGAGAATACAGTTTAACAGGCTTTTCGGAAAGTTTCTGCTGTCGTCTACCATTGTGGCAATTCCTTTTATTATCTGGGACGTATGGTTCACTGCAAAAGGGGTGTGGTGGTTTGATCTTAGTTATACGTTAGGATTCAAAATAGCTGGACTTCCCATTGAAGAATGGCTGTTTTTTTACTGTATTCCTTTTGCATGTGTTTTTACTTACTATTGCATAGAGAAATTTTTTGATTTAGGATTGGCCAATGCCTTTAATAATATTATTGTATTTACGGCTGTTATTGTTCTCAGTGTTGTAGGACTTCTTAATTATGACAGAATATATACTTTGCTTACTGTGATCATAACCATACTCACGCTTGGCTACCTGCATTTTATGGCTAAAAAAGAATGGATAGGAAAGGCCAGCTTTGTATATCTTATTTTGATGCCCGGTTTTTTCGCAGTGAACGGAATCCTGACGGGATCTTTAATTCCTTCGCCTGTTGTTAACTATAATCCTGATGATTTTTTAGGCGTCAGAATGGGCACCATTCCTGTTGAAGATGTCGTTTACGGTTACAGCCAGTTTTTACTCAATATTTATTTCTTTAAAAAAATAACTAAGAATGAAAAATAGAGCAATTTTTACTTTGCCAATAAACTTTTTAAAAGGATGAACGATGGATAAAGTGAATATTTTTTGGTTCAGAAGAGATCTCAGGCTGGAAGATAACGCCGGTCTTTATCATGCGCTTCAGTCAGGATTAAAGGTTATTCCGGTTTTTATTTTTGATACCGACATACTTACCAGGCTTCAGAATAAAAAGGACAAAAGGGTAGACTATATTCACCAGGCTTTACAACATATCCATAAAGAGCTGAAAAAGCATAACAGCGGACTTTATATTTATGATGGTTCTCCAATGGAAGCTTTTAAAAAAATAATTCAGGATTTTAAGGTAGATAGCGTTTTTTGCAACAGGGATTATGAGCCGCAAGCCATAAAGCGGGACCGTCAGACAGCTGATTTCCTGCTTAAACATCATATTCAGCTGAAAGATTTTAAAGACCAGGCCATATTTGAAAAAAATGATATTCTGAAAAGCGACCTTTCCCCATATACTGTTTTTACCCCATACTCAAAAAAATGGAAGGAAAATCTGAAAAATATAGAAACGTTTACTATAGAGCGGACCCATTTTGCAAATTATAACGGGCCTTCAGAGATCATTTCGCTGAAAGAAATCGGATTCGAGAAAACGGATTTTGAGTTTACAAAACCCGAACTAAGCAGAGATATAATAGATTCTTACGGAAAGTACCGGGATTTCCCTGCGATGGATCATACCACCCATCTTGGGACTGCACTTCGTTTCGGAACCATTTCGATCCGGAAATGTGTACAATATGCTATTAAACATAATGAAGTCTGGCTTAATGAACTTATATGGCGGGAGTTTTTTATGCAGATTCTGTATCATTTTCCAGATGTTGTTCATCAGTGTTTTAAAAAGAAATATGAGAATATTGCCTGGAGAAATAACGAAAAAGAGTTTAAGGCCTGGTGCGATGGAAGAACGGGATATCCTATTGTAGATGCAGGAATGAGGCAGCTCAACGAAACCGGATTCATGCACAACAGGGTAAGAATGATTACAGCAAGCTTCCTGACGAAACACCTGCTTATTGACTGGCGATGGGGAGAAGCCTATTTTGCTGAAAAATTGCTGGACTATGACCTGTCAGCCAATAACGGAAACTGGCAGTGGGCTGCAGGCTGTGGGTGTGATGCTGCACCGTATTTCAGGATCTTCAATCCTTACGAACAGGCGAGAAAATTTGATAAAGATTCTCAGTATATCAGAAAATGGCTTCCTGAAGATGATGTTGAGCCCATTGTAGAGCATGCAAAAGCCAGAGAGAGAGCATTAAAGGCTTATAAGGAAGCGCTGGCAGAATAAGAGACAATATATTTTGCTTAATTCTTTCAGGAATTAGGTATTTTTGTAATCTATTTAACGGATATGAACTATACACTTATTAAAGATTTTATAGACCTAATGCAGGAGTTTGAAACCGAAATCCAGGCTCGTCCTGATTTGTATCCGGGAAATATTCAGGGCTTTAAAGCATGGATTGCCGATAAGGAAAATGCTGATCAGAAAGAACGTCCCGAAGAACCTTATTGGGAAGGGAAGGAGAATGGAAGAACCCCGGAAAGTGCTATAAGTACACTGCTTGTTCATCTTAACCGATATGCCAAAACTTACTCCAAGTCTGCAATCTCAAATTCTGAATTCTCTACTCAGGAAGACTTTATTTATCTGATCAATCTGAAGGCTTTTGGTGAAATGACCAAAATGGCTCTGATTAAGAAAAATATCCATGATAAACCCGTGGGTATGCTGATTATTGCCAGATTGTTAGGTCAGGGACTTATTGAACAGACTGACTCTGATCTGGATAAACGAAGTAAATTAATCCGTATTACCGAAAGAGGATTAATGATCCTGGAAAATCAAATGGAAAAGATCCGTCAGGCGACCAATATCGTTGCCGGAAATCTTAACTATCGTGAGAAAATGGAGCTTATCCGTATTTTAAATAAGCTGGATAGTTTTCATTATCCTATTTTTTCACGAAATATCCATTCTGATCAGCTGATCAATATCATATATGATGAATATTCATTTTAAAGATTGAGAATGATACACTTCAATGTAATAATATTGGGTACATTGAAGTGTATTAATATCTGATACTATTTGCTGGTGGATGTAATTTGATTGATTTTCAAAATCATTTCCTTTGCATTGCTATTGGCTGGATCAAGTTCCAGTGATTTCTGATAATCGCTCTTTGACAGGGCATATTCTTTTTTATTAAAATAAGCTTCCCCACGACTGTCATAAACATTTCCAGACTTTGGAAACTGACTGACGTTTAGATCAAAAATCTTAAGTGCAGCATCTGATTGACCGTTTCTTAGGAACTCATAGCCCAATTCGTTCAGCTCATTTTCATTGGAGAAATTGTATTCGTCAGGCTTATTCTTTTTGAGATCTTTATACAAAGCAATTCCTTTATCAATGTTTTTTAAGCATTCTTTTCTGATGGTTAAGCCAATAGATTCTTTTTGAGGTTCGATGGGGTAGTTTTTCCAGTGGTTCAAACTGGCAATGCTTAAAAGAATTTCTTCGATTAATTTAAAATTATTTCCGTTAGTCATTACAGCCAGACCATTTCCGTCTTCAGCACTTCCAATATAGTAGCAAACAAAACCTTCATTTCCACCGCTGTGCCCGAAGTATTTTGTGCCTTTGAAATCATTCAGAAATACACCGTAATTATTTTCAATTCTCTTTACAGACATTTCTTTGGACAAAATTTTATTTGATTTTCCTGATAAAGACAATTGTGTTTCGATGATATATTTTGCAAGATCACTTGGGTTGGTCCATAAACCGGCTGCCGCTTTTTCAGGATAGACGTGATATTTGCCCTGTACTTCTTTTCCATTGTTATAAGCTGTTGCCAATAATTTTTCTTTCCCTTGGGAAGGCGGCTGGTTATAGGAGCTTTCATTCATCCCTAAAGGCAAAAGAATGTTATTCAACATATACTCTTCGTATCTTTCTCCTATTGTATTTTCAAGGATTAATTGTGAAATGGTAGTTCCCCCTCCTGAATACTGAAATTTAAGATTAGGTTCAAAAACAGACCGTACTGCCGGAGAGTTGGCAGGCTTTTGCCCATTGAGAACCTGTATGATTGTAGGCAACTCTTTTCCCTTTTGATACCCTCCGAAACCATGAACAGACAACCCTGCTTTATGACTTAAAAGATTCGCAATGGAGATTTTTTTTCCTTTTGAAACCGAATCGTATGGGAATTTCCAGCTTTTTAAATAATTATTGATGTCGTCATCCAAACCTAATTTTCCCTGTTCAACCAACTTCAAAAGACCAAGACTATTGATAGATTTGCTGATAGATGCAGCCTGAAACAATGTTTGGGTGGTTGCCGGTCTGTTTTCAGCAACATCTGCATAGCCGTATGCTTTTGTCCATTCTACTTTATAGTCTTTAATAACTGCAATGCTTACCGCATTCATATTGTAGAAAGCCATTCTCTCTTTTAAGGTCCATTTCTTAGTTTTCGATTGATCCCAGCTCAGCAGATTATCTTCAAATGATTTTATTTTATCCTTTACATTTTGTGAAAAGACATTCAACGATAATGACATGAGCAGGATGAGATGTATTTTTTTCATTTTTATTTCTGGTTATCTGTTTCAGTATAAAGACGATTTACAAGTAAGTTTTATTACATCAGCGATTGATTTTTTTAGTTTCTGTTCTCCTGTTTGTTGTTTTTCAGAGTTTCGTCCACGAGTATGTCAAACAGATTAAAGCATGTTATCAGTTTGACATTCAATCTGTTTGTTCCGTAAATGACATTTAAAAATTGTCTACCTTTATTTTAGGTTAATTAAAAAATACACTTATGAAAAACTTGACTAAAAACTATCTGTTGCTTTTACTGACCTTTTTTATTTTAGGTAAAGTGGATGCACAAAACAGCCGTACAAGCACCAATGATACTGTTAAATTAAAATCTTCTGTTCCGTTTGATTCAAACGCGGCCAAGCTTTCATTGGATGAAGGGAATAGTACAATCAAAGGCAGAATAAGTTTAACACTTCCGCCTGCAGATGGGGCAAAAACATTTTATGGCAGCAACCTGAAAGTATATCTAATGCCGGTTACCCCATACCTGCTGGATTTCCTGGAGCTCAGGAAGCAGGAAGATCCTAAAAGGCTAAAATTTGCCTATCTGAGTCCGCAGGCATGGAAATACAGGCTGGAAGCAATGTCCAATGGCGCAGGGGAATTTGCTTTTTACCATATGAAACCCGGAAAGTACTATCTGGAAGTTTATTTTCCATGGCAATATTCGGGTTATGATAACCAATATGTAGGTTCGGAGGGGAATACAGATTATTATGAGAAGCAGTATTTTAAAAATAATTATGACCAGATGCTCAGTAAGATGGTAGAAATTAAAAAAGATGGCTCAACAGAGAAAGTAAAACTGCACAAATTTGTTGTAGGCCGCCGTTAAAAAAGCAAGCGAAAAGCAGGAATAACAAAAAGCGCAAATTTAGAAATTTGCGCTTTTTGTGTGACCTCAACGGGATGTTATTCAAACACCTTTTTTATTGATATTAAAAATATTTTAGAAATGTATGCTTGAAAAACAATTTTTAATTTTTTATGGTTCGAGCCCGGGTCCACCACATGACTTATATGGAACGCATGTTAATTTATCATTTACAAAACATAGCCTGGTACAATCTGCACCTCCAACAATTGTTTTTAATTCTGCTTTATTAAGCTTTTTTAAATTTTTCATATTAATATGTTTTATGTTCAGATCAAATCTCAAAAAGAATTATTAAATAACAGTTGAAGTTAACAAATTTTAACGTTCAGGAACTATATATTATTTTCATTACTATCCGGTAATCAAAATTTTTGTAATATGAAGATTTCCATACACTTGAAATTTTTATATTTACAGTATTAAAATTGTTTCTTAAATATTATCAGACGCATTCGACGTCATTATTGCCGGTCTTTTCCAGGACCGGTCAACAAAAACTTGTATTAACTTTAATGAAACAATATGAATCTTATAGATCCTTCAATCGATAGCTTTTACACTAAAAGGCAAGAAGAAAATAGACTTTCCATAGGCTTAGGTCCGCTAGAATTTGAACGCACTAAAATATTGATCAACCGTTACCTCAATCAATCGTCTCACATTGCAGATGTAGGCGGTGGCCCCGGCCATTATGCACAGTGGCTGGCGGGAATGGGGCATCACGTAACCTTAATTGACCCTGTAAAAAAACACATTGAACAGGCAAAAAGACGCTCAACGCGAGGTTTTCAGTTCACATGTCTACATGGGGAGGCCCGTAAATTACCTTTAGCAGACTTGAGCCAGGAGCTGGTCATTATTCATGGGCCTCTCTATCATTTACAACATCTGGACGAACGTTTGGCAGCACTTAAAGAAGCTAAAAGAATATTAAAAAAAGAGGGTATTCTTTTAGGGTTTGCCATAACTCATTCGGCATCTGCAATAGCGACTCTACAAAGTGGTCTTATCCATGATCAAGAGCTCTTTGCCATGTGCATTAGCGAACTACGGTCCGGTGATCACTTCCCTCCGGAAAATTATCCGTTAATGCTTCCGAAAGGTTTCTGTCATCGACCCTCTGACTTAATGGATGAGTTTAAAATGGCGGGATTTGAACAGCTTGATTTATTACCTGTGGAGGGAATCGCCTGGCTGGACAGTAATTTTTTTGAAAGCTGGGCAGAAATGAAAAAAAGAAATAAACTTCTGGAAATAATTAACTTAACGGAAAAAGATCGGGAGCTGCTGTGTTTCAGCCCCCATATTATGTTGGCAGCAAAAAAATAAAAACTAATAAGTATAAATCTTTAAAATTTATAAACATGAAAAAACTTAATTTACAAAAGCAATCCGTTTACGCTAAAGCGATTATAATACTAATGTGCGTAAAAAGCATAACAGTTTTAGGACAAACCGGTTTGATAAAACGCCTCGATGGGTCTTCATTATCCGTTTCACAAATTGACAGCACTGTTAAACACTTGATGACAGCTGCCAAAGTGGAAGGGCTGCAGCTTGCTGTAATAAACAATAACCGGGTAGCTTATCAAAAAGCCTATGGTTTCAAAGATAAAGAGAAGAACATCCCGTTGGATACAAGCACAGTGATGTACGGCGCTTCTTTTAGTAAGGCTGTTTTCGCCTATATAAATATGAAGTTGGCAGAAAAAGGTCTCATTGATCTTGATAAGCCCTTGGTTGACTACTTAAAAAAGCCACTGAGTCAGTATGGAAACTATGAGGAACTCGAAAAAGATGAACGTTGGAAGAAAATTACCCCGAGAATGTGCTTGAGCCATACTACAGGTTTACCGAATGTTTGGTGGATGAATGTTAAGACCGGAATACGGGATACAACCCTGGTGAACCGATTATATTTTGAGCCTGGAAGCCGCTATGCTTATTCCGGTGAAGGTTTTAAACTGCTACAGCGCATTGAGGAAGTATATCTGGGAAAAGATCTCGAAAAGATAGCACGTGAAGAGCTGTTTGTGCCAGCTAAAATGAACAGAACTAGCTATCTTTGGCAAACTGAATTTGAAGCAAACTCTGCCATTGGTTATGATGAAGATGGAATCGCTGGAGGCAAAGTCCGTTCGCGGAAGGCTGTGGGAGCTGGATCTATGCTTACTACCATAAGTGATTATTCTCGCTTTATTTCGTATGTCCTGCGTCGTGAAGGACTGAGTGATAAAACTTTTAAGGAAATGTTAAAGCCACAGATTCGTATTCGCTCACTATATGAATTTCCAACCATGCTCGACGAAACCACCCATCGTGATGATAAAATTAAACTGTCATATGGCTTAGGTTGGGGCGTTATCAATACCCCTTATGGAACCGCATTTTTTAAAGGCGGCCATGATGACTGCTGGCGTAATTACAGTATCAGTTTCCCTAAAAAAGGAATAGCTATCGTCATCATGTGTAACAGCGGAAATGGTGAGCGAATATTTAAGGAATTGCTGGAAAAATTGATCGGCGATACCTTTACACCGTGGGAATGGGATCGTTTTATTCCATATAATATACCTAACAAGTAAGTTTATATAACGGCATCTTTTTAAAGATGCCGTTTTTATTTTAATTAAATATAATGATAAATCGATTAATGGATTGATGGTTGTGTAAGATTTTCCGCCAACACTTAGGACTGAAGTATTTGTAATTGCTTCTAACTTCACATATAGCATGAATATAAATTGAGTGCATAGCATTTCATTTAAGGAAGATAACTGAATGTTAAATCCTTATGATTACCAATTCATACATATAAAGCTGAATCCTTTTCGAATGAATCACTGTCTGATTTAACCTCCAAAAATCAGTTTTCAAGGTTCAATATGACCTGTTCAGGCTATTTGATCTTCCCATCGTTTCTGTTTTTAAATAATTTTACCCTGACAAAAGATCAATATCATGAATACAACATTAAATTTTAGTAAAAGAGTGCTTGTCACTTTATTGCTGATTATTTTTACAGGAACAGGATTATCATCTTTAAAAGCACAGACCTATACCGCTGGGGAAAAAAGCCTGGAAAATGATGCTGTAAGATCAGCTTTCCAGAACACAAAAAAGATCAGGGCAGGGCTACTGGAGGTAGGTTATGCAGAAGTAGGGCCTGAAACAGGGAAACCGGTGATCCTTCTTCATGGATGGCCATATGATATCCACAGTTTTGAGGAACCCTCTGCTATACTTGCTGCAAAGGGGTATCGGGTTTTAATACCTTATTTAAGGGGTTACGGAACTACCACTTTTATATCTCCCGATACAAAACGCAACGGTCAGCAGAGCGCTGTAGCACTGGATATCATTTCTTTTATGGATGCTCTGAAAATAGATAAGGCAATTATTGGCGGTTTTGACTGGGGAGCGAGAACAGCGGATATTATTGCAGCATTATGGCCTGAGCGCTGCACTGCCCTGGTTGCTGTTAGCGGATATCTCATTGGAAGTCCAAAGGCAAACGAAAAACCTCTTCCCCCAAATGCTGAGTTTTTATGGTGGTATCAATATTATTTTTCAACTGAAAGAGGATATAAAGGTTATAAAGCCAACACAGCAGCATTCAATAAATTGATCTGGAAGACTGCGTCGCCAAAATGGGCTTTTGATGACGAGACCTACCAACGCTCTGCCGGAGCATTCAATAACCCTGACCATGTTGATATTGTAATCCATAACTACCGCTGGCGTCTGGGATTGGCCAAAGGGGAAAAGCAATACGATGTGCTTGAATCCAAACTGGCCCGGTCTCCGGAAATTACAGTCCCAACAGTTACATTGGAAGGCGATGCAAACGGAGCTGCATTTCCCGCCCCGGAAAGTTATGCATCTAAATACACAGGGAAATATGCCCATCACACGATAACAGGTGGAATAGGGCATAATTTACCGCAAGAAGCTCCAAAAGCATTTGCAGATGCCATTATTGAAGCAGATTCCATGTCTCAGATCAGAAAATAAATGACTCAAACTAACAGGTAATTTTCAAAATTCAGCCAATTAAAAATCAATACAAAGCAAAGAGTTTAAGAGAAAATGTACAATTCAAAGGGAAATCTATCCATTGTAATGCGTTCAGAATTAAGCCAACTTTGCCATATCAAATGATCAATAATAAAAAATAACAGAAAAATGAATAACATCGAAAACGTATTGTACACAGCTAAAACCCGCACGGTAGGCGGAAGAGAAGGAAGCTCAAAAAGCAGCGACGAAAAACTGGATATCCTGCTTTCCGCTCCGGGATCAAACGGAAAAGGAACTAATCCTGAACAGCTTTTTGCCGCGGGATGGTCAGCCTGTTATATCGGAGCATTGGGACTGGCAGCAAAAAAACTCGTTACAGTGCTGCCGAAAGAAACTTATGTAGATGCTGAGGTGGATTTAGGAACGTTGGGGGATGCCTATTTTTTACAGGCAAGGTTGTTTGTCGGTCTTCCGGGTGTCAATAAAGAGACAGCGGAACAGCTGGTAGCACTTGCCCATCAGACCTGTCCTTATTCAAAAGCAATTAAAGGTAACATTCATATTTCAACAACTATAATCTAATATAATCATGATCAAGAAAATTCAACTTTCAGTTTTAGTTTTACTGGCTGTATTTTTTGGCCTTAACAAAATGAGTGCACAGAAAAAGGAAACCAATGCAAAAATCAAAAATATAGTGCTTGTACATGGGGCATTTGTTGATGGTTCGGGATGGAAAAGCGTATATGATATTTTAACAAAACACGGTTATCACGTGACAGTGACACAGATTCCATTAACCTCCCTGAAAGATGATAATGCAACCGTCCGCAGGGCGTTAGATAAGCTTGATGGTCCGGCTGTTCTTGTTGGACACTCATGGGGCGGCACCGTCATTACCGAAGCCAGTTCGCATGCCAACGTTGCATCATTAGTTTATGTTACTGCCTTTCAACCGGACAAGGGCGAAACTACAGATACATGGTTTTCTTCTCAGCCCGGGCTTCCTGAAGCGGGTATTTTACCTCCTGACATTAATGGCTTTGTGTACTATGATCCGGATAAATTCCATGAGGGATTCGCTGCTGATCTTAGCCATGAGCAGGCTGAATTTATGGCGCATTCCCAAAAACCGATTCTGGGATCATCATTTACAGATGTGGTAACAACCGCAGATTGGCATACAAAACCTGCGTTCGGAATTGTACCAACGGCTGATAAAAGTATTAATCCGGTTATCTTAAGAAATATGTATAAAAGATCCGGTACAAAAATCACTGAAATTAAAGGGGCCAGCCATGCTGTATTTATTTCCCATCCACAGGAAGTAGCAGAGGTAATAATTGCTGCCAGCAAATAATAGAATGGCGCAAAAATTCTAAATATTGTTCTCCAGGCTTAGTGCTTTCAGTTGTAGTTTTAAGAGTTCTATTTTTTTTTGTAATACAAGATACTGGCTGGGATATTCTTCAAAAATTTCTTCTACAGAAACATCCAGCAGCCTGGCAATATCTTTCCATTCCTGGTCAGAAATTTTAATTTTTCCTGTTTCTCTTTTTTGATATTGAGTCTGGCTTATTTTAAGATAAGTTGCAATATCTGCCTGCGTAATTTTTCTTGATTTTCGTACAGCAATTAACTTTTTGTTCATGGTTTTGTGAAAAATATGGTGAAACTAAAGTATACAATATTTTTTTCAACACAAAATAAAGGGCTATAAAAAGCTATAATTTTTGCTTTTTTGTGTGAATTATGTTTGATACATTTGAAAAATATGACACCGAAAAGTGTCTTTTTGTATGTGTACAGTACAAAATATAAAACGCTGATCAGCATCAACCCATGTCAGGGTTTGTATGACGAAACCTATTATTAAATTTTTAAAATTATTTTTATGAAAAAGAAGTTAGAAAGCTTAAAGCTGAAAAAATTTAAAATGCAAAAAGTAAAAGGAGGAGGACCAGAAGGTCCGGTAACAGGTTTTGATCCTTATACTTATGGGCCTGACAGGACCTATAACGGAACATATTATGTTACTGACACTGTTCAAACAGATATAAATCCAGGATAAACTAAAATAGGCTATTTGTATTTTACTACAAATAGCCTAATTTTTAAGATTTGACATTATGATAATTATTTTTAGTAAAAATTACGGTGAGAATACAACAGATGATGTTTTAAACTGGTTGTATCATCATAAAAAAGACGATGAAGTAATAGTTAGAATAAATGGTGATGATTTACTAAATAAAGACTTTTATATTGACATTTCCAATTCCGAATTTAATTTTAATAATCAAAAAATAGATAATCAAATTGTAAATACTATTTGGTTCAGACGCACTTTTGATGAAGATTTTATAAATATTGAACCTAAAATTTTTGATGAATTTCATAATAATAAAACCCTGCAAAATCATTTGTTATCCGAATTAGGAACAATATACAGGTTTTTAGAATCGTTTTTAGACAATTCAGTTTGGATCAATAAATACAGTGAAAGCTTAAATAAACTGAAAACTCTTAAACTTGCTGAAAAGCATGGTCTAAATATCCCAGACACCTATATAACTAACAAAATAGAGATTATTAACCAATTAGCAACAGATAAAAATCTGATTACAAAGCCTATAAGTGATGCTGTAACGCTTTTTGATGATGATTCTCATTATATGATGTATACAAGCGAAGTAAGTGAAATTAAAAAAGATGGCCATATTTTTCCTACCAAACTTCAAAGTAAAATAGATAAAAAATTTGAACTTAGAATATTCTATATAGACGATGTTTTTTATTCTATGGCTATATTTTCTCAGAATGATCATAAAACCAAGGTCGATTTTAGAAATTATAATTTTAAAAAAAGTAACAGAAATGTGCCCTATAAACTACCAATACATATAGAATCAAGTTTAAAAAAATTAGTTAAAGAATTAAATCTGAAAACCTGCTCGATAGATATGCTGGTTTCAACAGATGAAGAATATTATTTTCTTGAAATAAATCCTGTAGGGCAGTTTGGAATGGTTTCCAAACCATGTAATTATCATTTAGAAGAACAAATGTCATTATATATATTAAAAAATTATGAAGAAAATAACAACAAAATTAAAAAATAAAAAACTTCCTCTTCCTTACTGGAATATACAAAAGGAATTATCAGATAAAAAAATGGGTGATATTCCGGCAATGATGTATTCTAATTCAGATTTGTATCAAACGAGAGGTTATGTTGTTGAAGGTTCCAGAATAGTTATATCTAAAATTATCAGTTAATCGTGAAACATAATATTATTTGTTTTATTTCTAACCTCTTGTGTGGAAATTAATTTTAGAAAAGAAATATTGGAATATGTTTCAAAATCAAACTCCCTTAGACGATAATATAAGATGACTTATTTTAATAGATTTGCTTGTTGCTTAGTAAATTATGGGCATACAAAAAGTATAATTTGTGATGTACAAAGAAATAATTATTACCTGATTCCAAATTCTTTATATACTTTACTTACTGAAGAATTTCCCAATTTTTCCATTGAAGAAATTTATGAAAGCTATGGAAAAGAAAATGAAAAATACTTAAAAGATTATTTAAATTTTTTATTGGCCAATGAAATAGGGTTTATGGATACCCAGATCATAGAAGAATTAATTCCTTTAAATTTAAATTATAAGGTTGCTGAACCAATTTCCAGTATAATAATTGATGTAAGCAAAGAATCTTTTTTTCTTGAAAATTCAGTTCAAATTGCAAAATTTATTGATACAAATAGAGTAAAACAATTACAAATCAGATGTTATGATGTCATTGATTTAAATATGTTTTTAAGATTTTTGAATAGTCTGTCTGATACAACTTTAAAAGGTATTGAAATAATCTTACCTTATAAAATGAAATCAGAAAATAGATTACTCAATAAAAACATTATTAATTCAAATGATAAAATTTTTAGATTGATTTATTTTGGATGTAACGAAAATAAACAAGATAAATATTTGAATAGAATGATAATTTATGTTGAAGATAAAATCATAAACAAAAAAAGCTGCGGATTGATTTCTTCAAAATATTTTAATTCTAATCTCGAAACGTATACTTTATCCCACAACCACAACTCCTGTCTCTACAAAAAAATTTCTATAGATTCTGATGGTAACATTAGAAACTGCCCTTCCATGCCTCAAAGTTTTGGAAATATTAAAGATATTACCCTGGAAGAAACATTATCCCATCCTGATTTCAAAAAATACTGGAACCTAACCAAAGATAGCATAGAAGTTTGCAAAGACTGTGAATTTCGCTATATCTGTACAGATTGCAGAGCTTATACAGAAAAAACTCATACTAATTTTGAAGGTTTAGATATTTCAAAACCTTTAAAATGTGGATATGATCCATACACAGGTGAATGGGAAGAATGGAGTACCAATCCACTTAAAGAAAAAGCAATCAATTATTACGGAATGCAGGATTTGGTAAAGGAAAAATAGTACACAATTGTGAACATAACAGGACTCAAATCATTTATTAGAAGATATAGATAATATTTGAAGGGATTAAATAGCATTTAAGTTATGTTTTTTTCCGACATCAGTTAGCTGACGATTCAACAATTTCCTTAAGTGTCACGCTACTGTTAACTTGATTAATTATTCTTGGAGTACATATGCTGATTCTATGATTTTAGCGATAAATCTATATTAGCTTATATTTGGTGTAATATCGTGATAATAATTAATTTTAATTTGAAATATCTGTAAATTTTACAACAATATGTGATTAATAATGAAAAAAAACTTGGTGATATCGGATAATGTTATTAGATTTATAATTAGTTCTGAATGACAATATTTTATACACCACTTTAAATTTATTAATCATGAAAAAACAAATCTTTATCGCTGCGTTGTCTCTGGGAGCAATCGCCTTAGGAACCAAACAGGTTATGGCCCAAAATTCAGGGCAGATAAGCACATCAGTAAATATTATTTTGTCGGACGTTATTGCAATGGACATTGGCTCTGTTGCTTCAGAAGGAGCTGTAGATTTTAATTATGGGAACACAAATGACTATAATTCAGCAAAAAATGTGACCGTTCCCAATAGTTTAGTCATTATTTCCTCCAAAAATTTTGATGTAAAAGTAAAATCTGAAGGGACACACTTCGTAAGTGGCGCAAACGTAATTCCAGTAGATATATTACAGGTAAAAGCAATACCGGGCGGAAGTTTAACTGGAACCCTGAATGAGGTCACCTTATCTACAACCAATCAAATCCTAGTAAGTAATGCAAGTCCAGGGGCAAAACAATCTTTAAATATTGCCTATTACATTTCAGCTGAAAAAGCGTCAAACATACTTCTGGGAAAACCTAAGGGAACCTATACGCAAACGATAACTTATACTGCCACCGCATTGTAAGTAAATACCAATTTTTAAAAATAGAAAAGCCCTCAATACTAAAAAAGTATTGAGGGCTTTTCTATTTATCATATGAATAAACCGTGTAGTGATTTTACTACATGAACTTCCGTTTTCCACTACAAAGAAACTTTTATCGCCGCTGTAGATTTGTAATGTTCAAAAGAGAACAATTAACTAAGAATAAAAATTAAATATTACTATCATGACAAAACAAATCGTAATCTCAGCCTTAACTATTGGAGCAATCATATTAGGAACTAACAATGTTCAAGCTCAAAATACTACAGCAACCACAACTGTAAACATTACCCTGAACGATGTAATCTCTATTGATGCAGGAAGTACAGCAATTGGTAATACGGTTGATTTTAACTATGTTACCGCAGCAGACTATAACTCTGATCAAACAATTACTAAAGCCAACTCTTTAAAAGTTACTTCAACGAAGAACTTTAATGTTAAAGTAAAAGCAGGGGGTGCTAATTTTATGAATGGAACCAACTTGATCCCTGTAAATGTTCTGACGATAAAAGCAGCTACAGCTGCCGGAACAATGGGCGGAACAAAAAGCGCTGTAGTTTTATCTGCAACGGATCAGACTTTAGTATCCAATGCTCCGCTTGGAAGTGCATTAACATTGAATCTGGACTACACTATTCCAGCGGCAAAATCTTCATCTTCTGATATTTTAGGTAAACCGGCCGGAACTTATACTCAAACAGTAACTTATACTGCAACAGCTTTATAAGTTAATTTTTTTCATATTAATATTTTGTGATTTGGTGTTTCGAAGGCTTCCTCAGGAGGCCTTTGATTTTGTATGTATTGTACCGATATAGATAAAATTCAAAATCCGGGAATAAGTATCTGTCATCTGTAAGGTAGAATCTATGCTTTTGGACATTTAAATCTAATTAATACATCACACCAAACATTCAGTAAATTTATTAACCGTAAAGTTATCAAATCTCAAAAAGCGATTAATACTTGCTTTTATGAAAGTAGTTTGCTGAATGCTTGGTGCATTATTACAATAACAAATTAAACTGTATTAGTTATTTGCGTTATATTACTAATATACACTTAAATAACAATGACAATACATTTGCCAACCTATAAATATTTTTTTGTGAAAACCTAAAGAAAAATTATACGCAAACGGTAATTTATATTACGACAGCTTTATAATAGAAATAACAGGAATTTATATACACCCTCAACGCTTAGAAAGTGTTGAGGGTTTTACTATTTAAGTCAAATGAATAAACCGTGTAGTGATTTTACTACACGAACTTCCTTTTTCCACTACAAAGAAACTTTTATCGTCGCTGTAGATTTGTAGTGTTCAAAGAGAACAATTAAACAAGAATAAAAATTAAATATTACTATCATGACAAAACAAATCGTAATCACAGCCTTAACTTTTGGAGCAATGATATTGGGAACTAACAATGTTCAAGCTCAAAATACAACCGCAACTACAACCGTAAACATTACTCTGAACGACGTAATCTCTATCGATGCAGGAAGTACTGCAATTGGTAATACGGTTGACTTTAACTATGTTACTGCAGCAGATTATAACTCTGATCAGACGATTACTAAAGCCAATTCTTTAAAAGTTACTTCCACGAAGAACTTTAATGTTAAAGTAAAAGCAGGGGGTGCTAATTTCATGAATGGAACCAACTTAATCCCTGTAAATGTTCTGACGATCAAAGCAGCTACAGCTGCCGGAACAATGGGCGGGACAAAAAATGCTGTAGTTCTATCTGCAACGGATCAGAATTTAGTTACAAATGCTCCTCTTGGAAGTGCATTAACATTGAATCTGGACTACACCATTCCAGCGGCAAAATCATCATCTTCTGATATTTTAGGTAAGCCAGCCGGGACTTATACGCAAACAGTAACTTATACCGCGACTGCCTTATAATAAAAAAACACATCATTATATCTGCCCTCAGCACTTTCTAGTATTGAGGGTTTTTCTATTTAAACCCAATGCGTAATCCTGTAGTTATTTTACTACATGAACTTCCTTTTTCCACTACAAAGAAACTTTTATCGCCGCTGTAGATTTGTAATGTTCAAAGGGAACAATTAAACAAGAATAAAAATTAAATATTACTACCATGACAAAACAAATCGTAATCACAGCCTTAACTTTTGGAGCAATGATATTAGGAACTAATAATATTCAAGCTCAAAATACAACCGCAACCACAACCGTAAACATTACCCTGAACGATGTAATCTCTATCGACGCAGGAAGTGCTGCAATTGGTGGTACAGTTGCCTTTAACTATGTTACTGCAGCAGACTATAACTCTGATCAGACGATTACTAAAGCCAATTCTTTAAAAGTTACTTCCACGAAGAACTTTAATGTTAAAGTAAAAGCAGGTGGCCCGACTTTCGTCAATGGTTTAAACTCAATCCCTGTAGATGTTTTAACCATCAAAGCTGCAGCAGCTCCCGGAAATATGGGCGGAACAAAAACCGATGTGGTTTTATCTGCAGGAGAAAAAACCTTAGTAGCCAATGCTCCTCTTGGAAGTGCATTAACACTTAACCTGGACTATACTATTCCGGCGGCAAAATCATCATCTTCTGATATTTTAGGTAAACCAGCCGGAACTTATACGCAAACAGTAACTTATACGGCAACTGTTTTATAATAAAGTTTTTCGCTTGTAAAGGTTCCTTTTGCTGCGTTTTCAGTAGTTTTGGGAATCTTTATTATTAAACAATTTACACCATGCACAAGTTTATTTACCTTTTCATTTTCTTTATCCTCACAGGATCTTCTTCAATTCTGGCACAAAGTATCTCTATGTCGCCTACACGCTTGTTTTTCACTGGCAATCCAGGAGAAAAAGTGACAAAGACGGTCACGCTCCAAAACAGCTCGGATAAGGATTATGTTTTTAATCTCAACTATAAAGACTGGGTTAGAGAAGAAGACGGAAATAAGGTTTATCTTGAAGTAGGCAGTTCAAAAATTTCCAATGCTTCCTGGGTATCCACCTTAGAAAACACTGTAACAGTTCCTGCGAAAAGTACAAAGGAGATTGTAGTAACCATGCAGATTCCGGCAAACGCATCACAATCTGCCGTTACGAACAGCATGTTGTTTTTCACCCAGCTTCCTCAGCAGGCAGATAAGGCACGTATTCAGAATGGTATTGGTATTATCACTTTATTTGAGGTGGGGCTTCACATCTTTTATACTCCACCTGGAAACCATGTGAAAAGTTTGGATATTACCAATATTTCAGAGGTGAATAATGAGAATGCAGGAAACAGAAAAGTCGCAGTAAGTATCCATAATGACGGAAACACCATCAATGATGCCACCGTTGAATTTGAACTAACCAATAAAGACAGTGGTCAGGAAATAAAATTGCCTGCAATTTCAATCTCCATGCTTCCGGATACCAATCAGGTTGTTCAGTTTTCTTTACCGGAGAACATTTCAGGGAACTTCCTCGGCGTGGCTATTGTTAAAATGGCAGAATCCAATGATTTACGTGTAGGAGAAAAAAACTTTAAATTTTAAAATTAAGTCTTGAAACCACAGAATGGAATATCGATATCAGTCCTGAGAAGAACAATCTTATTCTTTGTATTTGTTCTTCTGCACTTTTCGTTGGCCTTTGCGCAGGAAAAGAAGGATATCCAAATTCATTTTGAAAATGACAGTATAGCTGTTGAGAAGGGTTCTACTTTTACTAATTTCCTGGTCATTGAGAATAAAAGTTCTGAAGAGATTACCATTCAGAATATCATACCTCAGGAAAAATATCCGGGATTGCTTTTCTATCCCAATAATGACTTTACCTTAGGTGCGGGTCTGTCTAAAAATCTTCCAGTGAAACTGATCGCCAACCTGGATTTTATGAAACTGAGGTCCAATGAGATTCAATTCCAGGTTTCGTACGCCACCCCAACGGTCACCAGAACTGAAAGCGCCTCGTTCTTCGTTGCTAAAGGAGAGAACAAAAATATCGCAATTTATACGGCTACCTACGAAAATTTCATTAACCCTGCTATACCCGAATCCTCAATTCTGCTGACTGTAGAAAACCAAGGGTATAGTAAACGAACCGTTAAGATTGATTTGCAATCCATTCCTGATGGTTTGGAAATGATGCCAAAACAGCAAACCGTGTCTCTGGAAGGATTAGAAAAACAAACGGTTGAGATCAAAATTGCGGTCAGAAAACAGAATACAATTTATCCGGAATTTAATATTAATGCGATCGTCACAGACCTGCTTGATAATAAAATCGTGGGAAGTAACACACTCTACCTGGTCGTTTTGTCACACAACAGACAAATTGCCCGGGGAAACGAAGCGGTGAGCGGAAGTAATTTTGCGGAAATTAGCTATAATGAAAACAGTTCAGGTTTCAACTTTCTCCAATTGAGGGGAAACACAGCGTTCCGGATGACTGAAAATTTGAAATCACGCTTCAATATTGGTGCGGATTACTATCTGGACGGCCGTTATAACCTGTATGATACCTGGCTGGAACTGGAGAGAAAAAATACAGTATTAAGGGTAGGAAATGTTAATAGCAACGATTACGATTACCCGGTTTTCGGAAGAGGCGGGAAAGTTTCTACCAAATTTGGTGAAAATAATCAGATTGAAGTTCTTGCGCTGGAAAATAATTATAACTTGTACGGCACCTATTTCCAACAAACAAAAGGATCTACCATGGCGGGTGCAAAATATGGTTTTGGGAATGCTAAATCTTTCAATGGGAAAGTGTCTTATATCTTCGACCATGATCCGCGCTTTAACGTAGATACGCAGGTAGCTAACGCGGTAACATCATTGTTAATTAACGATAAACATACCATTCGCACGGAGGTGGGCCTTAGCCACGAAAAAGGCCTTGTGAACAAAGATGAAAACGCAGGAGCTTCAATGGGAGCTAATTACGATGGGAAAATAGGGAAATGGGATATCCAATCTGTCAATTCTTTTGCCACCAAAAGTTATGCAGGGATCAAACGGGGATCCTTTTTCTCAAATCAACGGATCGGCCGTCAATTTTCTGCTTCTCAGCGTGCTTTTATACAATATCAGAATTCGCAGGTAGAACCTGAGTTCCTTAGTTTCCAGAGTGAGCCAATCCAACCTGGGAATACCTCTAATTTACGTTATTATTTCAACAGTACAGAAGCTTTGGGATTAGGTTATCAGTTTTCTTTAAAGAAGTGGAATTTTCTACTTTCTCCAAAGGTTGAAAAGCAAAAAACAGCTAATTTTTACATATCGCAGGAACTTTTTTCATACCGGTTGGAAGCCAATATCAGCACTACATTAGGTGCCCACGGATTGAACCTGACAGCGGAATATTCTTATTCAAAAGAGAACAATAAACCGGACTGGTTCAACAGTCTGAAAGCAACTTTATCTTACAGATACAAGTCATTCTCCCTCAACGGAACAGCCCAATGGAACGCAATCAGTGTCTTTGATTTAAATTCTTATTACAATGCAGACCGTAACTTCGCCAACTACAATGTATACGCCTCGTATAATTTCCAGATGCTTAATCATAATCTGACGGGATCTTTTTCAGCAGGAACCTTCTATTCGGAACTTTATAAGAATTTAAACAGCAATATTGCCGGTAATCTGGAATATAAGATTTCACCTTCCTGGTCCACCACAGGTTATTTTAATCTTTCCGGTTATAAATCTACGGCTGAATATGCAAGCAGTGGCAGTTATTACCAGTTCAGAGTGGGGATTAAAAAATATTTTACTGCAGCTACGACTCTCGGAAATCATAAAGTGGCTTTCCAGTTCTTTGAAGATAAAAATTCCAATGGACTTCTGGAGTCAGGTGAACCGGTACTTGCTAATGAAATTATAAAACTGGACAATTATGTAGCGATGACGGATAAGAATGGAAAAGTAGTTTTTCAGAATGTTCCTGAAGGTACTTACACCCTGAAGGTGAACGAAAGTGCGGGTGCCCGGTTGATGATGGATCCTGTCATTATGGTACATAACAATATTAACCGCAAAGTGGGCTTGGTAAAAAACATCAGGGTAAGCGGGAAGCTAACAGAGATCAAACAAGCCTACGATACTGTGGAAACGGATGTGACAGGAATCGTGGTGTATGCAAAAAGTGAGGATGGTACGATCTATACTGCCGTAGTTAACCAGAAAAATGAGTTTGAGTTTTTCCTGAAAGAAGGAAAATATGACCTCTATATTGAAAATGACAAATACAGCTATACACAACCCACCCAAACTATTCAGGTGACAAAAGAAGGTTATTCGAAAACCGTGGTTTTTGAATATAAGAAGAAAGACACCACCATTAAGGTGAAAAAGTTTTAAATTTAAAAGTATGAAAACGATGAGGGCTTTTCTAATAGGAATTTTTACCGTGTTCTGCGGGTCTGCAGTCACGAAAGCTCAGGATGTGTACCTGTCAGTTCCTGAAAATAATATTTTTAACAGGAGCGAATTTACCTCAGTACCTACAAGGGTAATGACGAACGCCAACAGAACGAACTGGGATTATGCCTTTTTGGGATTACTTCCAACAGCTCCTACATTTACCTCTGTTTCCGGACCAAATTTTACTCATTCTTCTTCCTCACTTACTTTACCCGGTACCACTCTTCTGTGGCAGTTGGAAAGTATGGGCGGGCAGCTGCCATATACCGGACTAACAGGTTATTTACCAGGTTTTCAGTCGTTCAGTACAAGCGCTATAAAATGGTTTGAACCGCCATCAACCAGTCTCGGAGGAGGATTCAACCGGGGAAATATCAATTTTACATTTAAAATTCCTGCTGCACAATTTACTGCCAATGCCTTCCGGGCCGGAAATTACTCTATGGATATCACTCAGAATTATAATGACTTTACCCCACATAATTTTAAAACAATTTTAGTGATTCCTTCATCTATACGATGGATTACCAGCTCTTTAACAAAATACATAGAAATTTCTTCTTTGAATGACTACCGCAATACAAGCACTAAGGTTTGGGATTTGGGGAATACGGAAATCGCACATACGGTTGATTTTAATTTTTGGGCGAAAGCTGCTGCCACAAACATTCAGTTTACCTCCTCTAAAGGTGTTCCGGGAACCAGAAATATAGGAAGCATTAAATTGGGAAGTAACGGATCTGGACTCACGACCAAAGCCTTATCTGCCGATTTTCAGAATTTTTCCGCTGCTAATTTCAGTGTTGTAGCCGGAAACAGAAGTAGCTTCATTCCTCAGCTTTATGTGTCTGCAGAAGATTTTAAAAACTTCTTTTTTGAAGCCGGAACTTATACGTTTGAATTGAACTTCAATGCCGGAAGTACAGATAATTCAATAAACAGCTTGCAAAATACAGCTGTTCAGTTGAAGGTACTTCCTCTGTCGGAGATTACCATTCCAAGTTCCGGGCGTAATGTAAACTTCAATTTTAATACCGCTGCCCACTACACCGATGGCCAGTCACAAATGATTCCCAACCAAATTATGCTGTCCAATAATGAAAATTTTGAGCTCTATGTAAAATCGGACGAAAATTACTTCAAGAAAGGCGGTCTGCAGACCAATATCAATTCCAATATATTACAAATTGGTGTGGATGGAAGTTCTGTAAATGCTCCCTTATCCAAAACTCCTCAAAAAATACTTTTTAACGGAGCGCCGGTTCTGGACCGGGGATTGAACATAAGATACACCATACCACCTGCAGGTGCCCAAAGTTTGGTAGGGAAGGAAAATACCACTTACTCTATCAATGTCTATTATAGTTTTACGGCCATTTAACAACACTTTCTGAATAGCTCTTCCCTATGGAGTGCTTTAATAGCAATAATCAATCGCAGGATCAGCACGGTATTGATAGATTATGGAGCTTTGTACCATGAGTATTTTATGGAAGAGTAAGTCTGTGTTCAAGCTTCCGTATTTCGTTTTGTGAGTACATTTCAACCAATGTTTTATGGCTCTGGTTCCATCTCCACAATTGGCCGAAAACACAAAACTGTCCAAAAGATTTCCTAAAGGATCTCTATCCGGAACCTTTTTTCCTTTGATGAGTTTTCCTCCATCAAACCCTTTATTTTCAGTACTTGCAGATGTATTTTTGTAGTCTGGCTATCAATTATTAACGCTTCAGGCTGTTATTTTTTATCTTACATCATTTGATCAGTTATCTCTTGATATTGTCCATGTTCCATCTTTTACCCATTGTCGGTAATGCCAGTAAACAGTTTACCAAGGTGGAAGCCTGTCGGAATATTATGCCATATAAATCCGTTTTTAGTTAAAGAAAATAGGGGATTTATTATTTCGGATAAATCCTGTTTAATTTTTCTTTTTACTAATATGATATTTTTTATAACTTGCCAGCTCCTGGAAGAAAGGTCTGAACTATATGTTTTAATTTGAATTTAAATGATATAACCTTTTCTGCCTTTTTTCAAAATAAATAATTCAAGCAGCTTCTAAAACCATGATACTGAATTTATGAATGATTTTATCAACGAAGAACTACAATTGAAAATCGAAAGACTGGAAAGCGAAATCAATTTCAAGAACGGACTGATCTCGATATTGTCTCATGATTCAAAAGAACTGTTTGGAAACTTTCTATGGCTTATAGAAGGGCTGGAGCAAAAGACCATAAGTGAGGAAGATTTTTTTAAGTTGTTGCCGCAGGTAAAACGCGATGCCCGGAAGAATCTGCAAACTACCCAGGACAGCATTGCCTGGTTAAAAACACAATACGGGGAATTCAACATTAAGCCCGTTAAAATCATGGTGATGGATCTCTTTCACTATTTAGAAGAAAAATACGCTGCCAGATTAAAAGAAAAAAACATTAAATTTTATTTTAAAGGAGATCACAATGCATTTCTTACCAGCGATCGGCTGTTGCTCAAATATGCTTTAGACAAAATTTTTAACAATGCGGTCAAATATTCCTTTCCGGGGCAGGATATTTATTTGCAGGAAATTACAGAAGGCGATCAGGTTGTAATTTCTGTAATTGATTTCGGAACGGGAATACATGAGAAGTATTTACCTGCGATCTATACTTATGGTAATCCCGTATTCCTGGGAACTGCGGGCGAGAAAGGAGCTGGATTAAGTTTGAAAATTGTAAAAAATTTTATATCCTTACTGCATGGAAACATCCGGATCATTTCCGCTGAAAATAAAGGTACCACGGTTTCCCTTTTTTTACATAAATTTATAGAATAATGGGTTTAAAAGCAAACATTCGTATTGTTGTGGCAGATGATCATGGTATCGTCCGGATGGGTTTGATACAAACAATCAAACGGTTAATACCCGATGCCGTCATTTCAGAAGTAGAAGATTATAAATCGCTATACAAATTAATTCAGAAAGAAGAATTCGATCTGGCCATTATGGACGTTAATATGCCTAATGGTACTGTTCAGGAGGCAATAGATTACATAAAAATTCACCAACCTGAATTAAAAACTCTGATATTTTCTTCGCAGGACGAAGAGCTGTATGGAATGCGTTATCTAAAAATGGGTGCCGGTGGCTATCTAAGCAAACTAAGCTCCAGTGAAGTCATTGAAACTGCTTTAACGGCGATGCTCAATAAGGGCCGATATGTGAGTGATAATATAAAAGAAGCGATTTTTTTAGAATCTTTAACTGGTGCTGCCAAAAATTCTCCCATTGAAACGTTATCAGACCGCGAGTTACAAATTGCCAGTAAGCTTGCAGAAGGTCTTCCCCTCAAAGAAATCTCTAATCAGCTGAATCTCCATTCATCAACGATCAGCACTTACAAAAACAGGTTGTTTGAGAAGCTGAAAATACGATCCATACCCGAATTGGTGGAGATTCTCAGGCTGTATAATCAGTAAATATTCTATCACAAAAAATTTGATTGTGATTCAATGAGGTTATGCAATTCAGCGCTTTTCTGTCTCCTTCTCTGGGTCTTCATAGCTGTAATCAGTATATAATATAAAAATACAATGCCGATACCCCTATTACCTCCGGACGGAGGCCTATTATATAAAGAAACCGATATGGCGCAGTTATTCCCTGAGCCGTTGAATGCAATTACCGCTGTATTATTTTTAGCTATAGCCATTTTCTGGACCCTTAAAATGAAGGGTAATTTCAAAGAATATCCTTTTTTAACCTATTGCCTGGTTTTATTATATATTGGGGCCATTGGGGGAACTATTTACCATTCTTTCAGGCAATGGCCGGTGTTCATCATGATGGATTGGCTGCCCATTATGTTACTCTGTCTGTCTGCCGGATTTTATTTTATAGCCCAGAGCACCAGATGGTATTATGCGGTTGCAATGGTTCTGGGATATCTGGCACTTATGTTCGCTTTGAGGAACTGGATTTTGGCATATAACACTTTTCTTTTTATCAACGTCAATTATGCAATCATGGCCTCATTGGTGCTTTTCTCAGTATTAAGATACCTGATGTATACCCAATGGAAAGCCGGCAAATGGGTAGGCTTTGCTTTATTGTCGTTTGTTTTTGCACTGACCTTCCGTATCGCTGATAAATGGGAATGGTTCAGTTTCGGAACCCACTTTTTATGGCATACGTTTGGGGCGGCAGCGACGTTTTGTATGTTTAATTATATCTTTCTTACGAGGAGTGCAATTAGGAAGACATAGGTGGTTTTTATTTTTTTTGTTGAGTAAAGTTGTGATGCTTTGAGTTGGTTATAGGATTATTTCAATTAAACTTGCTCCGAAATCAAGAGACTTCAGAAAGTAGAGTAGTATTTGGAAACAATACTAAAATTATTAGTATATAAAAAAAGGATTTCCGTAAAGCAATTTTTTTGAATTAATAAATAAAAAACATTAAATTACGCCGTTCTTGAATGAGCATATTTTTTAACTTTATTATTAATAGAATATAATTAAAAAATAAAAAAGAATTTATATTGTAATAAACTAATATATCATAATTCCCTAATTAAATAAAAATGCAAGCAAATATTCCATAATCATTACATAGCTTAGTATGTCTTATTTGATTCTTCTAAGTATTCTAAATTCGTATTGCCAGTAGACATTTTGAATGTGTCTATATTGATTTACAATTGATTCAAAGTACCATTTAAACTTTGAACTCTTTTGATATTTTAAAAAATTAACCACTTACATTTTATATTAAAGTATATGAGTAATATAATAAACCAACCTGATGGAAAAGAGGCATTTTTTTCTGAAAAAACAGGTAAAATATTAAGCATTTTTGGTTTAATAACCATTGCAATTACAATTCTTTTATACATTCTTTTTGGTAGTTGGTACTTTGAATGGTATTTCGATGAGGCTATTATGGGACAGTTTGGGGATTTTATTGGAGGTTTTATTGGAAGTTTATTTTCTTTGGCTGGGGTGATTTTATTTTATGTTGCATTGAAAGAACAAAGAAAGGACATCAATATAAATCAGCAAAATCTAGGATTACAAACTGATGCTCTGGAACAACAGGTTATTGAATTTAAGAATCAAAAAGAAGAACTTATTGAAACGAGAAAAGTTTATGAAGAACAAACAAAACTAATTATGGAGCAGACTAACCTTTACAAATTACAGAATAGAGAAATGAAGGAGCAATCAGGAATAGCAAAAGCTCAACAATTTGATACTAGTTTTTTTTCATATTTATCAATATTTAATGAATTGAAAAATTCTTTAAATCATTTGATCCCATCAAAAAATTATTTTGGTACATTAACAGAAAAACTAAAAGGAACTCAATTAGATGAAGATAGTATAGGTAAATCTATTAATATAATTTGTGAAAAGTATCTTGAAGTTTATAATGAAAATAAAGATAAACTTTCTCCATATTTTAAAACACTTTATCGACTAATGGTTTTGGTAGATTCTGCTAATATAGATGAATACAAAAAAAGCGAATATTTCAAACTTATACGATCACAATTATCAGACGATGAACTCCTTGTGTTGTACTACAATTACCATACGAGCTTAGGGCTGAAAGTTAGATCTTATGTTATTAAATATGGGTTATTTAAACACTTAAATACACTAGATAAATATGAGTTTGAATGTGAATTAGTCGGAATAAAGAGATATAAACTAGAGCAATTTTTAAAGAATAATGAACATATTATTGTTGATGGTCTCAAAAACTTTGCAAGCATTGAATCAAGTACTGATATCTTTAAGTCTATTACCTACGAATTGCTAGGATTAAATATTGAAGTTAAGTTAGAAATCAGTAATAATTTTAAATTTTCCTTGATTTTTGATTTGAATGATTTTAATAACCACACAGACATTACTAAAGAATTAATAAAAAAAATAATTAGCCGACATTTGTACACGATATTATATTTTTCAAAGTTTCAAAAACCAACAGAATCTGAGTTAAATATATCTGTTATTGAGACTGATCAGAGAATAGAGTTTTTATTTATAGTTGAAAATTTACAAGATTTATAATATGGGTAATTTAATAGAAAAAAATTTTATAGATATATTTAAAGGAAGTTTAAAAATTACTCCTAGGACTTTATCTATTAAGACATTGTTAAGCGAGCGTAATTTAAGACGAATCGATTACAAACCATATTATCAACGTAATTATGTTTGGGATAATGTAAAGCAAACTTTTTTTATAGAAAGTGTTCTGTTAGGTACTGAAATTCCTCCTCTAATCTTGTTTAAGTCCGGAACCAGTATTGAAGTTATTGATGGAAGACAAAGATTTGAAACTTTAAAAAGATTCATTGAGAATGATTTTACATTGACTGAAAAAGGGTTATTATCATTACCAGCTTTGGCTAAGCAAACATATAATAAATTAAGTGATGAAGTAAAAGAAATATTTTGGAATTCGAATATAAGAATTTTCGAATTTGAAGTTATAGTTGGAATTGATGAAAAGTTAGAGGACAAAATAAAGAAAGAAATTTTTAGACGATATAACACTGGAATAACTTCGTTGACTTCAGTTGAGGTCGACGCTGCAAAATATGATACGGACTATCTTTCTAAATTATTTGAAAGGAAATTAGAAAAGGACGATTTTTATCTAAATGTTAAAACATGTTTCTTTGAAAACGACTATAATACAGCAGATTTAATAGAGAAAATGATAGATGCTTTACGTCGATCATTTATTCTTTCAAAATTTCCTATTTCACAATATGCCAGAGGAACGAGAAGAAGTGAAATAATGTCAATATTATATGAAACATTCACCAATACAATTGAAGATTTAGATTTTGAATTTTCCATCTACATAAAGCAACTTGAAACACTTTTTAAAATTAATAATTTTTTCATTAAAAATAAGTTTGATCATAAAAATAGATTTTTGAATGAAGCATTGTTGTGGGGAATCAGAATCTCTGAACAAGAAGGAGTTATACTAGATGCTAATGATATACAAAATGAATTACTAAAGTATTTACAAATACATCAACTTATTTATTCTGAAGATAGCGCTTACTATTATAAAAATATAATGGAAAGATTTGCTAATATTGCCACGTTTTTTGAGAATAAATTTAATATCGATTTTGAAATATATATAAGGAAGTCTGAATTTAATGAAGAATTAAAGAATTTACTTCAAACAGATAGTGATGCGCAAGATGTTCTAAAAAAATTAGCAAGTTTAAGAATCAATAAACCTTCACCTGTATCTAAACCAATTGAAGAAATATTATCTGATGTTAAGTCTTATAAATACCTTATACGACCATCATATCAGCGTCAAGAAAAAATATCAGTTCTAAAAGCATCTTCTATTATTGAAAGTATTCTTTTAGGAATTAATTTACCCCCAATATTTATATTTAAAAGGAAAGACAATGTTAAAGAAGTTATAGATGGACAACAACGATTATTATCTATTATTGCTTTTTTAGGAAGAGCATATGTAAATGAAAATGGAGCTTTAACTTATTCAATAAATAATAATTTTAAATTAAAAGGATTAAAAATATTGAATAAAAATGGAATGAATTTTTCGGCTTTATCACCATTAGAACAAGATAAAATTTTGGATTTTATTATAGATGAAATAATTATTGAACAAAGCCTTAATGACCAATTTTCGGCAACAGATTTATTTATTAGATTGAATCAAAAACCTTATCCGATTAATAATAATTCCTTTGAAATGTGGAATTCTACAGTAGATAATGAAATTATAAGTAAAATCAAAGCTGTTACCTATGAAAATATACAATGGTTTTATAGCAAGGAAAGAATAGAAGGAAGAACTGATAGAATGGAAAATGAAGAATTAATAACAATTTTGTCATATTTAATTTATCACCTAGATAAAAATGAATCATATAATAAAGTGTTGGGATTATTTCCAAGAATTGATAGGATTACTTGTAGAATTAAAAATAAGTCTGCAATAACAGATTTCCTGACAAAGTTGGATGAAAATAGTGAAGAAAAACATTTATTTAATAAAAGTATTGATAAAACAAAAAAATTAATAGATGATTTTGGTGGATTATTTAACTCTGATCAAAAAAAGGAAGAAATAAATGATTTTTTTAATGTTAAAAATTCAAAATCGTTTAGAAGATCTTACCAAGATTTTTATATTACATGGTTAGTACTATATGCAAAGCAAAAAGAACTAGATTCCAAAACAATTAAAAATATTATTAGAGACATGTTGATACTCTTGAAAAATGCAAACAATGAAAATGTTAATAATGATTATTTTGAACGTTTTTCTTCTAAATTGGATTCAATAATAGAACAATATAGATCTTAAATAATGATTGTTACAAATTCATCTACATAACTAATCTTAATGAAATTAACCAATCAAGACTATCTAATACAGATAGTCTTGATTGGTTAATATTTAAACTCAGCTCAAATTTATATATTAAGGAGTGTATAGGTTTTATTGAAATCTATATTCTAACCATCTCGAAAAAGCTGGCAAGAGTCATATTTCTAGCATGGCAAATTCGCATTATTGTAAGAAGAGCAATTTGATAGTTTTCATCATCCCTTATTCTTCGAACAGTCTTTTCATCTATATTATGATCTACTGCAAATTTGCTGTTATTGTTCACAGGAATAACCCATTCATCCCTTATAAATTCAACAATTTTTCTATTTGCTTCTGTCATAAAAACAAATAAATTACATATTCTTATAAAAATATCGGACTGAAATCCGAATAATCAAAAATTTTTCTATATTTGTACAATAAGCTACAAAAAAGGTAGCTTTGCGATACTTCAAAGAAAAATAGAAGCTATTGCTTAGAATCTTGTACTAGAAAAACTGGTAATTTTTAAACACACAAGACGATAAGCAGGAAGCTCACGACCTAGGCGTGGGCTCTCTTATCTGTGTGTTGGGTATACCAGTACCTCTAGTTCAGATATTGTAGAGTCCCATGCCGTTTTTATTTCATGCTGTTTTACTTTTCTACAATCATCTTTTTCTAAGCTGCTTCACTACATAAAGTATCATGATAGGATACAGTGGAGTGTACAATCCATTGCGGCTTCAGGGCTTTCACGGGAACACAGATTTATTTCTATTAAAACTCAGCATATCTCATATGCTGAAAACTTTATCGTGAATAAAGGAGAAATATAAACCATTAAGAAAAATGAAGGTTTTAAGGAAAGTTAAGATCCATCAAAGATGGGTAAAGCATTTCGCTGAATGAATAGCTTCAGCTATGATCTTAATGGGTCTTAATCGCTTAAAAAATCTTAATGTTTAAGCAAAATTTTCTCAATGAAAAATACAACTCATGAAAAAATATAAACCATTTAGAAAAATGAAGGTTTTAAGGAAAGTTAAGATCCATCAAAGATGGATAAAGCAGTTCGCTGAATGAATAGCTTCAGCTATGATCTTAATGTGCCTTAATCGCTTAAAAAATCTTAATGTTTAAGCAAAATTTTCTCAATGAAAAATACAACTCATGAAAAAATATAAACCATTAAGAAAAATAAAGGTTTTAAGGAAGCTAAGATCCATCAAAGATGGATAAAGCAGTTCGCTGAATAAATAGCTTCAGCTATGATCTTAATGTGCCTTAATCGCTTAAGAAATCTTAATGTTTAAGCAAAATTTTATCAATGAAAAATACAACTCATGAAAAAATATAAACCATTAAGAAAAATAAAGGTTTTAAGAAAGTTAAGATCCATCAAAGATGGATAAATCAGTTCGCTGAATAAATAGCTTCAGGTATGATCTTAATGTGCCTTAATCGCTTAAAAAATCTTAATGGTTAAGCAAAATTTCAACAACAAAAGATACAAACGCATGAAAAAGATAAAAACAGATTTTGATCCTCAGTTTTGGGCAGGTAAGCGCTCCGGATTGCAGCTGATAGAAACTTTCTTTCAGTTCAATGAGCTGGATGCTTCCAAAGAAAGGCTCAGCAACATTATGAATTATGCAGTCAAGAGAAATAGCTGGATCCATGAAGATCCGGCGGTGATCTTCCGGTTTCATCAGTCGATGAGGTCGTTGATCCGGGCAGGCTATCTCATCATGCTGAAGAACAAAAAATGGACGGTTGATACCCGACAGGAGAAGATTTCCCCGGGAGTTCTTGGCCTGCTTTCGGAGAAGGAATACCGGAATCCTCTGCTGGTTTTCAAAAAAGCATTCAGGGAATATACCCTCAAAGAATTTGATTATTTTATGTCCGGAATCGTCTATTTCTCAATGGGCGTCTATGAAAACCTGCCGGAAAGCAACATCGTGATGCCCTACATCCATACGGTCAAAATGCTGGATGCCGCCCACCTTATCCTTCAGAGAAAGAAAAGGAGAGGGCTGATACCAATCCAGGATAAGATGGAGGCAGCGACAGTCTTTATATTTTCGGCAACCGGTTTAGTGTTTTATAAGCCAAAAGCAGTAAATTCGTAAACCAACAACAACAAACAAAAATATTATGAAAACTATCATTAAATCTGCTGCCGTCCTTGTTGCAACCATGACCATTTCACTGAATGCCTTTGCGCAGGAAACTAAAAAACCTGCCAGCCCTCCGGCTACTGCCACAGGAAAAATTAAAGATGCCACCATTACAATAGCCTATAGCAGCCCTTCTGTAAAAGGGCGTACCATATGGGGCGGTTTAGAAGCTTATAATAAAGTTTGGCGTGCGGGTGCCAATGAAGCAACCACCTTCGAAACGGATAAAGACATTACCGTTCAGGGTAAACCGCTGCCTGCAGGCAAATACAGCTTTTTCCTAATCCCTAAAGAATCCGGAACCTGGACAGCGATTTTTAATAAGGAGCCAAAACAATGGGGTGCTTTTAAATACGAAGAAGCAAAAGATGCTTTACGCGTTGATGTAAAAACAAAAGCTTTACCAGCCAGACAGGAAAATTTAGTTTATAAAATAAACAGTAACGGATTCACAATGGATTGGGATAAAATCTCAGTTCCTGTAGAGATAAAGTAAACTAAAGTATAATAGACTAAAATCCCGTTAATGCGGGATTTTTTTATTGTATCAAAAATTATTATTAGGCTATTTAAGAAGTTTTATTTTAAAAGATCAAGTATTTAGGCTTACAATATTGAACACAAAAGGTCAGATTGTAAAGTTTGGTAAAGAGATTTTTAGGAATAAAAAGAGACAACTAATAAATAGTTGTCTCTTTCAGTGACCTCGACAGGATTATCTTCGAACCAATTTCTTGCCGATATTGATCGAATTTTAATGTATTTAATAGATAATTTGAAGTTTGAAAAATCAATACTGCTTTTGTACGCTGCGGATACAAAGTTATGGTGGTGATTTTTAATTTCTTGATTAATAATCGTCTACGTTTTTCTAATTGTGAATGTAATTTATTTAATGCATTTGATTGCTAAATACAACTTTTTCCATTTGTGAACCAAGGGTATTAAAATTAAAAATAGTAGACTACCCATAAAATGATAGGTGGGCGGTTTTTGGCTTTAAACTAAATTCAGAATCCATAGGAAACAAATAGTGATATTGTGTAAAGCTAATTTGTGATAGCTTGGTAAATAGCAGTCTGAAAATCCTCACCAATAGAATACCAGGGCGAAAGGTATTCCTGGGTCATGAGTAGTGCTATGATTCCTTCTTTTGGGTCTGCCCAGCCATGTGTATTGAATGCACCTCCCCATCCGAAGGAGCCTATACTTCTTGGAGAGAGGTAGGCATTCTTTTCGGTAACCAGTGCAAATCCACCCAGCGTGAACTGAAAGTTTTCCGGCTGCGGAGGCAAAGGAGATATAGCGACCTGATCACCTAATTGATTGGTAAGCATTAGTTCAACTGTGCTGGGACTAATGATCCTTTTTCCCTTGTAGAGACCTTTATTTAGAAAAAGAGAGTAAAATTTAGCCAAGTCGCCCGCTGTGGAACTTAGACCCGCGCCACCCGATAAATAGGTTCCTTGCATCTTAGGGAAGTCCGCATTGACACCTTCATAAATGGGATGATTCACTTTAATCAGCTTATTCTCCGTTGTCGTCTCGTATAGGCTGACCAGCCGGCCCTGTTTCTTTTCAGGAATATGAAAATAAGTGTCATTCATCTCCATCGGAATCAGGACATTTTTCATTAAAAACTGATCCAGAGGTTCTCCGCTCCATATCTCAATCAGGTATCCGAGCAGATCTATATTGAGCCCGTAGGTAAAGCGCTCACCCGGATCATGCTGCAATGGTAATCTCGCTAATAATTTCATCTTATCGCCAACAGTCGATGCCATTGTTCCAATACCTGAGGGAATGGCAGTCTTTTCATATAGACTCCACATCGTAGGGTCACTGAAAATGGCGGGATAGGCGATGCCGGAGGTATGTCTTAAAAGATCTCTTACAGTTATTTCCCTACTGGCTGGTCTTGTGGTATAGCTTCCATCCTTGGCATTATACTTAATTAAAACTTTTGGGTCCTTAAATGCCATAATATATTTTGAAATCGGATCATCCAGCTGGAATTTCCCCCTTTCCCATAATATCATTACAGCAAGGCTTGTGATTGCTTTGGATTGGGAGGCAATTCTAAAAATAGCATCAGTCTTCATTTGGGTTCTTTTTTCCACATCAGCATAGCCAAATGCCTTTTGGTACACTACCTCTCCATTCTTGATAATAAGCACCGATGCACCCGGAATGTGGGATGCGGCTATATGTTTATTGACCACAGTGTCGATTCTTGTCAGTCTTTCTGCGTCAAATCGATTTTTTTGGGCCTTTACGATAGTGGTTTGCGCAATGAATGCTGCCACTAAAAAAGTTATTATTGTGTATTTCATTTTTTAATGTTTTGTATGCTATCAGACTGGCTTTTTTATGAAAAATCAGTTGAAATCTTTTTATTTATTGTTCATAATCCAATACCAGGATATCTTCAAGTATAGGCTTAATTTGTTTTATAATCAGTTGTTTGTGATAATCTGATCGATTGAATTCATCCAGTGACTTACGGTCCTTGAATACTGCGGTCTCGGCATAGCTAAAATCTTTAGCTCTTCCTGTAAAATCTAGTCCGAATGAGATTTCCAAGAGCCCAGCAACAGTGTTCTTTTGCTTAAGTATTTCATCTTTTAGGTCCTTAATCTGCTCAGAAGATGTACTTTTCTTAAATTTGAAAAGGACGATATGGACAATTTTTGGAGCTGGTGTTTTTTGGAGACTCTGTCCTTTTGCCGTGGCGAATAAGCTCCCGATAAATATGATCAATACAATTATATTCTTCATGTTGACAAGTTTTAAAATTAGAGATTTGTATTACCGGCCAGCCCGCTTTTTTCAGCAACATCCCGTTTTACCATTGGTGTGGTATCAGGGGTTGCCAGCGCATGTTTTGCCAGTTCTCCTTTGGTGGCATACCATATTCCGTCATGTTGAGCTACATATTTAAAAAAACGTTCGATTACACGGATACGTGAGGCATGGCCTGATATACGGTCATGGAAACTAATTAGCATCATGCGTCTGCGTGTTGCCGCTTCCTCGTAAAGCTGGTCAAATTCATCTTTTAGCTGTTGCTCATAGTCAGCGGGAGAAAATCCCGGAAAGTCAAATGAGCCGATATCGTTCATGTGTATGGTGTAGGGCATGGTCACAAAGGGCTTGCCGTTAAGCTGTTGTATGTAGGGTTCATCGCGGCTCAGATCATTGTTGTGATAAATAAAGCCCAGTTCCTGAAGGAGGCTCAGGGTATGTACGCTTCCCCGCATCCAGTAGCAGTCATATCCTAAAGGGGTTACGCCCGTTACTTTTTCAATGGACTGCTTCACGCTGCGTATCCATTCGCGTTCCTCATCTTTCGACATATTATACTGCCATGCCCATTCTTTTCCATGAGCAGCAGGTTCATGCCCACGTGTGACAATTTCACGTGCGAGTTCTGGATGATTGTCCACCGCTTTTCCGACCATGAACGAAGTTGCTTTGACACCGTATTTGTCAAACAAATCAAGCATTCTCGGAATACCTTCCTGTACGCCATAATCGAAATATGAATTTGTTGCCAGGTCTGGATATCCTTTTTTGATCGGTTCAGGGATAAGTCCACTTGCGCCTGAAATGGGTTGACCGCCGGCTTCAAACTGTAGGGAAATTGAAATGGCAAGCCTGGCTCCATTTGGCCAAAAACTTTTTGTGGAATCTTGGATCTTAGGTTCAGATGTATTTTCTACTGCTCCAACTATCCCGGGAATAGCTATTGCAGACGCACCTAATGAAGTTTTCGTAATAAAATCTCTTCTGTTCATGAGTATGAGTATTTAAAATTTATTGATGGTATTGTTGGTAAAATGGGTAGACAGATAAGATTTATCCATTATCTGAAGCTAAAATATTTATCAACATTGACACTGTAAATTTCTGTTACATTTTTCTATTCTTAAAATAGCTTAAATAGTATATTTGTATTATAATACTTATAGATATGCAATGGAATCTGGAATGGCTCAGAACTTTTAGAGCGATATATGAAACAGGGACACTTACAGCTGCTGCACAAGAACTATACCTATCACAACCTGGTGTCAGCCTGCATCTCAATTCACTCGAAGCGTATGCAGGATATAAGCTCTTTGACCGATCACCGCGGAAGATGGTTCCCACCGAAAAAGCTAAAATTCTTTACAATTTTGTACTGGAGGCTCTGCAGCGGATGGAAAGTGCGGAACAGCTTTTTCATAGACGTTCGCAGCCGGAACGGATAACCATAAGCATCGGAATGTGCTTTGAGAATTTTCAGTACACCCTTGAAGAACATGTCGCACAACTTCCATTTAATCTTATTATTAAATTTGGACTATATCCACAAATGCAGGCTGATCTGGACAGCGGATTGCTCGATTTGATTGTCACACCACAGAAGGGAAATCAGCAGAACCTTATTTATGAGGCTTTCTCCAAAGAACGAATTGTGCTTATAGCTGGAAATAAAACGGATATATCAGAACTGCAATTTCAGTTGGGATGTGGGAATCTTTCGGCAGCAAGGGATTTCTTAAAGCAACAACTCTGGTACAGTACAGCAGGTGATATGGAGCAGCTGAAAAATTTCTGGTCAAAAAACTTTAATGAGCACCCGGACTTCAGCCCGAACTATATTGTACCTAATATTAATTCTATTATCCGCTGTTTGAGCGATAATGAAGGCTTTTCTATAGTACCTGATTTCCTTTGCTGCGAAGGTTTGGATTCTGGTAAAATTAAATTAGTGTGGGAGGGGAAACACGTCTTGGAAAATACACTATACTTTGGAACACGGAAAAATACTATGTACTATAATGAACTGGATCAACTGAAAAAGCTTTTTGAAAAGAAATGGGAATTTCTGATCACTTAATTTTAAATGCAGCAATGATTGTGTAATTCGAGGTAGCTATGGAAAACCATAATCAATTTACAGATTTTGATCATCCCTAACCATAATCCTATTAGTACTTCTATTCAGTCCGGTTGAGAAACAGGAAAAAAGAACTAAAGACAGGGAGCTTTACTATTACAAGATCATGTCTTTATTATATGGGCGCTTCTATGGCATACTGGGCGGTTTCAGAAAGTTATTGACCGGGACTATAGGGATATTCAGGACAATTGAAAAAGGTGCTGAAATTACCCCGGGGCGCTGAGGTTAATATGGTTATCTCCTGTGGAATCAGAAAAGGAAATGAAGGAATTTGGGGTCAACGTTGCAAGATGCCATTTAATGAAATATATATTGAGAGATAATCAAGAAATTAGGCAGTAATTCTAATTATTTTTCTTAGCAGAGATTCGGTTACAATCTTCCTTGATTGGGTTACTTACACCCATTCGTTTATTATTAACTTTAAATAATAGAAAAAATGAAATAAAAAATGAAAAAAATCCTTCTGATTGTAACCAATATCGGGCATTATGAAAGTGGTTTAGAAACCGGCCTGTGGTTGAGTGAGCTTACCCATATCTACCACACAGCAAAGGAAAAGAAATGGGTGGTCACCATTGCAAGTCCTAAAGGTGGAGATGTACCTATTGATCCTGAGAGTTTAAAGCCTCTTGTATTGGATAAAATTTCAAGATCATACTATGAAAACCCTGCTTTTATGAGCGAACTCAATCATTCAAAGAGTTTACTGGAAGTTCAAAATGAAGATTTTGATTGTGTATATCTCGCAGGTGGTCATGCAACAATGTATGATTTTCCAGATGATGTTATGATGCAAAATATCGTCAGAAGACAGTACGAAAGTGGAAAAATAGTTGCTGCTATCTGCCACGGTGTGGGAGGATTGATTAATGTGAAGCTTTCTGATGGTACCTATCTGATTACAGGAAAATCAATGACAGGATTCGACTGGTTTGAGGAAACCATCGCAAGAAGAAAAAGAGAAGTTCCTTTTAATCTTGAAGCTTCAATTGTTGAGCGTGATGCACATCTGAAAAAAGCATTTATCCCCATGACCTCAAATGTTATAGTGGATGGGAACCTGATTACAGGACAAAATCCATTCAGTTCAAAAGAAATGGCAGAAGTTGTTGCGAAAGAACTTGATAAATAATACTCTTTCGGACTTATACAAGTCAAATAAATTACAGTTAATCATTAAAATTAATTATGGCACCAAACGTAAAAGAAAATAAACCATTTTCTAAAGAAAATTTCCTTGTTTGTTTTTGAACAACAATTGAAACAATTCAGCTAAAAATATATAGTTTTTTTAGTAAATTTTTGGTGTTCAAATCCTGTTAGGTCATCGAAGGTAAAGTTTTCAACTTTCATTAATTTTATATTAGCTAATTGATTTTCAGTGTTGTTGTATTGTATTTGGAATCAACTAAGTTTTTTTGAATTGACACTTTTGTAATAAAAGTCTTAATTTGATGAAATTTAACTAATTGATTATGAATTATGTGAAAAAGAATATGCGCAAATTATCCTAAATTTGCGCATATTGTCGTTGGTGACCTTGACGAGCGTATCTTCAAACACTTTTATCGATGATTTGATTGGATTGAGCCAAATTAAAAAAGAATTACAAAATTCATTTTGTTTTGATAGATTACTTTAAGTCTTTGGTAGTTTGCGCAAAAAGTATATTTTTGCAAGCAATAAAAAAAATTCATAATATAATTATTATTCATCCATAAACTAAACTAATACTCCATGAAATACTTAATAAATTTTATTAAATTAAAACAGCTGCATTAAAATAATTCTTTCTTTTCCTGTAATACAATTTTGCTTTTTTACTCTAAGAAAGCACCTAATTACATTTTTTAGCGGTTGCTATCAATTAAACATTTAAAACTTTTTAAAATAAATTCAACATGAGAAAAATTTACTTAATGTTGCTTATTTTCCTTTCTGTAACTGCCTTTGGGCAATACTCATCTGAGATTTATAATACCTCAAATTCAGGAATCGGCAGCAATAATGTCAGGGACATTGAAATTGATAATAACGGTTTGCTATGGTTATCAACAAACAATGGTGTTTCAACATTCAATGGAACTGCATTTACAAATTATAATACAAGCAATTCAGGTATTATGTCCAATGCTATCCTGGAAATAGAAATCGATGGTTTACAAAGAAAATGGATGGCATCGCAAAACAACGGGATTATTTTATTGAACGGAACGACTTGGAGTAATTATACTGCCTCAAATTCAGGACTACCCAATAATGCAATTAAGGGTATCGCAGTAGATGGTGCCAATAATTTATGGGTGATCACATCAGAGGGACTTACTAAATTTACGGGTACTACTTGGACTACCTATTCTTCACTTCCAAACATAAATTCTTTAAAGGTTGACAGCAACAACGGAGTTTGGGTTACAAATAACAATACATTGTATAAATTTAATGGAACTGACTTTACATTTATTGGGCAGAATGTGAAAAAACTATTAAATGCCTCAGGTACGAAAGTATATGTTGAAGGTATTGATGGTATGTTGACGTATACAAATTCTGGAACTTTACTTAGTAGTTACACTCAAAGTAATTCTTGTCTTGGAGGAAGCACTTTAAATGCTCTTGATGTTGACAACAGCGGTAGAGAGTGGATTGCACTGGGTGGAAGTGGATTGCAGAATTTTAGCGATTGTATAATTTATACTTCTTCAAATTCAAACCTTCCAAACAATATTTTAACAACACTTAAAACCCAAAATACAAGTACTGTTTGGATAGGTTATTCTCAAAATGGATTAGTAAAAGCAACGCCACAAAACATTGGAGGTTGCTGGGACGTTATCAGTACCGGATCTTCTTATTCTGTAGGAATAAAAACAGACGGAACTTTATGGACTTGGGGAAATGATAACTACAGCCAATTAGGAGATGGAGGAGCAATTGCAAGAAATGCTGCAGTTCAAATAGGTACAGCGAGCAATTGGAAGACCGTGAGCGCAGGAAGCAGTCATGTATTGGCTATTAAAAACGATGGTACCCTTTGGGCTTGGGGAGATAACTCAAGTAGTAAATTAGGAGATTATACTAACGCCAACAGGATTGTTCCGACACAAATCGGTACGGTTACTACCTGGAAAGACGTGAGTGCAGGATCTAATCACTCATTAGCACTTAGAACAGATGGTACCCTTTGGGCCTGGGGAAATAATGATTATGGGCAGCTGGGAGATGGGTCAGATATTCTAAGACCTATTCCCTGGAAAGTAGGAACAGCAACAAATTGGGTAAAAATTGCTGCAGGTAGCGATCACTCTGTAGGTATAAAAGCTGATGGAACTCTTTGGACGTGGGGCAACAATACATCTGGGCAGTTGGGTAATGGAACAAATGTCCAAACGATATATGATGTTTCGCCAAAGCAAGTGGGGACAGCTACAAACTGGCTTAAAATTTCTGCAGGATCTTACTATACATTAGCTGTAAAATCTAATGGTACTCTCTGGGGTTGGGGATCGAATCAATCAGGGCAATTAGGAAATGGAACTTTGAGTAACAGTAATTCACCAGTACAAATTGGAACAGCTACAAATTGGAATATCGTTAGTGCGGGAGCAAGTCACGCATTAGGAATTAAAACAAATGGAACTCTTTGGTCATGGGGATACAATGCTTATGGACAGCTAGGTAGCGGTACAAGCGGCAATACGGTAAATACTCCTACTCAAGTAGGTACTTCTGCAAACAGTTTATTGGTGTCTGCTGGAAATAATCACAGTCTTGAAGTAAATTTTGCAGGTTCTTTAAGAGCTTCAGGGCTGAACAGTAGTGGTCAATTAGGAGATAATACACTTGTTCAAAAAAATACTTTCACTGCTGTTGTTTGTCCGTCAAGTTGCAGTGTTCCAACTCAACTTTCTGTTGCAAACATCGCTTCTACAACTGCTACCATTAATTGGGCAGGGGCTACAACGGCACCTGCTAACGGTTATATGTATGCTTACAGTACAAATCAGATTGTGGGAGGTATAGATGGTACTACTTTATCAAATACGGCTAATTTAACAAACTTAACACCGAATACTACTTACTACTATTGGGTGGCATCTCATTGTGGTTCCAGCCAAAGCCGTTGGGTTTATGGAGGAACATTTACTACACTTGCCGATTCCGGCTGCTGGAATGTCGTTGCTGGCGGTTCTACCTATGCAATAGCCGTGAAGTCAGATGGTACAACATGGTCTTGGGGTAAAAATGAATTTGGCCAATTAGGAGACGGAACTACAATAAATAGAACGGCTCCAGTGCAAGTTGAAATTTCAAACATCTGGAAAATGTCTGCCGGAGATCAACATGTTGCAGCGATTAAAACAGATGGAACACTTTGGGTCTGGGGGCGTAACAATTTTGGACAACTTGGAACTGGTAATACTATTGACAAGATAATCCCGGTAAAAATAGGAATGGCCACAGATTGGGTAAGTGTTGCCGTAGGATCATATTTTACTATAGCAGTAAAGGCCAATGGAACTTTATGGGCTTGGGGTCGTAATACCTATGGTCAGTTTGGAAATGGAACTACTTATGATAAGAATGTTCCTACACAGATTGGAACCCTAACGAATTGGAAAACTGTCACCGCGGGAGATAATCATGCTTTAGCTTTAAAAACAGATGGAACTATTTGGGCTTGGGGTGAAAATTACAGTGGGCAGTTAGGAATTGGCTCTACGACGAATAAAACTACTCCTGTACAGATACTCACAGGGACAACTTGGAAAAGTATTGCTGCCAAAGGTAGTCATTCATTGGCAATAAAAACAGATGGAACCCTTTATGGATGGGGAAGCAATATTCATTCGCAATTGGGAATAGAAGGAACTTCAGGTTCATCATTGGGAACAGGATTAGGTTCAAGTGCCAGCCCTTATCCGGTGGGGACAGCCACAAACTGGAAACTTGTTGAAACATCAAGTTTTTCATCAGCAGCCATTAAAAATGATGGTACATTGTGGGCTTGGGGAGCAAACGGAAATGGAACGTTAGGAGATGGTACGGTAGTACGTAGAAGAAATCCTGTGCAGATAGGAACGTCTGGCGATAGGAAGAGCGTGTCATTAAGCGATTATAATACATATACTATAGCAAATGATGGAATTTTATCTGTAACAGGGTGGAATTCGGAGGGGCAATTAGGTAACGGTACTACCAATATTGGAAGAACAATTTTACTTCCAATCTCTTGTGTCACTGGAAATTTACAATCTCAGGAAATATCATCAATCTCAAGTAATCTGAAGGTATACCCCAATCCTGTACAAGATTACTTGACTGTTTCATCAGATGAAAAAATTATCTCTGTTACGGTTTTTACTATTTCAGGTCAGCTTATACTAACTAAGGAAATCAATGATTTTAAAGGGGTTTTGAATTTTTCTGACTTACAATCAGGAGTTTACATAATTAAAGTTGTTGGGGCTGGCAATATAGTGAAATCAGTTAAATTTATTAAGAAATAGATAATATAAATTAATTTCTACTAAAGTAGATTTACTAAAATTGAAAAAATTCAGCGTGCACATTTATATGGTACGCTGTTTTTATTTTAAATTAGAAAACTATATATTTTTCAATGTACCATATCAAAATATATGTCTAAATTTGATCTATGTTGCTTATATCTAATAGTAAAAGCGATGTCTTACATAAAGCTATATCTAGTACATAGTACATTGAAGAATTTCTAAGTGTAACAAGCAATTATTATTTTGTCCAAAAATGGAGTTCAGGTAAATGATAACGAAGCTAAAATTATATTAGAACTACTATACTTAGTAGCAAAAAACTTCAATAAGTCAAAAGAGAGAAAAAGATCTAACCGTAAGGAGATTTCGAACACTTAATAATTGTAGATTATAAACCTATTGTGGCAATTTCAGACTGTTTATTTCAAACAGAATAAGCATTTTACGTTTAAAAATGTCGAACACAAAAAATTAGATTGTAAAAATTTGATAAGAAGATATTTGTAAATAAAAAAAAAGACAACTAAAATAGTTGTCTCTTTTAAGTACTTGACAGTATTAACCTCGAACCAATTTCTAGAAGATCTTGATAGAATTTTAAGGATAGGAGCTCATATTTAATTCAAACTTCTATATTCATTAGGAGTGACACCCGTTCTCTGCTTGAAAAGTCTGATAAAATGCTGTGGATATTTAAATCCTAATTCGTAAGCAATCTGAGCAATAGATTTATCAATGTTGAAAACTCTTTCCTTGGCAACATCAATAATTTTATTCTGAATATATTCCTGTGCAGTTTTTCCTGTTTCTTTCTTAATCAGATCTCCAAAATAGTTGGCTGAAAAATGTAATTCATCTGCACAATAAGCCACAGATGGAAGCCCTACGGTATTAGGTTTCTCAGATGAAAAGTAGGTGTTTAATAATTCTTCAAATTTTTCTAAAATACCTTTATTCACATTTTCTCGCGTAATAAACTGACGGTCATAAAAACGGTCACAATGATTAAGAAAAAGCTCAATATTTGATGTGATGACTTTTTTACTGTGTTTATCTACTGGTCGGCTCAATTCAGATTGAATATCAGCGAACATTTCCAAAACCATTTGCTGCTCTTTTTTAGAGAGGTGTAATGCTTCATTGGTTTGATATCCGAAGAAACCGTATTCAGAAATACTTTTAGCTAAAGAAGTTCCCTTGATTAAATCCGGATGAAAAACTAATCCGTGTCCCAAAGGCTGATAGATGTCAATTTTATTTTCTACATCAACAATTTGTCCCGGAGAAACAAAAACCAACGTTCCTTCCTGGTAATCATAAGTTGCCCGACCGTACTTGAGGTCACCGCATTTCACATCTTTTAAAAAAATACAGTACAGATTAAAGTACATTTTAGACCCGGTCCTTTTATGCGCTTTTGAAAAATCTATCACACTTACCAAAGGATGTAAAGTTTCGTGATTATTAAATTGATTATAATCATCCACTGTCTCAAAATTGATGGAATTGCTCATTGCTGTATCATTTTCTAATGCAAATCTAAAGATAAAAATAACCTCTTTTTTACAATCAGAGTCAGAACAGTAATATTGGTTATCAATTCCGTAATCTGTCTACCAATATGTTTGTCAATAGGTTGGAAATTTGCAATAACAAGTTAATAAAGAATATTAACTTCTTTATGAAGCAATAATTTAAATTAAATCAAAAATGAAAAAAGTAATATTAAACAACGGATTAAAAATGCCAATTTTAGGATTTGGAGTATTTCAGGTACCGGATCCTGCGGAATGTGAAAAAGCTGTTATTGATGCTATCGACACTGGATATAGATTAATAGATACTGCTGCATCTTATGGAAACGAGCAAGCTGTTGGTAATGCGATCAAAGCCAGCCAGGTTGCAAGAGAAGATTTATTTATAACAACAAAGCTTTGGGTGCAGGATGCTGGATATGAAAATACATTAAAAGCTTTTGAAACATCATTGAAAAAACTTCAGTTGAATTATCTGGATTTATATCTTATTCATCAACCTTATGGAGATGTATTTGGTTCTTGGAGAGCAATGCAGGAATTGTATAAACAAGGAAAAGTAAGGGCTATAGGTGTTTCCAATTTTCATCCGGACAGGATCGCAGATTTAATTGCCAACAGTGGATTTACACCGGTGATCAATCAAATCGAGACTCATCCTTTCCATCAACAGGCTGAAACACAAAAATTCTTAATTGAAAATAATGTACAGATAGAATCCTGGGGACCTTTTGCAGAAGGAAAGAATGATATTTTTAATAATGAAGTTTTAAAAACAATCGCAGAAAAATATAACAAATCTGTAGCTCAGGTGATTTTGAACTGGTTAACAAGCAGAAATGTTATCGTTATTCCAAAATCGGTAAGAAAAGAAAGGATGGCTGAAAATTTCAACATTTTCGATTTTGAACTTTCTTCTGAAGATATGAATGCTATCGCCACTTTAGATACTACTTCCAGTCTTTTCTTTGACCATAGAGATCCTAATATGGTTAAATGGCTTAGTGAAAGAAAATTGGACTTTTAATCAAATTTCATCAGTAAAAATATGATCAAATGAATAGAAGAGATATAATAAAGACAGCTGGTTTAGCAGCCGTTGGAAGTACATTGCAAACTTTCAATTCCATACTTAAAGCAAATACAATTGATCATAAATTGTCAGAAGGAATATCACCTTTTGTACAGCAATTTTCCGATGTGGAAGCGCCTTTAAAAACAAAATAAAATTTAGTAAAAATGGAAAAAAGATTATTAGGAAATAACAAATTAGAGATTTCCGCATTAGGATTAGGATGTATGGGATTAAGTTTTGGTTATGGAAAAGTAACCGAAAAACAGGAAGCGATTCAGTTAATAAGAACCGCTTTTGAAAATGGCGTAACTTTTTTTGATACAGCTGAATGTTATGGCCCATTCACTAACGAAGCATTAGTTGGAGAAGCATTGAAACTCTTTAGAAAAGATGTTGTAATTGCCACCAAATTCGGATTTGAAGATGGAGATTCTACAAAGGGCTTAGACAGCAGCGCTGCAAGAATCACAAAAGTGGTAGAAGATTCTTTGAAAAGACTACAGACAGATTATATCGATTTGTTTTATCAGCATAGAGTTGATCCGAATGTCCCGATTGAAGATGTTGCGGGAACTGTTAAAGATTTAATTACTGAAGGCAAGGTCAAGCATTTTGGTCTTTCGGAAGCTGGCGTGGAAACGATTCGCAGAGCACACGCAGTACAATCCGTAACCGCTTTACAAAGTGAATATTCTTTGTTTTACCGTGAACCTGAAAAAGAAATCATTCCTACATTGGAAGAATTAGGAATCGGATTTGTTCCGTTCAGTCCATTAGGTAAAGGTTTTTTAACAGGAGCAATCAATGAAGAAACAAAATTTGAGGACTCAGATTTTAGAAATATTGTGCCTAGATTCTCTGAAGAAAACAGAAAGGCAAACCAGGCCTTAGTAGATTTATTAAAATCAATTGCAATGGAGAAAGAAGCTACTCCTGCTCAGGTTGCTTTAGCTTGGTTGCTGGCTCAAAAGAGCTTTATTGTTCCAATTCCGGGCACTACCAAATTACATCGTTTAAAAGAAAATATTGGCGGAGCTGATTTAAAACTGAGTTCTCAGGATTTATCTGAAATCGAAGATGCTCTTTCTGTAATTAAAGTTGTTGGAGAAAGATATCCGCAGCACTTAAAAGAAAGGGTCGGAAAATAAGAATATACTAAAATCAATCAAGTGTAATATTTTATTCTTACCAAAAGAAAAGTGTATTGATTTTCTTTTCTAAATTATTGATAATTAACTTTAAAAGAATGAGCAATGATAAATAAAACAATAAAATATTTAAGCTTAATCACCTTAATTTTAGTCTCCAGTTTTTTTGTTAGGGCACAAAATAAGGTGGCACAAAAACCAATTACTATTGCATCACAAGGCAATTTCTCAGCCGGAGGTTCGGTGATCAAAAGTGAAGGCGTTTTCGATCCATTAAAACCATGGAATGTGCCTCAAGGAGGGCAAACAAGGCACGGAGATCACGCGGATGTTTTTTACCAAATTCCTGTAAACCCTAAAAAACTTTCGATGGTTTTCCTGCACGGTTATGGACAGTCTAGACGAAGCTGGCAGACCACAGCAGACGGAAGAGAGGGTTTTGCCAATCTATTTTTAAGAAACGGTTATAGTGTTTATCTTGTCGATCAGCCAGGTCGTGGAGAGTCCGGGCAGACTACAAAACCCGGACAGATTAGCGGTACGCCAGATGACCAGACTTGGTTTACCCAATTTCGAATTGGTCTTTACCCCAAATTCAATGAAGGCGTTCAGTTTCCAAAAGACAGCATTTCTATGGATCAATTTTTCCGTATGATGACACCTAATACAGGAAATGTAGATGAAGCAGCGATTGTTAATGCAATGTCTTCGGTTATGGATAAATCCGGAAATGGGATTCTTTTCACACATTCGGCAGGAGGTTCACCTGGATGGAAAACAGCCATTAAGAATGAAAAAATTAAAGCTGTCGTTGCCTATGAACCCGGAGGATTCACCTTTCCGGAAGGAGAAGAGCCTGAAGGGAACAGAGGAGGAAAGGGTGTTCCGATGAACGAATTTATGAAACTGACCAAAATCCCAATTGTTGTTTATTATGGGGATTATATTCCCACTGAAGAAACTAATGCAGCATCACTAAATTTTTGGAGAAATGTTTTAGCAACTGCAAGACAATGGGCAAAAGTTGTCAATAGTCACGGTGGTGATGTTACTATTGTCCATCTTCCTGAATTGGGCATCAAAGGAAATACCCATTTTCTAATGTCTGATCTGAATAATGTAGAAGTTGCAGGATTATTATCAAAATGGTTGAAAGAGAAAGGTTTGGATAAGTAATATTGGTTGCATTATCCGTAATCTGTCTACCGATTTTAAACTGCTATTTTCTGAACTTTGTTAAATAATAATTGATATATGGAAAAGTTGAAAAATTATAGTGTATGGTTTTGTGCGGTACTTCTACTATTATCATCTTGCTCAAGAGCTCAGATATCAATGGCTGAAAAAAAGGAAATGCCTAAAGACAAAAATATATTGATTGTCTATGTATCACGAACAAAAAATACAAAAACAATTGCCGGCATCATTCATCAAAATGTCAGTGGAACCTTAGTTGAGTTGGAATTAGAGAATTCTTATCCCGAAGATTACAAAGCAATAGTAGATCAGGTGGCGAAAGAAAATGAAACTAATTTTTTACCTCCGCTTAAAACAAAGATTAGAGATATTGAAAAATATGACGTGATCTTCTTAGGGTTTCCAACCTGGGGAATGCAGTTGCCACCTCCTATGAAAAGTTTTTTGAGCCAGAATAGTTTTAAAGGAAAAACAATTATTCCATTCAATACCAATGCAGGTTACGGAATCGGAAGCAGTTTTGAAACCGTGAAAAAATTAGTTCCAAATAGTAAAATATTAGAAGGATTTACCATAAAAGGAGGAATTGAACGTGATGGAATTTTATTCGTAATGGAAGGAAAGAAAAAAGTTGAGGCAGAAAAGAAAGTGAAAGAATGGCTTACAAGAATCGGAATGTCTAAATAAAGCAGTTGAATTAATCTTTAAAAGTAAAATAATGAAACAATTGAAGTATTTCATTCTAATCATCCAAATAATAGGTGTTTCACTTTTTACAACCGATATGAAAGCACAACAATTGACAACACAAAGTAATCATTTAAGTGAAAAAGATAAAAGTACCATTGCCATTTCCTCATTTACAGCACAAGGTAAATTAAAGGAATTAAAAGGGAGCTTAAATTCCGGTCTTAATTCCGGTCTGACTATTAATGAAATAAAAGAAATTTTGGTACATACTTATGCTTATTGTGGTTTTCCGAGAAGCATAAGAGGTTTACAGACTTTTATGGAAGTTCTTGATGAAAGAAAGGCAAAAGGTATTAATGATGTTGTTGGAAAAGAAGCTTCTATTGTTGATAATGAAAACAATAAGTATGAGCGAGGAAAGGAAATTCTTGGTCAACTTACCCAAGCAAAGCAACCAGACAAACTTTCGGGCTATTCAGCATTTGCACCGACAATAGATACATTTCTAAAGGAACATCTGTTTGCTGATATTTTTGATAGGGATGTTTTGACTTATGCACAAAGAGAATTGGTGACAATTTCTGTAATCAGTGCTATTGGTGATGCTGAGCCAATGTTGCAATCTCATTTAGGCATCTCATTAAACGTTGGATGGTCACCACAGCAGTTGAATGAATTTGTTACTGTTATCAGCCCTACTATTAATAAAGAAAAATCAAATGCAGCAAAAGTGGTTTTGGATCAGGTTTTAAAAAACAGATCAAAATAAGTTGCTAAATATTAAAAAAATGGAAAAGATAACAATGTCAATAACGGCATTAATAATTATGGCAACAAGCTTTAATATTAATGCACAAACAAAAAATAATACTCAAACCAAAAAACCAAAAATGGGAAAAATTGAAGTAATCCAACATAATAATCCTTTCGGACTGGTTTATGATGATGCGATCACAGAAAATGTATCAGGAAAAGTGAATATCCATACGGTAAAATATAAATTGAATGGAATTGATATTGCAGCCAATGTTTACACCCCTGCCAATTATGATCCTTCAAAAAAATATGCAGCAATCACTGTTGCACATCCAAATGGAGGTGTTAAGGAACAGACAGCAGGTCTTTATGCACAGCGTTTGGCGGAAGCTGGTTATATTACAATTGCTGCGGATGCATCTTATCAGGGTGCAAGTGGAGGAGAACCTCGTCACACCGATAAACCTGTTTACAGAACAGAAGACATTCACGGAATGGCAGATTTTATTTCCCAATATCCCGGAGTTGATACCAGTCGAATCGGTGCATTCGGTATCTGCGGTGGCGGAGGGTATACTTTGAAAGCCACTCAATCTGACAAAAGATTTAAAGCGGTTGCTACTTTAAGTATGTTTAACTCTGGTGAAGTACGAAAAAACGGATTTCAGAATGTAGGATTAAATACAATTCAGGAACGTTTAAAACAAGCTTCTGATGCAAGAGCACAGGAAGCTGTGGGTGGTGAAGTTCTTTATTCCGGTGTGGCAAGCATTACCGATGAAGAAATTGAAAAAATCACGACTGATCTTTATCGCGAAGGATACATTTATTATTACAGAACCAATGCACATCCCAATTCAACATTTTTATATCCGACCAGTAATTTATTGGATTTAATGACCTGGGATGCTGCCGAAAATATGGATCTGATCAATCAGCCTCTATTAATGATGACAGGCAGCAAAGCAGATACTAAATATATGACAGATGAAGCATTTCCAAAAGCAGTAAATGCAAAAGGTAAGGAACTATTTATCATTGATGGTGCGACACATATCCAAACGTATTGGAGACCTGAATATGTTCAAAAAGCAGTGACAAAACTGACTGAATTTTTCGAAAAAAATCTATAAAAAGCTGAAAGTTTTAATATTAGGTGTGGCAAGGCAAATTATAACAAGCCTTCTTCTTATTAAAGAATTAAGATCAAATATTTAAATATGAAACAAATAGTTACATTACTTTTATCAATATTAATTGTATCAAGCTGTTGCAGTAAATCCACATTGGAAAGAGCAAGGACTAATATTTTTCCTAAAGGGGAAAAAGTAACCAATAACAATTTTACAGGCAACGTTTGGCTGCAAATGCTGGGACAGGACGAACAGACACTTAATATGGGTGTGGGTAATGTAACTTTTGAACCCGGAGCGAGAACTAAATGGCATCTTCATCCCGGTGGACAAATTATCCTTGTAACTGATGGGGTAGGATACTATCAGGAAAAAGGGCAGCCGAAAAAGATTTTACATAAAGGAGATGTTATCAAATGTCCTGCAAATGTTGAGCATTGGCACGGTGCAAGTGAAAATTCATATTTCGTTCAGATTGCAGTCACTGATAATAAGAAGGGTTCGGTAGAATGGTTACAACCTGTGAGAGAAGAAGAGTATCATAAGTAATGGAGATGGAAAAGATTGTTAAATTTTAAGAAATTTTTATCTCTTTTATTTAGAAATAATGTACTATCCAATGGAATAAAAAAACGGCGCCACTTGTCTTAAAGTGGCGCCATTTGGCTTTTGGTGAACTTGGCAGGACGCTATCCAAACTCTTTTTTTGCTGATATAGAAAATGTTTTAGAGTTATGTGGTTGAAAATAAGTAGTATATAAATATTGTCTTTACGTATAAATTTAAAAAGATGCTCTTCAAACACATTTCAGGAAGATTTTGTCTTATAAGTCAGTTTGATTTGCTGGAATAATTGTTTTACATCTTAACGATTGATAAAATATCGGTTGGTGATCAAAATATTAGATGAGAAAAGAGTTGGAATATTGTGATTCACTTTCAGGATGATAAAATCTAGATCAATTTTGGTTTTTGAATTTACATGTTGTTGTTGTTGTTGTTGTTGTTGTTGGCATTCTCAAAATTTTGCAATCTTTTTGAGATAATGCCTGCATCTAAGATTGAAGTTATGCTTCCTAGCACGAAATAGGCAAGAAGGAAAGCCATACCGGCCAAAATATAGAGAACTAGATATTTTGAAAACATATTCAGTTCGGCATAATTACAGAAAACCAAGATCGCAAAACCAAGCAATGCTAAAAGTACTGCAAAACAGAGCGAAAATTTTTTGAAATATATTGTTGTCTTAGTAAGATTAACATGGAGTTTGCCTAATTCATTAAATGACAGATGTGCTTTTGCACTTTTTATAATTGGCCAGTCGAAATTGTTTCCGAGTTTATCTTTAAGCTCGTTATAGGCAGGAATACTTTTGTAATTTGTCCTGAATCCTGAAATTATAAAGAATATATTTTCTTGTATGGCTGGCTCGATAAATTTATCCTTAAAGTCAGTTTGGAGATTTTGTAACAAGGGGTAAGCATCGATCATGTACTGTAGTTTTTGGAACTTCCTTTTCAGATGAAAATTTAAAATGTAGGGTGCTGCCAAAGATGTAAGAATTACTGTTACTAGTGTTCCTGCGGCTGTCACAATAGTGTTAATGTCCATAATATAAAAATATTTAAGTTTAAAATTTTAGTGGTTCGATTCGGTTATTATTTTCAGTTTTTTTGTCTTGCTAAGTAAGAAAAAGTATTGTTGAACCTTCTTACGCATTAGTGATTTCCAGAATAAGTCATTACGAAATCGGTATACAAATCCTGCAAATAGTCAATTTGCAGGATTTGTATATTCTTAAATCACTGAATTAGCTTTTAAAATGTCGTTGAATATGAATGGATAACAGTTTTATAACATGAAATTAAGACTTGGTAAAGCCATATTTTTCTTCTCTCTTTTTAAATGCTACCTGTGGGAGTGCCGGGAAATTAATATCTATATTTTCAGCTCCGGTTAAAGAGCTTAAATAATACATAAAATGGATAATATGACTTGCTGGTAGGAAAATCGAACCAATTTTTTGAGTATTTAGAAAAGGTTTTGAATGTATGTGATTGATTGTTATGTTTTTTTTGTTTTGGTTTTGGTTTGATCTCTGCTATGTTTCGAAGCTACTTAAGTGGTACATTAAAATATTGTTAACTCTATTATTTTTCAACTTCAATATCTATCCAGTTTTGGATTATGTTTAAGATAATATGTAAATTATTTACACAAGCGAAGAGTATTTGATAACCCTGGATCACAGAAGGCGAAGTCCTATCAACTGAAATTAAATCAAAGGCATTATTGATCTCACTACTTGGTAAATGAGCATCTCCATGTCTCAGTTCATAGACTCCAACAAGAGGCGCGGTAATTTCTCTTGCTTTTTCTTTTGGAATTTTTACTGCTAGCAGATTTTCAAGAGTTTTTAATGAACCCCATTTAGTACCCTTTGGGGGAATAGCTATTTTTTGAAGGGATTCTATATCAATATCATCGATTATAATTCTAGCAATATCCTTAGCCAGAGAAAACAGCCCTTTGTCGTCAACTGCTCGGAATCTATTTATTGTAGCTATAATTTCTTCGACAGAGTGATGTCCTCTAAAAAACTTTAAATTAAACTGTTTTTCAAATGCTTCATTTATTTCATTAATTACTCTTTTTAGAAATCGTTCTGGTGCATGTGTGCTTGCGGGCTCTGCTTTCACTTGCGAGGCGTACAACTCTTTGCCAATTCCACCTTCAGGAGCAACGTTGTGCGATGACCAAATCTGTTGCTGCCAAGACGGTAGCCTCCCGATGTCTTTTGCATAAACAGTAATTAAACCTATCTCATTGACACCAAAGTGTATATTCCAAGACGGTGAACAGGAAAGTTTTCCTGTGTCCCTTGTATACCAATCTAAAGAACTCCCACGTATCGATAATATATGTGAGGCTAATTCAGGTTTGAACCATAACCACTTTCCGCCTTGTTTTAATTGATTACCCGTCTCTTTATTACCGATAACGTCAACTATATAGTAAAAATCTATATTGTCCTCATGTCCTAAAGTAATTGGGCTGTTGGCAGCTGGATTGATCCATTCATATTTCCATAGTTCCGCTATTAAACGGTATAATTTTTTTCCTGCAAAGTTTTTTTCATAATATTCCGATTTCACATTTTCGTTCGTAGGAAATGCTGTCATATCAGGTACATCATCATTTTCATCAACATCTGTTCTACTAGCATGGGATATGGCAATTTTTTCTCCAAATGCAAACCCTCCTTCATGTATTTCTAAGATGTTAAATTCCCAGATGTCTTTACCATTTTTAGATTGTGCGGAATCTTTATCCCAAGGCAGTGGGGGCTTAGTTTCCAATATTGCATCCCTGCTGAAAAAGGAGGTGACATACAAGCCAGAATTCCTTGCAGCTAAGTAATCTTTTAAAAATTGATTTTTTATTTGCAGATTGACAGGTTCACTCTCTTCATTTCTTTCCAGTTTTGCTACTTCGGTATAACCCTGTCTAGGGCAGACCCAAACATCACCTCTCTCTTTAAACCCAAATTTATTACTAGGTCCTGATGCAAATGCCACTCATGATTATCGTAATTATTGTCGAAAGTCTGGTCTAATACTAAATGAATGCCCTTTACATTCTCACCTTCATATAAATCAGACTGTGAATAATTTTCATATACAAAATTTAACCCTACTGAATGACCTATTCCCACATCACTCCATGATAATTGTTCAGCACTTTCTCTTTGATCCACAGAAATCATTAAAGTTCCATGACCCGTAAAGTCTTCTTTGTAGCCATTTTTTCCAAAGGCTATATCATTTTGAACAGATTTTTGGGATCTTAATGATACCCATACGGAATTATCCAATTTTCTTTTTCTTAGATCCTTCATTTCAAACCATGTATGATCCATATCTTGTGTGTTTAATTAATTTTTATGTGAGAATTCAAATATACAAAACGGTCTTTTCTCTATTGTAAGGAAAACCGTAAAGGCAAATAAAATACATATTAAGTTTTTTTATCAATATTTACCCTAAATTGTATCTTGATTTCAAATTTGGCTATTCGAAATGAGTGGAATATTTGTAAATTTGAAAAAAAGATAACCAACCTTCAAATAGTCTCTCATATCTTTTTTTAAGGTTATAAATACTCTATGATTACAACAGTTTATATTCCGAAAAAATCTCTCGAACACCTTTTCGACCATACTGAAATAGGCACCTTATTGCAGCTAGGTGGTTATAATGACTACATTTTTTTAGAGGATGAGAATTCAATTATTTTATCAGAAATACGACAAAATGTAAGTTTTATTCAAAATTTTTATGGCAAAGACATTGATTTAGTATCAGCAATTGTTGGAAAAAACGGAGCTGGGAAAAGTTCGATTATGAGACAATTCAATTATCCAATTGATCAATTGTCGCAAGGATCATTGTTTGTATGGGAGGAAATTATCAATGGTAGAGTAATCACAAAAATTATTAATCAGACAAAAAAAGAAATCGTTGCACCAGAAAATATTGAAGTTGTAACAAATTGGGACTTTTTAAATATACTATATTATTCTCCTATAATAGATTTTGAACTGAAATCAGCAAGATCTCCAGTGAATCCATCATCTAAATTTGATTCTTCACTTCAGCAATATTACTTGAAATCCTTACACCAGCAAGGGTTATTGATGGGAAGTAGCCTGATACCAAAAATTATTGAGTCTTATCCAGATTTTCCTAATTATAAAGTTCTAACGCTGAGCGCACATAATTTTACTAAAGATTACTTTATGGAAACTTATGTTTTATCAAATTTTGGAAATCCTAATAGAGGAGATACTCTGGTTCATGAGTTAAACCGTACAATACAAACGCTTGAAACCATTCCGGAGGAAACTATTACAAGAAGAAAAGAAGATGTTATTAATGAGTATAAAGACTATTTAAGATATCTAAAAGCAGATAGCTTTACAGAAAAACTAAAACAGATTTGGGACATCCCAGAGTATCTACCACAGGATCAATCCAATAAAATCCATGATCAGAAGAATATAATTAAAGATGTTGAAGTCCTTATCTTGAGCTATTTGCAGGCGGGGGCTGTTTTTGTACAAAATGGTTTGGGAGCACCCTACAATTTTGATGATTTTTTAAAAGCAGAGAATTTCGAACAACGTTTAGATCAGCTTTTGACGCAGTATATTATTCAAAAGAGTGATTTACTACATGATATTTTCATAAGTAACTTTGGTAGAGTCTCTTTACAAAATAGTGATGAAATAATCAAAATTATTAAGGAGGATAAGTTTCATAGTTTTGGAAGTGTTGAATTTGCACCAGTAAAAAGGGGGATTATCAAAAATGTAGAAGATTTTACGAAAATAAAAAAGTTTTATTCTTTTATGACTGCTCTATACACAGAAGGGGAATCAATATCATTTGATTTTGAAAAAGAATATAAGACATTTTCCGATTTTAATGAGCTTTATAAAGAAATAATCACTATTCTTAGCCGTTATAATCGTGGGAATGAGGCTGTTTTGTTTGATTTTAGTCCGGATAAAAAATTATCAAACGGCGAAAAAGTACTTTTAGACCTATTTTCTTCATTTTATTCTTATGTGATAGAAAATAAACGACATAAGCAAATTTGTAAAGAACATTTAGTGCTACTTTTAGATGAGCCTGAATTAGGATATCATCCATTGTGGAAGAAAAAATTTGTTCTAGCTATCACAACTGTGTTACCCATTTTATTTTCAGAATTAAAACCATTAAAATATAATGCAGCACTGAAAAATTGGGAAAGTACGGGAAAGGATGCTCCATCTTTACAAATAATTTTTTCAACTCACGATCCCTTAACACTTTCGGATGTATTATTTGAAAATGTGATTTTTTTGGATAAAGCAGAAGATCAGAAAACAATAATATCTACAAGTAAAAAGAGAACGTTTGGGGCTAATGTTTCTGATTTATTTGCGGATTCATTCTTTATTAGTGATGGTCTGATTGGTGAATTTTCAGACAGTAAAATAAATAAAACCATCGATTGGCTTAGAGATGAGAATGATAAGGCTGACCAAGAGCTTCATAGAATTCTTATTGAGAAAATAGATGAGCCAATTATTCAACGTAAGCTTGCTCAGATGTATTCTGAAAAAATGAAAACTGATCTAGCAAAAAAACTATTACAAATTGAGTTGGAAGAAATCCAAAATAGGTTGAATAAAATGTAAGTGTATGATATATTTTGATTTGTCTTCAAGAGCCGACATTATCCAAGAGCATCGTGATAGTTTAAAACCTTATTTATTACGTAAGATAAGAGAAAGTAATTTGAACAGATTGTTGAAAGATTTTATTGAAAGCAAACTTGAAGATATACTTGTCTCTAAGCCAGAAGATCTAAAAAATATAAATGATTTGCTTTTAGGGCACAGAGCATATAAAAATTCGCTGAAGCCTAAAATAAAAAAAATCTTTAACTATAAATATTTTACGGCTAAAGGAAATAATAGATATGATGCTTATGCTTTAGCTGCTAAACTTCAAATTCGTACCTGCCTTTATTGCAATAGAAATTATACGCTGACAGTAGATAAGGGTTCGGGAAAGGATGATAAATTCATAAGACCCGAATTCGATCATTTTTTTGATCAAGATGATTATCCGCTGCTTGCTTTGTCTGTTTATAATCTAATTCCAAGCTGTAAAACGTGTAACAGTACCTTGAAGCATACCAAAAAGTTTTTACTATCAGAAAATATTCATCCCTATGTTGATGATGTTATTTCTGACTATAAATATCAATATTTGCCATATACAGTAAGTGCAATACTGGGTGGTTCTGCTCATCTTGGAGTTAAATTAATGCCGACCAGTTCTGATGCAGTTTTAAATCAAAGGATAGAAAACTCTTCCGAAGTATTTAGGTTGAACGAAATCTTCAGTGCGCACTCAGAAGAATTAAAAGATATATTCGATATCCGTCATCGTTTCTCGCAAAGATATCTTATTGAATTGGTGGAAAAATATGAAAAATTAGATTTTGATTATGACGACATTTATCGAATTGTATTCGGTACGTATTCTAAAGAAGCTGACTTTAGCAAAAGGCCATTTAGTAAAGTTAAAAAAGACATTTTAAATGAATTAGGTATTTTGTAAATACATTTTTTGGTGGCTACAAAAATATTTTGCAAAATTATTCAAATGGGTAGTATCTTAAAATAAAACTCTTCTCTTCCGCTCATCAGCCAACTCTTTAAGAATTGATTGTCTTTCAAATTTATAATCGAATTTTTCATCAATTAAGGAAATATATTTAGATTTTGTAAAATACCAATCAATCGTTTTCCCGTTTGTTCTACCAAAAAATCTCCAGGAACATATTGCGCTACCGAATGAAAGATTAATACAATAACTACTGAATAAACTTTTTCTATAGTGTTGTTTAATTCTTTAAGCTCCTTAGTACCTTCAAATCCAATAGTTCTGCCAATAATATTTCTGTTCAGTCTTTCCATTAACTGGTACGAACTGGCATGAGTGTATTTTGATAAAAATCCGTAAAGCTTTTTAGCTTCCGTTTTAAAATCTTCATTGAAATCATCAAGATAGTAAAACTCTAATGTATTTATTTGATTAATATTGGAGGAGTTTAATAGTTTTTCATATTCTTTAATTTGCTCAACAAATGTATCTTTATTAGAGTTTCTCACAATAAAACAACTTTTAATAGCAACTTCAATTAAGTATCTTAACTCTCTTAAACAAGTATTTGAGATCCCATCCTTCGCCAAAGAATTGATAGAAACAATACTTTGAGAGATATCATCAATCATTCTTAAGAAAAAATTTTTTTCCTGACTTATTCCGTCTCTGACAGAATTGAGATAGCAGAACATTAAACATTGTATCATTGAACTTCGCAGTATGTAGAGTCTGTCTAGTTCAATTTTGTAGTCTTCCGAGCCAAGCTCATTATTTAATTCTTCTTTTGTCATAGATTGTATTTTATAGTATATCTACAGAATGTCTTTCATCTTCTGTAAGATTAATACTTCTATTGTTGAAACTAATTCTCTAACGGAAAGTGTCGAAAGATAACTAGAGTAGTAAGTCAAATCTTTTATTGATAAATTTGAGATAGTAAAAGTATCAATATCAATTTTTTCGAGATTAAATGCTTTTGGAATTTCATTGTGATACAGTTCTTGTAAAAAAGAATTAAACGAACGGATGTCCAAATTTTTTGCTTTCAAATGTTTATTTATTTGAATAATTTCCTGTTCAGGATTTTCAAGTATCGAATAAGGAATTCTAAAATTCCGATAGGTGTCTAAATAGGGGAAATGCAAGAATTCTACACTTGCTTGGAAAGCACTATAGTAGATAAAATAGTTAATTGCAACATTACTCTTATTCTCCAATTCACCGATGATTGCCATCTTTTCGTAGATTGTTCTTTTCAATTCTAAAGAATCGAAAATGTTCAAATTATAAGATTGATTAGAGCAATCTCTAAGTACTGAAAAAGCATTGTCAAATTCTTTATTTTCTAAGAGTATGTCTGTCTTTAATAATAATACTGACACTTTCTCTTTTGTGTTATTAAATATTTTTCCGAGATTTTCTTCAATGGAATTCAATGCATATTTAGATTCAATTTTGTGATGTAAAGTGAATACAGGTAACAGGATTTCGGTGTTGTTAGGCTCAGATAGTTTTTTGATTTTACTATCAACAAAAGCAAACACGTTTTCATTTCCAAGGCCTATTTTTTTTGAATAATCAATGTATCTGTCTAGAATTGCTAAGAGGTCATTAAATTTAAAATCATTTTGCTCTATGAACTCGATTAGAAGATTAAAAACTGTTTCAATTGGTTGCGTTTTTAATTGATTTGTCAGGAAGGTTTTAAATCTGGAAACCTTGTAATTTTTTTCTCTAAAACTATATTCCATAATAATTGATAAATTGAATGTTTGCTAAAGTAAATCGTAATCAGATATTTTAAAAAACTCTATTTTAGATTCATCTATTCCGATTTTTTGGAGACTTTTTAAATGGCTTTCCTTTTCTCCATCACTATAAAAGCTGGCTTTCCATCTTGATAAGTCAGCAACATATTTTTTAATTTTTTTAAAATATGGGAGATCGATTATATTAAGTGAATGTCCTAAAATTATTATTTCATTGATGTCATGTAGATTTTTAAAGAAGCATTCATTGTCACGAATAATATCTCTTACAGGTTTTTGGAATCTGTAAAAAGGCTGCTGCGCATTGGCTTCAGAATCAGAAAATGGAGTTCGCGTCGTTTCTCCATATTTATCAAATTTTGGTTTTGCTTTTAGGTTTTTATTATGTCCAAAAATTAAATATCCTTGATTATTCTCAACATCTCCATGTATATGTAATATCTTTTCACTTGGAATTTGATAAACTTCTTCTAGGGTTAATGTATAATTGAAGTTCAAGAAAATTGAATCTTCTTCAAAATGAAGTTTTTTTTTGGTTGATTCTAAACTTAAATCAGTTAGCCAATCTTCAAATGCTTCTCTAATACTGCTGATTAAAATCTCAGTTTCTTGTTCTAAATCATCTTCAAGACTATAGATTAAACTTGGTCTAAAACTATCGTCAAGTACATCAATTTGATTTTTGTCGTCAAAGAAAGCTTTCCAATTAAATGTGCTTAAATCGTTTTCAAAGTCTGCCCAAAGGTTTTTATTATCAGCACTTAATTTCGTGCTTAATTTAAAATATTCTTCGAAAGTATTCTCTAAACTTGGATGATTTTTGATAACAAATTGGTGAAAATCACTATATCCTGTGGGAAGATTGTGATATCTATCGAATCCATTCCCAATTATATAAAGTCTATTCATATAAAACTAGTTTTAATTTAAAAGATCTTGAATGTATTTTAGGTGTATGTATTTGATAATTATAATTTTATAAAATATTGTCTCGGTTTGGATACTGTTAGGTAAAATAGAAATAGTTTTTCAATGCTTTGAAATTCATCCTAAAGCATTTATGGGTAACCTTTCTCATATTGTTACTGTCCTGATGTTTTTGCCAGCATAAAATTATTATATATTTTTACAATTATTAGCTGAATCTCCTGGTCACATAAATCGGGCTACTCCGCTTGTTTTTGGATATTACTAGTAGTTAATAGTATTGTTTCTTCCAAGAGATTTATCAAATTTTAAAAATCATTCAAATGTATAATTTTATAAGAGTTTGTTGAATTATATAAATCATCCCTGTTCATGCGGTCTTTAACACTAATTTTTTGTTTTATAACAAATGATAGAGTTAAGTTTTTCTTTTTCAAGAAACTCCTTAAATATTTTCGATCTATAATTAAATAACTATTATAAGGGGTTGGTGTACCATAGTGGCTAGTATCTTTAAAATTTAATAGAAAATCGTTAAATGATGCTATCTCATTTTGGTCCTTTGTAAATGTAAGTATACCTGAGCTGTAATCAAGCCGTGTTTCTTGATCGAAAATAGGAGATAGCAATACTATATTATCTTTCATTCGATAGTATTGCCACATATTATTAGCTAATGTCCTTATTTCGCTAATCAGTGGTATATACTGATTTGATTGGTTATTTTGATGAAATCTCAATTTTCCATCTAAGCTTCCATAATTGTGAAAATGTGCATTAGCAGGATACCAAAAACCACTCATTGCTATATGTTTGTATAATTGCTTTGCCTCCATTTGCAATGAACTGGTTTTAGGAGTTGCAAAGGCAAAGGCTTTTAGTTGGCAATATACATTTGAATCATAATGATTGTCACCATGTGAAAAATTACCATTAAAAAAAAGCGCAATAGAATCATTATCTTTCTGTAGAAATTCTATTAATACTGTTTTATAATCATCAATCTCTTCAATTGTTCTAGAATCTTTAATATTTAATTGAGGCCACCAAGATGGACAGTGCGTAAATTTTATTTTCCACAAGGAATAATCAATTGGTAAATTTTTGATAGTGTAATGCCATAGATCATTGGAATCAATCAAGTTATAATTATAGAGAAAATCAACCAATTTCATAAATGTCGATTTTAAAATGTCTCCAAACACAGTTGTTCTACCAGTAATGATATTATACTGACTGTTCGAGTAATCTTCATCTATGCTTTTATCATATGTTAAATCAAAGTCTTGGCAATATTCTTCATAGGAAGTACACCAAACGTTCCATACATCAATAAAATTTCCAGCCTTTTGTTGAAGAGAATCTAGATAATCTATATAACATAAAGGAAGATTTCGCCCTACAAGGTGCTGGAAGTCTTCTCTATTTAGTTCTGTTTTTGCTGAAGTAGTGTAAAAATATAATGGATTAGTAATATTTAGTTTTAATTTTAGGGTTTCAGCGATGTTTTGCATGAGTAAATCAGTTGCTAGACATCGCACAGAAAGTAAATTGTTTAATATATTTTGATTTAAAAATTTAAATGTGAGAGAGTTTATGTTTTGTAAGGACTTAATTAGGATTAATAATCCTTCACAAGCTCTATTTTCAAGAGATTGTACTAAAAGATAGTCGAAAAATAGCTCATGATATTGCCCATCAAAATCATTTTCCAATATATCTGCTATTGCTTCAGCTGCGCTAGCCTTGGTAACTGGATTAATCCACATTAGGCGAGATAACAAAATTTCAAAAGGCGTTATCTCTGCTGGACTGAGGAAAAAGTCTGGGACGGGTAATTCTACGTTTGGAAATATTTCAGGTAAAAGATTGAGGTAAGAATTTGTTATATTCTCAGCTTTTGAAATATCCCCACAGTCAACATAAAATTGTGTACTTTTGGGAATGGGAACATTATAATTTTTTTCTTGGCCATAATGTAAGCCTGTATTTTTTACACTTTCGGAATAAAACTCCTGTTCTCGCCCCGGATAGTCTTTTAATACATTTTTCCATCTTTTTTGAGATTCTTTCATACGACGCATATAGGTAGGAGACCATCCACTGCCATTAGACTGTGCCCAACATATACAGTTGAATGCAAATTCTTTATCATATTTGTAAGCAATAGGATAGATAGCGTCCAATAATTCGGCAGATATATTTGAAAATCTATTGTTAAATATTTCCTTTAATACTTTTATTATTTGATATTCTTCCTGTGGAAAGGCTGTTAATCTAGTGTTAAGCCAACTATTCAGAAATGATAACTCAGAATATGTAATATGACCATTGATGAAATTCATTTTTACTACAAGATATTCTTTAAGCTCCTCTGGCTTAATATGACTGTGGTCCTTGTTTGTTTTACTTACAAGTTTCTCTTGTTTTAATTGTTTATGAGTAGCTGTATTTATTCCAAACTTACTTGTCAAATTATTTATTATGTCTTTTATTGATGTATCACTTTTCTGCAATTCATTCAAGGTTTCCAAGTTATTGACTGCGGTCTTACCAATGGCTTTTGAAATGGGATCATCAAAATTCAACGTATGTAATATATCATCAAAAGTACTTTCTACTCTATCATATTCTCTGATAGACAGATTGTACATATAAATGTTGTAAAGCATTTTAGGATCCACTTTGGCTAAGAGTTTACAAAATACAGTTATGAAATGCCTGGTTTCATCTCCGTCTGTTAACTTTTCGATGTTGTGTATGTACGGAAAAATTTTTAATAAAAAGTCTTTACTTTTATTTGATGCTGCATTAATACAAACTTCGATACTTTCCAAAATATCATGAAGAAGCATATATTTATGGTGTGAATAGGCCAGAATATTAGCTGTGGCTCTCTCAAGAAGTGGTCTTATTAATTCGTTATTGTCAGATGTAGTTGCTAAAATTGCTAAATCTGTTATATAGTCGCATTTTTCAGTAAATGGAATAATCTCATTTTGTATTTGTTGTAATTCAGTTGTTATAAATTGCTGAACTGCAATTTTGTTCGGTTTTATCCGTTTAGAATTAATAAGGGTAAACAGGGATGCTTTATTGTACCATTTATTATTTTTCAAGTAATTTAATTCTTGATATTGTAATTCATGATTATGGTTATTCTTTTTATTAATTATATAAGACATCCAAAGTACAAAATCTATGATATACGGTATCCCAATTCTTCCATATTCGTAGATATCATAATTTTTGGGAAATTTCAATATATCTAAATCTTCAATAGGACTTAAAATATGTTGAATATCTATAATGCTCTTATTCTTTGTCTTATCAGATAATAATTTTGCAACACTTAAAATAGCAATATACATTTCAGATACCCAGATTTTGTTTGGATCATTATCCATAATTTCTATATTGGGCAACTCACCTAAATCGATATAGGCATTAATAAAAGCTCCTAATAAATTATGTTTGAGTAAGTCTAATATTGGTTCTGATTCACTAGAGTGATATTGCACTTTTATGGGAAAAGAGTCTAAAGGTATTAGTTCAACTATATTACCATTTGTGTAACCAAAAAGGCTCTTGTAGAATAATTGTAAGAGTGTTTCTTTTGGAAGCAGAGTATCAATATGATGTGCCCATGTTGCAGTTACATTCTGTAAATCATAAGCTATTAGTACCTCAGATAATGCCTCCTTTTCTTCTTCAAGTAATTGAGTTTTCAAAATTTCCTCAACATGACGAATTGGTTGTTGAAGTTGTTCAAATAGCTTTTCTAAGTAAAATTTAAAAAAGTGCGCTGCATGCTTATCGCCTCGGAATTGTTTGATAAATTTGAAAATTCTTTTAGTTGGAATATCATAATGTATAACTATTTGAAGCCAAGACTTTGCGATTTCATTAATTTCGTGATTAGCTTCAGTAAATAATTCATTAATTCGATCTATAGCTTCTTCGGGAATAACGCTTGTTATTCCTTTTTTCTTGAGAGCAATGACGATCTCAGCAAGTTGGTAATGTGTTAAAACACTAAAATCGGGATATTGTAGATTGATGGTTTTATTTGTTTTAAAAGATATGGCCCATATATTACCAAGTGTTTTATCCAAGTTATAGTATCTATTACTAAATAGATTTTCAACAATTGAGAAGTATATAAGTTTATCCAATTGATTTGTTTCAAAAGCAGCTTTTGTTGCTAAATACAAAATATTTTCAATAATAGTTTCACTATGACAGTCAAGATATTGGTTGACAATCCAAGAGTTATCAATAGACAATAACATATCTGGATTTCCTAAATAGTATTCGACTTTTGGCAGTTCAGACCAGCAAAGTGGATATTGAGACTTTTCTTTTAACCAATTTTGTAGAATTCTATATAATAATATTTTTTGTTCATTGAGCTCTGGTTGCTTATGAATGAATACAAGGAAACTATTGTGATAAACTGATATGCCAGATAGCTCAAATCGGAATAAATGACGAATTTGGGCAAAACTGTCTGTAATCTCATAAGGGTATTGACAAAAATTAGATGCTAGAGAAATTAGTTGTTCTTCTTGCAACTTAAAATCTAGGCTTGTTAACGCAAATGAAATAGTCTTTGCTAACGAAGAAAGTTGTTGCCATAGGCTCTTATAATAATCTTCAATTTCAGTATTATAATGAGGGATACGGTCTAAATCGAATTCCGAAATACCTTTCTTTAAATTTTTTATTTCAGTCAAAACATACCTTAAGTGTAGAGGGTTACCTTTAGTAATCTGTGATAATTTTGAAACGATTGTCTCAAAATGAGTACCATATGCTTTGTGGTCTTTAGGAAAAGCTTTAATAGCTATCTTTTTTATACTATCTCTTTTTAATCCTTTAATTTCAATCCATTGCTTACGAGGTGCATATTGATTAATAATATTAGGAAAACAGTTTGTCGCCATTTCTTGTGTTCCTAAAATTAACCAATACCCCTTTTGAGGATATAGAACTTCATTTAGAAATTCTATAAGTTGACTTTGGCTATTTCCTTCTCGAATTACATGATCTAATCCATCAATAATTAGAATAAATGATTTATTTTCATTTCTGCAGTAATCTGCAATTTGGTCTATAAACTCCTTTAATTGAGTAAACGCAGTATTTTGTTCACCTAACGATTTAATTACGGTATTTTTCTGTTTTTTAAATTCAGCTTTTAAGCCTTCAATTACACGTTCCGAGTTTAATCGATCAGCATATGAATTGTCCTTCGGGTTTAAGTGATAATGGTGACGAAATACAAGTGTATTCTCTTTCTTAAGTAATGTATATAATTTAGATAAGTAAGTGCTTTTTCCACTACCAGGTTTTCCTATAAATACCTTAATCCCACCGTCTATACTGGTTAGGTCCTTTAGAATATCTTGATGAGTATTTTTGTTGAAGAACTCAAAGTCTGTAGGAATTTCAAAGTTTTGATTTAAAGGTCTGGGATTATCCCACGATAGATGTAATCTTATATCACTTAAAGTAAATGTTTTCGGATGCTTTTCAGCTCCTTCATTCGCTATAAAAAGCAGAAGACTATCAACTCCGGCTTTAGTAACCTTTAATTGTTTGTATAAAATTTCTCGAAGAGTTTCTTCCAGATCTTTTTTATTTGGTTGATTAAATTGAAAGCAAAACTCTCTAAAGAATATATTAATTAAGTTTAGATCTGTATAAATTGATTTCAGATTGTCAAGAAATTCTGGATTGACATCTAAAATTTTATAAGGATTCAAATATCCATTTTGCAGGCATTGTTCAATTTCAGGGGCAATATTTCCATTAGTTATAAGACTACAAAAAATATTTGGTTCTTTTAGTGCGAAGTATGATTTCATCCATTTGGATAGCCCTTTATTAAATAATTGGTTAAAATCCCACAAATCAGTTTCTGGGTTCTGTTTATGCTTGATTTGGTAGTATTCGATTCCTCCGTCTTTCCTTTGTGCAACAATGTCATCAATCGCAAAATGCGTAATTTCAATATCTTCCGGCTTATACTGAATCCGAATACTTTCGTATAGTTTTGGGTCTAATAACCAATCTACACATAATTTTAAGGTAAATAAATCTTCATATTTATATCCACTTCTTATAGAGCTGTTGGGATTTATTTTCATTACTAGGGAATTGACTTTTTTAAATTGGAATTTTATGTTTCGAATTATCCAAGGTAAGAATTTAATCTAAATGTCAGAAAAGGGAATCCGTAAGATTTCATTACGGGCTTTATAAAGTTGTTGTAAGTATTCGGGTAGTGATTACTTTATTTTTTTATTTTGAGAATCTAAGTTTTTAAAATTGTTTTCTCTTATAACTTATGTTTAGTTACTTCTTTCTGTTGTATTATAGATTTGAGTGAAGCTTTATGGATTCTATTACGGGAAACAGTAGTTATTCGATAGAAATTTAGTTTATTTTTAGCACGAAAATTAAATAAAGGATCAACTGTAAGTACTAATTTATTAACTTAGTGCATACTAATACCATATAACTGTTAATGATTGAGAAGAATATTAAAGATGATTTTTTAGATTTATTTTATAATGACTTGTGCAATGAAGCGCTTGAAAATAATAATACATTAAATCTTTTTACTTTAAAGGTCAAAAATAACGCATTTAGCTATGACGAGCTTATAAATGAACTTGGAAACAAACTTTGTTATTTTGCTCTCTCTCGTAAGCAAGTTGATGAGTTAAAACAAGCAGATAAATTCAATGATCTTGTAAAAAAGGCAAAAGCTAAACTGAAACATCATGCTGATAACGAGGGTGAACTTGGCGAAATTTTATTATACTGTTTACTTGAATCTCATTTAAATGCTCCAAAAATCCTTACCAAATTGGAATTAAAAACCAATTCCAATGATTATGTCAAGGGAGCTGATGGTGTACACCTTTTAAAGCTCTCAGATACAGACTATCAAATCGTTCTTGGTGAATCAAAACTTAACTCTGATATCAGTAAAGGTGTATACGAGGCTTTTGGGTCAATTAGCAAATTTCTAAAATCCACATCAAAGTTGGAGTTTGAAATTGACCTAATCAATAGTGAACTCGTTAAAGAGGCTTATGATCAGACAACTTATGAAATGCTAAAAAGGATCATAATTCCGAGTGCAAAGGAGGATGATACATATCTGGATTATTCCTTCGGAATATTTTTGGGCTTTGATATTCCCATTACAGATGACGAAAGCAAACTTAGTAATTCAGACTTCCGCAAAAATATAAGAGAGAAGATCAAGAAAGAAGTACTTAAAGCGAAGAATTCGTTAAATCATCAGCTAAAGAAAAGCGACTATACAGGGTATCAGTTTTATATCTATGTCATTCCTTTCTCAGACCTTCAAAATAAAAGAAAACATATCATTGAAAAAATAGTTGAGTGATGAAAATTATCGATAAACTGACTGAGGATATTTTGCGAGATGAATACTTCAATGCTTTGTTTAATAAATGTTCTTTGATAACTGCGCAAAACCTGTTCAAAAAATCAAACAGGGTTCAATTTACAACAAAAGAGTTGAGGGACACTTTGCGTTTTGCAGACATTTTATCCAACTCTAAAAATTCTGATGCGAGAAATAGATCTTATCAAATTGTTGCCTCTCTGAATCAAGATTACAAAGATAACGAAGTGTACAGAACAGTATCAAAAGCTATATTTAGTAAACTAGGTAATTTTCCGGCGATTAATTATTTGGAAAATAAAAACAAAAATATTGCACTTCTCCCAATTTTTAGGGAAATTGAAACCGAATCTAAACGATTGATACAGCAGGCTCCGGATGGAAACGGAATGATTTTTACAGACACGCAATTTGAGTTATTTAATAAGCTGTCCAAAAGTACCGAGTTTAGTTTTTCCGGACCGACTTCCATGGGCAAGTCTTTTATCATCAAATCTTTTATCAAAAAGGTGATAAAGAACAGTCCACCAGAAAATATCGTAATCATTGTACCCACCAGAGCTCTTATCAATCAATTTTTTTCTGATTTAAAAAATGAACTTCATGAGCTTCTGGACACTTATAAATATAAAATCTTTATTAATTCAAATGTATCTGATATTTTAACTGAAGAAAAATACAATTATATTTTTGTTTTAACCCCAGAACGGCTTCTTAGCTATTTGTCACAAGATACAAATCCTCCAATAGGCTTTTTATTTATTGATGAAGCACACAAATTAGCAAATGATAAAGATGCCCGTAGTGTTACGACTTATTCGGCTATTGAAAAAGTTCAGAAAAAGTATGGGAATGTTAAATTGTATTTTTCTTCCCCAAATGTTTCCAACCCTGAAATATTTTTGAGACTGTTCAATAGGGATATACAAAATTCATTTAGAACAGGAGAGTCTCCCGTATCTCAAAATATTTATTTTGTTAACCTTGAGACTAAAGAGGTTGAGTCTTATTCCAATAATTCAGTTTTAAAGTTGCAGGACATACTTGATGATAGCAAGGATTATTCAATTACAAAATTTATCAAGTTTATTGGAGCTGATAAAAATAATCTCATCTATTGTTATTCCAAGAGGAATACGGTGAATAAAGCAATTGAGCTTTCAAAGTTACTTCCAAGAATTGAGCAGAGTGAACTTGTTGAGCAGGCAATAAAAAATATTAAAGAATACATCCATCCGGAATATTATTTAGTTGATTTTATAGAAAAAGGAGTGGCATATCACTATGGAAAATTGCCCCAGTTGATAAGAAATTTGATCGAAGATTTATACCAAAAGGAAGAGATCCGTTATGTATTTTGTACTTCAACATTACTGGAAGGAGTTAATATGCCTACACAGAATATTTTTATTATAGATAATAGAAGTGGTTCGAAAACAACTTTGTCACCAATTGATTTTTGGAATCTTTCTGGAAGGGCAGGAAGATTGACAAGAGAGTTAGTGGGAAATATTTTCTGTGTTCAGTATGAGGATTTTAAATGGGTTGACAAGGATGTTTTGATAAGAAAGGATATTAAACTGCAGCCTACCATTCTGACTAAGATTGATCATAATCTTAAAAAAATCGAAAAGGCACTTAAAAATGAAGAGATAAAATCTGGTTCTGAAGTAGAGAAAGAAATATTAAAATATATTGCGAATATAATTAAAGTTGACACTTTAGAAACTACAGCTAATTATAAAAGTCCAATAATTGATAAGTTAATTGAAGATAATAAGCAAAAGCTCATCGATTTGGCGAAGCAAGGGATTATTAATTTTGAGATTCCAAAGTCGATCTTGAAGTTCAATCAAACTATCAATTTTGATATTCAGGAAAGAATTTACAAAGCTGTATCAAAATCAAAAAAAAGTATATTACCTAACAGTGGAGCTATAAAATATGAGAGTATCCTTAAAGTATTGATCGATTTTCACAGATTATATTCGTGGGATAAAACAGAAAAGAAGCTGGCAAATGTAAACAGTTTAAAATACTACGCGGTGCTGATGAACCAATGGGTCCAGGGGTTTTCTTTAAGCCAGATAATAAGTCAATCTATCGACTACAATCATGATAATGGATATCAGGTAGAAGTTGATTTTAGAGTGTATGAAGTATTTGATAAGACAAATAGAAGGCATATAAATGCTCTAATTGAGAAGCTTATCGATGACATTGAATATGTTCTTCGCTATATTCTAGAAAAGTATTTCAATCATTACTATCAAATTTTGGTGGCTATTATAGGAGAGAGCAAAGCCGGAGATAATTGGGCAACACTCTTGGAATATGGAACACAAATACCACAGGTGATAGCTTTGCAGAATATCGGGTTGTCTAGGAATACTGCAATTAAAATTTTTAGACACCATAGAAAGTCCTTGATATTGAAAGATAATAAACTAGTTGGTGTAAATAAAGCACTTTTACTAAATGAATTTAGATCAACATCTCTAGAATTTGAAGAAATTAAAAGAACACTATAAAAAGATAGTTTAATGTCAATTAAAATCAATACTAATTAATGCTCATTACCATTTAAATAACGAAAACCTTAATGGAGAACGGATCTTGAGAATTGCATGAAGAGCTGAATAATATACGGTTGACAGTTTCAGAGATTATAAAAAAGTGAAATATTACCTGTCTCACTTTAGGATCTAGCTTTGCATGATTAGGATTTACTGTTAATGTGTAACCAAATTCCAAATTATACCAATTTTTCTACTGAATTTCCCTTTTTAATTGATACAGCATAAATTGTTTTTTGTTTATCATTTCATATACTTAAAAATATTAATTTGTAAATCAAATAAATGCATTAATTATATGAAGTCAGCTTATTTATATGTCCGCGTAAGTACAGATGAACAAAAAAGAAAAGGTTACTCTCTGCCTGAGCAAGAGGATAGATTATTGAAATATTGTAAATATAACAATATAGAAGTCAAAGGAATTTATCGGGAAGACTATTCTGCCAAAAATTTCAACCGACCTGAGTGGAAAGAATTGTTTTCAGAAATTAAAAAGAAATCATCAGGAGAAGATAAAAACATACTATTTATAAAATGGGACAGATTCAGTCGTAATGTTGAATATGCTTACGAAATGATTGGAAAGCTGCGAAAATATAAAACGACAGCAATGGCTATTGATCAACCAATTGATTTCTCTGTGCCGGAAAGCACGGTTATGTTGGCTGTATACTTAGCTGTTCCAGAGGCGGAAAATACCAGAAGGGCTCAAAATACAGCAAATGGTATTCGTCGAGCGAAGCTGATGGGTAGATATCCTAATAAAGCACCTATTGGATTTATTAATTTGACATTAATGGATGGTAAAAAAACTATTGCTCCTAAAGAGCCTGAAGCTGATATTATAAAGTGGTCTTTTCATCAAGCTGCTCAGAACGATCATAAGATTTCCGAAATAATGAAAATGGCTAATGAAAAAGGATTGATATGTTCACGGTCACACTTCTTTAGAATTTTACGGAATCCAATTTATTGTGGGCTTATATCAGTCAAACTTAAATCTAATGAAGAACAAATGATAAAAGGTTTGCATGAACCTTTAATATCTGAATCGTTATTTTATCAAGTTCAGTCTGTTATTAATACAAAAAGAAAAACTACTTCAAAAAAAGATGATTTAAAAGAGCTGTTTTTTCTTAGAGGTTTTTTGACTTGTCCTGTTTGCGATCGAAAACTCAGTGGAAGTATTGCACAAGGAAGCTCAAAAAAATACCCATATTATCATTGTCATGATCGCTGTAGAACAAGGATAAACGCAATTTTACTGAATGATTGCTATCAAAATAAGCTTCAGCAATTAATACTATCAAATAATACAATTGACTTATTTAAATGTATTTTACAAGACCAGAATATAAAGACACTGAAAGCAAGTTATTTGTACAATCAAAATTTAATTGAGAGAAAAATAAAAGAAGAGGGGCAAGTTCTTTCTAGAGGCAGAAAGTTGTTTTTAGCAGGAGTATTAAAAATTGATGACTACAATGAATTAAAAAAAGAGAATCAAGTTAACATTAGGCATCTTAAGAAGGAAGCGCGTGATATTTTTCTTAAATTAAAAGCTATTGATAAAAAGGATCAAATAGAAGATAAAGAAATAGTCGAAGTTTTTCGAAAATTTTCCGAGTTTGACACCTCAGATAAAAAAAGTCTTGTGAGTCTTATTCCACCAGTTGATATTGATTATAAAACAGGAGATCTTTCTTTGGACTTGGAGCAAGCATTTTTAAAAATATTATCAAAAAAAAGTAACCGAAAAACTAATAAGAAAAATGAATTTTATTGATAAGAATGTTTCAGTTGAACAAGCGATTATTCTTTTAGCTAAGAATGGAGTTCAGGTAAATGAGAAAGAAGCTAAAATTATATTAGAATTACTATATTTAGTATCAAAAAGTTACAATAAGCCAAAAGAGGAAAAAATACTAGAACCTTAATGGGATTTCAAACTACGCTTCAATACCGATGAAATCTCTGATAGAGCACTTTTAGACTGTCTGTTTCAGGTGGACTAAGGATTTCACGTCAAAAAATTCAAACTATAAAATGTCAGGCTGTAAAAGCCTGATAGAGAGATTTTTATGTGTAAAAAAAGAGAGACAACTATCAAATAGTTGTCTCCTTAAGTGACCTCGACAGGATTCAAACCTGTAACCTTCTGAGCCGTAATCAGATGCGCTATTCAGTTGCGCCACGAGGCCGTTGTTTCCTTATTGTTTAAGGGTTTGCAAATATAGCACTTTTTTCCGTTCTTTGAAAGATGAAACAGAGAATTTTACTTTTATTTACAGTTATAGCGCTAATCTCCTGTAAAAGAGAACAAAAAATTTCATCCTCAGACTGGACCCAAATTTCAAATCGTACCCAATTCAAAGAACATGACGGGACTTTGGAACTTAAATCCGGAAATTTCACTTATAATTTTAAATCTGATCAGACCCCTTTAAAAAAAATCATCCTTTTAAATGCCAGCATGGCAGGATATATTTCTGAATTGGGAGCAGAAAATCTGGTGATCGGGGTTTCGAGCCCGGAATATATTTACTCAGAGAAAATTCAGAACCTTTTAAAAGAAGGAAAAATTCAGAATGTAGGAAGCGAACAGAAATACGATATAGAAAAAATTATTTCTATGAAACCTGATGCTGTTTTTACCAATTATATTGCAAGTTTCGACAATGCTTATCAGCTTCTGAAAAATAATGGGATCCAGGTGATTTTCCTGGATGAATATATGGAGCAGCTTCCTCTGGAAAAAACAGCATACATCAAACTTTTTGGTGAATTTTTCGGTAAAGAAAAGGAAGCTGAAGCAAAATATACCGAAATTGAGAAAAATTATAATGACCTTAAACAGCTGGCTTCAAAGGCAAAAGATAAACCTGTGGTGCTGGCCAATGAAATGTATGGAGATGTCTGGTACCTGCCTGGCGGAAAAACTTCTGTAGCTAACTATATTGCAGATGCCAACGCTTCTTACATCATGAAAGACAATAAAGAAGAAAAATCTCTTACGATGAGTTTTGAAGAAATATATGCCAAATCAGGGGGAGTACAATATTGGGTGAATGCCGGAAATCACACTTCAAAAAAGGAAATGCTGGGCACCAATCCTTTCTATGGAAAACTGGATGTATTCAATAAAGGAAAGATCTATACCATTGCCGGAAAAGAAAAACAGAAAGCCAATGATTTCTTCGAAAGTGGAGCTGTAAGAGCTGACCTTATCCTGAAAGACTACATTAAGATTTTTCACCCTGAACTTTTACCGGAATATCAGCTGACCTACATGAAAGAACTTCAATAACTCAGGCGAATTGTTTATTTTTGTAGTCCTTTTTAGAAATTATGTGGAAAAAAATTAAGCAGGCCATTTTTATTGTTCTTGTTCTGAATGTATTCTTTATTATTTGGGGCAGGTTTTTTAATCCGCCTATTACCATTACGCAGATCGGGGGACTTTTTGAATTTGGAAAGCTGCACAGAGATTATATTTCCTATGATGAAATGGGAAATAATGTAAAAAAAGCGGTGATTGCCTCTGAAGATCAGAAATTCTTCAACCATAACGGGTTCGATTATACAGCTATTGAAAAGGCCATGAAGAATAACGAAAAAGGGAAAAGGGTCCGTGGGGGAAGTACCATTTCCCAGCAGACAGCAAAGAATGTTTTCCTTTGGCAGGGAAGAAGCTGGTTCAGAAAAGGTCTGGAAGCTGTGTACACCTTCATCATTGAAAAAGTATGGAGTAAGGATATCATTTTGGAAAGATACCTGAACTCTATTGAAATGGGGCAGGGCGTGTTCGGGGTAGAAGCGGCGGCACAGTATTATTTTGGAAAATCTTCCAAAGATTTAAGTGCTTCGGATGCAGCCTGGATTGCAGCTGTATTACCTAACCCCAAGAAATACGATCCTAAAAATCCATCCCCTTACCTGAGAAAGAAGCACAATTGGATCATGAGACAGATGAGGAATGTGAGTTTGAAATAGTATCTTTGTCCCAATGAAATTTTTTAATTCCAGCACAAATTTTGAATCAGTTCTTAAAAAATACTTCTCTTTTAAGAACGAAACTATTTCTTTAGAACCATTTGCCGAGTTTTTAGAGAGCATTAAGAGGGCAGATTTTACAACCGTTCTTAATTTCCTGAGAAATAATCCGGATTTTGCTGAGAATTTTAAACATTACATTCATAATATCTTCAAAGAAAGGCCATTCAACCTTTCCCTTACCGAGGCTAATATTCTTTCAGAAAACGCTTTCTTTCCGGAACTGAAAAAAAGAATCCTTAACAAAATACTGCCACCCGTGGAAAATGAAAAAACGGTGTGGTATATGATTGATAATGTGAGTTTCAGACCCAAATCCGACCTGAAATACCTGCACAATCTTCCTGAAAATGAAATTGACGAGTTTTTAAAGATTCTCGGTGCTTCGGATTTCATTACCAAACCCAACGTCAAAAAAGAGCTGATCTTTTCAATGAATATTCTTTCATGGAGGGTAACAGGGATGGCGATGGAAGTAGAGGTGGTAAGAATGGCCCCTCAGTACAGAAATCTGGATAACCCGTTTCTTGCCCTTCAGAATGAGCTGGAGGCGCTGACTGAAGATCTTAAAAAAGATCCCGGACTACAGTTGCATTCCAAAGACAGCCGTTACAAACAGATCAAAATTTATACGGAGCACTGTCACGAATTTGTCAATATTGCTTTTAAAAACTCTGCCAAATACGGAATTTCCGGTAAAATCAATCAGTCACTGCTTAAAATCCGTCAGCAGACCGAAAGAATCTATGAGATTGTACAACTTCTGGTGATCGATAGTGAAGAGGATGTTATCATAAAATCCAAGCAGCTGATTTTTAATATACTCAATTACAAATCTCATAAAAACAATATTGCAGACCTGATCAACGACAGTACCCGTCTGCTTTCGCATCTTATTACCAACCATACCGCAGAAACCGGTACCCATTATATTACTTCTACCCGGAAGGAATATATGACCATGTTTTATAAAGCGAGTGGAGGAGGAATTATTGTAGGGGCACTCTGCGTCCTGAAAATGCTTTATGGGTACATTCCCGGAAGTGATTTTTCCCATGCATTTTTATATTCAATGAACTATGCGATGGGGTTCGTTATGATCTATCTCATGGGTTTTACCCTTGCGACCAAGCAGCCCGCCATGACCGCGGCTACGATGACTAAAGTTTTGTCTGAAGAAGGCAACAGCAAACGTAACAATACCGAATTTGCCCACCTTGTATCCAAGCTCTTCAGAAGCCAGTTTATTGCATTCGTAGGAAATGTGCTTCTTTCCTTTCCAATTGCATTGGCGATCATTTATGGGCTGGATGTATTTTTCTCTCAAAATTTGGCGGTAGAAAGATCAGATAAACTGTTAAAAGACCTGGATCCGTTCAAGTCAAAAGCTATACTGCATGCGAGTATTGCAGGATTTTACCTGTTTATTTCAGGAATTATTTCAGGAAACATCGGGAACAACTCCGTGTTCTACCAGATTCCGGAAAGGATTGCGAAAAACCTTTCTATCAGAAGTTTTTTTGGTAAAAAATTTGCGAAAAGTTTATCCAAATATTATGCTAAAAACTGGCCCGGAATTGTTTCCAACTTCTGGTTTGGAGTATTTTTAGGGGCAACGGCTCCGGTAGGTCTGTTTTTCGGATTAGATCTTGATATCAGGCACATTACTTTTGCGGCCGGAAACTTTGCTTTAGGACTTTACGGAAAAGATTTTTCAGTGGATTCCTATACTTTCTGGATCTCGTTTTTCACTGTTTTCCTGATAGGTTTCTTCAATTTCCTGGTAAGCTTCACCTTATCCATGTTTTTGGCATTCAGGTCAAGAAAAATGAATTTCGGGCAGGTGAGCGAAATCTACAGGGAGATTTTCAAATATTTTGTAAAGCATCCGTTCAAATTTTTCCTTCCGCTGCGTTCAGGGTTGGATAAAAAAGCGGATGATCTGATGAGCAGTACGATTTCCGGTAAATCTGAGGAACATTAATAGATAGCTTCATCTGTATAAAAAAACGCTCCTAAAAGGAACGTTTCAATTATTTACTGCCTGTTTTCAAGCTATCTAACAATGTTATAATTTAAATTAGCCTATATACAAGGCTCCAGTATGGGACAAGTAGCCGGAAGTGTGGTGTAATAATTACATTCGCCGGTGGCACAAACTGTTTGACAGCATATTCTTACTCCGGAACCCATAATTTGTTTTAGGTTCTCTCTGTTTAATTTCTTGATTGACTTTTTCATAGTAACGTGATTTATTTGTTTAGTATCCAAATGTATTAATTTAATCTGAAAGTTCTGTATTTCTGTTGATTTTTTAATAATCTATACAATACGAATATCATTAAACTGATCCTCACCAAACTGATCCTGAAATTTTTTAAGATAAAAACTTTTCCGCATCTGAAAATCATGCTTAAGTAAAGGAGAATCAATCTTAATGATTATACATTTGTTTTCAATATTGACGCTTCTGATCTCACTGAAAAGACTTTCATCCAAATAGTCTTCAAGAAAATCCTTGATTTCAAAAGCAATCAGTTTATCCTCAAAACCATAAATCCTTGCAAAAGATTTTACAAGTTCTGAGGATTGGAATTCACGTTTTTTATTCCTTTTCATTTCTTTTCCTCTAAATATTGGGTTTTGATTCCTGCTGTATTAAAAAAAATTTCCAGCTGTCTGTATATATCCTCACAATAAAAATCTTCCTCGAACAGAGTCTTAGGTTCCTGCTTATTTCCGTCGCATTCAAAGCATAGTTCAAGATAAGCGAAGATTTTATCATTTTCATCATAAAACAATACAGCATTTCTGGGAAAATAACATCCTGATTCTGAAAACAGTCCTGCAAAATATTTGCTGCATGTATTATGCATAATATTAACTAATTGCTGGATCTCCAGAAGACTTAGACTCTTTTGCTGTTGAATGCCATTCAGATTTTCGGTCGCAAGAATAGTTTCTAAACGAACAGGTTTCTTTCTGTTTTTGTATTTCCATATTGCCAAAGAGTCACCAGGGGGCGGAGGTGTATCTACAGGTTCTCTCTTAAAATCCAGATTGTAAGATATCAATTTTATTTTTGAAGTCTTTTTAAAAGGATAGTTTTTGATGCTTTGAGTAAACGGTTTGGGTTTGAAATCTTTTTTAATGAAACTGTTCCCTGTCTCATTTGGAGGAGGCGGTGCTTTTCTTTTCTGTCCGAATGATAAAGAAAATAACAGCAAAATCATAAGGCAAGTGATATTTTTAATCATAATTCAAAAATTATACTTTCCTCGTTAATCTTCTTCACCACACTTTCCGTGCGCTCCCGGTGCGTATCCGTAATAAAAATCTGTCCGAAACTTTCCTGGTTAACCAGTTCGATCAGTTGCGAAACCCTTATATCGTCTAATTTATCAAAAATATCATCCAGCAAAAGAATAGGAGTCTTTTTTGTTAATTCCTTTACCAGACTCATCTGTGCTAATTTTAAAGAGATCAGGAAAGACTTCTGCTGTCCCTGTGAACCGATTTTCTTAATCAGCACATGATCCATTTCAAAAATCAGGTCATCTTTGTGAATACCTTTTGAAGTATACGTCAGCATTCTGTCCCTTTCAAGACTTTCTTTTAAAAGCTGTTGAAAAGCTTTGTCAGGCTGATTGGAGTCGAAACCTTCTCTTAAATCAGACTGATAATAAACCGAAACCGTCTCTTTTCCTCCGGAAATAATTCTGTAAAAATTCTGAACAATTGGTCCCAGTTTCTCAACAAAATTTCTTCTTTTCTCAAAAATACTGGTCCCGAATTTTGTTATAGGAGCGTCATATATTTCCAGAGAATCTCTATCCCAGGTTCTGTTTTTAGCGAAATATTTTAACAGTGCATTTCTTTGCTGTACCGTTTTCTGATATTGGATCAGGTCAAAAAGATATTCTGAATCTGTCTGGGAAATCATAGAATCCAGAAACTTCCTCCTGCTCTCCCCGGAATCCGAGATCAGGTTTGAATCATAGGGGGAGATCATCACGCTTGGCAGATACCCAATGTGGTCTGCAAGTCTGTCATAGCTCTTATCATTCTTTTTAATGATCTTTTTAGCCTCTTTAGGCTGGGAAATTTTAATGAAATCTTCGCTGTCTTCGTTCAGAATCTCGGCATCAATTGTAAAAAAATCTTCTTCTCTTTTGATATTGTTAAAATCCGTATTGCCTAAAAAGCTTTTTCCTACGGATAAATAATGCAGTGCATCCAGGATATTGGTCTTTCCGGCACCATTGTTTCCCACAAAACAGTTGATCTGCGGGGAGAATTCAAATTTCTTCTCCGAATGGTTTTTGAAATTGTAAAGGGAAAGCTTTTTGATAATCATTCGTCAAAAATACTCCATTATTAGTAAAAATAAAAAAGGAAGTGCAGAACAGGTTTCTACCCAGAAGGAAAAATAAGTGTCATCTCTTTTATTTTCAGAGAAATAAATCAGAATAAAAGTGATGATTCCCGATAAAAAAAAGGCTGTATCATAAACAGGTTTAAGATAAAATACAGCAATGAGCATACTGACAAAAACAAGTAGGTAGGCAGCGTATTTTGTATTCTGTACTCCAATCAGTTTTGGAAAAGTCTGTACCGTATCACTTTCCATATCCCGGATATCGAAAGGCAGGACCAGTGCTGTTATAAAGAAGAAACTGATCATGAATATCGGAAGGCTAAATTCCGGAAGCGTAAGCCAGCAGTTGACCAGCGCCCAGACCAATCCAACATAAAATACTTTCAGCAATGGAATCTTCCGGATATAAACATCCAGGAAAAAACTGTTATAAAGCAGTCCCAGAACTACAATAATGAACCATTTCAAAAGTCTGATCTCATTATGGTTGTGAATGATCAGAAAAGCACAGATAATCCCTGCCACTGCATTCAGGACCAGTATTTTCAGAAAATGCCTGGTATATTGGTATTTAGTGTAAAGGTAGCCGCTGAAATAAGTGATGAAAATAAGCAGTACGGTAGGGAAACGGAATGTGTTTTGCTCTTTCATGAAAAATACTGCAAATAAAGTTCCCATAACTGAGACATAAATTTGACTGTCAATGACAGTTTTTTTCAGTATTTTTAAGAAATTCATTTATCAAAAATAACATATATGAAAAGATTTTCCAAGATTTTTATGCTTTTGCTTTTAATGCTGAGCTTTTCAGCTGTTTCGGCGCAGAAATACTACGACGACCAGTGGAAAAAAGTAACCGAAAACAGTACGAAAGGTGCTTTTAAATCTAATCTTCCCATCATTTTAGACATACAAAACCATGCCATGAAAGAAAATAATGCGATTCAGCTCATCCGTTCTCTGAAAGCAGAATTCAGTATTGTAAACCAGACGCAGGATGATGATAAGAATGATTCTGTCTCAAAATTTTTTAAAAAGCTCCAGCAGGCGGATGCCCAGCTGAAAGGAGAAGAAAAGCTGATATATGCTGTTCTCCTGAATGGGTTTTTCATGGATTATTATAACCAGAATTCATGGGAAATACAAAGCAGGACCAATATCAATTCACAGGATATTTCCCAGATAGAAACCTGGAGCAAGCTGGATTTTAAAAATTATCTGAAGAAAAACTACCAGGAACTTGACCAGCAGAAGGAAGCGATGAAGAAAATTTCCCTTGCAAAGTATAAAGATATTTTTACCGAAGTAAAGGATATTACTTATTTCCCGACTGTATATGACTGGTATTCGATAAAAAAGATAAGCTTTCTTTCTGAAAACGGACTCTTTACAAAAAATGAATTAACTGAGAACAGAACACAGGTCAATGCCATTTTTGATGAACTGATTGCCCAAAACAGTGGAAATCCCAAGCTTTATTTCATGAAAGAAAAGCTGACGGAAAACTGTAATTACAACCAATGCAAAGACAGGCTCGAACAACTGCAAAATCTTTTAAAGACCAATACTGAAGGCGATTATAAAGTGATCATCATGGAAGATATCATGAGTGAGCTTTTAGCTAAAAAGAAAGAAAATGAAGCTTTGGCTATTGCTGATCAGGCAAAAAAACAATATCCAAAATCTCCCTTCATCGAGAATATAAAAAATAAAGAAAACCAGATTACCAATCCGTTTCTTACTATTAAATATGAGCAGCAAACCCAGAATAATCTCCCCATTCATTTGGTAGCAGACCATAAGAATGTGACGGAATTTTCCCTGAACATTTATGAAGTAAAAGAAGATTTTACAACATTAATGCAATACATACAGAATTCTTACAGCAATACCTTTGGAAAGGTTAAGAAAAATCTTGTAAGAAAAGAAACATTCCAGCTTGGAGATTCCAAAGATTATCAGGTTCATAAAACTTCACTGGAAGTTAAACCTCTTCCCTCGGGCGTATATATAGCTGAATATTCCGTTACGGGAGAAGAAGCTAATGATGGCAATACAAGACAGAATTTCTACTTTTTGGTTTCAGGGAACAGAATCATCTACCAGACTAAAACAGATAGAAACCAGCTTTCCAATGTAATGAAGCTTGTAAATAGTGAAAACGGGAAGCCTGCATCCGACGAAAATCTTACTTTCTACGAATTTGTCACCAATAAGACATTAAATAAAATTGACGGTAAAACGGATGCGAACGGCGTTTTTAAATTCCCTTCCACAGACAGTAAAGAATACTACAGAACTTTCCTGATCCGCCAGCCGAAAACCAATGATTTCCAGATTATGCAGGTTTACGGAAACAGCGGAAATGCAGAAGACTACAATCCCAATAAACAAACCCGTACCCTAGCTCAGATCTTTACGGACAGAGCCATTTACAGGCCTGGACAGACCGTTTATTTCAAAGTTATCAATACGAAAATTGATAAAGAAACCGAAGCTGTCACCTCAGGCTTAAAGCAGAAGATCACCCTGCTGGATGCTAACAGTCAGGAAGTGTCTTCTCAGAGCTTTTCAACGAATGAGTTCGGTTCCTATCACGGGAGTTTTATTCTTCCGAAAGGTCAGCTGAACGGTGTTTTTTACTTAAGAACCGATGAAGAATCACAGGGAATGAAAGACATCAGGGTTGAAGAATATAAAAGACCCAAGTTTGAAGTCACCTTCGACCCTGTAAAAGAAGAATACAAATACGGACAGACCATTGAACTGAAAGGAAAGGCAATGATGTTCTCCGGGGTGGCTTTAAGCAATACGACCGTTAATTACGAGATTAAAAAGCACAACATCAGGTGGAGATATTTCTGGTGGTATCCGCGTGATAACGACAATGAAAATTCCATCCTTGGCGAAGCTAAAACCAATGAAAAAGGAGAATTCATCATCCGTCTTGATCTTAAAAAAGATGAAAAGCTGGAGGGAATCCAGATTGATAATTATGAAATCAACGCTTCCGTAACCGATATCAATGGCGAAACGCAGTCTGCAGATACCCAATTGAAAGTAGCTTCCGTTTCTCATTATATTAAAGCGGACGGAATCAAAAATACCTTCAGTGATGAGAACGTGAAGCTGAAAGTGGAAACCCTGAATTATAATGAACAGGATCTTAAAAAGTCATATAGCGTTAAACTGTCAAAACTGAATTCCCCAAACAGGATTTTCAGGGATAATTTCGCTCAGGAAATTCAGGACCTTCCCAAATATTCCAAAGAAGAATTTATCAGCAAATTCCCTCATGACCTTTTCGATAAAAATGATGAAACCAAAAACTGGAAAGCAGAAAAAGTAGTTTCTGAAAAGATTCAGCAACCATCTGCAGAACTGGATTTAGGAAAGCTTGAAGCTGGTGATTATCAGCTTGAGCTGTATAATATTGAAGGAAAAGATACTATCAAAACTTCCCAGAATTTCAGTATCTGGGATAAAGGATCTTTAAAACCTTCCCAAAAAACCTTTCTAACGGTTGTTGAACCGAAAAATGAGTTCTCAAGAGGAGAGAAGGCCAAGGTATATGTATATTCGGCAGTTCCGGATGCCCTCGTGAATGTATTTGTTCAGGATGGTTCAGGAAAAACAGTTTCGGAAGTCCATCAGCTTAAAAAAGGAGTTCTTGAATACACTGTAGATATCCCGAAGGATAAAAGTGTATCATCATTGAATATCCAATTCCAGATTGCGGCATTCAATGATGTGCAGACTCAATCTGTTACTTTGAAAATAAAAAACAGTGAACAGCCTTTAAAAATAGAAACCGTTACCTTCAGAGATAAACTGGAACCGAATTCAAAAGAAAAATGGACGGTAAAAGTATCAGGAAATGATAAGGAAAAAGTAAACGCAGAAGTACTGGCCAATATGTATGATATGTCACTGGATCAGTTTGCTGCAAACACTTTCGCCTGGCAGAATTTATATATTCCGTATTCCATCGTGACGTCTTATGATATGAGACAATACCTGCAGCAGCAATATTATCAGAAGAGATTAAAGTACTACAACGGAAAATATGTAGAGTTGCCAAATTTTAATTGGTTTGATGGTGATTTTGACAGTTATGGATTAAGAGGAAGAGTTTCGGGAATACAGGTTAGCAATGCAGCAATGCCTGCTCCTTCTGCAGTTGCAAGAGAAGCAAATATTGAAGAGGTTGCAGTAGTAGGATACAAAGCAAAAAAAGTAAATGCAGTTGCTGCTGGAATTCAGGACGAAGAAGCTGACTCAGCTGCAATTGATGTTTCAAAAGAAGGTCTGGAAAAAGTTCCCGTACGTCAAAACCTTAACGAAACAGCATTCTTCTATCCCGATCTGAAAACCGATGCAGAAGGAAATGTAAACTTCGAATTCACTTCTCCGGAAGCATTAACGAAATGGAAACTGATGTTCCTGGCCCACACCAAAGATGCCAGAGCTGCAGTGTTGGAAAAACAGGTGGTAACTCAAAAAGAATTCTCTGTAACACCAAACTATCCGAGATTCTTGAGAGAAGGGGATGAACTAAACCTTCAGTCTAAATTATCTAACCTTACAGATAAAAAACTAAGCGGTACCGCAGAGCTTCAGATCCTGGATGCCTTTACAAATGAAAATATTTCTTCCCAGTTTGGGATCAACGCAGGATCGCAGAATTTTAATATAGATGAAAAAGGAAACAGCGCATTAACCTGGAAGCTGAAAGTTCCGAATAACGTTTCTTCCATTATTTTAAAGGTGGTAGCGAAAGCGGGAGCCTATTCCGATGGTGAGCAGCAGGCGGTTGCCGTACTTCCGAACAGAATGCTGGTGACAGATGCGGTACCGGTATTTGTAAAAGAAGGCGAAACCAAAACCTTTGTTCTGGATAACCTTAAAAATGCAAATTCCAATACGATTACCAATGTTTCCAATACGCTGGAACTTACTACGAATCCGATCTGGGAAATTATGTTCGCATTACCAAGTCTGAAAAATGATCAGAACAGTTCTGCTGATGTGATCTTCAACAAATGGTTTGCAGATGTTTTAGCTTCCGAAGTATTCAAGGCTAATCCGAAAATGAAGACCGTTTTTGAAGAGTATCAGAACAAAGGACTGCTGAATTCAAATCTTGAAAAAAATCAGGAGCTGAAACAGCTTCTGCTGGAAGAAACCCCTTGGGTATTGGAAAGTAAAAACGAAGGCGAGCAGATGCAGAAACTGGCTCTGTTATTCGATGCCAATACTATGAAAAATTCAATTAACCAGGATTGGGACGATCTTAAAAAGCTTCAGAACCCTGACGGAGGATTCTCATGGTACCCGGGTTATCCAAGTTCTTACGGAACCTCATTGTACATTCTTAAAAACTTAGGAAAAATCAATGTGTGGTTAAAAGACGGTGCAAAAGATTACCAAAGTGCTGAGCAAAAAGAGCTGGTAGCAAAATTAGTTCAGTATGTGGATAATGAAATTGACAAATATTGGGATGTGAAGAAAGAAAATGTCTGGACCAACTGGGCAATAGATTATCTGGATACCCGAAACTACTGGGAAAACCAATATCCGTTAAAAGGAAAAGGAGCATCATTGAAATCCATGGTAAAACAAAAAGCCAAAACAGCAAAAATCACAGATTTCACGTTCTTCGGACTTCACCGTGCTGCTTTACTGATGAATGATTATGGATTAAAAGATGTTTCAGATAAATTAATGAACTACCTGAAAGAAACATCTACGGATACAAAAACTCAGGGCGTTTACTGGAAACAGAACCTGAACGACTGGGGTTGGTTCGGATCTAAAGTAGTGAATCATGCAGGTGCTTTGGAAGCATTCAACAAGTTGAAACCTAATGACCAGAAAATGATTGAAGAGATGAAGATCTGGTTAATTACCCAGAAAGAAGTCAACTCGTGGGGAAGCTCAAGAGGAACTTCCGAAGTAATCTTTACGATTTTAAATTCAGGGAAATCATGGACAAGTGCTGAAAGCGATACAGCAACGATTGTTTGGGGCGGAAAAGAACTGGCACCGCAAACTCAGGCTACCGGCTATGTGAAATCAGCAGTTAAAACAGATGTTATAGACAAGAACCTGGGAACAGTTACCGTTACCAAACCAGGCCCGGGAATTGTTCAGGGAGGATTGTTCTGGCAGTATTATGAAGATCTTGATAAAATAAAATCTTCCGAAAACTACATCTCCATCACCAAAGAGCTTTACAAAAAAGTGAAAACGGTAAATGGCGAAGAGCTTCAGAAAATCTCGTCCGACACACCGTTGAAAGTAGGAGATAAAGTAACCGTAAGAATGATCCTGAATACAGACAGGGCTATGGAATTCATTCACCTCAAAGATATGCGTGCCGCAGGTTTTGAACCGCTGGATGCATTATCCGGCTACCAGTGGAAAAACAGCCTTGGCTATTACCAGTCTACTAAGGATGCATCGACTAATTTCTATATTCAGTACATGCCGAAAGGAAAATATGTCTTTGAATATGATCTTGTTTCCAATGCGGCCGGTAAGTTCTCCAACGGTATCACAACGATGCAGAATTACTATGCACCACAGATGAATGCGCATACAAAAGGCACCAATGTGACGATTTCAGAGTAATTTATAAAGTAAAACAAAAAAACTACAGTAAGAGGTTACTGCAGTTTTTTTTGCTCTGTTTTCAGTTAAATGGGGTCTGTATAATTTTCTGTTATTTACAGATTTCAGAGGAAGATTAGTATCCGGATGGAGAATTATTATTCATGAAACTAAACATTTGTTTAATTTTGGAACAGTTTTTGAAAGTACAACAGAAATTTTAAAAAAAACAAAATGAAATTTTCAAAGACGTTAATTACAGGATTGGTAATGTTGGCAGGAGTAAATGCTTTCGCTCAAAAGAAAGCAGAAAAATTTGAAAAATTACAGATTGAAATGTTCCCTAAAGCAAAAGAAGGATTCAAGCAGGTATACATTCAGCTGCCTGTTGCAAAAAATGAAAACGATTTAAAAGTTGAGTTTTTTGTAGGGGCTGAAAAAATGCTGGATTGCAACAAATATTTCCTGATGGGAGACATAAAAACCCAGGATCTTCAGGGTTGGGGCTACAATTATTATGAAGTAGAATCCAATGGTGAAGCGGGAGGTACATTGATGGCGTGCCCGGATCAGAAGAAGACCAAAAAATTTGTAACCCTTAAGCCGGAGATCGTAAGATACAACAGCAAACTTCCTTTGGTATTCTATGTACCGAAAGATCTTGAAGTACGTTACAGAGTTTTACGTCCTGATGCTAAAATGAAATCAGCGGTTCAGAGATAACCGGAACGATACAATTTTGAATAACAACTCCTCACATTTTGTGGGGAGTTGTTGTTTTATAAAGCATTGAAATCATTAAGATATGAAAGTATTTAACTATTAAGCCATCAAATCTCATCTCTCTCTTTAAAGCATTAAGATGACGCAGACCTTTTTGGAAACATAATTAATCATTGTCCTACTTAAAAATCATTGATTAACCTTAAAAACGTCACCACTCTTAATGGTTTAAATTATGGTATAATACATTTCGTAAACAATGATGAATACACAATAATTTAATTTTTTTTCATTTAAAACGATACTCAAATTAACCTTAAACAGATGGGTTATCCTTGTCACAAATAGAGGATTAAAACTAAACACTTTTTAAACTTAATTTAAATTCACCATATTGATGAATTATCTTCGTGGATTTAACAGATTTTTGCATTATATTTGTTATAAACATAAACCATGAAAAACAATTTATTGATTTTTGCGTTTAGTTTTTTGGCTTTCCCTGCTTTCTGCCGGGCACAGTCTGCGCCGGACTTTAAAGAACTTTTAGACAGTGCTATGGTCCGGGATTCCGATCTCAAAATGCAGGTGACCCAAAACAAACTTACAGACCTCGATGAACATAAGCTGAAAGACATCTTTCTTCCCACGCTGGAAGTAAGCGGACAGGTTGGATATCTGAATGCAACCGCAAGGCTGACGTCACCGGAAATTAATCTGGCCCCTTTTATCAATATTCCCCAGGGAAGTTTTAACAACAATCTTAATGTTTCCGGGTTTTCAGGAATTGCCAAAGCAGATGCCAAAATGCTTCTCTATTCTGGTGGTAAAGTAAAGTACCTGAAAAAAGCCAATGAGGAAAAGAAAATCTCCGAAGATATTCTCCTTGAAAAAACAAAAGATGACGTAGTAGCCAATATTTCCAAAGCATATGATCAGCTGGCTCTTATCCATCAGTCTAAAAAAGTACTTGATGAAAGCAAAAAAAGACTCGATATCAACAGGAAAACGGCAGACAAAGCTTTAGGTTACGGCCTGATTACTCCATATGACCATAAAAAAATAGAACTCGCACAGGCTACTCTTGATGCTAAAATGGTAGAATATGAAGGAAAAAAAGAACTTCTCCTCACCCAGCTTTATATCCTGACAGGAATCAGTAAGGAACGGCTCAGAATGATCGATCCCGTACTTTCGCCGGTAGAACTTTTATCCTCACAAAAAGGAATAGAAGAAAGAGCTGAGGTGCGGGCATTAGAACATGGAATAACAGCTGCAGATTACAAAATTAAAGCTGAGAGAACCTGGATGATTCCCAAAGTACAGCTGATGGCATCGGCCTATTATATCGGGCTTTACGGAAGCCGTGTCAAAACTTCGGAAAATGTAATCCCCGCAGTGCCGGCGTTGGGCTATGAAGGCGCAAAACTAGACTGGAAACCGACCAACATTAACATTCTTCCCTTATTGACGGCCGGTGTTGGTTTTAAATGGGAGATCTTTGACGGAAAAGAAGGAAAACATGCGGAAGAAACTGCAAAAGTAGGAAAGGAAGTCCTTCAGAACAAAAAAGAAGATGCCCTTAAAAAATTAACTTTAAATCTGGCAAATAACCAGACCAATTATGATATAGCCACTGCTCAGATTGCTTTAAAAGCCAAAGAAAAAGAGCTTGCTAAAAATGCCCTGGTTCAGGCTGAAAAAGAATTCAGATATGGCATGAGCAAATCCTCACAGCTCATTGATGCTGAAAACGACCTGGAATTAGCTGAGCTGGAATACCAGAACGCTCTTTTTAACCAGAGAAGAGCTGGAATAGAGCTCATGAGATCGACTCAGGAACTTGACATTACTAAACTTTACTAATCCTTACCATTAAAATGATGCATAAAAATATATTCATAGTCTTTGCTGTTCTTTTTCTAGTAGGGAGCTGCAGTGAAAAAAAAGAAAACCTTAATGATTCCGAAGGCAAAACCAAAAAAGAGGTGATTTCTTTTGCACCCAAGGTAACCGGAAGGATCTTAAAAATATACGTAACCGAAGGCCAGACCGTGAAAAAAGGAGATACGCTGGCATTACTGGATGTACCTGAAGTTTCGGCAAAGATTGCACAGGCCCAGGGCGCAGTGAGTGCTGCAACGGCCCAGGAACAGATGGCTAAGAACGGAGCTACGGCAGATCAGCTGAGGCAGCTTAATGCCAAATATAAAGGTCTGAAAGAGCAGTATGAATTTGCGCAGAAATCTTTTAAAAGAGCCAACAATATGTACCGCGACAGTTTAATGTCCCCGCAGGCCTATGATGAGGTTTATGCCAAGCTTCAGGGAGCAAAAGCACAGTATGATGCGGTAGTGGCTGAACTGGATGATGTAAAAAGAGGAACGCGCTTCGAAAAAGTGGAAATGGCGGCAGGGCAAGCTTCTCAGGCTAAAGGCGCTCTTCAGGAAGCCAATGTAGCCTATTCCGAAAGATATATTATTGCCACCAATGACATGGAAATAGAAACCATCAGCCTGAATACAGGTGAGCTGGCTACGGCTGGTTTTGCCTTATTCAACGGTTATATTCCCGAAAGTACCTATTTCAGATTTACGGTTCCCGAAAGTGCCATTTCAAAATATAAAAAAGGACAGGAAGTCAATATGCAGGTAGTTTACAATAAAGAAACGCTAACCGGAACGATCGTTTATATCAAACAGCTTACAAGATATGCGGATATTACCACTGCCTACCCTGATTATCAGCTGCAGGATGCGGTTTATGAGATCAAAGTAAAACCGTCAGACATGAATAAGGCTAAAAATATATTGGTCAACGCTAATGTTATCCTGAAATAATTATGAAAGAATTTTTCCGCCTTTTAAAACGAGAATTCAAGCTTTTTATCGGCAATTCTACCTTAAGGACCGTTTTTTTTCTGGCCCCGGTATTCTATGCCACCTTGCTAGGTTTTGTATATAAAAGCGGAAAAGTAGAAAACACTCCTGTTTTGGTAATCGACAGGGATAATACCCCTTTGTCAAGCCAGCTGACGGATATGCTGGATGACAATAAAAGCATCAGCATTATTAAATATGCTCAGGAACCGTTAAGTATAAAAGATGAGGTTATCCGGCACGAAGCTGCCGCGGTAGTTATTATTCCGTCCAGGTTTGAAGCGGAAATGCTTCAGAAAAAATATCCCGAACTCAATGTGTACATCAATACCGGAAACGTCCTTACTGCCAATTTTGCCTCCAAAGCACTACAACTTACCATAGGAACATTCTCAGCCGGAGCGTCCATCAAAGCCTTACAGAAAGCTGGGATGCCTGCAACAAAGGCCGCTACACAGTATGAACCCTTTAAAGCAAATTATATCACCCTTTTCAACACTACAGGAAACTATCTTATCTTCATGTGGCCTGCAATGCTGGCCGTAGTTCTGCAGCAGGTGATTCTCCTTGCAATGGCAGTGAGTTTTGCCGCCGAATTCGAAAGAGGGTCTTTTGTGAAAGAATATGCGAAGATGAAAAAATGGGCCTTCCCGACTATGCTCATCAAGGTGATTCCGATCTGGGTATTTTCCATACTTATCGTCAGTGTGTATTACTTTATGCATATGATCTTCAGGGTTCCGATGCCGGAAGGTGTATTCAATTTTATTTTGCTTACAGCAGTATTTGTGGGTTCTGCATCATTTTTGGGTGTGTTTGTCAGTATTCTCATCCCGGATGCGTTGAAGGCTACCCAGATTTTAATGGTTATTGCGTCACCGGCATTTATTATCAGCGGGTTTACCTGGCCGTTAAGCGCCATGCCTGCTTTCGTCCAGTTTATTGCCAATATTATTCCCCTGACTCCTTTTCTGCAGGCCTTTAAAATTCTACTGATCCAGAAAGGCTCTGTTGAACTTACCTATCCTTACTTAAGACACTTAAGCATCTTGCTTATCCTATATGCTGTTATTGGGTGGATTGCTTTAAAGATTAAACTCTGGTTTATTTTTAGAAATAAAGCCTCTGAAGTAGGAGAGAAAGTTGTAGAGTAGAAGGGATTAGAGTATTAGAGTATTAGAGTATTAGAGTATTAGAGTATTAGAGTATTAGAGTATTAGAGTATTAGAGTTGAGGACAGTTTAAACAACAAATTTTACTGATCGTTCAACGCGTATCCTGAAATTGCATCCCACAACTCAAAACTCGCAGTTCGTACACGTAACCCGCCACTCCAAACACGTCATCACTTTTTTCATTGCCCTGTTTAATTCAAAAGAAAAAACTGATATATTTGCTTTCAGATAATTAGACATATTATGGAAAATGTATTTGATGCAAAAGATGCCCAAAACTATATTGACAGGATCAATAAATTAGTGGAAGATACCCACGGTTTATGGGGCAAGATGACGGTTGACCAGATGCTTGCGCATTGCAGCGTGTCCTATGAAATGGTATATGAACCTGAAAAGCATAAAAAACCGGGAGCCATTGCAAAATTTATTTTAAAAACATTTGTAAAACCCAAAGTGGTTGGTGAAAAAGCATATCCGAGAGATTCCCCTACAGCTCCGCAGTTTCTGATTTCCGGAAGAAAAAACTTTGAGGAAGAAAAGAAAAGGCTGATCGGTTTTATCCAGAAAACACAACAGTTGGGTCCTGAGGCTTTTGATGGTAAAGAATCATTTTCTTTTGGTAAACTGAATTCCCAGGAATGGAATAATATGTTTGCAAAACATCTGAACCATCACCTTTCCCAATTTGGCGTTTAAAATCACACACTATGAAAAAACTTTTATGGATCCTCATTCTTACATGCAATTTTGCATGGGGGCAAATGCCGGATATTTCCAATGTCTGGCTGAATAACAGCAAACCTTACACCGGGACAATAGGTGATAAGGGACAACAGCTTAAGCTGAAAGTCAATATCTCCGAACAGAATAAAAAAAATGACCAGGAATACTTTATTTCCGGCTATTCTCTTGTAGATGACAACTATGCAAAATACGAAGGTAAAATAACAATCACGAAATACAAAGATGCCAAAAGAAAAGGGATCGTATTCGGGGATTATGAACTGGCGGAAGAACCCAAAGGAAAACATTCCGGTATTTTTAAAGGTAAATTTGTCTATACCTTCCGATGGAATAAGAAAACTGAAAAAATAGAAGGCCAGTACATAGAGTTTATTGGTGACTGGAAAAGTTATGACGGAACGCTGGACTTCAAGACCCGTTTAAAAAATCAGTAACCATGTTAAGACGTATATTGGCTGTTCCTGCGGGGCTCATTGCAGGGATCATCTGCATTACCCTCGTTGAGAAAATAGGGCATCAACTGTATCCACCTCCTGCAGCAGTTGGAAGCGGGGATATGGCGGCAATGAAAGAATATGTTGCCCAGGCTCCGTTTATGGCACTTTTCTTTGTCATCATCGGATATGCACTAGCTGCTTTCGTTTCAGGATTTATAGCATCAAAAGTTGCCAACAACGGAAAGCATGCCTCTGCAGCAGTTTGTGGAGTTATTTTCCTGCTTATAACGATCTATATGATGTTTTCTCTGCCTACTCCGGTTTGGTTCTGGATCTTAGGGATTTTGGTGTGGGGATTAGTGTTTGCAGGAAGTACATTAGCCTTTAAAAAATAAACACATATGAAATTAGGAGTATTCTCAATCAGTTTAAGTGTAAAAGATCTTCAGAAATCTAAGGGTTTTTACGAGAAACTCGGGTTTTCCGCTATGGGCGGAAATATAGAACAGAACTATCTGATCATGAAGAATGGTAGTACTCTGATCGGTCTGTTTCAGGCTATGTTCGATGGAAACATGCTTACCTTCAATCCGGGATGGGATGAAAATGCCCAGAATCTTGAATCTTTTGATGATGTACGCGATATTCAGAAGCATTTAAAGGAAAACGGAGTGGAGCTTGATAAAACAGCAGATGAAACCACTTCAGGACCGGAACACATTTTCCTGAAAGACCCGGATGGAAATATGATATTAATTGATCAACACAGATAAAACCCAAATTATGAAAATTTTAAAAAGAATTATCCTTGTCCTGGCTTCTATCCTCATTTTATGGATGGTTATCGCTGCTTTTGTCTCAGGAGATTGCGCCTACGAAAAATCAATAACAATCAATGCACCGGTGGAAAAAGTATGGCAGCAGACCAATACACTAAAAGCTATGGACCAGTGGAGCCCATGGAACGACCTGGATCCCGGAATGAAAAAAGACTGGTCCGGAACAACCGGACAGCCTGGTGAAAGAGTTTGCTGGGACAGTCAGAAAGATGCAGCCGGAAAAGGCTGTCAGCAGGTAAAAAAAATAGATGCTGCCGGTAAAAGAATCGATACGGAAATTAAATTTTTAACACCCTATGAAAGCGAGGCCAATGCTTATGTGAAAATTGTTCCCGAAGGCAGCGGAAGTAAGGCAACCTGGGGATTCACATCAAAGATACCTTATCCCTTCACGGTAATGAAACTGTTTATGAATATGGAAGATGCTATTGGAAAAGATTACCAGAAAGGACTTTCCAGACTAAAAGAACTGTCTGAAAAACCTTAAACAAACTCATTAAAACTTAACTAATATTAAAAAAACAATCATGGCATCAGTAAACGTTTATTTAACATTTAATGGAAACTGCAAAGAAGCATTCGACTTTTATAAATCAGTTTTCGGAGGAGAATATCCTTACATCGGAACTTTTGGGGAAATGCCTCCAATGGACGGCAAAGAAATCTCTGAAGAAGATAAAGACAAGATTATGCATGTTTCTCTTCCTATTTCAAAAGAAACCGTTTTAATGGGAAGCGATACAGGCGGAGAATGGGCTTCCAACTACAAGGCAGGAAACAATTTCTCTATTTCTGTAAATGCGGAATCTAAAGAAGAGGCGGAAAAATTATTCAATGGTCTTTCTGCCGGCGGACAGGTAACCATGCCTATGGCAGATACTTTCTGGGGTGCTTATTTCGGAATGTTTACCGATAAATTCGGGATCAACTGGATGGTAAATTATGACGATCCTGCGAAAATGCAGCAACATCCTTAGAATTTATATTTCAGTAAATAGTTACAATTAACCGGTGGGAATGTCTGCCGGTTTTTATTTTATGACTCATTTGTACTCTAAAAAAATTTAATTTGAATTCAGGTATAAACTTGAATTTTTATAAAAAATAAACAAAGATGAAATTTACAATCGAACAAATCAAAGCAGAGCATCAGAAAGTGAAAAGCGGGGCAGATTTTCCTGAATACATCCAGGGGATAAAGAATTTAGGAGTATCAAAATATACAGTATATGTCGCTGACGGAAATACGCAGTATTTTGATGCAGATCATCAGTCTATAATTTCAGGAAAAAAATATGATAACCTTAGTGTTACAGAAGACCTGAACCTTGAACAGTTTAAGACAAGACTAAAGCTTCATCAGCAAGGCGGAACAGATTACCCTACATTCTGCAGTGACTGTGCAGACAGTGGGGTGAATGGCTGGAAGATGGATTTGAATGCCATGACCTGTACCTATTTCGACACAAAAGGAAATGATATTCTGGTAGAGCAGATTCCAGGCTAGTTAAATATTCAGCAAAAATCTTCAACAATACTCATTTAATATTGCTTGCTATTATTGATTTAAATTATTAATTTTGTTGTGTGCGATAGATAATAGTAATTGAAATAAGATGAAAAAGATTTTAACGAAGCTGGCATTTACAGTATTAATTCTGGGTTCCGTGACGGCATTAGCGCAGAAAAACGATCTGGGAGCGTGGTATATGTATTTCGGAAACAACAAAATCAGTAAAAAGCTGAACTGGCACAACGAAATCCAGTACCGGAATTTTGATGCCATTGGAGACCTCGAACAGCTATTGCTCCGTACAGGAATCGGTTATGACCTGACTGAAAATAACAATAATGTCTTGCTGGGATATGGTTTTATTTTAAGCAGACCTTATGTAAACGGTGAAAAAAAGGAGAATATTGAACACAGGATTTTCCAGCAGTTTATTACCAAACAAAAGTTCGGACGTTTTAATCTGCAGCACAGATACCGCCTGGAAGAACGTTTTCTTCAGGACGATTTCAGGATGAGATTCCGTTATATGATCGGACTGAATATCCCGATTACCCCAAAAAAAATGCTTCCGAAATCATTTTATGCTTCAGTGTATAATGAGATTTTCCTGCATTTTGACAGCCCGGTTTTCGACAGGAATAGGGTATATGGAGCCTTAGGATATGTCATCAATAAAAACATGAGGATGGAAGCCGGTTATATGAACCAGATCCAGGAAAACAGAAACCGGGGGCAGATCCAGATAGGCTTTTATAATAACATCCCTTTTAATAAAAATTAATATTGACAGTCCTTGCCGGATGGATGCCTTGATGAAGAAAAACTGTTAATTTAGATAATAGAATCAACAGACCAAAAATAATAACACTTATGCATTCAGGGAAAAGATTTGGGGCGCTTGAGTTCGCCACCTGGACAAGACGAAGTATCTATGTTCTAACCATATTGTCGGCAATACCCACTGTATTGTACTTTTTAGGCTGGAAATTTCTTTCCGTTCCCTGGCAGCCCATTGCCATTTTAGGAACTGCAGTTGCTTTTATTGTTGGTTTTAAAAACAATGCCAGCTACAGCAGGCTTTGGGAAGCCAGGCAGATCTATGGAGCTATCATCAACGACAGCCGCAGTTTCGGGTATGTGCTGAGAGATTCTCTTTCTGCAAAAGATCCGGGAAAAGTAAAAGAAATGTTTCTCCGTCATTATGCATGGCTTACCGCACTTCGTTTTCAGCTGAGAGAGCCAAGAGCCTGGGAAAACATGGGAACCGCCCAGTATGATGAGTATGCTGAAAAATATGATATCCCGGAAAGATTGACCAAATTGGATGATGAGCTTAAAAAGTATCTTTCAGAGACTGAGCTTCATTATATTTTAAGTAAAAAAAACAGGGCAACACAGTTAATGGCCAGCCAGAGTAAAGAGCTGTCCGAAGCCTATGCCAGAGGCGATATCAATGATTTTCAGTGGACGCAGATCAATCAGCAGCTGGTAAAATTTACAGACGATCAGGGAAAGGCAGAAAGGATCAAAAACTTTCCTTACCCGAGAAATTTTTCATCGATTACCACCTATCTTTTACTGCTGTTTATCCTTTTCGTGCCCTTTGGATTATTGAAAGAGCTGGATAAATTAGGTGAAGGAACTATTCTGGAAGGCTGGACCATCTGGTTCAATATTCCGTTTTCACTGATGGTGACCTGGTGTTTTCATACCCTGGACAGTGTGGGTGAAGCTTCGGTAAACCCTTTTGAAGGAAGTCCGAACGATGTGCCGATCACCCAGATCAGCCGTACCATAGAGATTGATATGAGAGATATGCTGGATGAAGCCGATCTTCCGCCAGCCATTACTCCAAAGAACAATATTGTACTTTAAAAGTAAAAGGTTCAGTTCATCTGAATGTTAACACCTTTTAAGTTTAACCCAACCCAACAACTAAAAAACAAATCAAAATGATTCACAGTTATGTTATCATATCCATTGCAGTTCTTTTATCTGTAATGATATTGGTGATGATAGGACAGAAGCTGAAAGTAGCTTACCCTATCTTCCTTGTGATTGCCGGTCTTCTGATCAGCCTGATCCCGGGAATGCCGCATATTGAAATAGAACCGGATCTTGTATTCCTGATCTTCCTTCCCCCGATCCTTTTTGAAGCCGCCTGGTTCACTTCATGGCAGGATTTTCACAAATGGAGAAAGCAGATCTTTTCGATGGCTTTCGGGCTTGTATTTTTAACCTCAGTGGTAGTAGCTTACCTGTCGTCTTCTATTATTCCGGGGCTTACCGTTGCTATGGGTTTTCTGCTTGGAGGGGTGAATTCTCCGCCTGATGCAGTAGCAGCTACTTCCGTATTGAAACATATGAAAATCCCTAAAAAGATTACCAGTATCCTGGAAGGCGAAAGTCTCATCAATGATGCTTCCAGTTTAATTGTATTTAAATTCGCTTTGGCAGCTGTTATTTCAGGTCAGTTTATATGGAGGGATGCTGTTCAGGATTTCTTTATGATGGCTGTAGGCGGAGTAGCTATAGGGGTGGCTGTAGGGCTTCTGTTTGGTGCTCTTTTAAGAATTATCCCTTCCAATTCCAATATTGATACTGTCATTACACTCATTGTTCCGTATATCATGTATGTAGGAGCAGAGCACTTCCATTTTTCAGGAGTGCTGGCGGTAGTTGCCGGAGGACTTTTGATGTCATATAATTCCCACTGCTACCTGAGCCATACCTCAAGGATACAGTCCGGAAATGTATGGAGTGTCCTGATATTCCTGATGAATACGATCATATTTATCCTTATCGGACTGGAGCTTCCTGTAGTGGTTGCTGCGATGAAAGATTACACCATTTCAGAAGGTATCTTTTATAGTGTTGTGATTGGTGGTGCTATTATTTTTACAAGAATATTGTACAGCTATGCAGTGATGTATTTCCCAAGACTTTGCTCAAAAGAATTAAGGTTAAAAGTTCCAAAACCCGACTGGCGGGAACCTTTCATTATCAGTTTTGCAGCAATGAGAGGAGTGGTTTCATTGGCTGCAGCACTTTCAATTCCTGCTTTTTTACCCAATGGAGAAGCTTTTCCGCACCGTAATATCATTTTATTCGTAACTTTCGTCATCATATTGATCACCTTGGTAGGACAGGGACTTCTTCTGACTCCGATCTTAAAATGGCTGAAAATAGACGATGCCGGAAGTGAATTGCCTGAAGAAAAACAGGAAGTGATCCTGATGCGCAAACTTAAAGAAACAGCTCTGCATAAAATGGAAAATGACTTTTCGGATCTGGCAGAGAAGAATACTTTAGTACGTCATCAGAAGCATAAACTGGAAACAGAAATGATGCTGATGGCCGATAAAGCCCAATGTATGGCTTCCACAGGAGATTACGTCAATGCGATCAATGAAAATAAAGATGTGCTCCGTCAGATCATCCAGGCCCAGAGAAATGAGCTGCATCGGATGAAAAGGGAGAAAATTTTTGACGACCATGTTATGAGAACCATTGAAATGCAGCTGGATTTTGATGAAGCGAAGATCACCGGATTCTCCCATGGATAGGTTGTAATTTAAAACAAATGGATGCAAAGAAAATTATTGTAAAAACAGAATCTTCCAACTTATGGTGGGGTATTTATGGGCTTTGTGATAAAGCGGGATGGGAAGATCTGGAACTGTTTTATGAATCTGGTGAGAGAATTGGGGCAGTTTGCTTAAATACAAAATGTTATTTGAGAAATGCTTTAAATGATTTGCTGGATAAAGAGGATGAAAAAGAATTTTCTGATGCAGTTCAGAAATATATATCTGATCATATTTGCCATTATTGGTTCTACTATGATGAGTCAGATGATGAAGATTTTCAGGAAGTGAATTATGATGCTCCGAAAAACGGGAAAGGGGTAAAACCTCGTTTCATAGACATCTGGCATCCTGACGAAGAAATTGATCTTAAAACAATTGAAACAGGAGTAAGCTTATTTGTGAAAGATTTTTTAGGAATAAAAAGTTGTATCGTTGATATAGATACTGAGCCTTTGGAAGAAGCTGTTAAGAGTTTTAAATTGCATCAGGAAAGGTTTGGTGGAGGCGATGTTAAAGTAGAATTTTCAGATGAATTGATTTCAGAATTATCTGAACGTTTGAAAATGGAAAAAAAGGATGTATTAGAAAAATTGAATTTAAGTATTTAAATATTTTTAATTAAAAAAATTGAAAACATGAATACACCAATCACCGTTCAGTACAAAATAAATGCTCAGGTAGAAAAAGTCTGGAGCGCATTGACCGATAAAAGCGAAATGAAATCCTGGTATTTTGATATCCGGGATTTTGTGTTGGAAACTGGAAAAGAATTTAATTTCTATGAGCCGGGTGAAGCTAAGAAATACCATCACCAGTGCCATATTCTGGAAATTGTTCCTAACAAAAAATTAAAACATACCTGGTCGTATCCCGAATTTTCGGATGCTGTAACTACCGTCACTTGGGAGCTTCAGAAAGAGGACACCGGAACGCTGGTAACATTGACTCATGATCATATTGAAGGATTTGATAGCTTGGGCGAAAACTTTTCAAGGAAAAGCTTTACCGAAGGCTGGAATGGAATTATCGGACAAAGCTTGAAAAACTATCTGGAAAAATAAATCATATGATACAGCTGCTGCCTTTTACCATAGAAGATAGTTTTGAATTGATCTCTACAATAAAGGACAAAAGAATGCTTCTTCAGTTTGCCGGTCCTGCCTATCATTTTCCCCTGACAAAAGAACAGCTGGAAATTGATCTGGAAAACGAAAACAGATTCATGTTCAGGGTTTTTGATGAGACGGAACAAAAAGTGATTGGCCATGCCCAGATTTTTTTGAAAGATAATACTTTTCTGCTGGGAAGAATCCTGATCTGGGACGAAAATAACCGGGGAAAAGGTTACGGAAAAAAAATTGTACAGAATCTTCTGCAATATGGTTTCAGCCAGTTTGACAGAGAAACAGCCGAGCTGAATGTCTACGACTGGAATACCGGAGCTATTGAATGCTATAAAAAAGTAGGTTTTGAAATTGATCCGGATGTCCTGAGTGAAGTCAGCATCGACAACGAATTATGGCTTTCCATTAATATGAAAATTAATAAAAATACATTTCAATCCCTTCAGCGATGACAACATTTACAGCGCTTCGTCCCGTACTCTGGACTGAAAATATAGACGAGACCATAGGATTTTATACCCGGATTCTGGGATTTACCTTAATGGGAAGAAATGATGACTGGCAGTGGGCCTCAATTCGCAAAGATGACATACAGATCATGCTTTCCCAGCCGAATGCCCATGAAAAAAAAGAGGGAATAGGCTTTACGGGCTCATTTTATTTCAATGTTGATGATGTTGATGATCTTTGGGAAGACTTGAAAACAAAAGCCAAAATCTGTTATGAAATTGAGACTTTTGACTGGGATATGAGGGAATTTGCAGTATACGATAACAACGGTTATATACTTCAATTTGGACAGCCTGTTGATAATATTGGCAATACGGAATAAAATTTGCTATTTTTGGGGAAATATTTAGAAATTCAATGAAAAAAAATATCATAGTAGGTTTAGCGGTGGTTTTGATGTTGGCGTCTTGTAATAAAGATGAAAAAATCCTGAGCACTCTGAATGAGTATAATAATTCAATGACTGAGAAAGGATATCACTTCGGTGATAAACTGGAGCTTCCGAAAGAGGTGACGGAGAATGCAGAAAGTATCAGCATCAGCTTCGGAGACAAAGAAACTTCAAGCTTAACTGTTGACCCTAAATTCTTTACATTAGGGGATAATACCGTTACCTTCAATATCAAAACAAAAGGAGGGAAAGTATTGAATCAGGATGCAACCATCAATGTATTTGCAAAAAACCCTGAAAAAAACCTTACTTACCAGATCGTAGCGGAATATCCTCATGATCCGAAAAATTTTGTACAGGGATTCCAGATCGAAGGCAATACCATCTATGAAAGTGATGGGCAGAACGGCTCTTCGCAGATCCTGAAATATACATTGGGAACCACAACCCCTCTGGCTTCTACAAAACAGGCTCAGGAAGACTTTTCTGAGGGCAGCACCATTGTAGGAGATAAAGTGTATCAGCTGACATGGCAAAGCAAAAAAGGTTATATTTATGATAAAAGCTCGCTGAAACTTCTTTCAGAATTCCCTTACCCGAATGTACTGGGCGAAGGATGGGGGCTTACCTACGATGGGAAAAACCTGATTGCATCAGACGGAAGCAAACTTTTGTATTTCCTTGATGCCAATGATCCTTCAAAGCTGATCAAGTATGTAGCAGTGGCAGGAAGCGCGCAGATCTATGACCAGCTGAACGAGCTTGAATATCACAACGGATTCATCTATGCCAATGTATGGCAGAAACCAGTGGTCTTAAAGATCAACCCGGCAACAGGAGAAGTAGTGGGAACATTCGATTTTACCGATATTGCCAAACAGAATACCAAAGGAAGTGATGATGTACTGAACGGAATTGCTTTTAAGGGCGAAAACATGCTTGTAACAGGTAAAAACTGGTCGAAGATCTATGAAGTTCAGATTAAATAATCCAGTAATTGATTTAAAATATATAGCGTTCTTCAGGGACGCTATTTTTCATTTCAAAAAATAACCTCAATTTTCTGAGAGCAAGAATTAAGCAATTTATTATCATTAAATGATCTTATTCAGTCAAAATATTTTAGGTATTAAAAGGATAATTCTGAAAATAATATCATGTCTCGTCATTGTCTTTTTCAGTGCAGCATCTGGACAGAAAAAAATCGACTTTTCCGTTTTAGATAATAAAAATGACAAGCTGATTGAAAAATTCAGGAAAAAATACGATATCCCGGGTTTGGCTATTTCTGTTTCCCATAAAAATCAGCTGGTATATTCAAAAGGATTCGGATACTCAGATGTGGAAAAGAAGCTGGAAGTAATTCCTTCCAAAACAAAATTCAGAATTGGGAGTATTTCAAAAACTATTACGGCTGTTACTCTGGCAAAGCTTCAGGAGGAAAATAAATTAAAAATCAATGAGAGTATTTATAAATATCTGGACAGTCTTCCTGTAAAAGATTATGATATAACAGTTGAACAGCTGCTAAGCCATAGGGCAGGGTTGGTGAGGGATTATCAGAAGAGTTTTATGTGCGGGGAAAATGACCTTCATAGAAGTAATTTTTACAGTTCCTTTCAAAAAACTGATTTTATATCCAAACCCGGAGTGGATTTCAGTTACAGTAATTACGGATATATGTTATTGGGTGTTTTAATCGAAAAACTGACCGGTGAACCCCTTACAAAAACTAAAAAAGAGCTGGTTATAGATAAAGCAGGATTAAATCATACGGTACCCGATGATGGTAATTTTGATGAAGATACTTCCAGGTTTTATTATAGGTATAAAGATAAATTAGGAATTGTACCGTGTACAGATTGCAGTTTTAATTATGCTCCGGGCTGCTATCTTTCCACATCAGAAGATCTTGTAAAGCTAGGCAATTCCTACCTGTATGCAGATAGGATAATATCGAAAGAATCTTTTAAAGAGTTACTGACCCCAAGAAATTATGACAAAACTTACGGCTTGGGATTTATTACCAGAAAAGATTACTACGGGAACTATTTTTTCGGCCATAACGGAGCCTACTATGGGGGAATGTCTAATTTAAAGATATATCCAAAAGATCGGCTGGTGATTTCAATTCTAATTAATATTAAAGATAATTCGATTAACTTTGATGCTCTTTTGGATGAAATTATTTTTCAGTATCTTGACCTCATTAAAAAATCAGAGTGAAGTTTTTAAACATATTATTCTTTTTCCTTTTCTGTACCGTTTCCGCACAGAAATCCCTCCCTTTAGATACTTTGAAACTGAAGGAAGCTAAAGACATGCTTGCGGACGATTACGGGAATCTGTACATCTATAAAAATAAAGACTTCAGTTTTACCAAATATGATTCTCTTGGGAAACAGCTTGGAAAAATGATGCTGACGGTTCCCTACAAAGTACAGTCGGTGCAGAATCCCCTAAGCGTACCTTTGTTCTCTGAAAATGCCCAGGAAATGAAATTTGTGGACCAGAATATGAATGAAATCCAGAGGATAGATTTCAAGCAGAAGTTCGGGTTTATTAAAATGGCTTATGCTGAAGACCTGCAGCAGCTTTGGCTTCTGGACGACAGTACAAAGCGTCTTATTCAGTACAATTTCAGGAACGATACCACCATAAATTCTTATCCGTTTGATATCAGCTTTGATGATCTGATGGACCTGCTGGTATTTGAAAATAAAGTCTATATTTTAACCAGAAAGCATATCAGGGTATACTCGCTGAAATTTGAAAAACTTTTTGAGGCCCCACTTGAAAACGGGAAAAGGTTCAGAAGGGAAAATGATGTTATTTTGGTGGTTGCAGACAATTCGATCCAGAAATATGATCCTGAAAAAGGAATGGTAAAGATTTTTGAAGATAAAGACGCACAAATTGTGGATAAAAACATCCTTTCTTATTTTGAAATCAAAGCCAACAAACTCTATCTTTACAACCTGGAAAAAATAAAGGAAACTAAACAGCAGCAAGAACCTGAAACCAAGCAGGAAACTGCGCCGTCTGACACAAAACCGCCATCCGAACAAACCGTTGGTGAAGAGGTGAAAAAAACTGACGGAGAAAAGAAAGAATCTGATGAAAAAGCTCCTGAAACTACGATACAGAAGCTGTTAGAAGATACTTCAGCGGTTCAGTCCACAGGTGTTTAGTTCAATTAATAAAAAAATACTTAGGAGAATGCATATTGCAGTTACAGGAAATATTGGAGCCGGAAAAACCACTTTGACCACGATGCTTGCCAAGCATTACGGATGGGATGCACAGTTTGAAGATGTAGACCACAATCCTTACCTTGAAGATTTTTATGCGGACATGAGCAAGTGGAGCTTTGCGCTGCAGATTTATTTTTTAGGAAGTAGATTCCGCCAGGTAAAAGAGATCAGGGAAAGCGGCAAAAATATTATCCAGGACCGTACCATCTATGAAGATGCCCACATTTTTGCAGAAAATCTGAACGATATGAAACTTCTTTCAGACAGGGATTTCAATAATTATGTTTCTGTTTTCGGACTGATGAAATCTTTTGTTTCCGCACCGGATCTGTTGATTTACCTGAAATCTGATGTTCCGAATCTTGTCAAAAAGATTTATAAAAGAGGAAGGGAATACGAAGCATCTATCAGCATTGAATATCTTTCAAAGCTGAACCAGAAATACGAAAAATGGATCTCCAACTATACCGAAGGTAAACTTCTTGTGATTGAGGTAGACGATCTTGATTTTGTAGAAAAGCCTGAAGATTTCGGATTTATCCTCGAAAAGATCGAAGCAGAGCTGAACGGTCTCTTTTAACAAATTTTTATCAGAATTTAAGACAGCTTTGAATTCATTTCTTCCTAAATTTGATGGGAGGAGTTTAATTTTATAAATGATTATATTATGATGGTTAAGGTTTTACATAACGGAAACTGCTCTAAATCAAATGCTGTACTTGAGTATCTTGATGAGAACGGTGTTCCTTTCGAGATCATCAATATCATCGAAGATCCGTTAAGCATTCTGGAGATTAAAACAGTACTGAAAAAGCTGAATCAGAGCGTATTTCATATGATCCGTAAAACAGATAAGCTGTACACGGAAAATTATGCTGATAAAAACTATTCTGAAGAAGAATGGATTAAGATCCTTTCTGAGAACCCTTCTCTGATACAAAGGCCTATCCTGATTAAAGGATCGGTTGCCATGCTGGGAAGACCTATTGAGAATGTGAAATTTTTTATTGAAAAATAAATTAAAAAAAGTCAGCCGAAGCTGACTTTCTTTTTTTCTTACAACAGAATAACGCCTTCTATTTTGGCTACTTCCTTATAAATATTCACTACCTGATCTGCATCCAGAACAAATGCATTAATGTTGCATGCAGTGTATTTTCCGTTTTTGCTTTCCCGGTTCCCCAATGTGAATTTGATGCCGTCAAAAACCTTATAAATTTCTGTAAGTTTCGCATCATCTGTGGGAATGATAAATTTAAATAAATAATCTTCAGGAAAGTCGTGGTGACCTTCCAGTTTTTCCTTCAGAGAAACATAAAATTCCTCCGGATTTGCGTGTTGGTTTCCTTGTAATATATCCATCTGCCCTTGTTAAATTATATATAAATATAGCGAAAATTTTTCTACTTTCCAAGAGGTCCCAGCAGGGCTTTGGAATTCTGATGTTCATAATCTTCAATGATGTAGAACAGTCCGTTTACCAGCTGCTCAGAAGCAAGTCTGCTTAGTCCGCCGGCATTCACGTTACTGTTGCTCCCTCCCAGAAGACTGCCAAGAAGGTTGTTTCCTGAAAGAGCCGTGTTGATTGTTTTTGCAATTCCATATTCATTCAGTTTCTCGTCCACTTTAGGAGCTATTGCTGCTACAAGCTGCTGGGAAGTTTTTTCTTTCAGGATCTGAGTGGCTGTAGTCCCCTGAATAATTCTGGTAACATCCTGAGCATTTAAGCTGTTGACTGCCCCCTGAAGTATAGGTTTTGAAGTGTTAACAGTATAGGCCGCTGCCTGGGCAATAAAATCACGTTCTTTAGCTACCAGAGAAGGGGCGATTTTTTCCAGGGTTGAGTTGATATCTCTAAGTTCCTTTGGAAGGGCCTTATCTACCATGTTATTCTGAAGGAAAGCCTCCTTATTGCTATAGATCCCCATCCCTTTATCGATCCCGTTCGTTAGAATCCTTTTAATAATAGACAAACCCAGGTCCGAAGTAGCTACTGTAGTGCAGGATTGAACGCTGGTAAAAATAAATGTACCGGTTCCAATTAATAATGCTGCTGCTATAATGTATTTTTTCATTGATCTTTTTCTTAATTTCTCAAATATTGAGCCAAAGGTAAATACTATAACTGTATTAACAAAATATTAAATTCTCCATGCCTATTTGGTGATTTTTTTGCAAAAAGAGCAGGGTGATGGATTGGATATTTTATCATAAATTAATATTTATAATATAATTTAATTACCTGAAATTGTATTATTCAGTTTTTTATTTAATATTTATTTAGTTTTTTTAAATTTTTATGATATCTTAACATTGTTCGATTTTTTTTCTATTTTTACCTAATGTCTTTTTTTGAGATTTTAAATAACTCCACTAAAGGCATTATAAAATTAGATTGTACGAATAAAATTGAAACTATATGAAACAACGTGATTTAAAGTATTCATGTCTCATTGCAGTTTTATACTTCGGTATGAACGTCAATGCGCAGACTACACCGAAAGACACTGTTCCGAAAGAACAGAAAATTGAGGAAGTAGTTCTGATAGGATATGGATCTCAGAAAAAAGAGAATGTGACCGGAAGTATTGCTACAATTAGCGCCAAGGACATATCAGACAGACCTAATTCAAACCCTATCAGTTCTATCCAAGGTAAAGTATCCGGTGTTCAGATTCTTAATTCCGGAGCACCTGGAGCATCACCAAGAGTAGATATCCGAGGTATTGGATCCATAACCGGGAAAACAGTATTTATTGTGGACGGAATGATCACAGATGATATTTCCTTCCTGAATCCACAGGACATAGAATCCATGAGTATCCTGAAGGATCCGTCCAGTTTAGCCATCTTCGGGGCCAAGGCATCCAATGGAGCAGTTATCATTAAAACAAAAACAGGTAAAGGTAAAAAACCAACCTTTAATTTCAACTCTTATCTTGGAGTGAAAAAGGTAACCAACGTTCCGAAAATGGTTAATGGTGACCAGTATGTTGAGTTATATAATGAAAAGCTTCGTAATGAAGGAGTAACAGATCCTACAAAATTTATATCAAGGTCTCAATTTCCAGCGGATACGAACTGGTTCAATGAAGTTCTATCACCGGCAATTATCAGCTCATCCGATATTTCTGCTTCGGGTAATCTGGGCAAATTGAATTATTTCTTAAGTTTAGGTTATTTGAAAGATGAAGGAACTTTAGAAGCGGGACGTGGTATAAACTCAGGAAATGATTTTGGAAGATTAAATACAAGAATTAACCTTTCCTATAAGATCACGGATAATTTAACCATCGGGGATAATTTTACCTGGGCAGATATTCATAACAATAATGCAAATAATCCATTATTGACTGCTTATAATGCTCCGCCGGTATTCTATCCGATTGATCCAACTACTAATAATTATGATTACATTACCTTAGTAAGTGTAACGAACCCAAGAGCAATGCTCGATTTATTCCGTTCAAAAACCAGGCAGCAGCGTATGCTGAATAACATTTGGGCTGAATATAAATTCCTTAAAGACTTTACATTAAGAGTTAGCTATACTTCTGATAATACCAATACCAGCAAGTATGAATTTACCCCTACAGCAACCTATATTCCTTTGCCAAACAGATCTCTTTTGGTAACAAGAGACTCCAGAAACAGAGATTATGTATGGGATAACACATTATCCTGGAAGAAAAAACTGGGCCAGCATAATATTGAATTACTTGCCGGTTTTTCACGTACTCAAAATTATTATCGTGAAAATTATCTGGAAGCCAGAGATATTGTATTTAATGGGGATGATAGTAGTCTTGATATTTCTAAAGGAAATGAAATTTATGCAACTACCATAAGTGCACCAGATGATCCTCGCGCGGTTACTCCTTACAAAAAAAGGATAGAATCGACATTTGGAAGACTTAATTATGATTATGCAGGTAAATATCTCTTAAATGCTTCGGTACGTAGAGATGGAGCAACAGGTTTCTCTTCTGATGACAGATATAAAGTATTCCCGGCAGTAAGCATAGGTTGGGTGATCTCAAAAGAAGGATTCATGAGCAATCAGAATGTGTTTAATTTATTGAAATTAAGAGCAAGCTGGGGTAAACTAGGCAACCCGGAAGTTTCCAGAGATTATGATAATCTTACTAGTATTCTTTCAGGTGGAGCTTATTTTGGTGGGATTGGAAATCCGGCACAAACAGTTACTCGAATTGTAGATCCAACTATTACCTGGGAAACTACTACAGGTCGTGATTTAGGTCTTGAAATGGCTTTGCTTAATAATAAATTAAAAATCGAAGCTACTTATTTTGACAAAGATTCTAAAGATGTAGTTTACGGTATCAACCAGCCTACAACATCTGGAGCAAGTAATGCTAATAATTATGTAACCAATGCATATTCTTTCAATAATAAAGGATTTGAAGGTTCTGTTAGTTATGATGCCAGAGTAAATGACCATATCAAGTTCAGCGTTTTTGGTAATATTACCACTCTTGATAATAAAATTACAAGTGTATATGCAGATTCATACAACCAGCCTGGAGTAAGTTTATTTGGTAATCCTATCATAAGACTTGAGAAAGGGCAGGCCGTAGGCTCATACTATGGCTATAATGTTGTGGGAGTATTCCAGAATCAGGCACAGGTAGATGCTGCTCCTACTTATTCATCAGTGAAGAAAACCGTTGGAGGTTTTATGTTTGAAGACAGAGACGGAAACGGTGTCATCGATGCCAATGATAAAACGTTCTTAGGTAGCCCGATACCCAAATTCACTTATGGATTTGGATTTAATGTCAATATCTATGATTTTGATGTAGCAATGGACTTCCAGGGAGTATCCGGTAATAAAATTTATAACTACAACAGAGAGCAGAGATTCGGAAACGAAAGCTGGGACTTAGATTTCTATAATAACAGATGGCACGGAGAAGGTACTTCAAATACATATGCTATGACTACCAATGACCAGGGAGTTATTGTTCCGAGCAGTTTTTATGTAGAAAACGGAAGCTTTTTCAGAATCAGAAATATTCAGATAGGATATAATATTCCAAAAAGTGTTTTAGGTACAGCAATCCAGAAGTTACGTTTTTATGCAAGTGCTCAGAACCCGTGGACGAGCTTCAAATATCATGGTTTCTCACCTGAGATTTTAAATACGGATAGAGTTCAGATGGGTATTGATAATAACATTTATCCAATATCTGCCATCTATACGGTGGGAGTAAATGTAACTTTTTAATTTAATTTTATCATGAAAAAAATAGTATTTTCCATATTCATGCTTTCTGCAGTTTTAAGCTGTAAAAGTGATTATCTAGATATACCTGTTGAAGGAAGAACAGATGCTTCAGAATTCTTTAAAACAGAAAGTGATGCCATACAGGCTACCAATGCAATTTATAATTTTTTAAGAAGTTGGGAAAATTCGGCATTTCCATATCAGTATCTTTTCGGAGTACCGGCAGATGATGTACTGAAAGGTTCAAACCCAGGCGATGCTTCTTTTATTAACGCTTACGACCAGTTTACTTTTACAGCGAGTGATGATGGGGTTAAAGGATACTGGGCTGGACAGTGGCAGGCAATTGCCCGTTGTAACCAGGTCATTTCGAAAGTTCCGGCTATTGAAATGAATACTACTCTAAAGGATAGACTCTTGGCTGAAGCCAGATTTCTACGTGCCTATTTCTACTTTAACTTAGTAAGAATATATGGAGGCGTTCCTATTTTTGACGGTCTTCAGCAAAACTATAATATTCCCAGAAATTCAACAGATGAAGTGTATAACTTTATTATTTCTGATTTAACGGCAGCTTCACAGGTTTTACCACAGTCTTATGATGCTGCAAATTTAGGTAGAGCAACCAAAGGTGCTGCCTTAGGAATGCTATCAAAAGTTTATCTGTATAAAAAAGATTGGCAGAAAGCTTATGATACTTCCAATCAGGTGATTGCCATGGGGTACGCATTGGATCCCGATTTCAACCATTTGTTCAGAGTGGCAGGAGAGTTCGGTACAGAATCGGTTTTTGAAGTTGATTGTGCTTGTACATCACAGTATAAAGGAAGTCAGTATTCACAGGTGCAGGGAGCAAAAGATCAGTTCGGCTGGGGCTTTTTTACGCCTTCACAATCCTTAGAAGATGCATTCGAACCTGGGGATATTCGTAAAGAATTAACCATTCTGAGAAACGGAGAAGTTACACCGGAAGGAGATCTTATCAAGGCAAACCCAACCTCCGTTAACACTTATAATCAAAAAGCTTATGTTCCTAAAAGCCAGCAGAATACAGCTTGTGATGACGGATCGGTTCAGAATATCAGAATTTTGCGATTTGCCGAAGTTTTATTAATCAATGCAGAAGCTGCTAATGAACTTGGGAATACAGCAACGGCTATCATAAATCTTAATAAAGTAAGAACAAGAGCTATGTTGCCAAACACTACAGCATCTTCTCAGGGGGCATTAAGAACAGCTATCTGGCACGAACGAAGAGTTGAGCTTGCTATGGAAGGCGATCGTTTTGTAGACCTTGTAAGAACAGGACAGGCTGCCACAGTATTGGCTCCTTACGGATTCAAGGCTGGAAAGAATGAGCTTTTCCCGATTCCTTTTTTAGAAATAGGACAAAGCAATGGAGTTTTGACACAAAACCCGGGCTATTAAAATCAACCGATAAACTTTAGAGGAGAATGAAAGTTCTCCTCTTCTTTTAGTATAAACAAGGTAAAAAAGATTTCATGAAAAGGACCGTATTATCAATTGCCATAACATCTTTATTCTTTGCATACTCCTGCAAAAACTCTCAAACTTCAAAACAGGAAACTGTTCAGAAACAAGTTGTGAAAAGTAATATTACTGATGAGCAGCTAATGGACAGGGTACAGAAAGATGCATTAAAATATTTCTGGGATTATGCTGAACCCAAATCGATGCTGGGAAGAGAGCGGTATCACGAAGACAATATTTACCCTGATAATGACAAGCATGTCGTAACAATCGGGGGCTCAGGGTTCGGATTGGCAACCCTGCTGGTAGGGGTGGAAAGAGGATTTATTCCGAGACAGGAAGCTGTAAAAAGACTGACCCATATGATGGACTTTCTTGCCAAAGCAGATCGTCATAAAGGTGCCTGGTCACACTGGATTAACGGAGAAACAGGAAAAACTGTTCCTTTTGGCAAAAAGGATAATGGGGGAGATCTTGTGGAAACTGCATTTCTTACCTCCGGAATTTTAATGGTACGGGAATACTTTAAAAATGGAAATGCTGAAGAAAAAGCCCTTGCTGCAAAATGTGATGAGCTCTGGAAAGGAATTCAGTGGAACTGGTATACTAAAGGAGGCGAAAAAGTTCTGTACTGGCACTGGTCACCGGAGTATCAGTGGGAGATGAATTTTCCGCTGGAAGGTTATAACGAATGTCTGATTACCTATATTTTAGCTGCTTCATCGCCGACACACCCTATTGATGCAGAAACCTATTACAAAGGCTGGACGAGAAACGGAACCTATCTTACAAACAAAACAAAATACGGACTTCCTCTCTACGTAAAACACAATTATGCCGAAGAATATGGCGGGCCGCTTTTCTGGTCACAATATTCCTACATCGGTCTGGATCCTACCGGACTTTCCGATAAATTAGTTAAAAATTATTTTGATTTAAACAAAAATCAAGTCCTTATCGACTATAAATACTGTGTCGAAAATCCAAAACAATGGAAAGGCTACGGACCCAATTACTGGGGATTAACAGCTGGCTACACAAGAAATGAAGACGGAAGTACAGGTTACACTGCCCACATGCCAACCAATGACAATGGAGTTATCACACCTACTGCCGCATTGAGCAGCTTCCCTTACACCCCAAAAGAATCTATGGACTTCCTTAGATTTCTCTATACACAAAAACCTGAATTCATTGGATCTGCAGGGCCTTACGATGCTACTTCGGTTAACTATGACAACTGGTTTACTCCAAGATATTTAGCGATAGATCAGGGGACAATAGCCCCAATGATTGAAAACTACAGAACAGGATTCCTTTGGAAACTATTTATGAATGCTCCTGAAATTCAGCAGGGACTTAAGAAATTGAGTTTTAAATCTGGCAAATACAATATCAAATAATCAAATCTTAACGTTATCTTTATCTCACTGAATTTTAATTCAATAGGAATGGGCGTTAGCCCGTTTAAATAAAAACAAATACCAAAACGGTTTCAGCCAAAACCTAAACAATAATATGAAAGTAAAATTAAAACACCTCCCGCTTTTACTCTTGCCGTTCTCATTACAGGTTAATGCACAGGAAATAAAAGCAGAATTAAACAAAGAAATCAAAAGGACCGAAAAAATATCCTACATTCTCGATTATCCTCAGAAAGTAAAAGGAAATGTGCCTTTAATCGTATTTCTTCACGGTTCAGGAGAAAGAGGCAATAATCTTGATGCAGTTAAGGTTCACAGTCCGTTTACCTACAAAAATCTGATCAAGGAGCCGGTAGCTATTTTGGCACCTCAGTGTCCTGCAGATTCATGGTGGGATACGGTAACGGTTTATAATCTGATCAAAGAGATTCAGCAAAAATATAAAATTGATGCTTCCAGGATTTATCTCACAGGACTTTCGCTGGGAGGCTGGGGAACATTGCAACTTGCCATGGAACATCCTGAAATGTTTGCGGCGGTAGTTCCTGTGTGTGCTCCTACGGACATGATCATGTATGCGAATATCAACCGGTTTAAAGATCTCAATATGAAAATTTTTCACGGTGGAATGGATGATATTGTACTCCCTGAAAATGCCTTTAATTTCTACCAGAGATTACATCCGGTAAATCCTTCAGCAGAACTGGTTATTTTCCCGAATGATAACCATAACTCCTGGGATTCAACTTATTCTGATCCTAAACTGTATGAATGGATGCTGTCTAAGAAAAAAGAAAATTAAATGGCTCCGGAAAAGAGACATTAATCCTATAAAACATAAATTGTAAAAAAATTAGAACCCCTTATAAAACAAGCAAAATAAAATTAGAACTATAATTTAAGAAGATAGATTTATGAAAAAGTTAATTGTAATGGCAACCCTGGCCCTTTCTCCCGTGTTTTCTGCACAGGAAATGGTAACCAAGCCGGTTCAGTCTTATCAGACCGCTCAGTATCAGGCGAAGAAAAAAGCTTTCGTAGAAAATCTTTTGTCTAAAATGACCTTGGATGAAAAGATTGGCCAGCTCAACCTGCCGACTTCCGGAGATTTTACTACAGGGCAGGCTCAGAGCTCAGACATTGGTAAAAAGGTGGAACAGGGATTAGTAGGAGGATTATTCAATATAAAAGGAGCCGAAAAAATTAAAGCAGTTCAGAAAGTGGCCGTAGAAAAAAGCCGTCTGAAGATTCCTTTGATTTTCGGAATGGACGTCATTCACGGTTACGAAACCACTTTCCCGATTCCGTTGGGTCTTGCTGCTTCCTGGGATATGAACCTTGTACAGCAGTCTGCAAGAGTAGCGGCAAAAGAAGCTTCATCAGATGGGATCAACTGGACCTTCTCGCCAATGGTGGATATTTCCCGCGAACCAAGATGGGGAAGAGTTTCAGAAGGTTCCGGGGAAGACCCTTACTTAGGAAGTGAAGTTTCTAAAAATATGGTGTATGGCTATCAGGGAAAAGACCTTTCTGCTGCTAATACCATTTTAGCCTGCGTAAAGCATTTTGCACTCTATGGAGCTGGTGAAGCCGGTCGTGATTACAATACGGTAGATATGAGCCACGTGAGAATGTTCAATGAATATTTTCCACCTTATAAAGCGGCTGTAGATGCAGGAGTAGCCTCTGTAATGGCCTCTTTTAATGAAGTGGATGGAGTTCCGGCAACCGGAAATAAATGGCTTCAGACCGATGTATTGAGAAAATTGTGGAACTTCAAAGGCTTCGTTGTGACCGATTATACAGGAATCAACGAAATGACGGAACACGGAATGGGTGACCTTCAGCAGGTATCCGCTTTAGCTCTGAAAGCCGGAGTCGATATGGATATGGTAGGGGAAGGATTTTTAACCACTCTTAAAAAATCCCTGGACGAAGGAAAAGTTACACAGTCTGAGATCGATATGGCGACAAGAAGAATCCTGGAAGCAAAATATGACCTTGGATTATTCGATGACCCTTACCGCTACGGAGATGCAAAACTGGCTGCGAAAGAGGTTTACAATATGGAAAACCGTAACATAGCAAGAAGTGCAGCAGCCCAGTCCATGGTTTTATTAAAAAACGAAAACCAGGTGTTGCCATTGAAAAAATCTGGTACAGTTGCGGTGATCGGTCCACTGGTGAACAACTCCCTGAATATGGCCGGAACATGGAGCGTTGCCACAAAACACGCTGCTTCAGTTTCACTAATGCAGGGACTTCAGGCTAATTATGGAAAAGAAGTGAAATTCCTTTCAGCAAAAGGAGCAAACATAGATTATGATGCCAAATTAGAAGATATTTATGCGGCTCATGGTAAAAAAACAGACCGGGATAATCGTTCTAAAGAAGAATTGCTGAAAGAAGCAGTTGATATAGCCAATAAAGCCGACGTTATCGTTCTGGCAATTGGAGAATCTGCAGAAATGAGCGGCGAATCCTCTTCAAGAACAGAAATTACCATTCCTCAGTCTCAGGTTGATTTGTTAAATGAACTGAAAAAAACTGGAAAGCCAATCGCTATGGTTCTTTACACTGGCCGCCCGCTGGCTCTGACTAATGTAAAAGATGTACCTGATGCTATCCTGAACGCATGGTTTGCCGGTTCAGAAGCTGGAAATGCTATTTCGGACGTTCTGTTCGGGAAAGTAAACCCTTCAGGAAAACTTCCGATGACCTTCCCAAGAAGCTTAGGACAGGTTCCGATCTATTATAACGCAAAAAATACAGGCCGCCCTCTAAGTCAGGATAAAGTGGATAAATGTGTATACGAAAGATTCCGTTCCAATTATATGGATGAATGTAATACACCTTTGTATCCGTTCGGTTATGGTTTGAGTTATTCTAAATTCACCTATTCTGACTTGTCTGTTTCAAATTCCAATCCGAAAGGAAATCAGACCATTCAGGCTTCAGTAACCGTTACCAATTCCGGAAACTATGATGGAGCTGAAGTGGTACAGCTGTACATCAGGGATATGGTAGGAAGCATTACCAGACCGGTAAAAGAACTGAAAGGATTCCAGAAAGTATTCCTGAAAAAAGGAGAATCTAAAAAAGTAACCTTCGACATTACACCGGAAAGCTTGAAATTCTACAATGGAGAATTGAAATTCGACTGGGAACCGGGAGACTTTGATATCATGGTAGGAACCAATTCTGATGAGGTTAAACACTCAAAGATCAATTGGACTAAATAATAATAACCAAAGCCACTCTTTGAGTGGCTTTTTTCCACCTTTGGCATGATTTTTAATGGCACAGTGGTAGCTTTAATATAATAATTATGAAAAAAACGATTTTACTTGGCGCAGTATTCATGGGGTCTTTCCTGTTCGCACAAACAGTGGGCGGAGATAGAGATGCGCATGGATGCATAGGTTCGGCGGGGTATACTTACTCTCAAATTAAAAAAGATTGTGTAAGAGTTTTTGAGCAGAAGATTAAATTGACAGAAGTGGCTCCTAAAGGCAGCTCTACTTCAATGGCTGCTGTTATTTTCAGTAAGGATATGAAAAAAGCTGAAGTTTTTATTCCGGATACGGATGGAGAGAGCCTGGTCCTTACAAGAGCAGGAAAAGGTAAAATCTGGAAGAAAGATGACTATGTTTTAGTTCCTTTCAAGAAAGACGGATATCAGCTTAAGAAAGACAATATTGTGATTTACCAGTAAATCTGGATTTTATAAATAGAATAGACCGCCTGTTAAGGCGGTCTATTTGTTTTAACAGTAAAGTATAAAGGTTATAAATTCTAAAATATGATTAAAATTTGTCGCGAAGAGAAACCACAGAATTAAAATAGTATATTTAAAAGGCTCCCGAATGAGGAGTTTTTTATATATTAGATGAACTAATACCTTGTCTCAAAACTCAAACCATTAATATTTAAAATATGAGAAAAACTATTTTATTGGGCGCAATGTTTCTCAGCTCTTTAGCCTTTACCCAACAAAAAGGAGGTGATAAAGATGTTCATGGATGCAGAAGCTCAGCAGGCTATACATATTCGCAAATCAAAAACGATTGTGTAAGGGTTTTCGAACAGAAAATTAAACTAAAGGAAGTGAACTCAGACAAAAGTTATACTTCAATGACGGCTGTTATTTTTAGTAAAGACATGAAAAGAGCAGAAATTTTCATTCCGGATGGAAATGCAAAAAGCATTATCCTAGTCAGAGAAGGAAAAAACAAAATGTGGAAAAGTGGAAGCTACATTAAGGAAACCTATGTGTTGGTTCCCTATAAAAAAACAGGTTATCAGATTAAAAAAGATGATGTTGTGATTTATCACTCATAAAATCATTTCGAAAGCTTACAGTAGGAAAAACCAAAAAATTAAATAGTATGAAAAATCTGAAAAAATTGACAAAACGAGAATTGAAAACAGTTCAGGGAGGCATCCCTATGTGTCTGCCAGGATATTTCTGGTGTTCATTTGTTAAAAAATGTATTCCTGTAGGATCAGAATGCGGACTGGCTCTGTAATATACTGATCTTTTACTGTTTTAAATAAATATAGCCGATCATTTGATCGGCTATATTTATAGAGAAAGGTCTGAATTGATCAGGCTTTTTTTAGTAGCATTTATTAGCATCGTAAATTCTGCATGGTCCGTTCTCAGAATACTGGCACGTTCCGGCAGGACAGCTTTGTCCCGGTTGTGGAACCCATCCTCCTGAAATCATTTTTAAACTGGATTTTGATAACTTTTTCAGATTTTTCATAATAAGTTTTGTTTTAGATTGTTTATTTGATGTTTTACTAAATTAGAAAATAAATCAATATAATATCACTTACTGTTGAAAAAATAATTCCCCGTCTTAAAATAATCCATCCAAAAGCAGATTTTAATCTTTAAAAATATAAAATATATCATCCGTCTGAACCAAAATTGAAAAGGACATTCACAATTTTCATCTCTCACCGAAAATCCTTATTTTTGTACATCTAAAAAGTAAAAGAAAGAATGAATTCCTACAAAAATCCATTGGAAGAGCGCTATTCCAGTGAAGAAATGTTGTTTAACTTCTCGCATAACAACAAATTCCGTACCTGGAGAAAGCTTTGGATTGCCCTTGCTGAAATAGAAAAAGACTTAGGTCTTGAAATCACAGACGAGCAGATTGCCGAACTGAAAGCCAATGCCGAAAATATCGACTACGATAAGGCAGCAGAATACGAAAAGAAATTCCGTCATGATGTAATGGCTCACGTTCATACCTATGGTGATGTGGCGCCTTCAGCAAAAGGAATTATCCATTTGGGAGCGACTTCGGCTTTTGTAGGAGATAATACAGACCTTATTCAAATCCGTGACGGACTTTTAATCTTAAAGAAAAAGTTGGTTAACGTGATGAAAAACTTAGCTGACTTTGCTATTCAGTATAAAGACCTTCCTACCTTAGGATTCACCCATTTCCAGCCTGCTCAGCTAACTACAGTTGGTAAAAGAGCAACACTTTGGTTACAGAGTTTGGTCCTTGACATCGAAGAACTGGATTTCTTCCTGGAAACACTTCGTTTCAGAGGGGTAAAAGGAACTACCGGAACAGCAGCAAGCTTCCTGGAGCTTTTCAATGGTGATTATACCAAAGTAAAACACTTAGATAAAGAGCTTTCAAAAAGATTCGGTTTCGAAAAAGTTTTTGGAGTTTCGGGTCAGACTTATGACAGAAAAATTGATGCTAAAGTAGTAGCATTATTAGGAAATATTGCCCAGTCTGCTCATAAATTCACCAACGATTTACGTCTTCTTCAAAACCTTAAGGAAATTGAAGAGCCATTCGAGAAAAACCAGATCGGTTCATCCGCAATGGCTTATAAGCGTAATCCGATGAGAAGTGAAAGAATTGGGGCTTTGGCAAAATATGTAATGTCTCTTACCACAAGTTCTGCAATGGTGGCTTCTACCCAATGGTTTGAAAGAACACTGGACGATTCTGCCAATAAAAGGCTGACAATTCCTCAAGCGTTCCTTGCGGTTGATGCTATCCTTTTGATCTGGAACAATATCATGAACGGAATCGTTGTTTATCCGAACAGGATCAACAAACATATTATGGAAGAACTTCCTTTCATGGCGACAGAATATATCATCATGGAAGAAGTGAAAGCAGGTGGTGACCGTCAGGAAATTCACGAAGTGATCAGGGTTCATTCCATGGAAGCTTCCAAGAAAGTGAAAGAAGAAGGTAAAGAAAACGATCTTATTGAAAGAATCCTAAATGACGATTCTTTAAAACTTGATAAATCAAAATTAAAAGAAGTTTTAGATCCTAAAAACTTTATTGGTTTTGCACCGATCCAGACAGAGGAATTCATAGCGAATGAAGTCCAGCCGATTCTGGATCAGAATAAAGACCTGATAGGATTGGAGGCTGATCTTAAAGTATAAAGCATATGCAGTCCTTTTGGGCTGCATATTTTATTTTAACACGTTCAATAATTCGACTTGGATTTCAGCTCCCCAAAGAGCTTCTAATGCGGATGGGACTTCGGATAAAAAACTGACGCTGAAGCTGTAAAGTATAAAGAATCATATATCGGTTCTGAAAAGTAAAAAGAAAATAAATCTAATATTAAAAAACTGACATCTAATGTCTCAAAACAAAAGAATTTTCGTAGAAAAAAGAGGAATTTTCGATGTGGAAAGTCCAAAAATTTTTGATGAAGTAAAAGCGGTCGTTCCGTCAATCCAAAATGTAAAGGTGTATAACGTTTACGATATTTTCGGGTTGAATGACGGGGAATTCGAAAAAGTAGTCAACAGCACTTTCGTAGATCCTGTTACAGATATTTTGCACACAGAAAATCCTGCGGAAGGAATTTTTTTCGCAATGGAGTTTTTGCCGGGGCAATACGACCAACGCGCAGATTCTGCCCAACAGTGTATTGCTTTACTTACAGAAAATGAAAAATCAAAAGTAAGAAGCGGAAAACTGATCGAATTTGAAGGAATTTCTGAGTCTGATCTTGCAAAAATCAAAGATCTTTTAATCAATAAAGTAGAATCCCAGGAAAAAGATTTGTCAATTTTGAACATTCCTGCGGAAGAAACACCATCAAAAGTTTTAATTCACGAAAATTTTATCAATTTTGATGATGCTCAGCTTGAAGAATTCTTTAATAATCATGGTTTTGCATTAGGTCTGGACGATTTAAAATTTATTCAGGAATATTTTAAAACTGAACAGAGAAATCCAACTGAAACAGAACTTAAAGTTTTAGACACGTACTGGAGTGATCACTGCCGTCACACCACCTTTGAAACACAGCTTTCAAATATTGAGTTTGAAGGAGCTTTCAAACATACATTGGAAACCATTTTCAATGACTATATCGAAAAAAGAAAATTCTTAGGGCGTGAACTGAAACCTATTTCCCTAATGGATCTGGCAACAGTATGCGGAAGATATTTCCATAAAACAGGCAATCTGGAAAACCTCGTGGTTTCAGACGAAATCAATGCCTGTACTATTCAAATCGAAGCTGAATACGACGGTAAAAAAGAACCGTGGTATTTATTATTCAAAAATGAAACCCATAATCACCCGACGGAAATTGAACCTTTCGGAGGTGCTTCAACATGCTTGGGAGGCGCTATCAGAGATCCATTGTCCGGACGTTCTTTTGTTTTCCAGGCCATGAGGCTGACAGGAGCTGCAGATGTTCTGGAACCGGTTGATAAAACCTTACCGGGGAAGTTACCTCAGAAAACCATCACCAAACAGGCGGCAAACGGATATTCTTCTTACGGAAACCAGATCGGTCTGGCGACTACAATGGTTTCTGAAATCTATGATGAAGGCTATAAAGCCAAGAGAATGGAAGTCGGTTTTGTTACCGGAGCAGTACCTGTAGACTGGGTAAGACGTGAAAAGCCTGAAAACGGTGATTCAATTATCATTTTGGGAGGTGCAACAGGCCGTGACGGAGTAGGCGGAGCCAGCGGAAGTTCAAAAGAGCAGGATGAGACTTCCATCCACACCATGAGCTCTGAAGTTCAGAAAGGAAATGCCGTTGAAGAACGTAAAATCCAGAGACTCTTCAGAAACCCTGAAGTAACAAAACTGATCAAGAAATCAAATGACTTCGGAGCAGGAGGTGTTTCTGTAGCCATTGGTGAAATTGCCGATTCCTTAGAAGTAAACCTTGACGTTTTACCGCTAAAGTATGAAGGATTAAACGGAACAGAGCTTGCTATTTCAGAGTCTCAGGAAAGAATGGCTGTGGTGGTTGATCCGAAAGACAAAGAAAAGTTTATCAAGTTCTGTGAAGATGAAAACATTGTCGCTGTAGAAGTGGCAAAAGTTACAGATTCAGGCAGAATGCAGATGTTTTGGAAAGGCGATAAAATCGTAGATCTTTCAAGGGCATTTTTAGATACAAACGGCTGTTCTAAAAGCCAGGAAGTAAAAATTACCCACCTTGAAGAAGTAAAAGAAGAAAAAGTTCCTTTTACAAAAGAAAACTTCATTAAAATATTAAGCGACAAAAATGTAGCTTCCCAAAAAGGATTGCTGGAAATGTTCGACTCTTCTGTAGGAGGAACTACTGTTGCGATGCCTCTTGGAGGAAAATACCAGCAGACGCTGATGGAAGGAAGTGTTCAGACCCTGCCGATTTTAGGAGCAAAAGATATTGAAACCGTTTCATTTGCAAGCTGGGGATTTGATGCTGGAATTTCAAAGCAGAACTCAATGTTGGGAGCTTCTTATGCAGTGGTTGAAAGCGTTGCTAAAATTGCTGCCATGGGTGGTGATTATAAAAATATCAGGCTAAGCTTCCAGGAGTATTTCGAAAAACTGGGACAGAATCCTGAAAAATGGGGTAAACCTTTAGCTTCACTTTTGGGGGCTTATGATGCACAGATCAATCTTGGCCTTGCGGCCATCGGAGGGAAAGATTCCATGAGTGGTACTTACCAGGATCTGAATGTTCCGCCTACCTTAATTTCCTTTGCCTGTGCAAACGGTGAAAAGAAAAATGTTATTTCCCCTGAATTTAAGCAGGCCGGAAACAAGCTGTATTTCTTCAACCATATTCCTAAGGAAAGCGGGCTTCCGGATTATGAAAGCTTAAAAGGAATTTTCGAATTTATTTTTGAAAATATCAAAACCGGAAAAATTGTTTCTGTGAAAACCATCAAAGAAGGCGGTGCAGCTGTAGCTTTGGCAAAAATGAGCTTTGGAAACAGATTGGGTGCAGATATAACTATTGATGAGAATGCTTTACTGTCCAAAAATATCGGCAGCTTAATTATTGAATCAAAAGAAGAGCTTAGCAATATTTCTCTTCAGCAAATCGGTGAAGTAAAAGATTCAAAAATTTTAAAAATAAATAATCTTGAATCTCCAATTTCGGATCTTGAATCAGCTTACACCGGAACCTTTGAAAACCTTTTCCCTACTAAAGAAAAAGAAAGGCTTACGGTTGAGATAGATGAGCAGTTCAACTCAATCAACCCAAGAAATATCATTATTAAAAAACACGGAATCGCTCAGCCGAAAGTATTTGCTCCGGTATTCCCCGGAACTAACTGCGAATATGACACTTTAAATGCATTTGCAAAAGAAGGGGCAGTGGTGAGCAGTCTTCCATTGAAAAACATCAGCCACCAGTTGTTGGATGAAAGCATCGATGCATGGGTGGAAGAGATCAGAACTTCTCAGATCCTTGCTTTCTCAGGAGGTTTCTCGGCAGGTGACGAACCGGATGGTTCTGCAAAATTCATTGTCAACGTTCTGAAAAACGAAAAGATGAGAAATGCTGTTCACGAATTGCTGGACAGAGATGGAATGATCATAGGGATCTGTAACGGTTTTCAGGCTTTGGTTAAATCCGGTCTGTTACCTTACGGAAGAATTAAGGATCTGGATGAAAACTCTCCGACACTTGCTCACAATGCGATCAGAAGACATATTTCCCAGATGGTGAATGTAAAAGTTGTGAATGATGAGTCACCTTGGTTAAAAGGAATGAAAGACCAGGTATTCACGATTCCGATTTCTCACGGTGAAGGCCGTTTCATGGCTTCCGAAGAAGAAATTAAAAAGCTTTACGAAAACGGACAGATTGCCACCCAATATATTGATCTTGACGGAAACATTGCCCATGGTATGCCATTCAACCCAAATAATTCATTATTTGGGATTGAAGGAGTTACCAGCCCTTGCGGAAAGATTTACGGAAGAATGGGACACCCTGAACGTTTTGCAGAAGGTCTCATGAAAAACATACCGACCGCGAATTACCACAATATATTCAAAAATGGAGTGGAATACTTCAAATAAAAATAACAGAAAAGTGACCGTCATTAATGGCGGTCACTTTTCAAATCTGGCAGGATTTTATGAAGAGGTTTCCTCTGTTTTAATGAAAGATACGGATTGGAAAATAGGAACCCTGGATGGATTCGATGATATTCTGTACGGAGGTTTCGGAGTATTTGAGAACGGGGAAGAATTAGAAATTGTCTGGAAAGAATCCCAAAAATCAGAAAAAGATCTCGGTTTTGAAGCCACCTGTGATTTTTACGAAAATAAGATCCGGCAGGGAAAACCGTTCAATATCCAATTGATACAGCAAAAACTGGATGAACTGATTTCAGGAAAAGGCCAGACCTTATTCGGAATTTTAGTTGAAATTATAGAATCGCATAAAAATATTGTACTAATTTTGGATTGATTTTAATGCTGATTGAGTACAGTAAACAAGCAACACAATTATTTAATGGAAAAAATGATGTATGGGCTGTTCTTCGGAGACAGCATCACTTATGGAGAATATGACGGAGTATTCGGTGGATGGGTAGATATTCTTAAAAGATATGCTTTACAGCAGTTTCATGAAGGAAAGAATGAGCTGATCCTTTTTAATCTTGGAATCGGTGGCGAAACGACAGAAGGTCTGCTGAAAAGAATGCCTTATGAACTGGCAGCCAGAAATTCGGCGGAGGGAAATATTGTTTTTATAGGTTACGGGGCCAATGATCTCGCCAAAAAAAACGGAATTCATATGGTAAATCCCGATCAGTTCAGGAGTAACATCAATGAAGCTGTTCGTCACGCAAAACAATATGCCCAAGACATTTATCTGGTCAATATTCTTCCTGTTTCTCAAAAAGTAGACGGGATAGAAAGCGCAGCGGGAAAATTAAGAACTGGTGAAGAAATCCTTATTTATAATCAGATTCTTAAAGATGCTGCTGCTGAAAACTCACTGCATTATGTTGATTTTTATACGTCTGTTTTAGAAGATAAAGAGATCCTGCTTTCTGATGATGGCGTACATCCCAACGAAAAAGGCTACGGAATAATGGCTGAAACGGCAATCCCAATCATAGAAAAATATTTGTAATGGCTTATTTGTTTTCCTACGGAACCTTGCAGAAAGAAAAGGTTCAGATTGAAACATTCGGCCGGATTCTGAATGGTGAGAAAGATATTCTTACAGGGTATAAATTGGGCAGGGTAGAGATTACAGATCCTGAAGTCTTACGCAAAAGCAACCAGCAATACCATCCAATTTTAGAGTTTACAGGAAATACCAAAGATGAGATAGAGGGAATCCTTTTTGAAGTTACAGATCAGGAAATTTTACAGGCTGATGAATACGAAGTGGACGATTATAAAAGGATTGAAACGGTTTTCAAGTCAGGGAAAGCCGGGTTTATTTATGTTGGAAAGTAAATTTATCTTATTGTAGTGAAATATTAATTTTATTTTTTAGATTTATGCCTACAAATACAATAAGCATTATGAAAAATCTAAAAAGACTAAAAAGACAGGAACTGAAAAACGTAAAAGGTGGAATAGGCCCGTCCTTGATAATTTATCCAACAGATGAAAACGGATATTGCAGCAATCCTCCATATATATCATATTGTGCAAAATTTGATGGCTGTATGACCTCAGAGTCTTGGGATAAATACTGTTCTTAAAGTAAAAGCACTCCTCCGGGAGTGCTTTTTTATTGGAAAATATACTTCCAGTAAACAATAACTCCGGTAATAACTGAAGCTATTGTCATGAGAAGAACCGCTCCTGCGGAAATATCCTTAATAAAGCCAATTCTTTTGTCAAAATCAGGCTGGATGACATCACATATCCTTTCGATCCCAGTATTGAAAATTTCAGCACTTAAAACACCTGCTGAAGCCAGAAGAACGAGCACAGTATCAGCTGCCGAAAGCTTGAAATAGAAAATGAGGATGATATTGATTAAAAAAGCAGCAACCTCAATCTGAAAATTTCTCTCCGTTTTCAGCATCAGCAAAATACCACGGAAAGCGTTTAAGAAACTTTTGTGAATAGGCGGTTTTTGCATAGCTCATTTTTAGCAAAGATAGGATTTGTATTTTGATGAATCGGGATATTCTGGAACTGTTTTTCTATATTGAATTCACCCGAAAATGAAAAACTAGGGATCGGATTTTAATTCAGAAATTAATAATCAGAAGGAAATTCAGGTATTAAATCAAGCCTGAAAACAGCTTAACGATATTTGTTCAAAACTCCTTAAGATTATTTTTTTCATTATAGTTTCTATTTATTATATTTGTAGAAACTTATTTTTAAATCTATGAAATTTATTATTTCAAGTGGTGAACTGCAGAAAGCATTGCAAACTGTAAGTGGCGTAATATCAAGTTCTCAGTCGAGACCGATTTTAGAAAACTATCTTTTTGAATTAGACGGAAATAACGTTACCATTACAGCATCTGATGGCGAGACTACTCTTGTTACTTCTCTGGAAGTAAAGTCTGATGATTCGGGTAAATTTGCCGTTCCTGCTAAAATTTTTCAGGATTTTATCAAGACGTATGGTGAACAGCCTTTAACCTTTGTTGTAAAGGATAACGCAGAAGGAACCGGAAGCCAGCTTGAAATTTTAGATGAAAAAGACAATTTCGCTGTAGCATTGGATAATGCCGATGATTATCCTGAGCTGCCGGAATTTGATGCGTCTCAAAGCGTAACAATGCCTGCCGGAGTTTTATCTGAAGCATTGACGAATACTCTTTTTGCTACCAGCAACGATTCTCTTCGTCCGGTAATGACAGGAGTATTGTTCCAGTTCGGGGAAAATGAAACCAATTTTGTTTCTACCGATTCCCACAGACTGGTTGTATATAAAAGGACAGACCTGATGAATGCCGAACCAATGGAATTCATTATGCCTAAAAAGCCTTTGAATATCTTCAAAAATATTCTGGCAAGCTCCAACGAAGATGTTACCATAGACTTCAATGAGAATATGGCCAAATTTACTTTTGGAAAACATATCTGGATCTGTAGACTGATAGACGGAAAATACCCGAACTATACGGCTGTAATTCCGAAAGAAAATCCAAATGTACTTACGATCAACAGAAACCTTCTTTTAGGAGCAATCAAAAGAGCGTCCATCATGTCTAATAAATCTACCAATCAGGTTAGATTCAAGCTGTCTGCCAATATTCTTCACCTCCATGCAGAAGATACGGAATATGCCAACAAAGCGGATATGCAGATCCCTTGTGACTATAACGGAGAAGACATTAATATCGGTTTCAGCTCTAAGTTCTTAACTGAAATGCTTACTATTCTTGGATCTGACGATATCACCATGAAGATGTCTCAACCTAACAGACCGGGAATCATTGAACCTCTTGATGGTCTTGAAGAAAGTGAAAATATCTTAATGTTATCAATGCCGGTAATCGGATTGTAATATTTAAAATACATAAACTGTAAGAGACTGAATTTTCGGTCTCTTTTTTATTTTATGAGATATGAGGATTTTTGAAATTTTTTTGATCATTCCTTGAAACTCTGAAAATAATACAACATGTTTGCCTGTTCTCATATAAAAAATACATCAAAATAGATAGGAAACAGATAAGAAACTATTTGTTTTAAAATCCTCCCTAAATTTCTCTATTTCTTAAAAAAACACGACATTTGTACGGGAAAAAACCGTACAGGAAAACCGATACGGAAATTCAATAATTTTTTTTTCAAAATATAGCAAATGAAAATATCAAACAACTGGCTTAAAGACTTTATCAAAACGGAACTGAAAACGGAAAGGATCGGAGAATTCCTTACAGATATTGGTCTTGAAGTAGAGGGGATAGAAAAATTTGAAAGTGTAAGAGGAAGCCTGGAAGGTATTGTCGTAGGAAAAGTATTGACCTGCGAAAAACATCCGAATGCAGACAAATTAAAGAAAACAACAGTTGATGTAGGGAATGGTAAAATATTAAATATAGTTTGCGGAGCTCCCAACGTTGAAGCCGGTCAGATTGTTCCTGTAGCTGTTGTTGGAACTAAAATTTATGACAAAACCGGAAACTTCTTTGAGATCAAGGAAGCAAAGATCAGAAGCGAGGTTTCCCAGGGAATGATCTGTGCAGAAGATGAACTTGGCCTTAGTGAAGATCACGGCGGAATTATGGTTTTGGATGAAACCAAATATGAAGTAGGAAAGAATTTTGCTGACTATTTTGAATTGACTAACGATGAAGTAATCGAAATTGGCTTAACTCCCAACAGAACGGATGCCATGTCCCATTACGGCGTTGCCAGAGATCTTCATGCTTTCCTCTCAACCAACCAACAGAAATCAACATTTGAGAAAGTATCTTCTGAAACGGTGAACGGTGAAGGCTCACATAATTTCACGCTGGAAGTGGAAAATGCAGAACTGTGCCCAAGATACATCGGAGCTGTTATTGAAGACGTGAAAATAGCCGAATCTCCGGCATGGTTAAAAGCAAGATTAAAAGCAATCGGTTTAAGTCCAATCAACAATATTGTAGATATTACCAATTATATTCTTCACGGATACGGACAGCCTCTTCATGCCTTTGATGCAGATAAGATTACCGACAGTAAAGTGAAGGTAGGAACCGTAAAAGAAGGAACAAAGTTCACAACTTTGGACGGTGTAGAAAGAACTTTGAACGGTTCTGAAGTGATGATTAAAGACGGAAAAGATAACCCGATGTGTATTGCGGGGGTTTTCGGTGGTGCCAATTCAGGAGTTTCTGATGAAACAAAAACTATTTTCCTTGAAAGTGCCTATTTCAATCCGGTAGCGGTAAGAAAAGGTGCTAAATATCACGGTTTAAATACAGATGCATCCTTCAGGTTCGAAAGAGGAGTGGATCCTAATATGACCAGAACAGCCATTACCCATGCCATCAAAATGATCCAGGAGATTGCAGGTGGTAAACTGGTAGGAGATCTGTTGGAAGAATATCCAAAGAAAATTGAGGATAATTACGTAATCATCAGGTTTTCAAGAATCGAACAGATTCTGGGAACAAAAATTCACAGAGAAAAAGTAAAGGAAATCTTAAAATCTCTTGAGATCCAGGTTTTAAATGAAATACAGAACGGACTTGAAATCTCTGTACCTGCTTACAGAGCTGATGTAACCAGAGAAATTGATGTTATTGAAGAAATCCTGAGAATTTATGGGTACAATAAGATTGATGCTCCGCAGAAAATATCTTTTACACCAGTAAAATTAAGTGCTAACGATCAGGATGAACTTGAAAATAACTGGGCAAGAACATTGCAGAGCCTTGGCTTCAATGAAGCGATGAACAATTCACTTACTTTCGTAAAGGACGAAACTGATGCTGTAAAATTACTCAATCCATTAAGCGGAGATCTTGCTTTCATGAGAAAATCCCTATTGGAAGGACTTCTTCAGAATGCAGTCTACAATATCAACCGGAAGAACCAGGATATCAAATTCTTCGAATTCGGAAAAATTTACCATAAAAAAGAGAAATACGAAGAGAGAAAACAACTTGCCATTCTTGTTACAGGAAGAGATGTTGCTGAAAACTGGCTACAGCCTAAATCTGCAGTAAGCTTCTATAACCTTAAAGCTTATGTAAAAGTTTTATTGGAAAGGCTTGGAGTGGACTATAAAGAAGTTGCTTTGACAGATGAGAGATTCTCTGATGCACTAGCTTATGAAGCAGGTGGTAAAACTTTAGTGAGAATCGGGAAAGTAGCTCCGGTTCTATTAAAGGATTTTGACATTGATCAGGAGTGTTTCTATGCTGAAATCGAACTGGAACTGGCTCAGAAATTGCGTTCTGAGACGGTGCTTACGTTTAAAGATATTCCTAAATTCAATAAAATCAGAAGAGACCTTGCCTTATTGATTGATAAGAATATCAATTACCAGGATCTGTATCAGACGGCGAAAAAGAATAAATCTCCTTTTATCAGGAATATCAACCTGTTCGATGTATATGAAGGAAAAAATCTTCCGGAAGGTAAAAAATCCTACGCGATGAGCTTTGAGCTTCTGAACGAAGAGAAGACATTAGAAGAAAAAGAAATTTCTGAAGTAATGGATTCCCTGATTAAAGCATTCCAGAAAGAATATAATGCAGAATTGAGATCTTAAATCTTAAAGACAATATATCACAGAAACGGACTTTTTAGTCCGTTTTTTGTTTTACTTCCAGATTCTGAAGATTCTACATCATTACAATTCATTATCCAAAATTTCCGGCATAGAAAAATCTGTGTAATCTGAGGGAAAATAAAAATATTTTCAAGTAAAATTGAATAGGAGCGGGCTTTAGTCCGCTTTCAAATGATCCCAAATCCCCGGCTTTGGCCAAAAAATAAAAATAACCTTAATATTTATGATCAATAAAAAATTCAGTAATTAGTATTCTTAAAAAAGTAATAAAATCTTCCACAAACCGTTTAAATAATATAATTTCCTTAAATTTGAGTAAATCAAAAAGAAAAAAATGAAAAATCTTTTTTTAAGTATAGGTGCGGCTGCTATTCTGGCGTCGTGTGGTACAATGACGAGTGCTTCTGCCTCTAAAGTGGGAAAGTCCCAGCCTTCACTGGCCAATACAAAATGGACTTTGGCAGATAATGTGAAAGGAAAAGTTCCTACCCTTAATATCGAAGGTGAAAAGATCAATGGAAACGGAGGATGCAACAACTATTTCGGAACAGCTAAAATAGACCCTTCTACAGGCGATTTTTCTGCCGGACAAATGGGATCTACAAAAATGATGTGCAACAATATGAGCGTTGAGCAGAATTTTATGGATATGGTAGGAAAAGCTAATAAATATGTGGTTTCAGGAACTACGCTGGAACTTTACAAAGACAATTTACTGCTGTTGAAATTCAATAAGGCTGAATAAAATAAAAAGGAACTCGGTTGAGTTCCTTTTTTTATGTTTAGGTAGTTATTATTCTTCCTCTTCTTCGTCGTACTTAGCCAACTCTTCATCGCACCATTTAAATGCAGCTTCTACCACTTTTGTAGCCTCGTCTGCCATAGTTTCCTCATCGTCTCCTTCCAAATCATCTAACCATTCAACTTCTTCTTCCTCTACATTTAAGATGAATCTTGGATATTCTGTATGAACGACGAATAAATCTTCAGGAAATTCCGAATTGTCTGCTAATAAAAACTTTGGTAATTTCATTTTTTTAATATTTTAACTTTAATCAAAGATAAATAAAATTATTGATATCTGTTCTTGTCGATTTTAATTTTTTGCAAAACTTTATATGTAGTAAGGGTGGTTTTGCGGAGCGTATCTTCAGGCTTAAAAGTTATAGTTATATTAGGATTTACTGTACTTAAAAGTTCAGCAATCTGTATTTTATCTAAATTTTCTTCTTTCAAAACAAAAAACTGTATGGGAACCTTATCCAGATTTTCACTTTGTAAAAAGTGTGAAACCTTTTTCCTGTTTTCGAGATAGTTTCCCTTAGAAAGCCAGGTAAAAGCCAATCCAGATAATATGCTTAGTACTGTTATAAGATATGTTTTAAAATTGAAAAGTCGGAATAATCTGTTAAAATAAACCAGCCACACCGGAATGATGAAAGGACCTATTATTCTGTAATCAATAGAAATTACTGAATAAAAATACTGAATAAAAAAAGAACATACAATGCCGGAAATACTGATTACAATAAAAAAATACTCAGTTTCGGAGAGTTTGTTTTTTACCAAAAGATAGATCATTAGAAAAATATTGAGTCCACCAATACCATAGATAATGTAATTGATGAAACCTCCCCCAGGATTTGCAATATGAATAAATGGATTGAATGAGGTGGATAATCCCCGGATAAGTTCTATTAAAAGTTTAGAAGTTGAATGGAGCCCTATCGATAACGCCTGATTGATGTAGTTTTTATTAAAATAATCAATAAATAAAAACTTATATGCCACTACAAAGGCCAGACCTATAATACCGGAAATAATAAATACTGGCGAATATTTTTTTCTGAAAAATAACAAGCCATAGAGACCGGTTCCTCCAATAAAAAATAATGCACTGTATCTTATATTATAAAGGGCAATTAACGAAAGAGAAAGATAAAAAACAGCTTTTCCTTTTTCAAGTTTTCCTGTAATAATCTGCAAGGCGATATACAGAAACAGAAATACAAAAGGGATAATAAGAGCCTCGCTCATAGTATAGGCGAACAGCGATACAAAACTGAATAAACCTAGTACTGCGATAGCCTCACGTTTGTAGAAATCTTTTTTCCAGCAAAAAAAAATGATAAAAAGGTAGGCTGTAATTCCAAGAGCTTTACTTCCCCAAAATTCATCAAACCCGAAAAGGGTAAATAATTTGATACTGGCAGGATATCCAACTGGAGTTGTTGTATTATCTATCACAGGCAAAACATGGGCAAACCTCATAAACCTTATAGAATCTGGGTTTATCCTTCCTTTTTCATTAAATATAAAACGTAGAATGGTCATCATAACTGTGATGATGACCATTGCTATTTGGATATTTTTCTCTCTAAATTTCATTCAAATTATTTCAAAAACATTTTTGAAACTTTTTCAGCTTTTTTGCTTTCAGAATAATCATAGAATCCTTCCCCTGACTTCACGCCCAGTTTTCCGGCCATTACCATGTTGACAAGAAGTGGATTCGGGGCATATTTAGGATTTTTGAAGCCATCATACATTACATTCAGGATGGCAAGACAAATATCAAGACCGATAAAATCTGCTAGTTGAAGAGGACCCATCGGGTGTGCCATTCCAAGCTTCATTACCGTGTCGATTTCCTCTACACCAGCCACTCCGTTGTAAAGTGTTTCAATGGACTCGTTAATCATTGGCATAAGGATTCTGTTGGCCACGAAACCTGGATAGTCATTTACTTCCACAGGAACTTTGCCTAATGTTTTGCTCATCTCATAGATAGCGTCGAAAGTCTCTTTAGAAGTAGAGTATCCTTTGATGATTTCTACCAGCTTCATGATAGGTACAGGATTCATGAAATGCATTCCGATCACTTTATCAGCTCTTTTGGTAGCGGCTGCAATTTTTGTAATAGAAATAGAGGAAGTGTTTGTAGCGAGAATACAGCTGGCAGGAGCCAGTTCGTCCATTTGTCCGAAGATTTTCACTTTTAGATCCTGATTTTCTGTAGCCGCTTCAACAATAAGGTCTGCGCTTCCTGCAGCATCTTTAAGCTCTGTAAACGTGGTGATGTTTCCTAAAGTTTCGGCTTTTTGTTCTTCTGTAAGGTTTCCCTTTGCAATTATTCTGTCAAGGTTAGTTGTAATTGTTTTCAATCCTCTGTCCAGCGCATCCTGAGATACATCTACCAGATTTACTTTGAATCCGCTTTGTGCAAAAGTATGCGCAATACCATTTCCCATGGTTCCAGCTCCAATAACTACAATGTTTTTGATCATTTTTTTTCTTTTATTTTTTATAGATAGTTAAATTTTTAATACCTGTTAGATCAGACTTATAAACAGTCACTTCCGGATCGTAATCCACTGTACCGTCACGGTCCTGTTTTCTATTTTTGTTTTGTAAGGTAATAACAGACTGAAGACCTTTTCTGAAAGTCATTTTCTGTTTTTTACCCAGTTTGTCTGTTCCGATGTATAAAGTAAATTCACCTTCTCTTCCCAGGCCACTTTGTTCCAGGATTTCAAAAGCTTTCAGCTGATTGCTTTTCTCAAACTTTTTCAGATAATCCATCACAGGTTTTGTGGAGGGTGTTCCACAGCAGATGCTACCATAGCTTATGCGTACATAGCTCATGTTTTTTTGTGAAAAAAAGAAGGCAGAACACAAAAAGAAGGTTGCTAATACTATTTTTTTCATATTCATAGTTTTTCCGGGTTAAGAACAAAAATATCGGCGGTTTTCAGCTTTAAAAATAAGCTTAATATTTTACTTATTAAAATCATCCCAGACTGCCTTGGAAATATCGGAAACTATTCTGCAGTTCACTTCATCTGTTTCAATAGAATTGTTTACAAATATGGCAATTGCGTAATGTTTCCCATCAGGAAGTGTGACAATTCCCATATCATTTTCGGCTACAGTAAGGCCGTTATCATACTTTCCGGAAGCACCCGTTTTATGGGCTACAGGAGTGTTTTTAGGCAGCTGTTCGACAATTTTATTCGTCCCTGTTTTAGTTCCTAGCATAATCTGCATCAGATAATCGGTAGATTTTTTGGAAAGCAGTTTTCCGTCATAGAACTTTTTCAGAACCTGTACCGCTGAATTGGCAGTACTGAAATTGTCATATTGGGTCTTCCAGTTTTTATGCATATCATCTTCATTACGTTTGATCTGGAAACCTTTTACCCCTTTTGAATCCATAAACTTCTGAACTGTCTGTGTTCCTCCGATAAGCTTCAGCAGAAGGTCACACCCATTGTTGTCACTTAATGCAACCGTGTAATCCAATACTTCGCCCAATGAAAGAGAAACACTGGCTTCGGGATATTTCTCCCGAATTGGAGACCATGTATTTTCCAGCATATCCTCTTTTTTGAAAAAAAGCTTTTGCTCCAGTGAAAGTTTTCCTTGATCTACAAGGTCCAGAACAGCACAGGCAATATGAAATTTAAAAACACTTAAAGTAGGAAGCGGCTTATCTCCATTTTTGCTTAACCTGAAATTATTTTCAAAACCCAGAACAGAAATTCCTACCGTAGCTTTTTTATCTTCTGTAATAGAATTTATTTTTTGTTCCAAAGCTGATTTCTGAGCTGCTGCCAGTGAAGAAATCAGCAGAAAGAAAATTCCTATTTTTTTCATAATGTATCCATTAAAAAACTCCCTTTTAAAGACTAAAAGGGAGCTGCAATTTAAGATAATTATTACTGTATCTCAAAATAATTGATGTTGGGATTGCCAGTTTCAAAAACAAGCCTGATTTTATTTGTTCCTTTCTTCAGAGAGATATTTTTACCTGAAACCGTTTTCCAGTTTTCGGTTCCTCCGGTAGAAAGAAGTGAAACGGTTGCCAATACTCTTCCTGAAACATCTTCCAGTTTAATACTCGAGGCGGTATTGCTAGAATATCTGATATTGAATGAATAGTTTTTGTCTGATTTTGTTTCAATGGTATACTGGAGCCATTCGCCTGTTTCCGTTTTTCCTACGTAATATTTGTTGGTGATTTTGTCGTGACACAGGTAAATATCCACACCGTCATTTCTCATCTGCTGTCCGGAATTCCATTCGGATCTTTTCTCCGGATCACTTACCCAAAGGTTAATAAAATCTTTGTCAAGATAGGCTGAAGCCATTCTTCCCAAATCATAGTCTGAAGCAAATATCATTCCCGGAGCCTGATGATTTTTGAATGGTTTTGTAGTGTCATCGGTTACCTGTCTGAACATGGCATCTATAACATCATTTTTGATTTCAACATTATTGAATTTGTAATTCTCAGCGATCTGCATCAGCGCTTTTGTTGCATAGTCTTTAGAGGGTTTTTCGCCGCCGTTTTTCCAGTAATTCAGGAGTTTTTCATATTCAGGAGTAATCTTTACATTGGTTATTCCTGCAATATTATCTATTTTTTTCATCGGCCAGAATGCATAGCCAATGTTATGTTTATCGAGAAGCTGGATAAGCTCTGTAAACCATACGTTCGAATTTTCTCCGGTTTCCCCGAGCCAGATTGGGATATTGTGCTTCTTTCTGAGGTCGAGAATAGACTGGATGGTTTCATCATTGTTATAATTCCAGTATTTATGAAAGCTGAATGCCAAATTTTTATCCCAAAGCGGGATCAGTCCGTTGTAATTATTTCCCCAACCGTTTCCTTCAATAAATATAATATGCTTTTTATCCGTCTCACGGATGGCAGCAGTAATATCTTTCTGTAGTTTCCATAGCGGTGCATTCGACATTTCATCGGTGCCATTTGGATTTTTTCCGGTGAAGTTGATATTGGGTTCATTGATCAGGTCATAACCGCCGATCCACGGTTCATCTTTATATCGCTCAGCAAGCTTCTTCCATAAGGCAATCGTCTTTTTCTGATTTTCAATGCTTTCCCACAGTGATGGTTTGGATTTATCATTATCTGAAATATTAACGTCATTTCCCTGTCCGCCGGGTGCCGCATGAAGATCCAGGATCAGATACATTTTATTTGCCGCACACCATTTCAGAAGATCATCCGTCATTTTAAAACCCTCTTCCAGCCATGTGTTTTCCCCTTTTACTGGTTCTTTTTCGATAGGCAGAGTGTACAGATTATAATGCATCGGCAGCCTTACGGAATTAAACCCGGATTTTGCAAGAAAATCTATATCCTCTCTGGTAATGCCATTTTTAAGATAGGCTTTATAGAACTCTTTCATTCCGTCTTCACCAATCAGTTCACTGATTTTTTCTTTAATTTTATACTGAGGACCAGCAAAATCTGCCGTTTTCAGCATATATCCTTCCTGAAGCATCCATCCTCCGAGGCCTAAACCTCTCAGCTGAATATTTTCACCTTTATCATTAACAATTTTCTGACCTTCAGTTTTCAATAATTGTGATGTCCCAAATTGAGACAATAAAAACGCGGATAACAGGATGGCTTTTTTCATAGGAAGTTATTTATTTATATTATTGGAAAGAATTAAAGAATTATGATATTAAGAAGGACAAATATATTTAAAAAATCCAGAAAATATTAAAATTATATAATGAAAATTAATTATTCTTAAACTATAAGAAAAGTGGTGCTGATTCTTTGTATTAAAATATTAAAAGTAAAAAAACTGCATTAGGCTTAATAAAAAAAGACTGTCATTGTTACGACAGCCTGTATTGATAATGTATGATAGTTTTTTAAGAAATCAGCTTTACAATTTCCAGTGCAACTTTCAAAGCTTCTGTTCCGTCTTCCAGGGAAACTTCTACGTTTTTACCGTCAGTGATGGCATCCGCAAAAGAATTTAATTCATCAAGGATTGCATTGTTAGGCTGGATATCCGGATATTCAAATAAAATCTGGTTCTTTTCCCCGTCGGCATTTTCTATGATCATGTCGAAAGGAGTAGGATTTTCAGGTGCGTCTTTCATTCGGATCACTTCTGCCTTTTTCTCGAGGAAATCTACAGAAATATAGGCATCCTTCTGGAAAAAACGGCTCTTTCTCATGGCTTTCATCGAGATTCTGGAAGTGGTAAGATTCGCCACACATCCGTTTTCAAACTCAATTCTGGCATTGGCAATATCCGGGGTTTTACTTACCACACATACACCGCTTGCATGAATGGTTTTAACCTTAGATTTTGCCATGCTTAATAAAATATCCAGATCATGAATCATCAGATCCAGTACCACAGAAACATCCGTTCCTCTCGGATTGAACTCTGCCAGTCTGTGGATCTCAATAAACATGGGGTTCTTAATGTATTCTTTAGTGGCAATAAAAGCAGGGTTGTACCTTTCAACATGCCCAACCTGTGCCTTTATTCCATTTTCCTGACATTTGTGAAGAATTTCTTCTGCCTGTTCAAGCGTTTGGGTGACCGGCTTTTCAATGAAAAAATGAAGTCCTTTTTCAATAGCTTTTAATGCATAATCGTAATGGTAAACTGTGGGTGTCACAATATCCAGCATGTCGATCTGCTCAAGAAGTTCATCAAAATTTTCAAAATATTTATATCCGAATTCGGCTTCTATTTTTTTCCCGTTTTCGGTATCTTTATCGTGGAAACCTACCAGTTCGTACTTATCTGACTGATTAAGAAGTCGTAAATGAATCTTTCCCAGATGTCCGGCACCTACCAAACCTGCTTTTAACATAGATTTTTTTAATTTTTGTAAAGATAAGAATTTTAGGTATTAGGAAATACGTTGTCTATTTTAGGTTGATCGGTATGAATAGTTTTTTTACTTTTGTAGGAACTACTATCACAACCTAATAACTACTTCTTACTAATGATGCATGATTCGTTTGTACATAAAGGGAAAAGAAAGATCCTGGTCGAATATTTAAGACGTAATATAGGAATCTCAGATGAAAATGTACTTTCGGCAATGAGTGAAGTTCCGAGACACCTTTTTATTGAAAGTATTTTTGAGGATTTTGCCTATGAAGACCGGGCATTCCCTATCTTATCACACCAGACTATTTCCCATCCTTCAACAGTAGCAGAACAGTCTGAGCTGCTACAGGTAAAACCGGGAGAAAAAGTACTGGAAATCGGAACTGGATGTGGGTATCAGACGGCAGTTCTGTTGGCTATGAAAGCATTGGTTTATACCGTAGAAAGACAGAAAGACCTTTTTGATTTTTCCAAAAAGAAATTTCGTGAACTGCATTTAAACCCTAAATTTCAGAGCTTCGGAGATGGTTTTGCCGGACTTCCGACTTTTGCGCCTTTTGATAAGATTATTGTTACCTGTGGAGCTTCTGTACTGCCTACAGAATTACTGAAACAGCTAAATGTAGGCGGAAAAATGGTAATTCCTCTGGGGCCTACCGATGAGCAGATTTTATATAGGTTTACAAAAACAACTCCTACCCAGTTCGAAAAAGAAGAGTTCGGGGCTTACAAATTTGTTCCGATGCTGGGAGATACCAATCACTAACGGATATTTTTCCAGCGATAAAACTACAAATCTATTCTCGCACAGATTTTATAGTATACTTTTAACCATTAAGATTAGTAAAGAAGATAAGATTATTAAGAAAAATCAAACGGCTTTTATAAGCGAAGCTAAAAACTTAATATTCTTAACAACTTAAAAGAATCTTAATGGTTAATTTTTATCTCATCATAAGTGCAACAACTCTTAAAAATTTAAAAGTTGATTTTTTTATTTTAATAAAAATTAAGACCGCTTCGGAATAATAATTGAATTCAATTTAAGACCTAATCACTTAAATTTTTATTATTATGGATACGAATAGATTTAAATCATCACACGATTTTAGTAATATTCAGAAAAATCTGCATAATAATCCGGGATATCATACTGAAAGCTATTCCCAGCAGGTAAAGGATTATATGAATGATATGAAAACTAAGAATCAGGAACCTACCAAACATGGCTTTATGGCTCATGCCCAGAAGTCGGCAAAAGAGGTATGGGAAGAAATTCAGGAAATGGCTTCAGAAGCATGGGACAACAGCCAGGACCATTCGGAAAAAGATCAATAATTTTTAATACTTAAGTTAGAGAACCTCACTTTTAAAAGGAGTGAGGTTTTTATTTGAAAATTTAAAACACGAAATCAAACAGATCATGAAAGTATTTGTAAACAGAAGAATTCCGGAAGCAGGAATTAATAGGCTGAAAGAAGCGGGACTTGAAGTTTTTATTCCGGAACATGAAAACCTTTCCCATGAAGAATGGCTGATCTACTGCCAGAATCATGATGCCATCCTAAGTGTAGGTGGAGAATTTAAATACGATAAAGATTTTTTTGATCAGTGTCCCAACATAAAAACAATTGCTTTATATTCCGTAGGTTTTGACCATGTGGATATTAAAGAAGCTAACCGCAGACATATTCCGGTAGGAAATACGCCGGATGTGCTCAGTAAAGCCACTTCTGATGTTGCATTCCTACTGATGCAGTCCGTGGCAAGAAGAGCAAGCTATAATTTTCAGAAAGTAAAAGAGGGCAACTGGGGCGATTTTGATCCAATGCATGCCTTAGGACAGGAACTGTATGGAAAAACCTTGGGAATACTAGGTCTGGGACGGATCGGATTTGAAATGGCTAAAAAATCCCGGGCAGCTTTTGACATGAATATTATCTATCACAACCGCCATCCAAATGAGGAAGCTGAGAAAACGTTAAATGCTAATTATGTTTCTTTTGAAGAACTTATTGAGCAATCGGATATCTTAAGTATTCATGCCAATTTTACCCCTGAGCAGAAAGATCTTTTCAACGGTCCTGTTTTTGAGAAAATGAAAAATAATGCCATCTTCATTAATACAGCCAGAGGTGGTTTCCAAAACGAAAAAGACCTGTATGAAGCACTGATTTCAAAACAAATCTGGGGAGCAGGCCTGGATGTTACCCATCCTGAACCAATGTCTAAAGAAAGCCCGCTTTTGGAACTTTCCAACGTTTGTGTATTGCCTCATATCGGTTCAGCAACCATGGAAGCCCGAACAGGAATGGCAAAGATGGCCGCAGAAAATATTATAGCCTTCTCTAAAGGAGAGAAAATACCTTATTGTGCCAATCCGGAAGTATATTCTGAGAATTCGTAGCAGCTTGGAATTATTTTTGTTCCATACAGATTAACCCTAAATATAAAATATCATGACACCAGAAAACAATACCAATGAACAGAACAGAAAGTTAGAAGAAATGGATTATAATCCCAATGAAGATATATTTAACCAGGAACCTCATATTCCGCTTGATGGCGATGGAAATCCGATATTAAACGAAGAGGATGATGATAAAATAGACAAAGGCCTCGATATCCCCGGAACAGAAGAAGATGATGATATGGAGGAAGTTGGATCTGAGGATGAAGAAAACAATTATTGGAGCCTCAGCGATAACGATGATGACCACGAAGAAGAAAATGACGATGTCCTGACGTAGATTTCAATAGATAATAAAGTAACCTTACTGATTTTCAGTGAGGTTTTTTTATTTTTGGAAAACACCGGTTTTCTGCAGAATATCATTCCCCTCCTCCGGAGGAGGGGATTCGACTGAAAGGAGAAGACGGGGTGGTTAAAAAACACAAAACAAATGAAAGAAATACTAACCCATATCAACGGGGTTCCCATCCATAGGAACTTCGTAGAAAATATACCTTATAATCCACACTTAAAAGTCCTACTAAAAGAAAAACGTAAGGCAGGCATTATGGGTGAAGTTCTTTTCTGGAAAAAGGTAAGGGCCAGAACCTTCCACAATATAGATTTTGACCGGCAGAGAATTATCGGAAACTATATTGTAGATTTTTATGTAAAAACTTTGGGATTGATTATTGAAATTGATGGTTCAAGTCATGATGAAAAGATGGTATATGACGGAATCCGGCAAGAATATCTTGAGTCGCTGGGACTTGTTATCTTCAGAATTACTGATTTTGATGTAAGGAAGAATATGGGTGTTGTGATGAAGGATCTGGAGTATTTTATTATTGAGCATTTCGGGACCACCCCGTCTTCCGGAATTCCCTGAATTCCGGAATCCACCCCTCCGGAGGAGGGGAAACCTTTCTCCACATTATAAATAAGGTTTCAACCGCATTGATACTCTGCAAATCATCTGTAAGCAATCTGCCTCATCAACCCATTTTATCTTTTGCTTTTCCTCCATTTCGTCCTTTCCACCTTTTACTTGCCTATATTTTCTAATTTGAATATCTTTAAAACTTCAAACATTTACTCTAAACATTGAACTCAATAGCAATATGACATTTCAAGAACAGATACAGCAGGGGATTCCTGATCAGCTGCCGCAGCCTAAACCTTACGAAACCAATATCAACCATGCGCCGAAGCGCAAAGAAATTTTAGGAGAGGAAGAGAAAAAGCTTGCTCTGAAAAATGCTTTGCGTTATTTCGATCCTAAGTTTCATGCAGAATTATTGCCTGAATTCAAGGAAGAGCTGGAGAAATACGGTAGGATTTATATGTACCGTTTCCGTCCGGATTACGAGATGAAGGCCAGGCCAATTTCTGAGTATCCGGGAAAATCCGAACAGGCTAAAGCCATTATGCTGATGATCCAGAATAACCTGGATTATGCTGTGGCACAGCATCCTCATGAGCTTATTACGTATGGAGGGAATGGGGCTGTGTTTTCAAACTGGGCTCAGTATCTACTCACGATGAAGTACCTGTCTGAAATGACGGATGAACAAACCCTTACCATGTATTCCGGACATCCGATGGGGCTTTTCCCTTCGCATAAAGATGCGCCGAGAGTGGTGGTAACGAACGGAATGATGATTCCCAATTATTCCAAGCCGGATGACTGGGAGAAATTCAATGCTTTGGGTGTTACCCAGTATGGGCAGATGACAGCGGGAAGTTATATGTATATTGGCCCTCAGGGAATTGTTCACGGGACAACGATCACGGTTCTCAATGCTTTCAGGAAAATAAAAAAGGAACCAAAGGGAGGTCTTTTTGTGACTTCCGGATTGGGCGGAATGAGCGGTGCACAACCAAAAGCAGGAAATATAGCAGGTTGCGTTACTGTTTGTGCAGAAGTGAATCCTAAGATCACGAAGATCCGCCACGAGCAGAAATGGGTAAATGAAATTCATGAAAACCTTGATGAATTGGTAGAAAGGGTAAAAACTGCCCAAGAAAATAAAGAAACCGTTTCTCTGGCTTACCTTGGAAATATTGTTGAGGTTTGGGAAAAATTTGACGAAAAGAATTTAAAGATCGATATAGGATCGGACCAGACATCCCTTCATAATCCATGGGCGGGAGGATACTATCCGGTTGGACAAACTTTCGAGGAATCCAACAGGATGATGGCTGAGGAACCTGAATTATTCAAAGAAAAAGTTCAGGAAACGTTGAGAAGACACGCAGCGGCCATCAATAAGCATACGCAGAAAGGAACATATTTCTTCGATTACGGAAACGCCTTTTTGCTGGAAGCTTCAAGAGCGGGAGCAGATGTAATGGCAGAAAATCCAAGCCTTGGAAGAGAGTTCAAATACCCGAGCTATGTTCAGGATATTATGGGGCCTATGTGCTTCGATTACGGTTTCGGGCCGTTCCGTTGGGTATGTACCAGCGGAAATCCGGAAGACCTGCAGAAAACGGATGATATTGCATGTGCTGTTTTGGAGGAGATGGTGAAAAACTCTCCGGAAGAGATCCAGCAGCAGATGAAAGACAATATCCAGTGGATCAAAGGAGCTCAGGAAAACAAACTTGTCGTAGGTTCGCAGGCGAGAATCCTGTATGCGGATGCAGAGGGAAGAATGAAAATTGCCGAAGCATTCAACAATGCTATAAAGAACGGAGAGATTGGGCCTGTAGTTCTCGGAAGGGACCATCATGATGTTTCCGGGACGGATTCGCCTTACAGGGAGACTTCCAATATCTATGACGGTTCAAGATTTACCGCAGATATGGCGATCCACAATGTGATTGGCGACAGCTTCCGCGGGGCTACATGGGTATCTATCCATAACGGTGGCGGAGTAGGCTGGGGCGAAGTCATTAACGGTGGTTTCGGGATGCTGCTTGATGGTAGCTCAGAAGCAGACAGAAGACTGAAATCTATGCTTTTCTGGGACGTAAACAACGGAATCTCCAGAAGGAGCTGGGCCAGAAACGAGGGCGCTGTTTTTGCCATTAAAAGAGCTATGGAAGTAGAACCCAATCTGAAAGTAACGCTTCCGAATTTTGTGGATGAGAGTTTATTTTAAAATTTTTTAGATATAGAAAAACCTGCCGTGAGGCAGGTTTTGTCTTTTTATGATACAGATTTATAATCCATGCTTTATATTTTTTGTGTTTGCTCACTTAATCTGCAAAATCTTATCATCATGGCTTATCTGTCCCATAATTTTCTGATGAATTTTATTAGTTTTGGCGGTTCACTATCGGGATCCGTTTCTTTTGTCAGGATTTGTTTTTCATGCGGAGTTGTAGAATTAGTATGCTTATTTTCATAGTTTTTCATTTGTAACTCAAACTTTTCATCTTCATCAGATGGTTGTTTTAATGTTGAACCTCCTTTATGTGCATGATTAATATAATTTTTCGGCGGTTTGGGTAATGTATCTTTACATTTTTCAGAGCACACATTCACTAATAATGGTAATACATCCGTACCAACCGGAAGTGAAATCCACAATTGGTTTGTCTGTTCATAGCTCATCATTTTATTGCAAACGCTGCATTTTATTGTTTCGCCTGAGTAACGAATGGGATTGTTTGCTAAATCAGGAAAACCCATCCTGTTTTTAAAATTGCCGTAAATCGCTCTTGTACTCACACGGCTGTCTTTTAAATTTTTACATTTAGTAATTTCATAAGGAAACCAATGTAAGCTATAAGAAGTATAAGGATCAAAGTATTCCAGCGATTCCATTTGTCCTATTTCAGGAGGAATGCGTTTAAGTTGACTCCCATACAGCCATACCTTTTTTACTTTCTTTAGTTTTGAAATCGTTTCCGGAAGAGTATGAATTTGAGAAAATAGCTCATATCCAAGTTCTTCTGCTGGAGAAAATTCTTCTCTTCCATCTTCGGCAACCTGATCAATGTAATCACAGATTTTTTTCCATGCAACAGAATTTTTATCCTGTACATTATTTTCAATTTTCTTTATTCTATCATTCATATCAGTTATATGTTTTTTGTGATCCTGTCAGAATTGTCAATCAAATATAAAAAAATTGATCTGTATTTTATGAATATGAGAAAACCTGCCGCGAGACAGGTTTTAAAGAGTTTTATTGATGAATTATTTAATAATTAAATCAATTAACATATGACATTTCCTTGATTTTCTTTTTCTTTTTTTGCTAACCCTATAGGCTCTTCATATCTGCCATTAACTCCTAGAAAACTTCCCTTTGGATGATACTTTCCGTCGCTTCCAAGAAAACTTTCGGGTAGATGATAACGTCCATCACTTCCTAAAAATGACCCTTCATAATGATATTTCCCATCTGCACCCAAAAAACATCCTTGTGGATGATATTTTCCATCTGCACCTAAAAATGCTCCTTGAGGATGATATTTACCATCACTTCCAAGAAATGAACCTGCAGGATGGTATTTTCCATCAACTCCTAAAAAACTTCCTTTTCCATGATATTTTCCGTCAACCCCTATTGTCGATTTTCCGGAATGATATTTACCATCACTTCCAAGAAATGAACCTGCAGGATGATATTTGCCATCAACTCCTAAAAAACTTCCTTCTTCATGGTATTTTCCATCAATTCCTAAAAATTTTCCCATATATATAATATTTTATCAAATCAAATATAAAAAAATAAAATTACTCACACTTACGGGAAACCATAATCTCCAAACATCCTGTTTACAACCTCCCAACCCCTCCGGAACTCTAAAACACTATCAAAACAAACCTCCGACTTCTCCGATGGTTACAAACAATATTGTTTATGACTTCCGGAGATCTGCGGAAGTCTTCTGCAAGTTGTGGGAAACTTATGCAGAGCTTCGGAGATTTATTTCGGGGGTAACAAAAAAAATAGGGGTGGGGCTTTTTATTAGCCTTGGATAATGCTGTTTTTTTGTTTCATGGTAGACGGTGGGAATGAGATGGTGTTTTTTTAACGCAAAGTTTTTATAATGGCAGCTTATTATTTTAAGGGATGCAAAGGGAGGCTTCGCCACTGATGAAGGTGTGGAGACAAACGTGCGCTTCATCAATCAATCGTAGATTGATTCCTTCTTTGCAACCTTAAAATCTACAGTTTAGAAATTGAAACTTTGCGTTAAAAACAATGGATTAGAATCTTGTGCATGCCGCCAGCATGAAATTCTATCTATTATCAAGTCGCTCACTAATTCTGTCTCTATATTTTGGCATTTCTATATTTAAATATTCGATGCCTTTATCCGTCAAACTTATTGATAGTATTTCATTGCATGGATACCAAGAAACAGGGTTATTGAGTAGGTTATCTATTTCTTTCTTGTTGATTATTTCAACTCTCTCATTCAATGTCAAATCTTTGTATTTTTCTAGAATTACCAGATCTTCTTGTAAAATTTCAGTTAAGATAATTCTGGCAATCTTATACTTGTCTTCAATGGCCAGATCGAAACTACCTAACTCCCATGTTAGTTCGTATATTCCCGGATTGCCTTCTTCTGCGTTGAGAAGAAAAACCAGTTTCTCAATTTTCAAATCAATATCTTCAAATTTTTTTGTCATTATCATTGGTGTTAATCCGTCTATCAAATATAAAAAAAGAGACTGTAATTAAAAAGCTTCCAACCTTTATTCAAAACAAAGCATCTTTATTATAAAAGATCCTTATGAAAATTACCATACCCCAACCATGTCACGAAAACTGGGAAATCATGACCCCGGAAGAAAAAGGAAGATTCTGTTCTGTTTGTTCCAAAACAGTGAGAGATTTTACAGTAGCTTCCGACGAGGAAATTATCAATGTCTTTTCCCGTTCGTCAGAAGATATCTGCGGAAACTTTTATGAATCTCAGCTGAACAGGAACCTGCAGTATTCGTCCCTCAATTCAGTTCTTGTGAAGTTTGCAGTAGGTTTTATTCTTACTACCAGCGGATTTGTTGCTGTAAACGCGCAACAAAATGTGGCCCACGATACTTTAAAAGCAGAACAATTAGAAGTCGTGCTTTACGCGGTGAAACCAAAGCAAAAACAGCAGCAGATAGTGGCGGGAGCGCCTGTTGTGGTACAACAAAACCTCCTAGCGAATGCCAAAGAAAATAAGTCGGAAGAAATGTTTCCAAAACTTCAGGGAGTAGTAACTAACCCAATGCCAGCATATAATCAGCCGATAAGAATCGGAGGAGCAAACTCCAGTTTGAGGGAAGATCAGAAACCTTTGGTAGTCATGAACGGGAAAATAATCAGTTTAAAAGATTTGCAGGAAGCAGATCCCAATGCCATAAAAACCATGAGGATTCTGAAAGATGCCGCTGCCACATCAATGTATGGCTCTAAAGCTCAAAACGGAGTGATCATAGTGACTGCGAAAAGGAAATGGAAAGTGAAGAAATAATATTCGGGTTCGGCGATCGAAGATCGCCGAACCCGAATATTAAATTGATATAAACCAAAAGCCTACTTTTTCACTGCTGCAATGGCTGCTTCATAATTCGGTTCGTGCGAAATATCTGCAACCTGCTCTTCATAAATGATTTTTCCTGAAGGATCAATCACCACAACAGCTCTGCTCAAAAGTCCTTTCATTACAGAATCTGTAATTTCCACACCATACGTCTTCCCGAAATCTGAACGGAAATCCGAAAGCATCACCACATTCTTGATTCCTTCCGCACCGCAGAACCTTTTCTGGGCAAAAGGAAGATCTTTGGAAATACAAAGAACCACTGTATTCGGAATATTACCCGCATCTTCATTGAAATGGTGCACAGATGCCGAACAAACCCCTGTATCTACACTTGGGAAAATATTAAGGATAACGTATTTCCCTTTGTAAGAATCCAGAGTCTGGTCTTTCATCGTGACGTCCGTAAGGGTAAACTTGGGTGCAGGTTTATTCACTGCAGGTAATTTGGAATGCGTGTGCACAGGCTTTCCTCCCATCAGAACAGTATTCTGGGCGAAACTGAATACTGAGAAAAGGAATACAGCACTGAAAATTAATCTTGATACCATGAATTTTATTTTTAAACAAAATTATTCTTTTTTTAGAAGCGGTTTGTTAATTTTAATTCAAACAGCCATTAAATAGAACAAATCTATCAGTTAGCTATTTTTTTTACCGGCTGTAACCTCTACCTTTATTCTGTAAAAGGTAAAATTTACATTCAAATTATCAAAAAATAAAAATTTATGGATTCAGTCAACAAAGCGTTATTTCAGAATATTTTTAAAAGCGAAAACGAAATTCCCGAAGAATATAAAGTTCCCGAAATCCATCAGAATGTTTATCTTCTGAATGGTGAGCTTGTAGAATGGAAAGGGGAGGTTCAGAATATCTATTCGCCCGTTTGTATCCCTACAGAAAATGGTCTGGAAAGAAAACTTCTGGGGAGTATTCCCAATATAGGCCCGAAGGAAGCAATGGATGTTCTTGAAGCTTGTGTGAAAGCTTATGATAACGGCCTTGGAGAATGGCCAACAATGTCTGTAGAAGGGCGCATTCAGTGTATGCAGAAGTTTGTTTATCTGATGATTGAGCAGCGCGATCTTGTGATTAAACTGCTGATGTGGGAGATTGGGAAAACCCTGGCAGATTCTACCAAAGAATTCGATAGAACTGTAGATTACATCAATCAGACAATTGATGCCCTAAAGGACCTCGACAGGGAATCTTCCCGTTTCCAGCAGGCGGAAGGGACCATTGCACAGATCAGGAGGGCTCCGCTGGGCGTTGTTCTGAGTATGGGGCCATTTAATTATCCTTTAAATGAAATCTTCACTACGCTTATTCCCGCCCTGATTATGGGAAATACCATTTTGTTCAAACTCCCAAAACATGGCGTTCTGGCTCATTATCCGCTACTGAATGGCTTTAAAGAAGCCTTCCCGAAAGGAACTGTAAATACCCTTTATGGAAAAGGTTCAGAAATCATCACTCCGATTATGGAAAGCGGAAAAGTGAATGTTCTGGCCTTTATCGGGTCCAGCAAAGTGGCCAATGGGTTGAAGAAACTGCACCCTAAAGTAAACCGTTTACGTGCCATCCTCAGTCTTGATGCCAAGAATGCTGCAATTGTAACAAAAAATGCCGACCTGAATGTTGCGGTAAGTGAATGTATTCTGGGAGCTTTATTCTTTAACGGGCAACGATGTACGGCACTGAAGCTTATCTTCGTTCAAAAAGAGATTGCAGAAGAGTTTACTGAAAAACTAAGCGCAGCCGTTTCAGCAATGAAAGCGGGTCTGCCGTGGGAAAAAGATGTAAAAGTGACCCCGCTTCCGGAAGTAAATAAGCCGCCTTACCTGAAGGAATGCATTGAGGATGCTTTAGCCAAAGGAGCGAAAGTATTAAATGAAAACGGAGGATTCACGGAAGAGTCTTTTGTATTTCCTGCAGTGGTTTATCCTGTAAACAGCGACATGAAACTGTATCATGAAGAGCAGTTCGGGCCGGTAATTCCGGTAGTTCCGTTTGAAGATATTGAGGAGCCTATTGATTATCAGGTAAATGCTTCACATGGGATGCAGGTAAGTATTTTCAGTGAAGATCCGCAGGAAGTTTCCAGGCTGATTGATCCGTTTGTGAATCTTGTGAGCCGTGTGAACATCAATTGTCAGGCACAGCGGGGTCCGGATGTATTTCCTTTTACCGGCAGAAAAGACAGTGCAGAGGGTACTCTTTCTGTATTTGATGCGCTTCGCTCATTCTCGATCAGGTCTTTGGTAGCCGCGAAACTGACGGATGCCAATAAGAAATTATTAAATACAATCGTCCGGGAACATGACTCTAATTTCTTAAGTACAGATTATATTTTCTAGGCCTTTTTTAAACTCTATTTAACATAAAATAATAATCCTCAATAAATTTCTTTATTTTTTGAGGATTTTGTATTTTCAGCCGTGAAGTTTTTAGTTTTTATATCAAAAAAGTGGTATTTTATTAATAATGTTTCTTTACGAATAGAGTTTGTAGAATGTCTTTAATGGAAAAGGAATTTTTAGAGAAAATAGAGAAGCATAAAGGTGTTATCTTCAAGATCTCTAAAATGTATATGGACGATCGGGATGATCAGAATGATCTCTATCAGGAGATCATTTATCAGGCCTGGAAATCATACGGCGATTTCCAAAGAAGAAGCGACTTCTCAACATGGCTCTACAGAACTGCACTTAATACAGCCATCGTATTTCTCCGTAGCGAAAAAAAACGTAGTTTTATACAAAATCAGGGCATAGAGAATCTTGTTGTTCCGCAGGAGTCCTATAATGATGCGGATGACAGAAATATGAAGTTAATGTATGAAGCTATCCATCAGCTCAGCCCTATAGACAAAGCACTGATTTTTTTCTTTTTGGAAGATTTTTCAGGTAAAGAAATAGCCAGCCAGTTGGGTATAACTGAAGTAAATGCGCGCGTAAAACTGAACAGGGCTAAAGCAAAACTGAAGGAAATTATCGAAAAGCAAAAGAACAAATCGGATTTAAAACAAAACAAATGGAGTTAGAAAATTTTAAAGAACTTTGGGATAAGGATAACAGGCAGGATCTGCCTGAGATTTCTTTGGAAAAGCAAGGGGAAATTCATTCTCCCATGCAGATGCTGAAGCTCAATATGCAAACGGAATTCTGGCTGATGCTCGTCACCCTGCCTATGCTTCTTATAGGATTTCCCTTTGCTGCGAGGGATACAAATATCATTATTATATCAGGTTTTGTAGTTGCTCTGACACTGGCTTTTATCATCTACTTCTATTCCCGTTTTCTCAAACTTTACAAAATATTATGCAAAAGCGGGATTAATACCAATTATGATCTGTTTAACCTGAAAACGCAGCTTTTAATATCAAAAGAAATCTATATTTCCTACTATATCTCTTATATTCCTCTTGCTTTTCTGCTATCCCTTATCCAGATCAATTTCCATTTTGAGATAAAATATAACCTCGCTATTTTCGGGGTGAGTTTCTTGATTACGCTGATGCTGGTGTGGTTTATTATAAAATATTGGATATATTATATGTACGGCAGGTACATAGAAGATGTGGTACGTCTGGTGGATGAACTGAATGGAGTAGAATTAGGACCCAAGAAAATACGGGGAAATTCATGGTTTGAACGTTCCCAGAAATTTTTTATCAAAAAGTTCGGGCTTAAGGGGAATATTCTGAACACCGTCCTGTGGTTTGTTTCGGTATATATCTTTATTATTACATTTTTAACAATTGTCCTTGTCCTTTTCATAGTCATTGGTGTGAAACTGCACTTTATTGATATTTATTCTCTTCAAAAAGCTTTAAATGATCTGAATTAAAGACTAAAAACATAAACCAGAACCTGGCAAGCAATTGTCAGGTTTTTTATTATCTATAGATTGTTGCAGTAAATGCCTTGAATAATAGATTTTTATGAGCCCTGAATAAAATAAGAGAATCAAAATTTATTTTTTAATGTAATTTTTTCTTAAAAAAGTGTAACATTTTCATTTTTATCCTACTAACTATTATAAGCAGAAAAATGTTGGCTCCTATTTTGTGATTGCCAATCTAAACTGACTGTTCAATTTTAGTAAAAATACTTCGTAAGTAATTATTAATTAGAAATTATTTCGTTACAAAAAGTCTGTTTCATAGACAGATGTGGAGTAGAGCTTAAAAAAACACACAACCAACCCGACAGGAAATTTCTGTTGGGTTTTTTAATGCATCTGTAGTCGATCAAATTTTAAATAAAAATCAGGAGTCCGGCAGAAGTTTTATTTTATAAAAATATCTGTAACAATTTTTTACATTTAAAACTAACTCTATAGAGCCCGAAACCATGAACTTACCAGAGCAGGAATTTTTAGACAAAATTGAGAAACATAAAGGAATCATTTTCAAGATTTCTAAAATGTATATGTCCGAAAAAGACGACCGCGATGATCTTTTTCAGGAAATCACTTACCAGCTCTGGAAAGCATATCCCCATTTCAGGGGGCAGAGTGAATTTTCTACCTGGCTGTACAGAATTGCACTCAATACCGCTATTATTTTTCTGAAATCAGAGAAAAAAAGAAGCTTTATTTCTAATGAGGATTTCTCAGGATATAAAATTATGCAGGACGATTATGATTATGGGAAGGAAGAGAAACTGGCTCAGATGTATGAGGCAATCCGGCAGTTAAATTCCATCGATAAAGCTTTTATTTTTTATTATCTGGAAGATTTTTCGGGAAAAGAAATTGCAGAGCAGATGGGAATTTCCGAAGGCAATGCAAGGGTAAGAATGAACCGCGCTAAAAATAAACTGAAAGATATTTTAAACAAATCATAATTTTTAAATCAGTACCAATGAATATAGATGAATTAAAAAATGTATGGAATGAGGATGTTTTCCAGAAAACCCCCGAAATAAGTATTGAACAGAGAAATAAGATCAACCTTCCGCTGGAAAAGATACGTAAAAATATGCGTATGGAATTTTGGTTTGTGATTGGAGTTTTTATTTTCTCATTTATAGTATGTGCTTTCTGCAGACCCTTTAAGCTTCAGTTCTACATCACTGTTCTTGTAGCATCAATGCTTGTTGTTACGATCTTCTTTTTCAGTAAGTTTTTCAGGCTTTACAACGATATCAGCAATCCTATGCTAAAAACCTATGATTCTTTAAAGGATCTGGTTATGCAGGTCAATCTTAACAAACAGTATTACTTATCCTATTATCTGAGTTTTGTACCTTTTATTGTCTGCGAAATGATCATTGTAATAGAATTCATACCGTGGCCACAGCCAATGAGCGAAATGAAAATTGCCGTGATTCTGATAAGCTCGGTCATCATTGGGCTTTTTGCACTCTTTATATCCGGGAAATTCTGGTTTTACCGTTATTACGGAAGATATATTGTGCATATTGAAGAGCTTTTAAAAGAGCTAAAAAGGTGAAAAAGGTTTCGGCGGGCTGAAAGCCCGCCGAAACTATATAAACTATCTGTTTTGTTTTTCCCTGGCGATTTCTTGTTTCACCCATTCCAGTTGCGGATCCTTTTTATTAATAATGTCCTGCATACTTTCTTTAATGGTGACATCCGGAGAAACACCTCTTTTTGTATTTTGAAAATCAATGTTGGGTTGTACCAGCAATAGTCCTATCGGGAAATTGATCCTTGAGTGAGGAAGTTTCTGGTAAGAATAAAACCCGGCTACAGTTCCGTCATTGGCGCCTCCCGTTTCTTCGCCTACCAGAATCGCTCTTTTGTCATATTTCAGTTTTGCGGTGATAATTGAGGAGGCAGAAAAGCTTCCACCGTTGATCAGTACAAATACTTTACCCTGGAAAGCATCCTTTTTAGGTTTTGTAGGTTTGGCTGCTTTCATTTTGTAGTATACTTTTCCGTCCTTTTTATAAGTGCTGAAAGTTTGTGCAAATACATACGTGGGATAGGCAAGGCTTTTAAAAGCATACTGAAAAGGAGAGCTTTTCCTGAAATAGTTGGTTTTAAGCGGAGTAATCCTTGAGGTAAGCTGTGAAGGCTTTATCAGTATATAAGGTTCCGGGGCAAGATAAGAGTACAGGTTATTGATCTCGTGTAGAGATCCGCCATAATTGTTGCGGACATCTATAATTAAATAACTGGAACCTGCGTTTTTTATTTTTTCGAATGTTTCTTTATAAAACCGGTCCGAATAATCGCTTGAAAAGCTTTGGATCTTTAAATAAGCTGTGGTACTGTCTTTATCCAGAAATTTAAAATTTCGGTTATAAGAATCAGTAAAGGCTACATAATCATTGACTTTCTTTTCCGGAGTTCGTTTTTCCTGTTCTTTATCTTTTTCCAGGTCAGTTTTGGATTTAGATTCCCGGTGGAGAATATATACTTGTTTTTTGCCGTTGTAAAGAGTTTCCAGATAGGCTTTGTCTGCAAAACCATTTTCTGCCGTATAAAAGTTAAAAAAAACATCCTTTAAAAAATAAGGCTGAAAGGTGTTATTATACCCGTCACTGCTGATCAGGGCGCGGTATTTCTTTATATATTCGGATACAGGAATATGGTTGATTGATACTACTTCAGTCCCAGGTTTTATATCATTTATAGAATCTTTGTTTTGAACGATAAACAGATGATTGTCTTTTATATAATATTCGAAACGGCTGAACATTCCCTTTTTGTGTTCCAAAGATTTGATTTCCTTCTTGGAAAATTTTTTTCTGGGGATTCTCAATGCAAGATGTCCCTCACGGATGTCTGCAACTACAGGCTGGAGTTTAAAATAAAACTGGAGCGGGGTTAGCGGTTGGTCGATGGTTTGTTTAAGACTGTCAAATTTATAGTCAAGGTCTTTTTTAGAGATATACCAATAAAGCTGCGGATGCATTTTCTGAAGCTTTAGATAGGCGTAATCTATATCTTCTTTAAGTTCTTCAGTACCAATGCATGCAGTACTCCGCTCATTATGTCTTCTGACAGATGAGCATGAAGAAAGTGCTGCAGCCAGCAGTATGATCGAATAATTTTTCAACGTGTTTTGAATTTTTTTCAATCGGCTAAGTTAAAAAAGTTAACATAATTCTGACTCAAATAAATAATAAATTATTCAAAAACCTTTATAAATTAAGTTAAAAAAATACTTCAATTTTTAGGTTAAACCAAAAGTAAATACCTTTGCCTCTTTTGCAGATGATGTATTTGATTTTACTAACCGGAATTCTGATAGCGGTTTACCTTATAGTGATGAATATGCCTGCTTTCGGGACAAAACCTGAAGGCAGACGACTGGAACGTATCAGAAGATCAAAACTTTACAGAAACGGGAAATTCCAAAACATCAGCCATACTCCGCCTGTAGCAGAAGGATATAGTACCATAAAAGTTACTTATGATTTTATCCTCGGAAAAAAACATCCCCTTCTAAAACCCCTGAAATCTATTCCTTCTATTCATACAGATTTAAAAAAAATCCGGAAAGATCAGGACGTTTTTATCTGGCTGGGACATTCATCCTATTACCTGCAGACGGATGGCATTTCTTTTCTTGTAGATCCTGTACTGAGTGAATATGGTTCCCCGTTTAAGTATTTTAACAAAGCTTTTAAAGGCTCGGATATATTTAAGCCGGAAGATATCCCCGATCTGGATTATCTTGTGATTACCCATGACCATTTTGACCATCTGGATTATCCCACTGTAAAGTCGATCAAAGATCGGACAGGAATGGCAATAGTACCTTTAGGTGTCGGGGCTCATCTGGAAAGATGGGGCTACCGTGAGGAAAGTTTAATTGAAGAAGAATGGGGAGCCCAGGTTCTTTTGAAAAATAATCTGAAACTTACCTTTACGCCGGCAAGACATTTTTCAGGAAGAAAGATAAAGCAGAACAATACGCTTTGGACATCATATGTTTTGGAAACTCCTACAAAAAAGATATTTCTGGGTGGTGACAGCGGCTATGATTCCCATTTCGAAGCAATAGGCCGTGAATTCGGGCCTTTTGACTATGCTGTTCTGGAGAACGGACAATATGATGAGGCCTGGCGATATATCCATGCGCTTCCCGAAGATGTAATTCAAGCCGCTCTTGACCTTAAGGCAGAAAATATTATTCCTGTACATTCCTCAAAATTTGCACTGGCACTTCATCCATGGAATGAGCCGCTTCAGAAAATAACAGGCTTAGCAAAAGAAAAAGGGCTTCATATACTTACCCCGATGATTGGGGAAGTTTTAGATATGAACAGCAAACACCATCAATTCAGGGAATGGTGGGAAGAATAACTCAGGCATGCCAGATGTCTTTATATCTTGCAGGATGATTTTCAAACTGCTGGCGCACAAAATCACATTCAGGGTCTACCAGAAGATCTTTCTCCTCAGAATAACGGACCAGTTCGTCCAGAAGCATTTTGGCATATCCGTGGCCTTCACGTTCTTCGTTGATTTTGGTGTAATAAACAATCAGCAGCCTGCCGTCTATCTTTATTGACATATATCCAGCTTTTTCTCCATCAATTAACAGCTGCAGTTCATCTTGATATGGTGATATTTCAAACTTTATATTTTCCATAATAATTAAGATTTGGTTGGGTTAAATGACTTGCTTCATTTCAATTGTAAAGTATTTACTAATCTGGCAACATTATAATCCGTCCGGATTTGAAATTCTTCTTTTAAAATTACAAATTAAAATAATACAAAACAGAGCTTTTTCCGGAACTTAACAAATTTTAAGCTCTTTTCAGCCTTAAAGCAAGGTGATATAGTGAAATAATGCATGGAAATTAAGACATTTTTATTGATAAAAATTAAGTAATAATTTATCGTATTATATAATTCTGAAAAGATAATTTTCGTATCGGGAAAGAAAATTAAGTGTATTATTTAGTTCAGATTTTCAATGAGTTATATTTTATTTAACAAACATTGGGAATGTAAAAAAAGGACTTGGCATTTTAATTGACTATCCTAAAGCAGTTTAACTTTAAAACAAGCTAAAAGATGAAAAAATTATTAATCGCATTAATGCTTGCAGGCACATTTGGCCTCACTTATGCACAATCGGATTATTATAATGACTACAGAAGAAGTATAGCGGATATCAACTGGCAGACAGTAGCTGCAGATCTTTTGCTTTCTGCGACACAAACCAATCAGCTGAATTCTTTAAACGACAGGTATCGTGACTACGATTCATGGAACAGGGTATACGTAAGCAATCCCGACCGTTGGAGGGAAGACCGTTACTATGAGATTGAAAGAATTCTTGGAAGAGAAAAATATGCCAAGTTTAAAAATAAATACTATAAAGGTCAAAACCCGGTAGCTGTTTATAACCGTAATAAAAACAATTACAAAAAATATAATTCCAAACAATACAAAGAGTACAGAAAGGAATATAAAAAGGAACAGAAGGAACATGAGAAACATGGGAAACATCATTAAGTCTCCAATATCAACTATATTCAATCTAAATGGCCGGCATTTGCCGGCTGTTTTTGTTTTGTGGATCGGAAATATCTATTTATTTGTTTGAATTTTATAACTTAGTACTATGGAATCTAAAGAAACAATAAAAGAATTTTATTTACGGTATGCTCCTAAGGAAAAGATAGATGTCGCAGTGTCTGGAATAGGACATTTTAATGTCTTTTCGCGCGACAGCTGCTCATTAGTATCACCTTACAGCAGGAGAGACTATTATAAAATTTCGCTCATCATAGGAAAAGGAAAGCTTCATTACGCAGACAAATGGATTCATGTAGACCGCCCGGCACTTTTATTTTCCAATCCTGTGGTTCCTTACTCCTGGGAAGCAGATGACGAGGATCAAAAAGGCTGGTTCTGTCTGTTTACAGACCAGTTTCTGCAGAATGGGACACGTATTGGAAACCTCATGGATTCGAAGCTTTTTAAAATAGGAGGAACCCCCGTTTTCTTTGTTGACGAAGATCAGCAAGCCATCATTTCCGGTCTTTTCACCAAAATGATGACCGAAATTCAGACAGAATATATGCACAAATACGATATGCTTCGGGCCTGCCTTCATCTTATGATTCATGAAACCATGAAAATGCAGCCTGCAGAAAGCTTTGAGCCTTATCAGAATGCTTCTCACCGGGTAGCATCACTGTTTATGGAGCTGTTGGAGAGGCAATTTCCGATTGACAGCCCCGAAGCATTTCTCAAACTGAAAACACCCAATGACTATGCGCAGAATCTTTCTATCCATGTCAATTCTTTAAACCGTGCAGTTAAAGAAATGACCGGGAAAACGACAAGCCAGCAGATTGCTTCCAGGATCATTCAGGAGGCCAATGCTTTGCTTAAACATACAGACTGGAATATTTCCGAGATTGCCTATGGATTGGGATTTGAAGAACCTGCCTATTTTACCAATTTCTTTAAAAAACAAACCGGATTGGCTCCCAATGAAGTCAGAACAACAGTTGTTTGAATTTTATAATTCTTAGTTTGAATTCTATATTCTGTTCACCCGATTCTTGTTCTAATTTTGTCTTATCAAATTTAAAATCACAGCAATTATGAAATTCAGAAAATTAGGAAACACAGGAGAGCAGTTATCAGCAATAGGTTTGGGATGTATGGGGATGAGCTTTGCCTATGGCCCGGCAGATGAGCAGGAAAGCATCAATACTTTGCATAAAGCATTAGATTTAGGAATAAACTTCTGGGATACCGCAGATATGTATGCTGCCGGAGAGAACGAGAAATTAATCTCAAAAGTTCTGGTTCCGAACCGCGATAAGATCTTTATTGCTACCAAATTCGGATTCAGGTTTAAAGATGGGAAACCAAGCCACAGCGGAGCTCCCGGAACTTATTTTGACGGTTCACCGGAATGGATCAGGCAGGCAGTGGATTTAAGTCTTCAGAGACTTAAAATCGATACCATTGATCTTTATTATGCCCATAGGGTAGATCCAAATGTTCCGGTGGAAGAAACGGTAGGCGCAATGGCAGAACTCGTTAAAGAAGGGAAAGTGAAATACCTTGGTTTGTCAGAGGCATCCGCAGAATCTATCAGAAAAGCAAATAAAATTCATCCGATTACAGCACTGCAGTCAGAATATTCTATCCTTACTAAAGACATAGAAAAAGAAATACTCCCTACCATCAGGGAATTGGGTATCACATTAGTTCCTTATTCTCCTCTGGCGAGAGGACTTTTTGCCAACATCAATGAAGTACAGAATTTCGGCGATGAGGATTTTAGAAAAACCTTGCCGCGATATCAGGCAGAATATCTTGAAAACAACAAAAATCTTGCAAGAGAAATCAATGAATTTGCAGCGTCCAAAGGGATAAAAGGAACCCAGCTGGCTTTAGCCTGGGTTTTGAACCAGGGAGGAGATATTATTCCGATTCCGGGAACTAAACGCATCAAATATCTTCAGGAGAATATTGAAGCAGTGAATATCGATCTTTCACCGTCAGATTTAGAAACAATTGATGCACTTTTGAAAAAATATCCTAACGTAGGCGAAAGATATACAGAAGGCTCGATGAAATTGGTGAATAACTAAAAAATATACCTACAGACTCCTGAATAACATCCAGGAGTCTGTGTTTTTAAACATACACATTTGATTATGAACAGAAGAGAACTTTTAAAAAGTGGACTGATGGCCGGAGCATTAAGCTTTGTCCCTTTTTCTGATGTTTTTGCAGGTGCCAAAATACTTCCGCCCAATACTGAGGAAGATCTTTCGGCATTTAAAAAGATAAAATTTGGTGAGCTGGAACTTTTCATTCTTACGGACGGATACATTCACGAGAAAAGCGTCGATACATTTGCCCCAAGAGCAGATATTTCCCTGTTAAAAACAATTTTAAGGGATAATTTCCGTTCCGACGACTCTATAGACATGGCGATGAACCTAATGCTCGTCAAAACAAAAGACAGGCTTATTTTACTGGATGCCGGGATGGGGATCTTTGCAGATGAAAGAACAGGATTTATCCTGAAAAGCTTACAGAAAGCCGGATTTTCTCCAAAAGATATTACAGATGTTTTTATTTCCCATGCTCATCCCGATCACATTGGCGGGATAGTAGATAAACAGAATAATCTGGTTTTTCCCAATGCAGATTTCCATATCTCCAAAATTGAATATGATTTCTGGCTGCAGGCATCCATTAAAGATTTTAAAAACAGTTTTTTAAAGAATCAGCCGGAATTCCTTAACCAGATCATTCCGCCTGTTCAGAATATTCTGAAAACCATCCGTCCAAAGCTGAAATTTTATGATTTTAAAAAGCCTTTGTTTGAACATTTCAGTTTTCAGCTGGCTCCGGGACATACACCCGGCCTTACGGTCATGATGATTTCTTCAGGCACTGAGAAGCTGATGTATATTGCAGACCTGATCCACTCTGATATTATTCTTTTCCCACACCCTGAATGGGGATTTTCAGGAGATACAGATCTGGATATTGCTGCGGAATCCCGTAAGAAATTACTTAATCAGCTGGCAGATACCAGAACCAAGGCTTTTGCATATCATCTTCCGTGGCCGGGCCTTGGCTTTACCAAGAAAAAGGATGCGGCTTTTGAATGGATTCCGGAGATTTTTATGAACTAATATTCACTAACGGATTCAACTTAAATTTTCTACGACATAGTTTTAATGATAAATCCTCCCATTTCCGGGAGGATTTGTTGATTGAAATCCCCAACCAAAGGAATATACCCGTAGAAAATGAAAAAGTAATATTACCTGATTGGGGGAAACATAAATAGAATTTTTATTATGATCAGTTGATCAAAACTGATCGTCTGAATTTTTCTCTGCAAATGTGGTCACATTTTTACTGAATTGGAAGCAGGGCATGTAAGAGATTCGGAATTTCTAACCTTCAAGTAAGCATCTCAAAGCCGGCTCCTGCTACGCTTCTCCAAAAATAAGGTCAGGAGAATACAGCTTTCTGAACATGATATAGGTTACAGAAAGTACGATGAAGGCAACTACCGCATCAATAGTGGCTGCAGACCCAAGCACTGCAATTTTGGAAAAGAAAGCAAAGATTATATCGAAAAACATTCCGGCAAATACCCATTCTTTTAGTCTTAGTAAACGGTTGGGCAGGAGAAGCACCAGGACTCCGGACAGTTTGAATACACCAAGGATATAAATAAAATGAGGCGGATAACCAAGCTGTCGTGTGATGTCCCAAACCACAGGATTTTTGGTAAGCTCAAAAAAGCCGCTTGCTCCAAACCATAATGACATAAAAATTGCTCCTGACCAGTAGATGATTTTTGTTGTTTTTGTTTTCATTGTTTTATTATTTTAAAATTTTGTTGTTGTTTGTTGAATAATCGTGTTTAGAAATACTAAGGCATTCATTTTATAAAAAATTGAATTCTAGTGCTATAAAAAGTATTTTTGAATTGTAAAAACTTAAGTCCTGAATTTTCCAGCAGGATTTATTGAATTGCTGTTTTCGAAACCCCTGAAATTTTTCCTGTTTTCAGATTCTGAACAAACCCGATGACTTCCCAGTTGCTGGGAGAGAAATTCTCAGGAAGTTTAAAATTCGTTGACCCTTCCGGGTTGTCTTTAAGTGAGACCAAATTTTGCTGATGGACAATCTGCCAATGCTGAAGGTGATGGCCTTCATTTTCACCTCCTCCCACCTGGGTTGATGATTTCTTTTCAATCAGGCTGATGAGTAATTTGTTTTGAGGATCAGTTTTAGCAGTTTTATAACTTACATCAATAGTTTTGTGTGAAATGTTTGCTGAAAGACTTATGGAGCTGTTTTTAGCATCAGACAATACATTTTGTAATGCATTTTCTATTGAATTCCTATCAGAACCCACAAATTCTTCCTTTCCATTCACAACGAGCTGCGGAGTGTAAGTCTGCGACTGAAGAAGGCGGCTGTACAATTGCTGGCGTTGGGAATTTTCTGCGCTGCTGAACCTGTCTTTCCATCCCATGCGGTTCCAGTAGTCTACGTGGTATGAAAGAATATAAACCGGCCGGTTCTGGTATTCTTTTCCGATCTGTCCCATCAGCTCATCAGCAGGTGGACAGCTTGAACAGCCTTCGGAAGTGAAAAGTTCCATAACGGCAAATCCATGGTTTTCAGAAGGAAAAGCTGGCTCCGCTTTCTTCATCTCCTCTTTGTGTATAAATGCAGAAGCAGCAAACATCAAAGTGGTAAAAGCACTTACGGTAAATAGATTTTTTAGAATCATAACTTTTAAATTTGATTCAAAAGTAGATTCATTTTAAAGGCAAAAGAATATAAAAAAGGGTCAGCCGGACAAAAAGCAAGGCGAACCCGGAAACATACAGGCTTAAAAAATACATTAACCTTAACGGTCTTCCAGCCAGGTAAAGAAACTATGCGTTTTTTCTTTGTTGATCAGGAGCTTTTCAGGAGTTTCAGTCACCAGTTTTACCAGAATTTTACGCTGAAAATAATGTTCCATTTCTTTGATTGCTTTGAAATTAACCAGATACTGGCGGTTAATCCTGAAAAACTGCTTCCCGGAAACCTGCTCAGCGACCTGCCCGAGGGACTGCGAGAGCTGGAACTGCTCCTTATCAAATGTAACCAGATGGGTAATTTCATTATGGATATAGAAATAGGCAACACTTTCGGTAGCAATCGTGGTATATTTTTGATTTTTGAAAACAAGAAAGCTGCTTTTACCCTCAGGCTGGGTTATTTTCTGTAAAAGAGATCCAATATCGGGAAATTCATTTTTGCTGAAGAATTTTTTTAACTCATCGACTTTTTTCAGGGCTTCGGAAATATCTTCACGGGAAAAAGGTTTCAGTACATAATCCACTCCTTTGCTTTTGAAGGCATCCAGCATATATTGGTCAAAAGCAGTACAGAAAATCACTGGGCATGTAATCTCGACCGCTTTAAAGATTTCAAACGACAACCCGTCAGAAAGCTGGATATCCATAAAAATAAGATCCGGCTGTATATTGGCAGATAAAGCTTCAACACTGGCCTCAATACTGTCATAAACTCCTAGGATTCTGGATTCTGGTTTTAAATCTAAAATAAGGTTCTGGAGGGATTTTGCCGCCCTAAACTCGTCTTCAATGATGATGATATTCATGGATCAAAGGTAATTTTATTTGAAAAGTTTTTTCGTCTGAATATATTTCTATTTCCTGATCCAGCAGATGGCTGAAACGCATTTTTATATTATCAAGGCCTACACCTAAAGATTCTTCTGCTGCAATTTTCCGCTGAATAGGATTCTCAATAACAATTCTGTCTTCAGAGCTGTAGATTCTGATATGAAGTGGCTTGCTTTGGGATACAATATTGTGCTTGATACAGTTTTCTACCAGAAGCTGCAGGGTAAAAGGAGGGATGAGAGTCTTAAGGTCTTCATTTTTAAGCTCATTTGTAAATGATATTCCTTCGCCAAAACGTGCTTTCTGAAGAAAAAGATAAGCCTCTATGATTTTCATTTCTTCCTGCACCGTGATAAGGTCGAGTTTTCTGCTTTCAAGTGTAAATCTGTAAAAGTCAGAAAGTTTAATGATAAAGTCTACCGTCTCGGAATCATGGGTCTCTGCCATCGATTTTAAAGTATTCAGGCTGTTGAAAAGAAAATGGGGATTTACCTGCTGTTTCAGTAATTCATATTGGGCCCCGAGATTGTCACTTTTCACTTTTTCCAGCTCCAGCTGAATCTGCTGGCCTGCATAGTTATTCTGAAGCAGGGTCAGAAACATATAACATACAAGATTGATCAGGATTCCACGGACTTCCACCATCAGCATCACAGGTCCAAAATTGATATGGGACAGAATGAGCTGCTGAATCCAGGCGAGCCCGAACATGATCACCATTCCGAATGCCAGCACAGTCAGCAGCCTTGAATACGAAATATCCTGTCTCCGTTTGCCTTCACTTCGGTTTAAGAAATAAATATTGAGATACCACATTATGATGGAAAATGCCGCCGTTATTGCTGAATTTACCACAGCTTCCTTCCAGTTGAACTCATGGGAGGCCAGCTGGGGTACAGAAGATAAAATTCCCAGGAACAAGGAACTTATCCAGATGATGGCTGGTGAAATTTTTATTTTTTGCTGCTGCATGAAAACAGTGAGGTTTTAAAAGGTGAAATTAATGCTTTTTTAGAAATATAATGGTGAATGTTTAAAAGTGAATTCGCTTTGTCTGTGAATTTTTTTCGCTTAGAAAAATTAACTATTGGCTTTGCACAGGTAAAAATTGATTATTCACAAAAACTACTGAAGCTGAGAAATTCAGCTTCAGTAGTTTTTAAGGTCTCAAGACAGGCTTGTAGCTTATGATATACCGTATCCGTTCTTCTTTATCAGATGCCACAGGTGCCGTGGCTGATGTATTCGTGATCTGATAGGAAATTTTCCCCTTATTATCAGCCTGAAGTGTTTCTACACTAAGTAACTCTCCGGTAATCGTTCCTCCGGTGTATTGCGGATTGTCATGGTACTTCCAGGTAACCAGTTTTATAATAGAATTGTTTTCCAGGTCAGGTTTTCCGCTTGATAATGATGCCAGGGCCTGCGGGTTGCCATACAGTGCGGATGAAGTTTCCTTTTGGGTATTTAATGAGGTGGAAATAAATTTTAAATCTCCGGGGTCAAAAACAATACGCTTTAAATCTTTATCCGGTTCATCAATTTTACAGGCAGTAAACAAAGCGCAGATTGACAAGGTGGTGAATAGTGCTTTTTTCATTATTTCTCAAGGTTTTTAATTAATCTTTCAGTATTGACTTTCATTGGGACATCAAACAGATATCCTGTTTTTTCAGCCAGCTGCCGATGGCAGGCGATGCATGATTCTTTTGCAAATGAGGCTGTTTTACCGGTAGGATGAAGATCATTTCCTGAAAATTTGGCAAATCCCCAACCTTCTGTATCTGTATATTTTTTAGAGTCTTTCACCATAAATTGAGCATTGATAAATTCCCTGGCTCTCACTTCTCCGTCTGCCAATTGTTCCTGCTTCCAAACTGATTTTACAATAACGCTTCCGTCCGGCCAGGGGTGAAAATTTTCCGTTTCAACAGCTTTTACCGCCATATCATTTCCATAAATAACCCTGATGGAGTGGTCGAAAAGGGTGCTCATACTGATCACTTTCCAGTTTTTAAAATCATCCGTATACTTTACGCCGTTGGGCGAAACAGGAAATTTGGATGGAACAGAACCCTGGCTGATTTCAATATTTTGATGCGGATCTTTTTTTTCTTTAACCGTATTGAGGCCGGATAATGAAAGGGTGTATTTTCTGATCGTTTCGATATCTTTTGGGGTTATTTTGGCTGAAGGATGGAGCAGAGTATACTCATGAAGCGGCATTTTTCCGCTTTGCATCATATTTAAAATGGCATACATCTTCCCTTGGTGCTCGGCCGGAGAAACATTCCATTCCGAAAAGTTTAAAACTTCTTTTGCTCTCTTAACGTCTTTGTTCACAGCCCATGAAATAGGAGCCACCTTATCATACCAGCTTAAATTCTGTTCATTGGAGTGGCAGTTAAAGCATGAATTTTCCAGGATGGCAAGCACTTCCTGTGGGGCTTCAATTTTTTTGGCTACAGGCTTTCCTTCCAGAGGTGGGTTGAAAAGCTGTAAGGCAGCAAATATTGCCATAACCGCCAGAAATATGATGGCTATTGGCTTTGCTGTTCTTTTTTTCTTTGATGAGTCCATAACGATATTATTTTTATGGCTCAAAAGTATAGGCTTAAAGGAAATTTTGAAATGTAAAGGTAGGCGAACCGGACAAATCAAACGGTGAAAATGGAATTTTTAAGGGCAAAGAAGAAACTTAACCTACGGAATATTGCAGGACATCTGGGAAATTATTGCTTAAATGACCGATTGGGAGTCTACAGAAGACCTTTGAAATATATAAAAGCATTTAAATAAAAAAGCTCCTTAAAAAAGGAGCTTTCATTTGTATCAATTCAGGAATTAAATTCCGTCAATAATTTCATTTAATACCGTGCTTGGTCTCATTGCTGCATACGTTTTGTATGTGTCGGTTTTGTAGTAACCGTCAATGTTTTGAGGTTTACCCTGAGCACTTATCAGTTCTTCATTAATAACGGCTTCGCTTTCCTTCAATGCTGCTGCAACCGGAGCAAAATGAGCTGCCAGTTCAGCATCTGCTGTCTGGTTAGCTAAAGCTTCTGCCCAGTACATTGCTAAATAGAAGTGAGAGCCTCTGTTATCAATCTGTCCTACTTTTCTTGCAGGAGATTTATCGGTAGCCAGGAATTTAGCATTAGCTTCATCCAGTGCATCAGCTAAAACCTGAGATTTAGTATTTCCCTGTGTTTGAGCCAAATGTTCTAAAGAAGCCTGAAGTGCAAGGAATTCCCCTAGAGAATCCCATCTCAGATAACCTTCTTCCAAGAACTGTTCAATGTGTTTTGGAGCTGAACCTCCTGCACCTGTTTCAAACAAACCTCCTCCGTTCATCAATGGAACAATAGAAAGCATTTTTGCAGAAGTACCCAGTTCAAGGATTGGGAAAAGGTCAGTAAGATAATCTCTCAACACGTTTCCTGAAACAGAAATCGTATCTTTTCCTTCTCTTGCTCTTTTCAGTGTTTCGGTCATCGCATCTTTTACATCAAGGATTCTGATGTCCAGACCTGTTGTATCATGATCTTTAAGGTATTTTTCTACTTTTTTGATGATCTCTCTGTCGTGTGCTCTATCTTTATCTAACCAGAAAATAGCAGGGGTATCAGAAAGTCTGGATCTGTTAACAGCCAGCTTTACCCAGTCCTGGATTGGAGCATCTTTAGTCTGGCACATTCTGAAGATATCTCCTTTTTCTACTTTCTGGGAAAGAAGTACGTTTCCGGCTTCATCCTGAACTTCAATAGTCCCGTCTGCTGTTGCCTGGAAAGTTTTGTCGTGAGAACCATATTCTTCGGCTTTCTGAGCCATTAATCCTACGTTCGGAACAGAGCCCATAGTAGTAGGGTCAAGCTTTCCGTGCGCTTTCATATCATCAATTACAGACTGGTAGAAACCTGCATAAGAACGGTCCGGAATAATACAAACTGTATCTTCTTCGTTTCCATCCTTGTTCCACATTTTTCCTCCGCCTCTTACCAAAGCAGCCATAGAAGCATCAACAATGATGTCAGAAGGAACGTGGAAGTTGGTAATCCCTTTGTCAGAATTTACCATAGCCACTCTTGGTCCGTTGGCTAAAGCTGTTTCAATATCAGCTTTGATTTCAGCTTCCTGAGCATTTCCTTTAATTTTTTCGAAAAGATCGGCAAGACCGTTATTTGGATTAACATCTAAAGACTTGAATGTTTCAGCATATTTAGTGAAAACATCTTTGAAATAAGTCTCTACAATAGCCCCGAAAATAATCGGATCAGAGATCTTCATCATGGTAGCTTTCAGGTGAGCAGAAAGGAGTACGTTTCTGCTTTTAGCCTCATCAATCGCTTTTTGAACGAATGCTTTCAAAGAGTTTAAATTCATTACAGAAGAATCAATTACTTCTCCGGCCTGAAGAGCTGCGAAATCTTTCAGTAAAGTTTCAGCACCGTCGTTACCTTTGAATGTAATTTTGAATTTTGTAGCATTTTCTACGGTAGTTGAAGTTTCAGTTCCGTAGAAATCTCCTCCATCCATGTGTGCAACATCTGTTTTGCTGTCAGAAGCCCAGTCACCCATTCTGTGAGGATTGGCCTTTGCATAGTTTTTAACAGCTTTCGGAGCACGTCTGTCAGAATTTCCTTCTCTTAACACAGGGTTTACCGCACTTCCCAAAACTTTGGCATATTTAGCTTTAATCGCTTTCTCTTCATCATTCTTCGGCTCTGCAGGATAATTGGGAACTGCGAAACCTTTAGACTGTAATTCTGCGATAGCTTCATCAAGCTGAGGAGCTGAAGCTGAAATATTAGGCAATTTGATAATGTTTGCATCGGGCTGAGTGGCCAACTGACCCAATTCTGCCAATGCATCACCAATCTTTTGGTCATCTTTCAAAAACTCAGGGAAGTTGGCTAGAATTCTTCCTGCCAAAGAAATATCCGGGACAGCAATTTCAATGTTTGCGGATTTTGTAAAAGCTTTTACAATAGGTAAAAACGAGTGTGTTGCCAACATTGGAGCCTCATCCGTAAGAGTGTAGTAGATTTTTGATTTGTCTGACATTATACTGTGTATTTATTATTTGATTTTTAAGAATCACAAATTTACTAAATATGATTGTTTTATGAAGGTATTTTAAAATAAAAAAAGAGGCATTGGCCTCTTAAGTTTATATTTGTGTAATTGTATAAGTTCCGGTAGCATCAAAATTGATGTTAAACTCAATCTTGAAATTTTTTGGAACTGAAGTGAGATTCGGAATCAGCATAGGGGTACCGTTGATATCAAGGTTTCCATCATTCAGATTATCTCCCAGAATTTCAGTACCTGTAGATCCTCCCGGAGAAAGACTGATAGTAAATCCTGTGAAATTTGAGGAGGTTACACCAGTGAGATTAAAAGAAAACTTGCTTGTTGCCGGATTGTAGCTTAACGGAGAAACTACCGGAGAACCGGAACCAGTAGTATTTAAACTGATGCCTGGGCTGAAGTTAAATGTTCTTACAGGATTCCCTATAAAGTTCGTAATTTCTATCTTGTAAAATCCGTTGGAAGAAATGTTATAAACACTTCCGTTGGGAACCAAATTAGTCTGGCTGTCCGAACCATAGTTTTGTGCACTCGCATTCTGCGCAGCAATGAACTTGATCTGGGAATTCGCAGGTAAATATTTATACCCTACCTTACTTCCGTCATTTCGCATCAGATCTGCTGAGGTTGCAGTGAAATTATTATAACTTCCGTACATATACAAGTTAGCAGGTAGTTGGGAGGTGGATACTGAACTTACTGGTAAATTCAATGTTCCGGAATCACTTACGTTTAATGTGTAATTAGTGCCATTCGGAGAAACTAAAGTAATTCCCTGACCAGCACCGGTTACAACAGTTTTGCTCACCTGTGCATAAGGAACACTCGTCAGCTGGTTCACACCAACGTTGGTGTAACTGGAACCTCCTTGAGGGTCCATTTCCACTTTTACAAATTTAGTTTTGTTCCCCAGTTAATGCTGCCAAAATTACCGGTAGTAGGGGTTCCCTGGCCAATATTAAGATTAACCAGACCTTTGGCATTGGTGGTTTTATTATGAGTTTCCGTATACAAAACAGTTCCGGTAGCACTGTTTTCCAGAATGCTGATTTTTAAAGAAACATTTCCGTTAGCAATGGGTGCACCCGAAGTATTAAAAGCAATAGTCTGATAGCTGAAAGCCTGTGGAACCTGTGCACTTAGAAGTGTAGCGATAAATAATCCTATTGTAGCGTAAAATTTTTTCATGTTTATGTTTTTAAGGTTTTTTAATGATTTTAATAGGTTTGATGTCGGGATTTTTAAATGAGATCATATAAATCCCGGAATTCAGACTGCGCAGATCCAGTTTCCCATTGTCCGGTTTTATTGTTAAAACAAGTCTTCCCGAAGTATCATACACTTCAGCCTCTTCAATTTTTGTCCTGGAGTTTAAAGTAATGTGAACAAAATCGGTAGTAGGGTTGGGATAAATCTTGACATTGTCTTTTTCAAGTTCTTTAACACCCAGAACCTGCAGAACAGACTGGTAGAACATCCCCATAGTCCCTGAGTTGGCCTGATTGGGATCGGCAGGGATTACATAGATTTCGCCTACGGAATGCGTGAAATTGGTATCAGAAACTGCCCCGGAATTGATGTTGCCGATCACAGACTGAGCGAAACCAAAAACCGGTACCCCGAAGAGCAGGAAAGTAATTTTTTTTCGCATGGTTATTATTTTTTTGGATTGCGAATATAATTAAAATTTGTTTCAGGTAAATTATTGGCAACAGATAAGTTTTTTTATTTTTACTTTAAGAATTATTTAACCTTTCATTGATCTGTAAAGCCTTCTATTTTGAGTAAATTTGAAAAACTAAAAAATAAAATTATGGCAGCAATTACACTTAAAGGAAATCCGGTAAATACAATAGGAACTCTCCCCTCAGTAGGAACAACTGTAAGAGATTTTGCATTGGTAGATTCCAATCTGAATGTGAAACTTCTTTCTGATTTTGACGGTAAAAAGAAAGTATTCAATATTTTTCCAAGTATTGATACGGGAATTTGTGCCGCTTCTGCAAGAAAATTCAACGAAGAAGCTTCGAAACTAGATAATACTGTAGTGATCAATGTTTCCAAAGATCTTCCTTTTGCATTGGGAAGATTCTGTGCAGCGGAAGGTTTAAATAATGTAGAAACCCTTTCAGATTTCAGAAGCAGCTTTGGTGACGATTATGAAGTGACAATTACAGATTCTCCAATGAAAGGATTGTTAAGCCGTGCAGTGATTGTGACGGACGAGAACAATAAAGTTGTTTACACAGAACAGGTTTCAGAAATTGTCCATGAGCCTGACTACAGCGCAGCAATTGATGCCCTGAATAAATAGAAAACAATAATTTTTGCAGAAAGCCTTGCAGACCCTATGTTTTTGCAAGGCTTTTTAGGCATTAAGAATTTCTAAATAATTCCATAATGATCAAAAGAATTGTCGCTAATATAAAAACAGAAGATCTTTCAAAAGCCGATCTTTTTTATCAGGATATTTTAGGTATGAAAATCCTGATGGATCACGGATGGATCAAAACTTTTGGAAATGAGCAGGAAGCTAAAGTTCAGGTCAGTTTTGCTGCTCAGGGCGGAAACAATACGGAAGTTCCTTTACTTTCAATAGAAGTAGACAATGTAGATAAACTCTGTGAGAAAATGAAGCTTGCAGGTTTTGAGATCGTTTACGGAATCACCAATGAAGATTGGGGTGTACGAAGGTTTTTTGTGAAAGACCCGTTTGGAAATCTGATTAATATACTTCAGCATATTTAGTTTGCAATAGGCAATAAGAAATAAAAACCATTAACCATGAAAGCAGAAAAGGTTATTCCGGTATTGAGAATTTTTGATTACAGTAAAACAGTGGAATTCTATATAGACTGGCTCGGTTTTGAGATCGTGTGGGAGCATCATTTCGAAGAAAATACCCCCGTTTATATGGAAGTGAAAAAAGGAAATATTCTCCTTCATTTAAGCGAACATCATGGCGATGGGACTCCCGGCAGCCGTGTATTTATCTGGGGGCAGGGAATTGCTGAATATCATAAAGAGCTGCTGGATAAAAAGTATAAATACAACCGTCCCGGATTGGAGAAAACATTTTATGGAGCAGTATCATTCACTGTAGATGATCCTTTCGGAAATAAAATCATTTTCAATGAAGAATTTGATGAAGAGAAGCATAAAGACCTGGAATTTTTCTCCATTCATTAGTTGAACCAATAGATTTTAATGGATTCAATAGGAACGGGTTTTAGGCCGTTCTTAAAAAAATAATTACCCTATGGCTTTAGCTAAAACTTAATGATTCGGATCATCAAAAAATAATAATATGATAACTACCTTTGTAGAATGAAACGTTCAGGAACTGCAGATCTGCCATTACATTACGGAAAAGTCCCGCCGTGGCTTTACGAAAGGATGTCTGCGCTCGGACTTTCCATTATAGAAGTCATCCTGATGGATTATGGGAAAGATGAGGTTCTCAGAAGACTGGCAGATCCGTTTTGGTTTCAGAGTTTTGGAGCGGTGATGGGCATGGACTGGCATTCTTCAGGGATTACCACATCAGTGATGGGAGCTTTGAAACGTTCCATTAATCCAAATTCAAAATCATTAGGGCTGTATATTTGTGGAGGAAAAGGAAAATTTTCGAAAGAAACCCCTTCAGAGCTTCTTCAGATTGCGGATCAAACAGGCCTCAACGGTCATGAACTGGTAAAAGCCAGCAAACTTTCCGCAAAAGTAGATAATACAGCCATCCAGGATGGTTACCAGCTTTATCTCCATAATTTTATTTTGGCAGACAATGGAAGCTGGAGTGTAGTGCAGCAGGGAATGCACGAGTCCGATGGCACAGCAAGACGCTATCACTGGCATTCGGAAAATATAAAATCATTTGTAGAAGAGCCTCATACAGGAATCAATGGTATTTCAAGAGGGAAAATCCTTAATCTTACCGATGCTGATGCCTCAGAAAACAGGAAAGGAATTCTGGACATTTCGCATACCGATTCCATTGATGTGATGAAAGACTTTTCAAGGTTAATTCTTCCTGCCCACCATGATGTACAGGCTTCAGATGTAGATCTGAAACGTCTGGGAGCCCTTCTGTATGTTACCCGTGAACAGCAGCCTCAAAATTTCGAAGATCTCTTAATGCTGGAAGGAGTAGGTCCGAGGACTATGCAATCCCTGGCGTTAGTCAGTGAAGTGATCCACGGGGCACCTTCAAGGTTTGCGGATCCGGCCAGATTTTCATTTGCCCATGGAGGTAAGGACGGACACCCTTTCCCGGTTCCTACCAAAACCTATGATGAAAGCATCAATATTCTCAGGAAAGGAATAGAAAAATCCAAACTCGGAAACTCCGATAAGCTGAATACCTTAAACAAGCTGCATCAGATTGTAGCTGCTACCGAAAAAGATTTTACTCCTGATTTTGATATCCAGAAGGTTATCGAAGAAGAAAGGCAGAATTCGTTTCGCTTTGGCGGAAAAACGGTTTTTGGAGATGCAGAGCCACCTAAAAATAAGCCCATCCAGCTTTCTTTATTCTGATAAATATCTTGAAGGCTTAATTTATTCTTTAAATTCTTCAAATAACCATAAAATTATAAACTTGCGTATGAAGATACAGCGGGTCTGTGTTTAATTATTTAGAAAGATTAAAAACTACTTCTGGTAAACAGTTAATAGAACTTTATTTATATCATCTATCGATTTTGTTTAATTCGATTTATTACGGATTCAATTAAAAATGATATTTTTAAAACCTTAAAAGACACCAACTCAATGACCAGCAAAGCCTTAGAGATCTGCTACGACTTTCCGTTTTTTATGCACGAAGAGCTTGACGAAATATTCCAGGCTCACGAAAAAGTTTCCTTTCAGAAAGGAGATATGATTCTGCAGGAAGGAAAAACAGCCAACGAATATTATATCCTGGAAAAAGGCCTTGCCCGTTCCTATGTGAATGATTTTAACGGAAATGAGGTAACCACACACTTTTTCGCAGATAACGAGATCATTATTGAGGTTTTATCACTCTTTCAGAGAGTTCCGTCCCAGGAAAACATCATCTGCATTACAGATTGTGAATGCTGGCGCTTCGATTATGAGACCTTTCAGGAACTGTTCCATAAAATACCGAATCTCAGAGAATGGGGAAGGGCGTGGATGTCGAGAGAACTTTTTGTTTACAAACAGCGTTCTGTAGAAATGTTTACCCTTTCCGCTACCAGACGTTATCTTAACCTTTTGGAGCAGAAACCCCAGGTTTTACAGTTTGCACCCCTCAAGCAGGTAGCCTCCTATCTGGGCGTTACAGATACTTCTTTAAGCCGTATCCGCAAAGAAATCGTATCCCATCCAAAGAAAAATTAAATCTTGTCTTATGGCAAGTTGATTTTCATACGGGCTTGGTAATTTTGGTTAAAAGTTTAACACTAAATAATATAATATGAAAATCAATCAGATCTACGTGAACCTTCCGGTGAAGGACGTACAGAAAACAAGAGAATTTTGGACTAAATTAGGTTTTTCTATCGTTGAGGAGATGTGCAATGAAAAAGGCATCTGCGTTGTCATGAAAGAAGACACTATTTATGTCATGTTTTTAACAGAAGAATTTTTCCAGACATTTTCTGAAAGACCGGTTCCAAAAGGCGATACCACCCAGGTGCTTGTAGCCATTGGCCTGAACAGCCGCGAAGAAGTGGACCAGGTAGTCAATACGGCTTTGGAAAACGGAGCCTACCAGCATGAAGAGCCTCAGGATGAAGGATGGATGTATCAAAATTCTTTCTGGGACATCAACGGACATGGGTGGAATGTAATCTTTACAGATGTTTCCCAATTCCCTGCTGAATCTTAAAACCTGTGCTGTCAGAAGGAAAATAATTTAAGCTGATGTATTTCCTGTCTGTAATGCAAAATCACAGGACAAAATAAACCTACTGCTATGGAAACAAAATCAAACGATATTGAAATAGTAAAAGTTCAGGTATTCAGCAATTACAAAGTGATTTCAATGAATATCGACGGCATTACCCATGAAGAATCTATGATTTTTCCAAATGGTGAAGCCAACTGCCTGAACTGGATCCTTGGGCATTTAATCTATATAAGAAATGCATTCCTGAATACTTTGGGAGAAGAATCGGTTTGGGACAATAAGGAATTTTCATTCTACAACAGGGGAGAGATTCCGTTGGAAAGAAAAAACGAATTGATCGCTTTTGAAGACTTAAAGTCTTACCTGCAAAAATCTCAGGACAAACTGGAGCAGAAGCTGATCAGTCTGGAAAGTTTTAATCCCGAAACCATTAATGATATTGCTATTTTCTGCCTTCATGAAATTTACCACAGCGGACAGCTGGGTTATCTCAGAAGAATTTTAGGAAAACCGGGTGCCATCAAATAGCATCAGTACAATAGGCTTTATCCTTAAATATCCCGAAAGGTATCATTTTAAAACAACTAAAAAATCAAACAATGGACACACCAAAATCAAAAAAATTAGAAGTTATTATTCCTGCATACAGAATGCACTCCCAAAGCTTTCTCAATGCGCTGGACGGTATTTCGGAAGAAGATGCTCTGAAAAGAATTGAAGGAAAAACCAACCATATCGTCTGGATGGCAGGCAACTTTGTCAATATGCGTTATGGCTTGGGCTGGGTTTTAGGACTCAGAGATGAAGATCCTAACAGTGAGCTTTTCTTCCAGGGAAAAGCCTTGGACGAAAGCTTCAAATATCCCAGTTTAGATGAGTTGGAGAAAAACTTTCATGATATTTCGCCAAAAGTATACCAGAAACTTTTAGAGGCGACCGATGAAGAACTGGATGAAATTTTTCAGATCGGAATGAATATTCCTTTTGTTCCGGAAACCAAACTCAATTTCGCAGGAATGTGTATAGGCCGTGAGGACTATTTATGCGGACAGATAGGCCTTATGAGAAAAATTCTGGACTATCCGGGTATGAAGTATGATGTAGATGAAAATTTGAAATATTAAGGAATGGAACCTAAAGAAAAAGGCTATCATCTGGTCAACGGAATCCGGATGTACTATGAAATCTACGGCTCGGGAAAGCCTTTGGTGCTTGTCCATGGCGGAGGTTCCTCAATCCTATTTGATTTTAAAGAAATTATCTCCAGGCTTGAAAACCGTTTTCAGCTGATAGGTATTGATCTGCAGAACCACGGAATGACAGATCACCGCGATATTCCCGAAACCTTTGAGCAGGATGCTCATGATGTTGCTGCTCTTTTAAAAGAACTTTCCATTGAAAAAGCTTCATTCATGGGATTCAGCAACGGAGGGAATACAGTGATGCAGATTGCCCATCTTTACCCTGAAATAACCGAAAAGATCATTGTTGCCTCTTCATTTTACAAAAGAAGTGGGATGATGGACGGGTTTTTCGAAATCATGAACGAAGCTACGCTGGAATCAATGCCGGAACCCCTTAAAATCAATTTCCTTAATCTCAATCCGGATTTTTCAAAGCTGCAGAACATGTTTGAAAAAGACAGCAAAAGAATGCAGACATTTGAAGACTGGGACGAAAAAATATTAACATCTATAAAAGCCTCGGTATTTTTCATCAGTGGAGATAAAGATGTGATGAAGCCAGAGCATGTTGTAGAAATGTGGAGACTGGTTCCCGGATCTCAGCTTATGATCCTTCCGGCGGGCCATGGCTCATATATGATGGCAGATTTCGAAGGAAATAAGGATTCTGATCTGATCGATCTGACAGTTAATGAAATCATTAAATTTTTAAACCATTAAAAGTATAAGGCTGTAAGGTAATTAGACAAAATCTTAATATTCTTAACAGCTTAATTCACTCTTAATGGTTCAAATTAAATTTTCACGGCCTCTGCCAGGTGAAATGGTTTTTCGGCGACATACCCAGTGATAATATAAGCACTTAGCGATCTCAGTATTAAACTAAAACATAAAATAATTAATAATAACATTTAAAAATCAGAAATCATGGCTAAATTAAATCCATACCTAAATTTTGACGGAAAAGCAGAAGAAGCTTTCAACTTTTACAAATCTGTTTTCGGAGGAGAATTCCTTGGTGAAGTTCACAAAATGGGAAATGCTCCCGGAACCGAAAATTTATCCGAAGAAGATAAAAACAGGGTGATGCATATAGCTTTACCCATCGGAGGCGATCTTCTGATGGCTTCAGATATTGTTCCTGCATTCGGGCAGACCCTTAATGTGGGAAATAACAATTATGTATCCATTTTCCCGGAATCGAAAGAGGAAGCCGACAGGCTTTTTAAAGGTCTTTCTGAAGGGGGAAATATAGAAATGCCTATTGAAGACCAGTTCTGGGGCGATTATTTCGGAAGCTTCCAGGACAAATACGGAGTTCATTGGATGGTGAACTATAGCGAAGGATACGCAAAATAATCTTATCTTTAACTAAAGAATGAGGGCAGTCCAGCCCGGGCTGCCTTTTTACAACGATTTTAAAAATAGAAACTATGGACCCGATTAAGATAGACATAACAATTTTAGCCCCGGTAGAAAAAGTCTGGAATTATTTCAATGATCCCAAACACATCACGAAGTGGAATTTTGCCCATGAATCCTGGGAATGTCCCAGTTCAGAAAATGATCTGCGGGTAGGAGGAAAATTTAAGACCAGAATGGAGGCAAAAGATAAAAGTTTTGGTTTCGATTTCGAAGGAATCTACGATGAGGTAATTCCAAATTCCAGTATCAAATACCATATGGAAGACGGCCGGAAAGTGGAAGTCATTTTCGACAAGATGGACGAAAACACGACCAAAGTGATCGAAATTTTCGATCCTGAAAAGCAAAATTCTGTGGAAATGCAGCGGGACGGCTGGTATGCTATCCTTAATAATTTTCACAAGTATGTTGAAAATCATTAAAATACACATTAGCAGTCATGATAAATCTGGTTATAATGGCAAAATGTCTAAGCTCCATTTGTGCTGTTAATCATGTCGTTAAAAATAATAATTTCCTTTATGGCATTATTGCAGTGCCGGCAAGAAGAGCTTTGGAAAGAGAAAAAATTGACTCTCTTGAAAAACTTTCGGATTATTCTGAACAGGAGATCATGAATCTTCATGGTTTCGGAAGGAATACCATGCAGAAACTGAAAAGTCATATGAAAGAACATCACGTTTCTTTCAAAAGCTGATCATTATACATCCGAGAATTTCATCATTCCCGGATCGGCAATGACCAAAAAAACTATATGTACCACCTTAAAATTAATAGTATGAATAACGATATTTTTCCTTGTCTCTGGTTTGATACAGAATCAAAAGAGGCCGCAGAATTCTATTGTCAGGTTTTTGACGGGAAGATTACTGCAGATACTCCCGTTGTAATGAATATTGACCTTTTCGGGCAGAAATTAATGCTCCTGAACGGAGGTCCTCATTTTACAAAGAACCCGTCAGTTTCCTTTATGGTCATCTGCAAAACAGAAGAAGAGGTTCAGCAATACTGGGACCAATTGATAGAAGGAGGAATTGCTCTTATGGCCCTGGATTCCTATTCGTGGAGCAAAAAATACGGATGGGTTCAGGATAAATACGGGGTTACCTGGCAGCTGTTCCTGGGAGATAAGCCGGAATCGCAGAGAATTGTTCCTACCCTGATGTTCATTCATCAGAATAACGGAAAAGCAAAAGAAGCGATGGAATTTTATACCCAAACTTTTCCCAATTCAGGCATTGGAAATATTTTGAAATATGGTGACGGCGGTGAAGGTCATTCTATATCTGAACCGGCTGAAAACGTACAGCATGCCCAGTTTACCATTGATGGCTACAGTTTCTTCTGCATGGATAATTCTTACGATCACCAGTTTGATTTTAATGAAGGAATTTCCATTGTGATCATGACGGATAGCCAGGAAGAGACCGATCATCTTTGGAATACCCTTATTTCAGAGGGAGGAAGAGAAAGCATGTGCGGCTGGCTGAAAGACAGATATGGACTGAGCTGGCAAATTGTTCCCAAAAGACTTATCCAGCTGATGAATGATTCCGATCAGGAAAAAAGCCAGAAAGTGGTTCAGGCCATGATGAAAATGCAGAAAATTGTTATAAAGGATCTGGAAGAAGCTTATAATTCTTAATGACAAAAAGGCTAAAAAGTAAATTTGCCTTTTACTCTTTTATTTTTCATAATAACTTCAAAATCTAAAAGTGATGAACAATAATATCTTTCCATGTATTTTATTTAATGGAGACGCCGGAAAATCAGCAGATTTTTACTGTAAGATATTCAACGGCAAAGTAACAGCAGATACACAGATTGTTATCAATATTGAACTTTTCGGACAGACGATCATGCTTCTTAATGGCCCGGAGAAGGAGAAAAATCCTTCAGTGTCCTTTATGGTGATCTGTGATAGTGAAGACGAAGTACAAAAGTATTGGGACCAGCTGAAGGACGGAGGAACCGCCATGATGGATCTCGGCTCCTATCCGTGGAGTAAGAAATATGGCTGGATCAGGGACCGTTACGGAGTAACCTGGCAGTTGTTTTTAGGTGAAAAATCAAGCGACCAGAAATTGGTGCCAACCCTTATGTTTATCCATCAGAATAACGGAAAAGCGGCAGAAGCCATGAAGTTTTATACTAAAACTTTTCCTAATTCAATGATCGGAAATATCTCAAAATATAAAGATGGAGGAGAATCCGGTGAAGATCCGGAACATATAATGCACGCCCATTTCACCATTGATGGCTATAGCATGTTCTGTATGGATAGTTCCCACGATCACCAGTTCGATTTTAATGAGGGGATTTCAATGGTGGTCATGACAGACGGTCAGGAAGAAACAGACTATTTCTGGAACAGCCTTTCCAGCGAAGGTGGAAGTGAGGAAGTTTGCGGCTGGGTAAAAGATAAATACGGACTAAGCTGGCAGATCTTTCCCAGACAATCGATGAAACTGATCAGTGATCCTGATAAAGACAAGGTGAACAAAGTGATTCAGGCTATTATGAAAATGAAGAATATTATCATAAAAGATCTGGAAGAGGCTTATAATTCATAAAGTTAAAATAAAAATGCAGTTGTTTTAATTCGCTGTTTTTCCGTTTTCTTGTTTCTTTATGCCTGTTTCGGCTTGCTGTTTGATGTGATGTATAAAAGATTTGCTTATGAAAACACAGAACAAGTCACAATCCAAATCAAAAGTGCCTAAGGAAGGTCTTCTTCCTGAAATCATCAGGAACAATTATCTGGGAAGCCGGAAACTCAAAGGAAAGAAAGCAGTCATCTCCGGTGGCGACAGTGGAATAGGTCAGGCTGTAGCCGTTCACTTTGCAAGAGAAGGAGCCGATGTTGCAGTTATTTATAAAGAAAGTGATGACGATGCCGGAGAAACCCAAAAACTGGTTGAGAAAGAAGGGCAACAATGCATTCTCATCAAAGGTGACCTCACGAAGAAAGCATTCCGGTCAAAATGTGTGGAGAAAATAAAAAATGCCTGGAATAGTCTGGATGTCCTGGTTAATAATGCAGGAATTCACACCTCTAAAAACAGCCTTGAAAAAATCTCTGATGAACAGATCGTGGAGACTTTTAATACCAATATCATTTCCATGATTTCTTTAACGAGAGACTTTTTACCGCTGATCGGTGACGGCGGCCGGATTATTTGTACTACATCGGTTACAGCATACAGGGGAAGCGATCACCTCATTGACTATGCAGCCACTAAAGGAGCTATTCTATCATTTATCCGTTCCCTTTCGGCTAATCTTGCTGAGAAAAAAATCTTGGTCAACGGAATTGCTCCGGGTCCCATATGGACACCTCTTGTGAAAGAAACCTTTGATGATCTTTCGACATTCGGAAAAGATACCCCTTTGAAGCGGGCAGGACAACCCTCAGAAGTTGCACCGGCCTATGTTTTCCTTGCCTCTGAAGATGCCAGTTACATTACCGGCGAAGTGATTCATATTAACGGCGGAGACTTTGTAGGCGGATAAGCAAGAACTTAGAAACCAAAGTAAAAATCAGAACCTCAGGAAGTAAACTTTGGAATCTTATCTGAAATCTGACGTCTGAAATCTAAACATCTAAATAAAAAAACAATGCAGAAAATATTTTTTGAAATTCAAATTGATGCGGCTTCTGAGAAAGTGTGGGACGTCCTTTGGAGTGATATTACCTACAGGCAGTGGACTACTGCATTTATGGAAGGTTCTTTTTACATGGGCAGTTTTGAAGAAGGAAACATCATCAAATTTTTTGATCCCAACAATAATGGGATGTACAGCCGTGTTGAAAAAAACATAGCCAATAAAGAAATGAAATTCCTGCACCTCGGAGAGATTTATAATGGGGTAGAAAATGAACAGAATTGGGGAGAAGCTACAGAAGCCTATATTTTAGAGGAAATCCCTACAGGAACCCTATTGAAAATTGAAATCAATACCCCTGAAGAATTTAAGGATTTTTTTGAGGAAAAATTTCCGACGGCTTTGGGAATTGTAAAAAATCTTTCAGAAAACCAATTATAAAAAAACAACCACAAAATCTAAAATATGGAAACCTTATCGTACGAAATAGAAATCAATGCATCGCTGCAGAAAGTCTGGGATGTTCTTTGGGATCCCGGTACTTATGCTGAATGGACCCAGTTCTTCGGTCCAGGCTCTGAAATGAAATCCGACTGGAAAGTTGGAGGGAAAACCTATTTCCTTAATGGAGAAGGTGAAGGAATGGTATCAACCATTGACAGCCTTGATGAACCCCATCAAATTATTTTCAAACATTTGGGAATGGTAGATAAGGAAGGAAACGAAGATACAAGGAGCAAGGAAGTAATGGAATGGAGCGGTTGTTTCGAAAAATATATCCTTATTGACCTGGACGGAAAAACAAAGCTGCATGCAGAAGTGCAGACCGAAAAAGATTGGGAGGAACATATGAACACAGGATTTACGAAAGGACTGGAAATAGTGAAAAATCTTGCCGAAAATAAATAAATTGTTATTCTAATAATAATAAAAAAACCACATAGACTTTCAAAACCTGTGTGGTTTTTTTATATATTGAAGAGGTGTATTGTAAAAATGATTTAATCCAGTAAATAAATAAAAACATGAAATTATTAACGATCCTTTTCGCAACATTTATTCTTGCTTTAGTGGGAACTTATATCGCTCAGGGAAAACCTGATTTTTTATTTTCAGGAAATCTGGGAATGGCTGTGTTTATAATATTCACAGGATTTTCCCATTTTAAATTCCAGAAAGGGATGGCGATGATGATTCCTGATTTTATTCCCGGCAAAATGTTCTGGGTATACTTTACGGGACTTCTTGAAATTGCGGCGGGAATAGGCCTGATGATTCCGTCCATAAGAGAAACTACAGCGATACTGCTGATTATATTTTATGTTTTGGTATTTATTGCTAACATTAATTCGTCCAGGAAAAATATCAATATTTTCAAAGCAGATTATACGGGGCCTGGTATGAATTATCTTTACAGGGAAAGAGTTCCCATGCAGCTTATTTTAATAGCCTGGACCTGGTACTTCGGAATCTATATGAATTAGGTTTTTTTTAAATTATGTATACGAACTTTTGTAATTTATGTAACATTTTGGCGGGAGAGCTGTCCTATTATATAAGGTTTTAATTGTTTTAAAATCTGTGACAGAGAAAATTAACCATCCAAAATATGAATTATGAACTTTAACACTAAAATTTTTGGTACGGCTCAGATCGTACTGTCAGCAATTATGATTAATGCACAGACTTCAACGGCCAAGCTGCCGGGCGATCCTACGCTTCCATCTACCAAAGCGAACCTTGAAAAATTGGTCTCTTATGACAAAGGAAACTTTAAATATAAAGTAGAAGACTATTTTGCAAGACCTAACGCTTCACAGTTTAAAATCTCCCCGGACGGACAGTATCTGTCCTATAAGGAAAAAGATAAGGACAAGAAGAATCATGTCTATGTAAAAGAGCTCAAAACAGGTAAGGTATCCAAAGCTATTGTTGAAAAAGATGATCTTATCAAAAGTTATGGTTGGCTTGGCAACAAACGTCTTTTCTTTACCCAGGATAAAGGAGGAAATGAAAATATCCATCTTTATGCAGCTGATATTGACGGAAAAAACCTCAAAGACCTTACTCCTTTTGACGGAATTACATTAGGGACCGTAAAGCTTATAAAAGATACGGATTTTGTTGTGGTGACTATGAATAAAAACAACAAGCAGATATTTGAGCCTTATAAAATCAATTTCAATACAGGTGAAATGACCCAGCTGTATGAAAATAAAGATGTGAACAGTCCTATTGATGATTACATGTTTGATAAGGACGGAAACCTCAGAGGATATACAGTTCTTGAAAACGGATTAACGACAAAAACTTACTATAAAGACCTGCAGACAGGGAAATTTAACCTCCTGAAATCCACAGACTGGAAAGACACCTTTTACATCATAGGGCTTAATGATCATTCTAAAAACAAGGATGAAGCTTATGTGGTAACCAATCTGGACAGCGATAAATCCAGGATTGTACTCTATGATCTGAAAAAAAATGCATTAATCAGAGAAGTGTATTCCAATCCGGTCTTTGATGTAAACTCTATAAGCGTTGCCGGTAAAAACAGGAATTACGAACTGGATTATATCAGCTATGACGGTATTAAAAACGAAACGGTTCCGGTAAGTAAATTTTATAAAGAAATTGATGATCAGCTGAAAGCCGAATTTAAAGATAAACAGTTTTCCATCGTTTCTTCCGATGATAATAACGAAAAACTACTGGTTTATGTAGGCAGCGATAAGCTCTATGGCGCTTACTACGAATATGATACAAAAAATAAAAAAATAAGCCTTCTTTACAACCTGATGCCTCAGCTGAAAGAAGAAGATATGGCGGAAATGAGACCTATTGAATTCAAAAGCAGGGACGGACTCACGATTCATGGCTATATAACCCTTCCCAAAGCCGCTCTTGAAGGTAAAAAAGTACCTCTGATTGTTAATCCACACGGAGGTCCGCAGGGAATCCGGGATCAATGGGGATTCAATCCTGAAACCCAGCTCTTCGCAAGCAGAGGATATGCAACCCTTCAGGTGAACTTCAGAATTTCAGGAGGATACGGAAAAGAATTCCAGAAATCAGGATATAAGCAGATCGGAAGAAAAGCAATGGACGATGTGGAAGATGGAGTAAAATATGCTATTGAGCAAGGCTGGATAGATAAAGATAAGATCGCTATCTATGGAGGAAGCCATGGTGGTTATGCTACGCTGATGGGACTTATCAAGACTCCTGATCTCTATGCTTGTGGTGTGGATTATGTAGGCGTATCCAATATTTTTACTTTCTTCGATTCCTTCCCGGAATACTGGAAGCCTTACAAAGAAATGGTAAAGCAGATCTGGTACGACTTAGATAACCCGGAAGAAGCAAAAATAGCCAAAGAAGTTTCCCCTGTCTTCCAGATTGATAAAATCAGGAAACCTTTATTTGTAGTACAGGGAGCCAATGACCCAAGGGTTAACATCAATGAATCCGACCAGATTGTAAAAGCAATGCGTGCAAAAGGGTTTGAAGTTCCCTATCTGGTAAAATATGATGAAGGACACGGATTCGGAAAAGAACCGAACAGGTTGGAGCTATACAAATATATGTTGGGCTTCTTCGCAGAGAACTTCAATAAGTAAAAAATAATTATAATACAAAAACGGAAGGCGAAAGTCTTCCGTTTTTTGTTTGGAGAGTAGGGATAACACTATTTAACATTATATAACGGTGTGATAACTCATTGATAATTATTTATCCCGGAAGTTTGTAGTATAAAAAAAATTATTTATGAAAAATAGAATATTTACATTTATTCTTTTTATTATTTTTTCGGCTTCTCTTCAAGCACAGTCTGAAGCGGATTATAAACCGGCTTTAGAGACTCTTTTTAATGCTTTTAAAGAACGGAATTATGATTTGTTAAAACCTCTTCTTGATCCTAATACCAAAATTGCCGATTTTCCAAAAGGAATGAATGATAGGATTATTCCTCAAATAATGGCCCAATTGCCAACTCCTTTTTCATATTCTGTGATAGGGAAAGTAGAGGAAAAAGACGGGCTACGTATTAAAGTTTTTTACAGTACCATTAATGGGGCGATGGAAAAAAGTTTTTTATTTAATAATCAGGGAAAAATTATTGATTTTGATGTATTGGAAGGAGCTTCGGTAATGAAAAAGCAGTTTTCCCAATTAACCTCCCGACCTGATAGGGTTGAAATCCCTTTTCAGATACATAATGGGATTATCTATGTGAACGTTTTACTTAACGGAAAAGAAGAAAAATTTATTCTTGATAGTGGTGCACCTTCACTAATTTTAAACTCAGACTTAAAAATTGTAAAAAATATGCCTGAAGCGAGTTCTAAAAAAAGTATTGCTGCAAAAGGTGTGGGAGGTGCTATAAAAAATATTAATGAGGTTCATATTAATGTATTTAACTGGAACGGAATTGAAATTAAGGATGCCAAAGTTTTGACTATGCCTTTGTCTCATGTAGGAAAATATCCATTTACAGGACTTATAGGTTATGACGTATTTAAAGATTACAAGCTGACATTTGATTATAAAAAAAGAATCATTACTGCAACGTTAAATAAGGAGGCTGAGGAGTATGGAAAGCTACTGGCAACTATTCCATTTGAAATGGAGCATCATCTGCCGGTGTTTCGTATAGATATAAATGGAAAAACATATAAAATGGGTCTTGATACAGGAGCTTCTGCAAATCTTCTTTACGAAAAATATACCGAAGAAATAAAGAACTTCATAAAAAATGATAATAAGGCTTTAATTTTAGGAGCTGCAAATGGGGTGAATGCAAGGCAGGGAAAGATTAAGACATTGAAAATAGGTGATCTTGAATATAAAGACATGTCTTTTGCCTTCGAGAATAATACTTTGGATCAGATTAACGACGGATATAAGGCTGATATTGATGGATTGCTGGGATATGAATTTTTGAGGCAGCATGTAACGACAGTAGATTTTATTTCTAAAGAGATTAGAATATATAGTGGAACCTGAAATATGTTATAAGCAATAGTGATGGTTAATTTGATAACATACCAATTATTTTATTACTTTTTTTTAGCCGTTATCAGAAATTTTTCTAAAATACTCTGAATCTAAAGCTGTATATCATAACACAAGCTTTCAAAACTAAAGAGATTTGTATTTTTAAAGCTGCAACTGGCAAACCGGAGCAGCTTTTTTACTCTATTATTAAACGATAGCCAATAGCTCTGATATTTATAATACTTATTCGGGGATCCCCTGAAAGATTTCTTCGAAGCTTTGATATAAAAACATCAAGGCTTCTTCCAGTGAAAAAATTATCATCTCCCCATAATTCCAGTAACGTTTCTTTTCTGGGAAGAAAATGATCTTTATGGGTAGCTAAACGGTAAAGAATCTCTCCTGACCTTGGAGAAAGTGATACAGAACACTCGTTGTGAATCAATTTATAACTGGCATGATTATACTGGTAATTTCCAATAGCAATTATTTTTTTCTCATTTTGAATAGCGGCAGGTACCTTCAACAATCTGTTGATTCTCGCTATAAGTTCTTCAAGATTAAAAGGTTTACGGATATAATCATCTGCTCCAATGGAGAATCCATGCAGAACATCTTCTGTAAGAACACGGGCAGAAAGAAGAATAAAAGGAATGGAATTGCCCCTTTCTCTTATCTGTTTAAGGAAGGTATATCCGTCAAGTTTAGGCATCATAATATCAGCAACAATAAGATCAAATTCCTGATTGTTCATCGCCTCGAGCCCTTCGGTTCCGTTGTTTAACCATTTTACGGAAAATCCTTTTCTTGAAAGTAAATCGGCAGTGATTTCGCCTAAATCTGTATCGTCTTCTAAGTATAATATCTGAGGTTTATTCATAAGCTGGTATTCTAATTTCCATAACGGTACCTTTTGTTTTCTGGCTGAGTACTTTAATACTGCCATGCTGATTTTTCAGGGATTTTTTTACAAAACTTAATCCTAAACCAAAGCCTTTCACATCATGGGTATCATCATTAACAATTCTGAAATATGGGGTGAAAACTTCTTCCATATATTTTTCAGGAATGCCGATGCCATTATCTTTTATTCTGATGAGTATAATATGATTATGTCTTTCAGCAGTAATAATAATATGGGGAGCTTTCTCAGAATATTTCAGCGAATTGTCAATTAAGTTTGAAAATATTTGTTTCAGCTGGTTGAAATTTCCTTTCACAGTCATATTGCTGTCTATATCTTTAAAAGTAATTTCAGCATGTTTTTTTAAAATAATACCGGATAGATCGCTCTCCACTTCCTGTAATAAAAATACTAAATTTATGCGTTCTAAAATTAATTCTTCATTGTTATTATCAGCTCTTGTATACTGAAGAATGGTATCTACCAGCGAAGAAAGCTGAACTGTTGCTCTCTGGATGGTATTGGCATATTTTCTTACACTTTCTGGTTCTTCAGCAACATCATAATGTTCAAGTCCTTCGGCTGCAATCGTTATGGTAGAAATCGGAATTTTCAATTCATGGGTCATATTACGGGTGAAAACTTCCTTATTTTTTAATAATTTATGACTTAAATTAAGGTTTCTGAAAAGAAGCAAAATAGTAACAAGAAAGAGGAGAATGTAGAATATGGAAAAAATAATAATCTCTTTTATTTCATAAATGATAATCTCTGTCATATTTACAATATGGATACGATAGGTCGTATTATCTTGCAATAATGAGTTGATATGCTCAGTTGTGTTTTGGTTTGTAATTTTCTGATTAGCAGGATATGTTTTTTTTACTGTCTTATTCTCGGCATATAGGTGTATTTGAACCTCTCTTTTCAGAGACTTCTTAAGATTATATAGTAATGACTCATACAAAAGGCGGCTTATTTTTTTTTCATCATAAAGTATTCCTTTCTGCGGTTTTAATTGTTTGTTGACGATCTTTTTTGAGTCTGATTGAGAAAGATAAACTTCAAATTTTACATGTACTTTTACATTGGGATTTTTCTGTTTAATTAATTTATCATTTATATCATATTGATTCAGCATATTTTGAAGCAATATCTGAGTCGCTTCAGATTTGGTCTTGCTTAGAATTTCTTCTCTTTTATTTTGAAAATTGATCCAGATCCAATATCCCTGAAAAGCCAATACAACAATAATGGTTATAATGAACAACAGCTTTCCAAAATTGGTGAACAATTTTTTCATAAGATTATATAGTAATCGAAATTAACATATTATAGAATAAAAAAATGACTTGATAACACTATTTAACACTATATAACATTCTGATAACCTATATTATAATGCTTTTGGAGAATTTTCAGTAAAATCATTTTGAACAAAGCGAAGCAATTTCGTTAGAAGTTATAGAGGGGTTTGGAAAAACACAAAGATTTTATTTCTTATACAATTGTACTAATTGTATAAGGTAAAAATGTTGATGGATAAAGAAAAATTGAATTGTAAGAAAAATATTTTAAATTTATTAAAGTAAAACCAAAAGACAGTTCGTCATAGCAATATGGAGGTTGTCGAAGAAATAACAATGCCACAAGAGGAGAAAGCAAGTATCATCTCACAAACCGTTTCAAAGTACGGAGGAAAGCTGATGTCTTATATTCGTCCGAAAGTGAAAAACACAGAAGATGCGGAAGATATTCTGCAGGAAGTGTGGTTTCAGTTCAGCAGTCTGACCAATCTTTCTGAGATTGTGAATGTAGGCGGCTGGCTGTATAGGGTAACTGCAAATAAAATTACCGACCGTTACCGCAAAAAGAAAACTGAAAATCTTGAAGATTTCGTTTATGAAGATGAAGACGGAAGTTTCTCTATCAAAGATATTTTATTGCTGGACGAGAGTGCCGGGCCCGAAGTGAAAATGTTTCAGGATGAAATATGGAAGAAGCTTTTTGAGGCCCTGGACGAACTTCCCGAAAAGCAGAGACTGGTTTATGTTGAAAATGAACTGAACGATAAAACCCTCCAGCAGATTGCTGATGAACAGGGAGAAAATATAAAAACCATTATCAGTAGAAAAAATTATGCTGTGAAGCATTTGAGAAACAGGTTGAGAAAATTATACGAAGATTTAAATAGTTAGTAAAAAGAAAGTTATGAATCATAATAAACACAAAAAAGGCTGGATTTTTTTATTTCTATGTCCACCGTTGATTTTACTGGGAGTTACATGGATTGTCATGTCTCTTTGGAATTGTCTGCTTCCCGATATTTTGGGAGTGAAATCAATAACCTACTGGCAGGCAATGGGAATATTGATTTTAAGTAAAATTCTTTTCGGAGGTTTCCATTTTGGAAAAGGGATGAGAGATTTTAAGGAAAGAAAGATGAGAGAAAAAATGCAGCATCTGTCTCCCGAAGAAAGAGAAAAGTTTAAAGAAGTCTGGAGAGAAAAATGTGCAGGCGGATTCTTTAACAGGAACAATAGAACCAACGAATAATTTGAAAATTTCTAAGAAGTAGTAAAGTAAATTTAAAATTCATTCGTCTCTATAAAAAAACAAGAAGTAGTAAAATTTAAAATTTTGAAAAAATGAAAAATTCAGCATTAAAAGGAGCTCTTGGAGCATTAGCTGTTGTAGGAGTAGCATTGGCTGCTAAAAAAATAGCACAGAGAAAAAGATTTATGAAAGGTATTTTTAACGAATACGGAATTAAAGAAAAATCACCTTTCGGTCTTGCGGATAAGATCAGAGAAATGAATGATGAGCAGTATCAGGAACTGAAAGGAAAATTCAAAAAAGAATTTGCTTCAGGATTCTGCAGAAAGAATCATAGCAATACTGCAGAAGCATAAGCAGTAAAAAACTAAATTGAAATTGTTAATTCCGGCGCGGGAAGCAGAGCTTCCCGCGCCGGAATTTTTTTGTACAGACTACTGTCATTGCGAGCTAAGCGAAGCAATCTCAAATAATGGTGGCTTCGAGAGCCTAGCCATCAGCATTACAACCTTACGAAATAGGAACAATGTATCATAAATTTAAACGATTGGTTGTAGATTTTAGGTGGCTGAGGTTCTCGAAGCCACCGATGCTATAGCTGAAATACTGAGAAGCAGAATTTATCCTCAAAATAAGGCCATATTTTATCCCGCAGAATAATGATAAAAAAAATAAATCCTTATTTTTGTAAGGTTTAATGAAAGACTACTACTATTTTCTCGGGATTTCTCCGGATGCTTCAGAAGAAGACATCAAAAAAGCCTATAGAAAGCTGTCTTTAAAATATCATCCTGACAAGAATGATAATGACGATTTCTTTGCAGGACGTTTCCGTGAAATTCAGGAAGCTTATGAAATACTGAGTGATTCGGGAAAGAGACGTACTTATGATCAGAATTTAGAGAGTCATCAGAAAAGTTTCAGGTATAATATTCCGCCTTCTATTAAAACGTTTACGGCGAATAAAATCCATGCAAAAAAAGGGGAGGAGATCATAATCAACTGGCAGACGAACAATGCGGATGTGGTGAAAATACTTCCTTTCGGTCTGGAAAAACCTTTTGGTGAAAGGATCTTTAAGATTACGGAATTTAAGGACGGAAAATTCCAGCTATTGCTTCATGCAACGAATTCTTTGCTTCATAAAACCGCTGTGCAGGGAATTACTATTACCGAAGTCTTTGAGAACAATGGTGCTCAGTTTAAAAACAGTGTGGAGGAAATGTTTAAGCCTCAGCCGAGAACACGTATCAATAAGTCTGGTCAGCCAAAAATCATGATGCTGATCTGGGGGATTATTATTTTGGCCCTGGCACTGTATTTTTTATTCAGGAATTCCGGCTAGTTTAAGCCATCTTTTTTCTTCCCGGACATTTTTTGCATCTTTTCCCTTTCTTGAATTTCTTACAGCAGGATTTTTTTTCGCAGAACATGTCTTCATTATTGAAGGCGTAAGCTGGAGTTAAAGGCGGTACTTTAAATGGGATAATCATATTCATGTTGCAAATATATTAATTTAGAATAAATATAATTAATAAAATTTCATAAATCTTATCATCCCTGTTTATCAGTGGGTTCATAAGGTATTCATAACTGATTTTAGGATGGGAGCACAGTTTTTTTTGCCTCTAAATTTTACCTGAAAACAATAATCAGCCTAAGCGCAAAACTAAAATTTAGACTGAATACAATTAACAGATTTTGGTGAATAAATTTTACCAATCTGTTTTTTGACATTGTAATTTAACAAATCCTTATCGTAAGACTAAAAAAGTTAAGCTTTTAAATTTTATGTAATAAATAGCTTTTATTTCGTTTCTTATTAAACGGATCTGCAATTTTCCCTATCGTTTCGGCAATTTCGGACTCTTGTACAATCGTTTAAAAAATTGTAATTTTACGAATCTTTTTTACGAACAAAATCTAATAAATAAAAATGAATACAGAACAGTTTGTGAGCCGTCACATTTCCCTTAATGAAGCCGATAAACAGGCGATGTTGGAAAAATTGGGCGTTTCAAGTATTGAAGAACTAATTTCTCAGACCATTCCTTCTTCTATCCGTTTAGAGAAAGATCTTGAGATCTCGGCACCGCTTTCAGAATACGAAATGCTGAACCATTCGAAAGATTTGGCATCGAAGAATACTGATTATACGAGCTACATTGGTTTTGGATATCACAATACCCTTTTACCATCAGCTATTCAGAGAAATATCTTTGAAAACCCAAGCTGGTACACGGCGTATACTCCTTATCAGGCGGAAATTGCCCAGGGAAGACTGGAAGCACTTCTGAATTTCCAGACCGTAGTGTGTGATCTTACAGGCTTTGAGCTTGCGAATGCTTCTCTTCTTGATGAATCTACAGCAGCGGCTGAGGCCATGCATATGTTCTTTAACAACAGAACGAAAGAGCAGAAGAAAGCGAATGCAAACAAATTCTTTGTTTCCGATCTTGTTTTACCTCAAACCGTTTCTGTTTTAAAAACCAAAGCAGAAGGTTTAGCTATCGAAATCGTGGAGGGAGATCACAAAACTCACCAGTTTGACGAAACTTATTACGGTGTTTTATTACAGTATCCGGGTAAAAACGGAATCGTTCTGGATTACACAGAAGATATTGTAGAATATAAAAAATTAGACCTGCAGGTAGTTGTTGCCTGTGATCCGATGGCTTTGGTTAAACTAAAATCACCGGCTTCCATGGGGGCTGACTGTGCAGTTGGAACTACACAGAGATTCGGTATTCCATTGGGCTACGGAGGTCCTCACGCAGCATTTTTCTCCTGCAGAGAAGATTACAAAAGAGATATTCCGGGAAGAATCATCGGGGTTTCTCAGGATATGTACGGAAAACGTGCATTAAGAATGGCGCTTCAGACCAGAGAGCAGCACATTAAAAGAGAAAGAGCCACTTCCAATATCTGTACTGCACAGGTACTTCTTGCAGTAATGGCAGGAATGTATGCCGTTTATCACGGTCCTAAAGGTTTGAACTACATTGCTGATCAGATCCACTTTAAGGCAAACGCTTTGAAAAACGGTCTTAAAGCATTAGGATATCAGGTGGTTGAAGAACCGATCTTCGATACGGTGAAAATCACAATGAGTGAAGATGAAAAAGGAAGATTGTCAAGAATGATGCTTGACCATAAAATCAATCTGAATTATTTCACAGAAGGTGTTGTAAGCATTGCAATCAATGAAAGTACTACACTGGAGAAATTAAATGTTCTGATGGCTTCTTTCGCTCAGTTTAAAGATAAGCAGACTTTCAAGTTAGAAATCAAAGAAGGATACAGCATCCCTGAAGAGAATTTAAGAAAAGACGAGATTCTTACAGAAAGCGTATTCAACAAATACCATACTGAAACGGAATTGATGCGTTACATCAAACGTTTGGAAAGAAAAGATTTATCATTGACTCATTCAATGATCTCTCTTGGTTCCTGTACAATGAAACTGAACGCTGCTACTCAGATGTTGCCACTTTCGTGGGATAATTGGGGAGCTGTTCACCCATTTGTACCGGTAGACCAGGCCGGAGGTTACCAGGAAATGATCAAAGAACTTGAAAAAGATCTTGCTGAGATCACAGGTTTTGCAGGAACTTCTCTACAGCCTAATTCAGGAGCACAGGGAGAATATGCAGGATTAATGGTAATCAGAGAATATCACATTTCAAGAGGCGAAGGCCATAGAAATGTAGTACTGATCCCTCAGTCTGCACACGGAACCAACCCGGCTTCTGCAGCCATGGCAGGAATGAAAATTGTTGTCGTTAAAAACCTTGAAAACGGGGAAATCGATTTCGAAGATTTAAAAGCTAAAACAGAGCAGAATTCCGAGAACTTATCTTGTGTAATGATCACTTATCCGTCTACTTACGGATTCTTCGATGCCAATATTAAAGAAATTACGAGCCTGATCCACGAACACGGCGGTCAGGTATATATGGATGGTGCTAACATGAACGCTCAGGTAGGATTCACAAGTCCTGGAAACATTGGAGCAGACGTTTGTCACCTGAATTTACACAAAACTTTCGCAATTCCTCACGGTGGCGGAGGCCCTGGAGTAGGCCCAATCTGTGTGGCTAAGCACCTGGTTCCTTTCCTTCCTTCCAATGCAAATATAAAAATCGGTTCTAAGGATGCCATTGAAGGTATTTCTGCAGCACCTTACGGTTCAGGACTGATCTTAAATATTTCTTACTCTTATATCAAGATGTTGGGAACAGAAGGATTGAAAAAAGCAACAGGACATGCCATCATGAATGCGAATTACCTGAAAGAGGTATTGGCAGAACATTTCCCGATCTTATATTCAAACGAGAACGGAAGAGTGGCTCACGAATGTATCGTGGATTTCCGTCAATTCAAATCTTTAGGAATTGAAGTGGCTGATGTGGCGAAGAGACTAATGGATTATGGATTCCATGCACCAACCGTTTCTTTCCCTGTAGCAGGAACATTAATGATAGAGCCTACAGAGTCTGAAAGTAAGTCTGAAATTGACCGTTTTGCGGAGGCTTTAATCTCCATCAAAAAAGAAATTGATGAGATTGCTAACGGAGAAGCAGATCAGGTGAACAACGTTCTTAAAAATGCTCCTCACACAGAACAACTGGTAATCTCTGATTCATGGGATAAACCATACAGCAGAGAAAAGGCAGCTTATCCGCTGGACTGGGTAAGAGACCACAAATTCTTTGCTTCTGTTTCAAGAGTGGATGAAGCTTACGGAGACAGAAACTTAGTTTGTACTTGTGAGCCGATTGAAGCTTATATGTAATTAATCATTATAGTAAAGATAAAGCACCCGTTTGTAAATCAAACGGGTGCTTTTTAATTGTATCTATTTTATCATGCTATCTTCTTCGGGAGCTGTAAGCTACAAGAAGTGCTATAGCCATGGTACCAAAAGTTACCATTGAAACTGTTTTAATTGATACTTCACTATCGTTTACCTGTGATGTACTGTGATCTTTGTCACATGAAGACAAGAATATTACTGTCATGAACAGACAGCTCGAGAATAATTTTTTAATCATAAGTTGTATTTGTTTGGTTTTGAATATTTTATGATCAAAAAAGATACCAAGTAGCCTGCTTGAATAATAATTCTGTATGTGATAAATAGTAAATATGAGATGGTATGTGTCAATATAAAATGCGGGAAATACGGATCATTGTACTATTGGTCCTAGGTTGTAATTTTCAATGATTCAATCAATTCTCCGCTTAATTTAAAATGGTATTTCAAAATCAACGGGCTTCCGGGAAATGTGCCTGAAATCTCAGCTGACAAAACATTATCTCTTTCGTTGTAGTCTAAAGGTTTCATGACGGTTTTATATTCTTTGTTGGCGGCATCAATCCAGTTTTGTATTTCTACTTTTCCGTTGTGGGTTTTGCCTTCGTCAAATACAACAGCGGTATCGGTAAAACAATTAGCATAGGCATGGCTGTCATATTGGATTTGTACTTTTACTAATTTTGAAATGATGTTAGGTAAATTCATTTTATTTTGTTTTAGATTATCAATTATCAATTATCAATTATCAATTATCAATTATCAATTATCAATTATCAAATGGTTGGTATTGTTCCTCCGTCAATGATGTATTCGGTTCCTGTGAGATAATGGGCTCTTGGTGACACCAGGAATCCTACAAGCTCAGCTATTTCTTCTGGTTTTGCCGGTCTTCCGAAAGGAATTCCTCCCAGTGCATCCATTACACTTTGTGTAGCCTGTTCTACGGTGCTTTTATTGCTTTCAGCGATCCGTTCCATCATTCTTGTAGAAGCTGTGGTCATGATCCAGCCTGGTGAAACGGTTAAAACCCGCACTCCTTTTGGCGCAACTTCGTTGGATAAACTTTTGCTGTAATTCAGTAAGCCGGCCTTTGCAGCGGCATAGGGCAATGTACTGTCGTATAATGGTAATCTTGCCTGGATAGAGGCAATATGAATAATGACACCGGTTTTCCTTTCGATCATGTGTGGTAAAAAACCTCTGTCGAGGCGTACCGGAGATAAAAGATTGGTCTGCAGCGAGTGCAGCCAGTCCTCATCGGTCAAAACGGCGAAGCCGCCGCCTTTGGTCTCTGAGCCTCCAAGATTGTTGATTAAAATATCCAGTTTCCCGAATTTCTGTACAACTTCTTCCACCACTTTTTGAGTGCCCTGAGAGGTGCTGAGATCTGCAGAAATAAAATGCAGATCCGGGTTTTCCTCTTCGGGTGGATTTCTTGCAACGGTAATTACTTTGGCCCCTGCGCTCAATAATCTTTCTGCGATAGCTTTTCCTGTTCCTTTGGTGCCCCCTGTGACCAGGGCTGTTTTGTCTTTCAGTTCGTTGTTGAAATTAAATGGTCTGTTCATTTGTTAAATTCTTTGGTACAAATTTCAGAAGTAACTTCATTTCCGGCAATAAGGGAAAATCGAATTGCATAGGGATTAATTTTTCCCCTATTGTAAATTTTAGAACATTGGGTTAATTTTACAGTATGTATGAAAGAAAAATTCCTTTGAACTTAAATTGCGGCCTTGACCTGATCGGTGAGGTGCTCTACGGAAAATGGAAGATCCGTTTGCTGTGGTTTATTAATGAAGGTTATCAGCGCCCGAGTGAACTGCAGCGCAAAATTCCCGATGCTTCAAGACGGGTGCTGAATATTCAGCTGAAAGAGCTGGAAGAACACGAACTGGTTTCAAAAACTATTTATGCCCAGCTTCCGCCCAAAGTAGAATATTATCTTACAGATTTCGGAAAGACATTGATCCCTGTTATTTCTGCATTGGGGAATTGGGGAGATCAGAACGAAGAGCGGTTGCGAAAGGTTATTTTGAAGAAATAAAAAACTGGAATAGTGAGTTTTCACATTATTCGCCACGGACTTGAACTAAAGTTGATAAATCTATGTTAGATTAATATTTTCTTCATTGATTTCTGTCCGCTTTTCACATGCTTTCCTTACTCTGTAGGGGTATCTTCTTTCATGGCTGTATTATTTTTTCGGCTTCCAGTTTATTGATTAAGGCAGATTTTATCGAGGTTAAAGTGTGGTCTTTTGCTTCAGCAAAAGAAATCCCATATTTATGCTCCATATTCCTTTTTGTCTTATTCTAAATATTTTCGTCTTCCCAAATAACCGAATTTATTTTCCAGCCATTGGCAGTTTTAATGTACTGAAAAAATTTAGTACCGTTTCCTTCAAAATAATTACCATTAAGGTATCCACGCTTTTGGTACTTAGAAGAGCGTTGGGCAATATTATTAACTATTTTTGTTTCCTCTTCCACTTCATATTCTTCAAATTCTGTAAGCGTTCCGTCTGTTAAAATTCTTTTTCTTGGAGTAATAAAACTGTCAAGGTTATAAATTTCTTCATTGCCTTTATCCTTTTTGATGATGATCGTTTCACTTAAACAAATATCATTAATACTTTCGAAGCCCGGTTTTTTCCCATTCGTATTGGAAAACAAATTAAAAAATGATTTAGTTAGTTGATTGAGCAAAAATTGATCATCCATTTGTATGTATTCTAATATTTTAAAATTAATAAATTTTCAAATTCAAAATAGGTTTTGCTTCAATACTTACTAAATGGTAAAGAAAAAATCCGTTTCTGGGAAAACGGATGTATATAATTTAGCGATTAATGTATTTATATCAATTCTCAACTATTTTTGCTTCCAGTTTCTTTATTATAGCATTCTTCACCACCGTAAACGCATAATCTTTCGCTTCTGCAAAAGAAATTCCGTATTTACGTTCAATATTCCTCAGGTCTTCCGGAAATTTAGACAATAGGCTGTCATAAAATTGATCCAGGAATTCCCGGGAAGGCATTTCATAATTAATTTTTAATTGAAAACGTCTGATCAAAGCAGTATCGATAATCTCTGCATGATTGGTAGCACACATCAGAAGTGCGTTCTCGGGATAATAATCAATAAGCTGGATCAGGGTATTCACCAGTCTTCTCATTTCGCCCACATCCTTGTCGTCGCTGCCTCTTGCTTTACCAATCTGGTCCAGCTCATCCAGGAACAGAACAGATCTTTCCCTTGCGGCTTTGTCGAAGATCATTTTGATATTTTGTGAAGTCTCTCCAATACGCGAAGAAACAATATTACTGAGATTAAGGATCAGGATATTTTTACCTAATGCATTGGCTACAGCTTTGGCGGTCATTGTTTTTCCACATCCGGAATTTCCCTGAAGTAAGATTTTATTATTGACCGGAAGTCCATATTCCTGCAGTTCCTTCACGTAAGTATGCTCTTTGATAAGTTGTACCAGCTGATCCCTGTTATGGCTGTCGAGAAATACATCGTTAAGGTTTACTTCCTCCTTATCCTGAATGATGAGATTATACAGATTCATGTTAAAACTAAAAAGTGATTCTTATCTGTACAAAGATAAGGCTTTATTGAATGAAGTTTTGGATTAACCATAAACCGTTTAAATATATTCAATAAGAACGGGCTCAAAACTTTAATTCGCCAGCAATTAACAAGAAAAGCCGAACTGTTGTTCGGCTTGACTATTGGGATATATAAAATTTGCTATGAAATTCAGCTAAGAAGTTATGTTTTCCGGCTCTTTTACTCCAATGAGTAAAAGAGCGTAATCTGACATTTTCAGATTAAAAACATAAACAATACAATTAATATAGATGTTCTATAGGCTTTCCTTTAAATAGAACTTAGTTTCTTTGCTCTCTTTTTACTGTTGCAAAATAAGAAGCGAATACTACTACACATGTTGCGATACCGATGTAAGTTACCATTTTTTGTTTTATTTAATTATTTGACTTTATTTTATCAATTTTCTAATTGCAATATTACTGTTTTCAAATCGCATGCCAAAGCAAATAATTATGATGTATATCAGTGTGTTATGTTCTTAAATTGTTAATTTTTACCATCTGTTTGTTTATAAAAAATTAATGTGTTTTTATGAAATTATTAATATCTTTATTGTCTTATCTGTAAAATTTTAAAAAGTTGATAACTGTTTTAATGCTTCTATATTGGAGTTGATAAAACAAAAAATTAAAAATGCTATGCATAATATCTGCTTTTGGCTTCGTAACTGAACGTCAGATTTTGGAAAATGAAAGAATTATTATGTTAAGAAAACTTATTTTTCGAAGCCTTATTTTATCTTTAATTTTTTTTAACCTGGCCGGTTTTGTGACATGAATTTGAAAATTTTGTCACATAGAATAGAAATACTGACACATTGGAAACATATACTGTCACACAATTTCTAACGAGGCAGTTTTTTTCTTTTTATAAATATTTTACTTTGAATATTTTCCCTGAATAGGGATATTTAGGTGGTTATTTTGCAGGATTTATATTTCTTATTCGTATACTCAGTTAGAAATTCGGAAACGATAAGAATTCAATGTTTAACTCCAAATAAAAAATGAAAAACAGTGCTGATTTAGCAGTCTGTTTTCTGACGGAAGAACAGCTTTTCATTATTTTTGCAGAAAATAAGCTTTATGGGACGCAGTTATGTATTTCTTGCCTTAGCTATCATATTCGAGATTATAGCGACTACTTTTCTTAAGAAATCTGAAGAATTTTCAAAGCTTTGGCCGTCTGTGGTTACTGTGATAGGATATGCTTCCGCTTTTTATTTCCTGAGTCTTACGCTGCGCCATATCCCTGTAGGAATAACCTATGCCATATGGTCCGGAGTAGGTATTGTCTTTATAACCATGATTGGGATCATTGCCTTTAAACAGGTTCCTGACCTTCCGGCCATCATAGGAATTCTATTGATTGTTATCGGGGTAATTGTTATTAATGTGTTTTCAAAGATGGGAACCCATTGATAACACACATCATTTTTATATTTCATGAACCTATTTTAAAACCTGGATAGTGGATTGGAAAAAACTAAACAGGAATATCCTGTCATAAAATATCTCAATACTGTTCTCGGTAATAAAATCCTTGTGGCGGAATGTATTGGAAACAATATCTTCTTCCACAAAAACAAACCAGACTTCCTTAAGCTGTTTCTGCCTTTTAAATTCTTCAAAAATATTCCAGTCGTATGGGGTTGAATGCTTAAGGTTATAGAATAAAATTCCTTTTTTAACACCATTTTCTTCCACAATATTGATAGGATGCTGGATGTAATTCAAAATACTGATCTGAGACTGATAACATTCCACGAAATGGTGAAGGTCGATCATCTGTATCACCTTTTCTTCCTGCTGGGATTCTGTCATATAAAAACATTCTGTGGTTATTTCTTGTGTAAGTTCCTGAAAAACGGCTAATTCCATAAGCATTAAAAATTCAGGGCAAAGAAATACATAATTCCATGACATGAAATTTTTTTTATACGAAACCGCTCTTATTTTATACAAAATCCAACCCGGTTAAAATTGGTATAAAAAATGGCAGGGTTTGTATAATAGTATAAAGATTTCCTGTGTTATTCTCTATTTTTGCTTTTAATTAAGACCAACGGAATACTATGAAATACGGACCGTCAAGATTTAAGGAAACACTTGTCATGGATTTTCTGGTTGAAGACCGGTTCAGAGTCCGCAGGCACCTGTTATTCCTGGTTTTCTTTTTTTTTCTGATGTACAGCGCCAGATTCTGGCATTGGTATTCCGGGCTTTACCAGTACTATGTTTTGTTTTTTGTATATGCTGTCCTGATTACGATGGTATACATCAATATATATGTGCTGGTGCCAAAGTTCTTCTTTAAAACAAGGTATATCACCTACCTCATTCTGCTGGTCATTATGGGAGTTGCCGGGCTCAATATGATAAGCTACGGCTTTAAATTTTTCTTCGGTGATTTCAGGGTAGAGAATATTAAGAAGGAAAGCGAAAAAGCAAACCTATATGAAGGGATATTGATGTGTATTCCGATTATTATGACGACAACTACCGTAAAGCTGCTACAAAAATGGATCACGGATAATAAAAGAATAACGGAACTCAATAATCTTACCTTACAAATGGAGCTGAATGAGCTTCGTAACCAGATCAATCCGCATTTTCTTTTCAATATGCTCAATAATGTGAAGGCTCTCACAAGAACGGATCCTGAAAAAGCATCGGCAGTTATTGTCAAGCTTTCGGAATTTTTAAGATATCAGCTGTATGAAAACGGAGAAGAGAAAACTCTGCTTATTTCAGAGATCGATTTTTTGTCCAATTTCCTTAACCTTGAAAAAATACGGAGAGAAAATTTTTCCTTTGATATCAATGCAGCAACAGAAAGCAGAATAATAAAAAGTACTTTTATCCCGCCTAATTTATTTACCACTTTTGTTGAAAATGCTGTAAAGCACAGCCTCGATATCAGCAATAAAATATGCTACGTGAAAATAGATATAAGCGTTGAAAACAAAATCCTTCATTTTACCTGTATCAATTCGATGAATCCGAGTCTTACCGTATCCAACGCCAACTACAGCGGACTGGGACTTGCCAATATTAAAAGAAGACTTGAGCTTCTCTATGGAAATACTTTCAGCCTTGAAATCACTTCCGGAGAAAAAGAATATACTGTCAATTTAAAAATTCCTGTATGAACTGTATTATAGTAGATGATGAGCCGTTGGCAAGAGCAGAAATGCGTTCACTGATCGATGAAACCTCAAAGGCCGAAATCCTGGGGGAATTTTCCAATGCTCCTTCAGCACTGGATTTCCTTAAAACCAACGAAGTAGATCTTATTTTTCTGGATATTGAAATGCCCATGGTAACCGGTTTGGAATTTGCCGAAATGCTGCCAAAAAAATCACTGATTATTTTTACCACAGCCTATTCCCAATATGCCTTAAAAAGCTATGAACTGGAAGCTGTAGACTACCTGCTGAAGCCGATAGATGCCAAAAGACTGGAAAAAGCCATAGAAAAAGCTATTCTTTATACGGAACTTTTGTCTAAAGACACAGTGAAAAATACGGTAGAATCTAATACGGCAGACTTTTTATTCATCAAAGCAGACCGGAGATTCTACAAGATTAGTTTTTCAGATATTAAATTTATAGAAGGACTGAAAGATTATGTGGTCATCCACACCCGGCAGCAAAAGCTTATTACAGCTATGAACCTCAAAACCATCCACCAGAAAATCTCCCGTGAAGCCTTTCTCCGTGTGAGCAAATCGTATGTGGTTAATCTTGATTTTATTGATTCATTTGACAATCACACTATTTATATTGATGAATTTGAAATTCCTATAGGTGAAGTGTACCGATCCGATTTTTTTACAAAATATGCCGGCGGAACTCTGAATTCGGAAGGGTAGACTATAGCTTTCTTCCCACAAAGCGGATTACAGAGCCTGTTCCATTGTGAAATAAACCTTCATTGAGCTCTATTTCCGTTTCTTCCAACTGTATAATCTCGTAATTGAGAAAATCAGCTTTGATCTCATCTGTTGAAAATAATGATCCGATATCTTTAGGACCGCCAACTTTCTCGTTTTTAGCAATGTAATCAAGGTGATTTTTGCTGAATGCCTCAAAAATAATAATTCCTCCTTTACGCAGGTACTGATCCAGCATCCGATGAATAGGAGACTTGATATCAGCGGGGAAATGTGCATAAATAAGAGCAATAACATCAAACTGTTCAGCCTGAAAATTCAAAGTCTGAAGCTCACCAACCTGATAATCAATGGCGACATTTTGATGATCAGCAAGCTGTAAAGCTTTATTTTTGCCTTCATTGCTGATATCAAAAGCGAAAACTTCCCATCCTTTTGTTGCTGCAAAAACAGCATTCCGGCCTTCGCCTTCTGCAGGAAACAGGATAGTACCGGGTTCTAATTTTTCTAACTGTTCCTTTAAATAATTATTGGGCTCTGTTCCGTAAGCGAATTCTTCATTGCTGTATCTGTCATTCCATCTATCCAGCCATGGGTTTTCTGTCATTTTTGTAAAATTATGGGTTGGTGGTTGCCATCATGCATCAAGCAGATGCTTTAAAGACCAAATATAAAACGATTCCAGCAATTTCTACGAATGGTGAAAGCATTCGCTAAAATAGATTTTGTAAATAAGAGATTTCTTTTTTTAGTAAAGCTTTTGATCGTTTTCACAGTAAAAACTTCGTCTTTTTCCTAAGCCGGTTTGTTTTTTGACAAGTTTTTGTCCACATTTAGGGCAGGTTGTTTTGGTATGGACCAGCCAGTGCTTCTTTAAAACAAATTCCCGTTTCCATTCCAGGAAATCAAAACTGTAGTTTCGGGCTTCGGCAATCAGCTCTTTCAGTTTTTTTGAGGGAAGTTTTCCAATCAGGCTTTCAGGCTGTACGCCTATTCTGAACAGGACTTCATTTTTGATAATATTTCCCACTCCGGAAAAGATATCCTGATCCATTAAGGCATCACAAGCCATCATCTGCGGTTTGGATTTCAGTTTTTTTTCTGCTTTTTGAGGACTCCAGGCATCGCTCATGATATCTGCTTCCCAGTCTATCGAGGATAAAAATTCAAGATCTGCCAATTTAACGGAGCAGGTGTAAAAATATATGCTTCCGGTTTTGAAATGAAGTGACAGGCGCAAGCTTTTATCGGGGTTTGTCTGCTCATCAACACTGTAGGATCCGAACATCAGCAGATGAATACGGATAGCTGTATTATCTAAGACAAGGTACGTCTGTTTTCCAAACGTCCGGATCTCACGAAGAGTTTGGCCAATCAGCGGTTCCTTTTCGAATTTGGCATTTCCTGAAGCTTCTGTCACTTGTTTCCCGACAAACGGCTGCAGGCTTTCTTTCATTAAAATTATGGATGGTCCTTCAGGCATGGCTTTACTTTTCAACAAAAGTTCAAATACTATTCCGTAAAAATAAAATTTGGAGTAATTTTGAAAAATGATGAATTTAAACCAGATTTTCACGAATCAGCGTACAGGAAACAATCCGCATACCAAAGCTTCAAGGACTGATTTTCAGAGAGATTTCGACAGGATTATCTTCTCTTCCGCATTCAGAAGGCTGCAGAATAAAACCCAGGTATTTCCTCTTCCCGGAAGTGTTTTCGTACACAACAGGCTGACCCACTCGCTGGAAGTTTCGTCTGTAGGGAGAAGTTTGGGAAGTATTATAGGCGAATTTATCTTCGATACCTATAAAAATGACCTTACGGAAGATTCTAAAAATTTTTATCTGCATAATCTGGGTAACGTAATTGCGGCAGCATGTCTGTGCCATGATGTAGGAAATCCGGCTTTTGGACATTCGGGAGAAGATGCGATTGCAAGTTATTTTGAAAGAAATGAAAAAGATCTGAAGCTTAAATTTAATGAAAAAGAGTGGGCAGATCTTGTGAATTTTGAAGGAAATGCCAATGCCATAAGAGTCCTGGCACAGCGCCAGCAGGGAAAAGATGATGGCGGAATTCAGCTTACCTTTTCCACGCTTGCCAGTATTGCCAAATATCCTTGTGAAGCAGTGGCCAAGAAAAAAGGAGTGATCCACAGAAAGAAATTCGGTTTTTTTCAGAACGAAAAAGATATTTTCCTGGAAATAGCAAAAAGCACCAATCTCATTCTTGAAAATGAGGAACCCTATATATTCAAAAGACATCCTTTTGTATGGCTTGTAGAGGCGGCAGACGATATTTGCTACAATATTATTGACATGGAAGATGCTCATAGATTGGGGATTGTATCCACTGCAGATTGTGAAAACCTGTTTTTTGAACTGATAAAATCTGAAAGCAATGATACCGAAAAGGTAAAAAATAAGTTGGCTTCCATTTCTAATGAAAATGAAAAGATTTCCTATCTGAGAGCAAAAGCAATCAATGCCCTGATCAATAAATCCCTTGAAATTTACAAACAGAATTTTGAAGCTATTCTTCAGGGTGATCTGAATAATGGGCTTCTGGATATTTATAAGTCTGAGAACCGTGCTCTGCAGGACATTGAATCATTCTCTATTGAAAAGATTTACAATCATAAAGCCGTGGTGGAGATCGAAAATGCAGGTTATAATGTAATGTATGAGCTTCTTGACCATTTTATTCCATCGATCCTGAAACCTGAAGATGAAAGGAAATCTTATGATAAAAAAGCTCTGAAGCTGCTTCCAAGGCAATTCGTTTATGAAGAAGGGACCGATTACCAGAAAGTGCTTGGTGTTATAGACTTTGTTTCAGGAATGACTGATAATTTTGCAACTGATCTTTACAGGAAAATAAAAGGAATTGATATTGGAATGACTGTTTAATCTGAATTAAAAATAAAATAAAAACTCCCGGAAATCCCGGGAGTTTTTTTGTTTTTATTTCTTGGTTTTAGAAACCTCTTTTATCAGTGTATATTTTATAGAAGATCCGTCAGCGGGCGGATTGGCAATCTTTTCTGTTTTTACTTTTAAAACATATTCATATCCCGGTTCATAGGTAAATCCGTCGATATTTGTATAGAAATTCGTCCAGTTTTCCGAAGCCTTTTCTTTTACCTGCAGGCATTTCATGGGAGCTACTCCTGTACAGTCTGCAGTTTCCGGTCCTACGATGAGTGTTTTTTCATCAGCTCCGGCAGTATTAGCCATTGTAGTACATTGTGTCATTGCGAATAGGGCTACTGCAGGAACAGCGCTTTTTAAAATGGTTGCGATAATTTTCATAAACTTATTTTATATTTTGGGACCAATTACTGTGCCGAAGTTTTTGACGCACTTCTTCTATTGCTTTTTATTTTTTTATTTTTTAATTTGAGCACTTCTAAAAATTTAATCAAGCAATACTTACCAAAATATAATATGAATAATCCAATTCAAATTGAAAATTACAAAATTCAGAAACCTGAAGCATGGGCCGGAAATATAGAAGATCATGAGCTGATTGATAGAATAAAAGACTCTGAATTTTCCAGGAAACAGATTGATGAAGGAAGAGACTACTGTTATTTTCTCGATAAAAAGTATTATACAAGCAATACTGAAAACAGCGAATATGTCTGTATGGCCTATACGCTAAATGAGCCGGGAAATCTGGAACGGGCTTCTGTTTCGGAGGTCATTGTAGAAGAAAATGAAGTTTACAGTATTCATAGGATCAGTGTTTTGAGAGACGGTGTTCTGATCGATAAGATTCCGGACACCAAAATAAAAGTGCTGGACAGCGAGAACCAGAGCAGCGGCGGAATTTTAAGCAGTAATAAAAAGATTAATATTACCATTAAGGATCTGAGGCTTTATGATGTCCTGATTCTGGAAGATTCGCGGTTGAAGACATTTACAGAACGTGATTTCCTGCGAAAGGAATTTTCAAAATATGTATGGGTAAGCCCGGATAATTACTGGGCATACGGGAGCTTTAAGTTTACTTTTATCAATGACCGGGAACAGGATATTGCTTATAAAAAAACTTTTTTCAGAGACGGGCAGGGTAATGTTTTGGAACCGGAAATCAATCATTTAAAAAAAGGAGAGGAGTTCGTTATAGAAGAGGTCAATTACATCAATCATGTAGATGCGAGCCGTGAGATATTTCCTTTTATAGATTTTGCAACCGAAAATAGCTGGAAGGATCTGTCCAACTATATTGCTCCCATGTATGAAGAAATCTTCAGTAAATATTCCCTGAAAGATTTTGCTCCTCACCTTGCTGAAAAGCTGGATGCAGTTGCCGGCTTGGATGAAAAGCTACAGTTTGCCATAGAATATGTTCAGAATCATATCTATTATATTTTCAATGCTGATGAAATGAACGGGCACAAACCGCAGGAGCCTTCTGTCACTTATGAGAACAAGCAGGGCGACTGCAAGGCCAAATGTGTTTTACTGAAAGTTATTTTAGATTATATAGGAGTTGATTCCTCTGTAGTGCTTGTTAATTTTAATACGGATTATTATATCAAATATTATCTGCCATCACTTTTGAGCTTTAATCATGTAATCGTAAAAATAGATTATAAAGGCCAGGAATATTTTGTAGATACTACGGTCCGGGATGAGTTCGGGCTGATAGAAAACCGCGGATTTATTTACTTTATGCATTATCTGGGAGTGAAACCTGATCAGGTATTGCAGGAAAGAAAATCATACAAATTTCCATATTACTGCATTGATGAAAAAGTAGAGTTTAATGTCCAGAATACGACAGGCCGGTTGAAATTGTCCACAACGTATAAAGGAAACCGCGCCAATGCGATGAGAAGGTATTTTAAGACTACCAACAAAAGGGAAATTGTAGACAGTTGGAACAATTTTCTGTTTTATGGGCTTAATTACTCCGGTGACAGAAACGGAACGGATATCAGAAATATTTTTAAAGATGCCACCATTGATATTGTAAGCGATGATAAAAAACTGAATGAATTCAGGATCCAGTATACGGCTACAGTAGAAAATCCATATTATGTAGATCCCCAGAAAAACCGTTTCTTAATGTATTTTGACCGGAATGTTATTAAGGCAAGTGCAAGGGATTTTATGCATAAAGATCTTCCTTTCTGGCATAATTTCGACAGTGAAAAATATGAAATCAACCTATACACGGATCAAAAAATTGATACTCAGGAAAAATATACCGTTCAGGAAAGTACTATAAACAATCCGTATTTCGATTACAAAAGCCGCAAAAAAATCACTAAAAACGGAGCTACGGTTTTTATAGAATATAATCCTCTCGTCAATCTGGAAATCCCGCAGGATCATTTTGAAAAATTCCGGGAAGATCATCATACAATAGCAGATAGTAATTTTGGATTAGGGATTGATATCATTGAACCAGGCTTAATGAATATGATAAAGTTTAACTTTAAAAAGAGGTTTAAATAATTTTGATAATCAGCATTTTGCGAAATATATATTGAATTTACTTTAACTAATTTTTAAAAATTTTATTTTTGTTTTTGGCGGCCCCCGGCCGCCAAAAACAAAAATCTTCTCACAGATACCGTCAAATAAAAAGAGTATAGTTGCATCAATAATGAATAAAATATATACAGGAATCCTGCTGTTGGCAGTCGGTTCCTTTCTCAATGCTCAACAATTAAAGAAAGAGAATATTACAGGATTCTGGAAACTGAAGGAATCCGGCTTTTATGAAAATAAGAAAAAAGTAGTGAAGGATTTTGACAACTGTCGTTTAATGAGAAACTATTCCATAAGGGATGATGGTTTTGCCATCTATAATTATGTGGAAGGAAGCTCCGGAAACTGTACGCCTTCTGAACCCAGGCTTTCGTTCTGGAGGATAGTAGATGACAGGATTCAGTTCTATGTTGAAGGTCAGATTCTTGAAGAAGTGAACGTTGCATTTAATAAAGACAAAACCGTTACATTTTCCACCTACAGGCCGGAACATACCAAGGTGGATGGAGATGCTTTAGCAGAGAAAATAATAAATACCGTTCATTACGATATTCTGGAAAAAAAGTATTGATTCACTGTGAGAAATATCTGATTTTTTTTAAAGCTTAGGTGCATTTGTAACCTAAGCATTAAATTTAGAAATCCAAGTGGTAAAAGCTTTTGTGACTTTCGTGGTTAAAGTAAATATGCTTACATACTTTCAGAATCTCCTGTTTCCTTTGGTGTCGGAGCTATTCCTCTGAATTTCTGTTTACCGGTCAGTAGTTCAAAGAACAGTCTGAAGTCTGAGATTAATGACCAGAGAGGGTATTTAAAAGTCGCAGGTTTGTTTTTTTCGATGATGGCATGGCTGAACCAGGCAAAACCGTATCCGAAGATCGGAATGTACCATAGAAAACGTTCTTTTCCGGAACTGATTACATACCAGATCACCACAAATACCAAAAGGGTTCCGATGAAGTGAAAGATTCTTGTTCCTGTTTTACTGTGTTCGGTAAGATAGAACTGATAGAATTCTCTGTAAGTTTTAATTCTTTCTGACATGGTAATATTAGTTAATAGTTCTGTTGTAAGATATGCAATAATTCTGCCGATTTGATGAAAGCAGGGAAAAGGAAAAGGAGAAAAAAGAAAAAAGGCAAAGTCGCTGATTTGTGACTTTGCCTTTTATGTATTGATGTAGATATTCTTACGCTGTTTCTTTTCTGAGCTTGCTGTTTCTATAGCCGTAGCAGAAATAAATTATTAGTCCTAAAGCGAACCAAAGCCCGAACCAGAACCAGTTCTCGTGGCTCATTCCTGTAAGAAGGTATAAGCATGAACTTAGCCCGATTAAAGGAATCAAAGAGAAGTTTTTAATAAAAGCAAAAATGCACAAAACCAGATTAATCAGGATGAATACGAAAATAGAAGCTCTGAATTCACCTTCTTTGGGATCTTTCCAGTCCATTAGATTGGTAAAAAACTCCGGCTGCCAGAAATAGAAACCGATCAGTCCTCCAATAAAAATTACAGGAAAAATAATTTTACCGTTAATATAAGGAAGGTGGAATCTGCCTTTAATCTTCTCTTTTGCAGGAAGCATTAATACACCTGCACAAACCAGTACAAAAGCGAAGATCGTTCCGATACTTGTAAAATCCAGAATGAACGTTTTATCTGTAAACAGGATAGGAACTCCTACTGCAATACCTGTAATAATGGTAGCAAACGAAGGAGTTTTGTATTTAGGATGTACCGTCTTGAATTTTTCAGGCATTAACCCGTCACGGCTCATTGCATACCAGATTCTTGGCTGTCCCATCTGGAATACCAATAATACAGTAGTAATAGCAACAATAGCTACGAAGGAAACCACAAGTTCCATCCAGGCTACATTGGCATTCGATTTTTCAAATATAAATGAAAGCGGGTCACCTATGCCGTCAAACTTCCTGTAATCTACCATTCCTGTTAAAACCAGGGTTAAAGCGATATAAATTACAGTACAAAGCACAAGAGAGATGATCATTCCTTTCGGAAGTGTTTTCTGAGGGTCTTTGGTTTCTTCAGAAAGTACACTTAATGCATCAAACCCGATATAAGCAAAGAAAACCCCTGAAACAGCACTCATTACTCCTGCAAAACCATTGGGCATGAATGATGCGACCTTTGTTTCCGGATTTATGGGTGTCCAGTTCTCTGTATTGATGTAAGAAAAGCCTACTAAAATTACTAAAACAATGACTGCTAATTTTAAGATAACCAAAGAATTATTAAAATTCTTACTTTCCTTTACCCCTACATAACAAAGCCATGTAATAAGGCCGTTGATCACCAATGCGGGAAGGTCAAGGATGAATTTCAGGTTGCCGATCAGGGGTGCTGTATTCCATGCACTTAACAGTTCTTTGTTTTCGGAACCGTATTGAACGGCTTTTCTTGCTTCCGTATAGCTGCAGGTAAGATAATCAGGGATATGCATTCCCAGACGTCCTAAGAAGCTGGTAAAGTAATCTGACCAGGAAAAGGCTACGTAAATATTCCCGAATGAATATTCCATGATCAGCGCCCATCCGATAACCCAGGCAATCAGTTCCCCGAAACTGGCGTAGGCATAAGTGTATGCAGAACCTGCCGTAGGAATCCTGCTGGCAAATTCAGCATAGCATAACGCTGTAAAACCGCAGGCAAAACCACAAATTAAATACAATAGAATAACTCCGGGGCCACCCCTGAAAACCGCTTCACCTAAGCTGCTGAAACTTCCTGCTCCAATAATGGCCGCAATACCAAAAAAAACAATATCCCAAACACCCAGAACCCTTAGTAGGCTGGTAGATGTATCTGTTTCTGAATAGTTTTTCCTTCTGAAAAGTTGATTCATTCAATATTTATTTGAGTTTGAAAAAAAGCAAATGTAATGATTTTTTATTTTGATGTTATCCGTCCTCTTAATATTTAGTTAAAAATGCGAAAATTTATAAGTTAAATGCCTTTACTCTTGATAAATAGGTATTTCCACATAACTGTCATTGTACCATTTTATTTTCAGTGGCTCACCGGCATCCTTTATGGTTTCATCACTTACATCCTTGCCGGTTCCATAATTGATCTGCCAGCTTGGGGTTTTATTCACACCCACCAACAAAACCAGTTTGCTTCCTTTTTCTATCTTTTTACTGATGAATATTGAATTTTTTATAGGAATCTGTTCTATTTTACCAGGTTCAAGTAACTGACGGACAGCATTGTCTTTTGCATAGCTCGCTCTTACGATATGGGTTGATAGCAAAAATGTTTTTCCATCAGGCTGTATCTGGTATAAATACATATCTGTATCGAAATCTTTCTTGTTAATGGAAACATTGAAAAATCCGCCCGGGTTTCCACTGATAATAAGGTCTTTATTCAGAACTTCACTTTCGAAATAAACAGAGTTCGTAGTTTTTACACTGTCTGTTTTACTTACTTGATGATAAGTGTCTTTTTGATCCCTGTTTTTAAAATCAACGGTTTGTTCAGTGAAACTTTTCTTGGCAGGCTGATTAAAAACTGACGAAGCATCTTTACGATCCTGAAGATAGAATTTAATGGTTGAATTATGCATGTTCTCCAGAGTGGGAACATGTTTCCATGTATTGGTATTCATTACCTGAAAATTGATCCGGTCTTTTAAAATTTCAGGTTTTTTACCGTTTTTCAGGATATAATCGAACCATGAGAAAGCCAGGTCATCAATGCTTATCCTTGCCGCAGGGTCTATCGGCCGGCCGGCAACATAAGTGAATCCGAAACTTTGCGCACCACCGTGATCGTAAGGACCTATGACCAGATAGTGATTGGCATTTTTATTATATTGATGATGGGCCTTAAAATAGGATAGTGCCCCAATCTGATCATCATCATAATATCCCGTGGTCGTTAGAATAGGAATGTTGATGTTGGCAAAATCCTCTTTGTAAGGAACCATTTTCTGCCAGTTTTCATCATATCCCGGATGATCCAGCCACCTTTGAAATATCTTGTTAGGCTTCCCGCTTATGGTATCCAGAGCCCTGAATGATTTTCCGCTTTTGTACCATGCGGTATTGATGGAGTCCCATTTCTTGGCATTATTGAAATCCGCTTCATCTGTAAGCTTATTGTTCGTTACATAGTTGATCCACTGTAGCATATAGCTCATGAATATATTATTTTGGGCAGGGTAATCTATCCCGATTCCTACGGCAACCTGAGGGACAATTGTTTTTAAGGCAGGATGCAGTTTCTTTACTGCCGCCCATTGGCTGAAACCTAAGTAGCTGCCGCCTATCATTCCGACTTTGCCGTTGCTCCATGGCTGTTTGCTAACCCAGTCGATGACTTCATAAATATCCTGTGATTCATGCTCAAAAGGGTTGTTTTCATCACTACTGTTTCTTTTGCCGCGGGTATTGACAACAGCGCCAACATAATTGTAAACGGCGGCTCTTTTCCCGAAATAGGCATCGAAAGGTCCGGCATAAATGTTATTGGTAAGAATAACAGGAAGAGGGGATGTATTTTCTTTTTTTCTGACGATGGTGATGGTCAGGGTGTTTCCGTTTTTTGTTTTTAAATCTTTTGTTTCAATAATGAATTTTTCCTTATCTTTTGCTTCTACCAGCTGCATGATCTGAGGTTTAAGACTGGAATAGGTTTTATAGTTCAGATAATTTTTGCATAAAGCTAAAGCAGAGCTGTAATCTATACTGTCCTTATCTTTTTGCTTGTCCAGACTCTCTTTAAGAAGTTTTCTTGCGGCAATCACATCTCCATCAACAGCCGTATTTACTTTAGTGATCAACTGATCAGGAAGACTTTCATATTTTTTATTAAATGATTTTTCAAGGGCATCATGAAAAGGTATTTTTTCTTTTTCCTCAGCTAGTTTTGCCAGGCTGTAGAATTCATAGGCAATGAATTTGTTCCCTGCCATATTATGATCAGCAAATTCGCTCCGGTACTCTGATAAGGTAACAATAGATTTTTTATAATCCTTCGCTACCATCTGCAGTCGGAAAAGATTATCCGAAAACGTAATACTGCTTGTTTTTTTTAATTTCAGCAGTTGCGGCTGTGTCATCAGTTTTGAAGCAAGCAGCGGCATTTTTTTTTCCAGAACGACAGAGTCGGTCACTGCTGTTTTAGGGAAGTAAAATTTTTGAGCCTGCACCAGGTTAGCAAAAATTAATGCTAAAAGTATTCTAATTTTCATGTAATGGTATGTTTTTAGCTGCTTTGGAAAAAGGGTTCGGTCAAAATGTTCTTTTGAGAATTCTAAATTAAAATCTTTTCAAATTTTTAAGGACTAAATTAATCATTTTTTATCATCAGAGAGTGAAATGTAATTAATTGTTAATTTATGTTATTAAACCTTTAAAAGTTGCTTAAACAATAAGTTTTTAATATTTTCGTTAACTTATATAGACTAATCTTTTTATTCAGAAAAAGAATGAATTCAAAAAAAATCCTTCTCTCAGCTGCCGTGCTCTATTTCGGAATTTCCGAAGCGCAACAGTCACAGTACTTTACACAGAAAGAAAATTACAGGTTCAATCTCGCCGAAAATCTTTATCAGACTAAAATATACAATGCTTCCCAGTTCGAATATGCCAGACAGTACTTCTATAACCAGAATCTGTCCAAATCGAGAAAAGAAGCAGCGCAGTTTTTTGATAATGTGATCGGGGTAATTCTCCAGAAAAATCATGCGGAAGAAGGGTTAACAGCCTTCATGAAAGAATATCCGAATTCAGCCTATTTTGCCCAGGCTAATCTTCCTCTGGCGGATTATTATCTGGCTAAAAAAGATTTCGAAAAAGCTTTGGAAACACTGAAAAAAGTAAATCAGTACCAACTTTCCAAAGAAGAAAATACACAGTATATTCTGAAACTAGGCTATGCTAAGTTTATGATGGGCGATACCAAAGGCGCTACAGATGCGCTGGAAGAAGCTTATAAAACGGCTGATGAATCCCAGAAAGGAGATATTGCCTATATGCTGGGTCACCTTTACTATTCAAACAGGCAGAGCGATAAGGCTTTCCAGTATTTCGACTCTGTGAAAGACCAGCCGAAATTCTCCAAGCTGGTGCGTCCTTATTATGTGCAGATGTACTATAATGACAAAAATTACGACCAGGCTATCACCGAAGGAACAGCACTTCTGAATGAAGATATTTCAGATGCATATAAAGCGGAGGTTCATAAGATCATTGGGGAAAGTTATTTCATGAAGAATGATTACAATTCAGCGTATCCTCATTTGAAAGATTACCTGAATGTTCAGCAGAACCCTTCTGAAAATGATCTCTATGAAATGGGGTTTGTAGCCGCCCAGCTGAAAAAGTATGATGAAGCGGTTTCTTATTATAACCAGCTTATCAACAGTAATTCGGCTTTGGCCCAGAATGCTTACTACCAGTTGGGAAATGCCTATCTGGCTGTAGACAAGAAGCAGGAAGCCCTTTCGGCGTTCCGTTCTTCTTACCAGATGGACTACGATGCAAAAGTTAAAAAACTGGCGCACGAACAATACGCCAAATTGAGCTATGATATCGGAAACCCGTTTGAGAGCCCTTCTGCAGTAATTCAGAGCTATATCAACAACAATCAGAATGATGCGAATGCAACGGAAATGAGATCACTTCTTGTGAAGTCTTACTTATATTCTGGGAATTATAAAGAAACCCTTAATGCCATCGACAGACTTAAGGATTCCACTCCTGAAATCAATAAGGTGGATCAGGAGGTTTCCTATCTACTGGGAACTGAGGAATTCAACAAAGGGAATTATGACGAAGCGGAAACGTATTTCCTGAGAAGCTTAGGGTTCAATATCAATAAAGAATTTTACAACAGGGCATTGTATTGGCTAGGTCAGGTGTATTACCAGAAAGGGAATTATCCGTCTGCCATTGCCCGTTATGAAAAGCTGCTTAATGAAAATTTCCCGGAAAAACAGCAATTGCCTTATGATCTGGGTTATGCTTATTTCAAATCTAAAAAATTCGACCAGGCACAGACCTATTTCAAGCAGTACCTGAATAATCCAAAGCCTGAATTCAAAAATGATGCGGAACTTCGTCTGGCAGATATTCATTATGCCAACAATGACCTGAATGAAGCGATTGCGATTTACAATAAAAACGAAGATGCCACAGATTATACTTTATACCAGAAAGCAATGGCTTTAGGATTTAAAGGAGATACACAGGCGAAAATCAACAATTTAAAAAATCTTTTATCCAAATACCCTGATTCCGAATATTACGACGATGCCCAGTACGAAATGGGAACGGCATATGCGGCCCAGGATGATTTTGCGAACTCCAATGACGCTTTTGCCAAAGTGATCAAAACTTCTTCGGATAAAGACCTTGTTGCCAATGCATCCATTTACAGGGCACAAAATTATATCGACCAGAACCAAAGTGATAAAGCACTTTCTGAGCTTAAATCTTTAGGAGAACAGTATAAAAATACGGCTTATGCGGAAAAAATCGTTCAGGCGGCAAAACCAATTTTCACAAAGAATGGTGATGTTTCCGGGTATGAAAGCTTTGCGAAGAATATAGGTGTGAATGTAGATGCCTCTGAAATTGATGAAATCAACCTTTCTACCGGAAAACAGTATTTTACCAAGAAAGACTACAAAAATGCCATTTCTTACTACGAAAAATATTTAACTCAGAATCCTACAGGGGAAGGGCTTTATCAGGCTAAATACGAGCTGGGGGAAAGCTACTATCAGACCAACAACTCTACAAAAGCGCTTCTTGTACTGCAGGAAGTGGCTGCTGTACAGAACGATTACCAGGATGATGCACAGACCCGTCTTGCGCAGATCTTTACAGCACAGGGCAACACGGCAGAGGCTAAAAAATATCTTGAGAACATCAGGAACTCTTCCGATATCAACATTAAGAACTACGCCAATGTGGAGCTGATGAAAATATATGCCGGTGAGAAAAGCTTCTCTGAAGCTGAAAAATTAGCTAATGCAGTTATTGCCAACTCTAAAAACTCAGCTGCGGTTATTGAAACAGCGAAGGTAATTAAAGCGAGAAGCTTAATGAATTCAGGGAAAGATAAAGATGCACAGGCTGCCTATACTTCCCTTGAAAAATCATCCAACACCTCTGTGGCTGCAGAAGCTTTATATGCCAAAGCTTATTATCAGAATAAAGGAAAGGCTTTCAAATCTTCAAACGAAACTATCTTTAAGCTGGCAAACAATTATGCTTCGGAAGATTATTGGGGTGCAAAAGCCCTGGTGCTGATGGCTAAGAACTATATCGGACTGAAGGATAATTATCAGGCAAGTTATACCTGCGACCAGATCATTGAGAACTATAAGGATTTCCCTGAGATCGTGGCGGAAGCAAAAGAAGTTAAAAAGCAGATTAAAAAGTAAATGTACTACTGTATTCATGTAGAATGTATTCATGAAAAATCATCAATATGTTTTATGTAAATGCTTAAATACAAAAAATAATGAACAGAAAAATTCAATTTTTATCCATATTATTTTTAGGGTTTTCGCAGTTTGCGTTTGCCCAGATCAAGGAGGAAAAACTGATTCTTAACAAGAAGCGGGAACCGGAAGTGAAGAAGATCGAGAAGAAGAAGACTTCTGTGGAAACCATTAAAAATTATCCGCCGGAAGAAAAATCCCAGAACCCTGTAAAATATACCATTACGGATGTGCCTGCGGTTTCGGATTTTAAAACTTCAACCATTCAGGGACAGGATGTGACCCCGAAATTTGAAGGGACGGCTCAAAATAATTACCTGCAGTTCGGAATGGGGAACTTCGGAAAAATCCTCGCAGACGCCAATATTTCCAAAACCCTTGAAAATAAACTGGAAGTAGGGGCAGATTTCCATTTCCTTTCCACTTTGGGTCTGAAAAAGGAATATGCCTGGGATTCCAAGCAGAGTTCTACAGCAATCGGGGCTTACTTAAATTCATACGGCGAAAAAGGGAAATTCAACCTGAATGCACAGTATGGACTGGATAATAACAGGTATTACGGAATTTATGCCTTAGAGCCTGCTGCAGATGTAGATTTGAAGCAAAGAGTGAATCAGTTCAAAGTGAACGGATACTATGATTTTTATTCGAATGAGATCTTAAATGATGTAAGGGTAAAATCCTCTTTTCTGAAAGATCATTTCGATGCACAGGAAAACCAGGTTTCCATTTTGGCGAACCTTTCGAAGCATGCAGTGGAGATCGGGAAATCAGGAATTAATTTAAATGCAGATCTGGGAGTAGGAATCGAAGCTGTGAAATCGGAATTTGCGATCAGGGATAAAAATTCATCCAATTTCTTCAATACAACTTTAGATCCGAAAGTGACTTTCACAAAAGGGGATTCCTATTTAATGCTGGGATCTACATTCTCTTTCCTGAATGCTAAAAATTCCAGCGATATAATCGGAGGAGAAGTAAAAAATAATAAAACTTACTGGTTTCCACAGGCTGAGTTCCAGTTTGCCGCTGCCAAAGAATTTAAATTCTACGGAGGAGTAGACGGCGGTTTGAAGCTTAATACATATGGGGATCTTTTGCAGGCGAACCCATTCATCGTTTCTGACCAGTTTTTAACTCCTACAGAGACTAAATATCATTTTTATGCAGGTTTGAGAGGTGATATTGATGAAACCTTCAAATATGACTTCTCTGCAGGCTATGGAAAGATCAACAATATCATGTTTTTCCAGGCCAATAACCTGTTTGATAATACCTATACTCTGAACCGTTCCGCCTATAATTTTGCCAATACATTCTCAGCGGTGTATGATGATGGAAATGTAAGCGATATTAAAGGTAGTGTACAGTATTTCCCTCTGGAGAACCTGATTTTGGACGCAGAGTTAAAGTTTACAAAATACGATCTTAAAAATTACAAGGATATTTATAATGTTCCTTTGTTTAATGCAAGTATCGGAGCGAAATATACCATGCTGGATAAAAAACTACTGTTAGGATTCAAAGGGATTTTCGCGAGCGACAGAACGACGAATTCTTTTGCCATTGAAGGAGTTGCTAATCCGGACCTGATGTACCAGTCTACGGAAAACAGGAATGATAAAGTAGGAGGGTATGCAGATTTAAACCTTTCTGCAGAATATAAATTTCATAAAAACTTCAGTATTTTCGCCATCGGAAATAATCTTCTGAACTCGAATTACCAGACGTATAAAGGTTATAAAGTACTGGGTGCACAGATTCTTGGAGGGGTGAAAATTACCTTCTAAACTTTAAGATATTCAATAAAATAAAAGCCTTACATTATTCGATGTAAGGCTTTTTTATATCAAACTTTTATTTTGAACTTATTAACATAGAGTAAGTTGTTAAGAGTATTGAGAGAACCTTAAATTCATTCTCCTTAATGGTTTAAAAAGAAATCTTTTTAAGGCTTAAATACTTCTATCCATTACTTGTCTTTGACAGTTGGCAGAACGTCATTCAATAAAGTCACCAGCATTTTTCCAGGCTCTTCCCAGGGAATCAGATGGGCTGAATTCTCAAACCAGATTCCTTTTTTCGCAGGAGCTTTTACATTTTGCAGCCACGTGTGGGTAGGCTCGGAAGGAGTGGTGTAATCGTGGCGTCCCATAAACATAAAAACAGGAATCGGGAAGTTTTTTACCCCTTTAAAATCAACATTTAAAAATTCGGGCAGCAGTTTTCCCAATGTAAAAAGACTTCCTGCACCAAGGGCATCAAGATCCTTTTCCGAATATTCCGAGAAGAGAAGAGGGGCCTGAAAATAATATCTCGAATTGTTTCTGAATGCAGTAAGCCCGCCATAATATTGCGGCCACTTCCTTGCAATGATGATTCTTTCTCTGGTTATCGGCTGATTTCCGGGATAGGGTGAAATGGATTTCAATTCTTTGATAGCTGCATCATTTTTTAAACGGGTAGCTTCTTTTAAAGCATACTCTACACTCAAACGCTCATTATCTCTTGTGTTGATGATCTGCCCGATGCCTACATATGAATAAAACAGATCGGGTCTTTTCAATGCTGCATTCATGCAAACAATAGTTCCCCAGCTGTGCCCCATCAGTATCACTTTTTTCTTTTTGTATTTTTTCTCAATGTATTCAGCCAGCTCAATAGCATCTTTTACATATTGGTCGATATGTATGGTATTCCCTAAATTAGCGGTGTCATTAATAGCATAGGTTTTTCCGGCGGCTCTCTGATCATAGTTCACCACCGTAAAATATTCCTCAATAGGTCTCTGGAACATCCACATGACAGGACTGACAGGTGAAGCCGGACCTCCATGGACGAACAGGATAATGGGATTTTCTTTATTCTGTCCCCTTACATATACCTGCTGTTTTATATTTCCTATAGTGACAGGATAGCTTTCCTGGATGCCATTGGGCGAGACTATAGAGTCGAGGTCCCTGATGATTTCTTTAGATTTAGCATATTCATCATTGGATGGGGTATTCTGTGCAAAGGAAACAGCCGTCCAAAACAACAAAAAGGCGGATAATATTTTATTTCTCATAATTTTTGGTCTGTAAATTCTGAAATATGTTTTCCTATAGGTCCGGAATTCATTTTGAATGTTACAGCTTCTTTTTAATTAACTGAATTTTAACTATTTGTAATGATCAGTTTCTTTTGCAGGGTATTGAAGCGGCTGCACTGTCAATGATTTTTGGAATTAAACTTTTACCAGACTTTATAAATTGTAAAAAAATCAGTATTTTCGCACTCGGAATCATAGGAACGGTATTGAGATTGATCATTATTTACTACTGATGAAAACGGCTGCATAGTTTAATGGATAGAACTTCGGATTTCGGCTCCGACAGTGAGGGTTCGAATCCTTCTGCGGTCACAAAGTAAGCAACCAAAATAAGCTAAAATACTGTAAATATTAATGTTTGCAGTATTTTTTGTTTTAGCTCAGGTATTAAAAAAAATCAAAATAGGTCACGATTTATATGTCCTATTTCGTGTCCCATTCCGAAAATTACAGTAATTCTGTCATGTGATCTCGACAGTATTCTCTTTGAACCAATCTCTTGCTGACATTGATCGAATTTTAATGTACATAATAAAAAAATTGACAATAAAGCTTAGAGTTTATTTTAAACCATTGTTTATCAGTTTTTTATTGTTGGAGGGACAATTGGATCATGTCATGGATTACCAACATTAAAAGTATATTACTGACCTAAAAATCCTAAAGGAATTTTAGGAACCAATCAACCGCCGATTTTGAAGCGATATTAAAGTGCTGGATATAAGGGGAAAAGTGTCCGTCGGGAATGGTGACCAATTCTTTGGGCTGTAAGGCTTTCTCATAGGCATCTAAGCAAAGGTCTGTAGGTGTGATAATATCACGTAGCGCAACGATAAAAAGGATAGGGGAGCTGATGCGAGACAGATATATACTTGGTTCATACATGCGACTATATTCAGTAGTCCGAAGCGTTACTTCGTTGCGGAAAGTTGAAGACAATTTAAACGCTCCCATATAATACTCTAAGGCATCATTTGTCGGATAAAGTGGATTTTCGTTCTTTTCGCCTACAAGTTTTCTCATCATAGGTTCTTCACCCCGAAGACGATTAAGCCTATCTTGTGCAACAATATCCCAATAAGCTGGTTCATTTTCGATGGACATTCTTCTCTGTGCTGAACGGAAGCCACTAATCGTAGGGACCTGTGATACGATACACTTGACTCGTTTATCTGTTGCTCCAGTCACTATGACGTGCCCACCGGAGAAGCTTGTTCCCCAGATCCCTATTTTATTCTTATCAACTTTATCTAGTGTGCAGGCATATGTAATGCTGTTTTTGTAATCATCAATCTGAGAAAATGGATTGATCTCCTGTCGTGGATAGCCATCACTTTCGCCCAAATTCTGGTAATCAAAAAGAATGACGACAAAACCGTTTTCTGCAAATTTCTCTGCAAACTTGTCAATGTACGCTTCTTTGGTAAGTCCAAAGCCATGCGCCATTATAATTGCAGGACATTTTCCGTCTTTTTCTGGAATGTACTGCAATGCGCAGATTTTCACTTGCTCACTCAGGTAATTTACTTTTTCCGTTCTATACTTGTACATAAGACTAATTTTTTATACTCCATTTCTTGAAACATATTACGGTTTGAGGAAGTTGAAGCGGTATAATTTATTGTCCAGCAAAGTTATTGGGAAGCAAAGAAAAACTATTGCCGTAAAGGCTCTATGTTTTGTCGATTTGGTCCGTCGTCTCGGTTCGCATAGATGAAGGGGTTTTGTGAAAGTGTTTTCTAAAGGACTTATCAAATTGGGAAAGTGTGTTAAAACCACATGCAAATGCGATTTCAGAAATACTTTTATCTGTGTGGGACAACAATACACGGGCATCCGATAATCTACGAGTCCGTATCCATCTGGCAGGGGAAGAACCGAAAATACTGTTAAACTCACGCTTAAAAACAGATAAACTGCGATTTGACAACCGGGCAAGCTGGTCGATGGTATAATTTTCCTTATAGACTTTCTCCATCAAATCCGACAAATCACTACTTTGCTGTCCGATAGAATTAAAAAAATCCTTAGAATTTGGATTCCTTTTTATAATGAGGTAAATAAGTTCCACTACTTTCAATTCAAGAAGGGCGCGGGTATTTTCGTTTTCTTTGATATAACTAAAATACTGGGTTACAAAACTGTCCATAATCCTGTTTTTATCAAGTATTAGCATTTCTGGGGGTAGCCAGTGGGTTTGATGGATACTGTTTAACAGTAAATTTGCCTGCCTAATCAACGCCTTATTAAAATAGATAACAATTGCTTCAAAGAAACCATCTTCTGCAAGATATTCAGTCATTGTATATACACCCTTTTTTAGGAGTAAAATTTGATTATTGTTTACCTCCAGTATTTTCTCATCATGGAATATAATCTTTTTGCCTTTTGTAACAATAACAAATGCGTTTTCCTGCATCAGTATAAGTTGTTTGGTAGAAACGATATTCGTCTTCCACTTCGCAAACATTAACTTGTCATCTTTTAAAATTTTTTCTTTTGGAAATGTTTTCACTCCTATAATATTTTGTCCAAAAATAAACATAAATTAACTGTGCTATCAGCTTTATCGATTACTGAAAATAAGTTGCTTCTATATATTGTAAAAATAGCTGCTTCTAACCCTATCTATCTGTTGAAAATACTTCATAGCTACCGCTTTTGATAAGTCTGTGCAGGTGAAGGGCGAAATCTGGCAATTACATGGCAATTTGTAATATAAAACTTACTTTGGATACGTACATTCAAAAAGATACTTGGGACTGTTCCTGCCTACACCAGTACTGGAGTATTAGAAGTTGTAAAAATAGTTTGAAATTAAGCTCAAATAGTTCACGGTATCTTTACGGACTACTATAGGAATTCACCAAATAACCGTAAATTAGTTCAATATTTCCCAAACAATGAGACATAGCATATTATCTTCCGAATTCAGTTCTTCCCAAGAATTAATGAATAAACTGTACCAGAACGGGATCAGAAAAACATATCAGGAAGGAGATGTTATTTTGGATGAAAATGCTTCCATACGTTCCATTCCGATTGTAATGAAAGGATTGTTAAAAGTAATCCGGACGGAAGAAGATGGGCGGGAGATCTTACTCTACTACATCAAAGCAGGTGAAAGCTGCATAATGTCGTTTCTCGGAGGGATGCACAATGAAAAAAGCATCGTAAAAGCCGAAGTGGAGGAAGAATCCGAAATTCTTTTTTTACCCATGGATAAAGTTACTTTATTCATCAAAGAATACCCGGAATGGCTGGATTATATTTTCAGGTTGTATCATAAACGTTTTGAAGAATTATTGGATATCATCAATGCTATTGCCTTCAAAAAAGTGGATGAAAGACTACTGAATCTTCTCGGTAAAAAATCTGAAATATCCCAATCCAAAACCATTATTATTACCCATGAACAACTTGCTAATGAATTGGGAACAGTCAGGGTAGTCGTGTCAAGACTTCTGAAACAGCTTGAAGATTCCGGTCAATTGAAATTGGGAAGAAACAAGATCACCCTTTCCGATTCTATTTAACTTTTGTTGTGTAACAAAAGTAGCGGTACAGATTACCGGATATATCCATTTTTGCTTCATAAAAGTTGAAAAATGGAAATTTTTGGATATGTAGCATCGGTTTTTATAGGCATTTCTTTAGGGTTAATAGGTGGCGGCGGCAGTATTCTTACCGTTCCTGTTCTGGTATATTTGTTTGGTATTGATGCTTTTCTCGCTACAGAATATTCCCTTTTCATTGTCGGAATCAGCAGTTTGGTTGGTTCTTTTTCTTATTTTAAAAAAGGTCTGGTTGATCTGAAAACAGTTTTCGTTTTCGGAATCCCGTCCATTATTTCCATTTTTCTGACACGGAATTACCTTTTACCTTTAATTCCTAACGAAGTATTTCATATCAACAATTGGGTGATTACCAAAGATATGTTTTTACTCTTGATCTTTGCCGGTTTAATGTTGGTTTCTTCCTATAAAATGATACAGAAAAGTTTAGAATTGAAAACTGAAACCGTTCATTCAGTAAAAAGCAAGATAATTTTGGCCGCAGGAGAAGGCTCAATTGTTGGTATTCTGACTGGTTTGGTAGGTGCAGGAGGCGGATTTATGATTATTCCGGCATTAGTCAATCTGTTAAAAACGCCTATGAAAGTTGCTATCGGAACTTCTCTAGTCATTATTTCTTTGAATTCGCTGATCGGATTTTTTTCATCAATGAATCATCTTAAAATCGAATGGGGTTTCTTGGGAACAGTCTCTGCAATTGCCATTACTGGCATCCTCATTGGAGCACAATTATCCAAAAAAATTGATGGTAAAAAACTAAAACCTGCGTTCGGATGGTTTATTCTGGCGATGGGAATTTATATTATTATTAAGGAACTTTTTCTTTAACAATTCTTATGTAACAAAAGTGGCTGTAGGAGCAAAATGAAAAATAGAAATTTGCAGTATATAAAATAATAAAAATGAAAATAGAACAGATTTATACAGGATGTCTGGCTCAGGGAGCTTATTATATCGTTTCTCAGAATGAAGCAGCAATCATTGATCCCCTAAGAGAAACCTATCCTTATATTGAAAGATTAGAAAAAGATGGTGTAAAGTTAAAATATATTTTTGAAACCCATTTCCATGCAGATTTTGTAAGCGGTCACATCGATCTGAGCAAAAAAACAAATGCGCCAATCGTGTACGGACCAACAGCAAATCCTGAGTTTAAAGCTATCATTGCTAAAGACGGAGAAATCTTTGAAATCGGGAAAATCAAGATTAAAGTTTTACATACTCCTGGACATACGATGGAAAGCTCTTCCTTCTTATTAATCGATGAAAATGGGGCGGAAAAAACACTTTTTAGTGGTGACACTCTATTTTTGGGAGATGTCGGTCGTCCTGATTTGGCTCAGAAAGCAGCGAATATGACCCAAGAAGAGCTGGCAGGACTTCTTTATGATAGTTTATACCAAAAAATTCTGCCTCTGGACGATGAAGTTGTCGTTTATCCGGCCCACGGAGCTGGTTCTGCCTGTGGAAAGAATATGCAGAAAGAAACAGTAGATACATTAGGAAATCAAAAGAAGACCAATTATGCGCTCAACCAAAAAGATAAAGAAAGCTTTATAAAAGCCATTACAGATGGGCTTCTTCCTCCGCCAGCTTATTTTGGGATGAATGTTACGATGAATAAACAAGGGTACGACAGTTTTGATGAGGTACTGTCTAAGGGTCTCCACAGTCTTTCTCCTGAAGAATTTCAGGAAATGGCAGAGCATTCAGGAGCTTTGATTCTTGATGTTAGAAATAATGATGAGTTTGCAAAAAGTTTTGTTCCTCAATCCATTAACATAGGATTAGACGGCGATTTTGCACCGTGGGTCGGAGCTTTGATTGTAGATGTAAAACAACCAATTTTATTAATTACCGATGAAAATAATGAGGAAGAGACGGTTACGAGATTGAGTAGAGTAGGGTTTGACAATGTTTTAGGTTTTCTGAGAGGCAGTTTTAAAGCCTGGAAAAACAGCGGAAAAGAAACGGATACGGTAAACAGAATTTCCGCACAGCAGTTTGAAAATGAAATTAAAAATAAAAAGGTTACAATTATCGATGTTAGAAAAGAAAGCGAATATCAGGCAGAGCACGTTGATGAATCCTACAATAAGCCTTTAGCCTACGTCAATGAGTGGATTAATCATATTGAACCGACCGAACATTTTTATCTTCATTGTGCAGGTGGTTATCGAAGTATGATGGCGGCGAGCATTCTTCTGGCAAGAGGTTACCGGAATTTTACCGAAATTGAAGGCGGATTCAATGCAATCACACAAACCGGTGTTCATAAAAGCGATTTCGTTTGTCAAAGTAAAATGTTAAACTCAATTTAAACAAAAATAATTAATGTTAGATTTAATAAAAGAACCCTGGCCGTGGTATGTTGCAGGTCCGCTCATCGGTCTTACCGTTCCCGTACTATTAATTTTAGGCAATAAATCTTTCGGGATCAGTTCATCATTGCGTCATATCTGCGCAGCCTGTATTCCGGCTGATATTGATTTTTTTAAATATGACTGGAGAAAAGAATTGTGGAATTTATTTTTTGTCTTCGGAATTTTCTTCGGCGGAATGATTGCTGCCCATTTTCTGATGAATCCCGGAGAAATTACAGTCAATTCAAACCTTAAAACCGAATTGGCAGCCTACGGAATTACAGATTACAGCAACCTCGTTCCTGTTCAATTAATGAATTTTAAAAATCTTTTAACCCTAAAAGGTTTCATAACAATGGTCGGGGGCGGATTTTTGGTAGGATTCGGAACCCGATACGCAGGAGGTTGCACCAGCGGACATGCGATAATGGGACTTTCCAATCTTCAATGGCCGTCTTTAGTAGCAACAATCTGCTTTATGATCGGCGGTTTTTTAATGGCAAATGTGATTTTGCCCATCATTCTTTCACTCTAAATGTATTTAATAATGATAAAAGAAACAGATATACGTCACCAAGATACCATTTGTACCAACGAAAGTCAAATTCAGCACAAATGGTATCACAATTTGAAATACCTTTTGGTAGGAATTTTATTCGGAATCGTGTTTGTAAAAGCTGAAATTATCAGTTGGTTTAGAATCCAGGAAATGTTTCGTTTGCAGTCATTTCATATGTACGGCGTGATTGGAAGCGCAGTTGTGACTGGGATGATTTCCGTCTGGCTGATTAAAAAATTCAAAATAAAAACCATTTACGGAGAAAAAATTTCAATTGCTCCTAAAACTTTTAACAAAGGACAAATTTACGGAGGTTTAATCTTCGGATTTGGCTGGGCCATTACAGGCGCTTGTCCGGGACCTCTTTTTGCACAGATCGGAATGGGAGCTTTTGCAGTTATTATTACTTTGCTGAGTGCTGTTTTCGGAACCTGGGTGTATGGATATTTCAGAGACAAGCTGCCACATTGATAGTATTTAAAAAAGCTTAATGTAACAAAAGTAGTGATACATCTTTAACCTAGTTCTGAAATTTAAAGTTTAACATTAAAAATTTAATCTACAGTTTTCAGCATATTTATGATAAAAACCTTGCACAGGCGGGCTATTTGATTGGTGGTCAGACAAAATGCCTGTAATGGGCGTCATCCCTTTATAGTCTTTTCTTTGGAACAAGATTTCAGTAAGCAATCTTTATTTCAATATCTTTACAATGCAATCGATCTCTGACCTCAATCCTTATTCCACTTCCCACTGCATGTACCATTCTGACCTTGAATTGTGGTCATGTTGATGAGTGAATTTCTCAAGGCTTTGCCATAGGTCATAAGTATCACCCAAGGCTTCTTTCAATTGATCTAATGTTGGAATTTCATCCTTATTGTTAAATATACTTTTCATGCATTCAAAAAGTTTTAAAGGAGTTTTTTAATAAAATTCAAATAGATTTTTATTTTAACGACTCGGTTTACGCAGTATAAATTGAGTCGAATTTAATGAATTTCAGACTCTTAAGGATTATTTCTTAGCAAATTTTTTAGCTCCTTCATTACTGCCTTTAAAAGTGACATAACATCCTAGTACAAACCCGAAATTATACCAATTACCATTATTGGCAACTTCATAGACGGTGATATCTTTTTCAAATAAGCTTAGCACAAAAGAAACGGGAGAGATTATGCCTTGCCAAAATCCGTGTAAAAACCCGGCATTTGTTGAATGTATGCAGCTTGATAGATCGTGTGTTGTAGCACAGCTTCCCAGTAAAAACAGCAGAAGCAGTAAAAATAATTTGGGATTCATAAGTTTTGATTTCTTTATCTAATATAAAAGTATTTTCTTGTAAATGAAGTTCAGAAAAATCCCGATAATATTCCATAAGTAGATAGGAATAGCGGCTACCTTTTCTCTTCATTTCCGTTATAAGATCCTCAAGATAATCAGTAGAGGCCAGCTATAAATTGTGGGAATATGTTCATTCTTTCCCCTTATGTCTAAATATACGTCATTTCTTTAAGCAATGGAAACTAGAAATAATTATAGAAGAGAAATAACTCTCAGTATAAAATTATTCCCTAACCATTATGAATCAAAAAAATCCTCAAAATATCCAAAGACATTATCATCTTTTGTTAAAGATTAGCGATACGTGTCAGTCTTTCTATATCTTTCAGCTCTATTTTTCTTCCTTCCATCACAATAAGCTGCTCTTCCCTAAAATCATGCAGGATACGGGCTAATGTTTCCCTTGCTGTCCCTACCATATTGGCTAAGTCAACACGGGATAATGTAATATATACATTTTCTGCAATATTATTTTTTGATTTGTATTTATTATGAAGAATCAATAAGCTAAGTGCAGCTCGCTCCCTGACAGTTCGTTGGGATAAAATAGTCATCAGGTTAGCCATTACACTAAACTCATGGCTCAGGCTTTTGAGAAGAAATTTAGAAAAGACTTTCGATTCTTCAAGAATATGCAAAAAATCTTCTTTTGGGATAAACGCGATAATAGAACTTTCAATGACCTGAGTGGTATCGCCGTAAGAATAATTACTTAAGATGGCTGAATATCCAAAAAACTCCCCGGCATTATAGATATAAATAATCTGCTCCCTTCCGTCATTGTCAACCTTATATTTTTTTACCTTTCCTTCTTTCAAATAAAAGATACCATTAGGAATAGTCCCTTCAGTAAATATAGCATCGTTTTTACGGTAGTTTTTAATCTGCATCACTTTTTGAAGCATTTCTTTATCGTATGTTGAAAGCTCCTCAAAAAGATATTGATTATTAAAAATAAATTTTGAAATCATGATTTACTAATTTACACATTTTTACCCTAACTTAAATTTGACTTAAATCACATTTATAAAAGATTTACATCCTTCCTATTCCTTTATAAAGCTTCTAATTTTGTAGGCATAACAAACCAGAACTAATTAATGGAATATTTGGAATCTCTAAAAAATATTGGAATTGTACCCAATAAAGAAGTCTATTGGAATTTATCTGTCTCACAGCTGATTTCACAAACCTTAAAACAAAATCAGGGGATTATTACAAGTTCAGGAGCCTTGGCTTGTGATACAGGTGAATTTACAGGCCGTTCACCAAAGGATAAGTTTATCGTTAAGGATAATACAACCAAGGACTCTATTTGGTGGGGAGAGGTTAACCATCCTTTTATACCGGAAGATTTTGACAGATTGTATGATGATGTTATTATCCATCTTTCTGGTAGAGATATTTATGTCAGAGATGCCTATGCCTGCGCCAAACCTGAATACAGACTGAATATAAAGGTTATCACTGAAACGCCATGGGCCAATTTATTTGTTAATAATCTGTTTTTAAGACCGGAAGCAAAGGAATTGGAAACATTTCGGCATGAATGGTTGGTTCTTAATGCTCCGGATTTCAAAGCTGTTCCCGAGATCCATAAAACCCGTCAGCATAATTTTACAATCATCAATTTTACAAAAAAAATAATCCTTATTGGGGGAAGTGCTTACACCGGGGAAATCAAAAAAGGAATTTTTACCGTACTAAACTATATCCTTCCTTTTGAGAAAAATGTACTTTCCATGCACTGCTCGTCCAATGTAGGAACCACTGGTGATACCGCTGTATTTTTTGGACTTTCCGGAACAGGAAAAACGACTCTTTCTGCAGATCCGTCAAGACAGCTGATTGGAGATGATGAACATGGATGGGATCATGAAAGTGTATTTAACTTTGAAGGGGGCTGTTATGCTAAATGTGTTAACCTGAGTGAGGAAAAAGAACCGCAGATATTTTCTGCCATACACTCTGGAACTTTGCTTGAAAACGTGCGCTTTTTTGACGGAACCGATATTGTAGATTATGATAATGTTTCCGTAACAGAAAACACAAGAGCTGCTTATCCCATCGACTTTATTGAGAATGCGGTACATCCTTCCATAGGGAAAACACCCAATAATATTTTCTTTTTAACCTGCGATGCTTTTGGAGTTCTTCCTCCGATATCGAAACTATCAGTAGTACAGGCGATGTATCATTTTATTTCCGGATATACTGCTAAGGTGGCAGGAACTGAGGCTGGAATTACGGAACCTCAGACCACATTTTCGGCGTGTTTTGGAAAACCTTTTTTACCGCTCCATCCTACAAAATATGCAGAACTGTTAGGAAAGAAGTTAAAAGATAACAACATCAATGTATGGCTTATTAATACCGGCTGGTCTGCTGGTGCCTATGGTACCGGGGAACGTATCAAACTTGCTTATACCAGGGCTATGATTTCGGCGGTACTTGAAAATAAATTGGACCACGTAGATTTCGTACAGGATGCCGTATTTGGACTGCAGATGCCCGTAGAGTGCGAAGGAGTTCCTTCCGAAATTCTAAACCCTAAAAATACCTGGGATGACCAGTTGGCATATGATGAAAAAGCATTACACCTTGCCACCCAGTTTGCAGAAAACTTTAAATCGTTCGTGTCTTTCGCCGATGAAGAAACAATAACAGGAGGACCCTTAGTCTAAAAATGACATTAACTCATTGAATAAATATATAAATTAAAAAAAGAACTGTAAGAATGAACATTCCAGAAAACCTCCTGTACACTGAAGATCACGAGTGGGTTCGATTAGAAAACAATACGGCTTATATCGGAATTACCGATTTTGCTCAGCATGAATTAGGAGATATTGTCTATGTTGAAATTGAAACGTTGGGAGAAAATTTAAAGCAACATGAAGTATTTGGGACAGTTGAAGCTGTGAAAACAGTATCAGACCTGTTTTTGCCTCTTGCCGGAGAAATACTGGAAATCAATCCGAAATTGGAAGCCAGTCCTGAATTGGTCAATTCAGACCCTTACGGGGAGGGATGGATGGTTAAAATTAAGGTGGAAAATCTTTTTGATGCAGAAGGATTGTTAAGATCTGGTTCATACGCATCCTTAATAGACTTATCATAAATGGGAACTGTAAAACTAAAGAAAACGGCATTTAATGTCATCCATCATACTCTTGGAGGGAAAATGGTAGAATTTGCAGGCTATGAAATGCCTGTTCAATACAAAGGCATAACACATGAACATGAAGTGGTTAGAAATAATGTCGGGGTTTTTGATGTGTCTCATATGGGAGAGATCTCAATACAGGGGAAAGGCTCTTTGGAACTTATTCAAAAAATCACTACTAATGATATCTCAAAACTTTATCCCGGAAAAGTACAGTACAGCTGTATGCCCAATGATACCGGAGGTATAGTTGATGATCTCTTGGTTTATAAAATAAACAAAAATGATTACCTATTGGTGGTTAATGCTTCCAACATCCAAAAAGATCTGGAATGGATCATAAGATATAACTCTTTTGGAGCGAAGGTAACCAATATTTCGGATTCCGTTTCTTTATTAGCTGTTCAGGGACCAAAATCGATAGACGTTTTACAGAAGTTGACGGATATCAATTTGAAGGATATGGAATATTACACATTCACCATAGGTGAATTTGCCCATATTCCAAATGCTTTGGTTTCCGCAACAGGATATACGGGAGAATCCGGGTTTGAAATTTATGTAGAGAACAGATATGCAGCTCACTTATGGGAAGCCATATTTGAAGCCGGAAAAGATGAAGGTATTGAACCTATCGGACTGGCGGCAAGGGATACCCTGCGTTTGGAAATGGGCTATTGCCTTTATGGAAATGATATTGATGATACAACTTCTCCCTTGGAAGCAGGATTAGGATGGATCACAAAGTTTACAAAAGACTTTGTGTATAGCGGATTTTTAAGCATCCAAAAAGAAAAGGGAGTCACTAAAAAATTGATAGGCTTTGAAATAGAAGATAAAGGAATTCCCCGTCACGGTTATGAAATATGTGATAGTAGCCATCAAATTATTGGAGCGGTAACCTCCGGAACTCTTTCACCTACACTAAAAAAAGGGATAGGGATGGGTTATGTTGCAGCTGATAGCTCTAAGATTGGAAATGAAATCTTTATCAATATCAGAAATAAGGCGGTCAAAGCTATTATTGTTAAAACTCCATTTATTAAAAAATAGATCCATTTACAAATAAATCAGATTAATAATCATATGCTTGTTCCTAAGAACCTTTATTATACGGAAAACCATTTGTGGCTGAGAAAAATCGGATTATACGATTTTTGTGTTGGAATTACAGATTTCGCTCAAAAGGAAATAGGAGAAATTCACCTTGTTGAATTTAATTTGCAGAAAAAAAACTTAAAAAAAGGAACTGTCTTTGGGATTGTTTATGGAATCAATAAAACTTTTCAGTTGGTTGCTCCCTGTCACTCAAAAATTATGGAAGTTAATCAAAATATAGCTGTAAAGCCTTCCCATATTAATACAGATCCTTATAACTGTTGGTTTTTAATTTTTTCTACCTACATATCTACGAATGAGCTTTTAACTTATGAGGACTATATACAAATAATAAAATGATTTTTAAACAGCTTAGAGAGAATATGGATGTAAAGGATGCCGTTTTTAATGAACTTTATCCTCTCAATATAAAAGCGGCAGCGGAAAGACACTGGACTCCAGTAACGGTTGCCAAAATGGCGGCAGAATATCTGGTAGAAGAGTCCGGGAAAAAAGTACTTGATATTGGGGCAGGGGCTGGAAAGTTTTGCCTGGTAGGTGCAGCTTCTACCAAAGGATTTTTCTATGGTGTAGAGCAAAGAGCTTCACTTACTAAAATATCAAGGAAAATAGCAGATCGACATAATATCACCAATGTAGAATTTATCAACTCCAATATCAATGAAATTAATTTTTCCGATTTTGAGGCCTTCTACTTTTTCAATTCTTTTTTTGAAAATATAGATACCTCTAATCCGATTGATGATTCGATACTTCCTGATAAGAATTTATATGATATTTATTCAGGTTATGTAAAAGAACAATTAGAAACAACTCCTGTCGGAACCCGCTTGGTTACGTATTGGAGTAAGTGGGACGAAATTCCGAGAAGTTTTGATCTGGTAGATTCAGCCTGTAACGGATTTTTAAGCTTTTGGAAAAAAGTATACTGACTTTACTTAAAAAAGGAATAACAGTTTCGAAAAAATTAAATTTGTAATTACAACTAGCGATAATAACAAAACATGAAAAAAGTAACAGGCATTGACGGAATATTTTTTTAATACAAAGATCCAAAAGCATTGAAAGAATGATATAAAAAACATCTTAGGATTGATGCCATGAATATGGTGCAACTTTCAACTGGAAAGATATTGCTGATACCAATCCAAAAGGCTCTTTAACATGGCACCCTTCTCCTGAAACTACCGGTTATTTTGAGTCTTTAGTAAGAGAATTTATGATCAATTATACGGTTGCCTGATCTGGAAGCTTTGGTCGAGCAGCTCAAAAAAGAAGGAGTAAACATTCTTGATGATATTGAAACATATGATTTTGGAAAATTCACTCATATTCTTGATATTGAAGAGAATAAGATAGGGTTTTGGAGCATGAATAATAATGAACCTAGATTCATATTTTAATAAAGTGATTTATTTTTTTTATAAACAGAAATACATAGGTCTGAATATTATGTATATTTTTTTGGGGTATTGCTACAATTTTTAGCAATACCTTTTTGTAATTGATTTTGTTTACAATTATAGGATATTTGAAATCAAAACTTTCCAATTATCATCATTTTTAGCTCTCCTTTTACTGTTGTGTCAAATCTGTTAAGTATAGACCTGAAGCTATCAAGCCATGCATTTATTTTTTCTACGATATAAGTTTCTTATAAAGTTATTCATCAATAATGGTCATTTATCTGCATCGGAATTTCTTTTATTGTGCAATTATTCCCAATTGTAAAACTTTTGAACGTAAATTCGAAGCATTAAATCCTGCGTCAAAATTCAAGAAAATTTCATCTAATGAAATACCTGACTTACGTAAAAATCCGTGAGCTCATCAAATGTTTTTTCTCTGGTAATCGTAAAACCCTTCTGCTGTCGGAAACAATTGTAAATCAGTATTATGAAGATTTTGAACAATCGGATCTATTGGAGTGGGATCAATACAAAACCACTACTCAATAGCAATGGTTTATTATAACTTCACCATACGATGTAATAGTGCGGTAGCGAGGGAGATATATTATATTTGAATTTCCATTATTTGTGAGATTTTTTATTATATGATTTTAATACTTTTTTTAATTTAAAGGCTAAAATAACTACATTTGCTTAACCAAGACAATGCTTACATAAAAATGAAAAAATATATCCTAATATTTCTTTCTCTATTTCTTATAAATTGTAGTCCTAATGAACACGACATAAAAGAGGCTGAAAAAATATCACAAAAATTTTATACTCTTTTAAAAGAAAATAATAGAGAGGAAATTTTTAAGTTATGTGGTGATGAACTTTTTAAAATGGCTTCAAAAGAACAAGTAAATCAAATGTTTGATGCTTCTTTTTCGCAATTTGGTAATGTTAAAAATGATTCTTTAATATATGAGCAGACTAATATTATAAAAGGAGCTCATTCTATAAATGAATATATATTAATTTATAATGTAAAACGAGATATCAAAAATACCCAAGAAAAATTGACTCTTCATAAAGAAGATGATTCTATTAAAGTTGTGGGATATTATATAAGTCCTAATTAATAAAAACCGCTACTCGATGGAGTAGCGGTTTTATTATGGCTTGTTTTTTAACGTTTTAAAAAAATTATAATTTCCTGAGCTGTCTTGTCGATAAATCTGATAATCCTCAGAGTTTTTTGCCTTATAGATTGAGTCGCTCACTTTTAGATCATCCTTATTCTCACTACCTACATATATTATACATAAAGAATTAAATTCTTTTTCTCCTTCAAATTTCACTTGTAGATAACCTTTTCCTCGTCCTACATATCTCAAAGATCCAACTTTCCCAATTAGTTCACTAGAATATGCTTTCTTCGTTTGATTATGCTTAGCAATAAAAAAAACTATAATAATAGCTAATAATAGTGTGAAAAAAAGTAAAATGTTACGCTTAGATAATTCCATATTTATTAAAATTTATTTTACTTTCATCGCACCTGAATAATCTGCAACACGCACTTTGCCATCAAAGCCAAATCCAATTCTTGTATTTGATACAGTCACACCAGCACCACCAGAAACTACTGTAGCACTTCCTCCTACAGAAACTCCTCCAAAGGTAGTGAACCACCTATTTCCGCTTAATGGAGCTTTAGGATCAAAGCTGACAGCAACGCCTCCATTAATACCAACTCCTTCTAGTACAGAAGCCTTAACATATGCTTCAGTTCCAACTACAGAATTTAAATCCATATCAGAAACTTTACCAGAAAATCGACTACTAAAGAAATTATAATCAACTTCTCCGCTAGCTCCAATTAAAACACCTGTACTAAAGGTATTTCCTGGATCAAAATAAATTCCTGCGTCTTTTCCTCTTGTAATTACTTCAAGTCCCATAGTAGCTCCAACTTCTAAACCGCCTCCAGCAGACGTACTAGTGGTAAATCCAAATCTGTCAGGAACTAAAAATCTTGCTAAAGGGCTATTCCATGAACTAGTTTTTGTAACTGTAACTTCTCCTACATCATGAACTCTTCCATCAGCAATAGCTTTTCCTCCACCAGCTGTAGAATCATCATAAACATATCCGTCTGATGCATAATTTAAGTTTCCCTTCTGGGATGTATCACCCACATAGCTTCCCTTTATACCCTTATCATCTAAATCCTGCTGACTTTTAACATCATCTCTAAATTCCATTTGTTCCATAGAATTATTAAACCAACCTTTTCCTGATCTTCCATCAGGATCAATAAATCTGATTGGGTTATTGAAAGCATAAGTATATGTTGACCACCGTCTTGAGGTCTCTGCCAGCGGATCTACAACGCCCCATCTCCCAATATCCGCCATGTACATCCTCGCGCCATAATCATACATTCCAGACTCTTGCAACTCCTTGCCATTATACTTATAGTTTTGGTATTTTCCAGCCCCAAAATAAGCATTACCTGTTTTCAGATGATTCATACCAAAAGGATAATAATCATTGGCATCTGTTATTTCAAGAGACCCTGTGGTATTATTCTTTCCATAGCTTACCCTCACATTTCCTAAATGATCTTTATACTGGTAAATATACATTTTTCTCTGATAATCGTAAAATCCTTCTGCTGTTGGAAAGAATTGCAATTCAGGATTATGAGGATTCTGAACAATCGGATCTATTGGGGTGGGATCAATATCAACAGGAGGACCAATTGTAAATGCCTGCACTTCTAATGCCCGTTTTGTATCCATAGGAGCCATAGAGAATAGGTCTTCAGATGCCCCGCCACCTGAAGATGTTATATTCAGATACTGGAAACCGTCAAGATAATCAGTGATTTCTTTTGTCCAGGTTGTTCCGGCAACTCCTATCATTGTTTTTGTGCTTTCTTTTCTTAGTTTGATTCCATCTGCCCCATATTTTGTTTTGATCTGTGTGGTTATCGGATCAAGGCCGATATCCACAGTATTAGGAAGGTTCAGGTAATTGTA
>NZ_LFNF01000001.1 GCF_001045445.1 Chryseobacterium sp. BLS98 | reverse complement strand
CCCGTTTAACCGGACTGCAAAGATATGAAAAATTTTAAAACCCGCAACCTTTTATTTCTAAAAAGTTTTAAGCTCGTTTTCCTTATATCTTTTTAAGCTTTTTTAAATAGTTATGCTTATCTAAAAGCTCTTCTGCGCTACCGTCTACTCTCGTTTTCAGTGGGGCAAAGATACATCCTTATTACATCACAAAACAAATATAGTTAACATAAAATTCATTTTTAGTTCATGTAAAGCCGTAAGAAGCTGGTATACAGTAGTAAAATTTTCAAACTAATGTTTAATTTTTTTCACCTCCCTTTCCAGAATTAGAGTTTACTATTTATTTTAGCGTATATAAGGTTGAGGATAAAATCAGATACTTCCGGAACTGGTGGTTTAAATCGAAAGTATCGGTTTTCTTTACTATATCAATATATCTATCTTTTTGGAACAGGACAAAATAAAAAAACCTCAGCGAATGCCGAGGTTTAATTTATAAAACGCTTAAATGATTATGCGTTTGGCTCTACAGATACGAAAGATCTGTTGTTTGCTTTCTTTCTGAAAACTACTTTACCGTCTACTAATGCAAACAAAGTATGGTCTTTACCAATTCCCACGTTTTCACCCGGGTGGTGTTGCGTACCTCTCTGTCTGATAATAATATTTCCGGCAATAGCATCTTGTCCTCCGAAAATCTTCACACCTAATCTTTTAGAGTGAGACTCTCTACCGTTCTTGGAACTACCGACTCCTTTCTTGTGTGCCATTTTATTACTGGATTATTTGTTAAGTGCTTTAAATTGATCGATGTTCTTAATGATAGCAGCATCTACTTCTTCATGAGTAAGAACAGTCTTTTCTAATTCAACTTTAACTGCTTTACCTAAAGTAATTAAAGTTTCTCTGTTTTCTTTAGACTGAGACAGGTTGTTTTTCTTCAAGTGATAGTTCAGTTCATGATCTTCACCAAAGTTAACCGTAGCGTTGTCTGAAAGAACTTCAGCTTTTACAGTTTCTTTTTTAGCAGCTTTCTTTGTACTTCCGTCAAAACCAGTGATACCAGTGATTTTAATTTGAGTTAAAGATTGTCTGTGACCGTTTTTAACCTGATAACCTTTTCTTCTTTTCTTTTTGAAAACGATTACTTTATCAGCTTTTACGTGGTCTAGGATCTCTGCATCTACAGTGATTCCGCTTACAGCTGGGGCGCCTACAGTGATTGAACCGTTTACAGTAAGAAGAATTTTATCAAAAGAAACTTTGTCTCCTTTTTCTCCTTTTAAACGGTTTACAAACAACTTCTGGTCTTGCTCAACTTTGTATTGAAGCCCTGCTATTTCTACAATTGCAAACATTGTTTATAAAATTTTTAGTTATTTCGAGGTGCAAATATATAAATAAATTTCTAAATAGCTTACAATCAGTTCCATATTTTTTCACAAAAATCATAACAAAAAATCATTTCACTATATTTTGAATAATTTTTTACATAAAGCGCTCATTTATAACAGATAATTTTATACCTTCGTTATCACCAAAAAATATTTTACATGAAAAGAAACTTTAAATTCTGCTTATTAGCAGGAGCCATTGCCGCTTTTTCATTATCAGCGTGCCGTGATGACAAAATGGAAGAATCTGTTCTTCCGGAATCTCAATCTGCCAGCGCCAAGATCGAACAGCCCGGAGATCTTGAAAAGAGCTGTTCTTATGTAGACCAATACTGGAGCTCAACAGCCGTTCTTAAAACAGGTCTTCAATACGCGGCAGATACCAATTTTATGAATTCCCAGATGACCAAAATCGCCAGTCTTTGGGGAAGAAGCAACCCAACTTTACGATTTGTAGATGACCCTTCTAATTTTGGTTCTACCTACAATGCAATTTCCTATTCCACAGGAAAAATTTATTATGGCTATGCCATTTATGCAGATGCCAAAAATAAAGGAGGCGATATTGTAAATGCCATGATCCTTGCCCATGAGTATGGCCACCAGCTGCAGTACATTTTTGGACTGCCTTCTGTAAGTGAAAATACAGCAAGACCCAACGAACTGGAAGCAGATGGTTTTGCAGGATATTATTTAAGAAGACCAAACGGCTACAACAAAACCAATTTCTCAGAAATTGCTGCAGCCTATGAATTTGCACAAAGTATCGGAGATTACCAGACTTCAAGCGCCAACCACCATGGGACCCCTCCTCAAAGAAGATCTGCAGTACGTTTAGGATTCCTTCTTGGACAGTATGACCTTACTGCCGCTAATTTTGACTATAACTTCTTTTACTATTACCAAGGAGTATTGAACGGTACTTATAAAATGGGTAAAAATTCTGTAAACCCAGAAATCGATGCCTATATGAGCAAATACATGGACGAACTTAGAAAAATCCAGACCGGAGAAATCTCTGAAGAACAATTTAAGCAACTTAAATAAACATTCATTTTTAGCATATTTAACAAAGGAGGCAGGCAGCAATGTTCTGTCTCTTTTTAGTTTATTTGATACATATCCCAAAGTTTATTTACTTTTGAACCAGATCCTATAATAATGAACAGAGACCTCTACATTGATTTTGCCAAGGGAATGGCAACGCTTTCCATCATATTTATCCATACCGCTTTCTGGTCCGGGCAGTTTTACATTCCCGCAGAAGTAAGGGTATTTTCCCTGGTTTTTGATGTAGCCCTCTTTTATGCCTTAAGCGGAATTACTTCCGGATCGAATATTGAAAAAACATTTTACAGATTGTTAAAACTTCAGATCACTTATATGATCTTTGTAACATTCCTGTTCTTCCTGGACTATTTTTTCAAAGTTTTTGGATTAACGTTTTTTTCTATGGAATGGCTCCAGAGTTTTTATTCAACGTTTGGATCTAAATATGCAGCTACCGGCGTTTCAGATGTTCCCCAATGGCAGAATCTCGGTAACTGGTATCTTCACCAATATACGAACGCTGATACATTCCCCGTTGTGATGGGAAGCTTCTGGTATCTGAAAGTCTATTTTATTCTAGCTGTTTTTGGAGTTCTGATCCTGAGATTTTTCCCAAAACATATCAATTGGTTTATTGGCCTATGCCTGGTTTTGACTTTATTATTCAATATTTTTCCGGAATATTACCCCGGAGGACAAGTAGGTTATGTTGCTTTTTATCTCGCCATATTCTTAATTGCCAATAGAATGCGCAGAAAAAAAATTCAAGACAGATTTGTTCCCGTCCTATATACGATAGTGGCAGCAGCTTTAATCTGGATGTTCTGGTATTACGGAAGCGACATTTTTTATAAGATCAATAAAAATAAATTTCCTCCGAAGATTCCTTATATCATTTGGTCACTATTCTCATCAACCACATTGTTCGTCCTTTATAACAGATTAAAAATTACAAAAGAAAACTTTGTAACCCATATCGGAAAGAATGCGATCTTCTTTTATTTTGCCCAAGGAATCAGCTCTTCTTTGGTTTATTTTGTAGTCGTTCCGCTAAAAGAAAATATGCCTTGGTGGATTTTAATGATGCTTATTTATATCGTGAACATCATTTTAGCATTCATCATTGCAGCGGGATTAAAAAAAGTAGATGATCTAGGCTGGAAAATCCTTGAGTTTTTACGGAAAAAAACCGCCGCCGATTAATCTCTCTCTCTTTTTGAACCTCTTGTTAAAAGAACAATAATGATAAGAAGGACAATAGCTCCTACAATGAGATATACCGGATTCGTATACCATTCCGTGGTGGTTGTGCTTGTACTTGTTGAGTTAACAGTTTTATCAGCCGTTACCGTACCGGTATCGTTATTCTGTGCAAATGACATTGCAGACATAAAGATCATAACTAAAAAAGCTAACCCTGTGTTAAGCTTATTTTTTAAAGTTGTAAGTGTTTCCATTGTTTAGATTTTTAATTATAAATATAGAATATCAAAAAAAATACCAATATTTCTATTCACTTTTATTAAAAACATTTAAACCTTTTTTAAAATTTTAATAAAACTTCTTACTTCTCGCAATTTATTTTAATTTTACAGAAAATTCAAAACATGTTTAAGTTGAAACTACCTACCGATCCAAGGTGGGCTAATATTGCAGAGGAAAACATTGAGGAAATTTTAACGGATCATGCATGGTGCGAGCAGAAAGCCGCCACTAATGCCATCGGCTTAATTACAATGCTTCCTGAATATACTGAGATTGTCACAGAACTTCTGGCCATTGCGCAGGAAGAGCTGGATCATTTCAATCAGGTTCATGAGATCATTAAAAAACGTGGGTATACTTTTGGGCGCATCAGAAAAGATGACTATGTAAATGAGCTTGTGAATTTCATTCAGAAAGGAGGCAACAGAGATGATCTCATTGTTGACAAAATGCTTTTCGCCGCGATGATAGAGGCAAGAAGCTGTGAGAGATTTAAAGTGTTAACAGAAAACATCAAAGACGAAGAATTAAAAACCTTCTATAGGGATTTGATGATTTCAGAAGCCAACCATTACACTACATTTATCGGGTTTGCAAGACAGCTTGGAAATCCCGAAAAAGTAAATCAGCGTTGGGAAGAATGGCTTGAATATGAAGCCAATATCATAAAATCGTACGGAAACAAAGAGACCATCCACGGATAAAATAAAAAGTAAAGATTCTACGTTGAAAAAACCGACCTTCGAAAATATTACCAATTTTTTTCTGAAAAATTTCTTTCAGGGACTGGTTATTATTGGCCCTATCGGGCTTACGATCTTTGTGATCTGGTATATTGTGAGTGCTATTGACAATATTATTCCTTCCGTCGCAAAAGAGATTCCCGGGCTGGTTTTTATTTCAACCATACTGATGACTGCTGTTCTTGGCTATCTTGGAAATAAGTTTGTGGTTGGAAAATTCTTTTTCGACACTATGGACCGGTTTCTTGAAAAAACTCCAGGAGTAAAACATATTTACACCCCTACAAAAGACGTCATGTCATCGTTTGTAGGTGATAAGAAAAAATTCAACGATCCTGTCTGGGTAAAAACCAATGAAAATCCGGAGATCTGGAGAATAGGCTTTCTTACCCAAAAAGAAATGTCGGACGTCGACAAGCACAATTACGTTGCGGTATATCTGCCCCACTCCTATGCTATTTCAGGATGGGTAATTGTTACTGAAGAAAAAAACATCAAGCCCGTAGTGGGAATGACTGCAGCTTCAGCCATGAAGTTTGCGGTAAGCGGCGGTGTAGCCGGATTCCATTCGGATGACAATATATTTAAAGCACCGGAGTAATTCTTCCGCTCCTTTTTAAATATATATTGATGAATTTGAATTTATTTTCAAACCAATTTTCTTTACAAACAATCTAATAAAATATTTTAACGCATGAAATTACCGTACGCGGAACCATTCCGTATTAAAATGGTAGAGGAAATCCGCCAGTCTACAAGAGAAGAAAGAGAACAGTGGCTTAAAGAAGCGAATTATAATCTTTTTAACCTTAAATCATCACAGGTTTTCATTGATCTTCTTACTGATTCAGGGACGGGAGCCATGTCCGATAGACAATGGGGTGCCCTGATGACCGGAGATGAAAGCTATGCAGGATCACGCTCTTTTGAACAGCTTCAGAATACTGTTGAAAAAATCACCGGATTTAAATATTTACTGCCTACCCACCAGGGAAGAGCCGCTGAAAACGTCCTTTTCTCCGTTCTTGTAAAAGAAGGTGACGTGGTGCCCGGAAACTCCCATTTCGACACTACCAAAGGACACATCGAGTTCAGAAAAGCACACGCTATCGACTGTACTATTGATGAAGCTTTTGACATCAATGATCTTCACCCGTTTAAAGGAAACATCAATTTAGAAAAACTGGAAGAGGTCTACAAAAGCCATCCGAAAGAAAATATTCCTTTCTGTCTGATTACCATTACATGTAATTCTTCAGGAGGACAGCCTGTTTCTCTGGAAAACATGAGAGCTGTAAAAGAATTATCTGACCGTTATGGAATTCCTGTTTTCTTCGATTCGGCAAGATTTGCAGAAAATGCCTATTTCATCAAAAAAAGAGAGCAGGGCCAGGAAAACCGAAGCATTAAAGAAATCTGTAAAGAGATCTTCTCTTACGGGGACGGAATGACGATGAGCTCCAAAAAAGACGGACTGGTCAATATCGGAGGATTTATAGCTTTAAACAGTGAAGAAGTTTTCAGAAAAGCTTCCAATTTCACAATTATCTACGAAGGTTTCATCACTTACGGAGGAATGGCCGGAAGAGATATGGCTGCCTTAGCCGTAGGATTGGACGAGGCCACTGAATTCGCTTACCTTGAAAGCAGAATTTCACAGGTAGAATATCTTGGCAATAAACTGATTGAATACGGAATCCCCGTTCAGAAGCCGATTGGAGGTCACGCTGTTTTCATCGATTCCCTGAATTTCCTTCCCAAAGTATCCCGGGCAGAATATCCGGCACAAACCTTAGGGCTGGAAATTTACAAGGAAGCAGGTATCAGAACCGTAGAGATCGGCACATTGCTGGCAGACAGAGATCCTGAAACCAGAGAAAACCGTTATCCGAAACTGGAACTTGTGCGTCTTGCCATCCCAAGAAGAACCTACACGAATAACCATATGGATTATATTGCAGCAGCAATCAAAAACGTTTATGAAAGACGTGAAGACATTTCCAAAGGGTATAAAATAACCTGGGAGCCTGATCTGTTAAGACACTTTACAGTTCAGCTTGAAGAGGCATAAAACTGAAACCGGGATTTATTTCCCGGTTTTTTGATGTATTAACTTTAAGAAAGAAATAACTGCACTTTTTTCATGACAGCATGCAAAATGTTATGTTTTTCACTTTATATTCAATCATTTTTAAACCATATCCAATTATTTTTTTCAATTAATGAATGTTTTTAATTTACATTTGCACTTATCAAATAAATAGTTTACAGAACGTAAGCTGAAACACTAACTGAAAAAATCCACTATTCCGAGATGAACAAAATTGCTGTCGTGGGCGCCGGCATCTCCGGCTTAAGCATAGCGAGTTACTTAGAAAAACACCAATTAGATTACCACATTTACGAAAGGAGAAAGAAAGATGATCTTACCGGCCATGGTTTTCTGCTTCCGAAAGAAGGAATAGAATATCTTTCACAGATTATTGATCCGTCTGTACTTTTTAAACAAGGTAACTTTTTAAAAAAATATATCCGGTATTCCCATACTGGAAAAATACTTGCAGAAAAAGAGCTGCAGGATGTCTTTGTTATTTCCAGAAGCTCCCTGATCGAGATTCTTGCCAGGAATATTCCGGCCGGAAAAATTACCTATGGTGAAACAATAACCCCATGTCATCTCCAAAAAGGAAAACTGAAAAAACAGGACGGAACCTATATAGACTCTGATCTGGCGATTGTTTCTGATGGATCTAAAAGCCGTATCAGGAGGCAAATATTTGAGGATGAAGTGATGCGGTCCGTACAGGAAAGCGAAATTGTCAATATCATCAAACATAAGGATATTGCCGCCCGCCTTGAAAATAATTTTATGAAATATCACCATGAAGACGGCGGGCTGACTTTTGGAATCCTTAAGCTTTCTGAAGACACGATACTTTGGTATTCACAGTTTGACAATGAAAAATATAAGATCAGTGAGCAATGTTCTGTTGACAACCTTAAAAACTATATGTTTGAAGTTTTCGATGAGTGGGATCCCATGGTATCTTCTATCGTTAAGGAATCCGATTACAAAAATGTTCATTTGTGGAGGGTTTATGAGCTGGAAAAACTTAATCCTTTTTATAAGGATAATATTGTTTTCATCGGAGATGCTGCTCATCCGCTTATTCCCTTTACGAGCCAGGGGGTAACCTCAGCATTAAAGGATTCTTTTACACTGACCCAACATCTGATTTCAGAAAAGGGTCCCGCTGAAGCATTCAGAAAGTACGAAGCGGAAAGAAAGCCTGAAATAGAAATCCACATCAGAAACGGAAGGATTCTGCTGGATCAGTTTTTAAAACCTCTTCACGAGCAGACAGAAAATATTTTACCCATATCATATAAATAAAGAAATGTTTACCAACAACGATATTAATTTTGATGCTTTAAAAAGGAAAGCTTATAACGGAAGATGGGCCACTATAGAAGAAGGTATTATTCCTCTTACCGCTGCTGACCCGGACTTCAGAACCGCTCCGGAAATAGAGCAGGGAATTATTGAGTATATAAAAGACGGCTATTTGAGTTACGGACCATTCTCCGGGCTTCCGGAGTTCAAGAAAAACGTTGCCGAACATTTTAACATAGAAAAACACGGCAGTTTTACCCCGGAAAATGTACTTGCCGTCAACAGTGCTGCGCAGGGAATGTTCCTGATCGCTTCCTATGTTTTAAAGCCGGGAGATGAGGCTATTATTTTAGACCCTGTAGACTTCCTGTTTAAAAAATCTGTGGAGGCAGCCGGCGGAACCGTAAGGCTGTGCCCGGTAGATCATATATCGGGAGCTATCGATTTTGAAAAACTTATAGAACTCATCAATCCCAAAACAAAACTGATCAGCATATGCAATCCCCACAATCCACTGGGAAAAGTATATTCTAAGGAAGTTTTGAAAAAAATATCAGAAATTGCGTCCGCCCATGACCTTTGGGTAATGAGTGATGAAATATGGAGCGATATTATTTATGACGATAAAGAATTTCATACCTATTCTTCAGTTTCAGAAGAAGCGAAGAAAAAGAGCTTTACGGTATATGGATTTTCAAAATCATTTGGAATTGCAGGGCTGAGAATCGGTGCCGTTTTATGCAATGACCAGGAAATCCTTGATGATTTTACAGAAAAATCCAATTTTAATTCTACAATAGAAGGAGTTTCAACACTTTCACAGATCGCAGGGAGTGTGGCTCTGGAAAGGGCAAAACCCTGGTATAAAGAGTTCCTGAACCATCTTCAGCACAACAGAGACCTTGCTTTTAACATCCTGAACCATTCAGAAATCCTTAGCCCCAATTTACCCGAAGCCACTTTTGTATTATTCCCGAAAATTCAAAATAATTTAACCAGCGATGAATTTACACAACACGTATTACAGCATGGAAAGGTAGCCGTGGTTCCCGGATCAGAAAGATGGTTCGGAAAAGGGGCAGAAGGACATATCAGAATCTGCTTTTCTACGTCCCGGGAAATTTTAGAAGAAGGGCTTGATCGTATAATTAAAAGTTTTTAAAGTTAAAAATTTTCTTAATTTATGTATTTTAAGTTTATATTTTTCTTTATTTAATGAAAATTTAACTTAATTTAAATAATTCTTACACAATAGCGTATTTTCATATTGATTTAATAGTAAAATTCAATATTTTTGATATAATCACTAACTTAAATACGAAATATGAGATTGAAGTACACGAGCATTCTTTTTTTAGGAACTGCATCACTACTGTATTCCCAAAATACTAATGATACCATTTCCAAAGAATCAAAAATAGATGAAGTTTCCATTACCGGAAGCCGGAATAAGAAGAGAACTGTTACCAATACCCCTGTTCCTGTTGACGTCATTGACATCAAACAGGTAAGTCAGTCAACGGGGCAGATAGAAGTCAACCAGCTTCTTCAGTTCAGTGCACCTTCATTCAATTCCAATAAACAGTCCGGATCGGATGGAGCTGATGCCACGGATCCGGCAACATTGCGGGGACTTGGACCTGATCAAACCCTTCTCTTACTGAACGGAAAAAGATACCACCAATCTTCCCTGATCAACGTTTTCGGAACAAAAGGAAGGGGAAATACAGGTTCGGACATGAATACCATTCCCATCGGAGCTATAAAAAGGATTGAAGTGCTCCGTGACGGAGCTTCCGCACAATATGGTTCTGATGCAATTGCCGGGGTTATCAACGTTATTCTTAATGACCGCAATCATGGCTTTGAAGGCAACGCATTTTACGGAATGAATCTTTTTAAAAGTCCGGGAAGCAATGATGTGGTATCGGATCATAAAGTAGACGGAACCACCTTTGATTTCAGCGGAAATTTAGGAACGAAAATAGGAAATAAGGGTGGATTCGGTAACTTCACCGTTGAATTCGTTAATAAAGACCGCACTATAAGAAATGCAAACCCTGAAAAATATACATCCCCGAGAGAAAGATTTGGTGATGCAAAATCCCAGAATGTTTATTTCTTCGGAAACGTGGAGCTGCCTTTATCTGACGGCTTAAAATTCTATTCCCGACAGGGGTTTTCTTACCGTAAAACCAATGCTTATGCATGGACAAGAACTCCGGATGCCGATGGAAATATTCCTGAAATATACCCTAATGGTTTTAACCCGATAGAGAATACAAGCATTACAGATTTCACGTTCGATAACGGCCTGAAATTTAAGGTTGCCAATTGGGATGTTGATTTTTACAATGCATTCGGAAGCAACAGGTTTACTTATCAGATAGACAATACCATTAATGCTACTCTGGGAGTAAAGTCACCCACGAGTTTCAATGCCGGCGGGCATGCTCTTTTACAGAATACAACCGGATTTAATGCTTCAAAACAGTTCAAAGTACTGGAAGGTTTAAACGTTGCTTTCGGATCTGAATTCAGGTATGAGCAGTTTGAGCTCATCAAGGGAGAAGAAGCGTCTTATGCCATGTATGACATCAATGGGAATGTTGTAACAACTGATACTCCAGAAAGTTTGTGGGTGAAGAACCCTCTCAATGGGAATACAAGACCAGGAGGATCACAAGGGTTTCCTGGATATTCCCAGGAATTTAAAAAAAACAGGAACAATTTTGCTGCTTATGTAGATACCGAGCTAGATATTACTAAAAAATGGATGGTTAGCGTAGCCGGAAGGTTTGAGAATTACAATGATTTCGGAAGCACTTTGAATGGTAAATTTGCGACACGATATGCATTTACCCCACAGTTTGCCTTCAGAGGATCTGTTTCCACCGGATTCAGAGCCCCTTCTTTGGCACAAAAATATTACAGCCTTCAGTTTACGAATTTCCAGGCTAACAAACTTGTAACAATCCAGCTTGCTGCCAATGATAGTGATCTTGCAAAACTTGTAATTCCTCAATTAAAACAGGAGACATCTTTAAATGGAAGCGCCGGATTTACGTTTAATACTGCAAAATTTACAGCAACAATAGATGGTTATTACATTAAAGTCAAGGACAGAATAGTTTTAACAGGAAATTTTCCTCAAGATGACGATGCCATCGGTGATATTCTAGTCGCCAACCACATTGATCAAGCTCAATTCTTTTCTAATGCACTAGATACAAGAACTAAAGGAGTAGATGTTATTTTAAGCTACACTGATAATGTTGGTCCGGGAAAACTTACCGCCACATTAGCAGGAAACTATAATGATATGGAGATTACTAAAGTAAATGTTCCAGAAAAGCTAAAAGGCAAAGAAGATATCTTTTTAAGCGCAAGGGAAAAGGCATTTATTTTAGCTTCGGCTCCTAAAACTAAGGTTAATCTGAACTTAAATTATAAAATCAATAAGTTCAATGCCAATGTTCAGCTTGTAAGGTTTGACAAAGTGAAACTAATCGGGTATGGTGGAGCAGATGATTACCAGTTTTATGGCGCAAAAGTAACTACCGACATTTCTTTTGGATATGAATTCTCCAAAAACCTCAACCTGACTATTGGAAGCAAAAACTTATTCAACCGTTATCCTACATTACAAACCGCTGCTGTAGACGGAAATACGGAATCAGGAGGAATTTTTGACCCTGTCCAGATGGGCTTTGCCGGAAGACAGGCTTTCGCACGACTTAATTTTAAGTTTTAAATAATTATTTTTTTTATGAAAGAGACTGTACCAGGATAATATCCATAATACAGTCTCTTTATCTTTATTTACTTTTTAGAAATTTTATATAATTTTCCGCTGTCTGTCACGGCATACAGATTACCGTCCATTCCATCCAGAACATCTCTGAAACGTTCTTTTTGGTCGGCAAGCAGCCGCTCTTCGCCTACTACTTTATTATCTTTCATTACAATCCTGTTAATATGTTCGCCGCTAAGACATCCGATGATTAGATTTCCCTTCCATTCCTCAATGTTTCCGGTATAGAAAGTAACCCCGCTTGGAGAAATTACAGGATCCCAGTAATAAACAGGTTGTTCCGTACCCTCTTTTTGGGTAATTCCATTTCCTACCTTAGCTCCTGAGTATTCAATTCCATAGGTTACATCTCCCCAGCCGTAATTTTTTCCGGGTTGTATCAGGTTGATTTCATCTCCTCCTCTTGGACCCATCTCAACATCCCAGAGTGTTCCGTTCGGATCTATTGCCATTCCCTGTGGATTTCTTACTCCATAAGCATAAATTTCAGGCTTAAATCCTTGTTTTCCTATAAATGGGTTTCCAGGGGCGGGTTTACCGTCTTTCGTGATCTTCAGTATTTTTCCAAGATAATTATCTGTTCTTTGGGCATACACCCTTGTTTCCTTATCAGATCTTTCCCCGGTACTTACAAAAAGGTTTCCGTCTTTGTCAAATGCCAGCCTGCTTCCGTAATGCTTGTCGCCATCATAGGAAGGTTCAGCACGGAAAATAACCTTAACTTCCGATATATTTTTAAGATGTGCTGAAAGTTTTCCTTTTGCTACAGATGTCAGATTCCCTTTTCCAAACGGCTCAGAGAAGCTGAAATAAATAATCTGATTGGTTTTAAAATCCGGATCAAGAGCTACATCCAGCATTCCTCCCTGTCCTTTTGCATCTACTTTTGGGAAGCCTTCAATTTTTGAGACCTGTTTTCCATCAGTGGAAACGATGTTCATATGACCATTTTTATCGGTAATAAGAAACTTCCCGTCTGGCAGATTAATAATTCCCCAAGGCCGGCCGAGGTCTTTATTAAGAACTTCCACTTTATAGGCAGTTGTTGTTTTTACAGCTTTAATTCTGGTTTGCCCCTTAAAAGCCGGTTGGTAGTTTGTGTTCGGTTTTCCGGTTTCTACACTACCGTCGTTTCCTGTCTGCTGCGCATTGGCGTTATTCTTTTTACACGAAGATAAAAGTAAGAACACACTGAGTGCCGGTACATAAAATTGATTGAATTTCATAGCATTAAGATTTGGTGTAAAAAGATAAATAGAAAAATAATGCCATAAAAATTTATGGGTATAAATTTATAAATAATGAAAAAATGTTACTTATATAGCGTTTTTTATTTTGCATTTAAAAAGGGGGATGAAAAAAGTTGTCGTCAAAACAGTCATTTTCAAATACTTTATGAAGGCTAAAAATTTCTTTCGTATTTTTGTTGTATACATCATTTCCTATGAAATTTAATCTTCAATCAGAATATAAACCTACAGGCGATCAGCCGCAAGCCATTGAAAAGCTTACCGAAGGTATTGAGATCGGCGAAAAATACCAGACTCTTCTCGGGGTAACAGGTTCCGGGAAAACCTTTACCATAGCAAATGTTGTACAGAATGTACAAAAACCCACTTTGGTTCTTGCTCACAACAAAACCCTGGCAGCACAGCTATTCATGGAGTTTAAAGAATTTTTTCCTGATAACGCCGTTGAATATTTTGTAAGCTACTACGACTACTATCAGCCGGAAGCATATATTGCCACAACCGGAACATATATCGAGAAAGATCTCAGCATCAATGAAGAAGTGGAGAAACTTCGTCTTTCTGCAACAGCCAGCCTGCTTTCAGGAAGAAGGGATGTACTAATCGTAGCTTCCGTTTCATGCATTTACGGTATCGGGAACCCTTCAGAATTCCATAAATCGCTTATTTCACTGGCCATCGGAGAAAAAGTGACCAGAACAGCCTTACTTCATTCACTAGTTAATGCATTATATTCCAGAACATTGGGAGATTTCCAAAGAGGTACATTCCGGGTAAAAGGAGACGTTATTGATGTTTTCCCAGCTTATGCTGATAATGCAGTAAGGATTCAGTTTTTCGGGGATGAAATTGAAAAAATTCAGAGTTTTGATCCTGTAAGCGGGAATGTTGAATCTAATTTTGACCAGATCCAGATCTACCCTGCCAATCTCTTTGTAACATCAAAAGAAACTCTGAATGGAGCAATCAGAAACATCCAGGATGATATGGTAAAGCAGGTGGATTTTTTCAACTCCATCGAGAAGCCTCTTGAAGCTAAACGACTTCAGGAAAGAACGGAGCTTGATCTTGAAATGATCAAGGAATTAGGTTATTGCTCAGGAATTGAAAACTACTCAAGATATCTTGACGGAAGACTTCCCGGTTCAAGACCTTTCTGCCTGATCGATTATTTTCCTAAGGACTTCCTGATGGTTATCGACGAAAGCCACGTTACCGTTCCTCAGGTTCATGCGATGTACGGGGGCGACCGCAGCAGAAAAGAATCATTGGTGGAATACGGTTTCAGGCTTCCTGCCGCGATGGACAACAGGCCTCTTAAATTTGAAGAGTTTGAATCCATGCAGAATCAGGTAATTTATGTCTCTGCAACACCTGCAGATTATGAACTTGAAAAAACCGGTGGGGCTTATATTGAACAGATCATCCGTCCGACAGGTCTTTTAGATCCGGTAATCGAGGTCAGACCGAGTATCAACCAGATTGATGATTTAATGGAAGAAATCCAAAAAAGAGCGGATGCCGATGAAAGGGTTCTGGTAACTACCTTAACGAAGAAAATGGCCGAGGAACTTACCAAATACTTTACAAAATTCGGGATCAGAACGAGATATATCCACTCGGATGTAGAAACCCTTGAGCGTATCCAGATCATGCAGGACCTTCGTTTGGGGCTTTTTGACGTACTAATCGGAGTCAATCTGCTAAGAGAAGGGCTTGATCTTCCTGAAGTATCTCTGGTAGCCATTCTGGATGCCGATAAAGAAGGAATGCTCAGAAGCAGAAGGTCCATGATACAGACTGTAGGGCGTGCTGCAAGGAATATCAATGGTAAAGCGATCATGTATGCGGATAAGATCACCAAATCCATGCAGGCAACCCTGGACGAGACAGAATACCGCCGAAGTAAACAGATACAGCATAATGAAGCAAACGGGCTCGTACCTCAGGCTTTAAATAAAAAGATTTCAGAAAATCTTGTGGGAAGAAGCAAAGACTTCCCGGATCCGAAATATACCCAGAAAGAGATTCTTCAAAAAGCTGCAGAAACAAAAGCAAGCTACGGTGATAAGGATATTGAAAAAATTATCAGCCAGAAGCAGAAAGAAATGGAAGCAGCAGCCAAAAACCTTGATTTTATAAAAGCTGCCAAACTCAGAGATGAGATTGCAGCATTGAAAGAGTAACTAATCATATTACAATAATTCAGGGGGGCGGCATCTTCGATGCCGCCCCCCTGAATTTATATTTTCTAATTGTCAGAAAATTCAGATTCTATTTTACAGAAGCTCTGATCGGGATCAGAAGGTCCATCAACCCGTTCAATTTAATTTCGTAAACGGTCGAAAGCTGCATTCCCAATTTACCTTTAGGCATTCCTTTTCTGTTAAACCATTCCAGATAGCTTACCGGAAGATCGGCCAGAATAGTCCCTTCATACTTTCCGAAAGGCATCTTCACGATACAGATCTCTTTTAATATTTCCGAATTTACGCCTTCCACTTTTATACAATTAAATTAATTTTTCCTTCCTGATCATTGTCTGTATCAGGCAGTTTGAGCTCAGGAGGTGTATCTTCGTCTGAGAATTCATTTCTGTAAACCTGAATCAGAAGTAAAGTAAACGAAATAAGAATCGGCCCGAAAATCAAGCCCATAAAACCGAACAAATTCATCCCCATGATAATTCCGAATACGGTATTGAGCGGATGGATATTTTCGAGTTTCTTTAGGAGAGTAAAACGAAGCAGGTTATCCGTAAGCCCTACCACTACTAAACAGTAAGCCGCCAAACCAAGTCCCTGACCGGTATTTCCTTCTGCGATCATGAATACACATACCGGAATATAAACGATAGCTGCCCCTACAACCGGAATCATGGAAGCCGCTGCTGTTAAAGCAAAAAGAAGGACCGGGCTCGGAGCACCGAAAATAAAGTACCCTACAAGGCCCACAATCCCCTGCCCTAAAGCTACAACCGGGATTCCAATGGCATTGGCCATAATCAGTTTTCTAAGCTTATCGCCGATTAAGGAAATATTTGCTCTTTTCAATGGAGCGGAAGAGCTCAGGATCTTCTCAAACAGCCTTGGCCTTTCCAGCATAAAATAAAGGATAAAATACATGGACATCACCACAGTAAGGGTGTTAAATGTCCCGCTCACCGCAGAAGTGGAAAACTTACCGGCAGAACTCTTCACTTTATCCATATTCTCTTTGCTGAGAATATCAAAGCCTGTTTTTGAGTAGATATAGGCATGTATTTTGTCCAGAAATACATTAAATTTCGCCATATAGACCTGGGCATTTCCCAGTTTCTCTATGAGGAGATCAGCAATAAAATATACCGGAAGAATAAGAATGATAAGACTCGCCAGCATTAGCACAAGTGATGAGAGCCAGGGTTTCCACTTTTTTTCTTCCTGCAGGTAAAAATTGTATTTTCTGCAGACCACATAAATAGTGATTGCCCCAAGTACTGATGGTATAAACAATGAAAGATTAAAACAGATCAGTCCGGTCAGCACCAGAATTATGGCGAGAAGGGCAACTTGTTTTATCGCAATATTGCTTATCTGTTTATCTTTATTCATTCTTTTTCTGTCTTCTTATTTTATTTCTTAAATGCAATTTGTCTTGGTTTGCCTAAAAAAGCACAGTATGCAGAATACATTACGACCATCATGAAAGGTGCCGTTAAAATAACCCCGATTCCGCACAAAATAACTCCGGCAATAGAGATCAATGCTCCCAATACCGTTGTACCAAGAAACGTTCCGTAATTTTCTTTGGCAATGTTGAAAGACTTTCCTAGAGCTTCGGTAGCTGATGCATTTTCGAATAATAAAATAGGATAACCCAATAGAAGTAAAGGATAAACAAAAATAACCGGGAAGAAACAAAGCATCATCGCAACGCTTGAAATAATCCCTGAAAGAATACTGTAGATCAGGATATTCACAAAATTCTGCTTGTATCCGATAAACAGGTCTGCAAAATCAATCTGACTTTTGGTATTATACTTATTAACAATGTAGATTAACCCTACATATAACGGGGCAAGTAAGATTCCCAAAAGACCTGAAAGCGAAAGATAAAGCGAAAAGCCGGGAGCATTCCAGTAGCTGAAGTTTGAGTAATCTCCTCCCGCATCTCTCATTTCCTCCATCATGGATGCAGAATTGAATCCGCTGACAGTCTGAATGATGAAGCCTCCTATAATATAAATTACCATCGCTACAACGCCATAAAGGAAAACCCCTTTATACATTTCAAAAGCATGGGAAATGATGGATCCTGTGTCCCTGTTCGGAACCGAACCCTGTTGATCAAATTCGTTAAATTCTGACATAGTTTAATATTTTAATGATTTCACCAAAATTAACTTTTTTTGGCATAAAAACACATTAAACCTACTTAAAATTTAACTTTTTTCGGAGAAAATCGTTTTATACAATGAGTAAATCATTGCATTCCAAAAAGGAAAGGTAAATAAACCGCCTACAAAAAACAGGGCAAACCCAATATATTTAAAGATAACCGCAACTATAACACACACAAGTATTTCCAGAAAGTAAGCTCTTAAGGCCTGCAGGTTTAGCGGAATAGCTTCAAAGATTCTCTTATTGGTAAAAAACATCAGCGGCGCAACTAATAGGGTAACAAATATCCAGATAACAGCAAGAATAATGGTCTGAAAAGTATAGATATAAACAAATAACCAGAAAATATAGTACCCTATGTATTTGAAAAAATTAATGCCATTGTATCCCGCAAGAAGATCTCCCAGTTCAAGCTTTTCGTTCAGGTCAATTTTTCTGTAAATCTGATAAAACCCAATGTTAAGAGGGTAAAGAAATACGGAAGTCCCGATAATAGCCCAAGAAAAATAGAGAAACCCCGGATTCGACTGTATTTTCATGATCTGTGCAGAATAGGCTTCCAAACCGTCTTTCGCATATTTTGCAGCTTCTGCATACTGGGCCAAAATGCCATACTTCCCGTCGAGGAAGAAAACCACTGTAAAAAATATTCCAAAAGAAAAGATTGAAAATATTAGCTGAAAGAAAAGAGTCTTACTCCAGTAGAAAAAAGCCTGCTTCAGTATAAAATCTATTCCCGGTTTCTGAGGATATTTGCTCTGCATTGAAAAATATTTCTGCAAAAGTAATCATCAATAATTATTTTTGCAGGATGTTTTCAATGAATCATCAAAAATTTCTGGAAATGGACGAACTTTCTCTTCAGAAGGTTCCCTATTTCTTCATGATCGACTTCCTTTCGGAAAATGTAGAAATCTATAGAGAAAATGAGATTGAAAAATCAGGATTATTAATTGATTTTCAGGAGTTTTCAAACATAAAACAAAGCTACAGCCTTAACAAAGAAGTTGACTGGAAACCGCTTCCGGAAACACTCGAAAGCTTTAAAGAGGGATTTGACAAGGTTCAGAAAAATATCCGTCTTGGAAATTCTTATCTTACGAATTATACCCGAAAGACTGAAGTTCAGACCAATTTAAGCCTTAAAGAAATTTTTTATCACTCAATTGCGAAGTACAAAGTGTTTTATAAAGATTTTTTTGTATTTTTTTCTCCTGAAACTTTTGTAAAGATTATAGACGGCAAAATTTTGACGTATCCCATGAAAGGCACTATTGATGCCTCTTTGGAAAATGCGGCTGAAGTTTTGAAAAACGACAAAAAAGAGAAAGCAGAGCATTATACGGTTGTAGATCTTCTGCGTAATGACCTCAGCATGGTAGCAGATAAGGTAAAAGTTGATCAGTTCCAGCATATAGACCTCATCAGGACACAGCAAAAAGATCTGTATGCCATGAGTTCTGAAATTTCAGGAACAGTAAAGCCTGAATTTGCAGGGAAGCTAGGCAGCATCATGAAAAAACTGCTTCCTGCCGGATCAATTCTCGGAGCCCCAAAGCCCAAAACGCTGGAAATAATCTTGGATGCAGAAGGATACGACAGAGGCTATTATACCGGAGTATGCGGCTGGTTTGACGGTGAAAACGTTGACAGCTGTGTTATGATCCGCTTTATTGAAAAAGAAGGTGATAAACTCTATTTTAAAAGCGGCGGCGGTATCACCCACATGAGCAGGTTAGAAGACGAATATCAGGAAATGAAAAATAAAATCTATGTCCCAATTCATTGAAAGCATAAAAGTAGAAGACCAGGAAATTTTTCTTTTGGAACTACATCAAAAACGCGTTAACCAGACTTTTGCCCACTTCGGGAAGGAAGGTTCTATAGACCTGGCCAAGATCTTCAAAAACCTTGAGCATGATGAAGACGGCCTTTTTAAACTGAGACTTTCCTATGACCTGGATAAAAGAGTACGCACCATGATGATTCCCTACGCCATTCCTGAAATACAAAGCTTCCAGCTGGTAGAAAACAACAGTTTCGACTACTCTTTCAAATTTGAAGACCGTAAGGAACTTGATAAGATGAAAATGAAGTCTAAGGCCGAAGAGATCATTATTGTTAAAAACAATCATATTACCGATACTTCGTTTTCCAATATTCTTTTTCTTAAAGGTAAGGACTGGTTTACTCCAGCTACTTATCTCCTGAACGGAGTACAGAGACAGAATCTACTGAAACATAAGAAGATCAAAGAAACGGAAATCACCCTTCAGAACATTAAGCAATTTTCTCATTTTCAACTGATTAATGCCCTGAATGATTTTGATGATATGTTTATTTATCCCATCGACAGAATTACAAATATGCCAGGGAATGAAGAGTATCTGGATCTTTAATTACCTTTCATGAATTCGAAGTAAGCCTTCTGCACATCTGCACTGTTCTTACCATACGTATTCACTTCAAGTATTTTAGGCTGTAAATCTGGTTTGAAGAAGTTTTCCAGCACCCGGTCAAGGGTAGGTTCATCCTCCACTTTAATATAGGCAAAACCAAAATGTTTGGCTAAATGTTCTGCATGCTTGCGGTGTTTTGTAGCAATAAATTCATCCAGTGTGTTCGGGTTGGCATTACCCGGACCAGGAATAATTTTAAAGATATTCCCTTCACCGTTATTGAAAATAATGATTCTTACAAATGGCGGAATATACTGATTCCAAAGGCCGTTGATATCATAGAAGAATCCCAGATCTCCCGTAATAAGCAGTGTCGGATTCGCATTTTTAATAGCAAAGCCCATGGCTGTAGAAGTAGAGCCATCTATACCGCTGGTTCCTCTGTTACAGTACATTTTTCTTTTTCCAAAATCAAACAGCTGGGCGTATCTGATCGCCGAGGAATTACTGAAATGGATATTATAGTTCTCCGGAATGGTCTGCGAAGCTTTATTAAAGAAATAAAAATCCGAAAATTCAACCATATTCAGGAACTGTTCATGCCTCGCATCTTTTTTATCCCTTAAAACATCCCAAAGGTTAAAATAAGGCCTTGGTTCAAGGTTGATAAATTTCAGAAGCTTGGAAAAGAACACTTCAGGCTTCACCTCTACTTTTTCTGTAAGAGAGAAATACGTATCCGGCTGCCATACTTCATCCAAGTGCCAGTGCTGCTTCGGACGTGCGCTCCTTAAAAATTGTTTTACCTTTTTGGAAACCACGTTCTGCCCTACTGTGATCAAAAGGTCTGGAGCATATGTTTTATAATCTTCTTCAGTGAAATTAAAGATATATCGGTCAATATGCCTGAAAAACTTTTCATGATAGAGATTGGAATTGGCTTCGCTCAATACAACAACAGAATGGTTTTTCACCAGCTGGCTTAGCTGGCTTTCCAGTTCGGGGCTGTAATCTTTTGTTCCTACCAGAATCATAATCCTTTGGGAGGTATGCCAGTCTGCAATCAGGTTGGACGGGATCTCATATTCTTTATGCCTGATTGTTTTTTCAACGGTAGGGAAAGATGGAAGCTCTGAAACCAGTTCGTACAATGGTTCCTCCAGCGGAATATTGATGTGCACCGGACCCTGTTTTTCAAAACACAGCTCGATGGCTTTTTTAATAATGTCAAAATTAACATCTTCAGCATTTTCTTTACTGTCTTCCAAAAGCTGGAAGTCACCATAAGAATGCTGATGAAAAATATCTTTCTGCCTGATCGTCTGTCCGTCAAAAATATCTACAAAATCTGTAGGCCTGTCGGCAGTCAGGATCAAAAGCGGAACATTCTGATAGAAAGCTTCAGTAACTGCCGGGTAATAATTGGCCACAGCAGAACCGCTGGTGCAGGTTATTGCCACCGGTTTTTTCTCACTTTTAGCCATCCCCATTCCTACAAAAGCAGCACTTCTTTCATCTACAATACTGAAACAGTTGAAAGCATCGGTTTCAGAAAAATGGATGGCCAGAGGTGCATTTCTGGATCCCGGGGAAATGATAACATCTGAAATTCCGTACTGCTGAAGAAGATGGGCAAGTATCTGAATACTTCTCTTAGAAGAATATTTTTTCATACAGCAAATTTAACTGATAAATACTTATTTTAGAATTATTTCATTTAAAAAAAATGTAATTTTGTCATTCGTAAATTTCTAAAAATGGATAAAATACCTAGTGTAGACCTGCGTGATTTCCTTTCGGACAACCCGGAACGCAAACAGAAATTTGTAAATGAAATCGGAAAAGCTTATGAAGAAATTGGTTTTGTTGCCTTAAAAGGCCATTTTCTTGATGACAAACTAGTAGATGAACTCTACGGAGAGGTTAAAAACTTTTTTGACCTGCCTGTAGAAACGAAGCAGAAGTATGAAATTCCAGGAATCGGTGGCCAGAGAGGTTACGTAGGATTCGGTAAAGAAACCGCAAAAGGTTTCAAAAAAGGGGATTTAAAAGAATTTTGGCATTTCGGACAGTACGTGTCTGATGATTCAAAATACAAATCCGAATACCCTGATAACGTAATCGTTGAAGAGCTGCCAAAATTCAACGAAGTAGGTAAAGAAGCCTACCAAATGCTTGAAAAGACAGGACAGTATGTATTAAGAGCCCTGGCTCTGTATCTTGGTCTGGATGAGTTTTATTTTGACAATAAGATTGCTGAAGGAAACTCTATTTTAAGACCGATTCACTATCCGCCAATTACCCAGGAACCTGATGATGCGGTAAGAGCTGCAGCACACGGAGACATCAACCTGATTACCCTTTTGATGGGATCTCAGGGAAAAGGCCTTCAGGTGCAGAACCACAACGGAGAATGGATCGATGCGATTGCAGAACCGGATGAATTGATGATCAATGTAGGCGATATGTTATCAAGACATACCAACAACAAATTGAAATCTACCATTCACAGGGTGGTTAACCCACCAAGAGAATTATGGGGAACTTCAAGATACTCCATTCCTTTCTTTATGCATCCGGTGAGTGAAATGTCACTGAATGCTCTTGACAACTGTATTGATGACAACCATCCGAAACTGTATGAAGATACTACGGCAGGAGAATTTTTACATGAAAGACTGATAGAGTTAGGATTGATCAAAAAGTAACATAAAAAAGTCAATAATTGATCTGTTTATGGTTTGCTTGCTATCTATTTTGCAGGCAATACCCAGGATTAATTATTGACTTTTATTTTTAATGTATGAATACTTATTAAAAAATTAATCCCTATTCTACCACATTTCGTTTTAGTTAAAAATATTTTAATTATATTTACTTACTATCAAATTTTTAATTAAAACAATATGAAAAATCTAAAAAAACTAAACAACAGCCAGTTAAAAAGCATCTCCGGAACAGGAGGAGTTAAACTTCCGGAACCTGAATTTTGTATGTATTACTGCAACGGTACCGTAGTTTGTGCTACCTGCAGCGATGATTTCAAATGTCCGGATAACACAATCTAAGATTGACCATCACAAAGAATAAGAAAACCGCGCCTTCAGGCGCGGTTTTTTGTTTTTTATGTTTGGCTGAAGCCATTGGAGTTTTTTATTTTATTGCGAATGGGCTAAAGCTCATTTCTATTGAATTTTACAAGAAAGTACTATTTATCAAACAATCTCAGCTGCTGATCTTTTGCTCCGGTAAAATTTGCCGTAGAAAGTTTGGGAAATTCTCTTCCGTCAAAATATTTCTTTCTTCCTATTTTAAATGTATTATGGATCATTTCAGCAATATTCCCTTCTCCCCTTTGCCTTTCAAAATATCTTTTATCACCCAGCTTTCCGCCACGCATAGAACGGATAAGATTCAAAACCTTTTGTGCCCTGTCCGGGAAATGGGTTTCGATCCAATTGACGAAAACAGGCTCCACCGTATCATTCAGCCTGACCAATGTATACCCGAAACTCAAAGCACCGGCGTCTGAAATAGCTTTTAAAATCGTAAGCGGCTCATCACTGTTCAGCCCGGGAATAATGGGCGCCACCATGACATGTACGGGAATCTTGTTTTCTGTGAGAATTTCTACCGCTTTTAATTTATTCGGAGCTGAACTCGTTCTCGGCTCCATTTTTCGCCTGAGATCTTCATTAATTGTAGGAATGCTCAGAGATACGGAAACAAGATTCTGTTCTGCCATAGGTTTTAAAATATCCAGATCTCTCAGAACAAGCGCATTTTTTGTCAGAATATTGACAGGATGTCTGTAGTCGAGACACACCTGAAGCATTTTTCTGGTGATCTCAAACTGTCTTTCTGCCGGCTGATAGCAGTCGGTATTCCCGGAAAGAAGGATGGGAGCAGGTTTATAGCCTCTTTTCTGAAAAAATTTCTCCAATAGTTCCGGAGCATTTTTTTTCACCATGATCTTTCTCTCAAAATCAATTCCGGCACTGTAGCCCCAATATTCATGAGTAGGTCTGGCAAAGCAGTAGGAACAACCGTGTTCACATCCCTGATAAGGATTCATGGAATACTCCATGGGAAGATCCTCGCTTTTCACCTGATTCACAATGGTTTTCGGAAAGACTTCCGTAAAGGAGGTTTTTACCGTTTCGAAATCTTCATCTTCAGGTTCATAGGTATACCTGTCGAAACGATTGATTACGTTTCGCTGGGCTCCCTGTCCTTTTATGAAATTTTCGTTCTGCATTCTGATGTAAAATTAGAATGGATTTTTTATAAAATCATGAGTTTTAACACTAAGTTATCCACAAAAAAATCCGGCCTCTTCAAAGGGACCGGATTTAAACATAATTAAATATATTCTTTTACTACTTCAGTGCATAAAATTCCACTCCGTGATATTCATCGTCGTGGTTTTTTCCATCAAAATGTCTGTGATAATCCGAATAGGTATCACTATATGCTTTATCTTTTTTAGTCAATATTTTTTTTAATCCAATAAAACCTAATACTGCCAAAAGACCAACTCCTCCTGCCAGTAAAACGCCAACTTCTTTTTTCATATTTTGTCCGATTTATTAACATAGCTATTGCAAAAAGTATACCTATTTTATTTTTTACAATTATAAATTTTGTTAACATTAAGCTTTATTTTAATGAAAGATGCAATTGGCTTTTTTATTTAATTTTACCTTATCAATGGTTTAATTATTGTACTCATGTTAAAAAATAATATTATGGATAATTCAGAAAATACAGACCGGATGACCACCCTGAGCCAGGTGATGAATACTTTATCGGAAAGAGGTATACAGAGGGAATTCAGAATGAATGAAGCGTGTGAAATGAAATTTGAGAATTCAGAAAAAGTGTATCAGCCTTCAGAGCTTACCATTTTAAAAACATACCGTTTTGAGGGCGACAGCAATCCTGATGATAACGCCGTATTATATGTGGTAAAGGACAATGCCGGAAACCGTGGAATGATTATAGACTCTTACGGGGCAGACAGCAACTATCCGGGAGAGGAATTCGATAAATTCTTAAGAGATATCCCTATTCAGGAAAGTGATGAATTTAATTTTTAACTTCTTTAAGATTATATCTGAAAATAACAGCTTTACCCCTTAAGATATATCCCGGAATTATTCAGTTCCGGGTTTTTCTTTTTTCTTAAAAATTCCTTTAAGGAATCCTTTCTTTTCCTTTTTCTGTTCCTGCGGCTTAAGCTCTTCTTTGTTTGCTTTAATATCCTGTTTCAGTTCTTTTACCGTCTGTTTTACTTCTTTTACAGATGAAACAGCATTTTTTACGGTCTTCTCTGTTTTATCAACATTCACTCCAATCAAAGTTTTCTTCAGACCCTGTTCAATTCCTTTCCAGAAAAGGTTAAAAAACGATTTTGTAGGATCTCTTTCAACATTTTCTACAGCAACAGCCTCCGGAAACTTTCCGGAATCTGAACGGATGAAAAGATTGGCAACAGCCGTCAGAACACCTTTTTTCTCATGATTTTCTTTATTTAAAACAGCAATTTTAAGGTCTTTATGCTTCAGGTTGAATGTTCCGTTCAGTCCGGAAGGGTTTCCTTTAAAATTAAAAAGCATTTCCTGGATGGTTCCGGAAGTAGCCGTCACATGCAGATAAGGTCTGATAAACGGATTAATGCCATTGGCTGGAAGATTGGCTGTTCTTCCTGAAATTGAAAATCTGTCATTCTGATCTGCCACATCGAAATTCCAGTTGACAGAAAGCGGGGCCAGATTCATGAATGAACAGTCGATCTTGATATCTACCCTGGTAGGCTTTCCTTTTGTTTTGGCAGAATTCAGGTTTTTAACATTCATATTAAAGTTACTGAATGTAAGCTTGCCTGGTCCTGCACTTTCAGGCGTATCTTCTTCGTACACTAAAACCGAATTCTTCAAGTCAAGGTGATTAACCGTCATTGGAATTTTTATAGAACGGAGCAGTTTAGAATATAAAGGCTTTATTTTAGGATCATCTTTAGGGATTTTACTTCTGAAAATATTGGCATCAGCGGAAAGAACTGTTACATTTGATGCATTAATCGATTTGTTGTCCGAGAAGAGCTCCCAGGTCCCATCTGCCGTTATCTGGGATACCTTAATATCGTAGAGATCCCGCTCTACCGGTATCATTCTGATAAACTGGGCTCTCGAAATGAGAGGCTTCATGGCAAAATTATTAACCTGAATCTTATTTTTATTTAATTTTAAAAGTCCCGCATTCAGATTATAGAATTGTGTTTTATAGGCAAAATTCCGGGTAGTCAGGAAGTAGTCTTTAACTTTAAAAGAAAGTCCCTGATTGTTGGGCTTTGGTGCCATTTCAATGCCATTAACCGTTGCATTAAGATCATGAAATGCCAATGGCTGCATTCCTTTATCATACACTATATCAGAGTTTTTCACAGACATCTTGCGCACGATTACTGACTGAATGATTCCCGGACCGGAATTCACTTTTGGCTTATTTGCTCCAGCCTTCACAGTTCCATTTACATTTTCAATAAGCACATCTTTAAGATCCAGATTAAGTCTTCTCTTAATAAATTCAAACTTGTTGATATTAAACGCAATATGATCAGTTTTCAGGTCCATTGATCCTTTCCCGGCCTCAGGGACTCCCGGGGACAGTATAAGATTCCTGATCTCACCGCTTTGCGGGTTTAACGCAAAACTTTCAACTGTAAAATTCTGATGGTTGGAATACTGTATATCTTTTCCTGAAAAATGGAAGTCTTTGTATCCTACAGGAATAACCTCTTCTGCAGTTACCTTATCAAATTTCAGCTGATTAACTTTTATATTCAGTGTTTTTGCGGAAAGCAGTCTGGTTCCGTCGGGCTTGTTAACGATTACCGAAGCATTATTGAGCTTTATATCTTCTAAATTAACTTCAAAATTCAGCTTTTTTTCTGCCTTTGCAGGTTTTATTCCGGTATTATAAACCGTTAGAACAGGATTTTGAAAATCAGCATTAGCCAGGGTAATTTTATTTTTTGCCAAAACGATGTCTTTGAACTCCATTTTAGGGATGGAAAATTCAAACAGTTTTGTTTTTTTAGGATAAAACCTTTTAAACTGATCAAAATTTAAAAGTGGAATCAACCGGAAATTCCCAACTGACATCTGGCCATTTGCTGTACTGATCGTGCTGATTGTTACAGCATATACATTATCCGGGCGGAAGAAAAAATTCTTTCCTTTAATATCATATTTATCAAAAACCACAGGAAGTTTATCTTCTACAGATTCTTCAGTCATCTGAAGGTTTTCTACAAAAAGATCGAGCTCCTGAACAGATAAAAACTTCTGTTTGGTATGCTTGAAAATATTAATCGTTCCTTTATTAATCCTGATATTTTCAAACAGGACTGGATTTCTTTTTTTTCCAGTCTTACGGTCTACAGGCCTGGCAAGAATAATGTTCAAATTGGGTTTAGCCAGCAGGAGGTCAGATGAGCTGATCCTTTTATTGAAGACGGCATCATAAATCCCGAACCGGCTGATCTTTAATGTATCAATGGTACCCTGAAGGCCAATAACATTGGTATTCTGTGGATTTTTACTGTTTACCGTTATTCCCGATGCAAAAATATTGCCGGACCCAAGATCCACATCTAATGTTTTATAGGAAACTTTATAATCCGTATTTTTCTTTATATATCCAGGAAGCTGGGTTTTAAGCCATACATTCAGCCCGAAATTTGCCGCAAGAAGAATAAGCAGAAGAATTCCCAGGCCTATCAATAACTTTTTAACCCATCTTTTCATATATGTGTGTGATTTTTTGTAATTTTAAATATAAGATTAATTTTTTATATCTAACTCAATCACATAACCTTCGTGTCCTCTTACATTCATAAAGTTCCCTCCCTCAAAACTAAGGTATTGTCCTTTAATCCCTCTAAGCTTACCGGTAAATTCAGGTTTTTTATCCAGAGTGAAAGAAGTTATTTTTTCGGGCTTATCGAAAGGATAATCGAACTTCCATAAATTTTCTCCTTCACTGTAGAACTTCTGGAAATCATCAGGAAAATACTGTTTAATCTTCTGCTGGAAATCAGCAAGGTCTATTTCCCCTTCAAAATCATCCTGAAGCATTTTCTTCCAATTGGTTTTGTCCGGAAGATGTTCTTTCAGGGCAACTTCTATCATCCCTGCTTCGTAGCGGTTCTCTGTACGGGCAATCGGAAGGGCAAAAGTAGCCCCTTGATCGATCCATCTTGTAGGAATTTGTGTATTTCTTGTCACCCCCACTTTCACATCTCCGGTATAGGCCAGATATACGGTGTGAGGCTGAAGCTGGATTTGTTTTTCCACTTCCAAGTCGCGTTCAGCGATGTCCAGATGGGCAGTAGAGAGTTCAGGACGAATAATTGTATCACTTGCATAGGGGCTTTCAAAAAAACAGTTTTTGCAGAATCCCATCCTGTAGACAGGCTTATTTTCTCCACAATTAACACATTGAAATCCTGTATGTTTTATCGTTAATTCCCTTCCAAACAATTCATTCATATGGATCAGATCTCCCGAAAGATTCAGATAATACTGAATGGGTTGATCATCGAAGCTTGCCATCTTTAAAATTTGCCCTTGAAACTGCATAATACTAATGTTTTAAGTAAATATAGAAATTTTATTTAATCTTGTTTTGAAATTTAAGCTGATTCAGTTCTTTTTTTAAAGCAGTAATCTGACTTTGAAGCTTTTGGAGCTCCGGATCATTTATGTTTTTTGACTGAGGTGAATACTGCCATATAAGATGAATATCCTTTATCAAATCATTATGCTCATCCAATCTCTTTTTACTGATCGTAATACTGTCATCAAGAAGAGTGATTTTAAGAAAATCCTCTCCATTTTCTTTAAATGGTTCGTAATTAATAATAGCCAGTTCAGGATGATTGTCTTTAATAATTTTAATATAATTTTCTGACCTCTCCTTTAACGTCTCTTTATCCCATTTCTTTTTGGTAAGCAATATACTTGGAAGCAAAACAATAACGGAAAGCAAGCTGATCCATACAGAAGTTTTACGGTTATTGTTGTTTTTATCTCTATAATATTTTTGATATCCCAATACCAGACTTAATATCCACGTTCCTACCGCTATAAAAAAACAATTGATCAGATAAAAATAAAAACCACCCCAAAAATATTCCCAGTTTCCATTAGCAATACCAAATCCGGCAGTGCATAAAGGAGGGATGCATGCCGTAGAAACAGCTACTCCTGCAATAACTTTTATAGCTTCTTTCCTTACAATTCCTAAAAACCAGGCTAGCCCACCCAGCAGCGCCAAAAAGCAATCAAAAATAGTAGCCGTTTTAAAGCTTTCCAATTGTGATGTTTCTGAATGAAACGGAGAAATTAGGAAATATAATGTGGAAGAACAGATAGCAACTATAATCATCAGAAGCCAGTTAAAGATTCCCAGTCTTATTAATCTTTTGTTTCCTATAGAGAATCCAAATGCAATTCCAACAATCGGGCCCATCAATGGAGAAATAAGCATAGCACCAATTACAGCAGCCGGACTGTTCACATTTAATCCAATACATGCAATTCCCATGGATATTACCAAAAGCCATAAATTATGTCCCCGAAAATAAATTCCTTCTTCTATCTCACCGAATGTAAATTCTTCATCCTCTTCTTTAGGAAGCGCAAATAATTTTTGAAGATTTATCATTATTATATTTTCTGACAAAAGTATAAAAACACCATTCAAGTTTTATTAATAAATTTGTCCATTAAAAATCCACAAATGATTTATCTTATAACTGGAGGAAGCGGCTTTATAGGCTCACACTTAATAGAACGATTATTAAGAAATGGACATTCTGTCATAAACGTTGACAATTTTGATGATTTCTATAATTATCAGATCAAAATTAAAAATACATTAGAGTCTATTGACAAAATTCCGGATTTTGAATTCTCGGACAAAGAAACCGATATTCAACATCTGATTACCCTTTCACAGTCGGATAAATACCAGTTATATTATCAGGATATCCGTGATAAAAAAGGGCTTGAAACTATTTTTAAAAGCCACAAAATAGATCTTGTCATTCATCTTGCGGCCCTTGCAGGAGTACGTCCCTCTATTGAAAGACCGCTGGAATACGAAGAAGTGAATGTACGCGGAACGATGAACCTGTGGGAACTTTGCAGGGAATTCAAGGTCAGCAAATTCATATGCGCCTCTTCATCAAGCGTTTACGGAAACAATGAAAAAATTCCTTTTGCAGAAACGGATAATGTAGACAATCCGATATCGCCTTATGCGGCAACCAAGAAAAGCTGTGAAGTTTTAGGCCATGTTTACCATAATCTATATCATATAGACATTATCCAGCTTAGGTTTTTTACAGTATATGGGCCAAGGCAGAGGCCGGATCTGGCCATTCATAAATTTACAAAACTGATCTCGGAAGACCGGGAAATTCCATTTTATGGTGACGGAAATACGGCCAGAGATTACACTTATATTGACGATATTATTGATGGAATCACGAAATCAATCCTCTATCTGGAAACCCATTCCGGAGTTTATGAAATTATTAACCTTGGGGAAAGTGAAGTTATTACCCTATCTGAAATGTTGGCTACAATAGAAACCACCCTGGGAATTTCTGCCATTAGAAAAAATCTGCCAATGCAGCCGGGTGATGTCCGGAAAACCAATGCAGATATCACAAAAGCGAAGACATTAATTGGCTACAAACCAGACACAGACTTCCAAAATGGCATAAAAAAATTTGTGGAATGGTTTTTGAGAAAATGACATCATGTAAGTTGCTGACACGGCTGTAATCCAGTCTATGACAGACAATGAACAAAAATTAATCAAAAAGAATTGAAAATCAAGTATAAAAAAGCGTATAATATAAGCTAATTTTATACTTTTGCAAAAAAATCAGAAAATTATGTACTGGACATTAGAATTAGCCTCATACCTAAGTGACGCACCTTGGCCAATGACAAAAGCAGAACTTATTGACTATGCAATCAGAACTGGTGCACCAATGGAAGTAGTGGAAAACCTTCAGGCAATTGAAGACGAAGGAGAAATCTATGAATCTATCGAAGAGGTTTGGAGTGATTATCCTACCGACGAGGATTTCCTTTGGAACGAAGACGAATATTAATGAAAGCAATAAGCTTTGAGCATTAGCTTAGAGCTTATTTGCCCTTTTTTATATACACAATTCACACGTTAAGCGTGTCATTAAAACGCTTAAAGCATATTGTTTTAAGCATAAAGCAAAAAATTTATGAGTTTTTTAAACAAAGTTCTTAAAGGGTTTTTGGGAGACAAAAAAGCGCAGGACCTAAAAGAAGTAAAAAAAGTTGTAACAAAAATCAAAGCTGTAGAACCAGCCATTCAGCAGTTAACTGATGATGGGCTGAGAGAAAAAACTGCTGAATTTAAAGAGAACATCAAATCTTCAACCAGCAAAATAACAGCGCAGATAGAACAGATAAAGGAGCAGATAAAAAATTCAGCTAACGTAGATGAAAAAGAAGCTCTTTTCTCAAAGATTGAGTCTCTGAAGAAAGAATCATACGAAATTGAAGAGAAAGTTCTTGCTCAGATTCTTCCTGAAGCTTTTGCCCTGGTAAAAGAAACAGCTAGAAGATGGGCTCAGAACGGTGAGATCCGCATCAAAGCAACTGATTGGGACAGACAATTGGCTGCTGCGGGTAAAGATTTCGTAGAGATCCAGGGAGATACTGCAGTCTGGAAAAACTCATGGGATGCTGCCGGAACTCCTGTAGTTTGGGATATGGTCCACTATGATGTTCAGTTTATCGGAGGGGTTATTCTTCACAGCGGTAAAATTGCCGAAATGGCAACCGGTGAAGGTAAAACTTTGGTAGGAACATTACCTATTTACTTAAATGCTCTTCCTGAAAGAGGGGTTCACGTAGTAACCGTGAATGACTATCTTGCCAAGAGAGACTCGGCGTGGATGGGTCCATTGTATCAATTCCACGGAATGTCTATCGACTGTATCGATAACCACCAGCCGAACTCAGACGGAAGAAGAAAAGCATACAACTCGGATATTACTTACGGAACGAATAACGAATTCGGTTTCGATTATCTGAGAGATAACATGGTTACTTCACCATCAGAATTAGTACAGAGAGAACTGAACTTTGCTATCGTGGATGAGGTTGACTCCGTATTGGTAGATGATGCAAGAACACCGTTAATTATTTCCGGTCCGGTTCCGCAGGGTGACAGACAGGAATTTGATGTCCTTAAGCCTTCTATCGACAGAATCGTTGAAGTTCAGAAGAAAACAGTTTCTGCGATCTTTAATGAAGCTAAAAAATTAATCGCTGCAGGAAATACAAAAGAAGGAGGATTCAAATTGCTTCAGGCATACAGAGGTCTTCCTAAAAACAGACAATTAATTAAATTCTTATCGGAAAGCGGAAACAGAGCATTGCTTCAGAAAGTTGAGGCGCAGTATATGCAGGACAACAACCGCGATATGCCGATTGTAGATAAAGACCTTTACTTCGTTATTGAAGAAAAGAACAACCAGGTTGATCTTACGGACAAAGGTGTTGAATATATGTCTCAGGGGAATTCTGATGCTAACTTCTTCGTTCTTCCAGACATCGGTACAGAAATCGCAGAAGTTGAGGCTAAAAATTTATCCAAAGAAGAAGAATTTGAGGCTAAAGAAAAACTTTTCTCTGAATTTGCTGAAAAATCTGAGCGTGTACACACGATGAGCCAGCTGTTAAAAGCATATACATTATTCGAAAAAGATGATGAATATGTGGTTATTGACGGTGAAGTAAAAATCGTTGACGAACAGACAGGCCGTATCATGGAAGGAAGACGTTATTCAGACGGTCTTCACCAGGCGATCGAAGCTAAAGAAAATGTAAAAATTGAAGCGGCTACACAAACGTTTGCTACCGTAACGCTTCAGAACTATTTCCGTATGTACAACAAGCTTGCGGGAATGACAGGTACTGCTGAGACGGAAGCAGGTGAACTTTGGGAAATCTACAAACTTGATGTGGTGGTAATTCCTACGAACCGTCCTATTTTAAGAAATGACAAGCAGGATTTGGTTTTCAAAACTAACCGTGAAAAATACAATGCCGTAATTGAAGAAATCGAAAACTTAACAGCAGCCCAAAGACCTGTACTTGTAGGTACTACTTCTGTTGAGATCTCTCAGTTACTTTCAAAAGCGTTGCAATTAAGAAAAATTCCTCACCAGGTACTGAACGCGAAGCTTCACAAAAAGGAAGCAGAGATTGTTGCCGGAGCAGGACAGCCAGGAGTTGTAACTATTGCAACGAACATGGCGGGTCGTGGTACGGATATCAAGCTTTCCAAAGAAGTAAAAGAAGCCGGAGGTTTAGCTATTATCGGTACGGAAAGACACGATTCAAGACGTGTTGACAGACAGCTAAGAGGTAGAGCGGGACGTCAGGGAGACCCTGGTAGCTCTCAGTTCTATGTATCTCTTGAAGATAACCTGATGCGTTTGTTTGGTTCTGAAAGAATTGCTAAAATGATGGACAGAATGGGTCACAAGGAAGGTGAAGTAATTCAGCATTCCATGATCAGCAAGTCTATCGAAAGAGCTCAGAAGAAAGTAGAGGAAAACAACTTCGGAATCAGAAAGAGACTTCTTGAATATGATGACGTAATGAACAAGCAGCGTGATGTGATCTATAAAAGAAGAAAGAATGCTCTTTTCGGGGATCACCTGAAATATGACATTACAAACATGATCTTCGATGTTGCCAACTCAATAGTTACTAAAGGGAAAGCTACCGGAAATTATAAAGATTTCGAATTCGATATTATTAAATTCTTTACTATGGAATCTCCTGTTTCTGAAAATGATTTCAAGAACAAGCAAATTCCGGAACTGACAGACATTGTATTCAAAGCTGCTCAGGAAGATTATAAAATGAAACTGAATTTACTGAAAGAGAAGTCATTCCCTATCATTGAAAATGTATATCAGAATCAGGGTTCAATGTTTAAAATGATCCAGGTTCCTTTCACAGACGGCCACAAAACAATGACTATTGTAGCTGATCTTAAAGAAGCTTACGATACTCAATGTGAAAGCCTTATCAATGATTTTGAAAAGAACATCACCTTATCCATCATCGATGAGAACTGGAAACTTCACCTTCGTGAAATGGATGACCTGAGAAGATCTTCTCAAGGTGCCGTTTATGAGCAGAAAGATCCATTGGTAATTTACAAGCAGGAATCATTCCACTTATTCAGCGAAATGGTTGACAAAATGAATAAAGAAATTATTTCTTTCTTATATAAAGGAGAAATTCCGGCTTAAGAAATCAATAATAAAATCTTATAAAAACCCCGCTTCAGCGATGCTGAAGCGGGGTTTTACTATTCAACACCAATAAAATTATGATAAAAATCAATTTTATTATTTATTTAGAACAATTAAAAACAATATATTTGCAGAAAATTAGACTTATTCATGAAAAATGTACTGATCTGCGCCTCAATGTTGGGCTCTATGCTAACGTTTGCACAAGAGAAAAAAGATTCTACCAATTCCAAAAATATTGAAGAGGTTATCATCAATAAAATGGTGAAAAAGCTCGATACCGAATCCTCCAACAAAATGCCGGTGAAATTCATAGAAAATCCACAAGTCTATTCTTCTATTGATAAAGGGATTTTGGAAAATGAAAACATTTTTACTGTTGACGATGCCTACAGAAACGTAACCGGTTTGCAGAAGATGTGGAATCCTACAGGAAGAGCCGGAGATGGCGGCTCCTTCTTCGTTTTAAGAGGTTTTCCTTCACAGGCTTCTACAAGAAATGGTGTAGTCGCTCCCGTTACGTCTACAATTGATGCGATCAATGTGGAAACATTGGAATTTCTAAAAGGTCCTGTCGGAACACTTTACGGAAGTACAGTAGCTTCTTACGGTGGTCTTATTAACAGGGTGACCAAAAAACCTCAGCAAAATTTCTTTGGTGCAGTCTCTGCGTCTGCAGGAAGTTACAATACTTACAGAGCAACTGCAGATATTAACGCTCCGATTACAAAAGGCCTTTTCTTCCGCGTAAATACAGCTTATACAAATGAAGGAAATTTCACGAAAACCAATGCCGGAAATCAATATACAACCTTCGCTCCGAGTCTGACCTGGAATGTTTCCGATAAAGTTCAGCTGAATGTAGATTATGAATTGTTCCAGAACCGGGTAACGGCAAATCCTTATTACTTCTACCTTTCGCCGAAAACGCTTAACGGCATTAATAATATGAAAGATCTGGAAAAAGCAGCCGGCCTGGACTATAAAGAATCTTTCACCGGAAAAGATTTGTATATGACGGCAAGAAATTCCAATATTTTCGGAAACGTAAAATGGAAGATCAATGATCATATCACTTCAAATACTTACATCAATAATTCCGATTCTTATTCAGACGGTTACAATCCATATTTTTCGATTTCTTACACAGAAGGACAATATTGGGTGACTAGAGCAGACCAATCTACCAACGACAGTAAAAAATCATGGTTCCAAATTCAACAAAACTTCAACTTCAATTATGATTTTTCAAATGGAATGAAAAACAGAACAGTTGTTGGTTTTGATTATATGAGAACAACAGAAAGATTGCGCTACAAATATTTGAACTCTAATTTTGATTCCGTAGCAGTTTCAGGCGCAGATTATTCAGGAATGAATGACTCTACTTTGTCAGCTCTTTATGCAGATCCTAATAACTTTTCAACCTGGGATTATTTAAGAGATCTGAATACCTATTCAGGATATATTTCCAACTTATTTACCCCGATTGCAAAACTGCACATTATGGCCGGACTTCGTTATGAAAACAACGATTATTTGGGTGGAATGTCTGGAACCAATGTAGAAAAAGCATTCAACCAATCTGCATTCTCGCCAAAGGCCGGAATTGTTTACGAAATCGTGAAAGACAAATTCTCAGTTTTCGGAAATTACCAGAACTCATTCAAATCTAACGGATATTACACTTCTGATGTAGCCGGAAACACAACTTTATCAGACCCTGAAAGAGGAAATCAGTTTGAAGGAGGTTTTAAAGCAAGTTTATTTAAAAACAGATTCAATGCAACGGTTTCTTACTACAACATCAAAGTGAAAAACCAATTGCTTTACACTGGAGAATATGCTCCCAACTTTGTTTCAGTTCAAAAGCAAGCTGCTTCTACACTCAGCAAAGGGTTCGAGCTGGAAGTTAATGCATACCTTGTAAAAGGTTTTTCTTTAGTCGGAGGTTTGGCTTACAACGATACAGTGGATGAAGGCACAGATTTAAGACCAACCACAGCAGGCTCTTTCTGGAATGCAAATTTCAACCTTGCTTATCAGTTTGTTGATGGAAAGTTAAAGGGTCTGGGATTCGGATTTGGCGGAAATTATGCCAGTGACAACAATGTAACAGGAGATTTCATTTTGCCAAAATATTTCGTTTTGAATGCCAATGCGTTTTACGATGCCAAGAAATTCAGAATCGGAGTTAAAGTTGATAATTTCACGAATGAACATTACTGGACAGGATATTCCACTGCGAATCCTCAAAAACTGGCCAACTTCTTAGGAACAATTGCTTATAAATTTTAATCAACATATTCACTATTCCTGAAATTCAGGAATAGTTTATTTTAATGAAAAAGAAGCACCACCATAAAAAGAAGCCTTCATTTACAAAAAAATGGTCTGCCAAACTGCATTTGTGGTTTGGTTTATCCGTTGGCATCATTATTTTCATCGTTGCTTTAACAGGAACAATGTATGTTTTCAAAGACGAAATTCAGAATGTTCTCAGAAAAGATGTCATTTATGTAAAACCTGGAACCATCACACAAAATCCACTTTCCATTGAAGTTCTGAAAGAAAAAGTTTCTCTGGAAATCAATGAAAAATACCCCGTCAGTTCCATTGAAATCCCTTTAGATAAAAACAAATCTTACGAATTTCTTTATTACGAAAAAGATAAAAAAGCATGGAATTATTTTGATGAAGTGCTTATTAATAAGCTGGTTTACGTTAATCAGTATACAGGAGAAATTACAGGAATTTATAATGAAAAATATGATCTCTTTCCCATTTTAAAAGCTATCCATTGGAGTTTACTGTTAAAATCGGATTGGGGGAAGTATACAGTAGGAATCCCCACAGTTCTGTTCATCATTATGCTGATCACAGGAATCATTCTCTGGTGGCCTAAAAACAAAAAAGCAAGAAAAGGACGTTTCTGGTTCAGCTGGGAAAATGTAAAGACCTGGAAACGCAGAAACTACGATCTTCATAATGTATTAGGATTTTATGCTTCATTTTTAGCGCTGCTGATGAGTTTCACAGGAATCTATTTTGCCTATCCGTATGTGAAGAATGCCTTCAATTTTACCCTGTCAGGTGCGCTTGAACTACCTAAGGAAAAAGAAATTAAGTCTCCCGATTCCCTGATGCAAAAGAACAGTTCGGTTTTTGACATCGCAGCCGGGCAGACTGAAAAACTTTATTCCTCATCTTCCAGCTTCAGAATCCCATTGAACGGAAAAAACAAAAAAGGGAAAGAACTAAAAAATATACCGGTTACCATCTACGGAAAAGATGGACGTTTCAGTGAAAGAAATACGCTGATTTTCGATAAATACTCAGGAAAACTGTTGGCAGAGAAACCTCATCAGAAACTGAACAACGCAGAAAAATACGCCAACGCCAACTATGATATCCATACCGGATCCTACTTCGGACTGTTCGGAAAAATTCTCTGGTTCATTACCGGGCTCATCTGTACTTCACTTCCTGTTACTGGATTTTTGGTATGGTGGGGAAAACAAAGAAAACTAGGAAAGAAAATATAATGAAAAAAGCGCTTTTATCAGCCGCATGCTTAGGCTCTGTATCTGTTTTTGCACAGGTTAAGGACAGTTTGCAGACCAATAATGTAGATGAAGTCGTAATGACTGCTTCCAGAAAAAAAGAAAATATTAAGGAAATACCAAGCTCAGTAACGATCGTTGCTGAAAAACAGATCCAGGCCCAGCTGACCGTCAATTCAGATATCACCAGTATTCTTCAGTATACGGTTCCCAGCCTGGGAACCAACTCCGGCCAGACTTCCAATACAGGACAAACCCTGAGAGGAAGGCAAGTCCTTGTTCTTATTGACGGAATTCCACAATCTACACCACTGAGAAACGGAGCAAGAGACATCAGAAGTATTGATCCCTCCGTGATTGAAAGGATTGAGGTCATCAAAGGAGCCTCATCCATCTACGGAAACGGTGCTGATGGAGGGATTATCAACTATATCACCAGAAGAAGCAAGACCGATAAAAAAATTTCCGGCATTACTCAGGTAGGTTTTACAGGCCAGCCGTATGGTGGAACATTAGGAGTAAGAGCCAGCCAGCTGCTATCCGGAAAGATCAATAAATTTGATTATGTATTGTCTTTAGCCTATGAAAGAACCGGCTACATGAAAGATGCCGACGGCATATACCTTACCCCAACCTACAGCACGGCAAAAATGGATAATTACAACGGAATGCTTAAAGTAGGTTATAATATCAATAATGACCAGAGAATTGAAGTTTCTTACATTGGGTATTCTTCCAGATCAGATCTTAATTTAGGTTTAAAAACCGGTAAATACGGAATAGCACCTACGATTGGTGAAGGAGAAGGAAAAAGTCTTGAAACCACACCACAGGGAACACCGAGAAACCATAATTTCAGGATTAATTATGACAACCAGAACCTTTTCGGGGGAACCACATCACTGAATTTCAATGCCTACATGCAGGATTTCAGAACCGTTTACGGATACAGCGATACATTTTTGGGTGGAGGACAATCCAATGTCATCTCCAAAAAATACGGAGCGAGATTCAATTTTGATACAAAACTCTGGAATGCCACCAATTCCCAGGGTGAAATCATGTACGGAATGGATATCCTTAACGATCAGACCGTCCAAAAACTTGAAGACGGCCGTTACTGGACTCCTGACATGAATATGACCAACCTTGCGCCTTTTGTTTTGGTTAAAATTGATTTACTGAAAAAACTGACCATCAAAGGAGGGCTCCGTTACGAAAACATGAGCGTTAAAGTTGGAGACTTCAATACTCTTTCTTCTATTAAAAGTGACGGAACTTTTACAACAAGCATTTTCGTTACCGGTGGAAAACTAAAATATAATGCTTTAGTTGCCAATTTAGGAGTCCGTTACAATATTGAGCCTTTCATTAACCTGTTCGGAAGTTTTTCACAATCCTACTCTATCAACGAGCTGGGAAGAATTCTGAGAACATCTACCCAGGAAACCATTCAAAATCTTGAAACAAAACCAATCATCGTTAACAATTATGAGTTCGGAGCCACCGGACAGATCTCAAAATGGGTTAACTATGAGATTACCTCTTATGTGAGCACTTCAAAGCTTGGGGCGTCATTCGTACAAAGCGCAGACAGGGCTTTAACCATACAGAGATCACCGGAAATTGTTTACGGGGTGGAAGGATTTCTGCATTTTACCCCTGCAAGATGGATCAGCTTTGGAGGAAGTTATAGCTGGATGGAGGGAATTACCTCCATTAAAGATGATGGAGATTATTCTGCAAAAATCAACAACAGCAGGATTTCTGCTCCAAAATTGCTGGCGTATATTCAGGTGAAGCCTATCCCCACTTTATCCATAGGTTTTGACATGCTGCATGCATTCCGGCAGGACAGATTTCAGCCCAATGCAAAAACAGGAATGTTTGTGTACGGAGAAGGCTATGTTCCGGAATACACTGTTTTCAATTTCAAATCCGGATATGAAATCAATAAAAACTGGAAAGTATCTCTGGGGGTTGAGAATATACTCAACCATATGTACCAACCTTCCATTGCCTGGTGGTCTGCCCGTGACAGCGAATTCGTGAATTCACCAGGGACAAGAGGGACTTTAATGCTGGAGTATAAATTTTAATTAAACTAAATAAAAAGTTAAGCATATCTTTGCAAGACTTTGAACTTCAATATGAAGAAAAAACATCATCATAAAAAAAAGCCTGGTTTTTTTAAAAAATGGACTGCCAAACTGCACCTGTGGTTGGGTTTAAGCATTGGCTTTCTGATCTTTATTATTTCTATTACCGGAGCGCTTTATGTGTTTAAGGACGAAATAGAAAACGTTACCAGAAAAGATGTTATTTACCACAATGAACAGAATATAGAACAGAAACACATTCTTCCTATCCGGGTAATAGAAAAATCTGTTGCAGAGCAGGTAAAAGAAAAATATCCCGTCCATTGGGTAAATATTCCGATCGATAAAAAGATGTCCTATATCTTTTATTGGTATGAGCATGATACTAGTGCCTGGAATTATTTTGATGAATTTCCTATTTACAAAGCGGCCTATGTAAATCCCTACACAGGAAAAGTCCTCAGAACCTATGATGAAAAGAACGGCTTCTTCAATATTGTAAAAATGATCCACTGGAGCTTTTTATTAAAACAGGACTGGGGAACTTATGTTGTAGGAATACCTGTTATTATTTTTGTTATCATGCTTATTACCGGGATCGTTCTCTGGTGGCCTAAAAATAAAGCAGCAAGAAAACAGCGTTTTTCTTTTAAATGGAAAAATATCAAAAGCTGGAAAAGAAAAAATTATGACCTTCATAATGTATTAGGATTTTATGCTTCTATTTTTGCCTTGATCTTCTCCATTACCGGCTTGTTTTATGCATTTTTCGTAGTGCAGGCAATGATTTATGTGATCTTTTCCGGCGGAGAAACAAAATACCCGGATTTTTCCTATATTAAAACTAAAGCCCCGATAGAAGTAAGAACGGAGGGTACGCTGGACAAGATCATTGCTACCGTTAATCAGAAATATCCGGATTCTTTCGGTTTTGCTATCGACCTTGGCCATGAGCATATGGATGACCACGAACATCCTAATTTCGAGGTATATGTAAAACACCTTTCCTATTCTTATCATAAAAGCAGCAGCTTAATCTTTGATGAAAACTCAGGAGAACTTCTTCATACCCATGACCCGAAAGACAAAAATTTTGGAGAGAAAACAGTAAATGCGAACTACGATATTCATGTCGGAGCTATTTTGGGTCTTCCCACAAAAATTATTGCATTCATTGTCAGCCTTATATGTGCTTCGCTTCCTGTAACCGGATTCCTGATCTGGTGGGGAAGAAGAAAAAAGAAAACTGCCAGACCGGCTTAAAACTTTTTTAAATAAAAGTTTTGTTAATAATCTATTAATACAATCTTTTTTATATTTTTAACCCTTTAGAATTTACAATAAGAATGTCATTAATAGATTTATCAAAACAAGTTGCTCTCGGAATTGATATCGGCGGAACAAATACAAAGTTCGGAGTGGTAAACCACCGCGGTGAAGTTCTGGAAAAAGGAAGCCTGAAGACCGATGAGTACGAGAAAGTGGAAGACTTTATCGACGCCCTGTACGAAAAGGTTCAGCCCCTGATCGAAAAATATGGTGCCGAAAAAAACTTTGACGGAATCGGTGTAGGCGCTCCCAATGCCAACTATTATAAAGGAACCATAGAACAGGCTCCGAATTTACCATGGAAAGGACTGGTCCCTTTCAGCCAGCTGATGAAAGCCAAATTCAACCTGCCTTGTACCATTACCAATGATGCCAATGCTGCAGCCCTGGGGGAAATGCTTTTCGGAGCGGCACGCGGAATGAAAGATTTTATCATGATTACCCTTGGAACAGGTGTTGGCAGCGGAATTATTTCTAACGGAAGCCTTATTTACGGGCATGATGGTTTTGCCGGAGAGCTGGGCCATACCATTGTAAAGCCGGGCGGAAGAAAGCACTGGAGCACAGGATCCGAGGGAAGCCTTGAAGCCTATGCTTCCGCAACAGGAATAGCAATTACCGCGAAGAAGATGAGGGCTGAATTCCCTGAATCGTTATTAAATCAATATCCGGAAGAATCCATCAACTCAAAAACAGTCCATGAATGTGCACTGAAAGGGGATCCGATCTCTATTGAGGTGTTCAGATATACCGGTCAGAAACTGGGTGAAGCCCTGGCGAATTTCGTTATGTTTTCTTCCCCTGAAGCCATTCTTTTATTTGGCGGTGTAATCAAAGCCGGTGATTTTATTCTGAAGCCTGCCAAACTGCATATGGAGAGAAACCTTCTCCCTATTTTCAGAAATAAAGTAAAACTGGTTTTCAGTGAGCTGGACGAAGCGGATGCTGCCATTCTTGGAGCAAGTGCCTTAGTTTGGGAAAAATAACTGAAAATATTTTAAATAACAGAAGCATCCTTTGGGATGCTTTTTTGTTTTGAACAGTTTCTGATGTTTATGTGAATTAATTTCCCCCAGATTCCCCAGATTTCACAGAGTCTTGTGTATAATTTTTAAATTCTATTAGAGAAATGTTCTTACCTGATTTGTTTTAAATAAAAGCTTTATTTCTTAAAGAGTGATCCGTGTACATCAGTGGGATCTGTGGGAATAAAAAATACCTTCCATTCCATTTATAATTCCATTGTTACATCCTCAGCAATAAAAAAAGGTAATATCAATTATGCTTTAAATCATTAGATTTCCCTTACAAAATGAAAAAGTTTTTCATATTTTTGATTGGTTTTTCATCCAATTTTATACAATTTCAAGAGAAAAACCGCTAAATAAAATAATTAAAGAATAATGGATAATAATTTAGAGCAGGTCACGTTCGGGGGCGGATGCTTCTGGTGTGTGGAAAGCTGCTTCAATATGCTGAAGGGTGTTCATTCTGCCATTTCAGGCTATTCAGGGGGGCACAAGGATAATCCTACGTATGAAGAGGTATGCACAGGAGAAACAGGACATGCGGAAGTCGTACAGATCACTTTTGACCCAAAAATCATTTCTTACGCACAGCTAATGGATGTATTTTTCTTCCTCCATGATCCTACCCAATTGAACAGACAGGGCAATGACATCGGAACACAATACCGTTCCGTTATTTATTATAAAGATGAAGCGGAAAAGGCCAAAGCGGAAGAAGCCCTTAAAAAATCCGAAACATCCGGAAAATGGCAGGGAACATACGTAACAGAAATTACCCAGTTCGAGAAGTTCTGGCCTGCAGAACAATATCACCAGGGCTATTATAACGAAAACCCGACACAACCCTACTGCAGCGCGGTAGTAGGACCTAAGATCCAGAAGTTTAAAAAACATTTTGGGGAGTTGGGAATGCTGAATGAGGCTTGATTAGCTTAAACTATTTGGCCGCAAAACAAGAAGCGAGGCCGATCAAATGATCAGCCTCGCTTCTTATTTTATATTATTCCCTGCATATTTCTCAATAATGTAAGCCGTCGATGCCCGCAGTTCTCGCCCATTTTCCGGATCCTCTCCATCCATTGTAAAAAATTCCACATTTCCATAAAACTTCGAATACCAGGTCACGCCTAAGGCATTATCAACCGTCAGTGTATCTTTCCTATTAATTCTTTTGAAATGTTTAAGCTGTACGGAATCCAACGGCTTTAAATCATGACGAGGATTTTTATCCTCACAATCAGCAAGTCTATACTCACTCTTATCCCAATACATACAGTTCTTTTCTTTGAGAGGTTCAGGTTCTGCTCCTAAAAGCTGACCAAAAGCCGGAATAAACGGTTTTTGCTTTTTATCGTCTTGAGTTCTATTTGCAAAAAAAACGCCTGCAATCAGAATTATTCCTACGATTCCCATTCCATTCTGTTTTACAAACTCCGGCATGTTGAAAGTCGGATTACTTTCCAATGTATTAGTAACTGTAATAAAAATATCAGATATTTTCTTCGACAGGCTTTCTTGTCCATCATCAACACTTATCTTAACTGTAGTAGACTTCGCTTCATCATTTTGCTTTATAAATGTTTTAGAAAAATGTTCAAAATCTTTATATTCTAAATATTGGCTTAACTTATTAAGAATTAAAGTTTCTATACCTGTTTCTTCTTTTGTTTCAGCGACAAATGAGTCATAATATCTAGAAAGAGTTTTTGCTGATATTGTAAATCTTAATTCTTTCTCAAGATCATCCGAAAGATCTTCCGCCCAACCACTTTTGGTGTCTTTGGGAGATCTCTTTCTAATTTTTTCAAATACCTCACGAATTAGTAGTTTTTTCTTGGACATAATTAGTTTTTAAAGACAATTACAAAATAGGTGATTTTCGACCATGTCGCATTACGGATTCCCATAATGAAATTCCTGTCCATTTCCTGTCTATCGATGTCCATGTTTTGTCTAACACCTGCCTCATCATTTGTTGGATATTTGTTCCAGAAATCAGTGACAAACAAAACATTAGAAAACAAAAGTACGAAACTGATTTCAAAATTACCAGATAAAACGGAGGAAAACTCCGGGTTGGGAAGCAGATGTTTCTCCTCCGTTTTTGACGGTTTACTTCCCAAAAATTTAAGAAGCGCTTCAAATTTTTTTAATCGTGTAACACTGCTTACGATCTGTTTCGTGGGGAAGAACACCAGTGCCAAATTTTAAATTTTTAAACCAATGTTAGAATTAATATTGATGCTACTGGGATTAGCATTTTCAAATAACAACGCCAATACAACATCTTGTAATAGTAATCAAATCCAAACGACAGTTCAGCTGGCAGATCCGGGAGAAGGTCTGGATCCGGGAGATGGAGGCGGAAATGGGAATGGAGGGCCAATTAGTGGGAATACAGGTCAAACACCTCCACCTTTCACTCAACCATAATACCAAAAGAGAGCAGATTGTATAAATCTGCTCTCTTTTTACTACTTTGCAGGATAAAAACCAATTCCATGCAAAAAATATTTTTCTTTTTACTGATATTTCTCTTATTATTTTCGTGTAAGAAAAAAAATTTAGCCCTTGATAATGCATTTTATAAAGAAGCAAGAAAGTTTAGAAACTCAAATATTACAGACTCCGCATTTTATTATTATAATCTGGCAAAAAGTGACTATTTAAAAGATCACGACTCAACAGGAGCAGCAAAATCTCTGGTTAATATGGCAATACTACAGTCTAAAAAAGGTGATTTTTATGGTAGTATTGAAACATCTCTAGAAGCCAATAACCTGTTAAAAAATGAAAGAGATAGTATCGTAAGAAGCACTCTTGCTTCCAGCTATAACAATATGGCTATTTCGTCTTCATTTCTGCAAAATTATGATGAATCAGCAAAATTTTATATTCAAGCATTAAAATATGCTAACCCTGGCGAGAATAAATTCATTTATTACAATAATATAGGTGACGTATTAATACTTCAGGGGAAAACGAAACTTGCGCAAAAATATTTAAATAATGCTCTCTTGGCAAAAGACAGTACTAATTATTCAAGAGCCTTAAACAATTTAGCAAAAGCTAAATTTCTAGAAGATAAAAATTATAATCCTTTACCTGAATTATATAAAGCATTAGAAATAAGATCCAGATTAAAAGAAACTGTTGAGCAAAACTCCAGTTTTGCAACTATATCAGATTATTTCACAGACAAAGATCAAAAAAAGTCATTGTTTTTTGCAAATCAGCTATTATCTACTGCAGAAAAAATTAAAAGTCCTGATGATCAGGTTCAGGCATTAAAAAGGATAATTAATCTAGATCCTGAAAATTATTTAAAGAACTTTAAAAGATTTAATTTCATTAATGATAGTATACAAACCGCAAGAAGTAAAGCAAAAAATCAATTTGCAATTATCCGTTTTGATGTTGAAAAAATAAAGGCACAAAATGCAGAAAAAGAAATTCAATTATTACAACGAAATATTGGTTTAGGTACCTTATCTATATTGTTAATCGGCGGTTTTTTCTGGAACAAAAGAAGAAAGAAAAGGCTTCAGCAGGAAAAAGAGCTTGAGATAAAAAATACACAGCTTAAACTCTCTAAAAAAGTCCATGACGTTGTTGCCAACGGCATCTATCAGGTCATGACCAAAATAGAAAATCAGGAAAATTTTGATAAAGAAAAAGCTTTGGATGAGCTGGAATTTGTATATGAGAAATCCAGGGACATCTCTTACGAAAAGACCGATCCTGAAAATGATTTAAAGGACTGGAAAGAGAAAATCTCTTCCCTTATTGCTTCTTTTAAAAACGAAAAAACAGAGACCTATACGGTAGGAAATGAATCCAATATTTGGACAGGCTTTTCTACATCCACCTTTGAAGACATCTACCAGGTTATCCGTGAGTTGCTTGTTAATATGAAAAAGCATAGCCGGGCTTCCCGCGTCGTTTTTAAATTTGAAAGAATTAATAATTTAGTCAAAATCCAGTATACAGATGATGGAATCGGAATTCCGGGTGATATGCTTTATAAAAACGGATTGACAAATACGGGAACCCGTATTGATGGTATCCACGGAGAAATTATTTTTGACAATAAATCTGAAAAAGGATTGAAGGTCAACATTTCATTTCCTGTTTCTTAAAAGCCTCAAAAGAATGTTTAAAAAAATTTTAATAGCCGAAGACCACGAAAGCAGCAGTATTTCTGTTCAGAAAACCCTTGAAGACCTTAACATATCCAATGCCGATTATGCATATTACTGTGATGATGCATTAGCCAAAGTAAAAAAATCCATCCGGGAAAATAACCGTTATGATTTACTCATTACAGATCTCTCTTTTGAGGAAGATCATCATAAACAGGATATCAATGACGGAAAGGAGCTAATCCTCAAAATACGGGAGCTGGTCCCCGATCTGAAAGTGATTGTTTTTTCAGGAGAACATAAATCAGGAATTATAGATTCTCTTTTTAATGAATATCAGATCAATGGTTTTGTCCGAAAAGCCAGAAATGATTCCAAAGAGCTGAAAAAAGCCATTGCTTCTGTTTATATCAATGAAAACTATCTGTCTCTTGACCTGAAGCAGGAAGTAAAAAAATTGAACAATTACGAATTTACATCGTATGATATCACTCTGGTTTCTCTTCTCTCCCAGGGAGTGTTGCAAAAAAACATTCCTACTTACCTGCAGAATAATAACATTAAGCCCAACAGCCTGAGCAGCGTAGAAAAAAGACTGAACAGCTTAAAAGAAAACCTCAATGTAGCAAGCAACGAACAGTTGGTGGCTTTCTGCAAAGACCTGGGAATTATTTAAACCTGTTTTTATCGGAATATATGGACCTTTCAACTTTTCGAAAGGTTTTTTGTTTTACGGAATCCCGTAAGGAATAGGCATTTAGGCTTCATACTTTTGAAATGTTAAACAAAAAATATAAAAAAATGGCAAAATTTAAAATTTCAGGTGTTTGGAAGGATTCGAAAAACATAATTACCCATTATGCTTTTCACGAAGTTAAAGAAACAACAACTTCAAGAGCAGAAAAAGTAGAAAAATCAGAAGCAGTAAGACGTCTAAAATTAGCCGGAAACAGTGCTATAACTTGGATCTGGGATTATCAAAATTCCTTTTGGAAGAATGGAGAAGAAGTAGAAGTCGTAGAAGGAAAATTTTTAAGAACAAAGCATAACAATAAAACTATTGACAATTTATCACATCTGATTGATTATGATTGGTTAAAATTTTAAAAACTACTAACTATGGAGAATCAAAATGAAACTAAATTTTATCAGGATGGTTTTGTAACTGTAACACAATCCCGTTTTGTAACCCAATCAAAAACATACGCAATGAGAAATATTTCTTCAGTTCATGTTTTTGAAATTATTAAAAGCAAAACCAAAGCAGTATTGATGATTATTTTCGGATTACTCTTTCTTTTTTCCAAAGATATTTTCTGGGTAGGATTTATAATAATTGCACTAGGAATATGGTGGTTAATTTCGATTAAAAATGAATATGCAGTGAGAATAAGTACAAATGCGGGAGAGGCCAACAGTATCGTCTCAAAAAACAAAGATTATATTCAAAAAATTGTTAACGCTTTAAATGATGCAATTATCCATAGAGGATAAAAAAATTACAACTATGAAAAAAACACTATTCACTACTCTTTTAGCCGCAGGTTTAATGCTTCCAGCAAGCTTCACAGCAACAACAAGCGGTGCTGCTTCCAAAACAGAATTATCTTCTAAAAAACAAAAGAAAAAAACGAAGACAAAAAGGAGCAAAAGCAAGACTAGCAGCAGCTATAGTTCTAGAAGATCAAATTACTATTCATCAGACAAAGGATGTACCTACAACGGTAATAAGCTGTATGTCGGCTCCCGTGGAGGCTGCTATTACTATTCAGGAAACAGCAAACAATATGTAGACAGATCATACTGCTCGGGATGCAACTGATATACAATCAAAAACTAAAAACATTCAATATAAATAAAAGCGAAGATCTCTCTTCGCTTTTCTATTTTCTGATCATTTCCGTATGTGGAATATCATCCTCCAGGTATTTCTTGCCAGTATCTACAAATCCGAATCCGGAGTAAAATCTTAATAAATAATCCTGCGCGGAGATCTTAATTTCAGAAGTATGAAAACGGTTTTCAATGGTTTCTACAGCATATTGGATAAGCTGCTTTCCAAGATTCTTTCCTCTTGCTTTTTCCGTGGTAAGCACTCTTCCCAGGGAAGTTTCATCATATTTAATTCCTTTGTCAAAAGCCCTGCAGTAGGCTAAGATTTCTCCGTCTTCTTCTGCCCAGATATGAATAGCCTTCTGATCGTAATTATCCAGATCAGGGTAAGGACAGTTCTGTTCAATAACAAAAACATCAATACGGGCTTTTAAGACCGCATACAGCTCGGGAACTGTAAACTCATCGAAGGTTTTAACCTTCCAGATTATATTACTCATCAAAACTTACACTGTTATTTTTTAAAAAGTCATTGGTTTTCTCAATGAAATTCAGAATTTCATCTCCTCCGGTTTTCTTTTCCGCAGAGGTTACATACATTTCAGGCAGATCTTCCCAGGTTTTATGCAGTTCATTCTTATAGTTTTCTACATTCTGAATAGCAATGTTTGGTTTCAGTTTATCTGCTTTCGTAAAAACAATCGAAAAAGGAATTCCGCTTTCCCCGCACCACTGGATAAATTCCATATCTATTTTTTGCGGAGTGTGTCGGGAATCTACCAAAACGAAAAGATTCACAAGATTTCTTCTGTTTAAAATATAATTCGTGATCAGCTTTTCGAAATCTTTCCTGATAGATTTTGAAACTTTAGCATATCCATAGCCCGGTAAATCCGTCAGATACCATTCTTCATTCACTAAAAAATGATTGATAAGCTGCGTTTTCCCTGGAGTTCCGGAGGTTTTTGCCAGATCCTTATGATTCATCATGGCATTGATCAATGATGATTTTCCTACATTAGACCTTCCGATAAAAGCATATTCCGGCATCGTAGGTTCAGGGCAATCCTGCCATTTTCCGCTACTCTTTACAAAACTTGCTGTTTTAATAACCATCTTTCGAATATTTTTTAGAAAAACAAACCATTAAGAAAGCTCTTAATGGTTTATTATTATTTATTTAAATTTTATCTTTTAACCAGTTGTAGAGAATTTCATTAAACTCATCCGGTTTTTCCATCATCGCAGCATGCCCGCAATGTTCTATCCAGAAGAGATCCGAATTCGGGATAAACTTATGCATATCCTCAGCCACTTCAGGAGGGGTTACATTATCCTGTCTTCCCCAGATCAGACATGTTGGTGTCAGAATCTTAGGAAGATCGTTCAGCATATTGTGTTTGATGGCGCTTCTTGCCAGCATTACCGTCTTTATTCCTTTCATTCTGTCGTTCACCACAGAAAAAACTTCGTCTACAAGATCTTCTGTAGCAATAGCAGGATCATAAAAAACCTCTTCTGTTTTCTTCCTTATATAGGAACGGTCATTTTTTCTTGGGAAACTGTCCCCGAAAGTTCTTTCATACAGTCCCGAACTTCCGGTTAATACAAGATTCTTTACCAGATCCGGTCTTGCCAAAGTCATGATAAGCCCCACATGCCCGCCCATAGAGTTTCCTACAATGGTAACAGGTTCGGAGATATGACTTTCTATAAACTTGATAATATATTTTGCAAGGGTGGTAAGATTAGTATTAAGTACGGGCAGATCGTAAATAGGCAACTGGGGAACGTATACCTTGAATCCCTTTTCCGAAAAAAAATCTACCATCTTATCGAAATTACTCAAACCACCCATTAAACCGTGCAACAGCACCAATGGATGTCCTTCTCCCGCCTCTATAAAAGTATATTTCTTTCCTTTTTTTGTACTAAATATCATAAAATGCCTTAATAAAGCTTTGCAAAAATACAAATTAAACCTCAAAAAAATTTTGATTACCCTAATTTAAACTAAAAATAATATAATATCACCCTTTTTCTGTACTTTTTTCAAAACCCTATTATTATGGGACAAATAACAGTTTTTACAACAGGCATTATATCAAACACTTACCATGTTTAAATTCAATCCTTGATAAAACTTATTAACATTAAGTCAAAAAGTGGGAAAAAGTGGGAAATTTTGGAAATTATTATATAAATTTGTCCCAAATGAAAAGTTTCATTGGAACATATGAGTGTAAAATTGACGACAAAGGCCGTTTAAAAGTTCCCTCCTCCCTGATCAAACAGATGGAAAACTTCGACGATAAGGCGTTTGTAGTCAAGAGATCTGTGTTCCAACCTTGCCTCGAAGTTTATCCCATGAATGCCTGGGACAAACTGATGGGCAAAATAAATAAACTGAACAGATTCATTAAAAAGAATGCTGATTTCATTCGAATGTTTACGGCAGGGGTAAAAACTGTAGAGCTGGACAATGCGGGAAGACTTCAGATCTCAAAAGATCTGGTTCATTTTGCAAACCTTCAGAAAGATACCGTGATTACCAGCGCAGGAGAGCTTTTTGAAATTTGGGATAAAGAAGCCTACGAAAAGGTAATCTCAACCAATGAAGCTGATTTTGCGAGCCTGGCCGAAGATGTGATGGGATCTTTTGATGAAGAATAAACCCACTTGCCGTAAAAGCAGGTAAAAAACACAATTAAGTATGTACCACAACCCCGTTTTATTGAAGCAGAGCGTTGATGATTTGGTGACGAATCCTGACGGAATATACGTGGACTGCACTTTTGGAGGAGGAGGCCATTCAAGAGAAATCCTGAGCAGACTTTCAGAGAAAGGAAAACTTTTCAGTTTCGACCAGGATCTGGATGCCCTCAAAAATACAATTGATGACCCAAGGTTTACATTGGTTAATCAGAATTTCAGGTTTTTGGAAAATTCCATGCTGATGTATGGCTTTTCCCAGATTGACGGAGTATTGGCGGACCTTGGCGTATCATCCCATCAGTTTGATGAAGCAGAAAGAGGTTTTTCAACAAGAAATAATGCTCCTCTGGATATGAGAATGAATGTGATGCAGAATCTTGATGCCAGGAGAGTCATTAATGAATATGAAGAAAGCGAACTTGCTGATATCTTTTATCACTATGGTGAGCTGAGAGAAGCGAGAAAACTGGCGAGAGATATTGTTCATCACAGAAAAACAAAAGCCATCAACACCACTGAAGACCTGAAAAAGCTTTTCAATTATCTTCCGCCGCATAAAGTCAATAAATTCTATGCACAGCTTTTCCAGGCGATAAGGATAGAAGTTAACCAGGAGCTTGAGGCGTTAAAAGAAATGCTGGTTCAGGCACTTAATATTTTAAAACCCGGAGGAAGGCTTGTGGTCATCTCTTACCATTCATTGGAAGACCGCCTGGTAAAAAGATTCCTGAAAAACGGAATGTTTGAAGGCGAGCAGGAAAGAGATATCTACGGAAACTATAAAAAGGTATTTGAATTGCTCAAAAGCAAAGCGATCATCCCCGATGATAAGGAAATCGAAGAAAACTCCAGAGCAAGAAGTGCAAAAATGAGAACAGGAATCAAGGTATAAATGATAAAATGATGAATGATCCAAATCAATTCATCATTTATCAATCATCAATTATAAACAGCGTGGCAAAAAAAACAACAAACCGCCCTCAGAAGAAGCTCACTTTTATAGATATCATAAAAGGAAACTTTCTGAACCGTGATGAGATTAAAACTCATTACAAGTATTTTTTACTGTTGTTTGTTCTGATGATGGCAATGATTTACAGCAATCACCTTGTCAACAAAAAGATCAAAATTGTCAATGCATTAAAAGAAGAAACTGAAGAATATAAATCAAGAAACGCTTACGCCCAGAGTAAGCTGATCAAAGTAAAAATGGAATCGCAACTGGGGAAGGAAGTGGCCAAAGACTCACTGATGACTTTGGAAAACCATCCTCATAAACTGCTTATAAAACTAGACAGTACAGATGCAAAAACAAAATGAATACGATAACAAACGTAAAAAAACGTTAAGGTGGGGCTACCTCTTCGCAGTGGGAGTTCTGTGCGTATTTGTGATGTTTCTTGCCAGGATAGTAATCCTGCAAAACACTAATGTTCAGGAAATTAAAGACGATTACATTAATAAAAATTACCGTGAGGCCACTTTGAAGGCTGCCCGCGGAAACCTGTTTGCCTCAGACGGCTCCATTCTTGCCACCACCGTAATGCGCTACGATATCTATCTTGATTTTAAAACCATGAAAGATACAATCTATAGCAACAATATTGGTGCGCTGACAGATTCCTTAAGCAAAATGTTCGGAAAATCAAGGGGAGAATTCAGACAGAAATTCGACGAACAGAAGAGAAAGAAAAATCAATACTATACTCTGGTAAAAGGTCTTGATTTCGACCAGTATGACCGTATCAGAAACTTTCCGATCTTTAAAAAAGGGAAAAATAAAGGAGGCTTCATTGTAGACAGGAATTATAAGAGAGAATTGGCCACTTCAGAGATCGGAGCCGGAACTATCGGTATGGATAACGGTGAAGTTAAAGCCGGACTGGAAGGCGCTTTCTCAAAATACCTTACCGGAACCGATGGTAAAAGATTAGAGCAGAGAATCAACTCTTCCCAATGGAAACCGATCGATTACTGGAAAGTAAAAGAACCGGTAGATGGAGAAGATGTTTATACCACCTTAGACCTTAGAATTCAGGACATTGCCCACTCCGCTTTAGAGAAGCAGCTGATCAATTTTGAAGCAAAACACGGAACGGTAATCGTCATGGAAACTGAAACCGGGAAAGTAAAAGCGATGGTTAATCTGAGGAGAACAGAAGATGGAGAATATGAAGATTCTTACAACTATGCTATAAAAGATAATATTGAGCCGGGTTCTACCTTCAAAACCATTTCGCTTTTAGCAGCAATGGACGACGGCTTCATCGATGAAAATACCACCGTGAACGTAGGAGGCGGAGTCTGGACCTATGCTAAACAAAGGATTTCAGACGGCCACGGCGGAGGAACTTACGACATAAGCGATGTTCTGGCAAAATCAAGTAACGTGGGAACGGCAAAACTGATCACCAAATATTATGCAGACAAGCCGCAGATTTTCCTTGATCACCTGAAAAGATGGAAATTATTCGATAAAATGGATATTGAGCTTCCGGGAATCACAAAACCAAAGATTGTGACACCGGAAAACAAGAGATGGAACGCTGCAACACTGGCTTCTATTTCATACGGATATTCATCAAACATCAACCTGTTACAGTTAGCAACTTTCTACAATGGAGTTGCTAATGGCGGTAAAATGCTTAAACCTCTGTTCATCGAAAAGATCGTGAAAGAAGGAAAAGTAGTTTACAACGCAAAACCTGAAGTAATGGTCAATAAAATGGCATCGGAAAAAGCGATTAAAATGATGACCAGTGCCCTGACCAAAGCTGTAGAAAAAGGAACCGGCCGAAGCATCTTTACTCCCAACCTGAAAATGGCAGGAAAAACAGGGACCGCAAGGTTTGAATACTGGTTACCAGGTCCTATGAAATACCGCGCATCATTTGCCGGATTCTACCCTGCAGATCATCCGAAATATACATGTTATGTAATGGTCAGTGAACCAAATACAGCAAAAGGGTTTTATGGCGCAGCCGTTTCAGCTCCGGTGTTTAAGGAAATTGCAGGAAAAACATTCCTGAAAACGCCTCAGAATATTGAAAAAGAAATGCTGGTAGACAGAAAGGTGAACCTCAATAAAATGGTAGAACCTAATGTTAAAATAGCAGTAAATAATAAACAAATGCCAAGCGTAGTCGGGCTTATTGGTAAAAATATTATCCCACAGCTGGAAAACTTAGGTTATAGAGTTGATTACAAAGGCGTCGGAAGAATTAAGGAGCAATTCCCGCTGGAAGGCACAGTAATCAGCAAGAATCAGAGAATTTATTTGTCTCTGCAGAATTAGAATTTAAAAAGCAGGAATTCCTGCCAGATATAAAATGATAATAACAGAATTATTAAAAAGGATCCCAGTTTTAGAAATTCACGGTGATGATACCCATGAGATTTCAGAATTGGTTTTCGACAGCAGAAAAGTTACGGAAAACTCACTCTATGTAGCAGTGAGAGGAACCGTTGCCGACGGACATTCATACATTGCATCATCTGTTGAAAAAGGTGCAAAAGCAGTGGTGTGCGAAGACTTCCCTGAAACATTGAATGAGAATGTAACCTATATTAAGGTGAAAGATTCATCCAAAGCATTGGGACATTTAGCCTCCAATTTTTACGGAAATCCGTCCCAAACGCTTAAACTAATCGGAGTTACCGGAACCAATGGAAAAACCTCAGTATCTACACTTCTTTTTGATGTGTTCAAGAATTTAGGCTATGATTCGGCACTGCTTTCTACTGTAGAAATCAGAATCGGCGAGAAGATTATTCCTGCCACCCATACTACTCCCGATGTTATTACCATCAATAAAATTTTAGCTCAGGCTGTTGAGGAAGGTTGCGAATTTGCTTTCATGGAAGTAAGCTCTCACGGAATTGCCCAAAACAGAATTGAAGGACTGCATTTTAAAGTGGCAGGTTTCACCAACCTTACCCATGATCATTTAGATTATCATAAAACCTTCGATGAATACCTGAAAACAAAGAAAAGATTCTTCGATGAGCTGGAAGATACAGCCATAGCCATCACCAATGTGGATGATAAAAACGGAATGGTGATGCTTCAGAATACAAAGGCAAAGAAAAAGTCTTACGCTATGAAAACCATGGCAGATTACCACGGAAAATCTTTAGAAATTGATTTCAACGGGATGCTTCTGAACTTCAATGGAAAAGAGTTTTGGACAACACTGACAGGAAAATTCAATATTTATAATTTACTGCTGGTTTTCGGAATTGCTTCCGAGCTTGGTTTTGAGCCGGATGAAATTCTGCAGGCGATCAGCAAGTTAAACAGAGTTTCCGGAAGATTCGAAACCTTCAGATCAGACGGAGGCATCTTCTTCATAGTAGATTATGCCCATACTCCCGACGCTTTGGAAAATATTCTGGACAGCATCAATGATATCAGGACAAAAAACGAAAGACTGATCACCGTTTTCGGATGCGGAGGCGACAGAGACCATTCAAAAAGACCTGAAATGGGGAATATTGCCACCAAAAAATCAACACTGGCAATTATCACTTCAGATAACCCGAGAACAGAAGATCCTGCACAGATCATCAAGGAAATTGAAGCAGGCGTTGAACCTCAGAACTTCAGCAAATACACTTCAATTCCCGACAGAAAAGAAGCAATAAAAATGGCGATAAAATTCGCAGAACCAAAAGATATAGTCTTAGTAGCTGGAAAAGGCCATGAAAACTATCAGGACATTAATGGTGTGAAACATCATTTTGACGACAAAGAAACGATCAACGAGCTTTGGAAGTTAATGAGCAAATAAATGATTTGGATTAAAAGATTTAGAAATTCAGAGATAAAGAAACACAACACGAATTTCTAAATGCCTTAATCTCTTAATCTTTAAATAAAAAAGGAAACATGTTATACTATCTATACGAATATCTAACCAGTCAGGGAATCCATATACCGGGATTGGGAATGCTGAAATACATTTCTTTCCGTGCAGGTATTGCCGTACTGTTTTCTCTTGTCATTGCCCTTGTCTATGGGAAGAGGATCATCAACTATCTGCGGGCAAGACAGATGGGCGAACTGGTACGCGACCTTGGATTAGACGGACAGAAGCAGAAAGAAGGAACTCCTACCATGGGAGGATTGATCATCATTATTGCGACGATTATTCCTGTACTGCTGTTTACCCGGATCACCAACGTATACATTGTATTACTGCTGGTTTCCATGTTATGGATGGGTGCCATCGGTTTCCTTGATGATTATTTAAAGAAAATTAAAAAAAATAAAGACGGTCTGAGCGGAAAATTTAAAATTGTTGGCCAGGTCGGATTAGGGCTAATTGTCGGAGTTACAATGTATTTCCACCCTGATATTACCGTTAAAAGAAAATATGCAGATGCAAAAGTAGTGAACAGGAACAATGTAGAGCAGAATTTCATGCCTACAGAAAAAATTACCGTTTCTACCGTACCATTTGCAAAGAACAACGAATTCGACTACAGTGGAATTCTGTTTTGGATGAATGATAAAGATGCCCACGAATGGGCATGGATTGTCTTTATTCCCATCGTTATTTTCATTGTAACAGCCGTATCAAACGGAGCCAATATTACAGACGGAATTGATGGGCTTGCCGCAGGAACCAGCGCAGTCATACTGCTTACCCTTGCCCTGTTTGCCTATCTTTCCGGGAACATCATCTTTGCAGACTACCTCAATATCATGTTCCTGCCGAATATGGGAGAAACGACCATCTTTGCAGTCGCTATGGTCGGTGCCGTCATTGGTTTCTTCTGGTACAATACCTATCCGGCACAGGTTTTCATGGGAGATACAGGAAGTTTAATGCTTGGAGGGGTGATTGCCGTTTTAGCCATCATTTTAAGAAAAGAACTTTTGATTCCTGTTTTATGCGGAATCTTCCTGATTGAAAACATATCTGTTATGCTTCAGGTCGTTGTTTTCAAATACAGAAAAAGAAAATATGGGCTGGAATATGCTCAGAATAATAGATTTTTTAGAATGTCACCATTACACCACCACTACCAGAAAGGAGGTTTCCATGAGAGTAAGATCGTGAACAGAATGATCATCATCGGGGTAATGCTGGCTATTGTATGCCTGATCACATTAAAAATGAGATAAAAACTTTTGTGTAAAGTAGAGTATTAAACAAAAACCAAATCACATTAATACCTGCTACATTATACATTTTACAAAAGAATAAATATGAAAATAGTTGTTTTAGGAGGTGGAGAGAGCGGATGCGGAGCTGCTTATTTAGCAAAAAAACAAGGTCTGGAAGTTTTTCTTTCAGACAAAGGAGCTATTAAGGATAACTATAAGCAGTTTTTAACCGAAAATGAAATTGAATTTGAAGAAGGAAACCACAACGAAGAAAGAATTTTAAATGCCGACTGGATTGTAAAAAGTCCGGGGATTCCAAAAAAAGCAGAGATTGTTCATAAAATTCATGAAAAAGGAATACGACTTTCCTCTGAAATTGAATTTGCATCAGAATTTACCGATGCAAAGATCATCGCCATCACCGGAAGCAACGGAAAAACAACCACAACTTCCCTGATCTACTACATCCTGAAAAATGACGGGCTGAATGTAGGATTAGGAGGAAACATTGGACACAGCTTTGCCAAACAGGTGGCTGATGAAAACCATGAATATTACGTCCTGGAAGTAAGCTCTTTCCAGCTGGATGATATTCAGAACTTCAGGCCTTATATTTCCCTGCTGCTTAACCTGTCGCAGGACCATTTGGACCAGTACAACTACAATTATGAAGAATATGCTTTAGCCAAATTCAGAATTGCGGAAAACCAGGAAAATGACAATTTCTTCATCTACAATAAAGATGATGAAATGAGCAAAAACATCCTTGAAAAGCTGGAAATAAAGGCCAAAATGATCCCTTTTTCCACAAAAGAGAAATTATCTGAGGGTGGTTTTATTAATAATGATGAGATCGTGGTAAAAATGAAGGACGAGTTCTCAATGAAAATTGACAAACTGTCCCTTCTTGGAAATCACAACGTTGCCAATAGCTTAGCCGCTTCAATAGCCGGTAAAATACTGGAAATCAACAATGAAAGCATCAGAAACTCTCTGATGACCTTCCAGGCGGTAGAGCACAGGCTGGAATTTGTAACGGAAACCAACGGTGTAAAATACATCAACGACAGTAAGGCAACGAATGTCAATGCCACCTATTACGCTCTGGAAAGTATGAAAACCCCGACAATATGGATCGTTGGGGGCCTGGACAAAGGAAACGATTATACAGAAATTGAGGATCTTGTTAAAAGAAAAGTAAAGGCAATTGTCTGCTTAGGAATAGACAATACGAAGATTATAGACTTCTTTAAAGACAAAAAAGAATTTATTTATGACACATCCAGCATGGAAGAAGCCGTAAAAATATCAAAATCACTGGCAAAAAGCGGTGATACTGTTTTGCTTTCACCATGCTGTGCAAGTTTCGACCTTTTCAAAAGCTATGAAGACAGGGGAAAACAGTTTAAAGAACAAGTATTAAAGTAAATGTAAAAAGTATGAAGGTATTCATGTATTAATGATTTTAACTCATGAATATATTTTACATCAATACCTGAATACAAAAAAATATGGACGAACAGAACACAGAAAACAGAATTGAATTGCTAAAGGGCGATAAAGTACTTTGGATGGTCATCCTTGTGATCTCTATTTTCTCTATTTTCCCGGTATACTCTGCAAGTTCAAATCTCGAATACATTGTTAATAACGGGACCACAACAGGTCACGTGATCAAGCATATGTTCTTTGTAGTCTTAGGTCTGGTGATCATGAGAGTCGTTGGAATGATAAAATATGAGTACATCGGAAAGCTCAGCAGCATCCTGCTTGGGCTAATGATTGTTTTGCTCATCGTTACCATGTTTACTGGCCAGACCATTGACGGAGCCAGTGCTTCGAGATGGCTGAAAATTCCCGGTACACCCATTTCATTCCAGCCTTCATCATTCGCCTTCCTTATGCTGATCATTTACCTCTGCAGGTATCTGACCAAAAAAATAACACGGGAAAGACTTCCGATAGAAAACATTATGTATATTTTCGGACCTATCCTGCTGGTTTTTGTACTGGTTGCAAAAGATAACGGTTCCACAGCATTGATGATTCTGATGGTTTCTGTAATTGTTCTGATTATCGGACAGCTTCACTGGAAATATATTGCAGGATTTATATCCTCATCCTTTGTAGCCATTATCTTATTTCTGATTATTGCTTTAAACACTAACCTCATCGGCGGAAACCGCGTGCATACATGGATGAGCCGTATCGAAACATTTACCTCCAGTAAAGCAAAAACAGCTGATGTGGACGATGAAAGTGTAAAAGCAAAAAACTATCAGGTCATGCAGGCCAAAGCAGCCATCGTGCATGGCGGAATTACAGGAATGGGACCAGGGAAAAGCGCATTGAAGCAAATGCTTCCACAGTCCGCCTCCGACTTTATTTTTGCCGTGATTGTAGAAGAATATGGACTAATCGGGGCAGCTTTCCTTATCAGTCTTTATCTCATCATGATGATCCGGATTGTAATGATCGCAAGCAAAATGCCCGCCTTTTTCGGCTCACTGCTCGTGCTCAGCCTCGGGGTGATGATTTTTGTCCAGCTTGCTGTGAATATTGCCGTAGCCATCAATTTGATCCCGGTAACAGGACAGCCATTACCATTGATAAGTTATGGAGGAACCTCCATGCTGGTTACCTATCTCCAGCTTGGAATTATTTTAAATATAAGCTCAAGAATTCAGATCTATGATGAAGAAGGAATGGGCAAAAAACAAAGTGTAGCAGAAATTAATGATATCGCTTAGATATCATCAGTAACAAAATAGAAATGAACAAAAAACTGAAAGTAATATTATCCGGCGGTGGAACAGGAGGACATATCTTCCCGGCTATTGCCATTGCAGATGAGATCAGAAAAAGATTTCCGGATACAGAATTTTTGTTCATAGGAGCCAACGGGAAAATGGAAATGGAAAAAGTTCCACAGGCCGGCTATAAAATTGAAGGCATTGATATCGCCGGAATTGACAGAGGAAATATGCTCTCAAATTTAGGTTTGCCTTTCAAAATTTTGAAAAGCTTATCCAAATCCAAAAGGATTATTAAAAATTTCGCTCCGGATTTTGCGGTAGGAACAGGAGGTTTTGCAAGCGGCCCCGCTTTATATGAAGCAAGTAAATTGGGAATTCCGATTTTCATTCAGGAGCAGAATGCTCATGCAGGGGTTACCAATAAAATTCTGAGCAAAAAAGCGAAGGCAGTTTTTACGGCTTATCCGAAAGTAGAAGGCTTCCCTTCCGAAAAAATAAAATTCCTGGGTAACCCTATTCGCGAAAATATCGTTTCGGGAATGCAGGAAACTGCTCAGGCAAAAGAAAAAATGGGGCTGGATAAAGACAAACTGACAATCCTCTCAGTTGGTGGTTCTTTAGGTTCAAGAACATTAAATAACGGATGGAAAGATAATCTTGAAAAATTAAAAGAAAAAGGCTATCAGTTAATCTGGCAAACAGGAAAGCTTGATTATAAAGAATTGAGCAACGAATCCCGGATCTCGGATCTCGGATCCCAAATCCAGTTGAAGGAATTCATCAAAGACATGGAACTGGCCTATTCTGCAGCTGATATTATTGTTTCAAGGGCCGGAGCCATTGCCATTTCAGAGCTGGCAGTAGCTAGAAAACCGGTTCTTCTGGTACCCTTCCCCTTTGCTGCGGAAGATCATCAGACCAAAAATGCCATGAACCTGGTTGAAAAAAATGCAGCCCGAATGGTAAAAGATTCTGAAATGCAGGAAAAATTCTGGAATACGCTGGAAGAAATCTGCAGTAGTGAAAGTGTAAGAAACGAAATGTCTCAAAATCTGGAATATTTTGCCAAGCCCAATGCAGCAAAAGAAATTGTGGATGAGATATTTAAAACCGTAAAGAGTACAATGTAAAATGTATTAATGGCAAAGCATACATGAATACATTTTACAAAATACATTAATACAAAAAGAATGAAGATTTTAGAAACATATCAAAATTATTACTTCGTAGGCATCGGAGGTATCGGGATGAGTGCTTTGGCACGCTATTTCAATGCTTCCGGTAAAAAAGTGCTGGGTTATGACAAAACCAACACCAAGCTTACAGAACAGTTAATGAAGGAAGGAATTGATATTGTTTTCGAAGATCTCATTGATGAAAGAATAACCCGTCTTCAAAAAGAAGACACTCTGGTAATCTACACCCCTGCCATTAAAACTTTAGGAATTCTGGATTACTTTAATCAAAATCAGTTTGAAGTTTTAAAACGGGCCAAAGTTCTTGGTTTAATCACCGAAAACACAGACTGTATTGCCGTAGCAGGAACCCACGGAAAGACAACCACTTCCACATTGGTTTCACACCTTTGTAAAGAGGCAAATCTTCCGTTTTCATGCTTTTTAGGTGGTATTTCTGAGAATTTCAGATCCAACTTCCTATATAACGGGACAAAATATTCCGTTGTGGAGGCAGACGAGTACGACAGAAGCTTTCTAAACCTTTCCCCTGATTGGGCAGTGGTAACTTCTACCGACGCGGACCATCTGGATATTTATGGTGATAAAAACCATATTGAAGAAGGCTTCAAACAATTTGCTGCTCTGGTCCCAGATGACAAACAGTTATTTGTAAGAAAAGGTCTGGACATTGGCAGAGACCATAAAACCTATGCCGTAAACGAAGTAGCAGATTACTATTCGGATAACCTGCGTATGGATCACGATAAAATTTATTTTGATTTCCATACTCCGGCAGAAACCGTAAAAGATTTTGTGTGGGAAATTCCGGGAATTCATAACGTGGAAAATGCCACGGCAGCATTAGCTATCCTTCACAATTTAGGTGTAGATTTTGAAACCCTGAAAAAGGCTATTGCCAACTTTAAAGGAATTAAAAGAAGATATACCAAACATATTTATCCGAACGGTAAAATTTACATTGATGATTATGCCCACCACCCTACAGAAATCAATGCGGTAGTAAGCTCCATCAAAACTTTTTACCCGGATAAAAAACTTCTGGTTGTTTTCCAGCCGCATCTTTTCAGCAGAACAAGAGATTTTGCTGATGGTTTTGCTGAAAGTTTGAGCAAAGCAGACGAGCTGATTCTTCTCGATATATATCCTGCAAGAGAACTTCAGGAAAACTTTGAAGGAATAACCTCTGGCTGGTTATTGGAAAAAGTGAACTTAAATAAAAAAGAAAAATCGGATTTATCCGGTGCTTTCGAAAAAATAAAAGAAAAAGATTTTGACATCCTCCTCACCGTAGGCGCAGGAAACATCGATACCCTATACGACCCTATTTGTGAATGGATTGAGAAAATGTAAAAAGTAGTAATGTATTTAAGTATTCATGACATGACAAACACAAAAAATCATGAATACATTGTACATCAATACATGAATACAATAAAGAATGAAAAATAAATACAGAATATTAAAAATTGCTGTCACAGTGATCATCCTTGGATTACTGCTGAGTTTCTCATTGAAGAGATTCAGCGGCCAGAAGATTACGGACAACAAGATTTCTGTAAAAATGAATGAAAAAACACCCGTATACTTCATTGATGAAAAAGATATCCGGGAAATTGTAAAAAAAGAAAACCCTTCAGGAAAAGTCGGGGACCTGAATATTCCGGTGCTTGAAAAAAAGATCAATGCCCTTCCTGCGGTAGACAGTGCCAATGTCTACTTAAACCTGAACGGGAAGCTGTATCTGGATATCAAGCAGAGAGTGCCTGTTTTCAGGCTGAATAAAGAAGGAAGGGATTTTTATGTAGATGAAAAAGGGATCGAGTTTCCTATTTCAAAAACCTATTCTCATCCTTGTATGCTGGTAACCGGAAATGTGAAGCCCGATGAGTACAAAAAGCTGGCTGAGCTGGTTGAAAAGATTGATAAAGATGAGTTCAGCAAAAAATTCTTTATCGGGATTTCAAAAAGCAAAGACGATTATAATCTTCTGACCAGCGACGGAAATTATAAAGTAGAAATAGGAGATCTCGATAATATTGAGTTTAAAGTAAAAGGCTTAAAAACCTTTGTGGAAAAATACCTTGTATTTCAGGATCCGCAAAAATACAGTATGGTGTCTGTAAAATATCAGAACCAGATTGTAACCACCTTAAACCCATATTTTAAAGAAAACGATAGTATTCTGAAGGCAGGAAACAAAGAGCTGGCTAATGCTCCGATTCTTGCAGCCGTAAAAAAACCGGAAGTACTGCCCAAAACTGCCGAGGCTAAAAAAACAAAAACAACTTCAGTAAAACCGAAGGAAAAAATAAAACCCAAAACGACAACACAACCAAAGGAAACCAGAAAGGCAGAGAAAAAGCCGGCCGCAACAAAGCCGAAAGCAAAAGTAAAAATAGAATAGAAAAAAGTCCGGATGGACAAATAAGTATAAAATTGGATAAGCCCAATTGTAAGAAAAAGTAGAAAAAAATCAAATCGACATAAAATGGAAAATCAAGAGTATTCAGTAGGTCTGGACATCGGAACAACAAAGATTGTTGCGATTGTCGGAAGGAGGAATGCACACGGGAAGATAGAAGTTCTCGGCGTTGGAAAGGCCAAAAGTCTTGGAGTTCATAAAGGAATTGTGAATAATATCTCACAAACCATCAACTCCATCAAGGCGGCCGTTTCTGAAGCACAGTCCAGCGCAGGAGTTCCTATCCGTAAAGTTACAGTAGGTATTGCAGGAAAACATATTCGTTCCCTTCAGCACTCGGACTATATCATGCGTGAGCATCCGGACAAATTTATTACAGACGACGACATCGAGGCACTTAAAGATCAGGTAAAAAAGCTGGTCATGCTTCCGGGTGAAGAAATTATCCATGTTCTTCCCCAGGAATATAAAGTAGATTCCGAAGGTGAAATTCAGGAACCTGTAGGAATGCACGGTAAACGTCTGGAGGCCAATTTCCATGTGGTGGTAGGACAAATGGGCAGCATCAGAAACATCGCAAGATGTGTGAGAGAGGCCGGCCTTGAAATGGAAGCCCTTACCCTGGAACCTCTGGCATCTTCAGAAGCTGTTTTAACCAAAGAAGAAAAAGAAGCCGGCGTTGCTATTGTAGACATAGGCGGCGGTACTACAGATATTGCGATCTTCAAAGACAATATTATCCGTCATACCTGCGTCATTCCTTACGGAGGCGGGATCATTACGGAAGATATCAAAGAAGGCTGCTCAATTATTGAAAAACATGCAGAACAGCTGAAAGTAAAATTCGGTTCTGCAGTTCCAGAACTGGAAAAAGACAGTACATTTGTTACCATTCCCGGACTTCACGGAAGACCGGACAAGGAAATTTCCCTTAAAACCCTGGCACAGATTATCAATGCCAGAGTAGAGGAAATCCTGGAAATGGTGAATACAGAATTAAAAGCTTACGGAGCATTCGAACAAAAGAAAAAGCTGATCGCAGGGATTGTCCTTACAGGAGGCGGATCCAACCTGAAGCATCTTCGTCAGCTGGCCAATTATACGACAGGTTTTGACAGCAGAATCGGTTTTGCCAACGAATATATCGCCAACGATAAAAACCAGTACCTGAAAGGCCCGGAATTTGCTACATCAATCGGCTTGCTGATGGAGAGTTTAAAGATCCGTGACAAAAAGCAGGGAGCCGAGGCAGAAGAGGCTGTTGAAGAGCAACCGGCCAAAGCAGAAGCTGCTGTAACACAGACAGAAACAGTTCAGTCCGTTCAGCCGGCAGCCGTGGTTCAGGAGCAAACCATTGCCAGCGAGCAACAGGAAAACAGAAGAGCTAAACTGACTTTCGGGCAGTCGCTGATGGAAAAAGTTAAAAAATTCTTTGAAGAAGTAGAGTAAAGCATAAACGATGAATGATAATTGATAAATGATGTTACCTTATCAATTATTATTATTTATCAATTATCAATTATAAAAAGCATAGTTATGGAAAACATAGATACACAAGGATTTTCATTTGATTTGCCAAAAGGAAATTCATCCATTATAAAAGTAATCGGTGTAGGTGGCGGTGGAAACAACGCTCTGAAACACATGTACGAGAAAGGTATTTACGGGGTAGATTTCGTAATCTGTAATACCGATGCCCAAACCCTGGATAACAACCCTGTTGCCAATAAAGTACAGCTGGGAACAACCATCACAGAAGGTCTTGGTGCGGGAGCAGATCCTGAAGTAGGAGAAAAATCGGCTATCGAAAGTATCGAAGAGATCAAAGCAGCTATGGGCCAGAATACGAAAATGGTGTTCATCACTGCCGGAATGGGTGGTGGTACCGGTACCGGGGCAGCTCCTGTCATTGCCAAAGTTGCCAAAGATATGGGTATCCTTACTGTAGGTATCGTTACCGTTCCTTTCAGCTTTGAAGGGAAAAGAAGACTTGAGCAGGCAGAAAATGGTCTTGAAAAACTAAGAAATAATGTTGATTCACTTATTGTGATCAATAATGATAAATTAAGACAGCAGTTCGGAAACCTTGGATTCAAACAGGGATTCTCAAAAGCCGATGAAGTTTTAACCAATGCCGCAAAAGGAATGGCAGAAGTTATTACAGGTTACTTTGATGTAAACATTGACTTTAGAGATGCCAAATCCGTACTTCAGAACTCAGGGACTGCGTTGATGTCTACCGGAATTGCTTCGGGTGAAAACAAAGCAGAAGAAGCCGTTAAAAAAGCCCTTGACTCTCCGTTGTTGAATGACAACAAGATCACAGGTGCTAAAAACGTTCTTCTATTGATCAGAAGTGGTGCTGAAGAAGTGACCATGGATGAGATTGGGGTAATTATGGACCATATCCAGAAAGAAGCTGGAAATACAGCCGATATTATCTTCGGGGTAGGTGCTGATGAAGAATTGGGAGATTCTGTAAGCGTTCTTGTGATCGCTACAGGTTTTTCAAACGACAGCAAAAAATTTGCAGGTCCTACAGAAAAAATCAGAATCAGTCTTAACGACAGTCTTGAAGCTCCAAAAGCGTCGCCTTTTAAAACCAGAGAAGAAAGAGAAACCTCTTCTGAAACACCGCGTGATTTCGGAGGAAAACATACCTTCAGACTGGATGATGAAGACAGTGATATCCCTCAGTTTGGGCTGAAGTCTTCTGAAAAAAGGATGATTATTGAGGAAGAAGAAATCAAAACAGAAATAAAATTTTTTGATAAAGAGGAGGATGTACAGAGCAATCCTGCCAACAGCTGGAGAAATGAGGAGGAACAGCAGGAAGAATCTTACAGCCTTTTCTCTTACGATGACGAAGGAGAAGATCCTAATGATCTGGAAATCGAATCTTTTAAATTTGATTTTGATGCCAAAAAAGATGAAACTCCGTCTACACCGGCAACTCGCGCTTTTTCAGACGAAAAGCCGGTTGAATTCAGTTTCTTTGTGAATAATCAGCCGTCATCCAACGAGCCTAAAACAGATTACGGGCAGCCAAAGGCAGAGTTTACAGCATCCTCAGCGGTAACCGAAATTCCGGTTCAGGCAGCGGAAACCATCTTCCAGACAAGACAGGAAGAGCCAAAAGCGGAAACAAAACCGGTTTTTGAAGAAAAAACAGAAACTGAAGCTCCAAAACCTGCAGAATCTGAATTCACGTTTGTGAATAAGGCGGTGGACCAGGAAAGAATTCTGGAGAGAAGAAATAAATTAAAAGAGTTTAATTCACGCTATCAAAGCTTTGACAGCACAAGTGAGTTCGAGTCCGTACCGGCTTTTAAAAGAAAGAATATATCTATTGACGGAACCAATGCATCAGACCAGAACATCAATACCTATCTGTCTGACAACAATGGGTCTATGCAGGTGAGAGAAAACAGATTTTTAAATAAAGACGTTGACTAAATTACTATAAGCAATAAGCAGTAAGCTACAGGCCTATCCTATCCGGAAGCCAGTTTAAAGCATTCTGCTTATTGCCTAAAGTTTAAAGCAAGAAAAAATGAGTTTAGAAAATACTATAAGCGAAGCCATTAAAACAGCGATGAGAGAGAAGGACAGAGTTGCTCTGGACTCCCTGAGAGCTGTAAAAGCGCAAATTTTACTTCTACAGACTGAAGCAAGAGGCACTGAAGTTTCTCCTGAGCAGGAAATTGCCATTCTGCAGAGAATGATCAAACAGCGTAAAGATTCTTTCGAACAGTTTTCAGCACAGGGAAGAAATGACCTTGCCGAAGTGGAGGAAGCTCAAATGAAAGTGATTGAGAAATTCTTACCAAAACAACTTAGTCCGGAAGAACTGGAAGCAGAAATCAGGAATATTATTTCTCAGACCGGAGCTGAGTCTGCCAAAGACCTAGGCAAGGTAATGGGAGCCGCTTCAAAAGCATTAGCAGGAAAGTCAGACGGGAAAAGTATTTCCGAAATGGCTAAAAAGCTTCTTTCTTAGAGTTCCGGATTTCGAGCTTCAGGTTTTTATTTTAAAATTTGTATCTCGTAACACGCATCTCAAAACAACCAAGGATATCCAACCTTTGCATATCGATTTGATTAAAGAATCCGGGAACGCTGGCGTTCCCGGATTCATTTTTGGATATTCATAATTATTAATTCAGTTATCACTATTTAAAACTGAATGAGAGCATCTGCTTTAACTACTGAAAATCAGGTTGTGTTAAATAATTTGAATGCTCGAGGGAAAGCGGTAAATGTTTTTTTCATGGTCAGTTGTTTTAGAATCATTTCAAATTTAATAAATATTTATCATTATTCATATTTTTATTTCATGTTTTTTATGATATTATTGAAATATTAATATTGCATTAATTTTTTATGACTAAAGCGTTGATAGTTTTTATATATTGACGAAACGCAAAGAATTGTTTAACTTTGTAGTGATAAAAACAAAATATATGTATCCAACAGATTTGGTAATGCCTATGAAGGCAGAACTTACAGATAAAGGTTTCGAAGATTTAACAACTCCTGCACAGGTAGAAGAGGCTCTAAAGCAGCCGGGAACTACCCTGCTGGTTATTAATTCTGTATGCGGATGTGCAGCAGGAGCAGCAAGACCCGGAGTTGTATATTCTCTTACAGGAGATAAGAAGCCTGATCATTTAACAACTGTTTTTGCAGGATTCGATACAGAAGCTGTAGCAGAAGCAAGAAAACACCTGGCTCCATTCCCGCCAAGCTCACCTTGTGTAGCTCTTTTTAAGGACGGAGAACTGGTTCACATGCTTGAAAGACATCATATTGAAGGAAATCCTGCAGGAGCTATTGCAGCCAATCTTCAGGCTGCCTTTGATGAGTATTGTTAAGAAACAATAAGTCTAAATATAAAACCGTTACATAATTTGTAGCGGTTTTTTTATTTAACACGATAAAAATTCTCTGAAAATCCAAATATTATTATATTTGTTGGAATGGCAACAAAGGCACTTTTCAATACTGTCGTCAACTGGTTTATCCGTCAAAGGATAGATCAGATTCAGAATTTCATGGATCATCCCATTGAAACCCAGAAAGGTATACTCTTTTCGCAGCTTTTTCATGCTGAAGATACTGAATACGGCAAAGCATACGGTTTTAATTCCATCTCCAGTTACCAGGACTTTAAAAACAAGGTCCCGATCGTTACTTATGAAGATTTTGAACCTTTTATTGAAAAAGCCAGACAAGGTCACAAAGATATAAGCTGGCCCGGCTACATCAAGCATTTTGCAAAATCATCGGGAACCACGAATGCGAAAAGCAAATTCATCCCGATATCTACGGAAAGCCTTGAATACTGCCACATGAAGGCAGGAAAGGATATGGTTTCTATTTATGCCAACAATCATCCGGATAATCAGCTGTTCACGAATAAAAACCTGCGTCTGGGGGGAAGTTCTGAACTTCACGCAGATTTTAACACCAAATTCGGTGATCTTTCGGCGATTTTAATAGACAACCTTCCATTTTGGGTAGAGATCACCACAACCCCCAGTAAAAAAGTTTCCCTGATGTCTGAATGGGAAAGCAAGCTTAAAGCCATCACCTCTGAAGTAAAGAATGAAGACGTAGGAAGTATCCTTGGAGTACCAAGCTGGATGATGGTTCTTCTTCAAAGGGTTCTAAAGGAAACCGGAAGCGGAAGTATTTCTGAGCTCTGGCCTAATTTAGAGGTCTTTTTTCACGGAGGAATCAGTTTTAAGCCCTATAGGGATCAATATAAGCAGATCATCGGAAAAAAGATCAATTACTACGAAATTTATAATGCTTCAGAAGGCTTTTTCGGAATACAGGACCGCTCGGACAGCGATGAAATGCTTCTGATGCTGGATTATGGTATTTTTTATGAATTCATTCCGATGGATCAGTTCCATTTTTCCAATCCGAAGGTAGTCAACCTGGAAGATGTTGAAGTGGGAAAAAACTATGCAATGGTGATCACCACCAACGGAGGATTATGGAGATACCTGATCGGGGATACCGTTGTTTTTACCTCAACCAATCCTTTCAGAATAAAAATTACGGGAAGAACCAAACATTATATCAATGCATTTGGGGAAGAGCTTATGATTACCAACGTAGAGTCTGCCCTTTCCAAGGCCTGTGAAGTTACAGGAGCCAGCATTACTGACTTTACCGGAGCACCTGTTTTCATGAAAGAAAATGAAAGCGGGGCCCATGAATGGATTTTTGAATTCAGCAGGTACCCGGATGACCTTGAACGTTTTACCGACGCCTTTGACCATCATTTAAAAACAATTAATTCTGATTATGAGGCTAAAAGATATAATAACCTCACCCTTAAAAGACCTATCGTACATATTGCCAAACCATGCTTATTCTATCAATGGCTGGAATCTAAAGGTAAACTCGGCGGCCAGAATAAAGTTCCCAGACTTAGCAATGACAGAGAGTACATAGACCCTTTGCTTGAACTTAACAAGGCAGGCTCAGAAAGAGAGACAGAAGTTGGAAGATAGAAGGTATTTGAGACTAAAAAACTAACTTCACATTAACCTTCCAGCAAAGAACCGCATAAAAAAACGCAGCCGGAATTCCGGTTGCGTTTTTTATATTTTAATATTTTTCTACTTCTTTAGATCTTCCTTCAGTTTTTTGGCTCCTTCTTCTACTTTTGAAGCCCCTTTTGCAGCAGCATCCTTAACATCTTTGCTCACCTCCTGAGCTCCTTTTTTAATGTCACTGCCTACTTTATTGGCACCTTCCTTAATATCGCTTCCTGCTTTATTAATGCCTTCTTTCGTTTTCTGTGCTGCATCATCTATTTTGTTCCCTGCAGCGTCAACTTTTGCTTTTACATCTTCTTTTGCTTTATCTATCTTAGCAGTATCTACAGATACAGCTGGAGATTCCGAAACTGTAGTGGTAGTAGTTGTTAATGATCCATCAGCATTTTCAACCTGCTCTGTTTTAGTTGTTGATTTTGTGCATGATACAACAAATAGAGCTATGGCAGCTGCTGCGAAAATTTGTTTTTTCATATTGTATATTTTTTAAAAATGTTTTTCTGTTGAATTTATTCTATTTTTGTTCCTGCGGCAGGCGCAGCATCAGAATTTTTCTGCTTTCTCTCTGCTTCTGATTTTTTCTTTTCCTCTTCCAGCTTCTTTTTGTTTTCTTTTTCAAGCTCTTCTTTCAGTTTCTGTTCTTCTTTCTGAAGTTTTACAGCTTCTTTTACGGAATCCTGGTATTTCTGGGAAGACATCCTGATCTGGCGTACAATATCTATTGATGTAGCACCTGCTGAAAATGAATCAATTGCCGCCGTATCATAGTGAACCTTCATTTCCTGTTCATTTGCGAAACCGGGCGTTTCTTTCTTTGAACAGGCAGCCAATAACAAGGACACCATAAAAAGTACAGACAATAAATTTTTCATGGAACTAATTTAGCAGAAATTCTGCAATTACAGGATAATGATCCGATAATTTTACAGATTGGTCCACTTTATAGCTTAAAGGAATAATGGATTTGGAGGTAAAGATATAGTCAATTCTCAACGGAACCTTATAATCATGAAAGCTGGTGGAAGCTCCGTTTCCTACGGTAAGGAAAGCATCCTGAAGGTCTTTCCCAAGATTATAATATTCATAAGAATTAGGTACGGAATTAAAATCGCCTGCGAGGATTACCGGATAAGGTGAAAAATCGATCACCTTTCTGATTTTTTTGATCTGATCTTCATGAGCCTTAAAAGTAGGGGTCATATGAGAAAGAAGCGTGGCAATTTTCCCTCCTTCTTTTGCAAAACCGTCAAATTTAAGCATCGATTTATGAAGTCTGAATGGCTCCAGATACACATTGACTACTCTTATGATTTTTCCGTTGATATCTATATCCGCATAAAAGGAATTTCCTCTCGCCTTATCTTCAATCAGTGATTCCTGTCTTAAAATTTTGTGCTTGGTTTTTAAAATCACCGACGGATATTTGATCATATCCTTTCTTATGGCGCGGTTGGTATCTTTTTCCTGAACAAGAATGATATCTGCATTCTGGTCTGTAATGTATTTTTTTACCTTCTCCCAGCCAAAATCACCGTATTTTACATTAAAAGTAAGAACTTTAATATCTCTGATCGATTTTAAGTTTTCTGTTTTGGGAGAAAAATTAACCCAACGTCTTACAGGGTTGTAAAAAAGAAGTGCTCCAAGTGCAAAAGCAATGGCTATTTTTTTTCTTTTGATTACCCAGACAAAAGTGAGTATAACGTAAACGATAATAAGATATGGAAAGCCCAGAGAAAGCAGGTTAAGAGCACCTAAGAAATTAGGTGGTATCCATGCATTACCCAGCGTGCATAGCAGCAGCACGGCAACAACGATATGTATAAATAGCAGTAATTGACTCAGCTTCATGGAATACGGACTAGGGTACTTCTATTTCACTCATCAAAAACCCTACCAAGCAGAAAGATTTTAACTAATTTTATGATAATTAGTTGTTTATTGAAAATGTTCCGATGACAGGATAATGATCTGAAAGCTTTATGGTTCGGTCCACTTTATAGCTAACCGACTGTATTGTTTTTGAGGTAAATATATAATCAATCCTGATGGGAAATTTATAATCGTGGAAGCTTGTCGCGCTCCCTTTTCCGGCTTTTACAAAAGCATCCTGGAGCCCATCCGACAGGTGGTAATATTCATAGGAATTGGGAACGGAATTAAGGTCTCCCGTTACAATAACAGGATAAGGTGAATTTTCAATTCCTTCTTTGATACTTTGTATCTGATCCTGATGTTTCTTGAAAACAGGAATAAGCCTTTTAACAATATTCTTCAGCTTTTTCTCGTCTTCTTCTTTTACCCCGTCCATTTTTACCATTCCTTTTTCAAATTTGAATGGTTCCAGGTAAATATTGATAAAACGATATACTTTTCCCCGGATTTCAATATCCGCCTGGGAAGCATATGCATTATTGCTATCATAATCACTCTTAATGAGTTCTTGCGTATCTATAATTTTATACTTTGAAAAGATTTTGAGAATTCCGTTTTTATTAACCTCTTCCATTCCCCGGACGGAAACTTTTTTGCCGGCTTCCTGGAGCATTACCACATCGGCATTGGCATTTTTAAGATAATCTTCGATTTCAGAAGCTCCCATTAAACCGCCTTTAACATTAAAAGTAACGATCTTCAGATCTGCTGTTTCTTTTGCACCGGAAGAAAAGTTCACCCATCTCTGTACGGGAACCATAAAAATAAGCCCGGCCAGCATAAATATAAAGGTTCTCTTTTTCAAGCTGAAAAGCCAGAAAATAGTGAATAGTATGTAGATGACAATAAAGACGGGAAACCCTAAGGAGAGCAAATTAAACCACGGAAATATTTTAGGTGGAACATATGCATTCATTAAAGTGCCCAGCAAGAGGAAAAAGATGCCTACATGCAGAATTAATACGACAAGACGGAAAACTTTCACAAAATTTTAATTGAATCTATACAGATGTTTTCTCCAGATCCTTGCAAGAATCCAGCCAACTAATGCTCCTCCAACGTGGGCAAGATGGGCAATACCTCCTCCGTTTCCTGAAACTCCCAGATATATGGACACCAAAATAACGATTGGCATCAGATATTTTACCTTCATAGGAACAGGGATAAACATCATCATGATCTTTGAATCCGGATAAAGTGTTGCAAAAGCAGCTACAACTCCGAAAATAGCTCCGGAAGCCCCAACCATAGGTGTTGTTACAATATTCTTTACATTCTCCAGCAAACCTCTTTGTGTGGCAATAGATTCTGCTGTTCCGGTAAACTCAACATTGGCGCCAGATAAATAAGCATCAACATTAAACCCGAGCTGTTGTAACTGATGGGTAAACTGCTGAACTTCTATAAAATTCCATAGATTGAAAAGGAAAAAAGCACCCAATCCACTTAAGAAATACAGTATCAGGTACTTTTTCTCACCTAATGACTGCTCAAGGATGGGTCCAAAACTGTATAACGTAAGCATATTAAACAAAATATGCATAATACTTCCATGCATAAACATATGTGTAATAACCTGCCATGAATGGAAAAACGGCGAAAAAGGATAAAACCCGGCAAGATATTCGATTGCCTTGTTTCCTAAAAAATAAGAGGCAACAAATACTATTACATTGATAATGATAAGGTTTCTGGTGATCGGCGGTATATTGTTGAACATTTTTTAAAATTTGTTTTTAAAGTCATTAAACGGAACTTCATAAAAGCATCTTTTGCCATCCGGTAAAAATTCCGGGAAGCCTAAAGCGGTGAAATCTTTGATCATCTGTTCCGCATCTTTTTTATAGATGAAATCAAATCTTGATTTAGACTGCATTTTGTTCCACTGGTTGAGATAGAACTGCATAAATTCTTCTTCCGTTTTATACTCCAGGATCTCAAAAAGATTTTCCAGAAATTTCATCGCCTGGGTTTCTTTCAGACCTTCCGGAAGGGCATCTATTCTCAGTACGCTTTCATGTGCAATTTTCATGTCAAACCCGAGCTCAGGAAGAAATTTTTTAAAAGAATTGTATTTATTCTTTTCTATTTCGTTCATGTGATACTCTAAAGAAAAGAGCAGCGTATGACTGTTTGGGTTAACGTTCGGTTTTTTTGACGTTTTATTATTTTCGGAAACGACCAGCCTGTGCATTCTTCCAAGATCGAGCATCAGGGTAACGTCGCCTTTATTGAACAGCCAATAGCCATTGGGCAACCTCATCAGGTCCTCATCAAAATCTTCATCTTCAAATAAATTGATCTTGGAAGGTTCTGCTGTAATATTAATATTCTGATGATACATTTCCGTAAGATTCTGAATTTCTTCGGGACGTACATTTCTTTCTTCAATAAATGGATTATAGTCTTTATCCACGATAATTTCCGGCATCCTGATGACTCCCCCGCCGCCGTTTCCTTTGCTTGGGAAAGGTTTATTCATCATGGCATCCATTTCAGGATCTTTATCAAAATCAAGGCTTGGAGAAACGTTGTAAATCCCCAGCGATCTTTTGATGGTAGAACGAAGAAGGGCGAAAATCAGGTGCTCATCTTCAAATTTAACTTCGGTTTTCTGGGGGTGGATATTCACATCTATTTTTTCAGGATCTAATTCAAGATAAAGGAAAAATGTAGGAACATAACCCGGCAGAAGCAATCCTTCGAAAGCTTCCTGCACTGCTTTATTGAAATACGGACTTTTGAAATACCTTCCGTTTACGAAAAGAAACTGCTCTCCCCTGGATTTTTTGGCCCCTTCCGGTTTTGCAACGAAACCGTGAAGCTTACACCAGATGATATCTTCTTTAATAGGAATCAGCTGCGGCTGCAACTTACGTCCGAAAACATCCACAATACGTTGCATCTGACTCCCTTTTCTCAGTCTGAAAACAGCCTCATCATCATGAAACAGGGAAAATTCCAGGTTTTCATGAGCTAATGCAACGCGCTGAAATTCATCAATGACATGTCTGAATTCAACATTATTATTTTTAAGGAATTTTCTTCTGGCCGGAACATTGTAAAACAGATTTTTCACCAGGAAATTGGATCCGTCGGCAGTCTGTATCGGGTCCTGAAACTGAAATACACCGCCTTCAATGTAGATATTGGTTCCGATTTTGGCATCATTCTGCTTCGTTCTCAGTTCAACCTGGGAAACAGCAGCAATAGAAGCCAAGGCTTCCCCACGAAATCCTTTTGTGGCAATTTTGAAAATATCTTCTGTTGCTTTGATCTTTGACGTAGCATGTCTTTCAAATGCCATCCGGGCATCTGTTTCAGACATTCCTTTGCCGTCATCCACCACCTGGATCAGGTTTTTTCCGGCATCCCTGATAATCAATTCTATCTTGGAAGCACCGGCATCAATCGCATTTTCCAAAAGTTCCTTCACAATGGATGCAGGCCTCTGCACCACTTCTCCTGCCGCAATTTGGTTGGCTACATGATCCGGTAAAAGCTGAATAATATCTGACATAAAACGTATAATCAACTTACAAAAATAGGCAATGGAAACCGGAATTAAAACATTAAAACCGTGAATTAAAATTTAATTATCAACATTTTAATCACATTTCCTTATCCCGTATGGCTCCAATCGTTTTAAAAAAGTTGGTAAATGATAGGGTAAATAAGGCTGTTATTTTTTAACGCAAAGTTTTATTTGGAGAACTTATGATTTAGAGAAGAGCAAGGCCGTAGCTACGCCACTGATTAAGCTATGGGGTAATGCATTTGCTTAATCGAATCAATCTTTGATTGATTCTCTTCTTTGCAGCCTTTAAATGAACGGTGTCAATAATAAAACTTTGCATTGAAAAAATTTAATTCCTTTTCTCTGAAATTCCTGAAAAAAAACACCCCTTTTCTACCATCGAAAAGGAGTGCTTCACAGCTAGTTTACACAAAAATAATATTGATATTATTTATTTTATTCATCAAAGACAAGTGTTCTTTTTTCTTTCCTTTTTGGGATCCCGTGAACTTTATCATATAAGTAGGCAAGCACGTTGGGTTTTTTATAAATCCTGCTGTAACGATACTTGGTGTTGAAATGCCTGATATGGATTTTATAGGCATCATAGCCGATGACAATCAAAAGACAAAGGCTGATCACATAAAAGACTCTAAATTCAAGATAATAATAGGTAAGTCCCGAGAATACCGCTCCTAATACATAGGCAACCATAATACTCATGAGTAGTTTCGCCCTTCCTATCAGCTCACCATTTTTTCTGTACTTTTTCTGGGTAAACATAGAAAGCAGAATGCCAAGGTCGGTGGTTGTACCTGTAAGGTGGGTGGTTTTCACCGAGAAATTGGAGATACTTGCCGTAAGACCGTTCTGAAGTCCTGTTGCAAAAAGCATCAGTGCAACCAGATATTCTGTTTCCTCCAGTGTTTTCTTGTAATAAAACTGGCCGTAAATCCCCACAAAAAGTAAGCATATGATTTCCAGCACGATCGGCATTGCATGGGCAAAATATTTACTTTTCTTATTAAAGTTGATGACAATGAAGTTGGACAAAAAGCTTCCGAAGAAGAACAGAAAAATCCAGGCTCCAACCACAGCTACCTGCGTCCAGTTTCCTTTGCTAATTTCCGCAGCTAAGATGGCATAATGCCCCGTTACGTTTGACGTGAAGGAGAGAAATATTAATAGAGAGGCAATATTTATAGTACCCGCAGTAAATGCAGTCAGCGTCCCCAATCTGATATTGTCTCCCAACGTTCGGCTGTTACTATAATTTCTTAACATTTTTTTATTCTTTTAATATTGTGTTTATCTATTTTTTTAGGCCTCAACAAAGATTTCAGCCAATTTTCCTCTTTCCGGAAGTCTTTCAGTAATTTCAACTTTAATTTCCTGAATCTTAACACCTTTGCATTTTCTGATATAAGGAGCAATATCAAATTTGCCCTTTCCTTTACTCTCAATAGATGGGGAGTAATAAGCTTCCTCAATATTTTCTGCTTTCACATAATTGTTGAATGTTCTCTGAAAGCTTCCTGTGAAAATATCGCAGACGATCTTATTGACCAGATGGGGATATTTGTTTTTGATGATTCCATAGGCATCACAGAATTCCTGCGGCCTGATTTTATTAAAAATGGTACTTTTTGTATTGAACAGAAGGTCCCTGATAGAGTCTCCCGGATCATATCCTGAAACCAAAAGAATATTATACTGATTCTGGTCTTCCGATGCATCTTTCTCTTTCAGTACTTTTTTTAATATGTTCAGTGACTCAAGAGAGTAATCCGTGGCAATTAAAATGGTTTTGGTCATATCTTTTAGATTTAGGTTTGTGTTATCTTATTTTGATGTTACAAAACTAAAGCGGCAAGATTAGAAGCCTTTTGGAATGGAATTAAAATGTGATTAAAGAGATTAAAATGAGATTAGAATATTGTTAACAGCAGTTAATATGAATAAACCGTATAATTTAAAAAAGCCGTAAAGCTAATTCAAACAGAAGAACCGAATAATTTTACTCTCGCTGATTAAGCAGATTTCGCAGATCTTTTAAACTTCTTCCGGCCGTGTACTATAAAAATTAGGAAAACGCATCTGCACAGTGGTTCCCTGGTTTTCGTGGGAACTTACGATCAGCTCGCCCCGATGCATTCTTACGATGTTTCTGGCCAATGGAAGCCCGATTCCGTAGCCTTCATAGTTTTTGGTATTGGAAGCTCTGAAGAACGGGTCATAGATTTTATTCATTTCAACTTCCGGAATTCCGATCCCGAAATCTTTAACAATGATATAAACATCTGTATCTGTGGCACCCAGCGAAACCTTTACCTGCTGGAAATTAGAATATTTACACCCGTTACTGATGATATTTGCAACTGCAAGATGCAGCAGCTGTTCATTTCCCTGTACTTTTAATTTTTTAGGATTATCAGGAAGCATACTGATATCCAAATAGATATTGTTTCTGGAATCAATTTTCCTGAGGGTTTCAATTACATCCCAAAGCAGCTGATCGATCCTTACCTTGTCCATTTTCTGAATCTTTCCATCGAAACCGGTCTGGGCAATCATTAATAATGCTTTGATCTTTTTATCCAGTTTTTCTGCTTCGTCAAGGATAATTTCTAAGGTTTCCTTGTATTCATCAGCGGTTCTGCTGATAGAAAGGGCAACATCTGCCTCGCCCATAATGGATGTCAGGGGTGTTCTCAGCTCATGGGAAACGTTTCCTATCAGGTGGTTTTGGGTTTCAAATGAGGTTTCTATACGATTCAGCATTCCATTGAAGGTATCTACAAGCTCATTCAATTCTTTGTTGTCCGGTTGTGGCTCCAGTCTGAGGTGAAGGTTTTCGGAACTGATCTCTTTTACTTTACCGGTAATCTTTAAGATAGGTTTGAATAAGGTTTTAGACAAATAAAAAGAAAAGATCATGCTGAAAAACAGCGAAAGGACGATACAGGTGATCAGCGTTCTTTTTAAAAACCCAAGATAGTAGATTACATAATGGTTTTTGGCAGAAGCAATGGCAATATAGTCCTTGTTCTCATACCTGAAGGTCTGCCCGATGTAGTAAAACTCTTTATCATTATAATTGGCCTCCCCTTTTTTAACGATACTTTTGAAAAAATAATCGGGAATATGAACTTCCTGTGAAATTTTTCTGAAATTGGAATCCGTAGGAACAGCAAAAACATAATCTCTTTCCATAGGAAGCTCTTCGTCATTCAGGCTGTTGAGGATATAATTTTCAGGAAGATCAAGGTGATCTTTGCTTTTCTCGATCTGAACAATGGTTGCCGTACGGATTTTCAGCAGCTCGTAAAATCTCTGGTGCGAAAAGTTGACAATTGAAAAGTAAACCAAACCACTGAACAACAGAATGATGGCAGTAAATACCAACATTAAGAGTACCATCGTTTTGGTCTGATTTGTGACAACTTTTTTAGACATTTATTAAGATTTTTTCAGCACATACCCCATTCCTATCACAGTATGGATCAGTTTATTATCATCCTGGTTATCCAGTTTTTTCCTTAAATAGTTTACATAAACATCTACCACATTGGTTCCCAGTTCATAATTTACCCCCCATACTGCATCCAGAATTTCAGCTCTTGAAATTACTTTTTCGGGATTATTCAGGAAGTAAAGCAGCAGTTTATATTCTGTAGAAGTTAAAGAAATTTCTTCTCCGGCACGGGTCACTTTCTTTGTATAATCATTAACGGTCAGATCCGAAAACCTGAAAACATGTGCGCTATCAGGTTCCGGTTCAGGAATTTCCTGAGAATTGAGTCCATTGCTTCTTCTTAACAGCGATTTTACACGGGCTACCAGCTCAATGAACTTGAATGGTTTTACAAGATAATCATCGCCTCCGCTTTCCAGACCCAGCACTATATTTTCGGAAGTTCCCAAAGCTGTTAAAAACAGGATCGGAACATGCTGGTTGGTTTTCCTGATTTCCTTGCAAACGTCCAGACCGTTCATTTCCGGAAGCATAATATCCAGAATGACCATATCGAAGTCATTTGCCTGTACCAGCTGTACCCCTGTACGTCCGTCAAAAGCAACGGAAACTTCGTAGCCGTTTTCCTGAAGTCCTTTCTTTATAAAAGATACAACACTGGTTTCGTCTTCGATGAGGATAATCTTTTTCATTGAAATAAGGAATTTCACAAAAATAGGGAAAAAAGAGTGAATGGGAGAAAAGGAGAATAATTAAAGGACAAGGCTAAAAGGTTAAAAGGATGAGGGTGGCTGCTATTATGAATAAAAAGATACCGGTGCGGGCATTTTATTCCATTCCGATATCTTTTTTTATTTAAATGTTGAATTCCAGAAGCATCTGGGTATCGCAACGCTCATAAGCAGAATCCGATACAGGCATATGCTTAAAACCAAGCTTCTCATACAGTCTGATGGCTGGCACCAGGATAGAGTTGGTCTCCAGGAAAATATTTTTCGCTCCTGATTCTCTGGCTTTCTCTATTAAAGACTGTCCCACCAGGTAGCCTATTTTCTTTCCCTGTGCTTCAGGACTTACCGCCATCTTTGATAATTCAAATCTAAGCGGACGGTCTGATATTTTTACCAACGCACAGGTTCCTACCGGTTTATTATTTAATAAAGCAAAAACAATATGTCCACCCTTGTTAATAATATGCTCTTCAGGATTGTCTAAAAGTTTATAATCCCCCGCCTCCATTGTGAAAAAGGATTTGATCCATTCTTCATTTAATGCCTTGAAAGCATTTTTATATTGAGGATCATAAGCTATAATTTTCACTTCATTATTTGTATCATTCATCGTTTATAAGGTTTAATTAAATTCTTTTTTTTACCATTTTTGCCAGCTTCTCAAGATCACTTTCTACCCTGTCCGTCCATTCCAGGGCATAGTTAAGGCGCATACAGTTCTGATATTGGTTATATTGGGAAAACATTCTTCCCGGGGCAAAGTTTATTTTCTGACTCATGGCTTCATCATAAAGGTTTTCTGTACATATTCTCTTATCCAGCTCCAGCCATAGCATAAAGCCTCCTTTAGGTTCCGAAACCTTTGTATTGTCCGGGAAATACTCCGCTACTGACTTCTGAATCTGAAGGTAATTTGCATACAGTTTTTTCCTGAACATTCTCAGATGGTGATCGTAGCGGCCATGTTCAAGAAAATCAGCAATCACATCCGGGTAAAGAGACGGGCTGCAAACGGTCTGCACCAATTTCTGGCGGATCACTTTTTCTTTAAATTTTCCGGGAGCAACCCAACCGACCCGGTAGCCGGGAGCAAGGGTTTTGGAGACTGATCCTATCCACATCACAAGCCCTGCTTCATCATAAAATTTACACGGCTTGGGCCTTTCGGCTCCAAAATAAAGATTTCCATAAATATCATCCTCAATCAGGGGAACATTATATTCCGTGATGAGCCTTACAAGTTCTTTTTTGTTCTCATCAGGCATCTGGAAGCCCAGCGGATTATTGAAATTGGTCACAAAACAGCACGCAGAAAGTGTAGGCATAACTTTTTTCAACGCATCAAGGTCTACTCCATAAACCGGATGGGTCGGAATTTCCACCACCTTCAGTCCCAGCTGCTTGATCGCCTGAAGGACTCCAAAATAAACCGGACTTTCCACAGCAACAGAATCCCCGGGCTTGGTTACTGCCATGAGACAGGTATATACTGCATTCATCGCTCCTGAAGTGATTACCAAATCATCTTCCGTGATTTTCCCTTCCAGAACAAGAGCCCATTTGGCAGATTCCCTGCGTAGATGCTCGTTTCCCTGTACCGGTTCATAATCTGTCCCGCTATCATTCTTCCTTTTAATCACATTAATCATAGATTTTTTCAGCTTCGCCAAAGGAAGAAAGCTTTTCCCCGGAATACCCAAAGCAAACTGGGTAACATCGGTTCCGTCGATGGTTCCGAATACCTTATCAATAAGATCTTCGGGACAGTTTTTTCTTTCTGCTCCTTTCATTGGGGCTACAGAAGGTAATGCCAGCTTTCTCTGGGAGGTCTGGCTTACAAAATAGCCATATTTGGGACGGGATTCCACTAAAGAACGGCTTTCCAGCTCCATATATGCCTGCTTGACGGTATTGAGACTTACATTATATAGTTTCTGGGCACTTCTGAGTGAGGGCAGCCTGTCCCCAAACTGAAGTGTATCACTTTTGATCTGTTCGGTGACTGATTTTGCTATTTTAAGATAGAGAACATCTTTTGACATAACGCCTGAGTTTTAAGTAAATGTACAAATTCATTTCAGGTTTATCCTACGTTCAGCCAGCCTGTCATTCTTTCGATACTGCTCTTCAGCTGATCTGCATTCCTGAAATTCCCCGAATTATTCTGCTTAAAATATCGTTCTGCACGAAGATTGAAATTCTTTTTTTCAGAATCTGAAAGTTCATTTTTTCCATGTATGGTAAATGAAATCTCTCCTTTTCCATTAATAATAAGGCTTGCAAATCCTAATATCTGATTGTTTTTCTTCACCAAAAGAAAAGGAACACCAAATTCCTTACTGAGTTTAGAAGAATTCTGTACCTGCAGAAAAATATTTTTTAAAGACGGTATATCTGAAATATAAACTTCGGCATACTGAAGCTGTTGATGGTTACGAATAATAGTTTCCATAATATTCTGTTTTAGTATAACAAAATTATGGGGTATTCATTTAAGGATACAGATACAGAAGTTAATATTATTTTGGGTACAGATTGAATAAAAATATTAATCTTATCGTTTTATGTCTAAACAAAGCTGCATTTTCTTACGCAAAGTTTAAATTGGAATGCCGGATAGCTTTAAGAATGCAAAGATGGAATCAATCTTCGATTGATCTGATTAAGCGTGTATTTCATTTCAGCTTTTAAATTAGCAAATTATTGTGTTCGAGAAATTTTACTTATTCTTGAGCTTCATATCTGATTCTGAGAAGGATTTGTTTGAAGTTCTATAAAATAAAAAACTCTCCATTGAAATTCAATAGAGAGTTTTCTTATGGTGCGGATGAAGGGACTCGAACCCCCACGCCTCACGGCACCAGATCCTAAGTCTGGCGTGGCTACCAATTACACCACATCCGCTGGTTGTCTATTCTTTTATGCAAAGAATCTGTTTCCTTTTGTGGTTACAAATATAAAACATTTTGCTTTAAATAAGAACCCAAGATATAAAAACGTTCAAAAAACTGAATAAATAAACAGCTATTTACAAACCTTTAAAACTAAAAAACTCTCCGTTGAGATCAACAGAGAGTTTTAGTACCCCAGACGGGACTTGAACCCGTACGTCCTTACGGACACAGGATTTTAAGTCCTGCGTGTCTACCAGTTCCACCACCAGGGCATGGTGTGGAGCGAAAAACGGGATTCGAACCCGCGACCCCAACCTTGGCAAGGTTGTGCTCTACCAGCTGAGCTATTTTCGCATAGTGCGGATGAAGGGACTCGAACCCCCACGCCTCACGGCACCAGATCCTAAGTCTGGCGTGGCTACCAATTACACCACATCCGCTGGTTTGTTTATTTTAAAGAGCTTGCTTCGTTTTTGTGAGTGCAAATATAGGACTTTTTCCTTTTTCTCCAAACTTTTGAGAAAAAAAAATTAAAATTCACACATTTTTTTTCCGCCCCCTCTATTATTACATTTCATTTTCTTACTTTTACAACGTTAACAATTACAATATGGAATTACAAGGAACGGTAAAGAAACTTTTTGATGCTCAGACATTTGCAAGCGGCTTTCAAAAGAGAGAAATGGTTATTTTGACTCAGGAACAGTATCCACAGCCGATAAACATAGAATTTTTGTCTGATAAGATCAGTTTATTAGATAACCTTAGAGAAGGTGAGACTGTAAAGGTGGGAATCAACATCAGAGGTAGAGAATGGGTTTCTCCACAGGGTGAAACTAAATATTTCAATTCTATTACAGGATGGAGAGTAGAAAAGGTTATGGATAACGGATCTGAACCTACACAAGCTTCTCCGTCTCAATCTGCTTCCCCGGTATCCAATGAAAATCCTTTCGCTGGAGATGATGATGACGATTTACCTTTTTAATTAAAAAATAAGATCCAATATAAATCCTGCTTTCTCAAGTGGGATTTTTTTTCCAAAAAAATGGTCCGATTAGACGAAAACGAGATTTCATTCCCCGATCCTGAGCTTTATGACGGTCATGAGGGCTTGGTTGCTTTTGGTGGCGATCTGTCCATAGAACGCATTTGGTTTGCTTATCAGCTGGGAATTTTTCCCTGGTATAACCCGGGAGAAGAGATATTGTGGTGGTGTCCGGACCCAAGGTTTGTCCTGTTTCCTGATGAAATAAAAGTATCCAAATCGATGCGGAAAATCCTAAACAGAGGTATTTTTACTTTTTCGGAAAACAAAAGTTTCAGAGAAGTTATCCTGAATTGCCAGCAGGCCAGCAGAAAAGGACAGACGGGAACATGGCTTTCGGATGAGCTGATGGAATCTTTTATCAAGCTTCACGAATATGGCTTAGCCAAAAGCATTGAGGTGTGGCAGGACGGAGAATTAGTCGGCGGGTTTTACGGTCTTCAGATTGGCAATGTTTTCTGTGGGGAAAGCATGTTTGCCAAAGTAAGCAATGCTTCCAAAGCCGGCTTTATTCACTTCGTAGAAAGGAACAAAAACAACTTAGATCTTATTGATTGTCAATCCCATACCGAACACCTTGAAAGCCTGGGCGCCAAAATGATTCCCAAAAAAGAATTTTTAAAAATCTTACACAAAAACAATGAACGCCAATAAAGAAAAATGGATACTTCTGATTGTATTAACCCTGATCTGGGGATCTTCTTTTATTCTGATCAAAAAGTCTCTTGAGCATTTCAGTCCCTATCAGGTAGGAGCGCTAAGGGTCCTGATTGCCGGTATTATTCTGATGCCTGTTGCGATCTCGAAATATAAGCTGTTTCCTAAAAAACATTTGAAATGGCTTATTCTGGCTGCGTTTACAGGAAATTTTATTCCTATGTTCCTGTTCCCGATTGCAGAGACGGAAGTGAGCAGCAGTATTGCGGGAATCATCAATTCTATGATGCCAATTTTTGTCATTATTGTGGGCGCACTGGTATGGAAGTTCGAAACAACAAAGAAACAGATTGTAGGAACATTAATAAGCTTTGCTGGGGTTTGTTTACTAGCTTTTGGCGGTGATGGAGAAGGTGGAAAATTCAAACTGATTCCTATATTACTGCTGTTATTGGCCACCTTATGTTATGCGATGAGTACTACAACCGTGAAATCTAAACTGATGGAGGTTTCCTCTACCATTTTATCTGCATTTGTTTTCTCATTTGTTTTATTTTTCCCTTCCCTTATTGCTTTGGCATTCACAGGGTTCTTTTCAACCTTCTCTTTTAATGAAGATAATATGCTGGGGCTGATGTTTGTAAGCTTACTATCTATCTTTGGAACAGGACTGGCTATGACGCTGAATTACCGTTTATTAAAAGTATCTACACCACTGTTTGCCTCAACAGTAACATTGCTGATGCCCATTGTTGCTATTATCTGGGGCTTTCTGGATGGTGAAAAACTGAGTCTTTTACAGTTTGTGGGAGCAGGAGTTATTATCGGAGGGCTGATTTTTCTAAGGTCAAAACCAGGCGTTATAAAAAAATAAAATATATTATTTAACTGATATCAACTAAAAATCCTGCATTGCTGCAGGATTTTTTATTTATGATTGTTACTTTTAACCATTAAGAATTTTTAAGCTGTTAAGGAATATTAAGGTAGATCTTTCGATTTAAGACTTTCATAAACTTCTATCTCTTCAATCTTCCTTCTCCCAACTTTTTAAGAATTCTTCTTTTTCACTTTCGCTTTGACTTTTTTCACCTCATCCTTAATGAACGGATATTTTTTCTGCATATCGGTAGCGAGTGAAGAATCAATATTTAAAGCTTTCTGAAGAGATTCTGCTCCTTTTTCCGGGTTTCTCAAGTTGAAATAGCAGTTGCTGAGCTGATAATAAAGTTCTGCTCTGTCATGCACCTTGATGGCTTTATCCAGAATCGTTACGGCCTCTTCATATTCTCCCAAAAGCATCAGTACTTCCGAATAGGCATACCAATTGTAAAATCTTGAAGGCTCTGCATCTACCAGCTTTTTAAGACAGCTAAGGCTTTCTTCAAATTTTCCGGAATCGATGAACAGGAAGGCCAGTCTTTTCTGATAGTCAAGGTTGCTGTCATTAAGCTGGGTGGCTTCTTTTGCAAAATGAAGGGCTTCTTTCATACCTCCCATTTCTTCATAAAGATAAGACTGCTCCATCATGGACAAATAAAACTGAGGGTCTTCTCTCAATGATTTCTGAAATGCATTAAGAGCCATTATGGACTGTTTCTGTGCTTTGTAGCACAATCCTATCTTATAAAATGTAAATGCTTTGGTATATTCAAGCTCAAGCATTTCCTCATATACTTCCACGGCTTTCTGATACTGCCCGAGAGCTTCATAACAGGCCGCTTTATTGGCATATACTCCTACAGAACTTGAATTGATCGCCAGCAGGTAATCATATCCTTTGATGGCTTCCTCATAGTTCTTTCTGTTGAAGTAAAACTGCCCGTACTCGAACCATGCGGTCTCGGAATAGGCAAATTCATCTAAATATTCATTAAGAAAGGCAATAGCCTCCTCGCTCTTATTCAGGTCGCTGAAGCAGATCATACAGTTTTCAAGTGAATACTCGTCCGTAGGATCTTCTTTTAGGGCTTTCCTGTAATGCTTAAGAGCGTTAAAAGGATCTCCCAAGTTTACATATTCGTCTGCAATGAAGTTGTGAAGGAAGTTCTCTTCTTCTTTCAGTTCTAATGCTTTTTTGCAGATATCAATGGCTTTTCTGGGATTTCCCAGGTTCGAATAATACTTCGCGTAGCAGACCATAAAGTCTGTGTTTTCCATAGATGAACCTTTCAGTTCGTCTATAAGTTCTTTTGCGGTATTATAATCTTCCCATTCCAGAAGAATCTCAAGTCTTTTGATCTTGATATCCAATGAATTCGGGTGAAGCTTAAGGCCATAATTAACAGCATTGTCTGCGTAGTTAAAATCTCCCAGCTCCAAATAATAAACAATAATATCTTCCAACTCTTCGGTATCGAAGTAGAATTCATCATTGTTTTCCATCATTTCCTCGAACTTTTTTACAAGTTCATTTCCAAAATACTCTTCCAATAGTGTCGTCTTCGTCGGCCAGATGTCTGAATATACATTACAAACCTCGGCAAACTTTTTAATTAATAATAACTTCTGAAACTGAAATTCAAATGTTTATGCAAAGTTGCAACTTTTTTTTGAATTAATTTTTCATAAATTTCTATATTAAAGATAGTAAAAAAAGAAAAGAGATAAAAGGATTGTGGATAAAAAACTCAAATTGTGGTTAAAAATCTGCAATGCTGTTTTCCGAACTGTTTTCTGCAAAAAAAGAACGGAACATTTCTGCTCCGTTCCTGTTTTATTTTAGATTAAACTTTTAATTTTAGCAATGATATCATCTCCAAGTTTATCGGCCTCTTCCTGTGAGTGGGCCTCGGTATAAATTCTGATGATCGGCTCGGTATTTGATTTTCTCAGGTGAACCCAGTTCTTTTCGAAATCGATTTTCACACCATCTACGGTTGAAACTTCTTCATTCTGGTATTCTTTTTCCATTTTGGCTAAGATATCATCTACATTGATCTCCGGCGTTAATTCTATTTTCTTTTTACCCATGAAATATTCCGGATATCCGGCTCTTAACTGAGATACCGTTTTGTTTTCTTTTGCCAAATGGGTTAAGAACAAAGCGGCTCCTACTAAAGAGTCTCTTCCGTAATGAAGATCAGGATAGATAATTCCTCCGTTTCCTTCACCACCGATTACTGCATTTTTCTCTTTCATCAGGTTTACAACGTTTACTTCCCCCACAGCACTTGCAAAATATTCTGAATCATGGCTTCTTGCAACATCCCTTAAGGCACGACTTGAAGAAAGATTGGAAATGGCCGTTCCTTTTTTATGCTTTAATAAGTAATCTGCTACTGCAACCAGGGTGTATTCTTCTCCGAACATCTCTCCATTTTCATCAATTAATGCCAGCCTGTCTACATCCGGGTCTACAACGATTCCTAAATCTGCATTTTCTTTTTTTACAAGCTCGCAGATGTCTCCCAAATGTTCTTTTAAAGGTTCAGGGTTGTGTGGAAACTGGCCGTTGGGTTCGCAATATAATTTTACTGTTTCGCAGCCCAGTTTATCCAGAAGCATTGGAATTGCTATTCCTCCTGTAGAGTTAACGGCGTCCAGAACTATTTTGAACTTTTTAGCTTTAATGGCTTCAACATCTACCATCGGCAAATCAAGGATCTGCTGGATATGAATATCAAATGCATCCTGTCTTGTTTCGTACTTTCCAAGGTCGTCCACTTCAGCATAATTGAAATCTTCGCTTTCTGCCAGGGCCAATACCTCAGCACCGTTTTCCCCGCTGATGAACTCACCTTTACCATTCAATAGTTTAAGAGCATTCCATTGTTTAGGGTTGTGAGAGGCTGTCAGGATAATTCCTCCGTCTGCCTTAAGCTCCGGAACCATTATTTCCACCGTTGGTGTTGTAGAAAGTCCAAGGTCTACTACGTTAATTCCCAGACCCTGTAGAGTAGCTGTAACGAGTGAAGAAACCATTTCTCCTGAAATTCTGGCGTCTCTTCCTATAACCAGGGTTAAATTCTTTTTATTTTGTGTATTCTGAAGCCAGGTCCCGAATGCGGAAGCAAATTTCACCACATCCAAAGGGGTCAAGTTATCATTTACTTTTCCTCCTATTGTCCCTCTGATCCCTGAAATAGATTTAATTAATGACATTCTGATATTATTATTTTAATTGGTTGTATTCCCGGCAAAGATACTCAAAAGACCTTATAAGTTATAAGATGGGAATTTTTTTCTGAAGCTTGTCATAATTTCTTTCTACCACTTTTGGCGGAGGAAAACGATAGCCTATGTAAAGCAATCCGAATATATTATTATTCTGCACATTCTGGTTATCTTTTTCGTTATAAGCATATGCAGTGACATTGAATTTCCCTCCAAACAGAAACCTGTCGGTATTATATCCTATATGAAGTCCTGTCGCAAACCGAAAGGTTAAATACTGTGTATTGACTTTATTGGCTTTGGATCCGTTTTCAAGAATATCCCAGCTGCTGGAGAACATCCCGCCAAGTCCCAGAGAAACATTGGGTGCAATATTGACCCTTTTTTGGACTCCCGGTACCCAGTTGTAAAAGTAGCCCATGCTGGCCCCGAAACTGTACTGGGTTTCTTTACTTTTCTGCCCGTTTAAAATATCCCTGAATACCGAAAGATCATAATCCAGAATAGGAACCCAACTCCCACGGCTTTGTTTCTGCCATTCCCCCTGAGTATAAATACTTTTCAGGGAAAAATTATCTTTCAGGACATAGGCCGTAGACCCTCCAAAGCTTTGCACTCTCAGATCAGGAAACTGAAGATACGGATCTCTTCCTTCTTTCCAGTCCGGGAAAAAATCGCTCATATTTTCCATGTAAAATCCTTTTACATTTTTGTAATAAACGGTCTGGATAAATTTTTTCGGGAAAAAGCGAAATCTCAGATCTGTGTAAGAACTGGTTCCTTTAAGCTGGTCATCATTATTCCCCGGAAGAAAACCTGGTGTGAATGAAATGGTGGCACTTATAATTCTGTAATCAATGGAAAAAGAGGTCCTTATTTTATTATTGATTGTAAAAATGGTTTCGAGGGGCTTGTCTTCGGGACCTTCTGTAAAAATATAATTCTCAATATTGGTATCAAGGTTAACGCGGACCATTACCTGATCTGCATAAGATTTGATTTTGGTGGTATCTGCCTGGGCTTTTACCAGAACTGTGAAAAGAAAAAATAATAAGGCAACTGATAATTTAAGATTCAATTTGAAATAGTTTTAGTTTCAAAAAATGAAAATACTACTATTTTTTCAATTAAAAACTTAAAAATATAATCAGGAACATCCGCAGTCCTTGTCGCAGTTGGTTCTTTTGGAGCTGAATTTTTTAGGTGCAAAATTTTTCCTGAGTACTTTAAATAAAGAGTAACAGGCAAATGCAACAATCAATATAATGATTATGTACTGAAAAATTAATGAGGTATCCATTATTTTAAAATCTGATAAGCTATTAACGACACAAAATATGCCAAACCGGTCATCATCGCCACCTGAAAGCCGGTCCATTTCCAGCTTTTGGTTTCTCTGTAGACTACTGCAAGTGTGGAAACACACTGCATTGCAAATGCGTAGAATAAAAGGACGGAAATACCTGTGGCAAAGCTGAACACTTTCTCGCCATTCGGTTTTACGTCTCTTCTCATTTTATCAATTACTTTTACTTCGGGCGCATCATCTTCCAGGCTGTACAGGGTAGACATTGTTCCTACGAAGACTTCCCTTGCGACAAAGCTGGTCAGAATTCCCACTCCCATCTTCCAGTCGTAACCGAGAGGTTCAATAAGCGGCTCAATTCCTTTGCCCATTTTAGCAAGATAGGAATGATCGAGTTCTACATTGGTGGCCACCACCTGATCAGGCTTCTGTTTAGGGCCAAAGTAACTTAAAAACCATACAATGATGCTTACAATAAAAATGATCTTTCCTGCTCCTGTAACGAATTCCCACACTTTGCCCAGAACCATTTTAAGGTCGTATCCGAAAAGTGGTTTTTTATAGGTCGGTAAATCCATTACCAGATAAGTCTTTTCTTTATTTTTGATAAATTTCTTAAGAACAGATGCTGAAAACAGTGCCACAAGGAACCCTAAAAGGTACATTGCCATCAATACCAGCGCTTTATATTTAATTCCGAGGAATGATCCGTCTGAAATAATAAGTCCGATAATAATACTGTACACCGGCAGCCTTGCAGAACAGGTCATGAAAGGAGTAACGAGTATGGTTAATAGCCTTTCTTTTACATTCTCAATATTTCTTGTAGAGATTACAGCAGGAATGGCGCAGGCGGTTCCGGATACAAGAGGAACTATACTTTTCCCGTTCAGTCCGAAAGGACGCAGCAGCCTGTCCATCAGGAATACAACTCTTGCCATATATCCTGAATCTTCCAGTAAGTATAAGAAATATAATAAAATACCGATTTGTGGTGCAAATACTACAATCCCACCGATTCCGGGGATAATTCCGCTTGAAACCAGTGAATTAATAGGCCCTTCAGGAAGATGTTCCCCTGTAAATGCAGCCAGCCATGAAAAGGTGTCGTCGATCCAGTTCATCGGATACTCTGCAAGGAAGAAAACGCTTTGGAAAATGATTAACAGGATCACGAGAAAAACTACGTAACCCCAGAATTTGTGAACCAGCACTTTGTCCAATTTTTCTGTCAGAAGTTCTTTGAACTGTGCTTTTTTAGAGATTACATTTGCCAGTATTTTATCTACGTTCTGATATCTTCTTACAGTTTCCTGAACCTGAAGCCGTTTCGGAACAAGACTTTTGGTTTCCGGCTCGTTCAGTAGGTCTTTTATTGAATCTATTTTTCCCAGTTCAGAACCTAATGAAAGGCTCATCCAGGCTTTATATTCGTTGTCAAGGCCTTTATGGGATGCTATTTTTTGTATAAAAGCTTTATGCTCGTTCGGGGTTTCAAATGATATCTTGTCGGCTTTTTGGAATCCGCTGTTCAGGACCGCCTCTTTGATCTTGTCTATTCCAATCTGCTCTTTAGCATTGGTCTGGATAATTTTAATGCCTAAGGCGTCAGAAAATTTTTGGATATCAATGCTGATCCCTCTTCTTTCCGCCTGGTCTATCTGGTTAACGATCAGAATCATTGGTATGCCAAGGTCCTGTATCTGCTGAAAGAGCAGCAGCCCTCTTTTTAAACTTAATGCTTCAAGGATATAGATGACGCCTTCATAGTTTTTCTGCTCATCAATAAGAAATTTGGAGAAAATAGCTTCATCTTCAGAACTTGGATATACACTGTATGAACCCGGAAGATCAATTACTTCAACTTCTTCGTTTTTATAGGTGTAATTTCCTGAATGGCTTGCAACAGTAACTCCTGCATAATTCCCGGTCTTTTGTTTTTTATTGCACAGTGCATTGAAAACGGTGGATTTTCCTACGTTGGGATTCCCGACCAAGAGGACCTGTTTTTTCTTATTTTCCTGCATTAATTCAATTCTTCAACAATAATATACTCTCCCTCTTCTTCACGAAGAGCGATGCGGCTTTTTTCCTCTCCAAACTCAACATACATGGGACCCTTGAACGGCGCCTGGTACAAAACCCTGAAAATAGTCTCGGGCAGAAGGCCCATTTCTATAATTTTGTTGGGCATTCTCAGCTGATCATTATCATAACCCAAAATCTTCCCCATTTTGTTTTTAGGGAATCCACTTAATTTATGTAAGTTAATCTCTTCCAAAGCCAGATTTTTTGTAAGGGCAAATATACGCTATTTAAATTTAATCTAAATAACAAAAGAGATGAAAGAAATCAACCCAAACACATTGCTGTATCTGGGTTGATTTAATAATATAATTTAGTTGATATGAATGCTTATTTTTTCTTCTTCTCCTGAGTTTGTGATGATGAAATTTCTATTGGATTATCATTGGCACTGAAGAAATCTTTAGCTACTTTTTCCTGCTTTTTCATCATTTCCCCAACGGTCATATCTGATCCAGGCATTTTCATACTCATCATTTCTGGTGTTACTCTCTGACGTGCTTCTGCCATCGGATCCTGCTTAAAGCTTGCATAAGCTTTTTCAAACTTTTCCTTGGTGGTAGGCGTTATCGTTTGAGGAATTCCATATTTTGCATTTATTTTGTCGGAATAAGACATTTCGTCATAATTAGAGATTTTCTTATTACCGCTTAGCTTCCATGAGTAATTTTTCTCGGAATCTTCGATTTTAACAATCAAGCCCGGAAGACCGTAAAATTTGTAAGGTCCATCCTGAAAAGGAATATCCGTACTGAACCAGGCTGTCCATTTTCTTCCTCCAAATTCGGTAGTGGCTTTCTGTGTATTGTATTCGCCTACTTTTTCTTTTTCCGGTAAAATGTTCCAGTTGAATTTAATGTCGTCATCGTATCCAAAAAGATTCATACTTACTCTGTCGATATACTGCTCCTTCATTTCCGGATAAGTTTTAACGACTTTATATGAAAATTTAGGCATTTTAATAAGCTTGGTTACATCTTTCCAGCTTTTTGTCTTTTCCATTTCTTCCACAGCTACTTTAATAATGGAATCTTGAGAGGGAATTGTATAATCCTGATAGATTGATTTTTTACTTGTAATGTCCAGAATAGCCACTACTTTATCCATCTTGGTGGAATCTTTCTTCGGTTTAAAAGTAAGTTCGTAAAAGAACCTGTTTGCTGTTTCTTTGGAATCTTTGGAATCCTGTGCCGATGCAAAAGCAAAAAGGGCAATAAAGAATACAGAAAATAGTTTTTTCATTGTAATAATGTTTGTATAATTAGTTATCAATTGTTGAAATATGTTACAGTTTTTTTTCAAAAATTCACCAGAACGAACATAAACTATTGCAAATCAAAAATTTACATTATTTCCAAAATAAGTCAGAAATAAAATTATGATTTCTTTAAAACTTTCTGATCTTCAAAAGCCTTATCTTTAAGTATCTAAAAAAACAAAATATTATGGACACTTTATCTCAATTAAAATCCGAACTGGAGGGAGAATTCCAAACCACAAAAAAATTTATTGAACTATTCCCTGAAGGAAAAAACGATTATGCTCCTCACGAAAAAAGCATGAAAATGATGCCTCTTGCCACCCATCTCGTAGAAGTTTTTGAATGGCCGAACACTATTTTGAAAACTTCTGAACTGGATTTTGGTAAAGGCGATTACAAACCGACTGTCCTTTCTACAAAAGATGATCTTATGAAAAAACTGGAAGACGATTATCAGTCGGCAAAAACGGCATTGGAAAATAGCACAGAAGCCGATCTCAATCCTAGCTGGACGATTAAAAATGACGGCCACGAACTGGCAAGCTGGAGCAAATATGGCGCGATTCGCCATGCTCTGAACCAGATCACTCACCACAGAGCTCAGCTGGGAGTTTATTACAGACTGAATAATATTCCTCTTCCGGGAAGCTATGGTCCTTCTGCGGATTATCAAAGTTTTTAGACAGCAGAATATATCTCAAACAAAAAACCAATCTCGCTGAGATTGGTTTTCTATTATTATGTTTTCTATTTAAAGTTGAATTTTACGGTAAACATGACTTGGCTTGGACGGAGTTGTACTCTTGTATACGCAACGCTGTTTGTAATCTGATTGATATTGTAGGTTTCAAAAACTTTTCTATTGGCAATATTCATCCACTTCAATTCAAAATCCACTTTCTTTTTAGCCCACGTGAACTGATAAGACAGATCATAAAAAGCGTTATTATATTTATTCTGACCGTCACTTGTATTCACCTGATCCCAATTGAATCCTATTGTATGATTTTCTACAGGATAGAAAAATGCGCCTAAATTATGGTTAAAGCCTGTATTGATTCCCAATCTTCCTCCTTTATCATTCAATCCTATATTGTCTTGTTTGTTTCTGGAAAAATTAAGATTATAATCTATGCTCATCCAGCTGAAATAAGTATTATTCAGTTTAAATCCATAAGACTGAGTATTATTTTTACTTAAATACTGAATATTATCCAGGAATGCATCCGATTTAGACAAGGTATTGCTATAACTTACAGAAGCATTCGTTTTAAATTTCGGAAAATATTTACCTACTTCTATGCTCAATCTGTTGTTCTTTGCATGGTTTTCCTGCTCTCTGTACTGAATTAACGTAAATCCTGTATTGATGTCAAGGATCGGAGATGCCAAGAGGTTTTTCTTACTGTCACTTAAAGAGTAGTTCACATTGAAAAACAAATTATTCAGAGGATTTCTGTACTCAATTCTTGATCCGGCGCTCTTTGAATTGGTTTGTGGAATAGGGTTATTGGGATCCATCACACTAAATCCTCCCGGACTTTGTAGCATATATCCTGCATATGCGGATTGTACATCGCCGAAATTATTGCTGATATTTCCATTCAAACTAGCTTTCCAGAAAGAGGCGAAAGAGTACTGAACAAATAGATTTGGGGTAAACGTTGTTTTATTAAGTGATTTATGAACATTTCTTAATTCATCCTCAGCTTTGATACTATTGAAATTTACCGGAGCATTAGCAAAAAGACTCCATGCTTCAGATTTATAATTTATTCCTAAAGATGCGTTAGGATTAAATTCTGTAAATCTCAGATCATTTTGATAGGCCGTTCCTTCAAAACTCGGAGCTACATCATTCTCAATAGCCGGATTTGGTATCGCTGTTCCATTAAAACGAGTATCTAGGTTTTTTGATGAAAAATCAAGTCCTACCTGAGGGGTAAAGGTCCATCCTTTCTTAGAAAAACTGATGTTCGCAGAATGAGATGTTTCCAAAGTCTTCAGCCTGAAATTCTGAATTACAGATGTTCCCGGAGCAAAATTGATTGCCGTAGCAGAATCCACTACAGGATTTTTATATAAAATCTGAAGATAGTTGGCAGGTGAAACCTCAAGGGTTTGCTTGTCGTCCTGATAACTGATATATGATTTAAAATTAACCATCTTTTCCTTCCACGGAATGATGGTACTTAACGAGTTCTGGAAAGAAGATGTTGGAGATTCTACTGCTTCATTTCCAATTCTTCCCACTCTTGTGGCCACCGCCCTGTCTGCATTCCAGAACTGGCTGAAACTTGTTGTATTCTTAAAGAAGCCCTTCTTTGCGTTTTTAGTAAAGATAAGCTCGCCTTTTACCTTGTCTGTATAAAAGTTATTTTTAGTGCTTGTTATTATTGTAGATCCCGGCTTATCATTTCTTGGGCTGTACACGGTTTCTACAATATCTTCTCTTTCCACTGCATTGTTGGTATAATTGGCATTGGCCTTAAGTTCCCATTCTTTCTTTTTATCAATATTGGTAAGATAATTGGCAGACAGATAATGTACATTGTTCATTAAATATCTTTTTACAGGAAGATTGGGAGTGCTGGCATTTTCTACATTCAGCCAGTCGTTTTGAGCAGCATTGATTCTTCTTCCTTCCCATCCGCTTCCGAATGCCAGGATATTTCCTTCATTTTCCACCTGCTCACCCATATTGTTGGTTTTATAGTTGACCACCCACTGGCTTTTCTGCCCGAAAAACATAGGGGTCAGCTTAACGTTCCATAGCCACGGATCTCCAAAACCGGTTCCTACTTCCCCTCTTCCGGTCATGGTAACAGAATTTTTTAATTTGATATTGATAGCAGCCTGATCAGAAGGCACTTTATCCTGAAGGATTTTTACCGGCTGGTGGTTTTCAAGGACTTCCACTTTCTGTACGGCATCTTTCGGAAGCGAGTTGTTGATGGTTCCATAACCTCCTTCCATAAGATCTTTTCCGTTGACATAAAATTTATTGATGGCATTTCCCTGGTAAAGAATACTTCCGTCTTTATTGACTTCAATTCCCGGAATTTTTCTCATTACATCGGCAAGCGTTCTGTCATTCTTACTATCAAAAGCCTTAAGGTCATACGCAATGGTATCTCCTCTTGCGGTAATCATCTTGGTTTTTAGCTGAACTTCTTTTATTTCTGTCGCTTCAGACTGCATTTTGAATGTCAGGGTCTGGTCGCTGTTGCTGATCTGTTTGGTCAGAGGTTTTTGATTGAATGCCTTCACCTTCAGGTCTACATTGGACTCTGAAGAAGTGAAAGTCACCTTATATTCCCCCTTGGAATTGGTAATCCCGTAGGCCAGAATGGCATCCTTACCCGGTTCTTCTATGGTAACACTGGCGCTGGGAATAGCGGATCCGTCTTCATCGGTAATTTTCCCCGACACTGTTTTCTGTGCAAAAGTGAGCACGGTGAAAAAAAGCATCAGAAATAAAGAAATCTTTCCTTTCATAATTTATTATTTGCCTAATTAGTTTACTGCTTGTGTTTTTTGTTACACTTTTATAAAGATGTGTTTTACTGGTAAAGGTTAAATTTATATCACTACAAATATAGTTATATTTTTCATTTACTAATGTTTTGGCCGCTATTTTTATAAAATGATATGTAAATTCTACTTTAATAATTTGTTTGGTATGCAAAATCCTTAAAATTATTCTGCAAAAATTAAATTCTGAATATTTATTTTCTATTTAATGATTTTCTTCCATTAACAAAAAATGATGAATTATAAAGGGAAAGTTCAAATAATTTCAGGCCTCATTTATTTTTTTAATTTTTAATTTAGTCTAAATAGTTAAAAATGATTTGAATCATAGATTAAAAAAAACTTAAACACTGATTCATATATATTTATTTAATAATTTTGTAACATAAAATTTATAGAATGGGAATTATTTTAAAGCCTATAGATGTTGTAGATGATATTACTCAGGAAGAATTTACGGAAAAATATCTAAAGCCCAGAAGGCCCGTTGTCATTAAAAATATGGCAAAAAAGTGGCCTGCTTATCAGAAATGGACCATGGATTATGTGAAGGAGGCAGTGGGTGATGTGGAAGTTCCTCTCTATGATTCTAAAAAAGCCGACCCTGCAGCACCCATCAATACACCTACTACCAAAATGAAGTTCGCAGATTATATAGATCTCATCCAAAAGGAGCCTACCGATCTGAGAATTTTCTTTTTTGACCCTATAAAGCACGCCAATAAATTATTGGAAGACTATATCTCTCCAAAAGAGCTGATGGGAGGTTTTCTTGATAAATACCCATCTATGTTTTTTGGCGGAAAAGGTTCTGTAACCTTCCTTCACTACGATATTGACATGGCTCATATTTTCCACACCCATTTCAATGGAAGAAAACATGTAAAACTGTTTGATTATAAATGGAAAGAAAGGCTTTATCAGCTTCCCTATGCTACTTATGCCCTGGAAGATTATGATATAGAGAACCCTGATTTTGAAAAATATCCTGCCCTGAACGGTGTAGAAGGAATTGAGTGTTTCCTTGAGCATGGGGATACCCTTTTTATGCCTACCGGATGGTGGCACTGGATGAAATACCTGGACGGAAGTTTCTCGATCTCTCTGAGAGCATGGGACAAATCCTGGGCTGTAAAAGCTCATTCTTTATGGAACCTTACCGTACAGCGTAAATTTGACGATATCATGAAGTCCAATTTCAAGAAAAAATATATGGACTGGAAAGAAAAAGTAGCCGTTAAAAGAGCAGAAATTGCTTTGAAAAGAGGTTTACCAAAATAAATATAAAAAGACGTTTCATTTGAAGCGTCTTTTTATTATTGTGCGTTTAGCAGAAGCTCTTCCATATTCCTTGTCACTTCATTGCATGAGAAGCAGGCTTCTTTTCCATCCTGAGAGAACCATCTGCATTGCGACCGGATCGGGCAAAAGAAAAGTTCGGTTTCTTTATGGTTATCCAGGTTCTGTACTTTCCGGGAAAGAGTACATCTGGACTCTTCTTTATCCCACTGTGCACAGCCTCCTTCAACACATTTCCCCGTAAAGCGGAAACGTTGCTCAAGGTTCTTCTTATCTCTATTCTGATCAATAAAATCTTCTGTGACGGTGAGGGGTGTAATGAAACGTACCTTCCCGTCTTTGCTGACCACTCCAAAAAGCTGTGCCCCAACTTTTCCTATATAGCTGGGACACTTCTTTGAAGTATTGGAATTAGCCTCCATAACTTTTTATTTGAGACTGAATGTCTTTCACCTGACTCTGAATATCGATTCCGGGCTTGAAAATAATGATTCCCCAAGGAAACCAGTCTTTTATTTTCAATGGTCTTATGAGTCCTTTGAAATCCCTGTGAGCTCCAAAGGCCTGAGTATTGTCAATTTTTGAAAGTTCGGACAGAACCACACTCTGAATTCCTCTGTCAATATTTTTCAACTGCTCGTCTGAAAGATCTACTCCTTCCAATGAAACGAAAAAATGCTTTTTAGTTGCCATAACTATAGTTTTTATTGGTTTTATAAAGCAAAGTTCGTTTAAACAGAAGGATTAACAGACAGGAAAAACACCCTAATTGCGTAGGGCGAAAACCTGTAAATTAAATTCTGGTTATCAATTATTTAAGTTAAAATTCATACTATCTATAAAATTCTATAAACCGGATACTGCCTGAACGTTTTTTCCTCGAAGTATGGGGAATTCCTGTAGATCCAGTCGAGTTGCGCGGTTCCATCATCCGCAAACTTTTTATCTGATGATTTTTTTGCTTCAAATGCATCTTTCAGCTTTTGATCCGTCTTTAGTAATTCTGAAGCGGTATCTTCAAAAATATAAGCGGAATAATATTCTTTCTGTGCTAAAATTCCATCAAAAAAATTCCAGTTAAAAAATGAGTCTAAAGCCTCAGGTTCAAGTGTTTCTATGATATATTTTACACCAGGCTGACCGGTCGGAATCAAATAATCTCCCGCTGAAAAAGTGAGTCTTTTTTCCTCTGCTTCCACACTTGTATCGTAGTGAAGATAGTGTCCTTCGTAAGGGTTTTTAACGGTTTTAAAATCTTTAATCCTATAAGACTGAACAGTTGCCATACTGTCTTTATGGAGCATTGTCATTTGGATCCTGTTTCTTTTCAGCTCTTCAATCACCCGGTACTGGGACTGCGGAACCACATAATATTTCGGAATGGTGATATATCCGGTAGGAACTGCTGTGGTAAAAAGCTTAATTTTTTTTGTAAAGGGTTTGTTCCTGTCGTAATACAATCTCGGTTTCCCGGAAATATCACTGGGCTTGTATTTTCCTTCGTATCCTTTAAAATCCATGGTAGAGAATTTTGAAGAGTCAATTTTCCAGCGGATTCCATACTTCATTCCGTCTTTGTACTGTTTTAAATTCTCGATACGAAGCTGCTTTATCTTCTGATAATCTTTCTCTATATTCTGAAGGTTCACCAGCATATATTTATAGGTTGCATCCACTCTTTTATCATAAGGTTTCAGCATGTGCGTTTCAGGAACGGTTCCCAGGGAGTTAAACAGCGTTGTATATCCTGTGGAATATCTCGGAGAGTCTTCAAAAGCAGCAAATCCTTCATCCGGTACATCCCCGTGAATATTGACATAAGGGGTACTTTCGTAGCCCTGCTTTTTCATATCCTCCAGGTTTTTAGCCTGATAGTCATTGTAAAAATAATTTCCAAGGGTGTTTCCCAGACGTTCTTTAAAGGTAGAAATATAGGTGAAAGTATACTGATAATCAGCTCCGTTACTTACATGATTGTCTATAAAAACATCCGGCTGAAGCCACTGATATATTTCCTGAAAACTTCTGGCGTTTCTGGAATCTGCTTTAATAAAATCCCTGTTCAGGTCATAATTTCTTACATTTCCCCTGAAACCGTATTGTTCCGGCCCGTTCTGATTCGCTCTTGAATGAGAACCCCTGTTCAGCATTCCACTGACATTGTAAGCGGAAATTGCTGCAACGATAAAGTTCTTAGGTTTCTTTACTCTCCCGGTTGCCAGATCACGGATCAGCATCATGGTAGCATCTATTCCGTCCGGCTCTCCCGGGTGAATCCCGTTGTTGACGAAGAGGATCGCTTTATCTTTTCTCAGTTTTTCCAGGTCTTTTTCCGGGAAGGGATTGTAAATGACCACATAGATCGGTTTTCCGTTGTCGTCTTCTCCTTTTTTAAGGTACTGGACTGTATTAAAGTTTTTAGAAAGTTCCTGGTAGTAGGCATTCATTTCTTCATAGGTAACCGTTTGGTTTCCGTTTCCTTTTTCAAAAGGGGTTTGAAATGAATTTTGGGCGAACAGCCAGGAAGAGCTCAGGAAGATCAGGAGGTATTTCAGTTTCATTGAAGCAATTTTTTGATCTTCAAAATTACTTAATGATTTTGTTTAAGCTTTTATTTTTAACAATAAAAAGGCACAATTTTTTGAAATAAATCGGGAGGTTGATTGTTTTCTAAAAATTATTGTGGTTTATTTTTTTCTCTCGCTGATTTTGCAGATTACCCTGATTTTTTTAATTATGGGATATTTAAGATGTCTGTATTCCGGCCTTTTTCGTCAGGATATAAGGATGGGAGCGGATCACTCTGCCAGAATTCCCTGGTATCGATATCCATTATGGAGAGGGAACCTGTAAAAGCAGCTCCGGTATCTATATTCCAGATATTTGCTTTATTTACCGGATGATTAATTCCTATATCCAATGTCGGTGTGTGGCCTATAAATATTTCATTATATAGAAGCAATCTTTTCGGATAAAGCCTCGAATCTTTCCTCAACTTTTTGTCCATGGCCACGGCTGTTTCCCAAAGAGTCCTGTCCCATCGGTAATTGCTTGAATAGACTTCTTTTTCAGGACCATGCATGGATGAGTAACCGGCATGAATAAACAATCGGTTTTCCTGATCTATATGGTAGTTTTTCATTCTCTGAAAGAATTCAAGGTGGAGCTGCAGGTCTTCCACTGAATAGTCATTATAACTTTCTACAGTGCTTTTGCCTCCATTGAAAAGCCAGATGTCCGGTCGATTTCCGGAAACGAGCCAGTCTTCGCACCAGGTATCATGGTTTCCTTTAATAAAAACACACTGCTGCTTTTCAGACAGTTCAATAAGAAAACTGATGACCTCAGCAGATTCGCTCCATCCATCCACATAATCTCCCAGAAAAATAAGATGGTCATCATCTTTAACTTGCGCTCTCTCAAAAACCTGTTTCAGAGCTTTGAAGCCTCCATGAATATCTCCTATTACTAATGTTCTGCTCATCTTACTTTGAAATATATTTGGCATCCACAAAATCTGTCAGCCAGACTCCGTTTGCTGAAAGATAGAAATGTATTCCATTATCATACATTTCCTTTGTTCTGATCGTCAGAATAACAGGTTTTCCGTGACGCATTCCTACTTTGGTGGCTGTCTCCTTATCTGCGCTCAGGTGAACATGCTGGCGGTTTCTTTTTTCAATTCCTTTTTCAAGGATGGAAGAAGTATTGGAGTCTGCGGTTCCATGATAGAGAAAGTCAGGCGGCTGTGCTGCTTTTAAAGCCAGATCTATATCGATGGAATGCCCCTGGCTGGCTCTTATTTTTGTTTTATCTTCATTAAACGCAAAACGTTTTTTATTATTGGTTTCTACTACTTCTTCAAGATCTTCAAAACTGAAGTGCATTCTGCCTTTTGCGGATTTTGCAATCAGTTCATTAACATCAGCCCATCCGTTTTCATCAAGCTTCAGCTGAATGGTTTCAGGCTGATGCCTCAGAATAAGGCTTAGAAATTTGCTTATTTTTTTATTTTCTGCTTCATTCATTGTCTAAGTGTTTCATTGTATTAATTTCTTGTGAAGCTTTTCACATAAAGCTTCAATATCGTTTTTTCTTACCAGCTCATTCACCCATTCTTCCGGAATATTTTCAAAACCATAATAAATGCCTGCAATTCCTCCGGTTATGGCTCCGGTTGTATCTGTATCTTCTCCTAAATTCACAGCTTTTAAAACAGCCTCAGCATAGCTTTCCGAGTTCAGGAAGCACCATAAGGAAGCTTCCAGACTGTGAAGAACATAACCTCCTGAACTTATTGTATCCGCATCATATTTTGAAATATCATTCTTTAAAATCCTTTCAAAAAGCCGTATCTCATTTGGGTTAAAACCCTGAATATCTGCAAATTTTAAGACTAATTCCTGAGTATGTTTATAGGCTTCCCGTTTATCTTTTCCTTTGATTAATTCAATTGCAAAAATCACATAGATAAAACATGCAAAAACAGAACGAAAATGTCCGTGAGTAATTGAAGAAACTTCTTTTACCGTTTGATATAATGTATCAATATTTTCTTCGTTTTTAAGATAAAAGGCAAGAGGAAGAATTCTCATCAAAGAGCCATTCCCATTATCTTCTTCAAAAATATTTCCTGAAAACCTTGCGCTTTCACCTTTAATTAGCCTCGCAATAGAATGACGGGTTGTTCCACCAATATCGAAAAGCCTTCCATGAGCAGTCCAATGTCCGTATTTGTTCCATTTGACAAAACTTTCTCCTATCTTTTCCAGATCATAGCCTTTCGTTAGTTCTTCTGCCAGACAAAGCGTTAATGAGCTGTCATCACTCCATGTTCCTTTCGGTTGATTCCAAGAACCAAACTCCTGCATTTTTACAACCGGAAAATTTTTCAAGGTTTCTCTGCTCTTGAATTCCACAGGGACACCCAGCGCATCTCCGATACACACTCCAAAAATTCCTGCTTTTACCACATTTTCCATTATGCCAGGTCTATTAATTTATCAAACAGCAGCCGCATTCCCCGGGTTGCAGATTCTTTCATGACTACAGCTCTTTTCCCGTAACCAAATCCTGTTTCGTTGGGATTGATCACTACTAACAGGCAGTCATCTTTGATTTCATGGATCAATCCGGCTGCCGGATATACCTGCAGAGAGGTTCCGATAACGACCAGAATATCCGCTTCTTTTACCTTTTCCTGTGCTTCTTTATATAATGGAACATCCTCGCCGAACCATACGATAAAAGGTCTCAGCTGAGCGCCATCCTCTGCTTTATCACCAATCCGGATGTCTCCTTTCTGCTCATAAATCAGGTTTTTATTGTTGCATGAGCAGGATTTGAACAATTCGCCGTGAATGTGAAGGATATTGGTGGATCCAGCTCTTTCATGAAGATCATCTATATTTTGAGTGATGATCTGAACATCAAAATGTTTTTCCAGTTCGGCTAACAATTTGTGGGCTTCATTAGGCTGTACCTCGTGAAGCTGTCTTCTTCTCTGATTATAGAACTCGAGTACCAATTCCCTGTCTTTTCTCCATCCTTCCGGACTTGCTACGTCTGTTATATTATGGTTTTCCCAGAGACCATCCCCGTCTCTGAAGGTTTTTATTCCGCTTTCGGCACTGATTCCGGCACCGCTTAATATGGTTAGTTTTTTCATTGTTTATTTATAATCTCATTATAATGAAAATCTTTATAAGGATTATCAATTGCAATCTCTTCACAATCATCACAAACGGTGATTATTGAATTAGCATATTTAACATATTCCTCATCGTTCTTGGGATAAACATTTATTAATGATTTAACTTCTTTATTATTAAAAATGTATAAGCTATTTTCTTTGATGCAAAATGCTTCTCTGAATGCCAAAATAAATTCTTTTATTTTAGATTCATTTATAGAACTTTTATAAAAAATATAATAAGATTCATGAAAAGCATTCATTCGATGTTCAAGTATATCAAACTTAAAAGTATTTACATCATATTTTAATTTTCGTTTTGTTTTTTTAATCAATTTAAAATCTAATTTAAAATTAGAAGGAAAAACTTCATAAAACCTCATATCCATATCTTTGAAGAGTCCATAAAAGGATTCTTTAATTATTTCTGGTGTATTAATTCCAAAATAAATTCCTGTGATTGCAGATGGATGAAATTTTTTCATTCCATACTTATCAAAAATCAGCCTTATTTCTTCTTCATGTCTCCAAGCCGATTTTTTAGTAGCAAACATTTTTTTAATAAATCCCTCTTGTAAGTTTGTAAGGTCATCAATACTTAAAGTTGGAATATTATCTTTATAATCAATTTCGAATTTATATTGAAAATCAAAATTTTGACCTTTATCAATTAATTTCTCTAAATCATACTCTATACAATATCCTGAATAAGAGCCTGCATAATAAGCCCATAATTGCTCATTCAAAAAATCTTTACTTAAACAATAAACTCCAATTTTTTCCTTAAAATTTAAAACCTCTTTAAATTGATTTTCGAAATTATTTAATTCTTTATATGGAAATAATTCTTTCAAAAGATTTATAATTTGAGATATTTCTTCATTAAAATAAATGTCAAATGGATCATTCAACATACTATAATTGGATGAGTAAAAAGAATTATTTTTAATTGTTTCAAAATCTCTTTTAAAAACATTCTCTTCTATTGATCTATATTTATAAACTTTCATAGAGTTAATTTTATTAAGTAAGTTCTTCGAACAATTTTATCATTTCCTGCTTTTTAGTCAAAACTGCAAAAACCACTCTTTTAAATTTGTTCTTAAACTTTCCGTGTAAGTGTTTTTTGAAAAGCTTTACAAGATCTTTTGGATCATTTCTGAAAACTCCACAGCCCCATGCTCCTAGAATCAAAGTTTCATTTCCCTGGTTCAAAGCAAGGGCAAGCATTTTCTCCATTCTGATATCCATAGCGCCATATATTTCACCCTCTCTTTCCGGTTCCTGTCTTTTTACAACGCCAGCATTCACTGCCGGAGATGTTATGAAATTACACAAAACAGGTTTTGATAATAATTCTCCTTTGTCTTTTCTAAAAACCGGAACCTTAGGACTGTAAATCATCATATCTGTATAAAAACAGGATTCCATATCTCTATGAATTTTGTAATAATCCGAAGCTTGAAGCAAAGTTTCATACAGGGCTGAAGTTCTTGCCAGACTTTCTTCCTGTGCTTCAGCTCCGTTGATAAATCCACCGCCTGGATTCTTGGCTGATGCAAAATTCAGGCACATTATTTTCTCCTGGTTTTCTTCTTCGGCTAATTGTAGAATCGCTTTTAAAGAACTGCAATGCCAGACTTCAAATTTTGTTTCAAACTCTTCTTTCGGAAGTTCATTCTTAATCATCTCAGAAAGTTCTTCAGATGAAAATAAAACGGTTCCTTTTTTACAGATTTCCAATTGGCTATTTAAATCTATTCTTTCGTTTTCCTCGTTTATATAATATGTTTTGGCCAGGATCTCTAGTGTATCTTTTGCCATTCCTTTATTGGTCATTGTTAGTTTTTTTAATTTTTAACATTAAGTTTTCAATTTCGTGGCTGTCTGTTTTTTCAAATTTATTTCCTATATATATTTTTATCACCTCAATCTCTCCCACAATTGCATCATTAAAATCATCCAATTCTTCAGACGGAACCCACAATTCATTGTGATTTCTGGCCCCAACATTCTGTGCCGGATACTTATTGACTGTTTCTTCCTTTACATTAAACTTTGTGACAAAACCCAGATAATTCCCGGCTTCATCCCTTGTGTTCCATTTTTCAGCAATTTCTGAAGCGTAGCTTTCGTCCAGGACGGGATAAAAAATAGGCTGCCATTCCAGTCTTGGCGGAAATTTTTTGTAGCCGTTTTCTGCAATCAGGATCATTTCTTTTTCGCCTACCGGTCTGTATAATGTTTTCGTGTTCATGGTTTTTAATGTATCGGCTCTATCAAATATAAGCCATTATTTGATTAAAAAATTGGTTTAAAATCTTTTGAATATGGGGAATATGAACCGTAAATCCTGTTGAATTCCTGTTTTATATTTTCTGGTTTAAACTGTTCATCGATCTGGTCCAGGCAAGTTATAACCAGGTTCTTTTTAGTCTCGGTTACATAAGCTCCATCCAAAATAAGGGCATAGTTCAGTAAATCATAATCCAGATCACCCAACCTGAGGTCTTTCTGATACTCATTAAAAATACAGGTTTCCTCTTCATTATTTTTCAGTTTCAATTCCTTCTCATTGCTCATCCAGCCGCTTCCGTGACGGGTGGAGTATATACGGGTCACATAATACATTTCAATGTCTTCTATTTTCAGCAGCCTGCAGATTTCGTATGCATTTTTAGAGGTGGTATTGGCATAGGTCACATTGGGAAATACGCCATGGTCCATATCCAGAAGAATACCCTGGCTTCCTTCAAAAATGAGGTTTTCGAATTTGTTCAGATACTTATAGTCACTTATTTTCCAGTCAATTTTATCTACTGCGTGCAGAAAATCATTCACAGCTTCTTCTACCTGTTCTTTATCCATGAAACCATAGTAATAGGCGATTCCCCTCAATTTCTCGATCAGCATTGCTCTTGGTGCTATTAAATCGGCAGCAAACAGTTTATAAGGGCTTTCGTGTCTTTTCATAGTGGCACCAATGCCTTTTCCGCAGGTTCCGTGCTCCAGGTTTTTGGTACTGGTTCTGTTTTGCCAGACATCAAACGGAGTGGTCACTTTAGCTAAAGGATGAATATGCAGCTCTGCGTTTCCATTTTTTTGCATTAATTCCTTTCTTTCATTTAGAAGAAAAACAGGATGAATGGTACAATGTTCCGTAAAATAAGACGGCAATCCCCGAAGTGCCCCGCTTCCAAAGCTGGAGTGAACATGTTTTTTATCATCGATCATTACCGTATGCGCCGCCTGCTGTCCTCCTGAAAACCTGATAACTATAGATTCCGGTTGTTGCTGTGCCAGAAAATCCGTTGTGATACCTTTTCCTTCATCACCAAAACCCAGCCCTATTACTATTTGTGCCTTTTTCATGACTTAAAACATTTGAATATGATCAAATCCTGTATTACCTGCTGTTCCTGAACTTTCATTTTTAAAAGTATTGCAAATAATTCCTTTAATAACGTCAGGAATTTGCCTGTGATCAGCTATTGAAAGACAATTCTGACCCAGCAATTCTTTCCAGCCTCTATCTGCTCTCACCGCCTGTTCTGAATGAAGAACGCTGATGTGGTATACTTCATATCTTTTCCTCGCTTCTTCCAGTAATTCATAATGAGTATAAGTGTGCTGTCCTGTTCCCATAATCTCCCTGATCGCTGATGCAGGAAGTCTTTTTAGGCAAGGCTCATCTCCTACTGTAAATAAAATTCCTTTTTGTTTTCTTTTTTCAAAAGCATCGGTTCTGGTATGAAAAGCGGCAAAATACCACGCCAGAAGATAGCTTTCCCCAGCATTTCCACCGCCACCGGATTCAATATACGTTCGGGTAAGCCACATATCCAGCTCTTCATCACCGGATTCAAACTGACCTACCTGTAAAGGAAAGCTGTCACATTCATGATCCCCGATTCCAAGAAATAAAAGTGCAGGATCCGGAACGCCGCCCTGGATAATTCCGCCCATTAATTTCGGAAGGCCTTCTTTTATAAGTTCGTGGGGGATATGTCCCATACTGCCCGTTACATCCAGTCCCAAAATAATGGGAACAGAGTTCGGGTGTACCTCAGAATCTCTGGATTCCCTGAAAGAAATACCTTTTGGGTTCATAGATTCATGAGCTCTCCCCAGTGCATTCTGAGTGAAAATTTCACCTGCGGATTTAAAACCGTAACCTGCTTTTCTTGCTCTGTCAAAACGAGCATCCATATCGTATCTTGTACTTCCCATAACTAAAATGTTTTACCGAATAAATATTCAAATCTCTTTATTGCGATTTCCAGCTGAATACTTAAATTTCTGATTGTTAATGACAATTCTATGTCTTTCTGAACAAATGCCTCCGGCTGAAAATCTGCAAAGGTTAAACTGTTCCTGTCTAAAGGGCTGATATCAATAAGCCCTTCCTGTTCCCTTTCTAGTCTTTTTATTTTAAGCTCGATGTCTTCTACCCTGCGCCTGTAAATCAATTCGGAATCTGCTCCGATGGTACGGGCACGGTCTTCTCTGATCTGGTCATTATTTCTCTGTAATGACTCGATGAATCTTGGTTTCAACTCGTCTTCCATCTTTTTAAATTTATTTTTTGTGTATTTTTTACGCTAAATAAAGCTGACATAGCAATGCCTATTCCTGCAAAGAATTTACTTATTGGAATACATTACATCGGTTCTCAAAACATAATATTTGCGGGTGTAGCTCTGTCTTTTCCATATTGAAATTGTTTTTTCTAATTGCGTTATTATTACACAAATGTAAAACAATATCATTTTATAAAACAAATTTATTTGCGTTAATTTTACACTATTTATTTAATGTACTGATTATCAATATGTAAATTTTATTGTCTTCATGTTAAAATTTGCACAAATGACACAAAGTAACGATTAAACTATAATCAAGTTTAATTCTAATGCGGAAAGTAAAGTAATGAATGAGGAGTTATTTAATTTCGAAATAAAAGCCTTCTTTTTCAAGCTCTTCATATTTTTCCTGATTGAAGGTAAAAAGTTTTCCAGGCCTGCCGCTGCCTTCTTTTTTCACATTATTGGTTTCATTGAGCAAGCCGTAGCTCATGATCTTTTTACGGAAGTTTCTGCGGTCTATTTCACGTCCGATAATGGTTCTGTACAGGTTTTCGAGATCTGAAAAAGGAAATTCTTCATTCAGCAGGTTAAAGCCGATGGGCTGATACTGAAGTTTTGTACGGAGTCTCTTTAACGCAATATCAATTATTGATTGATGGTCAAAAGCAAGTGACGGAAGTTTATTTACACTGAACCATTGGGCATCTTCTGCATCAGAGTCTGCAAAGAGTTCATGATAGGAAGGGTTAACAAGGCCCAGATAAGCCACAGAAACCACCCTGTTTCTCGGATCACGGCCTACGTTGCCAAAAGTAAAGAGTTGTTCCAAAAAATCAGGCTTTATGCCAGCTTCTTCATAAAGTTCCCGCTTCACCGCATCATCCAGGTTTTCATCATCCAGAACCAGCCCGCCGGGAAGCGCCCAGCCTCCTTTGAACGGATCAATTTTTCTTTTGATTAATAGAATCTGAAGGTCCTGCTTATCAAAATACCCGAAAATAACGGCATCAACAGCTACTTTTATATCCTGAATTTTTTTCGAAGATCCCATATTTTAGTTTGCGTTATGAATACACAAAAATACAATTTATAAATGAAACAAATCCTTCCCAAATAAAAAGAAATAAAAACAAGTGGAATCACCATCACGAAACAGTGTTTTTCCTTGCTGATTTCCTGACAGATATACTCAACTTTGGTACAAATAAAATTATACCATCATGAAAACATTATTAAGAGCCTTTATCGTGGTCATTATCATCATAGGAGGAGTTTTGATCATTGTTGTGGGGAAAAAACCTTTCCCTGAACCTGAATGTCTCGTATGCGGGATCAATCTTGTAAGAACACTGGGAATTGCTGAAGTCATTCTCGGTCTCGGAGCACTGGCAATACAGGCAAATCTGACTGAGAAGCAACGTAATTTCTGAAAAATAAAAGACCGGTAAAAATTTACCGGTCTTTTTATATTTAATCGTTTAGTTTCAATACTGCCATGAATGCAGACTGCGGGACTTCTACCCTTCCAATCTGTTTCATTTTCTTTTTACCTTCTTTCTGTTTCTCAAGAAGTTTACGCTTTCTGGATATATCTCCTCCGTAACATTTTGCAGTAACGTCTTTTCTCAAAGCTTTGATGGTTTCCCTTGCAATAACTTTTGTTCCTAATGCAGCCTGAACAGCAATATCAAACTGTTGTCTCGGGATCAGTTCACGAAGTTTTTCACACATTTTTTTCCCGATGTAATAGGCATTACTGTCGTGAATCAGTGAGGAAAGGGCATCTACCATATCTCCGTTGATCAGGATATCCATTTTTACAAGCTTGGAAGCTCTGAATCCGATTGGATGGTAATCGAATGACGCATATCCTTTAGAGATAGATTTTAGCCTATCGTAGAAGTCGAAAACAACTTCTGCCAACGGCATATTGAAAACCAGTTCTACTCTTTCCGAAGTCAAATAGCTTTGATTAACAATTTCTCCTCTCTTTTCAATACATAAAGTCATTACAGCACCTACGAAATCAGATTTTGTAATAATAGAGGCTTTGATAAACGGCTCTTCTACTCTATCCATAATCGTAGGGTCCATCATTTCTGAAGGGTTGTTGATCAGGATCGGGGTTTCAGGATCTCTTTTGGAATATCCGAAATAAGATACGTTGGGTACCGTAGTGATCACGTTCATATTGAATTCTCTGTCAAGACGTTCCTGAACGATTTCCATATGAAGCATTCCAAGGAATCCGCAACGGAACCCGAATCCTAATGCTGCTGAACTTTCCGGTTCAAAGACCAGTGAAGCATCATTCAGTCTTAGTTTTTCAAGAGAGAATCTCAATTCTTCAAAATCTTCTGAATCGATTGGATAAATACCGGCGAATACCATCGGCTTTACCTCTTCAAATCCTTCAATAGGTCCGGATGCAGGTTTTTCAAATGAGGTAATGGTATCTCCTACTTTTACTTCTCTTGCATCTTTAATTCCGGAAACGAGATATCCTACATCTCCGCATCCGATCGTCTTTTTCGGTACCTGCTTCAATTTCAGAGTTCCTACTTCATCAGCTCCGTATTCTTTACCGGTAGCAAAGAATTTAATCTTTTCATTTTTGGAAATACTTCCGTTTACTACCTTGAAATAAGCCTCAATCCCTCTGAACGGGTTGTAAACCGAGTCAAAAACCAAAGCCTGAAGCGGAGCATCCGGGTCTCCTACCGGTGCAGGAATTCTTTCTACAATCTTTTCAAGCAGATCGTGAACCCCTTCTCCTGTTTTCCCTGAAACTCTTAAAACATCATCATAGTCGCAACCGATAAGATTCATAATCTCGTCGGTTACTTCTTCAGGGTTTGCGGATGGAAGGTCTATTTTATTAAGAATTGGAATAATCGTTAAATCGTTTTCCAATGCCAGGTAAAGGTTACTGATGGTTTGCGCCTGAATACTCTGGGCAGCATCTACAATAAGAAGCGCTCCTTCACAGGCGGCAATAGAACGGGAAACTTCGTAAGAAAAATCTACGTGTCCCGGGGTATCGATAAGGTTTAAAATATATTTTTCTCCTTTATACTCATAATCCATCTGGATGGCGTGAGATTTTATGGTGATCCCACGTTCTTTCTCCAAATCCATATCATCCAGGGTCTGAGACTGTAGCTCTCTTTGAGTAACGGTATTGGTATACTCCAAAAGACGGTCTGCCAAAGTACTTTTACCGTGGTCAATATGAGCGATTATGCAAAAATTTCGTATGTTTTTCATTTAAGAACGTTGTAATTTGCAAAGATAAAAAAAAGCGAGACAATTCCTCATTCTTATTTTATCGTGTGAAATTAATTTAAAACATGATTAAAATGATTTAGCTTTTAGGAATTTTTTCTGCTCTCCGCTCTCGACTCTGTCTGACAAATTTTGTCATTTAGGAAATTCTCGGAGCGTTCATTTACCTTTTGAAACAGTTTCTTTTATTTATCTTACTTAGGTTTACCAAAGTTTTCGGGTAAAATATATTCTCCTGTAAGCTTATCAATTCCTATTCTGTAATATGATGCATTCTGTCTGCGGATTTTTGTAGCTGCGACATCTATTACAGCAGCAATTAAACCTCCAATAGCACCTGCAGCACCTGCTCCTACAATAATTGATGTACTGTTATATTGCGGAAAAATTTCTTCCTGAGATGCCATAATGAAAATTCCGTCATTATCTTTTTCAATTTCGATAATACTTACAGGGGTTTTCTTATAAGCAATTCCGTTATCAATAATTGCAAAAACATCTTTACCAAGATTATCATAACCATCGACTCTTTTCACACCTTTAATTACACCCTCTTTATTTTTCTTTACTGCAAATTCTTTATCTGGTTTTTGCTCAGCAAATGATTTATAATCTTTATATACACCATCTGTAAAAGTTTCAGAATTATAAACTGATAACTTTTCGGATATTATTTTTTCATAATTTGCAAGATCGGTTTCAGAAATAGGAATACTGAGCCCGGTTTCAGTGTATGAATCTTTGATAATATTGGCTAATTCTGATGATATTTTAGCCGCTATAGCTCTCGTAATGTACGCATGATCTCTCTGTGGATAATCTTTTGAAATTGTCCTTTTTTTCAAAAAATAATATTGATCATTTTTTTTTAAAAAGGTAGACATTTTCATTTCCAGATGTCCCGAAACTGATTTTTCAGCCGGTATATCATTAACTTTTAAATTTTCCAGCACAAGAAAATATTGAATATTTCCATGTTCCTTATTATCTTCTAAAAACCAATCAGAAAATAATTTTTCTAAATCATCTTTTTCAAATTTTACTTCAAAAGGATCTTTTCTATGAGAAACTATTCCTATGTTTTTATCCTCTCTCCTGTCCAGCAAAGTAAGAGATTTGGCAAAATGATTTTTATCTTTTATACTATTTCTGAGCTCGATAAATTGGCTTTTTTGAGCAAAAACAAAACTAGAAAGTAATAGAAATAATAATTTTTTTTTCATTTGTTTTTTTAAAATTCGTCCGTAAAAATATGAATTAGTTCACAAAAGTAAACAGCACCTGCATCAGTTTTCTCATTATATTTTTTTGTGCAAAATAGCAATTCATAAATATTAAACGGCTCTCACAGAATAAATCTGTAAGAGCCGTCCAACATTAAAAAAATAAACTATTATGGGTTCTGTTTAGGCCTTGCCATACTATTGTACCCGGAATGAGGTTTTCTTTCATTCATTTTATCTCTCATCATTCCTTCAGACTGGAATAGTTTTAATACTTTCTGGCAAGGAATTACCTGCTGCATCTTGTCAGCATATTTCTTCCTGTTATCCAGCAGCTTCTGTCCCACTTCGAAACTCTGCTGAAGTTTTGCTTTGGCCTCCTCATCAGATAAGGTTTCCGGATTAAAATTAGAATTAAACTGGCTTTTTATCTGTTTTTGGTTATCTAAATACTCATTATAAAGCTGAGTAAATTCTGTTTTATCACTGGGATCAATTTCAAGGTTTTCCAGCACCATATTATTCCTGAACTTTTTAAGAAGTTCTTTCCTCTCATCTGGAGAAAGATTGTTTATTACCTCTTTTCTTTGTTTAGGGTCCATTTTTTTCCAGTCGTAATCTGTCGTCTGCCCATTTTGTGCATTCAGACCAAAACCATAAATAATAAAAAGCGTAAATAATATCTTTTTCATCTTTCTTTTAATTATATAAATCTAAATAAACGTCCTGCGTGGAATTGCTTGCCAGTTCTGATATTTCAGAATTGGAAAACGAATCCAGGTATTCATTCATTTTAATTTCCTCTTGTTTCGTGACAGCTTTAACAGGTTCTGGAGTCGTTTTATAGTCAGCTTCCTTCTTAGGGTTGCTTGCAATAGTTTTATTTTCCTGATTTACAACTGTTTGATTATTATTTTCAACAGAAGTTAAATCTGCTTCCAGCGTTTCATAAGCTCGTTCACTTTCTGTTTTAGGCTTCTGGTTATTCTCGACTAATGTTTTTGAATTCAACACATTTTCTGTCGTATCATGATCAGAATTAAAAACATACGTTGATCCAAATATCAAAGCCAGTGATGCCGCAGCGGCATACATCCAATTTAATTTAAAAATCGGTGCCTTTTTATTCGCTTTCACTTCGTTCATTACATTATTCTGGATATTTTCAAATAAATGGTCCGGAACTTTGTAAATGTTTTTTCGTTCTAGTTTTTCTATGTCGAACTCTTTCATCTCTGTTGGTTCAAAAAATTATCTTTCGTAATTTTCTTTAATATATTCTTCTATTTTCTGTTTGGCATAATGATAATTTGTTTTTAGAGTCCCTACAGACATATCTACAATTTTCGATATCTCTTCATAGGGCAGATCATCATAATACCGCATCATAAATACCAGTTTCTGCTTTTCGGGCAGGCTTTGTATAGCATTCTGGAGCAGTACCTGTATTTCTTCGGCATCTCCGTCTGTATTATCGGCTACCAGGTTCTGCATATAATACTCCGGATCTTCATCCGTTTTCTGCATTTTCTTCATCTTATTTACCTGCTGTAATGCTTCGTTGGTAGCAATCCTGTACAACCAGGTATACAGCTGGCTGTCATTTTTAAACTGGTGAAAATTCTGATAGGCCTTAATAAAAGTCTCCTGCAGCGTATCCTGAGCCAAGTCCCCATCCACAATAATCCTTCTGATATGCCAATACAATCTGCTCTGATAAGCATCCATCAAGGCACGTACCCCTTTTTCCTGGGTCCGTGGATTCTGCATCAACGAAATAATTTCCGCGTCCTTAATCTTCATAAGATGCTTTCACTGTTTTGGATTACAAAAATAGCCGAAAGTTAAATTACTTATTCAATTTTCAGTCCAAATATTTAAAATAATATCAGATCATTATACAGTGAGCCTTAAGCATTAGGCTTAGGAAGTATTCACCATAAAACTTCCGGCTCTCTTTTTCTGTCTTCCTTTAAAATCCTATCTTTGTTAGATGCAAATTGTAATTATAGGTTCCGGAAATGTAGCTTACCATCTGGCAAAAGCTTTTAGACTGAAAGACATTCCATTAATGCAGATTTTTGGCAGGAATGGTGAAGAATTAAAGAAAATTTCTGAGGAGCTGGGTATTTCCTATTCTACGGAGCATCTTCAGGATGCCGACCTTTACATCATCTGTGTAAGTGACAATTCTGTGGAAAATGTTTCTCAGATGATCACTAAAAAAAACTGTCTGGTTGCCCATACTTCGGGATCTCTTCCTAAAGAAATTCTAACAGGGGAGTACAGAAAATCAAGCTTTTACCCTTTGCAGACATTTTCAAAATCAAAAGAACTGGATTATGAAAAAATTCCATTCTTTATTGAAGCTGAAGATGACCAGGACCAGCAGCTTCTTATTGACCTGGCTTCCAAGATTTCTGATAATGTGATGGAAAGCAGCTATGAAAAGAGAAAATACATTCACCTGACAGCTGTTTTTGCATGCAATTTTGTGAATCATCTTTTCGCAAGAGCCAAAGAAATCTCGGATTCACAGGAAATTCCGTTTGATTATTTTCTGCCCCTTATCAATGAAACGGTACAGAAAATCTATGAAATAGACCCGAAGGCTGCACAAACCGGACCTGCTGTAAGAAATGATGTAAGGGTTTTGGAGCTACATGAGCAGCTGTTAAAAGACGAAAGTCTCGAAATTTATAAGATAATGAATCATTCTATTCAAAAAATGTATGAGCTATAAAGAGAAATTAAAAGATATTAAGGCGTTTGTATTTGATGTGGACGGAGTTTTTACAGACGGAAGCGTATATCTGCTTCCCGGTGGAAATATGTGCAGGGTAATGAATGTCCTGGACGGTTATGCAGTAGTTAAAGCATTAAAAAACAATTACTTAATAGGGGTAATCACCGGTGGAAACGATGAAATGGTTAAGCACAGGATCAATTACCTGGGAATAGAGGACTACTACCCCAAATCCCACAATAAAATGGCAGATTTTGAAGACTTTAAAAAGAAATACAATCTTAAAAACGAGGAAATTCTGACAATGGGAGATGACCTTCCCGATATTCACATCATGGAAAATTCAGCTATTGCAGCTTGTCCTGAAAATGCTGTTCCTGAAGTGAAAGGAATATCTGACTATATTTCTGAAAAAAAGGGAGGAAGCGGGGCCGTACGTGATGTGATAGAGCAGGTGATGAAGGTTCAGGGGAACTGGCATGACGATAATACCCAATCTGTATAAGAACGGCTTATGAAATTACTTTTAGCATCGCAGTCACCGAGAAGAAAAGAACTGCTTTCGAGCTTAGGCTTCGATTTTGAAGTGGTAAAAATAGATTGTGAGGAAGTTCTTCCGGTAGACATCAGAATAGAAGAAGCTGCCGCTTATTTGTCTAAACTAAAAGCAAAGGCATTCAGGGAATTAGCAGCAGATGAAGTCCTGTTAACAGCCGATACAGTAGTGGCCATAGAAAATCAGATCCTGGGAAAACCGAAAGATGGGCATGAAGCAAAACAGATGCTTCGTTTGCTTTCGGGGAAAACCCACCAGGTATACACCGGAATTACTATAAAATCCGGTAGTAAAACAATTACTGAAACTGATGTAGCGGATGTAGAACTGGATGAAATGACAGATGATGAAATAGAATATTATATTCAAAAGTATAAGCCTTTCGACAAAGCAGGCAGTTATGGTATCCAGGAATGGCTGGGCATGGCAAAGATCAGCAGAATGAGCGGAAGCTTCTATACAATCATGGGACTTCCTACCCATTTGGTTTATAAAATTTTGAAAGAAATATAAATATTATTCATTACAAAATTTTGTTATTTTTACAAAATCATCAACTGCTCATAATAAAAAGCAGATAAGAGAGTTATATTGAATAATGAAAAAGAATATATTATTCCTTTTAATCATGTGTATCGTTGCTTCCTGTGCTACCAAGACGAAAAAACCGGAACAGCGATCAAAATTCTTAAAAGGATTCAACACCTACTATAATACCCTTTTTAATGCAAAAGATGCGTTAAACAGTGAATTTACGAGCAGAGATAAGGGACATAAAGATAATTTTTATGCTCCTTATATTCCTATTCTTACATTTGAGGATCAGCCTTTGGGAAGTGATCTGGGCCAGTCTGAAGCATTTGCGGAAAATTCCATGAAAATGGGTGAAATCAACAGGGGTTCTGAAAGGGGAGCCCCGGGAATGCCTCCTTCAATGCCAAACGCACAGGGAAAAGCAACTCCGGCCATGCCTGATGAACTTCAGAATAAAGGAGCAACGACTTTAGAAATTGCGGAAGCAAAAGCTCAAAAAGCCATCAACAAATACTCCGTTATCAGAAACGGTGAAGAAAAAAATAAGAAAATTTTTGACGCCTACATGATCCTTGTGCAATCCAGGATCTATCAGAATAAAGCTGTACAGGCTCTGGATGCCCTGAACTATGTTTTTACCCATATGAAGGATGATAAAAGGCTTCCACTGGCAAGAATTTATCAGGGTGTAGCCTATGCACAGATCAAGGATTATCATAAAGCCAATGAAACTTTTGCCAAACTGCAAGGGGAGGACATTAATAAGAGCTATGCCAAACTGTTGAGCATCTATCATTCTGAAGCTCTTTTGGATGCCGGGAAATTAGATGAAGCTGTAGTAGAACTGGACAGGGCTTTTGAGCTGAATTCCGACAGAAAACTGAAAAGCAGAATTGCTTATCTGAGAGGGCAGGTTACTGAAAACCTCGGACAGAATGATAAAGCCCGTGAAAGCTATACCCAGGCTTATAAATATGCCAACGATTTTGAATTTGAAGTAAAATCCCAGATCGCAATCGCTAAAACTTTCAATGGAAAGGGTGACTATAACGGTGCTAAAAACTATCTTGAAGGAATCAGCAAAAAAGGAACTTACGGCTCAAGAAAGAACGAATTTTACTATGCTTTAGGATTAATGGCCAATAAAGCCGGAAAAAAGGAGGAAGCTCAGGAATTCTTTAAAAAATCATTGTTTGAGAAAGTGTCAGATCCGCAGGTGAGAGGTCTTACCTATTATGAAATAGGGAAAAGCTATCTTGAAAAAAATGATTACATAGGAGCCGGAACCTACTACGATTCTGCTCTTACAGTAATGACTTACGAGCCTTCCAAGGTCCTTTTAAAAGACCAGTCGGAATACATTAAGAAGATCTCTAAAAATTATTACCTGATCAAGAAGAATGACAGTATTCTTTCATTGGCAAAGATGAGTGATGCTCAGAAAACAGACTTTTTCTCAAAATATATTGCCAAACTTAAAATTAAAGAAGAGAAAGAAGAGCAGGAGAGAAGGCGTGCAGAAAGGAACAAAGGTTTTGATACGGGAGATTACAATGCCAATTCAATATTTGCCAATAATACCAATTCGTTTGAAGATTTTGGGGTAACTACCAAAGGTTTTTATTTCAGCAATACGGGAACAGTAAGCAAGGGAAGCTCTTCATTTAAGCAAATCTGGGGAGATCGTGCACTAGCCGATAACTGGCGTTATTCCAAAAAAATGGCGACTATTGAAGACATGAAAAACGAAGCTCTGGGAGTGACTTCAGCACCTAACCCAAGACGTTTTGAGCCTACCTACTATATTGAACAGATCCCGACAGACCAGGAAAAACTGGGACAGCTGAAGAAGGACAGGGATACTGCCTCATTGGGACTGGGAGTCATGTACCAGAATTACTTTACCAATACACCTTTGGCAACGAAGACCCTGTATGATCTTGTTGATGTGAAACCGGAAGAAAAAGTAATGCTTCAGGCCCTGTATGAAATATTTGCGATGAATTACCAAAAGAATCCTCAGGCCGCTGAAAAAGCAAAACAAATCCTTTTAAAAGACTATCCTTATACTTCTTATGCGGAATTTGCAAGAAATCCTAAGAACAATTCATTCGTAAAATCATCGGAAGATGTTGAGAATGAATACAAAAAAGCTTATGCTCTTTATGAATCTGAAAAGTTTACGGAAAGCCGGGATGTGATCGATCAGACGATCCAGAAGTATCCTAAAGATGCCCTTGTTCCGAAATTCCAACTGCTGAATGCATTCAACACCGGAAAAACAAGCGGAAAAGAGGTAATGATCCTGCAGCTTGAACAGATCGCACTGAATTATTCGAAAACCCCTGAAGGCATAAGAGCGAAAGAGATGCTGAATTATCTGAAAAGCGATCTTTCATTTCAGGCTACCGACAATAAAGGAAATTCTCTTTCACAGCAGCCGGAAATGCCTGCACAGCCCGCACAGAACACGAATAATGGTATTCCTGTAAATCCAGCCGGAAATGATAAAAATGCCCAGCTTCAGCAATTTATACAGGACGCCGATACTGATCCTAAAAAACCTAAACAGAAGCTAAAGAAGGATAAGAATAAGGAAAACAATCCTGACGCAATTCCTGAAATGCCTCATTAGAATAAAAAAAGCGAAGATTGAGTCTTCGCTTTTTTAGTATATTTTTTTAAAGTCATTTAGAATCTGATGAATTCTTTTTCTTCACTCCGTGGAAATCTTTGAGATAAAAAGGTTCAAAATAGGCAATATCTTCAAACTCTTCCCGGCTGATCTTTTCTATGGTCTTTCTGATGAGAAACTGAGAAGAAGGATAAGCATCATCTTTAAATTCCGCATCGGGAAGATCCAGAATATCTTTTGCTTTTTTTGCACCGTCTCCTACAAAGATCACTTTTTTATCTTTAAACTCCTGGAAAGAAGTTTCATCTAAAATCTTAGCTTCGGTCCGGGAAAGTTCCTGTCCTGTCAAACCATCATAAACGGCCGTATAGACCTCCATTCTCCTCGCATCGATCAATGGCACTATATAATCATAGTTTTGTCCTAAAAAAGGCTCTATCATCGTTTCTAAAGAATTTACCGCAATTAACGGCACCTTCAGTCCGTAGCAGAATCCTTTGGCAGAAGCAGCTCCGATTCTTAATCCCGTATAAGATCCAGGTCCTTTTCCCAATGATACGGCTTCAATATCTTTCATCGTGATGCCCGCGCCTTCCAAAGCCCATTCTACATAGGTGTGGAGGCTTTCGGACTGTTTATAGTTTTCGGAAACTTCTTCACACAGGCACAGGAGCTTTTCATCGTCTGAAATAGCTACAGAACAGTTTTTGGAAGAGGTTTCCAGATATAGAATTTTCATCTCTTTTATTTTAAGCTAATGTCGAAATTACGAAAGCCCCAAAGGACTTCCGGATATTCTGCAAATTTATGCGTTTATTTTGAGACTATTTTCTGTAAATGGTCCTGGGTTCACTCTGGGCGCTCGGATAAATAGTCATATCAGAAACCATCACATGTTTTGGCGCATTGATACAATAAGCGATGGCATCTGCAATATCTTCCGCTTTTAAAGCTTCATAACCGGCGTATACGGTAGCAGCTCTTTCACTGTCGCCTTTGAATCTTACAAGTGAGAAATCTGTTTCTACAGCACCCGGTTGAATATTGGTTACTTTGATCCCGAATTCAGTAAGTTCCAGACGCATTCCTTCAGAAATTACATCAACGGCTTTTTTAGTTGAACAGTATACCGTACCGTTGGCATAAGTCTGTCTTGCTGCCACTGAACTAATGTTTACAATGTGTCCGGAATTACGGTTTTTCATTGATGGGATAATCATTTTGGAAACATACAAAAGCCCTTTTACATTACCGTCAATCATAGAATCCCAATCCTCTGTCTTTCCGGAAGAAAGAGGTTCCAAACCATGGGCATTACCTGCATTATTAATTAAAACATCAATACTTTTCCATTCCTCAGGCAGAGTATTTATGGCTTTTTCAACTTCTTCAAGATTTCTTACATCAAAATTTAAACTAAATATTTCGGTATATTGAGAAAATTCAGTTTTCAAAGATTCTAAAACTTCATTTCTTCTCCCACAGATGATAATCCTGTTTCCCTGTTTTGCCAGTAGCTCGGCAGTTGATTTTCCTATTCCGGAAGTAGCTCCGGTGATGAGTATTGTTTTCATTTTATTGTAAAAATGTATAATTTAGATCGTATAAAACAGCTTACTGCTTTATGTTTTAGTTGGCATCAAATGCTTCAAAAGCACTTTCAATATGTTCTATATTTAAATTTCCTTTTTCGCCGGGAAGAACAGAAATAATATCAAATCTTACTTCCTGATTTTTATTAAACTCTTCCATAAAATGATTGGCCACCGATACAATTGATTTTATCTTCGATTTGGTAACCGCTTCCTGAGGCAGCATAAAAGCATCCGTAGAGCGGGCTTTCACCTCTACAATAATGATCAGATTATCTTTTTCAGCAATGATATCAATTTCAGCTTTCTGAAAACGGAAGTTTCTGATAAGGATCTTATAACCATTTTTCTGCAGGTATTCTGCCGTTAAATCCTCTGCCTGCTTCCCAAAGTCATTGTGAGTTGCCATTATTTAAAACTCAATCTTAACCTTATCCTTAACCTGTAATCTCACATTTCCTCCAATAATCAAAGGTCTGTTGTCTTTAATATGTCCGTTCGGAAAACCGAAAACAACGGGAAACTTATATTTTGAAATCCTATCTGAAATCAGTTTATAAGCGAATTCGTCGAAGCTTTCTTCGTAGCTTTTATTTTCTTTTTCGTCGCCCATATTGGTCATTCCGCCAACGATAAGTCCTTTTATCTTCCCGAAAACACCGGCAAGTTCCAGGCTCATGATCATTCTGTCAAGAGCATAGAAATTTTCACCAATATCTTCAATGAATAAGATTTTATCCCTGAAATCAAAAGAATATTTGGTTCCCAAAAGGGCATAGATCAGGGCTAAATTGCCTCCAACCAGTTCGCCTTCAATATTCCCCTGCTTATTAAATTCATGAGATTTTAAGGCATATTTAGGCATTTTCCCTTTCAGCACATCAAAGATCATATCGTAGCCCTCATCAGTAACTCCAAAACTGGACGTCTTGATCGTTTGTCCATGGATTGATGCAAATCCTTTATTCAATAAATAGCTTTGAATAACGGTATTATCAGAGTATCCGATGTACCATTTCGGATTTTCTGTGAATTTTTTAAGTTTCAAATGCTGAACCAGATGCTGGCATCCATAGCCTCCTCTGGAAGCCCAGACGGCAGAAATACTGTCATCATTGAAAGCCCAGTTGATATCATTCAGTCTTTCAGTTTCTGTGCCTGCATAATTATATCCGTTTGAAAATTTAGCATAAAGGTGTTCACCAAGAACAGGCTCAAATCCTCTGTTTTTAATCATTTCTATCCCTTTTTCAAGCTGAGAGGTATCTACTGCTCCTGCCGGGGAAATAACGGCTATTTTGGCACCTTTTTTTAGGGGTTTTGGAAATCTTATTTTTTTCATTCTGTTTTTTGATACTTTATTTCTTTTTTCTCAGCTTCTTCCAGACGCCTGTCGAACTGATTAAATTTCTTAAAGCTCTGCAGGAAAATAAAGAAACTGAAAACAATAAGAATCCCACCAACAATTCTTCTGATCTGGTTGGCAAGTTTCTGGGTAAGTTTATCGTGAAATTGTTTTGCCAGGAATATTTTAGCAAGGTCAATGCATAAGTAGGTTCCAATAACAATGCTTATGTAGAAAATAAAGCTGCTGGTATCAGGATACTGGTTTCTTACGGAGATTACAGTAACCAGCCAGAAAAGTATCACTCCTACATTTAAAAGATTAAAGAAAAAACCATTGAAAAACGTTTTAAAATAGTTCTGACCAATGATTTTTTCTTCCCCGGGCATATGCATTTTGGTCTTGGTGACCATCATGACAATCCCGTACACAAAAATAAGTATGGAAGTGATCCTGTAAAATCCGGGATGTTTATCTATCAAAGTAACAATGTCCGCACTTGCATAATAAGCAGCAACGATACATAGCAGATCTGCCGTAATGACCCCAAGATCGAGTGCCAGAGCATGTCTGGGTCCTCTGGTGAAGCTGGTTTCAATTAAAAGGAAAAAAATCGGTCCTATAAAAACCAGGCTCAGCATAAATCCTAAGACAATGGCAGAAAGTACAAGTTCAAACATTCAATAGTATTTTAAATGAAAAAATTCATCCCATTTATACAAAGTTAGACTTTATGATTTAATTAATCAACAATCTTAAAGTCCAACTGTTTCTGAATAAGGTTTGCTTTTACTACTTTTATTCTAACTTCATCACCTAACTGATATTTTTTACCGGTTCTGTTTCCGTATACCGCATGGGTCTTACTATCATATGAATAGGAATCATCGACAAGGTCTCTTAATTTGATGAGTCCTTCGGCACCGTTTTCAGGAATTTCAACCCAGAAACCGAATTCCGCAACACCCGAGATGACTCCACTGAAGGTTTCTCCAAGATGTTTTTCCATAAACTTCACCTGCATGAACTTAATAGAATCTCTCTCTGCATCGGCAGCCAGTCTTTCCATTGCACTGCAGTGTTTGGCCTTCTCTTCTAGTTCCCCCTTGCTTGGAGATTTCCCTCCATCCAGATAATGCTGCAGCAAGCGGTGGGCAAGAAGGTCAGGATAACGACGGATAGGAGAGGTGAAGTGGCTGTAGTATTCAAAACCTAAACCGTAATGGCCAATAGGTTCTGTAGAATATACCGCCTTGCTCATACTTCTCATTGCCAGGGTTTCGATCATATTTTCTTCGCCTTTCCCCTTCACATCATGAAGAAGGTTATTTAATGATTCCGCCACTTTTTTGGTATTGTCGAGGTTCATTTTATACCCGAAAGTGGATACAAAATCCCTCAATGCTTCCAGCTTTGCCGGATCCGGATCATCGTGCACCCTGTATATAAAGGTATTGTTTGTAACACCACCTTTATGCGTTAATGATACAAATTCGGACACCTTTTTGTTGGCCAGCAGCATGAATTCTTCGATTAGGTGATTGGAATCCTTGCTTATTTTAAAGTAAACCCCTACAGGCTCACTGTTTTCATCCAGATTGAACCTCACTTCACTTCTGTCGAATGTAATGGCTCCGTTTTTAATACGCTGATCACGCATAATTTTCGCCAGCCTGTCCAGTGTATTGATTTCTTCTGCAAGATCTCCTTCCCCAGTTTCTATGCGTTCCTGGGCTTCTTCATAGGTAAACCTTCTGTCGGAATGGATTACCGTTCTTCCGAACCATTGTTTCTGGATCTCCGCTTTATCATTCAGTTGGAAAACTGCTGAGAAAGTATATTTATCTTCATTCGGACGTAGGGAACATACATCATTACTTAAAACTTCTGGAAGCATCGGAACTACACGGTCTACAAGATAAACCGAGGTTGCTCTTTTGTAGGCTTCGTCGTCCAGGATCGTACCGGGAACCACGTAGTGGGAAACGTCTGCAATGTGAACACCAATCTCCCAGAATCCGTTTTCCAGTTTTCTTATGGAAAGGGCGTCATCAAAGTCTTTTGCATCTTTAGGGTCGATGGTGAATGTGCAGATATCACGCATATCCCAACGTTTTGCAGCTTCTTCATCTGTGATTCTTCGGTCTATTTTATCTGCATCCAGTTCTACTTCCTGCGGGAATTCGTAAGGAAGTCCATATTCTGCAAGAATAGAGTGGATCTCTGTTTCATGCTCGCCCGGAGCTCCAAGGACCTGAATGATTTCTCCTTCCGGATTTTTATCTCCAGGTTTCCATTCTGTCATTTTAACGATTACTTTGTCACCGTTTTCAGCACCTCCGAATTTTGTTTTCGGAATAAAAATATCTGTGTTGATCGTTTTTTTATCACAAACCACAAATCCAAAATCTTTATGAGCAACGAGCTGGAATGTTCCTACAAACTCAATTCTTGTTCTTTCCAGAACTTCCAGTACTGAACCTTCCAGTTTTTTTCCTTTGAAATGATAAGTGATGATAAGGACTTTATCACCCTGTAGGGCATCTTTCACATTTTTAGAGTGAATAAAGATGTCATCTTCCACACCTTCTACACTTACGTAAGCGTTACCGGACTGATTGAAATCGATGGTTCCTGTTAAAGTTCCTGCTATCTTGAGGTTAACGATATATTTTCCTTTTTCCACTTCTTTGATCTTTTCAGAACCCTGAAGTTTATGAAGAGCCTGGATTACCTGCTCTCTCTGGCGTGGATTTTTATAATCTATTCCGTCTGCAATCTGTTTATAATTGTAGATCTTTGACGAATTGGTATTCATGAAACGCAGGATCTGTCTTCCGATCTCTATGAGTTTCTGTTCGTTTTTATGGCTTATATATTTACCTTTTCTTGGCATTTTTAATGTTATTTAATTGTTATTAACTGTAATAATCTGATTGGGAATCTCAATAATTTTAAAATCCTTTATTTCTTAAAAGAATATTTTATCCGGGCATTTGACTATTTTATTTTACTATTTAAATTCAGTTTCCGGAGATCCTATCAGAATGGCTATTACTTTATTTTATTTTTTGCAGTTATTTATTTTCTATCTGCATTGATCAATCATCTTATCGGCCTTGCAAGAAGATAAGATATAAAAATAGGGAAGATACTTTGATCTCCATTCAGATTTCATTTTCTTATTAATCGTACAGCATCAATTTTCCTTCCAATTTTATCTATTAAGGAAACTTTAATCTGTATAAAATTACTATAAATATGGAGAAGAGGGGAGAAAAACCTTTGATTAAATATCTTTTAATATTTTCAGGCCTTGTATGGAATTAATAGACTGGTAATTTCTATTTAGTAATGCAAATGTACAAAATAAATAATAAATAAGGCCTGCAATTTGATTTACAGGCCTTTATATTTTAGCAAACAGCAATTTTATCAACTCTGTTCTGATGTCTTCCCCCTTCAAAGTCAGTGGAAAGAAATTTGTCTGCAATTTCTATCGCCAGCTCTTTAGAAATAAACCTGGCTGGTATAGAGATCATATTCGCATCATTATGCTGTCTCGCCAGCACTGCGATCTCCGGCATCCAGCAAAGGGCACATCTGATCTTCTGGTGTTTGTTTGCTGTAATCTGAACTCCGTTTCCGCTTCCGCATAATAGAATTCCCAATTCATTTTCACCGTTTTCAACGGAAGTAGCAGCAGGGTGTACAAAGTCCGGATAATCCACACTGTCTGTGGAAAACGTGCCAAAATCCTGAACCTCAAACTTTTCTGAGAGATAGTTCTTAACAATCTCCTTATACTCATAGCCCGCATGGTCTGCAGCAATAGCTATTTTTCTTTTCATAATACTCTTATTAAGTCTTTTTAGATTTTATTTCAATACAAAGGTAAGAATAATAACAAAGTCTGTGAATTGTTCGGGGGTAAATTGTGAAAAGCAGTGTGAGTAACTGTGGAAAACTTTTCTCAACTTTCTATTTTTAAAGATGAATATATTTCGTAATGGGAAATGTAATTGAAAAATTTAATCACAATTTCAAAAATGTTTTCTTCACACAATCCGAATTTTTTCCAGAATAAAATAACTAATAATGATTTCATGGGAAAGTTACTCACATCTGTTAATAAGTCTGTGAAAAAGCAGATTTACAATATATTACAATGTGAATTAAATATGAATTGAATAAAAACTATTTGTTATCAAATATTTCATTAAAACTTATCCCCGAAACTAACAATACTCAACAACAACTACATCATTTCTTTTTTTTAATAGAATAAAAATTGTTGATTAGTGGGTGATTGGGGTTGGGGAAAGTTTTCCAAAACTTTTGTTTTAATGGTTCCGTTGAAAATGTTTAAAAGCTTACATTTGTGAAAAGAAAATTCAAAGATATTTATGAAAACAATCAATGATTTCAATTTTAAAGATAAGAAGGCTCTGGTAAGAGTGGATTTCAATGTTCCGCAGGACGATCAGCTGAAAGTGACGGACAATACAAGAATAGCAGCTGTAAAAGCTACGGTTGAGAAAATTCTTAATGACGGAGGTTCTGTCATTTTAATGACGCATCTTGGAAGACCGAAAGGTGAGGTGAAGGATGAATTTTCTCTTAAGCATATTGTAGATGAAGTTTCAAGCGTTCTTGGACATGAAGTGAAGTTTGTGGATGAATGTATCGGAGAAAAGGCAGAAAAGGCTGCTTCTGAGCTTCAGCCTGGGGAGATCTTATTATTGGAGAATCTTCGTTTTCATAATGAGGAAGAAAAGGGAGATGAAGAATTTGCAGGGAAGCTTGCTAAACTTGGTGATGCGTATGTAAATGATGCATTCGGTACAGCTCACAGGGCTCATGCTTCTACCGCAGTTATTGCCCAGTACTTTCAGTCAACTAAATTTTTCGGTTTACTAATGGCTAAAGAGCTTGAAGCTATTGAAAAGGTGCTGAAGAAAGGAGAAAAGCCTGTAACTGCAATACTTGGAGGCTCTAAAGTTTCAACTAAAATTACCATTATAGAAAATATACTTCCGGCTATTGATAATCTCATCATAGGAGGAGGTATGGCATTCACATTTATTAAAGCTTTAGGAGGAAAGATAGGAAACTCTTTAGTTGAAGAGGATAAGCTTCCTTTAGCTCTTGAGATTTTAGGAAAGGCTAAAGAAAATAAGGTGAAAGTATATCTTCCTTCAGATGTTATTATAGCTGAAGCTTTCAACAATGATGCTGAAAGAAAAGAAGCAGATATTTATGCAATTCCCGAAGGATGGATGGGGCTTGACGCCGGCCATAAATCAAGAGATCAGTTCAATGATGTCCTTTTAAATTCAAGAACAATTCTTTGGAATGGACCGATCGGAGTTTTTGAAATGTCAAACTTTGCGGGTGGAACTGTTGCTCTTGGTGACAGTATTGCTGAAGCTACAAAACTGGGAGCTTTCTCTTTAGTAGGAGGAGGAGACAGCGTTGCTTTTGTGAAGCAGTTCGGTTATGACGATAAAGTAAGCTATGTTTCTACAGGTGGTGGGGCGATGCTTGAAAGTCTGGAAGGATTAGAGCTGCCAGGGGTTGCTGCAATTAATAAATAATTTAAAATATTTTATCTCTATAGAAGACCGTCATTTCCGACGGTCTTTTTATTTTATAACATGAACTAATTTTTATGATTGATATGAAATTTGTATTAATGTGATGATTCCAGAAAATCACCAACCATTTTCTGTTTTTGTTTAAAAGATGTGGATATCTGTAATTTTAATCTAAGTGTAAATTTTTGCCTAAAAATCGAAACATTTATAATTTTATATTTTCATGTAATATAGTTGAGTGTTAATTCGATTCTTAAATTTTTCAATTTAATTTTTTCATGAACTTTCAAATTCTTGTATGTCTTTAAGATTTAATACAATGGAGTAGGGGAAGACTTAATTTTAAAATTGCATTAAGATCAAAATAGAAAAATAAAATCCGGAAAATTCTCCGGATTTTATTTTTTATGCTAAAATGAGTGAAAATTGACCTTCAGAAATGGCTTAAAAATCGATTTTCTACTTTTTTTCGATAATGTATATCAAACTCGAAAATTCGTTCGAAAAAAGTGCCTTTACGTTAGAAATGGTTCCATAGACAACTGCTTTTAGCCAAAAAAATGGTGATTTTTTGTATTTTTCGCTCAGCATTGAGATGTAAAATGAGTCGAGGACCAAAGGTTTGATTTTTCTCATTTTCCAGTTCGGTTTCTTCGAAATTAAATTTTCCATACCGTTTTTGGAGAAATGATAAATATGCCTCGGTACATCATAAGCTGCCCAATATTCTTTGTAATGTTTTGCATCATAGGAAGTAGGGTTGGGAACAGCAATAATTAGCAGACCTTTATCTTTTAATTTCCTGTGAAATATCTCAAGCATCTCATCCTGGTTTTCTATATGTTCAAACACGTGCCATAATGTGATGGCATCCAAACTGTTGTCGGGAATGGTTTGAATGTTATCAAGTACTACAGCTTTGGATATTTTATTCAGCGATGCTTTCCTGGCATCTGCATCAGGCTCAAAACCAAAAGTTTCAAAATCGTTTTCTATATACTTTACAAATTCTCCGGCACCGCAACCATAATCCAGAACTTTTGATCCTTTTTGTATTCTGTCTGCAAGTATATTTCTTTTGTACTGAAGATTAAAAGACTGCAGAAACTTGTAAAGCTTTTCTTTTAAGCTCCCTGAATCCTGATGATGGGAAATATAATCTTCGCTTTCATAATATCTTGAAATATTGGATGGGATAGGGGAAGTTTTAAAAACTCCTTTTGTTTCCGTTTCTTTAATTTCAAATATTTCCTGTGAAAGAAAATGATCTTTTATTCTCATGAAATGATATCTTGATATTTTAAAATAAGGGAATTTATGTATTGTATTTACGTTCATAAACACCCTTATTTTTGCTTTTAATTTACAAATGTTTCACGTGAAACATTTTTGATTTAACGTCCTAAATACACCAGCAAAACGTTTATATCAGCCGGAGAAACACCACTGATCCTTCCTGCCTGAGCAATAGTCTTAGGTCTTACATTGGACATTTTTTGTTTTGCTTCGGAAGAAAGGCTTGAAAGGCTTTTATAATCAAAGTCTTCAGGAATTTTTATGTTTTCCAGGCGGTTAAGCTTAGCAACATTTTCTTTTTCCTTTTCAATATAACCTTTGTATTTAATATTGATTTCTGCCTGTTCTCTTATTTCTTCATCATATTGAGAAGAAAATTCTTTAATAATATCAATTTCATCCAGCTTTTCTAATGTAATATTAGGTCTTGTCAGGAACTGAGCAGCTTTATAAGCTTGATCAACAGGATTACTTTCTGATTTTTCAAGGATAGGATTGATAATACCTGGTTTTAAAGAAGTTTCTCGTAAAAAATCTTCAAGTTCCTGACTCTTAGATACTTTGGTTTCAACTTTTCTTAATCTGTCTTCTTTTGCAAGCCCTAAATCAAATGCTTTTTTAGTAAGTCTGATATCAGCGTTATCCTGTCTCAGTAAAAGCCTGTATTCTGCACGGGAAGTAAACATTCTGTAAGGTTCTTCTGTTCCTTTCGTAATAAGATCATCAATCAGTACCCCAATATAAGCTTCATCCCTGTTTAGGATAAAATCTTCTTTATCATGCACTTTATTGTGGGCATTGATCCCGGCAATTAATCCTTGTCCGGCTGCTTCTTCATATCCTGTAGTACCATTGATCTGGCCCGCAAAATATAAATTAGCAATTAATTTGGTTTCTAGAGTATGCTTTAATTGAGTAGGAGGGAAGTAGTCGTATTCAATAGCATAACCGGGACGGAAAACTTTTACGTTTTCAAATCCTGGAATTTGCTTCATAGCTTTGATCTGTACATCTTCAGGAAGGGAAGAACTGAATCCGTTTACGTAAATCTCAACAGTTTTCCAACCTTCCGGTTCTACGAAAAGCTGGTGTCTTGTTCTTTCTGCAAAACGATTGATTTTATCTTCAATACTTGGGCAATATCTTGGACCTAAACTTTGGATAGTTCCGTTAAACATAGGACTTCTGTCAAAACCTTCACGCAAAATATCGTGTACCGTTTCATTGGTGTATACGATATGGCAGCTTAATTGTTTTGTTAATTTAGGGGTATCCATATAGCTGAACTTTTGAGGATTTTCATCTCCTTTCTGTTCTTCCATTTTGGAATAATCCAGGCTTCTTCCATCCACTCGGGGAGGGGTTCCTGTTTTCATTCTTCCGGCTTCGAAGCCTAAACTTACAAGCTGCTCTGTAATTCCGAAAGCTCTGGGTTCACCCATTCTTCCTCCGCCTAATTGCTTATCTCCAACATGAATCAGTCCATTCAGAAAAGTTCCGTTGGTAAGAACTACAGATTTAGCTTTTATTTCAATTCCCAAAGAAGTAATAACTCCGGTTACCTTATTATTTTCTACAATAAGCTGTTTCACCATATCCTGGAAAAAATCAAGATTAGGCGTATTTTCTAATGCTAGTCTCCATTCTTCTGCAAAAAGCATTCTGTCGTTTTGGGTTCTTGGAGACCACATAGCAGGACCTTTTGAAAGGTTGAGCATTTTGAACTGGATAGCAGATTTATCAGCTACAATTCCGGAGTATCCTCCCATAGCATCAATCTCTCTTACAATCTGTCCTTTTGCGATTCCTCCCATGGCCGGGTTGCAGCTCATCTGTCCGATGGTCTGCATATTCATTGTAACAAGCAGGGTCTTTGAACCTAGGTTCGCAGCCGCAGCTGCAGCTTCACATCCTGCATGTCCGGCACCTACTACAATTACGTCGTATATTTCTGAAATCATTTTTATATTGCTTATTTAAAGCTCTTATTTTTACTATTTTCCTTGAATGTTTCACGTGAAACATTTTTGAAGAATGCGCTCCAGGTGAGCTTTTATACTAGCTATAACTGAATACTTTACGAATTGTTATTTAAGCAATTCTTCAATTTATTAAGGATTTGTTTCCTTAAACTTAGTTAAATATAAATCTTCCATTCTTCGCATCTCTTTCTCTTCTTCTTCCGTCTTATCCTTGTATCCTGCCAGGTGAAGGATTCCGTGAGCGAGGACTCTTTTTAGTTCTTCCTCATAATCTCTGGAAAGGGTAGAAGCGTTGTCTGAAATTCGCTGCAAAGATACGAAAATCTCTCCGCTTATTGTTTTGCCTTTTACATAATCGAAAGTGATGATATCGGTATAATAATCATGCTGCAAATAATCCTGATTAATCTTCAGCAGATATTCGTCATCACAGAAAATATAATTGATTTCACCAGGTTTTTTTCCTTCTGAAAGAATAATATCTTCCAGCCATTTTTGATAATCTGTATTCACAGATTCTTCTAAGTTTTCGTAAAAGAATTGTATCATTGTATTAAAACCAGTGTCCTAAAATAACACTGAATATGCCTTTTTGATTGTTTTTAAGTGAATGGCTAAAGTTGATCTTAATCTGCCCGAACGGAGATTTGTATCCAGCCGTAAGCCCTACTGAGCTATAATTTACTTTAACTGCATCTTCGAAGTTGATATCATCCGAAAGGTTCGCAAAGCTGAAATTCCCGCTCAGGAAATAGTTTTTATTAAATTTGAACTGAATATCATTGGAAACAAGGATTACATTATTGGTATTGAGCTGTGCAAAATAAAAGCCTCCGAAACTCTTGAAGTTGATCATATTCTGTTCAAAAATCCCTCCCAGTCTGTACTGGTAAAATTCCGGAAGATCATCACCGATTGTAATTCCCCCGTAAAGGTTAAGACGGTAGGAAAACTGCTTGGAAAGGGGAACATTCAGCCTGATGTCGGCTTTAACCTGGATAATTCTCTTTTCGACCTCAGATTTTAAAAGATCTACTACTTTTCCTTCAGCATTAATGTAAATACCTCTGGAGGGGAAATCTTTATCATTCTGGGTATCGCTTTTCAAAAAGACATAAGGATTTAAAAATCTCATATATCTTTCATGCTCGCCATTTATTTCTGCTCCGAAATAATCGTGGCTGATTCCACCTCCGATGGCAAATTTATCTTTCCATACAGACTGTATAAAAGCTTCATTTCTGAACCATTCCCATTTGTCAACCACATTATTGTCCATGTTTTTCAGATCAAAGCTCATTCCGGATGAGTAAATACCGAAGCCCGGAATATATCCGTTATCTATAAAATAATTCAGATAGTATCTTGGTTTGTCGCCTACCACCACGTCAAGTGACAGATTTGAATTTTTGAATAAAAGACGTTTTCCCGAATAATTCAGAAGAAGACCGGTTTTGAATACTTCATCATAATGCAGTCCGACCTTCAGGAAATGACGAGCTTCATCTTCTGTAACGTACAGTTTAAGATAATTGGCATTATTTTCGGGAATAATATCATAATTGATAAAACGGTAATTATTGGTTGCAACCAGTTTATCTATTTTTTTATTGATGGAGCCGTAAGTCTGCATGGAAGGGAGGCGGAGCCCCATTTTCCCCAGAACATAGTTTTTACCGTAAATACGGCCTCCATCCAGTGAAATGCTGTCAATCTTATATACATTGGAATATATGGGATTTACGCGCTCTCTGAGACGGTCAAACTGGCGTTTTGGAAGCTGGTCCAGTACCGCTGCATATTTTTTTCCTTCCGCATACCCGCTGTCAAGAATTTTTTTCTTCTCATCATAGCTGGTTGCAGTCATGCCTTTTAAATCCGGCTTGATATTAATATCTGTGTATTTGTATTGCTTTTTTGTATCTCTTTTGATTCCGAAATCAATAACCTGGTTCAGAATTGAAATAATATTGTTTAAATCCTCTCTTTTCGATAAATCCTGGTTAAGGTCCACACCGATCACAATATCGATTCCTTTGTCCTTTAACGGTTTTGAAGGATAATTAACGGTCATTGCTCCGTCTATATAAATACTATCGCCAATTTTAACAGGATCCATGAGAGAAGGAAATGCTGAACTCGCCATAATGGACTGTACAAGATCTCCTTTTTCAAAAATTTCCATATTTCCGCTTTCCAGATTGGTAGCAACACACATGAAAGGGATGGGTAATTTGGAGAAATCATCAATATTGGAAACATTTTTGAAAAGCTCCTTGAGAAGGTATACATTTCTCTGGCCGGAACTTATAGAAGAGGGAAGGGATATTTTTCCGTTCTTTAAAGGGATGGATAGAAGATATTTATCAACGGATTTATTGAAGAAAGAAGACTCCTGCCGGGATTTCGGATCCATGATAAGAGAATAGAAATCCGTATCCATTACAATTTTTTCTATTTCTTTCCCGGAATATCCTGAAGCATATAATCCACCTACGATAGCACCCATACTGGTCCCTGAGATGTAATCGACTTTTACTCCCAATGAATCTAATACTTTCAGTACTCCGACATGTGAAAATCCTTTGGCACCACCACCCGCAAGTGAAAGACCTATTTTTGGATTTTTTGGTATGACCAGATCCTTTTTCACCTGGGAATGGATCATAAGAAGTTGAAATACGAAGAGAAGGATCAGGAGTTTTCTCATAACTAGTCTTTTATATAAATCCGTTTCACCCGGGGCGAAATGGAGGTTAACACTTCATAGGTTATAGTTTTGCAGTATCCTGCAAATTCTTTTAAACTTGGTTTTGCATTAAAAATGGTAACAGTGTCACCTTCCTTTACATTAGGTATTTGGTCTACATTAATCATCATCATATCCATACAAAGATTTCCTACAATGGGAGCCAGAATCTTATTAACTCCTACATTTCCTACCTGGTTGCCTATCAATCTTGGGATTCCGTCCGCATATCCCACCGGAATAGTAGCAATCTTAGCTGCATGATCAGGCTTATATTTTCTGCTGTAGCCTACAGATTCTCCTGTATCAACTGTTGAGATCTGTGAAATTACGGTTTTAAAACTTACTACAGACTGAAGTTGTTTCTGTATTTCACTACAGGGTGATTCTCCAATCATTCCGATCCCGATTCTTACCATATCATACTGGTGTTCCGCATAACTTGTTATTCCGGAAGAATTCAGGATATGTCGGAGAGGAGCGTAGCCCAGTTTCTCAATCAGATAGCTTGAATTCTTTTCGAAAATCTCAAACTGTTTGTATGTAAATTCCCTTTCTTCTGGCATATCAGAAGAAGAAAGGTGACTGAATAAACTCTGAACCTTTACATTTTTATGACTTAAAGTTTCGCTTAGCTCATCCAATTCAAAATCTTTGAAACCAAGACGGTGCATTCCCGTTTCAAGCTTGATATGTATAGGATATTTTTTATCGTAGCCTGATTTCTGTACAGCTTCATAGAATAATTCCAAAACCCTGAAACTGTAGATTTCAGGTTCAAGGTTATATTCAATAATGGCCTCGTAGCTGTGCTGTTCAGGATTCATTATTATGATAGGTGTGGTAATGCCTTTTTTACGCAGTTCTATTCCTTCATCGGCATAAGCAACCCCCAGATAATCGATATGGTGATGCTGCAGAAATTCGGAAATCTCATAGCTTCCCAATCCATAGGCATTTGCCTTTACCATAGCCATCATTTTGGTTCCCGGTTTCAGCAGGGATTTATGATAGTTGATATTATGAAGAATAGCATTCAGGTTAATTTCCAGAACGGTATCATGCTTTCTGAGTTCAAGGATATCTTTAAGCTTTTCAATCTCAAATTTCCTTGCTCCTTTGAGAAGAATAATCTGGTTTTCAATTTCTGTAAGTCGCTTACTTTCAATTAATTCCTGAGTACTGACAAAAGTGGAGGTTTTAGCTTTAAATAATTCACTGAATTTTGATATTTCATCGCCGATCAGGAATACAAAGTCAAAATTCTGATCATTCACCAACTCGGAAACTTCTTCGTAGAGTTCTTTAGAATTGGAATTAACGCCTACGATATCGGTTAAAACCAAAGATTTCTTAGGTTTTTTATATTCATTAAGAAACTGAAGGGCGGTTTTCAGGGAATCCAGATCCAGGTTAAAAGAATCATTAATAACAATATTATTTTTAATTCCTTCGATGGCTTCCAGGCGCATTTCTACAGCTTTTAAGGAATTGATCTTTTCAACGATCTTCTGATTATCAATCTTCAGCTCCTTTAAAACCGTAATCAATGCCAGGGCATTGGTGAGTGTGGCTTCATCTCTCTGATGAACAGGGAAAGAGATCTCTTCATCAAAGTAAACAACCGTTATTTTTTCATCCTTAGAAACATCTTCTTTAATGAAAACCTGGTTATCTTTCTTAAGACCGTAAGAAATTAATTTTTTGGTTGAATATAATTCCTTTATTTTTTTGGTAACCAATGAATTATCGCCATTGTAAATAATAACTTCAGAAGCTTTAAAAAGCTTTATTTTTTCGTCGATAAGCTCCTCTTCAGATTGAAAATTGGCTGCATGGGCATTTCCAATATGGGTCAGAAGACCGATTTGCGGATGGAATATACTTTCCAGCTTTTCCATTTCGTGAGGTTTTGAAATTCCTACTTCAAAAATTCCAAGCTCATAAGAGCTGTTGATCTGAAGCAGGGAAAGCGGAAGACCGATCTGGGAATTGAAGCTTTTTGGACTTTTTACAGTCGGGAATTCATTCCACAGACATTGATAAAGCCATTCCTTTAAGATAGTTTTACCGTTACTTCCGGTAATCCCGATGGATTTCAGGTGAGAATGCTCAAAATGATATTGAGCCAGTTTTTGAAGAAAATCTACCGAATTGTCAACAATGATCCATGTTACATGTTCGAACCTGGGATCCTGATGCTCGGAAATAATCACATCAATACCGCGGTCCACTGCAGATTCAATGAACTTTTCACCGGAATTCTTATGCGTATTGATCGCAATAAATGCCGTATTTTTCGTTGAATAAATAATCCTGCTGTCAAATGCTATATTTCTGATCGACAGGTTTCCGTCTCCAATGATTTGCGCATTGGTGATCTCTGCAATTTGTTTTACTGTATAATTCATTGGTACCCCTTCTGCTTTATTTTTTAGCGAAATGGCAAAAGGTAAAATAGTAAAAAGGCTGAGATTGATGATATCATCTGGTTTTTCCTTGTTAAATATTTTACAGTCTGGCTTTTTCGCTTTTCATTTTATATTAAATAGCCACTATTATATTTGCTGCATTCAGCCTTTTTACAACTTTGCTGTTTTACTTTTACAGCTATTTTCTTTTTGAAAGTACTTCATCAATAAAAACACGACGGCTTACAGCTTCATAGCTTTCGGTTTCGCCAAGCTCTACCAGATCATTTCCCTGTGAAGTCCTCATCGAATAATTGGCCAGATTACCCGTTCTCTTGCAAATAGCATGCACTTTTGTGACATATTCTGCAGTCGCCATCAGATTGGGCATGGGCCCGAACGGTCGTCCCAGGAAATCCATATCTAGGCCTGCAATTACTACTCTTATGCCGCTGTTGGCAAGCTGATTGGCAATATCAACAATGCTTTCATCAAAAAACTGTGCTTCATCTATCCCCACTACATCACAGTTGGAAGCCAGAAGGAGAATTTCATTGGGATTATCTACTGCCGTACTCCGGATCTTGTTCTGATTGTGAGAAACAACATCCTCTTCGGAATATCGGATATCCAGTCTCGGTTTAAAAATCTCCACGTTCTGTCCTGCCATTTCTGCTCTGCGTAATCTCCGGATCAATTCTTCAGTTTTTCCGGAAAACATAGAGCCACAAATAACTTCCATCCAACCACTTTGTTTGGAATGATTAATTGTATTTTCTAAAAACATTTGTTAAATTAGCCGTATATTTTTAAGATCAAAAGTAAGCAATTTTAATAAGATTCTTATTATGCAAAACATCCAAGATTTAAAGGAAAAAATTTTTTTTGAATCCAAAAATATCATTGATATTTTGGAGAAAATAAACAATGTAGACGAATTACTTTCCAAGCAGGATCTTGTAGATGAGCTTGCGAACAGGATCTCTTTTTTAAGACTTCTGGAAAAAAATATTGAGTATTTTATTACAGATCATCCACAGCAGAAGGCAGAGAATCAGTATGTTTCTTTAAGTTCGGATGATGTGCACGAGTCTCATCATGAAGTGACGGAAGAAGAGGCCATTTTCAATAATGAGTTTAATGAAATTGATGAAAATGAGATTGAAAATTATTCAGGAACATCAGCAGATGAAGAGGAAAAATTCAATCATCAGCTCGATGAGATTGTAGAAAATGAATTTCACGAAAACATGGTCAGTTTTGTGGAAGAAAACTATGAACAGGAGACGGCTGTTCAGGAAAAGACTTCTCACAAAGACATTACGGAAGAAGAAGCGGTTTTCAATAACCAGCTGAATGAGATTGATGAAAATGAAACTTTCAATGCCAGTGAAAAGGTCTTCAGCTTTATTGATGAAGAAAGAGTTCTTGCAGATGCGAAGCCTGATAATGATGAAGATCTGAATGAAGATTTATTTGTTAATGAATTGATAGAAGAAGAGGCTGTTTTTAACAATCAACTCAATGAAATTGACGAAGATGAAGAGATGGTTTCACATGAAACAATTGCTTCAGATAACCTGTTGAAAGAAGAACCAATCCATCAGGAAACTGCAGATAAAGCCAGAGAACAGGCAGAAAGAATCCCAAGCATATTCGATCCGGAAATGCTGGAAGATGAAATCCTGATTGAAGAAAATGAAGAACAGTTCATGGTAAATAGCGCTGGCATTGACCAGGGAGAAATGCTTACGGAAACATCCAATGTAGAAGGGATTCTGAGTGAAATAAAACATGACGTTCCTTCCGAAGAAAAAGAAGAGACGATTCTGGCAGAAGTGTACGACAGAAGAAAAATCGTTGAAATAGATAAACCTCTTTCGGAAAAAGAAAAACATGCTTCTGATGAAAGCTTCGAAGATCTGGATGCTTATCAGCGGGAGAAAAAAATAAAACTGGCTAATATCAAAGGCCTGAAAGTAGTACAGAGCCTTTTTGATGATGACCCTCTTGAAAGAGAGGCTCCTAAGGAAAAACCAGCACCTGAAGTAAAGGAAGACATAGGAAGCATCCTTAAAACTAACATTCCTACCAATTTTATGGAAGCTGACAAGGTAAAACCTGAGTTCAGGCTGGATCTGAATGACAGGATTGCTTTTTCAAAAATGCTGTTTGGGGGAAGCCAGTCGGATCTTAACGAAACGGTGGCCCGCCTGAACGGATTCAGAAATCTGGAAGAAGCAAAAGAATATCTCAGCGATCTTTATTACGAAAGGAAGTGGAGTAAAGTAGATGAATATGCCCAGAGACTCTGGATATTGGTAGAAAATAAATTCTTATAATTTTGAGCGGAATCTTATATTTTGTTCCCACGCCCGTCGGGAACTTAGAAGATATGACCTTCAGGGCGATAAAAGTCCTTAAGGAAGTTGATTATATTTTGTGTGAAGACACCAGGACATCAGGAATACTTTTAAAGCATTTTGAGATCTCCAAACCTTTAAAATCCTATCACCTTCATAATGAGCACCAGGCCACTGAAAAAGTGATTGGTGATCTTAAAAACGGGCAGAATATTGCCATTATTACAGACGCGGGAACTCCCGGAATTTCAGATCCGGGCTATCTTCTGGCAAAAGCAGGATCCGATAATCATATTGAAATGATCTGCCTTCCTGGAGCAACAGCTTTAATTCCGGCACTTGTAGTTTCAGGACTTCCGAATAATGAATTTCTTTTTGCAGGATTTCTTCCTCAGAAAAAGGGAAGACAGACGAAGCTTAAACAGCTTGCAGAAGAAAAAAAGACCATTGTTTTATACGAAAGTCCACATAAGATTAATACGACTCTGGAGCAGATCAGAGAATTCTTTGGTGAAGAAACAAAAGCAAGCCTGAGCAGGGAAATTTCCAAAAAGTTTGAAGAAACCAAACGTGGAACAATCAGTGAATTAATAGAATTTTCCAAAAGTAAAACTTTAAAAGGAGAGATTGTTCTTATTGTAAATAACTCGATTTAACACCATTGAGAAACTTAGTTTTTGCACTGTGATCATCAGTGTGTATGGTCCGAACTAATCATTAATTTCCTTGTCCGAAATAAGCAGGGGCATTGTCCTGGTACTTTACAAGATTTAAATAGGCATCTGCTTTTATGATATGACAAAAAACAGAGAAAAAAATTCACTAATTTGATGATTTGAAATATATTGAATAACAAATTATAATATCTTTGCGGACTGATTAATTTGTATAAAATTAAATATGCTAAATTGCCGTTTTTTAAAGACGGAAGTATTTACCACGAATATAATTATCAAGAGATATGATGAAACTATTAGAAGGAAAAGTAGCGCTAATTACCGGAGCTACAAGAGGAATCGGAAAGAAAATCGCTGAAATGTACGCTGAACAGGGTGCAAAAGTAGCATTTACCTATGCCGGCTCTGTAGAAAAAGCCAAGGAATTGGAAGCAGCTTTAAGTTCTGTAACCCAGATCAAAGGATATCAGTCTGACGCATCAGATTACGATGCAGCTCAAAAATTAATCGATGATGTAATGGAAGAGTTCGGAAAAATTGATATTCTGGTCAACAATGCAGGGATCACAAGAGACAACCTGTTGTTGAGAATGACTAAAGAGGACTGGGACAAAGTAATGAGGATCAATTTGGATTCAGTATTTAACCTTACAAAAGCGGTGATCAAACCAATGATGAAAGCTAAATCAGGATCTATCATTAATATGACTTCCGTAGTTGGGATTAGCGGAAACGCCGGACAATCCAATTATGCAGCTTCTAAAGCCGGAGTGATAGGATTTACAAAATCCATCGCGCTGGAATTGGGATCAAGAAACATCAGATGTAATGCTGTTGCCCCTGGATTCACTGAAACTGAAATGACTGCCGATCTGGATGAAAAAACACTTCAGGCCTGGAGAGACAGGATTCCAATGAAGAGAGCCGGGCAGACAAGCGACGTAGCCAATGCCTGTGTATTCCTAGGAAGTGACATGGCTTCTTACATTACAGGACAAACCCTGAATGTAGACGGCGGAATGCTGACTTAATAATAAAACAAAGTAAAACAAAACCGGCTGTACATCATTTGTACAGCCGGTTTCTATTTCTGCCAGATCAAAAAAGAAAAATCTGCTCAATCTGTAAAAACAGCGAGAATCTATTTCCCTTTAAGATATCAGTCTTTAAATATCTGGTTCTCCTGCTCCTGAACTCTGATAAAAGTAGTCCTCTTAGACAACTCTTTCAGTTTGGAAGCTCCTACATAAGTACATGTAGAACGCACTCCGCCCAAAATATCTTTCACCGTTTCCGAAACAGGTCCTTTGTAAGCCGCCTTTACTGTTTTCCCTTCCGAAGCACGGTATTCTGCCACACCTCCCGAATGTTTATCCATTGCTGTTTTTGAACTCATTCCATAAAACAGACGATACTTTTTACCATTTTCTTCAATGATTTCACCGCCGCTTTCATCATGGCCAGCAAACATTCCGCCCAGCATTACAAAATCTGCACCTCCTCCGAAAGCTTTGGCCACATCTCCGGGAACTTTACAGCCTCCGTCAGCGATAATATGCCCGCCTAAGCCATGGGCGGCATCAGAACATTCTATAATCGCGGAAAGCTGCGGGTAGCCTACCCCTGTTTTCACCCTTGTCGTACATACTGAACCAGGCCCGATACCGACTTTAATAATATCAGCGCCTACCAAAAGAAGCTCTTCCACCATTTCTCCGGTTACTACATTTCCTGCCATGATAATCTTATCAGGAAAATTAGCCCTTGCCTTCTTCACAAATCCAACAAAATGCTCGGAATACCCATTGGCCACATCTATACAGAGAAACTCGATTTTTGGGTGTCTTTCGAGGATCGTTTTAAGTTTTTCTTCATCTGCTTTGCCCGTACCAGTACTCAATGCAATATATTGGTAAATACTTTCGGGCTGACTGTCCAGAAACCGGCTCCATTCCTCTGGAGTATAATGCTTGTGAACAGCTGTAATGATTTTGTCTTTAGCCAGCTCTACGGCCATTTCAAAAGTTCCTACTGTATCCATATTGGCTGCAATCAGGGGAACACCGTTCCATTTCTTTTTGGTGTGTCTGAAAGTGAATTCCCTTTCGAGGCTCACTTCCGAACGGGATTTTAAAGTAGAACGTTTTGGTCTGAACATCACATCTTTAAAACCTAGTTTTATATCATTTTCTATTCGCATTTTGATGAATTTATTTGTTGTTTAAAAATTAAAATTAGTAATTTACCTTAAATATACTACTTTTGACAGGATGGATTTCCCTGTTACTTTTCAGATTTTCGGTAAAACGGTTCTTGCACACCCTGTATTTGAAACACTGGGTATTTTTCTCGGGATGCGTTTTTATTTTTACCTGAAAAGAAAATCAACTGAAAAACTGTCTTTCAATACTTCCGCAGCGGTACTTATCGGAGCAACGGCAGGAGCTTTAATCGGCTCAAAGCTCATTGGAAACCTTGAAAATCCTTATGTTTTATTTGAAAATTTCAGCTTTAAAAGATTTTGGACCAATAACACCATTGTGGGCGGATTAGCATTTGGGCTGATCGGGGTTGAATGGGCAAAAAAAATAGTGGGCCACAAAGAAAGCACCGGGGATTTGATTGTTTACCCTTTACTATTAGCCATCATTATCGGCAGAATCGGCTGCTTTCTCACGGGAGTTCATGAAGAAACTTACGGTTTGCCCACTACATCAATATTCGGAATGCATCTTGGTGATCAATATTTAAGACATCCGGTAGCGCTTTATGAAATTGCTTTTCTGATTATTTTATGGATTTGTTTGAAGCTCATTGAGAAAAAAAGAAAATACCCTTCAGGCTTTATTTTTCAGGTATTTATGCTGAGTTATTTTACATTCAGGTTCTTTTTGGATTTTATTAAACCTAAAATCGGGATTATCGGAAATTTAGGGATCATTCAACTGGTATCTCTTTCGGTGATTATTTATTACATTTATAAGATTAAAAACACCATACAATTAAATTATGAAAATGCTGACACTTCTGGAAGTTGGTAATCTGGGCGGCGTGGTCGTCATGATTATAGGAATAATTATAGTAATTGCCTTAGCCGTTTCACTAGTCATCACTCTGATCGCAAAAGTGATTTATGAGTGGAATAATGACAAGAAATTTACAAAAAAACAGTTTTGGCAGACGATGCTGATTTCTTTGTTGATTTGTGGCCTGATTAGTGGTTTTATTTGTGGAGGAATGTAAAAATTGAAATTATGCCGGTAAGAAATTATACCTATTACGATTATACCATCAGCCTTTGTCCCGAATGCCTGAAAAGGGTAGGAGCGAAGATTATTATTGAGGATGAAGCGGTTTTTATGACCAAAAGATGTCCTGATCACGGCTTTTTCAAGACCATGATTGCTTCAGATGTTCAATACTACAAAAATATCAGAAACTACAATAAAGCCTCTGAAATGCCTGTTCATTTCGGAACAGATGTGGAATATGGCTGTCCGTACGACTGTGGTTTATGCGTAGATCATGAGCAGCACAGCTGCCTTTCTATTGTGGAAGTCACCGACCGATGTAATTTAACGTGTCCTACCTGTTACGCAATGTCTTCGCCGCATTATGGAAGTCACAGAACTTTGGAGCAGATTGAAGCCATGTTTGATACCATTGTTAAAAACGAGGGCGAACCGGATGTCGTACAGATCAGTGGCGGCGAGCCGACGATTCATCCCGAGTTTTTTAAGATCATGGATATTGCCAAATCGAAACCGATTAAACATCTGATGCTCAATACCAATGGAATCCGTATTGCGAATGATCCCGGTTTTGCAGGAAAACTGGCGACTTATGCCCCTGAATTTGAGATTTACCTTCAGTTTGACTCTTTTAAACCTGAGGTTTTGGAAGATTTCAGGGGAAAAGATTTGACGGATGTCCGTATGAAAGCTCTGGAGAAATTAAATGAATTAAATCTTTCCACAACTTTGGTTATCGTTCTTCAGAAAGGAAAAAACATCGACGAAATTGGAAAATTAATTGATTTTGCCTTAAAGCAGAAATGCGTCCGCGGGATTACCTTCCAGCCTGTTGAGGTAGCCGGAAGAAACAGGGAGGATTCTGCTCACGAAAAAATTACTTTAACAGAAGTAAGGCAGGAAATTTTGAATCAGTTTCCGCTTCTGAACGCCGATGATATTATCCCTGTTCCCTGTAATCCCGATGCTCTGGCGATGGGCTATATTCTGAAGCTTGAAGGTGAAATCATCCCTCTTACCAGATACATCAACCCTGCCGATTTGCTGAATAATGAAACAAGAAATACAATCGTTTACGAACAGGATACAGGATTGCAAATGCAGCTTTTAGATATTTTCAGTACCGGAATTTCAGTGGATAAGGTTCAGCCTAAAGTAAACCAGCTATTGTGTTGTCTTCCGGAAGTTTCGGCCCCGAATTTAGACTATGACAATCTCTTTAGAATCATCATCATGAATTTTATGGATGCCCACGATTTTGACGTGCGTGCCATTAAAAAATCCTGTGTTCACATTGTCAACAAAGATTTAAAAATGATTCCTTTCGAGACGATGAATTTGTTTTACAGGGATGATAAAATCAAATACCTTGAGGAATTGAGAAAAGAGGATAAAATTTTGTTCTAAAAATGATTTCCCACAGATCTCTCAGATCGCACAGATTTTTTATACCCAATCATCTGTTAAATTTGTGAAATCTGTGGGAAAATACAATAGGATGACATCTTTATAATAAAAAACGCGGGAAAAATTAGCTTTTCACGCCCCATAAGTTTATTTTTCCTCTATGCATAAAGCCAAGCTTTTCATAGAGCATTTTAGCTCCGGTATTGCTTTCTGCTACATGCAGGAAAGGTGTTTTTCCATCCTCAAAGATTTTTCCGGAAACAAAAGTCACCAGTTGTTTGGCCAGACCTTTTCCCATATGATCTGTATCTGTGATTACGGCGCTTACCTCTGTCATATCATTCATTTGCATCCTTTCGCCTGTTACAGCCGCTAATTTACCATCTTTAAAAATGCCAAAATAGCGTCCCAACTCAGGAGTTCTTGCTTTAAAATAATAAGGATAGAACTTCATCACAAATGCCAGAAGTTCATTATGATTCTCTTCTTTCAGTTCAACAATTTCCTCAGTCAGATCAATACCAATTGGATTCTCCAGGACATACTGATCACATACAAGTTGCGACAGATCCGTTTTTAAATTTCCCAGATCAGGACGCTCCCCGAAAATCAGAAAATCATCACAGATTTTTGCATATTCTGTGATGTCTTCTGCTGTTGAAATCTCTGCTGCGCCACCAAAAGAGGCTACTTCCGGGTTGTAAAATTTTGTGTTCCCGAAGTTTAAGCAGAACTTTTCGTGGTATTCATTAAGTGAATGATAAACAGGATTGTCTAGCTTTTCGTACATCAGTTAAAATTCATTACCTCTTCAAGGGTTTTCATGTATTCATAAGCTGTAAGATCAAACTTTACAGGAACAATTGAAATATATCCGTTAGCCAATGCCGTTTCATCAGCATCTTCAGAATCGTCCATATTGTTGAAATATCCTGTTAGCCAATAGTATTTTTTTCCGTGGGGATTCACTCTTTCGTCAAAGCTTTCTTCCCATTTTGCGTTGGCCTGCTTACAGACCTTTATGCCTTTTATTTCCTCTGCTGGCAGCTTAGGAATATTAACGTTCAGAACAATTCCTTTTGGCATTGGGTTTTCAAGGGTTCTTCTTACAATATTCTGGATATGTTGTTTTGCCTGGGTAAAATCTGCTTCCCAGCTGAAATCAAGAAGTGAGAATCCTATAGCCGGAATCCCTTCCACACCTGCTTCCACAGCCGCAGACATGGTTCCGGAATAAATGACGTTAATGGAAGAATTGGCTCCATGGTTGATCCCTGAAACGACAATATCCGGTCTTCTTGTAAGAATTTTGTCAAGAGCCATTTTTACACAGTCTACAGGTGTTCCGCTGCATGAAAAATCTGTCTGAGGACCCTCAAGGTTTACTTCTTCATAGCTTAAAGTAGAATTGATTGTAATAGCGTGGCCTTTTCCACTTTGGGGAGAGTTGGGAGCAACAACAACAACTTCTCCTATTTCGTTCATAAATTGTATAAGGTTTCTGATACCGGGCGCGGTGATTCCATCATCATTAGTTACCAGAATAAGTGGTCTTTCCATAAAATATTTTAATTTTTACAAATATACAATGTGAATTGTTCATATTTTAATTTTATCTTTTTTAAAACCTTCCTACAATAAATAAAGCTGGTTAATTTTTGTTCATTTATAGAAAAGTTATATCGAAATATTGGAAGATTCCAAAATTTAGACCAAAAATTTTCTATAAAAGACAACATTTTGATAAAGCTTTTAATAAGGATAATCCTATCTTTTTTCCAAACACCTAACATCCTCCTCCCACTAGCTTGCAATAGGCTTATAGATCAATTACTGTTTATAATAAAGATAAAAGTTTAATTCATGAAATAATCTACAAAAAATAATTTTTCTTTTAACACGACGAGTTCTGTCGTTTTCTCACTGGATATTTGCCCTAAGAAAAAAGAGAAAATGAAAAATGATATTAAGAAGTAGGGTGGATATCCATTAGTAGGGAACCACCTTAAAAAATAAAGCTAAATCTTCGGAAGTTTTGTACTAAAAGAAACTTTCAAAAAGTCTAAACAAACTGCTGAAGGGGAGAAGTGATTGGCAAGCCTACAGCATATAATTAAAAAAAATTAAGAAAATGAAATCAAAAGACGAATTAAAACAATTATTTGAAAACGGAGACAAACCTATACAAGAACACTTTTGGGATTGGCAGGATTCCTATTGGCATAAAGAAGAAAAATTACCCTTAGAACAGGTCAATTATGATTTTTCACAAAAGGCGGATTTGGTGGATGGAAAAGTTCCTGCTTCCCAACTTCCGAGTTATGTTGATGATATATTGGAATTTGCAAATTTATCAACTTTTCCAGTTATAGGTGAACCAGGAAAATTATATGTGGCCTTAGATAAGAATAAATTATATAGATGGAGTGGTTCAACTTATGTGGATGTAAGCCAGTCGATTGATTTACAAAAGGTTATGAATACTGGAAGTCATGCTGTTTTACAAGATTCTAATTATTTATCTCAAACGGATTTTGACTCTTCTGGTATTCAATTTTTTGCCAACAGAACTAATGGAGTTTATGAATGGGGACAAGTAACCGCTTCTGCAGGTAATGTTGTCTTAATGACAGGAGACAATAATTCGGGAAGTGGATTTGGGTATGGAGTATATGCAACAAATACTGATGGTCTGCAAATATTTCCTAAAGAATTAAAAGCAGACTCATCATTTACAAAAATATTAGTATCTAAACCTGATGGAACCATTGGTTTAACAGATATCTCAAATACACTAGATAGTTTACAAACTGTTGTGGATAAGGGAAATATATCTAATAAAGATATTGAGATTTCTTCTTCAAAAGGTCTTATTTTACACTCACCAGATGGGAGCAGATATAAAGTATCAGTAAATAATTCAGGAAACTTAATAACAACTTTACTCCCTTAATTTGGAGTTGCTATCTTTGTTGAATATAGTTCAAGAGAGAAGAGTAAAATATAAATTTCTCAAAGAATACTCTAGGGTATCTCTTTCTAATTATGAAATAACGATCTTTTTTGTATCACTATTTCAGGAGTATACGCTGTTTGTAAAACTGAATCACTATTACATTATATTTCTTTTAACAAAAAAAACTTAAAACTGTCCGATAATTATAAATAAGGTATTAAATTTGATAGTTTGTAACAGCGAATTAATTGCTGCTACTAATTGTAGTATATATTTTAAAAAAAATTAATAAAAAGACAGTTTATGTGGAAAAATTTCAAACTGAATAAATTTTTACTCCTAATTCCATTGACAAGTCTAATGTTTTGTTTCAACTCGCCAAAAAATGACGATGAAAAGATGCAGACGATTATGGTGAGCGTAAAGAATACACTTTCTTATTTACATTACAGCCCGAAACCCATCAATGATGCCTATTCCAAGGACGTTTATAAACATTATTTCGAACTGGTAGATCCTGCAAAAAGATACTTTCTGCAGTCGGATATGGACGAATTCAGCAAGCATGAGACCAAGCTTGATGATTATATCGGCCAGGGTGACCTTACCTTCTACAAGCTGACGATCGACAGACTTTACCAGAGAGTGGACGAGATCGATAAGATCACTCAGGATATTTTCAGTAAGCCTATCAACCTTCAGGAAGATGAATCGCTGACTCTTGAGCCTAAGCTTAAAAAAGTGCCTGTCAACAAACAGGAACAGTATAACGAATGGAGAAAGTATATTAAGTATAACATTCTTCAGGAGATTGAGTCTATGAACAGCAAGGAAGAGGCCCAGAAAGAAAAGAAAGACTCTGTTCAGAAATATAAATTGAAAGACACCATCAAATATCAGCCGCTTAATCAGGATCAGAAGATCAAAAAAGCAACTGATGAAGTGAAAGACCTGGTAAAAGATACCTTTACAAGATTCAAGAAGAGAAAGAAAATGGATTGGTTTACCGTATATATGAACGCGTATACTGAAGTATTCGATCCGCACACCAATTACTATTCTCCAAAAGATAAAGAAGATTTTGATACCCAGTTCACCGGAAAAGTGATCGGTATCGGAGCTCTTATCCAGGAGAAAAAAGGAAACCTTTTCCTTGGAGCTTTAACGATCGGTGCACCGGCCTGGAAGTCTAAACAGCTTTCCGAAGGTGACAAGATCCTGAAAGTAAAATCGAAACCGAAAGAAGATGCGGTAAATGTAGTGGGAATGCTTTCCGATGAAGCCGTAAGACTCATCAGAGGTGAAAAAGGAACGCCGGTAACACTGACGGTTCAGAAAAAAGACGGAACGATTAAAGACGTTACTATGATCCGTGAAGAAGTAGCTATTGAAGACACATTCGCAAGAAGTATCGTAGTGAATTCTCCAAACGGAAAAAAATATGGATTCATTAACCTTCCAAGCTTTAATGCTGATTTTGAGGATGCTAAAGGAAGAAATGCTTCTGACGACATCAAAAATGAGATCATTAAGCTTAAGCAACAGAACATCGAAGGAATTGTTCTTGACCTCAGAAACAACGGCGGTGGATCCTTAACTGAAGTAGGGGATATCATGGGACTTTTCATGGATGCAGGGCCATACGTACAGGTGAAGGACGGAAACGGAAAAATCCAGACCCTGAAGAACAAAAATGAAACTCCGATCTGGACAGGTCCTTTAGTAATCATGCAGAACGAGCTTTCTGCTTCGGCTTCTGAGATCTTAGCCGGTGTAATGCAGGATTACGGAAGAGCAATGATTATCGGTTCTCCGCAGTCTTTCGGAAAAGGGACAGTACAGACTTTTGTAGACCTGAACAGATTCCTGAATACGGAAGATGATTTCGGATCTTTAAAACTGACCATCCAGAAATTCTACAGAATCACAGGAGAATCTACCCAGAGAAAAGGAATCGTTTCCGATATCCAGATGAAGGATTTCTTTACTTATGCTGAGGTAGGAGAGCGATATGATGACTATGCTTTAGCCTGGGATAAAATTCCAAGCACTAATTTCCAGAAACTGAATTATTTCAATATTCAGGCTCTTGAAAAAGCAAGCGCAGACAGAATGGCTAAAAACAGCAACTACCAGTTGTTGCTTGAATCTGCCCAATGGAGAGAAAAGCTGGATAAAGAAGAAACGATCACGTTGAATATCAATAAGTTCAATGAACTGATGAAGCAGAGAAAAGCTCAGATCGAGAAATTCAAAGCTTTGAGCAAATTCGAGAATGGTCTGAAATTCATGATGTATCCAAATGAAGTGGAAAGAGAGAAAAAAGACGAAGCATTCAAGAAAAAATCTGAAATGTGGATCAAAAATCTGAAAAAAGACCCATACTTACAGGAAGCTATGAATATCGTTTCCGATATGGGAGCTAAATCATAAAAACAAAAAAACCGCTGATGAAGATCAGCGGTTTTTTTATGATAATAAAAGATTATTTAATTTCTACGCATCCCACTCTTCCGCCTGCGTTTCCGGTAGGCTGAGTATGGAAATCATCTGCTGCGGCATGTACAATAAGCCCTTTTCCGATGATATTTTTAGATTCATCCGTACAGCCCAGGCACCATTTGGTTGTTTTGAAAGTAAGGACAGCTTTTCCGCTTGCATCAGCAGTAAGGTTTCCTATGTCTCCCATGTGGAAATGCTCAGCGCCCCATTTTCCATGGTCGTCTTTAGCTGGATTCCAGTGTCCGCCTGTAGAAGTTCCATCCGCTGCAGAACAGTCTCCTTTTTCGTGAATATGCACCGCATGAATACCTGGAGTAAGATTGGTAACCTCAAGTTTCATCGTCACTTCTTCTCCTTTCTGGGTAAACTTGGCTGTTCCGCCCGTCTGAGTTCCGCTCTTAGCGTTAACCGTGTACGTTTTTGTCGTGCAGCATGAAGCCGCTAAAAATGCACACCCCGCCAGTAATGCTAATGTTTGTCCTTTCATTTTTAAATGATTTAAAGTGATTTTAACGATAAATTTAAAAAACATTTTCCAAAGCACTTTATGATTTCAGTCTTTTTTTCGAAAACAGCAATATCTGACAAGTGAAACAGGATGGATCTTAATACCTTTACCGATCAGTATCTTTAAATGGAGGAACAGAAAAAAAGAATTGTTAAAGCAATAGCATACATTGATAATAATCTGGATGCAGATTTATCCCTGGAAAAAATGGCAGGGATTGCCATGTACTCTTCTTTCCATTTTCACAGGATTTTTAAGCTTATTACCGGCGAAACACTCCAGAATTATATCATCAGAAAGAAAATAGAAAAAAGCGCCTTTTACCTGGCCGTAAAAAAGGATATTGAATTGAAAGACCTCTATCTTGATCTCGGATTTTCCAATCATTCCGTTTTCAGTAAGACTTTTAAAAAATATTATGGAATAGCCCCAACAGCCTTCAGGAATTCCGCACCTGAAACTTTTCACAAGATTTTACAGATACAGAGCAAGAACGGACAAATGGATACGGTTTTCAGCCAATACATTTGCACTATAGAAAACCTGTTAAACTGGACCAAAATGAATTTAAAAATCGAAGTAAAAGAACTGCCGGAAATGAATCTGGCTGCGGTAATGAGCTTAGGAATTGCCAATGTAGAGCCTTCTTACAATATTCTCATAGATTGGGCAAAAAAGAAACAGCTGTTTCCCCGTGAAAACGTTAAAATGATTTCTGTTTATCATGACAGTTTTAAAGTAACTCCTCCGGACAAGGTGAGAATCCATGCCTGTATGCTTCTGGATAAACATCTTGAGAAACAGGAAGGGCTGGTATTTTCGGAAACCATACATGCCGGAAAGTTTATTGTAGGAAGCGGGGAAGTGACCCTTCACGACTTTGAGCAGTGCTGGGTTTCTCTTTTTTTATGGATGAACGAGCATCATTATTCCATGAGAAAAGCATTCCCGTTTGAGATCTATCATACCAACTTCAAAGAGCACCCGGAAGGTAAAATGATGGTGGATTTCTGCATCCCGGTTCACTAATTTCCCATTCAGAAGCCAAACTATGCCTTTCAGTAAGAATTATTTTAAAGAAAGGCATATTCCTTATTATTTTTGATCCGAAAATTAACTCCATGAAAACACAAGGAAATAAACTTTTGCTGCTGATTGCTTTTCTATCCTTCATCGCAGGATATTCACAGGTCAGGATCTCAGGAAAAGTTACGTTTAAAAGTAAAGGCATCAGTGAAATAAATGTCACGTTAAAAGATACTTATGACGGGGCTACTACAGACGCTCAAGGGAATTTTTCCTTTGAAACTTCAGAAAAAGGAAACCATATCCTGACTTTTACCCATCCGAAATATCAGGAAGTAGAAAAAGCTGTTATTATTGATAATCAGGATATTTCAGTCAATACAGAGCTTAAAGAGCAGATCAGTGAGATTGATGCTGTAGTGGTTTCCGCAGGTTCTATTGAAGCCAGCGATAAAAAAAGAGCAACAGCTTTGCTGACGCCCATTGATATTTACACGACGGCAGGAGCAGACGGACAGATTTCTTCAGCTTTAAATTACCTCCCGGGCGTTCAGAAGGTCGGGGAAACCGAAGGGCTTTTCATCAGGGGAGGGACAGGAACAGAATCCAAGATCTTTATGGACGGAAGTCTGATCAACAATTATTTCTCGAATTCAGTTCCGGGAATTGCAGGAAGAGACCGTTTCAACACCTCTCTTTTTAAAGGAAATATCTTTTCAAGTGGCGGGTATTCTGCATTGTACGGTCAGGCACTTTCAGGAGCTTTGATGCTTGAAAGTGTGGATCTTCCGGAACAAAGCTCTTATGACTTTGGGATATCACCCATCTTTTTGAGTGCAGGGTTTCAGAAACTGGGAGCAGATAAAAACCATTCTTTCGGGGCTACTTTAGGCTACTCGCTTTTAAGTGCTATGCAGAAAGTTTTTAATTTTAATACAGATTTCATTGATGCTCCTCAGGGCTTAAACGGTGATTTTAACTTTAGAATCAAAACAAAATCAGGCGGATTCCTGAAATATTATGGAATGTATGACTCGAATAAAATGGGGGTGAGAACTGAAAGCCTGGAACCGGAATACGATTTTGCCCTGGTAAGACTGAAAGGGAAAAATACCTACCATAACCTGTCTTTTAAACAGAAGTTCGGTAAATATCTTCTGAATGCAGGAACCTCTTATTCTTACAACAGGTCCGATCTTAATTTTTCCACGGAAACCCATGATACAGAGTCAGATAAGACAGAGCTCTTAACAGATGGAAATTACATTAATTTTAAAGCTGTTCTTGAACGGAAGATTAACAAAATCAGTGCAGTAAGGGCTGGTTTTGAATTGAATAATACCAATGAAAATCTGAATTTCGGAGAAGTACAGAAAAACTATAAAGATCTTATTTCATCCGTGTTTGCAGAAACGGATCTTGGATTCAGCAATGCGCTGTCTGCCAAAATAGGAGTGAGGGCTGAAAATTCTTCTTATTTAGGGAAAAGCAATATTGCACCGCGCATTGCATTGGCTTACCGTCTGGCAAAAGACTGGACGACCTCCTTTGCCTATGGGCTGTTTTATCAGAATCCTGAAAGTAAGTATATCAACTGGCCTACAGATCTTGATTTTCAGAAATCACAGCATTATATTTTCCAGGTTCAGAGAGCATCAGAAGGGAGAAGCCTTCGTTTTGAGGCCTTTTACAAGAAATACGACCAGCTGATCAAAACATTTAATATCACACCGGACAAAGAGCAGAACCAGCAGGTACAGACCGCTTTGAATAACGACGGCTATGGCTATGCAAAAGGGCTTGAGCTGTTCTGGAGAGATAAAAAAACCTTTGAAAATATAGATTACTGGATCAGCTATTCCTTCCTGGATTCAAAGAGAGATTTTGTCAATTATCCTGTAAGTCTGAAACCGAATTTTGCTTCCGCACACACTCTTTCTGCTGTAGCTAAAAGATTTATTCCGGAATGGAAATTAGGAGTCAATTTATCTTATACCTATTCCAAAGGTCGCCCTTATTATGATATTGCTACAAAAACCGAGAATAGCAATTCAGTCAATTATATCAGGAACGAAGGAAGACTGAAGGATTATAATGCCTTAAATATCAGCTTTAATTATCTTCCGAATCTTGGAAAAAAAGATGCTAAAGCCTTCACCGTATTTGTATTGAGCGTTTCCAATGTTCTGGGCTCTAAAAATGTGTATGGATACAATTTTTCCCTGGACGGATCCAGAAGTTCGGCAGTTGTTCCACCGGTCAATACATTTGTATTCATAGGCGCTTTCATCAGCTTTGGTGTCGATAAAACGCAGGATGCCATCAACAATAATTTATAAAAAAGTAATAACAGAGATCATAGATAATCACAAAATACATAACTTCGGACAACAAATTAACTAACTAAAAAAATTAGTATAATGAAAAAATACCTATTAAGTTTTGCTTTAGCTTTTATGAGTTTAACAGCTTTTGCACAGGCAGATTACGAAAAAGTAATGGCTGAAAAAATCGCAAAGATAGAAACATGTAAAACCCCTGAAGAATTCCAGACTCTGGCTAATGATTTCCAGAGAATCGGAAGCAAGGAGAGCTCAAAATGGCTTCCTCCCTACTATGCAGCTTTCTCCCAGATCCAGAAAGGAAGACTGATGATGAGAAACGGGAATATGCAGGCACTGGATGAAACGGCTGAACAAGCGGACAAATATCTGGCATCTGCCCAGAATCTTGCAGGAGCCGATAATGCAGAGATCCATTTGCTGAAAAAAATGGCAGCTTCTTTAAGAATGATGGTGAACCCGGCACAGCGTTATATGACAGACGGAGCCAAGGCTACGGAAGAAATGGGAATTGCAGAAAAACTGGATCCTTCAAACCCGAGAATCGCTCTTATCAAAGCAGAAGACACTTATTTTACCCCTGAACAATACGGAGGCAGCAAGACTAAAGGATTGGAAATGTTTAAAGAAGCTATTACCAAGTTTAATGCTTACAAACCTAAAACAGCTTTAGATCCGAACTGGGGCAGAGCAGAAGCGGAATATTTCATCAATATGCCTAAAGCAGAATAATAAAGAACCCTAAACCTTCCTTACACGGAAGGTTTTTTTATGCCGTTCAGGAAACAAAATCTGCCCTTCGGTAAAAAATAATTTCACATCCCTTTATTAAAGACTAATTTTGAGTTAAGAAAACGGATCATGAAACGTAAATACTTTATTTCATTACTTTGGATATCATTGGGCACAGCGTTGTTCTTCTTTTTGTTCTTTAATGAAAGGACTTTGAAGAGTTTTATAATGACACTGCTCCTTTCCACGATGTATTCCTTTGTACTGGGAGTAGGAAACGGCCTGATTAACGATTTCCTCAATAAAAAGTTCCCCTGGTCCGAAACAACGAGAACAAGAGCTATTTTGAGTATTATTTCCATTATTATCGGGAATTTTATCCTCGTGTATTTCTGTAATTATATGAATTATGTTGTGATTCAGAAAGTGGCAACTACAGAAGATTTCTTCTCTAAAAAGTATGGTGTCACCAATTGGTTCATGATTAATATCGCCCTGCTTATTTCCGCATTTCTTCATGCAAAAGGCTTTATGGAAGAGCTGAAGAAGACGTCACGGAAGGAAGTGGTGGAACAGAAACTCATCGCAAAATCTGCCAATGCACAGTTTGAAAGCCTGAAAAACCAGCTGGATCCTCACTTTCTCTTTAACTCCCTGAATGTACTGAGCTCGCTCATTGATGAAAATCCCGCTCAGGCTCAGAAGTTTACTGCTTCCATGTCAAAGATTTACCGTTATGTGCTGGAGCAGAAAGATAAGGAGCTTGTTACCGTAGAAGATGAGATAGAATTCGCAAAAACCTACTGTGATCTTTTAAAAACCAGATTTGAGGACAGTGTAGACTTTATTTTTGATGTTAAAAAAGAAGATTACAGGAGATATGTAGTTCCGCTTTCCCTCCAGCTTTTACTGGAAAACTGTATCAAGCATAATTTTGCCACCTCTTCAAAACCTTTGGTTATAAAAATATTTTCAGATAATGATACGCTTTGTATCGAAAACAACTTGCAGGCAAGAGAACAGATGAAAGAAAGCGCAGGGATTGGTCTGGCCAATATTGTGCAGCGGTATGCCCTGCTAACCAAAAAGAATGTTTTCATTGAAAAATCAGAAGATTATTTTAAAGTAAAAGTTCCGATACTTATCAGTAAGCCAAACAGGACCAGTGTAAAAACCGAAGATGAAAACGGATCTTATGAGAAGGCCAGAAAAAGGGTAAAAGAGCTGAAAAGCTTCTATGCCAACTTAATTTCCTACTGTACGGTGATCCCGTTTTTAACAATTATCAACCTTATAACATCTCCCAAAGACTTGTGGTTCTATTTTCCTATGTTAGGATGGGGAATTGGTCTTATTTCTCATGCTTTCCGGGTTTTTGGTGTTGGAGAATCCTGGAAAGAAAGGAAGATCCGGGAAATTATGGATAAACAAAAAAACAGTGACCATGAAAAATTATGATGAAAATGACATCCGTTACCAGCAGGTAAGAAGGCAGGTTGAGCGACTGAGCAGATTTTACAGGCATCTGTTCATCTATGTCGTTGTAAATATCTTAATTGTCTTCTATAATTATAAACATTTAGACCCCGGGGAGAGCTATTTCCAGTTCAAAAACTTCTTTACCGCTACCTGTTGGGGGATTGGGTTGGTAGTTCATGCAATAATCGTTTTTCTGCCCAATGTCAGTTTCGTCAGGAACTGGGAAGAGAAAAAGATCAGGAATGAGATGAAGAAGAATAAGGAGTAATTAAGGCGAAAAAGCGGAATGGCAAAAAGGCTGAATTGCCTATGTTCGTAAGAAAATACTTCCGATTAATGATAAGTTTAAACGAGATCAGAAGGTGTATACCTGATAAGCCCTTTTATCATTTCGCCCTTTCACTATTTTACCGTTTTACAAAAAACTAAAAAAATGAATCCACTACAAATTTTGTTCACCGTTTCAATGGTCGCCTGGTTTCTTACGGAGATTCTCTACAAAAATATCCTGAAATCCGGCAAAGAAGACAGCAAGGATAAAGACAAATCGACCCTGAATATTCTATGGATGGCTATCCCGTTCTCCATTGCAGCTTCAGTTACGGTTTCTTACATAACCAGATTTCCGATCGCTGAAGGCGAATGGATCTTGTATTTAGGAGAATTTTTTATCCTCACCGGAATTATCTTCCGATTTATCATCATCAGATCTTTAGGGAAATATTTTACAGTAGATGTGACGATAAAGCAGGATCACCAAATCAAAAAAGAAGGATTTTACAAATACTTAAGACATCCTTCCTATGCATTTTCTTTATTAACCTCTTTAGGATTAGGATTATACCTTAATAACTGGATTTCTCTGATACTGGCTTTTCTGCCACCATTTTTAGCCTTTATTTACAGGATTAAAATTGAAGAGCAGGCCCTTATAGAAAAATTTGGCGAAGAGTATCTGGAATACAGAAGAACCACAAAAAAACTAATCCCGTTCATTTACTGATCAGGAGCAATAACAGGCGTTTAATCTGTCATTTTACCATTCAGTAATCATATTCTACCATTCGGTCATATAAAGTTGATTAGAGCCTTGTTTCTGACCTACCTTTGATTCAACAAAAACAATCAACAACCTTTTAAATTAAAGATTATGGAAACATTAGGATACACAAAAGAAACATTAGCTTACGAAAAAGCAGCCAAAAGAGTAAAAGAACTGAAAGGGTTCTACGGAAACCTTACTTCATATTGTTTAGTCATTCCATTCCTGCTGGCTTTGAATCTTCTTACTGCTCCGCAACATTTATGGTTTTACTGGCCGATGCTGGGATGGGGAATAGGAATTGTAGCTCATGCAGTCAATGTTTTTGGGATAGGAAAAGAATGGGAGGAAAAAAAAATCCAGGAACTGATGAATCAGGAGAAAAACAATACAAAAACATTATAATAACCTTAAAACTTTAATTATCATGGATTACAATAACGCATACGAAAGAGTCGGCCAGCTTAAAAAATTCTATAAAAGCCTTCTTTGGTTTGGTATAGTCGCCGCATTTATATTTTTTGACGATATTTTTGAAAATGGGACCATTAATCTCTCTTTATTTGACGGATCTATAATCCTATTGATATGGGGAATTGTTTTAACAGTAAAAGCTGTAAAACTGTTTCTTTTGGATGCGGAATGGGAAAATAAGATCATAGAAAAAGAGATGAACAAGGGTAAAAAGAACATAGACTTTTAATCTTTCCCTTTTTTATCTAATTTTATCCCTGTTAAAAACAATAACCAATGATCAAGACTGTCATTATTGAAGATGAAAAACCCGCCTCAAGAAAGCTGGAAAGAATGCTGAGTAATTTCCCTGAAATAGAAGTAGTTGCGAAAATAGAATCGGTAGAAGAAGGAATAGCCTGGTTTTCCGAAAATGAACATCCACAGCTTATTTTTTCCGACATTGTTCTTGGAGACGGTTTATCCTTCGATATCTTTGAAAAAATACCCACCAAAGGGTTTATCATTTATACCACAGCTTTTGATCAGTATACCCTGAAAGCATTTAAGCTGAACAGCATCGATTACCTTTTGAAACCTATCCTGGAAGAAGACCTTTCCGGAGCGGTAGAAAAATTCAAATCGTTTATACCGGCAAGTAATACAACAGGGTCCGAAGACATCAAGCAGCTGATCAGGAAAGAAAAATCTACCCTGTCCAGAGTCCTGGTAAAAATAGGATATAACCTGAAAATTGTCCAGACCCACGAAATAAGCTGTTTTTTCAGTGAAAATAAAATTGTATATCTCCAGACGGCAGAGCGCGTTTATCCCTCAGATTTCACGCTTGATGAGCTGGAAGATATCTTGGATGAGAAAAAATTTTTTAGGGTAAACAGGCAGTTTATTATCAATTCAGATTACATAAAAAACATTCATACCTCTCCTTACTATAAAGTGGATATGGAATTTCAGCCTCAGGAAGAGATCACCGTGAGCCGCGACAGGGTGAAAGATTTTAAAGACTGGCTGGTAGGTTAGAAGATAGACCTTAGATTTCAGATATCAGATCTTAATAGCCACAGCAATAATATCCCATAACTTTAAACCTTAGACTATAAACATCAAACATTAAACCCGCACCTCGCACCTCGTAACCCGCACCGCATCTACCTGTAATCTATCCTGTTAGATTCAGTGTCTTCAAGCTGTTTAATAATAGATTTCGGGATTTCATCACTGTCAATCGGAAAGCTAATAGAGTCTGCAATAAAGGTCTTTTTGTCTGCTTTCTGAAATATTTCAAACAGGGCGATAGGCTCCTGGTTAAAACTGATACACGTACTTATAAAATGCAACTCATGGAGCTTATATTCTGGATTTTTGAGCTTTTCCTTGATATCTTTTATCCTTGAGATAAAATGTCTCTGCCGGATGAATGTATTACTGTTCATGATGATGAATACATAATCCGAATAGGCCGTCACCTTCCCGAAATACTTATGGTGATCCCCGCCGCTTCGCTCAATATAATATTCCCCGGAAGTCTCAGATTTGTAGATTTCCATTGCCGAACGCCATATGCGGTCGTCCTTGGCTTCCGATCGGTTGTCGGGCAAATTCCTGTTGTAAGAATACCAGCAGCCTACCAGACGGTCCAGAAGAACCGTATTCTGCTTCACATTATCCATGTCAATCCTCAAATTATTGAAGTTGAATGTTCCTGTGTGGGAATTAATAAAATCAATATAATTTGAATATCCCAGGACTTTAACGATAAGGCTTAATTTGGCCAGATTCGGTTTGCTTAAAACCGAATTTTCGTTGTGGTAATATTTCTTTAGTTTATTGATTATCAGGTGTTCATAAAGATAGTTTGATCCCAGGGTATCAGCTGCTTTTTTTATGCCCTTCTCTTCATAGTCACTGACGATAAGGTCATTAATTTCTGCAACGATGTATGACCATTCCGTTTTCGTAACATCTTCCCAATGGTTTTTCTTTAAAAAGTGCAGGCTGAGAAAATTCATCAGTTTCTCAAGATGGAGAATATCCTCTTTTTTCATTCGTTTGTTTTAATTTTATAAGACTAATATAAGATTTTTATGCATCCAAATAAGATTTACGAAAGACTTTTATATTTTAAAATCAAATGATATTTGAGTAGAAAAATAAAAGTTAACACAATGGAAACAACAATCTTATTAAAAGACGAAATCCTTTGGAACCGAATTCAAAGCTTTTCATTAGATGCTTCAGATGCTGATTTTCCTTTTTCTAAAAAACTGGCCAAAGAAGAAGGCTGGACTTTAGATTTTACCATGAAAGCCATTCAGGAGTACAAAAAATTTGTTTATCTCTGCTGTATTTTACCGAACGGAGCATCACCAAGCGAAACCGTGGATAAGGTATGGCATATGCACCTTATTTACACCCAAAATTACTGGGAGGAATTTTGTCCTGATGTTTTAAAAAGAAAACTTCATCACCATCCATCCAATGGAGGTGTTTCGGAGAACATGAGGCACCGGAACTGGTTTTCAGAAACCCTGAAAAGTTACCGGGAGATCTTCCAGAGTGAAGCGCCAAAAGATATCTGGTACGAAAAAGAACCTCCAAAAATAACTAAGATTTGGTTGAAAAAACTTAGGATTATTCCATTACTACTGGTTTTACTTATGCTTTCATCCTGTCTTGGGGAAGTTTTAAGCACTATAGGAACAATTGTTCTGTCCTTCGCAGGCATTATGGTTTTTGGTTTATTCCTTTCCTTATTTGGGAGTGTTAACGCGGAGGTTAACGGGAAGAAGAAAGATGACGGAAGCGTTGGAGGCGGCAGCAGTGATGGTGGAGGCTCAAGTTGCAGTGGCGGAAGCAGCGGATGTGGAAGTGGCTGTGGAGGAGGATGTGGCGGCTGCGGTGGAGGATGTGGTGGTTAAAAAATCAGAAGCTATGAAAAAGATACTTTTATATTCAGTACCGGTAATCATAAGCATGATTTGGCTTGTTCTTACCCATCATATCTATGATCCAATCTCTATGAAAGGACCGGAATTTCTAAAGTTTTACTTAATTCTTCTGCTTGGTTTCTATACTTTTACTATAATCCTTCAATTTTTTAAAGAAAGAAATTCAAAAATAACTTCTTACTTTATGATTTTCATTTTAATGATAGGAATTGTAAAACTGATCAAAGGATTAATGCTGGAAAAACCGGTTGGATATCTCGTCGTGCTATTGATCATACAAGGTATTGTGATTCTGTGCCAACCCGGTTCAAAAGGAAATAGGGAACATAAGCAAATCTGAATGAGATGATAAAAAGTAATGTTACGACCAGAAAATTTACAGAAAAGGAAAAAAATATTTTATACCAGGATATTCCCATACAAAAGCAGGGGTATGAAGTTAATTGGGAAACGTATCTGTTTATCATTTTGAACATAACGTTTTCAATACTCATTTTTAAGGCATTAATATTTGATTATAATCCTTTTTTAAAGGAAGAGACTTTTTCCTTTGGTCTTGCAATTTTTTACATTTTAATCGTGATCATACTGGTTTTCATCATTCCTTATTTGCTGACAGCTTTTATATTGACCTTAATAAGAAATATAATCGTTTATTCAAGGTACAGCAAGTATGCTGTAGAATATGCATTTGAAACCAAAGAAATAGCGATTTTTCAAGGAAAGGAAGGCGAAGATTTTATCATACAGATTTTTAATGCTGAAGGAGAAAAAGTAGAAATAAAAATAGATCTGAAAATATCTGTGGAATATTCGGTACAGGCAGATTTCCTTAAAGAAATTGGAAATTACAGACTTGCAGGCTCAGAAATAATTGACATCCCTCTTCAGGATATTCTGGAAATTTTTAATGCTAAAATCTTTACCAGAAAAGCCGGATTAATATTAAAAGATTATTCCACGACTGCAAAACTGGATTCAAGTGAGAGAATATACTCTTTCCGTGATTTTATGAAAACAAAATATAATCTGGTGTATGCTAAGAAAACGGATCAATTGCTGTTTGTCAACTTCTATGGAGATCACGTAGCAAAAGATCTGGATATCATTGTGAAAGATGTGGAAAGTAAGCTGGAGTACTATTATGATGAAGATCGATATCTGTAAATATAACAGATAATTATTTTAAAACTTATTATCAATGTGTTTTTTATATTGACTGAATTCGTGCGTAAGTTGAAGAGTCAATTGAAAAAAATAACCCCGAAACAAATATGCTTCGGGATTTATAGAGACCAGTAAGAGGTCTTTTTATTTTTTTATCCAATAACGCCACTGCCGATCAGTTCTTCACCAATATACCATGCGGCAAACTGTCCTTCGGCAATCGCAGACTGCGGCTCATCAAATTCAATATAAGCTGCATTTCCAAACTGATAAAGAGTAGCTTTTTGTAAAGGCTGCCTGTACCTGAATCTTGCCATTACTTCCATAGAGCCACCATTTTCCAGCTTCATATCCTCACGAACCCAATGCACTTCTGATTGATCTATTTTTAATGCATTTTTATGGAGTCCCGGGAAGCTGTGGCCTTCGCCTACAAAAATAATATTGTTTTCCATATCTCTGGAAACCACAAAACAACTTTCTTTGTGACCACCAATACCAAGTCCTTTGCTTTGTCCGATTGTGAAAAACTGTGCACCCTGGTGCTTTCCGATTACCTTACCGTCGGATTTTTTATAATTGATTTTCTGAGACAGATATTCCAGCTCTTCTTCTTTTGAAGAAAATTCAGGTTTTTCTACCGAAAATAAAGGTGAATCTTTGAAAATTTCTACAATTTCCCCTTCTTTAGGAATAAGTTGCTGCTGCAAAAACTGAGGAAGACTTACTTTTCCGATAAAGCACAACCCTTGGGAATCTTTTTTGTCGGCAGTCACAAGTCCGATTTCTTTAGCAATTTCCCTTACCTGGGGTTTTGTCAGTTCTCCGATCGGAAAAAGGGCTTTAGACAGCTGTTCCTGGCTTAATTGGCACAGGAAATAAGACTGGTCTTTATTGTTGTCTTTTCCAGCCAGAAGATGAAAAATTTCCTTTCCGTTTTCATCAAAAGTTGAGTTCACCTGTGCATAATGTCCTGTAGCCACTTTATCAGCACCTAAAGACATGGCTGTTTTCATAAAAACATCAAATTTGACTTCTCTGTTGCACAGAACATCAGGATTCGGGGTTCTCCCTTTCTGGTATTCATCAAACATATAATCTACGATGCGCTCTTTGTAAAGCTCACTCATATCGATCACCTGGAAAGGAATTCCCAGCTTCTGGGCAACCATCAGGGCGTCATTACTGTCTTCAATCCACGGACATTCATCCTCAAGGGTCACGGAAGCGTCGTTCCAGTTTCTCATAAACAGGGCAACCACATCATGCCCCTGCTGCTGCAGAAGATATGCTGTAACGCTGGAATCTACACCTCCGGATAATCCTACTACTACTTTCATTGTATTTCAATTTTACGAAACTCTTAACGGGAGTTCTTAGTTTGACGGGGCAAAAATACAACTAAATAAATTCGTAAAAAAACCATAATTTTAAACATTGATAAAAACGATATTAATATGAAAAAAATTATTATTCCTCTGATGCTGGTGATATCAGGATCATTATTTTCCCAGGTTTCAATAGGTACGGGTTCACAAGAAACTAACAGATGGACCTTCGGTGGAGGGATTGGTGTCGGGTTCGGAAGCAACAGTGCATTTTATCTTCAGGCTTCCCCAAGAGTAGGATATAAAATTACCGACGACCTTGAAGGCGGTGTTGTGGGAAGTGTTTCCTGGCAGACCTCCGATTATTATAAATCCACGATGTTCGGTGTGGGGCCTTTTGTCAACTATTATATTGCCAGGTCCTTTTATGTAGGAGCAAATCTTCAGCAGTATTTCATCAATTATAAAGATAAATTTTACGATTACAAAGTGAACGAGCAGGAAACCGCTTTATATTTGGGGGGTGGCTACATGCAGAGGATTGGCAGTAATTCTTTTATGCAGTTGGGACTCATGTATAATGTGCTTTGGAAAGAAAATTCAAGTGTATTCTCAAGTGGACTTGTCCCTAATATAGGTTTCGTTGTAGGGCTTTAATTTTTTAGCCACGAATTCACGAATTTACACAGATAATAGCCTTAAAAATGCTTTTTAAGTTTAATAATAAGCTATGAAAAATAATAGGCACAAGCGTCTATTTAAATTCGTGCATTCGTGGCCAGATAATGATTCATAGGTGCGGGCTTTAGCCCGCTTAACTTTTTAAACATATTTAATTCGGCTTCAGCCAAAACCTATTAAAAACAAAAAAGCACCGGATTTTCCGGTGCTTTTCTATATAATTATAGTAATCAATTACGATTGGGAAGACTTTTCAGTTGTCTTTTTTGCTTTTGGAGCTTTTCCAATTAACGCATCTTTTGTATCATTAAGATCCAGGATTACTGTTTCTCCTTCAGATAATTGCTTGTTGACCAGCATTTCTGCCAATAAGTCTTCAATGTATTTCTGAATTGCACGTTTTAGTGGTCTTGCACCAAAATCTTTATCCCATCCTTTTTCAGAAATGAAATCTTTCGCTTCTTCAGTTAACTCTACTTTGTAGCCTAATTTTTCAAGTCTGCTATAAAGCTTGCTCAGTTCAATATCAATAATTTTCTTGATATCATCCTGTACAAGAGAGTTAAAGATCACAATATCATCAATTCTGTTTAGGAATTCAGGGGCAAATGCTTTTTTAAGGGCATTTTCAATAGTGCTTCTTGCTCTTGTATCTGAACCGGTCTTTTTAGCTGAAGTTCCAAATCCTACACCGTCTCCGAAATCTTTAAGATCTCTTGTTCCGATGTTTGAGGTAAGGATGATGATTGTATTTCTAAAATCAATTTTTCTTCCTAAACTATCCGTTACATGGCCTTCATCAAGAATTTGCAGAAGGATATTGAATACATCAGGGTGAGCTTTTTCTATCTCATCCAGAAGAACCACAGCATAAGGTTTTCTTCTTACGGCTTCAGTTAACTGACCGCCTTCTTCATATCCAACATATCCCGGAGGCGCTCCCACCAATCTTGAAACCGCGAATTTCTCCATGTATTCACTCATGTCGATACGGATCAGGGATTCATCGGATTCGAAAAGTTCTCTTGCCATTACTTTAGCAAGCTCGGTTTTACCAACCCCGGTTGTACCAAGGAAGATAAAGGTACCGATGGGACGGTTAGGATCTTTAAGACCGGCTCTGTTTCTCTGAATGGCCTTAACAACCTTTTTCACAGCATCTTCCTGACCGATTACTTTTCCATTCAGTTTTTCATCCATCTGAGCCAGTTTATCAAGCTCATTTTTGCCCACTTTGGTTACCGGAACTCCACTCATCATAGAAACCACTTCGGCTACATTTTCTTCCGTTACGGTTTCTTTTTTCTCTTTTACATCTTTGTCCCATTTTTCCTGAGCCACATTCAGTTCCATCTGAAGACGTTCTTCTTCATCCTTAAGCTTTCTGGCTTCAAGATAATCCTGAGCTTTTACAGCTTTCTGCTTCATTTCCTTGATGTCTTCAATTTTCTTTTCGAAATCAATGATCTCAGTAGGAACTTTCATGTTTTTGATGTACACACGGGAACCAGCTTCATCCATGGCATCAATAGCCTTATCCGGTAAGAAACGGTCTGTAATATATCTGGATGTCAGATTAACGCACGCTAAAATAGCTTCCGGAGTATACACTACATTATGGTGTTCTTCATATTTATCTTTGATCTGATTCAGAATCTGGATCGTTTCATCAATGGAAGTCGGTTCTACCATTACTTTCTGGAATCTTCTTTCCAAAGCTCCGTCTTTCTCAATATACTGACGGTACTCATCCAGAGTCGTAGCCCCGATGCATTGAATTTCACCCCTTGCCAAAGCAGGTTTGAACATATTGGAAGCATCAAGGCTTCCTGTAGAACTTCCTGCGCCCACAATCGTGTGAAGCTCATCAATGAACAAGATGACATCCCTGTTTTTCTCCAGCTCGGTCATAATTGCCTTCATTCTTTCTTCAAACTGGCCACGGTATTTTGTTCCGGCTACTAAACTTGCCAGATCCAGCGTGATCACACGTTTTCCGTAAAGAACCCTAGATACTTTCTTCTGCTGAATTCTCAAAGCCAGTCCTTCTGCAATAGCAGATTTACCAACTCCCGGTTCACCGATAAGAAGAGGGTTGTTTTTCTTTCTTCGTGATAAAATCTGAGAAACTCTCTCAATTTCTTTCTCACGGCCGATTACAGGGTCTAATTTCCCATCTCTTGCCAAAGAAGTCAGGTCTCTACCAAAGTTATCCAATGTAGGGGTTTTACTTTTTGCAGAGCCTAAATTTCCGGTAGGCTTTCTCATCTGCTCAAATTCCTCTCTTTCATCGTCATCATCATAAGCACTCATTTGTGGTGCCTGCCCGGAATTTTTAAGCATGGTCTGGTATTCTCTTGAAACTCCTTCATAATCGATGTCATAAGCTCCCAGAATATTTGAAGTAGGGTCCTCATATTTGTAAAGAATGCCTAAAAGCAAATGAACGGTATTAATTTCATTGCTTTTGTATTGCCTGCATTCCAGCTCAGCACGTTTGATCGCATGATCTGCCATCTTGGTGAAAGAAATATTAGTAACCTCCTCAGAAATAGGATTAAGACTTGCTGTATTTAGAGTTTCAATTTTTCTTCTGATTTGTGTTAAATCCGCATTAAGGTTTTGAAGGATTTCTTTTGCAGAGTTTTCTGTTTTTATAATACCTAAAAGTAGATGTTCTGTATTAAGAAATTCACTTTTGAGCCTTTTCGCTTCGCTCTTGCTTTGTTTGAACACCTGGCTCAAACCTTGTGAAAACTTATAATCCATAATATATCTCATTAGAATAACGGCGGTGGTGCCATTTATTCATTATCTAAATTACAAATATTTTACCAAAAATCAATTAATGACTTTATGGCAGAAAAAATTTTATTATCTTATTGAAAATGATTAAGTTTGTGATCCTTTAAAATTTCCCCATGAATCCCGAAATTACTACATATATCGGTTATTCTGCATCAATATTCATAGTGCTGAGCTTCATATTAAAAGATGTAAGAAAAATCAGAATTGTCAACATGATAGGCTGTATCTGTTTTGTCATTTATGGTTTTTTTAGCGGACCTCTATGGCCTGTTATTATTCCAAACGGACTGATCTGCTTTATCCAGATTTATCATTTGCTGGCTGGAAATAGAAAGCAATGAAAAAAAAAGTAATTATTTCTGCTTTCAGTAATCTGTACACGGATCAGCGTATAGAGAAGGTATGCAGGACTTTGCATGAAGCGGGTTACCAGGTGGAACTTATAGGAAATGACTGGAAGGGTGCAGACCCTATGGAACGTCCTTATCCACTTTCACGGATCCATTTGGATTCAAAAAGTCTCAAAACGGCTTACTTTGAGTTCAACTGGAAACTATACAGGCGGTTAAATAAAAAAGCGGATCAGAATACCATTCTTCATGCCAATGATCTGGATGCATTGCTGCCTAATTATCTTATTGCCAGAAAGCTGAACATTCCCCTGATTTTTGACAGTCATGAAATTTTTTCAGAAATGCCTGCAATTCAGGGCAAAATGTCACAAAAAATTTGGCGGTATCTTGAAAAAAAGGTCATTCCCAACCTTAAATTTATGATTACGGCCAGTGGAAGCTATGCAAAATGGTTCCGTGAAAAATACGGAGTTGATCCGGTTGTTATCCAGAATGCCCCGAAAAAGGTTGATTTTATAATGGAAATTCCTGAAAACAACCCTAAAATACTTTTGTACCAAGGGGCTATCAATCCTTTTCGCGGTATCGACAAGGCTATCCTGGCCATGCATCATCTTGATGAAGTGATTTTCAAAATAGCAGGTGACGGCCCCAGAAAAAAAGAATATGAAGAACTTGTACATAAAGAAAAGCTTCAGCATAAAGTTCAGTTTTTAGGAAAATTGAAACCAGATGATTTAAGGAACATTACGGTAACAGCTGATGTGGGAATGAGTATTGAGGAAAATGGCGGCGAAAGTTATCTTTATTCACTGCCGAACAAGGTTCTGGACTGTATTCAGTCACGGGTGCCACTGGTGCTTTCGAATCTTCCTGAAATGCAGAATATCAAAAACAGGTTTGATGTAGGAGAAATTATCAAAGATCACAAGCCCAGAAATATTGCTGCTGCTATTCAGAAAATTCTTGATAAAGGAAGGAAAAGCTATCAGTCTGAACTTGAAAAGGCTTCCGAAGCTTTCTGCTGGGAAAATGAGGAAATCAAACTATTGAACGTTTTTGAAAAAGCATCCGAATAAATAATCTTTATAAAATTGGTATCTTTGCATTAAAATTTGTTAACAAAATGACCATTAAACAAAAACAGCAGGAAATAATCGACGAATTTGCATTTCTGGATGACTGGGAACAAAAATATGAGTATATTATTGATCTTGGAAAAGAGCTGAAAGGGCTGCCGGAAGACCGCAAAACGGATGATAATTTAATTAAAGGCTGTCAGAGTAAGGTGTGGATTGATGCTGAGTTCAAAGATGGTAAACTTTTTTTCAATGCAGATTCCGACGGAATTCTTCCAAAGGGAATTGTTTCTCTTCTGGTCAGCATTTACAGCGGGCATTCCACTCAGGAAATCTTAGATTCCGATTTTGAATTCATTTCAGAGATCGGGCTTCAGGAGTTTCTATCGCCGTCCAGAGCAAACGGATTAATGGCGATGACAAAACAGATCAAATTTTACGCAGTTGCCTATCAGCTAAAATCGTAACCGTGACCAGAATTTTAGCATATCGTTTTTCTGCTTTTGGCGATGTCGCGATGACGGCGCCTGTCTTTAGGGAGTTCCTGGAACAGAATCCGGATGTGGAAATTGTCATGGTTTCCAGGAAAAACTTTGAAAGCTTATTTGCTGATATCCCGAACGTTACATTTAAAGGAATTAATCTTGATGACTATAAAGGGGTCTTTGGATTAAGAAGACTGGCGAATGAACTGGCTAAAGAGTTTAACCCTGATTTTATAGCCAATCTTCATGATGTGATAAGAACCAAAATCCTTGATAGAATTTTCAGAAGAAAAGGATTTAAAGTTTTTAAAATAAATAAAGGCAAAGAAGAAAAAGAAGAGCTTACAGACGTCTGGAACCTGAATAAAGTGCAGTTGAAAAAGACTGTTGAGCGCTATGCTGATGTTTTCCGCGCTATGGGTTTTAAAGTTGAGCTTTCCCATAAGCTTAGGCCGGCGCCGGGACAGAAATCAGGAATAGGGCTGGCTCCTTTTGCACAGCACAAGGGAAAAATGCTTCCTCTGGAGAAATCTTACGAGCTCGCGAAAATTTTGGCTCAAAAACACTCCATCTATTTCTTTGGAGGCGGTAAAAAAGAAACAGAAACCCTTGAACAATGGGAAAGCGAAATTCCCAATACAAAAAGCCTTTCAGGAAAATTAAGCCTCTCAGAAGAGCTTCAGAAAATCTCTGAACTGGGACTGATGATTTCCATGGATTCTGCCAATATGCACCTTGCAAGCCTTGTAGGAACCCGGTGTGTTTCAGTATGGGGTTCAACCCATCCTTATGCGGGGTTTTTAGGCTTCGGACAGAGCGAAGATGATGTAATTCAGGTGAAAGATCTTACCTGCAGGCCTTGTTCTGTTTTTGGAGATAAAGAATGTTACCGTGGCGATTGGGCTTGCCTGGAAGAGCTTAATATTCAGAAGATTGTTGAAATAATCCAATTATAATGTTGTTATCAATCTGCATTCCGGTCTATAATTTTGATGTTCGCGGGCTCGTATCTGATTTAAAGAAAGAGATTGGTGTTAACGGAATCGATGCAGAAATTATTTTAATTGACGATGCTTCTCTTGAAAGCTATAAAAAGACTAATCAAGTGCTTCAAAATGAGGTTGAAAACTTCATTTTTCTTGAAAAAAATATAGGAAGATCAAAGATACGTAACCTTTTTCAAAAGTATGTAATAGGGGAGTATCTGTTATTTCTTGACTGTGATGGAAAAATTACAGAGAAAAACTTCTTAAAAAATTATACAGAGTTTATACTAAAAGATCAGGACACGAAGGTTATTTATGGCGGCAGAAGTATTTTGGGATACGCTCCGGCTCCTGAATATTATTTAAGGTGGAAATTTGCTGCTGAAAGGGAAAACCTGCCTATCGAGCTTCGTTTGAATAAGCCTTATTTAAGTTTTCAGACCAACAATTTTATCATTAAAAGAGACGTCTTTAAAAAAGTGTATTTCAATCCTGACTTTCAAAAATATGGGTATGAAGATCTTCTTTTTGCGATGGACCTAAAATCAGAAAAAATAAAGATAGACCACATAGACAACCCGATTCTTAATAATGATCTTGAAACTAATACTATATATCTTGAAAAAGTAGTGGAATCTGTAGAAAGTCTGGCCAAAATGCTTAAAGACGAAAGTCTGAAGTCAAAATTATCAGAAGTCAAATTGGTAAAACTGTACAATAAGTTGCTTTTTAAGCCTTTTATCAACCTTTCTTTAGGTGATAAAACATTGCACACTCTTAAGACGAAATTGTTAAGAGGAAATGTTAATCTGCGCTATCTTGATCTGTACAAATTAGGATTGCTTATCAGACTTATGAAAGAGTAATAATTTTGATATTTATAAACAAAAAAATCTCCCAGTTTCCTGAGAGATTTTGTGGGCCCTGAGGGATTCGAACCCCCGACCCTCTGGGTGTAAACCAGATGCTCTGAACCAACTGAGCTAAGAGCCCTGAAATTTTTTGAAAGGCTTCAGTTTCCTTTTTTGTGGGTCCTGAGGGATTCGAACCCCCGACCCTCTGGGTGTAAACCAGATGCTCTGAACCAACTGAGCTAAGAACCCTCTATACTTGTTTTCTCGTTTAGAGTGGTGCAAATATACGACTTATTCGGAAATCTCCAAATTTTTTTCTAAAAATTCTCCCACAACAAAATTACTTCCACCTATAAAAATCATTTCTTCTTTTGTACATTGCTCTTTTGCAGAAAGATAGGCTTCCTGCACCGAATTGAAAATTTTATAGGAAATTTTTGCCTCCTGTAAAAGATTTTCATAGTCTTCCGGATGTCTTCCCCTATTGATGGATGGTTTTGCAAAATAAAATTCTGAATTTTCAGGAAGAAGGGCCATAACTTCATCTATTTTTTTATCATTGACAAAACCCAGGATAATATGTTTATGACGGTCAATAGCATTCAGCTGGAAAAATACATATTCCAGCCCGGCCTGATTATGCCCCGTGTCACAGATCGTAAGCGGATTTTTTGAAAATTCAAACCAGCGGCCGATAAAACCGGTGTTCTGATGAACATTCAGTAGTCCTTTCTCAATATTTTCTTCGGAAACAGGAATATTTATCTTTTTTAATTCTTCTATTAGAGCAAGAACAACCCGAATGTTTTTCTTTTGGTAAATTCCTTTCAAATCGGAGGTTAAATCAGATTGTATCACCGTTGCATCAATAAACGGAGCGTTTTCCTTTTCAGCTTTTTGCCTGATGATATTTTTAACAGCTTCGTTTTCATCTCCTGAAATAACAGCAATGCCGCTTTTGATAATACCCGCTTTTTCTGCTGCGATTTCTTCGATAGTATTTCCTAAAATATTCTGATGATCCAGCTGTACATTCGTAATGGCGGCAACCAAAGGTTTAATGATATTCGTGGAATCCAGCCTTCCGCCAAGCCCCACCTCAATAATGGCAAAATCTACCTTTTGTTGGTAAAAATATTCAAAAGCCATAATGGTTGTAAATTCAAAAAAAGAAGGGAGGATATCTTTAGGAAGAGTTTTAAGCTTTTGGATAAAATCATAGACAAACTCTTTATTGCAGTTCTTGCCATTTACCTTAATGCGTTCCGTGAAATCAATGAGATGAGGAGAATTATATAACCCCACCTTATATCCTGCCTCCTGCAGAACCGAGGCCAGCATATTGCTTGAAGACCCTTTTCCGTTTGTTCCTCCGATGTGGATGCATTGTATCTTTTCCTGCGGATTGCCAAAGAAAGCACAAAGCTTTGTGATGTTGTCTAATCCCGGTTTATAGGCTTTAAGGCCGTCAATCTGATAGTTGGGAGCCTGTACGAAAAGCCAGTCGACAGATTCCTGGTATTGTTCGGTTGTCATGGTACAAAATTCTCAAAAGTTTTATTAAAAAGAAACAATAATTTTTTTAAACTGTAACTTTTTTATATTTGGCTCGTCTAATTGGGAAAATTATTAATATGAAAAAAGTTTGGATTATCGTTTTTGGATTAAGTTGTCTGGGGCTGAGTGCTCAGAAGAAATGGTCCTTAAGAGAATGCGTGGACTATGCCGTGGAACATAATCTTCAGGTTATCCAAAATCAATATTCTAAACAGATCCAGGATTCTAATCTTAAAATGGCTAAAAAAGAATACCTGCCTTCTGTATCAGCGGGGATGTCCAATTCAGTGAGTTTTGGGCAGCTTCCATTGGGTACGGGAAGTATCAGGAATGACAGGTTCAACAACAGTGCGAACCTGGGTGCGGATGTCCTGCTTTATAATAATGGCAGATTGGAGAAAAACATCAGAAAAATACAGTTTGATGTAGAGGCCAGCCAGTACGATATAGAAACGATCAAAAATGATATTTCCCTTCAGATCGCGCAGCAATACCTTACGGTTCTTCTGAATAAAGAGATTGTGAAGATTTCCCAAAGTGCTGTAGAAAATGCCCAGAAACAATATGACAGGGCCAAAATAACGACTCAGGTAGGAACGACTGCACAAACAGTTCTTGCAGAGGCTGAAGCAGCCCTTGCCAGAGAAAAGCAAAACCTGAAAACGGCAGAAATCAATGTGGGAAGGGCATTATTTGCCATTGTTCAACTTTTACAGCTTCCTGATTACAAAGGTTTTGATGTAGAAGATGTTGCAGTCTCAGATACGCTTCCCTCACAGCTGAAATCTGTCGATGAAGTTCTTGCGACGGCTTATGAGAGCCAGCCTCAGATTAAAGCTGCAGAAAGCAGGATCAAATCTGCCGAAGCACAGACGGAAGTTACCAGGACTGCATTTTGGCCGACACTGACTGCGAGTGCCGGTATTTCCTCGTTCTATAATAATATGTTAAGCAAAAACTATGACCAGTTGGGGAACATTGTTAATGATCCCTCTTTTTTCAAACAGTATAAAGATAACTTCGGTCAGAATGTAGGTCTTTCCCTGAACATTCCTATTTTCAACAAAGGAATTACCAGATTGCAGGTAGAACAGTCTGTAATCAATCAGAATGTGGCCAAAAATACTCTGGAACAGCAGAAACAGACTGTGAGGCAGAATGTACAGAAAGCCCAGTTTGATGTGGATGCCAACTATGAGACCTATCTTTCGGCACTGGAAACAGAGAAAAGCACAAAACTGGCTCTGGAGTTCGCAGATAAAAGCTATGCAGCAGGAAGATCTACCATTTATGATGTGAATGTGGCCAGAAATAACTACGCCAATGCACAGGGATCAGTTGCGCAGGCAAAATATAATTATCTTTTCAGTCTTAAGCTGCTGAACTTCTATTCAGGAATTCCATTAACTTTGTAAAATGTCTATTCAGTCACTAGAAAAATATTTACCACAAAATACCCATAAATTCTTAAGAATCTGGTTTGCAGATTATTATATACATATAAAAGTGACGAGAGGCCGGAATTCCAAACTGGGAGATTACAGAAAGCTTCCTGATAATTCCCATGAAATAACGGTTAATTCTACCCTGACGCCCCCGCTCTTTTTCTTTGTCCTCACCCATGAGCTGGCTCATCTGATTGCTTTTGAAAAGTACGGACATAGAATATCACCGCACGGAAATGAGTGGAAAGAAACGTTTAGAAATATGCTTCTGGAAAGCCTTGAGATATATGATGAAGACCTGAGGCCCATCATTGTAAGGTTTTCAAAATCTCCGAAAGCCAATTTCATGGCCAGTCCGGACCTTGTAAGATATTTTCATACTGAAAAACAAGATGATAGGCTGCATTTCATTGAAGAGCTTCAAAAAGGAGAATTTTTTATATATCGCAACGAAAAGTATTTGTTAGAAGGTCTGATTAAAAAAAACTATCTTTGTAAGAATCTGGCTACAGGAAGGAAGTATTCTTTCAAGCCTCTGGCTAGGGTTGAAAAATGTAGGCAAGAATGTTAAAATCAGATAGATACTGTGTTATCATGGCAGGCGGAATCGGGAGCCGGTTCTGGCCTATGAGTACACATAAATTTCCAAAACAGTTTCAGGATATTTTAGGAACAGGGCGTACCATGATTCAACAGACTTATGACAGAATCAGCCGTATCATTCCTAAAGAACAGATATTCGTGATTACGAATAAAGAGTATGTTGCGCTTTCCCACCAGCAGCTTCCGGAAATTCCTGAAGAAAATATTGTGGGAGAACCTCTGATGAAAAATACAGCAGCATGTAACCTTTACATGGCCAATAAGATTGCTGAAATTAACCCGGATGCGACGATGATCGTACTTCCGGCGGATCATTTAATCCTGAAAGAAGATATATTTCTAGAGAAAGTAGAGCTGGCTTTTGACCTTGCAGCCAGGCATGATTACCTGGTGACATTGGGAATTACACCAACAAGACCGGATACCGGTTACGGATATATCCAGTTTGTAGAAAAGAAAGGCTCCGATTATTTTAAAGTAAAAACCTTTACGGAAAAGCCTATTCTGGAAATAGCCCAGAGCTTTCTGGAAAGTGGCGATTTTCTTTGGAATGCCGGGATTTTTATCTGGAACGTAAAAAGCATCCACCATGCATTTGAGCTTTATCTTCCTGAAATGATGCAGCATTTCATGGCCTGTGAGTATAATTCTGCAAAAGAAAACAGCTGTATTGAAACCATTTATCCGAAAGTTCAGAAAATTTCTATCGATAACGGTATTCTGGAAAAAGCAAAAAATGTTTATGTAATTCCGTCAGATCTTGGATGGAGTGATTTGGGAACATGGACTTCCGTATATGAGAATACGGAGAAGGACGAGAATGAAAATGCTGTAAAACTAAAGCATTTTCTGAATTATAATTCCAAAGGAAACATTATCCGTCTCAAAAATAATAACAAAGCCGTGATTATCGACGGGTTGGAAAATTTTATTGTGGTAGATACGGATAAAGCACTGTTGATCTGCCCAAGGGATAATGATCAGCTGATCAAAGACTATGTTCTTGATCTGAAAAGTTTTAAGAAAGGCGATAAATTCATGTAATTTGGGTATATTTCTACGGATTTTTGAATTATGATAAAAACCGCAACACGATCAACAGCCATTGTATTTCTGCTTTTGGGATTTTTAGGATATTCCCAGAACAAAAAAAACTTTTCCGGTATCCCGAATATTCTGCAGCAGATTATCCCGAACGACAGAATAGATTCCTGGGTCCTGGTTTATAACAACTACGGGAAAAACCAGGAAATCAAAATATCAGGTGGAAAAACTGATTATACGCCGCAGTTTTCAGGATTCAATTTGTTTCCTGAAGAAGACAGTTTTTACTATATTGCCTATAATGCAGGTGGAAAAACAAATTATATAACAGATCTTGAAGGTCTGAAAAAGTTTGCCGGGAAAATAGACAACGCAGAAGAGGCAGTCATTATACTGACGGCTGACGGATATATGGTGGACGAAGAATTTAAAGATGTAGCAGGAAATTATTACGAAGATTCGGCCCACTATTATCTGGATATGGGAAAGCTTACTTCAAAAGAATGTCCATATCAGAAAACACACTATACTTTAACGGTAAATAAATCTTCCGGAACAGTTTCCAATGTAAAGGATAACGGTACTTATATTGAACTTTACAATAAGAAATGTGCGAATAACCCGAGACTTTTAAAAATCCAGAAAAAAGAAGAACCAAAAGATGAGCCTAAAAAATCAACCAAACGGAAATAACGTTTACGAAACGGAAAGACTGATCCTTCGGCCCATGTCTCTGGAGGATAAAGAATTTATTTTTGACCTTTACAACAGGCCCAGCTTTATCAGGTATATTGGTGACCGCAATATTAAAACGGTTTCTGATGCGGAAAACTATATCCGGGACAGGTTTCTTCCACAGTTTGAAAAATTAGGTTTTGGAAACTACCTGGTTATTACCAAAGATACGGGTGAGAAGATTGGTGGCGTTGGAATTTTTGAAAGGGAAGGGCTGGATGTGGTGGATATAGGATTTTCTCTGCTGGAAGAATTCGAAGGTAAAGGATATGCCTACGAGGCTGCCCAAAAGGTAAAATCTATCGGGATGGATGACTATGGTTTGAAGAAAATTTCAGCGATCACCTCAAAAGATAATTTTTCCTCTCAGAAGTTGATCCAAAAATTAGGCCTTGAATTCAAAAATTATGTGACGCTTCCCAATGATGATGAAGAGCTGATGTACTTTGAAACAAAATAGATTTTAATGTAGGAGGTTTGAAGCTGGAAGAAGGAAGCCATTGAAAGCCTGAAAGCACAACTGTAACGCAAGCTTATTGTTTTTAAATTTACGTTATCATTAGTCTATGATGACCATTAAAATAATGCGTGATAGTACTTCCATCATCCCTCTTCCAGCTTTTAACTTATCCCTCCAGAATCTGTTCTGCCGCTGTTTTAGAAGTTACCTTTTCTATCACTCTTGTACAAATACCTTTTTCATCAAAAATAAAAGTGGTTCTTACAATGCCCATATAGGTTTTTCCAAAGGTTTTCTTTTCCTGCCAAACGCCGAATTTCTCTATAATATCATGGCTTTCATCGGCAATAAGATCATAAGGGAATGCAAATTTGTTATGGAAATTCTTCTGCTTCTTTACACTGTCCCCGCTTACTCCAAGCAATTGGTAACCGGCTTTTTCAAGTTTTGAATAATTATCGCTCAAATTACAGGCTTCTACAGTACAGGTAGGAGTATTGGCTTGAGGATAAAAGAAAATGACTAATTTTTTCCCGGTTAATTTTGATGAGGTTATGGTTTCTCCATCCTGATTGGTTCCTTCAAATTCAGGTAATTTATCTCCTACTTTCAACATAATGAATTAATTTTGTTTCAAATTTAATGGTTACATGACAAAAAAGCAAAGAGCTGAGCTTGTTCAGAAAGAACTGGATAAATTATATCCTACAACGCCAATCCCTTTAGATCATACTGATCCCTATACTCTAATGGTTGCTGTAGCACTTTCTGCACAGACCACAGATAAAAAGGTAAATCAGGTAACTCCCCATCTTTTTGAAGTTGCTGGAACCCCGCAAAGGATGGCCAGGCTGGAAGAATACCAGATTAAGGAACTGATCAAAGAAATAGGACTGTCCAATACCAAAGCCAAAAACCTTAAAAGAATGGCGGAACTTCTACTCGAAAGACACAACGGTATCGTTCCCCAAACTTACGAAGAACTGGAAGCCCTTCCTGGAGTGGGTCATAAAACTGCTTCTGTGGTCATGAGCCAGGGTTTCGGATTTCCTGCTTTTCCGGTTGATACGCACATCCACAGACTGATGACACAATGGAAGCTCACTTCGGGTAAAAACGTGGTAGAAACGGAAAAAGATGCAAAAGTCCTGTTTCCGGAAGAAGTGTGGAACAAACTCCACCTGCAGATTATTTATTACGGCAGAGAATATTCTCCCGCCAGAGGAAAAGGGGAAAAGGACTTCATCACAAAAATGATGTTTGAAAAATAAAACGATATTTCAGGTTACACCAATTCCCCTTCACTGAAGGAGTGGATTTTTGCATAGCAAAAAGACAGGGTAGTTAACAAGCATTAAATATCCAGAAGCCTTCTGTGATAATTGATCTGTCCCAGATGATAGTCCAGATGCGTAATGAGATGAATAAGAAAGTATCCTGTTGTCATTTTATCTCCGAAAACAACCAAAGGATACTCTTTTTCCAGATCTTCAGGAGTTAATTGACTCAGCACTTTGTCTACCACGGCTGTTGTTGCTGCTACTTGCTCAATAAGTTCTGTCTGAGGGATATCTTTTAATGAAAATTCCAGCTCCCTGTTCCTGATATAGCCGGTTTTTCCAAGCTCTGCTCCTATAAAATGGCTGAGGTTACCCACCAAATGCAGACAGAGGTTTCCTGCAGAATTGGCAATGTTTTTATCGGTTTTCCAGATTGCAGTTTCATTTTGGTAGGACTCTATTTCTGTTTTTAATTTGTTTAAATCTCTGTTGTAGAGAGATTTAAGGCTTTCTGTAATCATATTTTATAATTTTGTCCAATTTTGATTTGTTTTCATTGCTGCCAGAATATCGTAAAGTTTTTTTAAGCCTCTTGTTCCCATTAATCCATAATCACGTATCGTTTTAGTTTTTAAATTATCATAAGTAATTGTCAAATATCCTGTAGCATCATCAGAATGGGAAACATTGTATTCGTCATTTAAATTTTCAAAATCAATGTAATTTACCAGGTCAACAATTTCCTTAAAGTCTTTTTCCGAAAGCTTTGCGGTATAAACGCCAGGGATTAAAAATCCGTCATCTTTGGTAGTCCATGTTGCATCTTTGTTTGATACGATTTCCATTTCGAAAGTATAATGATTCCAATGAGATCCTGAGGTTTTAAATTTTATTTCCAGGATATGATGTTTTTTTGGAGACAGGTTTTCTTCAATAAATTCTCCATTTTTATAAACAAGGTTCTCTTTGATTAAATTGCTTAAAAATCCAAATCTACTGAGAATTTTGATACTGTAATATTCTATCTTATTATCTTTTACAGATGAAAATGAACATTCCTCATAAAGTTTTCCCTTACCAAGGTTTTTTGATTCAAAATGAGTTCCTTTATCTAATATGTAAATGGTTTTAGGACCATCAGAACTATTTCCTGTTACCAAAAGATCTGTCAGTCCGTTATTATCAAAATCTGATTTTTCCCAGTTCTGTTTTAATTTCAGACTATCTCCAATTGATGAGCAATACGAATTATATTTTATTTTGTCTTCAACATTTAGGTAATAGTTTATTTTATTGTCTCTATTTTCAATAAACTTTTGAATATCTTTTGCTGAGGTTAATGAATCAATCCTGTTAAAAATCTTTTTATTTTGGCTATAAAAAAAGGACAAACAAAATAAAATAGTTATCAAAGAGAATTTTTTTTTCATGGCCATATTTATAAAATAAAAGACGAAGAAGTTTACTAAACCTCTTCGTCAAAATTATTGATTTTTATATCTCTTTAAAAAAATTATTTCTGTTTCTTCGCCCAAAGCTCCATCTTTCTGTTCAGAACATCAAGCGGAAGGCATCCCTGGCTTAAAACTTCATCATGGAAGCTTGCCAGATTAAACTTGCTTCCAAGTTCCTTCTGATATTTTTCTCTGAGCTCACGGATGCGAAGCGAACCAATTTTATAACCTAAAGCCTGTCCCGGCATCGCCATATATCTTTCCACTTCTGCAGTAGCGCCGGCTTCATCATACGAAATATTGCTCAGGAAATATTTAATGGCCTCTTCTCTGCTCATGGTTCCGGTGTGGATTCCTGTATCCACAACCAGTCTTACTGCTCTCAGCATCTGATCGCTCAGATATCCCATTTTCTGGTAAGGATCGGTGTAAAGACCAAACTCGGGTCCCAGAGTTTCACAATAATGCGCCCAGCCTTCTCCATAAGCTCCGAACCATCCGAATCTCATAAACTTCGGAAGTTTTGTATTCTCCTGCTGAAGCGAAACCTGATAATGGTGCCCCGGAATAGCTTCATGAAGGAAAAGCGATTCCATTCCGGAAGTTACATTGAACTTGGAAGGATCTGGAAGCGGGATATAAAATATTCCCGGTCTTTTTCCGTCAGGAGTTCCCTGAATGTATTCTGCACTCGCGCTGGCTTCTCTGAATTTTTCCGTCTGTCTGATTTCGAATTTCGTTTTTGGAGTTACATTGAACATCGTCTTCAGTTTAGGCGTGATCTTCGCTAAAATTCCATTGAATCCATTCAGAACCTCTTTAGAAGTCTTATAAGGCATAGCTTTAGGGTCTGTTTTCACAAAATTGATAAACTCTTCCAGTGTTCCTGTAAAACCTACCTGCTGCTTTACTTTTTCCATTTCTGCCCGAAGCATGGCAACTTGCTGTAATCCGATCTTATTGATCTCTTCAGGTGTTTTCTTGGTTGTAGTCCAGCTTTTGGCATAATATCTGTAAATTTCCTTTCCGTTCGGCAGGCTGTTATATCCATCAGTATCACGGGCCTTAGGAAGATATTCCTTTTCCAGGAATGTCCCCATTTTGGTGTAAGCCGGAATGATCTTTTTGGTAATGGCATCAGCATAGAGAGCAGAATATTTATCTTTCTGGGCTTTTGTAAAGCTTTTGGGGAAATTTCTGATAGGTCCGTAAAAAATATTTTTAGCCATATCAGTTGTTGTAATCTCCTCAGCTTTCATCTGGGGAATCATTTTGATAACCAGTTTTTTAGGAAGAACAATTTTATTATTGATTCCTTCGCGGAAGTTATCTGCTGCTGCATTCATCCAGTCCGGGAATTTTTCCATCCTTTTCAGCCAGTCACTATAGTCTTTTTCTGTTTTAAAAGGCTGGCTTCCTTCTCCGCTCCCATAGAGCGGGAAACTGAGAGGGAGTCCTCCAAACTGGGTAAAAGGAATGTATTCCGGATGATAGGCATACGCCTCGATTTTATCTTTTAGAGTATAGTCCAGAACGTCATAAACCACTTTTTCTTCGTCCGAAAGATTCTTATAGTCAACACTTTCCAGCTGCTTCTGAACGGAGTTGTAGAAAGCCACTTCTCCGGAAATAAAATCTCTGTCGATATTGATGGGAAGCTGGTCATTATACCTTGTATCTCCCTGAGAGGTAGCCTCCAAAGGATATAATTTAAGATACTGCTCATAATAGTTGGATGCAATAGAATCCATATTCGTAGGAGTTACCTTCGTCAGCGGAGAATCGGATTTTTTACAGGATGCAAGGCTGATCACCAGTCCAAGCCCTAAAATGCCTTTTGATAAAATGTTTTTCATTTTCAGAATCTTTATGAAGCAAAAGTAAGTATTATTGGCATATACGGAATACTCAATCATAATGATTTAAAAAAATAATTTTCAAAATATTTTCAACATTGAATCAATTTTTTATCTTTGTCTAAAACATTTAACAATCATATTATTACAGCTCTTTTTTAAGAAATAATGAAAGGGATTTTAAAAATTTACCATCCGGAGGAAACCCTAAAATACAATATTAGAAATACTTATTGTAAAGCGGTCTACAGCAACCAGCAGCATTTTCTAGAGGTTGAAATTATAACGGATGACAGTTTGGATCATGTAGATGATGATTCATTACAGTACAACTTTCCGCAGCTTTCACTTGAAATTTTTGATTTTCCGATTGAATCGAAGGAGATTGAAGGAAAAACAATCAAAATCAATGATTCTGATGAAGAAACCTATACAGAAGTAGACCTGTTTGATGACGAGGAAGCCTTTATCTACGATAATGAGCTCCTGTTTGAGAAAAATGAAGAGGACGAGCTTCAGGTTATCTGGAAAGGGACTATCGACGATTTCTATACAGGATCAGGGACACCCATCCCATTCCGCTTAAAATGCGAGTTCAAGCAGGACGATATTAATATAGACGAAGACTAACCGTTTTCTCATTATTTTTAAAACAAATTTCTTTTCAAATTCTCTTTTGGAAAGAAATTTGCTGTTTTCCAGTCATAACAAATTTTAAGTTGTTTTTAAGCAATTTTTAAGAGAGCAATTCATAATATTCCACTACATTTGTCGTTAAATTTTTATAAAAATTCACATTAATGCTGTTAACGGAACTTACTCAGATTTTATTTGCACAGATTACTGCTCCTGCAGTTGCAACAGACGATTTAGAATTTTCATTTTGGAAGATCATGTTTCACGGAGGGGCCTTCGCAAAAATAGTGATGGTGACCGTTTTAGCTTTGGGTGTATTTTCACTGTACCTGTTTTTTGAACGCTTTTTCTTTATCAAAAGGCTGACTTCAAAAACAGATGCCAACTTCATGGATAATATTGAAGATTTTATCAAAGAAGGTAAAATAGAATCTGCTGCAGATTATTGTAAAAGACAGAACTCTCCTGAAGGAAGAATTCTGGAAAAAGGAATTTCAAGGCTTGGACGCCCTGTTTCAGATATTGTAAGTGCCATGGAATCCCAAGCCCAGGTAGAAGTCGCCAATATGGAGAAAAACCTTAACCTTTTGGCTGTAGTACCGAGTATTGCACCAATGCTGGGGCTTTTGGGAACAGTTATCGGGATGATCATTGCCTTTTTCAATCTTTCCCATGCAACAGGATCATTCTCGCCTAAAACATTGTCTGAAGGTATTTATACGGCATTGGGACAAACGGCGGTAGGTTTGGCTGTAGCTATTCCTGCTAACTTTTTCTACAATATTCTTCTGACCAGAATTGATAAGTTTGTACTGAAAGCACAGAATATGTCAGGAGAATTTTTAGACCTTATCAACAAACCTTTATAAATCTTCGTTATGAAAATTCAGAGAAGAAATAAAGCGAATCCCGAGTTCAGTTTGGCAGCGATGACCGATGTTATCTTGCTGATGCTGATATTCTTTATGATCACTTCGTCAGCCGCCAATCAAAGTGCGATTGATGTAAAGTTACCAAAAGCCGGGGCCGTGGAAGATAATATTCCTAATCCTTTGACAGTAAGTATAAAACCGGATGGATCTTATTTTGTAGATGACAGCCCTGTGATGAGAGATCAGCTGGAAGCATTGATTGTCAGTAAACTAACTGGTCAGGCGAACAAGTCTTTTACCATACGGGCAGATGAAAATACCATGCATAAAGACGTTGTTTTCGTCATGGAAATTGCTGAAAAAAATAAGTTTAATATTGCTATTGCAACTGTTAAAGATAAATAATGCCTCCGGGAAACCGGAAAGAATCATTTAAAATGAGAGGTTATACAGTAAACAAAGACGAGCAAAACAAAGACAAGATAAAAAGTGCTCTACTTTCTATCCTTATCTGGTGTGGAATCTTGCTCTTTGTTTTTTTATATAAATTGAAACCGGAAATAGATAAACAGCCTGACGAGGTAATAACAACCATGCTCGTTAATTTTGGTGACAACAGGAACGGAAACGGAATTGAAGAACCTGCTGACCAACCGGGAAGTCTGGCTGCGGCTACAGAAGAAGTAATTCCTGAGCCCATCGAAACACCCGTACCAGAAACAAAAACGGTGGTGAAGCCGGAACCTGCGCCTGAGCCAAAAAAAACAGAGGTAAAAGAAAAGGTGATTACCGGTAATAATTCAAAAACCAGTGTTGCTAAAAAAGAAGAATCCAAAAAAGCAGATAAGAAAACCGCAACCAGTGCAAGTGCTTCAAAAACTGCTAAAAAATCCGGCGCTACAACGGCTAATTCCAAAACAGGAAGCGGTGATGGGAAAGGAAATGCAGCCATCGGAAACCTGATCAGAGGACGAGGAACAAAAGCCGGAAGCCAGGGTACAGGAACCGGGATAGGAAATGCAGGAGATCCTTTAGGGGGAGACGGAAACGGAGACAGTAAAGTGGGTATCGACAGAAAATTGGTCGGATACATTCCAGGAACCATGGGAAGAGGTGGAGAACAGCCTGCAAACAGCTGTAAAGCAAGTGGTACAATTACAGTAGCTTACACCGTAGATAAAGCCGGAAATGTAGTTTCGGCAAAAAGATCAGGAGGAACATCCGATCCCTGCATTACATCGAATGCAATAGCATGGGTTAAAAAATACGTGAAAGCTGAAAAAGCAAGCACATCCTCCACAGGAACTTATAAAATAACCTTCTAAAAATACAAAAGCACTTTATTCAAGTGCTTTTTTTATTTCATTGATCCTGTTGATCACCGGAAGCGCAAATATACCGCTCGTCTGGAGATACAGTTCGTAGAACGTTTTTGCTTTGTCTAAAAACACATCATTTTTTTCTCCTCTACCTTTAAAATAGAAAAGGTTGCCAAGCATTTCGTAATAGTCTTTGTGATCTCTTTCCTGCCTTTCATTAACGATTTCTATGATTTCTTCCTTTGTTTTTAAGGAAAGTGTAGTAAAATCAAATTTGAAAATATCCCTCATCAAAGAATCAAAATCTAATTCTTTCTGCATTAAACTTTCTTCAGGCTTGTCTAAAATAAGTTTTTCCAGTGCTTGAGTTAGCTGTCGTATTAATCTTAAGGTGAATTCTTTATCTGTGATCATAATTGATTTTTTATATTTAAAGTAACCGGTGGCTTCGAGTGCCTCAGCCACCTATTGGTCTTTGTTGTTATTTTTGTGATACTTATTCTTAAATATTTTGATTGGAAAATATTTGCGATGGCTATTCGTGGGTGGCTGAGGCTCTCGAAGCCACCATTCCCTTAAGCAAAAAACAAATACGCCAGTGCAATTGAAACAATAACACCCACTAAATCCGCCAGAAGCATAGCAATTACCGTATATCTTGTATTCTTCACGGCTACGGCACCAAAATAAACAGCGATCACGTAAAACGTTGTATCTGAGCTTCCCTGAAGAACCGCCGCAAGCTTACCCTGGAAACTATCAGCTCCAAAAGTTGACATTGTATCTACCATCATTCCTCTGGCTCCAGAACCTGAAAGAGGTTTTATTAATGCCGTCGGAAGACCGTCCACAAATCTTGGATCAAACCCTGCTGTATTGGCTACCCATTTCATCCCGTCTATGATGACATCAAAAACGCCGGAAGTTCTTAAAAGAGAAATAGCGATTAACATTCCAACCAGATAAGGAATAATCTTGACGCAGGTGGTGAAACCTTCTTTTGCTCCTTCAATAAAGGCATCAAAAACGTTGATTTTCTTATAAACAGCTCCCAGTACTATGGCGAGGAAGATGAAGAGAATCAGTCCGTTACTCAGTACTTTGCTGAAAGTATCCAGTTCGTCTTTGCTTAACTGAACAAGGTAAACAACGAGAAGTGCAATAACCGCTGAAATTCCTCCTACATAAGCAAGAACAACAGGTTTTAATAAATTGATTTTCTGATATAAAGAAACAATAATCATCGCTGCCAATGTTGCTGCAAAAGTGGCAATCATACAGGGCAGAAAGATATCTGTCGGGGTTTTGGACCCCATTGAAGCCCTGATAGCAATAATGGAGACCGGTATCAGTGTCATTCCACCCGCATGGAGACACAAAAACATAATCTGCGAATTGCTGGCCGTATCTTTATTGGGATTTAAAGTCTGAAGGCTTTCCATCGCTTTTAAACCAAATGGAGTAGCGGCGTTATCCAGTCCCAGAAGATTGGCGCTGAAATTCATCAGCATATGTCCGAAAGCCGGGTGATTCTTAGGAATGTCTGGGAAAAGCTTTGAGAAAAAAGGCTGTATAAAACGGCTTAAAAGATTAATTCCACCTGCTTTTTCAGCAATACTCATGAATCCCATGAACAGGGTCATGATTCCGATCAGGCCAATACAAATCTTTACTGCCGTTTCGGACGTTCCGATCACTCCGTCTGCTTCCTGAACGCGGTAGACCTTTACGTCTTGCTTTAAAGAGTCAGTTTTGTAATGGATCCTGCTGTCTGCAAAATCATTTTTTTTCATCAGACTGTCCCTTACAACAGGAACAAGTGTATTCATTGGCTGTGAAGCGATCTGAACCGTATCACCACCTTTTCCTACCACCATATCATTGAAGATGGTTTTGTAGTGGTCTGACGAAATATATTTAATACCGGCTATGGCAATGGCAATAATAATAAAAGCCGACCAAATTCTGCTGAGGACCATTCGTTTGAATTAAAATTTTAGAAAAGATAATAAATTAAATGTAAAACTTGAAAAACTTTTATTACTGGAAGTTTTTATTTTATTTATAATTGAAATGCTTCGGCTTTGCTCAGCATGACAATGCTAATGCTAACGGCTTATATATAAGCAAAATAATTTTACCTGTGTCATGCTGAGCGAAGTCGAAGCATTCCTAATTTTAGTCATTTAGATAAACCAGATATCCCTCAAAATCATCATCAAGACTTTTCAAAACTTTTGCATCAGCCATTTTCTTTTCCAGGCTATCGATAAAAAATCCTTTTTCAAAAAATTGTCGGTGAATTCCCGGAAGCAGTTCCATGAAATAATCCATCCCGATTTTGTTGTTGTGAAGGTCCATTTTAGTTTCCAAAGGCTCATTGGGGAAAAGTTCCTCGTGCATATCCGTTAATCTTTTACAGAAATCCAATGCTTTTTGGGGCGAGGAGACCTTGCAGCAGTACATCATGATGAAACAGCACCATAATGCATGTCTATAGGCATTCCCAATACCATTGTTAGAAGCTGTTTTCGGGAATTTTTTCTGAGCAATACGAAAGGTTTGTACCGTTGCATGAAAGCTTAATAATGCAAAAATGGGATGGGGGAGAAGGAGCGATAAAAGGCGCATGATCTTTTTCAGGCTCATGCTGCGGATAGCATTAAAAAATATCTTAAAAGTCCTCATAAATAAAAATCTCTCCCTAATTAGAGAGAGATTGTATAGTGTTTGTTACAGTTCTTAAGCATTTACAGCTAATAAATTGACTGTTTTAGCTACTGTATCTTTAATTTCTGTTCTTTTTACGATAAAATCTACAAATCCTTTTTCCTGTAAGAATTCAGAAGTCTGGAAACCTTCAGGAAGGTCTCTTCCGATCGTTTCACGGATTACTCTAGGACCGGCAAAACCAATCAGCGCTCCTGGTTCAGCCATGATTATATCTGCTGTCATAGCGAAAGATGCTGTAATTCCTCCAAAAGTAGGATCACACAGGTAAGCAATGTATAAAAGTCCGGCTTCCGAAAGCTGGGCAAGCTTAGCCTGAACTTTGGCAAGCTGCATCAGAGAGTAAGTTGCTTCCTGCATTCTTGCACCTCCGGACTGGCAGATGATCATGTACGGAAGCTTGTTGGCGATACAGTAATCTACTGCTCTTCTGATCTTTTCACCCATTACGGAGCCCAAAGATCCGCCGATAAAAGCAAAATCCATACAGGAAACCACCATTTCAGTTCCTTTTACGGTTCCTACTGCGTTTCTGATGGAATCTGTAAGCTTTGTTTTCGCTTTTACTTCTTTTAAACGGTCTTTGTAAGGTTTTGTATCCTTGAAATTTAAGATGTCAATACTTTCAACATTGGCATCCAGTTCAGTGAACTTACCTTCGTCAAAAAGGATGTCAAAAAATTCTGCACTTCCTATTCTTACATGAAATCCGTCTTCAGGAGAAACATAGTTGTTTCTTCTCAGTTCATCATGCTCCACTATTTTTCCTGATGGAGTCTGATGCCAAAGGCCTTTGGGAACATCCTTTTTTTCATCAGTAGAGGTGGTAATGTTTTTTGCTTTTCTTTTAAACCAGTCGAATGCCATTTTGATTGTATTAGGGTATAAATGTAAAATGTATTAATGTAAACTGCATCCATTCATGAATACTTTTTACATTAATACAAATGTACAGTTCTTATTTTAAAGTATTTACGTTATTTAAGTCTTCAAATGCTTTAACCAGTCTTGTAGAGAAAGTTTCCTCGCCTTTTCTTACCCAAACTCTTGGGTCATAGAATTTCTTGTTCGGTTTTTCTTCTCCTTCAGGGTTTCCGATCTGAGATCTTAAATAATCAATATTGTTAACCATATAGTCTCTAACGCCTTCTGTATAAGCGAACTGAAGGTCGGTGTCAATATTCATTTTAATTACTCCGTAGTCGATTGCTTCTCTGATCTCTTCCAAAGTAGATCCTGAACCTCCGTGGAATACGAAGTTAACCGGCTTAGCCGCTGTTCCGAATTTCTCCTGAACGTATTTCTGAGAGTTGTCAAGGATTTTTGGGGTAAGAACCACATTTCCTGGCTTATAAACTCCGTGTACATTTCCAAAAGCAGCAGCAATGGTAAAGTTATCGGAAATCGCTTTTAATTTCTCGTAAGTGTAAGCAATATCTTCAGGCTGGGTGTATAATTTAGAATTGTCAACATCAGAATTATCAACCCCGTCTTCTTCACCACCTGTAACACCAATCTCCACTTCTAAAGTCATCTGCATTTTAGCCATTCTTTCGAAATATTTAGTTGAAATCTCAAGGTTTTCTTCTAAAGACTCTTCAGAAAGATCCAGCATGTGAGAAGAATAAAGAGACTTTCCAGTCTGCTTATAATGCTCTTCACTTGCATCTAATAATCCGTCGATCCAAGGCAATAATTTCTTTGCACAGTGGTCTGTATGTAAAATGACAGTAGCTCCGTAAGCTTCTGCAAGAGTATGAATATGTTTAGCCCCGGCAATAGATCCTAAAATCGCTGCTTTCTGGCCGTCATTGCTTAATCCTTTTCCTGCGTTAAAAGCAGCTCCGCCGTTTGAAAACTGGATGATTACAGGAGAGTTTAATTTCGCTGCGGTTTCCATTACAGCATTTACATTGCTTGAACCAATTACGTTTACTGCAGGCAGTGCAAATTTGTTTTCTTTGGCATACTGAAAAATATCAGTAACTAATTGACCTGTGGCAACTCCTGCCGGAAAAATTCTGCTCATGTTTTACTTTTTATTTTAAATTATTAGGCGTTTTTAAAATTCCTGTAAAGGTAATCATTTTTGAGGAATTACTAATTTCTTTTGTCCCTGCCCCAAAGCAGCTTCTGGCGGATCGTTTCGTAGAAGCTTAAATGGTTCGGCTGTACCAGAAGAATCTGAAAAGCGGCCTTTTTGATGATAATTTCTTTGTCGGTTTCTATATGGACCAGTCGTGAGTCCAGCGAAAGAGAATATTGTGGCACTCTGCTTTCTACTTTAAATTTTATTTCTACCCTGTCATTGACAACCAATGGCCGTACATTCAGATTGTGCGGAGCGATAGGGGTAATGACAAAGTTTTCGTTATTCGGAGAGATAATTGGCCCGCCGCAGCTTAAAGAATAGGCCGTGGAACCCGTAGGTGTGGAAACAATGACCCCGTCACCCCAGAATACATTTAAAAATTCGTCATTGATGTAGGAGTCCACCGTAATCATGGAGGTTGTTTCCTTTCTGGATACGGTAACATCATTCAGTGCGTATGGGAAAAAATCGTCGGATCTTGGAGAAACGACCTCAATCACTGCGCGGCGGCTTGTTTTCACATCTCCTTTTAAGATGGCATCAAGTTCTTTGAAGGCCTCTTCTTTCGTAAAGCTGGCCAGGAATCCTAATCTTCCGGTATTCACCCCTACAATCGGGATTTCAAGGTCTTCAACGAAGGTTAATGAATTCACGATCGTTCCGTCTCCCCCGAAAGTAAAGAAAAGGTCTACTTCCTTGTCCAGAAGGTCCTGCTTGCTGTTGAATGTTTCAAATATCTTTGAGAACTGAAGGGCTTCAGCCATTTCATCATACAGAACAGATTTTACGCCTCTGGTTTCAAGCTCCGAGATAAACTTGCTTAAATATAAAAAAGTATCGAGGTCTTTTTTCTGAGAATATATGGCTGCCTTCATGTTATATTTCTATAAATTTTTGGAAAAACCCAAATCTGTCCTTAAACAGATCCGATTTTTCGTCAGAATAGTATTTTTCAACAATTCTGTAATCGTAGCGGTCAAAAGTAGCGTCTATCGAAGACAGGTTTTCATTGCTGATCTTAATGGTTACCTGGATTACTTCATCGGACATAAAAGAGATGAATCCGCCATAGAACTTCGAGTTGTTGCTTTCCACAATGTTGGCGATTTCCGTCATCGAATACTTTCTGGCCGGGGTTTCTATGGTAAGGATAGCTCCTGTCTCCGAAAACAGAGGGTATCTGGAAAGATTCTGGAAAATATCCTCACAGGTGATATACCCGAGATATTTTTCATTCTTGTTGATTACCGGAATCACATTGGCATTGAAAGTATAGAACAGACGGATGCTGTCCATTATATTATTGTCTTCCAGAATGGCAAAGCGCTCGATCTGATGTTCAAGATCCTTCAATATCCCGTCATCTTCATAAAGAAAATCTTCCGCAATAGCTCCGTAGAAGTGATGGGATTTTTTAATGAAAATATGGGAATATCCAAAATCCTCTAACATATTTCTTGCTGATTCTATTGAGTCAGTAAGGCTAAAACACGGAAAGTCTTTTGAGATATAATCCTTGATAAACATTGTGCTAATTTATAAAAAATTAAATGAAACTTTTTCTCAAAACATCACTTTTTTTCGGGAAAAATAAAAAAAATGATGTTAAAATTTGTTTGTAATGAAAAAAAAAGTACCTTTGTCGCCTTTCATTTTTACTTTTTATTAGATTTATTTCAAACTGCACTGTCTTTTAAGGACATATGCAGTTTTTTTATTTTAGGGCCTTTGCGAATTCCCACATCACGATTCCGCCGCATACGCTTACGTTGAGAGAGTGCTTTGTTCCAAGTTGCGGAATTTCAAGAAATGTGTCAATATTGGGCAGGGCTTCATCACTTATTCCTTCCACTTCATTTCCTAAGATCAGCGCATATTTTTTTGATTTATCAATATTGAAATCGGTGATCATGACGCTGTCGGTCGTCTGTTCAATTCCTATGATTTCATATCCGCGGCTTTTATAATCGCTGATTGTGGTGTTAATATCACTTTCGTGCCCCCAATCCACACTTTCCGTAGCTCCAAGCGCAGCTTTATGAATCTCCCGGTGTGGTGGCTGCGGGGTAATTCCACAGAGAATTATTTTTTCGATCAGAAAAGCATCTGCCGTTCTGAAAGATGCTCCCACGTTGTGCATGCTCCTTAAGTTGTCTAAAATAATGACCAATGGAATTTTCTCAACCTTTTTAAATGTTTCCACATCTATTCTGTTAAGCTCTTCCAGTTTTAGTTTCTGTACCAATTGTTTTATTTTGTTGAAATTAATTTTCCGTCTTTGTATATCTCTGTCTTTTCAATGCTTCCGTCTTCACGGTAATGAACCCGGGTTCCGTTCCATTTATCGTTGGCAAATTCTGTTTCACGCTGTACTTTTCCTGATGGATAAAGCGCTTTCCATTTTCCCACGGCCAGACCGTTTTCATACTGGCCGATCTGTTTGGGCGTTTTTCCGTCCTCATGGAACAGCTTGGTTTCACCATGAAGTTTTCCTAACCTGTAGTTTGAAACTTCAGTTATTTTGCCGGCCGGAGAGTAAAAAGTAGCGTTAGAACTGTCATCATATATATTTTTTTCACCGTTTCTGAAAACCTCTTTGGAGGTAAGAACACCGTTTTTGTCATAGTAGGACCATTCTTTTGTCTTATAACCTTTTTTGTTTTCTCCTTTGGCCTGTACTTTTCCGCTGTCGTAATAATAAACGGCTTCCCCGTCTATTTTACCTTTTTTCCATTCCACCACCTGCTTTACCTGTCCGTTTTCGTAGAAATCTTTACAGGACCCTTCCTGCAGCCCGTCTTTGAATCCGCATGGTTTTTGTGCTATAGCCCACGATGATGCGACCATTAACATCAAAAGAAAGTATTTCATAGATATTTTTATTTCAAAAATAGCAAAATACTTATATTTGATTTAAATTATTTACCATGAGAAAAATATTCGCTTTACTGCTTTTGGCATTCTCTTTTGCTCTTTCACAGGCACAAAATACGTATTATCCTCAGGCTTTTTTTGATAAGAAACTGGCCAAAGATATGCTTAGTTTCGGAAATTCTACCATAGAAGGAGTGGCTTCCACCAAACAGAAAAACAATTGGGGAATCAAACCTCTGCTTGGCGCAAAACATTATGCTCCAAAGGGAACCGTTGTCATGCTTTTTCCTGTAACTCCTTATTTTGATGAGTTTTACAATATGAGAAGAAAGTACGAGAATAAAAAAACAACGGTATATATGTCTGAAGATGCTTTTAAATACAGGCTGGAAGCTTTAACAGATGATTACGGAAGGTTTAAATTTGAAAAACTGAAGCCCGGGAAATATTACCTGGAAACCATCGTTAATTTTACGGCAACAGCAAGCTATCAGCAGCAAACAGGAACATCAGATGCTTATAATGCTTATGGAGGTTATTTGTATTCCACCCCGATATACCAGACTTTTTTCTATGGCTATTCCGCAGCCAACCGCGAAAGTAAATTTGTGGAAATAAAAGAAGACGGCGAGCTCAAAGAAATCAATCTCTAAGATCTGTTTTTACTTTAGACCCATGATCTGATGGACGCTTCTCTCAATGTTTTGTGCCAGAGCTTCCATAGGAATATCATTTTCATCATTATTAAAAGGATCTTCAATTTCTTCAGCGATCAGTTCCAGGCTCATCAGAACGTAATAAACGAAAACCGTAAGCGGGATCATCAGGAGCCCGATTGTGATAACATAGGCAACCGGCAATGCCAGTACATACAAAATGATAAACTTTTTAACAAACGAAGAATAGGAGTAAGGAATAGGCGTATTCTTAATCCTCTCACAACCTCCACAGACATCCAGAAACCCTGAAAGCTGGGTGTCGAGGTACAGCATTTCAACATCCGAGATCTTTCCTTCTTTTTTCAGCTGATTCAGCTTATGGCTCAAAAGAATGACGATTTCACTGGGACCATGGTGCTTCAGTGATTTTTCTATTTCAGAATAATCTTCATCCAAAGCCAGCCTTGTAGATTCCTTGGAAAGATGCTTGGCAAGGAAATGCGGGAAATACTTTAAATATCTCGATATCTGTTCTGCATCCTGGCGGTTCTCATCTAAAATTGCATTGATCTTTACCGCAAAATTCCGGGTATCATTCACCAGCTTTCCCCACAGTTTTCTGCCTTCCCACCATCTGTCGTAGGCTGTATTTGTTCTGAAAACAAGTAACAGAGAAAGTACAAAACCCAGCAGCGAATGGATCATTCCCACATTGCTGACCCCTGATTTTGCCGTAAGATGAAGATATTCCACTTCCAGATACTGAATACCCCACGAATAAAGCCCCACCAGGATCATTGTTGGAAAAAGGATCTTCATGGTATCGCTTTTATGCATGCTGAAAAGGATTTTCAGGAAATGCTTGGTATTGTAGACTCTCATAAATTCTCTTGGTCTTACAAAGATAATTTTTTTTCGTTTTATCCACTATTTACGGGAATCCATAAATTTTATAGGGGCAGAGACGATTTCTTTGTAAGAAAAAATATGGGTTACTACAGAAAGGGACATTTCAGGAGCGGAAAGTGGATCAGTGGGCATTATGTAAGTACTTTCGGACGAAAAAGAAGAAAATCAAATAGTCCTCAGGGATGTGCTGTGATATTCTGGGGAGGAATAATTTCTTTCCTGCTTTATATGTTGGGTTAATTAGTGAAAGTTGATTGTTTTTCTTCTGCAGATTTTTACAGATTTCAAAAAAACACTATTTTTATTTCGCATTAAACAACAAAACAAGATGATCCTCGAAAACGTAGATGTAGTAAACGATATCAGTAAAGAAGATTTTCAGAAGAATTATTTCAAAAAACATAAGCCGCTTCTGATCAAAAATTTTGCGAGCCGGTGGGATGCTTTCGACAAATGGAATCTGGCCTACATTAGGGAAAAAGCAGGCGATCAGGATGTTCCTCTTTATGACAACAAGCCTGCCGATGCTTCCAAAAGTTCCGATGCGCCCGTGACGAATATGAAAATGAAGGATTATATTGATACCATAAAAAGTAAACCTTCAGATCTGCGCATCTTCTTCTATATTATCACAGACCGGCTTCCCGAGCTGCTGAAAAATTTCACGTATCCTGATCTGGGAATCAAATTCTTCAAAAGATTGCCAACCCTTTTCTTTGGAGGAAGTGAAGCACATGTATTAATGCATTATGATGTGGATCTCGGAGATTTTCTTCACATTCATTTTGAGGGTAAAAAAAGGATACTCCTGTTTGATCAGGAACAGTCGGATTTCCTTTATAAAGTTCCGCTTTCCGTACATACCGTTTACAATATAGATTATGAAAATCCTGATTATGAGAAGTTTCCGGCTTTACAGTACGCCAGAGGTTACGAAATTTTCATGGAACACGGCGATGCACTTTTCATCCCGGGAGCATTCTGGCATTTCAACAGGTATCTGGAACCGGGATTTTCTTTGTCACTTCGTGCACTTCCCAACAGACCTAATGTTTTTGCGAATATGATGTACCATGTTTTTATCATGAGGTATACCGACAAACTTCTTCGTAAGCTTTTTAAGGCTAAATGGGTGAATTACAAGCAGAAATGGGCATATGAGAAAGGGATGGAAGCATTTGAGAAGCAGCAAAAATCTGGGAAGAGATAAGGCTGGAGGTTTGAGGCTGGAAGTTACAGCTTCTCCTGATACTTCTTGCTGCGACTGTCATTCAAGAAGATCAATGTCGCAAATAAATGCTACAAAGGTTAATTAAAAAATGTTCAGTGGTTCCACGGACCTCAGAAACTTCCATCTTCCGGCATCCATCTTCCCTCTATTCATTGATAAGTCCGAAAATTTTAGCGTCCACAAACTTTCCTTTTTCAAAAAAGTAATCACGCAGAATCCCTTCATCTTTAAAATTTAAAGATTGCAGGAGCTTTTCGGAAGAAATATTGGCAGGATCAGTGAAGGCGTCCACGCGGTGAAGTCTCATGCTTTCGAATCCAAAAGTAAGAATAGGGAGGATGGCTTCTTTCATATAAGATTTTCTCCAGTACTTCGGGTTAAGCTCATAGCCAATCTCAGCACGGAAATGATCACGGTACCAGTTATGATAGCCACATGTTCCTATGACCTTCTTTTCGGATTTTAATTCCAAAGCCCACCGGAAACCTTTTCCTTTTTCAAACTCACCATTAAAATACCGGATAATATTCCGGGCATCCTCCAGGGTTTTGAAAACCTCCAGGTCATAATATTCCATAACTTCTTGTAGAGAAAAATACTCAAAAAGGTCTTCCGCATCATCAGGAGTAAGTTGTCTTAAAAACAGTCTTTCAGTTTCCAGAACCGGATACATCATAGAATTTTTTTACTGAAAAATACAATAAATATTTTATTCTGAAATACATAAACGGCTTTTTTGATCCCGGTTAAGGGATTAATTCTACACTAATTTCAATCCCTGAATATATTTTATTTAAATTTGGGGCTCATTTTTTATTATGGCAAAAACGAAGAAGGAAATCCGCTTATGATGCAGTATTAAATAGGAATTAGCTTATTACTATTACGGCAAATGTGCGATTGTGGGGGACTTTGATCTTTTCCAAATTAGAAGAAAATTATCCGGAAATTTGTATTTTTACAAAAAAATACTATGAAAAAAAATTATCTTTTTTTAATTCTTTTTTTATTATCCGGATATCTTTTAAAGGCGCAGACTATAGCATGGTATAAGGATTTACCAACGATTCCGGGTTTTCCTTATGCTGGTGGAGTTGTATCAGCTACAGACTCATCTGATAATATATATGCAGGATGGACCTCTCAGCGTACTTCTCCCAATGTAGAACGATTATTATGTGTTGCAAAATATAATTCAGCAGGAGAATTAGACCCTACCTTTGGAAATGGGGGCATTACTAATTTCAGTCCTATCTTAAGTTCCACTATTGTAGGATTAAAAGTGCTAACAGGGGGCAAAATTGTATTGTTTATGGAAGATGGCACGGCTTTAAGAGTGAATTCTGACGGAACCCAGGATACAAGCTTTGGTTATAATGGGATTAAACAGATATTCGAGGGAGTACAATACTATTATAGAACTATAAATGTATACGAATACGACAACCACTCTTTCATTACCAACAGTTATAAAGATATTTTTAACAATTATAAAGCTGAGATTATTTGTTTAGATCAGAATCTTAATGCGGATCCCGTTTATCTCAATCAAGGACGCTTGGATGTTATTCCGGGTTTTATCGTTTCATCAACCAATAAACCTGATATAAAGGGGCTATATTTTTATAATAATAAGATATATCTCAATATTAATGGTAAATATGTTTCTGAATATGATTTACATACAGGAGTGAAGAATTTCAATTATGGGAATAATGGTGAATCTGGAGCTTATAACCTGGCTGCTGCTGTACAATATGGAAAACCGCTTTATGTTAATATGCAACTGATAGGATCAAACAACCGTCCTTTGGTAGTTAAAAGGTTTTTGCCTGATATGCAGGTAGATCCCACTTTTTCTATGACTTCACCACCGGGAGTACAATTTCAGCCTGATAACAGGACATATATTCTGCCCAATAATCAAATCTTAATATCAACAACTGTAGATATTTCACAAAATTCAGATCGTAGGGTATTACTTTGCTTAAATCCTAATGGAGATCGAGATATTGGTTTTGGAGGAATGGTTATTAATCCTTATTCTACGGCTTATGGTGTGTTTGATGTATCATCTGCTATTGACATAAAAAACCCCAACTGGTATATTCATGATAATTACTTAATAGGGGTAACATCAAGACGTATAGCTAAAATTTTATATAATACCACTACGCTTTCATCAGTTGAAACAGAAAAGCCGTCTGCAAAAATTGAGCTGGTACCTAATCCTGTTTCCGATAAAGCACAATTAATGATCAGCGAGGTAAAAGACAAGCCTTCTGCAGCCATTTACAGTGCGGATGGAAGGAAAATATCAGAAATGATCATTACTCAAAGAAGTACAGAATTAGATTTTTCTTTATTGCCTTCCGGAAATTATATTATCAAAATTCAAAATAAGGATAGAAAGGAGGCATTGAAGTTTATCAAGAAATAAATTTTATATTTTTCAACAACCTATAACCCCAGATTTATTTTTTAAATTTGGGGCTCATTTTTTATTATGGCAAAAACGAAGAAGGAAACCCCGCTTATGACGCAGTACAATACCATCAAGGCAAAATACCCTGATGCACTGCTGCTGTTCCGGGTTGGGGACTTTTACGAAACGTTCGGACAGGATGCTGTGAAGACATCCCAGATCTTAGGTATTGTTCTTACCAAAAGAGCCAATGGTGAGGGGCATATTGAGCTGGCAGGATTTCCACACCACTCGGTGGATTCTTATCTTCCCAAACTGGTAAGAGCCGGGATGAGGGTGGCGATCTGCGATCAGCTCGAAGATCCGAAAATGGTTAAAGGAATTGTGAAAAGAGGCGTTACAGAGCTTGTAACTCCGGGAGTAACTTTTAATGACCAGGTTCTGAATTCAAAAAAGAATAATTTCCTTCTTTCCCTTCATAAAGAAAAAGAAAAGTACGGAATTGCCATGGTGGATGTTTCTACCGGAGAGTTTCTGGTAAGTGAGGGGAATCTTGAAAAGATCCTGCACATCATCACTACTTTTGACCCGAGTGAAATTGTTTTCCAGAGAAGCATTCAGCTCCCGGAACAGCTAAAAAACAAAAGTGCTTTTAAACTTGAAGACTGGGCGTTCCAGTATAATTTTGCCTACGAAAAACTGACTTCCCATTTTAAAACGAATTCCCTAAAAGGTTTTGGGGTTGAAAATCTTCCGCTTGCGATTACAGCAGCAGGAGCCATTTTTGCCTATCTTGTGGAAGATACCCATCACAACCTGCTTGCCCATATCACAAAACTTCAGACCATCCCGCAGGAAGATTATCTGATGATGGACAATTTTACCTTAAGGAACCTTGAAATCGTTTATCCGAGCAATCCACAGGGAAAATCTCTGCTGGATATTATCGATAAAACATCGACCCCGATGGGTGGAAGATTATTGAGAAGAAGGATTATCCTTCCTTTAAAATCTGTGGACGAGATCATGAGAAGGCTTTCCCTGATCGACTTTCTGAATGAAAACGACCAGTTAAAGTATGAAATCTGCCAGCTGCTGAAATCTATCTCGGATCTGGACAGGTTGATGGGTAAACTGGCTGCAGAAAAAATATCACCGAAAGAGCTGGGCTATTTGCGTCAGAGTTTGATTAATATTCATCAGATCAAAGCATTACTTCATCCGCATGCTGATGTGCTTGCCTGGCTGGAACCGTTGTTTGATATGGAAGAGCTTATTAAGTTTTTGCAGAACCATCTTAATGAAGAGCTTCCGGTCAACCTTTCCAAAGGGAATATCGTTAAAGAAGGCATCTCGGAGGAGCTCGACAGGCTGAGAAGCCTTCAAAGCAAAGGACGTGGCTTCCTGGACGAAATGTGCCAGAGAGAAATAGAAAGAACGGGGATTTCAAGCCTTAAAATAGATTTCAATAATGTTTTCGGATATTATATAGAAGTAAGGAATGCCCATAAAGATAAAGTTCCGGCTGACTGGTTAAGAAAGCAAACGCTTGTTAATGCAGAACGTTATATTACCGAAGAACTGAAAGAATACGAAAGTCAGATCCTGGGAGCTGAAGAAAAGATAAGTGTTCTGGAGAATGAACTGTACAGAAACGTATGCTCTGAAACTATGGTTTATATGGATCAGATCCAAGGCAACTCCAATATTATTGCGCAAATTGATGTAGCAGTAGGATTGTCTGAACTTGCTGTTTCTGAGAGTTATACAAAGCCGGTTCTTAACCAGGGGTATGCTATAGATTTAAAAGAAGCAAGACACCCGATCATAGAAAATGCACTTCCGTTAGGAGAAAAATATATCCCGAACGATATCTTTTTAGATAAAGATTCGCAGCAGATTATTATGGTGACAGGACCGAACATGGCCGGTAAATCCGCAATCCTGCGCCAGACGGCTATTGTATGTCTTCTGGCCCAGATTGGAAGTTTTGTTCCTGCAAAACATGCTGAAATAGGGATTTTAGATAAAATTTTCACAAGGGTAGGGGCTACCGACAATATTTCTGCCGGAGAATCTACTTTTATGGTGGAAATGAATGAGGCTGCCAATATTCTGAACAATATCTCTGAGCGCAGTCTTATCCTGCTGGATGAGATTGGCCGCGGAACATCTACTTATGATGGGGTTTCCATTGCATGGGCTATTGCAGAATACCTTCACCAGCATCCTACACAGGCAAAAACTTTATTCGCAACGCATTACCATGAGCTGAATGAAATGACCGTTAATTTTGAACGGGTGAAAAATTTCCACGTTTCCATACAGGAAAATAAAGGTAATATCATTTTCTTAAGAAAACTGATTCCGGGAGGAAGTGAGCACAGTTTCGGGATTCATGTTGCTAAACTAGCAGGAATGCCTTCAAAAGTGGTCAACAGGGCCAATGAGATCCTGAAAACCCTTGAAGCAAGCCGGGCCCAAACCACAAGCACTACCGAAAGTATTAAAAGAGTAACGGAAGAAAATATGCAGCTCTCTTTTTTCCAGCTGGATGACCCTGTTCTGGAAAATATCCGCGAAGAGCTTACCAAAATAGACATCAATACTTTAACGCCGATTGAAGCATTAATGAAACTCAATTCGATAAAAAAGATGATTGGAGGGTAGCTCTGAATCCTTTTTAAGTTAATTACTTTAAAATATAAATTATATAAAAAATGACCGGAATTATCCGGTCATTTACTATTTGTATTGTACTGCGAAATTAGCAACAGTATCCATCATTACCTCTCGGTCCGATTATAATGAAGTGACCTACACCTCTAAGCTTACATTCGCCTTCCGCACACGAGCTGGCGCCTCCGTTGATGGCCTTTAGCTCCTTTTTGGTAAGCTTTCTGTTTTGGATGTTTGAAATTTTCATATTGTTTTGATTTCAGTATTAATTAAATTTTTAACAACAGTATCCATCCTGAACACCATAAACGCCATATAGCTCTATCCCGGTTTCAGGATCGGTGCAGCTTATCACTCTTGGACAAACAGGTCTTGCTCCTTTAATCTCTTTCAACTCATTTTTTGAAAGTCTTTTTTTCTGGAAATTTGATTTTTTCATAATAAAATTTGATTTGATTGTATGCTAATTTACAGTTTTATTTCATTTAATTCATTGCATTGGGATAAAATGTAAAGGGATTTTTAAAACACTTAACAAAGTTTAACAGATTGATATTTAGAGAAAAGGAAAGCATTTACTAATTTTAAGCATGAAAAATTTACTATGCCTGCTGATTCTTTGTTTTTGCTTTTCTGCTTTCCGGGCCCAGCAGACAGAAGTGCATTCTGTGAAGTATGAGGAGCTTGAAAAAAAGATACAGGAAGAGGGTGATAAACTGCTGGTTGTCAATTTCTGGGCAACAACCTGCGCTCCCTGCGTCAAGGAATTGCCGGATTTTATGGAGGTTAACAATAAGTTTAAAGATAATCCAAAATTCAAAATGATCCTGGTTTCGCTAGACAGGCTTGTGGATCAAGAAAGAGTCATTAAATTTATCAAAAATAAAAACCTTACAGCTGAGGTTGTGCTTCTAGATGATATCAAAAGAATGAATACCTGGATTCCGAAGTTTGAAAAAAACTGGGATGGAAATATTCCGGTAACCATTTTTTATAAAAACGGCGAAAAAGTACATTTCAACGATGGGGAAATGAGTAAGGAAGACCTTGAAAAAACCATCAACAATCACTTAAAATAAAAAAATAGATATGAAAAACCTGAAAATTGTAATGACAGCATTGATTGCCGGGCTAGTACTGCTAAGCTTTACCACGCCGGGTCATGGAAAAAATAATGTTGCTCCAATACATTCATCAACTCCTGTAAAAGGGTATGAAGTAGGCGACGAAGCAGCAGATTTTAAGCTGAAGAATATTGATGGAAAAATGGTCTCTTTAAGCGAATTCAAAACTGCTAAAGGATTTATCGTCGTTTTTACCTGCAACCATTGCCCTTATGCAAAGAAATACGAAGACAGAATTGTGGAGCTAGATAAGAAATTCAAAGATCAGGGTTATCCTGTTATTGCGGTAAACCCCAATGATCCCAATGTACAGCCGGAAGACGGTTACCAGCAAATGATCGAAAGGGCAAAACAGAAGGGATTCACTTTTCCTTATCTGGTGGATGAAGGACAGAAGATCTACCCTTTGTATGGAGCAACAAAAACACCGCATGTTTTTGTTCTGCAGAAGGAAAACGGAAAAAATATCGTGAAATATATCGGTGCCATCGACAATAATTATGATAACCCGAATGATGTTTCAGAATATTATGTTCAGGATGCCGTAAATGCTCTGATTAAAGGAGAGCCGGTAAAAATGACAAAAACTGTAGCCATAGGATGTACAATTAAAGTGAAGAAATAATATCTTTGCTTTATAATCTATACTGAATCGGTATTCCAAGAATACCGATTTTTTATCGCTAAAAATTGAATTCTGCCGCATGATTCAATAGTAGTGGGTTTTAGCCCGCTTAACTAATAATCAGTTAAAGGCTTTAGCCAAAATCTAAAACACATGAAATTTAAATTCAGCCTTACCTATCTTCTTCTCACCATTTTCATTTTCCTGACAGAAGTCCTGATTGCCACAAAACTGGCGGATATTTTCTTTGTAAGAGCCTATCTTGGGGATGTTATTGTAGTGATGCTTCTGTATACATTGGTTAAAACCTTCGTGAGGATGAATGATGAAAAACTGATCCTTGGGATCCTGATTTTTTCATGCATTATTGAGTTCGCACAATACTTTACTATTGCAGAAAAACTAGGCTTCCGTCCTGGAAGCCTGATGTATATTGTTATCGGAAATTCTTTCTCCTGGATCGATATTCTTTGTTATGCCGCAGGATGCTTATTGCTGTTCTTTTGGATAAAGCTGAATCCGGAAAGAGAAAAACAGACTATTGCAGGTTAAAAACCAAAGGTTGTCTCATCAGATTTCTGACCTTTTTACCATCCTGCTCGGCAGGAATCCATTTGGTCTTCACCATTTTCAGTGCTCTCAGAAATTCATCCCTCACTATTTTATATTCATAGGATTCAATTTTGATATCTACCATATTTCCTTCTGTGTCTACTATAAAAGTTGCAACAGCTTTTGCGCTCATGATCTCTGCTTTGACCATCGGATAGGTGCGGAAATACTTTAAAACCTCTGTTACAAAAGCCCGGTGACCTCCAGGGAATTCAGGAGGTTTTGTTGATGCGGATTCTGCAACAGCCATTGTTTGATGTCCCGGAACTACTGTAGAATCTTTCTGTGCAGCAACGGAAACAGCCCGGAATACCAGAATAAATAACAAATACTTTTTCATGATTTCAAATTATCTTCCGAAACTGTCATATTTATCTTCTGCATACTTGATAAAACGGTTCAGCAAGGCCACATTCTCTTTTTCCATGGGCGAAAGTTCTTTGTCTACGTTGTTGGAAACAGGGATATACCAGTCTGTTTGCTCAAAGAAATACCGGTAAGTTTCCTTTTTGAAGGAATAACCATGTCTTGCAAAAACAGAATTTTTAATGATTTCCAGGTCTATTTTCCTTAAATTTTTAAGCTCCTTTTCAGTAAGTTTCTGTTTAGAGGCATTCAGCTTAAAAATAGCTTCAGAAGCGACCCTGTTTTTAGAGGTGGTATAGCTTTCCGTTTTTCCGGTTTCTTCATCGGTATACTTTTCTACAAAATCCTTAGGATTGGACCAGTCGACAAGGTCAGAATCCTTGTCCAGCATAAAATTCGGGTTGTAGACAAATTCTTTTTTAGAAAGCTTAACCGTTTTTAAAGGAGATTTTACCGCTGTTTTATTAAATGCATTCCATTTTCCTGTGATGCTGTCTCCGCTTAGCTTTATTTCAAACCTGCCGTCGGTTTTATCATTTCCTGGTTCATCCAGCACAAAAGATTTCGTGCTTTCATTAAAGACACCCCTGAACGGGCGCTGGTTTCCATTCACAATACTTTGGCCGTAAACACTGTCTTTGGTAATTCTGTTGATCTTCAGGGAAAGCCTTTTATTAACGTAATCCTCATATTCCTCGCCATCTTCAGCTGTAATCATTTCTTTTCCTGCAAAATTCCCCATGTAAATTCCATAATATTCTTTATAGATTTCAGGAACTACAGCGGAATCCTTTTTTGCGATGACAGAATCTTTTCCTGCTTCGTTTATTTTTCCGTCTTTCTTACAGCTTATCAGAGAAATGGCAAGCAATGAGGCTAATGTGTAATTTAGAATTTTCATATCTGTTTTTTTGTGATTAAATATTCAATTAAAAGGATGTTGGGTATCCAGCCCAGCCATGCAATGATCTGGTAAACATCCATAGGATTCGGGTGGAATAAATATACAATAATTACTTTCCAGATCCGTAAAGTGAGCGCAGATAAAGTGAGGGCAAAACTCCGCCACATCCATTGCTTATGTTCTTTAAACCTTTTCTGTCTTGCCGATCGATAGGCTTTATAAGTTGTCAGCCACCAGAGAAATCCTAAAATAACGAACGAAATCTTCGAAAGGAAACCTCCGTTGGCAAAAAGTCCCATGTAAATTCCGGAGGGAGCAGCAAAAATAAGAATCATAAAAATATAGATCTTACCTATATTTTTATGAAAGTTTTTAAAGCCAAAATCTTTTCTGAGGATAGCCAGAAAGCCGGAAATTAAAACAAAAATACTGGTGTAAACGTGGGTATAGAAAAAAGGAAGATATTCCGGCCTGTCCTGAACTTCCGTCTGTTTGATCATCAGAAAGCTCACATTCGGATTAAAAGGAATGTATTCCAGTGTAATTTTGAGCATTAACCAAAAGAAATATCCAAACCCTGCTATTAGAAGAGTTTTTAGAAAAAAAGGGATATGTTTTTTGGTGGTAAGCATTTATCGTTACGACGGATTATTTAAATGTTGTGAAATAAGCCACGCCTCACTCCAGCATGCCTGAAAATTGAAACCTCCCGTCACAGCATCAATATTCAAAACCTCTCCGGCGATATGAAAATTCGGGAGCAGTTTTGATGACATGTTTTTAAAGTTAATTTCCTTTAAATCAACACCTCCGGCGGTTACAAACTCATCTTTGAAAGTAGATTTTCCTGTTACTTTTAGCTTCTTTCGGCAAAGATTTTCAAGGATTTTCTGCATTTCTTTTCCGGAAATATTGGAAACCTGTTTATTGAGATCAACCTGTGAAATCTCTACGATCTTTTGCCAGAAACGGTTCGTAATGTCAAAAATTTTTGCCTGTCCGATTGTCTTCTTAGGATTGGATTGCTTAAAATTCTGAAAATCCTCTTCAGCTTCATCTATAGGTTTTGAAATAAAATTGACTTCAATTTCAAAGTTATATTTAAGATTTGCGAGACTTATCGCTTCCCATGCGGAAATTTTCAAAACAGCAGGTCCGGAGAGCCCCCAATGAGTAATAAGCAATGGTCCGCTTTCCTCTGTTTTTAATTTGGGAATTGAAATTTCGGCATTCTCAAAGCTTGTTCCTGGTAGATCTTTCAGCAAATCATCCTTTATATTGAATGTAAAAAGAGATGGAACAAGGTCAACGATTTTGTGGCCCAGATTTTCAATGATTTTCAGCGATTTCGGAGAGCTTCCGGTCGCATAAACGATATAATCTGCATGAAAGTCGTCCAAGCTTGTTTTTACAATGTACTTTTCATCCTGCTTTTCAATCTCCTTAACGGAACATTTCGTTTTAACCTCTACATTCTTTTTTTGAATCTCATTCAGGAAAGTATTTATAATGGTCTGTGAAGAATTGCTTTCCGGAAAAACCCGGTTATCATTTTCAATTTTCAAAGGAATATTGCGCTGATCAAACCAATCCATGGTATCTCCCGGCTGAAATTTGGTGAAAACACTGAGCAATTCCTTATTTCCTCTTGGATAAAACTGAACCAGTTCTCTGGGATCAAAGCAGGCATGGGTCACATTGCAGCGTCCGCCTCCTGAAATTTTTACTTTCTGAAGGACATCGGAATTCTGTTCCAGGATGGTAATCTTATATTTTTTTTCGTCAAGGTTGGATGCGCAGAAAAAGCCTGCCGCACCGCCTCCGATAATGATGATCTGTTTCATGTATTTGCAATCCTATGCTGAAGATTATTTTTTCAAAAGTACAATTTTTATAAACCATCTTATTTGAGTAATTTTGAAGAATATAATTTAATCATACTAAAAACGACTTTTACATGATTTTTTACCATAAATTCGAAGTACGCTGGAGTGATCTGGATGCCAATAAACACCTAGCCAATTCATCATACGTGCAGTATTGCGCCCAATCAAGAATGGCCTTTATGACCAAGGAAAAAATGGGGGTTACCCAGCTGAGCAGATGGGGGATAGGCCCGGTGATCCTGCATGAAAGATATTCTTTTTTCAAAGAGATCTATGCAGACCAGACGGTGATCGTCAGCCTTGAGATCGACGGATGTTCTGAAGATTCTTCCATCTACCGGTTTGTTCATAAATTTTATACGCCGGACGGGGTGCACTGTGCCACTGCAGAAGCTACAGGAGTATGGATCGATATGATGCTCAGAAAAATGACTACACCACCAGATGATGTGGTGGAAGCCATGAACAAATACAAAAGCCCGGAAACTGTTGTAATGAGCAGGGAAGATTTCAAAAAGCTTCCTTTTCATCCCAACAATGTGGACCCGGCAGAAATTAATATATAAATGATGAATGATGATTGATCAATGATGGGGATGAAAATATTGTATTCTTGATACATCAATTATCATTGATCAGTAATCACTTATAAACAAAAAAATATGTTTGAAGATAAATCACAGGAACTTACCCCTATCTCTAAATTAGGAGAGTTCGGTCTTATAAAGCATTTAACGGAATATTTCCCGCTGGCCAATGAGTCTTCTGAGCTTGGAGTGGGAGATGATGCTGCTGTAATTAATCCCGGAAGCAAAAAAGTGGTTCTTACTACTGATGTCCTGGCAGAAGGAGTTCATTTTAACTTAGGCTATGTCCCTTTAAAACATTTAGGATACAAAGCTGTTGTGGTGAACCTGAGCGACATTGCCGCGATGAATGCTGTGCCGACCCAGATTCTGGTTTCTCTGGCAGTTTCCAACCGTTTTCCGGTGGAAGCTTTGGAAGAAATCTATTCCGGAATTCAGGCTGCCTGTACAAGATATAAAGTAGACCTGATTGGAGGAGATACCACAAGTTCCAACTCTGGATTGGTGATGAGTATTACTGCTGTAGGGATTGAAAATGAAGAGAATATTGTAAAAAGAAGCGGTGCCATACCGAATGACCTTTTGGTAGTCAGCGGAGATCTTGGCGGAGCTTACATGGGACTTCAGATCCTTGAAAGAGAGCATGCTGTTTTCCTTGCAGACCCAAATATGCAGCCGGAAATGGAAGGCTACGACTATATCCTGGAAAGACAGCTTAAGCCGGAGGCCAGAACAGATGTGAAAGGGATGCTGGAAGAGCTGGATATCAAACCTACTTCAATGATTGATATTTCTGATGGGCTGGCTTCAGAAATCCTTCATCTTTCTGACCAGTCTAAAACCGGTTTCAGATTATATGAAGAGAAAATCCCGATGGACAGCCTTACGATTTCTACAGCCGATGAAATGAACCTTAATCCGGTAATGACTGCATTGAGCGGTGGTGAAGATTATGAACTTCTGTTCACTATTTCTCCTAATGATTTTGATAAAATTAAAAACCATCCGGATTTCACAATCATTGGTCATGCGGTAGAAAAGGAAGAAGGAAATTATATGGTTGCCAGAGGATCCAATCAGTTAATTCCCCTTACAGCACAAGGGTGGGATGCTTTTTTAGGGAATCAGCAGGAAGGATAGAAATTATATTTAATTTATAATATTGTAAAAAACCACAGCAGAAATACTGTGGTTTTTTAGATAGTAAACTTCTCTGATCTTATAGGTTTATTTTTTTTCCAGTAATTGAATATAATAGGAAGGGGGCATATTGGCTCTGTTTTTAAAAGCATTGATAAAAGTGGAGGCGCTTTTATAACCAATCTCTTCAGATATTGTTTTAATAGTATATTTCCGTAGCTTAGGATTTTCACTTAGTTCTTTTAAAATATAACTGATCCTCAAGTCATTTACATACTCTGAAAATGTCATCCCTTTATGCTGATTTATTATTTGAGACAAATAAGTGGTATTCGTATTAACCTGCTTTGCAATATGGGAAAGCTTGAAATCATTAGACAGGAATTTTTTATCCAGCTCCATTAAGGTAATTTTTTTAAGAATCCGTCTAACCAATTCATCTTCTATTATTAAAGGAACTTCTTCTTTTTGAGCTATAAGAGCATACATACTGGAATTATTAATTTCATCAATCTTTTGAGGGAACTCTGAGAAGATGATCTTCTTTCTTTTATTATTTCTGTAAATGATATAAAGTATAATTATGGAGAATATCAATATGATTAAAGCAATTGACAGAAAACTATATCTTTTATTGTTATTTAACATCTCTTCGGATAAAAACGTTATTTCCTGCTGTTCATTCATTCTCAGGAAAGTATGTCCTGAATTATCCCAGTTTTTTTTCTTTTCCATTTCAGCCATGCTGAGTTTTGCAAACTTATAGGCATTTTTATGATCCCCGGTGTTTTCATAGTTAATGCTCAGTAAATGATACATTTTTAATTTACTTTCATAGGTATGGTTTACTTTATTATTTAGCTTATTAATGTAATAAAATGCTGAGTCAGTTTTATTGAGAAATGTGTATATTTCTGCTTTTCCAAGCCAGATTGCCTCGCTTGAAAAATTTTCTTTCATAAGCAATGAGTCCTTTTCACATGTATTATAGAGGGATAATGAATAGCGGTATTGCTTTTTCAGCAGAGCAATATTTGCCAGATGGTCAATCAGTACAGATTTGGAATATTGGGAGTAATCTGGTGATCTCTTCAGCACTTTATAAGCCTTTTCATAATTAATTTTGGAAGAATCCAGATACGTCTTTTTGCCGGTATCTTTAAACCATTTAATAAATGCATCTCCCTTGGCATTATAAGTAAGAGCAATCTCTTCCGGCTTAGAAAAATGACTATAAAGAACATCTCCTGTATCCAGCAGAATGTCATTTATTCGGAGATTAAGGGTCTGAATTCCTTTTTTGTAGTTTCCTAATTCTATATTCGCAACAGCAAAAAAAAGTCTTTGTTTTTTCTTCTGTACAGAGTTCATCCTTTTTGAAAAAAATTGCAGATATTTTAATCCTTGTGAAACATTTCCCAGTCTCTTTTCAATATAAAACAGTCCTGATATGCCAATATGCTTCAAGTTTTCATAATCTGCAGAGGTAAGTTGGGTCTTATTATTTTCAATCTTGTTCAATATCGTTAAGTAAGCTTTTTCTGCATTCAGGTATTCACCTTTTTTATATAAAGCAGAGGCAGAATCAAGTTTAATCAGTAAATCATAACGTAATGAATATTCAGAAGGGGGCTTGAATTTTATATTTTCATTATTTAGATTGATGTTCACCAAATCCATTCGATCTTTTTTTATTAAGTCATCTGTTTCTGCTGAGAATTTTTGGTCTGCCGCATTTCGAGAAAATATTTTTAGACCTATAAGAAAAGCATGTACAATTAGTACTCTTTTTATTAAAATCATTTGTGCGTGTGTTTGTATTTTCAAATTTATTCAAAAATCATATTCAATCTATATAATTAGGACACTTTTTGGTGATAAAAATTACGGCTATTTGATTTAATTGTTTGTAATTCAGCGCTTTGATTATGATCAAATTTATAAATTCATTCAATGGATTTATAAATTCAGTGGATGTTTCGTTTTATAGAATTTAAAGTTTGAATAGTTTTACTCAGATATATTATTGTAAAATTATATCTAAAGAAATCCAATGAAACTTCATATCTGGGCTGGTTATGTGTTCAGGAAAGACTATAAACTCAACAGTTGGAAATATGTTGAAAAGCATATTGAAGAAAAGGACATTTACCAAATATCTCTTCTGCTAAAAAATGATGGAAAATGAATTAATCTGGGTGAAATGAATGCCAAACGTCTAGAAAAAATAAAAAAGTTGGGGGAAGAGATTAGCAAACTCAGAAACAGCAGTACTCTTAATCAATAAATTATCATCAAAATTAATAATCAGATGTGGCTCGAACAGCTAGCATAGCAAACAAAAAATATCTCATGAAAAAAATTCTATTATTCGCTTTAGTGTCCTTCTCAAATTTTTATTTTTCTCAATCTTGGAATATTCAGGGAAATGCAGGCACCAATCCTGCAACCGACTTTATCGGGACAACAGATAATAAAGATTTGGTCTTCCGGACAAATAACGCCGAACGATTCAAAATTGCTGACGGCAGAATGTTTTTCAATATCAATACAATTGATGGGGACGGAATTGATATCATTGATAATACCCCAAATAAGAACAGCGGAACAGATGTGGTATGGATTAAAAGTGTTCATCCTCAGTCTAATGATGTTGGGCTTTTAACTATCTCTACTTCCAATTGGCTGTATCCTATATTTTCAGCAAGAGAAAATGGAAAAATTCTGATGGGTGTTAATGCTTACAATGTTTCTTTGTCTTCTTGCTCAGACTGTAGCAATTACAGGCTGTTTGTAAAAGATGGAATTAAGACTGAAAAGGTAAAAGTAGATGTTGCCTCTGCAAACGGCTGGGCAGATTATGTATTCAAGAAAGATTATAAACTCAACAGTTTGGAATATGTTGAAAAGCATATTGAAGAAAAAGGTCATTTACCGAATATCCCTTCTGCTAAAGAAGTGGTGGAAAACGGAATTAATCTGGGTGAAATGAATGCCAAACTTCTTGAAAAAATAGAAGAACTGACATTATATGTTATTAAGCTTAACAAGGATTTTAAAAAGCTGGAGGAAGAGAATAATAAACTTAGAAACAATAGCAGTCTTGCTCAATAAACCATCGTCAAATTAAATAATCATATGTGGCTCGAAGAGCTAACATAATAAAAACAAGAAAACATATTATGAAAAAAATTCTATTATTTGCTTTAGTGTCCTTCTCGAATTTCTATTTTTCTCAATCTTGGAATCTAACCGGAAATTCGGGAACAAACCCAACTGACAATTTTATTGGAACAACCGACGATAAGGAACTAGTCATTAAAACTAATAATATGGAAAGGTTAAGGGTTTTTGCTGGCCCTTATGCTAACGGTATGGTGATAGGCAATGTAACGGCAACGGGTACAGCAAGAGGAAGATTAGAGATTGCAAGTGTACTTTGTAATGGTTGTGCCTCTAACTGGTCTGTACCTTCAGATATTGTTATTAGAAATCTGGGGAGTAGAAATATGGAGTTTCATATGCCAAATAACAATGCAATTGATCCAAATTCAGATGTAACTACTCCTAACTCACCGGGAATTACAAAAATAAAATTTTCGGACAGTGTTCATAAAAGTAACCTTGTTGTATTCAATACAGGAAAAGTAACGGTAGGGACAGATCAGTACGATAGTGATCCTAACTATATTTTCTATGTAAGAAAAGGAATAAAAGCTGAACAGATCAAAGTTGAAAGCCCTGCTGCAAACGGCTGGGCAGATTATGTATTCAAAAAAGATTACAAACTCAACAGTTTAGAAACCGTTGAAAAGCATATTGAAGAAAAAGGACATTTGCCGAATATCCCTTCTGCTAAAGAAGTAAAAGAGAACGGAATCAATTTAGGCGAAATGGATGCTAAACTTCTTGAAAAAATAGAGGAGTTAACCCTATATGTTATTCAGCTTAATAAAGATGTAAAACAATTAGGCGACGAAAACAAGGAGCTTAAAAAAACGATAGAATCACTGAGCAAATAAACTGGAGAAAACAGCTCTGGCTTTTCTCAATAAATATTGTAACAGCCTTTAATTGTATACCAAAGGTTAAGGCTGCTTTCTTTTATAAACAAACACATTAAACTTTTTCACATGCAGAAAATCTACCATAAATCTATATTAGGGATTGCTGTGATGTTCTTTTTTTCATCCTACGGACAGACCAGGGATGGAGTAAAAACAGACCCGAAGGAACGTGAAATCCAGGCTTTTCAGAAAAAAGTACAGGATTATACGCAAAAGCAAAAAAATGAAATTCAAAGGCTTAAAGGCTCGGGCCATAAAGAATTCATTTCTGAAAAAGGGAATGAAAAACAGCTTATAGGAGCGGACGAGAGCGGCCGGCCAATGTATTATACTACTCTTAATGCAGGAGCAGCAAAAATGACGAAGGCAGATAATCTATATCCGGGTGGTGGAATTGGACTTAATATAACCGGAAACAATATGGTTATTGGCCAATGGGATTATTCCAAACCAAGAACGACCCATCAGCTATTATCCGGAAAAATCAATACTTATGACAGTTCTCAAAATCAGACTATTTCACGACATAGCACCAACATAGCAGGAACACTGGCGGGGAATAACGGGGAGGCCGAAGCCAGAGGAATTGCTTACGAGGCAAAAATCAATGCCTATGACTGGGTGAATGATGTTCAGGAAATGCTCTCCGAAGCTTATAACGGGACAACAGGAATATTAGTGGCCAATAACAGCTATGGCTTCGATCCTATGTATCTTCAGACCTATCAATTCGGGAAATATAATCTTACCGCCCAGTCATGGGATAATCTGATGTATTTGAAGCCTTACCTGCAAATTGTAAAAGCAGCGGGAAATGCAAGAGAAATAGACCCCGGTATTGTTCCGCAGGTTTCTGCTAAAAACGGATATGATTTGCTCGAAGGAGCTGGAATTGCCAAAAATGTTCTGGTTGTAGCCTCCGCAAAGAAGAATATAAATATGAGCTCTGATGAAGCATTTGACATTTCAGCGTTCAGCAGCTACGGACCGACAGATGACGGAAGGATAAAGCCTGATATCTGTGCTCCGGGAGAAAATATATATTCATCCATTGAAACATATGACGCAGCATATGGGACCTACAGGGGAACCTCTTCGGCAGCAGCTGTTGTCTCCGGTATTATTACACTTCTTCAGCAATACTATAAATCCGTAAACCCGTCACAAAAGTATATGCTTTCCTCTACAGTAAGAGCATTGCTGGCCCATACTGCAAACGATAAAGGAACTGAAGGACCCGATTATATATACGGCTGGGGACTGGCGGACGCAAAAAGAGCGTCAGAAGCCATTTATAATAATATTGAGGGAATTATTAATAATGAGAAAAAAACGACATTAATAAAAGAAGTGACTTTAAACCAAGGGAATAAGTATACGCTGTATGTAGTTCCCTATGAAACTACCCAGCCATTGTCTGCTACAATTTCATGGACAGACCCCCAGGGAAACATGGTGAGTAATGTGGTCGATCTCAATAGTCCGAATGTAGTTAATGATTTAGATTTAAAAATTGTAAAAATAAACCCTGACGGAACAGAGAGTACCTACTATCCGTGGAAGTTAGGCGGAATGAGTAATCTTACAGGTGCTGCAACGAATACCTCAACAAACGATGTAGATACCATAGAAAGGGTTGATATTAAAAACCCTCAGAAAGTCACCTACAAAATCATTGTTTCTCCAAAAACAAACACAACACCTTTGTTACCAAGTGGAAATCAGACATTTTCAATTGTAGTTTCAAATGTGGATTTCTGCTATAAAGAAGATCTGAAAACCCAGGTAAGCCCTGCAGATGACATTACAACAACTCAAACAATATTAGCTAAGCAGATCGTTGCAAGCAATAAAGTCATTGCTCCGGTTCAGGGTGTTGAATACATCGCGTCCAGGGATATCCTTTTGCAACCAGGATTTCAGGTTGAGCAGGGAGCTGGTTTTAATGCTTTTATAACACCATGTTTTGATATTATTTCTGCTTTAAGATACGTGGCCCAGCAAAGAGTTGATGCAGGAGCTCTTTCCACAACCAGCAGCGGTGTGGCACTTGAGCATTTTACCCTGTTTCCAAATCCGGCAAAAGAAGAAGTAAATATCAGATTTTTCTTACAGAGCGAATCTGCAATCAAAATCTCAGTATATGATGCTTCAGGTAAGCTGATATCAACGGATCAGAGCTCAACGAAATTTCCAAAAGGGGAATTCATAAAAACAATAGATACAAGATCTTTTTCTCAGGGAATCTATATGGTTTCTATAGAAACAGCCGAATATAAGGAAACAAAAAAACTGATAATAAAATAAAACGCTCTATATGAAAAAAATATTTACGGTTCTCAGCGTTTTACTTGCCTGTATTTCGAATGCCCAGTCTCCCGGAGGAGTAGGCGGTACAAGTGTTTGGTATAAAACCAACTCGCTTCAGACCCCCTCTCTGATGTATCAGGATTACAGCGGCAACCAGCATCAGATACAAGCTTTAACGGGAGTCAATAAACCTGCTTATTCATTACTTAATTATAATGAATGTTTAAATTTTGACGGAACAGATGATTTTTTAAAGTTTCCTTTTGTAATAGAAACAATGGATAAACTGACTTTCTTCACGGCTTATCAGAACAATAATCCCACACAGGAATCAGCTTTGTTTACTACAGATAATACAGATGAGAAAGAGTTGTTTTACAGTACGAAGAATATTTTCAGATATAATAATGATCAGATTAATTTTATTAATACCAGTACAATAGATACTCTGGCTTCTTTCAGTCTGTACTCAAAGTTTGGAAACCCTTCAGCTAAAATCACTAAAGTTATAGGCAAAACAGGACTTTCATCAATGTATATCGGAAAAGATGAAGGAAGTCATCAGTGGCAGAACTTTAAGGGAAAGCTTCCTGAATTTTTTGCCTACGGAAAGATTCTTACTCTTAATGAACGAAACAGGGTGAATTCCTATCTGGCTGTAAAATATGCGATTACCATGCCTTATACGGAATACTTAAGTTCTAAAAATAAAAAAATCTGGAAACAGGCCGATTTTAATGATTATCCTGCCCGTATCACGGGTATTGCAAGAGACGGATATTCGGACCTTTATCAAAAACAGGCTACCAGCTCATCAGAACCCAAAAGGCTGATTATTGCAGCGAAGAAATTAGCTGCAGACAACAGGTCCAATGATGCCCAATTTGCAGATCAGAGTTTTTTGATCTGGGGTGATAATAAAAAGCCCCTCGAGCTGGATAATGATACTTTCGGATATCAATTGTTAAAAAGAAAATGGAAAGCGAGATTTACCTCTGAAAACTCACAGACAATTTCAACGGAAGTGGTGTTTTCCATTAAAGATATTATTCAGCAGATTCCTGCTGATAAAAAACTTTGGCTCCTGGTGGATAGAACAGGGCAGGGAAATTTTAATTCCTCCAATATTGAAGCCTATCCAATGGATCATATTGATAATGATCAGGGAGTGCATTTTAAAGATGTTGTTTTTGATCAGGACTTATCAGGAACGGATGTTTTCTCATTTGCTTTAGGAAATAAGATTTTATCTGTTTACGAGATTACCCAGCCTACATGTACCGTTACAAACGGAACGCTTAATTTAAATATTAAAGGAGGTAAAGCCCCGTTTAATGTTGCTCTTACAGGTAGCGGAACTACACAGAATATTACTGTCCAGACTTCGCAGGTATCATTTCCGAACCTGGCAATCGGTAATTATCACCTGGTAATTAAGGATGCTGATAATAATGTAACGTCCTACGACTTTTCAGTCAGCGATTTCAGTACTATTAATTTAGACCTCGGTCCGGATGTGGCAATTTCTTCAGGAAATGCAGCTCAGTTTAATGCATCCACACACATTACAGATCCACATGCTGTATATTCATGGACTTCCGATAACGGATTTACGAGCAACTCTCCTGATATTAATGTTTATGAACCGGGAGAATATACCGTAACGGTCACAACATCAGATGGCTGTATTAAAAAAGATACGGTAAAAGTGACAAGAAAAAGAGAAAACGGAATTGTAATTTATCCTAACCCTGTACCTAAAGGACAACAGTTTACTATCAGGATTATTTCTGATAAAATAGAAACTGTGGATATAAAAATACATGACGGATCCGGCAGATTGGTAAAAACCATACAGGACAAAGGCAAGGATTATTACGAAATAAAAGATACGCTTCCAACAGAAGGAGTTTACCTAATTATTGTTAAGACTTCGTCTGAAATCAAAGTATTCAAGCTAATTGTACAAAATTAATACCCATATCCAGGGCACTTTAAATAAAACAGAAGTGCCTTGGATGAAAAAATACATATAAAAGAATGAAAAGATCTTTATTAAGCGTCTTAAGAACGAATACGAAACTTCTTAATTCAATTATATTTTTCACTTGCTGGTCCCAGGTTCATGCCTATGCTAATTCATATTATCTGAGTAAGCAGGAAAGCGTGGTGCCCATAATGAAAATTAATGATGCATTAAGAAACAGTACGAATAAAGAAATTTCCGGTAATAATGTTACTGAAGAAAATAAAGAAGATTCTAAAGTATCTGATAATATCCCGGAAAGTAGTTTTAATGGGAAGAATAAGAACTCAGCCAACAGAATGCTTGTTTCTATCAATAAAACGATCAGCAATAAGGCATCTGTATCTAAGTCCAGTGAGAAAAGGTACTATATTTCCGATATCAGAGAAGGGATAATAGGAACGAATGCTGAACATCCGATTGATCAGATCTATGATAATATTTTTACGGTTTCTGTGGATGAAAAAATAAATCCCGCTTATGAGTATACCCTAGAATATGATTTGTATGGCGTCGACAGCTATAAACAAGTCAGTAAAGTCATCAATGACGATTTGGCAGTGGGAGGCAAGAATGTCGGGAAAAACTCTGATTGGACACATCAATCAGAGCCTATGGCGAACCAGTCTGTCAGACAGGGAAAAAATACGGTAATTTTTACATTGCCTCATCTTTCAGATTATAGTTATAAAGTAAGAAACCTTAGGATAGGAATCTCCAATAAGAAACAGAATCTTGAAAATACAATTGAAGCAAAATACAATGCCCAATCTGTTTCAAAATTTGTTGGAAGCATAGGCAATGCCGAAAAGATTAGTCTAAGTTCAGCTGAATTAAACATTCCGCAAGGAGCTCTTAAAAGTGCAGAAGTTTTTTCAATTACCGCACTTAGAGACATAGATATGCCCGCACTTACTCCCGAAATGGTAAATGTCACCTCAGACAATGCAGGCTACCGGTTTCTTCCACATGGAGATCATTTTTCGGCTCCGGCAAAAGTATCTTTAGGATACGACAAAAAGAAAATACCTACCGGATATACGGAGCAGGATATCAAAACCTTTTATTTTGACAGAACAGAGAAAAAGTGGATTGCTTTAGACAAAGACAGTGTTAATATACAGCAGAATATTTTAGTGTCAAAAACCACTCACTTTACCGATATGGTAAATGGGGTTTTAAAAGTTCCTGAATCTCCGGAAACCGGAAGCTATGCCCCGAACTCTATCAAAGATATCAAAGCAGCCAACCCTTCCGAAGGAATTGTAAGTATTGCGCCGCCGTCTCCTAACAGTATGGGGAGTGTTACAACAAACTTTCCAATCAAACTTCCTGCCGGTAGAGCCGGAATGCAGCCGTCTTTAGGGGTAAGCTACAGCAGTGAAGGAGGGAATAGCTGGATGGGACTCGGCTGGGATATGTCTATCCCTGCTGTAACGATTGATACAAGATGGGGAGTGCCGACTTACAATCAGGGTACTGAAACAGAATTGTATTCAATAGGAGGAGAACAGCTGACTTTTGAGGTAAGTCCTGGTGTGTTTGCTATGCCTAATAGAAATGAAGGATTTGAAAAAACAAGACAGTCAGACAGACAATTTTATCCAAGAATTGAAGGGGCCTATAATAAGATCATAAGAAAAGGGACAAACCCTAAAGATTATGTATGGATAGTAACATCTAAGGATGGAACAAAATCATTCTTTGGAGGAGACGAAACAGGTGTAAAATATAATGCTATACTTAAAGATACTCTTGGAAATATCGGGCATTGGGCTTTGTATAAGACTATTGACACAAACGGGAATTATGTATTATATAAGTACGATAAGTCTACCTATACAGGTAGCCCTGGAAATGGGGGTCAGGAATTACATATTTCTGAAATAGATTATACACTACATACTACGCAGAATCCTGCAAAAAAATACAGCGTTTTATTTACAACAACTTCCGGTAGAGAAGATGTTCAGATTAATGGCCGACTGGGGTTTCTTCAGATAGAATCAAAAAGATTAAGCAAAGTAGAAGTTAAATATGGTAATGAAAACATAAGAAGCTATGAGTTTGAATACAAAAATGATGATAAAACCTTCAAAAAGTCCCTGTTAAAAAGTATAACGGAAAAAGATGCAGCAGGCGCTGTTTTCTATACCAATAAGATAGAATATAATGAAGCTCCTGATGCTCCAAATATGTTTGGTGCGCCTATAAACTGGGGAGCCCCGGATCATGCCAGTTTTCCAGGTTTGCTTTCTTCAGGGCAGCTATTCCAAGGATATACCATGCTTTCCGGAAGTCAGGGAAAATCTACAGGAACCAATTTTGGAATCAGTGTAGGGGTTTATAACTTATCTTCTCCTCCTACAAGTGACACCGGTCTGTTTAGTTTCAGACAAGGGACTGTAGGCGCGCATGGTTCTATTAGCAACTCAACCTCAGAAAGTAAAATCACCTTAATAGATATAGACGGGGATAATCTGGCGGACAGAGTGTATGAAAATAACGGGGTTATTTCTTATTCTAAAAATTTATCAACGGCAACAAATGGGGTTCAGGCATTTGGACCTGTGGTGAATGTTGGAAATTTACAGGATATAGGAAAGTCCAAAAACTCATCCTGGGGAGTAGGAATTGATGCTAATTTTAGTGGTGCAAGCCTTGGATTCGATTACTCCAATAGCACAAATACCACCTCATCCTATTTTATGGATTTCAATAATGATGGGTTGGTAGATTTTGTTAAAAACGGAAAAGTATACTTCAACAGCCTCGTAGGAAACGTTCCTTCATTTGATCCTAATAGCGGTTTGACGCCGTATCCTATTAATATTACAGCGATTGGTGCACAACCTTCTATCTCATTATTTGATGATCAGGATAAAGCAGAAAAAAAGATGATGCTGGAACAAAATCCACTGCATGACGTTGTTCGTGCGTGGGTTGCTCCAAAATCCGGAACGATTACAGTTAAAAATGCTTTCAAACTGAATCAGGCATCATGTAATCCGGAAGAAGACTGTAGTAAAGCAGACGGTGTTGCAATTTCTTTTCAGTATAAAAATAATGATCCTTTAGTTAATAATATTAATGCCGGAGACTATAGCCTGCATTCTTTCGGAGATCAGTTAATTAATATCAGTAAAGGAGAAAAGCTTTATTTCAGAGTATCTTCTAAATATGATGGAACACTTGATCAGGTTACATGGAATCCTGAAATTACTTATTCAACTCCAAATATTCCAGCTGTTGATAGTGATAACAGAGATTTGTCCACCTATAAATCACAGGAAGATTTTGTAAACTCCGGGACCAGCTCTTTCATGGTCGGAAATGCTGGAACATTAAATTTATATTTAAACAAAACAATCCCGTTGTCTGATGATGCTAAAATATTTCTTACAATCAATGATGTAGATTATCCTCAGTTTCCAATGACCATCACCTCTGCCTCTACTTATAACAATAGTGTTATTGGTTCACAGGTGAATTTAAATCCAAATGATAAAGTATCTGTAAAAGTATATACAGATACCCAGATCGATTGGTCAAACTTTAAATTAATTCCTGAATTTACCGAGACTTCAACCGGTGAAAAGACCTATTTGCAGGTAGAGTACAGTATGTATAATGACAGAGGAAATTTTGTAACCTATGCAACCCAATCGGGAGATATAGGGAAAAAGATTTCTGTAAAGGCATCATCCCTTCCTAATTTTAATGGGAAAAGCGGAAAGGTTGTTATTTCGGCAAAAATTAAAAATAAATTATTAACCAAGACGGTTTATAATGTTGTTAACGGTAACGCAACTCCAGTTTTTGGAACACCATACACCATAGTTTCTCAGGATTTAAATGAGAATATATACCTGGAAACAACAGTAAGTAGTGACGACAGAGACTTTATCAATAATATCACAAGCATTAGCGGTACCCTGATAAACAATGGTCTCAATTATATAGACAATCCGAATAATTTATCGGTACAGTTATCCGGTTCAAATACAGTACAGCAAACAGGAACAATTGTAATCAGTCAGGCTACAATGCTGAAGTTTGAATTAGGAAATTATGTTGCGGGAACATCAGCAACACTAGGTATTAATACATTTTTCCCTAACGGAACTTTATCCGGACAATCAGGAATGCCTGTATATTCGGAAACAATGCTTAATCCGGGAACTTATACCTATACGCTGACATTTTCTCCTGGAGGAGCACCTTCAGCATTTACGAAATTATATATTGAAAATCCGGGCAGTGAAACTACCATTACCAGTTTTACAAATGCACCGCCGCATAAACCGGTTTTAGGGCCGCAAACACCAACATCAGCATTAAACTCAAATGAATATGACAGCAGATTCGGTATACTATATCGCGGGTGGGGTGGATTTATCCTGAATGGGAATAATTTAAGCAAGAATACTGTGGTAGAAGCATATGACATTAACAATAACTATGCTAATGGTGGGACAGCTGCTGAAATGAAGGTAGATGAAACCCGCTTGAAACTAAGCAATGCTTACGGTACAGATCCGGGAACAAATCCTACGATTAATAATCCTACAGTAGATCCTGATGGTAATGTTACGATCGTAGATAATGATGGAGCATTGTCAAAGAACTATTTCCTGACCATTAATTCCAATATTAATAATAATGATAAAGGAAGATTGACAGATGTGGATCCAACCATATACATTTCTCAGAATACCATCAATGCTTCTCGTTTAGGAATACACAACATAGATTCTAATTTTAATAATAATTCATTAAGCCAGGCTGTCGGGTCTGAGCTGAATGCACCAAATATCCAGCTTAAAAATCAAAGTATAAGTGTTGGTGCCGGAGCAAGTATTGGCTTTGCCGGAGTGAACGCATCCCAAACTATTTTTTCTGAAGCCAAATCGGTCCGAAATGTTTTAGATTATAACGGAGACGGTTTCCCGGATGATTTTAGTAAAACCAATGTGAAAATCACTTATCCGGTAGGGTTTTTATCTGGCGCTTCTTTAAACGTGGGAAGCCAGTCAATTTCAAAAGCCAGTTCATCAGGACTTTCTTCAAGTTATTCATTTGTACATGGTGAATCTACCAGAATGGCTTTTATACAGACAACTGGAGAGAAATCAAAAAGCAGGGCATTTAATGATAACTTAATCAAGAGTTCAGTTGACAGTAAGGTAGCCGCTACTAAATTATCTGTCAGTGCAAATGGAGAAACTTCTACTGAGCATTCAAAGCAGACATTCCTGGATATCAATGGAGATGGTCTTCCTGATAAGTTTAATACAAATAATTTTGAACTAAATATAGGTAACGGGTTTGCAGGAAATGATTCCTGGGGATCAGATATCAAGCCAGAGGGAGTAGGAAATGGATTTGGACTTGGAGGAGGAATCAGCTTATTCAGAGGAAGTTTTGAATTCGGGGTTAATTTTAGCTCTAATACAAGTAACACGACAAAAGAACTGGTTGATATTAATGGGGATGGATTGGCAGATAAGGTTTTATATTCAGGAAATACAGCAACAGTATATCTTAATTTAGGAGATAGAATATCGGACACTCCGCTAAATTTAAATTTCCAGAATGTGAATGATGTTCATAAAGATGTATCTATCAGTGTTGGAGGGAATGCAGCGGGAACTATCTTAATTCCTATTCCTATTGTTGCAGGAGTAAGCGGGTTGAAGCTGAACGTGACTTTAGGCGTTTCTAAAGGAAATTCAACTTCAAGATCCCATGCGACGTTCAGAGATATGAATGGAGATGGCTATCCTGATTTTGTAAAATCCGACGATACAGATAACATTACCGTGCAGCTTAATCAAATAGGAGTAACCAACCTTCTTAAAAAGGTAACCACCCCGATGGGAGGCTCATGGGAAGTTGATTATGAAAGAGTAGGAAACACTTATGATATGCCTCAAAGTAAATACGTATTAAAAAGCGTAGCTACAAATGACGGATTTACGGGAGATAATGCCTTTAGTCCGGATGTATCAAAAGTTACAGTAGAGTATCAGAATCCTTATCACAGCAGAAGAGAGAGAGCTTTTTATGGATTTGAAAATGTAACAATTAATCAGATTGATACTAAGCAGGGGGGGATTTCTTCAAACGCTGTGTATAGGAAAACAATCCAAAAATTTAATAATACTAATTATTATTTAAAAGGGTTATTACTTACAGAAAGACTCATGGATGTCAACAACAAAACATGGACAACCAAAGTCAACAACTATTCATTAAAAAAGATACAAAATACGAATGATTCTTTTTTATATAAACAAAAAGAGGACGAAAAAACATACCAAGAGTTTGCATGTTTTGTAGCCTTACAGAATACAAATTCCCACTTTACTGAAGGAGATACAGGGTGGAAAACCACCATTACAAAAATAAACGCATATGACCAGTGGGGTAATGCTACAGATATAGAAGATTCAGGAGATCCGGATATTGGAGCATCTGAAATATTAACGAGTAAGGTAGTATATACTTTAATTAATCCGTCGGCATATATCATTATGCCAACCTCAGTTAAAAACACAGCAAATGCTGTAACCAGAGAGAAAAAAGCAGAATATAATACTAATGGGAATATTTCTAAAATGACGATTCTTAATCAGGGAACGAATTATTCCGTTTATGATTTTGAGTACGATGTTTATGGAAATATAACTAAGTCTACTGGTCCTGCAAATGTTCAGAACCAAAGATTCTTCCAGCAGTATACCTATGATGATAATGTAAAAACTTATCCGGTAAAAGTTCAGGATGCCTTTGGATACAGCAGCAAAACCCAGTATGATTTCCGTTTCGGAGTGCCTACTTATACTGAGGATATGAACCTGCAGCCAATGAAGTATGTATATGATGCCAAAGCAAGAACTACAGAAATTACAGGGCCATACGAATTATTTAACAACATTCCATGGACTATAAAATTTGAATATAACCCGATTACGTATGCTCCGCTTAATGCTTCCAATGCACAGTCTTTTGCAGTAACAAAACATTATGATCCGGAATACACAGACAGCACTATTAATACCATCACCATTGCAGATGGTTTTGGAGGAGCGGTTCAGGTGAAGAAAACCGGAGATATTCATAATGAAGGAGTAAAATATATTGTAGGAGGAAAAGTAGAAGAAGATGCCTTTGGAAGAGCTTTAAAAACTTACTATCCTACAGTTGAAAGTGTTGGCTCAAATAATACACAGTATAATCCTGCCGTAGATAATATTGAACCTACCATCAACCAGTATGATGTATTAGACAGGGTGGTTTATACCAAACTGCCGGGAGAAAACCTGTTCTCAACAATTACTTACGGTTTTGGAACAGACTTCCAGGGAAGAAATATGTTTGAAACCGTTTTCAAAGATGAATTGGGAAGCGTTAAAAAAACATATACCGATATCAAAGGAAGAACAACCTCGGTTCATGAAGTTTCCAATACCGGAGATATCAAAACTCAGTTTACCCATGATGCTATCGGCGAAATTCTTCAGGTAAAAGATGTAAATGGTAATATTACGACATCTGTTTATGATGATTTGGGAAGAAGGGTTTCTTACACTCATCCGGATAGTGGAGTTACCACTTACAAGTATGATCCGGCCAATAATATGACTTCTAAAACTAATGCAGCCAATGAAACAGTAGAATATCAATATGACTATTCAAGGCTGAAAGAAGTTAAATACCCTTTATATCCGGAAAACAACGTAAAATATTACTACGGAAATGCATTGGATGCTTCAGCAATGGATAATAATGCGGTAGGTAGATTATGGTATCAGACAGACGCTACAGGAACGCAGTATCTGAAATACGGAAGACTGGGTGAACTTACCTACCAAAGACGTTCAGTTGCAGTACCTGGAGCACAGGTTTACTGGTTCGGAACAGAATGGCAGTATGATACCTGGAACCGTGTGAAAACCATTACCTATCCGGATGGAGAAAAATTAACATACAAATACAACCGGGCAGGTAACTTAAATAATGTTGCCTCTGTAAAAGACGGTAATTCCTATCCGATGATCAATAGTCTTGGATATGATAAATTTGAACAGAGAGTATACCTGAAAAATGGAAACGGTACGGAAACAACATACGAATACGAGACTAATCGCAGAAGATTGTTGAAAATGTATGCTCAAAATACCAATACCAACAGATTCTTCATGCAGAACGTATACCAATACGATGTGGTATCTAACGTAATGCAGGTTCATAACAACGCTCCTGTAGTAAATGGTCTTTTAGGAGGAGGAACCAATTATGCATTCGGTTATGATGACTTGTACCGTCTGACTTCTGCTTCAGGAAATTGGAGAGGCATCAATACGCAGGCTCAGGAAGAGCGCCACAGGTATACCGTTGCCATGTCTTATGATAATATGCACAATATCATGAGCAAAACCCAGAAGCATGAATGGACGACAGGTGCCAGCAACAATAACTGGACGGCAATGGAGCCAACCTCTTACAGGCTGAACTACAAGTATGAAAATTCTTCACATCCACATGCTCCTACAACCATTGTAGATGAACCTAATTTAGTCCCATCATCTACATGTTGCAATCCGGATGATCCGGGAGTGAAGTTCCAACATTATAAATATGATGCAAAAGGAAATCCTACGACTATTGAACAGGAAACATGTACTTATACTGAAGCAAAAGCGGTATATCAGTGGGATGAGGAAAACCGCCTTCGTTTTGTAGATACTAATCCTTCTACTCCTGAAGTTGACGGAGCAGCGATCTATACCTATGATGCGGGAGGAGAAAGAATTATTAAAGATGTAATGTATTCAGGGATGCTTTTCAGAACAAGAGCAGAGCAGACAAATACATGGCCGCAGACACTTATGACATACCATTCAGCAACTATTTACCCTAATGGACTGTTGACAATGAACCTTTATTTTGATAGCCTTGGAGGTGTATCACTTCCTCGTTATACAAAACATTATTATGCAGGATCCCAGAGAATAGTAACTAAGAATGGAACAAGCGATAATATTGGAGTTTTTGATTGTAACTGGCTAATCATCCCATTTGCAGGAAGCACTCCGCCTATTAATCCAGCCAATGTGTCTAATACCATTTTACAAACTTCTACACAAAGCAGTCTGACAGTAATGCAACAGAACAACATCACGCCACCACCTAACTATGGGCAAAATGCAGGATACAATGGAGCTTGTGTTAATGATTATGCAGGAGATAAGGAAAAAGAAATCTATTGGTTCCATCCGGATCATTTAGGTTCAAGCAGCTTTATTACAGGTGCAGATGGAGAGGTAACCCAAAATATAGAATACTTCCCAAGTGGCGAAACCTTTGTGGAAAATCACAGAAACAGTAACTATAGCCCATACAAATTTAATGGCAAGGAACTTGATGCTGAAACTGGGTACTACTATTATGGAGCGAGGTATTATAATCCTAGAGTTTCTCTTTGGTTAAATGTGGATCCTTTGGCGGAGAAGTATCCCTCTTGGAGCCCTTATGTGTATTGTATGCAAAACCCAATCAATGCCATTGACCCTGACGGTCGTAGGGTATACTTCGTTGGAGGGGCAGGAAATGATTCTGATGGATGGAATTATATAGGTCGTTTTAAATCAATATGGACATCGTTAGGGATAAGAGGCTTTAAAAGAGTTAATGCAAGCCATGGTAAAATTGGAGATATAGGGTTTGTAAATGATTTTCGTAATAAACAAGCATATTGGACGAATCCAGAATTTTCTTCATCTCAAAAGCATAGTGCTTCCGATGATAAACAATATAAAATAGCACTGAAAGGTATTTTAAATGATTTAAAGAAAAATCCTTTAAAAGATGGCGAGCAATTAAATCTTACTGGTTATAGTTATGGTTCTGTTTTACAAGAACATCTTGCAATCGGGCTAGCAGATAAGGGATACAAAGTTGATAATTTAATTTTAGTAGGAAGTCCTACATCTGATGATAGTGATTTGATGAATAAATTAAAAGAATATCAAAAAGCAGGTAAAATTGGAAATATAATAAGAGAAGATATTAAAGGAGACCATTTAAGTAATCCTAAAACTGAAGGACAATTTATAAGAGGAGGAATACAAAACAGTCCTTTGGGAGATGGTGATGATGGTGCTCATTTTGATTTAGCAAGACCAGGAAAAGAAGTAGATAAAAGAATTGAACAATTAGGACGAAAATTACAGCAAAATGGGGTCAAGTAAAATAATATATGCCAGTATTGTTATTTCTATTGTTTTAACTTTAGTTATAAACCTAGTACCGTCAAAAAATTTTTTTGGGGCATATTATGTTGATCTTTATATAATAGTTCCTCTAATTTTGGTACAATTATCAACATTATTATTTTTCAAAAAGCTTATTACTTTTGCTCATATAATCAATGTGTTAATCGTTTTAATAATGATATTTATAACATATAAATTTATTGTAAATGGTTAGTGAAAATCCCGCTGAAAAGCGGGATTTTCATTTTATAATATACCTACTTTTATTAAAGAAATAATTTAGCTTTTACAGAATATTCATTGCTTCATACCATAAAAGATCCATTGCAATATTCTAGCGGTTCTTTTTATAAGCAAATATTTTCTACATTTATCATTCAAAAACAAAGATGCCCCCATCCGAAAAAAACATTCCCACTCACCATCTCACCACCGAACAGTTTCAGCTAATGACTCTCGACACTGGTCATCCGGAGAATTTTAATGATATTCACCGGCATAATTTCTTTGAAATCATATGGTTCCAGGAAGTGAAAGAAGATAGTTATTTAGAACTGGATTTTGAAAGTTATAGCCTCAAAAATAACCAGATCTGTATCATTGCACCCGGCCAGGTATTCAATATGAAGCTGAGAGGTGAAAAGGGATATGTACTTGCCGTTAGCAGAGAAATATTCAAAGAAGCGTGTGATATTGAATCCATCTTGACCGGAGGAATAATTCCATTCTTGTTGGACGAAGAAAATGAGACAGCCTGCAGTATGGTCATTTCGCTTATAGAGAAAGAATATAATGGCATGTCGAGGATCGATTTATTAAAAACCTACCTGAGAGCATTCTGTATTATTTTTACAGAACAGATTAGCTTACAGGACCCTTCAATTAATGACAGGCAGCGTATCCAGAAATTAATAAGCCTGATAGAAGAGCATTATATTGCCCAAAGAGATACCAATTTCTATGCAGAACAGCTTAAAATAAGTACTCATCATCTTAATGATATTGTCCGCCGTTCAAGAGGAACTACCGTGAAAAAAATGATTGCCCAGCGTCTTTTGCTGGAAGCTAAAAGAGAACTTAGCTTTGGAGCATTAACCGTTAAAGAAATTGCTTTTAAACTTGGATTTAGCGATGCTTCCTATTTCTCCCGTTTTTTCAGAAAACAGACAGGTCAGAATCCTGAAGGTTTTAAAACAGGGAAGTCATAATCTTCAAAATATTCTTTTAAAATTGAATTAAATAAGGGAGGTATAAAATAAAATCCTCAATTTGTACCAGTGTTCCTCCAGTTCTTGTATTGAGTTGCTTTACTTTTTAAAGCAATTTTGCCGGAAGAAAAACCGCCTTTGCGGATTGTTTTTACTGACTTACCCCCCCCTTTATGAAAAACTTAAGTATCGTAGTATTTATTCTGGCACTGCTCAACACCCTGGAATCACTGAGTATAGACCTTTATCTGCCTGCTTTTCCGAGCATGGCCCAGATTTTCCAAACCGATATAGGACATATTCAGATTTCAATTTCTGTGTTTTTTGCAGGATTTGCCTTCGGACAGTTACTTTGGGGGCCTTTGTCTGACAGAACAGGACGTAAACCCATGCTGTATTGTGGACTTTTCCTCTTTATTGTAGGTGCTACAGCCATATTTTTTACAGAAAACATTTACGTGCTTTGGGCGATGCGTTTTCTTCAGGCGTTTGGTGGAAGTGCGGGAATTGTAATCGGAAGAGCAATCGTTATTGACCTGTACGACAGACAAAAATCTGTAGCCATCTTTTCTCAGCAGTCTCAGATAAGCGGTATTGCCCCCATTATTGCTCCCTTACTCGGAAGTGTATTTCTTAAATTCTGGGGATGGAATAGTTCCTTTGCTTTTTTAACTATTCTTGGCCTGATAACCCTGTTTATGGTGTTTAAATTTGTTCCTGAAACCAATTCGAAGCAAACACTTTCCGATCATACAGAAGATGAAAAAAAACTAAAAGACCATCTGAAAATAATAATCTCCAACAAAGAATTCATCAGCAGTACCATGATTGGAAGTATCGCCTTTGCTTCCCTTATCATTTATATTTCCAATGCCCCGTTTTTATTTATGAAGCTCCACAGCTTCTCCAGCGGTGTTTTCAGTCTGATATTTGGATTCAATTCATTAGCCCTGATAACAGCAGCCTACCTTACCCCTAAATTAATAAAGAGAATAAATGACACAAAGCTTTTATTATCAGCTACCCTGATCTTACTGGCGGTATGCAGCCTTCACATCCTCATCGTAGCCGGAAATCTTTCAGTGGCACTGGAAATTATGATGCTGTACCTGTCATTATTGGCCATAGGAATTTTGTTTCCGATTACTTCTGCTCATGCTTTATCACCTTTCAAAGAAGGACGTGGAACTGCTGCTGCTGTAATGGGATTTATGCAGCTCATGGTTACCTTTTTACTCTCAGGACTTGCTGGTTTCTTAGAGGCAGATTCCATTATGCCGATGGTGCTGATTCGGGCAGGCATTGCTTGCATTGCCGTTTGGTTTGCCTATCGTTCATTTAAAAATAAAAAAGTGGCCCTATAATTTTATATTAGATCATCAGGCTGTTTCTCCGTTTGGTCATACCATCCGGACACTTAATCAAGTAATTTTTGTAAGCCATCCACAAAAGTCTCTCTTTGCATAAAATTTAAAATATGAAGAGAAATCTTTTGGCAGCTGTTGGCTGTCTGTTTGGGTGTTGGATTAGCGCGCAGTCAGGAGTATCCGGCGAGCTTAAAACCGAATATATCCCTTTCTCCAGTTATATCCGTCCGGAGGATAGCGTAAAAACAAATTCTAAAAGCAATTTTAAACGTGCTGATCTCAACCTAAGTATTCCGCTTTCAATGAAAAAAGACAGCAGCGGAAGGGTAAAGGCCTGGTCCGTACTGCTCAGTGGTTCTTATGTCAAAATGACCCATAAAGACTATGAGAAACAGCTCTTTCCTGACCAGATGCTCAATGCGCAGGCCGGACTCCAGCACTTAAGGCCCTTGGGGAAAAAATGGAGCATGATGATGACTGCCTCGGTCGGAATTTATACCGATCTTGAGCAAATAAGTTCTGATGATATTCTGGGACAGGGAGGAGTCTTGTTTATAAGACATTTTAATCCGAATTTAGCCCTTGGAGCAGGTCCGGTACTTACAACCGCGTTCGGGGTTCCCATGATCCTGCCGTGGATCTATTTCGACTGGAAAACAAATGGAAAGGTTAAGTTCAATATCAATTTTCCGGAAGGAATGGAAGCCGGTTACCTGGTTTCAGACAGGTTCGTATTAAAAGCTGTTGTAAACCTCAGCGGAATGACCGTGGAAAGAAAAAAAGACGGGAAATCAATGCTGCTGGGATATCAGCAGATTACAGCCGGAATCAGACCTGAAATAAAACTGAATGATAAGCTTAGCCTCAGCTTTACGGGCGGAACAGCCCTGCTGAGAAGCTTCAATGAAAACGACAGAAAAATCAAAAGCATTTTTAAAGACAAAAAAATGGCTGACCCGAAGTTTGCCAGCACATTTTATGCTGCAGTATCGCTGAGGTGGAATATGCCGTAAGAAATCAATGGAAGATGGGAGAGAAAAAATTAATATCCAACGTCTATTGCATGTCTTCACCTATTAGAGTTATTCTTGTACAGATATTAATAAAAGGAAGCAGAATGATAGTGATCCACTTCAAAAACTTCCCGCTCCCGTCTTCTTTCTAAACTATTTACTGATAAGCTTCTTATACACCACCTGATTCAGCAGCTCCTCCTTTCGGGTACGGGAAATAGGGAGCTCAGTTTTATTGATAAACAGCCGGCCGCCGGAGATCATATCAATATGGGTGATATTGATCAGGAAAGATTTATGGATCCTGAAAAAGTGTTCCGTAGGCAGGGATTCTTCAATAGCCTTCATTGTTTGGTGGATCACTAGGGATTTATCTTTAAAATGAAGCTTTGTATAGTTCTGCATACTTTCAATATACAAAATATCAACCCAGGATACCTTTACAAAAGTGTCAGACTGCCTTACATACAGAAAAGGATCATCAAAAGAATTCTTCTTCATCTTTTCCGAGATAATGAACTGTTGCTGAGCTTTATTCACGGCCTGGTAGAAGCGGTTAAAAGCAATCGGCTTCAGGAGATAATCTACAACCTGCAGGCGGTATCCCTCCAATGCATACTCTGAATAAGCGGTTGTTAAAATGCATAAAGGAGGATTTTCCAGCTGTTCCAGGAACTCCAGTCCGTTTAAATACGGCATATTGATATCAAGGAAAAGAAGGTCAATTTCCTTTTCCTTCACCACGGTGTCAGCTTCCAGAGCGGTAGCACAGGTTCCTTCAACCGTTAAAAAATCAATCTGATCGGCCAGTTCTTTCATGTGAAATCTTGCAAGAGGCTCGTCATCTATAATCAGGCATTTCATTTTTGGAGTATTACTGCTCATCGGTGTCAGATAATTTTAAGGTTAAATTGACTTTGTACACATTATTTTCTGTCTCAATCTTGAGATCGTGGATGCCCGAATATTGCAGTTTCAGGCGCTTTTTTACATTCTGAAGGCCAATTCCGCTGGCTCCTTCCTTCTTTTTGTAGCCAGCTACATCAGAATAGGAATTTTCGATAAAAAATAAAAGGAAACCGTCTTTTTCAGCGCATGATATTCTTACATAACCCTTGTGCCCGGGAAGCCGGCAGACATATTTAAAAGCATTTTCAATAAATGGTACAAGCAGGAGAGGAGCGATAAATGATGCCGTATTTACAGCTTTCCAATCCGATTGTACTTCCAGCTCATTCCCCCACCTTAATTTTTCTACTTCTACAAGATTTTGAAGGTGTTCAATATCTTTATTCAGAGGGACAAGATTTTGGTTGCAGTGATAAAGCTGGTAGCGTAAAATATCGGAAAATTTAAGGAGCAGATAATCTGCAAGTTGGGTGTCATTTCTCATCAGAATATGAATATGGTTCAGAATATTGAAGACCACATGCGGGTTGATCTGGTCCTGCAGCAATTTGAGCTGATTTTCCAGATGGGCCTGCTGAAGAAGGATATGATCCCGCTCTATTCTTCCGTGCTCCTGGTAAAACTTAATCCCGCAGGTAGATCCGTTAATGAGAAAAGAGGCTGGAAGGGCAAGATAAAACCCCTGCCATAAAAAAGGAAGCTGATCGGTAAATTTAGCAGGAAGCTGGTTTTTTGAATTGATCTCAATATAAGTGAAAATCAGAGAATAAATAAAGCTTAATAAAAGAATAGATACCGTGACATGGATCAGGAATAATTTCATTTTTTTTAACCGTAACGCTTTTGGAAGAAGCCTTGTCGTAAGAAAACGTGTTAAAAAAAACGAGGAAATAACCAGGGCAATAGTCTGAAAAACAGAAGAAACTTTATCAGAAGTAGCCTGTAAATTAATATATACCGCAGCAGCAAATACAAGCCAGAAAATGGTAATAAAAATATATTCTCTTAAAATAAATGGTTTAGTCATGGAGAAATAGAGTAGGTTTATAAAAAATTAGAAACTGCAGGGCGCAGTTTCTAATACGTAAAGATAATTCAAGTTTTTAGAATAAGAAATATCCTATTCCCAACGTAAAGCTGTGTGGTTTCGACTTAAATTCTTTACTGATGCTTGATAGACCGGTTTCATACCTCAGGTCTGCCGTGAAGTTTTTATAATCAATCCCTATACCTCCTGTAACACCGATATTGGATTTGTCAAAATTTTTAAAACCATCCTGCAGAGCTTTTGATGTTGATAAATTATTTTTAAAAGCATAGCTGTAAACACCTCCGGCAAACGCTCTTACATTAAAATCTTTTTCGCTGATAAGCTTATATCCGATAACGATTGGAACGTCTACAGAATTCCAGGTCAGTTTCGGAGAACTTCCTTCCTTGGAATCAAATGATGTCTTTCTTTTGTTGAATAAAGCCTCTCCCTGTACATAAAGCCTTCCGATATCCATCCTGGTCATCACTCCACCCTGATACCCAAAACCGTATTTTCCTTCAAGGGTGGAAGATTCTGTTGAGGTTTTGGTGAAATTGGCACCGCCCTTGATCCCGATATGGAAAGCGGGGGTCTGTTGTGCTTTGGTTTCTACCGAACAGGTAATAGATAATAAAAGTGTACTGAGTCCTAAAATCTGCTGTTTCATAAACTGTTGTTAATAATTTGATGCAAAGCAACAACGATTAGGATGCTCATAAAATTTTATTTGATGAATGGCACAGATGCTGTGACAAGGTCTGCTTTTGGATGAACGAAATAAAAAAGCCGGAAGCATATCTTCCGGTCAGTTGTATTAAAAAGGTTCTTCTTCGCAGATGGTAGGTGGAATGCAACCACCGCCGCCGCCCGGATTTCCTCCGCCTACCGCGACACATGTTCCCGGATTTCCGTCAGCATCCATTTCACAGGCTTTTCCGAAAGTACATTCACAGTCTGTCCAGCAGTAGGCAGAATCGCCGCTCATATGGCATCCGCTACCTCCTCCGCCGAGAATCACCGAAAGATCTTTTCTTGAAATTTTCTTGATTTTTTTCATAATAAATTGATTTTTGAGGTTAGTAGTCTGACATTTACGTAAATATACCAAAAAAATGAATCATTTCATCGGGAAGAGAAATAGGTAGAGGACGCGATCAATCAATGTCAATTGATTCTGTCTTTGTCACCTTGAATATATTGTTTTAAAATGAAAATTTTGCGCTGAAAAGCTCTTAGAAATAAAAAACCGCTGTTTTCACAACGGTTTCATTATTATTTTTTGCTGAAATTTAACTGTAAAGGAAGACTGACCACAGAAAGGACAGGTTTTCCATTGGATTCCGCAGGTTTCCATTTCCCTTTATCCTTAATACGGTAAAAAGCGGCTTCAATAAAAGCATTCACATCTTCATTATTCCCTTTTACCTTTGCATTAAAAACATTTCCTTTAGAATCCAGAGTGAATTTCAAAGTTATCTTATAAGGATTAACTGCAAAGTTCAGGAAAGTAAGATCTACAGCTTCATTTAAAAGCTTTTGGAACGAAGCCTTTCCTGTTGCGTACTCCGCTTCCTTTGTAATTTTGGCAGCTGCCGGAGGCGGAACATCCGTCATTGTTTTCTTTTCTTCCTCAGAGATTTTCTCTAAAGCATTTTTGTAGGCTGATATCTTTTCTTCCGTGAGAAGCCATTCCTGTTTGGTTCTTTCATCATTAGGCTTCGGATATTTCTTGTACAGAGACTTTATCTTTCTTTCATACCGGGAATCTGCCTTCTGAAATTCAGAGACCTGGGCATAGCTGAAAGAAAACATAAGAATCAGTGCTAATGCTGAAAGTTTTTTCATCAGAATTATGCTTTTACAATATTAATGATTACTTCAGTTGCTTTTTCCATGCTTTCCAAGGCAACATATTCGTAAGGTCCGTGGAAGTTCATTCCGCCTGCAAAAATATTCGGACAAGGCAGTCCCATGTAAGAAAGCTGAGCTCCATCCGTTCCTCCTCTGATCGCTTTGATTAAGGGCTCAATGCCGGCTTCTTTCATTGCTTTTGCAGCAAGGTCAATGATGTGCATTTTCCCTTCAAACTGCTGCTTCATATTACGGTATTGCTCTTTAATCTCCACTTCAGCGGTTCCTTCTCCATATTTTTGGTTGAATTCAGCCACTTTTTCCTCCATAAATTTCTTTCTGGCTTCAAATTTTTCTTCGTCGTGATCGCGGATGATGTATTGTAGTTTAGCCTCAGAAATATCAGCTATAATGTCCATTAAATGATAAAAACCGTCAAAACCTTTAGTGGTAGCCGGAGTCTCATTGGCAGGAAGCAATTGTATAAATTCAGCAGCCAAAAGAGCAGCATTCACCATTTTTCCGTAAGCATAGCCTGGGTGAACACTCAATCCGTGGATTTTTACCACAGCACCTGCGGCATTAAAGTTTTCATACTCAAGTTCTCCCACCTCGCTTCCATCCATCGTGTAAGCCCATTCAGCACCGAATTTGGCCACATCAAATTTATGGGCACCTCTTCCGATTTCTTCATCCGGCGTAAATCCTACGGCAATTCTTCCATGTTTAATTTCTGGGTGGGCAATAAGGTATTCTGCAGCCGTTACAATCTCTGCACATCCTGCTTTGTCATCAGCTCCAAGAAGCGTGTTTCCGTCTGTAGTGATCAGTGTCTGACCGATATATTTTTTTAAGCTTTCAAATTTTGATGCGGATAATGTAAATCCGGTAGCCTGGTTTAAAAGAAGATCATTTCCGTCATAGTTTTTCCAAACCTGTGGTTTCACATTTTCTCCGCTGAAATCCGGAGATGTATCGTAATGCGAGATAAAGCCTATCGTAGGTCGGTCATCATTGTCCAGGTTCGATGGAACATATCCCATAATATAACCATTATCATCAATAGAAACATTTTCAAGGCCTATCGTTTTCAATTCTTCAGCAATATATTTTGCAATATCCCACTGTCTGGGCGTAGAAGGTGTTGTTTCACTTTCTGCATCGCTGGTTGAGTAGATCTTTACATAGGCAAGAAAACGGTTCAGTAATTTCTCTTTCCACATTTGGTTAAATTCTATTGCGCTCATGAATTTTAAATTTCAACAAATATACAATGTAAATTTTTCAAATATAAGTTTTAGAGCATAATTTCAGCCCTGAATGCCATTTCATTTCCTGATCCGGAAACACAATTTCGATAATCAAATAAATTGTTATAACTTGCATGAATTATGATGTCCAAACGTTGCAAATATGCTTTGAAAGCAATGGTTAGATTGGCAAGAAACTACAATCAGGGATTTTTGTCAACCGCTATTATTGCACAGGATGAGAATATTTCCAAAAAATTTTTAGAGCAGATTCTTCTTGAGCTGAAAAGAGCCAAGTTGGTCAACAGTAAGCAGGGAACCGCCGGGGGATATTACCTGCTGAAGTCCCCAGATGATATTTCGTTGGCCGATATCTACCGTATTTTTGAAGGCCCGATTGCCTTAACCCCTTGTATTTCAATAAATTTCTATGAGCCCTGTGATGATTGTGTCGATGAGGCAACCTGCTATCTCCGAAATGAGCTGATCATTGTAAGAGAAAAAACAAGAAAAAGCATGATGGAAGCCACCCTTACTTCTTTCATAAAAAACAGCTGAATTTTTTTTAATTTTTATATCCTACTAATTTGGTAGGATAAATAGGATTTATATATATTTGCAGAAGTTAATTTCAATTCACAATGGAAAATACTCTGAAAATAGAATTCGATCAATTGCTTGAAGAGGCCTCTGGAGGTACTTTCAGTAGTGATTTTTTAGAGATTCTTGCAAAAAAATTTCCTGCAGAAGTCATCTTTTCTACCAGCTTCAGCTATGAAGACCAGGTAGTCACTCACCTGATAAAAAATCTTGATATTGATATTTTTACTCTGGATACGGGAAGACTTTTTGAACAGACCTACGAAACATGGACCTCATCCAGAGCGTTCTTTAAAAAAAATATAAAAGCCTATTATCCGGATCCGGAATCCCTGCAGCAATTTGTTTCAGAAAACGGGCCGGATTCTTTTTATCAGTCCGTAGAGCAGAGAAAAGCCTGCTGTAATATAAGGAAAGTAGTTCCCCTTAAAAAGGCACTTCAGGGATATAAAGTCTGGATCACCGGATTACGTTCGGAACATTCCGCAGGAAGAGGACAAATGCCGCAGCTGGAATGGGATCCGGATCATCAGATCATCAAGTTCCATCCTATCCTTCACTGGACAACGCAGCAGGTCGCAGAATATGTTCAAAACCACCATTTGCCTTATAATCATCTTCATAAAAAAGGATTTGTAAGCATCGGATGCGAGCCCTGCACAAGAGCCATCAAAGAAGGGGAAGATTTCAGAGCGGGCCGCTGGTGGTGGGAAGATGCAGACAAAAAAGAATGCGGTTTACATGTTCATCAATAAAAAATACAATATGTCATTATATCATTTAAATTATTTAGATCAGTTAGAAGCAGAATCCATCTACATACTGAGGGAAGTGGCGGGGCAGTTTGAGCGTCCGGCTTTACTGTTCAGCGGAGGAAAAGACAGCATTGTGCTGGCGCATCTTTCGGCAAAAGCATTTCCCCACGGAAAAATTCCTTTCAAATTTGTTCATGTGGATACAGGGCACAATTTTCCGGAAGTTTTAAGCTTCAGAGACAGGCTGGCCACAGAACTGAATGTGGATCTGGTTGTAAGAAAAGTGGAAGACACCATCCGGGAAAAAAAACTCACAGAACCGAAGGGGAAATTCCCAAGCCGGAACTGGCTGCAAACCTTTACGCTACTGGATACCATTGAAGAATTTGAATTTGATGCATGCATCGGAGGAGCACGCAGGGATGAGGAAAAAGCCAGGGCAAAAGAAAGAATATTTTCTGTAAGAGACGAATTCGGACAATGGGACCCCAAACTGCAGCGCCCAGAACTCTGGAATATTTTCAATGGGAAAATCCACAAAGGAGAAAATGTAAGGGTTTTCCCGATCAGTAACTGGACGGAGCTGGATGTATGGAATTATATCAGAAGAGAAAAAATTGAACTGCCATCTATTTACTTCTCTCATGACAGAGAAGTTGTAGACCTCAACGGGCAATGGATTGCCAATTCAGAATTTGCCGTACTGGAAGAAAGTGATACCATAACAACCAGAAGAATCCGTTACCGTACCGTAGGAGATATGACCTGTACTGCCGCGGTAGAATCCGAAGCAGCTACCGTAGACAAAGTCATTGAAGAGATTGTCGCCACCAGAATTTCAGAAAGAGGCGAAACAAGAATTGACGATCGTGTGACTGAAGCTGCAATGGAAGACCGGAAGAAAGGAGGCTACTTTTAATCAGTAATGAGCGATGAGTAATCAGCAATAGCGAATGCAACATGTTACTCATTACCAATTCCTTATTACTCATCATTTATCAATCATCATTTATAAAAACTCGTGGATATATTAAGATTAATAACAGCAGGAAGCGTGGATGACGGTAAAAGTACCCTCATCGGAAGACTGCTTTACGATAGCAAAAGTATTTTACAGGATCAGCTGGAAGTGCTTGAGAAACACTCTAAAAACAAAAATGAAGACGGTGTGGATCTGGCTCTTTTAACGGATGGGCTCCGTGCAGAAAGAGAACAGGGAATTACCATTGATGTCGCCTACCGGTATTTTTCGACATCCAGAAGGAAATTTATTATTGCAGATGCTCCGGGACATGTTCAGTATACCCGAAACATGATTACCGGAGCTTCCAATTCCGACCTGATGATTATCCTGATCGATGCCCGTAAAGGCGTTATTGAGCAGACAAGAAGGCATTCCATCATCGCTTCATTGCTAAAACTGAAAAAAGTAGCCGTTGCCATCAACAAAATGGATATGGTAGACTATTCGGAAGAGGTTTTTGAAACTATAAAAGCAGACTATACCAAAATTGCTGAAGAACTGGGCCTTGAAGATGTTACCTATTTCCCGATTTCCGCATTGAAAGGAGATAATATTGTTTCCTTGTCAGCCGTTACCGGTTGGTACAAAGGAAGTTCCCTTCTCGAATATCTGGAAGAAGTACAGATTGACCGGGAACAGAACAGCGGAAGCCGTTTCCAGGTACAGTACGTGATCCGCCCCCAGACAGAGGAACTACATGACTACAGAGGCTATGCCGGACCCATCGTAAGCGGAAGCTTTCAGAAAGGAGATAAGATTGCCATTCTTCCTGCCGGGATTATTACTGAAATTTCATCCATAGAGGTCAATGGTGCTGAGGTTCAGGAAGCTTTTGAAGGACAGCCGGCTGTTATTCAGCTCAAAGATGATATCGATGTCAGCAGGGGAGATTTCTTCACCTCAGCAGATGAGCTTCCCAAAGTTGAAAAAGAGATAGAGGTTTTACTGTGCTGGCTGGATCAGAAAGGGCTTCAGCCCGGAAATAAATATGTTTTGCAGCATCACAGCAGACTGTTGAAAGCTGTTGTAAAACAGGTAGAATACAAGATTGATGTTAATACCCTGGAAAAGGAAGCTGTAGAGGAAGGAATAAAGCTCAATGAAATTGCGAAAGTAACGATACGTACGGCGCAACCTTTGGTATTCGATGATTTTGTAAGCAATAAAAAAACAGGATCGGCCATTTTAGTGGATGAAACGTCCAATGCAACCGTTGCAGCATGTATAATTCAGTAGATCATGGAAGTTTCAGATTATTTTATTAACAAAGTCCTTGAAAAAAAGAACAGCAGTTCCGGAGGCTTCTTTGATAAAACCAAGATGGAAGATTTCGTCAGAGAATTGTATAGTGTTTTGTTTCTTTCTCAGGAGGTCAATACAGCAGCTCAGCTTCGGAATAATTTTGAACAATTACGAAAGCTTCTTTTGGATTTGGTTAAAAGCATTGCACCGGATGAGGTTGCAGCCGAAAAGCACATACAGGATTTTTTTCTTGCACTGCCGGAAATTTATAATAAACTGATCCTTGACGCTGAATCTATTCTCGAATTTGATCCTGCTACGGAATCTCTGGAAGAAATCCTTCTTTCCTATCCCGGTTTTTTTGCAACGTATGTTTACAGAATTTCCCATCAGCTGTGGATTCAGAAAGTGAAAACCCTGCCACGCGTGATCTCGGAATATGGGCACAGCAGAACAGGAATAGATATTCATCCCGGAGCAGTTATTGGAGAACATTTCTTTATTGACCACGGAACGGGCATCGTAATCGGAGAAACTACCCATATCGGGAAGCATGTGAAGCTGTATCAGGGAGTAACCCTCGGCGCTCTGAATGTTTCAAAAGATAAAGCCAACGAAAAAAGGCATCCCAATATTGAAGACCATGTCATTATTTATTCAGGGGCAACGATTTTAGGTGGAGAAACAACGGTAGGAAGAGACAGTATCATCGGAGGAAACGTATGGATTACTCAGAATGTACCTCCCAATTCTCTGGTCTACAATAAAAGTGAAATAAAAATAAAAGACAACGGGCCGCTCCCGGAATCTTTAACATTTGTGATATAGTAAGGATAAATGTTAACCGTTAAGAATCAGTTTCTTAATCATCAGCTTAATTAGTCCTTAATGGTAAAATCATGTTTTAAAAATTTAAAAAACAACATAAAATTGAGTCGGTATGAAGTTCCAGAACACATTAGAAACCATCGGAAATACCCCGGTCGTAAAAATTAATAAACTTTTCGGTACAGAACATGAGGTTTGGATTAAACTGGAAAAATCCAACCCCGGAGGAAGCATCAAAGATAGAATCGCTTTATCGATGATCGAAGATGCAGAAGCTAAAGGACTTTTGAATAAAGACAGCATTATTATAGAGCCAACCAGTGGAAACACCGGAATCGGACTGGCTTTGGTTGCAGCCGTAAAAAATTACAAGCTGATTCTCGTAATGCCTGAAAGTATGAGCCTGGAACGCCGCAAAATTATGGAATCATACGGAGCAGAATTCGTTCTGACCCCAAGAGAAAAAGGGATGAAAGGAGCCATTGAGAAAGCTGATGAGCTGGCTCAGCAGACCCCTAACTCATGGATACCGAGACAATTTGATAATCCGGCGAATGTAAAAGTACATGTGGAAACCACTGCCCAGGAAATCATTAAAGATTTTCCCGACGGGCTGGATTATCTGATCACAGGCGTTGGAACCGGAGGGCACATCACCGGAATTGCGAAGGTTCTCAAGCAGAAATTTCCGAATGTCAAAGTCATTGCCGTAGAACCGGAATTGTCTCCTGTCCTTAGTGGTGGAGCACCGGCACCGCATCCGCTGCAGGGCCTTGGTGCTGGATTTATTCCTTCCATTCTGGATACCGCTCTTTTGGATGAAATTGTTCAGATCGGAAAAGACGATGCTTTTGAATATACCAAAGAAGCAGCAAAGAAAGAAGGACTTTTCGTTGGGATTTCTACCGGAGCCGCTTTAGCTGCAGTAGCCAAAAAGTTGCCTGAAATACCGGCAGGATCAAATATTCTGACCGTAAATTATGATACCGGCGAAAGATACCTGTCCATAGAAGGGCTTTTCTAGACGTCCCTAATAAAAAGATTTAAAAATGAAACAAAATAGCAATTCGCCACAGGTTTTCCTGGTAGGCGCAGGACCTGGCGACCCCGATCTGATCACTGTAAAAGCCGTAAAAGCCATTGCTTCAGCCGATGTGATCTTATGTGACCGTTTGGTAAGCCCTGAAATAATAGAGCGTTACGCCAATAAAAAGGCCGAAATCGTATATGTGGGGAAAGAATGCAGTAAAAATGCTTCCACCCCGCAGTCACGTATCAATACATTAATCATTGAGTATGCTGCTCAGGGAAAAATGGTGGTCAGGCTCAAAGGAGGAGATATATCCTTTTTTTCCAATATGCTGGATGAACTGAAAGTATTGAAACAACATCACATTTCATTTGAAATAGTACCGGGTATCACTGCAGCATCAGGAGCAGCTGCCTATGCCGGAATACCTTTAACAGCGCGCGGCTATGCCACATCAGTCCGTTTCCTGACTTATTACAAAACTGAAATTCTCAGCGATGATTATTGGAAAGAACTTGGAACATCAGAAGACACCCTTGTTTTTTATATGTCCAAAGGAAACCTGAACGGATTGGTAGATAGGTTTTTAGCGGTTGGAAAAACCAATGACAAGAAAATTGCGGTCATTGAACAGGCTACCACACCTTATCAGAAAGTATATACTTCTTCTCTGGAAGATTTTCACGAGAAATTGGGAAATAGAGATTTTGTATCGCCATCATTGGTTATTATCGGGAAAGTGGTGAATTTACATGAAGAGTTTTCCTGGCTGAAAGAACCTATACAGGAAGGGATCTATTTTAAATCTGTAACAAACGGAAGCTTAGTGTCAAACCCTCAAAATATATTTGAATATGCTGTCTGAAGCCAAATTAAATGCCCTTAGGGAAATATCCTGCAGTTTCTCCAGAGATGAAGCCGTCTGGGCCAGTGGTTTTCTGGCAGGGCTTGCCGGGTCATCAGTCGCGGTACAGGAAACTATTTTCCCGGCTAATCATGCTGAAACCGTTTCTCAGAAAAAAATTACTCTTGCTTATGGTACCGAGACTGGAAACAGCAAAAAGCTGGCAGTAGAGCTTGCAGGAATCATCAAGAAAAAAGGAATTCAGGTAAAGTTGGCAGATCTTTCCCAATATAAGCCGAAGGATCTTTTGAAAGAAGACTTTTTCTTTATCATTATCAGCACACAGGGAGAAGGGGAGCCTCCGATTCTTGCGAAGAAATTTTATGATCATCTTCATGAAAATGATCCGGATCTTAATAATCTGAAATTCGGGGTTTTGGCGTTGGGAGATACCAGTTATCCTCTGTTCTGTAAAACGGGAGAAGATGTGGATTCCCGCCTTGAAATATTGGGCGCACAGCGAGTTATTCCATTAAAAAAATGTGATGTTGATTATGAACAGGAGTCCCACAGCTGGGCTGAACACATCTTGAGCGTGGTCAGTAAAACAGCAGAAAGCAGCCAAAAAGCTACGGCAGCGCCAAAGGTTTCCACGGGAAGAAAAAAATACCAGGGAAAAATCTCAACCATCATCAATCTGAATGATATTGAATCTGATAAAGAAACCTACCATATCGAAATAGAAACGGAAGAACCTCTTGTCTACAGCCCCGGCGATGCCTTGGGAGTGATCGCTTTCAATCCAAAGTCAGAAGTGGATGAAATCATTTCGTTGACAGGGATTGACCCACAAAAGCAGATTACAACTTCAAAAATTACAGCCAGTGCAGAAGAATTATTACACAAGCATCTGAACATCAGTTATCTTCTTAAATCTACAGTCGCTCAATATGCACAGATCACCGGTCAGAGTATTCCTGAAGTACGCTTAAGCCTTATTGATCTGCTTCGGATCTATCCGGTAAAAAATGCAGAAGAATTTGAACAGGTGATCGGCATTTTAACAGGTCAGTCGCCCCGTTTATATTCCATTTCTTCAGCACTGGAAGCCCACGGAGATAGTGAAGTTCATATTACCGTAGCCAAATCCGAGTTTCTGATCAGCGATAAAAAACAGAGTGGACTGTGCAGTGGCTTTCTCTCAGCCTTTAATGAAGGAGATGACCTTGAGTTTTACATTCAGGAAGCCAAACATTTCAGACTTCCGAACCAGGATAAGGACATTATCATGATTGGGCCGGGAACCGGAATTGCGCCTTTCAGATCTTTCCTCTACGAAAGGGATGCTGTGGGTGCGGAAGGAAGAAACTGGCTCTTTTTCGGTGACAGGAATTTTGTCTCGGATTTCCTTTACCAGGCCGAACTTCAGGATTTTCTGAAAACAGGAACACTTACCCATCTTGATCTTGCTTTTTCCAGGGATACAGCAGAAAAAATATATGTGCAGCACAGACTTGAACAGAAAGCACAGGAAGTATACCACTGGCTGGAAGGAGGAGCATCCCTTTACATATGCGGAGCAAAAGAGCCGATGAGTAAAGATGTGGAAAAAACAATTCTGGGCATCCTTCAGGATAAGGGAAAACAGACATTGGAAGAAGCTCAGGTCTATCTTGAAGAGCTGGAGCTCAGCGGCAGATATGTAAAAGATGTGTATTAAATCATAAACGGATAACAATGACAGATAAAAATAACCTTTCCCCCGTAGAAAGAATAAAAACAGCAAGCAACGGTCTTAGGGGCACCTTAAAGGAAAGCCTTTTGGACGATTTTACCGGAGCCATCCGGGAAGATGACCAGACCCTCATCAAATTTCACGGAATGTATCAGCAGGATGACCGGGACAGACGTGAAGAAAGGGTAAGAAAAAAACTGGAATGGCTGTATTCCTACATGATCCGCCTTAGGCTTCCGGGAGGCTTTTTAACGCCTGAACAATGGGTGGGTCTCAATGATATTGCAGGCGATCATTCCACAGGAGTGATTAAAATTACTACGCGCCAGACCATTCAGCTGCACGGCATTTTAAAATCTCATGTAAAACCGACTATCCAAAGCTTCAATCTTCACCATTTGGATTCTATAGCAGCGTGTGGTGATGTAAACCGGAATGTAACCTGTACTTCCAACCCTTCCGAATCACCTCTGCATCAGGAGGCCTTTGAACTGGCAGGAAAGATCAGTGAAATGTGTCTGCCGAAAACCAAATCCTACTATGATCTGTGGATCGATGACGAGTTGATTATCAACAGAAAAGAAGAGGAAGATCCTTTGTATCAGGACAGATATCTGCCTAGAAAACTGAAAATAGGAATTGCAGTTCCTCCCAATAACGATGTGGATGTGTTTATCAACGATATTGCGCTGATTGCCATCATTGACGATGATAAAATTGTAGGCTATAATATTGCTGCAGGCGGCGGGCTTGGCGCTACCCACGGAAACGAAGCCACGTATGCCCGTCTGGCATCTGTGCTGGGATTTGTGGATACAGAAGAAAAGGTACTGAAAGCGGTGTATGAAATCATTACTGTACAGCGTGATTTCGGGAACAGGAGTGACAGAAAACTATCAAGATTAAAATATACGATTGATAAGCTGGGCATCGACGGCTACAGAACAGAAGTAGAGAAAAGGTGTGGCTTCAGCTTTGAGCCCGCGCGGGAATTTAAGTTTGGGCAGAGAAAAGACTGCTACGGATGGACGCAGAATCATGAAGGAAAATGGTTCTACACCTTATTTGTAGAACACGGAAGAGTGTTGGATATAGAAGGGTATCCTTTAAAATCCGGGCTTTTAAAAATTGCAGAAACAGGGAAAGTGAATTTCCGGTTTACCTGTAATCAAAACCTGATCCTGTCTGATATTTCAGAAAATGATAAAGCTGAAATTGAAGTTCTACTGAAAGAATCAGGAATTTCCGGATATACGGATAAGGCGAGTGCTCTTCGTAAAAACTCCGTGGCCTGTGTGGCGCTGAATACCTGTTCATTGGCATTGGCTGAAGCGCAGCGCTACCTGCCGTCTTTAGTCACTAAAATAGAACCTGTTCTGGAAAAATACGGCCTTCAGAACGAAGATATAACTATCAGAATGACCGGTTGCCCCAACGGCTGCGGAAGATCTCCCAATGCCGAAATCGGATTTGTGGGAACAGCTTACGGCAAATACAATCTCCATATCGGGGGCGACAGGCTGGGAATGCGTCTGAACACTAAATTTAAAGAAAACCTGGGTGAAGAAGAGATACTGCAGACGCTTGATGAACTGTTTGGTACATACTCTGAACAAAAAAATCCCGGCGAAACCTTTGGAGATTTCTCTTACCGTTATTTACAAACCCTAAAATAAAAAAACATGACTAACTTTCTTTACAAACAGAAAATTGTGGGAAAACATAACCGGAATCTTTTAGGAATACGAATGTGTATGTGCTGTTCATTAATAGACAACACATAAATCATTTTTAAATCCTAAAATTTTATACAAGTGAAATCCATACACCCTAAATATTCCAAACAGAAAATATATTTTATTCCTTTTTTAATCCTTTTCTTCACGGGCTCTTTACAGGCTCAGCAGCTAATTGAAGTCAGTGGGATTATTAAACATACGGATACTCAAAAAGGCATCGCCGGAGCACAGATTCAGGTTGAAAAAACTCAGGATACTGCCATAACAAATCAGGATGGATCATTTACATTGAGGACAAGAGTGAAAATACCTTTCAGAATTGTTATTACCAAAGATGGATTTGCCGGGCAGACCACTGAAATTCTCTCACTTTCCAATAAAATTTCAATAGATCTGAATCCTCAGAATACCATCATCAATGAAGTTGTGGTTTCAGCCTCCCGTGTTCCTGAGAAAATCCTGAAGTCACCGATTGCGATTGAAAAGATTGATATTAAAACCATCCGCGAAAGCCCGGCCGCCAGCTTCTACGAAACATTGGAAAATGTAAAAGGGCTGCAGCTTTTAACCTCCAGTCTTACCTTAAAAGTTCCCAACTCCCGGGGATTCAATTCCCCGAATAACTTCCGCTTCATGCAGCTGGTAGATGGAGTAGATGTGCAGTCTGCCACACTCGGAGTTCCGCTGGGAAATGCCATTGGTCCTACAGAATTGGACATCCAGTCCATGGAGATTACTCCCGGGGCAGCTTCAGCTCTTTACGGAATGAATGCGGTGAACGGTTTGGCCAGTCTTCAGACAAAAGACCCTTTTACCTCAGAAGGAGTAAGCCTGTATTTCAGGGGAGGCGTGAACCACGTCGACAATATCAATCACAAAACCGCTGCTTTAGGAGAAAGCGCATTCAGAATTGCGAAGGTGATTAATAAAAACTTTGCGGTAAAAATCAATGGTTCCTATTTCAGCGGTGTAGACTGGATTTCGGACAACAGAACAGATCAGAACCCTAACTCACTGATCACGGCCAATCCCAATTTTTCTTTAAATAACAATCCGGCCGAAGATCTTTGGAACAAATACGGGGATGAAAGAAACAACCGGACTTCTGTAAAAGTGAATTATAATGGAAAACCAACAACCTTTAATGTTTCCAGGACAGGTTATTATGAAAAGGATCTGATAAGCCCGGAAGTAAAAAATATAAAGTTTGATGCCGGATTATATTACCGTTTCGGGGATCAGTGGAAAACATCATACGTCTACCGATACGGTTTGCTGGACGGAACTTTCCAGCGGGGAAATAAAATTCGCCTGCAGAATGCCACCGTTCAGAACCACAAGGTGGAGCTTACAGGTAAAGAATTGACATTCAGAGCTTATATGTCGATAGAAAATACAGGAGATTCTTATAACCTGAAACCCCTGGCAGATAATCTGGATCTTACCAACCTTTCCAATAATAACTGGAAAAATATATTTCAGTCCGCTTTACAGGACAGGCTCAATTCCGGAGTCAATCTGAATGATGCCTTTATTTTAGCCAGACAGGAAGCAGATAAGAACAGAGTATTACCCGGAACAGCCGCTTTTGAACAGTTAAAAAATACAATCATTGGCATTAATAACTGGGATTCCGCCAACTCAGGAATTGCTGGAGCTCCGGCCACCGGAGGGGCAAAGCTTGACCAGAGATCCCGCTTTTACCAGGGAGAAATTACTTATGATTTCAGTAGGTTCATCAAAGTATTCAGTCTATTGGCAGGAGCAGATTACCGCCTTTACAGCATCACACCGGACGGGAATAATTTTGTGGATTTCGGAAGACCTGTCAGTGAAAGAAATATTCCTTTGCCGGACGGTACTTTCGGGAAAAATGTAATCTATCAGAAGTATGGAGCTTTTGCCCAGCTTACCAAACTTTTTTTCAACGATAAACTAAAAGTGAATCTGGCATTGCGTGCCGACAGAAACCCGGAATTTGAAACCAAGTTCAATCCGCGTGTAAGCCTTGTGTATTCTCCGGTTAACCAGCATAACTTCAGAGTGTCTTTCCAGAACGGTTACCGCTTTCCTTCCTTATTTGAAGCCTTATCTTTTGTGAATAACGGAAACGTAAGAAGAGTAGGAGGCCTTTCTATGGCGAACGAAGGACTGGGCTACCTTGAAAATTCTTATACGCTGGCTTCCATCGACCAGTTTATAGGGGCAGTGAATAAAGATGTAGACGGAGGACTCAGCCAGAACCAGGCCGCTTTGAAAAACAGAAATTTGTTAGCCGCCGCCAACCTGCCTAAATTACAGCCGGAAAAGGTAAATTCCTTTGAAATTGGATATAAATCAGCCCTTTTTAACAGCAAACTGGTCATCGATTGGGACTTTTATTACAATGTTTACGAAGGTTTTCTTGGACAGGTAGAAGTGGCTGTCCCTAAAAATGAAACCATAGGAACGGATAACGCTGTTTTGGCCATGCTGGACAGAAGCAAGCAGGACCGGTACAGGGTATATACCAATAGTAATACTACCTACAAGAGTCTGGGAACTTCTCTAGGAATCCGCTATAATCTGGTAAAGAATTATAATGTGAATGTGAACGTATCTTACAATGATCTTATTTCTACCAACACTTCAGACCTTTTTATTACAGCTTTCAATACTCCCAAATGGGCAGTCAATCTGAGCTTTGGAAACAGAGAAGTTGTCAAAAATATAGGTTTTACTGTAGCAGCTAGATGGCAGAACAGCTTTTTATGGGAAAGTCCGCTGGCATCGGGAAATATTCCGGCTTACTATACCATCGATGCACAGGCCACATGGAGAATTCCTGAAATTAAAGCAAATGTGAAAATCGGAGCCACCAATCTGCTGAACCGCAGGTATCTTCAATATGCGGCAGGTCCTGAGATCGGAGGGCTGTATTATCTGGCTTTTACTTACGATTTAAAACTCTGAAAACAATGAGCAATACATTATATCCTATATTCTTAAAGCTCGACGAATTGTCTGTGCTCATCATTGGTGGTGGAAATGTGGCTTTGGAAAAACTGCAGTCTGTCCTGGGAAATTCTCCTGGAGCCCGTATTAAGCTGGTGGCCAGGGAAATTAATGATCAGGTTAGAGATTTAAAGCAAAATTATCCCAATCTTACCCTCCATGAAAGATCTTATACGGATAATGATTTTAACAGTGCCGATATTGCGATTGTTGCAGTCAATGATATTTTTGTTGCAGAGCAGATCCGGGACAGGGCTCATCAGAATAATACTTTGGTGAATATTGCAGATAAGCCTGATTTGTGTGATTTTTACCTGGGTTCAATTGTCCGCAAAGGAGATCTGAAAATAGCAGTCTCTACCAATGGAAAATCCCCGACGATAGCCAAAAGAATCCGTGAAATCCTCACGGAAACCATTCCGGATAAGGAAATGGACGGCCTGCTGGATAATATGCAGGATATCAGGAACCGTCTGAAAGGAGATTTCACCTACAAAGTGAAAGAGCTGAACAGGCTCACTACAGAATATCTGGGAGAGCAGGAAATTCATCCCGCAGAAACAAAGCTGGAGATGGAAAAACTGATTAATATTACCAAAACAGTACAGCGCAGAGCCAATATTTATTTAGGAATTATTGGAGTTTTAGCGCTTATCGGAGTACTGGCTTTGATTATTTATCAATTTAATCTGTCAGGAGATATCCAGAATTTTCTCAGTAAAGACAGGTATATTTTTTACTGGATGCTGCTGGCAGGGTTCCTGGCTGAAATTGTTGCCGGGTCAATGGGAATGGGTTATGGTGTAATCTGTACAACAATTCTTCTTTTGTTAAATGTTCCACCACCGGTTGTAAGTGCCAGCATCCATTCTGCAGAGTCGTTTACTTCAGCGGCCGGAAGCATCAGTCATTATAAACTGGGAAATGTTAATAAGAAAATGGTCTGGGTCTTATTTCCTGTTGCGGCAGTCGGAGCATTTATCGGAGCGTTTGCCCTTTCGCATTTCGGGGAATATTATGCCCATATTGTAAAACCCATTATTGCCTGTTACACCCTTTATTTAGGAGTGAATATTCTCAGAAATGCCTTTAAGGGAAAAGAAAAAAGATCAGGAGGCAGACAGCATAAGAAGAAAACGAATCTCAGAATTCTCGGTTTGGCGGGAGGCTTCATCGATTCTTTTGCAGGGGGAGGATGGGGACCACTGGTTACCGGAACCCTAATTAAAGAAGGCAGAACACCGCGATATGTAGTGGGGAGCTCAACCATGGCCAAATTTTTACTGACCATTGTAAGTGCCGTGACGTTCATTTTTACCATCGGGATTCACCACTGGAATATTGTGCTCGGACTTCTTCTGGGAGGTGTTTTTACCGCTCCTTTTTCAGCCATGTTTGCTTCACGGCTGCCGGCAAAGAAAATGTTTGCTGTTGTGGGTGTAGTAGTTATTATCATGAGCCTTGTTACGATTGTGAAGTCATTGGTATAGATCTCTTTTCGGCTGCATAACTTCAGATTTCATTTCCTGAATACCTGATCCGGGACTGCATATCAGTTATCGAAATTTTAAATCGGATATAAAACTTTGAAAATCAAAATAATGTTAGATTTGTTGGGTACAGATATAAATTGTTTAGTTTTATTATATTTGAGAAAATCAAAAAGTAAAAATGTTTCTAACAGAATGTCCTAGAGATGCCATGCAGGGTTGGGGAGAATTTATCCCGACCAGTAAAAAAATAGATTACATCAATTCCCTGATGGAGGTTGGGTTCGATGTACTGGACTGTCTGAGTTTTGTTTCCCCGAAAGCAATTCCACAGATGGCCGACTCGGATGAGGTTGCTGAAAATATTGATAAATCTCTCTCCAATACAAAAGTCTCTGCGATCATTGGGAATTACAGAGGTGCCGAAAAAGCACTGAAACATCAGTCGGTGGATATTCTGGGTTTTCCGTTCTCTATTTCGGAAACATTTCAGCACAGGAACACCAACAAAAACCAGGAAGAAGCTTTTGCAGAAGTCATCAGAATGCTTGAACTGGTTAAAAGCAAAGGAAAACAGCTGAATATCTATTTTTCTATGGCTTTCGGAAACCCTTACGGAGAAATGTGGAAATGGGAAGATGTGGATTTCTGGGCAAAAAGGTTTTCAGAAATAGGAATTAAAGACATTCTGCTTTCCGATACTACGGGAGTTGCCACTCCTGAAACCATAGCGCTTTTGTTTGAAAAAATCCCGTCAAAATATCCGGACATCAATTTCGGAGGACATTTCCATAACCGTTACGAAGATTCTTATTCAAAGCTGAAAGCAGCGTATGATCAAGGTTGCAGAAGATTCGACAGTGCCATTAAAGGAATAGGTGGATGTCCGATGGCAAAAGATGACCTTGTAGGAAATATGCCGACAGAACAGGTAATCAATTTTATGAGCGTGGAAAAAGCAGCGCATAAACTGAACCTGCTGAATTTTGAAAGCTCTTATAATAAAGCAAAGGATATTTTTCATTTTTAATAAATTCTTATCAGGCAGATAAAGCAGTAAATTTTAGACAGAAATCCGGTAAATTTGCTTGAAAAATCAATAGGAGCGGGTTTTAACCCGTTCTGTTATATTAAAAAATCAATCCGGCTTTAGTCAAAGCCTATTTTACCATTAATTCCAAAATTAATAAACATGCCACCCATCATTTCACCATCAGAATTAAAAGATATTTTCCAGAATCCTGACCTCATCATCCTTGATGCCAGAGCTGGAAAAAATATGTATCAAACCTATCTTGAAAAGCATATCAAAGGCGCCCGATTCATAGATTTGGATAAAGATCTGGCCCAGATAGGAGACGACGCTGCCTTTGGAGGAAGACATCCTCTTCCGGCCATTGAAAAATTTGCAGAAACACTGGCAGGATTTGGTATTGCTGAAAATTCGCAAGTGGTAATCTATGATGATAAAAATGGAGCTAATGCAGCAGCAAGAGCCTGGTGGATGCTGAGGTCATTTGGACTTCAGAATGTACAGGTTTTGGATGGCGGAATTCAGTCTGCTGAAAAAGAAGGACTAGAGTTTTCATCCGGCGAAGAGATATTTAAAAAGGCGGATTTAATTAAAAAAGAGAAATGGCTTCTTCCATTGAAGAGTTTGGAAGATGTTGAAAATGAGCTAATAAACTATTCGTCAACGGTTGTAGATGTAAGAGATGCTTACCGCTACAGAGGAGAATCTGAACCGATTGATCTGGTGGCCGGACATATTCCCGGAGCCATCAATATTCCTTTTTCAGAAAACCTGGATGAAAACGGAAACTTCCTGAAACCCGAAGTTTTAAAAGAAAAATATAGACAGATTTTAAAAGATAAACCTCAACATCTGATCATCCATTGCGGATCAGGTGTTACCGCCTGCCATACTATTTTAGCTCTGGATTATGCAGGTTTTCCGGTTCCTGATCTTTATGTAGGCTCGTGGAGCGAATGGAGCAGAAGGGAAGGAAAGGAGATTGCAAAGGAGGGTTAAATTACTGAAAGCTAATTATGAATATAATTTCCGATAAGTTTTCCCTTTAAAAATAGAACTATTTTAAGATCAAACACAGAAAATCCGCCTCAGTTGTGAGACGGATATTTTTTTGATTGCCAGAGAAACAATATCTTAAAATCTCAATCTGTAACCCCATCAATAAACTTTGAAAAGAAAGATTCAAAAAACAATGTTGAAGCTGAATGAAAAAAAGATCTAAAGCATTGATTACATGAAGCTAAAAATCCACTTCAAATGCAGATTTTAATGAATCGTAGTTTTACTACAATTATGCAGATTTTAATAAAATTATATATTTAGCGTTCAATTTTTTATCTAACTTAGGTGACATAATATAAAAACACACCCAAAATATTATGAAAAACACCTCAAATTCTAATAAGATTTCAGAAAACCATATTTCGGGTATTAACCGTGTGGTCAAACTGGAAATTGTGATTGAGGGCAAGGTTGTCAATCACTTCAAACACTTTCGTTTACAGCAGAGTGCGAGAAAGCACCATGATTTTGAACTGGTATTGGCTCATGACTCTTTAGGTGAAGCCCAAAATCACAACCTTGAACAAGCCCAGAAGTTTTTAGGAAAAAGAATTACCATTGTTTTTAAATATAAAGATGCTGAAAATGACAGTCCTGAAAGAACATTTGTGGGTCTTATTACCAAAGTGGCATTCAGCCAGGAAAAAATGAGCCTGGGAAATATTATCTTAAAAGGAAAAAGCCCCACCATCCTGATGGATTCTGCGCCACATACCCAAAGTTTCGGGGGAGGGCAGGAGGTGAATACAAATATTATTGCCAATCGTATTATCAATGAGACATTAGGATCAAATAAATTTGATTTCAGGATAGATACCCAAAACAAAAGCTATATCAGTTACAGCTCACAATACAATGAAACCCATTACAATTACCTTACAAGAATTGCAGAGGCCTACGGAGAACAGTTTTATTATGACGGTGAAATCCTTCATTTCGGGAAGCTTCCCGCTTCTGAGAAACCTATCCAGCTGGTGTATGGAAGCAATGTAACTGATGTGAATGTTGAGCTAAAGGCCGTTCACACCAAACCGGAATATTTTGGCTATAACAGCAGCAGTCATACCAAAATGGTTGGTGCTGATGATCCTGTAAAGCATGTAGGAGAATTGTCTTCCAAAGCTTATCAGCTAAATGATACTATTTTTACTACCCGATCACTGACTCCCACTCCCATCAATGCCAATATGTTCCGTGATGTGGATGATTCCCAGAAGAGTGCAAGAGGAAGTAAAGCAGTAGAGGTGTTTACAGTTACAGGACATACAACAGTTCCATTCCTGTATATTGGATGTGTTGCAGATTTAGCCATGAGAAAGACGGACAGCAATGAAACCTCACATTTTACAACCCTTATGATTACAGAGGTAACTCATGAAGTTAATGCAAGAGGCTATTATACAGGAAGTTTTGAAGCAATCGCTGAAGGCACCGGGTTTATGCCAAAACCTGATTTTGAAATGCCCAAAGCTGAACCTCAGGTAGCCACTGTTATATCCAATGTAGATCCATTGAATCAGGGCAGAATACAGGTTCGTTTTGACTGGCAGTTAAATGATACCACCCACTTTATAAGAATGATGAGCCCGGATGCAGGAGGAACAGACGCAGTCACTCAAAATAGGGGTTTTGTAGCCGTTCCTGAAATTGGTGACCAGGTCATGGTAGGATTCGAATACCACAATCCCGATTTTCCATTTGCAATGGGAGGGATGTTTCATGGACAGGTAGGCCTAGGCGGAGGCGTAGACAATCATCTGAAATCTATACAGACCCGAAGCGGTATTAAGGTTTTAATGAATGATGCAGAAAAAAGTGTAACCATTAAAGACCCAAGCGGAAATACCTATTTTATGGATGGCCAGGGGAACATTCATGTTACTGCGCCGAAGAACATGACCTTTACGGCAGGTGAAGATATGCATATTTCCGTGGGAAGAAATATGACCACCAAGATTGGACAGGACAGTACCCTGAATATTGGAAATGATCACACTGAATCTATTACAAAGAGATATATTCAAACTTCTGAAAATAAAATAGTTACAGTTAAGCAGGATCAGACGGAAAGCACAGGTAATAAATTTAAAAGCACTTCCGGGGAAGCTGATATACAGACCTCTAAAGGCGATTTAAAATTGAGAGGAACATCATTGGCTGTATTCCAGGGAGGAAAAGACGTTAAAGTAAGTAAAGGCTAAACCGAATATAATTCCGGCTTCAGCCATTGAATCCAATCCAAAAAACTAACACATGGAAGATCCAAATACTTCAGCGCACGATAAAAAGCTTTCTGAAAAAAGAGCAGAGCAGCAAAAGAAATCCAGTGAAGATTCTCCTGTAGAAAAAAGAGAACAGGTAATGCATGGAGCAAAGCTGAAGTGTCCCTATGCTCAGGCACCCGGGGAACTGAAAGTGACGTCTAATGAAATAAACCTTCAGGATCAGCCATTTGCAACAATTGGAGATGGTAACAATATGGTGAACCTTCAGTTTAAAGGAACCTGCGGGCATCCAAAATGGCCTGCAAGAAATATGTCTCCCCCACCATGTATGAGCGTTATAAAATTAAGTCCCTGGCAAAATCCTGGAACCTCTATTATACAGGAACAAAAGGTTTTGGTAAAAGAGTCTTTTATCAATTGTGACCCTGAATTTAATTCTGCCTCTCCGTCACCTATTCCGAAGGTAGATAGAATCTTAACACCAGAAGATAATATTTATACTGTTTCAGTTTACTATAATGATGTAAAAATAGATCCTGAGTCTTTCGTATTTATTTCACCGGAACCGACAATGCCTAAAATAAGAATTGAAGTTTATATAGGAAAGGATTGTATCCATAAAAGTTTGAGATTTAGATTAAAGACAGAATTTAAGTTTAAGGCAAGCGCAACACTCTATGACAGAAACGATGTTGATTATTTTCCGGCAAAGTCTGATGGGGGAAATGCATTTATGATTGCCAATAAAGGAAAAACTAAATGGGATGTTGACTTCCGGGGACTGTTTAGGGGGGGGACTGCTACTGTAGAAGTATGGAATGAAGCAAAAACTTCTATTATAAGTAATTTTCAATTTTATATAAGAGGAAAAAATCCTACAAAAGAAGTTGTAAAAAAATATATGAATGATAAGGGATATTTAAAGTATTGGCCAGTATATAGAATGATTCTTCACGAATCGGGCAGCGAATTTCATCCGGTTGTAAGACAGTTTTGGGATCCTGAATTTGTGGGAAAAGGGAAAAATAGAAAAGAAGCAGTATATGGACCTTCCGGAAGAGTACTTGAAAGCAAAGGAATTCCAAATTATGGAGAACCGGATGGTTGGGGGATGTGTCAAATAGATTTCACTTATGAAAAAAGAGAAAAAACAGATCAAGACTACATTACAAGAATAAATAAAAATCCTAATTATATCTGGAATTGGAAAGAAAATTTATCTATAAAAATGGATAAAAAGATTTCAGATAAACTAGATGCAGCTTCAAAACATTTAGAAAAACTATTAAAAAGAAGCAATTATAAGATAAAATCAGTAGAGCAAAAGGAAGGAAACCTTACCTATAAATGGTGCCCAACAACCATTCCGGAACTTTCACATTTAAACAAGTATATGCCGCAAAAAGCGGATAACTCTTCTGTTAAATCCTTATTGGATGCTGAATTTATAAAACTATATAATGGTGGACATTATATCACGAATATTGATAGTGATGGGAATGCAACTTTTAAAAACTATGAAGAATATAAAGGGATAAAAATATCTTACGTTGAAAAGATTAGTAATATAACTGAATGAAAAAATATATTTTAATACTAATACTGTTGATTTCCTGTGGGAGAAGTCAGTCTAAGACAATATTAAACAATGAGGATATCAATATCGCAAAAATTGATTCCACGGAGATTGATCATAAAACAATACTTCAACCAACATCTTCCAAAAAGCAAAATGTGCTAAAAGATGGTGATACATTGAATATTCCTTCGAAGTATACAATAGCTATCCCATTGGAAATTAATAAAAGAAAAATAGACATTAGCCTACAGCTCTCTAAGTCTGAAAGATTATTAAGAGGAAAAAATTATACTGTTGCTGAAATAGAAAATACAGATAACGTTTTACCTAAGTCTGCGTACGAATGTATAGAAGGAACTATTGAGCTTCAGGATTGGCAGACTATCAATAACAAATCATATTCTTATACTTATGATTATTATAAGAAAAAAAACTTTAAAGAAAATGATTTTGTAACTAAGAAAAAAATGATTTTCCGTAATGAAAATTATAATTTTATAACGATAACAGATATGGATAATGATGGATATGAAGATCTTCTTATTCTGGATCTCTCAAGTTCTATGAAAGACAATGATATGTACCAATTTTATAAATGGTCTGGAAAAGAAAGCAAATTTATATTTGTACCAGATTTTTTCAATAAAGCCGCATTCTATGGATGGGACAAAACCGGAAAATATCTCATAACAGGAGTGAGTGATACTAAAGAAAGAAAACTCTACAAAAATAAAGTTGTTGGAGGCCAACTAAAGATTGTTGATCAATGTACAGAATATGCAGTGTCAGATAAACTTTGCTGGTAAAGATTGTAAGAAAAGCTATAAAAGACCTGGAAACAAAATATAAAAATTCAAATGATTTTTACTAATGAGCTCAAAATAAAACGTTATGAGTGAAGTACAACAAAAAGATGATTATGCTGCAAACCCCAATCAAAAGTCTTTTGATATACCTCATCAGGTAGATCATGAAGTGAATGTGGTGAAAATATATTTTGCGAAACAGGTTCCTAAAATGATCTGGGAAAAGAAAGAAGAAACTTATCCTGTAAAAAGTGGCGGGCTGGTATCTGACGTAAAAAAGAAATATGAAAAAAAAGGAAGAAGAAATATCCAGGCAGATAAAGAAGATTCTGTAAAATTAAAAGCGAAAGATGAGGTGAAAATTACCTGGGAAGAAGAGGTGCAGGCGAAAAAAGCTGATGGAAGCCCGGATTTTGATTTTAAAAGAATAAACAGTACCACTATTAAAAAGAAAGTATGGGTAGTAGCCAATTGTGAAGGCGAAAGCGGAAAACTCTCTGTTGAGATTCATGAAAATAAATTGAAAAATACGGAAAACATCTATGAAAATCCTGTTAAGTTTTTGGATGGTGAAGAAGAGAAAAGTAAAATAGAATTCACAATCAACGGAAAACTGGAATATGCAAAAGAAATAACGATGCGTCCCAAAAGTGATGAAGATTTAAAAAAACTGATAGATAAATTTAATAAAAGAGATGACAGGAACGCCTTCTTATATTTCAAGGCTGAAGTAACAGGAACAGAAGATAAAGTGAAGTTTCCTGATGAAACGCATGAGTTTTTAAATAAAGATAACGAAAGGTTTGAAATCAGATACTGTAATTGCGGAAACAATTATGATATTACCTGTACCCGATACAGCAAAAGATACGGACCCGCATACTGGGGATCGAAAAAACTTGAAAATTATGCAGATTGGGATACATTAATTGCAGACAATAAAATTACTACTGAAGAAAAGGCTATCTTGGTAGGAATGTCTGAAAATGAAGGTAAATTAGATTCTGTGCAGTCCTATGATTGGGATCTTTCCGGTGAGCAGATGATACTGACTGCCGGAGCCATGCAGAAAACAGTGGATCATACCGGAAAAGGTGAATTTACAACGCAGGTTGAAGAATTTAAAGATCAGTATCCTGAAAAATATGACGAATTATTTGTATCATGCGGATGGACGGTTGAGTCCGGGATTCTGTATTATAAAGATCCGTCAGATTCCAAAGCGGAAAAAATCACAGGAAATACATTATCAAACAAAATCAGAGAAAACTGTAAAGAATCCCTATTTGGAAAAACAGTGGAATGTAAACCTCTGCAGCCGATCGTAAATGCTGTTATTGATAAGACATTTCAGGAAAAACAGGTGCTGGATTTTATCAAGAGATTAAAAGAGGTAGTACTTCCTTTAACTCCTACAGGCTATTCATATAAACTGTCAGACTATTTAAAATCAAAATTAGGTAAAGCCACCGTACTGGATCATCACATTAACAGGCCGGGATTTGTAAAAGACGATTTCGGAGCTGCATTAGGCAGGTTTTTTGCCAAAAAAGATGCGGATACGGCCAAACAAAATAAAACTAAAAAAGAAGGCGAAAAATTAGAAAAACTATCAAGGAATCCTGGTGACTGGGGAGAGATGCACGGTACATATGAACAGGAAATTCTTGATGATTATGGTAATGCAAGAAGAGGTACCGATATGGATAAACGGTATGATAAAATGAAAAAAAATTCCAACCTGTCATGAAAAAAATTACATCCATCATAATGATTTTAATCATTTGTATTACCTGCGGAAACACTGCTTCCCACCGGGATCATTACGTGCAGGACAAAAAGATAAAGAAAGATACCATCATTAGATTAAATGATACTTTATCATTATACTATGCTTCCTATAACAACGATACTAAACTGTGGTATAATCTGTATATCGTTAAGAAAAAGAAACGTATAAAAGTAGATAAAGGAAATGAATATAAAGGTACCGGGAGTGAGCTCTTTTCCAGGCTATCCCCTAATGCAAATTTTGTAGTAGTGGATGCCATCATCAAAGATTATGTGCATGAGAGTGATAAAGACAGCACCCTGCATGAAAACTACACATGCGCCATTATCGATCTGAAAAAAGTAAAAATAGTAAAACAGATGCAGCAGGACTGTGATGGATCATGGAACAAAAAAAGCCAGTGGATTTCTTCAGGTGGTAAATTAATTTTCAAATAAAATAGTACGTGAAAATTATGGAACCGGTATTTCCCATAGACGTTAAATTAAACCTTCAGGAAGGAAAGAAATTTTACCGCTATTCCTATAACGAATATACTACCACTAATGGAGAAACTCATAGAAGCGAGCTCAACAAAAATTTTCATGTTACGCTAAAGCTTTTAGAAAAAGAAAGATTTGAATACCATATTGAAATTTTTGACAGAGTTCACCGGGACAAGGAACTTTCACTATCCGAAAAAGATTTTTTAGACCAGATTGCAGCGATTAATAATGATGTAGTGCTTATAACAGATGAATATGGCAGGTTAAAAAGCTTACAGGGATTGTTGGTTCTTCAGGATAAAGTAGAGAAAACGGTAGAAAAGCTTTCCCGATCCTTTGTCGGTAAGCAGGCGGAAGATCTTTATCAGTTTTTAAAAACATTTTACCAGAAGGAAAAATTAGTCTGTACAGATTTTTTAAAAAATAACCATTTTGGAATGATCCTTCATAAATTTTACGGAAGATATGAGAAGGAAAACCAGGTAAGGCATAGCGTACGCTATCGTAATTTTATGACCAATACTGTAATAGATATAGACGAAAGTATACAAACCGAGGCAATGCGTTGTGATGATGAATTATTACTGTTACAGTATACAGGTCATATTCCTTCAGATAAAAACTGGGAAATGTTTTATGGAGAAATGCAAAGAAAGGAAATTGCTTATCATAAGGAAACAGATGTTCCCAAGTTTGATAAATATAAAGGACAGATGTTATTGGATTTTGAAACCAAACAGGTTTTAGAGCATAAGCTTACCATAGAATTTTCCTTGGGAGAAAACTATCAAAAGAAAATCATCTATCATATCAAAGAAATAAGCCATGAAGAACTTTAAAAAAACAGGATGGATTGAAGAAATACAGCACCGGTTAGATCAAAAGTTGGGCAAAAACTTATATTATACTGGTTCTATATTTTTAGTATTAAAAAAAGAAAAATCTTAAGATGGCAACACGTATTACCATAACAGATTCCGGACAAACCCAAACTTTAAATAGTCCGCTGGCTCCGGATACTCCCGATGACTCATTACAGCGCATCAGTGACGTTTATTTTGCCAAAAAAGTGACAACAGACAACGGAACAAGAGTAAGTTTTACAAAAATTGATTCTACCCACGTACAGCGGGATCATCAGAATCAGGAAATTCCATACGATTCCATATTGGGAAAAACGGTGTATCTGATCATTGAGACCAGTAATATGGCCACTTTGAGTATAGATGCAGTAATAAGGCCTTCCACCAATACCATGACAGAAAATACGGATACATTACAGCTCATGCGTTTTGTATCTCCTGACCGATACGAGGCACAGAGGCTGTTCACGGTGCAGGTAGGAAATTTTGATGCCCTTAATAATAGTCAAGGAAGCCATGACCATTACAGTAATTTAAGTGACCATAACAATAAAGCCATTATTAAGCTGCAACTCAGACCCGATGGAAGAGCTGTTTTTGATGAATGGACCAGAAGACTGGCAGAAGGCAGTATTAATTTGGAAGTAGCAGTAGAAAGAACAGACAATAACCCCTGTGCCTATAAAGATGAACAGCAGGAAGTAAACGGAGCCGGTATTTTCTTAAATGATGATACTGCAAGGTTTAGGGTGGTGGGGAAAAATATATACAACATTCATCACGGCAGTAACTCCTACAATACTTTAGCCGTGATCAGTACAAATCCGGAAAGAAGAAGACGGATTCAGAAAGTGTTGAATAACCATTCTACTGATGTTGTTTATTTCTATTATGACCAAAATGATAACGAACACAGGATTTGTTCCAGAATTAAAGCAAGTGTAACCAGAAAAAGAAGGGTTAATACCATTCCGCCGCTTGCCCAAAGAGGAACTCTTTTAGAAACAATAGATTTTACAGCGAACAGAGCTGCCGGAGAACAGATAGATGCACATCAATTATTGGTCTATTCCAACGGAACTCTCGGTGACGGGGCAACCGACAAATGGTATGCTAACCAGCAAGGAAATGTAGAACTGGTGAATATGGATATTTTAGGAAATGCGGGAGTAGGACCACAGATTTTTGAAGCATTCAATTATAACCAGAACGGAGTCATTATCCGGTATGGATTCCAGCATACAAGGAGAAGGAGCATACAGCCGGATTTATTTGCCGGATTCTTAGGATCAGTAGCGCAATTCAGGCAGGAAGGGCACAACCATTATATCGTTTCTCAGGGTTTTTCTTATTCTGATGCGTCGTGTTACCCCAGTGCAGAGCATGTGAATGGAGAGGCTGGAGATTTGAATTTACTGACCACCCAGCAGGATGGAGTCAATACGATCCTTACGGCAGCGAATTTTGATTATGATAATGCAGTTATTCTCCGAAACATTCTTTATGATTTTGGATTTTTATTGGGGCGCTCAGAGAATTTTTCCAACACCTCCAATGCCAGTACTGCAGACAATGCCAGTACACGGTTACCTCATACCACCCATACAGCTACTCCCAGACATAATAATCATTTGCATGTTCACGGTTTCGCTCAAATACCAGATATATATGCGTAAAATTAACAGAGCCTGTTTTTTTGTCTTATTTTTCATTCTTTCTTGTATGAGTAAATCTCAGACAGGAAATGAAAAAGAAATAAAGACAGAAGCACATTCAGCAGAAAAAGGATCGCTTTTTAATACCAATAAAGCTGATTGTATAACGCTGCCCTTTGGCTATGCGGATATTTCAAAGCTGACAGCTGTTGAATCAGTTCTGTCTGCCGTACAGGATGAAAATAAGCTGAAAGAAATCAGTTCATTAAAATTTGAGAAAGCCATTAAAAAAGATCTTTTATTACTTCCTGAAGAATACAATGTTTTCCTGCCTTTTAATAAAAATGTCAATGAAAAATTCGACCGGATCAAAATTGCGACCGACTATCTGTGCTACGGAGAATACTCATTGTACTTTGTTGGGGTGTTGAATACCGTTCGTTATGCAGAACCCTATATGGAAAAGATCTATCTGGTTTCCATGAAGAATAACCGCCCGATTGATATGAAAAGAATTTATCTTAATTATCAGGGAGAAATGGGATTTGCCAATTATACCTTGTTTAACATAGACAAAAATTATATCATTTCTCTGCAGGACTATGAATTTACCGAAAGTCCTTTTAAGCTGAAGCCCTTAAATAAGTACCAGATTCTTTCCTCCGGAAAATTTTCCAGATATTATGATCATGATGGCTCTTATAAAGATGGGGAAGAGCAGGGCATCGTGAAAAACCACACAAAAGAAGGAAAATGGGTAGAGTTTAAACCGAATGATCATATAGATTTACAAAAATACCCTGAGTTTACAGATTCATACACTTACCTGGAAGCCGAATATAAAAACGGTTTGCCCGTTGGAAAATGGAAGTTTTATAAATTATTGCAGGAATATAATGAAGAAACAGGAGAACCAATGGTAGAGACAAGAAAAAAAGGAAAATGGATATATACTGAGATATACAAAGACGGAGTATTGGAAAAAAGAGAGTTTTACTAAGGGTAGAACTTGTTTTTCTTAAGTAAATAAAAAAGGCTCAGATTATACATCCAAGCCATTATTTTATAATTACCAAATTTAAATAAGGATATTAATTCAAGTCTTTAGTTTTTTACAACTTAAAGCATTCCCAATTCAAACTTAGCTTCTTCGCTCATCATATCCTTGTTCCAGCTAGGCTCAAAAGTAAGCTCTAAATCTACACTTTTTACGCCTTCCACATCTCCTACCTTATCCTTTACCTCCTGCGGCAGGGATTCTGCGACCGGACAGTTCGGGGTAGTAAGGGTCATTATAATTTTTACATCGCCGTCTTCGGAGATCTGTACATCATAGATAAGGCCCAATTCGTAAATGTCAACCGGGATTTCCGGGTCGTAAACGGATTTTAAAACCTTGATGATTTCCTCACCAATGTCAGCAATTTGATCGTCTGTAAATTTCATTTTTTAATCTAGATTGATATTCCTTTTCAACAAATCTTCCTGACGCATACGCCGGAAAACATTTGCCAAAGTTAAGACATCTTTTTCACAATAGTCAACTATTCGCTGCAAGTCTTTTTCTATGTAGTAGATTGATGAAACCATTGAGCCGTCTATATCATCTTTGGGAGTAGGAATTCCGAACACATGAGCCAGTAATTCAAGGGAAACAAAACTTTTATAGTCCCCGAATTTCCAGAGCTCCATGGTGTCAATATGTGGAATCTCCCATGGCTTTTTCCCGAACATCTGGAACGGGATGGGAGGCTGAATTCCATTGATCAGATATCTTCTTGCAATCCATGGAAAATCAAATTCCTTTCCGTTGTGGGCGCAAAGGATTACATTATTCAGTCTCGGGCTGTTGAAAATTTCTCCGAATTCCTGAAGTAATTTTTTCTCATCGTGACCGGAGAAGCTCTTAATTTTTAAAGTTTCATTCTTTTCTACCATTCCGATGGTGATGCAGATGATCTTCCCGAACTCGGCCATGATGCCTGCCCGGTCATAAAATTCTTCAGCAGTTACGTCTTCTTTTCGTTGAAACCTTGTTTTCTTGTCCCAGAGTTTCTGTTCGGCTTCAGGCAGTTCGTCCCAGGAACCTGATCCCGGAACTGTTTCAATATCAAGGAATAAGATCTTTTCTAGTGGAATGTGCTGTATCATATGTATTGGTGTTTTTATCCTACTGGCATGCCATTTTTTACAGGCAGTGACGGTGTCAAAAGAGTGACATCTTTTTTGTCTTCACCATATACTCCCATTACAAGACACTCACTGAAGAAATTGGCGATCTGTTTTCTGGGAAAATTCACCACGGCCATTACCTGTTTTCCTATCAGCTCTTCTTTTCCGTAGAGAGAAGTAATTTGTGCTGAGGACTTTTTAATGCCAAGATCCCCGAAATCTATTTCCAGCTGGTAAGAAGGGTTTCTTGCCTTTTCAAAATCATTTACAGAAATAATGGTTCCGCATCGGATGTCTATTTTTTCAAAATCTGCCCAGGATATTTCCGGCTTTATGGTCATGGTAATGAATTAATTAAATGTTCTACTTCTAATTTCTCTGCTTCATATTTTTTCTGAAGTTCGGATCCTTCACCCATTCTTCTGTAATACTCCAGGGCCTGGCCCCCGAAGAATTTCTTATAATGGTCCGATAATTCGGGAATCCGTGGAAATACTTTATGAAAAAGCATTTCAGAATAAGCCTGGAATTCCCGTTCGTTTTTATCTTCGATGACCTGTCCGGGAGCTTTCTGACGTACATGAAGCATTTCATGGGCAACCATATTCAGGACAAGGTTAAGATCAAAATCAAATAAATTCTTTGGAATCATTACAGTTTGAGGTCCGCCTAATACCCCTTCTGCTGTTAAAAGCATAGAAGTGGGAGAGAGCTCTTCCCGGAATCCAAAACCGGCAAAATTTTCATGTTCCAGGTCAAAAGAATGGATTAGAAATTTGGCGGCATCCAGAATCTGGTTGTGTTCCTTATAAGCCTCAAGGTGTAAGTTGATTTGCTCGAAATTCATTCAGAATATGTTTTGAACAAATGTATTAAAATATTTATAGTATTGCTTTCTTAAAATCGAATTTACATAGGGTTTATCTGTACTGTTAAATAGAAAAGAAGCTGATAACTTACAATATAAAATGATAAAGTAACAAAGGTAAAATTAGTCATATCTGTTTTTTTTATGCATAAAATATTTAATAATAATAATTTATTATTAAATTATTATACAGAATGCTAAAATTGATTAACTTTACAAAAACATACATTATGAAAAAATCTATCCTCTCCCGATTTCTTCCTCCAAGAAAATCTCAACTGATATTACCCTTCAATTCCTCAAACCTTAAACCCTGGAAAAAATCTATATGCGTATCGAAGTATATCGACATGTTATCTTTTGATTGATTGCAGAAAATCTTGATTTTTGCAAAATATTATTCTCAATAGTTAGAATTAATAGTTGTATTAATAAAGTAAGATTCTAAAAACACATTAAATAATTAAATGAACTTCAACTATAAAGCTGTAATTTTTACTAAAATGTATTATTAATTGTTTGCCAAAAATATTAAAGTTTTGCTGGTCCCTCAAAAGTAAAACTTTAAATCTTCCTGAAGGGCTGCATCAAATATAATATTAGCGCAATTAATGTACAATTTGTTAAGTATTAAAATGATGTATGGATGTTATCTGATCTTGTTTATTTAGGGATAAATTAAGATTAACGGAGGACTATTAAATTTAATTATTACTTTAAATTTTAAATTAAGAATATGAGAAAAGAAATACACAAAACATTGGTACTTCCCGTTTATTTCCTTATTAATATATACAGTGCACAGATTGGAATTGGGACAAGTAATCCACAAGGGATTCTACATGTAGATGGAGCAAAGGATAATCCGGCTTCGGGAACATTAACGCCAACACAAATTTCAAATGATGTTATTGTAAATAAAACAACGGGTTTTATTGGAGCTGGGGTTATGAATCCTCAGGTACAGCTGGATATCAGGTCAGCCGGAAGTGAAAACTCCCTTGGTTTAGGGACAACTACCATGTCGGCAGCAACAGCAGGCGCCGGGGCTACACGATACGATGTTAATAGTGTACCGGTAGGACCTAAAATAGAAGTTTCTGATGGTGTAGCATGGAACAAAGCTTATATCGCTCCTCAAAAAGCAGTGGTTGTTCTTCGTAAAGTTTCAAGCCAGTCAATACCAACAGCTACGGCTACAACTATTACTAACTGGAGCGAAGTACGTGACATGAGTAACAGTTTCGATCCCACTTCCGGTGAATTCACAGCCCCACGGGACGGAACCTATACTTTTTTATTAACCTTTAATTTTAACGGTGCAGTTATTAGCGACGGTTCCAGAGTTGAATCACAGTTTTATAATCCCACTACAAGCACAGTTCTTGCCAGTGTATACAAAACTTTCGGGCAGTCTATGACAGGTACAGCTGATGATGCCAACTCTACACGTTCAACGCAGGCTGGCGGATCAAGTACCGTTACCCTTACTCTGACTGCAGGGACTAAGGTAAGTGCGAGACTCTATCAAAATCTCACCACAGGATCTATTCCGCTTAGGGTTACCAGTAATGCTTCCGATCCTGCCAATCCGGATGACGGATTTAATAATTTAACCATAATAGAACATTAAGATATACATCATGAAAAAGCAAATCGGTATAAGTTATAAACTATTCGCCTGTATTTTATTTTTTTCTGCCATTAAAACAACTGCACAAGTAGGATTTTTTACTTCAACTCCCTCGCAGCCTTTACATATAGATGCGGGAAAAGATAATGGCTCTGCCCCTGATGCAACAAAAATATCTAACGATGTTGTTATTTCATCAGAAGGGCAGATAGGTGTTGGGCTTTTAAATCCAGTTACTAAAGTCGACCTGCGTTCTTCAAGCGACCAGAGAATTATTGGTTTAGGCACTAATACACAGAGTCCTGCCGCAGCAGGTGGAGGAGCAATACGCTATAATGCAGGTGGATTTTTAGAATATTCTGATGGGGAACAGTGGATAGCACTGCCTCTGGCCGCTCCGACCAAAGCATTGGTGAATGCCAGCAAATCCTCTGCACAAAGCATTGCAAGTGCTACTACAACAGTTATTACAGGCTGGACGGAAACCGTTGATTTAGGCGCCGGCGCCGGTGGAGACTTCGATCCTGCAACCGGAATATTTAAAGCTCCGCGTGATGGCTTCTATCTGGTTTCTTTTAATATTACCCTGGCTAATGGAAATATACCCAAAAACACATTCATAGAAACTGCAATAGAAAGTAGCCAAAGCACTAATAACATTCCTGTGTTCAAAACTGTAAATTCTTACCCTGCTTTTCAGGCCGGTGCAGTAAGTAATTTTATAGGAGGTAATTGTAATGCTATTTTCAATCTTAAAAAAGACGATACCATACAATTTAGTGTGAGACATAATATAGGAAGTGCCCGAAATACCCTAAATGACGGTAAATTAAATAACTTAAGCATCAGTGAACTGTAAAAAATATATGATGATGGGACCAAAAAATAAAATAAAAAGATTGATCAGTGCCTTTATTGTTTTGCCAATTGCAGTAACGCAAATAAACGCCCAGATAGGAATAGGAGTGCCCAATCCAAGCAATCCTGTCGAAATAAAAACAGATGCCGGTAATGTTATCATTAATAATTCCGGGAGAATAGGGGTAATGACAGCTAATCCAAAAGTGGCCCTCGATTTACGGGGTGGTACAAATAATGGGACTATAGCCATTGGGAATACTACAAAAACAGCTTCTCAGGCTGGTGCCGGTGCGCTACGGTATGTGAACAGCCCTGCCATTGGTGTAAAGGGGTATTTAGAATTTTCCGACGGTACAAACTGGGTAAGCTTTTTCCCTAAAGGAAAGCCGCGTATTATAGTCATGGCAAGTAAAACCACTCAGGATACCTATCTATTTGAAAGTGCAACCCCTTCGGAAATAGGCCCTAAATCCGGTATTGTCCAGAGAAGATCTTCTTATTTAACCAATTGGACAGAAAAATTAGACTCTGATTCGGGTGTTCCAACTTCCAACTTCAATCCTGCTACAGGTGAATTTGTAGCACCACGTGACGGTGTGTATTTTGCAACTTTTACTTTTGCATTACAGTCCAGCCAGGTAAATACCGGCTCCAATAATCAGACAGAAGCAATCTGGGAAGTAAGAAATTCGGCAGGCACCATCACCCAGAGGGTAAAAACAAATAACGGATATTCTTCTGATACCGGGGGAAGCCCCAATGCCGTACCGGTAGGTTCAGCCTGTACTGTGAGTGTCTATTTAAATAAAGGCGATAAATTAAGACCTTTTACCTGGATTACAGTAGCATTTGATGGTACAATCAGTCAGTTTGATGTTTCAGGAGGTGGAGTTTACAATGCGCTTACAATTGTAGAACAGTAAAACCATTAAAACAATTTAATTCCTACTTTTAAAGCATTAGTTTGAAGTTGGGAAACCGACTATAAAAAAGAACCCGGCACAAAGCCGGGCTCTTTAGTAAAGATAATAAATTGGTTAAGGATGCTCGTTTCGGGCTTTTATAACAAGATTGACAAGATCAGAACCGCCACTTGCAAAATTCTCACTTGGATTATGGGCACTTTGGGTAGCAACGGCATATGGAGCTCCATCCCAGTAACCCCAGAACGGACCGCCGCTTTGTCCGGGCCAGATATCTGCCTTGTGGCTCATGCTTTCGTTATCATCAGCGCTCCAGAAATCTCCGTCCAGGGCAATACCGGTTTGATACGTTGGCCTTTGCGTTCCTGTAAGGTCTCCGGGATAGCCGGCATGCGTCCAGTAAGCCCCGCCATCCCATGAATCGGAATAGGACTTTGCTCCCAGCCAGCCTGTACTGTTTCCAATAGCTCTGTCCAGAACAATGACCACATAATCATACTGTATTTCTGTAGAATCAATGGTAGGGCCGGCTACTTTGTATTTATAATAGGTCAGTGTTCCCCAGGCACTTCCGTATGGAGCGCTTCCATTATAATACATAGGTGTAAATTTCAACCAGCCGGTGGTGTTATTAGCCTGCCAGTCTACGATATGGGCACAGGTAAGAAGATGTCTCGGACCGATCATCACTCCGCTTCCTGAGCCTAACGCGCTTTCCACTCTCCCTACACATCGCCATGGATAGGCTGTAGAATTGTATACTTTTCTCTGATCGGGACCGAATATAGTTTTTACCCCTTCTGTGGTTAAAAAAGATTCTCTGTCAATAAATTTCGGTTTGCGGTCTTTTTTGGATTCCAGTTTAGGCTGATATTCAAAGTCTGAATGGGTAGGATAGAAGTGATCGGTTTCGAAGACTTTTCCTTCTGCTGCTTTTTCATTGGCAGGCATTCCGATCGATTTCATCCCTTTTGGGAAAGACCGTCCGTCAATGGTTTCCATGGTGGGTCCCTGGTTGGTTAGTTTTTCGGCACTGGCCGGTTTTTCAGTTGATTTTGCTTTAACGGTTTTAAGTCTTGACACCTCTTCCGCTGTCATTGGTTGGTTACTTTCAGTTTTAGACATGATGATTTAGTTTTTTGTTAATTTTTCCTACTCTTTGGATAGCTTTTCGGATTCCGCCGGTATTTTTATGAAAATATCTTTTGCGAAAATTCTGCGGGGATGCTTTCTGTCTGGTTGATTTGTGCAGCACCCATTGCTGCCAGGGCTATGGCAATTTGTTTGTCGAGTGTTTTTCTCACAATATTACCATTGGTTGCCCGTAATATTTTACATAAATGATAAGTGAAATATCCCCTGATTTGCCCGCTCATATTTCCTTCCATGGATACCTGATTGTCTTTAGAAGCGGCCCATAGCGTATGATTCATTCCAGTAACCGGGACTAAGGCTTTGGTCATGGTAATTGCTTTTTTTGAATTTTCGGATGACCGCATTTCGCTTGCATAGGTCATGTAAAATTCATCTTCAAGCATAGGAGGAATGAAGCGCGGGGCTTCGTAAGAAAGTTCCATGTCAAGGCCGAGATCCATTTTTCTGGTTCCCGTTCCTGAATGACAGCAGTCGAAGATAACTTCCAGATTTACACCGGATTTCAGTTTGCTGAGAACCGTTTTGAAATCATCATCCCGGATCACCCCGGCACTTGCATAATCGTGAGGACAAATAGCTTCATCCATACCGTCAATTTCCAGATCTGTTCCGATATTGGCTACCCTCGTTCCATGTCCTGAATAATAAAAGACAAGAGAGTCTCCTTTTACACTGCTGCTAACCAATGATTTCAGGTAATTTAATATATTGGCCCTGGTGGCATTCTGATTGGTGAGAATTTTAATCTTTGCAGGGTCAAAACCGCATATTACCAATGTGTTAGCCATATCCCGTGCATCGTTGATGCATCCGTTGAGGTCCGGTCCGCCTGATCCGATAGGGGCATAGTCATTGATGCCTACGATGAGTGCTTTTTTCATTTTATTAGTTTTTTGAAATGCTCCCTACTCTGTTTGGGCTTTTCGGGTTCCGCCTTCATGGGTTATTGTACAGGACAAAATTCCGTCATTTAAGAGAGTAAAAACAGAGGTAAATGACTGATTATGAGGAAGGGAAAACCCCTTTTTTGAGACCTTTGTGCTTGGCAACCCTTATGGGCGATGAGTTTTTAACCACGGATTGCACAGATTGCACAAATGATCGTGGATATTGGCACATGAAGTAGCCGGATAGGAGACCTTGCCTAATGGAATCAATGAAATTGATTTTCTTTGCTCTCCTTATGCTATACAGTATTAAAATTGGAATTTGTGTAAAAAACAGGCATCTTTTTACAACCAGATGCTCCAATTCAGGGAAAAATAAAAAATCCGGTAAATTGTAAAATTTACCGGATAAATATTGGGCTATAAATGTTTGTTTAAAGGAAAAACAGGATCAACAAAGATCATGCTTTAAGGCAAAAAGGACAAGTCCGGCTCTGTTCTTTATTTCCAGTTTTGTGAAAACGGAATCCCTGTAACCGTCAATGGTTTTGGGACTGAGGAACATCTTATCCGCAATTTCTTTGTAAGTAAGTTCGCTGCAGGCCCATTTGATGAATTCTTTTTCCCGGTCTTTTAATTCGGAAAGAAGGGAAGCGTTTCTGATGTCTTCTGATTTTACCTTCAACAGTTTCTGGGCGACAAAATCTGTATAAAAACTGCCTTTATCAAATACGGTATCTATTGCCTGAAAGAGAATTGAGGGCTGCATATCTTTCAGCAAATACCCTTTGGCTCCGGCTTTCAGCATTTTGATCAGTATTTTTTCATCATCTTCCATGGTCAGGGCAATGACTTTTATATCAGGATGATGCTCGCTTAGCCATTCTGTGGTTTCTATACCGTTTTTATAAGGCATATTGATGTCCATCAACACCACGGCCGGCAATTCTGAAGTGTTCTCTATTGCAGTTATAAAGTCTTCGCCGTTGGGATGATTCATAATGACACTGTACTGCGGGTTTTCCATGATCATGTTCTCCAGTGCCTTGGACATCAGAGTGTGATCATCAACGATAGCTATGGGAATAGTTTTCATGGTATATGTTTATAATAGGTTATTGAGGTTTGTGTTCCTTTAGTAAGTTCCGACTGTATGGAAAATTCAGCATGAATTAGTTTTGCCCGGAGTTCCATATTCTTCAACCCCGAACCGTCCTGTATTTTGGAGGTATCAAAACCTTTTCCGTTATCCGAAATGTAAATTCGTAAAATTTCAGGGTCGTCTTCCAGCCTTATGGATACATTTTTGGCTCTGGAATGCTTTAAAATATTATTAATACTTTCCTGAATAATACGGAAGAGGATCAGTCCATGTTTGGGTGAAATATCAATATCCTGTTTCTGGGTGACGAAATCTATTTTTAATAATTTTAATTTCCGGATCCTTTTCACTTCTCTTTCTATGGATTCTGTCAGCCCGAAATGGATAATCTGCTCCGTGATCAGTGTTTTCGATAAATTCCTGATATCCTGGATACACTCGCCTAAAAGTTCACTTAATTCATTTAATTCTTCCTTTTCTGCGTTTTTCAGTTTGGAAACCAGCTGATTTTGCCGCAGACGGACCACTGAGAGTTTTTGCCCCACATCATCATGCAGTTCCTGACCAATATAATTCAGCGTCTGTTCCTTTATTTCTACCTGTGAAGTAGCCAGCTCTTTTTCGAACCGCATGTCTTTTTCTTTTTGTGCTATCAGAAGGCTTGTTTTCTTTTTGATAAAGACCACATAGATGAAGATCATCATTAAAACGACAATAAGTAGGGTAATGGTAAAGGTAATAACCAAATTATTTTCTTCCATACTTCAAAAAGATACTTATCTAAGTCTGTCCTGCTTTGTTCCGGATCAATCCAAATAGGAGTATTCCGTTACTGATAAGATTCAACATAAATAAAATGAAAAAATAAATATGTTCTGAAACGGTAGTCCTGAAATACAGGATAGGAATACTCCCTATAAAAAGAATCAGCAATGAAACCGAAATCCAAAAGGGAAGGTAATTGTTGAGTTCCAGTATTTTATCGGAATTAAAGGTCTGATATAAAAATAAAATAATGGAAAACATTAACAAGAGGATGTTGATATACAGCATATTAAAAGAAAAATGATGCAGAAGGTCATCCTCTATATAAAACATCACAACAATATTGCCTACAAAAAGAATCAGTAAAAAAAGCTGTAATTTTTTAAGAACGGGCCAATACAGCAGCTGAAAATAATACAGCAGGTACATGCAGAATACGATCACTAAAAAGCCAATTACATAAAACATTTCGGTAGATCGGTGGGTAGCCTTAAAATAGAAATAGCAAAAAGTATCAATCATAGAGAATACGATATATCCTGCAATAAAAAACAGGTTCTCTTTCCCGATTTTCCTGTATTTGATGACCATTAAAGTGATCACCAAAAGGGATATCACCATAGATATTTGTTTCCCTATTTCTATGTTCCAGTTCATGACTTTTATTTTTATGGCATATCGGCTGTAGAAACTTTTGGCGGAGGTGCCAGATTGGTCATGTTCAGAACTTCCATGTCCGTCAGATTTTTATTTTCATCCGTTGAAATAATGGCTCTGGACTTTACATTGGGACTTTCATTTTTTAGATTTTGAGCAGTTGGCACCAGAAATATAGTCTGATAGCCTGCGTATTCAGGTTTCGCCATTTTGTTTCTGGGATGATTCATCGGGTATTTTCCCATATAAATGCGGATTCCAGGGTTTTTCAGGTGCTGTTTTTTTGCCGTTTCCTTTACATAATGAATATAACCCTCCAGATCTTCCACAGAAAACCAGTACCAACGTGAATCCGGTTCTCCGTTTCGGTATTTGGTAAGAATTGCATTATTGGTTCTGGAGTATTCATCATACAGTATTCTGCCTTCACGGTAGCTGATCAATTTCTTTTTGTAACTGTCACTTACAGGTTCCTTAGGAGGTTCGGAGCAACGGGTGCAACTTAACGCGCAAAAGCTTACAATAAGTATAACAAAAAGTGAACTTAAGTTTTTGATTGAAAAGAGAGTCTTCATTTTTATGGTTTTTAATTTTAAAACAAAATTAGGTAACTGCTCAACTCTGCAAAAGGGGGAAAACACTGTTTTTTACTTAATAAATTTACGACTTTTTAATTTGATTTTCAGGGATATGTACATTTATTGATCAATTTCCGTTTGTTATTATCCTTAAGGTTAAATTTCTAGATCCATAATTAATTTTATGGCTACTTTCTGAATAAATTTTGTAATGAACTAAATGTTTAGTTATTCTAAAAAGGAAAGGATTGATGCATAAATTTTATCCACAGTAAATCAATTAATTACAAAAATATTTTCACTTTTTTTCAAATCTCCACGCAAGATTTCCCAAAAACCGGATTTTATAAATGAGTACTCAATACAATTAATGTTTAATGTTAAAAAAATAATGAAATGAAGAATTTAATAGTACTTAAAGTTATCACTGCCGTTTTGGTTGTTTCAATCCTCCTTTCCCTGTTCTCATGTATGAATGAGGACAGGATAGAAGTACCACCTGTAAAGCTGGAAGATGTTAATGGCAATTACAAAGCAAGGCTGATTACGGTACAGGGAGAGCTCAAAGCAGAGAAGATTGTTGACTTTAAAATAAAAAAAGATACATTGACATTTCCTGAGTTTCCCTTGAAAGAAATTGTAACGGCAGTAGTAAAAGATCCCTTAAAAGTGCAGAATGCCCTGGCAGCAATGGGAAAAGTAAAATATAACCTCAACTATGGTTCTGTATTAAATGCAGATAAAAACTGGGTAGAGCTCACTTTTACACCCAAAGATCTTGAACTTCAGATCCCCGTAGACGGAGTCAGTAAAAAAACAGTTGTGACATTGGTGGCAAAACAGAAAGGCTACTTTGCAGGATTGGATCACACATTGAGATTTGCTCTGGCAGCAGAAAAAATTACTGTAAACGGGACGGAGCTTAGCCCTTTTGAGCCTATTTACTACAATTTCCCATATTGCATAAAAACAAATTAATATTCATATAATATAAACAATAGATTGTGGTTTGCCGGATGCAGTCTATTTTTGCTGTAAAATTTTAATCGGTATCCAAACCGGATCTTAATCATACATGGAAGAAAACAAGGAGCAGATTTTGATAAGACGCCTTCTCACGAAGGAAGAGGCTGCCTGGAAAGAACTTTTCGGAAACTATTCCGGAAACCTTGCCGGAGTCTGTTCCCGTTATCTTTCAGGTAAGGATGATGTTCATGATGTTCTTCAGAACAGCTTTATCAAAATGTTTCGCTCTATAGAAACATTTGAGTACAGAGGCAATGGTTCATTGAAGGCATGGATGATCCGGATTACCGTAAACGAAGCTTTAAAGCATATAAGACAGCATTCCGGCAATACAACAACGGATGATCTCGCAGAATACCCCGATATTCCCAATGATGAAGAACCTGATCTTGAGGAGATTCCTCAGGCAGCAATTATGAAAATGATCCGGTCCCTTCCGGATGGGTACAGAACTGTATTTAACCTGTTTGTATTTGAGAAAAAAAGCCATAAAGAAATTGCAGGACTTTTAGGAATAGCAGAAAACTCTTCCGCTTCCCAGTTTCATAGGGCAAAAGGACTGTTGGTCCAGAAAATTAAAGAATTTAAAATGTCAAAAAAAGCACAATATGAATAATCAGTGGCTGAATGACCTGCACAGGAAAATGGAAGACCACGAAGAGGATGTTCCGGATGGGCTGTGGGATGATATTAAAGATGAACTTTTTTCCGGAGAAGAAGACAAAGGACTTGTCGGAGGTGTTTTGTTGGAAAATGATGACAAAAAAGAAGACAAAACGATTCCTGTCGGTAAAACAAATACTTTGCTGTACCGTATTGGCGGAATTGCAGCAGCTATTGCCCTATTGTTCTTTACAGGAAAATTTTTGCTGGAAACAAACACAGATAAAACAGGACCTCAAATATCAAAACGTGTTGAAAACGCAGATAATTTTAAGCAAATCGATACAAAACGGGCAGAACAAGTAAAAACAGATACAGGCGATCCAATCAATACTGTACCAGGTGAGAAATACAGCAGCCAGGGACAGCAGCCAGCGGGTAAGATGAACATTCATAGTATTTTAGATCATGTATTGGGCAAAAAAATAACAGATATTCATGGAATAATACCGGTATCAGGAGAAAAAGAAAATGGGGAAGACCTTTTAGCCAAAAAAGAATCTCCTGTTTCCGGCCTTCCTCCAGTCGATGAAAACCCGGCTCTGAAAAATGAGCAAACTGCCGGCGAAACTTTTAATAATAACGAGAAACTCCCAGAAAGGTTTGCCGCTAATGATAAGCCTAAAGCCCCTGCCCATAAATCAAAGAAATGGATGCTGAGCATGCTTACAGGCAATGTTTCTTCAAATTCCTCTGAGAAATTCCCGGGCTACACGTCCATCAGCGGAGCCCCTATGGCTTTTAGCGATATGTGGATCTCAGGGACAGATCCGGATCCGCTTACAGAGGTTCTTCTGGCTAACCAAAGTAAAGAAGTGGAAGCCAGAATAAGACATAAGATTCCGGTTACATTTGGACTGTCTGTATATTATAACCTTGGGAAAAGATGGGGAATCGGAACGGGTGTGAATTATACAAAACTTATGTCTGGACTTCACTCGGGAAGCAATTCAAACTACATAAAAGGAGATCAGAGCGTTCATTATATAGGGATTCCGGTACAGGTCAATTATAATGTGATTCAGAAAGGACGTTTTACAGGATACGTTACCGGAGGTGTACTGGTCGAAAAAGCAGTTGCAGGAAAGCTTAAAACCCAGTATATCGTAGATAATGAGGTACAGGATACCCAGGAAGAACGGCTTGATATAAAACCTGTACAGGTTTCCGTGAATTCAGCAGTAGGATTACAGGTGAAGATTATCGATAAGATCGGTATATATGCAGAACCCGGGATTGGCTACCATTTCAAGAATGACAGCCAGCTTAATACCATTTACAAAGAAAAACCTTTAAACTTCAATATGAAATTCGGGATCAGGCTTTTACTGGACTGATGCCTCTAAATACATCAACCATTAAATATTTACATATGAAACCAAAACTGATTTTTTTGGCTTTCCTTTTCATGGCCCTAATGAATATGAAAGCACAGTGCAATCCCACCATCACAAGTCCGAGACTGGGCCTGAAATATCCTGATAAAGTTCTGTTCTGTAATACGGAAACAGAAGTACTTTCAACACAGGCATTCGGAACTTACCAGTGGTATAAGCAAGAATGGACTTGGCAAACACCAAATAACAATCCCTGGACTGCAATTCCCGGGGCAACCTCGCAAACCCTTACCATCAATGGAAATGATGACCAGCTTTATTATTTTAAAGTAGCGGTTACACAGGGCGACTGTACAGCGGAAAGCCCTGCAATAATGGCAGACGGATTTGCCTATGCTCTTCCTGCAATGATCAGCACAATGGCCCCCGGAACCTTTGAGGTGGTAGGAGCGGGAGAGCTTAATGTATGTACAGGAGCTTCTGTAAAATTCGATGATGCTTTTCCTGATCTGTACGGAAACCATGTCTGGTACAGATGCATTCCCAGCAGTCCGCCGCCTTCTCCGGGAGATCCCTGCGTCATCAATGGGGTAACGGGAGATAGTTATGTGGCAACGGAATCGGGAGAATACGGATTTTATGCATGTACGGAATATTGCCCGGATCAGTGTGAGTTTTTAGGAACCGGAAACTTTGTAAAAGTGAATTTCGGGAGCTGGGAATTCTGCAGTCTGGGAACTGGCGAAGTGAAGCGAAAAGAAAATAGCCTTAAAGTGTACCCAAATCCTACGGCACAGTTCCTGTATATCGGAAAAGAATCCGATAAAATGTATAAAGAGATTTCCATTCTGGATATGTCAGGGAAAATAGTCCTGCAAAAGAAAGATCACCGGTTTAATGAGGCTATCGATGTAAGCAGGCTAGTACCCGGCAATTATATTATTCTTTCCAAAGATTCAGACGGAAAAACTTATAAGAATAAATTCATCAAAAAATAAATGGTATATAGATTCCTTAATTAGTTTTTTTTAATCAATGGTAAGCCGGTATGGAGATAATCTGTACCGGTTTGTCTTTTTTAAGAATAATTTCTTTTAAAACTTATTTTCAAACGGGAAACTATCCATATAAAAGTTGATTTTTTGAAATAATATATTATTTATTTTTACAAAAAACACCAATCATGTTAGTTAAAATTTATGGCAGTGCAATCCATGGGGTTGCTGCGCAAACCATTACCATAGAAGTCAATGTAGATACCGGTGGAGTAGGGTATCATCTTGTTGGGCTTCCCGATAATGCCATCAAAGAAAGCAGCTACAGAATTTCTGCTGCATTGAAGAACGTAGGATACAAAATCCCGGGTAAGAAAATTACAATCAATATGGCGCCTGCAGATCTCCGGAAAGAAGGGGCGGCCTATGATCTCTCTATTGCTGTAGGTATTCTTGCCGCATCAGACCAGATCCTTGCTGAAAATATTCATGACTATATCATTATGGGTGAGCTTTCTCTTGACGGAAGCCTCCAGCCGATAAAAGGAGTGCTGCCAATAGCCATTCAGGCGAGGGAAGAGGGTTTCAAAGGAATCATACTTCCTAAGCAGAATACCCGGGAGGCTGCAATTGTGGACAATCTGGAAGTTTACGGAGTAGAAAATATTAAAGAAGTCATTGATTTCTTTAATGAAGGAAAGCCTCTCGAAAGAATAATACTCGACACCCGAAAAGAATTTCAGGAAAAGATGAATGATTTCCCGTTTGATTTCTCAGAAGTTAAAGGCCAGGAAACAGCAAAAAGAGCAATGGAAATAGCAGCTGCCGGCGGTCACAATATCATTCTGATCGGTCCTCCCGGAAGCGGAAAAACGATGCTTGCCAAAAGAGTACCCGGTATTCTTCCTCCTTTGACATTAAAGGAAGCTTTGGAAACAACAAAAATACATTCTGTAGCCGGTAAAATGGGTGCAGAAACTTCTCTTATGACCGTCCGGCCTTTCCGTTCGCCGCATCATACCATTTCAGACGTTGCATTGGTAGGAGGCGGAAGCTATCCCCAGCCGGGAGAGATCTCGCTTGCCCACAACGGAGTTTTGTTCCTGGATGAGATGCCGGAGTTTAAAAGAACGGTTCTTGAAGTGATGAGGCAGCCTCTCGAAGACCGGGAAGTAACGATTTCCAGAGCCAGATTTACTGTAAACTATCCTGCAAGCTTTATGTTGGTAGCTTCTATGAACCCGAGCCCAAGTGGTTTTTTTCCGGACGACCCTGGAAATACCTCATCCGTTTACGAAATGCAGCGGTATATGAACAAGCTTTCCGGGCCTTTATTAGACAGAATTGATATCCATATTGAGGTACAGAAAGTAGAATTTGAGCAGTTGGCAGAGAAAAGAAAAGGAGAAAAAAGCTCAGACATAAGAGAACGTGTTCTGAAGGCACGCAGTATTCAGAATGAACGGTATAAAGATCTTAATATCAGTTATAATGCTCAGATAGGGCCTAAAGAAATTGAAGCATTTTGCAGTTTAGACGAGGTTTCCCTGCAGCTTATTAAAATGGCTATGGAGAGACTGAATCTTTCAGCAAGAGCTTACGACCGTATTCTGAAAGTGGCCAGAACAGCAGCAGATCTGGAAGGTACAGAAAATATATTATCTCATCATATTTCAGAAGCCATACAGTACAGAAGTCTGGACCGGGAGTTTTGGAATGTATAATAGATACTAAGTTCCTGAAATAAATCTAACTCCTGAAAAGGGCTGTAATTCATTTGATAGTTCCTGTCATTTTCAAAATGACCCGTTTTTTTACTATAAGGAATAGTAATTCTTTAGTCTTAATTTGATAAAGTATAATCAGTTTTTGCTCATGTGAAATATTATGTTAAATTTGATTACCAAATTTTTAAAAATATTGCATTATGAAAGAAAAATTCACCAACACTACTTAGTCATTTACATTTTGAATGAGGATAGTATAGAAACTAAAGTATTCTTAGCTATTTAACTTGTACTAGACGTATTAAATATGTCTGGAAGGCTGCGCAATGCAGATCATTTGATCTTTTATATCATCAAACAAAACAAAGACTAATATGCCAAATACAATACCGACACCAGTGGGGCAGCCTGCTAGTGTATCTGTTCTTTTACCCGCTGAAGACAGAGAAAAACTTCTTAATAATTTTAATGAAACAAATTGGGACTATCCCAAGGAAGAAACACTCGTTTCTCTTTTCAAAAAGCAGGTGATACTTCATCCGGAAAATACTGCTGCTGTTTATCAGGATAAGCAAATAAGTTATCGGGAGCTTGATCAGAAAAGCAATCAGCTTGCCAATATCCTGCTGAAAAAAGGAATAAAAGAAGGAATGTTTGTTCCGGTATGGCTGGATCGTTCGTTAGAGTGGCTTATTGCCATCCTTGGAATTTTGAAAACCGGTGCTGCTTATGTTCCTGTAGATCCTGCTTATCCGGTAAAACGTGTAGAATATATCCTGGCAGACACCTCAGCAGGAATTATTATTACCGATACTGTGCATGGAAGTTTATTGACGGTTGGGTCTGAAATATTTTACCTGGACCATAAAGAAAGCCTGGAATATCTGCCTATTGAACTGCCTGATATTACTTTACATCAGAATGCATCGGCTTATACCATCTACACATCCGGCTCAACAGGAAATCCCAAAGGTGTTATGATTTCTCATCATAGCATCCAGCACCTGGCGATCTGGCACAACCAGTATTTTCATGTTGATCATACCTCGCGGCTTACCCTTGTTGCCGGGCTTGCATTTGATATCTCCGTATGGGAGACCTGGTCAGCACTTACTGCCGGTGCTGTTATTTTTATAGCAGACAATGAAGACAGGGTGGAGGCATCAGCACTTGTAAAATTTTACCGAAAAAACAGAATTACCCATGGATTTGCACCTTCTGTTCTTGTGCCGTCTGTTGTTGAAGAAACCCGAAAATATAATGATTTAGATCTTAAGTACCTTTTTACAGGAGGAGAAAAGCTCAAGCCTGTGCTTACCAGCGAATTGAGTTATGAATTGATTGATTATTACGGTCCTACCGAATGTACAGTCTATGCTACTTTCAAAAAAGTTAAAGATATGAATGGACAATACATTTCTTCAATAGGGAGACCAATAGCCAATGCACAGGCTTACATCTTAGGGGAAAACAGCGAATTATTGCCCTTAGGAGCCGTGGGAGAGTTATATATAGGAGGAACTCTTTTAGCTAAAGGCTATCTTAACAATGAAGAGCTTACAGCTTCGAAATTTGTTCAAAATCCATTCAGAGGAAATGAAAGACTGTACCGCACAGGTGATCTTGCCCGTTGGAAATCTGATGGAGATATTGAATTTTTAGGGCGAATAGACAATCAGGTGAAAATTAGAGGTTTTCGGGTGGAATTGGGAGAAATTGAACGTAGTCTTACCCGTTTGGAAGGGATACAGGAAGCTGCTGTAATTACAAAAGATCATGGAAGCAATAAATATATTGTTGCTTTCATCTTGCTGAAATCCGGAGAAAAAGCAGACACAGCTTGGGTAAGGCAACAGTTGAAAGAAGAGCTTCCGGGCTATATGATTCCTGCTCAGATTATAATCATTGATAAAATACCACTTACTCCTAATGGAAAAACGGACACTCTTTTGTTAAAGGAACTTGCAGATAAAGAAGCAAGAGAGCTTATTTCTACAGAACCACCCACCAATGAGACCGAAAGGATTATAGCAGATATCTGGGCTGAAGAACTGGAGCGTCCGGTAATTAATATCACAGATAATTTTTTTGATATTGGGGGGAACTCTCTGCTTGTTGCTATCATTGCAACTGCCTTGAATTCGAGGTTGGAAACCAAAGTCTATATGCGGGATATTTACCAGTTTCCGGTCCTCAAACAGCTTTCCAATGAACTGATCATTAGGGCCCAAGAAGCCAGGGAAGCCGTTCCTGAAGAAGATGTAGAACCTTACGTAGCTCTTCAGCAGGATGTTTATCTGGCTCCGGGAACCGTTTTCGCGGGAGGTTTCGATCCAAAACAATTGAAAAATCCTAAAAACATATTTCTGACAGGAGTTACCGGATTTGTCGGAATCCATTTACTTCAGGAGCTTTTAGATACTACATCTGCAGATATCTACTGTCTCGTAAGAGCTCAGGACGAATTTCATGCCGTAGAGAAAATAGATCGCTGCTATAAACAGTACCATATTGATAGAAAAGAAGAGCAGAAACCTAGAATTATTCCGGTAATAGGAGATTTATCGCTTCCATTATTGGGCTTTTCAGAAGAGAAATTCAAAAAACTTGCAGCAATGCTGGACCTTATTTATCATTCGGGAAGCTCAGTTAATTTTATAGAGCCTTATTCCTACATGAAAGCACCGAATGTGGAGGGCTTAAGAGAAATTATAAAGCTTGCCGGTGCCGAAAGGACCAAATGTCTTGCTCTGTTATCTACCATTTCTGTTTACAGTTGGGGTCATGTTTTCACAGGGAAAACCGTCATGCTGGAAAGTGATGATATTGCCCAGAATCTGATGTCTGTAAACAAGGATATCGGGTATGTAAGAAGTAAATGGGTGATGGAAGCGGTGGCTGATCTTGCCGCTAAAGAGGGCCTTCCGTTAATTACTTACCGTCTTGGCTATGCCATGTGCCATAGTCAGACAGGCGCCAGTGCTCCTTATCAATGGTGGTCAGGGCTTGTAAAAAACTGTGTTGAGTTTAAATCTTACCCCTTGCTTACTGAATTAAGAGAGGGACTGATCACGGTAGACTATATGACCAAAGCAATGTCTCATATCACAAAAAATAAAGATGCTATTGGTAAAAAATTCAACCTGATTGCGAAACCGGAAACCAACCTTACCCTTGAAGATTTTTTTATGCTTCTGAAGAAATACTATCCGCTTACTCTTGAGGGGCTTCCTTACAAAGAGTGGAGAAAACAGTGGGAAGATGATAGTAAAAACCGTCTTTATCCATTAACAAGTTTGTTTAAGGATAATATGCATGAAGGGCTTTCTACAGTGGAGCTGTATCAGAATACATATGTCTGGGACTGTTCGAATGTCATTCAGTTTCTGGAGGGATCTGGTATTGAGGAGCCGGTTTTTGATAAAAAAATACTGGATGCTTATTTGAAATATCTGGGAATTTCAACCTCATAACTTAAATTAATGAGTATAAGGTCGGAAAGTTTATTTCCGGCCTTTTTATATTAAAAATAATACGTCGAGTTTTGTCGCAATGCGGGATGATATTTACATTATAAGAACAGTGTTTAAAATTAACCTTTAATAATTAATGAAATGTCAACAAAAAATGAACAAACAAATTCTTCGGCTGTTTTTGCCACTAATAATTTTACCGCAAACTCTTATGATGTTACAGATTTTGGGACTTTAGGAACATCTGATGACAGTGTTGTTTTTCAGAATGCAATTGATCATGTAAAAACGAATGGCGGCGGACAAATCAATATTCCTTCAGGAACATATTATGCTAATATAATTCTTGACTCAAACATATTTTTGAATGGAGCCGGACCCAATACCACCATTTTAAAATCTGTTTCCGGAAGTCATCTGGATGTAATTCAGGGGAGAGATTTTGCTTTACTTACAGGTACGCCAAAAGCAGATCCGGAAATAAGAGGAGTGAGATATGCAGGGGTAAGCAATCTTTCTATAGATGGTAACAAACAGAATAATAATGCAGGCTTTGGAATGAGAATATGGGGATGTTCTCTATATGTCAATAACATTGTCGTTGCGAATTGTAAAGAAGACGGAATATACACTGAATTTACAACTCACGATTACCCTTTAAATGATTTTTCTACAACATATGATGCGCTGGAAAGTAATTTCAATCATATTAAGACCGTTGCAAATAATGGGAATGGCTGGACATATAAAGGACCACATGATTCTGAGATTAATGACTATGTATCATTTCGGAATGGAGGATGGGCATTATATCAGGAAAAAGGATCATTAAATGGTGTACACTGGAATTCCTGGCTTAATTCAAATAGTTTTTATTTCGGTGATGTGGTAAAACTGGATAATATCGTTGCTAGCGGAGAAACAGGAACGGGGATTGAATTTTATCAAGCTGTAAGCAGCTGTTCAATCACAAATTTAACACTTGGAGGGCATAACACCGGAATTATACTAAGGGGAGAACGACATAAAATTTCAGGATATGCAGGAACCATAAAAGATGTAGCAATTATTAATGATAATGCAGGTATGTGCAATATTGAATTAATCATGTATGATATTAAAAATATTTATCAGCAAATAAACAATGGAAGTCATAATGTTTACAAAATTCAGGCAAGATTAAAATCAGGTCAGAATATAGGAAAAAATCAAGATTGGGTTCCGCATATTACAGAGCATACAGAAATTATGGTATATAATGAAGGTTCAGCAAGCTATACAACAATTTTTAGAATACCCAACGATAAACTTTGGAAAAACGGATGGCAGCCTGAATTACCGGATAGCAATTCGACAATTATTTGTGCGGACTCATTTGCATCAACGATTGAGACAGGAGTTGTTAAAAAAGCAATAAATCAGAATAACTCTTCTGCAACAACTGTTACTGAATTGGTTTCAGATTTTAATACATTATTACTAAACCTGAAAAATGCAGGTATGATGTAAACTATTGTCTCAGAACTCTAAATAAAAGAGTTCTGAGTTTAATTAAACTCCCTTTTTCCCACTCAAAATCATTTCAATCATTTTAATCTTCCTGTTTTCCCTGGTTTCAGATTTCTTTGCTTCTTCGATCCAGCGGATGTATTCTTTTCTGTGAGTATAGCTCATGGCATCAAACAGTTTTTTGGCATCGGGATTTTCATTGAAAACAAGAGCAATATCATCAGCAATATCAACGGTTCTTTCCTCTTTATCTTCAGTAAGTCTTACTGAAACTTCGTCACCAAAAGTCTTTCCCAACTGCTTCCGAATATCCTGGGTTAAACCTAAAATATGACAGTCAGATTTCATTTTGGCAAGACTTCCACGATATTCTATCTTATCATCAAATGTTGCTTTAACTTTGACCTGTCCTTTTTTGCCGAACAATTCTTCCGTAGAAAAAGGGAATTCTACAAAAGCGGCGTTCATGGATCCGTTTTGCTTTATAATTCCGGTAAATTCTATTTTCTGTTTCATGATAAAGATTTTAAGTCAAAAATAAAAAAACCGTGAATGTAAATTCACGGTTTTAAAATATATCAAAAAAGATTATTTTACTTTTTTTGCTTTTTTAGGCATTTGGGTAGTCCCTGAATTTTTAGACTTCGTATCAGGAGGTGTGTTTTCTCCTCTTACAAGCTTTAATTCGTCGATCAGCCTTCTTGCTCCAGCATATTTGTCGATTGTCCAAAGAACAAAACGTACATCTACGTTAATTGTTTTCTGCCAGTCCTGTTCAAATACGATATCACCGCTTAATGCTTCGCTGTTTCCGTCGAATGCAATACCGATAAGGTTTCCATCTCCATCAATTACAGGAGAACCGGAGTTACCACCCGTAATGTCATTGTTGGAAAGGAAGTTTACCGGCATATATCCTGCAGCATCAGCGTATTGGCCGAAATCTTTAAGGTTATAAAGATCGATCACTCTTTGAGGAAGGTCGAATTCTTCATCTCCTTTCTTGTATTTTCCTACAAGACCGGTCATATCCGTATAATAATTGTCAGTAACTCCGAAGTAGTTTCTGTCATTTCTTACAGGAAGTTTATCTACTGTTCCGTAAGTTAATCTCATGGTAGAGTTAGCATCCGGATAGAATTTTTTCTCAGGCATCGCTTTCATTAATCCGGCCAGGAATAAACGGTTGTTCTTGTTAAAGTTATCATCAACTTTAGAATACTTTTCCGTTATCATTTTCTGATCGGCAACGATTCCGTTGGCAATTTTCCAAAGCGGATCCGCATCAAGTTTCAATGCATCCGGATTCAATAAGAAGTTCGTAGCAGAAGTCTTATTGGCGAAAATTGAAGAATAAGCTACATTAGAAAGAGTCTTGGAGTCTAATCCTAAAATAGTAGCAGATGCCACTTCCTTATTCGTTACTCTGGATTGGTAAAGACCAGCCATAGAAGCAAGCATTTCTCCTTCCAGGGCCGGATTGAAGTTTTCATAAGCTGCTTTGATTGCCGCTTCAGTTTTGGCCTTCATTGCCAACCTTCCCTGCATATCCTGTGCAGAATAGGCTTTAAGAACAGACCCTACCTGTAGGGCAAGAGTAATATATTTTGCATTTCTGGAGAACTGTGAAGCATAGTTTCTTTCAACATTTCTGTCAGAAACCTGCTTGTAATAAGCTCCGATATCTTCTAAAACACCGTCATATTCTGAATTTCCTGGTAATGCGGTCCATTTTCTGTAGGTATCCTCGATCTTTTGTTTGTCAGAGATCGTTCCGTTTTTATCTACCGCATCAATCGTTCCCTGTCTGTTTTTCCAGTAGTTTGCTACAGAAGCATATTGAGAAGCATAATTAAGCTGAGTTGCTTTATCCTTGTTCATATACTTTTTCATAACATCCATAGCCAGTTTGGAAGCCTCTACCCAAGCCGGATAGTCTTTGTTAACCATCTGCTGGATTCCGTAAGAAGTAAGGTAACGGTTTGTTCTTCCAGGGTATCCTAAGATCATAGAAAAATCTCCAGGTTTGATTCCTTTAAGAGAAACCGGAAGGAAGTGCTTAGGCTTCAATGGAACGTTGCTTGGAGCATATTCCGCAGGGTTTCCTGCTGCATCAGCATATACTCTGAATACGGTGAAATCAGCAGTATGTCTTGGCCATTCCCAGTTATCGGTATCACCTCCGAATTTACCCAAAGATGAAGGTGGTGCTCCTACCAATCTGATGTCCTTATAATCTTGATATACAAAATAGTAAAATTCATTTCCGTTGAAGAAATCTTTTACCACTACCGTATATTTTCCGTTTTCAGAGTTTTCAGTCTGGATGGCTTTTGTTTCAGCATCAATGACTGCTTTTCTCTCTGCTCCGGTCATATTGTTATTAAGCTTGGAATTGATTCTCTGCGTAGCATCATCCATTCTTACCAAAAATCTTACATAAAGATCCTTTGCATTGAATTCGTCCTTCTGCTTCATAGCCCAGAATCCGTTTTTCAGGTAATCTTTTTCCGGAGTGGAAGCGGCAGCTACAGCACCGTAACCACAGTGGTGGTTCGTGAAGATAAGTCCTTTGTCAGAAACAATTTCTCCTGTACAGAAGCCTCCAAAGCTTACAATAGCATCCTTTAAGCTTGAATTGTTTACCGAATAAATTTCTTCAGGTGTCAAATGCAGTCCTTCTTTTTGCATATCGACCCCGTTAAGTCTTTTGATGAGCATTAACAGCCACATCCCCTCATCCGCCCTCATCTGGGCAAAGCCCAATAAGAAAGTGAACAGTAGAAATAGTCTTTTCATTTTATAAAATAATTTTTGTGTCGCTAATTTACTAATTTTTACGATATTCTATCCCGGAATGGTATGAAAATGGAAGGATACCCCACATGAAAAAAATACTTGTAGCATTTTTTGCAGTTTTATTTTTTGGGGCGGCAGTAAGCTGCTCTGCTGTTCCTGAAAAAAATCCCGCTCTTCAGAGACAGTGGATGCTCGTTTCTTTTGATAAATTTTCTAAAGAGAAATTGGTCAGAAATAAGGCAGAAATCAACCTCACAGGCGTAATGGAAAAAGGAAAAATAAAGGGATCTGCCCATATGGGATGCAACAGCATGTTTTTTACTTCCGAATTTAAAAACGGAGGAAAAGTAATAATTTCAGGAGTAGGAAGTACATTGAAAGCCTGCCAGAATATGGACCTGGAAACAGCTTTCAGCCAGAAATTTGATAAAATGACCCATTATTCCATAGAGGGACATTTCCTTACCTTATCTGATGATAATGGAAATTCTATGAAATTTGTAGCAGCAGACTGGGATTAAGGGTCTGATTTAAGCTAAACTGAAATTCAAGTATCTAAAACCATTGAGCCTGAAAATATAAAAAGTCCGCGCTGGAGCGGACTTTTTGCTTGAAATCTGGTTATGTTATCAGTTTTTTGGAATGGTTTTCTTTATTTCTTCCAAGGTTGCCGTGTTGGGCAGGCCTAAGACATTGCTATTTGTGTTCCTAGAATTCGCTGTATTGGTTCGGGATACCTGCCTGTTGGGGATAGAAGCTTTTATTTCAGCAATTGTTGCTGTATTGGGCAGTAATTTTCCTGAAGAATTATTTGAGCTGGAGTTCTGAGCTTTTGTGTCCTGTTTTTTTACCTCAAGTCCCTGTTCTGATGCCAGAGTGGTTACAGCCTGTTTTTTAGGGGCATTTTCCTGAAGATCTTTTGCCTGTTGAGCTTCCCGTTCTCTGAGCTGCTTCACAACCTGTGCCTGATCATCAGATTCCTGAGCTTTCTTGTTTTGCTGAGCATAAGCAGACGCGCCTAATGCTAAAAATGCAATGATATATAGTGATTTCATGATAGTTTATTTAATGTTTACCAGTACTTTAATTTTACCAATTGAGTTTTGGTCGTAGTCCTGAAGCGCTTTTCCAATCACCTGTCCTATTTTTACCTTTTTAGGGTTGGCTTTCATGGCTGTTCCCATTTTTGATGAAGTAACCAGAAGGTCTCCTCTTTTAATTTTACCGCCTTCAAGGCAAACTTTTGTAGGAATCACCCCAATAACGCCCATCGGAACTTTTCCTGTAAGCTCAGTATCTATATTCTCTTCAGTCAGAAGCACACCCGGCTTTGTTGCATACACTCCGGCTACGAGATTAGAATAAGGTTTTGATGATTTCTCTACTGTACGGTCTGAGTTGGTTGAAATAATTAAAATGTCACCAGGTTCATATTCTGAAGTATTTCCTTCCACATCAAATGCTTCAGCAACGTCTGCACCACTGTTTTGTGTTCCGCCATTGAAAAAACCTGTACCTGATTTATTCACCCTTGCCACATTGGTACCCACATTTCTCATGACCAGTATATTCCCCGATGAACCTCTGTGGTCTATCATTGCAGCAGTTCCGGTACCATCATTACGAACATCCAAAACGTTTTGCCCGTTGGCCGTATTGAAATTGGTAAAACGCCCGGCCCTTCCTGTTCCGAAGTTCGGTACCCATCCATAAATTGCAGATCCTGATCCATCAACAGTAGCTTCTACACCATCACCGGTATTAGATGCGTTAGCGGTGATTCCGTTTCCGTTTCCGTCTGCAATAGCAATCAGAGCCGGACCATTTCCGGAAGGATTGCTGGCATAGAAAAGCCCTCCATAACCTCCTGTACCTGAGGATAACCCATAGATACCGGCAGTTCCGAAATTGGCGAATTGTGAATTCACTTCACCTTTTACAGCAGGTGAGGTACCCGTTACCTTGTCAACCTTAAAATTTCCGGCCGTACCATTACCTACGGTAGTTACTGTTATAACATCGCTTGTATTGGCGTCATTAAATATGTTGAATCTTCCTGCACGTCCGGTGGCAAAAGTAGGAACCCATGCATAAAGCGCATTTCCTGCTCCGTCTATATTAGCTTCTACAGCATTTCCGTCTTTGCTGGCATTTGCGGTAATAGCATTTCCGTTTCCATCGGTGATAGCCACCAATGCAGCACCGTTCCCGGATGGATTGCTGGCATGAAATAAACCTGCAAAACCACCTGTGCCTGAAGAAATTCCGAAAATACCGGCAGCGCCGAAGTTTCCAAAGATTGTTTTTACTTCACCTCTTACCGCGGCTCCTACACTGTTTGTATTATTGACAAGAAATGAGGATGCATTACCCTTTGTATTATCAGGAATGTTTCCTGCACCATTGGTTTCTACTTCCAGGGTATTAAGGTCATTCGTAGCGTTAACGTTTTCAAACCTTCCGGCCCTTCCTTTTCCGCTATTAAGTCCAACCTGTCCGAAGACACCGATGGAAGTGCCGGTAGTATTTGTTGCTACAAAACCTCTTACCCCATAACCTCCTCCGTCATTACGGCCTACAACGGCACCTGCAATATCACTGGTTGTTCTTCCTACCACTGCTTCACCATTTCCATTATTATCACCTACGATACCTGCAGAGGTTTGTGCACTTGTAATGCCATGCAGACCGAATCCGGCCCCGGTAGAACTTTGGACACCAGCCCCGTTGCCTGTAGTGGTTACATTCACAACAGTTCCGTTTCCTACACTGGAAACATTGAGGACATTATTGTTATTGGCATTATTGAAAATAGATATGCTTGCAGGAATTCCATTATTGCTGGTTGCGGTAAGTCCGGTTCCTGTGTTGCTGTTAGCATACACGCCGGTTCCGTTTGCGCTTGCATTTCCATATACCCCCAATCCGTTAGGCGTAACACCGTAAACACCCCAGCCGCTGCCGTTTTGACTTCCCCAGACACCAACTCCGAGCCCTCCGGTTCCATTATTGATACCCCGGACACCACTGGAAAATCCCCCTGGAGATACATTATTTACAATCCCTCTTACCGAAGAAATACTTGAGGTGGTGGTATTATTGATCCCCTCTACAGAAGTTCCATCCCCATCATTGATCAGAGAGAATAAAGTTGATGCGTTATTTACTGTGTTTGTATAGGGGATAACAAAACTTCCGCCGGTTCCGCCTGCAGATTTGGCATACATGGCATAAGGAACGCTTAATAGCTGGCTGGTTCCTGCAATAGTATAATTTGTACCGCCTGCAGGATCGGTTTCGGTTTTTAAATAATAGCTTCCTGCCGGCCAGTCAATTGCAGAAAAAACTCCCGAAAGTATGGTTCCGGTTCCTATTTCCATACTGATGAGCCCGTTGGCGTTTGTGTTTCCGGTCAGTCTTTCAGAATAAACCAGCGTTCCGGCAGGAGAACCCTGTAATATGCTCACTTTGACAGCAATACTTTGATTGATCAGCAGCTGACCCGACCCATTTCTCATGACAGCCTGGTAGCTCATTTTTTCCGGAGCCTGTGCCTGTGCTATAAATAAGCCCAGCATGATCCCCAGAGAAAGTAATATTTTTTTCATGACGTTATTTTTTGATGACTTTAAATGTTTTTAGATGGTCTCCATTCTGATTGATTCTGATAATATAGACCGCCGAAGGAAGAGAAGAAAGGTTAAGCTCAGACTTAGACTGTGAGATCACGTCTTTTCTGATCAGCTTACCTTGTGCGTCGTATAGCTGATATTCCGATCCTTTGTATGGAAACGAAGTAAAATCTATATACAGGTAATCTCTGGTAGGATTCGGGTAAAGTAGAATGCCTTCTTGCCTGAATGCGGTTTCTCCGGCAGATAGTGTCGTGATTTCGTAGGCCTGCTGTACACCTTCCAGAACCTGGGAGTTTGCTCCTTTGTAAAGATAAGCCGTCTGTCCGACACTGTAAGAAACCGAGCCGTTGCTCCCTGATGCATTTGTTCCTGTGGCCAGAACTGCTGACTGAGCATTCAGTAGACTGACGGAAAACGTGAACAGAATGAGAAAGAAGCAGTGAATAGATGTTCTTTTCATGTAAAATAATTTTGTGGTTATTAATTGGTTGACAAGTTTTCGGGTGAAAATTTGTGAACACTAAATTACCACATATCGCAACCGAATTGAGGGAAAATAGACTAACGTCAAAAAAAATCGACCAACGGCATTTTATCGTAAAAATGTGGGTATGTAGGAGTTAGGGATTAAGAAAAGAGAGTCTTTCTTTATAAGTTCTGCCTATGGGAAGTCTGATTTGGTGGATCAGCTCTATCTCATTGCTGCTTTTTCCACGGATGAAATGGCGGGGAACGGCATAGCTGCGGTGTATCCTTATAAAGGAGTCGAAGAAGCTGTTGTGAAGAAGGTTTCCAAGAGAGTCCAGAACGCAGTGTTTTTTTTCATGGGTAACCAGCCGGGTATAATCTTTTAAGGCTTCCAGATACAGGATATCGGTAAGCCTTACTTGTGAAATATTACCGTTTTCTTTTATTTTAATACAGTTTTCACCGAGAAGGGCATCAAAGCATTCGCATTTTTCTTTCATTTCAAAAAAACTGAAAACTTTCTCCATGGAATGTTGAAATCTTTCTGTTTTAAGGGGTTTTGTGATAAAGTCGAGCACATCAATGTCAAAAGCTTCTGCGGCCAGCTCCGGTTGGGAGCTTAAGAAGATACATGCTGGAACCTTATGAGCTAGTTTTCTGAATTCCAATCCGTTAATGCCCTCAAGTCTGGTTTCGCAGATGAGCAGGTCGATCGGAAATTCGAGGTAAGGAGCTGCCTTTTCCGCCGAATTAAAAGACGCAATAATCTCTATGTTATCATACTGCCTGATATGATGTTGAAGAACCAGCCTGTCCAGCTCATCATTATCGATGATCATACATTTAATACGGGAATTCATGATTTGGGTGTTAGTTTTTACAATATTTACATTTTTAATTGTTTATGATTTGTAAATCCGCTTTATAAAGGTATTGCTTTTTTATAAAAGTATAGTGATCTAAACTTAAATTAACATTAAATATTGAATAAGATTAAAAAATGATTTTGTTTTTTTTCCTGAAAATTGGTATCTTGTGAAAATCACAAACATAGACAGAAATTAATGCTAGATAAGAAACAACATAATTACGAAAGAGCAGTTTTAGTAGGGGTTATTACCCAAAACCAGGATGAAGAGAAGCTTACGGAATATATGGATGAACTTGAATTCCTGGCCTTCACGGCAGGAGCAACGGTTCAGAAACGATTTACTCAGAAATTAACCCAGCCTGATTCCAAAACTTTTATAGGAAGCGGTAAGGCACAGGAAATAAAAGAATACGTAAAGGAAAACGAGATAGGGACAATTATTTTCGATGATGAGCTATCTCCTTCCCAGCTTAAAAACCTGGAAAGAGAAATAGAAGTAAAAATATTAGACAGAACCAATCTTATCCTTGATATTTTTGCCCAAAGAGCACAAACTTCTTATGCGAGAACTCAGGTGGAACTGGCTCAGTATCAGTATCTTTTGCCGCGTCTGACAAGAATGTGGACCCACCTTGAGCGTCAGAAAGGAGGAATCGGGATGAGGGGACCCGGAGAAACGGAAATTGAAACTGACCGCCGTATCATCCGTGACAGGATTTCCCTGTTAAAGGACAAACTGAAAGTCATTGATAAGCAGATGGCTACCCAGCGGAATAACCGTGGGAAAGTAGTGCGTGCAGCCTTGGTAGGATATACCAACGTTGGAAAATCTACACTGATGAACGCACTTTCCAAGTCTGAGGTTTTTGCCGAAAATAAATTATTTGCAACGCTGGACACTACAGTAAGAAAAGTGGTGATTGGTAATTTGCCGTTTTTGCTTACCGATACGGTAGGATTCATCAGAAAACTTCCTACGCAGCTTGTAGAATCTTTTAAATCTACTTTGGATGAGGTTCGTGAGGCAGATTTGCTTATCCATGTGGTAGACATTTCCCACGAAAGCTTTGAGGATCAGGTAGAATCTGTTAATCAGACTCTTATGGAGATCAATGCACATCAGAAGCCAATGATCATGGTTTTTAACAAAATTGATGATTTCAGCTACCACAAAAAAGATGAAGATGATCTTACACCGTCCACCAGAAAAAACATTTCACTGGAAGAGTGGAAAAAAACGTGGATGGGTAAATCCAAATATCCCACAGTATTCATTTCTGCGTTGACGAAAGAAAACTTCCCTGAAATGAAGAAGATGATTTATGATGAGGTCATGAAGATCCATATTTCCAGATTCCCATACAATGATTTCCTTTTCGAATATTTTGATAACGACGAGGAAGAAGAAAATAACGATTAATGAAATATCACTTTTTCCTGTTATTGGTTCTTTTTTCGGTTTTTGGCTTCAGCCAGAAATCAAAAATCGATTTAAAAAGTATTGAGAAGAATCTTAAAAACCCGGATTCTCCCTATAATTATGAGAAGCTGATTTTCAAATACAAGGGCTATCCAAAGTCCCTGGACAGTATTGAAGCTCAGTATCTTTACTATGGAAGAAATTTCAGGGATGATAAAGTTTCTACACTGGATGACAGTTTTAAGGAGCTGGCGGATGCTTTCAAACAGAATAATTTTGAAGAATGCATCAAACTTGGCAAAGTGCTCTACGATAAAGATCCTACGAACCTGGATATTCTTCTTGTTCTTCTCAGGGCATACGATTCCATGAAAGATGGCAACAACTTTATGCACCACCTGAACCAGTTCCGTTCCCTCACGGAAGGAATAAAGAATTCCGGAGACGGAACCTCAGAAAAAACGGCCTATCTGGTAAATTCTGTAGGGGATGAATATATTCTCCTGAATATCCTGAATATCGGGAAAGACTATGTAAGAGGATCAAAAACAGCCAAAGACGGCATGTTTGATATCTGGGAAAAAGACGGACATAAGTTGTACATCAAAATACTTTATTTAAACCTATAAATTAATTTAAAAAACACTTAGTGGAGTTATATTATTCATTTTCAGCCTTAATCGTACTGGCATCAATTTTCGCTTATCTTAATTACAGATTTCTGAAACTTCCGAGCACCATCGGGATCATGGTGATTGCTATCGTCGTTTCTATTGTTCTGGTCATGTTTGGAGAAACTGTTTTGCCAAGAACCTTTGGGCATCTTAATAATTTAATGAACAGTATAGACTTCACGGAAGTTCTTATGGGTGCCATGCTTAATTTCCTGCTTTTCGCAGGGGGAATCCATATCAATATCAATGATCTCAAAGAGCAGTTCCGGCCTGTTCTTATATTTTCAACGGCCGGAGTAGTAATTTCCACTTTTGTAGTGGGATTCGGGATGTTTTATCTGCTGCCTTTTTTAGGAATTCACCTTCCGTTTATTTACTGTCTCGTTTTTGGAGCGCTTATTTCGCCTACCGATCCGGTGGCTGTTTTAAGTATCCTGAAACAGGCCAATGTTTCCAAATCCCTGGAAACAAAAGTAGCGGGAGAATCTCTTTTTAATGATGGTATGGCTGTAGTGGTTTTTACTGTCGTTATGCAGCTTGCTGTAGGAAAAGAAGTGGATCTGGGGGTTGAAAGTATCGGTCTGCTTCTGATGAAAGAAGCCGGCGGAGGGATTTTGCTTGGAATTTTATTGGGATGGGTTACTTCCAGGCTGATGCGCGAAGTGGATGATTATATTATTTCTGTTCTGGTGACGCTTTCCGTAGTAATGGGTGGCTATCTTATTGCAAGACAGATGCATATTTCAGGGCCTCTTACGATGGTGGCTGCCGGTTTATTCATGGGTAATTTCAACGTAAGGTTTAAAATGAAATCTATTACCCAGGATTACCTCATCAAATTCTGGGAACTGATTGACGAAATCCTGAATGCCGTACTGTTCCTGTTTATAGGATTTGAGCTATTGATGATCAAGGACTTAAAGCATTTTATGGTTCCGGGACTTCTGGCTATTGCAGTGGTTTTAATTGCCCGTTTTATTTCGATCTGGATCCCTACAAAATTTATGTCTCTGAGAACAAGGTTTAGTCCGCAGACGGTAAAAGTGCTGGTTTGGGGGGGGATCCGAGGAGGAGTTTCCATAGCGCTGGCCATGTCTATTCCTAAAGGCGAATACAGTGAAATTATTTTAAGTATCACCTACTGTGTAGTGGTCTTTTCTATTATTGTTCAGGGACTTACCATTGCTAAGGTAGCCAATCCAAAAGCCATTGCAAAAGAAGAGGAGGAGAAAGAAAGTATTGTTGCGGATGAGCATGCTTAAAGGCAATTTATTGACTAGAATTATTCAATCTCTATAAAATAACGATCCGTATGGGCAATATCATCAGAGAAATAGAAGAGGCATTAGCTGTTTTATCCATTCCGGAAAAAGCAGAATTCTTCCCTAGATTTTTCAAAACGGGACAAGGAGAGTACGGAGAAGGAGATCTGTTTTTAGGGGTAAAAGTTCCGGATCAGAGATCTGTAGCCAAAGAATATTATTCAAAAATAAGTCTGGGCGATCTGAGTATCCTGCTGTCTTCAAAATACCATGAACATCGATTAACTGCGCTTTTTATGCTGATTTCCAAGTTTGAAAAAACAAAGGATAAGGGCGTTAAAGAAGAAATCATACAGTTTTATCTGGATCATCTTCCGCATGTGAATAACTGGGATCTGGTGGATTCAAGCTGCTATAAAATTTTAGGCAGATATGCCTTTGAGAACGGAAAAGAAGAGCTCTTGAGGAACCTTTCAACCTCTGAGGAAATGTGGCATAAGAGAATGGCTGTGGTAGGGACCATGCACTATGTGAAAAAAGGATCTTTTGAACTGACTAAAGAGTTCGTAATCAGGAATATGAAGCACACACATGATCTGATGCATAAAGCGAACGGCTGGCTTCTCCGTGAAATGGGACAAAAAAAAGAAACAGAGCTGATTAACTTTCTGAATAAGCATTATCAGGATATGCCCAGAACCAGCCTGAGATATGCTATAGAAAAGCTGGACGAAGAAGTACGACAGGATTACCTGAAGGGAAGGATTTAAAAAATGGTTGTTTTCAGTGAAATAACAGCGTCCATAAAGTATTTTCAAGCAGAATTAAGTAATTTTGTGCTTTAAAGCCGAATTATGAAAAATTTTCTGAAGCTGTTCTTGCTTTTATTTCCCTTATTCCTGCTGACGAGCTGTTTTGATATTTTAGATAAAGTAAATGTCAAAGCTGACGGCACAGGGGAATACACCATCATTCTTAATGCCAGTAAAAGCAAAACAAGACTGGCATCCATTTCAAAAATGGAAACCATCAACGGTAAAAAAGTTCCGAAAAAGACTGAAATTGAAAGCAAAATCAATGAAGCGGCAAGAATTTTTAAAGCAACTCCGGGAATCAGCAATGTGAAAACCTCCATGGATTTTGACAATTATATCATCAAACTGAGCTGTAATTTTAAAAAAATAGAAAATATCAACGCCGGACTGGAACAGCTTAAAGCTAAAAATATCCTCGGAAAAATGATCCCGACACAGATTTACAGCCAGAACCTTGAGAAAAAAATACTCACCAGAAATAAAGTCAATACCTTTAAAGCCGATTACGACAAGTTGGGAAAGGCAGATAAGGAAATTTTCAATAACGCCAGATACACCTCTGTCATGCAGTTTGAAAATACGGTAAAGTCCCAAACCAACAGCTCCTATCTCCTGGCTCCGAATAAAAAAGCGGTAAAGCTGGAAGCGGATATTTTAGACCTGATCTTTCAAAAGAAACAGTTACAAAACACTATATTATTTCAATAAATTCTACACTCGACCATGAAATCTATATTATTAAAAACACAAACCCTTAGCTTTGTCCTTTTTAGTTTTATGCTTGTTTTTGCCCAAAAAAGCATGAAACTTCCTGCGGATGCCGTATTTTATATGGAAATCAACGGAAAACAGCTTAATCAGAAAATTAATTGGGAGAAACTCAACCCGCTGTTGCATGAGCTAAGCAAAAAAAGCAAAGAGAAATCTTCGTGGAACGATTATTCCAAGACGGGAATCAAGTATGATGCAACGCAATATCATTATGCAAGCTTCAATGACTCCATAAAAACGTATACCACTCATTTTATTGTAGATAACAAAGAAAAGTTTCAGGAATTCATCAATTCTACCAAGAAAAAGGGACTGGAGATTTCAAGGAAAAAAAATTACTCTTACGTTGATATTGATGATAATATCTTTGTTGCCTGGAACGGCGACCGTGCTGTTTTGAGCATGGTAAGCTATACGAAGCCTTTTAAAGATATCTGGAGTGACGATGTTGTAATGGACAGCGCTGTAGCTGTTGCGGACAGTGCTGCTGTAGCTGTGGACAGTGCTTATGCCATAGAACCGGAAAAACCTTTTGATTATAAAGAAGAAATAATAAACCTGAAGGAGGAAATTAAATATTTAAAAGACGAGATCAGGGAAAATAATAAAGAAATTACCAGAATTCAGAAAGATATCAAGTACCTGGAAAAGAACCATAAGTATCCGAAAGAAAATGTGGATACCCAGCATTCTGAAGGTGAAACGGAAGTATACCCAAGAGAAGAGGAGTATGCTGAAGCTGAAATAGATACGGCGTATCAGAAAGAGCTGGATTCTATGCGCATTGAAAATTTCAAAATTGTTAAAAAGATTGCGGAAGACCGTTTCGACCAGTATTTCAACTCAAATCTGGAGCTTGATGTTCCGAAGGCGATGCTCAGCTTCAGGGATCCGGATTCCGATGCGTTTGTTTACACAGATTACGGAAGAATGGTCAATGACGGAGTTTACGGCAAGATGATGAAACGTTTTGAATTCGGACAGTTTCTAAGAAATGCATATGATTCAAATTCGTATTACAATTTATATTTTGATAAGGATAAGGTAAAGCTGGTGAATAATTATCAGCATAAAAATCCAAATATCCAAAAAACAATTTCATCCGTTTATAAAGGAAAGAAAAACAAAAAGCTGGCCGCGCTTATTAATGAAAAAAGCATCGGTTATTATGTAATGAACGTCAATGGAGCAAAAACCTTTGATATGATGTACGACCTGCTCCAGGATTCCGGAAACGGTGAATACAAAAAAGAAATGGAACTGATGATGGAAACCATGAAAATCATTCTGGATGAAGAAGCCATCACTAAAATAGCGCCCGGAAACGGTATTTTTGTCCTGAATGAACTGATATCCAAAAAAGTAGATTACACGGACTATGAATATGATGATGATTATAATGAAAAAGAAGTGAAGAAAACCAAAGATGTAGCCGTTCCTGATTTTACATTTGCTTTTGCCACGGAAAATGAAGGCTATTGGAACCGTGTTTTCAATGTATTGTCTACCAATAAGAATTTAGCCAAGAAATTCTCAAAGAACGGCAATATTTACTCTTTTAAGGATGAAAAAGGAGATGGTTATATGGATCAGCTGTACTTCGTTGTAAAAGACGGCATTGTATACCTTACAAGCTCTACACAGAATCTTACTCCCCAGGCACAGTCCGGGGTTTCTAAACAGTGGGCAAAAGACTCCTCAAAATATCCTTTATCCGGCAGGCTGGATGTTCAGAAGCTGTTAATCGGTCTGGAAAAAGAATTCAAAACCCCTTCCGAGAGAAAAACACTGGATCTGTTCAGAAAAAATGTAGGTGAAATGTACTATAAAACAGAGGTAAAAGGAGACAGCGTGGAAACAGAAATAGATTATAACATTAAAAACTCTTCCGAAAACAGCTTAATGTACTTCTTTGACCTGTTTGATGAAATTTTTAAAATTAAAGAGCAAGAAAAGAAGCCTCAAATATTATAGATGAACAAAAAGAAACTTATTGTCCCGTTATTTGTTTTACTCGCAGCCGCGGTCTATTTTGTATTTTTTTATAAAAACAAAACCCTGAAGTTTGTTCCTGAAAATGCAGATATTGTTGTCTTAATTGATGTAAAAAAATTAATGGGAGAATATATTTCAAGCTTAATTACCCATCCGTCAAAATGGTCAGAAAGCCAAAAGAAGGATAAGAAAATAATTCCGTTAAAAGATTCAGGAATAAGAATTCCGGATTTTCTGCAGATTTTCCATCTGAAAGGAACTCAATTTTCCGAATGGTACAGTGTGGTGGAACTGAAAGATCCTCAGAAATTTTCAGTCTTTTTAAAAAATCATCAGTTTATCAGCAAAGGCAATAATATATTCCGTAAAGATCAGATATTCATTAAAATAGAAGGTGAAAACTGTATCCTGGGAACTTCCGACATATCTTTTCCATCGATACAGCAATTCCTTTTCAGGTCATCAGGCAAAAAAACTTTTACTTCAGACCAGTTTATCAGCAGCTCTTTAGGAAGCATATCCTTTATTTCCGGACAGAAAATCCAAAATTTCTCCATTGAACTGAAAGCGGATGAAATTGAGATGAAAAATAACGCAGATGCCGTATCCTTCGTAGGAGCAATCTCTGATATCCGGGAAAAAAGTCATTTTTTAGAAGCTGAATTAGACGAGCAGCATATGAAAAACTATGCCCGTTTTTTTGGTAAAAATCTGGTAGATTCAGCTCAGATTCATTATTTTAAAGCAACCGCAGATCTTGAACAGGTGAATGACACCATTATCAGCTACGGCTACGACGATAATTTTAATGAAATAGAAAAAAAGACCGTTCAGAAAATTATTCAGCCTAATTATATTATCCATCTCCGGGCTTCTGCTCCAGAAAAAACCTGGGTCTATTTTCAGCGTAAAAACTGGATCAATACGCAGAACCAGTTCACCGCGATTCCTTTTCAGCCGAATCAGATTGTAAGAAATGGGGATGGTGTTATTATAAAATCTATCAGAAAACCTATAGCATTGTCTCCGGAACTTAAGGAAAATTATATCTTTATCAGAAACAGTCCGCTGTTGCTGTCTTCTTTAAGCACTTTAATCTCAACGGAGAAAAAAATCCTTTCCGACATTGAATATATATTCTACAGAAATAACGGACAGAACTATTGGATGAAGATCAAAGCTAAGAAAGGAGAATTACCGTTGATTTTGAGATGGTAAATCTGCAATCCTAAAATATAAATATGAATGGCCCCATCTGACATTGTACTGCTGAAAACAGGCACCCATTATTTTTTACATCTGGTTTTCCCGGTTTTTATTGCGCTGATCTTTTTCCGCGAAAACTGGAAGAAGGCTTATTGTATTATGCTGGCTACCATGCTGGTAGATCTGGACCATATTTTTGCCAATCCTGTTTTTGACCCTTCAAGAAATAGTATCGGTTTTCATATTTTACATTCCTACTATGCCATTGCGGTGTATTTTTTGCTGCTGTTTTTCAAAGGAAATATCAGAATTGTAGCCGTTGGTCTGTTATTTCATATGCTGACGGATTTTCTGGATTTTAACCTGTGGATGCATTAAGAGGGAAGCGGGAGATTGGAAGTTAGTATTGGGCAATTAACGAAGCAGTTTGGAAGAATAAAGTGGATAACAGTTCATTCTTTACGATATTATAACTTTCCTCTTCGAACTTCAGGCTTCCTTACTTCATAAAGACAGGAAATCGCTTCATTCGGATTAAAATATTATTAATATTTTCTTTTGATATTTTAAATTTAATAGATTTTTTGTATTTTGTAGACACTTTATGAGATTAAAAGAATTTTTACATTATACGTATATTTTCCCTGTTCTGGCTGTGGGGTATTACTTTTCCGGACTCATGGGAACCGGGGTTTTGTATGACCTTATTGCAGGACTTCTGCTAACAGGAAGTGTATTGTCTGCAGTACATCACGCAGAAGTAGTAGCACATAAGGTAGGAGAGCCTTTCGGAACCATTATTCTTGCACTCTGTATCACTATTATTGAGGTGGCGCTTATCATCTCGCTGATGGTAGCCGGCGGAGATCAGGCGATCACGCTGGCCAGAGATACCGTTTTTGCAGCCGTCATGATCATTCTTAACGGAATTCTGGGGATCTGCATCCTGGTAGGGGGTGTAAAATACCATGAACAGTTCTTCGCAAGAACCTCAGCGACCACTTATCTGGTAAGTATTGTTTCCATTCTCGTGCTTACCCTCGTCCTTCCCAATTTTACCTCAAGTGTCAATGGACCTTTTTATAATGAAGCACAGCTTATTTTCATTTCTATCGCATGCCTGGCCATATACGGTGTTTTCCTGATGGTGCAGACCGTGCGTCACAGAAGTTACTTTATTGTCCCGGATGAACATCCTGAAGAACATTATATCCCTTCACTGAAAAAAACACTGGTCAGCTTTGGCTTTCTCGTAGTATGTCTGATTATTGTAGTACTGATGGCCAAAGGCCTTTCCGGAACCATTGAAAATATGGTACAGAGCATTGGTGCTCCGAAATCCCTGGTGGGAGTAATTATTGCAGGAGTCGTGCTCCTTCCTGAAGGGGTAGCAGCTATCCGTGCGGCGAGAAGCAACCAGATACAGTCCAGCTTAAATCTGGCATTAGGATCAGCCTTAGCGAGTATAGGACTTACAATTCCTGCGGTATCCGTTGTATGTATCGTCTATGATATTCCGTTGGTATTGGGGCTTGATAAAAAGGATATTATCCTGCTTTCCCTGTCTGTATTTATAGTAATGCTTTCTTTAAGCAGAGGAAAAACGAACGTTTTATACGGAACTGTTTTATTGGTCAACTTGGCAGCCTATATTTTTACCGTTATCGTTCCCTAATTATAACCATACTCTATAACTCGTAACTCGAATCCCGCAACCCGAATTACAGCCTTCTCGCAAGCTCCATTTTAAAAGCCATCAGCTTAGCAATGTTTTCGGATTTATAAATCGCCATGTCGGCATTTTCTCCGACGAAATTCTCTTCAACCGTGGTTTTCCAGAGTTCAAGCCAGCGTTCAAAATGTTTTTGCTCCATGGCCTGAATTTCATTAATCGGAAAATGAACCCCCATAGGATTTCCTTTATAGCTCATCTGCCCAAAAAGGATAGATTCCCAGAATGAATACATTTTGGGAAGATGCTTATCCCAGTTTACTTTGGCCACATCATTAAAGAAGAAACCAATGGTGCTATCCTTAACGACTTTCGCATAAAATGAATTCACCAGATGCTCAATATCTTCTCTTGATTCCAATTTTTTCATATTTCAAATGTACAGCAAAATCAAAATAAAAATTTAAAAAGCGGCTTGATAAATTTCATTTATTGAAAGTTTATTTATAGTCAAAGCTAAATTGTATACAGATATAAATTACGGATAAAGCAGTATTCACGCACCAGTACGGAATAAACAAAATGTGTTGATATTCAGTAAAGTGACTATTTGTTAACATTTTTTTATATTTTTTATATTTTTTTTATGATATGTTGTTTTTTTTTATAAATTTGAATTTAAATAAACAAAAACACTAATAAACCTATGAAAACTAAACCTACTTTTTTACCAGATAAACGATAGTTTTCCAAACTATTACAACAATCTTAGAACTTAAGATTGCTATACTTCATTTCTTTTAATGTTCCACATAATTCCAATTATTATGTCAAAATTTCTGTGCCGTAAAACGGCGGCCTTACTGGTATTGTTATATTCAGCCAGTGCTTACTCTCAATTGGTTGGATCTGATGTCCAGATATGGGAAAAGTCAAGGCTGACCCTTCGTGAAGTCTCCAATGTAAAAGATGAGAACCTGCTCAACTTCCATTATGGAATTAAGGATAAGATTCTTAAAAAATATATTAAACACAGCAAAAATAAGAGTCATACCTTGAGTCTTGTCCATACTTCAAGAGAGGATGAGAAGATATGGGAGAACGAAGGGCAGAAGATCTCTTTGAGTAACAATGTTTATGAAAAGAAAAAGGCAGACAAAAATATCAAAATCCGTAAAAGGCCAAGTATTTTTACTTTTACAGATAATGCTGAGAAGCCAGACGGGAAACCAGACAGCATTAAAATAAAACTGGAGGACCGAAATCTTTATGAAATGATTTTCATCCCGAGAAGAGCCAGGAAAATGGATCTTAATAAAATCCATTCCTACCTCTCAATCAAGTATGGAATTTCACTGGAAAAAGGAAAATATTACAGCAGTGATGAAAAAGTAATCTGGGATCCTGAAAAACATAAAGAGTTCAGATACAGGCCTACCGGATTGGGAAGGGATGACGGAAATGAGCTCTATCAAAGACAATCTTCCAACCAGGAAGATCTATTCCTAACGATCGGAAAAACAGATATAAAAAAGACCAATGTAGAAAACTTAAGCCTTTTTGATCACAATAATTTTGTCATGTGGTCGGATGATAATAAAGAAATGACGATGAAGGCAGAAGGCAACTTTAAAGTCCTCGAAAGAAACTGGGAAATTAATTTTATAGGACCTACCATTCCAAAAAAAGATTATAAAGTTAGGGTGAATAAAAAGATCATTAATCCCGATTCACTTCCTCTTGTTTACTGGATGTTTCTGAAAAATCCTGCAGGCGAATTAACAAAGGTGCAGGGCGTTGAAAACGAGAATTATATAGATTTCAGTAAAGTAGATTTCTATAAAGAGAAAGGAGAAATTTTCAATCAATTTACATTTGCAGTTAGTCCTTTAAGGGATGCAGTTAAAGATAATGAACTCAACTCCGGATCATCATCAATTAATGAGAATCAGCTTAGTTTAGATATTGATAAAATTGTTCTGTATCCAAATCCTGTTAAAAAAGGACAAAACTTTATGATAAAATTTCCTGAAATGGAAAACTTATCTATCGCAATTTATGATGGTGGAGGGCGACTGGTTAAATTAGAGAAAATAGACCGTCATGCAAGATCTTACAGCAGTTCGCTTGACATTCAAAGTTCCTACCTGGTCAGTCTTACACAGAACGGGAAAATAATCAAAACATTCAAATTAATCGTCAACTAAAAACCAAATCATGAAAATAAGATCCTTACAGCTTCCTTTTACAAAGAAGTCAGTTCTGTTGGTGTGTTTTTTTGCCACTATGTTTGTTTTTGCAAGTTTTACAAAAGAAGACAGATATAAAGTACGTGAATGGAGAAAACACCTGATAAGCAGGCTGACAGATAAAAAAGATACAGATCAGCCAATTTCCGATTCAGATAAAATTTCATCTGGAGATCAATCTATTATAAAAAAAGCAGAACAATATCCATCAGGCTCTGAGGTTTATACAGCTGCTGAAAATCTAAATTTTGATCCTGCATCTGTTACAGAGTCCAACGCTGACGAAAAGATTCCGGCGGATATCATGAACGTTTTTTCTGCTAAAGAAAAAGAAGGAACGGTTGGGGTATTTTCAGATCAGGAAGAGGACCGGATTTCGGATAACTTCTTCACGGTTGATATTCCTGCCTTAAATAAAGACAATACCATTGCTTATTTAGAATATGACCTGTTTGGCCTGGCATCACATCAGTCAGTACCCAGATCCCTGAATCATAACCTGGCAATCGGAGGTGAGATTATTGTACCTCAGGCAGTCTGGAGCCATCAGAAGGAAGAATTAAGCTCTGAACTTATTAAACAAGGGGTGAATACCGTCATGTTTACTTCACCTTCCACAGGGGTAAAATACAAAATCAAAAACCTGAAGGTTGTTTTTGAAAAGAATAGAAGCACATCCAAAGATTTAATTGTTAATGCTGTTCTTTCAGGTGATGACTTATATGTAAAAGGAATTAACAGACGGTTCCAGGATCTGAATATAAATAGTAATTACGTTACCACGGCAAACGGGGAGTTCGAAAAAATCATCCGTTTATCAGAGAAAGATAAGCTGGCAGGTAATTTTTCGGTAACAGCTAATGGAATTACTCAATCCTATAAAATTCCTGCAGATATAAAGTCGTTTAAGACTTTAAATAATAATTATTTTAATTCCAAAAGGATCGCTGTTACCAATGATAAGGAGTTTGATATTCAATATGAAGATTTAAATTTAAAAATAGAAAAAGAAACCTCTGAAGCAGCGAATATTGAAATTTTAAAACTAAGAGAAAAAGATATTCCTTCTACTTCAAGCGGTCTTAAAAATATTACTCCAAACAATTCAGCCTATCGTTTTTCAATAATTTCAGGAAAACTGAATAAAAAAGTTAAGATTACAATTCCTTATGACGAAAAAAAATTAGGCCTCTTTTCTCCGAAAGAGATCAAGGTTTTTTCATTTGATTATAATAGAAGGCAATGGAAAGCTGTAGAAACAGTAAATGTAGACCAGAAGAATAAGACGGTGACATTTGAGGGTAACGGAGACGGCGATTATATCAACGGTATTATTTCAGCTCCGGAATCACCACAGCTGAATTCTTTTACACCAACCACGATCAGCGGTCTGAAAGCTGCAAATCCGGTAAGTGCTCCCTTAATGGAAGCTCCTGCAGCAAGCCAGACGGGAGATGCCAACATCAATTATCCGTTAATGTTACCGGCGGGGGTCTCAGGGATGCAGCCTTCATTATCTGTTACTTATAGCAGTGGCAGCGGGAACGGCTGGATGGGAGAGGGCTGGAATATCGGAGGCTTATCATCAATATCAGTGGATACAAGATGGGGGACTCCAGCCTTTACAGCCGGCCAGGAAACCGAGTTATACTCATTGGATGGAGAAATGTTAGCCTATCCTGAGGGCTATCTTCCTCACAGGCACAATAAAGTAAATCCAAATGGCACATTTGATACTTCCCGGCAGGTAAGGAACGGATCCGGTTCGAAAACCTTCTATTTAAGAAAAAATCATGATTTTACCAAAATCGAGAGATTCGGAACAGGGACTACCGATTACCGCTGGATTATTACTTCTACAAACGGGACAAAAACCTATTACGGTGGTGATCAGTCGACACTTGTTGACAATGCCGTGCTGAAAAATGCAAACGGAAACATTATTCAATGGGGAGTATGGAAGGTAGAGGATGTTCATGGGAATAACATGATCTATGAATATAAAAACCAGTCAATCAACAACTTTACAGGAGATGACCAGAACCTTAATGCAGGATGGGTATTCCATATTGATAAAATTTTCTATTCAGGAAGGAATGGCCAGAAAGGACCTTATATTATAACATTTTTTAATGATACTCCAAGGCCGGATAAACAAATCAATGCGAAGGGCGTCCTTAAAAGAATTGAGCCTTACTTGCTTACAAAAATAAATGTTGATTTTAAGAATGCGAGCAACCAGCAGCAAAACATACGGTCTTATATCTTTACCTATAATACCGGGATATTTCAGAAAAGCCTTCTGAGCAAAATGAAAATGAAGGTAGTAAATGTGCGCACGGATGGTGCAGCATTTGACTATAATTTTGAATACTACGACAACGGAACCGTTTTCGGGTCTCCTACCAATATAGCAACCCCGGGTACCGATGCATTCTCTGATGTGGTAAGCTCGATAACTACTCCTTCCAAAATAAGTGCTGACAATAATTTTGAATGGGGATGGTCCCTGAGAACCGGCGGTGGTTTGGCATTATTCAGACCGCAATTGGGAGGCGTAAAAAACTTTATGCTCTCTCTGTTCGGAGGTGCTTCATATCCCCGAATGAAAAGAGGGCAGGAGCTTGTGGATTTCAATGGGGATGGAATCGCAGATATCCTGTACCGAAAAAGAAATGGCGATAACGGGATTAAACTGATTCCCGGAAGCATTGACAGTAATGGCCAACTGGTATTCAACAGTCAGCAGCAATCCGTAGGAAACCTGAACAGTAATTTTTCACATTCAACAGGTACAACATGGAATCTGGGAGGAAGTGTTGTATTTAACTGGTTTAAAATAGGATTCGACTTTTCATATATTAATTCTGAAAGTGAAAATGAAACTCCTATTTATATGATGGATGCCAATTCTGACGGACTGCCTGATGTCATTAAAGATGATAAAGTATGGTTTAACCGAAGAAATGGGAATGCTCAGGAAATGGTGATTACCAGTGATTTAACGGAAAACATGGTCATTACTGATAACGATCCCCAGCCTTATACAGAGCCTGAAGATCCCGATGATATCGATCCTGTAAAACCAAAGAATGATGTGGTTAAAGTCTGGATTGCTCCCAAAAACGGATTTATAGAAATTTCGGATGAAATAGGTATTGACCTTGGTCAGGATCCTTCTGCAAGAGCGGTCTATTCCATAGAGATTAAAAATCCGAATGTTGTATCTAAAAATTGCAGATTATATTTAAAAGAACTCACTAATACATCCAATCAAAGTATTTCGATACGCCAGTATGACAGTTATCCAGGAACCCCGCTAGGAGTAAGTAATTCTTCCAGGATCTATGTAAAATCCGGTGAAAAAGTATATTTCAGGCTGCACAAAAGATCCGGGACAAATTATATTGTAAATACCAATCCTGTAGTTACTTATACTGATAATGTTGGAAACCAATTACATGATGAGTTTGTTGAGGAACAGGATGGCTATATGCCCAATCAAACCAATTATAATGATAAGTTCTTTTTGAACAACCTGACCAAATCACTTAAATTTACGGAACAGGCTGATATCCATATTACAATTCCGGAATTTACCATATCTACTCTATCCGACAGAGTAAAATATTCCATCGTACTCATTAAGGAAGATACCAGTGTGGCACAGAATCAGCAGACGGCCATTAATGTTATTTATGAAGAAACCATTGATCCTTCACCAGGACAGCCTGTAACGGTTTCACCGGTGGATCTTAATTATTCCGTTCCTGCTCTTAGTGCGCCGGGCGAAGCATGGCACCTGAAATTTTTAGTGGAAACCGATTCCCACATCAACAAAGAAATTGAGTGGAATGATATTTTGGTTGAAGGGTATCCTAATGCGTCTCACAGACATTATGCTGTAGCTCAATATCCATCTTATCATATCAGAAACCTGAAAAATAAATTTGATGTTTCCACTCTGAACAATTTACCAAGTGGTAGTGATGATTATTCAATATCCATCAATAAGAATTTTAGCTTCAATCCTTCTATCCCAGGCAGATTTATATACGTGATCAAGCAAAAAGGTCTTGTTCTTGATAAAAGAATTGTAGAAATATCCAATGGTACTTTAAAAGAATATACCATAGATCTTAATCCTATTAATGGTAACGATCCTATACCTTTTTATCACGGAGATCCTTCACACGGTATTGATGACCATGAAAAGTTGAATATCCTGATTTTCTGTGACACGAATAAAGACAGGCTTGCCTATGAATCGCTTAAGCTGCAGCTGAATGATAATATTTTTAATATTTACAATCAGTCAGGCGGTTCTCTTTTAAATCATACCACCGAGACCTCAATCAATACAGGTGAGTATAATGGAGTAAGTGCCGTTTATCACAACTGGGGGCAGTTCCTTTATAATGAAGCTAAAGATATTGTTCCTGCTCCGGGAAGCACCAATCAACAGCCACCTTTAATTCCCGGTTGTGAGCCCCGAAAAGAAAATGACTGTATTATTATCCCAACGGGACCTAGCGGAAGCACTGCTCCGGCCTATACTACCAATCCAAATACCCCGAAAGATCAGTACGGTGCATTGATTAATGATGCAACGCTTGAAAATCCTTTCCAGTTTGATTTAAACTTTCCAGCTTGTGCAGGGATTACCAACTCTCAGCAATATGGAGAATGTGTGGGAGATCAGCTTGCGAACCAGTTTCAAAACAATTATGCTAATAATCAGGTATTCGGAGCAGCGTCTCCTTTCACGCCGCTAAATCCATTTAAAACAGAAAAAGTAAGAGAACATAAATGGATTAACCAGATGTTTCATGAGCAATATTCAAAAATTGGCAGCTTTAGAGATGATGAAACACCAACCTCACCATTTTTAGACAGTGATACCGATGAAGGCGATATTGAAGTGGCCAATAATCCTAATACAAGAATGTTTGCTATTTCTAAAAAACAGAAAAGCAAATCAAAAACAAAAAATGCAGGAATCGGTATCGGTCTCAGCTTTACAAACTCAACTTCAGAACTGAGAAATATCGGTAATATACAGACTCAGGACTTCTTTGATGTGAATGGGGATAACTATCCTGATATGCTGTATAGAACCCAATCCCAGCAAACCAGCATTCTGGGTGGTTTGAAAGGCGCGCAGCCAGGTATAGAGGGATCAGATAAAGTGATCACAAGAACGGAAGACTTTATGAACACCAAATCTGTAGCATTTGGCCCTTCAGGAAGTAAATCAGTAGGTAGAAAGACTAATAATAATGATAGTAATGCCACAGGAGATACCTCTGTTTCATGGTCTATGAGCGTGGGAACATCCAATTATCCGAATTCTTACAATAAAACATCAGAATATTGGATGGATATCAATGGGGATGGGCTTCCTGATAAGATCGAAGGAAATAATTACAAACTGAACTTCGGAACCGGATTGGTTAATGGAAGTATCCCGGGATCAACAGGAGCTTTCGCAGGATTTGAAGAACCTGTATCCAAACCTGTATATTCTTCATCTTTTGGAATCGGAGGAGGCATAAATTCTGTTATTGATGCTGTTCAGGGTGTTGAATTAGGAATAGCTATTTCCGGAGGAGTTGGAGGTGGATCCTCTACTGCTACTTCAAAAAGATCTTTCCTGGATATAAATGGTGACGGACTCGTAGATATAGTTCAGGTAGATGAAAATACCGGACAAACCAGTGTAAAATACAACTTAGGCAATCGCTTTGCCAGTCCTGTAAGTTTAAATGCCAGCCTTGCAGAAGAATCAAAAACACATAGCGGGTATGCAAACTTAAACGGAGGATATTATATCAATATACCTTGTATTGTCATCTTTGGTATTCCTATTTTATATGTAAAACCTTTCGGGGCAGATCTTTCTGCAAACGTAGGACTATCTGTATCTGAAATCAATAAAGGACTGAGAGATGTAAATGGTGACGGTCTTCCTGACCTTGTAGTCAATACTAATAACGGTTTAAGAATATATTATTCCCAGATTGGTAAAACCAATAAACTTAAAAAAGTATCCTATGCCGAATCTTATGGTGGTGATGCTCCATCAAACCTGGGCAGTGCTTTTACCATTGACTATAAATATTCTACACCATCCTATAACGACCCGCAGGCAAAGCTGGTAATGTCTGAAGTAACCATACCGAATCCTGACGCCTTCTCTGGTACTTATACACAGAGTACAAGTGGTAAAGATATGATTGCTAGATTTGATTATGAAAACTCCAGGTACGACAGAAGAGAACGCGAAAAATATGGATTTGGAAAAGTTAAGACCTATGAAATGTCTGATAATTCGACGATCTACCGTACAACCGTTCAAAACTTTTATAACCAGAATTATTTTATTCACGGCTTATTAAAATCGGTAGAAACTTATGGAGGAACAGGGACATCAAATCTCTTGTCAACTTCCGCAAACAGCTATAAACTTTATCAGTTTAATCCGTCTATAAGTGACTTGATAGAGCTATCTTCAGCTCAGTTTGAAACGTATGACGTAGGCGGTACTGAAGGTAAAAAAATGGGGCGTGTATTATTATCCGGTACTACAAAAACAACTTATGAAAACGGAAACTCAATTTCTACACAAAGCCAGTTATTTTATAACAGCAAGGGGCAGCTTACCAAATACCAATACACAAGCCCGTCCGCGAGTTATAATAGTGTGATATCTTATCATACCAATCTCAATAATAATATCCTGAATGCACCGAGCATCATCACGGTTTATCCGGGAACAGGTTCTGTGAATCCTCTGCGTAAACGTTCAACGGAGATTACTAATTTAAACACCGGAGATATTTCTAAGTTTAAAGGTTGGCTTAATTCAGGAGAAATTGCTGAGACAGATCTGACGTATGATATTTTTGGGAATATTAAAACGGTTAAATATCCGCCAAATGAATTTAATGAAAGATCTGAACTGGAATATTTTTATGATCCAATGGGTAAATATGTCATTCAGGTGAAGGATCTTATCTTTAATCTGTCTTCTTATGCTACCTATGATCTTTTTATGGATACGGTTGTAGAATCTACTGATGCAACAGGCAACAAGATGACTTATGAGCATGACGGTTACGGAAGACCGCTTAGAATAGTCAGTCCAAATGACTGGCAGGCGCAGGCTAATACCATTATGTATCATTACTTTGATACACCGGTAACCCTTAGTAACGGTAACAAAATATACCTTTTTACAGCCAAAACAGCACATCTTGATCCGTATCATCCTGGTAATGATATTGAAACTATTTCCTTTGCCGACATTACAGGTAAAGTAATCCAGGTGAAAAAAGATATTGAGATCGATGACGAAGAAAAAATGTCGGTTTCAGGAAGGGTTATCAATGATAATTTGGGAAGAACGGTTCTTCAATATCATCCGTTATTCGAAAATAAAGATGCCGTACTAAATAATAAGCTTAGTCTTACTGTTGCTCAATATCATACTTCAGCAGGTTATGACTATAAAGACAGGAATATTTCTTCTACCGATGAAGACGGAAATTCTGTTGACAACAAATTTTTTATAGAAAACGGAAGATTCAAAACTGAAACTACCCAAATGCAAAATGCATCGGATCAGATTAAAACAGAGACTTTTGCCAATGCCGAAGGGAAGACTGTAGAAACCAGAAACTATTTGCCTGGACAGGTTTTAAGCACATTCTTCTCATATAGCCAAATAGGAGAAATCATGAATGTTACCGATCCTGAAGGCCTGGAAACCAGCTTCAGCTATGATATGGGCGGAAGGAGATTAACTCAGACGCATCCGGACCGTGGTGAAACTGCATATACTTACAGCAAGGCAGGACAGCTTATCAATGTTTTGAACAACAACCTTAACAATAATGGAGGTGTTCCGATTCATTACAGATATTCTTATAACAGGCTTACAAATATTGAGCTGCCGGATATACCATCAGGTACAAATCCTGCCAATGTATCCTATACTTATGGTACGTCAGGAAACAATACCGGTAGAATTATAGAAAAACAGGACGGCACAGGGACAAGCCAGTATGAATATGGCAAGATGGGAGAGTTAGTTAATGAAATCCGGTATATCTATGGCTTTTACATGCCAAATTTAAAATTTGATACTTCATACGACTATGATAACTGGAACAGAATTCGAACCATCAATTATCCTGATAATGAAAAAGTACAGTACGAATACGATTTAGGAGGAAATCTGAAAAAAATATCCAATGACGGAGGGTACGAATATGTAAAGTCTATTAAATACGATCATTACGAGCAGCGGACCAATATTATTTTTGGTAATGAAACATCTTCCACATTTACCTATGAGCCTGCAATGAGAAGGCTGCAGAACCACGTTCTGCTTGATGCTAACAATAATGTATTATTAGACGGAGCTTACAGTTACGATTATGCAAGTAATATTACAGGAATCCAGAATACAAGCCAGACAACCAATAGTGGTTTTGGAGGTAATTATGGTCTTCGATATAGATATGATACTCTTAACAGGCTTGTGAGTTCTTCAGGTAATGCCGAGCCGGGGAGAAAAGACGGTTTACCACCTAACCCGGTTGTAGGAAGTATAAATGCAATGTATGAAACCACCTTACTCTATAACATGAGTAGTGGAATAGATACAAAAGGACAACATCATGAACAGGACGGAATAGTGAATGCAAATAATACTTATGAAAATAAGTATGAATATGTTAAAGGGACCCACATGGTAGATAGAGTTACGGATGTTTCTACTGGAAATCAAGAGTATTTTAAATACGATGGTAATGGAAATGTGATCAATCATATGACACTACAATCAGGTCCTACTGATTTTTACTGGGATGAACAAGACAGGTTGAGGGCTATTCATACACCGGAAGTAGGATCATTCCAATATTATGTTTACGATGACAAAGGCGAACGTACTATCAAAGCTAATTTGAAAAATGATGCAGAACTTTATCAAAATGGTGAAATGGTAGATAATGGGTTAGTGTTTGATAACTTTAAGGTGTATCCTAATCCTTATGCTGTATACACTTCAGATGGTATCCTTACCAAACATTATTTTGCAGGAGACCAGCGTATAGCAAGCAATATTAAAGATGTAGGTGGTATGTTTAACAACAGACAGGCATCATCTGTAGGAAGTAAAGAAACTTCCGATCCTAAAAATCAACAAACTGCTGCTGAAAATGATTTTAAAAACTACCTGTCAAAAGCAGGCTACGAAAAAACAGAAATAGAGAAGGAATTTGCCAGAGCTCCGGCACCTGTTAGCGGTATTTATTACCTGCACGGCGATCACTTAGGTACAGCAACATATGTGACTAACGAATATGCAGAGCCTACGCAATTTTTCTTAAATTTACCATTCGGGGAAACTATGGTAGAGCAGCAGGAACCAACAGCCTATGCCAACCCATATAAGTTTAATGCAAAAGAATTAGACAGCGAAACAGGTCTGTATTATTACGGAGCGAGATATTATAATCCAAGGTTGAGTATTTGGTATGGTGTGGATCCGCTAGCGGAGAAGTATCCGAGCTGGAGTCCGTATGCATATTGTGGAAACAACCCTATTAATTACATTGATCCTGATGGAAATTTTAGATTACCAGCAAATGCTACGAGAGAGCAAAGAAGATTATATACAGCGGCAATAAAAACTATAAAAGCGGTGTTTCGAGATTCAGAATTTCGAGGAGCGTTTAAAGACAAATTTAAAGTAGATGATAAAATGATACAGAAAATGCTCAAAGATGGAGATGGCCCCACTGTTATAATGAATGAAAGTATGGGACATTTGGGGTTATTTGATCAAAAAAAAGATCCCAATGCTATTTATATTGATCCTGGCGTAATAAACACGGTTTCAAAACATAAAGGAGATAGAAAGTATATTGATAATTTAGCAGAAATCATAATTCATGAAGGTGGTCATTGGGGAGACTATCAAATGGACGGTGTTAGCCAGGAACATGAAGGAATATTTAAGACGAGTGCTCAATCAAAAAGTGGTTTGCCAGATGCGGGAGATAATTGGGAAATTACTTATTTTGGAACAGATACTCAATTTTCTGCTTCTGATGGTGATATAATTACTGAAAAGTTTGATGGATTTAGGAGGAATAATTTTAGAAAAAATTTTAGGCAACAAATTGAAATCAGGGACTTGAAATCACAAAAAATGCCATCTATTTTAGATAATTATAAAAAACCAAAAGATAATTTGCGAGTAAGACCATGTTATTAACCCAAAATCCCTAAACAATATGAATTTTAAAACTAAAATAGTTATAATTTTATTATCCTCTTCATTAATTACGAATTGTAAGGAGGAAATGAAAAAATGTGTAAGTCAATCTACCGATACTAATGTAAAACTATATAATGATTTAACAGATCAGTTGATACCTTATTTTTTTCGAGAAGATTATTTAGGTGAAAAAAGATATTTTGATAGTTTAAGAGTTCATAATGAGGATTTATATATCGAAGAGAAGACAAAAGCGCACAACGAAATTTTTAATCATCCTGAAAAATTTTGCAATTTGTATATAGATTCTACTAAAAGTAAAAATACATATTTTGCTACAAGTAGTAAAAACTTTATTACAGGTCATCCCGAAGCTCATATAAATGACATAAAAAGTAGGAAGGAGCTTTTAAAAGAATTTTCCAGTAATACAGATATTATTAAAAAATTAAGTACACGAAGTTCTATAAAAGCAAATCAATTTAATTTGTGTACGGCAAAAGTCCTAGATCTGGCAGAGTATGATAAACATACAAATGAATGTGAGATAGGTGTTGTCTATTTTTCAGAGATTGTATTTGATCCTTCTAAAAAAAGAGCATTAGTTTTTGTTGACCATCGTATAAAAAAAGATTATTACGGGAGAAATGCTGTATTTAAACTAAGATTGCATGATAATTATTGGGAAATAGAAGATTTTACGTTAGTGTCAACTTCCTAATTTCCGGGGAATGTATCAAATTTAGTGATGACATTTTTTGATGATTAACTCATTGAATTTCAATAATCATTAAAAATGAACTATTAACAACACGAGTAAGGATTCTTTACTCGTGTTTGTTTTAGTCGAAAAATATATATGCAGATGGTTGAAGATCATTTCCTTGTGTATCAGATTTAGCGATAAGGATAAAAAAAATAGGGTTTTAGAGCCGCAACATTCGTTACCAATTCCCAAGGTTTTGTAACACAATTTTTCTTGAATTTACCTTTCGGGGAAACGATGATGGAGTAGATGGATGGTTCTTATAACAATCCATATAAATTTAATGCTAAGGAATTAGATGAAGATACCGGGCTGTATTATTATGGAGCGAGATATTATAATCCAAGGTTGAGTATTTGGTATGGGGTGGATCCACTAGCGGAGAAGTATCCGAGTTGGAGTCTTTATGTATATACATTTGATAATCCTGTGAGATTCACAGATCCTGATGGAAGGGAGGGAATTGTAGTTTCAGGACAACCCGGGAAATCACAAAACAAAGAACATTTTTTAGCAAATGGACTTGATAGGGCAAAGAGAGCTTTAGGTAAAAGACACAATACCTCTGAAAAAGTAACTTGGATTGTTTATAATGATGGTTCTTCTAAAAATGGACACAGCGATAAGATGTTAAAATCATACAAGGAGAAAGCGAAAAAATTAGGAATTAATTTTAAAGTAGTAAATTCTGTTGATCAAATTGAAGATTATATAAATACAAAAGGAACAGGAAAAAATGAAGCTAGAGATAAAGCCCAAATAACAAGTTTTTATTATACTGGACACGCTATACCAGGAACTTTAAACCCGGGTTATCCGAAGACCGTGGACTTGATCCTGAAAATTTGAGAGATGATGCTTTTTCAAGTGGAACGTGGATTAATACTGTTGGTGGATGTCGTACAGATGTTGATAATTCTTGGATTTGGGATGATAGTGTTGTTGATAAATTTCAAGAAAAAGCAGATAAAAAAAATCAACAGTTAGTGGAAGTAGTGTAAGGGTTCAATACGATGGAGGGGTAAGAACAGATGAACAGTTAGTGAAGGAAAATAAAGGAGAGGTAGTAACAGTAAAAGGGACAAAAAAATGAAGAAAATAGTTTTTATAATTAGTGTAGTTTTTGCTTTAGCATATTTATATTTTGTGTATAATCCCATAATCATTGAGAATAAAGAGGAAAACTCTCAATCATTAGAAAGTGGAATTATCACAGAGAAAAATGGAGTTATTAAGCCTTTTGATCATTTAATTATTGATAAAAGAGATGAAATTAAAGCTATACTCATTATAAGGGATAGAGAGAATATATCTAACGAAATTCCTTTTGGTCATATTTTTAAAAGTTCTAATAAAGAAGCAATTAATAAATTGAAGTTACTTAATTTTAAATATACTGGAGCTGATATTGCTACTGTTGAAAATGAAATTATCATATATGAAAATGACAAAATTGTTTTTAGGAGTGGCATTGTATTAGATTCAAATAAAGAAGGATTACAAAATTCTGAATTTGGTTGGATTATAACGGAAAATGGAAATCTATCAAAAATTTTCAAAAATTTTAATAGAAATTTTTCTCCAATAATTGAAATATAAAACTTCTAAAACTATAGATATAAACAAAGAGGCTCTCTCCTATATTTGACTTTGCAAACATAGGAGACAGCCTCTTTTCTCGTTTACAGCTCAGCTACATTTTAAAAACATGATTGTGAAACAGAAAATAAATAATTAGGTATGTCATAGCAGCTGGTTTCTAGCTTCTTACCAATCCGACCCTTTTGTATTTCACGAATTTTGAAAGATAACTTCTTTTAAATAGCCCAACTGAATGCTAATATTGTTTTCATTAATTTAAATATTGTCATACGATATGAAAAAGAATTATTTTCGTTTTTTGAAGCTTTTAGCATTTTGCCCTATAGTAATTGGAGCGCAGGTTAATCTTCCTTACACTGAGGATTTTGGAGGGAGTACAACTCAGTCTCAATGGGATTATTCTAATGCTTCTGTAATCGTTGTTGAAAACACATCGGTAGATTCTCCCGATGGAGGAACAGGAGGGAGTTTAATGTATAATTTCTATAATAGCCAGGGGCTTTCTACTTATAATGTCAAATCTCCGGTGTTAAATAATCCTACTAATGCACCTGTCGGAGTTTCATTTCAATTTGCCGCGGCTAATAGATACACTATGCCTGTACCTCTTCAGACGGTTTTCGCAGATGATCACATTTTACTGGAGTACTCAACTGACGGAGGTCAAACCTACACGCTAATGCACGATTATGAGATTGGCCGGACAGGAGAGTTAAATACAGGTGGTACGATTCCTTCTTTCTTTACACCAACATCCCAGCAGTGGGTCACCAAAAATATACTCCTTCCCGCAGGAACGAATAGAGTAAATTTTAAAGGGGTAAAAAATAATGTGAATCAAGCGGGAAATTTTGCCTTTTTAGACCATGTAATTTTTCAGATATGTGATGGAAACACTCCGGCCCCTACGGGAAATTCATTACAAAATTTTTGTTCATCCCAGACCTTGGCAAACCTTGCTGTTACGGGCACGAACGTACAATGGTATGATGCCCCGACAGGAGGGAATTGGCTTCCTGGTACAACCGTGTTAGTGAACGGCACAACCTACTATGCTTCTCAAGTCGTAGGAGCCTGCGAAAGTACTACACGATTGGCTATTACTGTCAACTCATCAAATTGCCTGTCCGTAAACGAAGTCTCTAATGATAATGGTTTTAGTTTTTATCCTAATCCGGTAAATGATATTTTACATATTAATTCAAAAATAAATGTCGTGAAAGTCATCATTTATGCTGTCGATGGTAAGTTAGTTCAATCTGAGCAGGACAATAAGATCACTTCAGTAAATATGAATAAATTGATCCATGGAAACTATTTCGCAGAATTTATTTTTGAAAATGGGAAAAAGGTTCAACATAAGATTATTAAAAAGTAGGTTACCAGGATTATAATACATTAATCAGCATAAGAAAGAGGTGCTTCATGATAAATTATAAAGTCATGGAGCACCTTTGTATGATGCTATGTTTGGTTAAAATCATCACTATTATCGCTAAATGAGTTTATCAAAGCTTTTGATCAATTTCATAGAAACATTATTTTATCTTTGCACTGTAAAAACTAAATGATATAAAAATGGCAAGAGGCTTCAGACAGAAGATCCGTCAGAAAAATACCGAGAACAGTGGATTTGGAAGCAATGCATCCGGAAGATTCATCAACAGAGACGGTCTTCCGAATGTAAAAAGAAAGGGAGTAAATGTATTCAATCGGCTGAGCTGGTACCACACCATGCTCAATCTGTCCACATTCCGGTTCTTATCCTATCTGATTATTGCATATGTTCTTGTTAATCTGTTATTTGCACTCATCTATTATCTGATCGGCGTAGAGCACCTTACCGGAATTGATAAAAGTGATCCGTTGAATGAGTTTATTGATGTATTCTTCTTCAGTTCTCAGACCTTTACCACAGTAGGCTACGGAAGAATTGCGCCTGTCGGGTTTATGGCAAGTCTTGTGGCTACTTTTGAAGCATTTCTGGGACTGCTTACCTTTGCCATTGCAACCGGGCTTTTTTATGGAAGATTTTCAAGGCCTAGAGCCTATTTAAGGTTTTCGGATATTGCGGTGGTGGGTCCTTTTCAGGATGGGACCGCTTTAATGTTCAGACTGGCCCCTTATAAGAATAATGCACTCACAGATGCCGATGTAATTCTTTCTACAGCTATTGAAGTGATTGAAGATGGAGTTGCAAAGAATAATTTTTACAGGCTCGACACTCACCTTAGCAAGATTAATACATTGGCACTCAACTGGACGGTAGTTCATAAAATAGATGAAAACTCACCATTTTACGGCTTTTCTGAAGAAGATTTTAAGAATACAAATATTGAGATTATTGTTCAGGTCCGGGCATTTGATGAAGTTTTTTCCAATACCGTGGTTCAAAGAACTTCTTATGTTTCGAAAGAAATTGTTTACGGAGCAAAATTTTCCCTGATGTACTATCCTGACAACAGCGATCTTACGACGATCCTGGATCTGGATAAAATTAATGATTATCAAAAAGCAGATCTTCCGGCTATAGCTGGAGATCCCGAATAATGGATTTAGACCTTTATAAAAAACAGGCTTTACAGAAGCAGAAAGAACATAAAAAGTTCTTGGACGGATTGAAGAAAAAACCGCCCAAAAACCTAGATTATATCGTTCAGGAAACCCATGATGAGGTTTTCGATGAAGTGGATTGCCTTCAGTGCGCTAATTGCTGCAAAACGACCGGACCTTTATACACGGAAAAAGATATTGAGCGTATCTCTAAGCATTTGAGAATGAAGCCGGCTGACTTTGAGGCTAAATTTTTAAGGGTAGACGAAGATAATGATAAGGTGCTCCAGAACCTTCCCTGTTTTTTCCTTAATAATGACAATACCTGCTCGATCTATGAAGTAAGGCCGAAAGCCTGCCGGGAATATCCCCATACCGACCGCAAAAAGATTTACCAGATCAATCATCTGATGCTGAAAAATACGGTCATATGTCCCGCTGCATTTGAATTTGTAGAAAAAATGATGAAGAATATTCCCAAATAATCCTCTGTGGTAAAATATCTTAAATAATTATAAAGTACGTTAAATAAGACTATTACGCATAATTTAGTATTTAAAGTGTCGTTTAAGTTAAACAATCATTTAAAATATTACATTATGAAAAAATTAGTTTTAACAGCAGCGTTTACTTTAGTCGGCGTAATCGCAGTATCGGCTCAGACACAAACTCAGAAACCAGCCGATACATCTAATAACCAGACAACTCAGACTCAGACTACAACTTCTACAGATGCCAGTACTCAGACACAGAATACCACAGCAACAGCTACGGTAGACACAGCCGCTCCGGCAGCTACAGCTGATGTTACAGCCACAGTGAATGCAGAACCTGCTGCAGATGCTACAAAACCGGCAGAAGCAACTAAAGAAGAAAGAAAAGCTAAGAAAAAAGCAAAGTCCTCTAAGTAAATATTGAACAAAGTAGAAAGGGAATCCTGGGGCGTTATGTCTCAGGATTTTTTCTGGTCTATTTCACCGGCTCTGAACTGTACAATTTTCTTTACCAGTTCTGCAGGAATATTCTGATCTATAGGAAACTGAACGGCTCCTTTTGAAAATTTGTACCCTTTCTGCTTAAAATCTTCTTCAAAAACACGGATACCTTCAGCCCCAGGATAAAAACCGATATGTTTTTTATAACCTGCAAAATAGACCAAAGGTTTTCCCTTATATCTGAATGCCGGCATCTGATAACCGATATACTCCTCAAGATCGGGAACTTCAGCGTGAATAATTTCTCTTAATTCAATAAGCTTCTGCTGAACTTCTTCAGGAAACAAAAGAATGTATTCATTACTGTTTTTAAAAGTGTTTTTCATAGTATAAAAATAAAAAAAAGCGCTGTACAATTACAGCGCTTTCTCCTTTCACTTTTTACTTTTTTCCCATTATCCCGGGAACAGGCTGTATCAAAAAAGGCTGGGAACATTTCCCAACCTTTGTTTATTTTTATACTACTCCCTGAGCCAGCATTGCTTCCGCAACTTTCACAAATCCGGCAATATTTGCCCCTTTCACATAGTTTACGTAGCCATCTTCATCTTTTCCGTAGTCTCTGCAGGCTTTGTGGATTCCGATCATGATCTCCTTCAGTCTTGCATCAACCTCTTCAGAAGTCCAGTTAAGACGGATAGAGTTCTGCGTCATCTCAAGACCTGAAGTGGCAACACCTCCTGCATTGGAAGCCTTACCTGGCGAGAACAATACTTTATTATCCAAGAAATAGTTGATGGCATCTAATGTAGAAGGCATGTTGGCAGCCTCAGTAACACACAGACATCCGTTTTCAACCAAAATTTTAGCATCTTCAAGATCCAGTTCGTTTTGGGTTGCAGATGGGAATGCTACATCACATTTTATACTCCAAGGACGTTTTCCTGCGTGGAATTCTGCAGAAGGATATTTTTTAGCATAATCCTCAGCTCTGTTGTTCCCTGAAGATCTCAGTTCTAATAAATAATCGATCTTTTCACCGCTGATACCGTCTTTATCGTAGATATATCCGTCAGGACCGGAAATTGTTACCACTTTGGCACCAAGCTCAGTTGCTTTTTTAATAACTCCCCAGGCTACGTTTCCAAAACCTGATACCGTTACTGTTTTACCTTTGAAATCCTGTCCGATAGTTTTAAGCATTTGCTCTGCAAAGTATACCACTCCGTATCCTGTAGCTTCAGGACGGATCAGTGAACCTCCGTAAGCAAGTCCTTTTCCTGTAAGTACTCCTGTAAACTCGTTTCTGATTTTTTTATACTGACCGAAAAGATAACCGATTTCTCTTGCTCCTACACCAATATCTCCTGCAGGTACATCTGTTTCAGGACCGATATGCTTGCATAATTCAGTCATGAAAGCCTGGCAGAAACGCATTACTTCCATATCAGATTTACCTTGTGGATCGAAATCCGAACCTCCTTTACCTCCACCCATCGGAAGAGTGGTTAATGAGTTTTTAAATACCTGCTCGAAAGCTAAGAACTTAAGAACTGAAAGATTCACAGTAGGATGGAAACGGATTCCTCCTTTGTAAGGTCCGATTGCAGAGTTCATCTGGATTCTGAAACCTCTGTTTACCTGGATTTCTCCTTTGTCATCAACCCATGGAACTCTGAAGATAATAATTCTTTCAGCTTCAGCCATTCTCTCAAGAAGCTTCATTCCTGTATATTCCTTCTTGGTCATAATAAACGGAATTACAGTCACAGCTACTTCTTTTACGGCTTGTAAAAATTCTGGTTCATTAGGATTTTTTGCTTCAATCTTGGCAATAAACTCCTGGATTTTCTGGTCAATATTATATTGTTCCATATATTAGGGTTGAATATTATTGTCAACAAATTTAATTTTTTTTTCAAGATTCACAATACCGTATTTCAACATTGCTGAAAATTAAATAATAATGTGTCGAAATATTATTAAATTGATAATTCTGGTATAAATTTTATTAAAAATTAAAAGTTAAGTCTCAAATAATGCAATATTAAGAAATCGTTAAATCTCAAATTGCCAGGAATTGCCTCCCGGAAAATGATTTTACTTTCCCCAAAAGCTCCAATTCTAAAATTGTAGGAAGAATTTTGTAAGATGGTAGAGAAATCTTCTCTGCCAGATCGTCCAGAGATACCTGAGGATGGGCTTTGATCGATTGATATACGATGTCCTGAATGCCAGTAAGTTGAACCTCCGTTTCGCTGTATGGAAACAGCTCACCCGTTTTTTCTTTTGAGAGATTGAACCCAAGTGAATCCATCAGATCCTTAATGGTAGAAATGGCAGTTGCTTTATTCTGGAAAATCAACTGATTACACCCTTGGCTGTGAGGATCTGTTATCTTTCCTGGAAGGGCAAATATCTCACGGTTATAATCATTGGCAAAAGATGCTGTGCTTATTGAGCCTCCTCCAAAACCTGTTTCTACGACTATAGTGGAAGGAGAAAGCCCAGCTATAATCCTGTTTCGCTGGATAAAATTTTCACGGTCCGGTTTTCGTGAGGAATTGAATTCTGTAACTAATGAACCACCTTCCTGGAGGATTCTTTCAGAGAGTTTTTTATTTTTGGAGGGGTATAAAGTATGAAATCCGTGAGCAAGAACTGCTATTGTCGGAACGTTATAGTGAAGAGATTGTTCGTGAACTTCCTTATCCACTCCAAGAGCTAATCCGCTCACAGATATATATTTACAAGATCGGGATGCTTCAAAGAAATCCTCAATGAATTGCTTTCCATAAGAAGTCATGTTCCGGGTTCCTACGATACTCAGCTTTGGCATGGAATCATCAAAATTTCCTTTTTGATATAAGATTGCAGGAGCATCATCACATTCATTAAGCAGATTGGGAAGTTCTTTAAGGTGACGGAGCTTAATCCGGATATTATTCTTTTCACAAAATTGTATCTCCTTTTCTGCAAATTTCAGATAATCCTTGTTGCCGATATCGGCCACGGTTTTTCTTCCCAGACCCTCAGTCTTTGAATAATCTTTTTTTGCTTTCTTCCAGGCTTCTTCAGCGCTTCCGAAAGATCTTACAAGCTTTTGAAAATTAATATCGCCGATCAGGCTGCACTCGCGGAGAGCGATTGCATAGAGGTATTCTTCAGTGATCATGTGTGTTTTTTTCCAAATGTAATAAAATATCCCGAGTTGAATGTTGTCAGGAAGCCTGAAGCTGGAAGAAAGGTGAGGGATGTTGTTGAAACTCTAAAGAAAAACTACCACCAAGTTTTATTCTTTTGAAAACTATATTAATTTATTATAACTGTGATAGATACCGAAATCGAATATTAACTTCAGTCATCCCTCTTCAGACTTCCGACCTTTCTATTTTCTTCTTAACTCATCCAAATGATCCCAGATATCATCTCTCTTTTTATAAGGTAGTTCCAGAAAGTCGTCCGGATTATTTTCTTTGTATTCCTGCCACAGCTTATCGTCTTTTTCGCTGTAATAGTTTGGAAATTCCCAGATGTATTTTTTTTTCCTTTCTCCTACATTTTTAAAAGCAAATGCAATAATGCTTCCCACAACAGCACCCGAAAGGTGAGCCTGCCATGAAATCCTGCTCGGTTCCTGGAGATTATAAAACAATTCCTCAGGAAACATGCCCCAAACCAGACTGCCATAATATAGAACGACAAGCATCGAAATGGTAAGCAGCTTCGTATTCCATTTGAAAACCCCACTGAAGAACAGGAAGAAGGCAAGAACATAAACCACACCGCTGGCTCCAATGGTACAGGTGTACATATAATCCCCGGTAAGGATGTCTATTGGAGGCAGAAGCCATACCAGGAGTCCAGTAGCCAGCCAGCCGATAATAAAAACCTTATTGGCTACCAAAGGATAAAACTGATACAAAAGAAAAAGAAGCACAGCTATCGGGATAGAGTTACTGATAATATGATCCATATTTCCATGCAGAAGGGGAGAAGTAATAATTCCCAGTAAGCCTTCCGGTAAAAGTGGTATGATAGCCCCAAAACAGCTTTGGAAAAAGCCCTGCGTCTGTAGAAAGTAACCGAACCACATGGCTGAAAGCATCAGCAAAGGGGTTATAACAGCTCTTTTGGAAATTATATTTTTAAACATGATCAATTTATGTCAAATCAAAAGCCAATGATAAATTTCGGAAAATTTGGCGATGTATTTGAGGGAGAGCGGTTTATTTTAAGACAAAAGGTTTCAGTTTTTTAAAATTTAAAGACCCATTTTGAAATGGAATGTATGAAAGTGGCTTGTTTTTAGTTCCTTGAAGAAAAAAATATCGGTTTTAGTCTTTTTATAGGCTAATTTTTGCCTTAAAGAGAATTATATTAATATTTTTGTAATGAAAATCATGTAAAATAATGAAGAAGTTTTTATTGATTCTTTCCTTTTCTATGGGGATTTATGCAAGTGCACAAGAAGAATTGAAAAAAGATTCAGTAGTCGTAGATACGGTAAAATACTGGTCGGTATTAGGAAAAAACACCCTGATGATCAATCAGGCCGCCTTTTCAAACTGGGTGGGCGGGGGAGCCAACAATGTAGGCTGGCTTGCCGGAGTCAATTACAATATTACCTATGAAAAAAATAATGACCTTTGGGAGAATATTATCGCGATGGATTATGGACAGAATGATACCAAAGGACTTGGGGTAAGGAAAACACAGGATGTTATGAATATTTCCACCAATTATGGGCGGAAATTCTCGAAAAGCTGGTATTTTTCTGCAGGAGTGGGATTACAGTCACAATTTTATAAAGGATATGAAGACGGGAACAACCCGGCCGCTAAAAAAATATCCAATTTTATGGCTCCCGGCTATCTGAACCTCGGGATGGGGATTACATACAGGCCTAACGATAATCTTACAGTAACCATGCGTCCTATCAACGCCAGATGGACTTTCGTTCTGGATAAAGACCTACAGTTTGCGGGAAGTTATGGTTTAAAAAATGACGGGGATACTTCACTTTTGCAGTTTGGTTTTCTGGGAACGGCTTTATACAAAGTAAAACTGATGGAGAATATTAATATAACCAATACGGCTTCTGTATTCTCCAATTATCTGGACCATCCGGAACGGCTGGTTCTTGCTTATGGAGCTGTTGTCAACTTTAAGGTCAATAAATTTATATCTTCCAATATTAGCCTTGATCTGCTGTATGATCATAACCAGATTCAGAAAACACAGCTGAAGCAGACGCTTGGGATAGGTTTTGCCTACACTTTGAATAATGGAGTAAAACGATCTGACCGAAAAGACAGCCAATGGTGGATCAAAAAATAAGGATACACTGATTTGAAAACCTAAGCACTTCCATATGAGGTGCTTTTTTTGTGACAGGGAATATTTTTAAGTAGGGATAAGTTCATTTTGATCGTTTTCAGATCTATTTTACAGTCTTTTAATGCATTAAATAGTAATTTAATATTTCAAATGAGAGTGATTAGTTTTTTAACAAAAATTATATGTATATTTTTGTAACGAAAATCCTTACTCTATGAAAAAAATTTTATTGGCCGTTTCCATTTCTGCCGGAATTACCACAATGGCTCAGGAAGTCAAAACTGATGTTGCTAAAACAGATACCGTAAAAGCGTGGTCTGTCCAGGGACAAAATACATTGATGCTCAACCAGGCTGCATTTTCAAACTGGGTTGGCGGAGGAGCCAACAATGTCGGATGGCTTGCCGGAGTCAACTATAACCTTACCTATGAAAAAGGAAAAGATCTCTGGGAAAACATCATCATTTTAGGATATGGGCAGAATAACACAAAAGGCATTGGAACCAGAAAAACACAGGATGTCATTAATCTGTCTACCAATTACGGGCGTGAATTTGCTAAAAACTGGTATCTTTCAGGAGGAATGAGCCTTCAAACCCAGTTTGCAGATGGTTATGAAGACGGAAATAACCCTGAAGCAAAAAAGATTTCCAATTTTATGGCTCCGGGATACCTTAATATAGGTGCCGGTGTTACATATCGCCCTAATGATAACTTTACGATGACCCTTCGTCCAGCGAATGCAAGATGGACTTTTGTTCTGGATGAAGATCTTCAGACAGCAGGAACTTACGGACTTAAAAATGACGGAGATTCTTCTCTGTTCCAGTTCGGTTTCCTCGGGACAGCGATCTATAAGATCAAAATCATGGAAAATATTAACCTGACGAATACAGCCTCGGTATTTTCAAACTATCTTGATCACCCTGACCATTTGGTGCTTGGCTACAGCGGAGTGCTTAATATGAAGATCAATAAGTTCATTTCAACGAATATTACGCTGGATCTGCTGTATGACCATAATCAAATTCAAAAAACACAGTTAAAGCAGACTTTGGGAGTAGGATTTGCCTATAATATAGATAACGGCAAAAAACGCTCCGATAAAAAAGAGAATCAGTCCTGGATGAAATAATAAAAGGGTCGGAAGCTGGAAGAGGGAGGCCGGAAGTTACTATTAGACCTATGATTTCTGGCGGTTATCATAAGGGATTAGCTTTTTAAAAATGATAAAAAGTTTAGATGTGACTTCAATAACTTCCATCTTTAAGCTTCCATCTTCCTCATAAAAAAAGCACTTCATTTCGAAGTGCTTTTTGGTATCAATTTATATTAGTCTTAAAATTCTATATCAACCTGCAGCTTTTCAGCTAAAAGTTTTGAAATTTTTTCTTTAAGCGGTTTAATATCAATGTTCTGCATGGCATCATTGGCAAAAGCATATAAAAGTAATGCCTGAGCTTCTTTTTTAGAAATTCCTCTTGCTCTTAAATAGAATAGGGCATCTTCATTCAGCTGGCCTACGGTACATCCGTGGGAACATTTTACATCATCAGCAAAGATCTCCAGCTGGGGTTTGGTGTCAATAGTAGCGCCCTCACTCAGCAATACATTATTGTTCTGCTGGTATGCATTGGTTTTCTGGGCAATTTTGTCTACGAAAACTTTTCCGTTGAAAACACCGTGTGCATTTCCGTCAAAAATACCTTTATAGTTCTGGTAGCTTTCACAGTTCGGGAAATTGTGGTGAACTGCTGTATGGTGGTCCACAAGCTGATCTTTTCCAATGATCGTAATCCCGTTCATAAATGAATTGATATTGCTTCCGTTATGAATGAAATCCAGATTATTCCTTACCAGTTTTCCTCCGAAAGAGAAGGTGTTTACAGTGGTTAAGCTGTCTTTTTCCTGTCTTGCGAAAGTGCTGTCAATAAGATATGAAGTGTTGTTGTCATTCTGAAGCTTGTGCCAGTCTGCTTTGGCATTAGGATAGGTAAAGATTTCCGTCACAGAATTGGTAAGCACATAAGTACTGTCGAAATTATGGTGACTTTCGATAACTTCCACTTTAGCGCCTTCTTCTACAATCAGTAAATTTCTTGTGTTGTAGAAGGCGTTTTCTTCCTGATTCTGAGAAATATAGAAAATGTGGATTGGTTTTTCAATGACCACATTTTTCGGAACTTTCAAGAAGAAACCGTATTTGCAGTACGCAAGATTTAAGTTCGTGAAAGCTGTGTCTTTAGAAGCAATGGTATTGAAATATTTGTCAAATACCTCTTTATGTTTTTCATCATTCAAAGCATAGTTGAATGAAAGAAATTCTACATTCTCGATAGAAACTTTTGAAAGCTCTTTATGAAGCTTACCATTCACAAAAACAATCCAGTCAAAATTTTCTTCACCCAAATGCAGCTGATCCAGTTGTTCCTTGGTAATATTGTGACTTTCTTTAGGGAAAAAGTTATAGCTTTTTTCCGTAATCTCTTTTATGCCGGTATATTTATATTCTTCGTCTTTTTTGGTTGGAAAACCTATGTTTTCGAACTTTTGAAGAGCGGTTTTTCTTCGTTCATCCAGAAATCTGTGACGAAGACTCTCCAGAAATTCACCGTGATTGTCAATAATCTGATCGTATAAAGCCATTACTGATATTTCGGCCATCACACCTTATTTTATATATTTAAAAATACTAATTTACTGCGGGTTTTCCGCATTTTCAGAAGGATTGATAAAATTCCTGCTGAAAGGTTTTCTTCTTAGTTAAGAAGCCAGTCGTACCCTTTTTCTTCAAGCTCCAGGGCAAGGGATTTATCACCGGTTTTGATGATTTTCCCGTTGGCAAGAACGTGAACGAAGTCAGGCTGGATATAGTTAAGCAATCTCTGATAGTGGGTAATCAAAAGAACTGCGTTTCCTTCATTTTTAAAAGCATTTACACCATCTGCAACAATCCTTAAAGCATCAATGTCCAATCCGGAATCGGTTTCATCAAGAATAGCCAGCTTAGGATTAAGCATCATCATCTGGAATATTTCGTTTCTTTTCTTTTCACCTCCGGAGAAACCTTCGTTTAGTGATCTTGAAAGGAAATCCTTTTTTATACCTAACTGCTCAGATTTTTCCCGGATAAGGGCAAGCATTTCTTTGGCCGGCATATCTTCCAAACCGTTTGCTTTTCTTGTTTCATTTAAAGCAGCTTTAATGAAGTTGGTTACAGAAACACCCGGAATTTCCACAGGATACTGGAAAGAAAGAAAAATTCCTTTATGTGCTCTCTCTTCAGGAGCATCTTCAATGATATTTTCTCCTCCAAAAATAATTTCTCCGTCTGTAACTTCGTAATCTTCTTTTCCTGCAATTACAGAAGAAAGAGTAGATTTTCCAGCTCCGTTAGGACCCATGATGGCATGAACTTCCCCAGGTTTTATTTCAAGATTAATCCCTTTTAAAATTTCTGCGCCATCTTCAATTCTGGCGTGTAGGTTTTTTATTTCTAACATTTTTATTTGTTAAACAAATTATTTTTTTGAATTCTATATACTAAACTTTCAGGCTGACCGGGTACGTCATTAAGAGTCCCGATTTGCGTCATACCTGCCTTTTCCAAAACTTTAACAGAAGCTATATTATCCGGGCGGACAACTCCAAATATCTCTTCTTTGTCAAGATGATTAAATCCGAAATCCACAGCCTTTTTTGTGAATTCTGTTGCATATCCCTTTCCCCATGCTTCCACTGCAAAGCGATATCCAAGATTTAATTTTTCTTCCTCTCCATATTTTTTATAGCTCAGTCCTCCGAAACCCACAATGCTTTCATTTTCCTTCACTATAATGGTCCATGCTCCGAAGTGGTGCTGGTCCCAGTGTTCCTGCATTCTTTTGAATGTATTTTCAGCTTTTTCAAAGCTCATCGGGCCACCTGGGTTGTACAGATTAGTCTCAGGATCTTTATTAATTTCAAAAAATCTTTCGAAATCTTCTTTTTCGGTTTTTCTTAAAATCAATTTTTCAGTGACTTCCATACGCAATCTATACATTATCCTACAGATCCTTCCAGGGAAATCTCAAGTAATTTCTGAGCTTCAATGGCAAATTCCATAGGAAGTTTGTTCAATACTTCTTTGCTGAAGCCATTTACAATCAATGCAATAGCTCTTTCTGTATCAATTCCTCTCTGGTTACAGTAGAAGATCTGGTCTTCCCCGATTTTTGAAGTCGTAGCCTCATGTTCCAGTTGGGCAGTAGGATCTTTGATCTCAATATAAGGAAAAGTGTGTGCACCGCATTCATTACCCATTAGCAGGGAATCACACTGAGAAAAGTTTCTTGCTCCCTTTGCAGAAGGCATTACTTTTACCAGTCCTCTGTATGAATTCTGAGATTTACCTGCAGAAATACCTTTTGAAATGATCGTGGATTTGGTATTTTTTCCAATATGGATCATTTTGGTTCCGGTATCTGCATATTGGTGATTATTAGTCACGGCAATAGAGTAGAACTCACCGATAGAATTGTCTCCTTTCAGGATACAGGAAGGATACTTCCACGTTACGGCAGAACCTGTTTCCACCTGTGTCCATGAGATTTTTGCATTTCTTTCGCAAAGTCCTCTTTTGGTTACAAAGTTGAATACTCCTCCTTTTCCTTCTTCATTCCCCGGATACCAGTTTTGAACGGTAGAGTATTTGATTTCTGCATCATCCATTGCGATCAGCTCCACAACAGCTGCGTGAAGTTGGTTTTCATCCCTTGAAGGAGCTGTACAGCCTTCAAGATAAGAAACATAACTTCCTTCATCAGCGATTACAAGGGTTCTTTCGAACTGGCCTGTTCCTGCCTGATTGATACGGAAATAAGTTGAAAGTTCCATCGGGCATCTTACGCCCTTTGGAATATAGCAGAAACTTCCGTCAGAGAAAACTGCGGAATTCAGTGCTGAATAAAAATTATCACCTCTTGGAACTACTTTTCCTAAGTATTTTCTTACTAAATCAGGATGATTTTTAATGGCTTCAGAAATGGAACAGAAAATAATTCCCTTTTCCATTAAGGTATCCTGAAATGTGGTCTTTACAGAAACTGAATCTATAACAATATCTACAGCAACGCCTGAAAGCCTTTTCTGCTCTTCGATATTGATTCCCAGTTTCTCAAAAGTTTTTAAAAGCTCAGGATCTACCTGGTCCAGGCTTTCTAATTCCGGTTTGGCTTTTGGGGCTGCATAATAACGGATAGCCTGAAAATCAGGTTTTTCGTATTTAATGTTGGCCCAGGTAGGTTCTGTCATTTTCAGCCAAATCCTGAAAGATTCCAAACGCCATTCCGTCATCCATTCGGGCTCCTCTTTTTTCGCAGAGATCGCACGGACGATATCTTCATTCAGGCCGGTTGGAAAATCTTCATAATCTATCTTCGTTTCCCACCCGAATTCGTATTTTTTATTTTCTAGATCGACTCTTAAATCGTCTTCAGTGTATTTACTCATAATTTATTAAGAGATTCAGAAATTAAGGAATTTAAAAATTACTTAGTATCTAAAGTGCTCTTTTCAAGATATTTTATAAAATGATAAATCTCTTTTGTTATTTCCATACACTCAGTATTAAGTGAATTGAAAATCTCATCATTGATTTTCTCTAAACTGTATAAAACAAACAGCATATTTCTGACTTCAGCGCAACTTCCTTTTGCAATCCAAAGAAATCTGATAAATTGTTTGTTACTTCCATATTCTGAGCCCTCAGCAATATTATTAGTTATTGATAAAGTAGCTCTTTTTAGCTGATCTTTGAGTGAAAATTCTTTTTGTAAATTTTCATTATCAAGGATTTTAAAAATTTTAACTGTAAATGCAATTGCCTTTTTATAAATCGGGAAATTTTCAAATGAGACAGTCATAATTTCTAAATTCCTTAATCTCTAAATCTTTTAATCAGTCTTAAAGACTGAAAGATTCCCCGCATCCGCATGTTCTGGATGCGTTAGGATTGTTAAAAACAAATCCTTTTCCGTTTAAGCCTCCTGAATACTCAAGAGTTGTTCCTGCTAAGTAGAGGATAGATTTTTTGTCAATAACAATTTTCACATTATTGTCTTCAAAAAGCTGATCAGTATCTGTTTTTTGGTTGTCGAACCTTAAAACATACTCTAAACCAGAGCATCCTCCGCTTTTTACCCCCACTCGTATATAATCTTCAGCAGGGTTGAAGCCTTCCTCTGTCATCAGCTGGATGGCTTTTGCCTTTGCTTGGTCTGATACTTTTATCATTGTATTTATTTAGAATGATTTAATGATGCAAAAATACGAACTAATTTCCGCAATCTCAAATTGATGGTGTCTATTTTCACGATTTTAAATGTCAGCGTGATTCCGGGTGTTAAAAATTAGCCAATATTATCTTTTTACAGATGGAAGATTATGTTTTAATTTAACTTTGAATCATATTCTTTATCCTAATGAAACAACCACAAGGAATAATAATGAAGAAAAAATTAGCTGCCTTTTTTTCGTTGCTTTTAGTAATCATCGTCAACGGGCAGACCGTAAGATATATTTATGATACCGCAGTGAATCCCGATTCCATCAATCTGGTAAGTCTTAAACATGAAAGAACGTTTCTGGATGTGAAAGGAGATAAGTCATTGTTTATCAGTGAAAACAAGCTGATAAAAGATTCTTTGTTCACAGCTTTCAGGGCGGAAGATAAAGAAGGTCACAAAAAGAAGGAGAAGGATTTTAAAAGTCTGAGCATAAAAAAAGACCTCGAACCTGCCTTTTTTGAAAATTATATTGTTAAAGACATTCCCGGGCAAAAAGTTTTCTTTTATGATAAAGTGGCCGGCAGGGAAATTTTCTATCAGGAAGACAGACCTTTGAAATGGGAAATTACAGATGTTAAAGAAAATCAGAACGGTTATCCTGCCCAGAAAGCTGTTACGAATTTTGGAGGAAGAGTCTGGACGGCCTGGTTCACGAAAGACATCAATGTTTCCGACGGACCATACAAGTTTTTCGGGCTTCCGGGACTGATTGTAAAGCTGGAAGATGAAAATGGAGACTATAAGTTTGACCTCGTTAAAAAAGTTAAAATTCAGAATGCTTTTGAAAAACCCAATGATTCTAATGCAAAGCAAAGTACAAGAGTGGCTTTCAATGGAGATAAAGCGGCATTGATGCTTGAAGCGGGTAAAAACAGAAGACTGCCGGATGGAAGTGCAAAAGATATGAATTTCGGAAGCGGGCACGGTGGAATGAGAGGCGGCGGAATGGGCAAAATGAGTGGCGAAAGAGGAATGCATCAGGGCATGAATAATAATGTTGGAGATTTTCCTATGCGTGATACGGTTCCCGGCAATAGTTCTTTAAGAAATAATGAAAGTCAAAATCCAATTGAATTAAAATAAAAATCCAAAAATGAAAAGATTAGGAATTCTTGCTTTAGCGTTGTTTATGCAGCATATTTCTGCACAAAGCAACCGTTTTGTATATCAGGTGACTATGAAACCGGATGCAGAAAACAAAAGCGATATTAAAACTGAAAATGCGTATTTAGATATTTCCGCTGAAAAATCTCTTTTTTATTCTGAAAACAGGTATAAAAGAGATTCTATTCTACAGAAAGCCTTCCAGAGCGGAGGAGGAAGGGGTTCTATCAGCAGAGATCAGATGGAAGGAGTGAGAACCAACATCAACTATTCCGTTGAAAAGGATAAAGCCAGCCAGAAAACACTTTTTAAAGACAGGATTGGCAGAGATCTTTATTCTTATGAAGAAGACCGTCCTTTGAACTGGAAAATGTCTTCTGAAACAACCAAAATAGGGGATTACAAAGTTCAGAAAGCAACGACGGATTTTGCCGGAAGAAAGTGGACAGCGTGGTTTACAACAGATTTGCCTTATCAGGACGGACCTTATAAGTTCGGAGGCCTTCCGGGACTCATTGTAAAGGTTGAAGATGATAAAGGTGACTATTCTTTTGATTTAATGAAGAATTATAAAATCCCTGAAATTGCAACCCTGAACCAGTTTGGAAATACTTTAAAGGTAAAAAGAGCAGATTATCTGAAACAGCAGGAAAAATTCAAAGCAGATCCTATGTCGTTTATGCAGAATAGCGGAGGCGGCGGAGGCGGTTTTCCGGCGGCACCCAGATCGAACAGAGGAGGAGGAAATCAGAATCCTGCTGATATGAGAAAGCGTATGGAAGAAAGAGTAAAAGAGGAAGCTAAGAAAAACAGCAACCCGATTGAACTGCAATAAAAAAGTAAACCCTGAAGAAGCTCTTCAGGGTTTTTATATTATTGAGAAAGACTTATTTCAAAAGCTGGTTGAAAGTATCTCCCTGCTTGATATCTCCCGTGTTGTAACCTTTCATGAACCATTCTTTACGCTGTGCAGATGAACCGTGAGTAAAGCTTTCCTGGTTTACATAGCCCTGGGATCTTTTTTGAATATTGTCATCACCTACAGCTTCAGCTGCTTCAATAGCTGACTCAATATCGCCTGGTTCTAAGATATGTTCTCTGTTGTCCGTCTGTTTTGCCCAAACTCCTGCATAGAAATCGGCCTGTAATTCTGTAGCCACTGAAACTCTGTTCAGATCTGCTTCGGAATATCTTCCGCTTCTTCTTAATGCATCTACTTTCTGGGTAGTTCCCAAAAGAGTCTGTACATGGTGGCCCATTTCGTGAGCCATTACGTAGGCTATAGAGAATTCTGTCACCTGTGCTCCAAATCGTTGTTGCAATTCTTTGAAAAAGCTCATATCCATATAAACCTTTTGATCTGCCGGACAATAGAAAGGTCCCATGGCAGCTTCAGCTGTTCCACATCCTGATTGTGTAGTGCTTTCAAACAGAACGACTACAGCCGGTTGATATTGCATACCGTTTTCAGCAAAAATTTTGGTCCAGGTCTGCTCATTTTCTGCGGTAACCATCTTTACAAACTCACGGATCTGAAGCTCATTGGAGCTTAATTCTCTCTGTTCGGTAGGTGAAGAACTACCGCCTCCGGAAGAAAGTAAAGATGAAGGATCTCCTCCCAAAAAGAATATAATTGCCGCGATGATCAGGGTTCCCAAACCACCACCTACAAGAGCGCCACCGCCTCCTCCTCCAGTTCCACGCCTGTCGTCTACGTTGTCGCTTCTATCGTCTGTCCATTTCATAAATAAATTTTTTTGCTTTGTAAATTTAAAATAATATCATAACTAAATGACTACTTTTGTGAAAAATTACGACTTACGTGAAAAAAATTAAACTTTCCCTTTTATTAATTGGAGTATTGGCTTTTACAGCCTGTGAGAAAGAAAAAGAAGACGCTGTGAATGGGGTGGATAAGACCGGTTCTATTGAAACGGAACTTTCGGTTGAGCACCTGGATACTGCAGATATTCTTATTACTAAACACAAAATCTGGAAAGATAAAAAGCTTTTTAAAGAAATTGTTAAAAAAGATACTATTCCGAGTTTAGGAGATACCCTTGTAGGAGGAGAAGACAATGACGGTAATAGCCATACCGTGAAAACAAAAAAAGACTATGAATTTTTTATAACGGTTCAATAATGAAAAAGTCAAGTTCTATAAAATTACTTTTTGTAACAGGAGTATTGGCAGCCTGTTCCCAGGAAAAACCCAAGGATCAAAACGAAAAGAAAGTGTATATGAGATCCGATACTACGGCTTCCTATACAAGAACTCATGGTTTTATGACAGGACTTCTGCTGTACCATGCATTCAGGCCGTATGGTGCTTACAGCTACGGATCTTATCAAAAGGCTGGTTATTACAGTGATGCGATAAGCGCCAAATCAAATATCGGAAGGAATAATTTCAAAGGAAACGTAGTAAGGGGGCAGCTGGGAAGAAGTGGTTTCAGCGCATCATCATAAATTATGGAAAGAATTCAATCTCAGTTCAGGAAAAACTGGCAGCATAAGCTTGAAAATCTTGGGTTTGGATATCATTCCCTTGACGGGCTTTACTGGGACGAAAGTCATTATTATCAGTTTAGCGCGGAGGAAATTAACAAGATAGAAACAGCAACGGCAGAGCTCTGGCAGATGTGTCTGGAAGCGGTAGATTATATTATTGCAAAAAACCTTTGGGATAAGTTCAGTATTCCTGAATGGTTCCGGAATTATATTATCACAAGCTGGGAAGAAGATCATCCTTCGATCTATGGGAGATTTGATCTTGGTTTTGACGGTCGGAATCTGAAACTGCTGGAATTTAATGCAGATACACCTACATCACTCTATGAAGGTTCAGTTATACAATGGTACTGGCTTCAGGAGCTGTTTCCTTATAAAGATCAGTTTAATTCTATTCATGAAAAAATGGTAGGTTACTGGAAGCATCTTAAAAATTATATGAATCCGCATCATATTTATTTTGCATCCCTTACCAATATTGAAGATGTTACCAATGTGGAATATATGCGTGACTGTGCTTCACAGGCAGGCTTTGATACGGAATTTATTCCTGTCCAGGATATTGGCTGGGCAGAGGATATTTCTGAATTTATAGCCAGTGACCGCTCCATTATGGAATATATTTTCAAGCTTTATCCCTATGAATGGATTCTTGCGGACGGTTTTGGAGAAAAGCTTGTAAAAAACGGGTTCAGGTCCCAATGGATCGAGCCGGCCTGGAAAATCCTTCTTTCTTCAAAAGCTATTCTGCCTGTTCTTTGGGAAATGTACCCCAACCATCCGTATTTGCTGGAGTCTTATTTTGAGCCCCGCCATCTGAAAGATTTTGCCAAAAAGCCTATTTATTCAAGAGAGGGAGCGAATGTGATCTTACACAAAAATAATCTGCCTGTTGAGGAAAATGATGGTGTATATGGCAAAGAAGGTTTTATTTATCAGCAATTATTCGATCTTCCCAATTTTGAAGGCAATTATCCTGTTGTTGGCAGCTGGGTGATAGGGCAGGAACCTGCCGGTATCGGGATCAGGGAAAGTGTTCACCTGATCACCAATAACGAAAGCCGTTTTGTGCCTCACCTTATCGGTTAAGCTTCTTTTCTTTAAGCCAGAATGACGTGGACTGATAAGCTGAAATAGCATCGTTAACGAGCTTCTGTTCAGGATTTTTGATCAGTTTTTCATCATAATGCAGTTTGAATTCAGGAGCAAGATTGCTGGGTTCCAGCTGTAGAGAATATTGTTTTACTTTTTTAACAGGTGAAATGATCGTTAAATGTCCGTCTTTTACCAAACCAAGGTCCTGGTAAGTTGCAATATATGCTTTAGGCTGAAATTCTTTTTTAAGGACATCCTGGCCAAGGAATTTAGATTGATAACTGAAATTCAGCAGTCCGAAAAGGGTAGGCATTATATCGATCTGGGACATCAGTTTATCAAACTTCTGAGGTTCAATAAAGCCTTCTGAGAAAATCATTGCAGGAATTCTGTATTTATCCATCGGAAGCTCCGTTTTTCCTGCGCTGGATGCACAGTGGTCCGCGATGATCACAAAGACTGTATTCTTGTACCAGTCCTGTTTTTTAGCCATTTCAAAGAACATTCTGAGGGAATAATCTGTGTATTTTACGCCTCCGTCACGCGATTTTGCTGTGCCGGGAATGTCAATTCTTCCGTCAGGATATGTAAAAGGCCTGTGGTTGGAAACCGTCATCCAGTGATTGAAGAATGGTTTTCCGGATTTAGCCTCAGCATTCATAACCTGGATCGCTTTTTTAGCCATATCTTCATCAGCAACACCCCAAACATTGGCAAAAGTGATTTCTTCGGGTTTAAAATTATTCCTGTCGACAATATCATAGCCGTTTCCAGCAAAAAAGTCCTGCATATTATCGAAATAGCTGTAACCTCCATACAGGAATTTCACATCATATCCTTTGGATCTGAATACGCTTCCTGTTGTGAATTTATTTTTGTTGTCGTCTCTTTTAATAACACTTTCACCGGCAGTAGGAGGAATGCAGAGTGTCAATGCTTCCAGTCCTCTTACGGTTCTGTTTCCGGTAGCATACAGGTTGGTGAACATCATTGAGCGGTCCGCAAGGCTATCCAGGAAAGGGGTAATCTTTAAAGTGCCACCGTAATGTTCCATAAAATCTGCAGATAAGCTTTCTATAGAGATCAGAACTACATTTTTTTTAAGCTCCGGCTGCTCTGAAACCACATTTCTTGGTAATGAAGGCTCGGAATATTGGCTCAAAAAGTTCTTTTCAGCCTCTTTATGTGCAATTTGAGGGTAGAACTGAAAATAATCCAGCTCGTTGTGGGTGAAAGCCCAATAGAATTTGGGAAGCCCGTTGCTTTCGATCTCATCAGCAAAAACATTGTCTGAACGGATCTGCATTAAGGAAGATACTCCCAGAATACTCAGACTGACCATAACCATAAAAGTTCCTAGCAATACCATTTTTTGCTTAAAATTGGGCAGTTCCAGCAGCTCGTCTTTTGTTTTTTTATAGATGAACCATGTGATGGCTAACGTAACAATAAGAATGGCAGAAAACAGGGGAACAACCGGATAGCTTTCCATGATGTTTCCTATGACCTCGTTCGTATATATCAAATAATCTACTGCAATGAAGTTGTAGCGTACCCCGAATTCATTGTAAAAGAAATATTCGCTTACAGCATTAAAGATGATCAGAAGAACATAGAGCAACAATGTGATGAAATACAGTACATTCCGGATCTTGATTCTCCTGGAAGGAAGGAAAAGCATCAGTCCGAAGAAAATGGTTTTTATTCCTACAAAAGCCAAAGCTATTTCTGAAACAGATCCTCCGTACTGATTGAAAATATTATTCGGGATGAGTAAAATGTAAAGAAAAAACAGGATTAAAGCTCCAAAAATTATATATCCGTAAGGCTTGTTATACTTTGAATTAGATAGAAAAAGAAAGTAAACGGCCAATAATGTACTGGCTATAGTAAAAGTAAATATATCATTCAGTAAACCAATCGACAGGACTTTTATCACTTCAAAAAATCCAAAACTGGCTGTTGTAATAGGGTGGAAAAAAAATACAATCCGTATAATTAACGAAATAACAAGATAAAAAATCCCTAAATACAAGAATGGTTTTATTTTACTTGGAAACATGTACTTTATGTATTGATTAATTTCCACAAAGATAGTTTTTGTATATAACTTTTGGTGATAAAAAGTGAAAACATACTATTTCTTATCATTTTTTAAATTATTAATGAAGAATTAACCCGATTAAGTGTATCAATAAAAAAGGACTATTAAAAAATAGTCCCATATACTGTTAAAATGCAAAGATTATTGTCCAAAGCCAATATTGCCTTTTTTGTCAGAAAGTTTCCTTTTGAAATCAACCATTCTTAAAGCTGTTACGGCTGCCTCAACACCTTTATTACCCAGATCTCCGCCACTTCTTGCGATAGACTGTTCCTTGTTATCGTCGGTTAATACACAGAAGATAGTAGGGGTATCTGTAAGAACATTGCAATCTTTGATTCCCTGTGCTACTCCGGCACTTACAAAGTCAAAATGAGGAGTTTCACCGCGGATGATACATCCGATGGCAATTACAGCATCATATTTTCTTTCTTTGCACAGCTGCATGCTGGCATAAGTAAGTTCAAAAGCCCCCGGAACCGGGAAAAGTTTAATGTTTTCTGGCTTTACCCCTTCTTTTTCAAGAATTTCCAAAGCTGCATCACGAAGATTGTAAGTTACAAAATCATTCCACTCAGAAAAAACAATGCCGATAGAAAAATCTTCGGCATTGGTTATATGAAGTGGCTTGTAATCGGAAAGATTAACTGTTGCCATTATTTAAAAATATTTAGTCATTTCAATATAAGAATCAGACATTCCGTTATCGTAGTCCTGATACTTCTCGTCAATTGCAGAGAAATATTTCTTGGCCTCTGCGTTTTTCTTTAATCCTAATGCTAAGATACCCGCTTTTCTTGTGAAATAGTAAGTGGTATAAGGATCGTTAGAAGCAGTTGAAGCTTTGTCTAATAAGGATAAAGCTTCATCATTTTGGTTAAGACCTGATTTCGCATCTGCCATAGCACCGTATTTCAATGCCATTAATGTTTTGTTATCAGATGAAAATTTGTCCAAAAGATCGTAAGCTTCCTGGAATTTTCCAGCTTTGAATTTTAATAAACCTGCATTGTAAGCAGAAAGTTCACCAACCTTTGTGTTTGAATATTCGTTATATGTTCCTACAAAACCTGGATTAGCTGCAGAATTTCCTCCCAAAGCTTCTTTATCTTTCCCTTCGGTCTGGTTTTTTTGAGCAGCAAGGAAACTTTTTACAGCTTCAACATTCTGAGGAGCTACTACAAATTGTTTGTAAGCAAAGAATCCTAAAACACCTAAAATCAGTACCCCGAATACAATACCCAATTGCTTTGAATATTTTTCAAGGAATCTTTCTGTGTTTAATGCCTCTCTGTCAAGGTCTTTAAAGAACTCAACCGTTTCTTTACCTTCTTGCTCGTTCTGAGCATTCTTTCCCAATTTTGCCATAAATTCTTAAAAATTGAAATGCAAATTTAATTGTTTCTGAATGATTTACAAAATACTTTATGAGTATTATTGATGAAATGTTGTGAATTACTATTCTTGAATGATGAATTTATTAAAAAAGGATGCTTCGACTCCGCTCAGCATGACATTTCCAATATTATAATCTTATTTTAAAATGAATAAAAATATGGCTTTAAAGATGTCATGCTGAGCGGAGTCGAAGCATTTTTATATTCTGTAGAATTAAAATTCTAAAATATGATAGATTTCGGCATTGAATTTTTTCAGTTTTTCATCCCCGTTCAGACCTTTCAGGCCAATAAGGAAGCTGAATTGTGAAACGGTTGCCCCTTGTTTTTCCACAAGTTTAGCCGCTGCTTCTGTAGTTCCGCCTGTTGCCAGCAAATCGTCATGAATCAGAATTCTCTGTCCCGGCTTTATCTGTCCTTCACGGGTTTCTATGATAGCACTTCCATATTCAAGGTCATAGTTTTCTGAAATAATGGGTGGAGGGAGTTTTCCTGCTTTTCTGATTAAAATGAAAGGAACTTCCAGTGCTACGGCAACGGCAATTCCGAAGAGATAACCTCTGCTTTCAATTCCGCATACGGCATCTACTTTTCCTTTGCTGAAAGTAACGAGGTCTGCAATGACTTCTTCATATAGCTTTGGGTCCAGGAAAATAGGTGAAATATCCTTAAACTGAATTCCCGGGATGGGAAAATCAGGGACATTTTCAATGGTTTCTTCCAGTTTTTTAATCAGTTCTTGTGAAGCCATTATGGGTTTATTTTATAGCTGGAAATCTTCCAGTCTCCGTTTACATTTTTAAGTCCGAAAGTTACCTTTAAAGAGGTGGTTTTTCCATTCTTGTCTGTTACATCGTATGTTGCATTGACACTTGCTCCGTTGGCAGTTGTACCATTGGTTGTAATGTTTTTTACACTTACATTTTTCACTGATCCGAAGCCTGAAGTAGGATTGGAGAATGATTCATAGCTTCCCCAGCTAGGATTACTGGAGGCATCATATGCTGCCTTAAGGTTTTGTGAACTTACACTGCTTAAGAATTTGCTTACTGTATTTTTAGGGTCTGCTGCCGGCTGTTTCGGGGCGGCCGGTGTAGCTGCTGCATTCGGATCTGCAGGGGTTGTTGGAGCAGCTGCAGGATTATTAGGATCAATCACAGCATTAGGGTCCTGTGTTACAGCTGTAGAATCAGTTTTAGGCACGACAGGTACTTTTAAAGCTGATGAATTTACATCAAGCCCGATTTTGGACATTTTGAACGTCTTAGCCGTTGTTTTTACTGAAACTGTAATATCTATTTTGCCATCCACTACTTTAGCAGCTGGAATTGAAGAAAATTTTAAATTGAAACCTTTAAAGTTATTATCCTGCATAAGGTTTTTAGCTGTAGAAAGCTTTACTCCGTTGCTGAAAACTTCTAAAGTAGCTTCCAGTCCGGCTCCGGTAAAGGAAACAGGGTTACCTGAGGTATCTACAAGCCTTGGTACTACCTGGATAGCTGTAGGTGCACCGGTTCCGTCATCTCCGGTAGGTCTGGTGGTAATGCTTAATGAGTTTGCTTTTACATCATTGGGGTCAGTTTCTTTGGCCTTATCATCCCCGAAGATATTCATTTCCCCAAGAGAAGGAGGAGAGGTACTGGCCCATTCAATTCCGTTTTTCTGTGCCACTTCATCTGCCAATGCGAGGATTTCCGGAACTTTCTTTCCGTCAATAAGTTTTCCCAGTGCTTTAAGTTCTTCCACATCTCCGTCTGCTTCCACACCGAACGTCTTAAGGATATAAAGAGCTTCATTAAATTTGATCTGTTTAATTGTAGAAAGACTTGAAGTCATATCATTGATACTTGACTGCAGCGTTTTAGTATTCGTAGCATCTACATGATCCTTCTTGCATGCCGTAAAAAGCAACAGACTGAAAACAAGTAGAAAAGAAAACTTTTTCATTTTTATTGGGTTTGTTGCAAATTTAATAAAACCTTTATTAATAGTGAGTTTTTATTTTTCTTTTTAAAATTATTTGTTATGTAAGTATCTTCACTTTTCTTTCAGCTCAAATTCAAAGTTCTGTTTTTTAAGGTTTGTTCGGCTGTTCTTTCAGACCATCTTTGAAAAATGAACTGAAGATGGTCTGCATGTTCGGGAAGGAAGGTTCCTGCCAGTATCTGGTTTTGTAATTGCTGATTTTTTTGTCAAACTTAACATTTTCGATATCATCATCGTTACTGAAGTTAAGCTCTGTAGGATAGAAATTATTATAGAGGATGATCTGATTGTAATTAGGTTCGCTTTTATGTTTCAGTTTTACGAAGGCCACTTCATTATATTCAAGGAAATCCTTCAGGCTTTTTTCTGATCCTTTTTCAAAGGACATATTGAGAATGGTTCTGATGTCAAAAAATCTGAACCCGAATAAGGAAAATTCCTTCTCCTGTAAAGCGGCACCACTTACTTCTATCTGATCTTTATAATCTCCCTTAAGTTCTTTTATTGTATTTCTTTTCGTCTTATATTCTTCAGGATTTCCAACGTTTTTCAGTTTGGGAAGCTGTAAAGACTGTCCATAATCCCACGATGAAGTTTCCTTTTTCTCATTTTTTGTTTCTAATCTGAAAACCCGGTATTGCTCAACGTTTGTACTTTTCAGCTTTTTGGTTTTATTGTCAAAAATATAGGAGACTATTCCGTCTGTATAGCCGTTTAGTTTATTGTTTACAGTTACGTATGCATTAAAATTTCCTTTGATGACAATGTACTTTGCGGGTTTGGTATTTTTGATGACCACGGTTTCTATTTCTTTAACCTGGTCATTGATTTTAATGATATCCTGACTAAGTTCCGAGTAGGTGAGAAGGGCAACAGGAAAGTTATTGTAAACCAACTGAAATTTTTCCCGGGAAGGAGAGATTGCCTGCTTATCAATTTTGCCATCAATATCGGAAAAAGCGAGGATACTTCCGTCATTTCCAAAAACTGAAACTTTTGGCAGAGGTTTGTTCGTTTGTTCGGAAACAAAGGTTATGCTTTGTGCCGGAATAAAATTCAAAAGGAAGATAAACAGAATGCTGATCAGATAATGTCTTTTCATCATATTATTTTTTTGATTGATTAAAATTTATAGGTCTTATTATAAAGACACACAAAATGGAAAATGGTTGCCTGAAGAGTTTAAAACATTCACTTATCTGCACAAAAAAAGACTGATCATTATAATCAGTCTTTTTTATTTTATATCTGTTACAAGCCCTTAGAAAGGATACTCATAAATTTCAGATTCATGTAAGAATGGGTTTCCTGTAGGAATCAGCTTCAGTTTAGATAAAGCAGTTAATACAGTAAACATAAACAATCCTGCTACGAATAGAACAGCTCCTGCAATTAACAGGAATACTTCAGGAGTTTTCCAGTAAGGTCCTACCGTTCCAGGCATTACCATATTGAAATAGTCTAAAAGGTGACCTAAAATAACCACAACAGCCATTGTTGTTACTACTTTGTAGTTTCTCTTGATACTGCTACTTACCAATACCAATAAAGGTAACAGGAAGTTGACGATCAACATCGGTAAGTATGTAGGTCCATAGTGCTGGAATCTTCCGAAGAAATAGTTAACCTCTTCCGGAACGTTTGCATACCAGTAAAGCATGAACTGAGCAAACCATGTATACGTCCAAAGCATACTTGTAGCGAAAAGGAATACTCCTAAATCGTGTAAGTGGTTATCATTGAACTGTGGTAAAAATCCATTCTTCTTTAGGTAAACACTCAAAAGGATGATCACAGCGATACCACTTGAAAGGCAGCTTACCATTGAATACCAGATATACATTGTAGAATACCAGTGAGGGTCAATAGACATCAACCAGTCCCAAGCCCAAGCAGCAGAAGCAAATCCGAAGAATGCAATATATCCTACTGCCCATCTGTAAAGCATCTGATAATCTACTTTAGATTTGGTTTCGTCTACTTTCTTAGACTGAGATTTAAGTTTCCAGGCGAAGAAAGAAGCTCCAATCACATAGATTAAAGTTCTGATCGCATAGAAAGGAATATTTAAGAATCTTTTCTTTTCGAACAGGATCACGTCGAAATGTGCAGAATTAGGATCTGTCAATTCCGGATCCATCCAGTGGAACAAGTGACCATTGTGCGTGATATTCAATATCATCAAAATAACCAGAATAGCACCACCATATGGGATATAAGAAGCAATAGCTTCCATTACTCTTGTAATAATAATAGGCCAACCTGCATGGGCAGCGTGCTGAATACAATAAAAAAATAATACAGCACAACTTATTCCAAAGAAAAATACAGCTACAAAGTGTAGCGATGCAAGTGGCTGGTTGTGAACCTGAAGCTCTGCATGCTCTAAATGAGCTGCATGGTCCTGAGGTCCTACCATTTCACTTGAGTGTGTAGGGGCAGTATGACCGGAAGAGTGAACCGCTTCCATCATGTGCTCTATTTTTTCAGTGGAAAGTCCTTTATTCATAAAGAAACCAATAGCAAATAGAACTAAACCTACAACAAGAAGGATTATAGAAGTTGATTTTAATTTTGGTGAAAAACTATACATTTCTTTTCTTATTTTTTAGTTTCGGTAGTAGTCTCTTTTGCATCTGCGGCCGGTGCTGGTGTAGCAGCTGCCGTTGTAGCTGCTGCAGGGGCTGCCGCTTTTTTGAAGGCACTCATTACATACATTGCTACTCTCCATCTGTCACCAGCGTTAAGCTGTCCAGCATAAGATCCCATTGCATTTCTACCGTTAGTTAATACATAATGAACAGATCCTACAGTAATCTCTCTGTCAGCATAGTTTGGTACACCAGAGAAAGCTCCGCTCTGTACAATCGGACCTTGTCCGTCACCACCAGTTCCGTGGCATGCAGAACAAGTATGGTCAAACAAGATTTTTCCTCTTTCAATGTCTTTAGCAGCATTAGCTGGGTTAAGAGGTGATGTTGTTATTGTTTTAGAGGCGTCATAACCAGCGTTATACTCATCTGCATTCTTAGGCAGAAGGCTTTCTTCAAAGATTCCGTCTTTATTTTGAGCTACTGATCCTTCTACGGGAGCAAGACCTGTTGCAAAACTATTTTTAACGAAAGCAGGAATTTCATTTTCATGATCTGAATATGCATCCTGAGCTTTCATCAATGGATCGTAAGCTACTGGAAAGTACATATCAGGGAAATATACCAATGGTGTATTTTCTTTTGGTCCGCAAGAATTAAGTAAAACCGTTGTTAAACCTAAAACAGCTGTAATTTTTAATACATTCTTTTTCATTTTAAGCATCTTTAACAGTTATTTCTTCGACTCCGGTTTCAATCAGCAACTGCTTCACAGACTCTACGTCATCAGTTACAAATTCCATCATGAATTTATCATCAGTAGTTCTTGGATCAGGATTCTGAGCCGGAGCTCCAGGATACATTTTGTTTCTGACAAGGAAAGTCAATGACATCATGTGAGCTGCGCAGAATACCATTAATTCAAACATTGGAACTACGAATGCAGGCATGTTGTGTGCCCAGTCAAAAGCAGGTTTACCACCAATGTTTTGAGGCCAGTCGTGATTCATCACATACCAGGTTACAGTAGCACCAATGGTAACTCCGTAAAGAGCGTAGATGAATGCAGCATCAGAAATTCTGGTTTTCTTTAACCCTAAAGCTTTATCAAGCCCGTGAACCGGGAATGGAGTATAAACTTCGTTTATTGCAATCCCTTTATCGTTGAATGCTTTAACGCCGTTCATTAAATCGTCGTCGTCAGCATAAAGTCCGTATACAATTTTAGTGGTGCTCATCTCCTTCTTTTGCTTTATAAGTTTCACCTGAAATTTTCAGAATCGATTTTAATTCAGCCTGTGCAATTACAGGGAATGTTCTTGCGTATAATAAGAATAATACAGAGAAGAATCCGATTGTTCCTAAGTATACACCCACATCAATGATCGTTGGCTTAAACATGGTCCAAGATCCAGGTAAGTAATCTCTTGAAAGGTTGATAACGATGATATCAAAACGTTCAAACCACATACCGATGTTGATGATCAATGCAACGATGAAAGTCCAGATAATATTCGTTCTCAGTCTTTTGAACCAGAATGAAGCAGGAATTACAAGGTTACAGATGATCAATGACCAGAATGCCCACCAGTAAGGTCCTACGGCAGCACCCGGAGAAAGATATGTAAAGTCTTCAAATCTTGAACCTGAGTACCATCCGATGAAGTATTCAGTAGCATAAGCTACAGTTACCATACCTCCTGTTAGGATGATTACGATGTTCATGATTTCGATGTGATACATGGTGATGTATTCTTCAAGGTGACAAACTTTTCTTGCTACAAGCAATAGGGTCTGTACCATTGCGAATCCTGAGAAGATCGCACCGGCAACGAAATAAGGAGGGTAGATTGTAGAGTGCCATCCTTTAATAACCGAAGTTGCGAAGTCAAAAGATACCGTGGTGTGTACCGAGAATACAAGTGGAGTAGCCAAACCTGCAAGAACCAAAGAAAGTTCTTCGAATCTCTGCCAGTGTTTTGCTTTACCACCCCATCCGAATGCAAGGAATGTATAAATTTTTCTAGTCCAAGGAGTTTTAGCTCTATCTCTGATCATTGCAAAGTCAGGAATTAGTCCCATGAACCAGAATACTGTTGATACTGAGAAATACGTAGAGATAGCGAATACGTCCCAAAGTAGAGGAGAGTTGAAGTTCCCCCAAAGAGAACCGAACTGGTTTGGTAAAGGGAATACCCAATATCCTACCCAAACTCTACCCATGTGGATTACAGGGAAGATGGCTGCCTGCACAACCGCAAAGATCGTCATCGCCTCTGCAGATCTGTTTACAGACATTCTCCAACGCTGTCTAAATAATAATAATACTGCGGAGATTAGGGTCCCGGCGTGACCGATACCTACCCACCATACGAAGTTGGTAATATCCCAACCCCAGTTAATAGTTCTGTTAAGCCCCCATGCTCCAATACCTGTTCCGATAGTATAAGCGATACAGCCAAATCCGTAGATGAATAGAACTAAGGCTGCATATAGTGAAATCCACCATAGTTTACCTGCTCTTTCTTCGATAGGTCGTGCAATATCTTCTGTGATATCGTGATAAGTTTTGTGACCAATAATTAGAGGTTCCCTTATCGGAGCTTCGTAATGTCCTGACATTTTTTACCTATTTATTATTTAAACTTTATTTTTCTACTCTGTTTCTTACTTTAGTATGATAGAACACGTTTGGTTTGGTTCCGATCTCTTCCAGTAAGTAATATCTTCTGTTAGATGCATACTGCTCTCTGATTGAAGAATCTTTATCATTCATGTCTCCAAATGTCAATGATCCTGTAGAACAAGCTTTAGAACAAGCAGTCTGGAATTCTCCATCCTTCACTTTTCTTCCCTCTTTCTTAGCCTCAAGAATAGTATTCTGAGTCATTTGGATACACATTGAACATTTCTCCATTACCCCTCTAGTTCTTACAACTACATCCGGGTTAAGTACCATTCTACCTAAATCATTGTTCATGTTGAAATCGAACTTATCATTCAGGTTATAAGTAAACCAGTTGAAACGTCTTACTTTGTACGGACAGTTGTTTGCACAATATCTTGTACCGATACATCTGTTGTAAGCCATGTGGTTCTGACCTTGCTTACCGTGTGAAGTAGCCGCTACCGGACATACCGTTTCACAAGGAGCGTGGTTACAGTGCTGGCACATTACCGGCTGGAAGATCACATCCGGATTGTCTGCAGGGTGGTTTAATGCCCCTCCGTCTCCGAATGCTGTACCGTACAATTCCGGTACTGCCATTCCTTCTTTCAATCCTTCGTATACTTCTACTTTCTGTCTTGAAGAATAGTAACGGTCAATTCTTAACCAATACATATCTCTTGACATTCTGATTTCTTTCTTACCTACAACAGGAACGTTGTTTTCTGCCTGACATGCAATGATGCATGCTCCACAACCTGTACAAGAGTTCAGGTCGACAGATAGGTTGAAGTGAGGTCCGTCCGTATCATCGAAAGCATCCCAAAGGTCAATCTTTCTTGCAGGAAGGGCTCCACTGATGGTGTGATATTCCAAAGGCTTGTTCCATCCTTTGTGCTCATCATCAAATGCAACGTCTAAGAATTCTGCCAAAGGAACTTCTTTAGCGATTTCATAACGTCCCATCAGGGTATTTTGTAACTGAATACCAGCGAATTCGTGATCTTCTCCTGTTTTTTCGATCTTAACTCCTGAAACAACTAAGTTAGAACCGTCAAATAAAGGATAAGCGTTTACTCCGGTATCGGCAGTAGCTCCTGAATCTTTTTTACCGTATCCAAGCGCAAGACCTACAGATCCTTCTGCCTGTCCCGGCTGGATGAATACAGGAACATCTTTTATTGTTACTCCGTTTACAGTAAGGTTTACAATAGAACCATCCAGCTGCATTCTTGCATTAAGATCGTTGTCGATGGCAAACTTTTCTGCATCTTTTGGAGAAATAGTCAGATAGTTATCCCAAGACATTCTTGTGATAGGATCCGGTAATTCCTGAAGCCAAGGGTTGTTGGCCTGGGTACCGTCACCCATTGAAGTCTTGGTGTATAATACCAATTCCAGTTCAGAAGGCTTGAAGCTTCCTAATTCAGCAATAGCCTGAGCTGCATTACCTCCTGCATATGACAATGAAGTTGCATTGTTTGAAGTAGTGAAACCGTTATATAAAGCTTTGTTGAAAGAAGTACTTCCTAAAATAGAAGCTGCACTGGCTTTCAGATAGTCATAGTAATTGTTCGCAGCATTGTTTTTTCCATTCTTCCAAACCAATAGAGATTCTTCGATCTGTCTTGATTTGTAGATTTTCTGGATGGTAGGCTGCATTAATGAATATACTCCTGTCTGAGGCTCAATATCACCCCATGATTCTAACCAGTTAGCCACAGGAATTACAGCTTTTGCTGCTTTGTACATTTCATTTTTCTTATCAGCTACAGCTACTACACAAGCAACTTTAGCTAAAGATTTTTTGAAATCTTCTCCTTTCGGATGAGAGTAGATAGGGTCTACATTGTTTGCGATCAATACGCCAACCTGACCTGCATTAATCCATCCTAAGAATTCCTGGTATCTTGCTTTATCAAATTCTTTAAGGAAGTTGGCTTTACCAGTGAAAGCTACTGATCCTAATTTTTGGTTGATTAAATGTGCTAAAACCTGTGCTCCTTTAGAACCGTCAGCAAAAACAACAGCTTTGCTGCCTTTTGCTTTAAGCTCAGCTGCAATTTCAGAAGCAGTCTTATCAGAAGTACCACCTCCTACGATTGCGTTGTAAACTTCAACTAAAGTTTTGTTTACTGCACTTGGCTTTAATCTGTATCTTGAGTCAGCATTAGCACCTGTTAATGACATGTTGGATTCCACCTGAATGTGTCTCAACATGTTTGCTCCCGGCTTTCTTGCTGCTGCGTAAGATGTTTCTAAGCTTGATGCATTATAATCTCCTAAGAAATCAGCCTGGAAAGAAACTACCAATTCTGAACCTTTAAGGTCGTAAACCGGTAATGCTCTCTGTCCGAATACTTCCTGAGCTGCATCTAAAGCTGCAGAGTGAGGATAAGCATCATAAGTTACAAGTTCAGCAGTCGGGTATTTAGCTTTGAATTCAGCAAATAATTTTTTGAAAGTAGGGGAAGGTAAAGAGTGCGACAAAAGCACTATTTTTTTACCTGCTGCATTGGCATCTGCCAGACCTTTAAGAACAAAACTGTCTACTTTATCGAAAGTTTCGTCTTTACCGTCCAGTTTAGGCTGCTTTACTTTATCATTATCATAAAGAGAAAGTACACTTGCCTGAGCTCTTGCGTTGGTTTTTCCCAAGTCACCTGCTGTAGGGTTGGGTTCTATTTTGATAGGTCTTCCTTCACGGGTCTTTACTAAAACGCTGGCGAAGTCAAATCCGTCAAAATATGTTGAAGCGTAATAATTCGGAACTCCCGGAATAATGTCATGCGGTTTTACCACATAAGGAATCGTTTTGATTACCGGTGCTTCACAGGCAGCCAATGTTACTGCTGCTGTAGAGAATCCTAATATTTTTAAGAAATCTCTTCTTGAAGTACTGGATCCGTTCTGTTCAGCATCTCCAAGGAAATCTTCTACCGGAATTTCTTCCTGAAACTCTTTCTGAGCCAGCTTGTTGTTCAAAGCCGGATCTTTAAGTTCATGAATACTTCTAAATTGTATTTTGTTTGAAGCCATTTATACTTCTAATTTTTTAGTTATTAATAATGACATTTACCACACTCAAGACCTCCAATTGCATCTACAGTGATCTTACCGCCATCCTGAGGATATTGTTTTTTCAACTTGTCATGTAGATTCTTGAAGTATTCTTTATTATAACCGTTGTTCATATCAACCTCAGTAGTTCTGTGGCACTCGATACACCATCCCATCGTGAAGTCATTAGCCATCTGAACAACATTCATTGTATCAATTTTTCCGTGACAAGCTTTACATACAACATCAATTTTGTTGTTAGGATTCTTTTTGTTGAAAGAATTAATGATTGCTTGTTCCCCAGCAATTACGTGCTGAGAGTGGTTGAAGTAAACGAAGTCTGGCATGTTGTGGATTCTGGTCCATTCAACCGGTTGTGTTTTTCCAGTGTACTGCTGTTTTGCAGGATCCCAGCCAGTAGCTGCGTAGATCTTCTGGATCTCACCGTCGTAGAATGCTTTATCTTTTCCTGGCTCCATGTAGTGGTCTGCATTGTATTCAGAAATAGTTCTGTGACAGTTCATACACACGTTCATGGAAGGAATCTCAGATACCTTTCCGTATTTAGCACTGGAGTGGCATAACTGACAGTCAATTTTCTGTTCTCCAGCGTGAATTTTGTGAGAGAAGTAGATAGGCTGCTCAGGTTTATAACCTTTGTAAACCCCGATCCACATGATCCAGTTCCAAACTCCGTAAGCGGCAAGGATGGCAAGGATACCCAGGATTGCTTTACCTACATAATGGTATTTTTCATAGATTTCACTGAAAGACTTCACTCTTGTTTCGTTCAGTCCTGCAAGGTCTTCAGACTGGCCTAATTTAACCAATTGTCTCAGTTTAATTAAGATCCAAACCAATAAAGCTGCTATTGCAATAAGTGAAATGATGACAACGCTTGTTGTTGTATTGTTTGCCGGTGCTGCTGTTGCTGCTCCTGCTCCTGCAGTTGCTTTATCATCAGTTTTGGCTGGCTCAGGAGCCGGAGGATTAGTTGTAAAAGCTAAAATGTCGTCGATATCCTTATCCGTAAGGTTCGGAAACTGCAACATTTCAGTTTTATTAAACTTTTCAAAAATCTCATTGGCGTATTTATCCCCAGAAGCTCTAAGAGCTTTGTTGTCTTTGATCCACTTGTGAAGCCAATCTTTGTCTACACCGCCTTCTGTCTTTACTCGTTCTACAACCCCTTTCAAAGGAGGTCCTATTACTTGTTTGTCCAGCGCGTGACATGCAGTACAATTCGCTTTGAAAAGTTTTTCGCCGTTTTTAGGATCGCCGTCTTGCCCGTAAATTGAAGCACTGGTTGATAGCAATAAGCCTATCGCGATCAACGTTTGTTTATAATGCTTTCTCCAACTAATCATTTAAATTATCTTATGTTAGTAAAATATTGAACCAATCAATTCCGCAAAAATAATATTTTTAACAGGAATTTAACGGTATATGGAAAAGGGAAAATATCATTTACGTTTAATTTGTATTGATTCTAAATAGTGTTGTTTGGTATAATTTTTTAATTTGTATAAATTTGCGGAAACAAGTTTAAATGAGAAATTTAATCAAAATATTTTCAATATTATCGTTATTTGGGTTTTATCGTATTGAAGCCCAGCAGGTTGTTCAAAGAGATACTCTTTCGGGAACGGAGCTTATTATGACTATGGACCCTAAAGTAAGTGCTGCCCTGGAAGGAATTGAAGGGAAGTGTTCCAAAACAACCGGTGGTACTTCGGTAAGAGAAAATAATACGGACAGCGGAATTGTGGGTACACCAAAACCTCCGAAGATTTATGTTCCGAGCAGGGAACTTACAAATGCGGAAATCTGTCGCAAAAACCCGAGAATTCTCGGGTTTAAGATCCAGATCACAACGGTGAAAAGCAATGAAGAGGCGAATGAAGTGAAATCTTACTTCAGAAAAAGATTCCCGAACCTGAAGGTAGAAACGGATGCATCTTTAAGGCCTAATTACAAAATTCTTGCAGGAAGTTACTTTACAAAACAGAGCGCCGCTTCTGATCTTTCCAAAATAAGAGAATATTTTAAATCTGCGATCGCTGTACAGTACAGGATTTTCTGTTCTGAAGCGAAATAAGGATTGAGACAAAATATAAAAGAAAAGCTGGGAATTTCCCAGCTTTTTTTATTGATAGTAATTCTCCAGAAATATGAAGAAATCCGACATTCTGAAAAGGTTATTGGCTAATAAAAAGACAAATAAAATACCCGTTATTACCATCAGGAATGAAAAGATTCCCGGTTTTGACCTGTAGGCGTAAAACAGCCATCCTAAAAGAATAGGATATACAAAAACAAAGTGACCTCCATAGATGTACGAGGTATGAAGTCCGAACCTCATCACACAATGAATTACAATGTCAATCAGAAATGAAATCGCAATAATCTGCACCAGTCTGTTCCTGAGATTTTTCAAATAACTCCACAAAATCAGAATTAACAGTATGATGACAAAAGCATAGCAAAAAGCAGATGAATAGGGTTCCATGAGAAGCCCTTTGAAATCAAATCCTTTCATATTATGCTTATCCGTTGTCATAAAACTCGGAAACAAAATACTGCCTCCGAAAAAGTAAGAAAGCATCATGTCCCAGTCGGGAATTGATTCTACATTCGAGAATTTTTCATACTGCTGGTTGGTCTTTGAGAAGATATTTTCATATTTGAAATCGATCCGGAGCAGATAGAGAAACACAAAGCAGGCTGTGGTAAGCACGACGCGGAAAACAGCATTTCCCAATTTTTTCCAGCTTCTGAAAAGGTCTTTTTCAAATAATACAGGTATAAAAATTTTACTTAGGTTGGTGATGGTAATGCCTCCAATGGAGATTCCGGCAAGGACTAAAGCGGATCCCGGTATTTTTTCATCCTTTTTAAGCTTTACAGCTGCATAGTAATTGTAAATGCTAAGCAAAAGAAGGGTATAAGTGAAATTTTCCGGGGTAAAAGAAAGGATAACAGGAGTAGAAAACGTTCCAAAAAACAAAACAAGCAATACAGCGACTTTCAACGGCAGTTGTATGATGTTTCTGAGGTATTTGAAAATCTGTACAATACATAAACTTATTGCTATATTACTCAACCATGCAAGAGTAAGCCTAAATGTAGCATCCATTTTCCCGCCTGACATAAAAAGTGAAAACTCTCTGATCCAGTTGAAAAAATAATAGGCGAGGGGATGTCTTTCAAAACTTCCGCCGGACATTACGATGGCTTTATTATCAAAACTGAAATAGGCATCCCAGGGAATCCGGATGTCGAAAATGATGCGGTAATGAAGGGCTATATAAGTGCCTAATGCTCCGTAAGAAATCAGAAAGAACAGAAAGACAGACAGTTCTGTATAGGAAGCCGGAAACAGCTGCTTTAAAAGGGCTATAAGTTTTGCTTTAATAAAAGACACGGTTAATTTTTTACAAAAATAGAATAAAAAAACTCACCGTATCCGATGAGTTTAATATTATGATATTTCTTATTTGCTATGAGCTGCAGGATAAAGTAGAGCATCCGGTAGTATCATCATAGGTTGAAGGGCGTTTTGCCGAAAACTCAGGATATAGCTCTTCATAAGGATTTTCTAAGGCATGTGTGAGCTTTTCAAGAATTTCAGTTTTCCCGGCGCTGATTTCTTCGATACATTGGTAGAGAAGATAATTCCTTAGTGTGAATTTCGGATTGGCATGTTTCATCAGGGATAAGGACTCTTCCTTTGAAATGGTGTTGGACGATAATCTGGTATCATAGCTTTTCGCAAAATCTTCCAGCTTTCTTAACTTTTCCTCATTTAATACGGAATAGGAAATGTTTTCAAAAAGACTTCTGATGTCACTGTTTTCATTTAATTTTTCTAACCGATTGAAAAATAAAGTATAATCCAGATGGAGCTCCTGCATTAATCCCTGCCAGTTGGTGAAAAATTCTTCATCACTCTCTCTGAGTTCATCAAAACCGAATTTTCTGCAGAGCATTTTGTCATGGGCTTCCCAGAAATACGTCCCGTAATGATTTAAAGTATCCTCTAAAAATTTTTCATCTTTAATGAGCGGATGAAGGGCATTCGCAAGCTGCCAAAGGTTCCATTGGGAAATCTGGCCCTGTTTTCCGAAGGCATATCTTCTTCCGGGAAGGTCAGTGGTATTCGGGGTGAAGTTCAGGTCATACTCATCCATCATTGAATAAGGGCCGTAATCGATAGTTAAGCCTAAAACGGACATGTTATCGGTATTCATAACCCCATGAACAAATCCTACGCGGAACCATTCGACCATCAGATCTGCTGTTCTTGTACATATATTTTTAAAGAAGTCTTTGTATTTCTGAACACCGTCCGAAGTGATTTCGGGATAGTAATTTTCAATAGTAAAATCTGCGAGATCCTGCAAAGTGTTGTATTCTCTCTGGGCAGACATCAGTTCAAAATGCCCGAAACGTAAAAAGCTTTCAGCGGTGCGGATTACAACCGCTCCTTTTTCCAGCTGTGGGTTTCCATTGTACATCATGTCTCTTACAACATCTTCACCGGTAAAGGCAAGGCTTAAGGCTCTGGTGGTAGGAACTCCCAGGTGATACATGGCCTCACTCATGAGATATTCACGTACAGAAGATCTCAGTACAGCTCTTCCATCTGCATGTCTGGAATAGGGGGTTGCCCCTGCGCCTTTCCATTGGATTTCTGTTTTTTTTCCTTCTTTACTGATGATTTCTCCGGCAAGGATAGCTCTTCCGTCTCCGAGCTGTCCTGCCCAGTTTCCAAACTGGTGGCCGGCATACGCGGTGGCATAGGTCTTTACATTTTCAGGAAGGTGGTTTCCTACAAGAAAATCCAGATCTTTTTCTTCATATTTTCCGAGTCCTATCTCTTCAGATAGGGGTTGATTAAAGGCAATGAGCTTTGGTCCGTCAAAACCTGCCGGCTTTACCGTTGCAAATAGAACTTTTGGCGTGTTTCTCTGCATGGTGTTTCCGGAGAGGTCACCCGGAAATATATCGGTAAAGGGTTGTCTGATCTTTTCAATATTCATAGGTCAAAGGTATTAATTATAAAAGAAAAGACCTTTCAAATTGTTGAAAGGTCTTGTGTATTTGTAAAAGAGAATTTATTTATTGAAATCTACCTCATCGCCGGAGTGAAGATTTTCATTAACGTTTTCTTCTTTTTTCTCTGTATTATGTTTAGGCGTTGGATCTACCGGCCTTGGATTTTTGATCTCATCGATGGTCTGAAGTCCTCCGTCATCTCCATATCCTTCCCCGAGGCCTTTCAGGTTGGAACATCCGTCTTTCCAGTCAGATGGTCTGGTAAACTTATCATCAGGAGTAATTCCCAGGGATTTGTCTGCCCACACTTTTTTCATGAAGATAGCCCAGATCGGTAATGCCATTTTCGCACCCTGACCTTCACCGGTTCCGAAGAAGTGGGTGGCTCTGTCTTCCCATCCTACCCAGGCTCCTGTTGCCAATTTTGGAGTAATTCCCATAAACCAACCGTCGGAGTTGTTCTGTGTGGTACCTGTTTTACCTGCAATTTCCACTGCTTTTGAAATCCCTTTTCTTCCCAGCTCACCTGAAGCGGTACCGAACTGCGCAACACCTTTCATCAGCTCAATCATGGTGTAGGCATACATTGGGTTCATTACTTCTTTCGGCTCTACATTTACTTCTTTGATCACTCTTCCGTTGGCATCTTCAATTCTCCAGATCATTTCCGGCCTGTTGTAGTTTCCGTAATTGGCGAAAGTACTGTAGGCACCTAGCATTTCGTAGATGGTAATATCTGATGAACCTAAAGCAATGGTATTGTTTCTAGGAATATCCTCTGTTACTCCCAGGTCTCTTGCGGTCTGGATAACGGCATCTACCCCTGTCATTTCAATAAGACGAGCTGCTACAGGGTTCTGAGAGTGTGCCAATGCATCTTTTAAGGTCAGCATTCCGCCTCTTCCCGGAACATGCCATCCTTTGTGGTCGTAAGTCCCGTTGGAAACAGTTGAACAAGGTGTCATTCCCAGTTTCATAATGGCTGTAGCGTAAACGAAAGGCTTGAATGTAGATCCTACCTGTCTTTTACCCTGCTTGATGTGGTCGTACTGGAAATGCTGCCAGTCTATACCTCCAACCCATGCTTTGATCTCTCCACTTCCCGGAACCATAGACATTAAACCTGCCTGTGCAATCTGTTTGTGGTATCTGATGGAGTCCCAAGGTGACATTTCAACCTCTTCCTCACCAGCCCATGTAAAGCGGGAAGTTTTGATAGGCTTATGGAATTCCAGCAAAATAGAATCTTCAGAAACTCCTGCTGCTTTCAGTTGTTTGTAACGACCGGTTCTTTTCATCGCCTGGGTCATTACACTGTTCACCTGTTTGTCTGTCAGGTAGTAGAAAGGTCTGTTTTTTCTTCCTCTCTGTTCAGCATCAAATCTTTTCTGAAGATCTGTTAAATGCTCCTTGATTGCTTCTTCAGCATATTTCTGCATTTTTGAATCAAGGGTTACATATATTTTTAATCCGTCTTTATAAAGATTAAGTTTCTTTCCGGTTTCTTTTTCATAGCCTTCCAGATACTTGTCGATTTCTTTTCTTAAATAGAATTTATAGTAAGCGGAGTAGTCGTCATTGATGTTTTTGATCGGATGATAGTCTACCTCAACAGGGGTGCTGATTGCTTTGTCATAAGTAGCCTGATCTATATAACCTGTTTCAAGCATCTGCTGTAAAACGACATCCCTTCTTCTTTTTGCACGTTCCGGATTTCTCATCGGGTTATTGGCAATCGGAGCTTCCAGCATGGCTACAAAAACTGCTGCTTCCGGAAGGGTAAGCTGGGAAGTGGTTTTATTAAAATAAATTTTGGAAGCCATTTCAATACCGTTCGCATTATAAGTGAAGTCGAACTTATTGAAATACAATGTAATAATTTCTTCTTTTGTATATCGTTTTTCCAAACTTACCGCAACAGACCATTCTTTCAGTTTCTGAATCATCCTTTTGATCGGGTTTTTGGACGGTTCTTTGGTAAATAATAATTTAGCCAGCTGCTGCGTAATGGTAGAACCTCCACCTCTGTCGCCTCCATACCTTACCGCTCTTAAAATAGATTTTAAATCGATTCCGGAGTGTTCTTTAAAACGCTCATCTTCCTTTGCCTGTAAGGCATAGATAAGATAAGGAGGTAGTTGTTTGTAAGTGATTGGCTGCGTTTTTTCCTTTTCAAATTTTCCCAGTAAAACACCGTCGGATGAAATGATTTCAGAAGCAACATAGATATCAGGATTCTCCAGTTCCTTTACATCGGGCATTTCTCCAAGAAATCCCTGGGAAACAGCAAAGAAAAGTCCTGAAATACCTAAAATTACTGCAATGAGTCCAATCCAGATGAATCTGACCCATTTTTTCCAAGAGGTATCTTTCTTTTTTTTGGGAGGAAGGGGGAAGGTTTTTCCCTTATTTCCTGCATTTTGTCTGTTGTCTTCCATTTATGGTTACGGTTTAGCCGTTTCTACTTTTACTCCAACGTCTTCAATTCCCGGAAGGTTATCATTCCTCATTGCCTGGATCAGGCTGATTTCATATTTTCCCTTTCCCGGAAATTTATAGTTCATTTTATACTGAAATAATGCTTCCTTCGTATCACCAAAACCTGTACCAAGCCATTCTCCGTTTGGTTTTGCCAGCACATAGTTCAGGGTATCTGTTTCCTTCTTTTTGTTCTGGAGATTGGTGAAATTGACAATAAATCTTATATTGCTGTAAGGATAAGTGTTGTTATTTCTTACGACAAATATAATATTTTTAGGATTCTGCGGATCTGAAACTTCAAGATTAAATTTTTGCTCGCTTTTCTTGTTCCATTTGTTGTTCACAGAATTCATGATGACATTCTCTCCCGAGGAAGAATGGCAGCTAAAGAAAAGGATAAGAGGTAATAATCCTAAAATTTTACGCATTTTTATCTTTTTTTGGAGGATATTTCTTTTTGAAATTTTTCTTGTTTGGATTCTGTTGTTTTTTTTCAGGATCAGAAGAAGTCTCTGTTTTTTCCGTCTGTGCTTTTGGCTGCGGCTTAGGTTGTTGCCTTTGCTGCTGTCTTTGCTGATTTCCGGAATTGGCATTAGAATTTTCTGATCTGTCTGGTCTTTCTGACCTTTCAGGTCTTTCCTGTCTGTTTTTCTTTGGACCCTGCCCTTGGCCTTGTTGGCCCTGTGCCTGTCCGCCATTGTTTGGCCTGTTTTGATTTCTGTTCCTGTTGTTACCCCTGTTCTTCTTTTCGAATCGGTCCACATTGTTTTCCTGGATCAGGTCAATGGTGTGTACAGGGATATCAGGCTGCTTAAGATCTTCTAAAGGAAGGATTTTTTCGCCTCTTTTGTTTTTGGCGATTAACTTCTTAACAAGGTCAATATCAAAATCATACCATGCCATGGAGCTGTCTACATAAGCAAACCACATTTTCTTCTTGAAAACGTCGATTTTAATACAGAATGCTCTTCCTTTTTCCGTGTCCAGAGTGGTTGAAGAAGAAGGGAAGTTGCTTAATGCATCAAGGTAACTGTCCAGCTCATAATTAAGGCAGCATTTCAGTTTACCGCATTGTCCTGCAAGTTTTTGAGGATTAATACTTAGCTGCTGATATCTGGCAACGTTCGTGTTAACTGATCTGAAATCGGTAAGCCATGTTGAACAGCAGAGTTCTCTTCCGCATGAACCGATTCCGCCTACTTTTGCAGCTTCCTGTCTGAACCCGATCTGTTTCATGTCGATCTTTGTTCGGAAAGCACCTGCGTATTCTTTAATTAACTGTCTGAAATCCACGCGGTTATCAGCCGTATAATAGAAGGTAATCTTTGAAGCATCACCCTGGTATTCTACATCGGTGACCTTCATTTCAAGGCCAATTCTGTGGGCAATTTTTCTTGCTTCAAGCTTTACGCTGTCTTCTTTTTTACGGGCTTCCTGCCAGACCTCAAGGTCTTTCTGGTTCGCCTGTCTGTATATTTTGAGTATAGATTCTTCAGCAAATTTTTTCTTTTTCATCTGAATCTTTACTAATTCTCCGGTGAGGCTTACAACGCCTACATCGTGTCCCGGGCTTGATTCTACTGTTACTACGCTACCTATATGTAAAGGGATATTGTTTACGTTTTTATAAAACGATTTTCTGTCATTTTTAAATCTAACTTCCACGATATCGCACCTGTTCGATGCGGGATTGTTGATGTTAGAAAGCCAGTCAAAAACACTTAATTTATAACTATTACCACAGGTATTTACATTTTCACAGCCACTCGCGGTTTTTTTTGGTCCGCATGAATGGGAAGAATCGCCGGATGTTTTGCATCCACAACTCATATAACTATTTTTTATAATCTTGCAAATTTATGTAAATTTATCTTTATGCAATTCTAAAATAATTAAATATTCAATATCGTTATTGTTTAACATTAAACGTGAAAAATATATTGAATGCCAAAAAAGGATAAGTTGCTATATTATATAGATTTAAGCTGATATATTTCAAAGTGCTATTTTAAACATAATTTTCTTTTGGGATATTGTTTAAAATATTAAGAAATATTAACAGACGTATCCAAAATAATTTTATATTTGGGTTATATAATAATAGTCTATGAAAAAAATATTAGTATCAACTGCTTTATTGGCGGGTGTTTTATCTTATGCAGGAGGCTTCAGGGTATCTCTGCAGGGAGTGAAACAATTGGCAATGGCGCATACTAGTGCTCATGCCGAAGATGCAAGTGTGGCATTTTTTAACCCGGCGGGTATGTCATTCATTCCTTCCAAACTGAGTATAGTGGCAGGAGGGTTTGGTGCAAGTAATAAAGTTACTTTTCAAAATCTGAATACCTTACAGAGTACAGAAACAGATAATCCTATGGGTACTCCGATATATGCTGCTGTAGCCTATAAGCCGATAGAGAATTTATCTGTAGGTTTCAGTTTTACAACGCCTTTCGGAAGCACCATTCAATGGCCAAGTGACTGGGAAGGGAAAGAAATGGTACAGAAGCTGGAGCTTAAAAGCTTTTATTTTCAGCCTATGGTATCTGTGAAGCTGGCTCCATGGGTGTCTTTCGGGGCAAGCTACATTTATGCAAAAGGTAAAGTAGACTGGGATAAGGCTGTAACACAGTTTGGCGGTGAATTAAATATTAAGGATGACAAGGCAAGCGGACACGGTTACGGATTCGGTTTCTATTTCAGACCAGATCCAAAGTTAGACGTAAGTATTGCTTACCGTTCCCCTATAGATATGAAGGCTAAAAAAGGAACAGCTACATTTAAGTTCCCGTCTGCGGCTATTTATCCATTGCTGGGACTGGATCCAAGTACAGGACAGGATAAATTTACAGCAACACTTCCATTGGTAGAAGAATATACAATCGGTTTAACCTATAAAGTGACTCCAAAATGGTTGATTTCAGCTGATTTCAACTATCACGGATGGGAAAGATACAGCAAGCTGACTTTAGATTTTGCCAATGCTCCTGTCGGAAACCAGGCAGATCCTACTGTATTGGTAGCGCCTAAAAACTTCAGAAATTCCAAAACATTCAGATTGGGAACTCAGTATGCGTTTACAGACATGATCTTCGGACGTCTGGGGGCTTACTATGACGAATCTCCTTATACAGATGACCATTTCATTCCGGAAACACCTTCATTCAACACTTATGTAATTACCGGAGGTCTTGGCTTTAAACTAAAGCAGTTCGGAGTTGATATAGCAGGAGGATATGCACTTCCTCAGGCAAGAGATGTAAGAAATGCCTCTCTTGGCTTCAACGGACAGGCAAAAGCTAGAGCGTTCTACTTTGGTTTAGGTTTATCGTACAACCCTTTTTAATTGAAGACTATGAAAAAAATTATAATATCAACACTTGCAGTTTCTGCACTTCTTTTTACAACAAGCTGTGAGACTGATTTCGATACTGATGTAAAGGATGTCCAGGTAACCAGTGGAGAAGCGAACTTCTCAAAATATATTTCTTTAGGAAACTCCCTGACTTCCGGATACAGAGACGGAGCGCTTTACAGCAGCGGACAAAACGAATCTTATCCAAGTATCATTGCAGCTCAGATGCAGCTTGCAGGCGGTGGGGCATTTAAACAGCCTTTGATGCCGAATGATGTAGGAGGATTTATAGGATTACCAGGTTTTCCGGGTAAATTAACTCTTCAGGTAGCGGCAAACGGAAGTTTGAGTCCTGTGGCAAGCGCTCCTGCTGCTGCATTAGATAATGTAGCTGCCGGTGGACCTTACCAGAATATGGGAGTTCCGGGGGCGAAGTCTTTCCATCTGATTGCACCTGGGTACGGAAGTGCGGCTAACCTTGCCTTAGGAGCAGCCAATCCGTATTTTGTGAGATTTGCCTCTTCTACAACAACGAGTGTTTTGGATGATGCAAAAGCTCAAAAAGCTACATTCTTCTCTCTTTGGATTGGTAATAACGATGTATTGTCTTATGCTACCAACGGAGGAACCAATTCTCAGACGGTAGGTGGGGTTACTACGTATAGTCCTGCGGTTGTACAGACCAATAATGTAAACCCATTGACCTATAAATCAAATGATATTTCCGATCCTAACCTTGTAGCAGGATCTATTAAAAATGTACTGGATGGTCTTAAGAGCGTAGGAACCACAAAAGGTGTTATTGCCAATATTCCTTATGTTACTTCAATCCCTTTCTTTACAACAGTTCCTTACAATCCTTTAACGCCTACAACTTTAGGTGCAAATTTAGCAACACTTAATGCCAGTTTGTACGGGCCGTTAAAGCAGGCGCTTACTGCTTTTGGAGCCGGAGACAGAATTAATCTGCTTTCTTCTACTTCTGCAAATCCTGTTTTAATAAAAGATGTTGCTCTTACAGATTTGTCGGCACAGCTTACCGCTGCCCTGACGCCTTCATTAGGAGCACCAACAGCAGCTGCATTTGGACAAATCTTTGGACAGGCAAGACAAGCTACATCAGAAGACTATATTCTTCTTACGACCAGTTCTCTAATCGGAACCACTGCGCCCGGAGCACCGGCTCCTGCAAATGTTTACGGAATTTCTTATCCGTTACAAAACCAGCATGTATTAACAAAAACAGAGGCAGGTTATGTGAAAACAGCTGTAGATGCTTATAATAACTCTATAAAATCACTTGCTGATTCTTATGGATTAGCTCTTGTAGACAGCAATGCTAAAATGGTTGAACTTAACGGAAAGTCAGGAATCATCTATGATGGGGTAAGATATACGGCCAAATTTGTAACGGGCGGAGCTTTCTCCCTTGATGGTGTTCACCTTACAGGAAGAGGTTATGCGGTTATTGCCAATGAATTTATCAAATCTATTAATGAAAAGTATCACTCTACTTTACCACAGGTAGATATTAACAAATATTCAGGAGTGAAATTCCCGTAATGATACAGGAAAATAAAAACTTAGAAACCACAAGAGCAATTCTTGTGGTTTTTTTTTAAATTTGCAAAATCTTTAAAAAGTAAAAATGGCAGATCAGTTAAGTTATCTATTTTGTACAAGAACCAGTAAGGACTTGGCAGAAAAAATTGCCCAATATTATGGGAAAGAGTTAGGGAAAATCAACTTTCAGGAGTTCAGTGATGGGGAATTTGAGCCTGTTCTGGATGAGTCGGTAAGAGGAGGAAGAGTTTTCTTAATCGGGTCTACCTTCCCGCCAGCAGACAATCTTTTAGAGCTTCTATTGATGATTGATGCAGCAAAAAGAGCTTCCGCAAAAAGCATTACCGTTGTAATTCCTTATTTCGGACTTGCAAGACAGGACAGAAAAGACAAGCCGAGAGCTCCGATAGGTGCTAAACTGGTAGCTAATTTGTTAACCGCTGCAGGAGCAACAAGAATAATGACGATGGATCTCCATGCAGACCAGATTCAGGGGTTCTTCGAGATTCCAGTAGACCACCTGTATGCTTCTACCATTTTTGTAGATCATATCAAATCTCTGAATTTAGATAACCTTACCATTGCTTCTCCGGACATGGGAGGTGCAAAAAGAGCGAAAAACTATGCAGGACACTTAAGTGCTGAAGTAGTAATTGCTTACAAAGAAAGAAAAAAGGCAAACGTTGTAGAAGAAATGTTCCTGATCGGGGATGTAGTAGGAAAAAATGTAATCCTTATTGATGATATGATCGATACGGCAGGTACACTTTGTAAAGCTGCAGAAATTCTGATGGAAAAAGGAGCAAAGTCAGTAAGAGCGATGGCTACTCACGGAGTGCTTTCCGGAAAGGCTTACGAAAATATTGAGAACTCCAAACTACTGGAAGTTATTGTAACTGACTCAATTCCTGTTAAAAATAATTTGTCATCTAAAATAAAAGTGCTATCTTGCGCCCCGTTATTTGCGGACGTTATGAAGATGGTTCATGAGCATCAATCAATTAGCAGTAAATTTGTTATTTAATTGATTTTTAGAGGTTTGCAGAAATTAAACTGAACAATTTTTTAAATTTTTTATAAATGAAATCTATTACAATTCAAGGTACAAAAAGAGAAAGCGTGGGCAAAAAGTCTACAAAAGCTTTACGTGATGCTGAATTAGTTCCTTGTGTTGTTTATGGAGGTGAAGCCCCTTTAAACTTCTCTGCTGAAGAGAAAGCTTTCAAAGGATTAGTATACACTCCTGAAGCACACACGGTATCTATTGAGCTAGATGGGAAAACAATTCCTGCTGTTCTTCAGGACATTCAATTCCACCCAATTACGGACAAAATTTTACACGTAGACTTCTACCAGTTATCTGATGATAAGCCAGTGGTTATGGAAGTTCCTGTAAGAATTACCGGACGTTCTAAAGGTGTTGTAGCTGGTGGTGTTTTACGTCAGTCTTTCAGAAAACTAAAAGTGAAAGCGATTCCTGCAAACTTGCCGGATGAAATCGTTGTAGATGTTACTCCTTTAAGAATTGGTAACAAACTTTATGTTGGAAGCATCAAAACTGAAGGATATTCTTTCGTTCACCCTGACAATGCAGTTGTAGTGGCTGTTAAGATGTCTAGAAATGCAATGAAAGGTGGTGCAGCAGTTGAAGAAGATGATGAAGAAGAAGTTTCAGCTGAAGGAGCAGCTCCTGCAGAAGAAACTGCAGCAGAATAATATTTGCTTATTCACAAACCATATAAAACCTGTCAATCTATTGGCAGGTTTTTTATTTTGTATTAAAGTGAACGGTACCTTCCTTCTTACTATTCGCCTCATTGAATCTTTCTATCACCTGACAAGTATCAGCCCTCAACCCAATGCGTCCTTTCAGAAAAAAAGACGTAAATTTGAAGTGTTCTAAATAAGAGCCATCTAATTTAAAAATTTAATAAATGTTTGACATTCAGGAAATAAGAAGTCAGTTTACGATATTAAACCGCGAAGTGAATGGTAAGCCTCTGGTTTACTTAGATAATGCAGCAACATCTCAGAAACCGGATTCTGTTTTAAAGGTCTGGAATGAATACTATACGGAACTTAATGCCAATGTTCACAGAGGAATCCATACATTGAGCCAGCTGGCCACTGAGGAAATGGAACTTTCAAGAAGGAAGATCCAGAAATTCATTAATGCCAGGCATGATTTTGAAGTTATTTTTACCAAGGGAACAACAGAAGGTCTGAACCTCATCGCCTATATTTTAACACAGAAGCTAAAAAAAGACGATGAAATTATTATTTCCTATCTGGAACATCACTCTAATATTGTTCCGTGGCAACTGCTTTGTGAAAGGACCGGGGCAAAGCTCAGAGTGATACCGATTGATGAAAATGGTATTCTTCAGCTGGATTATCTGGATGAATTTTTAAGTGAAAAGACAAAAATAGTTTCAGTAAACCAGGTTTCCAACGCATTAGGTATCATAAATCCTATTGAAGAAATCATCGCCAGGACGAGAAAAAACTCGGATGCTTATATTGTCATTGATGGAGCGCAGTCTGCTCCCCACTTTGAAATCGATGTACAGAAGATGGATTGTGATTTCTTTGTGTTTTCAGGTCATAAAATGTATGCGCCAATGGGAACGGGAATTCTTTACGGAAAACAGGAGATTCTTGAAGAACTTCCACCATTTCACGGGGGAGGAGAAATGATTGCAACATGTTCTTTTGACGGAACAACCTATGCCGGGCTTCCTTTTAAATATGAAGCCGGAACTCCTAATGTAGGTGGAAATATTGCGCTGGGTGCTGCTGTTGACTTTATTGAAAGGACCGGCAGACAGAATATTCAGAATCATGAACATGCATTATTGGAGTATGCACAGAGAAAGCTTTTAGAGCTGGAAAATATAAAAATCTACGGTGAAAAGGCCAAAAGAACAGGAGTGGTTTCCTTTAATCTTGAAGGCGTGGGGATTTCTTCCGATGTAGGGATGATTCTCGATAAAATGGGGATTGCCGTAAGAACCGGACATCACTGTACACAGCCCATTATGGATTTTTTCAATATAGCCGGAACCGTAAGAGCAAGCTTTGCAGTCTATAATACTTTCGAAGAGATTGACAAACTTGTGGAAGGAGTAAAGAAAGCCCAGAAAATGCTCGGATAAAATATAAAAAGCAGTTGTTTATCAACTGCTTTTTTATTTAATATTTACTCCCACGGAATGCAATAGCATTTCCCGTCAATAATAACCTGATAATATCCAATGGCACATTCAAGGCAGATTTCTCCTCCGGCTACGATGGTTTTCAGTTTTTCTTTGCTTAATTTTTTCATATTGTTGATTTAAAGATTTGGTAATCAAATATAAATATAAAATAATAGATTATTGCGATCTTTCAAATAGCAATTTTTGTGGTTTATTGTCTTTATTCTTGGAGTAATTTTGCCTGGTCTAAATTTAACTTTAATGGAATTAATTGAAAAATTGAACTGGAGATTTGCGACCAAAGCAATGAACGGTCAGAAAGTACCACAGGAAAAAGTGGATAAAATATTAGAAGCTGCAAGACTGGCACCTACATCCAGCGGGCTTCAGCCTTTTGAGATCATTGTGATTACCAATCAGGAGGTAAAAGAACAGATTAAGCCTCATGCGTGGAATCAGCCGCAGATCACGGATTGTTCGCACCTTTTGGTATTTGCCGCATGGGATAACTATACGGAAGAAAGAATCAACAGTATGTTTGATCTTACTAACGAAATCAGAGGCTTTAAAAACGATGGCTGGGAAAACTACAGACAGATGCTGTTGGGAACCTATCCTCAGAGATCTGCTGAAGAAAACTTTACCCATGCTGCAAAACAGGCTTACATTTCATTTGGTGCTGCCATTATCGCAGCGGCTTTTGAAGAGGTAGATTCCACACCAATGGAAGGTTTCTCACCTGAAGCTGTGGATGAAGTTTTGAATCTGAAAGAAAAGGGACTGAAAAGTGTACTTTTATTGCCAATCGGTTACAGAGACGCTTCAAATGACTGGCTGGTGAATCTTACGAAAGTGAGAAAACCTAAAGAAACTTTTATTACTGAAGTAAATTAAACTAATTTTTTCTCATAAGGAAGCCCTTTCAATAATGATTGAAAGGGCTTTTATTATTTTAAATGAAAATCTCAGATTTTCAAAAAACTTATGTGATCTTCTTATTACAAAGTATTTAAACTTCAAATAACTTAAGTGTTAAAAACTTTTGTTCCTTTTGTGGTTAGAAACTAGTTATTCGGCCTCCAGTCAACAACAGCCCTGATAAATGCCTCTGCATTTTCCACAGGAATATTAGGTAAGATTCCGTGTCCAAGATTGGCAATATATCTGTCTTTTCCAAAACGGTTGATCATTTCAGTCACCATCTTCTTAATGGTTTCCGGGGAAGAATGCAGTCTTGCAGGATCAAAATTCCCCTGAAGGGTCATGGTATGATTCGTTAATGTTCTTGCAAATTCAGGAGTAATGGTCCAGTCAACACCTAAAGCAGAAGCTTTAGACATCGTCATGTCTTCCAGGGCAAACCAGCATCCTTTTCCAAATACCACCACATGGGTAAGAGGGCTTAGAGCCTCAACAATCTGATTGATATACTGCCATGAGAATTCCTGATAGTCCGCAGGAGAAAGCATCCCTCCCCAGGAATCAAAAACCTGAACGGCGGAAACACCTTTTTCAACTTTTCTTTTTAGATAAGCAATCGTAGTATCCGTGATCTTCTGAAGAAGTAAATGAGCGGCTTCCGGCTGCTGAAAACAGAAAGATTTGGCAATATCAAAAGCCTTGCTTCCTTTTCCTTCTATACAGTAACATAAAATTGTCCATGGAGAACCGGCAAAACCGATTAACGGAATTTCGTTGTCTAATTTAATTAATGTAAGCTCAATAGCATCAAAAACATATCCTAAAGTATCATCTACATCAGGAACCACAACATTCTGAACTTGTTCCATCGTTCTGATCGGATTATCCAGCCATGGCCCTACATTTTCCTTCATTTTGAAATCGATTCCCATAGCCTGCGGAACTACCAGAATATCAGAAAAAAGGATAGCTGCATCCAAAGGAAATCTGCGGATAGGCTGTACGGTAATTTCGGAAGCCAGTTCCGGGGTCTGACATCTTGTAAAGAAGTCATACTGATCCCGAAGGGCAATGAATTCCGGCAGGTATCTTCCGGCCTGTCTCATCATCCATACCGGCGGTCTTTCAACAGTTTCTCCGCGAAGTGCTTTTAAATATAAGTCGTTTTTAATCATAATTTATTAAACTAACATGGCCATTCCCGGCGCTTATTATTTTTACCAGCCTGTTTGCAGCTGTTTAAAGTTCCTTTTTGATCAACCCAAAAATAGAGGCCAGATTGTTTTCTTCTGAGGTGAAGATTTCTTCTGTCGTATATTTTCTCAGTTCACCTGAGGTGGTTTCACCGATTGAAAAAATCTTCATTCCTTCTAAAGAGTTGAGTTTTGCAAAACTACGAACTCCGCTTGGACTAAAAAAAACTGCAGCATGATATTTTTCAGGTACGGAAGGGTAGAGCTCTTCCGTTTTGTAAACCGTAATCTTATTATAGCTGATGTTTTGTAAAGGAAGCTCATTGTCCAGAACATCTATGGCAAGATTACCGCAGAAGTGAAGGAACTGTTCGTGCTGGCAGTTTCCGATGATGAATCTTGAAAGTGTTTCGGCATTTTTCAGAACTTTGAATGTCCCGAAACCGTGTTTTCTGAGTTTCCGTTTCGTTTTTTCACCAACGCAGTATATTTTGTTGTAGTTTTTTGCTGTAAAATCTTCGTTCGGCTTAAACTGATTTTTGAAAAAAGCATTCACTCCATTGGTGCTCGTGAAGATCAGGGAGTAATTTTTTAAATCAAATGCAGCTATTTGTAAAGGTTCTGTTCTGATCACCTCAATGCATTCAGCCGAAATATCCGCTCCAAGTTCTTTGGATAATAGGGTAGAGTCTATAATTTTGGTAAACAGAATCTTCATTCAGCTAAGGTTTATCTTTTAAATCCAAATCGGTGACCAGCAGTCTTACTTTTTTCATAAAATCTTTTCCCGGATCCTCTTTTAAGGTAAAATAATTCGGATCGGTCTCTTTCCAGAGCTTTGAACCTCTGAAGGCACCATATTCCGAATGGCCTATCAGATACTCAATATGATATTTTTTAGTTAAATATCTCACCAGCTGGGCATTGGCTGAAACCTGTTTTTCCGTAAGCGGCTGGCTTTTGCTTCCTATGTTTTCAACGCCGATGGCGCAATAGTTAATACCTATTGTATGTCTGGCAAACCTATTAGGCTCCATAAGCTGGTAAACCGTCCCGTCCCTGTCTACAATAAACTGTGAGGAAACATTTAAAGTACTTTGCTTCTTTAAAGTATTCCGGGCAGACTCCAGATGCGTCTTGTTAAAATATTTATAATTCGTTTCAACAGTTCCTCCTGCGGTATAATGCAGTACGATTATTTTAGGTGAAATAGTTGGCGAATTTTGTACAATATTATAATGATCCTTAAGATATTCTAAGCTTAAACGTACCCTCTCCTGAGAATAATCAATGGGTTTACTGATAATTTTAAATTCATTGGTCTGAGCTTCTGTACAGTATGATATCAATACAAATAAAGCATAGATAAGATTTTTCATAAAGCAGCTTATTTTTGATATTGATAATGCCCTGTAATCGTATACTTAAAGAGACAGTCTTCCAGAACTTGTCCGCCTCCTATATTATGAACGACCATAAATCTTTTCCCGTCTGCAGATTTCTTATTGACCACAATTCCAATATGAGTAAGATTCCCAGGTAAGATCCAGGTAACAATATCTCCCGGAATATATAATGCAGGATTAGTTTCAGTAGATTTTACTTTTCCAAATTTAGAAAAAAAGACTGCGAGGTTGGGAACTCTCCTGTGATCAATATTCGTATCCGGTTTTTTCAATCCCCATGTTTTTGGATACTTTGAAAAATTTTTCGCCATATCTTCATGTACTTCTTTCTGCAGATCAATTCCAAGTTTTCTATACGCTCTTATGATGACATCTGTACAAACTCCTTTGTCAGCAGGGACATCTCCATTGGGATATTTAATAACAAAATAAGCAGGATCATACCTGATTGTAGGATCAACCAAGCCTAAAGCAGAACTGGAAAGTTGAAGCGCAAATTTATTCTGTGCATTGGCAATGAATACACAAAACAGGAATACGAATAAAAAAAAGGATTTTTTCATTGTTCTGCACTTGAAATTAAGATATGGATGGGTTAAAAATTCTTAGTAAGAGTTTTTAATTTCGGTCATCAGTTCTTTTCCTCCGTTTTCAAGAACAATCTTTGCAAACTTTTCACCGAAGTTCTCGGTTTCGTTATATTCAAAGTTCTCGTCAGTGGCAATACAGTTCTTACCATCCAAGGAGCAAAGGGCAGCTTTGAAACGGATCTGGTTTTCAATAATCTCTGCATAAGCTCCGATCGGGGCAGTACATCCGCCTTCCAGTGTGCTCAGAAAGTTTCTTTCGATCTCTACACAGATCTGGGTGTTTTTATGATTGATCTGGCTAAGAATCTCATTGATCTCAGGTTTGTCCGAATGTCCCGCAACGGCAATCACCCCTTGGGAAGCTGCCGGAATCATCAGTGGAAGCATTTCATAATCAATATCCATCTTCATTCTTTTGATTCCTGCCAGAGACAGGATCGTGGCATCAAAATCTCCTTCTTCAAGTTTCTGAAGACGGGTCTGAATATTTCCACGGATATCTGAAAATTGAGCATTCGGATAATTTTTCAGCCAGAACGCTCTTCTTCTTAAACTGCTTGTTGCCAGTTTCAGTTCGTGAAATTCTTTATTTTGAGCAGATTCCTTTCTTATCAATACATCCTGTGGAAAATCTCTTTCCAGATAGGCGATGATTTCGATATTTTGAGGAAGCTGTGTCGGGACATCTTTTAAAGAATGTACCGCAATATCAATTTCGTCATTCAATAAAGCAACATCAAGGTCTCTTGTAAAAACCCCGGTGATTCCCAAAGAATAAAGCGGTTGATTCAAGTTCTTATCGCCGGAAGAGACGATAGGAACAATTTCCGTTAAATAATTACGGTTTTGAAGGTGCCTCGCAACCTCTCTTGCCTGCCAAAGTGCCAATGCGGAATTTCTTGTTCCGATTCTAATGCTTTTCATTAAATTCGTTGTTTGGTTGTTCAACTAATATTTCGTGCATTAATTTACTAATTTCTTCGGCTTTTAAAGGGTTGTCGATGATAAATTTTGCAAAACGGTTGGTAATTTTCTGGATCATTTTGTCAGAAAGCTCCATATCCGTGATGTTTATGTATTTATTTTTTTTGTAAAAATTATGCATTTCATTGCGTTCCATATTCTTCAGAACCGCTTTGAAATGGTGAATATTGGGTGCCAGCTTTCTCTTTTTTTCCCACTCCAAGAAGTCTTTCATCAGCTCTTTGATGATTTTTTCAGCTTTTGGAATTTCTTTTTCACGCTGCTGAATGGTTTCCTGAATTTGTTTTGAAAGTTCATCCACATCAATCAGCGTTACATTTTCATTCTCTGTAACATTCTTTTCAACATTATGAGGAATGGAAAGATCGATGACCAGAGTTTCTTTTCCGTTAGGGAAATGAGATTTATTAATGATAGGATGCTTTGCTCCTGTTGCAACAATCAGAATGTCTGTATTTTTTAATTCCTGGTCCACATCAGAATAGTCAACATGAGGAATACTGTATTTCTGGGAAATCTTTTCAGCTTTTTCCTGAGTTCTGTTAGCAATTTTTATTTTAGGCTGATAAACATGTTTTACCAGGTTTTCAACTGTATTCTGTCCGATTTCACCTACTCCCAAAAGAAGGATGTTCTTTTCGGTGATTTTTTTCTGGCTGTTTAAAATATAGTGAACGGCAGCATAAGAAACAGAGGCGGCTCCGTTTGAAATTCCCGTTTCATTCTTAATCCTTTTCGAAATCTGGATGGCGGCATTAATAGCTCTTTCCAGATAAGGATTGGAATTCTGTCTCTCTTTCTTAAAACGGCTGTATGCTTTTTTAATCTGTCCGATGATCTCAAAATCCCCGATGATCTGGCTTTCAAGTCCGGCTGCCACTCTGAACAGATGAATAAGCGCTTCTTCTTTGGTCAGGATATTGGCAAACTGAAGAAAATCAGTAAGTTGCACTCCGATTGTTTTGCAGTATTCTTCCGCTACTAGAAGATAATTGGGTGAAGTGGTATAGATTTCGGTTCTGTTACAAGTGGAAACCACAAATGCATCCCCTAAATCCACGCTATGGATTCTTGAGACAAAATTTTTGATGTTATCGTCAAAGAATGCAAATTTCCCTCTCGTTTCTACATCTGCCTTTTCGTAGCTAATGGAAAGTACAGCAAAATTTGATGTCTGATGAATGTTGGAATACTGTAACATAAGCAGTCGCAAATTTACGTTTTTTTTCATTAACCTTCCTCTGATAATGTATATGATAATTATCGTGAAAAACTATGGTCAAATAGCAAATGACCCTACGTTGAGAAAGCAAACAAAAGCAAGTTTGCTAAATTTTAGGTAGTAGGCTCTTAATAAGTCGATCTGCTTTCTCAGCTTTCTTACCTTTTCATTTTTACCCATTCGTTATTGTATGCCCCATTAATTTTAGTTTAAATCAGGCTTCGTAAATGATTAAAGCAAAAGTTAATAAACAATTGTGAATTTTAATAAAATTTTAACCAAATTATGTGCTGCTTAAATTTCTTTAGTGGTGTTAAATTTATATCTTTGTAAACTTAAAATCAGAAGAAATATATGAGTTTATTCGATATGTTTACGCAAGAAATTGCGATAGACCTTGGTACTGCCAATACCCTTATTATCCACAATAACAAAATTGTTATAGATCAGCCGTCAATTGTTGCAATTGAACGTTCTACGGGTAGACCTATTGCGGTCGGTGAGCAGGCTAAGCATATGCAGGGTAAAACTCACGAGGATATCAAAACCATCCGTCCTTTGAAAGATGGGGTTATTGCAGATTTTCATGCTTCTGAGCATATGATCAAGGAATTTATCAAGAAAATTCCTGGAATTAAAGGCAGATTTATTCAGCCTGCATTAAGAATCGTGATCTGTATCCCTTCCGGTATTACTGAAGTGGAAAAAAGAGCGGTAAGAGATTCTGCTCAGAAAGTCAACGCAAAAGAAGTTAGGCTGATCTACGAACCAATGGCTGCTGCAATAGGAGTCGGGATTGATGTACAGAAGCCTGAAGGAAATATGATCATCGATATAGGTGGAGGTACTACGGAAATTGCTGTGGTGGCTTTAGGAGGTATCGTGTGCGACAAATCTGTAAAAATTGCAGGTGACGTATTTACCAATGATATTGCTTATTACCTGAGAACGCATCACAACCTTTACATTGGGGAGAGAACAGCTGAAAGAATCAAAATTGAAGTAGGCTCTGCAGTGGAAGATCTTGATGTGGATATTGAAGATATCCCGGTACAGGGTAGAGACCTTATTACAGGGAAGCCGAAAGAAATTATGGTAGGATATAAGGAAATTGCCCGTGCATTGGATAAATCTATTATCAGAATTGAAGATGCGGTAATGGAAACGCTTTCCCTTACTCCGCCGGAATTAGCTGCCGATATTTATAAGACAGGTATTTATCTTGCCGGAGGAGGTGCTTTATTGAGAGGCCTTGCGGATAGGCTGCACAAAAAGACAGGTCTTCCTGTATTTGTTGCAGAGGACCCGTTAAGAGCTGTTGTTCGCGGAACAGGTATTGCCCTTAAGAATATGGATAAATTCAATTTCTTAATTAAATAATTTTAACTTTTTACGACTATATATCTGAATGGGATTTTTGCTGAGATTATTTTCGAAGAATGCTCTTTTTGTCTTCTTTATATTCCTGCAGATTATTGCTCTGGTTCTGATATTCTCTAAAAACGCCATGCAGAAATCGTGGGTTGCCGGCCAGTCGGCTGCGCTCAACTCATGGATTTCCGGCTATATTGATGAAGGGGTTTCCTATCTGAAGCTTAAACAGATCAATGAAGATCTGGTGGCACAGAACAAATCCCTGATGACACAGCTGTATGGTAAAGAAGGAGCAAAAAACCCGGTATTCAGAAAAGTTCATGATACCTTAGGCGGTGGCCAGATCTATACTTTTGTAGACGGCGAAATCGTATTCAACAGTATCAACAGAAGAAACAACTATTTTACCATCAACCGTGGCCGCAGAGACGGTGTTTTTCCTCAGATGGGCGTAATGGCACCAAGAGGAATTGCTGGAATTGTCATCAATTCTACAGACAGCTACGCTTTGGTGCAGTCTGTTCTGAGCGTTAATAAAATCAGAATCAATGCTTCACTGAAAAATTCCGGATATTTCGGAACTTTAACTTGGAACGGTGACAATTCCAGGGTAATGCATCTTGCCGACATTCCGAAATATGTTGCCCTTAAGGTGGGTGACACTGTTGTAACGGACGGTAAATCAGCGATTTTCCCTAAAGGAGTGATGATCGGGACCATTGCCGGATATTCTGTAGATAACAAAACAGGCTTCTGGGATATTTCAGTGGAATTGAGTGAGAAAATGGGGGCACTAAGCAAGGTATTTGTTGTGAAAAACCTTAAAAAAGCTGAAGTACAGAGAATTCAGGATACATTACAGACCGTCATAAAAAAAGAAAATGATTAGCAGGACCTTATTTACCGATATATTGATCATGATCTTCCTGGTTGCATTGCAAATTTTTGTACTCAACAGGATTACCATTTTCGGGAAATATACGCCGGTTCTTTACCCGGTGTTTGTCATGTTTTACCCATTTTTCAGAAATAAATTTCAGTTTTTAGCTTTAAGCTTCTTGATAGGACTTTCTGTAGATGCATTCCTCTATTCATGGGGAATCAATGCCTTTGCAACAACGCTGATCGCTTATTTCAGAACGTTGATTTTCAGAACTTCCACGGATACTTCCACAGATTTCTTCTCTTTTCAGTCCCTGCAGTGGGCGCAGTTTTTGCTGTTTCTTTTTTCAAGTATCTTCCTGCATCAGCTTTTAGTGCAGTACATCGAATTTTTTAAATTTAGCCGTTTTTTTGAAATATTGCTTAATGTAGTGATCACAAGTATAATTTCCTTTATATTTATAGTGGTTTATGCATTAATATTTAAAATCAAACAAAAAGTTTGAACACACGTTATTTAAAAATTTTTTCCGCCCTTGTCGTCATCGCTCTTATTTTTGTAGCGAGGCTTTCTTATTTACAGCTGTTTACAGACCGTTATGCTTTAAATGCAGCTAATACCTCCATTAAAATTGAATACGTCATCCCTCAGAGAGGGGTTGTTTTCGACAGAAACGGGAAAATTCTGGTAGGAAACCAGCCTGCCTATGAAATATCATTTACCCAGGCTTTAATGAAACCTGATTTTGATACCATCGGATTTTGTAACCTGATGCAGATCAGTAAATCTGATTTTATCAAGAGGATTGAAATCATTAAAAAAGAAAAATACTATTCCAAGCTGACTCCTATGACTTTTTTAAAGGATCTCAGCAGAGAAGATATTGCCAGGGTACAGGAGATTATTTTTAAATATCCGGCATTCAGTATTGTTTCAAGACCTCAGCGTCAGTATGAAGTAGCAACTTCCGGTAACCTTTTGGGGTACACCAGCGAAGTGAATGAAAGAGAAATTAAAAAAGATTCCACCTATTATCTTCCCGGAGACTTCATCGGTAAAACCGGTGTTGAAAAATCCTATGAAAAGGACCTTCGAGGAATAAAAGGAATGAAATACATCCAGAAAGATATCAAACTTCGAAATATAGGATCCTATAAAAACGGATCCCTGGATAAAGATGTTGTAACCGGTAAGGATATTACGCTAACCATTGATTATGATCTTCAGAGAATTGCTGAAGAAATGCTGGTTAACAAACATGGGGCAATTGTTGCCATTGACCCGAATAACGGAGAAATTCTGACCTTGGCAACAGGTCCGGATATTGATCCGAATTTATTTACGGGACCTTCTAAATCTAAGAACCTTTACGCGCTTTCAAAGGATACCTTATACGAAAATAAGCCAACATTTGACAGATCTGTTCAGGCAGCTTATCCTCCGGGCTCAACCTTCAAACTTCTTACTGCCCTTGCAGGAATGCAGATGGGGGTAATGGATGAAAATACAGTTTTCCCTTGTGGAGGAGGCTTTTTCTATAAAGGATTAAGAATTAAAGGACACGGTGGTGCCGATCCTCTTATCCCGGCAATCCAGGTTTCCAGTAATTGTTATTTCTCCCACGCATTTATTGCCATTATGAATAAATATCCGGGTGACCCTTCCAGGGGAGTTAATGAGTGGAAAAAAATCATGAGCAGCTTTGGAGTAGGAGAATACCTGAATAATGATATTGCCGTAGGTTCACCGGGAAGAATTCCAACGGGTGAGTTCTATGAAAAAAGAAGCGGAAAGAAAAACTGGAGCTCCGACTATACCATGAATGGATCTATCTTTAACGGAATGGGACAGGGAGATGTATTGGTTACACCTCTTCAGCTGGCCAATTATGTGGCTGCCATTGCGAATAAAGGATGGTTCTACACCCCTCATATCGTAAAATCTATTGATGGTAAACCTAACCCCGATCCGAGATTTAAAACAAAACATAAAACACTCGTAGACCCTAAACACTTCGAACCTGTATTAAAAGGTATGGAAGCTGTGGTGTTGAGAGGGACTGCAAGAAGTCTGAAATCTAATGATTTTACCCAGCTTGCCAAAACGGGTACAGCCCAGGTTCCTCAGGGAAAAGATAACTCAATCTTCGTATTGATTGCGCCTGCGGACAAACCTAGAATTGTAGTGGCTGCAGTAATGGAGCACGCCGGATTTGGGGCAACATGGGCAGGTCCTGCCTGTACTGTGATCGCTGAAAAGTATATCACCGGAGATTTGAAAAGGGAGAATCTGTACAAGAAAATGACGGGTGCCAGCTTCATGCCTGAGTACAAAAGACAGTGGGTTGCAGATTTAAAACGTAAAGGGCTGTACAAAGACCCCGCAGCAGACTCTGTAAAGCTTAAAAGAAAGCAGGACAGCCTGAACTTTATCAAAGAGCAGAAAGTAAAGCTGCAGAAAAAAATAGAAGAGGAAACAAAGAATAACACTAAAAAAGCAAAGCAATGAAGTGGGCAGAAGGAATAGATAAACTAGGTCTTGGACTGTATTTCCTGCTGTGCATTTTTGCCATTGCAAATATTTACAGTGTTGATCAGAAATTAGGAGAAAAACAATTGATTTTCTTCTGCATATCTCTGTTTGTAGGACTTGTTATATTTGTGGGAAGAAGTAAATTCTTCGAGAATATGTCGGGGATTATTTACATTGGAGGAGTTTTATTATTGATAGGTTTATTTCCGTTCGGGAAAGAAATTCTAGGTCAGAAGAACTGGTACAAATTCGGAAGCTTTACCATGCAGCCGGTTGAATTTGCAAAAATCGGAACAGCTCTGATGCTGGCCAATTATGTTTCCGGACCTGACTTTAACCTGAAAGTTAAAAAATCACTCTGGACAGCCCTGGCCATTATCGGGATTCCTGCTATAGTCGTTTTGGCTATTCCGGATGTAGGCTCTATGCTTGTGTTTATAGCATTCTTTATTGCTTTGTACAGGGAAGGTCTGAACGGGCTTTTATTTGGGGTAGGTTTTATTTTTGCTGCCGTTTTTCTGATTTCACTGGCTGTACCCCCTGTGTATGTAGCATTGGCAGTTCTTGTCATTGCCGGTGTTTTAATCGCTATGAATTACCACAGAATGTCGTGGGATGTCATTTCCATTTCAGGAATTGCAGGGTCAATTCTTCTGCTTTGCGGATTGGCTTTCGGCTCACCTTATATCTTAGAGAAACTTCCCAAACACCAGAGAGAAAGAATTGAGGTTCTTTACAAAGGAGAAAAAGCATTCAGAGATACCTCAGGGTATAACTTATTATATTCAAAAACAGCTATAGGATCCGGCGGACTTTTAGGAAAAGGATACCGTGAAGGATCGGTAACGCAGGGGAAATTTGTTCCGGAGCAGGAAACTGACTATATTTTCTGTACGGTGGGTGAAGAATGGGGATTTATAGGGAGTGCCGTACTGGTATTATGCTACATGATCTTTATCGGACGCATCTATTATCTCGCAGAACAACAGAAATCTACTTTTAACAGGGTATTTGGGTATTGCTTTGCTTCCATCCTGATGATGCACTTTACGATCAATTTAGGGATGGTTATGGGGCTTTTTCCGACGGTAGGAATTCCGCTTCCTTATTTCAGTTATGGAGGAAGCTCACTGCTTGCCTTTTCTATGATGACTTTTATTTTCTTTAAACTGAATTATTCGGATAAGAACAGTTTGGTGTAATAAAGCTAAAATTTCCTCATCCATCAGCGAAAAATCATTTCATTAATCATATGAAAGAAGCTTATACTGTAGATCAGACTTTTGAAAATACAGACTTTTCCAGGTTCCTGAAAGGCGAATATGAAAACTGTATATTCAGAAATTGTAATTTTGAATACGCGGATCTTTCAGGTTTCACTTTCACAGACTGCGAATTTACAGGATGTAACCTGAGTATGGCCAAACTGATTAAAACCGCATTTCATGAAGTTATTTTTAAAGAATGTAAAATGTTCGGTCTGCAGTTTGGTGATTGTAACCCATTTGGACTTTCCTTTATCTTTGACGGGTGTTTGCTCAATAATTCAGTATTTTATAAAACCTCAGCCAAGAAGACCCGGTTCAAAAATTCCAAATTAACCGAGACTGATTTTTCTGAATCTGACTTATCCGGCTCCCTGTTTTCAGGCTGTGATCTTTCAGGAGCTATTTTCGACCATACAAACCTTGAAAAAGCAGATTTCAGGACTTCCTTCAATTATTCCATAGATCCTACCTTAAATCGGCTGAAAAAGGCTAAATTTTCGCTTTCGGAGGTGCATGGACTTCTTTACAAACTGGATATTGAAATTGATAGAGATTAAATAACGACAAAAGAATAAAGGATTTTTTATAAAACCTATCATTCACTTTCTGTCTTCCATCATTTTCCTTCTCCGAAGGGGTGGATTTTTGCAAAGCAAAAAGACGGGGTAGTCAAGACATGTTGGCTTCGAGAACCTCAGCTTACAGTCAGCCAACGATTCGAATAAACAAATAAAAAAGCCATCAGATTTCTGATGGCTTCATTATTTAAATCAATTATTTAAAATTAAAAACTTGTCGCTGCGGATGGAGTAGAAGATGCAAGATTGTTATAAGCATCCCCGTTCTCGTTGATTACTCTTTTTGCAAACCTGAATTTAGGTCCCCAGTAAGAATCATTCAGCGATGAGATCATTACCCCTTTTGAAGTGGCTGCGTGGATGAATTTAATTTCACCGTCTTCAGTAACACTTTCTACGATACCTACGTGAGAGATTCTTCTTCCGTGTGAAAAGAAAATTAAATCTCCCTTCTGAAGCTCACTTTTATCAATGCTTTCACCCTCCTGGGCCTGAGAAGCTGCTACTCTTGGTAAGCTAAGTCCTGCTGCTGCCCCGAATACGGAAAGAACGAAAGCTGAACAATCAATACCTCTTCTTGTCATTCCTCCGTATCTGTATGGAGTTCCAAGGTATGTTTCAGCTTCTGTAAGGATATTGTCGATTGTTTTATTGTATTTGACTGCCTTTGCAATCTCAGAATTTTTAATAGCTTTTTTCGCGTTGGCGATAGATGCGGCCTTCTCAGCTAGAAAAGAATCAATAAGTCTTTGCTTATCCTGTTCCATTTTCTTAGGGTCTATAGAAGCTAGTTTGGCATCTGTTTTGTATTCTTTAGTGTAAGTTGCTGGTTGTGAAACTACATAATTTGTAGCACATGATTGAACTGAAACTGTAGACACAAAAGCAACTAAATAAAACAAAACTCTTTTCTTCATATATATTTGATTATCCGTGTTAAAAGGAATATTTATTTTTCAAAAGCATTACAAAAGTAGAAATTCCGAGCAAAAGACCCCTGATATGATTATTGTCAGGTTCTTTATTTAACACATTTTAACATATTATTTCAGTATGTTAAAGAAAAACAAACCGCAACCGCCTGTTTTTGGTGAGTCTGCGGTTTTTTTTATTAAGATTCTTTAACATAATAAATCGCTTTTCCTTTATTAATGGGATTTCGTGTTTTAAAACTCCACTTTTGGTGGTTGTTAATAAAACAAAAAAACTCTCCGGAAAACCGGAGAGTTTAAACTAATATGGAACTTTACAGATGTTATTTTGTAAATAACATTTCTCTATATTTAGTCATTGGCCAAAGTTCATCATCAACCATCATTTCAAGATCATCAGAAGCGTCTCTGATACCATCGAATAAAGGTTTTACTTTGTTGCAGTATGCTTCTGCCTGCTTTTGACTGTCTGATACAGCTTTCGCTGCTTCTCTTGCTTTAATAAGTTCTTCTACCCCTAATTTAATCTTAGAAACATTTTCGGAAATATTGGTGATCAGACTCATTTGCTCTTTCGCTAATGTTTTGAACTCTTTGTCTCCGAATATTTCTTTAAGACCTTTTACATTCTCGATCAGTCTGTTCTGATAATTTAATGCAGAAGGAATGATGTGGTTTCTTGCGATATCGCTCAATACTCTTGCTTCAATATCAATAACGGTAGAATATTTTTCTAATTTAATTTCGTTTCTTGCTTCAACCTCTCTGTGGGTGAACACTCCGATTTCTTCATAAAGATCAAGGAATTTTTTGTCCATTTCCTGCTTAAGAGCTTCAGGAGTGGTTTTTAAGTTATTCAAACCTCTCTTTTTAGCTTCTTTTGCCCAGTCGTCAGAATATCCGTCACCTTCAAACATGATGTTTTTACACTGTTTGATGTATTCTCTTAGCACATTAAAGATGGCTTCATCTTTCTTCAGTCCGGTTTCAATAAGGCTGTCAACTTCTTTCTTAAAGTCATTCAGCTGTTTTGCAGCGATGGTGTTCATTACAGTCATAGACTCTGCACAGTTGGCAGAAGATCCTACTGCTCTGATCTCAAATTTATTTCCTGTAAATGCAAATGGAGACGTTCTGTTTCTGTCAGTATTATCCAACAGAATTTCAGGAATTTTTCCAACTACATTCAGTTTAAGATCTGTTTTTTCGTCCGGAGAAAGTTTTCCTTCTGTTACTTTTTCAAGTTCTTCCAGTACTCTGAACAGCTGGCTTCCGATGAATACGGAAATGATTGCCGGCGGAGCTTCATTGGCACCTAATCTGTGGTCGTTGCTCGCAGATGCGATGCTTGCTCTTAAAAGGTCAGCGTATTCATATACAGCTTTAATGGTGTTAACAAAGAACGTTAAGAACTGTAAGTTTTTCTTAGGGTTTTTTCCCGGGCTTAATAGGTTTTCGCCCGTATCAGTTGCTAAGGACCAGTTGTTGTGCTTTCCGCTTCCGTTTACTCCCGCGAATGGTTTTTCGTGGAATAAAATATGGAAGTGGTGTTTGTGAGCGATTCTTGCCATGATGTCCATCAACAAAGAGTTGTGGTCTACAGCAACGTTTACTTCTTCAAACATTGGAGCAAGCTCGAACTGGTTTGGAGCAACCTCATTATGTCTTGTTGTTACAGGAATTCCCAGTTTCATACATTCGATCTCCAGCTCTTTCATGAAGTTCATTACCCTTGTAGGGATAGAACCAAAATAGTGGTCGTCTAATTGCTGTCCTTTTGCAGGAGAATGTCCTAATAAAGTTTTTCCTGTTAAGACAAGGTCCGGACGCGACTGGTATAATGCAGAGTCAACTAAGAAATATTCCTGCTCCCATCCTAGGGTAGGCGTTACTTTCGTTACATTTTTATCAAAATACTGCATAACGTTGGTTGCAGCCTCATCCACAGCATTCAAAGCTCTTAAAAGAGGGGCTTTATAATCTAGAGTTTCTCCAGTATAAGAAATGAAGATGGAAGGAATACATAAAGTAGTTCCCATGATGAAAGCCGGAGATGTAGGGTCCCATGCCGTATAACCTCTCGCCTCAAAAGTATTCCTGATTCCTCCGTTCGGGAAAGAAGAAGCGTCAGGCTCCTGCTGGATCAGTAAATTTCCGCTGAATCTTTCAATTGCTCTTCCTCCTTCAATCGGAGTAAAGAAAGAATCATGCTTTTCTGCAGTAGTTCCAGTCAGTGGCTGGAACCAGTGAGTATAGTGAGTTACTCCTTTGCTCATTGCCCAGTCTTTCATAGCAACAGCTACCTGGTCTGCAATGTGTCTCTGGATTTTAGTACCTTTTTTCATCGCATCCAAAATAGATTGGAATGCTTCTTTGGTTAAATATTCTCTCATGGTTTCTTCTGAGAAAACATTCTGACAGAATAATTCTGACAATTTTCCAGGAACTTCAATAGAATTATCTTTTCTGAAGTCCTTAAATGGTAAAGTTTCTAACGCTTTGAATCTTAAAGTTGACATAATAAGGTTAATTTTTACAGGGCAAATTTACAAAAAAAATGAATTGAAAATACTTAAGCCCTAAAAATTTTAGGGGTGAGTTGAAAATCTATATAATTTAAACGATTGTTTGGTGTTTTTTAACAGGGGTGTTTTGTTTTTGCTGTTTAAAAAAATTATGAAAATATAAAGGCCGATTGTCCAGTCTGTAAAAAGAGAGTGTATTTGCTGTCTCTTGTAATATATATCAAATTAAAATTACAATTACAATTATTTTAAACTAATTCTTGAGATTTTTCCTAAAAATAAATAAAAAGATGGGCAGAAAAATAAAAAACGAATAGAGAAATGGCTTAAAAAAATCCATGTCATAAATATCAAATGCATAGAATACAATATGAGTTGCTAAAGTTATGATAAGATAAGGTAGTACTTTTTTAGAAGAAATAACTTCATTGATAAATAACATCACCAGCATCTGAAGAATAATTACCAGCGGAAACTTATCAAATAAGCCATAAATTCCGGCAAAAGGTGAAATCAGAATTGATTTAACAATTTGAGTAAAATCTGGTGCTTCATCAAGCTGAAACAAAAAAAAGACAGCTCTGATAGGGAAGTATATAAATATATGACAAATCCATATTTTCCAGAAAAGAGAAATTTTGCTTAATCTATTTTTCATAAGGTTTAATAATTTTTACAATTTCATTATTTACAGTTCCATCTGAATTTAGTTTGCCCTTAAATCCATACCATTTTGGTTTATGCTTGTATAAATATAGCATTAATAATGGTAAGTCTATCCTAAATTGTGAATCTGTTACTTTGGCATTAGGTGTAAAATCATCGAATGCTGGAACAATATCATTGAACCAACTAATTGCTTGAGCTCCGGCTCCATGCCATCCGCCGAGAGGGTCTTTGTCAGCCATATTCTGAAATCTGGATATAGTGGAAGAAGCTGTTTTTCCATAAATAGGCGGAGCAATAACCCCTTGTTCATGTTGAATAAATTCTTTATCCCAGATATAGGCCGCATCTCCTTTTAAAGGAGTTTTAGCATATTGACCATACATAAGCTCATGAAATTTGGTTATTGCAAAATCACAAATACCTAAATTTAATTCATTGAGAATAGTTTCAACATCATTTGCCAAAAAGCTATTGCCTCCTTCCAGCGAATTTGATAATGCTTTTACCAGTCCTTTAGCTCCTTTGCACCACTTTACATCATGGCTGAATCGATTTTTAATATTCCAGTCTACCCCCTCGTAAAAGTCATAAATTTGCTTGAAAGGAGCAAGTCTTCCTGGTATTTTGTGTTCAATAATATAAGAATAAGCTCTTCTCCAGGTATCATTATTTTCTGCCCGGTCTTTTGTGAGCCATGAACCATCCTGTCCTTTCCAGTCTTCTATTTTTATAGCTTTGTTTCGTAAAGCAAGCTTGTAAGTTTCATAATCAGGAAATTCTCCTCCAATATATTTTTCTACAGAATTTTTATTGGTGAGGAAATCGTACATCAATTGAGGGAAATTATTGCCAACATAATTTTTGGGTAGTAGTATTTTAATTTTGCCTCCATCGATATTCATATATTTTGAATTATGTATGGAAGAATCAAAGTATTTTACTTTAGAAGCTCCCTCTACAATTTCTATAACAAGTGGATTGATGTTTTGCTCCACATCTTTTACTCCTGTGTAGTTGAAAAGAATATTGATTACCGGAAATATTTTCCCTACAATAAAAACCCTTTCTTTAGGGAAAATATCTGTAGAATAATCTGATAACTGAACTGGTTTAATATGTTTTCTGTAATAATTTGCATTACGAATCTGAAAAAGGGTTTTTACCGTATTAAGTTCTGTTTTATTGAGAAAAAAAACATCTGCTTCTTCTTCACTACCATTTACGGCTACTATTTTCTGTTGTGTGAGATTTGAAATACTTATCGATGGATATTGGGTTTGTAACCCTAATCTTTTTGGATAGCTCATCTGTATATTTTTATTATGATTATGACAAACTTAACCTTAGAAGACGCCAAATCTCGACGTATTAAAACAAATATCTATCGGCCTGAAGAATATGTTTTAAACGACTTGTTAAAAGACAGTTAAAATAAAGTGGACAAAGATTTTGTATATTTGTGTGAAATTTATTTTATGACAAATTCTAGAGCTAGAGAAACAACGGAAGCAATTGAAAGATTGTATATTTCTATGAGACACCTCTTTTACAGAGGTTTTTTTAAACCTGCCGGTGTTTCAGGAGAAAGTATCAGAAGTTTGTTGAAGACGATCAATCCAGAGATTTATGGTACCATGAATATTCCTAATAAATTGGAATTGAATGGTTTGATGTATGTTTTAGACAGGCTTCCGGAAGGAATTGAAGAATGTGCTTTTATTCATCTTACATCAGATGAGGGTTTTGATAAAGGAAGTTTCGAACCTATTGTACCTAAAAAGAGAAGAAGAAACTGTTACAGGATAGACGAGCATCAGATGAATATTGAAGTTCTTTTGGGACGTTCTGAAATTTATGACATTCTTACTCACTTAACCTTCTTATTTATAGAAGCGGATAAAGTAAGGAATCTGGCTTTCATTCAGGATGAAAACTGGAAACCGACACGTGCTTTTAAAATTATTGAGGAAGTAGTAAAAGGTGAAAAAAAATTCAGCAGAAAAGAAAAAGAGGTTGCTCTTATCCACTTATCTTCTTTAATAGGAAGAACCTTTGAAGAAACTCTGAACGCTTATAATTCTTTTGGGGATGACAATAATCCTGACCGCTTATTTAAGATCATCTACAACCTGGGAAAAGTAAGTCTGGAAGACGCAAAGCAGACCAGAGAAAGAGAAATTCATTTCAGTGCTATATTAAAGGAAAGGGTAGGACATCACTATTTTGGTGAAAAATGGGCCAACAAAGTGAAAGAAGTTTTATTTGAAAACGATCTTCACATGAGACCTCTGCATATTATTTCCGCAAACATGCACTCCGTGAAAAATATGCTGTACGGAAATGATGCTTTAAAGAAAAAAGACCACAAAGAAGTAGATTATAAACTTTACGGAGATATTTCTGATAAAAAAGAACTTCGCGACAAAGTTTCCAAATATGCTTTGGAAGAAGGCATGATTTATATTAATGATAAGAGCGGAAGTAATATTGATGTTCAGATTATTGATTTAAGCAAAACGGATCTTAAAAATACCCCGTTCAGCGGAATAAAATATGGCGGAGACGATGTGATCATGGTTTTCGACTATGCTTTCGGAGAACAGGCCTATGAAGTAATGGACGAGTTGCTGAGACCTTACGAACATAAGGGAGAAGTTTATATGATGAAGGTAAAATCTGTTTCCATCATGGGTAAAGCAGGAATTCTTGCCGGAGGAAAAGGAGATATTATGATCCCTACTTCCCACATCTTTGAAGGAACAGCAGATAATTATCCGTTTGAAAATGCTCTGAAGCTTGACGACTTTAAAGATGATGAGTTAAAAGCGTTTGAAGGTCCGATGATTACCGTTTTAGGAACATCACTTCAAAACAGGGATATCCTTTCTTATTTTATGAATACTTCCTGGAAGGCGATCGGTCTTGAAATGGAAGGGGCACATTACCAGAAAGCGATTCAGGTAGCTTCCAAGATCAGACACCACATTTCACCGGATCTGTTCGTGATGTATGCTTACTATGCTTCGGATAATCCTTTGGAAACAGGAAGTACACTTTCTTCAGGAGGTTTGGGGCTTACAGGAGTAAAGCCTACCTATCTGATCACTTTAAGAATCCTTGAAAAGATTTTACAGAGCGGGAAAAAAGAAATTCCGGCTAAAAAATAATTTTTTAAATTATAAGAATATGATCCTTTAAGGTTTTTAAAACTTTGAGGGATTTTTTATTTTGCCACGAATACACGAATTTTCACAAATACTTATTTATAAAGAATAATATGAATGTCAATTAAATTCGTGTATTCGTGGCAAAACAAAATCTACATCATCCCCAAAATCAACGAGAGAAAAAATATTATCTTTAAGAAAATTAAAACAATGAGCTCACCATCACAATTAGCTAAAAGATTCAGAGAAGTTATACTTGACGGTTTATGGATTGCCAATACCAATTTTAAAGACCAGCTTTCAGATGTAACATGGGAACAAGCAATAACGAAAGTAGATTCTTTAAACACCATCGCTATGCTTACCTTTCATATACATTATTATATAGCAGGAATCGTCAATGTATTGGAAGGCGGAAAACTCGAGATAAAAGATAAGTTCAGTTTTGATCTTCCGCCCATTGAATCTTCGGAACAATGGCATGAGCTTTTAAATAAATTATGGACAGATGCTGAAAAGTTTGCCGCCTTAGTCGAAAAGCTTCCGGAAAATAAGCTGGATGAGGTTTTTGTAGATGAAAAATATGGAAACTATCTGAGGAATATTGATGGAATGATTGAGCATAGCTATTATCATTTAGGTCAAATTACTTTGATTAAAAAACTATTGAAGTCAAATTTAAAGTAATGAAGCACCGGCGAAAAAATAATATCTCAAAAAAATCTTTTTAATAACGAGAATTAAAACCCATCTAAATTAATGATGTACCACAGGAACCCTTCAGAATAACTCCACATTTGAAGGTTTTACATAAATTACCTACCTTTAAAAAAAATAAATTTTAAATGAGAAAATCGGCTGCAATCCTTTTTGCGTTTATCATTTCACAATTTCAGGCTCAGCAGGGAGCTTATTATCAGCAGGCTGCGAAATACAAGATGGACATTGATGTTAATGCTGAAAAATTTACCTACCAGGGAACCCAGACTTTAGAATATACCAACAACTCACCCGATGAGCTGAATGTGGTATATTTTCATCTTTACTGGAATGCCTTTAAGCCTAATTCAATGATGGATCAGAGAGTGGCCGGACAAGGGAAAAACGGAGATTCCAGGTTACAGAAAGACGGAGTTTCAAGACTGGCTTCTATTCCGAAAGATCAGGAAGGTGCCCAAAATATCCATTGGATTAAGCAGAATGGTAAAGATCTTAAGTTTGAGATCCAGGAAACCATTATGAAAGTGTATCTGGCAGAACCTATTCATCCTAATACCACGACAACCTTTACAATGGACTGGGACGCGGTAATACCTCAGCAGATCAGACGAAGCGGAAGGAACAACAAGGAAGGTGTGGATATGACGATGACGCAATGGTATCCTAAAATTGCAGAATACGATTATGATGGCTGGGCCACATTCGATTATATCGGAAGAGAGTTTCATGCGCCGTTCTCGGATTTTGATGTGACCATTAAAATCAATAAAGATTATATAATCGGAGCCGGAGGAATTCTCGAAAACCCGGCTGAAGTAAAAGGGTATGATTCCGCAGCCAATATTAAGGCAGATAAAAGCAAAAAAGCAACCTGGAGATGGACTGCTAAAAATATGCTCGACTTTGCATGGAGCGCAGACAGGGATTATGTCGTAAAAAGTTTTGATGTTCCGGAAGGACCGAAAGTATTCTTTGTTTATCAGAATAATGACAAAACAAAAGTTTGGGAAGAAGCCCAGCCTTATGTTACCAAATACTTCCAGATTATGAACAGTCATTTCGGAAAATATGTATATCCCACATATGCGTTTATCCAAGGGGGTGACGGTGGAATGGAATACGGAATGTGTACCATGATTTTGGGTGAAGCCAAAGATATAAAAGGTTTAATGGGGCTGATGGCTCATGAAGGTGCCCACTCCTGGTATCAGCAGATGCTGGCAACCAATGAATCAGTACGCCCATGGATGGACGAAGGGTTTACAAGCTATGCAGAAGGATATGTAATGTACCAGCTGTTTCCTGAAGAACTTCCGAATCCTTTTGCCAATACGGTGAACGCTTACAGAAATTTTGTTAAGAAAGGAATTGAAGAACCAGCCGTTTGGTTAGGTGACCATCACGATAACGGAACTTCCTATACCTATGCGTCTTATGTAAAAGGAGAATTATACCTTGTGCAGCTGGGTTACATCATGGGTGAACAAAATCTTGCAGAAACCTTGAAACAGTATTATGACCAATGGCATATGAAGCATCCTTCGGACAGGGATTTTCTTCACATTGCTCAGAAAGTTTCGGGGATGGATCTGAAATGGTTCCAGAATTACTGGATCAACACTACAAAAACTATTGATTACGGAATCAAAGATGTGAAGTATGAGGCCAAATCTACAACCATCACTTTGGTCAATAAAGGACAGGTTCCGATGCCTATTGATTTCAATGTAATGACAGCAGATAAAAAGATAGTTACTTATCAGATTCCTTTAAATATGACCCACACCTGGAAGGAAAAAGATATCTACGGAGATTTTAAAACCATGCCTTACTGGCCGTGGACACAGAAAGAATATACACTGACCATTCCTTACACAAAAGCTCAACTGTCTGTTTTAGGAATAGATTTCAGCCAGAGAATGGCCGATGTCAATATTGAAGATAATGTTGTGGAAGTAAAATAGCACAGCCATACAATAAAAAATGAATCCCACAGAAAAACTCTGTGGGATTATTATTGCTATTAATCGGAATATTCACTATTCACTTGCAAAGCAAATTCACCATTCACCATTGGCTATTTAATTCCAAACTGCTGTACCATCCAGTGATTAGGATGATTCTTTACAAGATCGTTTCTTAAAACCTCATCTTTAGTGTTGAGGTAACGGTATACTTTTAAAGGAACCGAATCGGGATATTCCTTCAGCCCCTGATCTAAAACGGTTTTGGCCTCTTCCTTTTTTTTCGCCCCGTCCAGGGCTTCTGCTTTATACACATAAATAATAGCAGGAACCTTTCCATAAATTTCACGGCTTTCATTTTCAAGGAGTGTCATAGTTTCAGTCTGAAATTCTGTATCCGGTGCTTTACCCACCATGGAAGTCCGGCTGATATGTTGCTGATACATCAGGAAAAGTAATAAAATATGGAGATTCTTCGTGTCAGGGTTGGATGCCAGTTTCTCTATTCTCTGAATGGTTTCAGGAGTCATTTCATCATTTTCAGCCTGAAGATTTTTATTGTAAAATTCATCCAGGATATCGTAAACGGCTGTATCGTTCCGGTCAATCTTTGCGTCCTTTTTTATTTTCAGGAACAGTTCTTTTACCTGATTTCCGGTTTGTGCAAAAGTATTCAGGCCAATACAGAAGAGGAGTATTAAGATCAATTTTCTCATGGAAACAGGATAAAAATATTTTCAGATTTAAAGATAATTAAATGTTTCCAATTTTTTAAATACCAGATTTAAGTTTTCTCAGAAGGAATTTCATCAATTTAATGATAAATGCATATAATCAATGCTTTAATGCATGTTATCCTGACGAAGAGAAATGCAGAATCAGCAATTGTTCTAAATAAGACAGATATTGCTTGTTTTTAAGGATAAAGCGTTATTTTTACAACTGTTTTTTAACCCAGATTAGCTTAAAAAATAAATGAATTCAATCGTAATCAACGTAGGGAACAGCAATATCAGATTCGGACTTTTTAACGGAGACAACTGTGATATTTCATGGGTAATCAATACAAAGCCATACAGAACGGTAGATGAGCTGTATGTGCAGATTCTCATGCTTTACCAGACCTACAAAGTAGAACCGGAAGATATCAGTAAAGTGATTATAGGATCTGTAGTGCCTCAGCTTACCAAGGTCATCAGCTCAGCAATCAAAAAAATCCACGGTATCCAGCCGGTAATTGTGGACAGATCTACACCTTCAGGCGTTCAGGCAAAATCCAAACAGATGGGGACTGATATTTATGCCAATCTGGTTGCTGCTCACAACCTTTACCCAAACAGGAAAAAGATCGTCATCGATTTTGGAACAGCCCTTACAGCAAGCTGTGTAACGGAATCCGGAGAAACATTAGGTGTAATTATCGCTCCCGGAATTGTAACCTCTTTAAATTCGCTGATCAGCCAGACAGCGCAGCTTCCTGATATTGAACTGAAAAAACCTAAATCCGTACTAGGTCTGGACACAGTAACCTGCATGCAGAGCGGTATGGTGTATGGGTTTCTGGGAATGGTGGAAGGGTTTATAGACCGGATCAACGATGAGGTGAACGACGACTGTTTTGTAGTGGCCACAGGTGGCGTCTCCCATGTTTATAAGCCGTTAACGGAGAAAATTCATGTGATGGACAGGCTCCATACGCTGAAAGGACTTTATTTCTTAGGGAAAGATTTATAGAGCTATATAATGAAAGCATTAAAAGAATTTCCAGTAATAGAAACAGAAAGACTGATTCTCTCGCAGCTGCAGGAGGGTGATATTCCTTTTGTTACCGAATATCTGCAGGATAAAATCTTCTCCGATCTTACCTCCAATATTCCTTATCCTTATACCCGTGAACATGCCGAATTCTGGATGAAAATGTCCCGGGAATCCTTTGAGAACAATACAGGATATACTTTTGCAGTCCGAAATAAGGAAGGAAATATTTTAGGTGCTATTGGTCTTCACGACAGAGAAGATGATAAGGCTGAGCTGGGGTATTGGATGGGAAAACCTTTCTGGAATAAAGGATATATCACAGAAGCCGCCACAGCACTGATCGGTTTTGGATTTCAGGAGTTACAGCTCAATAAAATTTATGCTACCTATTTCCTTCAGAATCCTGCATCCGGAAGAATTATGGAAAAAGTTGGAATGGAGCAGGAAGCTCTTTTAAAGCAGCATGTCAGAAAAGGGGAGGAATATTTTGATATTATGATGTATTCTGTTTTAAAAAATAAAAACTGATTTAATTACCTCTTACTTTTAAAGAATTCTTTTACGATAGATGAGCACTCGTTTTCCATCACTCCTGTTACCAGTTCGGTTTTTGGGTGTAAAGAAAGATGCTTATTGATAAATCCTCTCTGCTCATCTCTGGCGCCAATCACCACTTTTGAGATTTGTGACCAGGAAAGGGCTCCTGAGCACATTACACAAGGTTCCATGGTTACATAAAGGGTACAGTTGATCAGGTATTTTCCACCAAGGAAATTGGCTGCGGAAGTAATGGCCTGCATTTCTGCATGGGCAGTCACATCATTCAATGTTTCTGTGAGATTGTGGGCTCTGGCAATAATCCGGTTATTGGAAACCACCACACATCCGATTGGGACCTCATCTTTTTCCAGGGCGGCTTCTGCTTCCTGGAGTGCCATTTTCATATAGTATTCGTCAGTAAACATTTTAGTCTTCGATAGTTAAAGTTAAAGGAAGTCTCAGGTAATATCTTACCGGATATCCTTTAACAATGGCCGGAGAAAATTTTTCTGAAACTGAGTACAAGGCAATTTCGGCCTGCCTGTTGAATGTGAAGTTGTCTCCCTGTGCGTGTACATTACTGATGCTTCCGTCTCTCTCAACAATGAAAACCACATTGGTTTTTACCGTTTTTGTTTCGGTATAAACGCCGCCGGTATAAAAAAGATCGGCAACTTCCTGTCTTAATGTATTGAACCCGCCGGGATAATCTGCAGATTTTTCAAAAACGGCCTGTTTTTCAGTGTCACTTGCTGATTTGCCTTTGCTGTTCTTCAAAGACTGAAGGTCTTCCAGGTTTCTCACTTTTAACAGGGTACCTATCATCGCTACATTTTCAATGCTGTCCATCTTTTTCATGAAAAGCATAAAATCAAGCTTTATATTGGCTTTTTTAAAGGAATCAGGTTCTGCATCAAATTTCTTTTTAAACTCTGTATTCAGCATACTCCGGTGCTGGTTGTAATAGTTTTTAACCTGTCGGAATTCTTCTTTCTGCTGGGAAAAGCAAAATGAAAAAATAAAACAGAATATGCTAAAGAATAAAGCTTTCAAAACGGGATATTTATGTAAATATAAATAAAAAATATGAACTTTTTGTCCTTTGATATTAGCTTTCTAAATAACGGTTCAGGGATTCCTGAAGATGGGTACGGATGTCGTCAACTAAACATTTCGGTTCTAAAACGGTCACTTCTTTTCCGTAAGATAAAATCTCCTGCATAAAATCATAAGTAGGGTGGAGGAAGAACTCAAAATAGATCTCTTCCGGTGTTTCTTTGGTTTCTTTCTGTGATTGGTGCAATGGAAAACTTCTGATGTATTCTCCCTGGTGTCTGCTACATTTCATAATGATCTTCTGAGGATTTTGCTCTGCAAGATTCATTACTCCAAAAGCATTTTTAAAGTGTTCTCTGAAGTTATAATTGTATTTTTCACGGAATTTGCTGTTGCTTACATCCAGATAATTGACTCTGTCTAATCCGAATGACTTTAGAGTTTTATCTTTAGTGTCAATCGCGATGAGATACCATCTGTCTTTCGATTCTTTCAAAGCCAAGGGATGTACTTTCCGTGAAGTCATGACTTTGTTTTTGTAGTTATAATGCTCAAAACTAACCACTCTTTTGTTACGGATGGCAAAGAAAAGATCATAAAAATGTTCTATGCCGGTAGGCTTTCTGCTCTCAAAAAAGATAAAATCTGAAAAGTCCGGATGAAGATTCAGTGCGTTGCTTACCTGAAAGGATTCCAGCAATTTCTGGTTATATTCATCCACTTCCATGATGGGGCGGCTCTCAATATAATACCGGTTGTCGCCCTTTTTCTTGTTGTGAATGGAAAGGTTAAAAAGATCGGAAATCTCACGGATATCTCTCTGTAAGGTACGGATGGAATAGCTTTTGATCCCGGCATCCTGGAATTCGAAAGAGTTTAAAAGATAGTCCTCCAGCTGGGAATAGGTAGCGGGAGAACTTTCTAATCTTTTGATAATTAAGGCATATCTTGTCAGATAAAAATCTTTTTTCATTCGTCTGTATTTTATAGGGCAGCTATGCTGCGTTTCATGGTAAAATTTTATAAGACAAATATATAGGGTTAATGCGACAAAACGTGTCGTGTTTTATTTTTTATAGAAAGTTTTTAGAAAAATAATAAGCCACAGAAACACTGTGGCTTATTGATTATTGATCAAAATATTCTTTTCCTTTTCTATCCACCCAGCCTTTTTTACCATCAGGAGTTTCGAACCTGGCGAAATATTCTATATATGGCTCAAGTTTTTGATATTTCGGTTCAGTGCCTATGTTAGGATAGAATGTAGATAGTCCGTTTTTTTCTAAGGAAAGATATGAGGTAAAGTTTTGGATTTTGTCGAAGTCTAGGGGAAATATATATTTTTCCTCTAATAAAGACCATACTCCGTATTTTTTATCCTCTTTTAAGATCACAAAATCAGGATCAAGTTTTCCCCATATATCTCCTGTATACCATCCTCTTTCAAAAGAAATCTCTTTTTTATTATTTACAAATCTTTCAAAGACAGCCTTCTGAGGTGGGATCTTGTCAAACTTCAAACTATAAGTAGTATCTACTTTATCATATTTAGAAACTTCTTTGATAAGATGATCATTAATGATAGTGTAGGAAACATAAGTACTGTTGCCAAGTTCATCATTAGGGCGTAAAGGAGCCTGTATTCTTTTTTTAGGAGTTATTCCTCGGCCCCTTTCGTCAATAAAATACACCTTATTAAAAGAATCAATAATCTGAAGAGTATTCGATGAATAAGGGTAATATGATTTTAGACTAGATTTTATCATTTTACCCGTTAAATTATAGACATCCCAGCTAGTTCCTGTCTTCCCGGTTATAAAATTACCTTCAACTTGTAAAGAGTCATATTTTTCTATAGCAATAGATTTGCCGTCAATGCTTAAGTTATATTTCTTTGAATCTAGACTCTGACGTATGTCTATTTTAGACTCTTGACTATACAGATAAAAACTAAATAATATTGTAAACAAAGATAAAATTCTCATAGATATTATTTTACTTCACTAATATACTCATTTTCTATTCCTGTCTCCAACATTTCTTTCCATTGCCATTGATAAAATAGCTTATATTGAAAATTTTCATTAAATGGTTTTTCACATGTAGCGTCTATTGGTTGTCTATAGTCCATGATATTTTCTAATGTTTTACTTTGGGATAAGACCCCTGTTAGGTCTTTCAGTTTATTATTTTCCTCTTTTAGTTTCTTTATGTTAGCTTCTATTTTTGTAATTTCTTCATCTATTGATATATCAGAAGTCGGATTAGGATTACTTTCAATTTCTATAACACCTATAATTGATTTATCACCTTCTTTTTCTACTTTTTTTCCAATAATGTTATTTAAGAAAGCACTTTCAAAATAGGAAATACTTGGAGTTTGTGTTTCATCATGATAAACAATCAATGTTTTAATGGTCAGATACTTTTTATCTAAACCATAATAATTTCTGAGATCGAGATTTTTTTTAATATTCTCTAATTCCTTTTTTTCATTTTCAAGCTTTTGTATAGTTTTAGTATTCTCACTTATTGTATTTGAATTTCGATCACTAAAAGTATGCTGTAAGCTTAGGGCATGTCCAATTTCATGTATGACTAATGCATATTTATCTTTGTCATTATATGCGCTATTAAAAACATGTACTACTCCTGATGAGTTTAAGGAATAAGCTTGTGTTTTTGTAATAGGATCTCTTCCTCCTTCAATATTTTTATTTATGAATACGTAAATAGTTTTAGTATGATCCAAATAAACGCTTCCTTTATAGTCTTTTCGTAACTTTACATAGTTGTTATAGGCATCTATAACTTCCTGTTTTTTCCAGATATTCGTTACAACAGCATCTTTATGGAATTCTTTAGCTTTTGACAGATTACTCTGTTTGTCGTATTTAAAATCTTTAGAAAAAACTTTAATCAACTCTTTCATAGCAACATCTAGTTTCTCTTTAGCTATCTGCTTTTCTTTATTATTTGAATTTAATGCTGCATATCTTTCCTCTACTAATGCGTTATAGTTTCTGGCATTTACGAATTCTCCTTTGTTTCCATAATTAACGAAAAGTCCTCCTTTATTTATTCTTCCACAAGGGTCTGTTTCTTCGGCCATTTCTTTTAGTACATCTTTCTTTGTAAAATCACTTTTTAAAAATGTAACAGAATGTGTCTTTTCAGCCAGTTTTCCTATTATGTAGGATTGGTTAAAAGAGTTACTATTAAAGTATATTTCTAAATTTTTAACAAATTCTTCATGTTCAATAGGATCAACAGTTTTTGATGCGGTGGTACCCCAGTTAATAAGCACAGGTTGTATAGTTGTTTGGTATATTTTTGAATTGGCCATAATAATTATTCTGCCAATTTTTTTAGTTCCGATTTTAGCATCAAGATAAATGTCATTATCAAAGTCGCTGGTACACTGTATAATTAATGTTTTAGTTATATTGCTTTCAATCTTCACTTTATTTCCTCCAACAATACTTAAGTTATTGTTTATACCATCATTTTTAGAATTAGAAAAAATAAAGTCAATTTCGCCACTACTTTTTTTATTTTTTTTATCAATTACTTTGATATATAAGGTGACTTTACTTTTTTTTGCCCCAAATTTTGGAGGATAAATACTTAGATAGGAGCAAACGTATTTGGGTCTATCATTGATTTTAATATCTTTTCCATCAATATCTTTATAATATGGTAAATAAGATTTTGGCATTATCTTTTCGTTGAAAGTATCAAACCCAAATTCTCCATTGTACTCATCATCTTTTGCTCCAATGATTCCTTGTGAACTTTTAGCGGAACGGTAAAATTCTAGTTTTGCTTCATCAGAAAAGCTATTTTCATCATTTGTTTTATAAACATCAATATTTGCCACTCCAATAGTTGCAGGATTTCTAATATCTATACTTTTCATTTTTTAATTATTTTAGGATTATAAATTGTGAAAAAATAGCGGTGATATTTCACACCGCCATTAAGGTTATTGTTATCCAACAATTGTAGTTGGTAATGTTGTAGGCTCATCACTATGTGATAACTGTGCCTCTTCATCCAATCTAAAACTCGTTTCAAATTCAAGTTCCAACGGATTCTCACAATTTTCCGGATTATCTTCAGGGAAAATCGGAAGCGGATGTAATGGATTCACCGGTAATCCTGTGGAGCTTTCCTGAAGAATAGTAAGCGTTGTAGGAACTCTGGTGATCCAGTATTTACCTTGAGGTTCTCCAGTCGGCTGTCTCATCTCATCTACAATACTCATATACATTGGGTCCCCGATTACCGGAACTTCGCCGCCATTCCAGATAATACCTGTTTCCAGGAAGAACTGCACAGCATTTTCAAAGCCTGGTTTTACGGTAACAATGATTCTTGCCATTCCTGCCTGCAGGAAGCTTCTGAATAATGGATCTAAGCTTTCACTCAGATAAAATTCCTGCCAGCTCTTACGGTTAGCCCAGTAATATGGATAGAAGGTATAATCCATAATTTCCCATTCAAATGCCTGTTCCATAAATTTGGCAAGGGCGGTATATTTATCCAGATTTTCACTCAGATATACCTGGAAATTATCCATTGTAGTTTTGTCCTCAGCACCGTTTGTTGATTCATACCCTAATGTATTTGAATTAAGGTAATCCTGTAGTAAGTAGGCAATACAGTTGTGTTTTAAAACATCGTGCTCCATATAACGGTAGAAATTACCTTGTCTTTCTTTAGCTGCTGCTTCTTTTTCTTTCTGTTCTGCATCTAATCTTGCCTGATCCTCTTGGAACTTTACATAAGCAGCTTCATAAGCCTTAATAATTGCATTGAAGTTTTCTGTTTTCCAGGTCTGTAAGAATGAATCTGAAAGTTTACAACGCAGGTTTAATGATATTGTAACTGTATTCAGTCTCTTTCCGCTATAGGTAAGCTTCACAGAGTTTTCAAGTAAGAAGCCTGAAGCTCCAATTGGTCCGTCTGGATTACTGTTATAATAAATTTCACTACCATTAGTTGGGTGATATACTGAAACTCTGGCATTGTTAAACCATCCTGACTGTCTCACATAATGTACCGAACCATCAATTGAATAACAAGCATAGTTTGCAGGAACAGAATAATCTAAAACGGCTGTATCTCCACCGCTTGATCTTGTATCTGAAACTGTTTTGTTGACTTCAGGAAGTGCGGACAAATCTACATTGTAAATCTGTGCCCAGTGCTGGATCTGCTCTATGGTTGCGGATTTTGGATCCGGCATTGTCCATGCTCTTTCCGGCGCTGTTCTAGGATCTACAGGAGCAGTAAGCACCTGAGCCTTGGCAACGGTAAGGGCCAGACGGTGTAATCTTGAAGGTTCAGGAACCATAAATTCAAACATAGTACGTTTACCATAGTTGTAAATCTGGTTTTTCATCTTTTTATCAACCCATCTGTAAACTCCTGTGATGTGCTGTGGTGGTACATTGGTTGTAAGAGCTTTTCCTCTGTTATCGAATTCGTGAACGTTGGTTTCAGTGTATTCTTTGATGATTTTTTGTACCCTTTCTTCAGAAATTTTAGTAAGAACCCTTTCCATAGCTCTTTCTGTAATCTCCTGGGATTTCATCACGGCTTGTCTTGTACTGTCATGCTGTGCTGTATTATTGGCATATTCTGCACCTACTTCAAAGACTGTTTTAGCTGCTCCATAGCTGTATCTTGTATGGGCTGTAATACTTTGATCTTTTTCCAGCTCTTTGGCAACTTCTGTCTGCATATCTGTTCTGGAAGTCTTGGAAGTATCTGAAATTTTCTCGGTTTCCTCTGATTTGGAAGTGGTATCTGTAATTTCAGAATAATCTCTTGAAACAGAAGATTTATGTCTCAACTCACTTGCCATCACGTTCTCAATATTGGAAACTTCTCCCGGAACGTAAGCGTGGACGCTTTGTACTACCTTCAGATAATCTGCAACTCCAAGTCTTTTGATTCCGAAATTTTTACGTTTCTGGATAACTACCGGTTCAGGTTCGCCTGGGTTTTCCGGATTTTCAATGGCGCGTTTCAGAATAAGCATTCCGGTGAGGCTAAGATCGCCTTTTGTATATTGTTGGCCAATATCTCCATATGCCATACTTCCGTTGTCAAAAATAATTTCTATTTTGAAGGTTAAGCTGTCTCTGAACTTATCGACTAAACTTGTCGGTAAAGTGATTTTGTTATCTACAACATAGATATTGCTGTAATTTTCTTCTACAGCACCTGCTACATCTGTCGTGGCAATAATTTTAGCATTGGCTACACTCCATGAAGCATCTTCAACCTCAAAAGAGAAATTAACAAATCCTCTGCTTGCTGAAAGCCTGAAGGAGCTGTGGGCAAGGAAGCTGTATGCCATTGGCGTTCTGGCCGTATTTTGTAAAACAGGGATGGATGCACCTCCTAGATTTACATACTGCTGCTGGGAAAGAGGTGAGCTTTGTAACGCATTTTGCATTGTTGAAGAAATATGATCCTGTACGCCTGTTAATGCATCGGAATAAGTTTGTATTGAGTCATCAAGTACAATGGTTTGATCTCCAATCATTAGAGTGTTTTCAGGAAGGAACTGAACTCTTTCTTCAGCTGAAACTTTAGATACTTTCTCAGCATCAAATTCAGAGAAAAGTTCTACAAAAAGGTCAAAAGATTCCGGAGAAAGTTTTGCCTGCAAATCTTCTAAATTAATCTCATCCTGGTACGAAAACTCAAAAGCAGGAACTTCATATTCCTTTAATGTGTCATAAAGACGTATTTTTTCTTCTTCTGTAGTTTCCGGAGTGATTTTACTTTCAACTTCGGCCAGTTTTCTTTCGTAGATATCCAAACGTTCCCTGTTTTCATTCATATATCTTGAATAGGCTTCCTGATATGCTTGATAACGGGATTTATGATATTTTTTCTGAAGTTTTTCCAATTCAGTATTCAGTTTGTCCAAAGCTTCTTTCCTACGGATTGCTCTGTCTGCGGCCAAAGAAGTTCTAGCTTCAGCTTCTAGTCTCTGGGTAGTTCTTGTTCCAAGAACCGGCTCAGATGGACTTTCGGATGCCTTGGAACTTGAAGAAGATGTTTCCGAATAATCCTCTGAAAATAATAAGGTTGGTAATATTACTTTCGCATCCATTGCTTTTTCTAATGGTTTTTCACCATTGACCTTGATGATTTCCGGGTCGGTGAGATCCTGGTTATTCGCAAAACCAAGCTGGAGGGCCATGAGAATATTGCTGACTGCTTCTTTAATGTAAAAGTCTCCCTGAGTAACAATCAGGTAAATGAAATTATTCCAAAGTAGAGAGAATGTTTGAACTCCCTGTGCATTAAGCTCTTTATTGGCATTAATAAGGTTTTTGTAATAATCTGTAACGTAAGTCCAGTCATTACTATCTAATGTTTCTTTTTTAGAAAGTTTTCGTCCGATAATAAGAAGATCCCCAAATGCTCCTTCCTCAATTTTCTTTTCTGATTCGAAGCCTGCATTACTAAATCCGCTGGCAGCCCTTTTCATTTCTCCTAATTTAGTGACTTTGGCAGATCTTCCGGCGACTGCAGTGTCAAAAATCCCTGCTACTCCTTTAGGTCTGTGGATGAATCCTAAATTTTTGTCTTTAGTTTCCGTTAATTGTGGGTTTCTTAAACTCACAAATCTGAAAAGTGTCTGGGATGCATTATTTGTCGTATTCATACTATTTGTTTCTTTATAATTAATGATGCCTTCTCCTATTAGTGATCCGCCTACAGTAAATGCGGTTTTTGGAGGTGTGTTGTTTGTTGCCATTTTTAATATTTTGTTTAATGATTTATTTTTTTGTGTATTCAAGGGTCAGAGTAAATGAGTTAATGACAGAATAATCATAATCCGGTTCACCTAATAACTCGATTGTAGCCTTGTCTCTTTCTACAGTGATGTAGATCTTTGTTCGCCATTGGTTGCCTGCAAATGCTGTATCCAGAGCATACCATTCTGTGAACATCTCGTTGGAAATAATAGTTTCAAGATCAGGGAATTCGGCTCTGAGATCGATCTCTCCGGTTCTCGGAATCTGGTCTAAATACAGAGTTTTTTTGTAGACAGGTTTGCCATTAATCCACTTTCCACCGGTTAATTCTTCATCCCGGGTATAAGAATGCTGTTTATCGGCATATTTCTTTTGAATAAAAGAGTTGTCAACATAATTATTGCCATAATAAACCTCACTTGTTATACCTTTTGAATCAGGAAAACTTGATGTGAAATTCAGCTCCATCGCCTGAGAAACAATTAAGGAAAAGGTATCTGATCCAGACCCTCCTGTACCTGTAAATCCAAAACCGCCATCTTCCAGAGCGAACCTGGAATTATAGGAAGGATTAACGTAATTAATAAAACTAACGCTTTCATTCAAGTGAAGATCTCCAGTGATTGGCTGTCCAGTAGCGGTTCCTGTTCTTGGTATAAATCCTGAAGCATCAACCATTCCGGAGAGTTTATCCCAGCCGGGAATACCAGTATTATTCAAGTTGTCAACCCAAACATAGTTTTCACCTGTATCAAGTAAATTCCATACATCACCTATCGTTTGCCCTGTTGCAGGTAAGGCTCCAAAATTGGCAACAGACCCTTGGACTCGATAAGTCCTGCTCAATAGTGAATTAATTTGAGTCTGGTTATAGTAATTGTTGAATACCCAGCCACGTTGAACATAGTCGTTATTACTTGCAGGAGTGTACAGTTTTGCTGCCGTTATCCCTGCTGTAGGTGTTATCGTGATATCATCAGCGTTTGAAGCAGGTGATCCGATTTGTAAAAATCCGGCATTCATTCTCACCCAACGTTCTACGAAATCACCTGTGATTAAAGCTCTGTTTAATTGACCTTGCTGGAAACTCCCAAAATTCCCTTCAGCAGTATTTGAATATCCTGCTAATGTTTGATTACCATGGATAATTAATTTATTCCCGATTCCTCCGTCGTTTATTCCTGCTCCTGTACCGATCAAAACGTTATTATTGCCTGTAACACCTGAGCCGGCTGAAACTCCAATCATAATGTTTCTATCACCCAAATTGGATTGATTATTGGCTTTCCAGCCCACTAGAGTATTAAGGTTTCCGGTCGTATTAAAATAACCGGCACCCATTCCTACAAATGTATTTTTATAGCCTGTTGTAGTTCTGTTTCCGGCTTCATCCCCAAGCATTGTATTTGAGTTACCTGTTGTGCAGCTACTCCCTGAAGCCCAGCCGAAATAGGCATTATACTGGCCCGTGGTTAGTTTTTGTCCGGCACTTACCCCGACAGCCGTGTTTAATGTACCTGTTGTAGTTGCTTCCAACGCGTAAGAACCTATAGCAACATTTGACTGGCCTGTAGTTAGTGCCGATAAAGTATTATATCCAATAGCAACTGTATAATAAGCTGAATCATTATTGCTGTGGTTTCCAAAATAATGAGAATAGGAAGTTTTGTTAAAGTTCAATTCTCCGGCTCTGCCTTGATCGGCATTAAAAACAATAGCTTTCGTAGACGAATTACCCCTATCTGTTACAGATTGTAATGTGTCATTTCCGGCAAAAGTCGGTTTGTCACTAAGGTCATTATAACTGCCTGAAATACCTACTTTATGAATTTTCACTTTTTCTACACCTTCCTGAACTAAGGAAACGCTTCCATCAACATCTGTGGCCGGGACAATACTAAATTCAGAAAGATTGATTGCAAATGAAGATCCGTCGCTCTGAGTAATCGTAATGATATTTTGGGAAGCATCATATTCGGCATTCTGTATACTTATATTGTTGGTTGCTAATCCACTTAGATCAACATTTTGACTTTGTTGAACTCCATTTTCTCCTGTATAAAATATTGTTAAAATATTTCCATTCAGTTGTGGATTCTGAATTGAGGTTTGGGTTTCAATTTTATCTTTCCAAAGCTGGGCATTTTGCGGATTTATATTGGATGCATTGGCATCTGCTTTTTGGGAGAAATCATAGTTTAATTTATCTGCCGGAATTTTTTCATCCTTGTGCCAGTAGGATTCCTGCCACTCCCAGAATTCTTCCTGTACTGGGATGTCTCCGTTTTCGAAATATTTTTTTAGTTCTTGTTTTGTTTTCATTTTGTCTGTTTAGTATTTTTAATTGATAAGTGTACCTCCGATAATTTGAACTTCCGGATCGAAAGAATTGATATTGTACTGTGTATTTGGTCCAAGTATCACCTGAGTCAGGTTATTTCCTGAAAAAGCTCCTGCCTCAATATTGAGAACACTATTAGATATTGTTACGGAGGAAAGTTGATTACTGCCAAATGCAAAGTTTTTAATTTCATTTACACCATTTGGAATTTCAACAGATGTAAGTTTATTATTGCTGAAGGTTGACTGATCAATTATTTTAAGGGTTGTTGGAATATATAATTCTGAAAGTTGGTTGTTCGAAAACGCTCCGTATCCAACTTTTGAGACATTTTTGGAAAGTCTCAGAGAGCTTATTACATTACCTGAAAAAGCCAGACTCTTAATTTCAACAACACTGTCGGGTATAAAAAGAGAAGTTAAACCAGAACTGTGGAAAGCACTTTGTCCAATGCTTACAACTCCTTCAGGTATTTTTAATTCGGTTATAAATGTTCCCTTTGTAAAATAATCAGGAATTCTTAAAGTTCCGGATTGTATAAATACTCTTTTTTCATTATAAAAATCCATTGAAGTATTCCCTTCTGCATCTGTTTTTGCATAGATATCAGTATAGGTTCCATTTTCAAGTCCGGAGACTTTTATCATATCAATTTTCTCGTCTTTGTGCCAATAAGAGTCCATAAAAGCCCAGAAATCTTCCTGTGTAGGCTTATCTCCATTCTCAAATAAAAGTCTTAGTTCTTCTTTTGTTTTCATATTATTTTTATCTATAGGTGATTGTTGCTGTTGCAGGAATACCGGAAATGCTTAGATCTAATCCCGCAGGAGCAGAAACTGTTAGAAGCGAGGAAATGGCAAAAGCATCCTGTCCTACAGATCGTATAGAATTAGGAATATGTAAATCAAATACGTTTTTATTACCGGTGAATTGGAAAGCTGTAGATCCGATAGTCTCTATTCCTTCTTCCAAAATCAGTTCTGTTATATTAGAATTTGCACCATAAAATGCTCCGGATTCAATGACTTTACATGAGCTAGGGATCCTTAGACTTCCTTTTAAAAACTGATGCATGAAAGCACTAGCTTTTATTTTTTCCAAAGTATTAGGAAAGGTGACTTTTATAATGACATTTTTAGCAGCGCCAGTATATATGAATCCTCCTATAATTTTTATACCCTCAGGAAATATGAATGTTTTCCCAACTCCAATTATTTCTGTAACGTCAGTATTAGAGTAAAGAAATTCATCATTAACTATCATACTAAGCGAATTATTCGCAATTTTTTCATCCTTATGCCAATAAGAGTCCATCAAATTCTGGAAGTCTTCTTGTGTAGGCTTATCTCCGTTCTCAAATAAAAGTCTTAGTTCTTCTTTTGTTTTCATATTATTTTTATCTATAGGTGATTGTTGCTGTAGCAGGGATTCCTGCATTACTTAAATCCAGACCGGCTGGAGCTGAAACTGTTTTTAGTGAAGGAATGGCAAAGGCATTTTGTCCGACAGATGTTACCGTGGAGGGAATGTATAAGTCTTCAATAATAGTTGCTCCGAAACATTGAAATGCAGTTGCTTCAATAGTAATTAGGCCTTCATTAAGAATAATTTCTTCCAGGGAATCCGATCCATTTATAAGATTGGCTTGGCCATTAAAAGCACCATAGCCAATAACTTTTAACGTTGATGGGGTCTTAATCTTTTTTATATTTTGTGATCCAAATGCTCCTGGTCCAATCTCCTCAAGTCCCTCATTAAAATTAACCTCGATAATTTGATAGTTCATCCCTGAATATTGAAAAGCAACTTGTTTGATTTTTTTTATATTTTCAGGAATAGATACTGAAATCGAATGTCCTGCAAGTACTCCATCAGTAATGACAGGAATTACCTTTTCTACCGAACCAATAGAGGTTTCAGAAATTTTTTCATCCTTATGCCAGTAAGAATCTAATAAAGCCCAGAAATCTTCCTGTGTAGGCTTGTCTCCGTTTTCGAATAAAAGTTTTAAATCTTGTTTTGTTTTCATAATAGAATTGTGTGATTTTGATTAGTTAATAGATTGTGATTAAAGAGTCTTTTTAGTAGAATCTCTTCATGTTTTAGTCTTAATTTTTTAGTGGTTGCACACCGTATTTCCACTTTACGGTTACATTTTCATATTGTTTACAGGTTTTTAGACATAGTTCTGGCTGTCCGGCATTTTGTGAATGATAGATGATAGATTCAAAGGTGTTTTTGAAGGTTATGGGATGTTGTCGGGTGTCTTGATTTGGTGTTTCAAAGATAATTCCGGACAGCGTCAGAACTCGTCGTGTTACAATTTATTTAGTATATATTTTCTTCAGAAATTTCGGCCTCGAAATCTTCACGGAAAAAATTTTCAATGTCATTGAGATAGCTTTCGTAGTCCATCTCAGCATGTTCGATATCGCTCCACTCAATAGTATAGAGATCTTCATCGAAAAGGATATCTGGATTGTGATCTGGTGTTTGCATATTTTGTGTTTTAAGGTTGAGGTTATGTTTTGAACATATTTCTGGCTGTCCAGCATTAATAAATGTTGAATTCAAAGGCTTTTTAAAGTTTTTATGATTGTTTTTTTGTGTCTTTGTTTATACTTCAAAAGTAGTATGAGCAGACGACAAAACTTGACGTGTTTTAAAAACTTTTACATTTTTTAAACTATTAGCGATTTAGCTTATATGGGTCCTTTATAAGTAAAAAAGCTTATATTTTATTTTTAATCAGTTTCTGTACAATCTGATTCAGTATTTCCCGGTTATCATCAATATAACTCAGTCCTGCCTGAATTAGATTTTCAATATTTGATCTTCTTACATTGTCCATACCTGGAGATGCATTTTTTAAAGAAGGATTCAAACGGTAATAATTCTTCTGGTTTCTCTGCCCCAACGTCTGAAACATCTGCCCCAACTGATAATCTACGGTTTCTGCATTGGCAGACATCAATATATCAATAATTGGGTTTACCCAGCCTATTTTCCCTGATTTTTGAAGTTTTCTGAAAGAATACGGTCTGGCTTCAATTCCTGTTCCGATAGAAACGATGATCATATCGTTCACACCCGGATGATTCGCTTTCTGATGGTTTTTTAATACCTCTGCAAAAGGAATTTTTCTGGCTTCAGCATAGGCACATAAAGCTGGATTATTAGCAAACATACCTCCGTCGATAAGACTGAAAATCTGTCCGTACATCGATTTGATCTGTACAGGACTGAAATAAGTAGGAGCAGCTGAGGTTGCCCTGCAGATGTCTTTTACATAAAAATTATCTGTACTTAGATTAGCTTCCCAGGAATTAAAAATCTTTGCTCTTCTATTCTCTATATCATAACTGGTTATTAAGCATGGTTTTATAAATTCTTTAAGTTCTAAATTTCCAAAAAAGTCATTCAAATTTTTTTCAAGAGCTTCCTGGGAAATTTTTTCATTAATCAAGCCAAACGGATTGATGAGTTTTTCCCAAAAAGAAACCTGAAATATGTCGCCTCCCTTTTCAGCGTATAATTCCAATCCCTTCTGGATAGAATATTTCGCTTTCCGGTGTTCATCGGGACATAGAATAATAGAAGCAATCAGTCCGCCTGTACTGCTTCCTGCAACCAGGTCAAAATAATCACCGAGTTTGGCCCCCGGATTATCATGATACTGAAGCTGCTCTTCTATGTAGCGGAGAATAATGCAGGTGATAATCCCCCTTATTCCGCCCCCGTCCAAAGAAAGAATGGTTGTCTTTTTCATGTGATATTGTATTGGTTTTAAAGAAAAAACTAACGTCCTGAGACAACTAAAACCAACTTTCTGCCTTTAAGGGCGGATGCTGGTTTTAGTGTTGAGAGCTCAGTTAACTAACATTTTCTTATAAAACAAAGGTAGGCCGGGGAAGCGACAGAACTTGTCGTGTTATAATTATTTTCAAATAAAAGGGAATTAAAATAGAATATAATTTTGTTTATCTCTTGGTAATTTAGATAGTGTTCTCCAATTCGTTTTTACCAGTCCTTTTTTAGTCTGAATATTCTTTTTTTCAAAGTGGGGAAGGTCTTTAAAGGTCTTCCAGTTTCCACCCCAGTCCCAGCCGTGCCGGGCGAAAATTTTCACACACTCATACCAGTCGGCTACCTGGTCATTATCCCAGTCTTTGGCAGTGTCCCAACTTGCAACCTTTCCGTCGATCATCAGGCAAATATCAACGGCAAGACCGTAATTGTGGATGCTTTGGCCGGCTTTGGCATTGGTCACTTTCTTTCCGGAAGTAATCCTTCCGATGGCATATAGTTTTTCCTGTTCTTCGAAAGATCTCAGGCCTTGTGTAATTCTTACTTTGGCCCTTCCGGTAAGAGCTTCATCACATTCTTTGATAATTTGCTTTACTTCATCTCTTACGGAAGGATGCAGCTTGTTTATTCTTTCTGACGTTACTTTATCCATGATTCATTATTTTTATTATGAAGCAAAAGTATAGGCTAAGGACGACGAAACTTGACGTGTTTATTAAAAATATGAAATAAAAAATATACTTTAAAGATAGAAATTTTCGGGCTTTCTGACTCCTTGAAAATGAGTATTGTTTCAAAAAATGAATACACAGAATAAACAATCATAAGATTTTTTATACCCGTAAAGTTAAGTTCAAATACGATCATAAAAATTAATAAAAGAAAAGCAGATTGACTGTATATTTGTATAAAAGCAACTCATAAAAATTAATGTCTTGCAATAAAAACACAATATTTCATGCATACTGTATTACCCTTTTTTCTGGCCATGATTGCCGCTATTGTTCTGCTTAATATGTGGGCAACCAAACTGAAGATCGCCTATCCCATTCTTCTGGTTGTATTCGGGCTGCTGGTAAGTTTTGTACCAGGACTACCGGTTGTAAAAGTAGATCCTGACCTTATTTTCTTTATATTTTTACCGCCTTTACTTTTTGAAGCCTCCTGGGCAATTTCCTTTAAAGAAATGAAAAGATGGTGGCGGATTATCGGTAGTTTTGCCTTTCTGGTTGTATTTTTTACGGCACTTTCCGTAGCTGTGGCGGCCAATTACTTCATTCCCGGATTTACAATCGCGCTTGGGTTCCTTCTCGGGGGAATTGTTTCCCCTCCGGATGCGGTAAGTACCGGAGCCATCATGAAATTTGTAAAAATTCCTAAAACCACATCAGCAATTTTAGAAGGAGAAAGTCTGTTGAATGACGCTTCTTCCCTTATTATTTTCCGTTTTGCACTCATAGCTGTGGGTACCGGGCAATTTGTATGGCAGGAAGCCTCTCTGAGCTTTTTATGGATGGTCATCGGAGGAGCCGGAATAGGGCTGCTGCTGGGATGGATCTTTGTTCAGGTACACAAACGGCTGCCTACAGATGCCTCTTCAGACATTGCATTAACCTTTATAGAACCTTATCTCATGTACTGGATTGCAGAGCAGCTTCACAGTTCCGGTGTACTTGCTGTAGTGGCGGGAGGTCTGTATATGTCTACAAGACGTTTGGTATTTTTGAATAGTGCCAGCAGAATAAAAGGCTATAGCGTATGGGAGAGCGTTGTATTCATCTTAAATGGTATCGTTTTCTTACTCATCGGTCTTGAACTTCCTGAAATTGTAGGAGGGCTGCGCTCTGAAGGAATTCCTTTGGGAACAGCTATCCAATACGGATTGCTGGTAACGGTTATTCTTATTTTAGCCAGAATAATCAGTTCTTATGCTGCAATGTTGGCCACGCTCATCTTCCGGCCAAGTGTTGCCCCACGGGCATCTACCAGAAGAAGGTCTCTTCTGATGCCTCTTTTCCTTGGATGGACAGGAATGCGCGGCGTGGTATCGCTGGCTGCGGCTTTAGCCATCCCTGTTACCCTTGAAAACGGCATGCCTTTTCCTAACAGGAATCTTATATTATTCATCACTTTTGTTGTAATTCTGCTTACTTTATTGGTTCAGGGTCTTACATTGCCTTATTTCATCAATAAAGTCCATGCATTCAAGGATTTTATGAATGAAGAAGAGGAAGAAAAAACAAGGCAGAAAATAAAACGTGAGTTGAGGCAGCACATGTACCATTTCCTGAAAACAAAACATGAAAATGAATTACAGGGACATGCAGGAATAGAAAGAATGCTGGCGCATTGGGAAGAAAAAAACAAAGCAAATGACGAAGGCTGGATGAATGAAAAAAACAAAGTCATTTTTGTTGAGATGCTCGAAAGCCAGCGACAGTATCTTTCAGAGCTTAATAAAGATATATCCATTAATGAAGAGGTTATCCGCCAGCATTTATACCAGATTGATCTGGAGGAAGAACGGTTGAAAATAATATAGAACGGATAAATTTAAGGGAGGCAAAATTACAACGCTAATACGACAAAACTTGACGCATTTAAAATAAATTAACTCTATCATATTCAGTGTGTTAAATATGGTGTTAATTTTTAAGCAAAATAGAATAATTATCTTTAAAATTGATAGTTTTGCATTAAAATTATTATCCTTCTGTCATGTATGCTTTAGTGGACTGCAATAACTTTTTTGTTTCCTGCGAGAGAACTTTGGATCCGTCTCTTGAGGGAAAACCTGTTGTGGTACTTTCCAATAACGACGGATGTGTGGTGTCCAGAAGTAAAGAAGCTAAAGATCTCGGCATTCCTATGGCAGCCCCTGCCTTCAAATATAAAGAACTTTTCAGGCAGCATGACGTAAAAAGTTTCTCTGCAAAATTTGAGCTTTATAATTATAAAAGCCAGCGTGTGATTGATATTTCAAGATCATATGTTATGGATTATGAGGTATATAGCATAGATGAATTATTCCTGGATCTTTCGGGCTTTAAGTATGTAGACATTCATGATTACTGCCTGAAAATTAAGGATGATATTAAAAATCAGGAAAATATCCCCGTAAGTATAGGAATTGCCCCTACCAAAACACTCTGTAAAGTAGCAAACAGAATTGTGAAAGAATTTCCCGACCAGTTTCACGGAGTTTATATCCTCAATACCCCTGACAAAATTGAAAAAGCCTTAAAGTGGCTCAATATAGGTGATGTCTGGGGAATAGGACGCAGGCTCGCCGCTACAATGCACGACAGTGGGGTCTATAAAGCCTGGGATCTCCTTCAGAAGCCTGAAATGTGGGTCCGGAAAATAATGGGAATTCATGGCGTGAGAATGATCAATGAGCTGAAAGGAATCCGCCAGCTGGAACTGGACTCGCCGTCTCCCAAAAAATCCATTGCCGTAACCAGAAGCTTTATGGAAATGCTTACCGGGAAAGAAGACGTAAGAGAACGGGTGGAAACCTTCGGGATGTACTGTTCCGAAAGACTCCGCAAGCAGAATACATGCTGCAGGATGGTCACCGTTTTCGTTCAGACCAACCGCTTTAGGAAAGACCTGCCTGAATATAGAAATGCAGTCACAAGGATTCTCCCTAATCCTACCAATTCCTCAATTTTGATAGGCAGGGTAGTGAATGAGCTTTTTGAAACCATTTACAAAGATGGCTTCCACTATAAAAAAGCAGGAGTCATTGTGAATGATTTCGTTCCGGAAAATGAAAGGCTTATCAGTCTTTTTGAAGAAGATTCTCAAAACCAACATCTTCCGGTTATGAAAGCCATGGATGCCATGAACAAAAAATTTGGCAAAGATAAGGTACGTCTCGGAAGCATGAGCGGCGAAAATACATTTGGGCGCGCCCGGCTTTCTCCGGAATATGAAGCTTTCTTAAAAAACAATACCCTTCCTGAAGCTAATTTCAGATTTCATTAGTGTTTAAAATTTTCTAATTAATGCGTTTTTTTGATTAAAAAAATGCATGTTTTACTGAAGCTTGTTGTGGTAAATTACTGAAATTCCGAATTTTGATATTGTTTTTATTCTTATAAACGATACATTTCCAGTTAATTACACTTTTATTGCCTTTTCATGTATTGTACAGGTGATCTGCTTCAATCTATCTTTGCTCAAGAATTTTACATTCTAAAAACCACAAATTGCATGAAAAAAATAAACACACTGATGAAAGGTGCGGTGGCTGGAGGATGTTTTTTGGTGAATATTGTTAGTGCGCAAGTTGGCATTAATACATCAAATCCTCAAGCCCTCCTGCACGCAGATGGAGCTAAAGATAATCCCGCTTCGGGAGTGCCAACCACGGCTCAGGCAGCTAATGATGTTGTATTTACTGTTAATGGTGAAATAGGGGCAGGAGCCCTTACTCCCGGTGTAAAAATAGACGCCCGGTCTGCTAATAATTCAGATAATTCTATAGGAATAGGAGAAACTACCCAGACAGCACCTGTAGCAGGATCCGGAGCGATGAGGTACAATCCGCTGAATGGTGGAAAAATGCAGTATTCAGACGGAATTGTGTGGCAGGATCTTATTTCTTCACCAACCAAAGCAGTTGTGGTCGCTAATCTTCAGGCCGCTAACTTTGCTGTTAAAGTTCCGTATCAAAGCTCTACCGGAATCTCCGGGTGGACAGAAATTTCTGATCCTACTGCTAATTTCACACCGGCAACAGGAATTTTCACAGCGCCCAGAACCGGCGTTTATTTAATTTCCTTTACCTATGATTTCGTAAGAATCCCCATTGTCTCAGGTTATTTTTCTGAGGCCAGATACGTTGTGAACGGTAGTACTGTCGTTAAAAAGTGCATAAAATCTTTTTCGAATACCTCAAAGCAGGCCCAGGTTGCCGGCTCATGTGTTGCCGGAGTTCAGCTTAATAAAGGAGATACTTTTCAGCCGCATCTCTACCAGTCGGTGTATAACGGAAGCTTAAGCCTGCGCACGGATACTACTCCGGCAAGTAATGAGTATGGCTTTGTCAATCTTTCCATAGTAGAACAATAACACACTTGATATGAAAAAAAGATTAGCCATTGCTTTAATGTTGGGCGGAGGCCTGTTTATTAAAGCACAAATAGGAATCAATATGTCTGCCCCGGAAGCCATTCTTCATGTGGACGGAAAGAAAAATACTGCTCCGGCAACACTGGCGAGCTATTATGATGATGTGGTAGTTACTTCTTCGGGAAATATCGGAGCCGGAACAAAATCACCTAAAACAAGACTGGATTTACGCTCCGATGAACACCTGAATGCTTTAGGTATTGGTGGAACATCGCAAACCGCTTCTGCAGCAAAAGCGGGTGCGATGAGGTATAATTCCGGAACGCAGGATCTGAGCTACTCCGATGGATCCTCATGGGTTACATTAGCCCATAAAGCGCCTAATGATTTCGTGGATGCAGAAAATTCGTCGGCACAGAGTTTTACAAACGGAACACAGACAGCCCTCACGAACTGGACGAAAAAGACAGATGTTAATGGGAATTTTAATGCCGGAACGGGTATTTTTGTTGCCTCCAAAACAGGAATATATATTGTTTCTTTTACATTTTCTCTGGCTTCAGGAACCATTGGCAATGATTCACGATATGAAACCCTGATTCAGACGAATTCAGCTTCTTCAGCAACGAACAAGGTGTTCAAATGTGTGGGAAGCTATCCGGGAACCAATTCGTTGTCCAATCGTGTGGCGGGAGGCTGCTCAGGAATTTTTAACCTTAATCAGGGGGATAACATTACGGTAAGTCTGAACCAGGCTTTAGGAACTGCAAAAACGCTGGATACAGACGGTTCACTGACTTCTCTAAGTATTTTCGGACTATAAAAACAGGAATGATGAAAAAAAGATATTTATTAATAATCTTAGCGCTGAGCTTCAATTTTACATTTTCACAGGTGGGAATCAATACCCCAAACCCAAGAGGGATTCTTCATACCGATGGCCAGAAAGATAATCCTGTATCAGGAACTTCATTTACGCCCGCTCAGCAGAGTAATGATGTTTTAATTACCAGTGAGGGAAGAATAGGAGCAGGAACACACAGCCCGGCAGTGAAAGTAGATGCCAGGAATTCCGGAAACGGGGCAATTGGCTTTGGAACTTCTACACTTACAGCAGCATCGGCAGATGAAGGAGCAGTACGTTACAATTCCGGAATAGAATATTCCAATGGAAATCAGTGGCTTCCCCTGCTTACTGCACAGCCGGCCGCTAACAAGGTGATTGTTATTGCAGCAAAAACGGACAATACGGTAAAGCTGGTTACGCCTTCCGCAGCTACCACCACGGGGCTGCAGAACCGGGCTAGTAATTATCTGGTAGGCTGGACGAAAGCTTTTGAGAGCAATTCCGGAACCAGTTTTAATGCTTCAACAGGAATTTTCACAGCCCCAAGGAATGGAGTTTATGTGGCTACTTTTACCACAGATCTGGCTCCGCTTGCCATTAATTATACAACAGATCCTTTAAACCCGATCCAGATAGAAGCGATATGGCAGCTTTACGATAATACAACGGGAGTACTTCCCGCAAATATTGTAAATACCGTAAAATGTGTCAATACGATGTCTTCAAACAGTAACGGGAATATTGATGCAGGGAGCAACTGTACGGCTTCATTTTATATGACCACGGGACAACGCCTGATGCCTTATATCTGGTTTAATCTGAACGGATTAGCTACAGCAGGCTTTTCACTCAACAATACAGGGGGATATAATAACCTGACCATAGCGGAACAGTAATCAGGAAATTCCTTCAAGAGCTTTGATAAATGCGGAAGGGTGCATTCCCGTAATTTTTTTGAATTCAAGCGAGAAAGCACTGTGGGAAGAATATCCGGTAATCTCAGCGAGGTGGTTGATTTTGTATTTGCGGAACTGAGGTTCGTTCTTTAATTGATCAACTACATAATTGATCCTCAGATGATTGATGTATTGGTTGAAATTGAAATTTTTATGTTTTTTAATAACTGCAGATAAATACTTTGTGTTCACGTTCAGTGCATTAGATAAATTATAACGTGAAATATTTTTTTTGTTAAAGTCAGAGTTCTCTTCAAAGGCTTTTAATCCTGCCAGGATATGTTCTTCTGTTTCGGGGGAAATTTTAATGTCGGCTGTAATATTGTTCCCGGAATGATCTTCGGTTTCCTGAAGGTCTTCTTCATAAGCAACAGGAGTAATTCCCTGCTGATAAATTTGGGCAACAGATCTTTTGTGTTTTTTTCGAAGGCTGAACATATTAAAAATAACTGCTCCCAAAACGATAAGAAGAATAATACAGGCTATAATCAGACCTTTGGAGAGGCTGTGGCTTTTTACCAGCTGACGGTCGAAATTTTCTTCCTTGTGACTGAGGGTTTCATTCACAGCCATTTTTTGGTTGTAAGCAACGCTGTCCTTCAGCTCAAGATTCTTCAATTTATATTTCTGAACATTTTGAAGGTCATTCAGTTGGGTGTAGGCCTCTTGCAGGTTTTTTGTAATTTCTATTTTCTTTTCGTTAAAACCGTATCTACTGGCAATTTTTAAAGCTTTCTGATAATACAAAACAGCACTGTCCTGCTTATTCTGCTGGGCAAATGAAAACCCGATATCATGAAGTATATTGGATCTCAGGTAATAATTATCATTCCCAACCAGGGCGAGGGCTTTCACAAAAAAAGACTTGGCTTCATCAAATTTCTTAGTTTCAGATAAATTATAGCCCAGATTAGTGTAAGCAGAGACCAGGAGTTCGTTCCGCCTCGGAATATTTTTGATCTGCTGAAATTCTCGGACTGCATTTTTAGAGTAAAATTCTTTCTTCTGGTGCTCATCCTGATTAAGAAGGATTAAAAAAGAATTATAAATCATTCCTTTCAGTTCGTGCCCTTCATCAGTGTTTTCATGTTTTATTTCGAACAGGCCTTTATCCAGGCTTTGGTAAGCTTCTTTCAGCAGTCCCAGCTTTGCATATTGTGTTCCCAGCATCCTGTAGGCGAGGGCTTTTCCGGGTGCATAATTGTTCTCAGAAGAAATTTTCAATGCTTTTTCTGCGAAATCAAGAGTTCCTTTTGCATCCGATTTTAAATATCTGTTATAGGATTTCAGATAGTAAGCTTTGGCAACATAACTGGGCTTGTTTTTCCTTTGTGCAGAATCTATAATAGCATTCAGTACAATTTCGGAACTGTCAGGGTTTTTAGAGGCCAGTGACCGGGCATATTGATATTGGTCCTCAAAATCAAATTTTTGAGAAAAAAGTGTGCTTGACAATATAAGGAAGAGAAAGAATATAATTTTTTTCTCCATTTGTGTTTATTGTGTTTACTTTTTTTCGTATTTCCAGTTTCTGGATTTTCCTTCGGCTAACCATTCCAAAGATTGTTCCATTCTTTTATTTCTGGTCGTTTCCGTTTTAGCTTCCGTGATCCAGTTAATGTATTCTTTTCTGAAGGAAGGTGAACCTTTTTCAAAAACAGCTAAAGCCTTTTTATTTTTTTCCAGGGCATCCTGAAAATAGTCGGGAACTTCAGTCTCCACTTTAGAGGGTGTTGTCTTTTTTACCGTAACTCCCATATCTGTAAGCTCCATCGCTTCAGCAATTGCTTTTCTTAGCAGGGTTCTGGAGGGTAGATCCTCAATTTTTGCGATCTTTCCTAAGCTGAACATGGAATTTTTTTCAATATCCCGGGTAATCTCATTCATTGTTTTCATTTCTTTTTCCAGCCAGAATCCGAAAGTGCAATGCTGTTTGAAAGAAGCCATCGCACAGAGAATCTTCCCTTTATAGGTAAAATTCGGAAAGCTCCATTTCATAGTTTCTTCTGCATCGGGACAGAATTCATGAACAGTTTCGCGGATATACTGTAAAACAGGTTTCGCGAAATCCTGGGACTTCTCGATATAAGCATCTATTTTAGGACTGTATTTTTCCATCATTTTTACTGAAATAATTGTACGGTCTCGTTAACAAGAAATCTTACCTGATCGGGTCTTCCCCTGTCATTTTTGGGATTATTCTTATAGCTTCCGGTTCTTACGATCACCATATTGTGTTCCGGAACCATGATGATATATTGTCCCTGCAGTCCCAGAAAGTAATAATGTTTAACAGGATTATCATCATTGATCCAAAGGCCCATTCCGTAGATTTCTTCGGATTTTTGAGTAGGCGTTTTCATCTGTTCGATAAAATCCAGACTGAAGATTTGTTTTTCACCTACTTTTCCGTTATCCAGAAATAACTGCCCCAACTTGGCATAATCCCTTGCATTGGAGTGGATGCAGCAATATGTTTTTTCCATGCCGTTATCGTCCGTGCTCCATGTGGCATTTTGTTCCATTCCCATGGGAATCCAGAATTTTTCAGATAAATAGCTTGCTAACGTTTGATTAAGGGCCTTTTTCAGGGCAAATCCGAGAAGCTGGGTAGACCCGCTCTGGTATTCAAATCTGGTGCCGGGCTCTTCTTTAAACCTTCTGGAAAATGTAGCTTTTACAAGATCTTTGCCATAGTAAGCTTTTGCATTTGGCAGAAAGGGGTTGCTGTAGTTTTCATCCCAGTCAAGTCCTGCTTCCATCTGGGCTAAATTTTTGAGAGTAACATTACATCCGAATTCTTTCTCTTTAAATTCAGGGTAAAAGTCAGAGAGTTTTTCGTCAATATTTTGGATAATACCCTCTTCCAGAGCTTTTCCTAATAGCATGACAGTGACTGCTTTTGCCATAGAAAAAGAATTGGTACTGGAAAGCTGGTTATAGCCGTCCCAATACTGCTCATGAAGAATTTTTCCGTTTTTTATCACTACAAAAGCAGCTGTTTTGGAGTGTTTTAAATTCTCAATCATGTGTTCAGGCAGTTCCTTATGATTATATTCGGGATCTTCCGTCCAGAGTACCGGTTCTTTGGTAGCGATGAGGTTTCCCGGAAAGAGGTTTCCATCGTCGATATTAGCGCTTAACTTTCCTTTGAGATAGGTTTTGGAAATTCCGCTTAATAAATAATCGTATCCCAAAAGATAAACTGCGGCTGCACCTACGGCTGCTCCGCCTATTACATATTTTAATGCCTTCATATGATCATGAGAATCAGTCTCAAACAAATTTAAAATAATTTTGATAAGAAAATAAGAAACGAGTGGTAAATAAACTATTTTTGCGATTAATGATGAAAATATGGCCAGAAAATTTATTGTATTTGTGCTTCTCATTTTTTCAGTGATGGGAGCAGCCCAGACCTATAAAATGATTGACACCGCAGACTATCTTCAGAGAAAAGAATTCTTAATAAAAAGAATCTGTGTCATCTGCTTATGTTGTAGATAAGGAATAAAAAAGCCCCAAATGATGGGGCTTTAATTTATATTTTAGAAAGTAAATTTCTGAAATTCGTTTTTTCGTCGATGATTCTTCTCAAATCTGAAACAGGAACTCTTTCCTGCTGCATTGTATCCCTGTCTCTTATCGTTACTGTGTGATCCGTTAAAGAATCATGATCGATGGTTATACAATAAGGGGTACCGATGGCATCCTGTCTTCTGTAACGTTTTCCGATGGCATCTTTTTCTTCGTAGAACAGGTTGAAATCATATTTCAGGTCGTTGAAGATTTTTTCTGCATATTCTGCCAGGCCGTCTTTTTTCATCAACGGAAGAATAGCAGCCTTGATAGGAGCCAATGCAGGAGGTAAGGACAATACTGTTCTTTCTGAACCGTCTTCAAGCGTTTCATCTTTCAGACAGTGAGCAAATATAGAAAGGAATAACCTGTCTAAACCTACCGATGTTTCCACAACATAAGGAACATAGTTTTCGTTTCTTTCAGGATCGAAGAACTGAAGCTTTCTTCCTGAGAACTCTTCGTGAGCTTTCAAATCGAAATCTGTTCTGGAGTGAATACCTTCCAGTTCCTTAAATCCAAATGGGAAGTTGAATTCAATATCTGCAGCAGCATTTGCATAATGAGCTAATTTTTCATGATCATGGAATCTGTAATTTTCATTCCCTAATCCAAGCGCTAAGTGCCAGTTCAGACGTTTTTGCTTCCAGTTTTCGTAGAATTCAAGTTCAGTTCCCGGAGCCACAAAAAACTGCATCTCCATCTGCTCGAATTCACGCATTCTGAAAATAAACTGTCTGGCAACGATTTCATTTCTGAAGGCTTTACCGATCTGGGCAATACCAAAAGGAAGCTTATGACGTGAAGTTTTCTGAACATTTAAAAAGTTCACGAAAATACCCTGAGCTGTCTCTGGTCTTAGGTAAAGATCCATTGCAGAATCTGCAGAAGCACCCAATTTAGTTCCGAACATCAGGTTGAACTGTCTTACCTCCGTCCAGTTTTTAGAACCCGTATCAGGATCAGCAATTTCCAGCTCTTCAATTAAAGCTTTTACATCAGCAAGGTCTTCATTTTCAAGAGATTTTGCCAGCCTGGAAAGGATAGCCTCTCTTTTTGCTCTGTATTCAAGAATTTTTGGATTCGTTGCAACAAATTGATCCTTATCGAAAGCATCACCGAATCTTTTCGCTGCCTTTTCAATTTCTTTATTCTCTTTGTCTTCAATTTTAGCACAGTAATCTTCTACCAAAACGTCTGCTCTGAAACGTTTTTTAGAATCTTTATTGTCAATCAATGGATCGTTGAAAGCGTCTACGTGGCCCGATGCCTTCCATGTGGTAGGGTGCATAAGGATCGCGGAATCAATACCCACAATATTTTCGTTAAGCTGTACCATAGCTTTCCACCAATATTGTTTGATATTGTTTTTTAATTCGGCACCGTTCTGTCCATAATCATAAACAGCGGATAAACCGTCATAGATCTCACTGGAAGGAAAAATAAAACCATATTCTTTAGCGTGAGAAATCACTTTCTTGAAAACATCTTCTTGCTTTGCCATAATTTTTTTACGTCTGATGTGCAAAAATAGTGAAAAAGCGGGAAGTTGAGGAGGGAAGATGGAAGTTTTTATATACATGACAATTAGGAGCCGGGAACCTGCTTTCGCTACTCGCTTTTTCTAGGTTTTGGATTGCTGCGGCTCCGCCGCCGCAACCCAAAACCTAGAAAAGAGCTCAGACATACCACTCAATCAGGGCTGGAGATCAGTCAAAAAATCTCTACTTTTGCCCCATGTTAGAAATTCTTTATCGCGACGAACATCTTATTGCTATCAATAAACCAAGCGGATTACTGGTTCATAAATCTTTTTATTCTGGAGAAGCCGATACTTACGCCATTCAGGAATTGAGAAAGCAAATCGGACAGAAAGTTTATCCTGTACATCGTTTAGACCGAAAAACTTCGGGGGTTTTGTTATTCACTTTAGATAAAGATACGCTGAGAATGATGAGCACTCAATTTGAGGAAAAAATAGTAGAAAAGAAATACATAGCCATTCTCCGAGGTTGGGCAAAAGAAGAAGAAACGATTGATTACGATTTAGTTAATGAAAATGAAGTCAAGCAGAATGCAGTTACTTATTATCACCGTTTACAGGCTTCGGAAATAGACCTGCCTTTTTTAAAACATCGAACTTCCAGATATTGTCTGGTGGAGGCTATTCCTGAAACAGGACGATTTCATCAGTTGAGAAAGCATTTCAAACATATCCTGCATCCGATTTTAGGCTGTCGCAAACATGGTTGCAATAAACAAAATAAATTGTGGCTTCAAACATTTGGTATCAACAAAATGACGCTTCACGCCCATCAATTGATTTTTAATCATCCTGTTTCTAACGAAAGAATTACGGTAAATGCCACTATAGATGACGAGTTCAGAAGAGTAGGGGATATTTTGAATTTCGATTTAAGTTCTTATTCTTAAGTGCTGTTACGATTATGCAGATTCACATTTATAGATGTTGTATATAAAATGCATTTTGATAAAATATCACAGGTCAATTAAAGATTAATTTTAAAATAAGTATTTTTGTAAAACTTTTTTTCAATGTACAAAAGTATCATCAGACCCATTCTCTTCAAATTTGATCCCGAAGAAGTTCATCATTTTACATTTTCAATGCTTAAAAATTTTGGATTTCTTACCAAGCTATTTTTACCCAAACCTATTGAAGACAAACGTCTGGAAAGAGAAGTTTTCGGATTGAAATTTAAAAATCCTGTAGGACTGGCCGCAGGTTTTGATAAAAATGCTGTTTTATTTAATGAATTGGGCGATTTGGGCTTCGGCTTTGTAGAAATTGGAACGGTAACTCCAAGAGCTCAGGCTGGAAATCCTAAGAAAAGACTGTTCCGTCTCATTGAAGATGGTGGAATTATCAACAGGATGGGGTTCAATAACGATGGTCTTGAAGCAGCAATCGAAAAGCTGAAATCCAACAAAGGAAAAATAATCATCGGTGGAAACATCGGAAAAAATACCGATACAAAACCGGAAAACTATACCCAGGATTATCTGGACTGTTTTGAAGGTCTTCATCCCCATGTAGATTACTTCGTCCTGAATGTAAGCTGCCCGAATGTAGGAAGCCACGCCAAGCTGGAAGATGTGGAATACCTGCGTGAGCTGATTACTGAAGTTAAAAAAATCAATCAGTCAAAAGCTGTACAGAAACCAATATTACTGAAAATCGCCCCGGATTTGAATAATAATCAATTAGATGAAATTATAGAATTGATTGCAGAAACAAAAATCGATGGAATTGTAGTTTCTAATACTTCTGTCAACAGAGAAGGGCTGAAAACTTCCCCTGAGACTTTAGCAGAAATCGGAAACGGGGGTTTAAGCGGGAAACCTATCCGCGAAAGAAGTACAAAAATGATCAGATACCTTTCTGATAAAAGCAACAGAGCTTTTCCGATCATCGGGGTAGGAGGGATTCATTCTGCAAAGGATGCAATGGAGAAACTGGATGCCGGAGCAATTCTGGTACAACTTTACACCGGATTTATCTACGAAGGGCCGGAACTGATCAATGAGATCAATAAAGAACTTTTAAAAAGAGCGAGCAGGCTTCCAAGATAAGACAAAAGAGAGTTGAAAAGCTCTCTTTTTTATTTTGTTTTTATTACAGAAACATTGTTTAGATCAACAGTAAGGGTATAAGCCGGAGAAGTTGTGGTTTTGCCGATCTTATACTTTAATATTTTCCGGTCTTTAGATTTTGTCTCAGTCGTGTCGTAGATGTTTTGCAGACAGCTTTCGGTCAGGAATTCCTCATAGTTTTTATAATTCCAGTCCTTGGTAAAATACAGGATTCTGTAGCCTTTTTCGCCTTCACTTGCCCCGCACATTCCGCATGCATTGAAATTGGACGTATGTTCAAAATATAAAAGAACCCTGTTTCCTGCATTGTCAGATTTATAGGATATTAATTCATTACCGCCATATCGGTCTATGAAATCATAGGTGTTTATTTTCTTATTATCAGGAAGGATGAGGTAATTATTAAACCTATAAATTGTATTGTCAATGGTAAATAATTTTACCGCATAAGTTTTATTTTTCAAATGAAAATTTCCGGTAATATCTGTGTGCAGATCTTCATTCGTAAAGTCAAAGCTTTCTTTTGGCTTTAGTGTCTGTGCTATACTGTCTGTTTTTTCGATAAGCTGGGGAGAAGTAATCTTATCCTGAAGTATTTTAAAACTCTGCTTTTGTTTACTTCCAAAATTATAGAGATATAGTTTACCATAATCATAAATTCCGGATAGGGGAATCTTCTTCTGATGTTTGTTATAATAATACCAGCCGTCCACAAAATGCTGATATTGACTGCAATCTACAATTCCGGTATAATTGAGTTGCATGGTAATGGGGATTCCTGCAATTTCACCTTTAAAAACCTGTGAGGAATCGGTTATTTCCTTAAGTTCAACTTTCTGGCAAAGAAAAAATGTTAAGCTTAAGGAAAATAATAAAGTAAAGATTTTTTTCATGGTTGGGTTATAGTTTTTATTGAGCTTTTCAGAGAAAGAAATGAGCTATCGTATAGATAATCAGTCCGACCAGCCCGCCGACCAAAGTTCCGTTGACCCGGATAAACTGAAGGTCTTTTCCCACTTCCAGTTCCAGCTTTTCGCTTAATTCTTTGCCCTGCCAGTTGCCTACCGTAGAACTGATGAGGTTTCCGAACTGGTGGGTGTTTTTAAGAATATATTTGTAGGCAGTTACCCTTACCCAATGATCTATTTTATTCTGAAGATTTTCATCCGTTTTTAAATTTTGGGAAAACTCGTTCAGGTTTTTGCTAAGATAGTTTTTTAAAGAAGATTGATCATCCTGTAATTCCTTCATCAGGGTTTTCTTAATGGAAACCCAGATATCAGTGGAATATTCATCCAGTTTATCACTTTTCAGGAGACCATTTTTAATGCTTTTAAATTCCTCGTCCCATTTCGGGTCTTCTTTCAGGTCTGTAGAAAACTCCTGAATTTTCCGGGTAACAAGGTTCCGGATTTCATGCTCCGGATCCCCTTCAATTTCTTTGAAGAAATCTGAAAGCCCGCTGGCAATTTTATCGGCAATCTTGTTATCAACGAAAGCCGGAATAAAGGAGTAGCTTCCTTTTTGCACACGGTCTTTGATCATTTCATCATTCTCAATAATATAATCTTTTATCTGTCTGGAAAGATTGGTTACCATTCTCTGGTGATCATTTTTTTCCAGAATATAGCTGATTCCGTTTCCTACTACTTTGTTTAATTTGATATCATCCGTCATTTCGGATACTTTCTTGCTGATAAACTGGCTTACTGAGGTATCATCAAGTTTATTGAGAATATCCAGGACGATATCCGACAGGTTTCTGATCAGAATGTCCTGATTTTTCTCCTTGGTCAGCCATTCGCCTACAAAATTTGAAATTTTAAGCTTTTGGATGTATGGACGTATATTCTGTGGCGAAAGGAAATTGCTCACCACAAAGCTTCCGAGATTGTCACCCAGCCTCTGTTTGCTGTTTTCAATAAGATTGGTATGAGGAATAGGAAGTCCTAGAGGATGCCGGAATAAAGCGGTTACAGCGAACCAGTCCGCAAGCGCACCCACCATTGCTGCCTCAGAAAAAGCCCTTACATACCCGATCCAATGTGATGGATTCGACTTCTGAAGTATGGTTGTGACAATAAAAATAACAGCCATCAGGATAAATAATCCGGTGGCAAACATTTTATATTTTCTTAGTTGTTTTCTTTTTGCTTCATCATTCATATTCTCAAATTTACTAAATTTGGTAATGAAACCATCATTCCTGAACTGGAATGAAATTCTGGACTAAAATTTACAATGAAATTTTTAGTTTTCATCATATTATTAACTTTTTTGCAGGCGTGTCCGCAGAAATATCAGTCTATTAAAACATCCCTTATGGAAAATAAAGAAGCAAAAAACAATCCATACTATTCCAGAACCGATACCACAAAACTTAACATTTCCAATGAAGAGTGGAAAAAGATCCTTGCTCCGGACCTGTATGCAATTGCCAGGGAAGCAGCTACCGAAAGAGCATTTACTGGAAAATATAATGAATTTGACGAAACGGGCGATTATTATTGTGCCGTTTGTGGAAACCATCTTTTCCGTTCAACCTCAAAATTTGCAAGCAGCTGCGGATGGCCAAGCTTTTTTGAAGCAGATAAAGAAGGAGTTTATTATAAAAGGGATACTGCGTATGGAATGGAAAGAGTGGAAGTTCTTTGCAAGCGCTGCGATTCACACCTTGGACATGTTTTTGACGACGGCCCGAAACCCACAGGATTACGATATTGCATGAATTCTGTAAGCCTGGAATTTGTTGGCGATTCTCAAAAATAAACTGCCTTTAATTCACGAAATCAGGACGTTAAAGTTTCTTAAATTCAGTTAAACTTTGTAGATTTATATGGGTCTGGTAATTATGTTTTTATAATTTTGCCTCACTAATTTGGAATTTAATAGTATTGAATGAAAGGAATTTATAGTGTATTAGGCCTGTTATATCTGGTCACGACTTCATTCTATCTTTCGCCAAAAAAGGCTGTAAAGAGTGAGAATGTCAGCACAACAAAAATTGTAAAAGCAGCAGACACGAAATCTGAGAAGACCACTTCTACCACATCTTCATCAGAAGAATTGTACAAATCAATTCAATTTGAACCTGAGCACGAACTGAATTACGAAGTTTTCGCAAAAGCATTAACAGGTTTTGAAAATTTAAAAAAATCAGGATTATTGAGCCCGGAGTCGCATTTATTGACTATCTGCGATTTTTCTATGTCTTCGAATACTAAAAGACTTTGGGTGATTGATACCAATGAGAAAAAGGTACTGTTCAATTCACTGGTAGCACACGGGAAAAATACAGGCGAAGAATTTGCGACGAATTTTTCTAATACGGAAAGTTCGCTGCAGAGCAGCTTAGGATTTTATATCACAGATGCCACTTACCAGGGAGACAACGGATATTCTTTGAAACTGTTGGGGATGGATAAAGGCTTTAATGACGCAGCGTACAGAAGAGCAATCGTCATGCATGGAGCAGATTATGTAAGTGATGAATTTGCATCCATGCACAAAAGAATCGGAAGAAGCTGGGGATGTCCGGCAATACCGAAAGCATTGACACAGCCGATTATTAATACGATAAAAGGACGAAACTGCCTTTTCATCTATTATCCGGATCAGAATTATCTTTCTTCTTCAGAGTGGTTAAAGTCATAATGATCTGAAATGGAAGATTCTTCAGAATTTATTTCTGCCGTTAGGCTGACGAATAATCCCGATGGAACATGTACGTTCGAAAAAGGGAAAATTCCGACCCTAAAGCCAATGAATACAACCACTTTTTGGATCAGCAACACTGTTGAAGAATGGGAAAAGGTTACCCATCCGGCTCCAAGAAGGCAATATGTTGTAACATTAAAGGGAAATATAAGATTCACGGTAAGCAATGGTTCTACGTTTATTATTGAACCTGGGATCATTTTGCTCGCTGAAGATACTAAAGGAGAAGGACACAGCTGGGATATAATAGAAGGGGAAAAATGGGAAAGGCTTTATATTCCGATTGCTGACCATGCAGAGGATTATTTTATTTCTGATACCAGATAGGAAATTTATTTCATTATTTGGGACCAGTTATAAAAGGAAAAGCAGTCAAAATTGACTGCTTTTTTATTTTGTTTCTATGTCTATAATCTTTTGCCCTTTTTCTCCTAGATAATGAAGGATCAATTTTTCAAAGACCTTATAGCCCTCATCAGCATTTGTAAAAATTAAGATTCCCTGCTTGGATTTAGGTAAAATGAAAGTGATACACTGACTTCCTAAATCTGAACCTCCGTGAGATAATGCAAATTCATCATTTCCCAGGTCGTAGATCTCAAACCCAAGTCCGAAATATTTATTTTCTTTTGTTTTCACCTGCTTTTTTATCATTTCAGAATAAATATATTTATTCAGATTTCCTCCGTTAATAATATTGACCAGAAAATTTCCGTAATCTTCTATTGTTGTGTGCAGGTCGTCTGCTGCGTTTGCTGTTTCATTTTTTACGGTCTTATAAGGTTTTCCTGTTTTATCATATCCGATCGCGAATCTTGATTCATCGGTTTTATTGTCCCAAATATAATTGGTATCATGCATTCCCAGAGATTGAAACAGAAGTTCTTTGGCTAATTCTTCTATGCTTTTTTTGAATTTGCTTTCCATAGCTTTTCTAAGATATTCCATTCCTTCGCCCGAATATTGATATTTTGTCCCGGGTTCAAAATCGAAAGTTAATTTTTTATTTTCCTTCATCCATCGCCAGTTTGGAAATCCTGTCTGATGGCTCAAGATGATTCTGGTGGTTAGTTTTCTGCTTCTCGGATCATTTATAATATCAGGATCTATCCAATATTTGTAGACAGGCTCATCAAGGTCCCATTTTCCTGAACTAATTAATTGCAAAGCAACCATTGCAGTAATGGGTTTGGTAAGCGATGCCACATTGAACATTGTATTATAAGGAGCGGAAATTCCATCCTTGATTTCGCCAAAAACTTGTATTTGTTTCAGTTTTCCGCTTTCAATAATTCCGAGTCCGAGAGTGTGGATATGATTTTCCTTTAACCAATTTTCGATGGTAATATCATTATTGAAGACAGGATCGACTTTTTCTGTCTGTGCATTAGCTTTAAATAAAAAAAGAATGGAGAAGAAAAATGAAAAATAAATGGTCTTTGTCATTGCTTTTAATTTTTCAGCAAAGTTTCAATTTCTTGTTTCCAAGACAAAAAAATTAGCCCGACAAAAACCCGACAATTACTTTATTTGGCTATATCATGTTGAAATTCAGCTTATAAAGTAATTTTTGTTTCTTGTCAATTTCAAATGTATTTCGAATGACCACAAAAAGATTTGATAAGACAATGATCACCATTATCGCTAAAGTATAGTTTCCTCTAAGCTTTAAAAAGATCCACAACATAAAAATAACAGGTCCTATAATTGTCCATAGAATCTGAATAGAAATGATCTGTTTTGCCAAAATATTTTTCTGTTTGAGTTTAAACATTAAAAGAATAGGCACCAAAATATTCAGAGGAGGGAATAATATAAAAGGGATCGATGATAGATTGATGATCTTGAGTAAAGAATAATTGATTGTTGGTTCCTCCTTATTTTCCTGAGCTAAAATGTTCTCTTTTTCAGTTTCTGGGATTGGAATATTTTGAAGTACGTCTTCTGAAATTCCTAAGGTTTTTGATAATGTTCGAAGAGTGTATCCTTTAGGAATGGTCCCGGCTTCTATTCTTTGTATTGTTCTTACAGAAATACCGGAGCTTTTAGCCAACTCTTCCTGAGTCAGGTTTTGAAGCTCCCGTATTTCTTTTAGTTTTGACATGAAATTATTTTTGAGAATAAAGCTAAGAAAACTTCTTAAAAACCAGAGTGGCATTGTGCCCCCCGAATCCGAAAGCATTGCTTAAGGCAAAATTAATATTCTTTTCTTTAGCTTCTCCGAAAACAATATTCACATCTTTAGGAATGTTTTCATCAATATTGTGAAGATTGATTGTAGGAGGAATAATTCCTTTTTCTACAGCTTTAATGGAAAGGATCGCTTCAGCAGCACCTGCGGCACCCAGTAAATGACCTGTCATAGATTTCGTTGCACTGATGTCAAGGTTTTTATTTCCTCTAAATATTTTACTGATCGCATTCAGCTCAATCACATCTCCAATCGGAGTAGAAGTAGCGTGAGGGTTTAGATAATCAATGTCTTCTGTATTGGCGCCAGCCTCTTTCATGGCAAGCTGCATTGCTTTAATGGCACTTATGCCTTCCGGATGAGGTGCGGTCATGTGGTAAGCATCGGCAGTCATGGCAGCTCCGGCCAGTTCTGCGTAAATTTTAGCGCCTCTTGCTTTCGCGTGTTCATATTCTTCAAGAACCAGGGCACCGGCACCTTCACCCATTACAAAACCGTCTCTTTCGGCATCATAAGGACGGCTTGCGGTTGCATAATCATCATTTCTGGTAGACATCGCCTTCATCACCGAAAATCCACCTATAGAAGCAGGTGTGATTGCGGCTTCAGATCCCCCGCTTATGATGACCTTGGCTTTTCCAAGACGAATATAATTGAAGGCATCCATCAAAGCTGTATTTCCTGTCGCACATGCTGAAATGGTAGTATAATTAATCCCCTGCAGGCCGAATTTCATAGAAATCATTCCCGAAGCCATATTGGCAATAAATTTAGGAACGAAGAAAGGATTGAATTTGGGTGTTCCGTCTCCGCCTGCAAAATTCATGACTTCACCTTCAAAGGTCACCATCCCGCCTTGTCCGGTTCCCCAGATCACGCCGGTATCAAAAGGATCCATTTTTTCCAGTTCAAGTCCGGAATCCTGAATAGCTTCGGTAGAAGCGTACATAGCATATTGTGAAAATAAATCGCTTCTTTTTATTTCGTTGTGGGTCAGGTAAACTTTCGGATCAAAGTTTTTCACTTCACAGGCAAAGTGTACTTTAAATTTCTCTGAATCAAAATGAGTAATTAAACCCGCTCCGCTGACACCGTTAATACTGTTTTGCCAAAAATCTTCGACATTGTTCCCCAAAGGCGTTACTGCGCCCAGTCCTGTAATGACAACTCTTTTCATATTTAGTTATTAATTTTGAATAGGTTAGAGGTTCCTCGGGCAATCAGTCTTGTTTTGTCTGCGTTCCATATTTCGCATTGGGCATTCACAAACTGCCGGCCTCTTTTTATAATTTTCGTTTCAGCTACAATATTATCATTTTCTTTTGCAGCTGAAAAATAATCGATCACATTATTGATGGTTGTTATAAAAGAATTTTCATTCAGCGAAAACATAGTGGCTCCGATGATATCATCAATAATGGCTGCTGTTACTCCACCGTGGAGGTTTCCGATAGGATTGAGCCATTCAGACCTTACTTTATATTGAAACTCCAGATGCCCTTCTTCTGCTGAAAGAACGATGGGGTTGAGCCACTTCATAAACGGTGATGGTGACTGATCGAATTCTTTTCCGATGAATTGCTGCAGCTGTGCTAATCTGTCCATATTTCTGTTTATTTTTCTAAAATCATAGTAACCCCTTGCCCCCGTGCGGCACAGATAGAAATAAAGCCTTTTCCGCTTCCTTTTTCGTGGAGAAGTTTTGCCAGAGTTCCGATAATTCTTCCGCCTGTTGCTGCAAAAGGGTGGGCTACGGCCAGACTTCCGCCTTTTACATTCAGTTTATTTCTGTCGATTTTTCCCAATGCTTTTTCGAGACCAAATTTTTTAGCCAGATCATCATTTTCCCAGATTTTGACGGTGGCAAGAACCTGCGCAGCAAATGCTTCATGAATTTCATAATAATCAAAATCTTCCAGACCTATTCCTGCTTTTTTAAGCATTCTTTCCGCAGCGAAAACAGGGGCAAGAAGAAGGTTTTGTTTATTTTCAACATATTCTATCCCTGCTACTTCTGAAAATGTAATATAGGCTAAAACAGGAAGGTTATTAGCCTTGGCCCATTCCTCACTGGCCAGCAGAACGGCAGATGCCCCATCTGTAAATGGTGTTGAATTTCCGGCAGTCAGGGTTCCGTTCTCTTTATCAAAAGCAGGTTTCAGTTGGGAGAGCTTTTCAAGGCTGGTATCTCTGCGGAGATTGTTGTCTTTATCTAAACCGAACGCGGGCACAATCATATCATCAAAAAATCTTTCATCATAAGCTTTGGCCATATTCTGATGACTTTTTAAAGCCAATTCATCCTGTTCGTCACGGGAGATCTTGTAATATTTGGCTGTTATTTCTGTGTGTCCACCCATGACCAGGCCTGTTTTGGGTTCCTGACCTTTGTAAGGTACCGGCATCCAGTCTTTCAGTTTTGGGGTGAGGAGCTGTTTCAGTTTTCCAAATGCTGATTTTTCTTTATTGGCTTTTAATAGTGCTTTTCTCAATCTCGGTGCGGATTCAAACGGAATGTTGCTCATCGCTTCAACTCCGCAGGCGATTCCGCTTTCGATCTGGCCTAAAGCAATTTTATTTCCGATGTACACTGCTGCTTCAATTCCCGTATCGCAGGCCTGCTGAAGATCGCATGCAGGTGTTGCCGGATCAAGAGCCGTATTCATTACGGTTTCCCGGATGAGGTTGCTTTCTGAAATATGCTTGATAACGGCTCCTCCAGCCACTTCACCAAGAAGCTTTCTCTGCAAATGGTATTTCGAGATCAGTCCGTTAAGTGTTGCTTCCAGAAGTTCCTGATTATCCAGGTCTGCATAGGCGGTATTGATTCTGGCGAAAGGAATTCTGCTGTATCCTACGATGGCCACTTTTTTTGTTTCCATAATGAAAATTTTATGACGGAAGTATTTTTAGTTCTTTGTCGATCATGAGTGCTATTCTGTTTAAGGCACGGTTTAAATACTTTTCATCTCCTGTTGTTTTGGAGAGGAGTATTCCGCCTTCTATAAGCATAATGAAGAGCGATCCGTATTCATCAGCATGAATGTCCGGTTGTATTTCTCCATTTTCCTGTCCATCAATAATGACGGATGTTATTTTTTGGATCCAGCTTTCAAAAGACTGGGTTACCTGTTTTTTCAGGTCAGGAAAAATATCATCAGCTTCTGTGGCTGCATTCATCAGGGGGCAGCCTCCGTTTTCGAATACTACTTTCCAGTTTTTCCGGTAAAAACCGACAATAGCATGGAGTTTATCTATAGTAGTTGCAAATTCATCACTGAAAGATCTCGTCATGTTTTTTGCCTGCAATGCAGCATTATACTTATAAACCTCCAGTGCAACTTCGTCTTTATTTTCAAAATTTCCGTAGATACTTCCCTTTGTAAGACCCGTAGCTTCCGAAATGTCAGACAAAGACGTAGACAAATAGCCTTTGGTATTGAACAAAGAGGCTGTTTTTTCAATAATGAACTGTCTGGTTTTTTCTGCTTTTGACATTGAAGTATTTAAATTTCAATACAAATATACAAAAATATACCGATCGGTATATTTTATTTTTAAATTGTTTTAAAAAAACTCAGATAATAAACCTCTAAAAAAATAAACCATTAAGATTATTAAGCAGTAAAGTATAGTTAAGAAGCTGCAGGCAGATACAGGCTGCCTAAAATATCATCAGATACTTCCTTAACCTTCTTTATCCCCTTAAAAATCTTAACGGTTCAGGTAAAATTCTATACAACTAAGCTAAAGTAGCATTCAGGGTAATTTCAAAATTAAAAGCAGCACTTACCGGGCATCCTTCCTCTGCTATTTTTGCATACTTCTGGAATTCTTCTTCAGAAAGCCCCGGAACTTTTGCAGCAAGGGTTAATTCGGATTTGGTGATTTTCCCGATACTTGGATCAAGGGTGATCACGGAAGTTGTTTTTAATTCTTCCGGAGTGAAACCTGCCTGGGAAAGCTCAGCACTAAGTTTCATCGTAAAACATCCTGCATGGGCTGCTGCCAGTAATTCTTCAGGATTTGTTCCTACTCCGTCCGCGAAACGGCTGTTGAAAGAATATTGAGTTTCGTTCAAAGTTGTACTTTGAGTAGTTAAATGTCCTTTACCTTCTTTGATGTTACCGTTCCAAACGGCAGTTGCGTTACGTCTCATAATGTTTGTTTTTTTATTGTTTAATATGTTGATTTTGATAATACAAAGATATGTTGGTTCTTTGCCCGATTCAATAGATAAAAAGGATTAAATATTGTACTTTTTTCCCGAATGGTAATTTTTTTTGAAATTTGCAGGTGTATTTCCCGTTTTATTGGTGAAAAGGCGGTTGAAGTAAGCCGGATCTTCATAGCCTAAATCATAGGCAATCTCTTTAACGGGTTTATCGGTATAAAATAAAAGTCTTTTGGCTTCCAGTAAAATCCTGTTGATGATTAGCTGATTTGGAGATTCCAGGTTCAGGGTTTTAAATTTATGGGTTAACGTTTTGGGAGCCAGATGAAGAAGTTCTGCATAATCTGATACATTATGTTTTTCCCTGAAATGAATTTCCAGATACCTGCTGAAATCCCTGAAAACCTCCAGTTCACTGCCGGGAATTTTTACAGTATCATTATTAAGGTGCTGCTTTTTCCAGCTTCTTGTAGCACGGATGATGATCTGCTTTACATACGTTCTGATCATTTCCTCGGCAGAGGAATCTTTCCATTCCAGCTCATCCTTTATATTTCCGAATAAATTTTTAATATCGGATGTTTCCTTATTAGTAAGCTCTACAAAAGGTATTTCGAATACATTGTGAAAAAGAAGCCCGTCGCAGGCTACCTCTTTGTCATGAATCTGAATACAGTAAAAATCCCGGTTGTAGTACAGCAGCATGGAGTCTTCTTTTCCTTTTTCTATTTTCAGGTGCTGGCTGGTAAGAAAAAACAGGGAAGGCACAGAAACTTTATAATGATTAAAATCTACGGTAAGTTCATAACCTGCCGGGATGAAGAGGATTTTAATATCATATCTGAATTTATTTCCATTGATGGTTTCCAGATTTTTTTCGGAGAAAATTTCAAGTCCGAGTTTTTTGTAGTGATCTTCAAAAATAAGTTGCTCCTGCATACTTTTACTTTAGTCTAAAGATACAAAAGAATATTTTACCCACATTAATAAGCAAAACCGTCTTTCAAAGTTTCCTCATATATCAGAAATTTTTTAAAATAGGTATTCCTTGTTTTTTCATCTTTTTTAATAAAAAAATAAAAAATCTAAAAATTATGTAGTAGTTATTGGGTTTTTTATCAAATTTGTAAAAAAATACTGTATTTGAATTATAACTTTAATTTCTTCAAAAATTAGATGAGCAAGCTAGAAAATATTTTGAGAGAAATAACGCCATTATCTCCCGAGGACAGTTTTCTTGTGTTTGACCGGATAAAGGCATCTTTTGATTTTCCCTATCATTATCATCCGGAGATTGAAATCAATTTTATCAGCAAAGGAAAGGGATACCGCAGAATGATTGGTGACCATACCGGTGAGATCGGCGATATTGAGCTGGTTTTGGTGGGCCCCAATCTTCCGCACTGTTGGGCTAATTATAAATGCAAGAACCGGAAGACCCACGAGATTACGGTTCAATTCAATCAGGACTTTTTCAATCAGTCCATGATGGATAAAAATATTTTGAAACCTATCAGTAACCTGATGAAAGAGTCTATCCGGGGAATATTGTTTTCCCAGGAAACGGCAGAAAAGCTTAAAGATTCTTTTTTCAACCTGTCCAAAATGAACAGTTTCGAATCTTTTATCGAGATCATGAAGATTCTCAACGAGCTGGCCGTTGCAGAGGACAAAACACTATTGTCTTCCTACAGTATAGAGCTGGAGACCTTTGCGGATAATGATAAAATGAAGATTGTACATGATTTTGTCCATAAAAATTTTGAAAGCAAAATAACCCTTCATGATGCTGCATCCCTTATTAATATGAGCAGTGTGACTTTCAACAGGTTCATCAAGAAAAGAACAGGTAAGACTTTTGTGAATTACTTAAACGAGATCAGGATCAGTTACGCTGCACGCTGGCTGATGGAGAAGAACCTCACCGTTTTTGAAACTGCATTTGAGGCAGGCTTCAATAACATAGCGAACTTTAATAAAGTTTTCAAATCGATTAAAAAAACGACTCCTACTGAATTTAAAGAACTTTTTAAAGGAGTGAAGAAAATAGAATAAGATGTTTATTGAAAATAGGCGTTTTTTGTCATTAGATCCGGGTAGTTATATCCGGATTTTTTTATGATGTCGATGTATTTTAATCAAAAAATGCAAAAAAAGCATTATATAACAGGAGGTGAAATACAGTAAGAATTTGTGTTATTTTATTGATAATCAATTGATAAATGCGGTGTTTTTAAAGTATGTGAAAAAATAATATCGTTTTATGATAAAATAGCATTATATCTGGCTGTGAACAAAATTTAGATTTGCTAATATGAATTAAATCTTAACAAAACTTTAATTATTTGATGCAAATGTTGCTGAAAAATGAAGATAAATATCATTTTGAAATGCATGTAATATTTAAAGCGATGTAGTTGATTCTCAAATAAATCTTAATAAAACTAACCTTATGAGAAAAACTGTTATACCGGTTTTATTAGCTATTTCTTTATCTGCCTACGCACAGGAAACAAAAAAGGCAGATACTGCTAAAACAACCAAAATAGAAGAGGTGGTTGTTACTTCTTTGGGGATAAAAAGGCAGGTACGGTCCTTAACGTACTCCAGCCAGCAGATTGGAGGGGATGAGCTTACAGAAGTAAAAACACCCAATCTTTTGAATTCAATCAACGGAAAAGTTTCCAATGTGCAGATTAATAAAACCAATGGTGGTGTAGGAGGATCCGTGAGGGTGGTGATGAGAGGGGATAAATCTACAAGAAACAGCCAGCCGTTATATGTGATTGATGGGATTCCTATCATTAACAATACAAAGGGACCCAATGTAGACTTTTTTGCTTCCATGCCGGATACCGGAGATGTTTTAAGTACAATCAATCCTGAAGACATTGAAAGCATCAATTTCCTTAAAGGTGCTTCAGCGGCGGCATTATACGGTGCTGCGGGAGGTAACGGTGCCGTTTTGATTGTAACGAAAAAAGGAAAAGCAGGTAGAAGTAAATTATCTTATACAACAAGTTTAACTCTTGATCAGGCCTATAGCCTGCCTGAACTGCAACACAGCTATCTTCAGACTATTCCTTATGATCCTAATACAGGACAAACAGGTTCCCAACAGAGCTGGGGTCCAAAAGGAGCTTCAAAAGATTATCTGAAAGATTTTTTACAGACCGGGACTACATGGGTTAACAACCTTTCATTCCAGTCAGGAAATGAAAAGTCCAATAACTTTTTCTCTATAGGGAATACGACAAATAAAGGAATTATTCCTACATCAGTATTTGATCAGTATAATATTAATTTCAGGAATTCAAGTAAATTCCTTGATGATAAGCTGACACTTGATGCTAACTTCATGGGATCGTTACAAAACAGCAAAAACAGGCTGACTCCGGGTTCCTATTACTCCCCGCTTGTAAACCTGTATTGGTTACCGAGAGGTGTTGATTTCGATCAGTTCAGCGGTTCAAAATATGCATATCAAAATAATAACAGACTGCTTCCTGCACAGAACTGGTGGGCCATAAAACCGGACGGAAGCTTTAGCGTGGAATCTCAAAACCCATATTGGATTCTTTATAAAAACCCTGTGACAACAAAGAATAAAAATCTTTACAGTGCAGCGACATTGAGCTATCAGATCAATCCTTGGCTATCGGCCAGGGTAAGAGGAAATTACAATTATACTACCTCAGACAGCCAGCGTAATGTAGCAGTTTATTCGTTGCCTGTTTTGTTAGGTGGAAATGATAATGGTAAGATTTACAAAGATGTAATTGAAAGTACATCTACTTACGGCGACGCATTATTAATCGGAAGCCCGAAAATTACTGATGATATTTCTTTGGATTTTACGGTGGGCGGGAGTATAAATACACAAAGATATTCATCAAGTAGTTTAGAGAATAATCTTTTGGTAATTCCTAACCTGTTTGAATTGAATAATTTACAATGGCCAGGCCAGAACGGAAATGGAGTGAGTTATGTAATATACAGAACAAAAAAACAGACCCAGTCCGTCTTTGCCAGTGCTAACTTAGGATATAAAAAATTCTTATATCTGGATCTTACCTTCAGAAATGACTGGGATTCAACGCTGTCGGGAACCGGCAGAGTTTCTTTTGATTATGAATCGATTGGTTTCAATGCCATCTTATCAGAAATCTTTAATATTTCAGAATCCATCAATTTCTGGAAAGTGAGAGCTTCCTATGCAGAAGTTGGAAACGGATTGTATTCCAACCTGACAGCTCCTAATATTTACCGTTATCAGGTAAATGCAGGAACTATGATTACTCCTAATTCATCACCGGTTACCAATCCGGAATTTTCTGAACTCTTTGCGAAACCGGAACTTAACAAAACTTTTGAGGCAGGAACAGAACTTAAACTTTTAAATAACCGTTTAAGCTTTGACTTCACTTACTATAATTCAGTAGTATCCAACCAGCTTTTGCAGGCAGTGGAAATATCTTCCAACTTAGGATTCGGAACCGGAAGATTTGATGTTAATGCCGGAAAAATTCAGAATGTAGGATTTGAATCCAGCTTATCTTATAAAGTATTTGCGGGAAGCAAATTTGACTGGACAACTACAATAAATGCTTCCGCCAATAAAAATACCATTAAAGAACTTTTCCCATCCAGATTACAGATTCCTGCAGACAAAACCTTTGTGCTTACAGGAGGAGGATATAACAGATTAAAAGTAGGAGGTTCCTTCGGTGATATTTATGGATCAGTATTCAAAAGAGACGGTCAGGGAAGAATCATTGTGGATGCAGACGGAGTTCCGTTAAGGGATGAGAACCAGGTTCAGTACCTTGGAAATCCAAACCCTAAATTCATCCTTGGCTTCAACAACTCATTCAATATCGGAAAACTGGGAATCAGTTTCCTTATTGACGGAAAATTTGGTGGAAAAGTATTAGGCTACACCCAGGCTAAAAATGATCAGTATGGGGTAAGCAAGGCCAGCGCAGATGCCCGTGATAACGGAGGAGTATCCATTCCAAATGCAGTTTACGAAAACGGTACTCCTTATACAGGATTGACTGATGCTGAAAAATACTATTCTAAAGTATCAGGATCTATTGATGAACCATACATGTATAAAGCGACAGCCGTGCGTTTGAGACAGGCTTCTATTTCATACACGTTTGGTGTACATTCAAAATATATGGAAAATGCAACAATAAGCTTAATCGGAAGCAACCTGTTTTTCTTATATAAAGACGCTCCATTCGATCCTGAACAAGTATCAGGAGTTAATCCTGGAGGTGTAGGTATCGATATGTTTGGAATGCCGATTACCAGATCAGTTGGTCTGTCATTAAAAGCTAACTTCTAATTTTAACAAAATGAAAATATCTCATATTAAAACCATTTCACTCAGTGCATGTATGCTATTTGCTGCTTTAGGCTGCACGGGCGAATTTGATAAATATAACCAGGAGTACATTGGAGGTCCTGAAAATTTCAATGCCGATTTCACCCAGATTGTAAATCCCCTGAAATTGATGCAGAGAAACCAGCAAAGTTCTACCAACTGGATCTATCAGCTACAGACCAACCTTAACGCGGATATGTTTAGTGGCTTATTCAGTACAGCTACCCCTTATAATGGAGGGAGAAATAACACCACTTATTTCATAATGGACGGATGGAATGAAAGGATTATGATGACGCAGCTGGAAGATGTTTTTGACAAGTCAAAGACAATTAACAATGTGATCAAAGAAAACTATCCGGGTATCAATTTTAAGGCATCTCTTGCTGTTGCAAAAATTCTTAAAGTAATCTCTGCAAGTAAAGTCTCAGATGCACACGGACCCATCATTTACAGTAAATTTGAAACACCTAATCCTACAACGGGAATTACGGATTTCGATTCACAGCAGGAAGCTTATAACAATTTCATTGCAGACCTTAGTTCTGCAATTTCAGACCTGCAGCAGACTCCGGGTGTTGAAGATAAGGCAGTTATTACCAAATCGGACCTTATATATGGCGGTAACCTGGCCAACTGGGCAAAACTTGCCAATTCCTTAAAATTAAGATTTGCAATGAGAATAAGTTATGCCGATCCTGCCAAATCAAGATCGTATGCAGAACAGGCTTTGGCATCTCCTGTGGGGCTTATTGATGACAATTCTGCAAATGCACTGATTAACTATGGAGGAGCTTCTCCTCTCAGCGATATTATTTATTCCTGGGGCGACTGTAAAATAGGGGCACCATTAATGGCATTTATGAACGGATTTAATGATCCGAGAAGATCTGCTTATGCAAAACCTGCCACCGATCCTAGTGTAGCCGGACAGTATATCGGAATAAGACAGGGAGTTGATATGGGAGGAAGTAAAGACAGATATGGAGACTTCTCCCAGCCTATCGCAGCATCTGCCAATGGAGATTATTTTTCCAATAGCAATGGTAAAAATAAAGTATTTACTGCTGCGGAAATATGGTTCCTGAAAGCGGAAGCCGCCATTAGAGGGTATGCCGGAGCAGGAGATGCAGGAACAAACTACAACAAAGGTATCGAAATGTCATTTGCAGAATGGGGGAAAAGTGCATCTTATGCTACTTATGTGGCAGATGCCGTTTCTAAGGAAGCTCCCTATATTGATCCTAAAAATGCATCAAACAGTATTTTAGCAGGAAACCCAATGCTAAGCACCATTACTATTAAATGGAATGAAGGAGATTCTTTTGAAAGAAAATTAGAAAGAATTATGACCCAGAAATGGATCGCTATTTATCCTGACGGATCCGAGGCATGGGCAGAACAGAGAAGAACCGGTTATCCTGTTATTTTCAAAAACGTTCTCAATGACAGTCAGGGAACCATCAGCACCGATGCTATGATCAGAAGAGTTCCTATTCCGACCAAATACAGAAACAATACCCTGAACTATGCTCAAGCATTGCAGTACCTTGGAGGGCCTGATACAGGGGGAACCAAGCTATGGTGGGATAAAAAGTAATAATTTTAGCAGATCAGTATAAAGATAAAGAGGCCGTCTCAAAAGTTAGATTTAATTTGATTTTTCATTCCGGTAGAAGAAATTTCTGATACACGTTAGTTTAGGTTCTTCAATTTTAGTTTCGTTTCAATTCGGAATGATGCTTTTGGGAGGCTCTCTTTTTCTTTAATATTTAGTTTAAACATGGGAAGCAACAATTCTGAAACACAGTCGGTGAAACCGATATTCTGGATATCAACATTATATTTTGCAATGGGAATTCCCTTTGTAACCATTAATGCAGTTTCCGGGATCATGTACAAAGATATGGGGATTTCAGATTCCAGAATTACATTCTGGACTGCCCTGATTATGTTTTCCTGGACATTGAAGCCTTTTTGGAGCCCTTTCCTGGAGATCTATAAAACAAAGAAGTTTTTTGTTGTAGCCACCCAGTTTGCCATAGGGATTCTATTTGCGTTAATTGCTTTAAGCTTACCGATGCAGGACTTCTTCAGGTACAGCATTGCCCTTTTTGCTGTTGTTGCATTTTGCGGTGCTACACACGATATAGCAGCAGACGGAACTTATATCAATTTTCTGACAAATAAGGAGCAGGCAAAATATATCGGTTGGCAGGGTGCTTTCTACAATCTGGCAAAAATTATAAGCAGTGGAGTTCTGGTCTATTTCGCAGGAGTTCTGGAGAAAACAAAAGGAGTTACCAATGCATGGATGATCATTATGGGAATTTATGGTCTTCTATTTTTTCTTCTGGCCATTTATCATTATGCTGTTTTGCCTAAAGAAAATAAAAAGGATGAGCAAAGGGAAGCCAGAAAAACACGGAATATCCGTAAAGAGCTGTTGGAGGTTATTACTTCTTTCTTCAGAAAAAAGAATATCCTGTGGGCAGTACTCTTTATTATTCTCTACCGTTTTGCAGAAGGATTTGCGATAAAGATTGCCCCCTTGTTTTTTAAAGCGCCGAGGACATCGGGAGGGCTTGGATTATCCACTTCAGATATAGGACTTATTTACGGAACTTACGGCTCAGCGGCATTTATTTTAGGATCCGTGCTGGCCGGCTATTTCATTGCGGCAAGAGGATTGAAAAGATCATTGATCTGGTTGTGCTCTGCTTTTAATATTCCATTTGTGGTCTATGCACTACTGGCTCATTTTCAGCCGTCAGAGCTGCTCCCGGTGGGTATTGCGGTCGTTGTGGAGTATTTTGGCTATGGATTCGGGTTTGTAGGCCTGATGTTGTATATCATGCAGCAAATTGCACCCGGCGAGCACAAAACTGCTCATTACGCCTTTGCTACCGGTATAATGAATCTTGGGGTGATGATCCCCGGGATGTTCAGCGGGATGATCAGCGATTGGGTAGGCTACAAAATGTTTTTTATCTGGGTTCTGATTGCTACCATACCGGCATTTGTCGTAACAATGCTTGTTCCATTCTCGTATCCTGAACAACCAAAAGAACACTAAATCATTTATCAAATACATTAAATAAAAAGTAAAAATACTTTATGACATTTCAACCAGCAAAGATCCCTTGGCAGGATCGTCCGGAAGACAGCCATGATATTATGTGGCGTTACTCTGCAAATCCGATCATCAACAGATATGCGATCCCTACCTCCAACAGCATTTTCAATAGTGCAGTAGTTCCTTTTGAGGACGGGTTCGCAGGAGTTTTCCGTTGCGACAACAAAGCAGTGCAGATGAATATTTTTGCAGGTTTCAGTAAGGATGGGATCAATTGGGAAATCAATCACGATCCTATCGATATGAAAGCTGGAAATACCGAAATGATAGAATCCGATTATAAATACGATCCCCGTGTTGCCTTTATAGAAGACCGCTACTGGATCACATGGTGCAACGGATACCACGGTCCAACGATCGGAATTGCCTATACTTTTGATTTTAAAGAATTCTTTCAGTGCGAAAATGCATTCCTGCCCTTCAACAGAAACGGAGTTCTTTTTCCTGAAAAAATAAATGGTAAATATGCCATGCTGAGCAGGCCAAGTGATAATGGCCATACCCCTTTCGGAGATATTTACATCAGCTACAGCCCGGATATGAAATACTGGGGCGAGCACAGATGTGTGATGAAAGTGGCTCCGTTTGAAGACAGCGCATGGCAATGTACCAAAATCGGGGCTGGACCTGTTCCTATCAAAACAGAAGAAGGATGGCTGCTTTTCTATCATGGTGTGATCAATACCTGCAGAGGTTTCCGTTATTCTATGGGAGCATCATTACTGGATCTTGAAGATCCGTCAAAAGTATTGTACAGAACAAAACCTTACTTACTGGCTCCGGCTGAATTGTATGAGCTTACAGGAGATATTCCGAATGTGGTATTCCCGTGTGCGGCACTTTCAGAAGGGGATAAGGTAACAGTCTATTATGGCGCGGCGGATACCGTTGTAGCTATTGCATTTGGATATATTTCAGAAATCATTGATTTTATGAAGAAGAATTCGCTTTAAACTGATTAAAACCTGTGAAATATGCCCGTCAACTTTATTTTTCCTCTTGTTGAAATCATGGTTGAGGTTTTTGTATTGTTAAATAAACTCCTATCTTGAAGGATTTTTAAGATTTCCGTATTATGATTATGAAAAAAGAACTCCTGATATTTTTATTACTGACTCTCGTTTCCAATATCGGAAATGCCCAGCAACGGAAAGACGATATTCTTTCCTGGGTAGATCCTTTTATAGGAACCGGAGGGCATGGCCATACCTTTCCGGGAGCTACAACTCCTTTCGGAATGGTTCAGCTAAGTCCGGATCAGAATACCAAAAGTGGTGACTGGGACTGGTGTTCAGGATACCATTACAGCAGTAAAACCATTATGGGGTTCAGTCATAATCACCTTAGCGGAACAGGCTGGGCAGATCTTGGGGACATTCTGGTGATGCCAACCGTAGGAAATATAAAAATGCTTCCGGGTACAGAAGACAAACCGGAAAGCGGCTACCGCTCGACATTCACTCATGATAAGGAAACCGCTTCACCGGGATACTATTCAGTCATGCTGGACAGCTACGGAATTAAAGCCGAACTGACAGCTTCACCAAGAGTTGGATTTCACAAATATACTTTCCCGAAAAGTGAAGAGGCCAATATTATTATAGATCCAACCAATAAGATTTTCGGAAATATTTACCATACGCTGGTAAGTATAGAGGGAAACAATAAGATTAAAGGATATTGCTACAGCAACGGCTGGGGAGGCAAAAGATTCGCCTATTTTGTGATGGAATTTTCAAAACCATTCAAATCTTACGGAACTTATTCTGAAGGAAAGATAAAAGAAAATGAAAAAATAGCGCTTGCCAAAGACGCCAAAGCTTTCGTAAGATTTTCTACTCAGGAAAATGAAAGTATAGAAGTGAAAGTTTCCCTGTCGCCGGTAAGCACGGAAGGAGCACAGCAAAACTTCGATGCCGAGGCAAAGAATGTAGATTTTGCAAAAGCTAAAGAAACTGCCCAGAAAACATGGAGAGACCTTATCAGCAGATTCCAGGTGACAGGAGGCACGGATGACCAGAGAAAAATTTTCTATACCGGAGTGTATCACACCTTTATAGCGCCTAACCTATATATGGATACCAACGGAGATTATGTTGCCGCACAGGAAAACATGAACACGAAATGGTTTACCAATTACAGCACCTATTCCTATTGGGACGGCTTCAGGGCAACACACCCTTTGCTGACTATTATGGATCAGAAACATACGAAAGAATTTGCCAATTCCTTAATCAGCAGGTATACAGATCGCAAAGATCATATGCCGATCTGGGAGCTGTGTGGATATGATAATTTCTGTATGCTCGGATATCACAGTGTATCTGTAATCTGGGATGCCATTTCCAAAGGCGTACCGGGAATAGATCAGGAAAAAGCATTTGCAGCCATGAAAGATGCTTCTTTAACCGATAAAATGAGTAGCAGCGATGGAGGAGGAGGCCTGAATGATTATATCAAACTGGGCTACACGCCATCCGAAAACGGTGCTTCAGTCTCTGCAACCCTGGAATACGCATACGATGACTGGTGCATTCAGCAGCTTGCTGAAAAGCTGGGTAAAAAGGAAGAAGCAGAAGTTTATAAAAAACGTTCCATGAACTTCCTGAATACCTTCAACAAAGAAAACAACCATTTCTGGCCAAGACAGAAGAACGGGGAATTCATTGCTGATTTTAAATTAAATGATTGGAAAAAACTTCAGCCACACTGGGTTTCCGGAAATATCTGGGCCTATGATTTCTTCGTCCCTCATCAGATCGATGAAATGATGAATCTGTACGGTGGAAAAAAAGGCTTTGAAGAAAAATTGGATAAAACCTTTACTGAAACTTTAAAAATGGAAGGAGAGCAGCATGTTGATATTTCGGGATTTATTGGTTCTCTTGGGTTTGGCGACGAGCCGGGACATCACGTTCCTTACCTTTACAATTATGCAGGAAGTCCTTACAAAACCCAGAAAATGGTGAAATTCATCCGTGATAATATGTATGCAGCAAAACCGGATGGAATTGTCAACAACGAAGACTGTGGCCAGATGTCTGCCTGGTATATTTTCTCATCATTAGGATTTTACCCTGTTACACCCGGAAAACCCGTCTATGCCATCGGAGCGCCACAGTTTCCAAAAGCATCTTTAAAGCTGGAAAACGGAAAAACCTTCACAGTAATTGCGGATAAAATTTCAGATAAAAACATCTACGTTCAGAAAATGTTCTTAAATGGTAAAGAGTTCAAAAGCTGGGAAATCAGCCACAGCGATATCATGAACGGAGGCGAACTGAAATTTGTCATGGGAAGCAAGCCTGTAAAATAAATCAATAAAAAATTAAAGAAATAAAAAGTATAATGGAAAGGAGAAACTTTATAAAGACAAGTGCACTGGCTGGAGCTGGATTATTCTTTACTCAGAATGTTTTTGCAAAAACGCTGGGTACGAAAGATTTCCCTGTTGTCCGCGTTCCTAAAGATAAAAGACATTTTACCAGTGAAGCGGTAGAAAATGCAATTTCGGCCTTTAAAAAGAAAGTAAAAAATAAAGAACTTGTCTGGCTCTTCGAAAACTGTTTTCCCAATACTTTAGATACCACTGTTTTTTATAAAGAAATAAATGGAGCTCCGGATACTTATGTTATTACAGGAGATATTGATGCCATGTGGCTTCGTGACAGCTCTGCACAGGTTTTTCCTTATCTGCAGTTCTCAAAAAAAGATGAAAAACTTCACAGACTGATCTCGGGAGTTATTCACAAACAGACAGAATTCATTCTGAAAGATCCATATGCCAATGCTTTTTATAACGATGAAAACAAAATAAGCAAATGGAAAGAATATGATCATACGGATATGAAACCCGGCATCCATGAAAGAAAATGGGAAATAGATTCACTTTGCTATCCTATCCGTCTGGCCTATCACTTCTGGAAAACAACAGGGGATACAAAACCGTTTGACAGCAATTGGTTACAAGGTATCAAGCTTACTCTACAGACTTTTAAAGAACAGCAGAGGAAAACAGACTTGGGGCCATACAAATTCGAGCGTACCACAGCCTGGGCTACAGACGGAATTCCGATGGGAGGCTACGGCTACCCAACAAACCCTGTTGGATTGATCAATTCCATGTTCCGTCCAAGTGATGATGCGACCATCTATGCTTTTCTCATACCATCCAATTTATTTGCTGTTATAAGTTTACGCCAGGCAGCAGAAATGGTTTCAAAGATCAAGAATGACCAGAAGCTGGCTCAGCAGCTGAATAGCCTTGCCGATGAGGTGGATGCGGCCATTAAAAAATATGGAATCTATGATCATCCGCAACATGGAAAAATATACGCTTTTGAAACCAACGGATTTGGAAGCTACAACCTGATGGATGATGCCAACTGTCCGAGCCTGCTTGGATTACCCTATCTGGATGCGGTAAAAGCAGACGATCCCGTTTATCTGAATACCAGGAAATACGTCTGGTCAAAGGACAACCCGTTTTTCTTCAAAGGAAAGCTGGCGGAAGGAATCGGCGGACCACATATTGGGCTTGATATGATCTGGCCGATGAGTATCATCATGAAAGCGCTTACTTCCAACGATAAGAAGGAGATCAGATGGTGCATAGAAACATTACAGAAAACCCATGGCGGAACAGGATTTATGCATGAATCCTTCCACAAGGATAACGATAAAAAATTTACCAGAGAATGGTTTGCCTGGGCCAATACATTATTTGGAGAATTGTTATGGAAAACCTTTAACGAGAATCAGGATTTACTGACTTAGATTCGATATTTGCAGCAGGTAGCAGCATACCCTTTATTCCCGTTTTTTTAGTTTCAGTGTTTTACAAAAATTTCATTGAAGGAGTTCCGTATGAAATTTTTCGGCCAGCAGCTGGTCATTTTCTTCATTGCCGGAGAGGATGAATAGATATAAATACATTAAACAACTTAAAAAAAACATTATGAAAAAAGCCATTACTATGTTGATCGTAATGATCATTCATGCAATTCCTGTGCTGAATGCGCAGCAGCTTAATCCTACGGGAATATGCTATGTGGAGGTAAACAACAATAATATCCTGAATGCCGGTTCATACAAACTGCAGACATCAGGTAAATATTTGTTTAATGTCGTCAATATTTTTGCCGCCAATATCAATTATGATACGGGCAGAGGCAGACCTTACCTGTACTGTAACAATAACGTTACAAAAGTGCTCACCAATGCAGATACCTACATAAAGCCCCTTCAGGCAAAAGGGATGAAGGTAGTGCTGACTATTTTGGGGAACCATCAGGGAGCAGGTATTTGTAATTTTCCGACCCGTGAATCGGCGAGAGATTTTGCCCAACAGCTTGCCCATACTGTAAATACTTATGGTCTGGACGGAATCGACTTTGACGATGAATATTCGGATTACGGACAAAACGGCACCGGCCAGCCCAATACAAGTTCTTTTGTGATGCTTGTACAGGAATTAAAGGCCCTATTGCCGGATAAAATGATTACTTTTTATTATTATGGTCCGGCAGCTTCAAGACTTTCATGGAACGGACTCAGAGTGGGAGATTATGTCAACTACAGCTGGAATGCCAATTATGGAACTTTCTCTGCACCAAACGTACCGCCTCTTACCAATGCACAGATTTCTCCGGCAGCCGTATGGCTTGGAAATACTTCCAATTCCACTACAACCAGCCTGGCTACCCAGACGAAGAATGGCGGATACGGAGTATTTATGTGGTATGACCTCCACGGAACCAATGAAACATCACAGCTTTCAGCCGGAACACAGACATTATACGGAGAACAGACTATCTTAAGCACTGCTTTACAGTCATGGACGCAGGGAACCAATTGTGATGCCCCGATCGGATTATTTACAAGTAACCTTACAGGAACAAGTGCAAAATTAAACTGGTCAGCAGTAGGAACCAGCACCTATGATGTAGATTATAAGCTTGCTACTTCTGCTACATGGACGAACGCTGCAACAGCTACCACTGCTACTTCCGTAACCATCTCAGGATTAACAGCCAATACGGAATACGACTGGAGAATCAGAACCAATTGCAGTGTAAAAAGTACCTATATGTTTGCCCCGAGATTCAACAGCGGGACAGGAACAGCTCCTTCGGGATCCACTTCTCTTTCACTTGACGGAAGCACAGAATCAGGTGCAGCGGGAAACATTAATCTAAGCGGATCTGCATTATCAATGGAAGGCTGGATAAAACCATCTTCTTTTAAATCTGCATCACCTTATATTTCGTCTCTTTGGGGAACGGAGGTAAGCGACAGCAATTCTGCGTTTTTAAGACTGGGCGATGCCAATATTGCCAACAATAAGCTTCAGTTTGTGGTAAGTATCAATAATGTACAGCAAAAACTAACTGCCAATACAGCTTTGAATGCCAATACATGGTATCATGTTGCGGCAACCTATGATGGCTCATCAATGAAAATTTATATCAATGGAGTTCTTGATGCAAGCAAATCCCAGACGGGAAGTGTGAACTCTAATGGAGCATTCAATGTAGGATATTTGTATAATACATCAAGGAATTTCAATGGTAAAGTAGATGAGGTACGTGTTTGGAAAAGAGCATTAAGTCAGACAGAAATCAGCCAGAATATGTGCAATGTCACACTTCCGGCGACTTCTCTTGCCGCTTACTGGAAATTTAACGAAGGAAGCGGTTCATCTGTTCAGGACAGCTCAGGAAACGGAATTACTCTGACATTAACGGGAGTGGATGCGTCCAACTGGGGAACAGATATACCATGTCCGGCAGGCTCTGCGGCAGCAAGAAATCAAAATGCAACAATCCTGGAAGAGGTTACAGCTAAAAAGCAGGTGAAATTATACCCGAACCCTGCAAGCAAATCTTCACCATTTACAGTTTCAGTTCCGGAAGAATATAACAAAGGAAAACTAACGGTATATAGCCTTACCGGTAATCCTCTGGAAACACAAACAATCAATACAGGAGATCAGCAGTATGACCTTTCAAGGCTTAAAGAAGGAAATTATATTATTCAATTTGAATCTCAGAACGGAAGCCTTAAGCAGACTGAAAAATTAATTATAAAATAAGAATCACCATCACCGGGCTCAGGCCCGGTGGTTTTACCAAAACTAAATTAATACTATGAAAAAAAAATCTATTCTTACCGCCCTGATCTTACTGGTCGTTCAAGGGGCATCCATACTTAAAGCCCAGCAGCTCAATCCTGTGGGAGTCTGCTATGTAGAAGTGAACAATAATAATATGCTGAATGCAGGATCGTATACTTTGCAGAATACGAACAGGCAGCTTTTTGATGTTGCCATTATTTTTGCTGCCAATATCAATTATGATGTCTCCAAAAACAGGGCTTACATTGCCAATAACAATAACGTGACAAAAGTGTTGAATGATGTGAACACTTATGTAAGACCTCTGCAGCAAAAAGGAATTAAGGTACTTCTGGACATCCTCGGAAACCATCAGGGAGCCGGAATTTCAAATTTCCCGAACAGGGAAGCCGCAAAAGATTTTGCCCTGCAGCTTGCACATACAGTGTACACTTACGGTCTGGATGGTATTGATCTGGATGACGAATATGCAGACTATGGAAACAACGGAACCGGGCAGCCCAACTCCAGTTCTTTTGTAATGCTTTTACAGGAACTCAAAGCTGCAATGCCGGATAAATTAATCACTTTTTATTACCTGGGGCCCGCAACGTCAAGACAAAGCTACAACGGTGATGCAGCCGGAAATTATATCAATTACAGTTGGAATCCTTACTATGGAACTTACAGTGCACCTTCAGTACCGCCTCTTACCAATGCCAAGCTTTCGGCTGCGGCTACATGGATCCGCAATTCTAACCCTCAATCCACTTCTGCCGCTACACTTACCACGCTGGCAACCAATACCAAAAATGATGGTTACGGCGTATTCATGTGGTACGATCTTAATGGAGTTGACAATGCAAGTTACCTGAGTACAGGATCAAATATTCTCTACACTGAAAATACGCTGCTTACCGGTCCTCTTTACTCCTGGACACAGGGAGATACCTGTAATCCGCCACTGGGACTTGAAGCTACAAATATTACAGGTACTTCAGCCAAACTAAACTGGACAGTCAATGGCTCACAGACTTATAATATTGATTATAAACCGGCTAATTCAACCACCTGGACCAATATTGCAAGCAACTATACAGGAAGCAATATCACAGTTAATAACCTCACTCTAAATACAGACTATGACTGGAGAATACAGTCTAACTGCTCGGCAACACTAAAAAGTACTTACATTTTTGCCCCGAGATTTAATTCGGGAAACGGGTGCGCCACGCCGTCCGGAGTAAAATCTGAGGGCTTTTTGGGAGCTACAACAAAAGTGTCCTGGGATATTGTACCAGGGGCATCTTCATACAATCTGCAGTACAAAACAGCTGCTGCAAGCACCTGGATTGATGTTCAGAATATCTCTTCAACTTACTATACACTTTCCGGATTAACGGAAAATACCAATTATGTCTGGAGAGTACAGGCAGTATGCAGCGCAACAAACAGCAGTTCATATACTGCTGATGCCTCTTTCAACAGTGGCTTTACACCTGTTCAGAGCCCGGGGGCAAGATCTCTTTCTTTTAACGGAAGCACAAACTACCTGAATGCAGGGCAGTTTAATCTTAGCGGTAATGCCATAACGTTCGAAGGCTGGGTAAAAGTAAATGCTTTTAAAACAGCATTTCCCTATATTTCCTCGGTAATCGGAATTGAAGTAGGCGATAGTAATTCTGCAATGCTGAGGTTTGGAGACGGAAATCTGGCCAATAACAAACTGCAGTTTATATTAAGTTTCGGATCTGCTCAGGTAAAACTTAACAGTGTTTCAGCATTGACAACTAATACATGGAATCACGTAGCTGCAACCTACGATGGATCAACCATGAAAATTTATATCAACGGGGTGCTTGATGCCAGTGTAGCGGCTTCCGGAAATTTTACAGCCAACGGGATTCTTTATCTGGCCAGGAATTATGACAATTCCCGTACCCTTAACGGATTTCTGGATGAATTCAGAGTTTGGAAAAGAGCCTTGACGTCTTCCGAAATTCTTGCTAATAATTGCAATGTTCCGGCTAACTCTCCCAATCTTGAAGCCAACTGGAAAATGAACGAAGGCAGCGGAAACGGGGCTTTGGACGCTACGGTAAATACTCATTTTGCAACTCTGGTCAATATGTCAGCGACAAACTGGAGAACAGATGTAGCCTGTGCTGTTGCGCTTTCCACGAAAGATATTGATTCAGAAAAAAATAATACAGTTTTTGCCTATCCCAATCCGGTTAAAAAAGGAAATGATATTCACTTTACTATTAAAGATAACACAGTCAGCGAAATTGCATTGTATGATATGGCGGGAAAGTTAATCATCAACCGGAAAATTGATAAAAATGATATACTGATCAGTACCGGGAATTTATCTGCAGGAACTTATATCTATAAAATAAATTCAAAAGACAGTAAGATAAAATCTTCAGGGAAGGTGATCATAGAATAAAAATTGAATCCTCAAAAGGCGTATAAAAAGTAAAAATAAAATTAGGGGATTTTAGGATGGCAGACGGGGAGTCATTACTTTCCTGTCTGTCTCTTTTAATGAAAAAGAATAATTTACAGAACATAAAGAAAGAATATAATGCAGAATATAGTAGGAATAGACATCGGCGGTTCGCACATCACCATGGCGCAGGTTGATCCTGAAAAACGTGAAATTATCAGTTCTACCTATGTAAGAGAACATGTTGACTCCTTCGAGGCACGGGAAACCATTTTTTCTGCCTGGATTTCAGCCATTGAAAAGGTGATCCATAATCTTGTCAGAAATGAGCTTCTGATCGGTATAGCCATGCCGGGCCCTTTCGATTATGAAAATGGAATATCGCTGATGCAGCAGGGAAAATTTATTGATATTTATAAAGTTAATATTAAAGAAGAATTAGCCCAAAGACTTTCAGTTTCCCCGGATCAGATTCATTTTGTGAATGACGCCGGAGCCTTTCTTGAAGGAGAAGTTTTTGGCGGTTGCGTACAGGAATATCATAAGATTTTTGGGGTAACCCTTGGAACAGGTTTGGGAACAGCTTTCTATAATGGAGAAACAGCTTCGGACGAAGATTTATGGGACTCGCCTTTCAAAGATTCTATCTGTGAAGATTACCTGGCAACACGCTGGTTCGTTAATCAGTATGCTGCTTTGACCGGTGGAACCATATCCGGAACCAAAGATTTATTGGATCAGCCCGAAGAGATACAAACCAGAATATTTAACGACTATGCAGATTCCTTTGCCGAATTTATAGTGAAATACGTAAAGGATTACAATCCTGAAGTACTTGTCATAGGCGGAAATATTGCAAAAATATATCCTTACTTTAAAAGGAGGTTAAATCAGCACTTAGCAGAGCATAAAATCAATCTTCCTATTAAAATTTCTGCTATTTTTGAAGATGCGGCTATTCTTGGTGCTGCAGGGTATGCTTTGAAGAAAGCCAGGATCAATTTAACAAAATGATATCATGAAGTCTTTATTCTCAAGTTTTTTTATTCTATTCAATATCTTGGCATTTGGCCAACAAGTATCTCTTGCCGATTATGTGAACCCTTTAATGGGAACACAGTCCAAACCTTCTTTGTCCAATGGAAATACCTATCCTGCTATAGGACTTCCCTGGGGAATGAATCTCTGGACTCCGCAAACGGGGAAAATGGGTGACGGATGGGCATATACCTACGATGCAGACAAAATAAAAGGTTTTAAGCAAACCCATCAGCCATCACCCTGGATGAATGATTACGGCGCTTTTGCGATCATGCCGGGTGTGGGTAAACTAAAATTTAAGGAGGAAGAACGGGCAAGTTGGTTCAGCCACAAAGCTGAGGTGGCAAAGCCTTACAGCTACAGCGTTTATCTGGCCGACATTAATGTGACTACAGAACTTACTCCTACAGAAAGAGCAGCTTTCTTCAAATTTGATTTTCCTAAGACAGACAGCGCCTATATCGTTATTGATGCACTGAATAAAGGATCTTACATCAAAATCCTTCCTAAAGAAAGAAAAATTCTTGGGTACACCACTAAATATTCCAGGGGGAAATATAACAATTTCAAAAACTATTTCGTTGTCCAGTTTGACAAGGATTTTGATTTGACTACCACCTGGAAAGACAGTGTTTTTGTGAAAAACCAGCTGGAAATCACAAGTGATCACGCAGGTGCAATTGTTGGTTTTAAATTAAAAAATAAAGAAAGCGTTTATGCAAGAACGGCTTCCTCTTTCATCAGTTTCGAGCAGGCAGAACTGAATCTTAAAAGGGAAATCGCAGGCAGGAATTTTGAACAGGTAAAAACAGATGCAAAAAATATCTGGAACAAAACCCTGGGAAGAATTGAAGTAAAAGGTGGTACGGATCAGCAGATGAGGACCTTTTATTCTTCGCTGTACAGGACATTATTCTTTCCTCAGAAATTATACGAGATTGATGCTCAGAACAAAGTAAAACACTGGAGCCCCTATAACGGGAAAATCCTGGATGGGAAAATGTTCGCAGGAACCGGATTTTGGGATACCTTCCGCGCTCTTTATCCTTTCCTGAACCTTGTGTATCCGGGCATGAATGTCGAAATGCAGGAAGGTTTGGCCAATACGTATAAGGAAGGCGGATTTCTTCCGGAGTGGAGCAGCCCCGGATACTCTGATATTATGATTGGGAACAATTCCGCTTCAGTGGTTGCGGATGCTTATATCAAAGGACTTCGCGGATACGATATAGAAACTCTTTGGCAGGCTGTAAAACACGGAGCCAATAATGAAGGCCCGATCGATGCTGTAGGCCGTAGAGGAGTAGAATATTACAATACTTTAGGCTACGTTCCTTATGATGTTAAGATTAATGAGAATGCTGCCAGAACCCTGGAGTATGCCTACGATGATTTTGCCATTTATCAGTTGGGAAAAGCATTGGGAAAACCGGCTTCAGAAATTGATATTTATAAAAAAAGAGCGTATAATTATAAAAATATGTTTGATCCGCAAACAGGTCTGATGCGCGGTAAAAACAAGGATGGGAAATTTCAGTCACCATTCAATCCGTTTAAATGGGGTGACGCTTTTACCGAAGGAAACAGCTGGCATTATACCTGGTCTGTTTTCCAGGATATTGACGGTTTATCCCAGTTGATGGGCGGAAAAAAGAAATTCGAAACCAAACTGGATGAAGTATTCTCGCTTCCGCCGGTATTTGATGACAGCTATTACGGAAGTGTGATTCACGAGATCCGCGAAATGCAGATCATGAATATGGGACAGTATGCTCACGGAAATCAGCCGATCCAACATATGATTTACCTGTACAATTATGCAGGTGCCCCATACAAAACGCAGTACTGGGCAAGACAGGTGATGGATAAGCTTTATTATGCAACCCCGGATGGATATTGCGGGGACGAAGATAACGGCCAGACTTCTGCGTGGTATGTATTTTCTGCCTTAGGATTCTATCCCGTAACACCAGCTACAGACCAATATGTTTTGGGAGCGCCGCTTTTTAAAGAAGCTGTAATCCATTTGGAAAACGGCAAGAAAATTGTAATAAATGCCGCGGAAAACAGTGCAGAAAATCTATACGTTAAGTCATTGAAAGTAAATAATCAATCATATTCGAAAAACTGGCTGAACCACAAAGAGTTGACGAATGGAGCCGTACTGGATTTCCAAATGGATAATAAACCGAATAAAGAAAGAGGATCACAGGAAAAAGATTTTCCTTATTCAATGTCGAAAGAATAATCATTACAACCTTTATATTTAAAAAATAATTTAGAAAGAAATACAATTTATGAATGCAGAGAAAACAGAAATATTCGATAAGATAGAAAAAGTGCTTGAATCCCAGGGGTTTACTATTGCATCAAAAGATAATACCAGGCCATGGGGGGGATTTTTCGTGATTGATGAAAACCAGGCGCAGAATTTTGCCAATCAGTATTTTGACGGGATTGATGTAGAAAGCCTTAAAATAGGTGGAAAATTGAGCCCGAAGATCCTTCTTGTTGCCCCGAACGCTCGTTTAAGCTGGCAGTACCATCACCGCAGAGCCGAGATCTGGCAGGTTGTGGAAGGTACCGTTGGGATAAAAACCAGCAATACCGATGAAGAAGGCGAGCTGAAAGAATATCACCCAAAAGATCAGATCAAGCTTCAGCAGGGTGAAAGACACAGGCTGATAGGTTTGGATGGTTGGGGTGTAGTGGCTGAAATATGGCAGCATACCGATGCCTCAAATCCTTCGGATGAAGATGATATTGTGAGGGTACAGGATGATTTCGGAAGATAAATATCTGTAAAATAAAAAAGACTGTTTTTAAAACAGTCTTTTTTTGTGTCAAAATAACCTATAAACCAAGTTTACTTTTTTAAATCTTTGTGTTTTTTTAATTTTTCAAAAAGTTCAAGGTTATCCCTACTTCTGTATTTTATTTCATCATTTTTGTTCCTGTAAACCTTCCCACCGGAATAACTATCAGTATTCTTATTGGGTTGGTTTTACAGTTACAAAGTAACAATATTCTAAAATAAAATTCCTTATAAAAGTCATCGATATATATCGACAGGCTGTAGAATTTTATCGACAGAAATCATCGGTATCCTTTAAATTTTTTGTTTAAAACTTAGAAAGTTACATCCAGTCCTACATAAAAATTAGCTTTCATGATAGGGGCATATACCATCCCTCCGTCAAAATAATTTCCGAAAGGATTTCTGAAATCTACGATTGCATTTTTCTGGTAATAAGATGTAAGGTTTTCACCTCCTGCATAAGCTCTGATCTTTTTATTGAAATTCCTCGAGATTTGAGCATTCAACACAGCATAAGAATCAGAGTATACAGGAAGCTGGAATTCTGCCGGATTGCCTGAAGTATTTGGAAGTCTTTGCTTTCCTACCCAATTCAGCGTTGTATCAAAACTCCAGAATCCTCCTTTGTCATTTTTATTAGTTGTATAGGCAAGGTTTACAAATCCTCTGTGCTTTGCCATGAACGGAACTTCTCTTCTGCCGTCTATATAATCTGCCTGAACATCATAATATTTGTAAGCCAATCTTACATCAAAATTTTTGAAAGGCGTAAAATCCCACTGGGTCTGGAAAGAATTGGCAAAAGACTTTCCTTCTAAATTATAAAAGGTAAGCTGCTGTGGAGCATGATCGAGGTCAATAAGTACCTGATCCTGGAAATCCGTTCTGAAAAAATCAGCGACAACCGAAGATTTTCTTCCGAAAAGCTTAAACTCCTGTTGTAAGCTTGCCCCATAGTTCCATGCGATTTCCGGCTTTAACCCATAAATATTACCGCCATTCTGTAAGATCTGAATACTTCTGTTCGATGCAAAATACTGCTGGTTTTCAGCAAAAACGTTAGCCGTTCTGAATCCTCTTCCTGCAGAAAGTCTTAAGATCGTCTGAGGCGTGAAATCATATTTAAAATTAAGTCTCGGGGTAAACTGGGTTCCTGCCAGATTATGAAAATCTGCTCTGGCTCCTGCTACTAAAGTATATTTTAACCCTGTTAATGTATATTCTGCAAAAATTCCCGGAACGATCTCATTTCTTTTCATATTGTCTGTTAAGTACGTTTCCTCATAGCCATCATATAAAAAGCTGGCTCCGGCCTTGTACTTATGATTGGTATTCCCGATAATGCTTTCAAATATTAAATTTGAATAATACGTATGTTGTTTCCCTGCATAATTTCTCAGTCCGAAAAAGCTGTCCTGCTGGTGGTATACATACTGATTCATCCATCCCAGGCTTTGGTAAGGCTTTCCTTTGAAGACATATCCTGTCTTATTCCAGACCTGGAATCTTGAAATATCAATACCTACACCGTAAGCAGGCTGTTCATCCTGCCCCAGCTTCTTATCAAATCCAACTTGTCCGGCTGTTCTCTCATCCCTGATAAAATTGATTCCGAAATGTGATCCGAATCCCGATTTTTCCAGGTCATTATAATTAAGGAGATAAGCTGCATTGATCTGTGTGCCTTTCGGTCTGTCAAGAAAAGTATCGTGATTCATGTCCGTATCCCCGAAAGTTCCGTTTCCATGCAGTAAAAAGGTCTGTGACCATTTCTCATTGATAGGGGAGACGCTGGTAATATTGGCTTCCGCTCTTCCGTTGAAATCAGCGAAAATATTTAATGAAGTTTCAGGTTCCTTGGCATTTTTCAGAAGTTCAGTATTGATTTGTCCCGTGATGCTTTCATAGCCGTTGGTTACTGTACTTCCTCCTTTTGTCAGCTGGATGCTCTCGATCCATCTTCCGGGAATGAAATTCAGCCCGTAAGCCGAAGCCAGCCCTCTGATTTCAGGAAGAAGTTCCTTGGTTAAGCTGGTATATTTTTGGTCAAGACCGAGCATTTTAAGCTGCTTGGTACCGGTAACAGCATTACTGAAAGACACATCTACAGTTGCATTGGTTTCAAAGCTTTCAGACAGGTTACAGCAAGCTGCTTTTAGTAATTCTTTCTTATCAATATTAAAAACAAGACCTGCTTCCTTTTTACTTAATGCAGTGGCGGCCTTCGAACCGGTAACCGTTACCCCTTCAATGCTTTTCTCGTGCTGCTCATGAGTTTCATTAAGGGATGCGCCATGTTCTGTATGATCGTCGTGTTTTGCCCCTTCTTCATAATGTACATTCGGGTTGGTTTCTCCGAACGGAATATCTCTGTCGTATAGACAACATCCGGGAAGGCTTTTGTAAACCGTATCAGAGGTTTTATATTTTTCATTGTCATGACCGACATCTGCAATTGCTTTTAAAATTTTATCCGATGAAGTTTTTGAAGGATCAAAGCTTAAGGTTACCGTCTGTTTTTCCGCACTCCATTCTGCGGAATCCGCACCGGCTTCTTTTGCGGTTTTTTCTATTCTCGCTTTACATGAAGCACAGTTTCCTTTTACATAAAACTCATTTTCTTTTTTAGAATGATGCTGATGAGCTTCTGCAATGGAAGGCTGAAGGTCTCTTTCATAATGGCAGCATCCCGGTAGACTTTTATAGGTTTCATCGGAGGACTTGAATTTTTCATTATCATGGCCGGCCTCGGCTACTTTCTTTAAAATTTCGTCTGTAGAAACCCTGCTGTCAGTTTCCAATGTTAAAGTTTGAAGATCAATAGAGTATACAGCAGTTTTAGCGCCTGCTTTTCTGGCTGCTGTTTCTATTCTGGATTTGCACATATCACAGTTTCCCTTGACCTTAAACTGGCTTTTTGAAAGGTTTTGAGCAGATATAAAGTTTGCAGAAAGGATCATTAGACCAAGTATAAACCTGGTAATATATAATTTCATTTTGTTTAAAAATTTAGATTAATTAAAAACGGCTCATTAAATTGTTTAATGAACTCACTGTGTGATAATTAAGCTATTTTGGGAGGTTGCCAGATCTCTTTTAAACGGTCTGATAAATGGGGTGGTGAATAGTGGAACTGTGGATTCTTATTAGCCTTGTAATAAGACAGTTCAAAGTGTAAATTCCTCGAAAAAGGTGTTTCTATGTAAGTATAGCATGCAACGCATGTTGAACAGCAGTCGTCATTACATGAAGATTTTGCTGGGTTGTTTTTACTGTCTTTTGTCGGGTGATTTTTGCAGCAGTCATTTTTTCCGGTCTCCGCTTTACAGCAGGTATCCTGCATAGATTGAGAGTAGAAGCTATCCTTGGGAACCAAAAAAATTCCCAGACAAAAAATAACTGTAAGAATGTGAAACAGCTTCATCCCTGCAAAAATACAAAATTAAGATAAAGGATCACCAACTTTTAAGGCACAATTGTGCCATGGCTCTCCATGTGCCGGGTTAAGTTTAGGTTTTTCGCCTGTGGGGGCCGGTGCTGTTACCGGGCCGGGAACATTTTGTGCGGCACTTTGAACAGGCTGTGGTGCCGGAACAGGCTTGCTGTTGAGAGGCTGTCCTACAGGAATATCACATCTGTGCCCGGGCTGTCCGTGTGGAGGATTCATTCCCGGAGCCGTTTTAACCGGTTTTGCATTATTATCGACTACCACTTTGCCTGATGACATAGAATTGGCATCTATCTTAATGGAATTATTAGGATTTTGGCCGGGGGTTGTCTGAATAGTCGCCGGATTTACATTGAGCGGCTGTCCTACGGGGATATCGCATCTGTGGCCAGGCTGTCCGTGAGGAGGATTTTTAATTCCCGGAACTACTGTGGCAGAAACCGGATTTGGATTGGACTGTACACCTGCCTGATCCATCAGTACAGTTTTGGAAGTTGAATTAACTGCCACGCTGGGCTGCTGAATACCCGCTTCTTCTTTTATATAAGTAGGTCTTTCGTCTTTTTTGCAGGAAACAGCCAATATTGAAATGGCGATAACGCCCAAGAATGTATTTTTCATATCCAATCGGTATGAAACAAAATTAGCAAAACATTTTTAATTGTTTTGCTAATTTTATATTTATAATTGGTATTTAGGCTTAATTTTTAACCAAAAGCCTGAATCCTTCACCGTGAACGTTAATGATTTCCAATCCTTCATCATCTTTTAAGAGTTTACGAAGTTTTGCAATATACACGTCCATACTTCTTGCGGTAAAATAATTTTCTTTTTTCCAGATCTTTCTCAGGGCAAGGTCTCTCGGCATGAAATCGTTTCTGTGGATACAAAGAAGTTTCAAAAGTTCATTTTCTTTTGGAGAAAGTTTGTATTCTTTATCGCCTACTTTCAGCTGTCTCAGCATGGAATCGAAGAAAATGTTGCTGATCTTGAACTGCTCCTGCTCTTCATTTTCCAAAGTGGAGCTTCTCTGCAGGATGGCTTTGATCTTGTATAAAAGAAGTTCTGTATCGAACGGTTTTGTAATATAGTCATCTGCCCCAAGTTGGTATCCTTTAAGGATGTCTTCTCTCATATTTCTTGCGGTAAGGAATATGATAGGGGTGTTTTTATCGATTTTTTTTACGTCCTCAGCTAATGAAAACCCGTCTTTTTTAGGCATCATTACGTCAAAAATACAGATGTCAAACTCATTTTCTGTAAATTCTTTCAAACCTTGCTCTCCATCGGTAGCAAGGGTTACCTCAAAGTTGTTGATTGTTAAATAATCCTTCAGCACAGCCCCGAAACTCTGATCATCTTCTACTAATAATATTCTGTTGCTCATGATTTTAATAATTATAAATTAATAATTAAAAATTTAAGAATGAACGTTCTCACTCTATCTTCTTATATTTTGTTATTTGGTTTCTATTTTATTATTGATAAATGATGATCGATGATTGATTCTTGAACTTTTATCATTCATCACTTATCACTTATCATTTATATTTTAGCTCATCGGCAGTTTGATCGTAAACGTACTTCCTTTGTCTTTATGAGATTCTACGATGATCTGTCCTTTATGGAGCTCTACAATTTTCTTTACATAAGAAAGTCCCAGTCCCTGTCCTTTCACATTGTGAATGTTACCGGTCTCTTCCCTGAAGAATTTTTCAAAAATCTTGGTTTTGTTCTGGGTTTCCATTCCCATCCCTTTATCGGAAATTTCTATGACGTACCAGTCTCCTTCATTTCTTGTTTTTACATCAATCTCAGGTGCTTCCGGGGAGTATTTATTGGCATTATCCAGAAGATTCACCAGCATATTTGAGATATGGAACTCATCTATTTTAAAAATATAATTGGTCGCATTGAATTCCTGTCTCAGGGACCCGTTTCTCTGCTGAACAATAAGGTTGAAAGACTCCGTTGTTTTCTTGATCAGTTCCCGTACATTGGTTTCTTTTAAGAATAGCTCCACTTCGTTTCTTTCCAGCTTGGACATATTCAAAACGTTTTCCACCTGCTTTTTCATCCTTAAGTTTTCCTGCTTGATCAGCTCCGAATAATATTTTACCTTATCCGGGTTTGTAGCAATCTTGTCATTGGCCAAAGAATCCGTAGCTACGGAAATTGTTGCCAGCGGGGTTTTGAATTCATGAGACATATTATTGATGAAATCTGTCTTTACTTCCGCCAGCTTCTTTTGTCTCATCATATAATTGATGGAAATAATATAAATCCCAAGAATGGTCAGCAATGAAAGGAAAGTTCCCAGGAGCATCGGCCAGTTATTCATGGCCAGGGAGTATTCTTTTTTAGGAAATACCAAAGCCAGACTGTATAAAGTCCGGTCTTTTGTATCTGTGAAAAGGGGATATGAATACGTATTGTTATCCTTTTTTTCCTTATAAGCCTTATTGACAATACTGGTGAGATTATTGTTTTTATCGGTAACTCCATATCCGAATTTTGCAGAAATTCCCCTTATTTTCAGTTCTTTGGTGATAACCGAATCAAGAACTTTATCGTCAACTCTTTTTGTAATGGGTAAATTATTTCCATAAATTTTAGCAAATTCCTTTATGGTATAATCACCGTTTTCAATATCATTATTGATCTCTGCAGTGAGCTGTTCGGGTTTGGTAGTGTCCCTTTTTATTTTGTATGCTGCTTCGTCACTGTAAAGAGTGGTCCATTTTATAGAATCTCCTCTTTGAGAAATGGGAAGCTGTGTTTTTTCAATGATATTTTTAGAATAGATAATTTGTCTTTGTGTACCGGAATCTTCTACCTGCTGTATCGTAGTCAGAGAAGGTTGCTTACTGTTGGCAATAATATTGTTTCTGAAATTCTTATTGTTTTCATTCATGTATTTTTCCACCTCGATTTCTGAAACATTTTTTACAGTACTTTCTAATGCGGTATATACTTTGCTTGAAAAATCCTGTTCCAGGACATTGTAATATCTTTTCAGCCAATAAAATTGGAGCGTAACAAAAACAATCAGTGAGATTGTCATAAACACCGAAATTATTGGGATGAATTTATTATTCATTATCTGATTTTAATATATTGGAAAAAAATGAATGTTAAAATTAATTATTTTAAGACTTCATAAACAAAAAACGAGCCAAAAAATTGTATAATTTCTCTTAAAAGGGAGTTTTTTAACAATTATTTATGAATTTAAAATAACTTGTCCTATGGAAAGTCCTGTAAACGTTTAAATACCTAGCTTTAATAAAAATAATTATTTATGGACTCTGATATCATTTTTAACAAAGATTTTGATTCGAACAGCGTATATGTCATGAAAATATATGATGCTGATGTTTCAAAAGTATGGGATTATTTTACCAAATCTGAATTATTGGATCAATGGTGGGCTCCGAAACCCTGGAAATGTGAAACAAAATCACAGGACTTCAAAGAAGGAGGCGAATGGTTATATTCAATGGTTGGTCCGGAAGGAGAAAGACATTATGCCAAAGTAAATTATGGTGAAATTACAGAGCACCGCAGCTTTGATGGAGTAGATGCTTTTTGTGATGAAAATGGCAATATCAATGAAGATTTTGCGCAGTCGAAATGGCTGTTTGGCTTTACGGGAGTGGAAGAAGGGACAAAAGTGACCATCAATATTTACTTTTCGACACCGGAAGCTATGAATCAACAGCTGGAAATGGGATTTGAGGAGGGATTTAAAATGGGACTGACACAGCTTGCAGAAATTATTTAATTTGAGAATTTGAAAATGAGTTAATTTGAGAATGATTTTGTGCTTGCTTCAGATCTATTATTCTCTAGAAATTTATACAGGCAGACCAATCTGTTTTTTTGCTTTCGGAATTCAGGAATTCATTTGAAAAATGACCGTCATCAAATTTTCAAATTAACTCATTTTCAAATTCTCAAATTGATTTAAACTTATCAAATCAACTCTTCTTCCTGAAAATATTGTATAATTGCTTTTTTCATTAAAAGAGACTGCTCGTTTGGCTTCAGTTCCGGAAGTTCTTCCAGTTTATCAAAATGAGGATATCCATCATCATCGTAATGAGTGAATTTGTAATATCCAAAAGGTTCCAGCAATCTGCAAACCGCAATATGAATTAAATTCACTTTATCATCTTTTGTATATTTCTGCTGGCCGCTTCCCAATTCCTGAAGGCCTATTAAAAACAAATAAGTTTCAATGGGGGCGTTTTTTTCAGTGTCAAAATTTTCTATAAAAAACTGCTCTACTTTTTGCCAGTATTCGGATTCGTTCATATAATTGATAAATGATAATTTATAATTGATTATTAATACGTTTTAAGTCTTCACTTAATTTCTTTTTATAAGACGATGTTGCCTTTACTATTTCATCTGCTTCTTTAAGTAGGTTTTTAACTCTTTCTACTTCAAGAAGATTTAGTTCATCAATGAGCTCCAGCCAAAATAATGTTTCATCTGCTTCTTCTACAACAATACATATTTTGGAATACTTTTCTTTTAAAGAACGGGCTCTGCACATTGCCCTGTAATTACTGGCTGTTGATGATGCTGACCTGAAAATCTGCTTTCTGATATTTGATATCTTATCCGAATAAGGAACATCAGACAACTCATTAATAATAGTTATTGTCAAAGATTTGGTCCTTTTTGAAAATATCTGATTATAATTGTTATCTGTATCCATATCAATCATCATTTATCGATTATCATTTATTTTAAGTAAAAATGCATATTCCAGCGCATCTTCCTTCAGGGATTCAAATCTTCCGCTGGCTCCGCCGTGGCCCGAGCTCATATCCGTTTTGAATAATAAAAGATTATTGTCTGTTTTCAGCTCTCGTAGTTTTGCAGTCCATTTTGCCGGTTCCCAATATTGTACCTGGGAATCGTGAAGGCCTGTTGTGATCAGCATGTGAGGATAATCTTTTGCCTCTACATTGTCATAGGGTGAATATTCCTTCATGTACTGATAATATTCCTTATCGTTGGGATTTCCCCATTCATCATATTCTCCGGTGGTCAGCGGAATGGTTTCATCCAGCATGGTGGTCACCACATCTACAAAAGGAACCTGTGCTACAATTCCGTTAAAAAGCTTTGGCTCGTAATTGACCACAGCTCCCACAAGAAGACCGCCAGCACTTCCGCCCATTGCGTATATATGTTGTGATGATGTATAGTTTTCCTTAATTAAATGCTTCCCTGCATCAATAAAATCGAAGAATGTATTTTTCTTATAAAGCATTTTCCCGTCCTCATACCATTCTCTTCCCAGGTATTCTCCACCACGGATGTGAGCAATAGCATAAATGAATCCTCTGTCTAAAATGGAAAGTCTTACATTGGAAAAGCTGGCATCCACGGTATGCCCGTAGCTTCCGTAGCCATATAAAAGCAATGGAGTATCTGCAGATTTCTTCGTGTCTTTATGGTAAACCAATGAAATAGGAATTCTTGTTTCCCCGTCTCTGGATTCTGCCCAGATTCTTTCAGAGATATAATTTTCGGGAAGGAATTTTCCTCCAAGAACTTCCTGCTGTTTCAGAAGCTGGGTGGTTTTCTCCTTCATGTTATACTCATACGTTGAGCTTGGCTGCGTTAGCGATGTATAGCCATAGCGAAGGACTTCCGTGTCAAACTCCATATTGATCCCGATGTAAGCAGTATAAGTTGGGTCAGAAAATGGGAGGTAGTAAGCTTCCTGGGTTTTCTCATCAATAACCTTGATCTGCAGAAGCCCTTCTTCTCTTTCTTCAAGAACAAGGTAATCCCTGAAAATTTCAAAACCTTCCAGGAGGACTTCAGCACGGTGTGGAATTACATCTACCCAGTTTTCCATTCCGCAATTGTCAATTTTAGTTTTTACGATCTTAAAATTGGTTGCCCCATCTGCATTCGTAATGATATAAAATTCATCTTCAAAATGCTCTACTGAATATTCCAGATCATCTATTCTGGGCTGGATAATTTTCCATTCTGCAAAAACATTGTCTGAAGGAATGAATCTGTGCTCATCGGAAATGGTACTTGAGCTTGCAATGAAGATGTACTCCATAGACTTTGTCTTGAAAACATTTACATCAAAAGTATCATCCTCTTCATGAAAAATCAGAATGTCTTCTGCGGAATCAGTGCCCAGCTTATGACGGTAAACCTGAAATGCACGCAGGCTTTCATCTTTTCTGATATAAAAAACGTGTTCGTTATCATTTGCCCAGACCGCTTTTCCTGTGGTGTTGTGAATCTGGTCCGGTAAAGTTTCCCCGGTTATAAGATCTTTAAAATTAATGGTATAGATCCTGCGGCTTACGTTGTCTGAAGAAAAAGAAACCAGCTTGTTGTCCGGGGAAACAGCAACGCTTCCTACCTCAAAATAGGTTTCTCCTTCTGCCAAAATATTAACGTTAACGATAATTTCCTCAGTATTATCGAGGCTTTTATGCTTTCTGCAAAAGATCGGATATTCTTTTCCTTCTTCATAGCGTACAATATACCAGTATCCGTTAAAGAAATAAGGAAGTGATTCATCGTCTTTTTTGTAACGTGCTTTCATTTCTTCGAAAAGCTCTTCCTGAAAAGCTTCTGTGTCTTTCATCATGAACTCTTCATAGGCATTTTCCTCTTCAAGGTATTTGATGACTTCAGGATTTTCCCTTTCATTAAGCCAGAAGTAATTATCAATTCTTCTGTCGCCGTGTATTTCCAGTATGTGTTCTATTTTTTTTGCCTGTGGAGCTTTCATTCAATATTTTAATTTATGGGCTTGGTGGAATTTACATTATCAATTTTCCTTTTTATGGGTAACTGATAAAGTGTCATTTCATTCAATATTAATTTTTGTTCAAATTTAGTTAAAAAAAAGCCATCTTTCCTGTATTGAAAAGACGGCTATATTATATTAAATATTAAAAGCTATTTATGAAGCGCTTTAATATACTTTTCAAGGGCCATAGTCATCGATGGGGTTTCCTTTGTAGGAGCCATAAGATCTACCTTTAAGCCTGCTTCTTCCGCTGCTGCTAAAGTCGTATTTCCGAAAACACCGATTTTTGTTTCCTCCTGTTTGAAGTCCGGGAAGTTCTGTTGAAGAGATTTGATTCCCTGCGGGCTGAAAAATATCAGCATATCATAATCCTTGGCATTGATATCCGTAAGATCGCTGCATACCGTTCTGTACATAATGGCTCTTGTCCAGTCTACATTCGCTGTTTCCATTGTTTTCACAATATCCGGGCTTAAGACATCTGAAGATGGCAGAAGGTATTTTTCAGTCGGGAATTTTTTAAACAGAGGCAGAAGATCCGAGAAGTTTTTCTCCCCAAAGCTGATCTTTCTCTTTCTATAAACAATATGTTTCTGAAGATAGTTGGCAATCGCCTCAGACTGGCAGATGTATCTCATCGTATCCGGAACGGCAAAACGCAATTCTTCGGCAAGTCTGAAGTAGTGGTCTATCGCATTTTTGCTGGTGAAAATAATCCCGGTAAACTGCGTCAGATCTATCTTCTGAGTTCTGAGTTCTTTGTTGTCAACTCCTTCGACGTGGATGAAAGGACGGAAATCAATCTTTATTTTTTCCTTCTTTGCTATATCCAGATATGGAGAAGACTCACTAGGCGCTGGTTGAGAAACCAATATAGACTTTATTCTCATCATTGACTTTTATTAAAAAAATAACAACTTCCAAAGCAACAATAAAGGTGCGATTTGGAGGGTGCAAATATACAAAAATTTATAATACCATTTTTCGGGAAGTATGTTGTTTTTGTGAAACAAATAGAAGAAAATCTTGAAAACGGCGACAAATGCAAAGAATCCGAAATAGTATAAAAATATTTTATTTCTGTCTACGGGGAAATAATAGTGGGTTACACACAAAATTATCAGTAAAAATGACAGGATGAAGTAAAATTTTGTGGAGGTAAAATAAAAAACAGACCATTTTCTGCCGTCGCCTATACTTTGATAAAATAAAAAGCCCAGGGCAGATTTAGAAACGTAAAAAAATGCAACTGCTAGTAATGTATACCCAAATTTATTAAGCTGGTATCCTAAAACATGCAGATCATTAATATATTTTGGAATAACAGGGATGTATTGTGAAAGTAAAACAGACAGGGTAAGGGCCGTTACACAAGAGGTTATAATCCAACTCGGAAGGTTATTGCTGGCATCAAAATATTTCTGAAGCAGAAAATCTTTCAGGCTGGCATCCCTTTCGATAACATTCATCATGAAGACATATAAGAATATGCATCCTATTAAAATAAAGATTACCCAGTCATTATTCTCAGGTATTCTTACATGGTTTATGAAATTTTGTGATAACAGCAAAAGGAATATTTTTTTTGCAAAATTATAGATTATTTTGTATAAAATAAAAAGGTTAAATAAACTATCTTTGCAAACTGAAATGAAAAAACTCGTCATTATCCCTACCTATAACGAAAAGGAAAATATTGAAAATATTATTTCCGCGGTTTTTGCATTGGAGGACGATTTTCATATTTTAGTGGTGGATGACTCTTCTCCGGATGGAACGGCTGATATTGTAAGGAAGCTGCAAAAGCAATTTCCTCATTATCTTCACCTGTCGGTAAGACATGTGAAAGACGGTTTGGGAAAAGCCTATATCCATGGATTTAAATGGGCCATCGAAAATAAATATGACTATATTTTTGAGATGGATGCCGATTTCTCACATAATCCGAATGATCTGCCCAAACTTTTTGAAGCCTGTCTGAATGCAGATATGGCAATCGGGTCACGGTATTCAAAAGGGGTAAATGTGGTAAACTGGCCTATGGGACGGGTATTGCTGTCTTATTTTGCTTCTAAATATGTGCGGTTTATTCTGGGACTTCCTATTCATGATACTACAGCAGGCTTTGTCTGCTTTTCCAGGGAAGTTCTTGAAGAGATAGGATTGGATAATGTAAAACTGAAAGGCTATGGCTTCCAGATTGAAATGAAATTCCGTGCTTTTAAAAAAGGTTTTAAAATTGTGGAAGTTCCTATTATATTTACCAACAGAATTTTAGGAGAAAGCAAAATGAATGGCGGTATTATTCATGAAGCCGTGTTTGGAGTTTTAAATTTAAAATGGAAGTCAATAATCAACAGATTATGAAAAAGCTGATCTTCATTTTCGTTATGCTGTGCATGTTCTCATGCGGCGACTATATCGACAAACCTAAAAACCTGATCGAGCCCGACAAGATGGCTGAGATCCTAGCCGATCTTTCTATAACGGATCAGGCGGTTATCGTATACCCAAACAAAAATTTAGAAGCAGGAACAAGATTTGTACTCAAAACACACAACATAAAATCGCAGGATTTTATAGATAGTTTTAAATACTATGTCGTTAAAGACAAAATGAAGGATATTGCGGAGGATGCACAGAAAATAGTAGTAAAAAAAGATCCGAAAGCAGATCAATATATTCAGGATAAACTGAAAAAAAACGGGAGTACACCACCCGCTTTCAATAGATAATAATGATGCGGAAACGAGCTCTGTCCAGTACAGGCCCGTTGAAATAAAAGAATATACGAATGAAATTTTTTAATATAGAAAAAACCTCTGAAGGAAAAGCACGGGCAGGAGAGATCACCACAGATCACGGAAAGATTCAGACGCCTATCTTTATGCCTGTAGGAACGGTAGCAAGTGTAAAAACCGTTCATCAGAGAGAATTAAAAGAAGACATTAAAGCCCAGATTATCCTGGGGAATACTTATCACCTGTATCTTCGTCCTACCATGGATATTATGCAGGAAGCAGGAGGGCTGCACAAATTTATGAACTGGGATCTGCCTATTCTTACCGATTCAGGAGGTTTTCAGGTGTTTTCACTTTCCAAAAGCAGAAAAATGTCGGAAGAAGGAGTGAAATTCAAATCTCATATTGATGGAAGCTATCATATGTTTACCCCTGAAAAGTCTATGGAGATCCAGAGACAGATCGGAGCGGATATATTTATGGCTTTTGATGAATGCACACCTTATCCTTGCGAATACAACCAGGCAAAATTATCCATGGAGCTTACCCACCGCTGGCTGAAGAGATGTATTGACTGGACAGAAGAAAATAAAGAGATTTACGGTCATAAGCAAAGGCTGTTCCCGATTGTTCAGGGTTCTACCTATTCGGATCTCAGAAAAATTTCAGCTGAAGTGATTTCTGAAGCCGGGGCAGAAGGAAATGCCATCGGAGGGCTTTCCGTAGGAGAACCGGAAGAAGAAATGTACAGAATTACCGATGAAGTAACGGATATCCTTCCAAAAGACAAACCAAGATACCTGATGGGAGTAGGAACTCCCTGGAATATCCTTGAATCCATCGGCCTTGGAATCGATATGATGGACTGCGTAATGCCTACCCGAAATGCAAGAAATGCCATGCTTTTCACGTGGCAGGGCGTGATGAATCTTAAAAATGAAAAATGGAAGCGTGACTTTTCCCCTCTGGATGAGTTTGGAACAAGTTATGTAGACAGAGAGTATTCAAAAGCATATCTACGCCATTTATTTGTGTCAAAAGAATATCTTGCCAAGCAGATTGCATCCGTACACAATCTGGCATTTTACTTAGACCTTGTGAAAGTGGCAAGAGAACATATCGTGGCAGGTGACTTCTACGAATGGAAAAAATCTGTAGTACCGGTTCTTAGACAGAGACTTTAAAATAGAGAATATCATGATCAAGATTATAGACAGATATATCATAAAAAAATACCTTGGAACATTCAGTTTCATGCTGATATTGCTGTCTATTGTTGTATTGGTAATCGATGTACAGCAGAAAATCCCAAGGATAGAAAACGCAAAAGCATTAGATCCCAAACTGGATTTAATGTACTTTCTGATTAACTTCTATCCCTTCTGGATCATTAATCTGGTTGTAACCTTCCTTTCCATTCTGGTATTTATTTCCGTGATTTATTTCACCTCCAGAATGGCAAATAATACTGAAATTGTTGCGGTAATCAGCAGTGGAGCCAGTTTTCACAGATTTGCAAAACCTTATCTTTATACTTCCCTTTTTATTGCAATGATATCGCTTGTAGTGAATCACATGGTGCTTCCGTGGGCCAATATCAAAAAAAATGAGCTGGAAGCCTATACCTATAACGCTGCCAATAAAGAAAAAATCCTGGGCACAGGTCCTGCATCCGCCCAGTTAAGCAAAACGGAATACATCTTCGTTAACTCCTGGAATAAAAGAGAAACCAGAGGTTCAGGCTTTGTGTACCAGAAATTTGATAAATCCAGAAAGATGACCTATGAACTCAAGTCATCCGAAGTATATTGGGATAAAGCAAAAAAACAGTTTATTCTCACCAATTATTTAGAAAAAACCATCAACAAAGACAATACTGAAAAACTGGGGAATGGCGTCGAAATAAGGAAAAGTTACGGGCATTCTCCTGAAGAGCTTTTCCCGAATGAGCTTCTCGGTCAGAACAAAACCACTCCCGAGCTTATAAAATTTATAGAAAGGGAAAAAGAAAAAGGAAACAGTAACCTGAATTCCTATCTTAACGAGTTTCATCAGAGAACCTCAATGCCTGTTTCTATTATTATTTTAACGTTCCTGGCACTTTCCCTGGCTTCCCAGAAAAAAAGAGGAGGTTTGGGAGTCAATCTTGCCATAGGGATTTCCCTGGCCTTTGTTTTTGTTTTCTCTTTTGAAGCATTGAAAGTAGTTTCGGAGAACAAAAGCCTGTCGCCGGCTGTAGCGATGTGGCTGCCTAACATGGTTTTCTTCCCGCTTACCCTTTATTTGTATCTGAAAAGAGCCAATCAGTAAAGAAGCTTGATTTCTTTATGGTAGAAAGATTTTAAGCCGCCTTTCTCAAGTTCTATCCAAAGTTCGCCCTTTTCGTCCGCATTCCGGATAATGCCATTTTGTCTCTCTTTTTCAATTTCGAAGACCGAGATTTCGTTTTTACGGTATAAATTCAGGTTGAACCTGTCGATAATTTCTTGTTCGGAAGGAATATTTTTCAGTTTCCCCAATAAATATTCATGAAGGTTCAGGACGAATTCATCAAGGTCGTAAACCTGCCTGGTCTGCGTCAGAAGTGATCCTGCCTGCGATATTTCCTCAAATTGATCCTGCAGGATATTGAATCCCGCACCTATGATGAAATAATTATTTTGATTAATTTTTTTCTTTTCAATCAGAATTCCGACGATTTTTTTATTTTTAAGGATAATATCGTTCGGCCATTTTATTTTTACATCATGATCAGTCAAATTGGCAAGGAAATCCCGGATAACAACTGCGGTATAGTAATTGAATATAAAATCTGAGAGCAGAACGTTTTCAGCCTTTACAGCCAGTGTATACGCTACATTTTTTCCGGCCGCCGCTGCCCATGTGTTTCCATATTGTCCGCGGCCTTTAGTTTGATTAAACGTATGTAAAGCTATAAAATCCGAATCTCCGTAAAGTAAAAACCGTGATATTTCGTCATTAGTAGAAGAACACTCTTTTAAATAAAATAATTGACCCATTTAAGAAAACTTTAAGACTTTAAAGGGCTAAAAGTAAGGTTAAAGTAAAAGAAAAACAATAAATTTGCAGATTATAGATATTTTAATGAATAAAACAGCAGAAAAGCAGGCACTAATAGATAAAATTGTTGAAGCCATCCAGGATGTAAAAGGAGAAGATATCATGATTTTCGACCTTTCGAAAATAGAAAATTCTGTAGCGGAAACTTTTATAATTTGTAGCGGAAACTCCAATACGCAGGTTTCTGCATTGGCAGGAAGTGTAGAGAAAAAAGTAAGAAACGATCTTAAAGATAGACCTTGGCATGTAGAGGGTACCGAAAATTCCATGTGGGTTTTGGTAGATTACGTAACAGTGGTGGTGCATATTTTCCAGAAAGAAATACGTGAATATTACGATATTGAAGAACTTTGGGGAGATGCAGCCATTACGAAAATAGAAAATGAATTTTAAATTTTAAAAAGTATAAATGAACAATAAAGGATTCAACTGGTTTTTTCCAATTGCAATCGTGGCTCTTTTGTTATTTTTCGGTTCCAATTTTTTAGGAGGCGACAGTGCAAAATCTATTGATGAGGATGCTTTCTTTAGGGAAATGCAGGCAGGAAAGGTCCAAAACGTTATCATATACAAAGACACAGAGAAAGCAGATGTTTTCCTGACAAAAGCAGCAAAGACGGCAATGGTCAATAAATCAGCCAATCAGAACAATCCTCTTTCTGCATTCGATATGGCTCCAAAAGCAGATTTTTCTGTAAAATATGGAGATCTTCAGCTTTTCCTTCAGAAATTTGATCAGATAAAAGCAGCAGATGCTAAAATCACGACAACCAAAGATTACGGAGCAGGCAAAAATCCATTCATGGATATCCTGGTTTCGGCATTGATATGGATCGCGATTTTAGGACTTTTCTACTTCCTTCTTTTCAGAAAGATGGGTGGAGGCGGAGGTCCTGGCGGACAGATCTTCTCCATCGGAAAATCCAAAGCGAAACTTTTTGACGAAAAGGAAAGAATCCAGGTGACATTTAAAGATGTTGCAGGTCTTGAAGGAGCTAAAGAAGAGGTACAGGAAGTAGTGGATTTCCTTAAAAACTCAGAAAAATATACGAAACTGGGAGGTAAGATTCCTAAAGGTGTCCTTTTAGTAGGCCCTCCGGGAACCGGTAAAACCTTATTGGCGAAAGCTGTTGCAGGGGAAGCCAAAGTGCCGTTCTTCTCCCTTTCAGGTTCAGATTTCGTTGAAATGTTCGTTGGAGTAGGTGCATCGAGAGTGAGAGACCTTTTTGCCCAGGCAAAAGCCAAATCTCCGGCTATTATCTTTATTGATGAGATTGATGCAATCGGACGTGCAAGAGGAAAAAATAATTTCTCAGGCGGGAACGATGAAAGAGAAAATACCCTTAACCAGCTTCTTACAGAAATGGATGGTTTCGGAACAGATGTTAACGTCATTGTCATGGCTGCTACCAACAGAGCTGATATCTTAGATAAAGCTTTAATGAGAGCCGGACGTTTCGACCGTTCCATCTATGTAGATCTTCCGGAACTGCATGAAAGAAGAGAGATATTTGATGTTCACCTGAAGAAAATCAAGCTGGATGAGAATGTAGACAGAGATTTCCTTGCGAAGCAGACTCCTGGATTCAGCGGGGCAGATATTGCCAATGTGTGTAACGAAGCAGCGCTTATTGCCGCGAGAAACAGTCATACTTCTGTAACTAAACAGGATTTCCTTGATGCTGTAGACAGAATCATCGGTGGTCTTGAAAAGAAAAACATGGCGATCAAACCTTCTGAGAAGAGGAGAGTAGCTTACCACGAAGCAGGGCATGCCACCATCTCATGGCTGGTAGAACATGCAGCTCCGCTTTTAAAAGTAACAATTGTTCCGAGAGGGCGCTCTTTAGGAGCAGCCTGGTATCTTCCGGAAGAAAGACAGCTTACGACGACTGAACAAATGCTGGACGAATTATGTGCAACATTAGGAGGAAGAGCTGCCGAACAAGTGATATTTAACAATATTTCAACAGGTGCATTATCTGATCTGGAATCTGTAACGAAAAGAGCTCAGGCTATGGTTACAGTCTACGGGTTAAGCCCAAATATCGGAAACATATCCTATTATGACAGTTCAGGACAGTCTGAGTATTCTTTCGGGAAACCTTATTCTGAAGAAACCGCTACGAAAATTGATGCAGAGATCAAATCGATCATCGAAAATCAATACCAAAGAGCTGTTCAGATCCTAAATGAGAATAAAGATAAGCTTGATGCCTTAGCGAATAAGCTTCTGGAAAAAGAAGTGATCTTCCGTGAAGACCTTGAAGATATCTTCGGTAAAAGAGCATGGGATCCCGAATTAACGGAAAGACCTGTTACCAGTACAATTGCTACGGCAAAAGAACCGGAGGAGCAGATCATTATTAAAGACAAGGAAGAAGGTAATGAAATTCAGGCTCCGGAAAGCCCGACTCAACTTTAAAAATACTTCCCAAACATATTAAAAAAAACCTGACAGTCTTAGAATTGTCAGGTTTTTTTCATATTTAAAGGCAGTTTTTTAGAATCTATTATAATTTATTTCTATTTTTGTATAAAGTTGACTAAAAATAATTTAAGTTGAATTTATTCAAGAAGATTGTAAGCAAACTTACCAACCAGCCTGAGGAAGAGGAAAAACAGAGTCTGGAGAAGCTCGGGGATTCGCTGAAAAATGCGGATCTTGACTATAAGTTTGCGCAACTGTTTACGCATTCAGGGGGATTTTTTAATTATTGTGCCGATGAGGCGGAAGCCCTGCAGACTTTGAATCAGATAGTCAAAATAGAAGGAATCACCAATGTTTTCTGCTGGGATAAAGAACTTCAAAGTTTTTTGAACGTTGTAAAAACTCCGTTTACCTCAGAAATGGAGAGTTCCAATGATGCGGCTTTTATTACCTGTGAATACCTTATTGCCTATGACGGCAGAATCATGCTTTCGCACAATAATATCCTGCATTATCATTCTTCAAGGCTTCCCGGGAAAATCATTATCATGGCCAATGTATCGCAAATCGTGAACAACCTGAATGATGCAATGGGGAAAATAAAAAGAAACGGGAATATCAAAAACCTTACTTCCATTAGCGGAGGCCAGTCAAGTCTGGATACTTCTTCCCATACGAATACAAAACTGTTTTTATTGCTGCTTGAAGATTAAGCATCAACTTATAAATTTTACATTTTGGACAAAAACCTTATTCAAAGAACCATTTCCGGACTTGTTTACGTTGCCGTTATCATTCTTTGCACAACACCGCTGGGAGCCCGGCTTATCAACAATATCCATCCGGGACTTATCAGGCAGGAATACCTGTATTTCGGACTGATTAGTCTTTTGCTGCTGGTGGGTACATGGGAATGCATCAGGATCATGAAATTCGGGAAAGGCTACGAAAAATGGATTGTACTTCCGCTTGTCATTTTTATTTACTATGTTTTTTCCAAAAGATATTTCCACCATGATTTCTTTTTTGATTTCAGGCTGAATGAAATACTGGCAATTTCCCTTATTGTTATTGCAGTAATTACTTTATTCAAATATCCCAACGAGCTTTATTACGACAGCGGAAAGCTGATCTTTACAGTTATCTATGTAGCATTGCCTTTCAGCTTTGCACTGGGGCTGCCTAAGTTTTCCAGTTATGACGGAACCTTCTCGCTTGAAGTTCTTTTCCTGTTTATCCTGATATGGAGCAGTGATACTTTTGCCTACCTTACCGGAAAATTTTTCGGAAAACATAAAATGGCCCCAAAAATCTCTCCAAAGAAGACCTGGGAAGGGTATGCCGGGGGCGTTGTCTTAACATTGGTTTTATCCTATTTTGTAGAGCATTATCAGCCTGAACTTCGCGGGAACTGGATGGTAGTAGGTTTCCTTGTAGCTGCATTTGCTCCGTTGGGAGATCTTGTAGAAAGTCAGCTGAAAAGAAATTTCGGGGTAAAAGACAGCGGAAACATCATTCCGGGGCATGGAGGTGTGCTGGACAGACTGGACAGTTTTTTAATCTGCGTTCCTGTCGTATATTTGTACTTTATTTTAGAAAAATTTATTTAATCTCATGAAACTACACAGAGAATCGAAAGGAACGATTACGGTAGCAACAATACTGTTTATCATCATAAGTGTATTGGCTATTTATTTTCTTAAAATGTGGTCGTTACTGATCATTATGCCATTATTGGTTGTTTACAGTTTAGTATTTTGGTTCTTTAGAGTTCCGGATCGTAATATTTTGGAACACAGAGAAAATGTGATTGCTCCGGTAGACGGAAAAGTGGTGATGATCAAAGAAGTGGATGAGACTGAATTCTTGAAGGAAAAAGCCATCCAGGTGTCTATTTTCATGTCGCCGTTAAACGTCCATATCTGCAGATATCCGGTTTCGGGAAAAGTGATCTATAAAAAATACCATCCGGGTAAATATCTTGTTGCCTGGCATGAAAAATCATCTACAGAGAACGAAAGAACTACGGTAGCCGTGGAAACTGGGACCAATCATAAAGTAGTTTTCCGGCAGATTGCGGGATATGTGGCCAGAAGGATTGTTTTTTACTGTAATGAAGGGGATCAGGCAAAAGCGGGACATGAGTTTGGTTTTATTAAATTCGGGTCCAGAATGGATGTATTTCTGCCTTTGGACACTGAAATTATCTGTAAGATCGGAGATATTACAAAAGGAGGTCTGGATGTAATTGCCAGAATGAAAGATTAATAGGGATCAATCAAAATATTGAAAGGAGAAATTAAATTTCTCCTTTTTTTGTTTTTAATATGAAAACTGAGATGTGTTGAACCCCATTTTTTCATGATCCGCCCATATGAGTTTCTCTACTCGTGCGTAGCGATGAGTATGCTATTGTAAGGATAATATAAATGCTATTGATAATTTTGTCTGTGATAACACAATAGCAATAGTTATATTTTTCTATAAGGTAAACTAATGGAGGATGAATTTAAAAAATATACACATTGGAAAACTCATACATGAAAGGGTTAACGAGCTTCAGATGCCTGTCGGCAGAATAGAGAAGTTTATGAAATGCAGTGAAGAGGAAATTGAAAATATGTATCTTCAAAGCAGTATCGACACTTTTCTTCTTTTAAGATGGAGCAAGCTGCTGGGCTACAATTTTTTCAGAATATACAGTGCGCATTTGATTCTTTATGCACCTCCGGCCAATCCCGGAACTCCTTCTCAACAAAAAGGTAATCTGCCTGTTTTCAGGAAAAATATATACACCGAGGAAGTGAAGAGTTTCATATTAGGAAAGATCTCCAGCAAAGAAATGACAGTGAATGAAGTGATTCTGAAATACAGAATACCTAAGACAACACTTCATAAATGGATTAAAAAAGCATAAAAAGATATGGGACCGGATTATAAACAGATATATACCGATATCATTGAAGAAAAATTCCCGGAAAAAATTGGTGATATGAAGATTATGCAGAAGATTGAAAGGATCAGCAGTGCAATAGATATTATTACCTTAAACAACCTGATCTTTGGTAAATCGGAACTTTTAACAGAATGTGGAAACCAAAAACTTCGCTCCTACGATCATAAATCAATAGTAAATATCCTCGAATATCAGAAAAAAAATAAACTTAACAATGCAGAAACGGCAAATCATTTTAAGATGAGCCGGAACACTATTTCAAAGTGGAAGCGCATATTTAAAATATAACTTCGGCAATTTGTAGTTAGAGTTGAATGTTTTGTCAAAAAAATATTCTGTTGCCTCTGTTTTTAGGAGAATAATCTTCTGATTTACAGTTACCATTTTACTTATTTACCAATGTAAGCTTTTAAATTTTTCTTGTAAACTTATTTGTTTTTTTATTCATAAAAGAGCATAGTTATTTTTGTTTTTCAATAAACAGGGATATAATCTATGTATTTTTTATTAAAAAACACATTTTATTACAAATATTATAATATTGAATCTTGATAATTCATAAATTTATATGTACAAATGTCTACCTGCGTATTTTTTAATTTCACTTTAAATGTTTTAGAATATGATGAAAAAGATTTCTGAAATAATGAACAGTGAAAATGAGGTTTTTGATAACGATTTTGACCAGAATTACGCCAAACTGATCAACCGTTATCTGATATTTCTTTTTTTACTGTTTTTATTTTATTCGGTATTTATTATCCTTTTTTTTGGAGATGCAGTAATTTCTGTATTTCTCATCATGATTACTTTTTTCTGGTGTGTTTTAATATCCGTTGAAGGAAAAATCAGCAGGTACCGTAAAATTTTAAAAAATACCATAATCATAGTTTTTATCATCCTGACTTTTATAGTAAGTTTTTTCTATGTGTATACTTCCAGGGATGCCGGCGTTGAATATTTTTACTTTTCAATTCTGTTTGCGCTGCCTTTCTTTTTCAATTATAAAAAAGACTATTATTCCATATTGTTTATTGTAGCCATTATTGCATTAAATTTCATCGGATGTTTATTTTTTGAACTGAATTTTTTACCGAGGAGCAAGTATATTATGAATGCAGACTTTAAAACCATACGTTTGCTGAATATTATTTTTTCCTTTACTACATTTCTTATCGATATATCCTTTATCCATCAAAAAGATAAACTCATAAACGGATTAATGAAGGAGACGGAAATTAAAGACTCTACTATTGAAGATCTGCTTAAGACCAATAATGAATTGATGAAGCAGCAGATCATTAATAACAATCTTTCTGAAGATAATATTGCTGAAATTTTGGAACTGGCAGAAACAGATTCACCTCTTTTTCTTGAAAAATTTCAGACCTATTTTCCGGATTTTATACCCAGCCTTTTGAAGATAAATTCCGGCCTTATCAGCTCAGAAATACATATCTGTGCGTTAATGAGACTGAACTTTGATACCAAAAAAATTGCATTGTGTACCAACAGCAGTGTAAGGGCCATCGAAAGCAGAAAGTACAGGATAAGAAAGAAACTGGATATTCCTTCAGATATTAACATTAACAACTTTATACTTAAGATATAAGCCTAACATGAGTTTTTCTACTCGTGCGTAGTGTTGCGTAGTCATATTTTAGTGATGCAGGATTGCTGTGGATAACTTTGCATGTCATAAACCAAATAATTTTTTTTAAGCACAAAGCAAAATTAAAGCAACAAATACTAAATAATTTAAAATACAATGATGACAAAATCTACAATTCATATCAGAATCATGCTTCTGGCTTTATTTCTGATTTTTGGGGAGCTTTACTCACAAAGTACTAATGGAGCAGTCGGGATTAATACAACTTCTCCCAATACCAACAGTGTGCTGGATGTAGTATCGGGCAATAACAACAAGGGAATTCTTATTCCCCGTCTTACGGAAGCTCAGAGAAATACAATTGTTATAAACCCTGCAAAAGATGATGGGCTTACCATTTTCAATACCACTGAAGACTGTTACAATTACTGGAGCCTTGCAGACAGTGAATGGAAAAGTGTCTGCGGACAGATCGGGAAATCTGTTTTTACCATAGACTGCTCGAACTCCAAAGCAATGGGAACCTATATTCAGGGCAAAGAGTTGACAGCTTCTAATTATCTAACCATTTCTGTTAATGTAACTAAAATCGGAAATTACACAATTACCGGTACAACCACCAACGGCTATAATTTTTACGGGACCGGTGTTTTCCTAAACACTGGCATACAGACCGTACAGGTGCCCGGACAAGGGACACCCGCCGCCGTACAGGTAAATACAGTAGGGCTTTCTGCAAACGGGGTAAATGTTACATGTACACCTGCTGTTACTGTTAATGTTTTAAGCTCTGCGGGAACTTATTCAATATCCTGCGGCAGCGCTACCGTAAATGGAGTATATACAAAAGGATCGGTTTTAACGGCCAGTAATACAATTACTCTGCCTGTAGTAGTTTCTGCCTTAGGAAGTTATTCAATCACAACCAATACTGTAGACGGGATTTCATTCAGTGGGTCAGGGACCTTTACTGCTACAGGTAACCAGAATGTAACTTTGTCTGGCACAGGAACTCCGACTTCTACTGCAGATAAAGTAATGACCATTACGTCCAATAGTGCAGATGGAGCAACAACATGTAATGTAACTGTAGTAATGACAATTCCTGTAAAAAAGATTTTACATATCGGGGCTGAAACAGCTTACGGATATAGTGCTTATACCGGGCCGTCCAGAAGCCTGATGGATTCTCCTACCAATTTTGGAACTACAACATCAAGTGTTGTAAAATCAGCAGGATATAGTCATACTTCATTAGGATCCAATCCTAGCAATGCTACATTATTAACATCATTAAACGCTAAACCGGATATTGTAATTATAGGTTATCCGTACACTCCTGACGCGACAGCTGCCGGATATCTTGCCAATTATTTAAATAATAAAGGGGTGGTGATTGCATTTGAAGATGATACTCCTTCTTCTCAAAACGTAATGAGAGCTATTTTCTCAGACCCGACGATTTCTTCATCTTATGGAGGCGGAGCCGGTTCAGTATATGCGCTGGTCAATACCAATGACCCTATATTAAACGGGCCTTTTGGAGATGTGAGAGGGAAAAACTGGGGCGAAGATGCTTCTACAACTGTGAATATGTCAGGGCTAACAAGTGGTTTTATTCCATATAGCTATGCCCAGCCCATTAACAGTACAACTTCAAGAACCGGTATTTCAGGATTAAGACATGCATCTTTGAACTTCATCTGGTTTGGAGACGGAGGATTTTTAAGTAATGAAAACGCCAACGGAAACCAGTTTAACAGTAATACGATAGAGCCGTTTGCCGCACCAAGCTCAGGAGGATACTTCCCGGTACAGAAAACGGCGTATGGATATGCAGGAAACGGCTATTCAGCAGGAAGTATGCAGGTACAAAACTCAATATTGTTTGCCAATATGCTGGCTTGGGCCATTAAACAGGCGGAAACTAACGGAATTAATACACAGTAAAAAAGCTGTAGCTGTATTTCTGATAGTTTAAAAAATATAAATGATAGGTAAAACACCAATGTTATTTCGACATTGGTGTTTATCGATTTTAATATAAAGATTATGAAATATATAGAAGATTTTTTTGACCTGACCTCTACAGGGCTTCTGTATTACTTTTTCCTCGCAGGATTATATTACTGGATATGTTATATTATATTTAGAAAGGCACTTTATAATGCTAAAATCCAGCAAAAGGAAATCAGGAAAGAGGATGTTATCAGAGAGATTTTTCATTCCGTGATTTCATCCCTGATGATGACGGTTTTAATTTTATTGGTAACCCATACCTCTCTGAACCAATATACCAGAGTCTACAGAAATATTCATGAATACTCTGTATATTGGCTGGTTGCAAGCATTTTTGTGGGATTGTTTATCCATGATACCTATTTTTACTGGATGCATAGTTTTTTACATCACAAAAAGATCTTTAAGTATGTACATCTTGTTCATCACCAATCTACCAATCCCAGTCCGTTTGCTGCCTATTCGTTTCATATTGCCGAAGCTGTTGCAGAAGGGATGATAGTTCCTATCTTACTTTTTATAATTCCACTGCATTCCATCAGTATTTATATATTTATCGTAAGCGCTCTGGTCATCAATATTTATGGGCATTTAGGATATGAAATTGCTCCGAGGTGGCTGAGGACCTCTTTTCTTTTCAATATAATCAATACATCCGTTTATCATAATATGCATCATCATAAATTTAAAGGAAATTACGGGCTATATTTCAGGTTTTGGGATAAAGTAATGAAAACGGAAAATCCGGATTATGTAAAAACATATGACCGTATTCAGGAAAAAAGGTTTGGTGAAGACAATTAAATATACTGTTTTACATCATCAATCACATTCATAATGAAAGAAACGGGTAAATCCTTTTCCATATCAATTAAAAGGATTTTAAACTTCTTTCTGCCCTCCTGAAGAAGTTCAGGATAATTGAGCCTGTCTCCATGATAAAAGCTTATGTAATGCTGCCTGTATTTTTTGCTGTAATAGAGATAACACAGCATTTTCTTTTTATACTTGAAAAAAGGCAGCCCAAAGCTGAATGTTTCCGTAATATGATCAGGATCAGATTCCAGGATCATTTTTCTTAAAAACAAAAGAGTACTTCTTTCAGGCTCATCGATTCTGTAGAAGTACTCTTGTATAGGATTCATTTTACTGAATTTAATTCAATAAACGCTTGATTAGTCAAAGTTCTGAAGCTCCACAAGCTTGTGGTACATTCCTTTTTTAGCAATAAGGTCATGGTGGGTTCCCTGCTCTACAACAATTCCTTTCTCCATTACTACGATCCAGTCTGCCTTCTGAATAGTTGAAAGCCTGTGGGCAATAACAAGAGAAGTTCTGTTTTCCATCATCTTGTCCAAAGCATCCTGTACAAATCTTTCAGATTCCGTATCCAGGGCAGAAGTTGCTTCGTCCAGGATCATTACAGGCGGGTTTTTCAATACTGCTCTGGCAATAGAAACCCTTTGTTTCTGACCCCCGGAAAGTTTATTCCCATCATCGCCGATGTTGGAATTATAGCCTTCAGGAAGATTAGAAATAAAAGTATCAGCATTGGCAATTTTTGCAGCCTCAATTACTTCCTCTCTCGTAGCATCAGGTTTACCCATCAGGATGTTGTTGTAAACCGAATCGTTGAACAATACAGATTCCTGGGTTACCATTCCTAAAAGCTGGCGATATTCTTTTAATTTTAAATGCTTGATATCGGTCCCGTCAATTAAAATTTCGCCCTCATTGACATCATAGAATCTTGCAAGAAGATTGGCTATTGTTGTTTTTCCGCTTCCGCTCTGTCCTACAAGGGCTATGGTTTTTCCTTTCGGAATAATCAGTGAGAAATTTTTAAGAATCACATTGTCCTTGTCATAAAAGAATCCAATGTTTTTGAATTCAATCTGGTTAGTCAATGTAGAAATGGAAACCGGTTCCGCAATTTCTTCCACTTTCAAATCATAGTCAAGAACTTCGGCTACTCTTTCCAGACTGGCCATCCCTCCCTGAATAGAGGAGATTGCACTGGAAAGCTTTTTCGCCGGATCCAGGATCTGGAAAAACATTCCGATGAAAACAAGGAAAGCCTGTGGCTTCATAGTCTGCTCCTCTAAAATCTGAGTTCCTGCATACCAGGTAATGATAAGTATGGTAATAGAACCAAGGAATTCGCTCATAGGAGAGGCAAGTTCCCTTCTTCGGCTCATATCTATGGCGAAATTCTGCCAGTTGGTTGTTGTTTCGTTGAATCTGTTCTTAAGAATCTTATCTGCATTGAAGATTTTGATTACTTTAGAAGATTTTAAAGTTTCGTCTACCAGTGAAAAAAGGTTTCCCAGTTCAGCCTGCGCATAATGGGCCTGCTTTTTTAAGCTTTTTCCGGTCCATGAGATCAGCAGTCCCATAACCGGGAAAACAACCAGTGAAAACAACGTGAGCTGAGGAGATAGTAAAAATAAGGCAATCAATGATGAGATAATCATGAACGGAGCATTGATGATATCTACCAGTACGCCCATAATTCCACCTTCTACACCTCCGATATCATTGGAAATCCTGGACATCATATCTCCCTTTCTCTGCTCCGTAAAGAATGAAACAGGAAGCTGCAGGAATTTATTGTACATCGCAGTACGAAGGTCACGGGTAATTCCTACACGGTAATTTACCAACAGGAAAGCTCCGATATACCTGAAAATATTTCTTAATAAGAATGAAACTCCGGTAATCGCGCAAAGCACAGCAAGTACATAAACGGCGCCATGCTGATCAATCTGGGTCTGTACAAAATAATAGGCTTTATCTTTAATATAATTGAAATAATCGCCAAAGGCTCCGCTCCATACCGGTTCTTTTGACTGTTTTTCAATCGTACCAAACATCAATCCTAAAATAGGAAGCATGGTTCCCACCGACAGGATGTTCAGTAAAGAGTACAGGATATTGAAAAACATACTTCCGAAAAGGTATTTTTGATGCGGTTTCGCGAAATAAAGTATTCTTTGTAATGGTTTCATTCAATGAAAAATTGGATAGCAAAATTACGTAAAATTAAAGGAAAAGACGTTCTTAATCCTCTTTTACTTTAATTAATATGTTTCAGTAAGTAGTTTTTTGTTACAAACGTTTGTTTAATTTTTTAGAATGCATACAATCCGGAATACGACAAAACCGCCATTCCGGCGGTCTTGTGTTTGTTATCTTTTATTTAAAATTTCACTTTGTCGTTATACTTCGGAGCAAAATTTTTGGGTGTCAGTTTTTCTAAAGTTTTTCCCACATTGTTGATAATAGTAGTTAAATTATCAAAATCTACCACCTTCACATCATCACTTTCATTATGGTAATGAGAAGCCTTTGTCATATCAACCGTAGAGAACGAGTGGGCGATGATCTTTTTCTTTACAAAGCTTACATTATCCGATCTGTAAAATAATTTTTGGGCAGCATATGGATCGGGGTTGATCTTTAATCCATTTGCAGCATATTGATTGAAAAGTTCATCGAAATCAGAAAATTCATCACCCGTCATAAAAAGAGCATTTTTCCCGAACTGGGATTCTGTAGCGACCATTTCAAAATTGAAAAGGGCAGTCATATTATTATATATCTTATCCAAATCGGGATCCGTAGAAATAGCTCTGGAACCCAGCATTCCTTTTTCTTCCCCGTTAAAGGCCATGAACACCATTGAGAATTCAGGCTTTTTATTTTTGAAATAATCTGCAATTCCTGCTAAAGTGGTGATTCCGCTGGCATCATCATCCGCACCGTTGTAAATATTATCCCCGGTTTTGTCACTCGTCCCGATATGATCAAAGTGTCCCGAGAATCCTAAATATTGATCTGTTTTTCCTTTTTTGATACCACATACATTATAAGCTTTCTTTCCTTCATATTCAAAAGGGATCAGGTAAGAATTGCCGGTACAGTACTCAAGATTGTTCTCTTTAAAAAGCTTGGCAATATATTCTGCAGCCTTATCATTTTCAGGAGTCCCGATTTCGCGGCCTTTCATTTCGTCTGAAGCCAATGTTGAAAGTATGGTGGTTACTCTTTCTTTTGAAACTTCCTGTGCCAATGTAAGTACTGAGCAGAATGACAGGGCCAGATAGGTTAGTTTTTTCATTTTAATATAATTTATAAATCAGTCGTACTTTTAACGGAAATGTTGCATGAAATGATATAAAATTAATCTTTAAAGTAAAATTTAATCAGGGTCATATATTGGAACCGTTAAAGAAGGTAAGGCATAAGAAAAATTAAAATTACCTGAAATTTTTTTAAACGCAAAGGATTCATCTCTATACTTTATATTCAAGGGAGCAAAGAAGGAATCAATCTACGATTGATTTGATGAAGCGTGCGTTTTAGCCCATGCCTTCATCAACGGCGAAGCCGGCATCTTTGCTTCACTTAAAAATAATACGGTTCGAATATGCAACTTTGCGTTAAAAAAAATCAGATATAACAAAAAAACAGCTCCTTTCGGAACTGTTCTCACTCAAAAAATCGTTGTAAGGCTATCGAAGTCGGTCTACAGATTTTACGAGCCTCTCATCTCTGCGGATATAAATGTTTGCAATAAGCAGGCTTATTACCGCGATCAATGGGAAAACCGGCTCAATACCCTTCTCAGGAATCTGGATTCCTCCGGATAAGTTTAGTAACCAGTACGCCAATACGCCAATCAACAAAACGTTTATAATGATGCTGATGGTATTCAGCAAAATTTGTCTTTTTCTGTTTTTAAAACTGAAAATACTCAATGCTCCTGCCAAAACAAGCACAATACAGCTGATATTAATCACCGGAATATTGCCAAAAACGTCAACATCCTGTCCCGTAATGAAAAGGAAAACAGCAGCCAAAACTGCCAAAAGAGTCCATATAGTCTGTATTCTTTGTAACATTGATTATTAAATACTGGGCAAAAATAACATAAATTTTGCACAATTCAAAAATTAGTGTAGATTTGCATTATACATATGTACTTGAAAACAAAAGTCACCGGACTTACTTTTCTTACTCACAATTAATTACATTTTTACATTAAGTATGTTTAACATAGAAACGTTAAGGTCAAAATCCGTAACGGAACTGACTAAAATCTTAAAAGATTTAGGCGTTAAAGTTGCTAGAAACAGCAATGATAATGATAAAATCTTTGCCGTTCTTGACTTTCAGGCTTCTAACCCTAAAGTTGCAAAAGATTATTTCAACGCCACAGAAACCAGTATGAATACTGAAGAACAACCGGCAGAAAAACCTGCCAAGGCCCCTGTAAAAAAAGCAGCGCCTAAAAGACAGCCCGCCAAACCTAAAGCAGAAGTAAAAGCTCCAGTGGAAGAAACTCCGAAAACTGTAGAAAAAGCAGAAGAAAAAGCACCGGCAGCTGAAGACATAAAAGCAGAACAGCCTAAACCTGAGACAGCTGCTGCTCCTGAAGAAAACAATTTGTCACAGGCTAAGAAAAAAAGAAAGAGGGTAACTGCCAACACAGGCAATACCGAAAATCCTCAGGAAAGAGCAGAAGCTCCAAAAAATGCAGAACCTCAGGAATCTGCTCCATCAGAAGAAAGGCCTAATACTCCTCCATCTCAGGCGAGATCCCAACAAAAAGGGAACAATAATCCGCAAAACAGCGGAAACCAGCATAAAAATCCAAACCAAAATCAGCACCAAAACCAGAATCCGAACCAGAATCAGCACAAACAGCATGCTGAAAAGGCTGAGGAACATCATAATGAACACAGAAAAGAGTTCAATTTTGATGGAATGGTAAGTATTGAAGGGGTTTTAGAGATTCTACCGGATAATTACGGATTTCTTCGTTCATCAGATTTCAGTTATATTTCATCTCCAGACGATGTATATGTTTCTACGGCACAGATCCGAAATTTTGGACTGAAAACCGGAGATACGGTTAAAGGAATCGTAAGACTTCCGAAAGAAGGTGAAAAATATTTTTCATTATTAAAACCTACAGAAGTAAACGGACGCGATCTTGCTTTCATCAAAGACCGTGTTGCATTTGAATATTTAACGCCTCTTTTCCCTGAAGAGAAATTCAACCTTGCTGGAAATGAATCTACACTATCGACAAGAATTGTGGATCTTTTCGCGCCAATAGGAAAAGGGCAGAGAGCAATGATCGTTGCCCAGCCTAAAACAGGTAAAACGATGCTGCTTAAAGATATTGCCAACTCTATTGCAGCCAATCACCCGGAAGTTTATATGATGGTCCTTCTGATCGACGAACGTCCTGAAGAAGTTACCGATATGGAAAGAAGCGTAAATGCTGAGGTCATTGCCTCTACATTTGATGAAGCGGCTGATAAGCACGTAAAAGTTGCCAACCTTGTTTTAGCAAAAGCACAGAGAATGGTTGAATGCGGACACGATGTAGTGATTTTGCTGGACTCCATTACGAGGTTGGCCAGAGCGTATAACACGGTTACTCCTGCATCCGGTAAGGTTTTATCAGGTGGTGTGGACGCCAATGCGCTTCATAAGCCGAAAAGATTCTTCGGGGCAGCCAGAAAAATCGAAGGAGGTGGTTCATTAACTATTATTGCTACAGCATTAATTGATACCGGCTCCAAGATGGATGAAGTGATCTTTGAAGAATTTAAGGGTACCGGTAACATGGAACTTCAACTGGATAGAAAAATTGCCAACAGAAGAATTTATCCTGCCATCGATCTTGTATCTTCAAGCACGCGTAGAGATGATCTTCTTTTAGATGAAGTTACTTCACAGAGAATGTGGATCTTAAGAAAATATCTTTCCGAAATGAATCCTGTGGAAGCAATGGAATTTGTAAATAAAAACATCAGGGGAACTTTAAATAATGAAGAATTCCTGATGTCGATGAATAAATAATAAATAGATTAATTTAATTGTTTGTTAGAAAAAGCACGGAGATCAATGATCCTCGTGCTTTTTTAATGATAAGATCTGAAAGTGAGTGCTTAGAGTATACAGAAATAAAGTGCAGCGTTAAAAAAGATAGATCTATTGCAATAATTTGTTTTATATTATTTACTTTAAAAATTTAATTCATTCTAAATCAATATATCAATGTTAAAGATTTATTAAAGTAATACCCAGTTTTTGATAATAGCTTAAATAATGGCTAAATTTGACTATAACATTAAAAATAAAAATTATGTCATTTGAATTACCTAAATTAGGATATGCATACGATGCATTAGAGCCGACTATTGATGCTAAAACTATGGAAATCCATTATACAAAACATCACCAGGCTTATATTGACAATTTAAATAAAGCAATCGAAGGAACTGAATTGGCCGGTAAAACGATCGAAGAAATCTGTCAGACAGGGACTGATAAGCCAGCTGTAAGAAATAATGGAGGAGGACACTTTAATCACTCTTTATTCTGGGAAATTTTAACTCCAGGCGGAAGCAAAGAGCCTGTAGGAAATGTAAAAGCGGCTATTGAAGCTTATGGAGGTTTTGAAAAATTTAAAACTGATTTTTCTGAAGCTGCTAAAACAAGATTCGGTTCAGGATGGGCGTGGTTAGTTAAAAATTCAGACGGTTCCGTATCTGTTTCTTCTACTCCAAACCAGGACAACCCGTTAATGCCTGTTGCAGATGTTAAAGGAACACCTGTTTTAGGACTGGATGTTTGGGAACATGCTTATTATTTAAATTACCAAAACAGAAGACCAGATTATGTTGCTGCTTTCTTCAGCGTAGTAAACTGGGATAAAGTAGAGGAATTATTCAACAAATAATTTTCAGCTATTATAAAAATAAAAAGGTTCAGAAGAAATTCTGAACCTTTTTATTTTGGTTTAAGAAAGTTATTATCTCATGGCATCACTTCCGGAAAGCCCGTTCATTTTCAGTCCGTATTTCCAGCTTACATAAGCAAAAACCTGATAAAGCTTGTACTCGAACTTAATTCCATAATTCTCTTTCGGATCGTAATCTATTCCTGATTCTATAATATTCCGGTATCTTCCTGAATGATAATAAGAGTTCCATTCGGAAACAAGGAATGCGTTTTTGGTTTTCAGATAAGATTCTGAATATTGGCTTATAGGTTTAGCCACAGCATTCAGAAAATAGTCGAATTGGGTATCGATCACGGTAAGGTCCCATTCTCCGTCTTCATTTTTAGAAGGTTTCATTTCCGATTTTTCTTCTTCCTTCTTGGTGCTGTCCTGGGAAAAACAGCTTAAAGGAATTAAAGCGAAGAAAAACAGTAGAATAAGATTTTTCATAACAAAGCATTGTATAATAAATAAGCACTCAAAATGAGTGCCTAAGTTAATTTTTTATGGTTCTTTCTGAAGAATCACGAATGCCGGGAAGTGGTCACTGTATCCTCCAGTAAACTGGTCCCCGTTCCAGGACCTGAAAGGATAGCCTCTGTAGCTTCCTTCTTTGTTCACCAGATAAGGTGGAGCAAAGATTTCTGCTTTATATACTGAATATTCTTTTGTTACCTGGTCAGACATTAGATTTTTAGAAACAATGATCTGGTCAAATAAGTTGGGGGCATCCTGGTAAGCCAGCGAAGCAATCCCTTTTTTATACAGAGGATACATTAAGTTGAGGTAAGGTGTCGTTTCGCTCAGATCTTTAGGGCTTGCTACAGCTTTTAAATAATTCTTTAAACTTGCGCTTACAGGATCATCATTAAAGTCACCCATTGCAAAAAGTTTTGTAGAAGGGTCCAATGTTCTTATGCTGTCCATCTGCTGCTTCAATAAAGCGGCAGCTGCATTTCTTTTCGGTAATGAAACGGCTTCACCACCTCTTCTTGAAGGCCAGTGATTCATGAAAAATGCTACCTTTTCGTTATCCAGGAATCCGGTTACCACCAAAATATCTCTTGTGTATTCTCTTTTGCCATCATCACCGAAAATTTTCAGTTCTTTTTTCAATGAATTGGTCGGGGTAAATCTTCTTTTCTGATAAATTAAAGCAACATCAATTCCCCTGTAATCATAAGAATTGTAATGGATAATTCCGTAGTCGTATTTGGCAAGAGCAGGCTGCTTAACAAGATCTTCAATAACCTGTCTGTTTTCTACCTCAATAAGTCCCACTACTGCAGGTGCTGTTTTGGTATACTGCGCACCCATTTCAGAAATTACTTTGGCCTCATTGGCAAGTTTTGCCTTATACACTTTAGTGTTATAGTTTTTTGCACTGTTGGGTGTAAATTCATCTGATCCGCTTTGGTATCTTACTGCTTTTTTACCTTTTAAAGCGCCGTCGCTCCATGGACCGTCATGCTTTTCAGCCTCTAAAAATTTAATAGAATCAAGCGGGATACTTCTGTGGAAGGCAGGATTGCTAATGTCTTTAGTACCATCAATATAATCTGCAGAACGGATAGTGTCCCAAAGGTTTTCTACATTCAAAAAGCCAACAGTAGCCACTTTTCTAAGCTTCCCTTGTTGTGTAAAAGCCATTATTGAAAAAATAACAGCCATAAAACTCATAAATCTCTTCATCCTTTAGAAGTATTAAAATTATTTAAACGACAAATTTACCTTTTTTTAATTCAATGCATTTTAAATATTTGTAAATTTAAAACAAGATAAAACAATTCTCTTATATAATGAATCATAAAAGATTGCAATGTTAAGAAAAAATAAGGTTAAAAAAATTGGAAATTCCAAATTTTGATTAAATTTGTGCCCCCAACTTTTAAACTGTTGAGAATTAAGAAGAAAAGTATTAAAAAAAATAATATACTCATGATTAAAAAACTATCATTAGTCTCTTTATTTACTTTACTTCCTGCCTCATTCTATTTTGCGCAGACTACTGTGTTTGCGTATCTTAAGGATGCCGAGGGAAAGCCTGTTGAAAAGGCGGAAGTAGATCTTAAAGGGAGCGAAAATGATGTAACGGCTGACAAAATTGGATATTTCCAATTTGTGGATCTACAACCGGGACATTACCAAATTGTGATTACAAAGCCGAATTACGAAACAAAAGTAATGGAGTTTGATGTAGCCAATGAGAAGAGAAAGGATCTAGGGGCCATTACTCTATATTCTGCACTTACAAGTGCAGATCAGGGATTAGCCATTATTGATAGTGATGGTGATGATGAAGACAGCAATAGTGGGCAGGCATCTACGGTAGGTTTGCTGCAGTCGTCTCAGGACATTTTCAGCAGAATCGCCGCATTTGATTTAGGATTCTATTGGTTCCGTCCAAGAGGGATTGACGGAAGAATGGGAGAGACCATGCTTAATGGTGTTTCCATGGTAAAATCTGATAACGGGAATGTTGATTTCGGAAATTGGGGTGGTCTTAATGAGATTACAAGATACCCTGAAATCTCATCCAACCATTCTCCGTCTGAATACGCATTTGGTGGAAACAGTTCGGTTGTTTATAAAAATACAAAAGCCAGTGAGTACAGAAAAGGTTTTCAGTTTACTCAGTCTTTAACCAATAGAAATTACAGAAACAGAACTTCTTTAAGATACAGCTCAGGAATGAGCAAATCCGGATGGGCGTTTACTGTAATGGGAGCAAGAAGATGGGCAGAAGAAGGAATCCAGGACGGAACTTTCTACGATGCTTACGGAGCTTATTTAGGAATTGAGAAAAAGTTTAGTGACAAGCATTCAATGACATTCAACTTTATCGGAGCGCCTTACAGAAGATCCACTTCAAGCCCAAGCACCCAGGAAGTATATGATTACAGAGGGGTACATTATAATTCTTATTGGGGATATCAGGACGGAGAGCAGAGAAGTGAAAGGGTAAGAAAAGGTTTCCAGCCGATCTTCCAGATTCAGGATTTCTGGAAAATCAATAAAAAATCAAATCTTTGGACATCTGTTTCTTATCAGTTCGGGAAAGACAAAGGATCCCGTTTAGACTGGCAGAATGTTCAGAATCCGTCTCCTACCTATTACAGAAACTTACCAAGCTATTACGATTCTTTAGATCCTAATGCTTCCGTTACCAATCCTGATGGAACAACGACTACAGCGCAGGATGCTTACAGAACAGCTCTGGCAGCCTGGCAGTCAGGAGATACAAGCGTTACTCAGCTGGATTGGGATAAGCTTTACAGAAGAAATATGCAGCAGGCTCCGGGAACCTATTATGGACAAACCGGTAAAAGAGCTTTATATTATATGGTCAATGATGTAAGCGATGATAAAATCTGGAATGCTGCAACACACTTTATCCATAATTTTACCGATACGACTAAATTCTTATTAAACGTATCTTATCAAAACTACTATTCTGAGCAATACAGAGAAGTCAATGACCTTTTGGGAGCTGATTTTGTACTGAACAGAGACCCGTTTGCGGCTACCAACCAGCCGGGAAAATCAGGTTTATTTAATGAAGGTGAAGATAATGTAGCAAAAAGAGTAGGCGACAAAATGGGTTATGACTACATCTTCAGAAGACAGGAAGTGAAAGTGAACCCGGGACTGAAATTCTCAACCGGAAAGTTTGATGTATTTGTTTCTGCTATGGCAGGATATTCATCTTCCAACAGAGAAGGTTTGTTTAAACATTACTTATACAAAGACTCTTACGGAAAAGGAGCAGATTATAACTACTGGAACTACGGTCTGAAAGGACAGGTTATCTATAAGCTAAACGGAAGAAACTTCCTGGTTTATAATGGTGCTTATTATTCTCAGGCTCCTTATTTAGAAGATTTATTCGTTAATCCGAGAGTAAACGGATCCGTAGCTCCGGGAGTAAAAAATATGGTAGTAAATGCCAATGACCTTAGCTACGTTATTTCCTCTCCATTTCTGAAATTGAGATTGACAGGTTATTTGGTGGATACGGATAACGAAACTACCGTTCAAAGATTCTTCGCTGATGGTCTTCCGTTGAACGGTGTTGATGCGGACGGTAACCAAACCAACGTTCAGAGTGCATTTGTTTCTCAGATTATGACGGATGTGAAGAAAAGAAACATGGGCTTGGAACTGGGGGTTGATGTGAAGGTATTACCTACTTTATCTCTACAAGGTCTGGCAAGTATCGGACAGTATACTTATAAGAATGATCCAATGACTTATTTTGCTTCAGACGCTGTGGGTGCATTTGCCAATGGGCTTCCTTACGCAAGTCTAGGCAAAGCATATATTACAGATTACCGTCAGGGAGGAACTCCTCAGCAGGCATTCTCTTTAGGTTTCCGTTACAATAACCCTAAATACTGGTGGGTAGGTGCCAACTGGAACTATTTTGATCAAAATTATCTGGATCCTGCGGCATTGGTAAGAACAGAGTCGTTTGTACAGAATGATAACACACACACACCATATTCCGGTTTAACAGAATCTGAACTGAGAAGAGTTTTACAGCCGAACATGTTACCTTCCTCTTTCTTCTTAAATGCTAATGCAGGAAAGTCTTGGGTAATCGGTAAGTATTATGTGTTAATTTCTGCGACCGTAAATAATATTTTAGATAACAGAAAGTATATTACAGGAGGATTCGAGCAGACCAGAAATGCTAAATATCCTACTTTCTCTCAGGATCTTGACAGAGAGTTTACTTTGTTTGCACCGAAATACTGGTACACACAGGGAAGATCATATTTTGTGAATTTACAGTTTAGATTTTAATAACCAGACAACTAACTACTTTTAAAAATTATTAAGATGAACATAAAGAAATACTTAAGTTTAGTAACAGGAGTGGCCTTTGCCGCTGTTGCTATTACCTCTTGTGTACAAAAAGACGAGTGGGAAACACCACCCATTAAGTGTGAAAACAAATTTCCTTCGCCAAACATCTCTCTTGCAGATTTCAAAGCTCAGGCTCCGGCTACAGGATATCTTTTGATCACAAATGATCAGATTTTTGACGGATATGTAATTTCTTCTGACGAAAGCGGAAATTTCTACAAAACAATTTCTTTCCAGGACAAGGCGGAAAATCCTACTGCCGGTCTTCAGATTGAAGTTGATAAATCAAGTAACTATGCAGATTTCCCTGTAGGTGCACACATCAGAATTAATGCTAAAGGATTAAGACTGGGTATCGACAGAGGAACTGTAAAAATAGGTTCTGTAGACCCTACTTATGCTATCGGAAGAATTCCTGCCTCTTTGGTAAGCAGATATGTTTCCGGGGTTTGTGGAGGTAACGGCCTTGAAGTAGTAAACATTAAGCCGGTTGAATTACCTAACCTTGCTGCAGCTAAGAGCGATCAGTACATCAATACATTGGTAAAAGTTCCTAACACGCAGTTTTCAATCGGTGATATTTATCCTGTAAACAAAACTTATATCGATTATGTTGGGGGTGCAGGGGTAGATACCGACAGAACACTGGAAGATGGTTCAGGAAATTCTACTACTATAAGAAACTCTGCATTCTTCTCTGAAGGAGCTACTTTATTACCAACAGGAAACGGAGATGCAACTTTCGTAGTTAGCCGTTATAATACCACATGGCAGATGCTTATCAGAAATACAAAGGATATTAACTTTAAAGGAGCCAGAACAGACGCTACTCCGCCTAAAGGAGGTACTGCAATTACTTATTCAGGATCTTTCCTTGAGAACTTTGAAAGCTATGCAACCACTCCTGCCAATCTGGAAGTATTCCCTAAGTATATCAACGATCCGCTTTTAGGAAACAGATACTGGCAGTTGAAATCGTTTAGCGGTAATAAATATATCCAATTGGGAGCCAATTCAGGAACAGGACCATACACTACTTACTTCATTGTACCGGTTGATTTTACAGCTGCAAATACATTGAAATTTGATGTGAATGTTGGATTCTGGAACGGAAATGCTTTAAAAGTATACTATACCACCAATTATACGCCGCTGGGAGATATTACGGCTGCAACGAAAACGGATATTACTTCTGCATTTACCATTCCGCAGACCCCGACTAGTGGTTACGGAACATTAGCTCCTGCAGGAACTTATACTATTCCAAGTACATTGACAGGAAACGGATATATCTTATTCGAATATACAGGAAACGGAAGTGGTGTAACTACAACCGTTCAACTAGACAATATCCAGGTTCAATAATCTGAATCTGATATTTTAAAATTCAGGCCGTCTTTTAAAGACGGCCTTTTTATTTGCCTGGTCTTAAAATAAGTTTAGCAATCGAAGCTCATTTCAAAAGAAAATTTAAGAATAAAAATGACTGTTACTAATTTTAGGTTTCTTCGAATCTGAACTATTCACTTTTAAGATTCATTTTTACCTCATAGTCAATATCACTTTTATCATACTGAAATGGTATTTTAGGTAATGACCATCCGACATCATAATGATTATAATTTTTATAAATATGATATTTACTCAAAGAATCTGTAATGTCAAATTTGTCTAGTATGAGAAATCCATTTCTAATATTGGTAGAATCGTATACAACAAGATACTTTCTTCCATTAACAAACTCTCCGTCTTGATGAGAATTTATGATTTCTTTCTCATACTTAAATCTAAAATCATTTCCTTTTCTACGTGCTCTGTCTCCATAATAAGCAGAAGTTATTTCTCCTACAGTATATTTGGCATTTTTAAGTATTGCTGCCGTTGGTGGGCTTATAGCTTTATACTTTAAAAATATATGATCCAGCCTATACCACAGATTATTATGATTAAGAAAATCTTATTCTCTCTCTTCATTGAATGAAATTATTTTACTTCCTGATTAATAGCATTACGATTTAAAAACGGCCTATTCAGGTAAAGGTAAAACAAAAAACCACTGCATTTCAGCAGTGGTTCATATTTTTGAAATTATTCCGTTTAGAAAGAAACTTCATTTACTTCCTTTCCTCGCTGGAAATTCATTACTTTCTGGCTACCTTTATAAGCAATGCTCACTACGTTGAACTGCTTTGGAAAGGCGCTTAAAAGAATGGTATTCTTAATCTTCATAGTGCTGATATCCGACACGCCGCCGATTTCAAAATACACCCATACAGTTTCTCCGCTTACCTGACTTCCGGTGAAAGTTATAGTTTTTGGAGAGCCATTAATGTACACATCAAAATTATTGTTCACATATTTTTTTACTTCTGCTTCAAATCCTGCTGTATTGGGATTAATTTTAATAGCGTCAGAAATATGGTTGGTATTTATTTTTGTGGTAAACTTCAATGTTTTGCTTCCATCTATATAATCAACTTTTGTCATTGAAGAGAAAAAGTCTACATACATAAAACTCATTAACACAAAAAATGTTAAAATTCCCGATATATATAAAAGTTTTTTCATCTTAATTAATAGATTTACAATCATACTTGCTTTATAAAGGTCACAAATAATATGCCAATTAGAAATTTACATTCACAGAATACTTATCGTAAAATGCCTTAATATGAGCCACTGCCTCGTCAGCCGTATCTACCACACGATATAAATCAAGATCATCCGCGGCAATCATTCCTTCTTTTAACAGTGTTGCTTTGAACCAATCCAGTAATCCGCCCCAGAATTCACTTCCTACGAGAACAATCGGGAATTTGCCAATTTTATTGGTCTGAATCAGGGTCATTGCTTCCGTAAGCTCATCCAAAGTACCGAAGCCACCTGGCATTACAACAAATCCCTGAGAATATTTTACAAACATTACTTTTCTTACAAAAAAGTAATCGAAATTCATAGAATACGATTTATTGATGTACGGATTGAAGTGCTGCTCGAACGGCAAATCAATATTAAGCCCGATAGATCTTCCCTGGGCATTGAAAGCGCCCTTGTTTCCTGCTTCCATAATCCCCGGTCCGCCTCCGGTAATAATCCCGAAGCCCAGTTTGGTAATCTTTTCGGCAATTTCCACAGCCATTTCGTAATACCTGCTTTCAGGCTTCAGCCTTGCAGAGCCAAATATAGAAACACAAGGTCCTATTTTAGCCAGCTTCTCATAGCCGTCAACAAATTCAGCCATTACTTTGAAAACCATCCAGCTGTCTTTGGTTATGGTTTCGTCCCAGGTTTTCTGTCTGAGACTATTGTGAAGTTTTGTTTCGTTGATATCAAGGGCAGGATTTACTAAACTTTCATCCCTGGTTCCATCCATTTCCATTTCCAAAATTATTTAAAATATTTTTCGGCAACTATTACAGACTCAGGTCTCCCCACATCTACCAGGATGCTGTCATGTACAAATCCGTGGATATGTTCAGTCTGCATCAGGTCCAGATATTCTTCCATAACAGAAAATTTGCCGGTTCTCTTTATTTTTTCAAAGATAACAGGGTTGATACAGTGGACGCCGCTGAATGCAAGTGCCTTAAAGCCTTTGTTGAATTCCGCAAGCCTTTGTTCTCCCGACTGAACATTCAGCCAGCCTCTTAAAACCATATCATCATTAAAAAGCAGTTTTCTTGAGCTTTCCCTGTCGGAAACTGCTAAAGTAGCAAAATCTTTTATCTTTTTGTGATACTTTACAAGATCATCAATATTGATATCCGTTAAAATATCTGCGTTCATGATTAAAAAATCTTCCCCGTGATCGAGGAACTTTCTAGCAAAAATCAAGCCGCCTCCGGTTTCCAGCAGTTCATCGGTTTCATCCGAGATTTCAATGTTGCATCCGAAATTACTGTTTTTATTCAAAAATTCAACAATCTGATTTCCAAAATGATGGATATTGATCACAAAATCTTTTATTCCGAAGCCTTTAAGATAATTGATATTCCGTTCCAAAAGCGGTATGCCGTTTACCTTGGCCAGGGCTTTGGGATGATGATCCGTAAAGGGTTTGAGCCTGGTGCCTTTTCCGGCAGCGAAAATTAAAGTTTTCATTTATTTTTATAATTGATGAATGATAATTGATGAATGATCAAATGAGTATAGTTGATAAAAGATAATTGTATTCGAATGAATCATTTTATCTCTTATCAATAATCATTTATGGATTTAGTTGGTGCTGTTCATCATGGTGAAGACTTATTTCTGTTCCTTCAGGGTATTTTTCTTTGATGAATTCAGCAATTTTGATCGCGGAATATACAGATCTGTGTTGCCCTCCCGTACATCCGAAATTGATCTGAAGATTTTCAAAACCTCTTTCCAGATAATTATCAATATTGATTGAGATAATAGATTTTACCAGTTCCAAAAACTTCGGCATCTCTGTTTTCGTTTCAAGATATTCCTGAACTCCGATGTCATTTCCTGTCTGGATTTTGTATTCTTCTATTCTTCCAGGATTCAAAATTCCCCTGCAGTCAAAGGTAAAACCTCCTCCGTTTCCTGAATTGTCTTTAGGAATCCCTCCTTTTTTGTACGAAAAGCTGTGTATGTCGATGTGTAACATTGTTCTTTATTTATTGATTTATTGTTTAACCATTAAGGTTTATTTAGTTTTTAAGATAAGTTAAGATTTGATAAAATCAAATTCAGTCAGGAAGCTCTTTAAAATATTCATTAACAAAAGGCTTTAGTGACTTTGTAATATTATTTGTGAAAAAATTAATCAATAAGCCTTGTGGTTTTTTAAGAACTTTCATGTAGGTTAACAGCTGTGCTTCATGGATAGGAATTAGTTCTTCAACTGCTTTTAATTCTAAAATAACAGTATCATTAACTAATAAATCAACAACCAGTTTAGTTTCAATTTCTACTCCTTCATAATTAATTGGAACGTAAAGCTGTTGTTTTACATCATAACCATTTTTCATAAGTTCAATCTTTAAACATTCTCCATAAACACTTTCTAGAAGACCGGGACCAAGAGTTTTATGAACTTTAATAGCAAAGCCCGTAATTTCATATGATAACTGTGTAACTTCTTTCTTTGTCATAAGCTTAATATTCTTAACAGCTTAAAAGAATCTTAATGGTTTAAAATTGCATTAATTTTTAATTTTGATTTTTCTGAGTCCAGCTGTTCTATTACTTTTTTCAGCTCCGGATAATTACTCATTTGTTCCCACGAATCTGCAAACATTGTGATATTTTCAATGCCTTTTTCCAGGCTCGTCATAAAATGTTGCTTTCTTTGGATCAGCCCTCTGAAACCATAGGCTCCGAGTACCTGCAGAAATCTCATCATCTGGATTGGTTTTACCGAATTTTTTAGTTGATGTTGAGCTTTCTGATCCTCAAACTGCCCGATGTAATAATCCAGCATTTCATTTTTAAAATCTTCCGGAAAATTGGCCTTAGCCTGAAAAAGGAAAGAGATTACATCGTACATTAACGGACCTTCCATGGCAGACTGATAATCGATGAATGAAACTTTAAGATCTTCATCAACCATAATATTCCTTGCCTGGAAATCGCGGATCATGATTCCTCTCGGTTCAAGATTTTCGATAAGTCTGGAAATTTGTTTAAACTCTTTTAACAAGTCGGACTTACGGTATTCAAGCTCCAAAACATCGGCTACAAAATTTTTAAAATAATACAGATCATGGATCACGGGAAGCTCATCATAACTTTCGTATTCAAAAGTTCTTGAAAAATCAATTTTTCCCTGCGTACTGATCTGAAGCTGAAAAAGCTTTTGCAGAGTCTGTTTTACCAGTGCTTTTACCCTGGAAGAAAGTCCTTCTGCAGTAATTATTTCAGAAAGGGTCTGCGCTCCGAGAAACTCCTGGATGTATATTTTTCTGTTTTCTGAAACAGCAAAAATTTCAGGTGTATTAAGGCCGAGTTCAGAGAATATGTCAGAATAATAGAGGAAGCTTTCGTTTTCCGGGATATTTTCATTGCTGGTGACAATGTATTTTTTTGTGCCGGACTTAGCCAGAAAATTGACCCTCGCAGAACCGCTTTGAGCCAGTGCAACAAACTCAGAAGATGGTTCATTCAGGTATTTTTCAAAAAATCGTTTTGCGTTTTCGGAAGTCATAATATGGAAACAAATATACTAATTTACTGGGAGTTTGTCGTTTTGGTTGTTTGAGGATTTGAGAGTATTAGAGTATTAGTGTTTGAGAGTATTAGGGTTAGGGTTGGTCTGATATAGGAGTTGATCGTTGCTGGATGATGATTGAGATTTGAGGGTAGTTAAATTATTTTGTAAAATCTAACGTCTGATATTTCTAAGCTGAAATTTATTAGCTTAAGTTTCCTTCTAATTTTTATCTTTGCATCATGCTAAAGGATTTTAAACCAGTATTAAACATTCTGCTGAGGTTCATTGTTATTTACCTTGTATTGCTTTTTGGGTACCAGTTTTACCTGAATGCGAGTAAAGAGGGTGGGCTGGATCCTTTTTCCCGGATGATTGCCAATCAGGTGGCATCTATTCAGAAGGCTACAGGTTTTCCGACACTGCTTTATGATGATGTGAAAAACGAACAGGTTTGGTTTTATGTAAAGAAAAGTTACGTAACGAGAATGGTGGAAGGCTGTAATGCAGTTTCTGTAATGATTTTATTCTTAGCTTTTGTTTTTGCATTTTATAAAGGTACCAAAACCTATATTTTTGCCCTTGCCGGGCTGATTCTGCTGTACATTATGAATCTCCTGCGAATAATAGGGCTTAATATTGTCATGGTAGATCATCAGGAATATGGAAAAGTGTTCCACGACTTTATTTTCCCTGCAGTGATCTACGGAACGGTAGTGGTTCTTTGGCTGATATGGATTAAATTCTTTGCTTTAAAAAATGAAAATTCTTAACTGGTTTTTGGTCATAGCAGGAATCTGTGGGCTTATAAGTGTACGGATGTTCGAGGACAAAATGTTCCACGATCCTTTCCTGGGATACTTTCATGAAGCCAATAAAAATATTCCGTTTCCCGGGTTTGTATGGGGAAAATTAATAGCAGGTCATCTTTTCAGATTTATCCTTAATCTTGGTTTTTCCTGTCTTATTATTCAGTGTCTTTTTAGAAACCGTCAATGGACAGTGCAGGCAGCTTTATTGATTACCATCATTTTTGCCATTACTTTTCCGATCTATCTTTACTGCATCTATGACCGATTCGATATTGGTTATCTTTTTTCTTTTTATATGAGAAGATTTGTGATTCAGCCGCTGGCTTTACTTTTAATTGTCCCGATGTTCTATTACAGAAAACAGTTGGGAAAAGTAGGTACGTAGCGGTAAGAAAGTTTCGGGATGCGGGTTTCGTGATTTGAACTGACAAACAAACTCTCTGACTCTCAAACTCTCAAATCTAATCTGCGGTGTGTTTGTCTACGCTCGTTACATTCTCTGGTGTCCATTCTACTCTTTTTACAAAATCTTTTTCGCGGACAGGACAGTCTTTGATCAGGCATACGGGACATGACATCGGTTTGCAGTCATCCATATGGAAGTTGAATTCTACACTTCTTTTTGTGTTTTTAGCCAAAAGGATAATCATTTTTTCCATTTCGTCATGGGCTTCCCGAAGGCTGTAGTACCATGGCAGAGTAATATGGGCATCAATATGGAGATTAGCCCCGAATTGCTGGATTTTCATATTATGGACGTCTATCCATTCTGTCCTTCTGTTTTCCTCGAGCACCCTGATAATCTGGTTAAGCAGATCGGGATCCTGCTCATCCATAATGCCACTCAAAGATTTTCTAACGATTTTATAGCCGACATAAATAATGTAAAGACCGAAAATAAGGGCAACCACTGAGTCCAGCCAGTAGATTTTAGTGAAGTAAACAATAATTAAACTGATTACCACTCCAAAGGTAGTGATGGTATCAGACTGCAGATGCTTTCCGGATGATACAAGAACCAATGAGTTTTCTGCCTGACCTTTTTTAATGGAAATATATCCCAGAAGGTAGTTGATAACAGCGGTTGCAGCAATGATCCATATTCCGAGGTCAAGCTTGGCCAGTGTTTTCCCTATAATAAGACTGTTGACGCCTTCATAGATGATCATAATACCTGCTATAGCTATGAGAGCACCTTCGATGCCGGATGTTACAAATTCTACTTTTCCGTGGCCGTACGGGTGGTCCTCGTCTTTAGGCTTTGCGGCAAGATGAAGAGAGTAGAGTCCCATAAATGCGCTGATGACATTCACAACACTTTCCATAGCATCAGAAAATACAGCATCAGAATTAGTGAGCTTCCATGCAATGATCTTTCCTATAAATAAGATGACACCGAAAATGGCAATCAGCTTTTGGAATCCTATTTTGTCTTTATGGGTAATGGTCTTTTTATTTTCCATAGTTTGATAAAAAAAAGAATCTCAATTCTGAGACTCTTTTTTATTTTGTTAGTTTAAACTAAGTTATTGGCTGCTAAGTATTCTGCAATCTGTACAGCGTTCGTTGCTGCTCCTTTTCGCAGATTGTCTGCTACGATCCAGAGGTTGAGCGTTTTAGGCTGTGAGAGATCCCGTCTTATCCTTCCGACGAATACTTCGTCTTTGCCTTCGGAGTAGAGCGGCATTGGATATTCGTTGTTTTTCACGTTGTCCATTACGACAACACCTGGGGTTTCAGATAAAATTTTTCTTACTTCATCAAGATCAAATTCATTTTCGAATTCAATATTTACACTTTCTGAATGGCCTCCCTGAACAGGAACTCTCACTGCAGTGGCTGTAAGATTGAATGTATCATCCCCTAAAATCTTCTTAGGCTCTTTCATTAATTTGATCTCTTCTTTAGTATAGTCATCATCGCTGAATACATCACAGTGAGGAAGAGCATTCTTGAAAATCTGGTAAGGGTATACTTTAGCAACGCTGTCATCTCCGCTGATTTCGGCGTTAAGCTGATCAACGGCATTTTTCCCTGTCCCTGTTACAGACTGATACGTGGAAACGATCACTCTTTTCAGGTCATATTTTTTATTCAATGGCCCCAGAACCATTACTAACTGAATGGTAGAGCAGTTCGGATTGGCAATGATTTTATCTTCTTTTGTTAAAACATTAGCATTGATCTCGGGAACTACCAGTTTTTTGGTTGGATCCATTCTCCATGCTGAAGAATTATCAATGACCGTGGTACCAGCTTCAGCAAAAAGAGGGGCAAATTCAAGGGAAGTATCTCCTCCGGCAGAAAAAATGGCAATATCCGGTTTGGCAGCTATAGCGTCTTTCATGCTTACAATGGTAAATTCTTCCTGTTTATACTTCACCTTCTTGCCTACAGATTTTTCGGAAGCTACCGGAATTAATTCTGTTACAGGGAAGTTTCTCTCCTCCAAAACTTTAAGCATAACTTGTCCAACCATTCCTGTTGAACCTACTACAGCTACTTTCATTGATTTAATTAAAAATTTAAGGTTAAACTTTTACAAAGTGAGCAATTCAACTTTGTATTTTATGTTTTATGCCCCAAAGACTCTTGTCCAAGGGAACGCGAATGCAAATAAACCTGCAGCGATTAGACCCATAATTACAATTCCTAACGAAATGGTATCATTGGACTTCACTTTTTTGTTGATGATGGTCATCAATATGGCTGCAACTAACATTGAAAATGGATGTTCTACAAATGTTTGTCTGCTATAAGGATCTTTCATTAATGTTCCGGCATCTAATGCTGCCTTGAAACCTGGAGAAAATATAAATAGTAAGCATATCCCTATCAGAAACTGAACATGAAAGAAAATCATGGTGAAGAGGGTAGTCTTCTTTAAAAACTTGTTTACTTTACCACTGAAGCCAAACATGGTAGCTAGGAGGGCAATAATAAATAATGACACCAAAAGAAGTTCAACATACCCGAATCCTTTGTGTGCACTGAGAAAAATCTTGTAAAAATCCATATTCAATTTTTTGTACACAAATATAGCAAAAATCCCGGCGAAAAGCCGGGATAGATATTTATAAAATCTAATATTGTGATCTTATTAGAATCTGTAAGAAAGAGAAGCAGCCCAAGTTCTTCCGAATCCGAAATAAACGTTGTTACTAACATCTAAACCTTTGTAGAAATTTTTAGGATTTGCATTGTAATTATCTAATTGTTGTTGAGCTGTTAACCCTCCTGCAATATCTTTATAATCTGATAATGTTTTTTTGTTTGAAGATCTTAAATCTGAAATATAAGTAGTATCAAATAAGTTATAGATATTGGCTGTAATTATTAGTCTGCTACCATTGTTCAAATTAAATGTATAAGAAGCTCCAACATCTGTCAAGTTATAAGAAGGAGCCTTCAAAGATCCTTTCTCTGCTCTAGCAGCTGGTACAACACCATCTTTAATAATATAGCTATTATTGATGCTAAATGTTCCGTATAAATTGTCATAATATCTCCATGTTGCGAATACATCAAGATTTTTAACCGGCTTCACTGTTGCTCCGATTGCTGCAGTTGTTTGCGCGGCATCTCCAACTTTCAGCCCATCCAAAGCTAAAGTAACTCCGTCTACTCCGTTTGTAATAATTGGATCTCCGTTTACGTCAGCTATTCTTCCTGTTGGGTTGTTTTTATATTTCCAGTTTCCTAGGGAAAGCATTCCGTTAAATTCCACCCAGTTTAAAGGTTTGTAGAATGTCTCAAGTTCAACCCCCATGTGCACTTCTCGTACACCTGTCAAACTTGCGGTACCATTTGTACCAGTAGTACCATCAGCATTATTATAAGCAATACCCGTAACACGTACAAATCTGTCTTTCCAATCTGTGTAATATGCATTCAAGTTAGCTCTGAATTTGTCACTTTTGAATCCGTAACCGATTTCTACAGAGGATACTTTTTCATTTCTTAAATCTTTGTTTTCAATTTGCTGATACAAAGAACCAAATGTTTTGGTTGGTAAAGAATAAGGGAAAATAGCGTTCTGATTCGGTTGTTTAGAATAAATACCAGCATTTACGAAAACATTGTGGTGTTCATCGATGTTATAATTCACACCAGCTTTTGCATTGTATCCAAATCTGAATTTTTGATCTGTTGTTTGGCTTACCGCCTGTCCTTGCTGTGTAGTAGATATACCAGTAGGAACGGCAGATGTTCCATCCCAAACCCACTTATCAATTCTTTGGTTGCTCTGCTCAGATGCAGAACCCTGTACGAAAGCTGAAATTTTATCATTCGTATATTCTAACTGTCCGAAAACACCACCCCAAAGAACTTTACCATCATAATTTCTGTACACAATCTGTGATTTGTCTTTTACAGCAGCGGCAAATGGGTTTGCAGAAGGTGTTGGATTATATGATTGTGTAACGGTATAATATGGAAATTGGTTGTAGTTACCAGCTTCACGGTATTCTTTGTTTCCTAAGAAGTCAGTGACAAGACCTGGGTGATAACCGTAGTAGTATCTTGCGTCTATCCCTACTGAGAAGTTCCAGTTATCATTAACTTTATGTTGGAAGTTAGATAGAATTCCATACCAGTCATGTGAGTTTACACTAGCTCTTCTGGTAATACCATTGGAGCTTGTCCCAATAAAAGGAGTTTTGTTATTGGCTCCGAAATCGGCAACTGCTTGCCCTGTGTTCCATGCGTAAATATCATCATAACGAATCAAACCGTCTGCTGTTTTTGGTAGAGCATTAATGTTTTTTCCGTTGATAGAACCTAAAATCCCGGTTCCACCACCTCTACCCCAAGAAGCATATCCTACCGTAGATAATTTTGATTTTTCAGAAATGTTCCAATCCCAGTTAATGGATGCAACAGGTTTGCTATAGTAATTTACACTTTGTGAAAATTGTCTGCCATTCAGGTATCCCCAGTTAGAATTGTACTTTCTGTTTGGTTTGTCAGACAAAACACCGTCTAATCTTCCGTCGCCCATATCCAAATCGGTTGCGATGGTGTTGTTGAAAGTTTGGTTATGCCATTGTGGAGCACCCGTAAAGGTAAATTGGAAATCATGTTTTTTATTTGGCTGGAAACCTAAAGCGAAATAATAGTTGTACGCTTCAAAATCTGAACCGTCAATATACATTGCTCCGGCTGTTCTACTCATCAAGAATGAAGTAGACCATCCTTTTGCGGATTTTCCTGTATTATAAGAAAATAAAGTTTTAAGATAACCGTCGTTACCAAGACCTAAAGTTACATTACCTTCTCTCTTCTTATCTGCAGCTCTTGTAATAACGTTAACTGTTCCTCCAACAGAAGCAATTGCTAATTTTGAAGCTCCTAAACCTCTTTGTATCTGCATTGCTGAAGTTACATCAGATAGTCCTGCCCAGTTAGACCAATATACAGTACCACCTTCCATATCATTAACAGGAACTCCATTAATCATTACTGCGGTATTAGAAGTATCAAAACCTCTTACGTTCATACGTCCGTCTCCAAAACCACCACCACCTTTTGTAGCATAAATGGAAGGAGTTGTTGATAAAATCTCAGGAAATTCTTGATTCCCTAATCGTTGTACAATCTGTGCTTCCTTAATGGTTGAAACTGCTACCGGTGTTTTTCTATCCTTCGCAATATCAGCAACACCAGTGATTACAACTTGTTCAATGTCATTGGATTTAGTTTTCACTGTATCCTGAACTTCTTGAGCATAATAAACACTAGCTGTAGATAAAGTAATCACTACGGATAGCATCGATTTGTTGATTAATTTCATAATCGTTAGTAATAGTTAGATTTAATTTTCTGCAAAATTCGCGAAATAAAATTTAACTAATATTAACTGTATGTTAATTTTTATTCAATCTTAATAAGATTCAACTTGCTGATTTTCAATGTAATGAATAATATATGGATTTTCACATGAAGAAAATCATATTATTGAGTTTTTAACAAACAGGTGCTGTTTTTATTAAAAATATAACGCTATTTCACAGCTTTGAGACTCAAATCGATATTTTCAGCTGAGTGGGTAAGGGCTCCAGCAGAGATATAAGTAACCCCTGTTGACGCAATTTCTTTTAACATATCACGGGTGATTCCACCTGAAGCTTCAGACTCACATGATCCATTGATCATTTCTACGGCCTGCTTCATCATAGCAACATTCATATTGTCGAGCATGATCCTGTCTACTTTGGCTTTAATGGCTTCCTTAACTTCCTCCAGATTTCTCGTTTCAACTTCAATTTTTAGTTTTTTCTTGTTGGTCTTGATATAATCTTTTGCCATTTTAACGGCGTTGGTAATGCTTCCGTTATAATCGATGTGATTGTCTTTCAGCATAATCATATCATACAGTCCATATCTATGGTTAGTTCCACCGCCTATGGCAACAGCCCATTTTTCACAAACTCTGAAATTTGGAGTTGTTTTTCTAGTATCTAAAAGCTTTGTTTTGGTTCCTACAAGTCTGGAATCCCAGTCATGAGTAAGGGTTGAGATTCCGCTCATTCTCTGCATACAGTTCAGGACAAGTCTTTCTGTTGATAGAATTGATCTTGCGCTTCCCGTTACAATCAATGCGACATCGCCTATTTTGGCAGCCTGCCCGTCTTTAATGAAAGTTTCAATTTTCAAATCCTTATCAAAGGTTTTAAAAATAATTTCCGCCAGCTCAACGCCTGCTAAAATACAGTCCTGCTTTACCAGAAGTTTGGCACTCTGCTTCAAATCCTTTGGGATTGTGGAAAGAGTAGAGTGGTCACCATCCTGAATGTCTTCTTCCAAGGCGTTTTTGATGAATGTTTTTAATACTTTATCTGTGGCGTATGCTGGTCTTTTCATTATATTTTGCTTTTAAACCAAATCTTTATTATAAAATGCTCCCTTATTTTCTGTCATTTCCATAGACTGAGTAATAATGAGGTGGGCAACGGTTGTCAGGTTTCTTAATTCGGATAATTGAGGAGACAGAATAGAGTAGTGATAGATCTCATCAACTGCTGCAGCAATTTCCTGGTGTTTCTGCAGTGCCATATTCAGACGTCTGTTGCTTCTAACAATTCCTACCAGATCACTCATCATTTCCTGGAGCTGCTTTCTGAGGTAACTTACAATCACCATTTCATCCATGATCTTCATTCCTTCTTCATTCCATTCGGGAACAGCTTTTAGATCATCGAAATTAAAATTATTTTTATTGAGAAGGTCAACTGTTTTTATAGCTGCATTATGTCCGAAAACCAAGCCTTCAAGTAAAGAGTTTGACGCAAGTCTGTTGGCTCCATGTAATCCTGAATTGGTACATTCTCCCACTGCAAAAAGATTTTTTATAGAAGACTGTCCGTCCCTGTCCACTTCAATGCCGCCCATCAGATAATGGCAGGCTGGAACCACAGGAATCAATTGAGTGAAAGGATCAATTCCTTCGTCTTTACATTTTTTATAAATATTGGGAAAATGTTCTAAGAATTTTTCATGGTTCATTTCCTTGCAATCTAACCCGACAAACTCGTCTCCGGTAATTTTCATTTCAGCGTCGATGGCTCTTGCAACAATGTCTCTTGAGGCTAATTCTTCACGCTCATCATACTTGTGCATAAATTTTTCACATCTTTTGGTTCTTAATTTGGCGCCGTCTCCACGAACGGCTTCTGAAATTAAAAACAACATTCCATCCAGTTTGCTGTATAAAGCTGTGGGATGGAACTGGTAATACTGCATATTGGAAACCTTTCCTTTTGCTCTGGCAACAAAGGCAATGCCGTCACCGGTAGCAATAGTAGGGTTGGTGGTGTTTTTGTAAACATGTCCCGCTCCACCTGTAGCAACCAAAGTTATTTTGGAAGTAATTTTTTTGATGATTTTTGATTTTTCATCTAAAATATAGGCTCCATAGCAGTTAATTTCGCCTTCACTTACTTCTTTTCCCGGTACGTGGTGCTGGGTAATGATATCAATAACGTAATGATGATCGAGGATTTCAATATTCGGACTGCTGTTGGCTGTTGCCAGAAGGGCTCTTTCAATCTCAAATCCGGTAATGTCTTTATGATGGACGATCCTGTTTTCGGTATGGCCGCCCTCTCTTCCCAAAGCAAATTCTCCGTTTTTCATGTCGAAATTGGCGCCCCATTCTACAATTTCATTAAATCTTGTAGGAGCTTCCCTTACCACCATTTCTACAACATCGCGTTTGTTTTCACCGTCTCCGGCACGCATGGTATCTTCGATATGTTTTTCGAAATTATCATTTTTAAAATCGGTGACTACAGCCAGTCCGCCCTGTGCATATTTGGTATTGCTTTCGTCTTCATCAGATTTGGTTACGATGATGATCTTGGCATCAGGGAGCTGTTCAGAAACTTTAATGGCATAAGAAAGTCCCGAGATGCCGGAACCAATTACTAATACATCCGCTTTTATCATATGCTTGCTTTAGGTACGATCATTTAAATATTAAATAAATTTAAACAATTTTTCGTTTGGTTTTCTTACTTTTTTCATGTGCTGGAAATGGTCTTCCTCGGAACGGTAGCCTAAAGCCAGGGTTACAGTCACTTTTTCTGTCTCCGGATTGATGTGGAGAATCTCTTCCATCAAATCATGGCGGAAACCTTCCATAGGACATGAATCTATATTTTCAATAGCGGCGGCATACATCAGATTGGCCAGTACTATATAGGATTGCTTTTCGGCCCAGTTGAAAATCTCCTCCTGTGTTTTTTGAGTGATATGCTGGTTAATGCTTTTTCTGAACAAATCCAACTTTTCAACAGGAGTTTCCCTTACTTCAGAAATGTGATTAAAATAGCCATGAATATAATTTTCCTCAATTGTTTTCTTTGAAATAATAACAATAAGGTGTGAGCAGGTAGAAATCTGAGACGGATTATAGAAAGCCGGAATTAATTTTTGTTTCATGGTCTCACTTTCCACAACCAGTATTTTATAGGGCTGAAGCCCAAGTGAGCTGGCGGAAAGCTTCCCCGATTCAAGAATATTATGAAGGATATCCTGAGGAATAATCTCATGATTAAATTTTTTCACAGAATATCTTCTGCTTAAAGCTTCCAAATAATTCATAGGACAAATTTAAGAATTGAATATGAATAAAGTGGGTTTATAATGAAATATCTCCTTGTAAGAAAACAAAAAAAGATCACTTCAAATTTGAAGTGATCCCGGGTATTAAAAAAATAATCAATTTTAATCTTATTCTCTATTCTTCACCATAATCCAGCCTGAGAATTTAATAGGGGTATTCTTGCTGTTGTTTTCATTCCAGGTGATAGAATACCAGTAATTTCCTGTAGGAACTTTTTTGCTTCCATTGGTGGTGCCATCCCATACGTACCTGTTGGATTTATCAGCCTGGAAAAGCTTATAGCCATACCGGTCGAAAATTCCGATTTCCAGATTCTTTTTATTGGAAAGTGCTGAATAATCAATGGCATCGTTTACGCCGTCCCCATTTGGAGTAATCACGTTGATAAGGTTAGGAACGGTAATATTAATCTGGATAGGTTCACAATCGTAGCTGTCCTTTACATATATTTTGGTTTCACCTCGCGGTACATTGTTAAATATATTGGAATCCTGCCACTGGATATTGTCCATTGAATACTGGTAAGGTGGCGTTCCTCCATTCACGAACACAGTCACTGTGCTGCCTGAAATATCGATGTTGGTCACTACAGGCTGCTCTGAAGCATATACTTTTACATTCTGTAATGTGATACAGTCTCCGGTCTTCAGCTTCACCCAATAGGTTCCTACACCTACATTGGTGATAGATTGGGTGGTAGCTCCTGTGCTCCACTCATAGCCGTTGAAACCTGGACCTGCGTCCAGAGTGGTTTTATCTTCAATACAGATAATCTTATCTTTAAGTACGCTTGAATAAACCGGGGAAAGTACCGTCAATGTTACCTTTGCGATTGAATAACATCCCTGTGCATTGAATACTTTTACATAAACTACCCCCGATGGAGCAGTATAAGTCAGGAAGCTTAAAATTTCATTGGTTCCGTTTACCGCATCTGATAATGAAGGATAATATTTTTTAGTAGCACCTGTCAGAGTGGTTACTGTAGCATTGCTTAGGTTAAATGTTCCCAGAGAAGGATTGGTTTCAAGGAAGCATGATCTTAAAGATGTATCAGTTACCGTTACAACCGGGTTAAGGTTTAAGGTAACTTTGGCTACACTTACACAGCCCTGTGGCGTGGTCACTTTTGCGAATAGTATGGCAGCTCCTGAAGCATAGGCTGTAGGATTGGGAATCTGGTTGATTCCGGCATTCAGTTCTGCCATTGTATTGTAAAACTCCATAGTACAGCCTGGTACTGTTGTTAATGCTGCCGTGGTAAGATCAAATGTTGCGGTACCTGCATTATTGTTATTACAACCTGTAAGTGAGGCATCGGTTGCTGCAAACGGGGTTGGATTCAGTTGTATGACTCCGTCTCCATTGTCACAGAGCGTGGAGGTTGGATCTTTAATGACCACTTTAATAGTTGTGTTTCCGGAATAGGCAAAATTGGCAGGATTGGCAATAGGTGTTGAACTTCCTAAAATGTAATAGGTAAATATATAATTGGCAGGGTTGTTAACGAATTGTGCATTGAAGGAAGTTAAATCTACAGTTCCTGTTCCTGTTGCCGGATTGGTACATACAAACGGAGTTACCGTAGCATTCAGAATCGGAACTTTATCTACAAAAACTTTTACGTTTTTGATAGAATGCCTTGCGCTGGCGCCTCCTGTAGCTGCGGAGAATCCGAAATATCCCTGGCTCATTCCTATTGCTCCGCCGGAAGGGGCAAAGGACTGGTCAACAATAAGGACTCCGTCCAGTTTGATTTTTATAATCCAGTTGGTAGGATTGGTAAGGTCTGTTTCTCCATTTACCTCTACATGTTTGAAGGTTGGTCCTACAAAAGGCTGAGTGGTGATAAGGTCGGGAGAGTGAAATGTGCTGCCTGGAGTAGTGTTGTATTCAATATTGTTTCCGGCAGTATTATTGGTTCCATAGAGTAAATGTATTTTACTCATCTGTCCTTCCGTAGTATTGTTGAAGATATCAAATCCTACCATTAGTCCGGATGCGTTTCCGGGAATTCCAAGCCCGCCGCCGGATACAAATCCAGTTGGAGGATTGGCAAGATACCAAAATGTAAACCCGTCTCCTCTTCCGAACTGTGCTGTTCCGTTCCCATCGATTCTAAAGTCAAATTCTACCTTCCATTTGTCGCAGTAGCTTAATGTGATAGGAGTGGCCAGCTTTATAGCGCCATACAGATTACCGTTATCTGTGGTAAGCCTTACAAAGTCAGTATCTACGGCTGCATTCGAAACAAGGTCCCAGCCCGTAGTATTTACCGGGTTTCCTGCAAGCTGATAAGTTTGAGAAAACAGCTGTCCTGAAAAGCATAGAAAAATAGTTAAATAATAAAGGAGTAGTTTTCTTTTCATATGAAGCGATTAGTTTTTGAGGTTATTCCTGTAAATATATTTATTTTATTCTCTTGGATATAATGTATAATTGTCAAATGATTAGTAAAAATTGTCAATTTTACAAGTAATTTTTAAAATTTATAAGAAATGATTAAAAATAAAATATATTTTATTTGTTAAGTTAAGATATGATAAGTCTTTATTCCGAAAGCTCAATCCTATTAAAAAAATCACTCCGATGAAGGAGTGATTTTGTATGATAAACCCATTATTCTCTGTTTTTTACCAATACCCAGCCTGAATATTTCGTAGGTGTATTGTTTTTATCATTTTCATTCCATGAAATCGAATACCAGTAAGTTCCTGTAAGGACTTTTTTGCCGGATGCAGTTCCGTCCCATTTAAAGTCTCTCAGTTTATTGGCTTCATAAAGTTTATTACCATATCTGTCATATACTATGAAAACAAGGTTCTTCTTGTATGCCAGTGCAGAATAGTCAATAAAGTCATTCACGTTGTCGCTGTTTGGTGTAATGGCATTAATCAGGTTAGGTACGGTAATCTGAACTTCAACAGGTGAACAGTTGTAGAAGTCTTTAACGAAAACCCTGGCCTCTCCTCTGTGAAGTCCTGTAAATGTATTTGAATCCTGCCAGTCGATTCCGTTTAACGAATATTTATAAGGTGGAGTACCTCCCGAAACATTAACGGTTACTGTTGTGTTGTTAATATCAATACTTGTAATCACAGGATTTGCAGAGGCGATCACTTTTACCATCTGCAGTGCAATACAGTTTCCTGTTTTCAGCTTTACCCAATAAAGTCCTACACCTACACCCTGAATAGAAGGTGTAGTAGCTCCTGTACTCCATTCATACCCATCAAAGCCTGGGCCTGCATCCAGATCGGTTCTGCCGTCGATGCAGATTATTTTATCCTTTAAAACAGAAGATATTACCGGTGGCAGCACTATAAGATTCACTTTTGCTATACCGAAACATCCGTTAGCATCTGTTACCTTTATATAGATGGCAGTGCTTACGGACAAATATTGAGAGGGATTAACAATTTCATTGGATCCGCTTAAGGCATCTGCCACACTTGTATAATATTTCTTTGTAAAACCGCTGGTTAATGTGGTTACATTGGCAGAAGTAAGGTCAAATACAGCGCTTGTAATATTATTCTGCAGGAAGCATGATTGTAATGTGGCTTCTTTTACCGGGGTTTCAGGGAAAAATGTTAATGTAATTTTTGCAGTACCGGTACAGCCCTGTGGAGTTGTAACTTTTACGTAGACTTCTCCGGGTGCAGAAGTGTATGTGCCAGGATTTGCAATTTCGTTAGTGTTGGTATTCAGATCATTCAATGTTTTGTAATATTTTCTGGTAGCCCCTACAACATCTGTTACAGCAGCGGAATTAAGGTTGAATATCCCTGTTCCTGCTTTATTATTGTTGCATGTCGTTAAAGTTTTGTCGGTGAGGGTAAGTGGGGCAAGAACCAATAGTATTTTTCCATCCGGATTATCGCATAATATTCCTGCATTGTCTTTTACAATTACCGTAACAGTAGTATTTGCATTGAACTGAAAATTCGTAGGATTCGTAATTGGTGTAGAACCCTGAAGGTAAGTGAATGTATAGTTTGAAGGATTGCTTACAAACTGGGAATTAAAAGTAGTTAAATTAACAGATCCGAATCCTGTAGTTGGATTTGGGCAGAAAGATTGGGTTGCTGTATTTTGCAGAATAGGAACTTTATCCGTGTAAATTTTTACATTTTTAATGGAGTGTCTTGATCTTGCTGCTCCTGTAGAAGCTGAAAATCCAAAATATCCGATAGTCATTGCGGCGGCAGCACCCGAAGGAGCAAAAGACTGATTACAAATTGTCGTACCGTCAAGTGTTATTTTTATGATCCAATTGATAGGGTTTGCCGGATCTACCTGTGCTGTTACTTCAACATGTTTGTATGTTGTCCCTTGAAAAGGCTGCGTTGTATTCAGGTCCGGTGAGTGAAAAGAGCTTCCGGCAGTATTAAAAAATTCTATATTGTTAGTATCTGTTGTGTTGGCAACCTGTCCGTAAGCAACATGTACTTTGCTCATTGTGGCGCCGGTTGTGTTATTGTAGGTATCAAATCCTACAATAAGGCCAACTGCATTTTGGGAAACACCAAGACCGGAGCCTAATACACTGGCAACGGGTGGATTGGCAAGATACCAAAATGCAAGCCCGTCTCCGTTAGAAGTTTGATTAGAATCCATTCTGAAATCGAATTCAACTCTCCATTTATCACAGTATTTTAAATTGATCTGATCATTAAGCCGGATTGATCCCGACTGGTTATTGGTGTCCGGGGTGAGCTGGACAAAATCACCCATTACCTGGGTTGGAGCAACCATTGACCAGCCGGTAGTACTGATGGGATTTCCGGTTAACTGATAGGTTTGAGAAAACACTCCTCCTGACAAAAAAAGCAGAAAGAGGGAAATGTACGACAGTAAAGATTTATTCATTGAAGTGGGGTTACTTAATAAGACACTGTAAATATATTAAATCCCAAGTAATTAATAGTTATTTAATGTTAATTTTACCAAAAATGATAATGATTTATTAACAAATGATAAGAAGGTTGGTAAAATAGTAAATAATATTGATGTAAAATTATATTTATTAAAAAAGAGAATTGCTTTCCAGTCCTTCAAAATAAGTGTCAATTTCCAGATCAGGTGAGCTTGCAGCAGCTACAGCCAGTTTATCGCAGAGCTCATTTTCAAAATGGCCTGCATGGCCTTTTACCCAGTGCATATGGGGTTTGTGCTTATTATACATCTCAATGAATCTTTTCCAGAGATCAGGATTTTTTACATTTTTCCAGCCTCTTTTAATCCATCCGGCAATCCAGTTTTGATTCACGGCATCTGCTACATATTTGCTGTCTGTGTAAATGTGAATATCGTTCTCCGAAGATTTTAGTTTTTCCATAGCAGTAATGACAGCGAGCAGCTCCATCCTGTTATTGGTTGTTTTTCTGAATCCTTTTGAAAATGTTTTCTGATAATTCTTTTCAGGAACGCGCATGAGGATGCCATAGCCTCCTTTTCCGGGATTTCCGCTGCATGCACCGTCGGTGTAGATTTCTATTCTCAAAAGTTTAAGGTATATTATGAAATTAGTATCCGTTTTTCAACTGAGTACTAACCTGTTATTTAATTTAAAATAGGGCAACACTAGAAAGGAAAATCATCATCGTCATCAAAATCGTTCATAGATGATCCCGAAAGTTTTGAATTGTCCGGGAGATCAAATGCTGCGCCAGGCTGAATAGTAGTTTTTATCTTGTCGAAACCACTCGGCTCATTGGATCCGAAATTGGAAGGGTAACCTCCCATACCACCATCAAAAGCAGCTTCAATATCCCCGAATTTGGCAAAGTGTTTCAGGAATGATAATCTTACATCCGCTGTTGCACCATTCCTGTGTTTGGCAATAATTAATTCAGCCTGGTTTTCCGTTGAGGTTTCCTGGCCTTCTTCATCATTATCCCAAACGGAAATTTTATAATATTCAGGTCTGAAAATAAATGATACGATATCCGCATCCTGCTCAATAGCTCCGGATTCCCTGAGGTCGGAAAGCTGGGGCCTTTTACCAGGACGGGCTTCCACACTTCTCGATAGCTGGGAAAGTGCGATAACAGGGACATTAAGTTCTTTGGCAATCGCCTTTAATGAACGGGAGATCATAGAGATTTCCTGTTCACGGTTTCCGACTCCTTTTCCTCCGCCTCCTGCGGTCATCAGCTGAAGATAATCCACCATGATCAGCTTTACACCATGCTGCATTACCAGTCTACGGCATTTTGCACGAAAGTCGAATATAGAAAGGGAAGGAGTTTCGTCAATAAAAAGCGGGGCGTTCTCAAGCTCGGAGACGTTGGAGAACAGTCTTTGCCATTCTTCATCATCCAGCGTTCCTTTTCGGAGCTTTTCGGAAGAGATTTTTGTTTCCGAAGCAATCATCCTGGTGATAAGCTGTACGGATGCCATCTCCAGAGAGAAAAGCACCATCGGGATTTTGTGGCCTACAGCTATATTTCTGGCCATGGACAGAAGGAAGGCCGTTTTACCCATCGCCGGACGAGCTGCGATAATGATGAGGTCGGAATTTTGCCAGCCCCCTGTTTCTTTATCAATATCTCTGAATCCTGAAGGAACTCCGGAAAGTCCTTCTTTATCTTTAAGGGATTTAATTGTGTCGATGGCCTGTTTTACCAATGAATTGGCAGTATCGAATCCTTTTTTGATTGTACCGTTGGTAATTTCAAAGAAGGACTGTTCAGCCTTATCCAGAAGCTCGAATACATCGGTGGATTCTTTATAGGATGAATCGATCACGTTGGCAGAAACATTAATAAGGCTTCTTAAGATGTATTTTTCAAGAATAACACGTACATGGTATTCAATATGGGCAGAGGAACTTACTCCCATGGTAAGGTCGATGATGTAGTGGTCACCGCCTGCCTGGCTGAGTTTATCTTCTTTTTTTAATTCCTGGATAATCGTCATCAGGTCCACCGGATGGTTGCCTTCATAAAGCTTTAATATGGTAGAAAAAATAACCTGATGTCTCGGGTCATAAAATACCTCAGGAGTAAGAAGGTCGATAGAGTGGTCAAGCCCTTTTTTGTCTATTAAAAAAGTTCCGATCACCAGTCTTTCAAAATCTACAGCATTGGGAGGCATTTTTCCATCCGCAATAGACAGTTCTCTTGCAAAGTTTCCGTGTGTAAGGGAGGATAATGTTTCTTTCTGCGCCATAATGCAAAGATAGTTTATTTAAGAAAAATAATAACTAACAACTTACTCGCAATCCTCGGTTAAACTACAATGAATGGGATAAATGAGTGTTAGTAAAAAAAACGGGGTTCAAAAATAAAAAAATTTAACAAGAAATCTTCATCAGGATAAAATAAAAAAGACTGTCAGTTACGACAGTCTTTTGTTGTGATATGAAGAATAGCTTATTCTTTATTTTTTACGAGTATCCATCCTGAATATTTAGTTTCAGTATTGTTTTTATCATTCTCGTTCCATGAGATGGTATACCAGTAGGTTCCGGTAGGGATTTTCTTGCCGGAAGCCGTTCCGTCCCATTTGTAATCTCTCATTTTATTAGCTTCATAAAGCTTGTTTCCGTATCTGTCATAAACAATGAATACAAGATTTTTCTTATAAGCCAGAGCAGAATAGTCGATCTCGTCATTTACCTTATCTCCATTTGGAGTGATCGCGTTAATCAGATTCGGAACAGTAACGGTAATCTGAACAGGATTACAATCGTAAGAATCCTTCAGGAAGATTTTGTTTTCTCCTCTAGGAAGCCCGCTGAATGTGTTAGTTGTTTGCCAGTTGGTACCGTCAATTGAATACATATATGGTGGAGTTCCTCCTGAGGCATTCACTGTGATTGTATTGTTGCTGATATCTACACTGGCGATTACCGGCTGTGAAGAAGCAAAAACTGTGACAGTCTGAAGCGTGAAGCATTTTCCTGTTTTCAGTTTAACCCAGTAAACTCCTATTCCTGCATTGGTAATAGCCTGGGTGGTAGCACCTGTGCTCCATTCGTATCCGTCAAATCCAGGTCCTGCATCCAATGTTGTTTTATCTTCAGCACAGATTGTTTTGTCTTTCAGAACTGCAGATTTTACAGGAGGAAGAACTTTTAACGTGATTTTGGCAATATCATAACACTGATTGGCGCTGGTTACTCTTACATAAACTTCAGTGCTTGAAGTGATGTAAGCAGTCTGAGGTGTAATTGGGTTGGTTTCTGCCTGGGCATCGTTTAATGTTTTATAAAACGCCTTCGTCTGCCCTGCTACTGCTCCTACGTCAGCTTGTGTCAGATCAAACTTAGCCTGCATGATATCATTTTCAATATAGCATTCTTCCATTACCGCATCTTTCAAAGTAACTACGGGATGGAATGATAATGTAATAGCTGCTGTAGCAGTACATCCGAATGCGGAAATTACTTTAACGTATACTGTTTTCTCAGCTGAAATATATGCGGTAGGATTAGTAATCTCATTGGTATCGGCGTTCAGGTCAGCTAAGGTAGGATAGTATTTTTTCGTAACCGTTCCGGTAAATACATCTGCTGTGGTCAGATCAAATTTCCCTGTACCTTCACTATTATTGTTACAGGCGAAAATAGTAGCATTTCTCGCTGTAATGCTGGCATTTACAAATTTGAACTTACCACTTATAAAACATTTGTTGACAGTGCTGTTTGGATTGTCCGGATCAAAATATCGAACTCTGTAGTAATAGGTTGTTGTCCCGTTTACAGTAGCAATGGTAAGTGGATTGGTTCCTGCAATAAGGTCATCGACATTATTATGGTAAGTAACCTGGAAATTAGGGTTGTTTCCATTGATAATACCAGGGGTAAGGGTAGTGAAGTTAAATTGTGAAGGAAGTCCACATACCATGATCGTTGAAGGATCATTTGGATTAGCTCCGGGAATACCAGGTGGAAGAAAAGGGTTAGGAGCTAGAACAGGGTCGTTAAATGCTGAGCTAAGAGTAGCTGTACCGCCCCAGGTCAGTTTAAATCCGTCCGGAGAGCTTCTGAAATTGTCTACAACCAGATAATAGGTTTCCCCTGCCTGTACCTGCATATAAGGGCTCCATTCAGCCGAGTTTCCTGCATTTCCATTTGTGTTAGGTGGTGGAGGTGGTGGTAAGGTTAAAGTAAGTCCGGTATTTCCAGTTGGTGTACTTCCGTTATAGTTGCATCTAAGCGGAGTTACAAAGACGTTATTTCCTGTCTGTAAAGAGGCACATCCATTTGTGGTAGGGCCATATACTGCAAAATCATAATCATCGGAATCAGTATTAGGATCAATAACGAATGTTAGGGTTCCTGATGTTGCAATGGTGAACGTGTACCATAAGGTGTAGTTTTCATCTCGGCCAAGACATCCGTTTGTGGATAGATTCTCGTTAACACTTCCGTGTCCAAGTGGAGTAGCTGAAAACTCGGAGTTTCCGCAAAGAGGAGTTGCAGTAACGCAGTCCGACTGTGCATAAAACACCTGTGTTATAAATAAGATTAAAAAAAGTAGTGTTTTTTTCATGTTTAAAATGATTTTTGTGAAACAAGATTTGAGTAAAATAAAGTTATCAGCATTTATGTTAAAAAAACCGCCCCGGAGAGCGGTTTTTATTTTGATAAGAAATTATTCTCTGTTTTTTACCATTACCCATCCTGAGAACTTGAATGGAGTGTTCTTTTTATCATTTTCATTCCATGTTACAGAATACCAGTAGGTTCCTGTAGGAACTTTTTTACCGGCTACGGTTCCGTCCCATTTGAATCCGTTGGTTTTGTCAGCCTGATGGATTTTTGTTCCGTATCTGTCAAAAATACTCAATACAAGACTTTGTTTTCCTGATAATGCTGAGTAGTCTATTACGTCATTTATGCCATCTCCGTTTGGAGTGATCACATTAATAAGGTTAGGAACTACAACTGTTATATCAATAGGTTCACAATCGTAAGCATCTTTTACATATACCGTATGATCTCCTCTTGAAACATTGGTGAATATATTGGAATCCTGCCAGTTAATATTATCCATTGAATATTGGTAAGGAGGAGTTCCTCCGATAACATTTACAGTTATAGAAGTGTTGGCAATATCAATGCTTGAAACAACAGGTTGCTCGGAAGCGTATACTTTCACGTTCTGTAATGTGATACAGTCTCCCGTCTTTAGTTTCACCCAATAAGTTCCTACACCTACGTTGGTAATAGACTGGGTAGTGGCTCCTGTGCTCCACTCGTATCCGTTGAATCCTGGACCTGCATCCAGTGTGGTTTTATCCTCAACGCAGATGATCTTGTCCTGAAGTACACTCGAATAAACCGGAGAAAGTACAGTTAATGTTACTTTTGCGATTGAATAACATCCCTGTGCATTAAATACTTTTACATAGATCACTCCTGACGGTGCAGTATATGTCAGGAAGCTTAGAATTTCATTCGTTCCGTTTACTGCATCTGTTAAAGAAGGATAATATTTTTTAGTAGCTCCTGTTAAAGTCGTTACTGTAGCGTTGCTTAGGTTAAATGTTCCCAGCGAAGGGTTGGTTTCCAGGAAACAAGATCTTAAGGAAGTATCAGTTACCGGTACCAGCGGATGGAACTTCAGGGTAATCTCAGCTGTTGCTGTACATCCGAATTCATTGGTTGCCTTTACATATATTTTTCCCTGAGCGGAAACAAACTGATATATAGAAGGGCTTGTAATCTCATTCGTTCCTGCATTCAGGTCGAACATCGTAGGATAATACTTTAATGTATGGGTTGGTCCTGCTCCTATAGCGGCCGTAGTAAGGTCAAACATTGCCGTACCCGAACCATTATTACTACAGCTGGTAAGCGTAGCATTATTTAAAGTAAAACTGCCGTCCCTGAATTTAAATTTCCCGGTAATAAAACAGCCGTTCATAGGATTTGTTGGGTTCGCAGGATCCTGATATACAATTCTGTAATAGTAAACCTGTGTAAGGCTCACTACTTCTGACGTAACAGGGTTTCCTCCTGTAATAGCGTCGTTAGTGTTTTTATGATAAGATACTTTGAAATTTGGACTGTTTCCGTTGATAATTCCCGTACTTAATGATGTAAAATTGAATGGAGTAGCAAGTGAACATACCGTTACTTCATTCGGGTCGTTAGGGTTAGCAGCCGGAAGTCCCGGAGTAGTAAACGGGAACGGAGCCAAAGAAGGATCGTTGAATGCAGAACTTAAGCTTGCTGTACCTGTCCAAGTCAGGGAGAAGCCATCCGGTGAACTTCTGTAGTTGTCCACAACAAGATAATAAGTTTCACCGGCCTGTACTACCATATGAGGACTCCATTCAGCTTGGTTTCCTGCACTTCCGTTCGTGTTTGGCGGTGGTGGTGGCGGGATTGTCAGCAATAAGCCCGTATTTCCCTGAGATGAACCTGTTCCGTTGAAATTACATCTCAGCGGGGTTACAAAAATGTTATTGTTGTTCAATGAAGTACAGCCATTTGTTGTAGGGCCGTATACTGCAAAATCGTAGTCATCGGTATCAACGGTAGGATTAATTACAAATGCCAATGTTCCCGAAGTCGATGCCGTAAAAGTATACCATACCGAAAAGTGCTCATTATCCGTATCACTCAGACACGAATTGAGACCAATACCTTCCAGGACATTTCCCGGTCCTGATGGTGTATAAGAGATATCCGAGTTTCCGCAGATAGATATTGCACTAATACAATCTGATTGGGCATATAAGATGCGTGAACAGATGATTAGAAAAACGAGTAATGCTTTTTTCATAAAGGGGGATTTAAAAAAGACAAATATAAAAAATTATTAAAGTTAAATTAAAGTTTTTGTGATATATTTAATAGAAATGGGATATTATTATCTAATAATTCATTTTTCTCAACTTGGGATTTGTACCTGCTACAAGAAGAGCTACCAATACGGTCATACTTCCCCCGAAGACCACAGACCGCACTACGCCAAGCAATTTTGCCATCAGACCGCTCTCGAACTGCCCCATTTCATTGCTGGACATGATAAATATAGAATTCACACTCAGTACCCGCCCGCGGATATGATCCGGAGTTTTTAGCTGTACAATAGTTCCTCTGATCACCACTGAAATTCCGTCAAGCATTCCGCTCATAACGAGGAACATAAATGATAGCCAGTAAAGCTTGGACAAGCCGAAACCAATAATGCAGAGTCCAAAACCGGCAACCACAATAAGAAGTATTTTTCCCTGGTTTTTTCTTAACGGAACAAGTGCCAGCAAAGTAATAATGCACATAGAGCCTATATCTGAAGCCGCATTCAGAAGACCGAAACCTTCCGCTCCTGCATCTAAAATATCAGTAGCAAATACCGGGATCATGGCAACAGCCCCTCCAAAAAGAACGGCAAACATATCCAGGCATAATGCCCCTAAAATCTCTTTTGTTTTGAAAATATAGGAAATACCTTCCCGCATGCTTTCCACAACATTTACATTCTCTTTTTTATACTCGGAATGCTGCTGTTTAAGCTGCCCGAAAAACAATGATGCAACAAATATTAAGGAAATAATCACAACAAGAGTCCATTTTACCCCGAAATAGCCAATGAGAAGCCCTCCTACAGCATGTCCGCATACGGAAGAAATCAGGAAGGTGGCCTGGTTCAGGGTTACCGCATTCGGAAGATTTTCCTTTTTTACAATTTTCGGAATCATGGAAGGAACAATAGGTCCGATAAATGCCCTGGCAATTCCTGTGAAAAAGATAACACCATATATGAAATAAGTGATTTCATGACCGTTAAAGTGCATTTCGACATTGAAAAATGCCGGAATCAGAAGCAGGCCGATCAGGAAAATGTAAGCATAATTACAGATCAGAAGCAGACGCTTTTTTTCATTCATGTCAATAACGTGGCCTGCATATAAAGCACAGCTTACCGCAGGAATAACTTCTGAAAGTCCGATAAGGCCTATTGAAAAAGGATCTTTTGTTAACTGATACACCCACCATCCTAATAAAGTCGCGAGCATTCTGAAGGCTAAAACAATAAAAAATCTTCCCGTAAGAAGATTCCTGAATTCAACATTTTGCAATGTTTTTAACGGTGTAAAGGAAATCATGCACAAAAATAGCCCTAAATATTCATTTAAGGCTGTTGATATACTGGTTTTTTAAATGATAAATCAAATAAGTCCCGAAAGATAAAATCTATTTTAGTCTGCTCTCAGTGCACTGATCACGATGGCTGCAACACCTGCTGCACCGATTACGGTAGCACCCGCTGTTACTCTGGCTTTCGATCTGTCTTTTACAGCGGCTACATTAGATTTAGGGATAATCACTTCTGCACTGTCCTTTTTTCCTGCAGTTCCTATCAGGTTGTCGCCGTCAATGTTTCGGAATAGCATTTTCTTTTTCGGAGAACCATCTTTCAGGGTAAGAACATACATTTTTCCAGCCTGCAAATTAGAATAATTGTTTTTTGAAATATCCTCGCTGTATTTTGTGGTAGCACAGGATGAAATGACAAATAAAGAGGCTAGTAAAGATGATTTTAAAAGTACAGATGCTTTCATTATTATTTTTTATTTTTTCAAATTTATAATTTTTTTCGAATATATGTTTTTGGAATTGAAAAAATATCTTTAAAGTTTGTAAATTTCTAACTGATCTGCAATTTTTCTGTCATTCGCAAGTCTTGGGATTTTATTTTGGCCTCCCAGTTTCCCTTGCGATTTTGCATACTCATGAAAGGCGTTCTTTTTCAGCGTTGTAATCATAAGAGGCTGAAGAATATTTCCTGCAATAAGATCGTCGTAATAAGTATTTCTTACACGCAGCTGACGGTCCAGTTCACTCCTGAACAAGTCTAAATCCTCCGGATTTTTTTCAAATTCTATCAGCCATTCATGGTAGGGAAGTCCTTCTGCCGGATTTACCTGCGGGGCAAGGTGGAATTCTGTAATTTGAGCTGTATATTTTTCCAGTGTGGCTTTCATGGCTGCTTCCACTTCAAAAGCAATTACATGTTCTCCGAAAGCAGAAGTAAAATGTTTTGTTCTTCCGCTTACCAGTATCCTGTATGGATCTTTATCAATAAACCTTATAACATCACCTATTGAGTAAGCCCACAATCCTGAGTTCGTAGTAAGAATCAATGCGTAGTCTTTGTTAAGTTCCACATCTTTTAAAGTAAGTCTCCGGGCATCAGGTTTTCCATATTCTTCCAAAGGGATGAATTCATAAAAAATACCGTGATTCGTTAAAAGAAGAAGTCCTTCTTTTGTATAATCATCCTGAAAAGCAAAGAAGCCTTCAGAAGCGGGGAAAGTCTGTATAATATCAACCTTTCCGCCAAGCAGATCATTCATTTTATCACGGTAGGGTTCATAGTTTACTCCTCCAGTGACGAGAAGCTGCAGGTTAGGGAAAATCTGTTTAATCTTCTTTCCGTGTTTTTCCGTAAGTTTTTCAAAATACATCACCAGCCATGGCGGGATTCCGGAGATCAGGGTCATATTTTCATGTTCCGTTTCTTCAATAATCTTATCCACCTTGGCTTCCCAATCTTCCATCATATTGGTTTCCCAGCTTGGCAACCGGTTTTTTTGAAGATATTTAGGGATATGGTGCGCCACAATTCCTGAAAGTCTGCCTGTTTTTATGCCAAAATTTTCTTTTAATTCAGGGCTTCCCTGCAGGAAGATCATTTTTCCGTTTACGAAATCTGCATTGTTTTTCCGGGCAATATAGTGGAATAATGCACTTTGTGCTCCCGCCACCTGAAACGGTATTCCTTCCTTAGAAATAGGAATGTATTTTGAACCTGAGGTAGTTCCCGAAGTTTTTGCAAAATATTCAGGAGTTTCGGTCCAGAGAATATTGGCCTGCCCTTTTTTTACCCTTTCGATGTAAGGTTTCAGATCCTCGTAGTCGGCAACAGGTACTTTGTTTTGGAAATCCTCTGTAGAATGAATGTTTTCAAAATCATGCTCCCTTCCAAAAAGAGTTTTCTGAGCTGTTTTAACTAAAGACAGCAAAAGAGCCTCCTGATTTTTCACGGAGTTTTTTTTGAATTCCCCTGTTTTCTGAACGTGTTTTTTTGCCCAGGCCAGTGCCATATTTTTCTTGAAGAAATTTAACATGCCTCAAATTTATAAATAAGTACAGAATATAAAATTATTTTTCAACAGGATAGCCATAAAAAAACCGATGAATGAGTTCATCGGTTCTTCGAAATTTGATTATGAAAATAACAACTATATGTTAAAGTTTACTTGTTTGCTTTATACCTTTTGTCCGGAGTACCATCTTTTTTAAGGTGTTTGTTTTCCTTGTACCTTTTATCCGGAGTTCCGTCTTTTTTCATTTTGGCTGCAGGTTTTGCCGTTTTAGCTTCAGGAGCTTTTACTGTTTTTGTAGTCGTTTGATGAGGGGCTGCAGACGTTGCCGGAGCAGTTTGCTGTGCGGTTGCAAATCCTAGTCCTAGGGCCAGAGACATTGCTGTTAAAAATTTTTTCATGAGAGTACTGTTTGTTTTTCTTGAGTAAAGGTATACAAAAAACAGGCTGAAAAATCAGTAATTTTAATCCTTAACTAAAGTTTATTACTGCTTAAAAAAAACTTAAACTCAGTCTGTTAAAATAAAAAAGCCTGCTTCACTGAAGAAGCGGGCTTTCATTATAAGTATGAATAGTTGATTTTAACGTGTACAGTTGGCGGTCCATGTTTTACCGTCTTTCATGTATAGAATTTTCAATTCATTATTGTCAATTCTGATATAAGATGTGGCACTTGAGCCAACCATCACAAGGGTATGGTCACCCTGCTGCTGAAATTCCACTCCGTTAAGATCCGGAATGCTGTTCGAAAATGCAAAATTATATTTCGTTCCGCTGGCGATTTTTGTTACAAATACACTTCCGTTGTCTGTGCTGTTGGTAGTAGAACCGTCATTGTACGATATCTTTCCTTTATAGGTTCCTGCAAAAAAATCATTGTTTACAGGATCATCGTCACTGCTGCACGATGCAAAAGATAATGTGGCGACAAATACCAACATAAAAATTCCTAAAATTCTAATTGCTTTTTTCATAATCTTATTTTTTTAAAAGTTTGATAAGGTGGAATTTTCAAACACTGTGCCATGCCAGATTATTGATATTTTTTTAACTTTTAATTTAAATAAATTGGTAAAAAATTAAGATTTGGGTATGTAAATGTGGTAATAGTCTGTGTTTTCTGTAATCTTCTGTTTGTGAGAGAAGAAAAAAATATCCCTATCTTTGTGATCAGATAAACGATTTCGGAAACTTCCGAAATCGCTTTTGTCGTTCATATGATTACTATTTTATGCAGCTAAAACCTATTCATGAAAAATTTCTTCCCGACCTGCTTCAGAAAGAATTTGGAAAAGAAATCTTTACTCAGTTAGAAAAAAGCCAGCATATTTCCGTGAAAGGAAGTGCTGGATCTTCGGTTTCCATTTTTGTTGCTGAACTGTTTTTAACGCAGAAGAAAACCATTCTTTATCTGGTAGATGATAAGGAAGATGCGCTGTACGCCAATACTGAAATGGAAGACCTGCTGGGAAAGGACAAAGTGCTTTATTTTCCAGCAACCCATCTTGAACCTTACCAGATAGAGAAAACACAGAATGCCAACCTTGTGCTTCGTACGGAAGTTCTAAATAAAATTAATTCCGGAAAAGCCCCTAAGATTATTGTGGCTTACGCGGGAGCCTTATCTGAAAAGGTGTTGAAGAAAGAAGATTTTAAAGCAATTTCTCATCATATAAAAGTAGGGGATCAGCTGGATTTTGATTTTGTAGATGAGCTGTTGAACCACTACAACTTTCAGCAGGCGGATTTTGTGTCTGAACCGGGAGAATTTTCTGTAAGAGGAGGAATCGTTGATGTATTTTCCTATTCCAACGAGAAACCTTACCGTATTACCTTCTTTGGGAATGAAGTGGAAAATATTAAGACCTTTGATATTGAAACTCAACTTTCCATAGACAAAGTGAAAGACTTTCAGCTGGTTTCCAATATGAATTTTTCGGTAACCGGAACCAGGGTTTCATTACTGCAGCTGCTGCCTGAAGAAAGCTTTGTGGTTTCCAGAAATGGAGCTGTAGGAATGCAGAAAATCAGGACTTTTTATGAAAAATCATTAGAGAAATATGATACTTTAAATAAAGATATTGCCCACAGGACACCACAGGAACTCTTTATTTCAGATCAGGATTTCCTGTTTGATTTTAAGAAATTTAAAACCATTGATTTCGCCGGTACTCCCATCGAAGGCCTTAAAGAAATCACGGAAATAAAAATGGAACAGCTTCCGCAGCCGTCTTTTCATAAAAATTTTGAACTGCTGATAGAAAATATTGAAGAGAAGCAGGCGGAAGGTTTTGATACCTGGATTTCTTTTTCTACTGAAAAGCAAAAAGAAAGGCTGGAATCGATATTTGAAGAGCTGGAACATGAGCTTCCTTTTAAAAGCTTTAAATCTGAGCTTCATGAAGGTTTTGTAGATAACGGGCATAAAATTTTAGTATATACGGATCACCAGATCTTTGACCGTTATCAGAGGTATAAAGCAAAAAATACCTTTGCAAAATCCGAACAGCTGACCCTGAAAGACCTGATGTCGCTTAAAATAGGGGATTATATTGCCCACATTGATCATGGAATAGGAAAATTCATGGGATTGGTGAAGGTGAATAATGACGGGAAAATTCAGGAATGTTTTAAACTGACATACAAAAACGGAGACTTATTATATGTAAGTATTCACTCGCTTCATAAGATTTCAAAATATAACGGCCCCGACGGTAAAGAAATTGTGCTGAGTAAACTTGGATCTCCCGCATGGAAATCCCTGAAGCAGAAAACAAAAGCTAAAGTAAAGCAGATTGCCTTCGATCTGATCAGGCTGTACGCCGAAAGAAAAACAGCAAAAGGCTTTTCCTATACGCCGGATTCCTATCTGCAGAATGAGCTTGAGGCCAGCTTTATCTATGAAGATACTCCGGATCAGGAAAAAGCAACGATTGATGTAAAAAGGGATATGGAAGCAGATACGGTGATGGACAGGCTGGTTTGCGGTGACGTTGGTTTCGGAAAAACGGAAGTGGCTATCCGTGCTGCATTTAAAGCGGCAACCGACGGCAAGCAGGTGGCGGTTTTGGTTCCTACCACTATTCTTGCATTTCAGCATTACAGAAGCTTTAAGGAAAGACTGAAAGACTTCCCCGTTAATGTTTCTTATGTAAACAGATTCAGAACGGCCAAGCAGAAAGCTGAAGCATTAGAGGGTCTGAAAAACGGCAAAGTAGACATTATTATCGGAACACACCAGCTGGTAAGCAGTTCGGTTAAGTTCAAAGATCTTGGTCTTCTGATCATTGATGAAGAACATAAATTCGGGGTTTCTGTAAAAGATAAACTGAAAACACTGAAAAATAATGTGGACACCCTTACCTTGACGGCTACTCCTATCCCCAGAACGCTTCAGTTTTCACTGATGGCGGCAAGGGACCTTTCCGTTATTAAAACGCCACCACCGAACAGGCAGCCTGTTGATACACAGGTGATCGGGTTTAATGAAGAAATTTTAAGAGATGCTGTGTCTTATGAACTACAGAGAGACGGGCAGGTGTATTTCATCAACAACAGGATTGAAAACCTTAAAGATATTGCCGGACTTATCCAGAGGCTTGTCCCGGATGCCAGGGTCATTACCGGGCATGGACAAATGGAAGGCAAACAGCTGGAAAAGAATGTCCTTGATTTTATGGAAGGAAAGTATGACGTGCTTGTATCTACAACCATCGTTGAAAGTGGGGTGGATGTACCCAATGCCAATACCATATTCATTAATGATGCCCAAAGGTTTGGGATGGCAGATCTCCACCAGATGAGAGGTAGAGTGGGACGAAGCAACAGGAAGGCTTTCTGCTATCTTATTACACCTCCATATGATATGATGACTTCCGATGCGAGAAAACGGCTAGAGGCTATTGAGCAGTTCTCGGATCTTGGAAGCGGGTTCCAGATTGCGATGAAAGATCTTGAAATCCGGGGTGCAGGAGATCTTCTTGGTGCGGAACAAAGTGGATTCATTAATGAAATGGGCTTCGAAACCTATCAGAAGCTAATGCAGGAAGCGCTGGAAGAATTAAAAGATGATGCGGATTTTGAAAATCTTTTTGATAATGAGGAAGACAGGCAGAAATTGTTTAAATCTGTAAAAGATGTTAATATTGATACTGATCTGGAGCTGATGCTTCCGGACTTCTATATCTCCAACACAGAAGAAAGATTATTGCTATACCAGAAGATTGCAGAGATTGATAACGAAAAAGATCTCTATCAGTTTGAACTTGAATTGATTGACCGTTTCGGTGCTTTGCCGAAAGAAGCGGTAAACCTGTTGAAAAGCGTTGCATTGAAATGGCTGGCCGCTGAAATAGGTTTCGAAAAGATTGTCATGAAAAACGGAGTGTTCCTGGGGTATTTCCCTGCAAATCCTCAGGATAAATTTTACCAGACCAACAGGTTTAGGCATATCATCAGTTATTTAACCCAAAATCCTGCGGAAGCACAGCTAAAAGAGAAGATTGGCAAGGAAGGAAACCTGTTGATGATGAGAAAGGAAAAGGTGAAAAATGTAGATGAGGTTAATGTACTTTTGAAAACGATTATCGGACATCATTAAGAAGAAAACAGCTCTTTTTAATACGTGAAAAATAAGAAAGGCTTTAAAATTTACTTTTTAAGGCCTTTTTTTATGGAAAAAAAACATGATTTTTACCCATGAATAGTATAATTACTTCGGATTCTCAGCCATTTCAAAATCACAATATGATGAGAAAAAATAATGCTGTATTGGCGGCTGGTATTGGGTTCGGATGATGCCTGTCCTCGAAAGGAGATAAAAAAAGAATGTTTTGTAGTAATAATTCTACTTTTTTGTACATTAAATTCTATAACATAATCGCTTTATTTATACGGGTTTACAAAGTTGTAAATGGTTTTTTATAATTTAAATTCATAACTTTGCAGCCCTTATTATGAAAAGAATTATCTATTGTTGTGCGGCCGGGCTTTTATCGCTTTGTGTCAACGCGCAAGTGGGAATTGGAACAAGTTCTCCCAAATCCACTCTCGATGTCAACGGGAAAATTACCTTAAGAAAAGAACTTAGAGTAGGCGGTACATCCGACAATATCGGAAATGCAGGGCTGAACGGCCAGGTTTTGGTTTCGCAGGGCGAAGGACTGCCCCCTGTCTGGAAGTCGTTGAATGTTTCCTTTATGGAAGAAGGACAGTACAAACTGATCAATTCGTATTTGTCTTCGGATCAAGTGGGGATTACAACGCTTTCGAACGGTATTGCGGCGGACAATGTTTATAAAAACAATGTTGGAGATGATATTACGGATACATCAAAAGGAAAATGGTCAAAAATTACCGGGCTTGAAAACAATATTATCATTAAAAACGGAAGAAACAGGCTTACCTATCAGTTTCAGACCGGGATAGAGATGAAAGCTCCTGATGCAACAGCTTCCCAGTCTGTTACCTTTACCTGCGGGGTTTTCAGGAACGGAAGATTGGTAGCGGTGCGTCCTGATAAGATTGTCTCGAATAACAATACAGAAAAGTCAGGGATCCAGGATTATATTTTCACGCTTAATTATACAGAGCAGAACGTTCCTGTAGGTGCTCAAAAACTTGAGGTAGCGTGCAGAAAAATCAATACATCAAATCTGAGCTCGCAGTTTACCATTGGTCGCAACGTTTCTGATGTGAATACGGTTTCCAACGCATTTACGCTTGAATCTGTCATGAAGATAGATGTCATTGAATACGTTACTTATAAAAGCAATTAAACTATAATGAAAAATATTATTTCGATCCTGTCTTTAATGGCAGGGCTGTCTCTGTCTGCTCAAGTGGGAATCAATACGGACTCGCCAAAAGCAAAACTAGACGTTAATGGTGATGTTAATCTCAGAAATAAAATCGTTGTCCTGAACGTTACAGACAATACTTTGTCACAGGGTAATAATGATCAGATCCTTGTTTCTCAGGGAGAAGGATATCCTCCGATCTGGAAGTCGCTCCGGATTCCGGAATATGAACCGAATAAATTCTATCTGATATTCAATAATTCTTTCTCAGATACAACGGGAATAAAATTTACGAGTAGCGAGCAGTCAAGCATTGCAGCCAAAAACACTGCTTTTATTAAAGGAGCGGATATTTCCAGCCTTCCGGGATTTAAGAAAATCACAGACCTGTCGCAACCTATCAGTGTGTTCAGTAGCGAAAGTAAGACGTATTTCCAGTTTGAAACAGTAGTACAGGCTAATCTTCCCGTGAATGGAACGCCTGATATTTCCATAGATTATGCATGCGGTATTTTTGTAGATAACAAGCTGGTTAACCTCAGACAGAGAAATTTAAAGGCAAGTAGTGCCTCAAGTACTTTTATTACCCATAACCAGATCGGGATGGTGACCAATCTTTCCAAAGGACAGCATAACGTAAGTGTTGCCTGCTCAAGGCTGGGGTCCTACAGGACAACAAGTGATGTTGTACTGGCTATAGGAATCAATGCAGATACCAATATCAACAGTTTTATTACCCAGTCTTCCCTGAAGGTTGATGTATACGAAATTCCTCAGGTGTTTAACCCTATTATAAATTAATTCAGGCATGAAAAAGATTATTAAAATATTATTATTGCTGTTTGCCGCATGGATACCTGCGCAAGTTGGGGTGAATACTCCGAATCCCGTTAATATGCTTGATGTAAATGGAGATTTAAACGCCAGAAAAGAACTGAGAACGGGTGGGACCAATCTGTTGAAAGGCTCAGCCGGGGCAGCGGGAACTATTCTTCATAACAATTCAGAGCTGAATATAAATGACTGGAAAAGTATAAAAATTGCGGACGGACAAGGAAGTATGTCTGTATTTTCACTGAATACTGTTGCCGATCAGACTGGAGCTTCCTTTTCTTCTCCGAACGGGGTTACTACCCCTTACACAGAAGGTACGGCAATTTCTTCTGCCTGGACGGTGCTTCCGGGAACTGTAGATACTTTTTCTATTACCAATGGAGTCAATAAAGTAGCTTTTACCTTTCAGACTACAGCCCAGAAAACAGGAAACGCCAACGCCTCTACCGGTTTTGCATGCGGGATCTTTGTAGATAATGCCCTGAGAGCGGTTAGGACTGATGTATTGATAGGTTCCGAAGGAAGCTATAAAATCTTCAACCTTAATGCAACGCTTGTGAATCTGATGCCTAAGAACAATTACAGCGTAAAAGTAGCCTGTACGAAAAGAAACCTTAATTCAGGAACGTTGGGAATCGGAAGGGCAGTAAACACAGATTTCCTGAACAATGAAATGTCTCAGTCTGTTCTTACAACATCCGTATTGCAGCCTTATTAATTTCAGGATTCATCATAAAAAACCTAAAAGCAAAATGTTTTTAGGTTTTTTTTGTAAAAAGATAAAGATTGTTATGAATTTGTTGAATAAGTAAATGTTTTCGTCAAAAAAATGAATTATATTTGTCAACTCACTAAAATATTTTTTCATGGGAAAAAACTATCTTTTTAAAATCGTTGCCGGAGTACTTTTCGGGTTGATGGTTTCATGTAACAATTCTTCTGATGATCAGTTCGAACCCAGCGCCAATGACGGAGGAAACGGGAATACACCAACTCCTCCTGCCAGAGTTTTGGAAAAGATTACGGTAAACAATAATGTTCAGGAAGAATATACAGTTAACGGCACTGTTTTTCAGAAAGGAATGCTGAGAGACGGAACCACCAATAATTATTATACAGGTACGGTAACGTATTTCAATAATAAAATCGGTAAAATAAAATTTATCGGAAGCCTGGCCGGGAGCACTACTTATGAGTTTAGTGTAAGTGAAGACAGCAAAGGCAATGTATACAGTGCAACATGTACCGGAACTGCTTCCACATTGATAGATTCTTTCGTAAGCGATTACACGTTTACTTATGATGCTACAGGTAAAAAACTGGTGAAAATCCTTGAAAAAAGAAAAGTATCCGGAAATACGGCATACAGCTTATTCACAGAAAGTACTTTTACCTATAACGGAGATAATATCTTTAAGGCGGAATGTGCCAGAGGAACACTTACTGGAACAGGAGCCCCGAATATGGCTACAGCCAAGATGACGGTTTACAGCTACCAGAACTATGATTCTAAAGTGAATCCGTTCTCTACACTTCCCAAAACTTTCTTTACAGCATGGAGTCTCGTTCGTCCCGAGAATTTTTACAGAATTTCTCCCAACAACCCGACATCGGTATATGTAATGCCGCCAAGTCCTGCACCTGGAGTAAATACACCTATGACGTATCTGTATGATGCCTATAACTATCCTGTTTCGGATAAAGATCAGGTGCTGAAATATGTTTACAGAACTTTATAAGAACCAATTGATTATCGGTTTTACTGGAATATAAATAAAAACATAACTTTTGTTCAAAAAAAAGTTATATTTGTCAAAAAATAAACAATTACCTGGAAATGAAACAGCTTTTCTATTTTATTTTATTAATCGCAGGATTTTCTTCAATACATTCCTGCAAAGACATGCTAGACGAGGATGGGGATCCGTTATTGGATCTGAACGATACGGGAGGGCTTCATGGCCCGAGAGCATTATACAGAGAAATTACAGACAAAGATACATTAGCAGAATATCAATACAGTGGGCTTTTGGTAACAAGGGTGATCACCGATAGTGCTTCAATTACGAATATCGCATACAGCGGAAACAAAGTAAGCCAGATTACCTTTAATGGTTTCCTGGACCTTGATGGTAATGGAAAACTGGATAAAGACAGCGTTTCTTACAGTCAGTTGTTTACTTACGGACCAAACGACAAACTGCAGATTATTTCTGAGAACCGTTCCGTGTTTAGAAGACCTCCACCTGTACCACCGGCAACCAATCCAGGGCCTCAGACTCTTTTAAGAAAAACAAAGACCCATTACGAGATAAAGTATAACGCTTCTACTGCAAAGCTGGATTCTATCATAATGAAAAATGGGCCTGATGTTCCCGGAACATTTAACTATATCAGTTATTCCAAAACAGGGTATACTTATTTAGGTGATAACGTATCCAGAGTGGTAAGAAATTACGGGCCTATGGCCGGAGGGGCAATGGGAAGACCTACCAGCAGGTTTGCCTATGACTTTGTAAATTACGATACTCAGATCAGTCCGTTTACATTGCTTCCTACAGTGTATAAAATTTCAAGACTTTTATCAACTGATTCGAATGATATAGAAAGTCATATCCTGTCTCCGAACAATCCTAGGAAAAGGTCTGTGACAGATCTTTTACCTCCTATACCGTCTCCAATCAACTGGACAACCAATTATAACTACGATCCACAGACTTATATGACGAAAGGATATGGTGTCAACTATATTTACAAGCCTTTCTAAAGATAAATCTTTAAAATACAGGCCCAATCTTTTGTAAGATTGGGCTTTTTATTTTTTATCCCTTAATTTTGCAAAAAATTTCTCAATGAAATATTTAATAGTCGGGCTTGGGAATAAAGGCCCTGAATACGAAAACACACGCCACAACATAGGATTTAAAGTAGCTGATAAAATTGCAGAAACGCTTGAAGCATCATTTAATACCACCAACTTCGGATGGATGGCGGAAGGAAAATATAAAGGAAGAAAAGTGTTTGTTCTGAAACCGGATACCTATATGAACCTGTCCGGAAATGCAGTGCGATTCTGGATGCAGAAAGAAAATATCCCGTTAGAGAATGTACTGATTATTACCGACGATCTGGCCCTTCCATTCGGCACATTACGGATGAAAATGAAAGGCTCTGATGCCGGCCACAACGGATTGAAAAGCATTAATGAAATGCTTAATACCCAAAACTATGCAAGGCTGAGGTTCGGGATTTCTGCTGACTTTTCCGAAGGACGCCAGGTAGATTATGTACTGGGAATCTGGAATGAAGAAGAATCTGAAAAACTTCCTGAAAGAATTGAAAAATTCTCTAAAGCCAGTCTTTCCTTTGTATTTGCAGGGATCAATAATACGATGTCTGCATTCAATGGGAAATAGAAAAAGCACATAAATTACAGACAAGTTTAAAATAAAGACCATCGGAGAAATCCGATGGTCTTCTTTTGCACTTTTAAAAATTAATTTCCAATCTAACTATAACATGATGTTCATGTATATGTAATAAATGTGCAGATTTTTAATTTTTACAGCCAGGTTACAACCCCTGTTTCAACATCATAATTAGCTCCGACTATTTTAATCTTACCTTCATCTTCAAGCTTTTTAAGGGTTGAGCTTTGTGTACGGATATCTTCGATTGCACTTCTTACATTTTGATGATTTAATCTTTCCAGAAGCGAACTGTTTTTTGATGAGCGTTCTTCACCTTCTTCAATAATTTCATTGATAATTGGATCGAAATGATTAATTAAGTGGTTCAGATTATCCATTCCCATTTCCTGAATTTGTGCTGCGTCCAGTCCCCCTTTTAATGCCCCGCATTTAGTGTGTCCTAAAACAACAACCAGCTTGGAACCTGCAACGTTACAGCCAAATTCCATTGAACCTAAAATATCCTGATTGATAAAATTACCGGCAATTCTGATGCTGAAAATGTCTCCTAATCCCTGATCGAAGATAAGTTCCGCAGAAGTACGGCTGTCGATACAGCTTAAAACGACTGCAAATGGCCATTGCCCTTCGCGTGTGGCATTTACCTGCTCTAAAAGATCCCTGTTGGCCTTCAGATTATTGACAAATCTTTGGTTCCCGTCTTTTAAAAAGTTTAATGCTTTTTCAGGAGTAATAGTAGATTGAGTTTCGTATGTATGTGCTTTCATATGATTTTTTTATTCTTTTTTAAGTTAAAAATTTTGGTTTTGAGCTTACATAGCTCTTCTGTGAGTAATAAGAATGTGAGAATCTTCATCTGTTTCATAATCTTTGTATGAAGTTTTGAAGCCTAACAGCTCAACGTTGATGTCTTCCTCTTTTGCCCTGATATTGGCGAAATCCTGGATCATTTCCAGCACGTCCGTGGCAATATATGAAGTTCCTCTTGCGTCTATCGTTACGGTAGAGTTAGGTTTGACGTTTTTCAACGTTTTTTTGATCGCTGCTTTGTTAAGGAAAGAAACTTCCTCAGCAAGTTTAATATTAATTTCATCCGCATCATTCAGCTTTTCCCTGCTCAGATAGTAGGCCCGTTTCATATTTCCCTGAAGGATATAGAATATCGAAATGGCCAGACCGATACCTACCCCCTTGAGAAGATCGGTAGCCACCACCGCTACTACGGTAGCTACAAACGGGATGAACTGGAATTTACCAAGGTGCCAGAAATGTTTGAAAGTCGCAGGCTTTGCCAGTTTGTATCCTACCAGGATCAGTACCGCGGCAAGAGTCGCAAGTGGGATTAGATTAAGAATAAACGGAATACTAAGCACACAAACCAGAAGCAGTACCCCATGAATCATGGCAGACATTTTTGAAGTAGCCCCTGCATTGGCATTGGCAGAACTTCTTACCACTACAGATGTCATGGGCAGCCCTCCGATAAATGAGCTGATCAGATTCCCGATTCCCTGTGCTTTAAGCTCAAGATTGGTATCCGTAATTCTTCTCTGCTTATCCAATCTGTCCGATGCTTCGATACAAAGCAGCGTTTCAATAGAAGCTACAATGGCAATGGTTGCCCCCACTATCCATACCTTTGGATTGGTGAATCCATTAAAATCAGGCATCGTAACAAGATTTTTGAAATCATCCAATGATTGGGGGACGGGTAGTGAAACCAGATGCTGGCTACCGATCGCCAATGAGCTTCCTGACAGTTTGAATGCTTCGTTTAAAAGTATCCCTGCTACTACTGCTACCAGTGCTCCCGGAAGCATTTTCATTCTTTTTAAAGCCGGAATTTTGTCCCACGCAATAAGAATACCTACTGAAACCAGCGTTACCAGGATAGCTCCCGGATGTACGGCTCCTAATAGTTCTGTAAAATATCCGAAATTTAGGCCGTTATCAAAAATAGATTCGTGCCCCTCGTAATCTTTATCAAATCCCAGGGCATGTGGGATCTGTTTTAAAATAATAATAATACCGATAGCGGCAAGCATCCCCTCAATAACGTTATTCGGAAAATAATTGGATATACTTCCGGCTCTGATAAACCCTAAAACCAACTGGATAAGCCCGGCAATAATTCCGGCACAAAGGAACAGTTCAAAAGCGCCCAGATCTGTAATAGCCGTTAAAACAATGGCCGTAAGACCTGCAGCTGGCCCTGATACTGATATATTTGAATTACTGATAAATCCTACAACTAATCCGCCTACTATACCGGCGATCACACCGGATAATGGCGGTGCTCCTGATGCTAAAGCGATTCCGAGACATAATGGAAGCGCAACTAAGAATACAACGAGCCCTGAAGGGAAATTCTCCTTGATTCCTCCTATAAATGATGTTTTTTTCATGTTGTTTTTGAAAAATACTATAACCGATTGATCTGTCTTTAGATAATCAATTATAAAAGATTGGAAATTTAATTTTTAGGCATGCGTATCCGATATCAGTGTTGATATGAATACTATAGTTTGGCTATACTTAAAATTAAGCTTCCGGAGGCGGAGAAAATATGGTAAGTAGGGGCGACAGATGAAAGGAATCATCGATCAGCTCAAAAGACACGCCCTGAAGGTCAGGTTCGGAAAACTTTACATAATCGAATACGTCTAAAGGTTTCGGAAGGGTCTTTTCATAAACAATAAAAGAGGATGGGTGAGAATGTGGTTCTTCTTCATTGATGATTACATTGGTCCTTGCAATATCCCAGCCAGCAACCGCAGCAATGCCCGGCAGTGCTGTGAAGTTCAGGAAAAGGGTCAATACAATAATACTCCAGAATTTCATCTTACATTCATTTTTTAGAAAAACTAGTCTGTTTTTCTGCTCATTACCCAATCGGAACTTGTAAGGTTGTAGATTTTTTGGATGTCTTTGAGGATTTTCTCGAAATCAATCTCCAAATCAATAATCTTACCTGTTCTAAGGTCAAATACCCAGCCGTGTACAATAGGATACTCTTCTAAAATATATCTTTCCTGTACGCAGGCCATTTTGATCACGTTGATGCACTGCTCCTGAACATTCAGTTCTACAAGCCTGTCATAACGCTTTCCTTCATCTGCGATAGTATCCAGTTCAGCCTGGTGCAATCTGTAAACATCACGGATATTTCTCAACCAGGGATTTAATAATCCCAGATCCTGAGGAGTCATTGCTGCTTTTACACCTCCGCAGTTGTAATGTCCACATACGATAATATGTTTTACTTTAAGATGTTCTACTGCATATTGAATCACTGCTGTGGAACTCATATCTAAAGTATTGACAACATTAGCAATGTTTCTGTGAACAAAAACTTCGCCGGGTTTTGCACCCATCAGTTCTTCCGCTGTAGCTCTGCTGTCTGAACATCCGATGTACAAATAATCGGGGTTCTGAGTTTTTGCCAGCTCATGGAAGAATTCCGGATTGTCTGAAACTTTTGATTCTACCCATTTTCTATTGTTTTCGAAAATAACTTCGTACGATTGTGACATAAATTAAAATTAAAAGGTTGTAATTATTTATTTCGTTTAAATTATTTTCAAATTCAATAGATCAAATCAATAATGATACAAAAATATAATTTTTGCGGTAAAGACAAATACTTTTAACAAAGTTTAATATTAAAATATGCTTAAAATCATATTTAAATTGCCTGTTTTAATAGTATTTCTTCACAAAGCAGGACTGAAAACCAAATAATTTAAACTCAAAACTCACATAAAATTACAAACTATAAATGATAAAATTGAAAATACAGATTAAAATATTATTAATTCTATAAAAAAACCGCCACAATTTGCATTGTGACGGCTTAATTTACAGGTTGTAGCTATTATTCTTTAATAATTTTCACTACTGTTTCAGAATTGTTGATTCTTACTACATAAGCTCCTGATACTAAAGATGAAAGATCTGTACTTTCGTTTTCAAATTTCCCTGATTTTACCAGCTGGCCGGACAGGTTGTAAATCTGATAATAATATTCTTTAGCGATATCATTTCCTTTGATGTACAGCATATTCTTCACAGGATTCGGGAAGAACTCAAGTTTGTTCTGAGTTACTTTTTCCACAATCACTGATTTTGCAAGAACATTTGTTGCTTTAGCTAAAGCATTTGGCGCAACAGGAATAGCAGACGGTTCGTATCTTCCGATTTCTTTTCCATTGGCATCGTATTTAATTTCGGCGCAACGGCAGGACATCGCTGCCTGAGGGCGGAAACCGAATGTTGGCGTTAAGAAATAATAAGGATTGGAAGTTGTTTTAAATAACATTCCTAAAGAACTTCCACCGCCACCTTGGTTGGCAGATGTCCAGATACCGGAATACTGGAAAGCTTTTAAACCTGAGGTGCCATTAAGATAATCGCTCATCGCATTACCTCCGTTGAAACCTCTTATACCAGTATTAGGAAACAAACCTATATTGTATTCTGGTCTGTTTAATATATATCCATAAGCTACAGCTCCTTTTCCTGAATAATAGGCATATAGAGTACCGCCGATATAGTTATATTTAGCCGGGTCATAATTTTCATACTTCACCATTGCATTAATATCTCCCGGATCTATACCATAAGCAGTATTAAATTGCTTATTATAGAACCAAGGTGTATTTCCTTTTGAAATAAAATTACCGAGGATAATCCCAGTGGAAACGCTTTCAAGATCTACTACTCTCCAGCCTGCAGGACATGGATCGTATGCAGATTTTTCGGTAGCATGGCCCCATCTTTCCGGCATGTTTCCATTTTCATCAGACACCCAGTCTAATTTTGCCGCATCGGTTTGATACAGATAATTTAGTGGGTTGTTAACAGAATACTTTACTATTTTCTTCAGTTTATCTGCTTTTGAATCGGATGTTGAAACATTAGCTGCAGCTGAATATGTAGGGTAAGCCTGAGTATAAGAAGTTAAATAATCTGATTCAGGCATATTGGCTGCATAAGGTATTGCCCCTGTAGTAACATTGGCAGGGTTATTTTGTCTGAATACATTATAGGCAGCGTAATTGGTTCCGTAGTTATAGTAAGACGGCCCCGGATTGTAAAACACTGGCAACGGATCTTTTCTTCCCCATTGATAGTGTAAGCCACCACTTTCACTTATTTGAGCTAATCTGGCTAGTGTGGCAGGATTTCCTGTAGGAAAACTAGCTGTAGTAGGAGCAGCAAGACCTGATGCAAATACAGAACCGGAAGGTTCATAAATATGCTCATTCACCAACTTATCTCTGGCTCCGAGATCCCTGTCCATAAAGGTCGTTTTCATAGGAACACCTGCACTGGTCATCGGATCTACAAACTGCTCGTTAGCAGGAATAACCCCTCCGTTCCCAGCGTTTTCAGGATCTACATCATACTTTGTGATGACAGTTCTTGGTGCCCATATATGCCAGCTCCATAATACCGGATCATTATGCTTGTTTGCTGACCAGGTTCCAGTACCCATGTGGAACGCAACCACAGCATTACCATATGTTTTTGAATTTAAGGTAACTCTTAATATGGCATTCTCTATAGGGCCGTCTCCACCTACAATTTCCATTGTTTTGATCAGACTTGTATTAGTGGTCCAGACTACAGATGAGGTTTTCGTTCCTTCTGCCGGTAAAGAGAAGTCCGTACTTAAATGGAGCTTATACATTGCATATGCCTTTCTTAAAGGAATATCAATAATTCTGTCATTATCCCTGTTTGGATCTATATTATTTCCGTTTGGATTGGGTGTTACCAGGTCAGAATTGGTATATTCTACATAACTGTTTGGAAGTTTGGTCCATGCCTTTAAAGTTTCAGTAGAATAGATCTCGCTTCCTGAATAAACATATTGAGTGTCAAATTCCTGCGACATAGAAGCGGCGTTAGGATCATAAATACAACGAACACCACCATTGCCTGTATAAGCACTGCTTGAGAATCTGTGCCATCCCGGTCTTGGCTTGGATCCGCTTAAAGGATCTGATATTAAAGCCAACCCGGCAGCTCCAAATGAAGGGTAACGTACCCCATTGATAACCTCGGAGGCAGTCATAAATGTAGAAGTTAATAAACCTCCATCAGCACTCTGGTCCTGGAAATTGAGAACCGGTGTAATCCATCCTGTTCCATATTTTAGAGGTCCAGTTGCGTTAGGGTAGGATTCATAATTTCCGTTGATTGGGAATTTGCCCAGATTCATTCCGGAAACACCTGAGAAATCGAACCCAAACTGAGGATAAACCTTTATACCCGGATAATCGGCATTCAATGAAGTTGCATTGAATTCAGGATCAACAGTATTGCCGGTATGTTTTCCCCAAGGGCTATATCTGTTTTCATCAGGCATTGGAGTAGAGGAGTTTCTTCCTCCTGAGAAGTAGCTTGAAGGGACTCTCCAGTTGCACGGACATGGATCATATGGTGATTTCAATGCGTATCTGGTACTGGCTTCCCCCACAACAGCATCGTCTATATCGGAATAGTTACCCTGACGTGTATCTCCCCAAAGGTCCCATGCAATAATGTTTTCACGGTAAGGAGGCTCATATTTTTTATATTTTTGTTTTGAGAACCATGTGGTGATTCCTACCGATGTCCAGCTGTCATTGCTGTTTTGCTTTAAAAAGTCTTCGCCATCATTTAATAATGCCTGATCTTTTTTAGCCACATAAATTGGGGTAGCAATAAAGCTGATCGGGTTTTGGATAGAAAATCTGATGTTTCCGTTAGGAGTATCCGTTCCCGTATTAATCTGGGAAGAGTATTTATTACCTCTTACCTTGATGAATTTAGACTGGAATGCCGGATCATTATAATTTAGATTGACCTCTCCGCTAATAGGGTACAGGCTTAAGTCTTTCAGCCCGAATGGCGGGAACGGGTCTTTTCTTCCCCACTGATACTGCAGTCCGGCGGATTTGTGCCATTCATTTCCTACAAAACTTCCATTGGTAGCCCCAAGGTTTCTGTCCATCCATTTCCAGTTCGTTACGACATTTCCGCTTTTATCTTTTTCGAAACCGTGGTGATAAGTACTTCCGTCTTCAGGATCGTCGGTAACCCATACGTGCCATGACCAGTAGATCTTATCATCTACTTTGTAAGATATTACTGCATTACCTTCTTTTACCTTATTGACCATTACTTTGATCCTGGCGTTTTCTCCTGTACCTTCTAAAGTAACTGATTTTATAAGTCCAGGCTCATCTTCCCAGTATAGTCCTGCTTTTGCAAGCCCCTGCTCGGGAATAGGAGTATAATTGCCTGTATCGTCCTTCATAAAATCGCCACCTTTGGACCACATTTCGTGGGCTTTTTTCACAGGAATATAAAGACCGTCTACATTGGCATTATTATTTTTCTTATCCTTACCGGTGAAGATATAGCTGTTCGGTGCTTTAGTCCAGTCGGCATAGTCAGACTGGGCACCGGAATTAAGGGTAAAGCATGCAACAGGACATTCCTCCGTAGTAGGGTTAGTGAAAATTCCTACATACTTTATAAATTTATTGATCTCAGTTTCTATATCCATTAAAGGTCTTGAAGGGCCGTTCCAGCCGGCGATCACTTTTCTGTTTCTGATGGCACCCACGCCGTATATTGAGGCCTGAGACGTATTGCTTAAAGAAAAGTTTTCTGAACCTGGGCCTCTCTGTTTGTCATTGAGTGGAGGATATCCATAATCATTAGTAGTATTATAATTACTCAACGCAGTAAGAGAAATATACTGTCCGTTAGCTTTATAAACTCTTAGCCCTGTGATCTTACTTATAACAATAACAACAGGCTGCTGGTTGGCAAAAACATCACCCAGCTTTTCATTGATATAATTGTAAAGATTATAATATCGGTTAACAAGGGCATTAGGATTGGTAAAATCCAGATAACCTCTTCCCCAGGCTTCTCCTCCTTCTTCCGGAGGCAAAAACCAGTTACTGAAGTTAATAAAGAAACTTTCGTTTGAGAATTTTCCTGCAAACATATAGACAGGATCATGATAGGAGAACTCGAAAGGACTTGTATCACTGTTCTGGTAAATAAATTTTTGGGAACTTGCTATGGTAGCAAGATTATTAGGGTTGGTAATGTTAACAACCGGAGAATTGACGTTGGCATTATCCAATGCTGCATTTCCTTGGAAAGATAAAACAATGTCATCCAGTTTTCTTACCAGGTGCTGGGAGGTCACCCTGTCTTTTACTCCCGAAACGGTTCCGTTGGAGTTGTATAAAACGGTTCCGTTTTTTTTAGGTGTAAATAAAATAGTGTACTGGTTTTCATCCAGATCACAGTTGGCGTAAGCATAATTCGATTGCTTGTAATGGCTTACGGTTTTATCCCATACGATGGACTGCCAGTTGGTGATGGTAGCGTCCGAGCTTAATTCAACCTTAACGGAATGCGTATTCAAAGCCGATTGAGGTAATTCAAAATTGGCTGTAAGCTCTTCATTGTAATCATAGTTACCTGCAAAAGTTTTACACCACAAAGAGACCCAGTTGTTTTGGGAATCCTTGTACTTGATGGTAACTTTTACATCTCCGGCGGTAGTGGGCTTTTGAAAGTTTCCTTTCATTACCACCAATCCCTTCTCATTCACATTTTGTGAAATGACGATAAGAGGATCCAGTTCATAGACACTTAGAGGCAAAGGTGTCATATGCTTGAATCCAATACTGGTCTCACCAGGTCTGGGGACAGTTGCTGTCCTTGCTACTGCATGAGACGATGCAATACAAAGTACTGCAGCAAAAATCTTTAAAGTCGATTTTTTTTTCATACGTATAGAATTAAAAGTGTTTTTATGAATGAATAGTAAGATATTCGAATATGCGAAGTTTACAGGCAATGCCAATCCCAAGTTGGTTAATCAGGATTGGATTATATGAATCTTAAAGTACTCCGGTATTGTATGTTAGGCTATATAATGAAGATGAGGCAATACAGAAGATTGCCTGTATTTAGAGCATAATTTTTTTTCATGTTATTGAGTTTTTACGTTGTTGTGTTTTTGTAACGATAATAAATCTAAGACAAAACTTAATTTTATTTATCCTGAAGCAAAAGTCGATAAAAAAAATTTTTTCTGCAACAGATAATGTAATTTTCGGGAAAAATGCTGTATAAATTTATAAATCTATACAGATGTTTTTCTATATTTTATTATTGATATAAGACTCTGTAGCACTTTCTGCCGGATAAATTACCCCTGGATTTCCAACCACTACAGAATTGGAAGGAACATCAAAATTAACATATGAGTTGGGAGCGATCAGAACATTGCTTCCAATAGTGATTCCACCCACAATAACGGCATTGGCTCCTATCCAGACTTCGTCAGAAATGGTAGGGAAGCCCTGAAGCTTACCGCGGTTTTGCTGCCCGATAGTTACCCCCTGTGCAATATTGCAGTTTTTGCCGATTTTAGCTTTAGGATTGATCACTAAACTTCCCCAATGCCCCAGATAAAAACCTTCCCCGATTTCGGTTTCAGGATAAATCTGGTAACCGTATTTTATCTGGTAGTGCCTCAGGACAAACTTCCAGAATATTCCTGAAACAGGTTTCTTATTATACTTCTGAGCTTTTCTTAGAATATAAATAAAATGCAGGTTAGGATTGATGCATTTCTTCAAGATCTCCACTGAAGAGAGCCATTTTCCGCTTTCCCTGTAAAAATCTTTCTGTATAGTTGTATAGCTCATGTTTACTCTTTTATAATTCATCAATGATTTCCTGAAGCTGTGCTACAGATTTCTGAAGTACAAACGGCAGATCAGTCATCGCAATTTCTTTTGGGTAATGATCTGCAAGTTCATGATGAGTAAGGATCTTTTTCATTCCTTCATAGATTCCATCCTCTGAATTTGGGGTAATGATACCTAATTTTCCATCCTGAAGAAGATCTTTAATTCCGGAAACATCTGTGGAAACAACGGGCTTATTCAAAATCAAAGCTTCTGCGATAATGGTAGGGAAACCTTCATGCCTTGAAGACATAATATAAAAATCGGCTTTTTTAAGATATGGATAAGGATTGCTTCTGAAACCAAGCATTTTTACACTGTCCTGAAGACCCAGCTGATTCAGCTTTGCCTGGATATTCTCAAAATCAAAACCATCGCCAATAATGATAATCTGATGCTTCAGTCCTTCATCAATCAGCTTTTTATGCACATCCAGAAGCCTGTCGTAACCTTTTTGCGGGTAAACAGTGCCAATGGTGATAAAAGTAGGAAGGCTATTGGAAAAAGGATAATCATCAATTGCCGTATTTGCCTTTTTTAAAGTATCGTCCTTATCTATCGGGTTAAATATTTTAATGACAGCCTGTTTTTCTCTGTCGTTTTTCGCCGACTTTTGCATTTCCTCTTTCAGCTTGTTGGAAATAACCAAAATTCTGTCAAATCTGAAAAGCTGTCTAATTACATCCGGTGTATATTCCTTCAGGTTAAAAATATCATTCTGGATCCAGATGATTTTTTTTGAATCCTTCTGCGGGCTGGAAAGAAGCTCTCTGTACATCCCATGAATAGCCGCTATTTCCACATCATATTTTTTATTCTTCAGGACGAAGCGATAAAGAAGGCCGGGGAACCACAGGAACATTTTCTGGTAAAGCACCCTGAATGCTTTCACCGGAATTTCATGAGGCCTGTTGGTGGTAATCATTTCTCCCTTAAGCAGGTAATGCAGGTTAACCCATGACGGAACTTCCTTGATGTACATTCCCGTGTACAGATTGATCAGCAGGTCAATTTCATATTTGTCCTCAGGCAGGTTTTTGAGAAAGTTAACAAGAACTTTTTCTGCACCGCCGTGTCGGAGAGAGCCTATACGAATAAGGACTTTCTTTTTTTGTGACATTTATTTTTTTACAGGTTTATAATGGTGAGGGAGATTTTTGATGAGGTATTTTTCTAAGGCAGACCGGTCGGCTTCTAACTCTAAAGGATAAACGGTGTTGTTTGCCAATAATTTTTCGCCATACTGGTCAATGGTGCAGATAAATTTTGCAGGAGTTCCCGCATACACCGAATTGTCAGGAATTGAACTGCTGACAACACTTAATGAACCTACAATACAATTGCTCCCGATAGAAACCCCGGGTAAAAGAACAGTTCCTTTTCCAATAAAAGTATTGTTACCGATTTTTATTCTTCCAAAAGTTCTTCCGTTTTTATATTTTTCAATTCTTTTGGTTACCCGGCCGTCTCCTCCGTGATTAATGAAAGAGACCCCTTCTGCAATGGTTACATTATCACCCATTTCTATAAGAAAACATTCTGAACCAAAGTTGGGAATACCTTGAACATACAGATTGTCACCAACTCTCATACCCTTATGTATTGCTACCTTTATAGCCGCATTTTTCACCATGTCTTCGTATAGGGAACGGACCTTTAAGATGATTCTGAATAGGAGCATCATTATTGTGAATTTGTTTTTATTTTTACAAAGAAAAAGAATTTCTATGATAAAAGTTTCTAAAATAGAATATTATTTACCTGAACAGGTTCTTACAAATGAGGACCTTGAAAAAGAATTTCCTGAATGGAACTCCGAGAGGATTCAGGAAAAAATAGGAATCAGACAGCGACATATTTCCTCAGACAGCGAAACCGTACTGGAGCTTGCCGTAAAATCTTCCGAAAAACTTTTTGAAAATTATGACAGGAATAAAGTAGATTTTATTCTTTTCTGCACCCAAAGCCCGGATTATTTTCTCCCCACAACGGCCTGTATTCTTCAGGACAGGCTTGGTCTCAGAAGAAATATTGGTGCCACAGATTTTAATCTTGGCTGCTCCGGATTCATTTATGGACTGGCTTTTGCTAAAGGATTAGTATCAGCCGGTATTGCAAAGAGTATTTTACTGATCACATCAGAAACTTATACAAAGCATATCAACCTGAAAGATAAAGCCAACCGAAGCATATTCGGGGATGCATCTGCATCGGTGATTGTAGAAAAAGATGAGAATGCTGCAGATTATCAATTCTGCCTGGGAACAGACGGAAGCGGTGCCGAAAATCTTATTGTAAAGAAAGGAGCATTCAGAACAGATTTTGAGCTCAACCCGGAAAATGAGTTTCATCCGGAAAACCTTTATATGAACGGTCCGGAGATTTTTAATTTCACCATTGAAAATATTCCGGGGCTGGTAAAAGAAACCTTGGAAACAAACGGGCTGACTATGGAAGATATTGATCATTTTGTCTTTCATCAGGCCAATTCTTTTATGCTGAATTATTTAAGAAAAAAGATCAAAATACCGGCAGAAAAGTTTTATGTTGACATGGAAAACACAGGAAACACAGTATCAGCAACTATTCCTATCGCTTTGAAAAGCATGATGGATAAAGGCATACTGAAAGAAGGAGAGAGAGTATTAATGGCCGGTTTCGGAGTAGGATATTCCTGGGGAGCAACCGTGCTGGAAATTTAGAAAATTAGAAGTAGTAAAATTTTAAACATATGAAAATATCCGTTTTTTTAGAGAAATTACAAGAAGAATTAGGAGAAGATGAAACATTAACCATTGAAACCAATCTGGAACAGCTCGAAAGCTATGATTCTATCAGTCTGCTTTCTGTGATCGCATTAGTTGATGAAAATTTCGATAAAAAAATTGACACGAAGGATTTCAAAGACGTAAAAACGGTTTCTGACCTGATGGATGTCATTGGTAGAGAGAATTTCGAAGACTAATGAATCTGTTTTCTTAAAAAATTACAACAGCCCTTATACAGATGCTTCTTCCGGTTATCGGGAGAAGCTGTTCTGTAGAATGCTTTGGACAATTGCTGAAAAGTATTGATTTTAGTAAAATCTGAATTCAGTCACTTATTTTTTTTGGTAAAGATCTTCAAAGATTCGTTCCACTGCATCAAAAATCTTCTGATTGTCAAACTGGTCTTCAATATTTTCAAGATTCTTTTTTATTCTGGCAATAAGCTCAGGATCTGTCAGAAAAGCTTTCATGGCAGCATACATCTCGTCTGTTTCATAATTGATGAGGTACCCTGTTTCACGGTCTTTAATCATTTGTCCCACATCTCCTGTATCGGTAGCAATGATAGGTTTCTGAAGAATTAAGGCTTCAGCAATCACTAGCGGCCATGCTTCAGATTCAGATGGGAGGATGAAGTAATCTGCATTTTTTACGTAAGGATATGGATTCATCCTGTTACCGCTTAAAATAAAAGTATCCTGAACATTATTGACGCGAATCTGTTCCGTAAGGTTTTTCATTTCCTCACCGCTTCCCACAACGATAATACTGTGGTGAAACCCTTCATCAATCAGCTTTTTATGAGCATCAATCAGCTTGTGGTAACCTTTTCTGCTGTGAAGACGTCCTACTGAGACAAAAACAGGCCCTTCAGGCAGGTCTTCTATTTTTTCCTGTGCTTTTCTCTTGATTTCCTCAATAGGAATAGCATTAATTACCACACTTTCATCAGGATATTTTAAATCCGGATAATAGGTATGCATCAGGTCTTTAATTTTCTGTGAACAGTAAATCATATGATCAAACTGTGGAAAATTTTCAAGAATACCAGGCACTAGCGGCTGCATAGCAGGCAGATTGATCTCCGAGTGGAACCAGCCGATTTTTTTTGAAGCTTTGTTACTGGATCCGGTGACGGAGGAAAATGCTGCATATGTAGGAGCAATCTCAATATCAAATTTTTTGTTCTCTAAAAGACGGTCAGATATTTTATGATTTTTCAGCGCGCGGGAAAGCTTCAGGCTTCTTCGGACAAGCTGTAGTTTATGGATCAATGGATTGGTGGAAAAATCTTCTTTTCCATCCGCTAAATATATCTTTTTAATATGCTTAGGAAATTCATTTCTCAGTTCACCCTGATTCAGATTCAGGCAAACAGTGATATCAAATTTTTCAGGATCAAGATTGTGGAGGATACTGAGGATTACTTTTTCCACACCACCCATTTCCATAGAACGGTGTCTGAAAAGAATTTTTATTTTCTGATTTTCTGTTGACATTACCTGAAAAGTTTTTGTAAAGTAATGGAGATTTTTCTTTTTATCCTATATGGAATTGAATTCTGATATTCAAGAAGCTTAAAAATTTCCTGCTGTCCGGGATAGGTTTCAGGAACCTTCATTCCGTTGATACTTTTGATATTTCTTCTCTTCATCGCATTAAAAACCACCTGTGAGAAATATTCGTAAGACTTCGATTTATTGTCATTCTGGGATATACCTCCCTGATGCGTTCTGTACAGATAATTGGTGTCGTCAATGAAATAAACGTCACCTTTTTCATATAGCTTTAAATAAAGGTCCTGATCTTCTGAAATTTTAAGACTAGGATTCATTTTTTCAGTCTGGTCGTAAATATCTTTTCTGAACGTTACAAAATGAGCGATCTGGATAGGATAGTTAAAGAAATACGGGTCCTTATTCTGAACCTGCATAGCAGATTTGAAAGGTGCAATAGGTTTCAGATCCTTATCACAGCTCATAAATCTGGAATAGGCCAGCACAACATTTTTTTTCTCTGTAAATACTTTCACGGCTTTTTCAACGGCTTCGGGAAGAATAGCATCGTCAGGGTCTACAAAACCACAGATGTCTCCGGAAGCAAACTCAATAAGCTTACTTTTGGTAACGCCAACGCCGGAATTTTCTTCATTTTCAAAAAATTTAAACCGTTCATCTCCTGCGATGATAGCTTTGATTTGCTCTTTCTCTTCTTCAGATGAAGCATCATCCAGAATTACGGCCTCCCAGTTTTTATAAGTTTGTGCGAGTAACGAACTGTAGCAGTCTTTAAAAAGCACAGCATTATTGTAGTGGGCGATAAGTATGGAAAATTTCATCTGAATTTAAAGGGAATTGAATATTAAATCCTGTTTATTGACTACCTGTGTATTAGCAGGAATATCTTTGTATATGGTACATCCTGCCCCAATGATACAGTTATCGCCAATCGTAACGCCTTTCAGTACTGTAACGTTGCTTCCCAGCCAGCAGTTACTGCCTATTTTTATAGGAGCTTTTGTGAATTTTGACGAGTGCAGCCTGAATTCCGGAGAGGTTTCATAAGCATGATTGTGATCGTACAATTTGACATTTTCGCCAAACAAAGTATTTTCACCAATTGAAATATGTTCCAGGCAGTTGATCGAGCAAAAGTTATTCATAAAGAAACGGTCTCCTATTTCCAGGCTGGCACCTTTTGCCACCAGGATACAAGTATAGTTTCTAAATTCTGCGGATTTGCCGATGCTCAATTTTTCCAAATTTTTATCCAGAACAAAACGGTTTCCTACACCCAGTCTGATATTTTCAGAAAATACTTTTGGATTTTTTTTCAGGCTTGAAAGCAGCTGTTTTCTGTAGATTTTTTCGAAAAAACTGTAGAACATAGTGGTGCATTTATTTTTTTCATTTCATTTGAGTAACACAAATATATCTGTTTTTAGATAAATGAAAAAAAAAATATTTATTTTTGCGGAATTAAAGACAACACAGTGAGTGAAATAACAAGAGTTCTCAAAACATTTATAGGGTATCTGAAAAGACCCGATCTTTACCCGGAACTGGGCCGGAAAATCATTAAGAATACAGTGAACAGAGGCAATGCTTTCAAAGGCAAGGAAAAAACAAATTCCTGGGCTGCAGAAAGAGCCATTTCCCAGGAAAAAGCTGTTTTAAAACTATTCGGCCTTGAAACAGGCGCTTTCCGTACGGATTATGCGGATATTTTAAGAACGGCAGAGCAGAAGGAAAAAGCATGTCCTGTAAAAATGGGAGGACCCGGAGCACTGGAACTGATCTATTATGCCTGCGAGTTTGCGAATGCAAAGAACGTGGTGGAAACAGGGGTTGCTTACGGATGGTCATCGCTGGTTTCGCTTCTTTCCCTGGTTAAAAGGGACGGAACGCTGTACAGTTCAGATATGCCTTATCTGGCGCAGGACGGAGATCAGTACGTAGGCTACGTAGTGCCGCAAAACCTTAAAAACAACTGGAAATTATTCCGTTTTGCAGACAAAGAATCGTTACCGAAGATCTTTGCTGAAAATTCAGTTTTTGATGTTCTTCATTATGACTCTGATAAAAGCTATAACGGAAGAATCTGGGCTTATGATGAGCTGTATAAACATCTGAAAAAAGGAGGTGTATTTATCAGTGATGATATCGGGGATAATTCTGCCTATCAGGATTTCTGTGAAAAAAACAGCATAGAAACTACGGTAGTGGAATACGAAGGAAAATACATCGGCGTTTTTGTTAAATAGTTTTTTAAAGAACGCCATATCCTGTTGTGTATTGCCGACAGTGCTTTTCAGTACTGTTGTTTTCATGACCGCGGTAAAAGTGTTTTTTATATAACCAAACTATTGTAAAACTGCTGAACTGTTTTTTGAATGAAGATAAGCCAGATTACCTTTACCAGATTCCTTGCCGCTATAGCCATCGTTATCTCTCATTTCAATAAAGATATGTTTGTCTATAAGACAGATTATATTTCCAATATCTTTCTGAAAGCCAATGTTGGGGTGAGCTATTTTTTTATTCTTTCAGGTTTCATTATGATTGTGGCCTATCATAAGAAAGTAAAAATCGAGTATTTCGAATATTATAAAAACAGGTTTGCAAGGATCTACCCGCTGTATGTGGTGGGATTGCTGCTGTATCTGGTAACCCGGTACTCAAATTTTAGTCTTATTGATTCTTTTTTATACCTGTTCGGGTTGCAGAGCTGGATTCCGGGCAAGGCAATGATCTTAAATTTTCCGGGATGGTCCATTTCTGTGGAATTTTTGTTTTATCTGATTTTCCCTGTGCTGTATAATTATTTTTATTCCAAAAAGAATAAAAGTATCTGGGTAGCAGGAATTGTCTTATGGATGATTACACAGGTATTTTCCCATCTTTATGAAGCTTCACCTTCTTATAAGGGACCGCATACAGAAAGCCACGAATTTCTGTATTATTTTCCGCTGATGCATATAAGTGAATTTTTAGTAGGAAATCTTGCCGGATTGTTTTTCGTGAACCACTTTAGGCAGAAGAATTATGATATTCCTGTAATCCTGATCTTTGCAGCTGTGATGCTTTCACTGATTTTTGTGCCTCTTTTTTATCATAACGGGCTTATGGCAGTACTTTTCATTCCGCTTATTCTTTTTATCTCATGGAATAACGGGCTGTTGACCAGACTTCTGGCATTAAAACCTCTGGAATATCTTGGTGAAGCAAGTTATGCTATTTATATTACCCATATTCCCATTTTGTATATCCTGAGGGAGGTCCTGAAATGGCAAGATTATAAACCTGATATCAATCGTGTGTTCTGGATTTATATGGTTGTTCTTATCATTACCTCGATAATTTTTTATCAATTTATTGAAAAACCGCTAAGAGATTATCTTAAAAAAGTAAATCTCAGATAAAATCTTTATTTTTGTACAAACAATAAACACGATGAAAAAAAGCACGAATGTTCCCAAGGCATATGCAGCATGCATTTATACTAAAAATCCGGTACTCTCGGAAGCCTTTAAAAGGAATAATACGGAACTGACAGAATTGAGAACAAGTACATTCATATTTTAATAAAAATAATAGAATCTATGTACAAAACGTTTTCAGAACTGAAAAAAGAACTCCGCAAAGATACTTCCCGGCTGAAGAAGGTCAGGGTGGCATTACTTGGTGATACTGCTACGCAGTTTCTCAATGTTGCTTTGAAAGGAACCGCCGTAAATGATGGCTTTGAATTTGAAATTTTCGAAGCAGATTTCGGTCAGATTTCCCGTCAGATCCTTGATCCTACCTCAGAATATTATGAGTTTAATGCAGATTATACCATCATTTTTGAGTCTTCTCATAAATTATTAAGCCAGTATTATAAGTCTTACGATACACAGGCTGTATTTGCGGAAAATAAGATTTCCTATATTGAAGACCTGTACAGAAATATTCAGAACAGAACGAAGAGCAGGGTTATCTACTGTAATTTTCCGATGATTAATAATCAGGTTTTTGGAAATTTTTCGAATAAGGTAGAGTCTTCCTTCGTTTTTCAGCTGAATAAACTGAATTATCTGCTTTCGGCAGAGCTGGCAGTTAAAAATGATAATTTTTTTATTGCAGATCTTCTTTCCATTCAAAATAAATGGGGAAGAGATTTTATGTTTTCCCCGAACATCTATGTGAACACGGAAATGGTGCTTTCACTGGATGCCCTTCCCATCGTTGCTCATCATATCAACAGTATTATTTCCTCTCTGGAAGGGAAATTTAAGAAGTGCCTGATCATTGATCTGGATAATACAACTTGGGGTGGGATCATTGGAGATGATGGTCTGGAAAAGATCCAGATTGGTAGCCTGGGGATAGGAAAAGCATTTACCGAATTCCAGTATTGGGTTAAAGCCCTTCAGAGAAGAGGCGTGATCCTGGCTGTTTGCAGTAAGAATGATGAAGATAAGGCAAAAGAGCCTTTCGAAAAGCATCCCGATATGGTGCTTAAAATGGAGGATATTGCTGTTTTTGTGGCTAACTGGGATAATAAGGCGGATAACATCAGAAAGATCCAGAGTATCCTGAATATAGGCTTTGATTCTATGGTATTCCTTGATGACAATCCGTTTGAAAGGAATATCGTACGCGAAAACCTTCCTGAAGTCTGCGTTCCTGAATTACCCGAAGATCCGGCAGAATATCTGGAATATCTGTACAGTCTGAATCTATTTGAAACCTCCAGTTTTTCTGAAAATGACGCGGAGCGTACCAGACAGTACCAGGTGGAAGCACAGCGTGCAGTTGACCTGGACAGTTTTACCAATATAGAAGATTTTCTGAAGAGTATGAATATGACTTCTGATGTAAAATCTTTCGACAATTTCTCAAAGCCAAGAGTTTCCCAGCTGACCCAGCGTTCCAACCAGTTCAATTTAAGAACGGTAAGATACACGGAACAGGATGTAGACCGCCTGATCAATTCTGAAGAACATTATACGCTTTCCTTTACCCTGGAAGATAAATATGGCGACAATGGATTGATCTGCGTAATTGTGCTGGAAAAAAAAGATCCCGAAACCCTTTTCATAGATACATGGCTGATGAGCTGCCGCGTATTGAAAAGAGGGATGGAAGATTTTACACTCAATACTATTGTGGAAACCGCAAAAAAGCATAGATTTAAAAAGATTATGGGAGAATATCTTCCTACGGCAAAAAACCAGATGGTAAAAGATCATTATGAAAGATTAGGATTTGTAAACGAGAATGATAAATGGATGCTGAATGTTGACGATTACCAGCTAAAAGAAGTCTACATAAACACCAGAATATGAAAATAGAACACCTTATTGAAAGTATTTCCGAAAAAAATGCTATTCATGGTAAAAAGCTCCAGAAAAATTTTGCCTCACTCTCAGAAGATGAAAATTATATAAAAGATTATAATACCTTCATCAGCAAATACAAAGTAATCCTTGAGAAAAAGAATCTGACATTTAATGATTCTATTAATTACTATCTTAAAATGATCGGCGATTTTAATGAGGAAATGCTGGATTTTATAAGAACCAATAAATACAGGAATACATCATTTGATGAGGTAAATCAGGCCATGTACAATAATCCGGATGTAATGGTTTCCCATATGCATGGCTTATTGCTTTCACAGTTTTTATGGAAACATCATTATGCTGTATATCAGTATTTTAAAACTACCATCCAACAGTTTCTTCCTGTGGAATCCTATCTTGAAATAGGAGCAGGACACGGCTTATATTTTGAGGCTGCGATGGAAAAAATTGGAGAAAACTGTACGTTTGAAGCACTTGATATCAGCGAATCTTCACTTGAGCTTACCAAAAGTTTAATTAAAAGTGAAAAGGTTGTTTATCACCTTAAAAATGTGTTCGATTATACAGATGAAGATGAGAAGAAAGATTTTATTACAATGGGAGAAGTGCTGGAGCATGTGGAAGACCCGCTGTCACTGCTGAATAAAATCAAAAGTCTGATAAAGCCGGACGGAACAATTTTCATTACCACACCTACGAATGCACCTTCTATGGATCATATTTACCTTTTTAACACTATTCAGGAAATCAGAGACCTGATTCATCAGGCAGGCCTTGAAATTGTTGATGAAAGGTACTTTGTAAGCGAAGACATAGAACTGGAAAAAGCAGAAAAAAGGAAAGTTGCCACAATGTATGCCTCATTTTTAAAAATAAAAAACATATAATATTATGAACAAAAACGAAATTTTATCAAAATTATCAGAAATTTTCCGTGAAGAGCTGGATAACGAAGAAATTAATTTAACTGAGGAAACTACGGCAAATGATGTTGAAGAATGGGATTCTCTTTCTCATATTCAGTTAATTGTAGCTGTGGAAAAAGCTTTCGGCATACGTTTTACCTCTTCCGAAATTCAGAGCTGGAACAATGTAGGTGAAATGGCAGATTCTGTTGCTTCAAAGTTATAATGAAATTTCATCATGTAGGAGTTGCCTGTAAAGACATACAGGCAGAACTCCAAAGTATAAGAAAGCTTCATAAGATCATTGAGGAAACTCCTGTTGTCTTTGATGAAAATCAGAAGGCAGAACTTTGCATGATCACTGTAGAAGACGGTTTTAATATAGAACTTGTTTCAGGTGCACCCGTGGAGAATCTTTTGAAGAAAAGAATATCTTACTATCATATCTGTTATGAAGTGGATGACATTGACCAGTCGATTGAAACCCTTATCGAAAATGGGGGAATGCTTATTTCCCCTCCCAAAGAAGCCATACTTTTCAACAACAGAAAGGTTGCTTTTTTAATGCTTTCCTATGGAATTGTCGAACTCTTAAATAAATAAGTTATCCTATGCAGTTCACATCATTGGTATTTATACTTTTCTTCTCTGTTTTTTTTGCTGTCTACTGGTGGGTTCTCGGGAAAAATCTTAGAGCCCAGAATATATTTTTGTTATTAGGCAGCTACGTATTCTATGCATATTGGGATTGGAGGTTATTAATACTTTTGATCGGAAGCTCGGTGATTATTTATTATTTAGGATTAAAAATTTCCCGAAGTGAAAGTTCTGAAAAAAAAATCTGGCTGAATTTAGGTCTGATTTTTTCCGTTGGTACACTGCTCTATTTTAAATATTTTAATTTCTTCATTCAATCTTTTACAGATTTGTTTGGAATTAAAAATAACCTGACTTTAAATGTAATTTTACCTCTTGGTATCAGCTTTTATACATTCAGAATGGTTAGCTATCTGCTTGATATAAAGAATAATAAATTGAAAGCTGAAACAGATGCACTGGCATTTTTCAACTATATTGCCTTTTTTCCGAGTATGACATCCGGCCCGATTGATAAAGGAGGCTTATTGCTTCCCCAGCTGAAAAAAGAAAGGGTTTTTACACTGGAAACCGGTTCTGATGCAGCCAGACAGATCCTTCTGGGAGCATTTAAAAAACTGGTGGTTGCCAATACTATTTCTCCTGTTACAGAAAATATATTCCAGGGATATGAGCATCTTTCAGGAAGTACCATAGCTTTTGGAGTTATATTGTTTTTATTCCAGATGTATGCAGATTTTTCAGGATACTCGGATATGGCCATCGGGTTTGCAAAACTTTTAGGCTTTAAAACCACCAAGAACTTTGCTTTTCCACTTTTTGCCCAGAATATTGCAGATTATTGGAGGAAGTGGCATATTTCTCTCACCTCATGGCTTACAGAATATGTATTTACACCCCTTGTCATTGCTTTCCGTGATTATGATAAAAAAGGATTGATGCTTGCTGTTTTTCTGAATTTCGTCATCATTGGTTTCTGGCATGGCGCCAACTGGACGTTCATCGTTTACGGTTGTCTCCAGGGGTTGTATTATGTTCCCCTGGTTGTTAATAACCAGATCAATAAAAAGAAAAAGCTGTCTAAAACCGTTCCTACCTTTAAGGAATTAGGAAATATTATCTATACGATGGCCTTAGTGTGCTTTGCATTGGTTTTGTTTGTAGCTCCAAGCTTAAAAGACGCTTTTGGAATGTATGGGAAGATTTTCAGTCTTTCACTTTTCTCAGTTCCGCAGTTTTTAAAAATTAAAATTTTAGGTCTGATAGGGATTGTCATTCTGATTGACTGGATGAATAAGGATCAGGAGCATGGATTAGAGATCAGCAGGTTTAAACCTGTAGTAAGAAGAGCATTTTACATTTTCCTTATTTTTATGATTATGTATTTTGGAGTTTTTGGAAATAGCAGCTTTATTTATCAACAATTCTAACCTGGTATGAAAAAATTTTTATTCAAAATATCATTTTATATTATTGGAATTATTGCCATTTTACTGTTTTTAGGAACCTATGCAGACGGCAATACGGATGATAATTATTTACATTTTACAGGCCCGAAACCTTCTGATATGATTATGGGAGATTCCAGAGGTTCCCAGGCTGTTATCCCCAATATTTTGGATGACAAGCTGAAAGGCCGGGAATTCAATAATTTTTCCCTGAATATTACGGAATCGCCTTACGGTCAGGTCTATTTTGAAGCCATAAAGAAAAAGCTTAATCCTGATACAAAGGACGGTATTTTTATTCTTACTGTTGATCCCTGGAACTTATCTATAGATAAAAACGTGAAAGAGGCAAAAGATTTGTCAGAAAATACTTCCGGTTTGGCAGATATGAATCTTTACGATGTAAAACCTAATTATGAATATCTTCTGAAACATTACCCTGAAACTTGGTTTAATATTTACAGAGACAGGGAAGCAATAGCAAAATCCAATACGTATTTGCATCAAAACGGATGGATGGAAGTTAATGTAAATGTGGAGCCCGATACTTTAAGGAAAAGACAGGAGCGCAAGGTAAGTGATTATATAGAATTTGTAAAAACCCAGAAAATATCCCAGTATAGACTGAATGCATTTGAAGATATTATTGAATACCTTAAAACCAAAGGGACCGTTTATATTGTAAGAATTCCCGGTTTTAAAGGAATTATGGAAATAGAAAACAAATATTCCCCCGATTTTAGCAAAAAAATAAAATCAATTGCTCAAAAAAAAGGAGTGAAATTTTTCGACTTTTCTCAGCAATCCGATCAATATATTTTTACTGACGGAAACCATATGTATAAAGAGTCCGGGAAAGTATTTACTGCCCAGATCGCTGATTCCATTCTTCTGGATAAGAAAAAGATAAAATAAGTAACCTTTTGATTTAAAGGCTGGAAGAGGGGAGATGATTGTCGGAAGTTATTGACAGTATTTCATTTAAAGAAGGTAATAAGCCTTAAAGAAATAAAAAATACAGTATAGAAGTACCTTTGACCGTAATAACTTCTCTCTTCCAGCCTCAGGCTTCCCTGCTTAAAACAGGTTTTTCCTGAAATTGATATTGAATAAACCCGAACGGATGCTCGGATAATCCGTAATCAGATATTTACCGATCATGCCCCATTTTTTGATAGGGGGAGCAATAGCAATCTCAAAGCTGCGAAGCATCCTTTTAATATGGAGTTTTACATGGTCCGGAACAGTTTTCTCATTCTCGGCCCAATTATTCAGCTCTCTCCAAAGCAAAACACGGGTTTGGGCAGGGTTTATTTTCCCTGAATCCACTTTTGTGATCCTGTTGTTTTCATGAACTCCTCTTAAGGCAATTGCTTCATCATTAATGCCTGTATAAAGCTTAAGGTAATAGGCAAATCTTATGGTGACTTCCGAGTCCTGGTGAAGGCGCAGAGAAGTCTCAAAAAACCGGTCCATTTTGAAAAGAGAAGATCTTCGGAGAGTTAAAGTATCCAGGTGGATAAGTCCGAAAGTTCCTCGCAAACTGATGAGGCCCTGATACACATCTTCAGGCCTGGTTTTTTTGTAAACCGTATCCAGTTTATCCTTATAAATAGAGTAGTACTGCTCTCTGGCTTTTTCCGAATAATACTTTACCCCAATCGCCCCATAAACACCTTCTACGTCAGGGTTTTTGAAAAGTTCTCTTTCCGCATCGAATCTGTTGGGCAGATAATAATCGTCTGCATCCAGGAAGGCTACAAAATCTCCCGTCACTTTTTCCATACCCAGGTTTCTGGAAGCTCCCGCACCGTGGTTTCCCTTGTCAGGATGCTGGTAAAGTTTCACCCTGTCATGCTTTTCTTCCAGCTTCCGGCAGACTTCCAGAGCATTGTCCGGAGACTTATCTTCAATTAAAATAACTTCATATACTTCTTCGAACTGCAGAGCAGATTCTACGGCTTGCGAAACATATTCTTCAGCATTATAGACGGGAATTATTACGGATATTTTCATTCTTATCGGTTGAGATACGTAAAACGGTATTGTGTTTTTAATATTTGAGGATTCTTAATGAGCTCTAAAAAGGTACAAAAATATTTATTGAATCCTGTTTTTAAAGATAAATCAAATGATTTGTAAGTTAAATAAATCTTTCTTTTGCAATCAGGCGGTAACGGATGGGCATCTGCCCATTCATATAATGATTTCCATAAAAGAAACTGCCTCTCATTATATTGTGGTGAATATCTTATGATCTTGGTAATCCTGTTATTATCATGCACGCCTCTGATTGCAATAGCCTTATCTATAATTCCGGATTTTAAATAGCAGTGAGAAGCTAATTTAATAATAAAGTCGGAATCCTGGTGTACACGGAGATTTTCGTTGAAACGGAGATTGTTTTTTACCAGCGCTGTTTTTCTGATGGTAAGTGTATTTAAATGGAAAAACGTTCCAAAAACTTTAGGCGTTAAACCCAGTAATCCTTTTAGAACTTCTTCACCTTCTGCCGGGAAATTTACGGTGGTTAAAGAAACATTTTTAAACTTATCCTCGAATTCTTTTCTGCCTTTTTCGGATAAATATTCTACCCCGATAGCTCCAAAGACACCTTCAGCTTTCTGCTCTTTAAAGATTTCCTTTTCAGCATCAAAACGGTTCGGAAGATAATGGTCATCGGCATCTAAAAACGATATGAATTCGCAGCCTGCTTTTTCAAGGCCTAAATTTCTTGTCGCTCCGGCCCCGTGGTTTCCTTGATCAGGATGTTGGTATAATTTGATTCTGGAATCCTTTAAAACCAATTTCCTGCAGATTTCCAACGAATTGTCAGTAGATTGATCTTCAATAAGTACAATTTCCTTTACTTCCTCAAAAGGCAAAGCAGAATCTACAGCCTTTTCCAGAAACTCGGATGCATTGTAAACCGGTATAATTACTGAGATATTCATGCCTTACTGTATATTGCTTTTAATTTTTTGCTGAAAATAACAGGATCGTGGTCTTTCCTGATTCTTTCCACTGAATTTTTTGATTTTTCTGCCAGCTGTTCAGGATGGGTAAAAATATCTTCCAGGATATTTTCAAGCTGTATTTTCAGCGTTTTTTTTAATTCCTCGCGCTGTTCGACTGTGAAATAAAGTGCCTGTTTCAAACGGTTCTGAGGAAGATGGATAAGCCAGCCGCAGCTTTCATTATTGATCTCCGGCAACGCCCGGATATCCGTCGTAATTACGGGAACACCTGCTGCCTGCATTTCCAGAACTGAAAATCCATAGGTATCCGACCAGGTAGGTAAAAGGCCAATATGGGACAGCTTAATAAGTTCTATTACCTTTTCGTTGGGGATATTTTCATACATATCAATCCATTCCTCTTTTTTTAGCATTTTTTTGGTTTCCAGAGCTTCTTTTTCAGTGACTTTGGTTACGTAATGATCTGTTTTAAAGGAAGACACGATGCTGAGCTTGAAGCTGTATTTTTTTCTTAATTTCTTCAGAACCTCTATCATTTCAACCCCTCCTTTCAGATGAAACTGGGTTCCTACAAAGATAAGGTTGAAACTCTCAGTGTTCTGGTAGATCTTCAGCGAATCTCTCGGGATAATTTCCTGGGAAGGATGGATCACGGAAAGTTTGGACTGTATCATTTCCTGAAAATCAGGATAATTTTTCAGAAGTTCCAGCTGAATATTGGCGGAAGCCTGGGATATTGAAATAATTCCCAGACAGTTTTTTTTACCAATCTGTCTGAGTGCGTTTTCTGTTTTTTTATTGCGGATATGCTGAGGTTCAGTCTGCTGGTGATCATTTTTAGTTTCAGGAAACCTTGGGACAAGCGTCTCAAAAGAAGTTACCCATTTCTGGGAAGAATAATTGATGTCATTATAAAGATGGAGGATATCGATCTTAGGTTTCTGATAAAAGAAATATCTCCCCTCAATATCCGTTTTTTTCCTGAATATAATTTTCTTTAGCGTAGACAGTGAATGAAAAAGATTGTTGTTCTTTCTCAAAAAAACATATTCACATTCAGAAACTTTATTTAAAATATTTCTTTTGATGGGATAATCATTTTGTGTCAGTCCTATTTTCATCATTACTGTAAATGATTTTTATTGTTCTGAAACCAAAGTGCTAAAATCAGTAAGCTCCAGTGCTGATGATGCCTGTTAAGCTTCTTCTGCACTTCGTTAAAATCTAAAAACTCAAATATATAGCTGTTTTTATTTTCAAGAAGCTCCTTACTTAAATTCTCAAGTTCAGGCTCTTTAAACCATTCTTTTACGGAAGCTCCGAAACCGTTCTTATGGCGTTTTGCAATTTCCTCTGTCCATGCCTGAGAGTAGGCTTTTCTCAGTATAATTTTATCTTCTGTGGAATTTACTTTGTACTGCCAAGGCATCTGAATACAGAATTCAGCGAAATCAATATCCAAAAACGGAATCCTTACCTCTACAGAATTGTACATAGAAGTCCGGTCGCCTTTAAGAAGCATATTGGCGGGAACATATTTTTCAAGGTCTATCCTCATCAGGTCATTAAAATCCTCATTGGTGGGCTTAAAACTGAAATCCTGTCCGGGAATTTCATCACTGATTCCCAGTTTTCTGATTTCAGTGACAGAAAAATAATTCCGGACTTTATTCTGATGATAATCTATTGTGTCGCTGGATTCCGCTCTTAAACGTCTTTCCGAGCCAATATCCTTAAATTTTCCAGCCAGAAGTAACATCTTTGAAAGATAGGACGGATAATAGCCTTTTTGAGAAAGATTGATGTTGTATTTATAGAAAGTATAGCCTCCAAACAGCTCGTCTCCTACATCTCCTGAAAGGATTACCTTCAGGTCCTTGGAAGCTTCCTTGAAAATGAGATGGGTGGGAAGAAGGGAAGAGTCCATTAACGGTTCATCCATATAGGAATATACTTCCTGCAGTGTTTCCGAAATCTTTTGCTTTTTATCTAAAAGAATATGGTGATCTGTTTTGTATTTGTCTGCAATGGCCTGTGCGTATGGCATTTCATTCAAGTCGCCGCTTTCATAGCCGTAAACCAGTGTTTTTATATTTTCTTTATATTTTGAAGCAACAGCAACGATGGTACTGGAATCCAGACCTCCTGAAAGAAAAGAGCCTACGGGAACGTCTGCTACCAGCTGTTTCTTTACAGCATTGTCCAAAAGGTATTTAAATTTCTCAATACTTTCATCCAGACTCAGTTTTGAGGTCTCTGAAGGAATAGTCCAGTAAGGCTTTACTTCTGTTTTACCATCTTTAAATACCAGCGTATGGGCAGGCTTAAGATTAAAAATATTTTTATATATCGTTTTGTGAGGATGGATGTATCCGTTTTTCAGGTAATAGGCGATCTGTGCCTTGTCAATTTCAGGTTTTATGAGTCCTGATGCCAGAATAGCCTTGATTTCGGAAGCAAAAATAAACTCCCCGTTTTTTCCGATAGTATAATAAAATGGCTTTTCCCCGAAACGGTCTCTTGCACAGAATAGTTCTTGTTTTTCTTCATCCCAAATGGCAAAAGCAAACATTCCGGGAAGGTCATGAATGAGGTTTTTCCCTTTTTTCTGATACATGGCAAGGACTACTTCAGTATCTGAACTTCCGCGGTAAGGATAATCGGAATATTGATCTTTGATGGCCTGGTAACCATAAATTTCACCGTTCAGCACAATACATTCCTTTTTTGTGCTGGAAAACATAGGCTGTTTTCCGTTTTCGGAAAGATCTATAATAGAAAGCCGGCGATGGCCTAAAGCAGCATTAGCATAAAATTCGTGATGGGAAGAATCGGGACCGCGATAAGCTATGGCATCCGTCATTCTTTGTATTTCATTCTGGTAACTTCGGGCGTTATTGCTAATTATTCCGGCTATTCCACACATAATATATTGTTTTTCATCATTAATTTTAATTTCGGATAGACAAATTTACCTAAATATCACCTATCTTCATAGGTCACAATCTGGAGATTGGTATTTAATACTAATGAAATAATATAAGAAATATAATATCGGGGATGTACTTAAGGATTTTGATTTCATATTAATCAATAAATACCTCTTTAAATTTGTCCATCACCGGGTTAGGTAAGAATTTCTCATATAATTCCCTGGCAGACAAACTTAAATCCGAATCCAGGAGTATATTTTTAAGTTCTTTTGCATCTTTATAATAATAAGCCTGATCTTCCAGATGATTGTTATGGGCTTTTTCAGGAGAATCTGCAAAAGTGATGACAGGCTTTCCTTTGATGGCAAATTCCGCAACAGTGATCCCGAATGTTTCACCTCTTTCACGGGCGTGAAGTAAAGCATTACACGTATTGATGAATTTAAGCTTTGTCAGCACATCCGAGCTTGGAGGTAAAAATTTAATATTGGCCGGAACAGATTTCCACCATCTTTTTTTCACAAACGGATCAACGCCCATGAAGATAAAATAAATGTCTTTGTATCTGGAGGCAATCTTTTCCACCATCTTCTGCACAAAACCGATATTGAAGCTTTGCCCGCCTCCGTAATACCCGAATACTTTGGCATTTTTAGGAATATGAAGTTCAGCTCTCAGATCTTCGTGGGTTTCGTTTTCAAAGTTGACCATATGGGGAACAAACGGAGATTTACCCTGGGTCATTTCTTTGCTAAGCCATTGTGATACATAAGCATAAACATCCCCGTGAGGTTCAAAATACTTGAAAACACTGTGAACAACTGTTTTACATTCCTTAGTTTCTATATCATCATAAAAGCCGTTTTTAATAGCATAAAACAGGTCAATATTGTTGTTTTTTATAAGGGTATCCACCTCTTTGAAATCCGAATAACCGAATACCTGAAATCTCTTTTCAAATTTTTCAATTCCGAGCGGATGGTTGGTAGGTAGGATTTTATTATATACGATGATAGACTCATTTCCCAGATACCTTTCATTGAAATCTGCGTAGTCATATAATGCGATGGAAGTCCCTCTGTAATTGAGTTCGTTCTCATGGAAAAGGATTCTCATTCGTGTTTATTTTAATTTATCTTTTAATTTATTAAGTATTTTCCGGAGCAGGCTTTTCTTCGGATATTTTACAAGGTCTTTATGAGTGAAAAGTCCTTCGCCCTGTGCTATTTTAAAGTCCTGTTTTACCCACCATGAAGCAATATTCCTTTCCAGCGAAACGGACTCCCCGGCGAAAGGCAGGATTTTTTCAAGAAGAAAGCTTTTTCGGACCAGATAAGGATTATTCGTCCAATTGGCCCACCGTGATGTGGTGACAAAAAAGTCTCCCTGTTTCTGTATCTTATCGGGAAATTCTACCGCCGGATTCAGCCAGTGCAGGGATTCCAGCAGGTGAGGGGAGGTGCATTCATGCCAATCGTCATAATAATCCAGCTCTTTGCCTTTATTTCTAATGGATATCAAGGGGTAGCCAGGATTTTTTCTACTCCGGAAGCGGATTACGTCAAATCCATTATTTAACAAATCCAATCCGCCTTTGAGTTCGAAAAACAGCGCGTTTTGATCTTCAATAAGTTCCCAGTCATGTTCCAGGAAAAGAATGTTTTGGGCAGAAGCATTTTCAGCAAGCATTTTCATCCCTTTTCCTATTCCTACATTTTCCTTTAAACCGATATATTTAATCTTATATTTTTCTGCTATTTTTTTATCATCATCATTGACTTCCTGAAACAGAATCGTAATATCATCCACCAAATCCAGAAGTCCGTACTTTTTGTATGATCTTAGGGTATTTTTCAGATTGGCAGCACTTTTCCAGGAGAGTATGCAGATGCTTACGGGTAACTTTTCCATTTTAAATGCTTTAAATATTCAAATAGGGATGGTTACCACTCATGGACAGTTTTCTGTAAGCTTCAATCTCATCAAATCTTTTTGAAAAGAATTTGTACTGCTCCAGGTAAAATTTATATTCGCCGGTATTTCTCTGGATACCGTGTTTCATAAGAGAGGTGATAAAAGCTTTTTTCTCCCGTCCGATATTATAATCGAAATTGGGATTCATATATCTTGTTTCCCTCTGCATCTGCATGGAAAGTCTTTTCCTTGCCAGTACTTCAGCAGGGTCTTTCATTTCCTCTTTCTGGAAATCCTGGACTTTGGCGTCGTGCACCACTTTACTTTTCGGGCAAACAATGATTTTTAACCCGAAATAGGTAATTCTGTTGATGTAATCATAATCTTCGGCACCGTGAAAGAAATAAGGATTGAAGCCGCCAACTTTTTCCAGCACTTTCCTGGGAATAAACCAATGAGCAGCGTTCACAAACCTGATTTCATAAAAGGGTTTTACTTCATGAAGAAAAACATCAGAAAGGAATCTGTTGTTCTTACAATCCTGGGCAAGGTAGTTTTCAAAATGAAGGTCAAATTTTTTCCCGGTTCCATCCATGTGCATAGGACTTAAAATCCCAATTTTCTTCTGCTCCGGATAATTATTGTAAACTTCCAGCAACTGTTCTACACTGTCAGGAAAAATCCAGGCATCCTGATTCATAAGATATACAAAATCAGCTCCTTCTTTATAGGCTTTTTCTATTCCCAGATTATTGGCTTTTCCAAAACCGGAATTTTCGGAAGACTGTATAAAATCTACTTCAGGAAAATTGTTTTTAATATATTCCTGGGTTCCGTCGCCAGAGCCATTATCAATAACTATTGATTTTACAGGAATGTTGGAGTTCCTTAAGCTTGTAAAACATCTTTCCGCCCATTTCATGGCATTATATGTAACAATAATAAAATAGATCTTCATCTTTTGTAGCTTATATATACTTATTGACCAAAGATTTTATATAATCTTCAGGATTGATGTCAGAAAAGAACTGATTGACATTTTCTTCAAAGGAAACCTGATAAAAATCTCCTTCGTTTATAGTATCGTAAACGGCTTTCTTATTTATTTTTTCTTCAATAGCCCCTATGATTTCCTGTAAATTATAATAGTACGGAAAAGCATAGCTGATGGTTTTATTCTGTATAGAAGGGCAGATTTCCACTAAAAATTTATTGATATCATCCATATCAATCAGCAGTCTTCTGGCAAGGCTATGAACTTTAAATTTATGATCGTGAGTAATCTGAGTTTTTAAATAGTTAAATAATGTATTTGGGTTTCCTCCTTTCCCTACGATATTTCCAATCCTGAGAATAAGATAGTTTTGGGAATTATCTTTGATATAATCCTCTATTTTAAGTTTATGCAAGACATAGGGACTGTCCTGTTTGGACTGGTCGTGTACGCTTAATGTTGAAAAATAGATGAATTTGCTTTGGCTGTGCTTTTCCAAAGTATTTTTTAGAAGGCTGAATTCTCTTTCGAATTCGGAATTTTTGGTTTCGAGGGAATTTGAAACACCGGATGCAAAGAACAGATGATCCTTTGAATCAATATTTCTTAATGAATTAGCAATAAGTCCGTTTCCTATAATCATTTATGTATGTTTTAGAGGGGAGTTTTATGCCCCTTTATATTTTTTATTTATTTGTGAAGAGTATTTAATGTAGCTCACATATTTTTTTGCGATGGAGAAATAATCTTTAAAAATAAAGCTTTTCATCGGAAAGAATTGTAATGTGAATCTAATATTTTTGAGGGTAACCGGATAGTATTTGAAATATGCTTGAAGGAAAGCCAAGAAAATTTTTTTCTCGGTGTCCCGATCCTTTTGTTTCTGAAAATCAGCGCCCAGTTTTTGTTTTATCAAAATATTGGTATCAAACCATTTTTTATCAGGATTTCCTTTTGAAAAATGTTCTACCAAAATATCATCAATAATGAAGTTTTGTCGTTTTTTGGAAACTCTGAGGCTAAAATCTAAGTCATATCCGTGAAATCCAGTTATTCTTTCATCGAATCTAAATAGGTTATACACTTCTTTTCTTATAGCGAGAAATACTCCGTCTACTGCAAATACGGGATTAATATTTGCCTGGGTTCTATTAAGTAAAACAACCTCCTGATTGTCTTTGCTTCCTTGAAGAATATTGATGAAGTTGTACTTTTCAGTTACTGTCCAGCTACAAGGTGCAGCAGGAACATAATCGGATCCTGCCAATCCTAAAATTCCCACATTAGGAATTGAAAAATGTTTTATAAGTTTTGCTCCCCAGTCTTTTGTGTGAAAAACAAGGTCTTCGTGAAGGAACAAAAGATTTTCAAACTGTGCTTTTTCAGCTCCGAGATTGTAGGCTTTTGTAATGCTCATCATATTAGGATTCCATATCTGGATAATTTCATATTGGAAACCCTCACCAATTGTCCCGCTAATATTTTTAACGAGCTGTTCGTAGTAATTTTGTTGGTATGATGAGATAACGATGGATAGCATAATTAAAGAAAACTATCAATTAGTGTAAAAATTTTATTGGTAAGTTCTTTATCAGAATATTCATTTTCCAGTCTTTTATTGATACTTTCTCCATAAGTTTCTCTTAGTCCGGAATCTTTCATGAGTTTTATGACTTCATTGGCCATTGTATCAAGATCAAGATAAGGTGCCAGAATTCCATGACCGTTTTCTAAAAATTCTACAGCACCCCCGCTTTTCTCAAAAGCAACAATAGGCTTATGAAGTTTTGCAGCAGTGAGCATTACCAATGGGAAAGGATCTTCTCTTGATAACAAAAGAAAGATATCAAAAATATTGATGTAATCGTTAGGCGTTTTATTGTGATCGACATATATTATTTTGTCTTCAACACCCAGTTTTTCAGCATCAATTTTAGAACATTTTACAGGACCGCTTTTGGATGAGCCACCCAGATTGATGAATTTAAAATTGATATCTGCTTTATCCGAAATCTTTTTTACTAAAAGTGGAACAAGATCGGTTCCTTTTCTTAATTCCTGAGAACTTGCAATACCCAGAATTATATCGGATCCAGTGATATTTAATTCCTTTTTTATCTGTTGCTTATCTTTTTGAATCTCCAACTTTTCATCTACAAAAGAGTGAATGGCTGTTACTTTTTTCGGATCGGCGTTGTATCTGTTGATAAGGTTGTCTGCCACAGCGTTTGAACCCGCAATAATCATGGATACATTGGAAATATTTTTTAAAATAAAATCTTTCGGATAAGAACTTTCCATACCAAAAGTAAGCTCATGAATAGCAACGATGGTAGGAATATTTTTCTTGTAAAACGGGATTGTCCATTCCAAAGTTTCTGCTGTATTGGCATATACCAGATCATAATTATTCTGAAGAAGTTTCCCTGTTACTTTTTCAATCTGTTGTTCTTTGCTTTCCTGTTTTGGGAAGAAGGCATTCTGCAATTTTTTAAAATTTCTGTTTACAAAAGATAAGGATTGGTTGAAGTGATTGGCGACAAGAATTTTATTATCAGAAAGCTTTGCAAAATCTTCATACAACTGTCCCGGTCTTAATAACAGAACATCAATTGTAAAGTCTTTTCTTTGCTGCTTTAATTTTTTTAGTAAGCTTAAGACCAGAATAGGTGCTCCTGATAAAGATGCTTCATGGGATATTAATAATATCTTTTTTGTTTCACTCATTTTTGTAAAGATTCAGGGATTAAATTTTGACTGTTTTTTATAATTGTGTTGGCAGGCACTGATTTATGAATAACACATCCTGCTCCGATGATGCAGTTATCTCCGATTTCCACACCTTTCAGAATGACTGTATTACTGCCGATCCAGCAATTTTTACCGATGATTACCGGTGCTTTTGTGTAATCATTTTTGTGGACTGAAAAATCAGGAATAAATCCATATTTATGATTGTGGTCGTATATTTTTACGCCTTCTCCAAAAATAGAATTATCTCCGATAGTTATACTGTTCAGGCAGTTAATAGAAGAATAATTGTTGAAAAAAACTCCTTTTCCAATGTTTAGTGTAGCCCCCGGAAGAACCGAAATCCTGCAGTAGTCTCTCACAAAAAAGGTTTCGCCAATAATGATATTTCCAAATTCTCCTTCATTTCCTTTAAATATATTTACATCTTGAGGAGCAAAAGTATGGTGAATATTAATATTCGGTTTCGAGATAAATCGCCACCAGCTTTTTTTCTCTTCAAGTACTTCAAAATCTTTAACAATCTTGAAGATTTTTTTATGCAGATAATTTTTTATTTTTTGGAACATCGGTTAATTCGAATTTCTATTTTTTAACTTCTTAACAATTTTAATCTTCGCCATTTTTAAAAGAGAACTAAAAGATGTTATACTTTCAAGGTAGTTATAATCTTTAACTTTCATCTCCAATGATTTTCTTTCTTCAAAAGGTCTTAAAAGGGTTTTTTGAAAATTAGTATACTGTATTTTCAGATGATCAAAAATGTCTTTATCATTTTTAAAATGCTGCAATAAGAATCTCAGAGAAAACATGGTATTTATAATTTGGTCTACTGTGTTTTGAGTGCTCCACGTCCCACTTCCGACTCTATAAACAGCCATTTCATCTGGGAAATATTTTATGAGACCATAAGATGCATTCAACAAATGCAACGGATAATCTCCGATAGGAGAGTATTGTAACCAATCCGGCATTGTTGCTATGTTTTTTTTGAAAACTACTGAAACAGTTATGATAAAATTCTCTTTAGAAAGGTCGCTGATAGTATATGTTTTTTCTTCATCAGGATTAGTAAACGTAAATTTTTCTTCTTGGGTTGTAAGTTCTTTTATTTTATGAAATGTAAGGCTATATTCAGGGTTTCTTTCCAGAAAATCGACCTGTTTTTGCAGTTTCAAAGAATCGATCCAGTAATCATCTCCTTCGCACAATGCGATGTATTTACCTTTACATTGATTATACGCCCAAATAAAATTTGGCATCATTCCCATATTTTCTCTATGTTTAAAATATTTAATGCATCCAAAATTAGGATGATCAGAGAAAGATTTTATTACTTCTTCAGTGTTGTCAGGGGAATTATCATCAGCAATTATTACCTCAATATTTTCAGAGAAATTTTGCATTAATACACCATTAATTGCTTGTCCAATATAATTTTCCTGATTATAAGTAATGATGATGACGCTTACTAAAGGATTCTGAGACATATTAATTTTGTTTAATGACTTTACCAGGTATTCCTATTACAGTACAGTTGTCAGGGACATCTTTATTAACTACAGAGCTTGCACCTATTACTACATTATTACCGATATTAACTTTTGGAAGTATAACAGCATTGGTGCCAATAAATGTATTATTACCAATTGTACAGTTTCCTGACACAGAAACACTAGGACAGATCTCAACAAAATCACCAATCACAACATCGTGCCCAATAGAGGACAGCTGGTTGATGATAACGCCTTTTCCAACAACAATATCATTGGTAATAATAACCTGCTGCATAATATTAGATCCTTCTTTTATACTGTTTCCATAATGTCCTATTATAGAAGTTGGTGAAATTGTGGAATAAAACAAGCCCCCTAAAGCTTTAAATTTTTTATAAAGATTTTCCCGTAGATCAGGATTTCCAATTCCGATTGTAAAACGGTTATCTACATTTTTAAAATAATCTTTAGCTTCTTCTAATGACTTTAAGATAGGGAATTTTTCGTATAATTTTCCAGAGACATCCTCGTTTACGTCATCATATAAATAAAGATTTTCTAATTCATTATTTTGATGGCAGACTTCCAACACCTCTTTTGCAAAACCTTTGGCACCTATTATTAACATAATTTAATTATTTTGAATTCTTAACATTAATCTTGCAATAAACTCAACTTCTTCAAAAGTAAGATCATAATAAAACGGAAGACATAAAACTCTTTTGGCAATATCTTCAGTAATAGGAAGTTCTAATTTTGGCAAATAGGGCAATGCGGAAGCTAAACTTGGATAAAAATATCTTCTTGTAAAAATCTCCTGTTTATCCATCTCCTTTTTTAATTTCAGCAATAATTCTTCACTTTCCAAAACAACAGGATAATAAGAATGATTATCACTAGCTTTTGAATGCCAGAGAGGTTTTACAGCGTGTAAATTTTTAAGCTTTTCATCGTAGAGTTCTGCGAGTGCCTTTCTTTTTTCGTGGATCTGAGAAATGTATTTTAGATTAACAAGTCCCATTGCGGCATGAAATTCTGAGTTTTTACCATTAAGACCCAATTCAGAGAATGAATCAAATCCTGAAATTCCGAAGTTTCTGATGTAAGCAAGCTTTTTTAGTAATTCAGGGTCTTTTGTTATCAACAAGCCTCCCTCAACGCTATGGTAAAGTTTTGTAGCATGCAGCGAACAGGTGGAGATATCTCCGTATTCGAAAACAGATCTACCGTTTATTTCTACTCCGAAAGCATGAGCTGCGTCATAGATTACTTTTAGATTATGTTTCTTTGCAATTGCGTCTATTGCTTCCACATCGCATGGGTTTCCATAAACATGGGTGGCAAGGATGGCCGTGGTTTTTTCTGTGATAGCTTCTTCAATTTTGTTTGCATCGATACACAGAGTTTTATCATCTATATCAACAAAAACGGGAGTACATCCTTCCCAAACAATTGAGCTGGTGGTTGCAATAAAAGAAAACGGAGTAGTAATTACTTCACCAGAAATTTCCAGTGCTTTTATTGCCATCTGGATGGCAACAGTTCCGTTGGTTACAAACAGCAAATGATTGAGCTTTAAATGATCTTTAAGCTCCATTTCAAGTTGACTGGCCAGTGGCCCCATATTGGTAAGCCAGTTTCTTTTCCAGATACCGTTTATATATTTCTCATATTCTTCCTGAGGTGGCAGAAAGGGTTGTGTTACGGGAATCATAAATAAATTTTATTGTAAAGTTATGATATTTTCGCTATCAAGCTCAAACGGTATCCATTGTTCTTTTTCCCCACCTACCGTAAACTCTAGAATATTATTGATTCTAAGATAGGGGGATTCTGTGGCAGGGTCATATAATCCTACATCCATAATGTATTTTCCTAAAGTGAAAAGAGGATTTTTTACAGTTGTTTTGTAGACAATTTTTGTGGATTGGTTTATATCTTCCCGGGGTTCCTGAATAGTGATTCCGGCAATTGGCTTTTGCTCTTTATCTTTAAATTCAAGATATAAAGTAGGTAATTTATCAAGAGGTTTATTTATTTTGAATTCAAAAGTAAGGTTAAAGTCCTGATTACGGTGTATTTCATTATTCATAAGATCCGTTTGTACCGAGATGAATTCTAAAATACCATTGTCGTATACTTTATTTTCGCTATTATTTGAGAACTTGTTGTAATAAAGCTGTATCCCTTTTCCTATTTCTTTTCCCTGATATTCAACTTTACCATGATCCATTAAGATTATTTCGTTACAGATGCGGGAAACCATAGGCATACTGTGAGAAACAAAGATTACGGCTGTGTGAGGAAGTAATTCGTCAATTTTACTAAAACATTTTAAAACAAAGCCTAAATCTCCAACTGCTAATACCTCATCAATAATCAGAATATCCGGCTCAAGATGAGCCGCAACAGCAAAGCCTAAACGCACCTTCATTCCTGAAGAATAGTTTTGTACGGGTGTATCTATAAAGTCATTAATTTCCGAAAAATCTATGATAGATTGTATTTTTTCTTCAACTTCTTTTTTAGTAAACCCTAAAATGGAGGCGTTGTTATATATATTTTCCCGACCTGTAAGTATCGGATTGAAACCGGCACCTAATTCTATCAGGGCTCCTATTTTCCCTTTCATGACAATCTGGCCTTTATCCGGAGCATATAATCCGTTTAAAACTTTTAAAAGAGACGATTTTCCGGCACCGTTATGACCAATTAAGCCAATGCATTCTCCTCTTGCTAGTTCAAAGCTAACATCTTTTACGGCCCAGAATTCCTGGGGGCGTAATTCTTTATTTATGGACAAACCAAGTGTACTGCGGATAATATCTGAGGCTCCATACTTAAGTGAGCTCTTCAGGTTTTTGCTGAATTTTTTAGATACATTCTGTACCGATACTAATACCTCTCTATCTTTTTCCATTATCCTGCAATTTTTTCAATAACTATTGGCATCGATTTTCTAAAAATAACCAGGCCAATTAATAAAACGATAAAACTGACAACCGTTACAATGATTGTGAACATCAAAGAATGTATTTCTGCTCCTACCAAAGTATTTCGGGTATCATTAATTAAATAAGTTAGTGGGTTAAGTTTAAATAAAAATTTAAAAACTCCTATTGCCGGTACAGCATATACTACAGGTGTAACATACATTAAAAAAGGAATGCCTGTAATGAGTATTTTACTTATATCGGTATAGATTAATCCCAGTGGGGTAATAATTAATCCTATGGTGAAAGCGAAGAGGGTTAGAGCTAAAATATAAAAAGGAAAAAGAAGCAGATTCCAGGAAGGAGCGATTTTATAAATTATTAAAATACCTATAATAGGCACCATTTTTATAATTAAATTAAAAAGAGAGGTATAAAAACCTTTCATTAACAACGCTTCTTTTGGGAAATTGATTTTTGAAATAATCGATTTTCCTGCATTTACCGAAATAATAGGGCTTTGGATAGCTTCAGCGAAGATACTCCATATTGTGGTTCCTAAAATAACAAAAACAGGATAAGGTGTTCCGTCGGGAGTGTTTACTTTTACTACGCCTGCTCCATTTAAGAATAACCAAACCAGGGAATTTATAATGACGGGGGCCAGAATCCAAAAGAAACCAAGCAGAGACTGTCTGTGTTGAGATTGTATATCCCTTTTGGTCATTTGATAGGCCAAAAAATTGGAGGATTTAATATCCCGCCAAATTGACTTAAGCTCCAGGAAAAAATGTGTTTTTTTATCAGATGTGTATACTACGGTTTTCAAAGTAGATTTTTTTACAAATTTATAATAATTAAATATCTTTGCATTTTCAGGTTTATGGATTATTGTTTATATAAACCAGAAAACAACAACTAATGTATGGGTATTTGTTGTTATAGGTAGAAACTATTAATCATAACGATAAATGGTTTGTAAATATTTAAAATAGAATTGCTGTTTATTGATGATTTTAGCTATTCACCCTATCCGCTTTCCAATTTTTCGGCTGTTTCAATCAGCTTGTCTTCATTGGCTAATGAACTGTACAATTGATTTAAATTCTTGTCTTTCCTTGATTTTCTGAAAATGGTTTTCTTATCTGAGGTACAAATTATTTTTCAATTATGTGTAATTCATAAATTAGGATATTGTATTGGGGAACCTGGGAATCAGATGAATTGTAAGGCTACATTCGTAGGGGTTTTCGAAAGATTCTGAAATAATTATGTAGCCTATCGGTTTTATCCAGATTTTGTTTTGTTTCATTCATTTGTATAGGGTTTTTGCAAATTTAAAATAATTAATTCTTATTCAACTTTTTTGGTGATGAAAAATTGTTCACATAAAATAGAAAAGTACAACGAATATATTAATATTTGTTATTATGAACAAAAAACTATTAGCTATAAAGCCAATAGTTTCCTTAATTTATAATGTGAATTATTATTTGGAGGCGGATGTTTGGACACATTCCGTGATAACAATGATATTATTCACTTAACTTAGAATCCGTTAACCGCTTCTATGATTGCCTGAATCTCTTTTTCTTCCAAAACAGAAGAAATGGGAAGGCTCAGTACTTCTTCATGCATTTTTTCAGTAACGGGGAAGGAAAGATGATTATATTCTTTATAAGCATCCTGTTTATGGGGCGGAATAGGGTAGTGGATGATCGTGCTGATCCCTTTTTCTGTTAAATAAGCCTGAAGTTCGTCCCTTTTTTCTGTTCTTATCACAAAAACATGCCACACATGTTCATTTTCATCGGCAGGATTTTCGGGAAGAATGATTTTTGGGTTGTTAATCCCGGCAATAAAACGCTTAGCTACTTCTCTTCGGGTACCGTTTTCATGACCTATATATTTCAGCTTCACATCCAGAACGGCAGCCTGAATTTCGTCCAGCCTGGAATTTAATCCCTTGTAAATATTAACGTATTTCTGGTTTGAACCGTAGTTGGCTATGGCACGGATGGCCTCAAACAATTCTTTATCATTCGTGGTTACGGCGCCCGCATCACCTATTGCTCCAAGGTTTTTTCCGGGATAAAAGCTGAAACCAGCAGCATCTCCGAGATTTCCTGATTTGATTCCTTTCCATTCTGCGCCAATAGCCTGGGCATTGTCTTCTACAATTTTCAGGTTATGTTTTACTGCTATATTTTTAAGCTCTTCTGAAAAAACAATTCTTCCCTGAAGGTGAACAATCAGGATGGCTTTGGTTTTAGGGGTTATGCTCTCTTCAATTTTTGAAATGTCAATATTATAAGTGCTTGCATCCGGCTCTACAAATACAGGAACCAGCCCATTATCTGATAAAGCCAGTACTGAAGCGATATAAGTATTGGCCGGTACTATAACTTCATCACCAGGCTGCATGAAGCCTAATTCTATATAGGCTCTGAAGATGAGGCGTAAAGCATCCAATCCGTTGGCTACTCCCAAAGCGTATTCTGAGCCGATATATGAAGCCAGATTGGTTTCAAAGTTTTTAAGTTCACTTCCCAGCAAATACCATCCGCTTCGGAAAACACTTAAAAGCTTGTTTTCAATCTCCTCCTGATGCTGTAAATTGACCTTTTGAAGATCAAGGAATTTTATCATAATATTATTTTTTAGCGCTCCATTATTTTTTTTTCAGACAGACTGCTCCCCAGGAATAGCCTACGCCAAAACCTACAAGCATTACGTTTTTGGAATCTCTTGTTGTAAATGAATTCTTAAAAGCAATAGGAATGGTGGATGATACGGTATTGCCATAATCCAGCATATCGATCACGAAGTTTTCCTGTGGAATATTAATTCTTTTTCTCAGGAAATCCAGCATAAAGGTATTGGCCTGATGGAAAATGAAAGTATCAATATCACTTTTTTCAAATCCGTTTTTTTTCAGGTTTTCTTCTACAAGACCGGGAATGGCTTTTGAGGTGAAATCAAAAATCTTCGGGCCGTTCATGTGAAGATAATTATCTTTATCTTGTTTGTCTTCTGTTTTTTGATTTCTGACAGCACCGTTTTTAACGATCAGGTTTTTAGCTCCTTCACCATCGGTTCCCACAGAGAATTTCAGGATTTCATAATCGCCGTCTTCAGAGATCAGGGTTGCGGTGGCTGCATCTCCAAAAAGGCTGATGTTGCCTTTATCGTCTTCATGAATGTGTTTTGAATAGGTTTCTGCTGTTATCAGAACTACATTTTTCATCATTTTAGAGTCAATAAGGGCATTGGCCAAGGATAATCCATAAATATATCCTGAACATCCCTGATTGATGTCTATTGCTCCGCAAGAAGTATTTAATCCTGCTTGTGCCTGTACAATACAGGCGGTAGCAGGAAGGAAATAGTCCGGGCTCTGTGTGCAGACGATCAGGTAATCTACTGCAGATTGATCAAGCTGGTATTCTTCAACGAGTTTATTGAGAGCCTTAACAGCAATATCTGAGGTGAATTCATCTTCTCCGGTAATATTTCTATTTCTGATCCCTATTTTTTCCAGAATTTTATCACTTTCCCAGTCAGGAAATTTTTTGGAGATCTCCTCATTGGAAATGACTCTTTCAGGAATATATGTTGAAATATGTTTTATAAAAGCCATTGTCTGATGTTACTGTTTTTTCTCAACAATAAAAGCGTAAAGTTCATTGATGTCTTTGAACGATGTAATCTGTTCCGGCTCAATATCTACTCCGTATTCATCTTCAATCATTACCTTGATGACCATAGCAGTAAGTGAGTCCCAGTAGCTTTCCTGACTGTATACTGTTTCGGGTTCTATTACTGTATCTGTATTTTCCAGCTGAGACTGGAAATTTTTAATAAATTCATTGATTGACATAAGTTTATATTTTAAATTTTTTAAGAATATCCGGAAGTATTCTGTTAAAAGTGTCTCTTTTCAGCAGATAATAATTGTTTTCGTCATCACTTCTTACCAGTTCCGGCTGGAAAAGTTTATGATAACTGTTGACCGATGTGTTCTGTTTTCTTACTTCAAACTGAAGGGTATCGAATTTCAATTCATTCAGGACAAAGTCTTTTACGGCAACATCTACTTTTATCGAATTCTTGATGTTTGAATAATCAGGTTTCGAAACCCAGCTTCCTATTTCAGGCAGTCCGGAGTCTATTTTGTAAACCCTGTACGTCGCATAATCTATGTTGTTTTGATCAACAGCAATAAAATAGAATTCTTTTTTCTGCTGCTCACGTTCTTTATAATCCGAGATCCATTGCTTCTGGGCGTCCACATCCTGAGAAGTTTTTGAAATAAATCTTGATTTTTTTTCATTGTTTCTGATGGATACTATAAATTCAGCATCATCAGCCTCAACAAATCTTAGTTTAATTCCTTTATATTCAATTATCATTGTCTGCTATTTTATGAAAATTATTTTTGTTGAGTGGCCTCTTTAAAGCTTTCATAATCCCTGAAATAATCTTCCTCATCATATACTTCCGAAGCAAGGCAGAGCAATACTGCATTATGCGAAAACTGGATATCTCTCCATACCAGTTTTGGAATATATAAACCTTTTGTAGGATGGTCTAAGGTAAAGGTTTCTTTATGACCGTTTTCATCTTCCGTATTAAAAGTGATGGTTCCTGAGACTGCAAATATCATCTGCTGCAGGGCCTTATGGGCATGTCCCCCTCGGGTTACATCATGAGGAGTATAGTAAGTCCAGTATACCCGTTTGATCTCAAAAGGCACATTGTTCTGCGTTTCGGCAATGGTAATATAGCCCAGCTGAGATGATCCTATTTTATCGAATGTGATGATTTTTGGTTTATTGTATTCCATTAATGTGATAAAAAATTCTTTAAAGCCTCAAAGTTAATTATAAAATTACTATCGGACTACTGCCTGCTGCTATTATCTGTCTATGTGTAGAAATATGTTTCATATGTTCCGGGTCAGATAAGGTATTATATTAAAAACAACTATTAGCCATAAAGCCAATAGTTGCTGAAATCTTATAAATTATAATTTTTTATTTTCTGACAAGCTGTTTCAGGTATTCCCCATAACCGCTTTTGCCATACTTTTCGGCTGTTTCAAGCAACTTTTCTTCATTGATGAACTTATTTCTGAATGCAATTTCTTCAATACATCCAATCTTGAAACCCTGTCTTTTCTCAATAACGCTTACAAATTCAGAAGCATCGTTCAGGGAATCAAATGTTCCGGTGTCAAGCCAGGCAGTACCTCTGTCCAGAACACCTACCTCCAGTTTCCCTTTGCTTAGATACACATTGTTGACATCCGTAATTTCCAATTCTCCTCTTGGGGAAGGTTTGATGTTTTTTGCTATTTCCACTACTTCATTGTCGTAAAAATATAAGCCGGGAACTGCATAATTCGATTTTGGATTTAAAGGTTTTTCTTCAATAGAAATAGCTTTAAGATTATCATCGAATTCTACAACGCCATATCTTTCAGGATCGGAAACGTGATAAGCGAAAACAACTCCGCCATCCGGATTGGTTTTGTTCTTCAGCAGGGTGCCCATTTCAGAACCATAAAAGATATTGTCCCCAAGCACCAATGCCGCAGAATCATTGCCGATAAACTGATCGCCTAAAATGAAGGCCTGTGCCAATCCGTCAGGACTTGGCTGAACTATATATTCAATGTTGCATCCGATCTGGGATCCGTCACCTAAAAGTTTAATGAATCCCGGCTGATCATGTGGAGTTGTAATGATCAGAATATCTTTAATCCCTGCCAGCAGTAAAGTTGAAAGGGGATAATAAATCATTGGTTTGTCATAAACAGGCATCAGTTGCTTGCTTACGGCGATGGTAAGAGGGTAAAGTCTGGTCCCGGAACCACCGGCTAATATAATTCCTTTCATATTTATTTTGTGGATTTTTCTTTTAAAGTCTTATTAACTTCAATACTTATTTCATTGTCCAAATTGTGAATTATTATATCAGAAACAAATACGTAATTACTAGATTTTAAATTTGAATTTTCAATGTAAAATTTAATTAAATTCTGCAGATTATCTTCAGATAAGTTTATGAAATCAAGATATAATTTACCTTGTCTCAAATAACTATCTCTTATATGTTCAAGAATGATTTTCTTTTCATCTGTACTTAAAATTTCGAAGCTTTTACCATTTTCATGTTGAATAGATTTTCTGAATAACAGTAAGTTTGCTGTTTTCATCAGAGAATTAGTATATCCACTAACTTCTATGAGTTCATCAATGAGTTTTTTCTGATTCTCAGTCGGAAATTTTGTCTGAATGACTACAGATTGGGCATATGATGAAATTGAAAAAATGATAAACAGTAATAAGAAAAATTTTTTCATATTACGAATATTGCTTTTCGTAGTATTTCTGGTAATCACCGCTGGTAACATTTTCAAGCCATTCTTTGTTCTCAAGATACCAGTCAATAGTTTTTGAAAGTCCTTCTTCAAAAGTCACAGAGGGTTTCCAGCCTAAGTCTTTATTAAGCTTGGTTGCATCAATAGCATAACGTTTGTCATGTCCAGGTCTGTCTTTTACAAATGTGATCAATTTTTCAGAATATCCTTCAGGTTTTCCGAGCTTGGAATCCATTTGCTTGATCAGTTCTTTCACCAGGTCAATATTCTGCCATTCGTTGAATCCTCCAATATTATAGGTCTCACCGGTTTTGGCTTCATTAAATATTTGATGAATACCTTTTGCGTGATCAATTACAAATAACCAGTCTCTTGTATATTTTCCGTCACCGTAAATTGGCAGTGGTCTTTCATTAATGATATTTGAAATACAAAGAGGAATTAATTTTTCTGGGAAATGATTCGGACCATAATTGTTTGAACAGTTGGATATGATAAATGGCATTCCATAAGTATTCCCATATGCTCTTACCAAATGGTCGGAAGCGGCTTTGGAAGCCGAATACGGTGATTGAGGATCATAAGCGGTAGTTTCCAGAAAGAATCCGGTTTCGCCAAGACTTCCATATACTTCGTCTGTAGAAACATGGTAAAATAAATTACTTCTTTTTTCGTCAGGGAATCTTCCGTGTGTATGATCCGGGTTAAGGGTCCAGAATTCTTTGCATAAATTAAGAAGATTCGCAGTTCCGTTTACATTGGTATTAATGAATGCCATTGGATCTGTAATGCTTCTGTCCACATGGCTTTCTGCTGCCAGGTGCACTACGGCATCAGGATTATATTTTTCGAATATCTTTCTTAGCTCTTCAGGCTTTGTAATATCTGCCTTTTCAAAAACATAGTTAGGCTCATTTTCAATGTCTTTAAGATTTTCTAAATTTCCTGCATAAGTAAGAGCATCAAGGTTGATAATCTTGGTATCCGGATTATTTTTTACAAATTCTCTTACAACATGAGAACCTATGAATCCGGCTCCGCCGGTAATAATTATATTTTTCATCTGTTAATTTTCTATGGTCTTTCTTCCGATACTTTTATAATGAAATCCATTTTGTTCCGGGATTTCCAGTGGATACATGTTTCTTCCGTCAAAAATGACTTTGTTTTTCATTTTTTTAGCCATCATTTCAAAATTCGGGTTTTTAAACTCAGGCCATTCTGTAGCAATAAATAAGGCGTCTGCATCTTCAAGAGCATCATACATCCCTTTTGCATATTGTATTTTATCACCCAGCAGTTTTTTTACATTATTTTCTGCTACCGCGTCATACGCAGCAATTTCTGCGCCTTTTTCTAATAAAAGAGCAATATTGTCCAGAGAAGAAGCCTCCCGGATATCATCTGTGTTAGCTTTGAAAGCCAATCCCCACATGGCGATTTTCTTTCCTTTGATGTCTCCTCCGAAGTATTTTTCAATTTCTGAAACAAGAATTACTTTCTGTGCCGTATTTACTTTTTCCGTAGCTTCCAGAATCTGGAAATTGAAATCTTCCTGTATTCCGGATTTTATAAGTGCTTTCACGTCCTTAGGAAAACAGCTTCCGCCGTATCCGATTCCAGGGAATAAAAATCGGTGCCCAATTCTGTCGTCACTTCCCATTCCCAATCTTACCTTGTCTACGTCAGCTCCTACTTTTTCACAGTAGTTGGCTATTTCATTCATAAAGGTAATTTTTACGGCAAGGAATGAATTGGCGGCATATTTTGTAAGTTCCGATGATTTTTCATCCATAAAAATGATCGGAATTCCCGTATTGGTAAATGGCTGGTAAATTTGGGCCATTATATTTTTTGCCTTTTCGGAGCTTGCTCCTACAACCACTCTTGAGGGATTCATGGAATCTTCCACAGCAAAGCCTTCTCTTAAGAATTCGGGGTTGGAAACTACGTCAAAAGGGATATTCGTCTTAGAGGCGATCACTTCCCTTACTTTGTCTGCTGTTCCTACAGGAACTGTACTTTTATTGACGATGACCTTGTATTCCGTCATCATTTCTCCGATATTATTGGCAACCTGAATGACGTATGAAAGATCTGCAGAGCCGTCTCCTCCCGGTGGTGTCGGAAGCGCAAGGTATATGACTTCGCTTTTGTCTAAAGCTTCTTTAAGATTGGTGGTGAAAAATAATCTTTCGGATTGAATGTTTCTCAAAAACATTTCTTCAAGGTTCGGCTCATAGATGGGAACTACGCCGTTTTTCATACCTTCTACTTTCTTTTCATCAATGTCAACACAGTATACTGAATTGCCAAGTTCTGCCAGGGTAGTACCTGTAACCAGCCCTACATAACCTGTTCCTACAATTGTTATATTCACAATGTCTGTTTTTAAATTTTAAGGCAAAAATAATAAAAATACTTTCACCCACCTGTTTAATTTACTTTAATGAAAAATTTAAGGTATTTACTTGATAACGAAGTAGATTTTGCTTTTTTAGAAAAAATGCGTATATTTGCAGTGGATTTACAGGAAAAAATGGGAAGGCTTCGGAAGAAAGCCTTTTTTCGTACTGGTAAATCAAGATAATTAATGTATGGAGTTTAAAAAAAGAATTGAAGAATTATTAAATGAATTCCTTGAGAGCAGAGAGGATTTATTTCTTGTGGATCTGAAGATTTCCGCAGGAGATGATATTACTGTGATTCTGGATGGTGATAATGGGGTGACTCTTCAGGACTGCCTTGATGCAAGCCGTGCTGTAGAGTTTAATATGGATCGTGAAGAACATGATTTCAGTCTGCAGGTAATGTCTGCAGGACTAAGTGAACCACTTTCTTCTCCAAGACAGTACAGGAAAAATATAGGAAGAGAGATTGAAGTATTGCTGAATGATTCTTCCGAAATTGAAGGAGAGCTGGCAAAAGTTGATGATGAAAAAATCACACTTGTTTTACGCTACCGTAAGCCGAAAGATATCGGAAAAGGGAAAGTGGATGTGGAGGAGGAAAAAGAAATTCCTTACTCTGAGATAAAAAAGGCATTAGTAATAATTAAATTTTAAAAGAAAAAAGAATAGATGGATAATATAGCGTTGATTGAATCCTTTGGTGATTTTAAAGACGAAAAAGGGATCAGTAAGATTGATCTTATGGCAATTATTGAGGATTCACTGAAAACTCTTCTTAGAAAGAGATATGATTCAGATGATCATTTTGATGTCATTGTGAACCCTGATAAAGGAGATTTTCAGATATTTTTAAATAAAACGATTGTAGAAGACGAAATGTCTGAAGATGATGATCTGGAAATTGAACTTTCTGAAGCTAAAAAAATTGACCCTACTTTCGAAGTAGGTGAAGATTTTACAATGGAAATTCCTGTTGCCCAATTGGGTAGAAGAAATATTCTTACCTTAAAGCAGATCCTGGCTACCAAGCTTCAGGAGCATAACAATGCAATGCTTTATGAGCAGTTCAGAGATAAAATCGGGGAAATTGTTATCGGAGAAATCCACCACATCCGTCACAAGCACGTGATCTTATTGGATGATGAGGAAAACGAATTCATTTTGCCTAAAGAAAACCAGATCCCGTCCGACTTCTTTAAAAAGGGCGAAAATATCAGAGCTATTGTTGAAACAGTAGATTTTAAAGGTTCAAAACCACAGATTATTATTTCCAGAACTGCACCTAAATTCCTAGAGAAGTTATTAGAGCTGGAAATTCCTGAAATCCAGGACGGAACTATTATGCTTAAAAAAGTAGTTAGAATCCCTGGTGAAAAGGCGAAGATTGCAGTAGATGCTTATGATGACAGAATAGATCCTGTAGGTGCTTGTGTGGGAGTAAAAGGATCCAGAATTCATGGGGTTGTAAGAGAGTTGAGAAATGAAAACATCGACGTGATTCAGTGGTCTAAAAACCCTGAAATTATGGTGAAGAGAGCTTTAGGAAATGTTACCATTAACAAAATTGACATCAACGAGGAAGCAAACTATGCGTTAGTTTATACTCCGGTTGAAGAGATTTCCAAAGTAATCGGAAAGCAGGGGCAGAATATCAGACTGGCTTCATGGCTGTCCGGATATGAAATTGATGTTTATAGAGAATCCAGCGAGGATGACGATGTTGATTTGAGAGAATTCAATGACGATATTGAGCAGTGGATTTTGGATGAATTTAAGAAAGTAGGTCTTACTACTGCGAAGTCGGTATTGGATAAAGATACTGAGAGTCTTTTAAATATGGTAGATCTTGAAGAAGAAACCATTGAAGATGTAAAACGAATTCTGAGAGAAGAATTTGAAGATTAAGATTTTAATGAATTTTAATAAACAGTAAAAAAGAAATACTTTAATTTTAAGAATTAAAAAATAGTAAATAATATAGATGCCAAAAATAAGATTAAATAAAGCGGTTAAGGAATTCAATATTTCGATGTCCAGATTAGTAGAATTTTTACAGTCCAAAGACTTCGTTGTTGAAAGCAATCCTAACGCTCAATTAGAAGAAGCGGCATATTCTGCATTGGAGGCTGAGTTTGCCAAAGACGGCGAACAGCGAAAAGCTTCCCATGAGGTGGTGATCACCAAAGTTCCGGAGGAAAAGCTGGAAATTGAGGAAAAGAAAACCCCTGAAGTAATAAGAGCTAAAGCAAATAAACCAGAAACTAAAATTTTAGGTAAAATAGATCTTGAATCTAAAGCGCCTGAAGTTGAGGAAGCTCCTGCGGCACCAGCGCCTCTAGCAACACCGGTTGAAGAAAAGAAAGAAGAAGTTGTGGCTGAACCGGAAGTTAAAGCAGCTCCTGAAAAACAGGAATTCAAAGTTCTGGATAAAATAGATCTGTCCCAAATAGAATCCAGAAATAGACCTGTAAAAAAAGATAAACCCAAAATGGAGGAGAAAAAAGAAGAGGAAAAACCGGCAGAACCTGTGAAAGAAACTCCAAAGCAGCCTGAGCCTGCAGAAAATAAGGCAGAAGCTCAACAATCCACTGAGTCAGATTCTCAGGAACCCCAGAAAATAGAAACTGTTTATCAGAAGCTGGATGGTCCTAAGATTGTAGGTGAGAAAATTGACTTAACGCAATTTGCACCAAAACCTGGTTCAGGGGCTAAAAAGAAAAGAAAGAGAATTGAAAAACCCGGAGGCCCGAATAACCAACAAGGCCAGGGGAATAACCAAAACTCAGGAAATAACAACCAAGGTGGTCAAGGAAACCGCCCTCACAATAATGGAGGCCCTGGAGGAAACCGTCCGCAGGGACAAGGAGGTCCTGGAGGGAACCGTCCGCCAGGTCAGGGAGGGCAAGGTGGAAACCGCTTTGGAAATAATCAAGGAAACCGTCCGCCAGGTCAGGGAGGCGGATTCAAAAAAGGTCCTGGAGGGAACAACAACAGACCTGGACAAAGAACAATGCCTGTTGAACTTACTGACGAACAGGTTAAAAACCAGATCAAGGAAACTCTTGAAAAGCTTACCAATAAAGGAGGTAAATCTAAATCTGCAAAACACAGAAAAGACAAGAGAACCTACCGTAGAGAACAGGATGAACGTCAACAAGAGATTGATGCTCAGGACAGATCATTAAAAGTTACTGAATTCATCACAGTAGGTGAATTAGCGAGTTTAATGAACGTTTCTCCTACAGAAGTTATTTCTGCTTGTTTCTCCCTTGGTGTAATGGTAACCATGAACCAAAGGCTGGAAGCTGATACCTTATTATTAGTTGCAGATGAATTTGGTTATAAAATAGAATTCTCAGATGCTGACCTTGAAGAGGTGGAATCTGAAGAGGATATGGATACTGAAGAGGATCTTTCTCCAAGAGCACCAATCGTTACAGTAATGGGTCACGTTGACCACGGTAAAACATCTTTACTTGACTACATCAGAAAAACCAATGTTATTGCCGGTGAGTCAGGAGGTATTACCCAGCACATTGGAGCTTACAATGTGAAATTGGAAAACGGACAAAGAATTACATTCCTGGATACACCGGGTCACGAAGCGTTTACCGCGATGAGAGCCAGAGGTGCCCAAATCACCGATATCGCAATTATTGTAATTGCTGCCGATGATGATGTAATGCCTCAGACGAGAGAAGCAATTTCTCACGCACAGGCTGCAGGAGTACCAATGATTATCGCATTAAACAAAGTGGACAGACCAAATGCCAATCCTGATAATATCCGTCAGCAGCTTTCAGGGATGAATATCCTGGTAGAAGAATGGGGCGGAAATGTTCAGTCGCAGGAAATTTCTGCTAAGTTTGGTAATAATATGGATATTCTATTGGAAAAAGTATTGCTTCAGGCAGAAATGCTTGATCTTAAAGCTAATCCGAACAGAGCCGCTCAGGGTGTTGTTATTGAAGCATCACTGGATAAAGGAAGAGGATATGTTGCTACGATGTTAGTACAAACCGGAACTTTAAGAGTAGGAGATTATGTAGTAGCAGGTAAAAACCACGGTAAGGTAAAAGCAATGCTTGATGAAAGAGGCAGAAACCTTAAAGAAGCAGGTCCTTCAATTCCGGTAACTATTCTTGGATTGGATGGCGCTCCTACAGCAGGTGATAAATTCAAGGTATATGCAGATGAAAGTGAGGCTAAAACTATTGCCAATAAGAGAGAACAGTTACAAAGAGAGCTTTCGATCAGAACGAAGAAGCATACTACGCTTGAAGAACTTGGAAGAAGAATTGCTCTGGGTGAATTCAAGGAATTGAACATTATCCTTAAAGGTGACGTGGATGGCTCTGTTGAAGCATTATCTGATCAGTTGCAGAGATTATCTACAGCAGAAATCAATGTAAATATTCTTCATAAAGGAGTTGGGCAGATCACTGAATCTGATGTTAACCTTGCTACTGCATCTGATGCCATTATCATTGGATTTAATGTAAGAGCAGGTGCTAATGCTAAAGAATTAGCTGATAAAGAAGAAATCGAGATCAGAACATACTCAGTAATTTATGCTGCTATTGATGAGGTTAAAGAAGCGATGGAAGGTATGCTTTCTCCTGAAATTAAAGAGCAGGTAATTGGTAACGTAGAGATCAGAGAGGTATTCAAGATTTCTAAAGTAGGTACAATTGCCGGATGTATGGTTCTTTCAGGTAAAGTAACAAGAAGCTCGAAAGTAAGAGTGTTGAGAGACGGTATCGTTAAATTCGATGGTGAACTGGAAAGTTTGAAACGTTTCAAAGATGATGTAAGAGAAGTAACCAAGGGTTATGAATGTGGATTAAACCTTAAAGGTTATAACGATATTGAAATCGGAGATATTCTTGAAGTCTACGAAGAAGTAGCTGTTAAGAAAAAACTAAAATAAAATTTTTAGCATAAATATAAAAACCACTTTTTTAGGAAAGTGGTTTTTTTGTTAATTTTTTTTCTTTTGATTTACGTAATTTTCATAGATTTCTACAAATATTTTTTTTATTGATAATTTAAATGTGAAAAGGGTTGAAATGTTTTAGAATTACGACTTGTATCTTATCATCAAAAATAGGTCTCAAGCTTACTCTGAATAAGGTTTAGAACACTAAATAGTGTCTAAATTTAGAGCTATAAATATGCGGTTTTAAATGCAACAGAAATGTATAATTAAGAACATTAAGAATTATAAAAAAGAAATGAGTAATTAATTTAAGATTTTTAAGTATATGAAAATCATCTTTTTTATAGCTTTTTATAAGTACTATTTCACTTTATTGTAATTTATATAAATTCTAAATAAAATTTCACGCATTAATAATAATTTGTTAAAAAAAAAGACATGTGTGAAAAAAAAATATTTATACAATAATGAGGGATGTTTTTACTTAATACAGGTTATTTCACGCATTAGTTAAAAACAATATGTAAAATAAAGCTAAAGCTTGCGAGGTGGCTATATTTGTGAGTGTTAATATTTATTAACATATTTGCTAATTAAAATATATTAAAATTTGTTAATATGAATGTTAAACTACGTGTATTAAGTGTTGGGGCATTGTTCTTTATTGGAACTACTGCTTTTGCGCAAAAAACGAAAAAAGACACAGCTACTACAGAAATTGATGAAGTAGTAATGGTTGGATTCGGACAGAAAAAAACTGTAAAAGAATTAACTGGAGCAGTAGGGACAATGAAAAGTGATGCTATAAAGGATGTTCCTGTAGCGTCAGTGGATAAAATGCTTCAAGGTAGAGTTTCTGGTGTTCAGACGGGGAATGCGTCGGGCCAGCCTGGAGGTTTTGCATCGGTTCGTGTAAGAGGTATTGCATCTGTAAATGGTGGTGTAAATCCAATTTATGTAGTAGATGGTATCAGAGTACAGAGTGGAGATTTAACAACTGGAGCAACAACTGCTAATATCCTAGCTAACTTAAATAGTGATGATATTGAGAGTGTAACTGTGCTTAAGGATGCTGCATCTACTGCAGTATACGGAGCAGATGCAGGTGCAGGGGTAATTGTTATTACAACAAAATCAGGAAAGAAAGGAAAACCGAAGATTTCATTAAACTTTGAATCTGGAACAAACTCACGTGCGATCGAAGGAATGAGGGGGTTAAATACAGAGCAATATAGATATCTACTTGCTAATGCTTTAGCCAATTATGACGGCGTAACTCCTGAAGAAGTTTATGCAGATGCAGCAACAGGAGGATATGGTGCTGTAGCACAAAATATTTACACTACTTCTAATAATACAAACTGGAGAGATGTAACTAGCAGAAGTGGATATCAAAACTCTGTAAATGCATCAATTAGTGGAGGAAATGATAATATTACTTATTATAACTCTGCTAACTACTTCCTTCAGGAAAGTGAACTTAAAGGATCTGACTTCAAGCGTTTGGGTTTTACTTCGAAAGTTGATTATAAAGCTACAGATAAATTCAAATTCGGAACTGATATTCAACTTTCATACAGTAGAATCAATACATTACCAAACGGAGGAGGATTTGCAAATCCAATTTTATTTGAATTATTTGCAAGACCTACGGACCCGGGATACAATGCAGATGGAACGTATTATTTAGGAAACAGCGGAAGATTAAGTAATAATTTATTTAACTCTGGATATGTTCAAGATAACAATTATTTTAGAGCTTCTACTGCAAGGGTTTTTGGAAATATATATGGAGAATATCAGATTTTAAAAAACCTATCATATAAAATAGTTTTTGGAACTGAATTAAATAATATAGAAAACGATACTTATTATAACCCAATCCATGGAGATGGATATCAGGTAAATGGTAGAAAAACTGAATCTACAACAAGATATTTTAACTGGAACCTACAAAATATCGTGAATTACAACTTTAAAGTTGGTGATAAAAACAGATTCAATATCTCTGCTATTCAGGAAGCTTATCAAAGAAATATGAGATATGTTGCTGGACAAGGTGTAAATGTAGGTTCTCCAAACCTAGAAACATTAAGCAATTTTATTAAGCCGGTATATGCAAGAGGTGAAAAGTCTGTAAGCTCAAGAAATGGTTATGCAGCAGTAGTGAACTATGATTTTGATAAGTTAATCTTAGTAGATGCTTCCGTAAGAAGAGATGCATTGTCAAACTTTACGCCAGGTCAAAAATGGGGGACTTTCTATTCAGTAGGAGTAGGGGTAGATTTAGCGAGACTTCAATTTGTAAAAGAATGGGAAAAAATTTCTCAATTTAAATTAAGAGGATCATATGGGAAAGTAGGAAATACAATCAGTAGTATTCCATATTCTTTATATGAATATACAGGAAACTATAATGATAATCCTGCTGCAACATTTAAATATGTATACAATCCTGATCTAAGATGGGAAACTGTAAAACCTTTAAGTTTAGGTGTTGATATGGGCTTCTTCAAGAATAGACTGACTATTACTGCAGAATACTATAATAAGAAAACAGAAGACTTAGTATTCAGTGTGCCTTTACAAATGTCTCAAGGTTTACCAATTCCAGCAGAAAGTACTTTAACATATCCTTTTAAAGATGTTAACGTTGGATCATTAGTGAACAAAGGTTTTGAATTTACAGTTAACTATGATGTAGTTAGAGGAGAAGACTTTAATTTAAGCATCGGAGGTAACTTAAGTACATTGAAAAATGAGATTACATCATTATATGGAGGTCAGGATGTAATTACAGGATCCACTATCCTTAGAGAAGGTGAAGGTATCGGAACTTTTTATATCAGAAAATGGGCTGGGGTAGATCCTACAAATGGAGATCCATTATGGTATAAAAACGGTATTGATGGAGAAACTACCAACAAATATGCTGAAGCAGGACTTGCTGTACAGGGAAGATCATATTCAAATGTATTTGGAGGGGTAAATCTTAATGTATCTTATAAGAACTTTACATTATCAGCTTTAGGAACATTCGGATTCGGTGGTAAAGTATTAAATGACTGGGCTTCTTATACACAATCTGATGGTCAGTATGTATTTTCTTATCCAGGTTCCACAGATGCACTTGATTTCTGGACCCCTTCAAACCCTAACGCTGCCAATCCAAAGCCAGTATATTTAAATGCTACAAACTCAAATAGAAGTTCTACAAGATTTTTGGCTAAAACGGATTATTTAAGATTGAGTAATATTAGAGTTGGTTACAAGTTTACAAGTAATATGTTAAAAGGAACAGGTCTTAACGGATTTGAAGTATATGCTCAAGGTAACAACATCTTGACTCACCGTTATGACAAAAATCTTAAGTTTGACCCAGAGAACAACTTAAATGCAACTAATAACCTTAACTTACCGGTACAGAAAACAGTTTCATTAGGGTTTAATCTTCAATTTTAATTAGAAAGAAATGAAAAAGTATATTTTAAAATATGGAATGTTAGCAGTTTTATCGACTGCAGCATTAACTTCTTGTAGCGATGATTTCATCGAAACTGAATTTTATCAGCAAGTTCAGCAAGGTCCTTTGAATACGATTGAAGAATTAGATTCTTTTGTAAAAGGACAATATGTTTCTATGAGAAATGCATCTTATTATGGATGTGATTTCTTAATGATCGGAGAAGTAAGAAGTAATAACATGTATTCTGATTTTGCTAATGGTGCAGGCTATTATCAAACAGTAGCATCATACTCAATGACAGCTGGTGACCAATATTCTTCAGGTCCATACATGAACATGTATCAGGTGATTTCAAAGGCTAACATTGTAATTAACAATGTACCTTCAGGTCAGTTAACATGGAAATCATCTCAGGATCCGGCAGTTATTCAGGCAAGAGCTAATTATTTGAAAGGTCAATCTTACGCTGCCAGAGCTTTAGCTTTATTTGACCTTCTAAGATTATTTGGTCAAGAATATGCAGGAGGAACTACTGGAGTGGTTGTTCCTACAGTTTATAATCCTGATGCTAAGCAAGCTCGTTCTACAGTAGCTGAAACAAGAGCTCAAATCGAATCAGATTTTGATAAAGCACTTTCTTTAATGGGGACTCCAACAGCATCTGTACATACGAACAGAACTGAAATTAACCAGTTCACAGTTAAAGCATTAATGTCTAAATATTATCTGTATAAAGGAGATTTTGCAAAAGTGAGAACCTTAGTGGCGGAGATTGTAGCTTCAAACAGATATTCTGTTATTCCAGCAGCAGATTTTTCAAGTAGCTTCTCGAAAGCAAATTCTGCAGGTAACTCAATTTTTGAAATTGCAGTAGGTTCAACTAACGATTTAGGAACTACATCTATTGCTAATAAATTAAACCTTGCTCCTGCAGGATATGGAAACATGAAAGTATTACCTGCTCTAAGAACTTCATATGCTGCAGATGACGTAAGAGGGTCTGTTGTTACATCAGCGAATGTTCTTAATGGTAAATATGTGAATAGCTTTGACAATATTCACCTTATCAGATATGAGGAAATATTATTAAACGGAGCTGAAGCTGAACTTAATGGTGGGTCTCCTACCGTAGCCTTGGGGTATTATAACCTAATACAGGCTAAACGTGGTAAAGCTACAGGAGCATTACCGGCAGCAACAGCAGTTACATTGAATGATATTTACGTTGAAAGACAAAAAGAACTTGTTGGTGAAGGATTTGGTTATTGGGATCTATTGAGAAGAAACCAACCTATCACTCAAAGAAGTGCAAATGGTACAGCAGGTACTATTAGAAACGTAGGAAATCAATTATTAACTTTCCCTATTCCTAGAGCTGAAATCAACGTTCCTGGAACATTAGTAACACCTAACCCAGGGTTTGGTAATTAATATAAAAAAAAGCCGCTCCTAGAGCGGCTTTTTAAATTTAAAGATCAATATTAATATGAAAAAAATTACTTTTATTATCACAATACTTGTAGGACAGAGTCTTTTTTCCCAAAACACCGATATCTTAAATGTTGTTACAACACCAGATGGTTTCTATAGTAAACCAGGAAGAGTGCATAAGGAGGATCGTAAAATCGATGGATCTCCATATGTAAATGGAGACAAATTCGAAAAAGTTACTATAAAAGATTACAGTAAAAATGTTCAGGATCTTCGCTACAACGCATATCAGGATGAAATGGAATTCAAAATGGGGGAAGAGTTATATAATGCAAACAAAACAGAAGGGCTTAAGATTCAATTTCCAACCCTAAAAAAAACATACGAATCCCTTACTTATTCTTATGATAGTAAGACAAAATCAGGATATTTGGTACTGCTAGTAGACAATCCTAAATTTTCTTTATATAAAAGAGAAAAAATGGAGCTTATGGGAGGGACGAAAAGTAATAATGGTTTTACTAAAGACGCTAATGACTATTATGAAAAAGATAAAGACCTTTATCTTATAGCTAAAGACAAAAAGTTCTCCAAATTCCCTAAAAACTCTACAGATGCCGCCACAATTTTTTCAGTAGATAAAAAAGATCTGGATAATTTTGTGAAATCTAATAAAATCAATTTCAACAAAGAACCAGATATGATAAAACTGGTAGAATACGTAAATAAGTAAACACCATATCTTGACCCCTGCGAAATGTAGGGGTTTTTGTTTCCTTTTATTTCTTATTTTTGCTGTACCAAAATCAATAATGAACCTTTTAGGTCCAGATGATTTTTGAACAATATAAATGAGCACATGAAGTATATCCTTATTATAATCCTCTTCTTTGGCTGCGTTCTAAAGGCGCAGGTCGTTAATAAAACAGGCACTAATCAATCCAAAAAAGAAGAAGATACCCTTGTTATAGATACCGGGAAAAAAGATTCTCTGAAGATTTTTAAGCCTACCATTAATGATTACCAGTATCAGACCCAGTTTTCTGAAAAGAAGATTTTTGATACGGTAATGACTTTTGATAAAACCCATATCTTTTCACAATATAATAATACAGATAACTTTGGAAGAGCCCAGGTTGCTAATATAGGAGCAGGATTTAACCCTCTCATTTATGAAGTCAACCCCGAGCAGAACCTTTCTCTGCTTCCTTCCAACAAGGCATACATGATCATTGGTGCTGATGATGTAAAATATTATGATGTAAAAACCCCTACGGCTGCTTTCATTTACCATACAGCCATGAAGAATGGTGCTGCATTAAAATCTACTTATACCCAGAATATCGGGAAAAGATTCAACTTTGCTCTTGAGTATATGGGACTTCGTTCTCAGGGATTTTACAGAAATTCATTGGCTTCCAATAACAATACTTTATTTTCAGGACATTATGTGTCCAAGAGTGGGAACTATGAATTATTTGCCCACTATCTTCACCAGAATGTAAACAACCAGGAAAGTGGGGGAATCACGGAAGATGATCTCTTTCAAAGCGGTGACAGCAACTACAGTAACAGGCAGAACGCTCAGGTGAATCTCGCTTCATCAAGTTCCCAGTTTTCGTACAGAAGGTATTATCTGAGCCATCAGTTTACACCCTTTAATTCAGAGAAATTTCCTTTTAGCATACGGCATACCCTATCCCATCAGGGGAACAAATATTTTTATAATCAAGGGGCAGTAGAAACTTATTGGTACGATGATGCTGCTACCGAACTGACCAATGGTTTTCCTCTCACAACAAAAAAATATTCTGATAACTTCAGCAATACGGTAAGCCTTGTTTTTAATAATGAAAAATTTAAGCTTGATGGTGGAGTGCGTTATCAGATGTTGAAATTTGGCGTTAGAGATCTTATGACAATAAATGGAGTTACTCTTCCTACTGAACTTAAAGAAAACAGAATAGGAGCGGTAGGAAATCTGCAGGTAAAACTTTGGGACAAATTTCAGCTGAAATCCTTTTTGGAATTTTCCAATGGAAGCCAGTTCGGCAGTTATCTCAGAACAACCAATAACATCAAGTTTGAGCCGGTAAAAGATTATTTTGTGAATGCAAAAGTGAACTTCCAAAGTGCTTATCCTTCATTTAATTATCTTCTGAATACTTCTGTTTACAACAAATACAATTATTATCTTGAAAATGCTAAGAATCAAACGGTAACGGAAATTGGAGGAAGTGTTAATCTGAAATGGTTTAAAACCGAAATTTTTGCCAATTATTTCAGAATAGACAATTATACCTATTTCAATGCTGACGGAGCGCCGCAACAAAGCAGCAGCTCGCTGAATATCTCTCAAATCGGGGGAGATGCCACATTCAGTTTCGGGAAATTCCATCTGAATACAAGAGTTCATTTCCAGAATGCACTGACCAATAAAGAGATCCTTCCAATGCCTGGCTTTATAGGAAGGGCCAATTTCTTCTTCCAGAGCCAGGCGTTTAAAAAAGCAGCAGAAATCCAGGCTGGGTTGAAAGTTTATTACTTCTCAAAATTTGCCTCAAGAGATTATTTCCCCATCCTAAACGAATATATTCTGCCTAATGCAGATTCATTTTCTATCGGTGGACAGCCTATCGCAGATCTTTATATCAATATGAAGGTTAAAAAAATGTTCTTCTATGTAGAAGGCCAGCAGATAGGAACAGTTCTATCCAACAATAAAGCATATGCATTTCCACACTATCCGGTTTACGACTTCAGGTTAAATATTGGTATTGTGTGGTATTTGTTCAACTAAAAGCAAAACAAAGTTGAAAACAATAAATAAAATATCATTTAACGATATAGAAAGCATTCCTCAGCTGGTAAAAGATTTTCTGAATCAAAAAATTGAGGGCTTTGAAAAAAATACCTTTTCTTTAGATCACTTTAAAGATCAGATCCATCTCAAGCAGAACGCTTTTGGACTGGATCAGAGAAATATTCTTTCCGAAGTATTGGAAAAACAGCTTTCAGAGCTTATCCTTTCATCAAAACAGAAAGAAAATCTGGAAAATCTGAAGTTGCCCAATACATTTACTATTACCACCGGGCATCAGCTGAATCTTTTTTCAGGACCTGTTTTTTTTGTCTATAAAATTTTGCAGACCATTAAAACATGTACTTATCTGAAAGAGAACTTTCCGGATTTTAATTTTGTGCCTCTCTACTGGATGGCCTCGGAAGATCATGATTTTGCCGAGATCAATCATTTCAAAACAGAGCACAATTATTACGAGATCAATGAGAAGTCTGGCGGACCGGTAGGCAGAATCACCATCAGTGATACCTTTTTTATTTCAGAATTTGAAAAAGAATTCAAAGATTCAGTCTTCGGAACAGAACTGATCCTGATGATGAAAGAAGCGTATAAAGTTGGAAATACACTTACGCAGGCAATCAAAATATTAGTAAACAGGCTCTTCTCTGAGTTTGGATTATTGATCATAGACGGAGATTCCAGAGAACTTAAAATTCAGGTTAAAGATATTTTCAAGGATGAACTGCTGAATTTCAGCTTACAGAAGAACTCAAAAGAGAAAGTAGATTTTCTGACTGAGAAATATGGAAAGGTACAGGTCAATCCACGGGATATCAACCTTTTTTACCTTTCCGGAACAAGAGACAGAATCGATTTTGACGGTGAAAAATATACTGTAGTAGATACAGGCATAAAATTTACAAGAGAAGAAATCCTTCAGGAACTCGAAAACCATCCGGAAAAATTCAGCCCGAATGCCTTAATGCGGCCGGTTTATCAGGAAAAAGTACTGCCTAACCTGGCTTATATTGGAGGAAACGCCGAGATCATGTACTGGCTGGAGCTTAAAGACTATTTTAAAGCGGTCAATATCCCTTTCCCTGTTTTGATTCCAAGAAATTCAATGCTTTTCATCAAAGAAAAAACAGTTGGGAAAATTGAGAAACTGGACCTGAATATTCAGGACTTTTTTGGAAACTTTACGGCAATTACCAATCAGAAAATTTTAAAAGACAGCAGGGTATTGTCATTGCTTGAAGAAAAAGAGCTTCTTTTAGAGAAAAACTTTTCCGAATTGAAAACTATAGCAGAAACCACAGAGCGTTCTTTCGGAAATATGGTAAAAGCAGAAGAAGTAAGACAGCTGAAATCATTTAAAAGAATGAAAAAACGTCTGCTTCATGCAGAAAAAATAAAACAGAGCGAGCTGCTTGAAAGACTTGAAAAACTGTTTTTAGATGTTCACCCTTCAAAAACATGGCAGGAAAGAGTCTATAATTTTAGCATATTCTTTTCAGACTATGGCTATTCATGGCTTGAAAATTGTTGGGAAGAGATGGTGGTTCAAGAATCCAAATTAATAATTGTTGCCATTTAATTTTAAAGAAGTATTTTTGTAAATTATAATTATCGAGTATGATAAAGAGGTTTTTTATTTTGTCCAGTTTATGTATGGTTTTGGGAGTATCTGCCCAGAACTCTCACACCGTTGTAAAAGGAGATAATCCCTATAATATTGCAAAAAAATACGGAATTACTGTAGATGAATTGTTAAAGCTGAATCCTAAATATAAAGACGGTAAGCTGGCAATAGGCGATGTTGTTACGGTGAGAGCTGAGAAACATACAGCTCCAGCTTCCAAACCTGCCGTCGCTGAAAAAGTAAAATCAAGTTCAGTAGGCCAGGTCGGGAAAATAATCCTTCAGCCTAAGCAGACCATTTACGGAATTACAAAACAATACAGAATCTCTGAAACCGATTTAAGAAAGCTGAACCCTGAACTCGATTCCCATATGAAAATAGGGGACGAGATTATTTTACCTCTTGAAAGTATAAAAAAATATGGCGGAGAACAGCAGGCTGTTCCTGCCGCTGTAGTCACTAAAGCAGAAACCCACACCGAAGCACCTGCTGTAGTGGCAACACCTGCAGAAGGAGAAGCGTATGTGATCCAGTCAAAAGATAATTATTACAGAATTACAAAACAGTTTGGAATCAGCCAGCAGGAGCTTTTTGCCCTAAACCCGGGATTAGAAGAAAAAGGTCTTAAGCCAGGTGAAACCATCCGGGTAAAAAAATCAAATACGGATGCAGATGCGGTTTCCGAACCCGTCAATCCGAAAACAAAAATAGATTCGGGAAGTGAAAAAACTTCAACATCTACAGTAACTTCTACTGTTGATGATTATGTTACCTATACTGTTCAGCAGGGAGATACGGTGTTCTCCATTGTTAATAAATTCGGAGTTTCAATCGATGAACTGATTGCTTTGAATCCTGAGCTTTCCAAAGGATTGAAAACAGGAATGGTCTTAAAGATCAAAAAACAGGATCCTGCTTATGTAAAGAAAAACGGAGATGCATTGAGCGTTGTTTTAATGCTGCCTTTCGGTTACAGTACCAACGAAACCCAATACAGAGCTATGGCCCTGGATTTCCTTACCGGAGCTAAACTGGCTATTGAAAGAAATGCCAGCGGCGGACAGAAACTGGATATTAAAATCGTAGATTCAGGAAACGAAGCCTCATTTAAAAATTCAATGGCCCAGATCAATCCCGAGAATACGGACCTGATCATTGGCCCATTCTTCAAATCCAATGTGATTGATGTCCTTGATTTTACAAGAAATCAGAAAATACCGGTTGTAGCACCATTTGCCAATTCACCGGAACTATACAACTACAGCAATCTGATCATTGTTGAAACCAATGACCAGACCTACGCAGATAAAATTGTTGAAGAAGTAAAAGCCGTTTATTCAGATCAGAAAATATATGTAGTGGCAGACAGCAAAAAAGAAATTGCCAGCTATATTAAAGGCGGCCTTGAAAAAGCAGTTAAAAATCCAAATATCATTATTGTTAACTCTCCTTCAGAAATCCAGCTGGATAAGAACATGATGACCGGGCAGTCTGCTCCTGTTATTGCGATTCTTGCCAGTGATAACGATGCTGCCGGGGAAGCTTTTGCCAACAAAACCATTGCTCTTTCCAAAGAAGTGCAGGGTGTAAAAGCCTTCAGTATGTATTATTCTCCAGTTTTCGAGAAGAAAGTGGATGAGCTGAGTCAGGCAAGCCTTGTGTATCTGATGGACAGAAAGATTAATGCAGAAGGAAGTTTTGAAAAAGAAATCCTCGCTGCTTATAAAAGCAAATACTGTAAAACCCCTCCAAAATATGCCATCGTAGGTTTTGATGTCGTGAACGATATGCTGACGAGAGAAAATAAAAAAGGAGAGATCTTTAAACAGATGAATAAAGTTCAGACTCAGCTTGCTACCAAGTTTGAGTTTGTAAAATCTAAAGCAAGCGGAGCTTATGTCAACACCGGATACCGTGTGATCAGACTAGTTCCTTAACCGATTTATGCCTTTTTAAAGGAATATTTTTAACATTATCTTTATATTTGCATAATATTTAATTCAATACATGAAAGCACTTGTATTTCCTGGGCAGGGTTCTCAGTTCGTAGGAATGGGAAAAGAATTGTACGATTCTAGAAAAGACATTAAGGACTTAATGGAATCTGCCAATGAAATTTTAGGTTTCGATATTCTTTCCTTGATGTTCAACGGTACGGATGGAGATCTTAAAAAAACTGAGGTTACCCAGCCTTCAATCTTTATACATTCAGTTGCTGCTTTAAAAGCGGTGAACGGTCTTGGAGCAGAAATGGTTGCAGGACATTCTTTAGGCGAATTTTCAGCTTTAGTGGCCAATGGAGTTTTATCCTTTGACGACGGTTTGAAACTGGTATTCGAAAGAGCAAAAGCCATGCAGGAAGCATGTGATGCCAATCCAAGTTCTATGGCTGCAATTTTAGGTCTTGAAGATGCTAAAGTTGAAGAAATCTGTGCACAGATCAGTGGAATTGTAGTGCCTGCCAATTACAACTGCCCCGGGCAATTGGTTATTTCAGGAGAAACCCCTGCAGTAGAAGAAGCATGCGTGAAGCTTAAAGAAGCAGGAGCAAAAAGAGCATTGTTACTTCCTGTAAACGGAGCATTCCATTCTCCATTAATGCAGCCGGCACAAGAAAGACTGGCCGCAGCTATTGAAAAAACAAAATTCAGAAAAGCAACTATTCCGGTTTACCAGAATATTACGACTACAGCTGTGATTAATCCTGAGGAAATCAAGCAAAACCTGATTGCTCAGCTTACAGGTCCTGTAAAATGGACGCAGTCTGTTCAGAATATGATTAAAGACGGCGCTTCTAATTTCGTAGAAGTAGGTCCTGGAAAGACTCTTCAGGGACTGATCAAGAAAATTGATCCTTCTGTAGATGTTGCCTCTGCAATATAATTAAAATACGATGAGCGGAATATTTTCACCGGGAAAGCTTATGCTTACTTCAGAATATTTCGCAATAGACGGAGCTCTTGTCCTGGCAGTACCCACTAAGCTTGGACAAGAGTTTTTTTTTGATGAAAAAGACGATGAAAAATCATTGATTTTTTGGGAAGCTCATCATCAGGACAAATTATGGCTGAAAGCTGTCATTGATTATAAAAACTGGCAGATCCTCGAAACCAACCTTCCTTCAAGCGCTGAATTTATTCTGAAAACCTTAAAAAACGTTCAGCAGCTTTCCGAAACCAAATTCAAGAACCACTTTACTTACCATCTGAAAACCAATCTCCAGTTTCCTGCAGATTACGGGCTGGGGAGCAGTTCCACCTTAATGACCAACCTTGCAGAGTGGGCAGACATTGATCCTTTCTACCTTAACAGTATCAGCCTGGGAGGAAGCGGCTATGATATTGCAGTGGCAAAAGAGAAATCCGCCGTTCTTTTTCAAAGCCGGCCAAAGATCAGCTACGAAAAGATAGATTTCAATCCTTCATTCAAAAATGAACTGATTTTTATTCATTTAAACCAGAAGCAGGATAGCAGGGAAGGTATTAGTTTTTACAAGTCCAAATTGAAGTCCCGGATTCTTGTTGATGAATTTTCGGATATCACAAGAAAAGTTTTGTTATGCAACGAATTGGAAAATTTTTCTGAATTGATGATGATTCATGAGCAAAAAATTTCAAAATTCCTTGAAATTCCTACAGTTAAAGAACGGTTTTTTGCAGACTGTCCTGTTTTCGTTAAAAGTTTGGGAGCCTGGGGTGGAGATTTTGTGATGAGTGCCAAATTTCACGGCTATAAGGACTATTTTTGGGGAAAAGGTTTCAATACTGTTTTCGAATGGTCTGATATAATTAATTTATAATCAGTAATTTACAATCCTGTTTTTTTATTTGTCATTCTGACTTATATCATTATATTTAAACCACCTTTAACAAATAATTAATATTAATTTTGTTGAACCCAATAAAGAAATAGAAAATATAAGTAAAATGAAACACGCTAAAATCATCCAGGATTTAGAAAAATTAGGGATTAAAGGAAATTATGAAGTCGTCTATAACCCGTCTTATGAAGAGTTGTATCAGGCTGAAATAGCTCCTGAAAATCAAGGCTTTGAGAAAGCTGAACTTACAGAATCCGGTGCAGTATCAGTAAAAACCGGGGTTTTCACAGGTCGTTCACCTAAAGACAGATATATCGTTCAGGATGATGTTACAAGAGACACAATTTTCTGGGACGGAAAAGTAAATCTTCCTACAACAGCGGAAAATTTTGATTTTTGTAAAGGATTAGTGCTGAACCAGCTTTCTGAGGCTAAGAAAATTTATGTAGTTGATGCTTTTTGTGGTACCAATACAGACACCAGGCTAAAAGTAAGGTTCATCGTTGAAGTAGCGTGGCAGGCGCATTTCGTTACCAATATGTTTATCCGTCCGTCTCACTATGAGCTTGAAAACTTCGGAGAGCCGGATTTCACAGTAATCAATGGTTCCAAAACAACCAATCCGGAATGGGAAGCTCAAGGGCTTAATTCTGAGAATTTTATCATGTTCAACCTTACTGAAAAACTACAGATCATCGGAGGGACATGGTATGGTGGTGAGATGAAGAAAGGGATGTTTGCCATGATGAACTATTATCTTCCTTTAAAAGGAATGGCTTCCATGCACTGTTCTGCCAATGTAGGTGAGGATGGTGATGTAGCTCTTTTCTTCGGTCTTTCAGGGACTGGAAAAACAACTCTATCTGCAGATCCTAAGAGATTCCTGATTGGTGACGATGAGCACGGTTGGGACAATAATGGCGTATTCAACTATGAAGGAGGATGTTATGCTAAAGTTATTGATCTTTCAGAAGAAAAAGAACCGGATATTTTCAGAGCGATCAAAAGAGATGCACTTCTTGAAAATGTAGTGGTACACAACGGAATCGCTGACTATAAAGACGGATCTATTACAGAAAATACAAGAGTATCTTACCCGATTTATCATATCAACAAGATTGTTCTTCCTTCTAAGGCAGGGCACGCTAAAAAAATTGTTTATCTTTCTGCCGATGCATTTGGAGTATTGCCTCCGGTTTCTATTTTAGATGAAAACCAGGCACAGTACCACTTCCTTTGTGGGTATACTTCCAAGCTGGCAGGTACTGAAAGAGGAATTACTGAGCCGGAACCATCTTTCTCTCCTGCTTTCGGAGAAGCTTTCCTTACCCTTCACCCAACCATGTATTCTAAAACACTGATTGGAAAAATGAAGGAACACGGAGCTAAAGCTTATCTGGTCAATACAGGATGGAACGGAACAGGAAAGAGAATCTCTCTTAAAGATACCAGAGCAATCATTGATGCAATCATTGACGGTTCCATCGAAAATGCTCCTAAAACTCAGGTTCCGATCATGAACCTTGAAATTCCAACTCAGCTTCCGAATGTTTCTGAAGGTATCCTGGATCCTAGAGAAACATACAGCACTGCTGCGGAATGGGAAGAAAAAGCAAAAGACCTTGCTGCAAGATATATCAAAAACTTTGAACAGTATTGCGATACTGAAGAAGGGAAGAAGTTAGTTGCTTCAGGACCACAGCTTCAGCAGCAGACTACCTAATCCAACAAAAAGCCTCATGATAATGAGGCTTTTTTTATATTGTTACCAGGAATGTCATACTGAGCAGAGTCGAAACATCTTCTTCAGAAACATTGAAATCCTGTTTATCATTTCAAACTTAAGATCGCCAGCCTGTACCCATCCATTCCAAAACCGGACAATACCGCATCTGTATTGGCTGCCGTAACAGATTTCTGACGGAACTCCTCTCTTTTGTAAATATTACTGATATGAACTTCTATTTTTGGTTTTCTGATGTTTTTCAGACAATCCGAGATGGCATACGAATAATGAGTATACGCTCCGGGGTTAATTACCAAAGCATCAAAATCATCTTCCTGCAGCCTGTTGATCATCTCTCCTTCAATGTTGGACTGATAATAGTTTAATTCATGAGAAGGAAATTCCGTTTTTAATCTTTCCAAATAATCCTCCATGGAAATAGTTCCATAGATTTCCGGTTCTCTTGTACCTAGCAGATTGAGATTAGGGCCGTTTATAATTAAAACTTTCATGTTATAAATTTAAATAGTTTAGTTCGATTATAGAACTTTTTTTTATTTTAATTATCCGTTTTGTTTCATTGCATTATATGTAATGATATTTATCATGTTTAAATATTTCGTAATTCTGTAACCCGTTGTAATTCTAAGTTTTGAATAAAAATTAAGTTAATTTTTGAAAATATTTCATAATAAATTTTAAAGTCTACTTGTTTTGTAGACTAATTGTTTTTAGATTTGCAAACATATTTCGATCGGCTTATAAAGAAAGATGGAGGGAACTGACCCTGTGAAATCTTAACAACCTGCCCAGTGCAAGGTGTTACATTCAGCCTATAAAGGAAAAATAAGCACTTGGTTTATCGTATTGAGCGATGCCCTTTGCTGATTTTTCTGCAAAGGGCAAATTTTTAATATATGATAAATAAAATTGATTATGATTAGTAAAAATTTAATTAATTCTAAAGTTTGGATTCCCCCTGTTGCTGTATTTTTCTTAGGAATAATGGGCGTACAGGCACAGACCCAAACCCAAACTAAGAAAGATACGGTCAACGAAAAGGAAATCGATGAAGTGGTTGTCATTGCTTATGGTAAGGCTAAAAGAACAAGTTACACCGGTTCAGTAGCTACTATATCCAGTGATAAAATCAATAACAGATCGGTGACCAATATTACAAAAGCCCTGGAAGGACAGGTTCCGGGAATTCAGGCAGTAAGTGCGTCCGGGCAGCCGGGTTCTACCGCTTCTGTACGAATAAGAGGAATTGGTTCCATAAGTGCTTCAAGTGATCCATTGTATGTGGTGGACGGAATTCCTTTTGACGGAAACATCAATTCCATCAGTCCTAATGATATTGAATCCATCAGTGTTTTGAAAGATGCAACGGCAAGTTCATTATATGGTTCAAGGGGAGCCAACGGAATCATTATCATCACAACAAAATCCGGCAAGAAAGGAGAGTCCAGGATTAATTTTAATATTAGTCAGGGATTTTCCGGCAGAGCGGTAAAGGATTATAAGCAGGTGAGCACAGATCAATACTTCCAGTTGTATTGGGAAGCATTGAGAAACGGATATAAATCGGGACAGATCACCTCACAGCAGGCAGCACAGATGGCGAGTGACAACCTGACAACTGCTTTGGGGATCAATCCTTACGGAGCCGGTTTTCCCAACCCTGTAGGGACAGACGGAAAGCTTGTTCCCGGAGCAAAAGCTTTGTGGAATGATGACTGGAGAGATATCCTTCAGAGAACAGCTTCCAGAAGCCAGGTAGATTTTGACATCAGTGGCGGTAGTGAGAAAAGCAATTACTTCTTTTCATTAGGCTATCTTGATGATAAAGGAATTGCCATTGAATCCGGGTTTCAAAAGTTTTCTACCAGGTTAAAAATCAATTCCGAAGTTAAAAAATGGTTGAATGCAGGAGCTAATTTAAGCTACACCAACAGTATCCAGAATGCGCCGCCGTCATCAGACTCGAGAACTGACAATATCATCAATGCGGCCAGGGTTATTCCGTCTTTCTATCCTTACTATGAAAGAAATGCAGATGGAAGCTACGTGCTGGATGCAGAAGGAAACCGTGTTTTTGATTTCGGAAAATACAGGCCTACCAGTGCATTGCAGAACCAGAATGCAGCAGCAACATTACCTTTGGACAAGAACGAAAATAAAGAGGACAACTTCTCCGGGAAAGGATTTTTAGAATTTACTTTCCTTCCGGAACTGAAATTTAAAACCAGCTTTTCCGTTGATTTGGTGAATTATAACGGTCATTACTACTCCAATCCGCTTCTCGGGGAAGGGAGTGAAATTGGCGGTTCTGTAACGAAGTCCAACAGCAGAACATTATCTTATACAACCAGTAATATTCTGACTTTCGACAAAAAATTCGGGAAACATCACCTGAATGTTCTGGGAGGGCAGGAGTTCTACAAATATGATTATCAGACGATATCCGGTTCCAGAAGCCAGTTTTCTCTTCCTTATTATTATGAGCCTGATGCAGCTGCTTTATTGGGAAGCTTTAGCGGTAACAGCGACAAATTCTCTTTGTTGAGTTTCCTGGGAAGAGCAGAATATGATTTCAATAATACTTACTTTTTATCGGTATCCGGAAGGGCGGACGGTTCTTCAAGGTTCTTTGCCGATAACAGATGGGGGAAATTCTGGTCAGTGGGGGCTTCGTGGAAAGCTTCAAATGAAGATTTTATCAAGAATTTAAATGTATTCAACCAGCTGACACTGCGTGCCAGCTATGGTGGACAGGGGAATGATAAACTGCGAAGACCGAATGGATCTTCTCTTTACTATGCTTACCAGGAATTGTATAAATTTTATAATAATCTTGGCGAGCCGGGAACTGTTCTGGAAAAAGTACAGACCAATGATGTGAAATGGGAAACCAATCTTAATTTAAACGTAGGTCTTGAGTTTGCCGTTCTTAATAACAGGGTGAAAGGGAATATAGAATATTTTAAACGTAAGAGTCAGGATCTTTTGTTTAATATGCCGGTTGCGCCATCTCTTGGGATCAGTGATTTTCCTTTTAATGTAGGAACAATACAGAACACAGGTTTTGAATTTTCATTCTTTACAACACCGGTTAAAAATGATAATTTCCAATGGAATGTGGATGTCAACCTGAGTACTCTGACCAATAAAATAACAAAGCTGCCTAAAGGATCCGTGATTACGGGAACAAAACGTCTTGAAGTAGGAGGTTCTATTTATGATTTCTTTATTCCTGAATGGATGGGAGTAGATTCTTCCAACGGAAAACCTCTGTGGAGATACATTTATCAGGATGCGAACGGGAATACAGTGGACGGGACCACTTCAGAATATGCAAAAGCAACCAAAACAGTACAGGGATCTGCATTGCCTAAAGTAATGGGAGGGGTTACCACAAGTATTGCCTATAAAAACTTTGATCTTTCAGGATTGCTGACCTTCAGTATCGGTGGGAAGATCCTTGATACGGATTATACATCATTAATGTCGAACGGAAGCGCCGGCGGACGTGCATGGAGTGCAGAAATGCTGAACAGATGGACGCCGGAAAACCCAAATACAGATGTTCCTGCATTAAGCACAGCAACAAATAACTGGACTTCCACTTCTTCAAGGTTTTTATACTCCGGAACCTATGCCAGACTTAAAAATGTGAGTCTGGGCTATACACTTCCTTCCGATTATTTTGAAAAATTAGGATTAAAAAAATTCAGAATTTATGTTCAGGCAGAAAACCTTCTGACTTTCTACAAACATAAAGGAATGGACCCGGAACAGGCACTGGATGGAACAACCTATTACAGATATCCTGCCATGAGAACGATAACTTTCGGTCTTCAGGCAACTCTTTAACCTATTTAAAATTGAAACAATGAAACAATTAAAATATATGTCTTTTGCCCTGATCGCAGCATGGTCGTTGACCAGCTGTGCAAACGAACTGGAAACGGCTCCTACGGATCAGGCTAACGGTGCTGAAGTTTTCAAAACGGCCGAAAGCGCAGAAACGGTGATCAATGGTGCGTGGGCAAAATTGAATGATGACGGTCCAACTTATGCAAATATCGGTTATTCAACCGTCTTGAGGACAAGTGATGCCATGGGAAGTGATGTGGCGATTCTAACGAATAAATATGGCTTTCCGTCTGCCTATGCTTTTACGGAAATGATCAACAATACAGCGTCGAGACCGCAGTTTATATGGTCGACATTGTATTCAACGATTAATAATATGAATAATGTGATCACCCGTATTGACCAGACCGAGGGGAGCCAGGAGAAAAAGAACCAGGTAAAAGGGCAGGCTAAAGCGTTAAGAGCCTTCTGTTATCTGAACCTGGCCAGCTTTTACCAGTTCAGTTATTTAAAAGACAAAACAGCACTTACAGCTCCTATCTACACAGAGCCTTCAACCATCAGTTCAGTTCCAAAAAAGAGAGCAAGCCTGGAGGAAATTTATACGTTGATTAAAAGTGATCTTACAGAAGCAGATAATCTGTTGGCCAATTATACCAGAAATAATAAAGATAAGATCAATAAAGCCGTAGTAAATGGACTTTTAGCAAGAACTTACCTGAATACCGGAGAATGGAGTAAGGCGGCTGCAGCTGCAAAGATTGCCAGAGCAGGTTATCCCTTAATGACTGCTGAAAAATATAAGGAAGGCTTCAATGACATCAGCAATAGCGAATGGATTTGGGGACACGGACAAACTCAGGAACAATCAGGAGCGAGCTATGCTTTCCATTATCTGGATGTGTCTTCTTCGGGAAGCTATTACTACAGTTTTATGGCGGACCCTTTTTTCAAAGATTTATTTGATACGAATGACATTAGATTTCAGCTGTTTCAATGGGATGGTCTGCCGGGCAGGGAAGGGCTGTTGAGGTATTCCAAATTTAAATTTAAAACCGGACTCATCGCAGATATTGTATTGATGAGAGCTGCAGAAATGTATTTGATTGAAGCCGAGGCAGAAGCAAGAAACGGAAATGTTACCAATGCTGTTGCAGCTTTAAACCAATTAAAAACCGCGAGAAATGCCAATCCTTATACAGGTTCTCTTGTGCAAAATGATGTGATCAAAGAGATATTGATTGAAAGAAGAAAAGAGCTTTTCGGAGAAGGATTCTCTCTTTCCGATATTATCAGAACGCAAGGTACAGTAGTAAGAAAACCGTACGTGGATACCAACGGCCAGCCGATAAAAGTACAAGTAACAACTCCTGATGGAACGGTAAAAACAGTGAACGGAAGAGGACATTCGGTCTTTAATTTCCCGGACCAAACTTCTTTTGCACCGAACAGTAAGTATTATCTGTTTAGTATTCCGCAGAAAGAGATTGAGAATAATCCGAATTTGTAGTTTTATTTAGATTTGATTTTTAAAAAAGCCACGATGTTTTAATATCGTGGCTTTTTATCAAATTAGTTATGTATTCTATTAGCTTTCACGTCACGGATTATTATAAACTTCATAAATTAAAGGGATTTTATTTGAATATATTTGTCCTGTAAATATTGTAAAGTCTCGTTGTTTATGCTTATTGTTTTTTTCTATTATGTTTCTCAGAAAATAAAGTTTAAACAGGTTGATTAAACCCTGCAACAAATGTGGCAGGGTTTTGAGAAATATTAGAAGTTAACGTAAAAAGAAGTATAAGCTTTTTATTTTGAAATGAGAACTTCATTTTAATTTGTAATATCTATATTTTTTAAAGATTTTTCTTTTATAATCTTTTTTAGATCTTTATAAGATATTTTCTTGATAATAGTATCTTTTTTTAGATCTTGTATAAAATATTTCAAATTTTTCTTATCTTTTTTTTCTGGATTCATAGAATAAGTAGTATCTACAGAAACTAACATATAAACATCATTATACATGCAATCCACTAGTCCACTATCAATAATTAATTCATTATTTTTCAGTAGCCTGTTTTGACTACCACCTTCAAAATCAATTTCATAACCCCCAAAAGGTAACTTCTCATAACTATCTGATATATTACAAGAAAATATTATAAAAAAAGTGATTACTATAAATATTATGCTTCTCATATATTTAGTATTTAGGTCCTCTTTCAAAATTCCAGACTCTCGGTCTGATGGTATTTATACCTTTAAAATTTATTTGAAATTCAATTCCTCCTTGTCCTGCATACCATTTACCAATAACTGTTGCTGCATTCCTAAAAGGACTATCTGTAAAATTTCCATGCTGTTCAAAATTATAAGTGTCTGGTAATATTTTTACTTGATTATTTCCAAGATACTTAACGGTAATATTTCCTAAAACTCTACCATCACTTGAGCTTATCAAAGTTTGAACATTATATGTTTTTCCTTTAACCCAGCCTTTCGTATCAACAGAATTTAAATCTATTTTACTTGCATCTAAAGTGACAGCACCACCATTCCCTTTTCTATACCAATTGTTTGCTTCACCCAAGTCCATTTTTCCGTCACCATTCAAGTCCCACGGCTCTTTCTCCTGCTTTCCTTTTTGTGTGGGTTCATTCCCAATTCTATGCGTAGTATGATTAAACAACGCTACAATCCCACCAATCTTCACACCGTCCCAAAAGTTTCCTCCTGTAAGGGCGGATCCTACACCCCCGGAAATCATTCCAACAGCAACCTGTCCTACACCACTGTATACATCTCCAACAGCTTGCCCATATCCGAAAGATACTGCACTTGCTAAAAATGCACTAGCAGCTGCAGTAAAGAAATTACCTCCCTGCATAAAGCTCAGCGTTCCCTGCACTCCTGCATGAACGAGGCTTCTTAAAGCTTCAGTTCCTATACTTGCAGCAGAATTAGTAAAAACATCCCCTATAACACCTGTTATTCCAGCACTTATCATACTCATTACAATGGTAGAATATAAGTTCAGAATATTAAACTTCGAGCCAGTAATCAAAACAGTGGCTGTGTAAGAAACAACAGCAAAAAGTACTGCTTTAACAATAGGAATCGCTAAAAACTGCCAGAATTCCCCGCTTGGATCATTAAACATCAAAGGATTATTCATCACATACCCATACTTATTGTAATTCTGGGTATTGTAAGGATCCTGAATATTTTCATCCGCATTTAAGAATCTTCTTAATAATGGATCATACAACCTTCCGTTCATGTGGATGATGCCTACTTCTGTAAAATGCTCGTGGCTGGTATATCCTCTATCTACTAATAGCAAAGCGTTGTCAATTATATTCTTATCTGTAACAATAGCCCCATTTCCAATTTGAAGATGGGTAAAATTACCCCAAGCATCGAAATGCCTCTGTTCAAGCTTGTTTCCTGCTTCATCACTAATGGCTAAGATACTGCCGATATAATCTTTATGTAAAAAATTATAAGAACCGCTGCTCTCCGTAAAGTTCTTTAAATATACAATATTTGATTCATATGGTGTTCCACCTATATAAATGATATGCTTTTCTTTTCCAGTCGTGTTGTCTTTTACAATTTCATAACTTCCGTCTTCACTGTAGAATTTGGTGAATTTTCCGTCTCCATCAACACTAAAGTTACCTCCGTAAGTTACTCGTTGTCTCATGCTTGTTAACCCATATTGGAAAGCAATATCTCCTTTTTCTCCATCAATGAATACCGGGTCATTGTTTTCATTATAGGCAATGCTTTGGATTAGATCATTATTATAATTTTGTGTTCCTGCGGCATTCAGGGTCATTCCAGTTGGTTGGTAAATCTTGGCAGAGTTTTCAAACTTGATAGTTCCTACCTGATCGTTCTGGGTGATTCTCCCTTTTATATCATAAACGTTTCTGTTGCTTGTTGGCTTAATTCCAGTTACAGGATTCGTCCAATTTATCAATCTGTTATTGTCATCATAATCGAATGATTCTACAATATTAAAGTCTCCTCCAGTTGTTCTGCTATTCAATTCATTTTTAATGGCATCGAATGAATAGGAAAGTTGGAGAATAGAAGGTTTTAATTGTGACGAATGATTAACATTCGTGAGGAATCCATTAGGATCGTAGGTATTGTTAATATCTGCTGCTCCTAATTTTGTTTTCAACACCTGACCTCTAGCATTGGCTTCTTTTAACTCCCAAAGGATTTTGCTTGAATTTTTGTCTTTTACCAGATACAATTCTCCATTCCAGGCGCTATACACATTTTCAATCTGAACTTTAGTAAGAACACCGGAAGAATAGAGTTGCTTCTCATAAGAAATTACTCTTGCTTTATCATCATAAGTTATTCCTTTTTGGATAAAGTATTTTCCGTTGCTGCTTTCTGAGGATGATAATATTCTTCCCTGCGGATCATAAGATATATTTGAACTGTAGGCTTTTCCTTTGGATGTTCCACCTTTTGAAATTATCCTTCCCTTATCATCATAAGTAAAGGAAATTAATTTATTGGTTGCTTCCCCACCATCAACCGTTGAAATTTCTTTTTGGGAAATTAATTGCCCTAAAGTATTGTAATTATATTCTTTGGTTCCTTTCGGACTGATAATTTTCTTAGGTTGCCCAAAACCGTCATATTCATATTTATACAATCCGTTGGAAGGATCATTAAATTCTGATTTTCTTCCCCAAGAATCATATTTTGTAGTGACAATGTTCTCAGCATATTGGGCTTTGATTTGTTCTCCTGCTGCATTATATGAGAATTGGATCGTTCCACCTTTATCTGTTGAAGAAATTACATTTTCTAACACATCATTGGTCTTGGAAGTGGTTCTTTGGTAACCGTTGAGTTCTTTTACGGTTGTGGTTAATCCTGAAACGATGGTCTCCATCTGCTTGCCATTGAATGCTGTAGCGGTTGCCTTGGTGATAGGGAATACAGAATCATCATAAGTGATAATATTCCATTGGGAAACACTTTGTCCTTCAAAATAAGGCTCAGATTCCTTGATTTTTCTTCCCAGTACATCATATTGGGTATCTTTAGAAACAAATTGTCCTTGTCCAAACGTTTTAGTAGAGGTTTTATAATCCTGACCCAATCTGCTAGTAAATTTCTTCGAGATCTTTCCATCAGGATTGTATTGGATAAGAATAATATTAGCATTATCGTCTCTTTCATACTTATAGGTGGTGGTTCCTCCTAAATTAGTCTTGGAAGTTAATAGTTTTCCCCAATTGTCATAGGTATTAACAAGCGTATTCCCTATAGGATCAGTCTGTTTTTTTATCTGTCCCCAATCATTGTATTCAATATTAGTTTCTAATCCTAAATTATCTGTCTTTTTCTCTACAAACCTTCCTTTAGGTTCGTACTGACTTGTTTCTTTCCGGGTTTGGGAGTCTACGCTATTGCTGATTGTTTTTTCGGTGATATTGCCAAAACCATCGTAATTGTAAGTTTCGAGCAAATAGCCGGTATTGTCTCTGTTCCCTATTTTAAGGGTCTTTAAAAGATTATTGTCATAGGTATATTCTTCTTTTGCCGATTTGGTATCTCCATACGCTTGTATAAGATCAGTTTTAGATTGAGGACGACCTATAAAATAATCTGCTCCGACTCCTGAGAAATTATGAATATATTCGAAACTGGAAGTTGTTATGGCATACCCGTTATTAATATTCGATACACTTTGCTTTGGAAGATAATAATCTCCATAAGTAATAGAGGTATTTGTTAATGTACCATTCAGGAAGTCCTTTGTTTTAGTACTTGTGGGGACTGTAGCTGTTACAACCTGTGGTTTATCGGTATCGGAAACTGGAGAGGTAATAACCAGTCCATTTAATAATTTGTATGATTCATATATAGTAGATTTAAAGCTCAATAACTGAGTGTTATTTTCAGAAATATCTACAGGGAAAATATTGTTTTCACTGTTAGTTTTAATACTCCATTCTTTTACTGGCATCCCATCAAAAAGAGGATCAATTTCTGCTCCAGACCAAACCTTGATATTTTCAAAGCCATCAGCATACCATGACGAACGAGCAGACTGATGATAACCCATCATTCCTTTTCCATGCATATGTCCAGTCATACCTCTGTATCGAAAATCCTGCTTTCTTCCTTCTTGCCTTAACTGTGATACAGCATAGGATTGGTCAATTCTGTTTAAAGAAAAATAAGGATAATATTCTTTTTTAAGTTTTTGATAAAAATTAGGATTAAGAGGATTATTTGGAATTACCTCTAAATAATCTACTGATGTAGTAATTCCTCCCTGACTAATAGATTGGATTTGAGATAGCAATCTGATCGAAGAAGGAGATTTAAGCTTGTGCATTCTTTCTTTCCAGAATAAAAATACATCATAATAGTTGTTATTTACTTTAATTTGTGAGGTAATCGGAGAAAATAACGTAAAATTCCCAAGATCATTAGTTACGTAATTATAACCTCCATAAGTATAGCTGGTAAAGAAATCAGGACTGTCATTTGCTGTAACTCCGTTAGCAGTATAAACTGCAATAGTATAGCCAAAGTATCGGCTAATTATACTTCCGTTTGAATTTACCTGACCAGCCTTATTAAAAGAGTTTATATGTACAATATCTGACTTACCGTCTTTATTAATATCTGATGCTGTATAAAAGTTCCTGTAAATATTAAAAGTTGGGTGACTACTGTTTTGATAGTCATTGGGTTTTCTATATTTCAACAGGTTTGCTTTCAGGAAATTAGAGAAGCCTTTTTCATTACCTATATAAAATCTCCAGTCATCTTTCTCTTGCGTATCTGTGGTTGGGATTGTAAAATCAATATTTCCATCACCATTAAAGTCTCCGAATAATACCGGAGATTCTGATGCTTTTGTTTCAGCTAAACTACCTGTGAATCTGATTTTCTTAAGATACTGATTAGAGGCAGTTTTTACAAACTCAAATACCGTATAAGCTGTATTGGAAACATCAATAATATCTATTTTTCCATCGCCATCTACATCCAGATACTGCTGCTGATAATAAGTACTTTCATTGATTCCTGAATCAATAGTATAGGTAGATAAAGGAGCGTCTGCATTTTTTAAATCTACTATAAAATTTCCAATAGAATAAGTACTGCAATTAAGTATAGTACATGGAGGGGGACGACTAGTAGTATCATTAGAATTGAAATTGTTACAATTAGGATCTGGAATCCATTCACAGATTTGCTGTTTTAAACTTAAAAATATATCTGAAATACCATCTCCGTTGAGGTCACCTTCATTTAAGGATGGTGATAGCATATGACAGCCTGCAGGTGGAGGATCGTTACCAGCTGAGCATCCTGCTTCATCATATATTAATTTTTCAAATATTTTTACAAATATATTATCTCTGAAAATATAACCTACTATCTTACCATTCTCATATTGAACAATCCCATTTCCGCTATATACTTGTTTCTCTTCATCTAATAAAGTATGAACAACCTTTGCTTCTGAATTAAAAATTTTGCCTGTAGAAATATCAGTAAAAGTATCATTAAAGCCACCAAGCTTTACAGTGCCATTATTTAAGACGAAATCGAGGTAAGAGTCCCCATTAAAATCACCTGTGAGTTTTACGTTATCAAAACTATCTACATTGTTGTTTGAAAATTCTAAAATGGGCTGTGTAGGAATTGGATAAGTAAAAGTTACTGGATTAGCCGCATTGTTATCAGCGTTATACTCTATAATTTTATCAACTACCTGATAATTTGTTCCGTTTTTAATATAACTTACAATATATTTTTTAAATTGACTTCCATTTGAAGTTACTTTAATTTCTGTTAATATTTTATTTTGGATAAAATCTTTTCCACTTACATAAGATTGTTCAATCAAGTCTCTCGTAGTATAAGTAAGCGAGATTTCATTGAAATTAGCCTTGTTAAGAGTCTCATTACCACCCCATGATATTGAGCTTAATACAGCCACGTTTCTTTCTTGCTGATAGTTATAATTGATAACATTTCCCTGTGTATCTATCCATTTTACAATATTATATTCGATGGGCGTTCTGGCTGAATAATCAAATGGAGGAGCTCCTGCCCATGACCCATACCAAGCTTGTGAACCATCTTCAAATGTTACTTCAAAATATGCAGGACTATTCAAAGGTTCTAATATATTGTGAGCCTGACCAACTGATTTGATTTTTACATTAGAATACTTCTCTGTAATATATTCCGCCCCGTCCTTTCCATATTCTCCTGATTTCAAAATCAGCCTTTGACCGTTGAAACTGTAGTAATCGGAATAATCTAATTGAACTCCTTTAGCCTCTCCATCTGCTTCAACCGTTTTCCCAACTTTTGAAATAGCTGTTAAACCTGACAGGTTCCAGCCATATCCTGCAATTCCGTTGTTAGAACCGCTTGTATAAACTAAATTAATTTGTGGAGCTACACTTTTTACCCCAGGTGGAAGAGCAATAGGCAAAGTAAACTGAAGTTGCCCAGCTCCGTTCACTTCTATATTTCCTTTAGTGTCATGAAAACTTTGTCCTGTTGGAGAAGTTGTTCCAGATGGGTTAGTTGCGCCTGCATCTGAATTTGTAGGCCCTCCTCCCGGATTTTCAGTACCCGGCCCAATTTTAGCAACAAAAGGATTAGATATATTGGATGTTGCATGGAATCCCTGCGCAAGCACTACAGTCTGTGGATCCTGAACCGTTCGCGAGGTACTTTCAGCTTGGTATAATATTGTTTGAGAGTACCCTAATATTGAGAGACAGGATATTATGAATGAATAGAAAATTTTCATATTCTTTTTCTTTGTGTTAATAAATTGATAGACGACGAATCAAAAAATAGCTTATCGTTTTGTAACATTTCGGCTAAACACTCTACCGTCTTTTAATGTAAATCGCAGAATATAAACACCCCAGTCATAACCTGCCATGTTAATCTTAAGCTGACGGTTTAATCCCGGAATATTCTGTTGCTGGAATTTCCAGTGCATTGTACTGTGCTGGTATAATGAAACGGACTCTATAAGATCATCTGCTTCTTCAGTCCAGTCGATGGTAAGAACGTCATTAACGGGTACAGGATAAAGCCTGATCTGTTTTAAGAAAGTTTTTTCATCCATAGAAGGAGCTTCTTGCTGTTGCAGGGCGGCTACTGTTTTGGTTTCTTGTTTAACCGCTTCAGTAGGTGCATTTTTAGCTGCTGCATTAGTCCCTCTGTATCTCTGATTTCCGGCTTCGTCATATTTGAAATAGACTTCTGTCTGGGAATATCCAAAGAAACCTACAAATAATGAAAATATCGAAAGTAATTTTTTTTTCATTTGTGATTTTATTTTTTAGTGGGAAGAAGCTGTTGGACTTGTTTTTTTAGTTCTTTAATTTCTTCGGATTGAGATTTTATTTGCTTACTTTGCTCGATTGAGTATAGGGTAAGCTCTTCTATTTTTTGCAATAACTTAATTTGAAATTCACCCACATTTACTCCTTCTTTTTCCATAACTTTTGCAGAAGCAATTTCGGGAAGGTGTTTTTTCTTTTTGATATGTTTTTCTACATCTTCTAATTTTGGAAGATTATAATTCTCATCAAAAACAAAATCTGCTGTTGGTGTAAGAGTTACTTTCACTTCTTTGGCTTCTAATTTTCCTTGTAAGGAAGCATTATCACCTTTGACTAAAAAACTTGTACCTAAGCGGGTACCTCCGGTGAAATCATTAGCATAATTTAACGTAAGTACATTACCCCCGTCGTGTACCATAGCACGGCCGCCTGAACCTCTGTTTGGATACTCAAGCCATAAATCTGCAGCTCCATTAAATGTAAAGTGCCCTGCATTACCTACTCTAAATGTACCCTCTGGGGTAAATCTTGCTACTTCGTTTTGATTAAATCTTATCGCCATTGCTTCTATAGGCTCGCTACCACTTCTTACAATTCCTAAATCTGCTGTATCATTATACCAAGTAAAACGTAACATTGAATTCATTGAATTGACAGCATTTGATGATTCTAAAAACTTTATTGTTTTTGGCTCTCCTCCAAAAACAATATCAAACTTAGCTTGAGGATTATTCGTACCAATTCCTACGTTCCCCGTAGAGGCATTTGCGGTTGCCTGCACCTGCCCTGAGGGAACTGCCAACTGTGCAAAACTAAAAGATGATGCCAATAGGGCGAGCACTAGTAATTTTTGTTTCATCATAATAATCTTAAAATATGTTAAATAATTTTTACAAAAGTATCTTTTTTAGTTCACAATAAAAAGAGTTATTTGTTTAATAATCATAAGAATATTCTCATAGTTAATGTTTTACAATTGATTAGTTGTGGGTATGAATATATTTTGTGAAACGTTAAAATTTGGTGTATTTTATTTCTATAAAAATGAATACTTTTTAGAAATAAAAAAGTACTGACTATAGTCTAGAGATGTTATAGATTGAATAAGAGCTGCTATTCTTTAAAATGGCTGTTCGGTTGTTTGGGATAGTTTTTTTTCGTAATGTAGTTTTTATTAAAGATTTTGAAAAAAGATAAATAAGAAATAAACTTTTTATTGCATCAAAATTTGTCATGACTCTTTCACAAAATAAACAATCTTCTCCTTTCTATTCTCCTTAAAACCGATCTTAATAGCTATGTTGGATATAATCCATTATCTCAAAAATAAAGAAAAATAGACAGTACTTTTAAAAAACAATACAATGTTAAGAATATGATAAAAATTTTAGATAAACTTTCAGTTTTAGAAAAAAACTTTACCTTTGTTCCCATATGGACCTTTTAAGATGGATACTTGCGTTCTATTTCATGGCTTTATCATTAATGCCTTGTGAAGATGCGCGCCGTCCTTCAGTAGAAACAGAGGCCAAACTGTCATTCCACATACAGGAATCTCATTCAAAAGATAAAGGAGATGTATGTTCGCCATTGTGTAGCTGCTGCTGCTGCCAGATGACCTTTGCTTCTTTCAAAATGGATCCGCTGTTTCAAGTTCAGAGCCATGTTCAGGCTTATTTTTCAAAGAAAATTCTTTTTCATAACAACAATTTTGCTTACCAGATGTACGACCATATCTGGCAGCCCCCTAAGATTTAATTTTATTGATTATTAGAAAGTTATGCTTTCTGATCTATTGAACTTTGCAATTTTATTGCAGAGGTCTTCGTGATATTTTTGCATCGGCATTATCTCCGTATGCACTTATAACCAATTAAAATTAAATACAGATCGTGTTAGATAAAATCATAAAATTCAGTATCAAAAACAAGTTGGTCGTCGGTATTATGACCCTTCTATTGATCATCTGGGGAGTATGGAGTGCTACAAAACTTCCCATAGATGCCGTTCCTGACATCACCAACAATCAGGTGCAGATCATTACCGCGTGTCCTACACTGGCAGGGCAGGAAGTGGAGCAGCTTGTAACTTTCCCTATAGAGCAGAGTATTGCGAATATTCCGGATATCCAGGAAACCAGGAGTATTTCCAGGTTTGGGCTTTCCGTAATCACTGTGGTATTCAAAGAAAATGTAGATGTCTATTTTGCCAGACAACTGATCAATGAGCAGCTGAAACTTGCTGTAGAGGAAATTCCAAAAGGCGTGGGGACACCAGAACTTGCCCCTGTGAGTACCGGTCTCGGGGAAGTGTATCAGTATATTCTTCACCCAAAAAAAGGCAGCGAAAAGAAATATTCAGCCAAAGAGCTCCGTACCATGCAGGACTGGATCGTCCGAAGACAGCTGAACGGAACCCCGGGCGTAGCAGAAATCAACAGCTTTGGAGGAGAATTGAAGCAATATGAAGTCGGTATAAACCCGGACCGCCTTAAAGCCATGGGAGTAAGCATTACCGACATTTTTACAGCATTAGAAAAAAATAACCAGAATACAGGAGGAGCTTATATCGACAAAAAGCCAAATGCTTATTTTATCCGGGGAATTGGCCTTGTGGCCTCACTGGAAGACATTAAAAATATTTACGTAAAAAATGAGACAGGAAGCGTTCCTATATTTATAAAAGATGTTGCAGATGTTCGTCTTGGGAATGCTGTACGTTATGGAGCACTGACTTACAATGGAAAAGTAGATGCGGTAGGCGGCGTAGTAATGATGCTGAAAGGAGCCAACAGTAACGAAGTGGTCAGCCGTATTAAAGCTAAAATCCCGACCATTCAGAAGTCCCTTCCCGACGATGTGGTCATAGAGCCTTTTCTGGACAGAACAGATCTTGTCGGAAGAGCAATTAACACTGTAGAGAAGAATCTTATTGAAGGTGCCTTAATTGTCATTTTCGTACTGGTGATTTTCCTTGGAAACCTGAGAGCAGGACTTATTGTGGCTTCAGCCATTCCATTATCACTGTTTTTTGCTTTGGGAATGATGAATGTTTTTGGAGTAAGTGCCAATTTAATGAGCCTTGGAGCCATAGACTTCGGCTTGATCGTAGATGGGGCTGTAATTATTGTAGAAGCCACCTTACATCATTTAGGACTGAGAAAATCCATGCGAACGCTTACCCAAAGCGAAATGGACGAAGAAGTTTTTCTCTCCGCATCGAAGATCAGAAGCAGTGCAGCTTTCGGGGAAATCATTATTCTGATCGTTTACATCCCGATCCTTACATTGGCCGGTGTGGAAGGGAAAATGTTTACACCAATGGCTAAAACGGTAGGATTTGCCATTTTAGGAGCATTGATTCTTTCACTGACCTATATACCAATGATGAGCGCATTATTCTTGTCTAAAAAGATTTCACATAAAGAAACTTTCTCAGACAAGATGATGAATTTTCTCCAGAAAATTTATCAGCCTATGCTGCAGAAAGCAGTTAAAGTAAAATACATCATTGTATCAGCTACGGTTTTCATTTTTATTGTTAGTGCTTTCATTTTCAAAAATATGGGTGGCGAATTTATCCCGCAGCTTCAGGAAGGAGATTATGCATTCCACTGTATCCTGCCGCAGGGAAGTTCCCTCAGCCAAAGTATCGAGACCTCTATGCAGGCGTCAAGAATTATCAAACAGTTTGATGAGGTGAAAATGGTTGTCGGGAAAACAGGCTCTGCTGAGGTTCCTACCGATCCTATGCCTCCCGAAGCCTCTGACCTGATTGTTGTTTTAAAACCGCAAAGCGAATGGAAATCAAAAAAATCATATACAGAACTGGCCGATGAGATCAGTGAAAAATTAGAAACCATTCCCGGAGTGTTTTTTGAAAAGAACCAGCCCATCCAGATGCGTTTTAATGAGCTGATGACAGGGATCAGACAGGACGTTGCCGTTAAAATTTTTGGCGAAAACCTCGATTCGCTTTCTATTTATGCGGATAAAGTTGGAAAAGCAATCCAGACCGTCGATGGTGCAACTGCCCCACAGATCGAAAGAGTAAGCGGACTTCCCCAGATCAACGTAGAATACGACAGAACGAGAATGGCCAATTACGGATTAAACATAGAAGATGTAAACAATGCTGTAAGTACCGCTTTTGCAGGTAAAACGGCCGGCCAGGTTTTTGAAAATGAAAGGCGTTTCGACCTTGTGGTCCGCCTCGACAGTCTTCACAGAACCAGTATCGATGATGTGAATAATTTAATGATTGCAACAGGAACAGGGACACAGATTCCGCTTTCCCAGGTGGCTAATGTCAGCTATAAACTGGGACCGGCACAGATCAGTCGTGAAGAAGGGAAAAGGAGAATTGTGATCGGTTTTAATGTAAAAGGCCGCGATGTACAAAGCGTAGTCAAAGATATTCAGGCCAAACTGGACCGGCAGATTAAATTACCTTCCGGATATTATTTTACGTATGGCGGGCAGTTCGAAAACCTGCAGGAAGCAAGCAAACGTCTGATGATCGCAGTCCCGGTTTCCCTGTTCCTGATTTTTATGCTTTTATATTTCACTTTTCACTCATTTAAGCAGGCTGCTTTGATTTTTACAGCCATTCCGATGAGTGCCATTGGAGGTATATTTGCCCTTCTTTTGAGGGATATGCCGTTCAGTATCAGTGCAGGAATTGGATTCATCGCTCTTTTTGGTGTGGCAGTTCTCAATGGAATTGTTTTGATCGGAACCTTTAACCAACTGGAGAAAGATGGAGAGACAGATGTACTGAAAAGAGTATATGAAGGAACAAAAACCCGATTAAGACCCGTTCTGATGACTGCAACAGTAGCTTCATTAGGCTTTCTGCCCATGGCAATTTCTACAGGAGCCGGAGCAGAAGTACAGAAACCTTTGGCCACAGTGGTGATAGGAGGGTTGGTGACTGCCACATTCCTTACCTTATTTGTCCTGCCCATGCTGTACATCATTTTTAATACAAAGATTCCGCGAAAGATGAATAAAATTAAACCTATCACTACAGTTGTTGTTCTTGGGTTTCTGATGTTCGGACAGACGTTCAACGCGCAGACCAGACAGATTTCCGTGGATCAGGCAGTAGAAATGGCTACAGAAAATAATTTGGTATTAAAATCAAAAGATCTCAATATAAAATCTGCAGAAGCGTTGAAAGGGACAGCAAAAGAACTTCCCAAATTAAATTTTGAAGCCCAGCTGGGACAATATAACAGTCCGAAATTCGACCAATCATTTGCCATTTCGCAAAGTATTCCTTTTCCTACGCTGTTCAAGGCAAGGAGAGAATTGATCACTGAAAATATAAAAAGCAGGCAGATTGATAAAGAGGTTTCAGCGAACGAGCTGACCAAACAGGTAAGAACGTATTATTATCAGATCGAATATCTTCAGTATAATAAATTCAAACTGAAAGATCTTGACAGTCTTTATCAGGATTTTATCAGGATCGCTACCGTAAGATTTAAAGCGGGAGATATCAAAAAGATTGAAATCAACACAGCAGAAACCCAAAAAGGAGAGATCAGCCTACTGCTCAAACAGAATGAAGTGTATTTAAATAATGCCTATAAAAATCTAAAGACATTATTAAATACTTCCGAAGATGTTGAAGTTCCCTTTAAAAGCGATTACGAACCTTTGAGAACAGAAAACATCCTCGACAGTTCTTCTGTAGCCAATAACCCCACGGTCAAAGCTTTCTATCACGAAATGGAAATTGCTGAAAAGAATAAAAACGTGGAAAAATCACAAGGACTTCCTGAATTCAATATTGGATTTACCAGCCAGTCCCTGATTGGTTTCCATACCAAAAACGGACAGGAAAAGTTCTATAATGCAGGTGATCGTTTCAATTCGTTTTCTGTAGGCGTTGCCATTCCTTTGACATTTGGAGCGACAAAAGCAAGAATGCAGTCCCTGGAATATGAAAAGCTGGCCGCCGAAACCAATGCGAAGATGAAGCAGAACCAGCTTTCAGCACAGCTTGAAAATGCTTTTGAACAATACCGGCAGGATACACAGCAGTATGAATATTACGTGAATCAGGCTATTCCTAATGCTGAGAAAATTGTAAAAGCAGCCCAATTAGGCTATAAAACAGGTGAGATTTCTTATGTAGAATATCTTTTTGCCCTGCAGACCGCTACCAATATTCAGTTAAAATACTTAGAATCCATCCAGCAGGTCAATCAGTCTGTCGTTACCATTAATTCAATCATCAATAAATAACATGAAAATAAAGCACAATATCATATATCTTACCGTCACAGCACTTTTACTTGTAAGCTGCGGAAAAAAAGAAATCCAGGCCGGAACGTCCGAAGTCAAAACTGAAAAAGCAGAAACCGGCCATGAAGAAGCTCCTCAGACGATTGCTTCATTAACGGAAGAACAGATCAAATCCGTCGGGATCTCTTTAGGTCCTGTGGAAATGAAAGAACTGACCTCTACAGTTAAAGCCAACGGTCTTCTGAGAGTTCCCAATAATAATAAAGCAACCATCACTTCTCTTTACGGAGGAGTGATCAAAACCCTGAATGTACAGGTAGGAAGCATCGTAAAAAAAGGACAGGTGATTGCCACCATCGCCAATCCTGAATTTATACAGCTGCAGGAAGAATATTTAACGACGAACAGCAGGATTACCTATGCAGAACAGGAATACAGAAGACAGCGTGAACTTTTTGACAACGATGCCGGCGCAAAGAAAAACCTGCAGAGCTCAGATGCCGAGCTTAAAACCCTGAGAACGAAAAAAGCCTCCCTTCTGAGACAGCTTCAGATGATGGGAATCAGTCCGGGGAAAGTAAACAATGGCAATATGAGATCCGGATTGGTGATTACAGCACCGATTAGTGGAACGGTCAGCAGTATTTCAGCGCAGATCGGAAGCTATGTAGATGTTTCGTCACCTGTGGCAGAAATTATTGATAATAATTCTATCCATCTGGATCTTCAGGTTTTTGAAAAAGATCTTCCCAAAATGAGAGTAGGGCAGATCGTTCACTTCAAACTGACCAATAACCCTGAAACCGAATATGACGCCATGGTTTACAGTGTAGGCTCCTCATTTGAAAACGAAAGCAAAACCGTTTCAGTGCATGGCACAGTCACCGGGAATAAAGCAGGCCTGATCGACGGAATGAATATTACCGGAATTGTCAGTTTAGATAAAAATACCACACCCGCCGTTCCCAATGAAGCCATCGTAGAAGCAGACGGGAAATATTATGTATTTGTTCAGACAGTTAAAAAGGCTGAAGTACATGAAGAAGAGGAAGGCTCTGCGGATGAAAAGAAAGAGGGAGAGGAGCCTAAGCATGAAGAAAAGACTATCAATTTTGAAAAGGTAGAAGTGGTAAAAGGAACTTCAGATATGGGGTATACAGCAATTACCCCTGTAAAGGCAATTCCTGCGGGTGCTAAAATAGTAGTGAAAGGAGCATTTTTTGTTAATGCCAAGCTTTCCAATTCCGGGGATCATGAACATTAACAGAAAATAATAAATAATTTATAAGAACAGACCGGAAGAGGTGCCGATTTTTATGCCTAAATTAGAGGTGTTTACGGTAGATTTTCAGAGTCAGAATAAGAAACATTCTAATACATTATTCAGTTATGCTGCTAAACAAGAAAATATCCATCTGGTATTTCATCCGTGAAATAAGATCCCAGATCCTGTTTATGGCCATATTTGCTGTATCCATAGGATTATTAGACCTTCTCCCGTGGTTCCGGAAAATTTCGCTTCCCCTTAATATTCCGGCACTGTTGGGAACAGCCGTATCATTGCTGCTGGCGTTCCGTACCTCCCAATCCTACGAAAGATGGTGGGAAGCCAGAACAGTATGGGGCGCGATAGTGAATGATTCCAGAACACTGATGAGGCTCGTCATCCAGTTTTTTCCGGCAGGGGAAGATAAAATCATAAAAGAATTTGCACAAAGGCAGATCATCTGGACCTATGCCCTTGGTGAATCTCTGAGAAGATTGCCTTTTTCAGATAAGGTTCAAAACTATTTGGATCAGCATCAGATCAAAGCAGCCAATGTTCCGAATGCCCTTCTGGATGCTCATTCCCAACAGCTCAAAGAGCTGGCATCTTCAAAAGGATTAACAGACTTTCAGCAGATGCAGCTAAATGATATCATCACCAGACTCTGCGATAGTATGGGAAAATGCGAAAGACTCAAGAATACGGTTTTCCCAAGATCTTACAGTATTTTGCTGCATACCCTGATCTATGTTTTTGCCGCTATCCTTCCGTTTGGACTGGATGATTCCCAGCTGGCTGTTGAAATATTAATAACTTTCCTTATTCCGGTCATGTTTCTTGCGATCGAAAAGACATCCATCATCATGCAGGACCCTTTTGAGAATGGACCTGTAGATACGCCTGTGACCACATTGGCGCAGACTATTGAAATGAATATTAAACAAATGACAGGAGATCAAAATATTCCCGTTAAAAAAGAAAATTCGTTGTATTACGAAATGTAATCATCTAAAATTCAGAAAACATGGAAGAAATAAAAATACAGACAGGTTCACCGGCCAGCAGACACAAAAAGAACTTACTCTTTGTCCTGCTGTTAAGCGGAGCCTATATGGTTGCTGAGGTGATTGGCGGTTTTATCACCCAAAGTCTTGCCCTGATGGCAGATGCAGCACACATGCTGACTGATGTTGTGGGATTGCTTCTGGCATTTATCGCCATCAAAATAGGAGAAAGAAAAGCAGATGTTTCCAAAACATTCGGGTATTACCGGACAGAGATATTGGCGGCAGTTATCAATGCTGTGGTATTATTGGGAATTTCCCTTTACGTATTGTATGAAGCTTACCAAAGATTCCAGAACCCTCCGGCTGTTCAGAGTAAAACCATGCTGATTGTAGCTGGAATAGGATTGGTAGTAAACCTTATCGGAATGATGATCCTGAGAAAAGATTCAGAAGGAAGCCTGAATATGAAAGGAGCCTATTTTGAAGTGCTTTCCGATATGCTGACCTCTGTTGGAGTGATGATTGCAGGAGTTATTATGCTGACGACAGGTTGGTATTACGCAGATCCGATTATTTCTGCAGTTATTGGGCTTTTGATTTTTCCAAGAACATGGCGTCTATTAAAAGAAGCTATCAATGTCCTGCTGGAAGGAACTCCAAAAGATGTTGATATTCATCAGCTTCGTCAGTCATTAGAAAAAATTCCGGGTGTAGAAGGGGTTCATGATCTTCACGTATGGTCGCTGACCTCAAGCGTAAATGCCATGAGTGCTCACATCGTGAAAGATAAGGAAACAGGGCAGAATCAGTTGCTCAAAACCTTAACGGAAGTTACAACAGGAAATTTTAAAATTTCTCATACCACTTTTCAGATTGAAGAAGGTTATGAAGAACAGGAAGTACATCTTTAAAAAGAAATTGAAAATGAAAAAAGATATAGAAAACAAACTCATCGATAAAAATACCAAGCCAACAAGTATGAGAATCTTGGTATATGATTTTTTAAGTACTCAGAAAGCTGCTCTTTCACTCTCGGAAGTGGAAAACCATTTTGACAATGCGGACAGAACTACCATTTACCGTACTTTGAAAACCTTCGAGGAAAAAGGAATTGTTCACAGCATCCAGGAAAATACCACTACAAAATACAAATTATGTGATGATGGCTGCGATGAGAAAACCCACAAAGACTGGCATCTGCATTTTTACTGCAAAATATGTAAGCAGACGACCTGCAGAGAAGATATTTCCTTCCCTGAAAATGTTCAGACCAATTTCAGAATAGATGAAATAAGACTTTTTGCCAAAGGAATCTGTGAGAACTGCCTTGAAAGTTTGCAATAACATTGCATTGAGTATAGCCCTAATTTTACATAAAAATAATACGTATGGAAGAATGTTGTAGCACAAAGCCTAAAAATAAAGAACCTCATAAACATGATCATTCCGAAGGAGACGGACACGATCACTCCCATGATACAGGAGACAAAACGACCTTTCAGCTGTTTCTTCCTGCCATCATATCTTTCGCGTTGCTGCTGGTAGGAATAGCATTGGACAATTATATAAAGACAGAATGGTTTACAGGCTGGGTACGCTTTATATGGTATCTGGCAGCCTATGTTCCTGTAGGTCTTCCGGTTCTGAAGGAAGCTTATGAAGGTATCCTCCAGGGAGATGTCTTTTCCGAATTTTTCCTGATGGGAATTGCCACGGTAGGAGCATTTGCAATCGGGGAATATCCGGAAGGTGTGGCTGTGATGCTTTTCTACTCTGTGGGAGAAGTATTCCAGGGGATGGCTGTTACAAGAGCCAAAGGAAACATTAAAGCATTGCTGGATCAGCGGCCTGATGAGGTAACCGTTATGGAAGGCAGCCAGCCGAGAACCATTAAAGCTAAAGAAACCAAAATAGGAGATGTCATCCAGCTGAAACCCGGTGAAAAACTGGCTCTGGATGGAGAACTGATAACTGAGTCGGCCTCGTTCAATACTGCCGCTCTCACCGGTGAAAGTAAACCGGATACTAAAACAAAAGGCGAAACTGTACTGGCGGGAATGATCAATATGAACAGCATTGCCCTCGTAAAAGTAAATACAGCCTACGAAGACAGCAAGCTGAGCAAAATTTTAGAAATGGTTCAGAATGCCACTGCCCAAAAAGCTCCGACTGAATTATTCATCAGGAAATTTGCAAAAGTGTACACACCCATTGTTGTTTTTCTGGCGATAGGAATATGTCTGCTGCCTTTCTTCTTTGTAAATGATTATATATTCAGAGACTGGTTGTACAGAGCCTTGATCTTCCTTGTGATCTCATGCCCCTGTGCACTGGTGATCTCTATCCCTCTGGGGTATTTCGGGGGAATCGGAGCAGCAAGCAGAAACGGTATTTTATTTAAAGGAAGTAATTTCCTGGACAGCATTGCAGAAATCCGGAATGTGGTGATGGATAAAACCGGAACCATGACGGAAGGTGTATTCAAAGTACAGGAAGTAAGCATTAAACCTGAATTCAATAAAGACGAAATTCTGAAGCTGGTTAATGCCCTGGAAAGCAAAAGTACACACCCTGTAGCTACCGCGATCCACAATTATGCAGGTGAGATTGATCATTCTGTTCCCCTGGAAAATGTAGAAGAAATTGCAGGACATGGCCTGAAAGCCTCCGTTAACGGAAAAGAATTGCTGGTAGGCAATTTTAAGCTGATGGATAAATTCAGTATCAGCTATGATATTAACCACGCTAATATTGTGTACACGCTAATTGCCATCGCTTATGATAAAAAGTTTGCAGGCTATATCACCATTGCAGACAGTATTAAAACAGATGCAAAAGAAACCGTTGAAAGTCTGCATAGAATGGGGGTAAAAGCCACAATGCTCAGCGGGGATAAAAATACCGTTGTACAATATGTGGCAGATCAACTGGGTATCGATAATGCTTTCGGAGATCTTTTACCGGAAGACAAAGTGAACAAAGTAAAAGAGATCAAAGCAAAAAATCAAACCGTTGCCTTTGTAGGAGATGGTGTGAATGATGCCCCTGTAGTTGCGCTCAGCGACGTAGGAATTGCCATGGGCGGGCTTGGAAGCGATGCCACGATTGAAACGGCAGATGTTGTTATCCAGGACGATAAACCAAGCAAAATCCCAATGGCGATCAATATCGGTAAACAGACCAAAAAGATTGTATGGCAGAATATCATTTTAGCCTTTGCGGTAAAAGCCGTTGTTTTAGTCCTTGGAGCCGGAGGTCTGGCAACCATGTGGGAAGCTGTATTTGCAGATGTTGGGGTAGCGATGCTGGCCATTTTAAATGCAGTAAGAATCCAGAGGATGAAGTTTAACTAGGTTGCATCATAGATTGTAGGTAGCAGGTAAAATGAAAAACAAACATACAGTTTCAAACAAAAAAATCTGCTTAATCAGCGAGATAAGAATAGAGTCTCCGTTATAATTGTAGCGGAGATTTATTTTCTTTTAACTTGGTTCACCGGTTCTCAATCAAAAATAACAATGACATTCATCATAAATAATACATAAACCCAATTTGAGTAGTATATTTGTAGAACAGAACTGATCATTGAGATTCTTTATTTCCATATTCATCATTTTTACCATTGCATTACGTCCGGTTTTGCCATTGATCAACTATGCGGTTAATTATGATTATATTGTGAAAAACCTTTGTGAGAACAGAAATAACCCTCAGTCTACTTGTAAAGGGAAATGCTATGTCAGCAAAGAGCTGGCTAAAACGGAAAAACAATCCAATAATTCCCAAACAATAAAAATAGCAGGACTGGATGTATTTATTTCTCACGATATCCTTTCTTTTTTAGGACAGAAAGAATCTGATCCTGAAAGAAAAATCAAATATTCAGATAATATCAATGATCATCATTCAGAATATTTTGCACGGATATTTCACCCTCCTTTGGTATAATTTTCAACTATTCTTTTAGTTTTTTCTCAAAAATGTCTCCCTGTTTAATCGAAAGTTTTTATAATCGGTATTATTTTTTGAGTTAATAATTTGTTTACATATTCATAATACCATCAATTTCAATTTATAATTAAAATGAAATCAAAAATTATTTTAACTGCATTACTGTCAGTTTCATTATTTGCATGTGCCCAGGAAACGCCTAAAGTAAAGCATAAAAAGAGCACTGCTTCTTCGAAATCCACTGTGAAGAAAATTAAATTTGCCAACGCAGAAGACCCGATCTGCCACATGAAAACGGAAGATGATATGAAAGATACTGCAGTCTATAAAAATAAAACGTACGGTTTTTGCAGTAGCTACTGTAAGGACGAGTTCAAAAAAAATCCTGAGAAATATGCCCAAAAATAACAAAACCAAAAACGGAGCAAAGAGGAAGGTGATCATTCCGATTGCAATTTTTGCTCTGCTGTTTCTGGGAATAGGTGTTGGAATGGGATATTTTAAGAAAAACCTATACACTGTAATGAAGGTTCCCGATTTTGAGCTCACCGACCAGAACAATAAAAAAATCACTAACAAAGATATGCTGGGGAAAGTATATCTGGTAGAGTTTTTCTTTAGCAGATGCCCTACCATATGTCCTGTGATGAACCGTAATATGAGGTTTATCGAAGATGAGGTAAACAGCCCGGAGTTCGGGATCATTTCTATAAGCATTGATCCGGAAAACGATACCCCTGCCGCATTGAAAGAGCATGCTAAAAGCGTAGGAGCAAAATCCCCGGACTGGCATTTTCTTACAGGAAACCGAGATTATATCGGGAAACTGGCAGACCAGTTCAATATCTATGTGGGCGATAAAGAAGACGACAGTGAAAGTCTTAACCACAGCGGAATGATCGCTTTGGTAGATAAGGATGGAAATATCCGTTGCCGGTACAATAAGGATCATATGCCCATCCTGTATTATTCAGGTTTGAATTATGAAGATCCGGAAGGGAAAACGCCTAAACTTACCGGGAAATATCATCCTGACCGGGAAATATTGATCGAGGATATTAAGAAATTATTGAAATAGAGTTAGGGAAGGAAGATGGAAGAATGAAGTTGGAAGTTGATGATGGGAATAATGAATGAAAATTATGAATGAAAAGAAGTCGTAACAGAGAAGGAGTAACCTTCAGACAGAAATGTCTTCGTGCTTCCATCTTCGTGCTCCCCTTCTTTTAAGAAAAAATATTGTTAAACCATAAAAACAAAACGTTATGAAGATTTTGAAAATAGCAGCTTTAAGTGCCGTATTGGCAGCACAGTTCGCTTTTGCTCAGTTTAAGCAAACACCGCTTCCTTATGCCTATAATGCACTGGAAGGTTCGATAGATGCACAGACTATGGAAATTCACTATTCAAAGCATGGTGCAGCTTATACTGCCAATTTGAATAAAGCAATTGCGGGTACACCTCAGGAGAAGCAGACCCTTTTCCAGATCCTTTCAGGAGTTTCTAAACTTACGCCGGCTGTAAGAAACAATGCTGGAGGACATTACAACCATGAACTTTTCTGGACGGTTCTTACTCCTGTAAAAGATACCAAGCCTTCTGAAAAACTGGCTAAAGCGATTACTGAAACTTTCGGAAGCATGGATGCATTCAAGGAAAAGATCAGCAAGGCAGGTGCAGACCGTTTCGGTTCAGGATGGGCATGGCTTTCTGTAGATAAGAACGGGAAACTTTTTGTGTCTTCTACACCTAACCAGGATAATCCTTTAATGGATGTGGTTGAAGAAAAAGGAACCCCCATCTTAGGAATTGATGTTTGGGAACACGCTTATTACCTGAAATACCAGAACAAAAGAGCAGATTATCTTACTGCCATCTGGAATGTGCTTAACTGGAAAGAAGTAAGCAGAAGATATGATGAAGCGATAAGCAAAAAATAAAACATGAACTTAGTTTGCAGCATATTCCTCACTCTTTATATGGTATTCAGACCTCTGATTCCATTGATGGAATATGCTGTAAATTATGATTATATTTCCACCGTTCTCTGCATCAACAAAAGTAAGCCGGAACTACACTGTAACGGTAAATGCTACCTGAGCAAAGAGCTTGCAAAAACAAATGATACGGATTCTTCGCCTTTAAATAAAACCAAGAACTCAGGACAGAAAATTCTTGATATCTGTACCCTTCCTGAAATTGCATCCGTTCAAAATACAGAAAGATTTTCTTCTCTTCATTTCAACTTTCTCTACGAAACAGCCTATTCTTTTCTGTTTCTGAAACACATTTTTAAACCACCGGTTTTTTAAGTTCAATTTTTAATTATTACAGCCACCACAAAAAAAGGTCATATAATTTGAAAATCTTTGATTTTCAAAACTTAAGTGTTCTTTTATCCGCTTTCCAATTCACTTAAAAAAACTTAAGTGTCAAAAAACTTTTGTGCCTTTTGTGGTTAAATAAATTGAATGTTAGTTCATTCAAAAGTATTTCTATTTTAAAAATTCAATTTAAAAAATCAAAATGAAAACCTATAAATTTTTATCATTATTCTTCATTGCTTTTAGCTTATTTACTTTATCCTCATGTCAAAATAGCGATGACAACGACTCACAGGATGCTTCAACAGGTAATCTTCAGATCAAATTTGAAAACGGATTCAATAATCTGGGGGATATTGTATTAAACCAAACTGTACAAACTTCAGCAGCCGGGCAGAAGCATAACTTTTCAGCCCTGAAATATGTCATCAGTAATATCACATTGATTGATGAGAGCGGAAAAGAATTCAAATATAATGAAAACAACCCCGACAAAGGCGCTTTCATCATCGATCAGGCCGATGCCGTTGCAGGTATTGTTTACATTGATCTCAATGGTATTCCTAAAAATAATTATAAGAAAGTGAAATTCGGACTTGGAATCAGCCAGAATGCTTACCTGCTGGGGCAGGACGGACAGGCAGAATTCTGGACAAAAGCCAAACAGAAGGGCATGTCCTGGTCATGGGCAGCCGGATATGTTTTTGTAAAACTGGAAGGAAAGTACGGCAATACCGCAGCAGATACAGAATTCATGAATCATACCGGGAACATGGGAAATGTTACGGCTAATAATACCCCAGACCTTTACCGGGAAATTACGTTGAATCTTCCTACAACTGCCAGAGTAACAGCACAGATAAAGCCATCCATCCATATTCTAGCAGATCTTAATCAATTTCTGAGCGGAAGCAAGACTCTTTCTCTTACTACAGAAAATAACATGATGATGGGCTCCGGCCAGCATCTGGTGGATGTTACCAATAACCTTGCAGCCATGTTTAAAGTAGATCATGTTCACAATGACTAGGATTATATTAAAAATAGTGCTGGCTGTCATTCCCATTTGGGCCTGCCTGTCCTGTTCAGATGAGGTCATCCAGCCACTGGAAAAAGATGAGGCCTATTCCCTCAGTTTTCCCTCATATTTCCCTGAAATGACTTTTGATACTTCCGGTAATCCCATAACCAAAAATGGAGTGGAACTCGGCCGGAAATTGTTCTATGAAGGAAGACTTTCCAGGAATAATACCATCTCATGCGGCTTCTGTCATATTCAGGAAAATGCTTTTACCCATCATGGTCATACCGTAAGCCACGGAGTTGATGACAGGATTGGAATCCGTAATGCACCGCCCATTCAAAACATGGCATTCCTGAAAAGGTATATGTGGGACGGCGTGATCCATAACCTGAATGAACAGCCCATCAGCCCAATCACAGACGTGAATGAAATGGACAGCTCAATGCCCGAAATCATTTCAAAGCTGAAAGCAGATCAGAAGTATAAAAAGCTTTTTGCAGCGGCTTATGGTGACGAAAATATAACAGGAGAAAGAGTACTGAAAGCCCTGTCACAATTCATGGTAAGTATGATTTCTGCAGATTCCAGGTACGACAGGTTCAGACAGGGAAAAGAAATGTTTACTTCGGAAGAATCCCAGGGAATGGCTCTCTTTCAGCAGAAATGTTCCTCTTGTCACAGCGGGGAATTATTTACCGATGAGAGTTTCAGGAACACAGGAATGTATTACAATACCCAGTTTAAAGATGCGGGGCGTTACCGTGTAACCCTTGATCAGAATGACTGGATGAAATTTCGTGTGCCAAGCCTGAGAAATATAGAATATACAGCTCCGTACATGCACGACGGAAGATTTTATACCCTCGAAGCAGTTCTTAATTTCTATTCAGATAATGTGGAAGATAATCCCAATCTGGATCCGCAGCTGAAGCAGAACGGACATGTCGGAATTGCAATGAATACTCAGGAAAAGCAGTTTATCATTGCTTTCCTGAAAACCTTATCCGATAAAAACTTTATTTCTAATCCAAAATTTGCAGAATGAGCATGATGAACCTGAAAAAAATACTTGTTATACTAAGTTTAACTTTATTAGCTGTCTGTCAGGCTAAAACAATCAATGACAGCCTTTACGTTGCACCCAACATTAACAGAACTATGCTGGAAGACTGTGATGCCTGCGGATGTGCAGCAGGAAACGGTTCCTCCGGTTTTGAATCTTTACTGAACCCCCAGTTTATCGGGATCAAGTATTTTGCACAGCACTATAAAGCCAAGGAAAACCTTTTTGTAAAAGATCATACACAGGATCAGTACTTCAATACCCTACAGGTTTGGGGCAAAATTCCATTGACTGAAAGATTGAGTGTCTACGCCAGTCTGCCATTTCATTTTCATGAGAAAAGAACAATGCAGGGTGATGTCAATATCAGTGGTATTGGAGATCTGAACCTGATGGGAATTTACCGGATTATTAATTCTAAAGATAATTTTCATCAGCTTAATGGCGGTTTCGGAGTGAAGGTCCCTTTGGGAAAATTCGATGAGAAAGGGGCTTCCGGAGTCAATCCAAGTTTTCAGCTGGGAACGGGAAGCTGGGATTATCAGGCTGCTTTGAACTATAAATTTCAAAAAAACAAACTGGCTGTACTGGTCAATACGGATTATACCATAAAAACCGAAAACAAAAAAAATTACCGGTTTGGAAACCAATGGAATTATGCGGCAACAGGTTTTTACCAGCTGACAGGAAATAAAAACACTATTTTCTCTGCCAAAGCCGGACTTCAGGGTGAAGTGTATGACCAGAATAAACAGTTTGATGAAGCTTTGCCTAATACTGCAGGAAGCGCTTTATATGGAAAGCTCGGTTTTGAGGCATCCTATAAAAAATTCAGTCTGGGGAGCGAAGTAATGCTTCCTGTTTATTCCCATCTGGCCGGTGGTGACATTGAAGCTAAATCCAGGTTCAGCATCTTTATCAATTTTGGAATTTAAGAAATGGTGGCTTCGAGAGCCTCAGCCACCATTGCCGGAAAAACAACTATATGTATAATTTGAAATATTGTTTTTTTATTATCCTTAAGGTTTAATAGTTATTTTTAAGATTGAATAGCTTCCGTTTGGTGGCTGAGGCTCTCGAAGCCACCATTTAACCAGCCAACCCAGCGACTGAGATTATGAAGTCGCCGGGTTTTGTTGCTGAAAATCATTTTGTTGAATCGATTTTGATTCTGTGAAGAATTTTCTATCTTTGCCGCAATCTGGTGCGCTGTAAAAAGCACTTAAAAGGGAATCCGGTGAAAATCCGGAACAGACCCGCTGCTGTAAGCTCCACATCAAAGTTTTTGAAGAATATATCCACTGTTTTTTAATGGGAAGGATTTCAAAAACGGAGTAAGTCAGAAGACCTGCCGGAGGATGAACGTTTGATGCTTTCGTGGAATAAAGCTTAGGACAACAAGGATTCTGTGCAGTGACAGCTGTGCTTTGTCTTTGCTATCTTATATCCATTAGCGTCTACATTATTCTAAACGAGCTAATGGTCAGAAAACTTAGTGTTTCACAGTTTCAGAAAGGTGTTATCACATTATTGGTGGCAGCATTTCAACTTCTGTTCTCACAATCCGGCGACAGTATCCGGGGAAAAACGATTCTCCCGATTCAGATTTACAAAAAAGATTTTAAAGAAATTCTCCCTGCCCAGATCCTTTCCGGAGAACAGCTTGAAAGACTGAACAGTCAGTCGGTGGCTGATGCCTTGCGGTATTTTTCAGGAGTTCAGATCAAAGACTACGGGGGAATGGGAGGTCTGAAAACGGTCAATATCCGGAGTATGGGGAGCCAGCATGTAGGGGTTTTCTATGATGGGATCCAGCTGGGAAATGTTCAGAACGGAATTGTGGATCTTGGAAAGTTTTCACTGGACGATATGGAATCGGTTTCCCTGTATAACGGTCAGAAAAGTGAAATTTTTCAGCCTGCAAAAGATTTCGGATCTTCAGGATCCATCTATCTTCAACCTAAAATACCTGTTTTTAAAGGAGATCATAAAACCAACTTAACGCTAAAATTAAAATTAGGTTCCATCAGTTTATTTAATCCTTCATTCCGTCTGGAGCAGAAGCTTTCAGACAGAGTTTCGGCAAGTTTCAGCTCGGAATTTGTGCAGAGTGACGGATTGTATAAATTTAAATACGAAAAGAAAAATTCTGACGGATCTGTTGCCAATGATACCATTGCCAGAAGATACGATTCTTACATCAGTGCGAAACGTTTTGAAACCGCTTTAAACGGAACTATTAATGAAGGTAGCTGGAGCGCACGGGGATACGGATATATTTCCGATCGTGGAGTTCCTACGGCCATTGTTAATAATAATTTTAAGCCTAAAGGTCAGCAGATGCTGGATGAAAACTATTTTGTCCAGGCCAGTTTCCGTAAAAAGCTGTTTACAAAATTCGAAACTCAGCTCAAGGCTAAATTTGCCTACGACTACACCCGGTTTTTAGACACGGTGAATGTGGCTACAACCGTTCTGCCGATAGATAATTCTTATATTCAGAGAGAACTGTATTTTTCCAATTCAAACATTTATTCTATTCGTAAAAACTGGGATGTAAGTGCGAGCTTTGATTTTCAGTATAATAATCTGAATGCCAGTCTGAGGGATTTTTCTTTTCCCACCCGTTATACCTCATTGGTTTCTTTTGCTACCACCTATCAGTGGAACCGGTTGAAATTTTTAGGAAGCGTTCTGGGAACTTTTGTGCATGAAGAAGTAAAAATGAATGCAAAATCTCCCGATAAAACCGAGTGGACCCCTTCTGCTTTCCTGAGTTATCAGCCCTTTGAATCTAAAGATTTTACAGTACGGGCTTTCTATAAAAGAGTGTTCAGGATGCCTACTTTCAATGATCTTTATTACACGATGATCGGTAATATAATGCTGAAACCCGAATACACCAACCAGTACGATGCAGGTTTTACTTACCAGAAATTGTATGACCATAAAGTTTTTAAAGGAATCTATCTGAAAGTGGATGGTTATTATAATAAAGTAGAGAATAAGATTATTGCTGTTCCCACCACCAATCTGTTCAGATGGATGATGACCAATTTAGGCGAAGTAAAGATCATTGGGGCAGATGTGAATCTTCAGGCTGAATTTGATATTCATAAAGTGAAACTGAAACCTTTGGTGAGTTATACCTATCAGCGTTCCGGAGATTATACGGATAAAAGTGACGATTATTACGGTGACCAGATCTCATATGTGCCGTGGCATGCTGCAACCTTTACCATGATGGCAGATTATAAGGACTGGAGTTTCAATTACAGTTTTATGTATACCGGAGAACGTTATGACGCACAGCTGAATAATATCCGGGCCAATTATCTGCAGCCCTGGTACACCCATGATTTATCCGTTCAGAAAAAATTCAACTGGCATTCCCATCAGTTCAAAGCCAGTTTTGAGGTGAATAACGTATTTGATCAATATTATGACGTGGTGAGGAACTATCCGATGCCCGGAAGGAATTTTAAACTTATCGTAAGCTTTATATTATGAAAAAACTAAACTTTTGCCTGCTGGCATTTACTCTTTTGCTCCTGTTCTCCTGCCGGACAGATGATTATGTAGTTCCCTCGGAAACAAAAGATGTAAGTACCGGTGAGGATACTCCTGTTAAAGGATTTTATCTTCTGAATGAAGGAAATATGGGCAGCAACAAATGTACGCTCGATTATTTCGATTATGCTACAGGAACCTACCGTAAGAATATTTACGGAGAAATCAATCCGAATGTGGTAAAAGAGCTTGGAGATGTAGGAAATCATATCATGATCTACGGAAGCAAAATGTACGTGGTTGTCAATGTTTCCAATAAAATTGAAGTGCTGGAAGCGAAAACAGCCAAGAGAATCAAAACCATTCAACTGCAGAACTGTCGTTATCTGGCTTTTAAAGGCAATAAAGTCTATGCGAGCAGCTATGCCGGACCTGTTGAACTCAATCCGAACTCTCCACCCGGAAAAGTAGTGGAAATTGATACGACATCCCTGAATATTGAAAGACAGGTGGTAGTAGGTTATCAGCCGGAGGAAATAGAAGTGATGGGAGATCAGCTTTTTGTAGCCAATTCCGGGGGATACAGATTCCCCAATTATGATAAAACCGTTTCTGTCATCAACCTTAATACATTCACGGAAACAAAAAAAATTGATGTAGCTATTAATCTTCACCGTATAAAGAAAGATAATTATGGAGATCTGTATGTGAGCTCCAGAGGGGATTATTACAATATTCCATCAAGTCTGTTTCTGGTGGATGCCGCTACAGGAACAGTGAAAAAAGACTTCCATGTTGCAGTGAGCGGAATGACGATCGTAAAGGATAAGCTGTATTATTACGGGAATGAATTTAATTACAATACCCACACTTATGTCAAAACCTTCGGAATCATCGATGTTAAGACAGAGCAGGTCATTGCGAATAAAATCATAGACCAGCAATATGCTGATGAGATTAAAGCCCCTTACGGAATTGCAGTAAACCCTTACACAGAAGATATCTATTTAACAGATGCTAAAAACTACGTGACGACGGGATATGTTTATTGTTTCGATAAAACCGGGAAATTCAAATGGAAGACAGAAGGCGGAAATATCCCTGCCCATTTTGCTTTCTTATATAAATAATCAGATCAGAAAAAATGGAAAGAAAAACCAAACTTATTTTAAAAACTATATTTCTCTCTTCAATTCTGCTAGGAACCGCAGCATGTAAAAGCGATACTGAAGAAGTGGCAGAAGAAGTGAGTTTCCCTGCGGAAGTTCTTAAAGAATCCTACACGGTTGACAGACTCAAGCTTTTGAATGTAGACCCTAAAATTGAAGGAAAGCTGACCTGGAGCATCAATGATTCTGTTATTTCTGATCATCTTCAGCTGGATTTTGTAAGTTCTCATGCAAAAACATATCCCCTGACCTTAAAAGTGGAGGTGAAGGGAGCTGTAAAAACTTATCAATCATCTATCATTGTTAATAAAGAGATAACCCCTTACAGCAAATACATCTCAAATGTTTTCGATTTCCGTCCGGCTACAGGTCAGTTCATGAATGAGATCCCTGAATATGTAAATGGCAACACAGAGGCTGATATGATCAAAAGGGTCAAAGAGTCCTTAGTAGGCGAAAATTCTACGATGATTACACTGGGAGGTTTCGGAGGCTATGTTTCATTTGGCTTCGATCATACCATTCCCAATCTTGAAGGAAGAGATTTTAAAATCCTTGGTAATGCTTTTTGGGGAAACGGGGCCAATGCCACACGGTCAGGATCATGTGAGCCCGGAATTATCATGGTGGGCTACGACAAAAATAAAAACGGAAAGCCCGATGAAGATGAATGGTATGAAATTGCAGGCAGTGAATACTTTAAAAATTCTACAACAAAAAACTACATGATAACTTACTTCAAACCCAATGAAAACAAGCCCCCTGTTCCTGGAAATGAGTTTTGGCAGACTGATGTGGAGTACATCAAATGGCAGGATAATTTTGGGAATTCAGGATTTAAAACTAAAAATACCTTCCATGCCCAAAGCTATTACCCTTTGTGGCTTTCCGGTGCTTCTTACAGCCTTACGGGAACCAGACTGAAGGATAATTTTTATGACCAGAGCGGAACGGGGGCTTATTGGGTAGGAGCATCTTACGATTACGGTTATGCAGACAATGCGCCGAACAATGATGAGGCTTCCAACATCGACATTTCCTGGGCGGTAGATAAAAGCGGGAAATATGTGAAGCTTCCCGGCATCGATTTTATCAAGGTATACACGGGAATCAATCAGGAAGCGGGATGGCTTGGAGAAGTTTCTACCGAAGTGGCAGGAGCTTACGATCTGCATCTTAAATAAAATAAGTTTTAATATATAATTCTAAAAAATGAAAAAGTTTTACCTTTTGACCATGCTGTTCCTTTTTGCGTTCTTTACGAATGCACAGGTGACAGTACAGGGAGTACCCAGAAATGATATTCAGGGTAGCAGCAACCAGCTGAATACAACAGTAGCCACCAATATCAATTTTTCCGATATTCAGTATTGGGTGGGAAGCGGAACAAATGAAGCGGCTTTTGTGGTGCAGTGGAACGACAGCAAAAATCCGGATGCCCTGGTATGGGGATTCCGATGGAACGGAAATGCAACCGGTGAAGATATGCTCAGAGCGATTGCCCAGGCAGACCACAGGTTTTTTACTTTACTTTATCCGGGAACACAGTTCGGAACGGCAATCGGAGGATTCGGTTTTGATCTGAACGGACAGAATACCAATGCCCTTTACAAAAATGGTAATACAACTTATCCTCTTTATCCTGTAAGCGGTGTTTTAAATACCTCGGCTTATGATTTTGATGATTTTACTGCGGCAGATGCAGGAGATCATTGGGGTTCCGGATGGTACAACAGCTACTGGTCTTATTGGGTAAAAGATCCTGCAGATGCTGATTTCGGATATTCAGGAGTAGGAGCTACTTCCCGTGTGCTTCAGAACGGTTCATGGGATGTCTGGAATTTTAATCCGGGAATGAATTCTTTTCCTGTTTCTTCTACACTGACACCGGTTTCGGCTTATGTTTCTGCTGCCAATTTTACCAACGGCTATTTTATGGTGAATGAAGAATGGTTCGGGCATACCAACGGTTCTGTCAATTTTATTGACAATAACGGTCAGGTTAATTACCGTGTCTACAGCAATGCGAATAACAACCATGCCTTTGGTGCTACTACCCAGTACGGGACGATCTATGGTGATAAGTTTTATTTTATCTCAAAACAGGCTGCGGATGGCGGAGACACTCAATATACACCCGGAGGAAGGCTGGTTGTAGCCAACGCACATACCATGCAGAAAATTGCAGGATTTAATAATATTGGCGGTGGCGACGGAAGATCCTTTGTAGGAGTTAACGAAAATAAAGGCTACATCGGTGCTTCCAATGGTGTTTATGTATTTGATATTGCCAATTTACAGGTTGGAAGTTTGATTACCGGAACAGGCGGTGGAGGTCAGTATGCCGGCCAGATCGGAAATATGATCCGTTCTTCTAAATATGTATTTGCTGTGAAGCAGTCTGCAGGAATTTTAGTAATCGATCCTGCTACGGATACTTTGATCAGCACAATTCCCGGAGCATTCCATTCTGTTGTACAGGCTAAAGATGGAAGCATCTGGGCTATTCAGGATCAGAAAGTGGTAAATATTCATCCTACGACTTTTGTAACCACTTCTTACAATATTCCTACGACCAAATATCTAGGTTCATGGGGAGCATGGAATGCAGGAAGTTTTTCAGCAAGCAGCAAACAGAATGTTTTATACTGGATCAATTCGGTTAACAGTTTTGTTTCAGGAACACAGATTGTAAAATTTGATGTGACTACAAAAGCATTTAACGAAAGCTTTGCAACCATTCCGGGACAGACAGGTACTTATAAACAGATTCCTTACGGGGCAGGTCTCCGCGTGAACCCAACTACTGATGAACTGATCCTGAATACGACTGAAAGCGGTTTTGGTGCCCATTATCAAAAGAACTGGATTCACACTTTTGATGTTAACGGAACGCTTACCAATACGAAGACCCTTAATGATTATTACTGGTTTCCGGCTATGGCTGTATTCCCGGATAATAGTCTTCCGGCTGTAAGCAGTACATTCCCGTCACAGGTTAACGTAAGTAATGCTTCTGTGATTGATCTGAAAGCGGTAGTTTCTGACGAAGATAATCTTTCATCTGCCATTGTAAAATCCATTAAATCAAATTCCAACCCGTCGGCTGTTTCTGCAGTGATCAATGCCAATGATGAACTTGTTTTGACTCCGCTAGCTTCCGGAACGGCTGATATTAAGATCAGTTTCAATTCAAACGGAAAAACAGTTGAAAAAGTACTTACGGTCAATAGTACAGCTTCTACTTTGGCTACAGCAGAAGCGAAGAAAATTGAGTTCAGCATTTATCCGAATCCGGTTACGGATATTCTGACTCTTAAAACTCATGAGAAAATCCAGAATGTTTCTATGTATGATGATTCGGGAAGAATAGTCAATGCACAATTGAACAATGGGCAGATCAATGTTAGTGCGCTTCCAAAAGGTATTTATATTATAAAAGCTGTAACAGATAAAGCAGTATACCAGCAAAAAATAATCAAAAACTAATGCTATTTTCAGATAGCTAATCTTGTTAGCCTAACCCTGACCAAAACTGGTCGGGGTTTTTATTTGACGGTGAAAACTATTATGGATCAGGTATCATAATAAATTTGGATATAAAAACCCGGCAAGCTTTTAAGCTTGCCGGGTCCGATCTGTTATGTTTCTTTTTATTATTTGATGATCACCTTTTTAGAGTATGTTTTTCCTTCTTTTGTAGTAAGGTTCATGATGTATATTCCTTGTGGCAGTTTTGTATCAAATGTGTTTGATGTCAACCTGGAACGAAATACCTCTTTTCCTGAAGTATTGGTTAAAGTAACCTCTGAACCTGCTGCAGTAATATTTTTGTCAAGAGTAAACTGTCCGTTCTCATTGTGAGCCATGAAACTGATGAACGGATCTTTGTACTGATAAGCATAATATACTCTAAGCTCACCACCTATATTCAATAATCCTGAATTCACATTGATTTTGACACGGTCAAAAGGAATGTTCATGGTGAGTTCAATCTCACCTTTGCTTGGGTCTCCGGCTCCAAGGCTGATCAATCCATTGTCAAGACTTTGGTAATCGTTGTTGGAAACATTGCCGTTAAATGTTTCAATTGATACTCCTCCCAATAGCTGAGCAGATAGTGGAGTGCCATTTGAACCAATTCCAATCACAAGTTTGTTGGTGTTGTTAGCAATATTGGTCGTTGGAAAGATCAATGTCTGTTCCGTTCTCGCCAAAAGACCTACTGAAACCTGAAGAGTTGAGTAGTCATTTTCGTTGCTTCCTACTGCATTTTGAGGATTCAATACTCCGCAGCCTAAGCATACTCCAAATACCTGATTGGTTTGGCTGCTTGCATAGGTCTTTACAATCTGTGCAAAAGTCATCGTGCTTGTTAAAAGTAGGAATGATGCCAGAACTGCTGCTTTCATTGCGCTTTGCGCAGGTAATAAATAAGTTTTCATAGGTATAAGATTTTGGATTTTAGTTTTTATAAATTTATAAATAAAATGATTATGTTGTTTATTTTATTTCATATTTATGTGAATTGTTAATGATTTGTTGATATTTGTGATTGTGAATTCATTTTCATTTAATTGTTGTTTTTTTGTATTTCTCTGAAAATAAGTAGAAAAAACGGCAGACTTAAAAATCTACCGTATTTATTGTATTGCTTATTTAATTATTTGATTGAAATCTTTCTGGAATATGTTTTTCCTTCTTTAGTTTGTACATTCATGATATAAACACCTTCAGGCTGTCTGGGTTCAAAAGTGTTTGATTTTAATGTAGAACGAAAGACTTCTTTTCCGTATGCATTGAACAGTGTTACTTCTGAACCTTCTACCGGAACATTGCCTCCAAGAGTAACCTGACCGTTTTGGCTGTGGGCCAGTATGCTGAACAGTGGATCCTGGTAAGCATAATAAATCCTGAATCCGCCGCCGAGGCTGAGTACGCCGCCGCTCAATCTTATTTTAACTGCGTTATAGGAGCTGGCAGGAATAAGTTCGATCGTTGCTTTGGATGGATTATCTGCAAGCTTCAGCAGATTTCCGTTGATCATCTGGCTGTCATTGTTCGATGTTGTTCCGCTCATTGTTTCTATATATACTCCGCTTAAAAGCTGGACGGTAAGAGGAATATTATTAGTGCCGATACCGATTACCAGCTTAGTGTTGATTCTCACCTCCGGGAATCTCAGGGTCTGCTCAACGCCTCCCAATAAAACAGTACCCATAACCATGGTGGAATAGTTATTTTCATCATCTCCCACAGCATTCAGAGGGTTCTGTACGGAACATCCCAGGCATACGCCATATACATTGGAAAGCTGATCGTTCGCATAGATTCTGCTTTGTGCCTGTGTGTTATTTGATTGAAATAAAAAAGACATAAATAAAGCAGCCTGAAAAAGGAGGCCTTTTGAAAGTAAAATAGATTTCATATTGTAATAAAGTTTGGTTAATGTTTTATCCAAATTTAAACATAAAAGTATATGCAAGCAATATTATTTCTATTTAATGTGAATTATGTAATATTTCTTAATTCAATATAATTACCACAACTATTAAGTTTTATAAGATTAAATTATTTTTTCTTTCCTTTAATATTAGGTAAAAACGCAGTTATTATGCCCATAAGAGGTAAGAAAGCACAGATTTTAAATACATATTCGATGCTGGTATCGTCTGCTAATGCTCCCAGAACAGCAGAACCAATCCCGCCCATTCCAAACATAAATCCGAAAAATAAGCCTGCAACCAGTCCAATCTTGTTAGGCATAAGATCTGTGGCATATACAAGGATGGCAGAAAATGCAGATGCGATAATTAAACCGATTAAAACAGCAAATAGTATAGTCCAAACCAAAGGAAGATAGGGAAGGCAAAGCGTAAAAGGGGCAGCTCCCAAAATGGAAACCCAGATAATTTTCTTTCTGCCGTATTTGTCACCCAGTTTCCCACCAAGGATTGTGCCTACAGCAACTGCTGCAAGAAACATAAATAAATATAATTGGGAATCCTTTACAGAAATGTGAAACTTATCAATAAGAAAAAAAGTAAAATAGTTAGTCATTGATGCCAGGTAGATATATTTGGAAAATACCAGAGCCAGCAGGACTGTGACAGAAAATATAATTTTTTTTCTGGACAGCTGAACGGTAATGATGTTATCAGGATGCTGAACCGTCTTTTTAAATGCCAATCTTTCGGCATACCAGTTTCCAATTCTCCATAATAATATAATGCCTATAAAAGCTGCAATAGCAAAAAGTCCTACGTATCCTTGTCCCAACGGTAATACAACTAATGCAACCAGCAATGGTCCGATAGCACTTCCTGAATTTCCTCCTACCTGAAAGATTGACTGGGCAAGTCCTTTTTGACCGCCCGATGCCAGCTGTGCCACCCGGGAGGCCTCGGGATGAAAAACGGAAGATCCCATGCCAATTAAAGCAACCGAAACCAGAATCATATAATATTGATGGGCAGCTGCCAAAAGGAGAAGTCCCGCCATCGATAGTCCCATTCCTATAGCCAAAGATCTCGGGTTAGGTCTTTTATCAGTATAAATCCCGACAAACGGCTGTAAAATGGAAGCTGTAAGCTGAAATACCAGAGTAATGATACCGATCTGGGCAAATGACAGGCTGAACTCACCCTTTAGAATTGGATATAATGAAGGGATAGTTGATTGGATCAGATCATTTAAAAAATGAGAAAAACTGATCATAAACAGGATAGGGTAAACAATTTTAGTAGTATCAATGGTTGGTTTCTGAATATTTTCCATGAATTGTAATTTTAAAATTCATCATGTCATCTGATGAATTTTGTTAAAAAATTATTTGTTAATATACTTTATCTACAATAAGCTGTGCGATACGGGCTGCATTTTCTGGATCCTTCTTTTCAATACATTGATAAAGATCTGTATGTATTTTTTGTGAAATTTTGAAAGAGTCTGTAGTGTTGTTGTGACTGCTCTCAAATGTTCTGAGAATATGCTTGCTTGTTATCTTATATATTTCTTTCAATAATGTATTACCACAAGCTTCGGCAATGGATATGTGAAAATTGATATCAGCCTGGTAGCATTCCAGTGCCTGGTTTTCTCCAGCAAGCTTTTCCCGGAGATCCAGATATATTTTCATTGTTTTTAAATCTTTTTCGCTGCGATGAATGGCTGCCTTCGCTGCAATCTTAGAATCCAGGACAGAACGTACTTCATATACTTCTTCTATTTCAGCTTTGTCGATCTTGGTTTCTAATGATTCCTGCACATTTTTAGAAGTTACGAACGTTCCCACACCCTGCTGGACACTCAATACTCCTTTTATAGATAATATTTTTATGGCTTCACGAATGCTGGAACGCCCTACACCGTAAATTTTCATCAGTTCCGGTTCAATCGGAAGCTTTTCACCAATAGCATATTCATCGTTGATTATACCTTGAATCAATCGTTCTGCAACTTCCTGGGCTAATGTTCTTCTTTGAATTTGCATAAATACATCTTATCATCTGATGAATGCAAAGGTAGAACTTTTTTCAGAATATTTCCTAAAAATTTTAGTAAAGATTAAAATGAACAGATAACAAAAGAGAGATTTTATTAAAATCTCTCTTTGTTGCAAAATTATTCAATAGCGTTGATAGCCTGGAAAATTTTCTGTTTTGAATGTTCAAATATTTCGCCTCCAAACTCTTCATTATCCAGTGAAATTACAGTAATATCTTTAACTCCCATGATTCCGAAAATAAACTTTAAATACGTTGTCTGAAAATTCATATGCTCATTTTTTTCACCTTCGCCATAACCTGTATCACCTCTGCTCGAAAGAATGAACAGTTTTTTATTCTCAAGCAGTCCAACATAATCTCCATCAGGTTTTCCGGAACGGAACTTCCAGGTTTCATTGATCCTCATTACCTGGTCTATATACGCTTTTAATCCGCTTGGAACAGACCAGTTGTACATAGGGGTTCCGATGACATACATATTATTTTCCTTCAGTTCCCTGATCAGTTCATCACTCAGTTGTAAGGCTTGCTGCGCCTCTTCATCACGGGTTTCCGGTTGTGCAAATGCTCCGGCGATCCATTTCTCATTAATCGGCTTAATCATTTCCAGTCCTGTTTCCCTGAAAGTAAAACGATCCTCAGGGTGTTTATGCATCCAATTATCAACAAATAACTGCGTCAGTTTTCTGCTGTAGGATCTTTCATTTCTAATGCTTGCATTAATGATAAGTAACTTGTTCATCTTTTTGAATTTATAAATACAAAGGTCTGAACTTAAAAAAAGGAGAATATTGATCTAGTTCAATGGATTTTGTTTTTCTTCCGGATCCTGCTCAGAAATTCTGGTGAGGTGCCCAGATAGGAGGCAATGAGATATTGTGGTATTTTAGTTGCAATTTGTGGATAGTTCTGCAAAAAATCAAGGTACCGATATTCTGCGTTATAGATATGGGTGTAGATTATTCTTTTTTGCAAAGCTCCGAGATAGCTCTCTAAAATGATGCGGAAGTACCTTTCAAGCGAAGGGATTTGCTTCAACATGTTTTGAAAAGCATGAAAATTGATCTGTAGGACTTCAGTTTTTTCCAGTGCCTGGATATTGTAAATCGAAGGCTCCTGTTTACGGAAACTCTCCATGTCCGTTGCCCACCATTCATTAATGGCAAAATACAGAATCTCTTCATTGCCGGTGTTGGCATTGATGCAGAATGCCTTCAGGGTTCCGGAGACAATATAATTATCCGTGCGGCAGATTTCTCCGTTTCTAAGCAGATAATCGCCTTTTTCCAAAATCTTTTCTGACCATAAAGTACCGAAAAGCACCTGTTCCTCTTGGGTAAGTGTAACGTACTTTGAAATGGTATCAATTAATTTTTGCAAACCGTTCAATGGATCTAGTCTGATTTAATGAATTATCAGGATGCAATTTAATAAAAGGGATTGTAAATAAAGCGACTGAAACTTATATTTTGCATTCTGAGTCTCCTGAGAATGATCTTTATATAGGATATGCCTAAAAGAAAAACAGGAAAAACGATATGAATCATTTTTCCTGTTTAGTAGCCCGTAGGGGAATCGAACCCCTCTTACCAGAATGAAAATCTGAGGTCCTAACCGATAGACGAACGGGCCCTCTATCTTCCACTATCAGATAGTGTGTTAGATTTTTTGTTTTTATAAGTGTCAACTCTTATTTTTAACCACTCGGTTAGCAGTGATTAAAATTAGTAGCCCGTAGGGGAATCGAACCCCTCTTACCAGAATGAAAATCTGAGGTCCTAACCGATAGACGAACGGGCCAACTATACTTTTACGCTAATTTATTAACGTGCTTTGTTAATTTGCTTTTCAAGTTAGCCGCTTTGTTTTTGTGGATAATGTTTTTCTTAGCTAATTTATCCAATAAAGCGATAACTTTTGGCAGTTGCTCTGTAGCAGCAGCTTTGTTTTCTTCATTTCTCAAAACTTTAAGAGCAGTTCTTGCAGTCTTGTGATAATATCTGTTACGAACTTTTCTAACTTCGTTCTGTCTAATTCTCTTTAATGCTGATTTATGATTTGCCATATCGTTCAAATGTGAGTGCAAAACTATAAACTTTTTTTGAATCTGCCAAATTATTTTTTAAAATTTTTCAATTTTCTTCGGACAGGTATTTTCTGAGTTTATCTATTGCTTGTTCTATTTTTAAATTCTCTTGTTCTCGTTCTATTTTCTTGATTGTGCTGCTAAGCATAATCATTGCATTGTTCCATTCTCCCGTAGTATTGGTAAAGGAAAGTCCGTCAATGGTTACTTCAAAGGCAAACCTTTCTCCCGTCCTGTAAAGCCTGAAACTTATTTTATCATCCCTGCCTGTAATCCCGTCTTCATTGATTTGTAAATCGTAACTTTTTGGGTTAGAGTGGATTTTCTTAAAAAGAAGATTAGCTTCTTGTATTTTTAAATCCGGCATGATATTCAAATTTGGTAGCCTATAGGGGAATCGAACCCCTGTTGCAAGAATGAAAATCTTGAGTCCTAACCACTAGACGAATAGGCCAAATTTTGAGGTTGCAAAAGTAATAATTAACTTTTTAACTTCAAAATTATTTTTCACGTTATTTAAAAACTTTTTGGATAATGGTATTCTTGATTCCCTTGGATTCAAGGTCTTTTTGAAGCTTCACAGCATCTTCCAAAGTATATACTTTACCATACGTGTAATAGAACACTCCATTGTCTTTATTTCTTTCCACATCTTTCAATGTCTGAAGAATAAACGAATTGCCATTCAGTTTTTCGCCTGTATAAACCTCTATGGTATAATAACCTGTCAGCAGTTTCTGATTCGGCATAAATCCTACCGCATAAGCATTTCTGAAGCCTGCATCTTTAGCAGTTTTAAGATTAATATCCTTGATCGAGGCCATATTGGTTACTCCATAGTAATATTTATACTGACCATTGTCTTTAATAGGAAGAATATAATTTAAGCCCTTTAAAGCCGGATCTCCGTCATTATATTTGGTAGGGGAGCTCAACAGTAAAATTCTGAAATCATTTTTTAAAGGAGTTTCAGCAGGTTTTTCAGGTTCAGGTTTTCTTGTAGCAATGGAGGATCCTCCTGTTTTTCTGTCAATTGCTTTTTTATAATCGATAATGGCATTATAAATACTTTCCGAAATTTCATTCTGTCCTTTTTCGGAGGCCAGGTAATGGCTCTCTTCCGGATGGTTGATGAATCCTGTTTCAATAAGTACCGATGGCATTGCATTCATACGAAGTACGTGAAGGTTTTTCTGAAATACTCCCCTTGAAAACCTTTTGTCTTTATTAACAAAATTATCTTCTACCAATCCGCCAAGCAATAAACTGGATTCCAGATATTTGTTTTGCTGCAGTTTTAATGCTATAAGAGATTCCGGGGAACTCGGATTGTAGGACCCGAAGGTCTGTCTGTCTTTTTCGTCCAGAAAAATTACATCGTTCTCTCTTTTGGCTACTTCAAGATTTTCGTCATTCTGGTTGGGTCCCTGTACATAGGTTTCGGTTCCATAAGCCGTAGGTCTTTGTGAAGAATTACAGTGGATAGAGACAAAAAGATCAGCTTTGCTCCTGTTGGCCAGATTGGTTCTGTCCGAAAGGGAAGGGTATTCGTCGTACTTACGGGTATATATAACTTTGAAATCTCTGTTTTTTTCCAACATTGCCCCTACTTTTAAAGTAACGGCAAGCGTAACATCTTTCTCGGCAACTCTTCCTATGTCTGCATAAGTTCTGTTCGCTCCGTGATCACTTCCCCCATGCCCAGCATCCAAAACGATTGTAAATTTCTTTTGTGAAAAAACTAAAATGCTGGAAAGGATGGTGAGAAATGATAAAATTATTTTAAATTTTTGTTTGTACATCTTACAGTTTTAAAAATTATACTAATTTTGAGCCATAATTATAGAATAAAATTGGCCAAAACCGTCCTCAAAAATATATTACAAATTTTAATTATCCTAATTTTTAACAATTTTTTAGCACAGAAAACACCTGAAAAATTGCCTAAAAATGCGGTTAATGATACTATTTCCAAAAAGGATACCATTGTAATAAAAAAGGAAGCTTTAGATGATGTTCTCCGCACAAAAGCAGATGACCAGCGAAGAGATGTTCCTAAGAAAATGACGTTTCTGAATAAAAATGCCCAGGTAAAATACCAGGACATGCAGATCGATGCAGATTATATTTCTATCGATGATAACAAAAATCTCATCTATGCACGCGGAAAACTGGATTCATTAGGAAAGATTATTGAGCCTGTAATTACTACTCAGGCCGGTAAAAAGTATGAAACCAACGAGTTCAGCTACAATACAAAAACCAAACAGGCTATAGCTTTCAATGCAAGGACAGAAGAAAGTGAAGGGGTCATCACGGCACAGAAAACCAAGAAGTATAATGATTCCGTTTTTGCCATGAGGAACGCAGATTATACCACGGACGAATATTATATCAAGAAAAAAGATACAGCTGCGGATTACTTTATGCGGGCATCCAACATCAAGCTGATCAAGACCAAAAACAAATCACAGATTGTTACGGGGCCTATACAGATGTATATAGAAAGGGTTCCTACGCCTCTTATCCTTCCGTTTGCCATTCTTCCGTTCTCAGAGAAGAGGGCTGCCGGGATTCTTATTCCAAGTTTTGGGGAAAGGGAAGATGTAGGCTTTTTTCTCAATGGGTTAGGGTATTATCAGCCGATAGGGGAGCATTTCGATCTTAAAATACTTGCCGATATTTATACCAAAGGGAGCTGGAACCTGAGGCCGCAGATGAATTATCTGAAGAAATACCGCTATTCCGGGACATTTACAGCAGATGTGGGAACTATGGTAAGAGGAATCAAAGGATTGGATGATTATACTAAAAACAGTACGTACAGAATTGCATGGACGCACACTCAGGACACCAAGGCGAACCCTTTCCTGACTTTCAGTGCTTCTGTGGATGTCGTAAGTACCAAATTTTATAACAATCCGCTTAACAATAACTATATTTTTAACCAAAACGTCCTGAATACTCAGCAGAGTTCTGCGGTAACGGTTACAAAAAGATTCTTAAAACTACCTGCAACAATTACGGGAACAGCATCATATTCTCAAAATTTTGCGACCGGACTTGCTGATCTTCGTCTTCCCCAAGTGAATGTTGCCATCAACCAGTTCTATCTGTTTAAGTCAAAAACGGGAGTGAGACAAGGACTTCTTGAAAATATTACGGTGAATACAGGTTTTAACCTGACCAACTTTGTAACGACACAGGAAAATGAGCTTTTTAAAAAAGCAATGTGGGACAAGATGCAAACAGGGCTTAAAAATAATATTGCCCTGGGGACCAATACAACGGTAGCTAAATATTTTACATTCAGTTTAAACGCAACTGTTGACAATGCTTTAACTACTAAGACTCTAAGAAAGTATTACGATCCTGTAAAAAATGTGGATGTAGACGAAATCCAGAAGAATATTGCGGGATATTCTACATTCTCATCTTCTGCCAGCCTTCAGACCACTCTTTACGGAATGCTGAAATTCAAAAAAGGATCTGCGATTGAAGCGGTAAGACATATGATGACGCCAAGCCTTAGCTTTACCTATTCACCGGATTTCTCAAGTCCAGGGTTTGGATATTACAGAAATTATTACAATGCGGAAGGAGCGCTGACTCCTTATTCTATTTTTGAAAAAGGAATTGTAGGAAGCCCGTCAAGCGGTGTGGTAGGAGCCCTGGGTTTTAATATCGGGAACAATATTGAAATGAAGGTAAAATCTAAAAGTGATTCTACCGGCGTAAAGAAAATAAAGATCTTCGAATCTCTTAACCTTTCAGGGAATTACAATTTCGCGGCCAAAGACCATCCGTGGTCTGTGTTCAGCATCAACGGGCAGTCTTCTTTCTTTAATAATAAATTAAACGTTAATACCAGCCTCTCACTGGAGCCTTATAAGATTGTGTTTGAACCGGGTGCTACACAGGGAATAAGAACAGAGCAGTTTGGCCACTTCAGCGTGCAGGGATTCAATGTACAGTTATCCTATCCTTTAAGCAGCGAACTCTTTGGCGAAAAAACAGACTATGCTAAAAAATATCCTGCAAAAGGAGAAATAAGGAATGAAAATTATTATTTTGATGATGATAATTATGCCCATTTCGATCAGGCATGGACTTTAAATATCAATGCCAACTATGCGTATTCAAAAGGGCTGTCTGCACTTGGTACCAAGATTGCTTCTATAGGTCTGGACGGCAGTATTAAACTTACTCCGTACTGGAATATCAACGGAAGTACGCATTTTGACCTCGTAACGAAAGATCTTGCCTATACCAGAATCGGGTTCTCCAGAGATCAGCGAAGTTTTACGATCAATTTCAACTGGGTGCCCTTCGGGCAGTATAAGGTATATGACTTCTTTATCGGTATCAAAGCCAATATCTTAAGTGATGCGCTGAAATACAAAGACAGAAGTTTTACACAGCCGGGCGCACCTTTCTAATATCAGATTGACAATTGTAAATATAAATTTTATATTTGCAACCAAAATAAATTCTAATGAAATCGCTGTTGACTAAATTTTACAGCAGATAGTGATGACATAAGAAATTAGAGAAAAATAAATATCCACTTATGAAACAAATAATTAACACAGTTAATGCACCTGCGGCTATCGGGCCTTATTCACAAGCTAATCTGGCTAACGGAGTTTTATATATTTCCGGACAGATCCCTGTAGATCCTGCAACGGGCAAACTGGTAGAAGGAATTGAGAAGGAAACACACCAGGTCATGAAAAACCTTGAGGCCATTCTGACGGAAGCAGGCTTAACCTTCAAAAATGTAGTGAAAGCTACCATCTTCCTTAAAAGTATGGACGATTTTGCAGTAATGAATGATATTTATGCTTCATATCTTGATGCAGACAGCTATCCGGCACGCGAAACAGTACAGGTTTCCTGCCTGCCTAAGAATGTTGACATCGAAATTTCTATGATTGCACATCAGGATTAATGAATTTTATAAGAAATACAATTGCGGTTCTTGTAGGTCTTGCTATAGCGGGACTTACGATTACTCTTGGTATAAGGGTTTTTCCGCAATGGATCACTTTCGAAGCTTTTGCCCCTTTTGAGCACTGGCAGAGATTTCTTTACAGTATGAGGGGCGATAATGCATTTTTCGGATTTCTGCTGTTTGTTTCCGGATTGGGAACTACGATAGGAGGAGTTGCTACTGCGCTTATTGTGAAGTATGCCAAGGTAGCCTATGCTATTCTTATCGGATTTATTATGCTTTTCATAGCCATGCTGGATGTGATTGTATTTCCATACCATCCAACGTTTTATAAAATCTCTATTTTTCTTACATTTTTCCCGTTTTCGTGGATAGGAGGAAAAATTGTAGCGGTTATTTATGAACGGAAAAATAAAAGGAGAATTGCCGAGAAAATGAACAAATCCAAATAAAAAACGCTGCAGATTTCTGCAGCGTTTTTGTTATATAAAAGACTATTGTCTGTAGTGATTAAGGCATCTTGAATCCTTTGGTGTAAATTCTTCCGTAGTCATCTACAAATTTCACCTGTACATTACCCTGGTATTTATCAAGAATTTTCTCAACATCTTTCTGTGAATTAACAGGTTTACCATTTATTTCTATAATGATGTAATTGTCTACAATTCCGATCTTGGCCATTTCGCTTCCTTCGCTTACATTTTTAGCAACAACACCACTGTTCAGCCCGTATTCTGTTTTGAATTTGTCACTAAGAGGATCGAAATCGGCTCCTATTTTTTCAGCGACGCTCAGATCAGCTTTTGTTCTTGTTGAAGTTCCTCCTTTCTGGTCTTTCAGAGTTACTGTAGTCGTATTTTCTTTACCATTTCTTAAGTAGGTTACCTGAACTTTATCACCAGGACGTTTGCTTCCGATAGACATGGACAGGTCAGCAAAATCAGTAATGTCATAAGTATCTATCTTAGTGATGATATCACCTTTTTTCAGTCCTGCATCTTCCGCACCACTGTTATCACCGAATCCGGTCACATAAACTCCTGAGCCTGCTTTGATACTGGTCTTAAACTGCTGGTTGTACGCAGCTACCTGCTGGTCATTGGAAAGATCTAATGACGATACGCCTAAGAATCCTCTCTGTACAATTCCGAATTTCTTGATGTCTTCCACAATCTTTCTTGCCAGATTGGAAGGAACGGCAAATCCGTAACCCTGATAATATCCTGTAGTGGACTGGATCGCAGAGTTGATCCCGATAAGATCTCCGTTTACGTTAACCAGTGCACCTCCTGAGTTACCTGGGTTAATTGCCGCATCGGTCTGGATAAAGCTTTCAATTGGGTTGGTTGCTTTCCCCTGACCTCCAAGAATTCCGATTCCTCTGCCTTTGGCAGAAACAATTCCCGCAGTAACCGTTGAATTTAATCCAAGCGGGTTTCCTACTGCAAGCACCCATTGTCCCACTTCAATATTGTCTGAATTGGCAAAATTTAAATAAGGAAGTCCTTTTTCTTCAATCTTCAATAAAGAGATATCGGTATTGGGATCGGTTCCTACCAGCGTTGCGATATAGGATTTTTTGTTGCTTAAAACAACTTCCAGCTTGTTGGCTCCTGCCACAACGTGGTTGTTAGATATAATGTATCCGTCCGGCGAAATGATCACCCCGGAACCCATTCCTGAAGGCATATTGTCCGGTGCCTGCTGCTTCGGTCGCTGCTGTCCTCTTCCTCCTCCGAAAGGGTCTCCGAAGAAGAAATCAAAAAGATCCTGCTCTGAAGCTCTGCTCGTTGATCTGCTCTGGTAGTTTTTAATGGTAACCACAGCCGGAACTGTTGTTTTCGACGCTTTTACGAAATCGTCGCCCACAGCTCCTGTATTCATTCCGACGAATGAAGCATTAGGTGCGGCAGCTGTAAAATAAGACTGGTCGCCGTTATTGGAATGTTGACCGAAATATTGTATTGTCCCAACGGTAGTAGCTCCTGAGACAACTCCCACTACTGCAAATGGTAATAGTTTTTTTAAAGTACTCTTCATTGTATATCTTTCTTTTTTATTTATTGATTTTTTGTTTAACCGTAAACAAATTTAATGCTAAATAAGTATGCAATTAGTATGCTGTGTTTCAATTTTAACTAAAATTTAACGGCTATTGTGTCATTTTATACATTATGTCATAATCTTAAATGACGGTATTAACAAAACTTAAAATATTATTAAAGAAAAACTGACATTTTTGCAAATGCACGCCAGCAAATGATTGCAATAAGATACGAAATTTTTTTAAGTCATGTGAAGGATTCCGTCCGATGATCGAACCATGACATTGCTCATACACGGACTCATTTGAAAAATGATTATATTTGCAGAAATATTTTTCTCACTTAAAACGTTTATAGCATGCAACTGTATAACACCTTAAGCGCAGAAGAAAGAGCTCAGCTTATTGATGAAGCGGGTAAGGAACGCCTTACATTGTCTTTCTATGCGTATGCCAACATTGAAGATCCCAAAAAATTTCGCGACGAATTATTTATAGCCTGGAACGCCCTTGATGCCCTTGGCCGTATTTATGTTGCTCATGAAGGAATTAATGCCCAGATGAGTGTTCCGGCAGATCAGTTTGAGGCCTTTCGGGATACGCTGGAAGTGTACGATTTTATGAAAGGAATCCGCTTGAATGTAGCGGTTGAGCAAGACAATCACTCCTTTTTGAAACTGACCATCAAAGTAAGACACAAAATTGTTGCTGACGGGCTGAATGATGATTCTTTTGATGTAACCAATAAAGGAATTCATTTAAAAGCACAGGAGTTTAATAATATGCTTGAAGATCCTAACACGATTGTAGTAGATTTCAGAAATCATTACGAAAGTGAAGTAGGACATTTTGAAGGGGCTATCACTCCTGATGTAGAAAATTTCAGGGAAAGCCTTCCTATTATACATGAGCAGCTACAGGATTTTAAAGAAGATAAAAACCTGTTGATGTATTGCACAGGGGGAATCCGTTGTGAAAAGGCCAGCGCTTACTTTAAGCACCAGGGTTTTAAAAATGTGTACCAGCTGGAAGGCGGAATTATTGAATACACCCGCCAGATAAAAGAAGAGGGTATAAAAAGTAAATTTATCGGTAAGAATTTTGTGTTTGACCACCGGTTGGGAGAACGAATTACAGACGATATTATTTCCCAGTGTCACCAATGTGGCAAACCTTGTGATAACCATACCAATTGTGCCAATGATGCCTGCCATTTACTTTTCATTCAATGTGATGAATGTAAAGCAGCTATGGAAAACTGCTGTTCCACGGAATGTTTGGAAATCATACATTTGCCTTTGGAAGAACAGTTGAAACTGAGAAAGGGGTTACAGGTTGGAAATAAGGTTTTCAGAAAAGGAAAATCTGATGCATTGAAGTTTAAAAACTCAGGAGATTTATCTGCCCAGCCTTTAGGAAAAGTAGCTAAGGCAGAAACAAAAGATATTCGTCAGAAAATCAAAATTAAAAAGACACTGATCGGAAAGGCAGAACACTATTATTCAAAATCAAAAATTGCCCAGTTCCTAATTGAAAACAAAGAGCTTTCAGTAGGAGATAAAGTCCTGATTTCCGGGCCTACGACGGGTGAACAGGAAGTTACCATTACGCAAATTTATGCCAACGGAGGTCCATGCGAAACAGCAAAAGTGGGAGATCAGATTACTTTTGAGCTTCCATTCAGAGTTCGTTTGTCTGATAAACTATATAAAATAGTGCAGCCTGAAAATGTATAAGCTATGTTAAAAGCTGAGCTTAGAAAAGAATATATGCAAAAAAGAAAAGCCTTGTCAACTGATGAGGCTTTCCTGTTATCTGAAAACATCCTGGCGAACTTCCTGGCTTATTTTAAGCCTGAGAGAGGGCAGAAGGTTCATGTTTTTATGCCCATAAAAAAGTTGAAGGAAATTGATACAGGGATTTTTATTGATGCTTTTTTAAAGGCAGATATCCGTGTTTTTGTACCTAAGGTTGTTGAAGATAAACTGATTTCTGTAGAGATTAGTAAAGATACCATATTTGAGACCAGCAGCTGGGGTATTTCAGAACCTGTTTCCAATGAAGATTCACAGGAACTGCATTTTGATTATGTCATTACTCCATTGCTTTACTGTGATCATAAAGGAAACAGGATAGGTTATGGGAAAGGATTTTATGATACCTTTTTCCAAAGCATTTCCGATGCATCCAAAAAAATAGGAGTCAATTACTTTAGTCCTGATGAAACCATCGATGATGTCTGGGAAAATGATATTCCTTTAAATTATTTGGTTACGCCTACAGAAGTGCTGTCTTTTTTTAACGGATCAGAATAGAAGTCTAAGAAATAAAACTTAAACTCTTTTTTAATCATCGGGGTAGAAAGTAGAATATACTGGGCGTTTTTCTCAAAAGTCCCCAGGGATTTATTCTTTGCATCAAAATATTCAAGGTTGAATTTGGCATAATCCAAAGTATCCTTTTTATAAAATTCTTTATAAACACTCAGGTTATTTACCTTTACCGATTTTACTTTAAGGCTATCCAGCTCATGGAAAAGTTTTTTAAATGTCGTAGAGTCGGGCTTATGAAAATAGCTTTCCATCTGGGAATAGATAAAAGTGTCTACTTCTGTATTTCTGTTGCCGGAAAGATATAGGGTGGAAAGATCCAGAAGTTCCTGCACTTTCTGTTTGGTAATGGAATTGATGGCCTGCATGCTGTCCATCTGTACAGCCGGATAGCTTTTTATATTGTTGCTGTTTCTTAGCATATCCAGATCGCTTACTTCTTTCTTTTTATTATTGCAGGAAACAAATGCTAAAAAAAGTACAGCGAAGATTAGAAATTTATTTATTTTTTTCATCTGTAGACGCGATTTTAAATTTAATGGAGACTATTTTTCCTTTATTGTCCTTTTTCATCTCAATAACACTAAGGTTTTTCAGAGATGTAGTAGGGGTTGTAACGAGTGTAATATACTTCTGCTTATCAAGCCTTTCTATACCATATGTATTATTATCGTATACCTGATAAATAACTGCATTATTGCTGATGAGGCTTTCCAGCTGGTTTCTTTTTTGTTTAATAAGAGCAACCTGTTCCGCAGAATTACCACCTTTTACATCTTTAATAGAGAAATAATAGGCAGCCATCTTATAATCGTCAGGTTTCAGCTCTATCATTTCCTCTTCAGGGGCATTCTCCAGATTTCTGTTCACTTCCAGGTACTCATAGAAAGGAGCGCTGATCTGCATTTTGATGTTTTTATCCTTGGTAGAATAATAAAAGCACTCGCCGGGCTTTATTTTATATAGCAGCGGAGATTCATTTTCCTTGATGATTCTTATCTCCAGGGTATTGATCACCGAAACACCGCGGTCTTTATCGGTAAAACAATATTTATAAGTTTTTGAAAAAATTTCATCTTTAAAACCAAGTACTCCGGTAATGGTAATTAAAATAGAGGTAATAATGGCCCATGCATTTTTTTTGAGGATATTTTTTCTTGGAACTGATGGTTGTATTTCTGTATGGGTTAGTTTTTTAGAATTTTCTGTAATTATTTGATTATCAGTTGTTGATTTTTGTAAATCATCATTTCCCTGAGCCTGATATTCGATTTTTTTAGTTGAAACCTCAGTTTTTGGAATTTCGGGAGATAAAGAGACTGTTTTTTCCAGTTCTTTTATTTCTTCCGGTTCAAGATCTTCATTTTCCTGAAGCAGTTCTCCTGCAAAAAGATGCTGTTTCTTGAAATCATACCAGGATTCATATCCCGCATAAACACTCAGTAAATTGAGCATATCAATACGCGGTAATTTGGTCACCGGGGAAGTTTTAAAATACGTGTAAAAAGATTTTTCGCTGATGTTACCTTTGGCTTTTTTGCGCAGGTCTTCCTGGAAATATATAATATCTATTCCTTTCCATTTTGAAATTTCATCATGAGAAGGAGTAGATTTTTTTAAATATTCTGTTTGAACATCTTTTTTTAACTGTTCAAAATGCAATAGATCTAAATCTGTCAATTTTTATAAAATAATTAAATTGTTGATTATCAGTATTGTTTTTTTGTAAAACAATTTTACAAATGTATTACAATTATTTTTCATAAACAACTTTTGTATCTGCTCTACCTTTGTCTTGTTCAAATAACAGAACAGAAGAAAATTTATAAAAACAATATTAACAAAATTAAATTTAATTTATTATGAAAAAGTCATTATTCGTAGCTGCTATCGCTGCAATCTCTCTAGTTGCTTGTAAAAAAACTGAAACTACTTCTACTGAAGGAGCTACTGATTCTGCTGCTGCTAACGTAGCTGATTCTGCTGCTGTAGTTACTGATTCTGCTGCTAAAGTAATTGATTCAGCTGCTAACGTTGCTGTTGACGCTACTAAAGATGCTGCTGCTGCTACAACTGCTGCTGGTGCTGATGCTGCTAAAGCTACAACTGAAGCTGCTGCTGACGCTGCTAAAGGTGCTGCTGATGCTGCTAAAGGTGCTGCAAAAGACGCTGCTAAAGAAGTTAAAGACGCTGCTAAGAAATAATTCTAGCATAAGCTTAACAATAAAAGAACCGTTTCACTCTGTGAGACGGTTTTTTTATGCTTTATTGTTTTGTTAAGAGATGGAAGATTTGAAGATGGATGATACTAAATCAGTACACTCCTTAAACTTTAAAAACTTCCCTCTTCCGGCATCAGACTTCCTTTCCCTTATCCTTTCTTTTGTTTCAATGACTCATAGCAGGTAATGGCTACAGCATTGCTCAGGTTTAAAGAATCAATACTTCCAGTCATAGGAATCAGGGTGTTTTTTCCTTTTCCTATCCAGAAATCACTTAATCCGGAATGTTCTGTCCCGAATAATACGGCTGAACGCTGGGTAAAATCTCTTTTATAAAGATCTTCAGCAGTCTCGTCCATCAGTGTTGTGTAGATATTGAACTTATTTTTCTGCAGAAATTCAAGGGTTTCTTCATTTTCGGCATCATAAACTTCCATGCCGAAGAGACATCCAACGCTTGAACGTATCACATTAGGATTATAAAAGTCAGCTTTTCCATCGGCAACGATCAGGGCATCAATTCCGAAAGCTTCGCAGCTTCTCAGGATTGCTCCTAGATTGCCCGGTTTTTCTGCTCCTTCTACAATAATAACTGTAGAATTTTCTTTAGGGACAAAAGATGAAAGAAGGTTTTCCTTGGTATTATAAATTCCTATAATTCCTTCAGAGCTTCCTCTGTAGGCTATTTTTTCATATACTTTTTCACTTACATAATGGATTCTGCCTTCCGGAAGTTTCCCTTTGAAGATATTTTCGCAGATAAAAAACTCTACAGGTTCAAAATCATACTGTAAAGCTCTTTCATTTTCCTGCTGCCCTTCAACCACAAAAACTTTGGCTTTTTTACGGAATCTGTTGTCAGCCAGAAGTTTGGTGACGTTTTTTATTTTATCGTTTTGAAAACTTTCTATCAACATGCTGCAAAATTATGCAAAAATTGTGATTGGGCATGCTTTAGTTTTCCGTTTCCAGAAAGTTACTATTGTCAATAAGACTTTGTGGTAGGTCTTTTTTGTTTTTAATTCCCAAGGATTTCAGTTTCTGGGTTTGGATCACAAGATTGTCATTTCCGGTAGAAAGCTGTTTGTAAGCATCATTGTAGACATTTTTAGCCTGGTCCAGATTTTTCCCGACTTTCTCCAGGTTTTCCACAAAACCTACAAACTTATCGTATAGTTTTGCCCCGCGATCGGCGATCTCCATAGAGTTTCTGTTCTGGTATTCACGTTTCCACAGGTCTGCAATAAGTTTCAGGGAAGTGATCAGGTTACTTGGATTCAGTAGAAGAATTCTTCTTTCATAAGCAAAGTTCCAAAGGTTCTGATCAGCTTGCATAGCTGCAATATAAGCCGGTTCGCTCGGGATAAACATCATGACAAAATCCAAAGATTTTCCATAATCATCATAAGCTTTCTGGCTCAGCTGAAGAATATGATTTTTGATAGACCCCAAATGCTGGTTAAGCTTCATCGCATAAACATCCTGGTCATTCTCATCCACCAATTCTGTAAAGGCTGTCAGAGATACTTTAGAATCAATAATTACATTTCTTTCATCCGGATATTTTATGACAGCATCAGGGCGCATTTTTTTACCTGAAAATTCGGAGAACAGCGCTTTGTTGTCTTCATCACGAAGCTCGTGCTCAAGAAAATATTCTCTTCCTTTTACTAATCCCGATTTTTCAAGGATGCTTTCAAGAATCATTTCTCCCCAGTTTCCTTGTGTTTTGCTTTCTCCTTTTAAAGCTCTGGTCAGTTTTTTGGCATCTTCCGATATCTGCTGATTCAGTTCAGCAAGTTCCTTTACTTTTTCCGCAAGGGAGAAGCGTTCCTTATTTTCTTTTTCGTAAGCTTCGTTGACTCTGTTTTTAAGATCGGCGATCTTTTCTTGGAAAGGCTCAAGAATGGTTTTTAAATTATTTTGATTTAGAGTGGTAAACTTTTCTGTTTTTTCTTCTAAAATTTTATTAGCCAGATTTTCAAACTGCAGTTTGGATTCTTCCTGAATTTTGGCAATTTCCTCTTTCTGGGTATCCAGCGACTGCTGCATACTGTCGTTTTTTGCAGAGAGCTCAGAATTTTTGGCAAAAATATGCTGCTTTTCGGAAATCAGATTTTCAATTTGAGAAGTCTGTTTGGCATTAAGCTGTTTTTGCTCCAAAAACTGTGAGTTCAGAGAAGCGTATTCGGCAGAAATTTTGGCATATTCATTTTTCAGGTCGTTCAACAGATCGGTTTGCTGCTGGTTCAGTTCTTTTTCTTTAGTAATATTTTGGTTCAGCTCCTGAACTTTCAGATTAAGATTTTCAAGATCCGAATGATTTTTAATATGCAGATTATTCAGTTCGTCATAAGAATTTCTTGAAACCGTAGATGATTTTAATGCGAAATACAAAATAACGGCGCCCAGAATTCCGCCGGCAATAAACCCAATAATTAAATATGTCATCTCCATGTTTCAAAATTACAAAAAGAAAAATTGATTTCTTTTACGGGAAACCGTTAAAATTTTGTAGAATGGGGTGGTAGTTATTATTTATAATATTCAATATCTATCATATGAATCTGGAAAGGCAGATTATTTTTTAATAAGATTAATTTATCGGGATTTTTGTGCTTGTCTTTATGAGATGTCTGAAATCTGTAAGCAATGGTTTGGGCAGTCAATAGATCTTTTACATCATATCCTGAAATATATCCTTCTTCATTGTAATAATAATCGACAAATGAATGGCTTTTAAGTTGACCGCTCTGATTGTCATAAATCATGCGTTCGTTGCTTTTTATTCTTAAAAGTTCATTATACCTATATTTATCTTTTGATACCAGCCTGTTCTGTAAGTCATACAGGTCGATGAGATATCCGCCCTTTTGATGAGTAATTTTTGCTCTGAGCCTGACTTCTCCATCTCTGCTTAAAGAATACCCTGTGTTTAAACTGTTTTTAAACTCATACTCGGTTATTTGCTGGTCTTTATTGCTTTGATATGATTCTTTTGTAGCATTTCCATCTTCATTATAATAACGGGTTTTCACAGAGATTAAGGAATCAGCAGGTTTATCTTTTATGGAATCGCTGTATATTTTGATTGTAAGTGAACGTATTTTTCCCTTATATCCTGAATTAATGATTTCAGGGTGTTTTTTATTTTGAGCTGTACAAAAAATACTTAGATAAAATAAAAACAAGATGCTAAGGTTTCTTTTCATTTTGAGAGATAGAATGTTTCTGCTTATTAAATATGATAAAAAAGTGAGCCGGAAGACTCACTTTATATTTGTTGATCAGATTATGGAGTGATCGTAATCGGATCTGGAAAAGGTTCGAGGACCAATGGTTTGCACATGGCGGCCACTTCACATCTTCCGCCCATGCATATATAATTTGTCATAGTAGTTGAGCCGTCAGGACATCTGATCATGGCCTCACCAGGACATCCTCCCGGGCATTGTGCCGGATATAAATTTCCGCCGAATACATCTTTCAGTTCTGTTCTCGAAAGTTTTGATAGGTTCATTTTTTTCATGGAATTAATTTTTGATGGTTTAGTTTGTATGAATCTGAAAATGAACCTCTAATATAATAAAAAATAAATCACTATGTAACTCCATAGTGATTTATTTTAGGTAGATATTTTTAAGGAAAAGTTACTTCTATGGATTTTCCTTAGCGATTTCCCCGTGGTGTTTTAAATAAAGTGGCAGTGCAGCAGACCCATACCAAGGAAATATTTCGTAATTGAATACCCCGGCCTGTACTGCAGGATCAGTTTTAACCCACTGTTCAGCTTCCTCTTTGGATTTCGTATTGAAAATAAACATGCCACGGTAATTTTCTTTATTTTCTTCTAAAAAAGGTCCTGCTACGACAATTTTTCCTTCATCGGCAAGCTTTCCGATATTGGTCATATGGCCTTTCATCAGTTCTCCCATTTTGGTTTTGTCATCAACTTTTGTGGTGCCGGTAGTGAGCATAACAATAGTGTAGGCTTTCATTCCGTATTGGTCGGCACCGAGAGATGTTGCTAATTCCTGGTTGAATTTTGGCTTTTCAGTTTTCTTTTCCTGAGCGAAGGAAAAAACTCCCGACAAAAGGGTAAGGGATAAATAAATTTTTAATCTCATAGCATCTATTTTTAAAGTCTAATGTCTGATGTCTGAAATCTACTACTAATCTTTAATTCTTAAAAACTCTTTAGCGAGCTCAATCATTTTAGGATCACCGGTATATTTTCCATGTTCGTCGGAAAGTTTTACAGTTGGGATCCATTCTTTGTTCGGGGCCTGTACGCCAATCAGTTTCATAACGATATTCATTGGTTTCAGTCCTACATCATTGGTAAGATTCGTTCCGATTCCGAATGATACTCCAATTTTCCCTTTGCAATAGTTGGTGATTTCTTCTACCTTTTCCAGATTTAAGGCATCAGAGAAGATAATATATTTAAATAAAGGGTTGATTCCGTTATTTTTATAATGTGCTATTGTTTTATCTGCAAATTCCAGAGGATCACCGCTGTCGTGGCGTACACCATCGAACAGCTTGGCGAATTTTTTGTCAAACTGCTGGAAGAAAACATCGGTAGTATAGGTGTCAGACAGGGCAACTCCAAGGTCACCTCTGTATACATCTACCCAATGTTCAAGAGCCATTTCGTTGGCCATTTTAAATCCGTATTCGGCGGCGTGGAACATAAACCATTCGTGTGCATGGGTACCGATAGGTTTTACTCCGTACTTCATTGCAAAATGAACATTGGAGCTTCCTATAAATGTGGATTCCTTATTTTGCGTTAAAGCTTCCATCACCAGATTCTGTACTTTATAAGAGTGTCTTCTTCTGGTTCCGAATTCAGCGAAATTAACCCCAAGCCTTGCCAGTGAATCTGCCTTTTCTAAAGTTCTGTTCATTACAATTTCATTGGAATCTCTTTCCATATGGTTCATTTCATAATGAAGTTCACTGATTAAAGCAAGAAGCGGAACTTCCCAAAGGATGGTTCTGTACCAAAGCCCTTCAACGGTTACGGAAAGATCGCTGCCTTCCTGATGAATTTTTACTTCGGACGGATCATAATGATAGCCTTCCAAAAAATCCAGATACGGCAAATCTATATAAGGACAGGTTCTTGCCATGAATTTTTTTTCTTCCTTGGTAAGTTTCAGTTCTGCCATTTTATTGACTGCTTCTTTTAAAGCTGCGTCAAAACCTTCCGGAAACTGGTGCTTCCCTCTGTTGATGAATTCGTATTTTACAATGGAGCTGGGAAATAATTTCACCACTGCATTTTGCATTGTTATTTTATAAAAATCGTTATCCAGGATAGAATTTAATCGAACATCGTGCATAATATGTGTAATTTTAACGCAAATATAGTTATTTAAAATAAAAATCGTCTAAATGTAAGACGATTTTTTTTATTAATCGGATGATTTTTATCTCTTACTTTCCTAAATAAGAATTGTACATCCATACTTCTTTTTCCTGTTCGGTAATGTAGTCGCTCATCTGGGAATTGGTTCCTTCGTCTCCTGCGGCATCTGTAATGTCCAGAAGTTCTCTCTGCAGATCAATAACTACTTTGAAAGAGCTCAGGATAAGCTCTACGCTTTTATTGGCATCAGTTACTTCTTTGCTTTCTTTAATAGTAGCTACTTTCAGGTAGTCTGAATAGTTATGGGCAGGAGTTGCGCCTAATGTAAGGATTCTTTCTGCGATCTCATCTATCTTCAATACAAGGCTATTGTACAATTCCTCAAATTTAGGATGAAGAGTGAAAAACTGATCTCCTTTGATATTCCAGTGAGAACCTCTTGTGTTTTGGTAGAAAACAGAATAGTTAGCTAATAAAACATTTAACTTTTCTGAAATGTTTTTACAGTCGGTTTCCTTTAGGCCGATAATACTTGCATTTTTCATAAGTTTATTTTTTATGTTAACAAATTTAGAGAATATTGTGCCGAAAAGGCTTTAAACTCAATAGAAGATAACTATGAGGAAATTTTTTAAAATAGTTTGGAATTATAAACATATTTACTGTTTAAAGTCATGTCCTTATTAATATAATGGTGTGTGTCTTATATTCTTAGATTTTACAATTATTTAATAAACCGCCTTTAAGGAAGCAATATATTATGTTTTTCCAATGTATATCGGCAATCCGTAATTCAGTCTTTCCGGGACAACTTCTTTTTTATGTAAGTGTTTGATTTTAATTTTTCTATAAGTGTTTGTAGATTAAAAAAATATTCCTATTTTTGCACCCTAAAATAAAAAGCAATTAAATGCCTACTATTCAACAATTAGTAAGAAAAGGAAGAGCCACGCTTGCCAAGAAGAGCAAATCGGCTGCCCTTGATTCTTGTCCACAAAGACGTGGTGTATGTACGAGAGTATATACAACTACACCGAAGAAACCTAACTCTGCACTTAGAAAAGTAGCAAGGGTAAGACTTTCTAACGGTAAAGAAGTTAACGCCTATATCCCGGGCGAAGGACATAATCTTCAAGAGCACTCGATAGTATTGGTTAGAGGCGGAAGGGTGAAAGACCTACCGGGAGTACGTTACCACATCGTAAGAGGTGCATTAGACACAGCTGGTGTAAATGGAAGAACACAGAGAAGATCTAAGTACGGAGCTAAGAGACCTAAACCAGGACAAGCAGCTGCTGCTCCTGCAAAAGGAAAGAAAAAATAATCATTAAATAAGGTACAGAAGCAATGAGAAAGACAAAAGCGAAAAAAAGACCGTTGTTACCAGATCCGAAATTTAATGATCAATTGGTAACAAGATTCGTAAACAACTTAATGCTTGACGGTAAGAAGTCAATCGCATTCAAAATTTTCTATGATGCATTGGATATCGTAGAGACTAAAAAAGGAGATAACGAGAAAACAGCCCTTGAAATCTGGAAAGATGCACTTACAAATGTAATGCCTCACGTAGAAGTACGTTCTAGAAGAGTAGGTGGTGCTAACTTCCAAATCCCTATGCCAATCAGAGCTGACAGAAAAATTTCTATGGCAATGAAATGGTTAATTAGCTACTCTAAAAAGAGAAATGATAAGTCTATGGCTTTGAAATTAGCTAATGAAGTAGTAGCTGCTTCAAGAGAAGAAGGTGCTGCTTACAAAAAGAAATCTGATACTCACAAGATGGCGGAAGCTAACAAAGCTTTCTCACACTTTAAATTCTAATCTGAAATGAGTAGAGATCTTAAATTTACAAGAAATATTGGTATTGCTGCACACATTGATGCAGGTAAAACTACCACTACAGAAAGAATTTTATTCTATACAGGGGTAAACCACAAAATTGGAGAGGTTCACGATGGTGCTTCTACAATGGACTGGATGGAGCAGGAAGCAGAAAGAGGTATTACTATTACTTCTGCTGCAACTACTTGTTCTTGGAACTTCCCGACTGATCAGGGAAAACCTGTTGCTGATACTAAACCTTACCACTTCAACATTATCGATACACCGGGACACGTTGACTTCACTGTAGAAGTAAACAGATCTTTAAGAGTATTGGATGGATTGGTATTCCTTTTCTCTGCAGTAGATGGAGTAGAGCCTCAGTCTGAAACAAACTGGAGACTTGCTGACAACTACAAAGTAGCAAGAATGGGATTTGTAAACAAAATGGACAGACAAGGTGCTGATTTCTTGAACGTTGTAAAACAAGTAAAAGAAATGTTAGGATCTAATGCTGTTCCAATCGTTTTACCAATCGGTGCTGAAGAAGATTTCAAAGGTGTAGTTGACTTAATTAAAAACAGAGCTATCATCTGGGATGAAGCAGGACAAGGAGCTACTTTCGAGGTAGTGCCAATTCCTGAAGACATGAAAGATGAAGTTCTTGAATATAGAGAGAAACTAGTAGAAGCTGTTTCTGAATATGACGAAACTTTGATGGAGAAATTCTTCGAAGATCCAGATTCAATTACAGAAGAAGAAATCAATGCTGCATTGAGAGCTGCTACTATCGATTTATCTATTATCCCAATGACTTGTGGTTCTTCATTTAAGAATAAAGGAGTACAGTTTATGTTGGATGCAGTATGTAAATACTTGCCTTCTCCATTGGATAAAGATGATATCAAAGGTACTGACCCAAGAACTGACGCTGAAATCACAAGAAAACCATCTGTAGATGAGCCTTTCTCTGCATTAGCATTTAAAATTGCTACTGACCCGTTCGTGGGAAGATTAGCATTCTTCAGAGCTTACTCAGGAAGACTAGATGCTGGTTCTTATATCTTGAACACTCGTTCAGGAGATAAAGAAAGAATCTCAAGAATCTACCAGATGCACGCTAACAAGCAAAACCCAGTAGAATATATTGAAGCTGGTGATATTGGTGCAGCAGTAGGATTCAAGTCTATCAAAACTGGTGATACGATGTGTGATGAGAAAAACCCAATCGTTCTAGAATCGATGGTTTTCCCTGATCCTGTAATTGGTATCGCTGTTGAGCCTAAAACTAAAGCTGACCAGGATAAAATGGGTAACGCTCTAGCTAAATTGGCTGAAGAAGATCCTACATTTACTGTAAGAACTGACGAAGCTTCTGGACAAACGATTATCTCTGGTATGGGTGAGCTTCACCTGGATATCATTGTAGACCGTATGAAGAGAGAGTTCAAAGTTGAAGTAAACCAGGGACAGCCTCAGGTAGAATACAAAGAGAACTTAACAAAAGTTGCCCAACACAGAGAAGTTTACAAAAAACAATCTGGTGGTAAAGGTAAATTTGCTGATATCGTATTTGAATTAGGCCCGGCTGACGAAGGTAAAATCGGTTTAGAATTCATCAATGAGATCAAAGGTGGTAACGTTCCTAGAGAATTTGTTCCTGCTATTGAAAAAGGCTTTAAAGCTGCAATGAAGAACGGTCCTTTGGCTGGTTTCGAAGTTGAAGGTATTAAAGTTACTCTTAAAGACGGATCTTTCCACGCAGTGGATTCTGATGCCCTTTCTTTCGAATTAGCTGCGAAGCTTGGTTTCAAAGAAGCAGGTAAAGCTGCTAAGCCAGTGATCATGGAGCCTATTATGAAACTGGAGGTTGTAACTCCGGAAGAATATATGGGTAACATCATCGGTGACCTTAACAAGAGAAGAGGTACGATCAGCGGTCAGGAAGAGAAAAACGGAGCTGTTGTAATTAAAGGTTCTGTTCCACTTTCTGAAATGTTTGGATATGTAACAACTCTAAGAACACTTTCATCAGGAAGAGCTACTTCTTCTATGGAATTAGAGAAATACGCACAAACTCCACAAAACGTTGCTGAAGAAATCATTGCTAAAGCAAAAGGTTAATTTTTAAATTAAAGAAATGTCACAAAGAATCAGAATAAAACTAAAATCTTACGATTACAACTTGGTAGACAAGTCTGCTGAGAAAATCGTAAAAACGGTAAAGGCTACTGGTGCTGTTGTAAACGGTCCAATTCCATTGCCAACGAATAAGAGAATCTTCACAGTGTTGAGATCTCCGCACGTAAACAAGAAAGCAAGAGAGCAGTTCCAGCTTTCAGCTCATAAGAGACTGATGGATATCTACTCTTCTTCTTCTAAAACTGTTGATGCTCTAATGAAATTAGAGTTACCAAGCGGTGTAGACGTTGAAATTAAAGTGTGATAACTGCATACTTTGCAATGATTATAGATCCGTTCCTTTTTTAGGAACGGATTTTTTTTGTATAAAACTTTAAATATTAATATTAGCGATCATAAAATATATTTCAGACAATCCTTTGTGTCATTTTTTCTCCTATACCTTTAAACCGCTTTTCCTTTGACATACATAATCAGACTTGGCGATCATTGAGGTTTTCTTACCCTATTTTAAAGCTCATTTATAATCTGATAATGCTCAGTCATAGCAGGTGAGATATGTCAGTCTTATTTGTTTATTTAGAATTAATAAAAATAATAATTTTGTAAAAAATTATCAGATGAATAAAGTAGTATCCTTTTCTCTGCTTGTATTAGGTGGGGTTTTTGTAAACGCACAGCAAGTAAATGATTCTATTAAAAAATCAAAGGAAATTGATGAAGTAGAGTTATTTGGTGAAAAAAAGAAACAGCCTGCAGGGCTTGAAGCCATTACCAGATTGCCCCTGAAGACCAGAGATCAGATCCAGAGTATTTCAGTGATCTCCCATAAAGCAATTGAAGAATTGGGAAGCCTTACAGTAACAGATGTGGCTAAAAACGTACCGGGTGTGACCTTATTTTCCAGCTACGGTGGCGGAAACGAAAGCATGTCTATCCGGGGATACCGCGGAGTGCCTGTATTAAAGAATGGAGTTCAGATGGATTCCGATTTCCGTACAGCCGGAATGATCACCGATATGCAGGGAGTTGAAAGCATCCAGGTCCTGAAAGGTTCAGCAGCAGTTACACAAGGCATAGGAAACGGACTGGGCTCAGCAGGTGGAGTCATAAATGTGGTAACTAAAAAGCCTCAGTTTGTCAACAAAAGTAATGTTGGTTTCAGATATGGAAGCTGGGATTTTTACAGGCCGACTGTAGATTTGCAGAGAGTTTTAGATTCCCAGGGAAAAGTTGCTGTAAGATTTAATGGTGCCTATCAGAATAACAATTCTTTCAGGTCTCATGTAGAAGGCGAAAGAATTTATATCAATCCATCCGTGGCTTACCGTCCTGACGATAAAACGCAGATTGTTGTTGAGATGGATTACCTTCATGACAAGCGAACTCCGGACAGGGGAACAATCAACCTTGCAGACGGAAATGTAGAGGCTCTTTATACAATGCCTAAAGGTGCTTTTCTGGGATACACTTCCGATTTTACAAAAGTACAGTCATTCAACTTTTCTACCCTGGTAGAAAGAAAGCTTACAGATAAATTGAAGCTAAGAGCAGCCTATATTTCCGGAGAAAGAGAAGTCAACAGTGAGGCATCATCTATAGCCCATGCTAAAAATACTCCCTGGACCGAGCGCTACAGAACAATAGGAAAAAGCAGAAGTATTGATGCCAACAGAGTGTTCCAGGCAGACTTTATCGGAGAAAATATTCAGACCGGATTCATCAGGCATACATTCCAGGTGGGGGTAGACTGGAAAGAAAGCGAAGTGACTACTTATGCTTTTAACGCCTATAAGAATTCTATTTCCCAGGCTAACCTTATCAATGCCAACAACCCGCTGGATTCATTTGATGTGTTGAAAGGAATTTCAAACACATTACCGGTAAACGTATTGTACGATCAGTCTAAAGATCCCGGAGTGGTAAGAACACCTACGTTCGGAGCAATGGCACAGGATGTAATGTCTTTCGGAAAATATGTAAAGGCACATGCAGGCGTTCGATATAGCAGGGTGAACGGAGCGGGCGACAATGTAAGTGATGCATGGAACCCTTCATTTGGTCTAATGCTTTTCCCTGTAGAAAACGTTAATGTCTTTGGGTCTTATACTACAACCACGTCATTGAGATCAGCAAACAATGTTCTTTTAGCAGGAGGAAATGTAGGAGCTTCCACAACCAAACAGTGGGAGGCAGGTATTAAATCCGATTGGTTCAATGAGCGTTTGAGATTTAACATTACATTGTTCGATATTAAAACAGACCACCTTTCTTTTACCATACTTGATGAAAACTATAACCCTGTTGTGATCAATAAGCAAACGATGTACGGCCTTGCAGGAGAACTGAGGAGAAAAGGAATTGAAGTAGAGTTAATCGGTAGAATCCTTCCAAACTTACAGGTAATGTCAGGATGGGCTTATCTGGATGCCCAATACCAGAATAGTCCTGCATACGTGAATGGTTCAGCACCAATGAACGCTCCTAAGCATACTGCAAACGGCTGGTTGAATTATAAATTTAATACAGGAGCATTAACAGGTCTTGATGTAGGAGCCGGAATTTATTACGTAGGAAAAAGACCGGTTGATGAATGGACTCAGAAAACGTTCACTGCAGGTCATGCCAATAGTGTAAGCCCGGGAACGAAACCGTTTAACATGCCTGAATATACAACTGTAGATGCCCAGGCAGGATATACCCTGAAAAATGGTCTGGGATTAAGAGTATTCTTCAACAATATCTTCGATTCGGTAGGGTACAGTTCTTATTTCAGAGGAGGGTACATCGATCAGATCCAGCCGAGAAACTTTGCCGTACAGGTCAATTATAAATTCTAACCGGTAAAATTATTCATTATGAAAAATATCAGAGCAATAGCCTATGCTGTAGTTTTTGGAATAGCCATAGTATCCTGTGCTTCCGATACCGAACTTTCAGAAGAAGAACTAAAGGCTGCCAATGAGGCAATGAAATATAATACTCCATACCAATGGAATAACTGGCCACAGAATACCTGGAATAACGGAATGCCGGGAATAAAAAAGCTCGGGTTCGGAAAAGATCTACCTTCGATGCAGATGTATAACCAATCTGAAAAAATGACTTTCGGAAAGAAGTAATAAAATAATCATTCATATCAAATTTTAATTAGAAAACATTAAGGCAGGATTTCTGTCTTAATGTTTTTGTTTTAAGAATTGTAATCAAAAAAGTAAAGCATAAGGTTAAGAAAATTATTCTTCATGTTGTTCTTTCCAAATTTATTTCCCCCTGATCCAAGTTAATTCAATACATTTAATCATTAAAAGAATTGACACTATGAGCCATAAAAACAATAATCTTTTTGAGAGATTTTCAGATTGGGCAACCAAATTTACAGGAAGTTCACATGCATTTATCGGAGCGGTGCTTATCGTAGTTGTATGGGCGGCTTCAGGTCCCATTTTCAATTACTCAGAAACCTGGCAGTTGGTCATCAATACCGGAACTACCATCATTACTTTTTTAATGGTATTTTTAATCCAGAAAGCACAGAACAAAGACTCAAAAGCAATACAGATTAAACTGAATGAACTTCTGGCAGCCAATGAAAAAGCCAGTAACCGGATTGTAGATATAGAAGACCTTACGGAGAAAGAGCTGGACCAGCTTCACTGCTATTATGAAAAACTTGCCGACTTTGCAGAAAAAGATAGCGATATTCATACTTCGCACTCCATAGATGCAGCTCAGAGAAATCAGGATTACAAACATAGTGTCTTTAAGAAAAGACATGAAGAGTGGCTTCAGAAACAGCAAGAAAAAAAGGAATCGTAATGATTCCTTTTTTATATTAGCAAATGTTTGATTATTTTCTAAGAAAGTATCCGAAATAACTGCAGCTTCCGGAAAGTCCCTTCAATGTTTCGGTATCTGCATACTGAGATTTCAGCTGGGCAAAATAAGTTCTGTATTTCTGATTTCTGATATTGTCCAGTTCAGCCTGATGGGCCTGTTCCTTTTCAGAATACTGAGGATCTGAGTAGCTTATCTGAGATGCATTTTTAGCTTCATACTGGTAATACTTTCCTTGTTCTGCGCTGGCCATCTGGAAAAGAACTCTGGCTCTCTGCTCCTTGTCCTTTGAAAGCTTCAGGGTCTTTTGGTAATAGTTAATAGCAAGATCAAAATTATCAGGTTCAATATAAGTCGTATCAAGGAAATTCTTATAATAATACTTGTAAGGATTTTTGCGGTCCGTATTCCAGAAATCATACTTTCCTCCGTTACTGTTATCAATATCCATCACGAAAAGCTGGCGGTAATATCCTAAGCTGGAAGTATTGTAGAGTAGGTTTCCGATAAGCTGGTTGGCTTTCGCTGCCTTTTCATCTGTCCCGTTACCGATTTTTTTAAGCTGGATCAGAGCATCTGCCAGTTCCAGTTTATTCATACTGCTTTTAATGAAAGGGAATGCGGAATAATCTTCAGCTTCCATACTTTCGGTTTCCGGGCTTCCGAAACTTTCCCATACATTATGTCCGAAAACAAGATTCGAAATATCCCTGAAGCCATTGTATTCTCCGGCCGCATATTGTTTCGGAGTTATTTTTTCCCCTTTATCGGTCCAGTCATAATTCATTCGCGGAATTCCTGCAAAGCCCTGGGCTTTTTCATAATACGATTTAGCTTTTTCAAAATCTGCCAGTTTCATGGCTCTGTCTCCGTAGATCATACTGAAGAAAGCATCAATATTCCCTACATCGTCCATGTTTTTGGCGATGATTTGCTGCTCAAACTGGGTTTTATTCGGTTTTTTGTAGAATTCCTCAACACTTTTTACCAGGCTTGAATTCGGGTTATACTGAAGATCCGAAAGTTTGTTGTTCATCAGGAACGATTTTCCGTCTTCCCCCTGAAGGAAGTAGCGGTTGGCAAGAACATCTTTCAGGAAGTCTGCTGTAGAAGGGGTTTCTCCATAGTAATCGTAATCATCCGCATTCGTGCTGTCTTTTTTTACTTCTTTTTTTACAAAATAATCAGCATAATCTTTCATTAAATGATCTTCATATTCCGCATCAATCTTAGGATGCGAAACGATATCATTCAGAACCTTCATTCTTTTGATTTCTTCCAGATATTCCGGGTTTGTTGTTTTAATATCTTCCAGAATCTCAGAACTTGCTTTGTAATCTTTTTTCAGAAACTTCAGGTAAGCATCAGCGATCTGCCAGTATTCATCCTTAGATACTTTTTTAGTTTTCTCTGTAAATTTTTCAAGATCGTTCAGATAGTCCTGGGTCTTTTCATCATATCCATAACCTGTTTTGGTATAGAAAGGAATTCTGTCAGGATTGTTCAGCAATTCGTCATCACTCTGATCATTTTTATCTCCGTTCTTGCTTTCAGATTTCGATCCTCCGAAAAGGTTTTTAAAGAATCTTACGATCTTTTGCCAGAATGAAAGCTTCTCTTCTTTTTTCACTTCTGAAGATTCAGAGGTAGAAGCGGTAGAAGTTTTGTCGTGATCGTCTGCATTTCCTCTCTGTATATATACATTGTCTGCGGCATCGGACGTATAATAATAAATTGGAAGATAGCTTCTTTCCAGTTCGTTGATGCTTCTTACCGCCATTACTTTCAGGATCTCGGAATCAGGATTGATGTCGTACATCTTTTCCATAATAGGAATTGGATTCGTGAAACCTTCATAGCCCAGTAAGAAATAAGCCATATTTTTCTCATCATTGGTGCCGGCCCGTTTCATAATATTGCTGAAAGAAGCCGTATCCGACAGTTTCATTGAGACAAAAGCGGATTCCTTGCGGTCCTTGCTGTGCATAAATACCTGGAAGAAATTCCAGTTGGCATCAGCATTCATTGCTTTTCCTCTCTGAGCACCCGCAAGCTGATCCAGTGCCATAAAGTAGACTGTTCCTTTCAGTTTGACAGGTTCTATATACGTTTTGAAAGCTTCCAGTGCAGCATCATAATTTCTAGTATAATGATTGAAACGCACCAGCTGGTATCCATAACGCTGCTTGATTTCAGGATTTCTCGCTGCATTGTATAAAGAAGTCAGAGCATTGACTGTTTTAGCATAATCAATGGAAGTGGCATTCACATTGCTTGAAGGACCATTGCTGTAAAATGAGTCCTTACTTTCCACATAATTGATGCTCATATAAGGCTCCAGATATTTGGCTTCAATTAAATAATCAATGCCTTCCCTGTATTTCTGATAGAATCCGGTACCCAGTTTCTGCAGCAATGGATTGGTCGGTGTTCCGTTTTTCAATGCGTTCAGGTCATTCATGCTGATTTTGTACACCAGATTCTCTGTTTCCGCATAATTCAGTTGGTTATTGAAAAACTTTTTCCAGGTTTCTATATTGTCATCCGGAATCTGCATTCCTTTATAGTCACCATAGAACCTGTTTGAATAGGTAAGCAGGAAAGGAAGATAAGATTTATCCTTAATGATGCTCTGGGTAAAAAGGTTGAAATATTCATAATCAGGGTCCGACCACGCGCAGGCGTCAGATTTTGTATAGAAAAGCGATAAAACCGCTAATGAAAGAATGTACTTTTTCATATAGTTGATAGGTGTTTTTAGTTTTTATAACCGAATTCAGGTAAAGTTTAAATTCTTGCAGCTTCTTAGCTAAAAGATCTGGCTTTAAAAAATTCTGTTACTTACAAATTTACTATCTAATTGATAATAAATTATATTAAAATGTGGTATTTTTTTCTCAAGGAAGCGGGTAACATCCTGCAGCTGATCATCAGATATTTCTTCAACCCTGATCCTGAAACCCTTGCTTAGGAAACTCCCGAAATAAAAGCCGTCTTTTATGATTTCGACTTCGTTATCCGAGATTCTTTTAAATCCGGGATTTTCCAGATCTTTTTTGGATAAGGCATTAATTAATTTATGCTTTTCAAGATGATTCGTTACAATTCCCCAGGAATAAATAGGTAAAGCCACCTCCATTTTTTTAATCGGATAATCCTCCAGCTTAGAAAGGTAGCTTTTTAAAACAGTCACATCCAGGATAGAATTTTTAGTGGATTTTTCAAGTGGGGATGAAGTGGAGTAGCACATGAGATAGACCTTTTCTACAGGCGGAATCCCGGTTTCATTTTTATCTTTAACCTGATGAAGCCGCAGGGTACAGGTAATCTCCTTTCCTGAAACCTTTTTCAGTTCCTTCAGGAATTTAAAATAATCGTCCCGAGTTCCAGCCGTCCAGTCACAGTCGATCTGAATTTCATTATTGATCTTCAAATGATATTCTGTTGCTTTCTTCTGAACCAGATCATGAACATTTTTAGCAAGAAACCTGATCTCCTCAGCTGATATATGATACATAGACTGATTGGTAATGAAAACGGCTGGTACAATTTGTTTATTGGTCCTAAAACTATTGTCATGGGTAATAACAGCAACCGGCTGGAATTTTCCACTGACTTTGTCAATATCAAAAAATCTTGTGTACAGATAAGGAACCGAAGCCTGGTCCAGCGCTTTTTTTTCTTCCTGATCCAGTTTAAGATGGGTTTTCCAGTAATAGAAAGTATAGAGATGCTTCTCTTTCCCGCTGCATGAGGCCAAAATAAAGAGAATAAACAGAATCTTTAGTGCTTTCATCGTTGGTACAGTTCGCTTTCGCAGGTACAGATATCTTGTGTGGCGCTTTCCATACTGGAGCAGCAGTCTTCGGATTTCTGAATATTTCCATCCTTATCTGTCATGTATATCTTATTCTTGTCAAATTTCACGTAAAAAGTTTCTTTGTATTTTTTGAAAGAGACCTTCATTACTTTTGGATTGTATTTTCCGGCATTCATTTCCTCTGTGGTTTCAGTCCGGTCTGCCTGGTTTATCTGAACATAGCCGAAATGAACATCACCGTTTTTCTGTACCTCAAGATAATAATGAGGAGTTCCGGATCCGCTGTATCCCTGAACAATATCAAAACTTCTGTATCCGGTAAAAGGGGCTTTTGTCTGTGCAAAAGAGAAAACACTAATGCATAAAATGATGAGAGTGAAAATATTTTTCATATATTTTTTTTCAAAAGTAAAAATATTTAAGCAAAAACTCAACCGTAAAAACCCGGTGATTACTTGTTTGAAGTAATTCCGATAGATTGTTAACCATAAAAGTCACAAAAGTTTTGAAACACCTTAGTTATTTTAAATTGTCAGCTTTGCGAGTAATAAGTACACTTAAGTTTTATGAAAATCTTTGATTTCTACTTATGTGATATTACTGTTTTCAGCATCGTTAAACTTTTAAAAGCTAAAGTGTTCTTAAGTGTTAAACAAACCAAAACTTTTGTGGCTTTTGTGGTTGAATTCTTTCCATCAGTATAAAAACAGAAAAACCATTCCAAAACGGAATGGTCTTATATAATTAAGTTAAAAATTCAAATTAGAATACAGTAGCAGCCAGTTGAATCCTTGCATATCTATTAGAAGGATTCCACATCGCCATCATAGCAACCGGCAGGCTGTAGTGATCTGTAATTTTTAAGGTTTTGCTGGCTTTTAGCCCTACATTCACAATGTCAAAATTATTGGTTCCGTTTCCATATAGAAAGCGGCTGTCGTTGAGGGCAAATCCGGCTCCTACAAAAGCGTCCAGATTTACTTTCTGTCCAGCAATCACCGGGTAACTTGCCTGAACATACGTAGAGTACTTATTCTTTTTATAACTTCCGTCAGGTTCCAATACCACTTCACCGGCGTTGGCACCGCCATACAGCATAATATCAGCTTCAATATTAAGCGGGAATGAGGGTCCGAAAGTATAATTGGTTCTAAGATCAATGATGTGTGCGGTTCTTCTCTGTGAGTAACTGAAGATATCATCCGCAGCTACAGCCGTATTGATGTTCCTTGAATTATACAGATCCCATAGCCCGATATAAAAACGGTTATGAGAGTACTGAATGTAATAGTTGATCTCTTTGTAATGAGTGCCGTCTTTGTCGTCAGCTAATGCCGAGGCTCCCCAGATGCCAATTTTCCATTTCTTTTTAGCATCCAAAGCGTAAGACAGGTTTCCCATTACCACAGGTTTGTCTGTAATAATAAGCCCCCTCCAAAGGTGGTTATTCTGAATATTCACTGTGAAATCTAACCTGTTGTTTTCTTTAGTCTCCTGGTTCTCCTGAGAGAATAGCTTTCCTGTGCCCAAAATGATCAGGCATGCAATTTTTAAAATTTTCATCGGGTATTTTTAATGTATTATTTCAAAAAGAACGGCTGCGATAACAGCTCCCAGAATAGGGCCTGCAACAGGAATCCAGGCGTAGCCCCAGTCACTGCTGCCTTTTACGGGAAGTATGGCATGCATGATTCTTGGTGCCAGGTCTCTTGCAGGATTAATAGCATAACCGGTAGTTCCGCCAAGAGATAAACCGATAGCCCAAACCAATAAAGTAACCGGAAGTGCTCCTACAGAACCTAATCCCACCTTGGCAGTCGGATCAGCATTCAGAGAAATACTCGGATCTGAGAAGTGAAAGATAACAAATACGAGCACAAACGTTCCGATAATCTCACTGATCAGGTTTGAAAATGTATTCCTGATAGCCGGACCGGTACTGAAACAGGCAAGTTTGCCACCTTCATCCTCTGTAATAGCGAAATGGTCTTTATTAAACAGCCACACCAGAAAAGCGCCAAGCATTCCGCCAAGCATCTGTGCTGCAATATAAGTGGGAACAAGGTCCCATGAAAATTTTCCTGCAACAGCCAGTCCGATGGTCACAGCTGGATTCAGATGGGCCCCGCTTGCCGGGCCCGCCACGGTAACGCCTACGAAAACAGCCAGTGCCCAGGCCGTCGTAATGACGATCCATCCTGAGTTGTTTCCTTTGGTGCCTTTTAAGACAACGTTGGCTACAACGCCGTTGCCTAATAATATAAGAAGCATGGTTCCTATAAGTTCTGCGGTAAATGGGGTCATGAGTAGTTTTTTTAGTTAGAATTTAATCTTCGATCCAGCTTTGTGAACGCTTTACTGCTTTGTTCCAGAAATGGATCATATGATCTGCTTTTTCTTTGTCTACTTTAGGATGGAAATCTTCGTCCACCACCCATTGGGATTGGATCTCGTTGATATCTTTCCAGTATCCTACCGCTAAACCGGCAAGATAAGCTGCTCCTAAAGCGGTTGTTTCAAGTGTTTTTGGTCTGGTGATCTTAAAGCCGAAAAGGTCAGACTGTATCTGCATCAGAAGATCGCTTGCGGAAGCGCCTCCGTCTACTCTAAGTTCAAGGCTCGGTCTTCCTGAATCCGCTTCCATGGATTTTACAATATCATATACCTGGAATGCTATTCCTTCCAGAGTGGCTCTTGCAATATGTCCGTTGGTTGTTCCACGGGTTACGCCTACAATAGTTCCGCGGGCATACTGATCCCAGTAAGGTGCACCTAATCCTGTAAGTGCCGGAACAAAATAAACACCTCCGTTGTCTTCGACGCTTGCGGCAAGATCATTCACCTCCTCCGAGGTATGGATAAGTTTAAGGCCATCTCTCAGCCATTGTATGGCTGCTCCGCCTACAAACACACTTCCTTCCAGGGCATAATTTACTTCTCCATTGATCTTCCATGCAACAGTAGTCAGAAGATTGTTTTTAGAAGAAACGGCTTCTTTTCCTGTATTCATTAATAAGAAGCAACCTGTTCCGTAGGTGTTCTTTACCATTCCGGGAGTGATGCACATCTGTCCGAATAAAGCAGCCTGCTGGTCTCCTGCAATTCCTGCAATTGGAATTTTGGTAGAAAATAAAGTGGTTGCAGTCTCCCCATAGATTTCACTGCTTTGTTTTACTTCAGGAAGTACAGATCTTGGAATGTCAAACAAATCCAGAAGCTCCTGGTCCCATTCTAAAGTATGAATGTTCAGAAGCATCGTTCTGCTGGCATTGGAAACATCGGTGATGAACATTTTTCCACGGGTAAGCTTCCATACCAGCCATGTATCGACAGTTCCGAAGCATATTTTTCCTTCTGCTGCTTTTTCCCTTGCACCTTCTACATTGTCAAGAATCCATTTTAACTTGGTTGCTGAAAAGTAAGCGTCCAGGACAAGTCCGGTTTTCTCTTTGATTTTTTCAGCATAACCCTGGTCTTTCAGTTCATCACAATATTTAGATGTCCTTCTGTCCTGCCATACGATAGCATTATAAATAGGTTCACCGGTTTCCTTATCCCAAACAACAGTAGTTTCACGTTGATTGGTGATACCAATGGCAGCTACTTCCAATCCGGAAATACCAGCTTTAGCGATAACCTCTGCGGCAACAGATATCTGGGAAGACCATATTTCGTTAGGGTCGTGCTCTACCCATCCGGGAGTAGGGAAGATCTGTTCAAAGTTTTTCTGGGAGACATATTCTATAGCTCCGCTGTGGTTGAATAAAATGGCTCTGGAGGATGTGGTCCCCTGGTCCAGAGCGAGAATCAGTTTTTCCTTCATACTGCAAATTTTTAATTATGAGTAATAGTTTTTGGGGTATATGGCGTTAATAAATATCCTTTTGCTAGTTCAATAAATTCTTTTTCCTGTTCTACGGCCCATTCCTGAGAATGTCCTTTTTCTTTAGCGATGAGCTGTGCGATGGTGTGAGCACTGTCAATCGCAGCTCTTGCATCTAAAAATAACAGACGTACTCGTCGCGCGAGAATATCCTCTATGGTTTCTGCCATCTCATATCTTATAGCCCAAACTGCTTCTGCAATAGTGAAAGCGTGGTCAGGATGAATCTTTTGGGAATATTGAGGATCACTGCTCTGCAATGATTTTATAGCCGGAATATCTGACCCATACACGTAAAGATGGCTGGTACGATCTACAAGTTCTGCTTTCATGTTGCCATGAATGGAAAGGTTTTCTGTTTGAGAAGGTCCTCCGTTTAAATGAAGGATTTCTACTGCCTTATCAATAGTATCTTGCGCCATTTTACGGTAGGTAGTCCATTTTCCTCCAATGATGGAGACTAGTCCGGTATCAGAAGCAATAACCTTATGGCTTCGGGATACTTCCTTGGTGCTTTTACCTCCTTCTTTTGGCGCTGCAAGAGGCCTCAGTCCGGCAAACATGGATTTCACATCTTCTCTCGTAGGCTTTTTAGCTAAATACTGTCTGGCTGTATTTAAAACGAAACTGATTTCGGATTCCAAAGCATGCGGCTCAAAGCTTGGATTTTCAAGAAGGGTGTCTGTTGTTCCCACCAATGCCCTGTCATGCCATGGAACGACGAAAAGAACTCTACCGTCAGAAGTTTTTGGGATCATGATGGCATCATCACTTTTGAGGAAAGATTTATCTAAAACCAAATGAATTCCCTGGCTTGGAACAACAAATTTACCATGCTTAGGATTATTCATATTCAGAATATCATTGGTAAATACACCTGTTGCATTAATCACAGCTTTTGCACGGAGCTCATACTGCTGGCCGGAGAACTGGTCTTCTGCTTTTACCCCGTTTATTTTTCCGGAATCATTCTTCAGAAGTCCGGTTACTTTCATATAATTAATAGCACTGCCCCCTTTTTCTATAAGAGTCTGGGTTAAATTAATGGCTAACCGTGCATCATCGAATTGCCCGTCCTGATACACTACGCCGCTTGCGAGATTGTGCTGTTCAATGGTTGGAAGCTTTTCAACGGTCTTAGCCTTACTGATATATTTTGTTTTACCAAGGCTCAGTTTCCCTGCAAGGAAATCATAAATAGACAATCCTATTTTATAATAGATTCCTCCCCACCAAGTATAGTTAGGGATAATGAATGACTGGTTTTTTACTACATGGGCTGCATTTTGGGCAAGAAGCCCTCTTTCTTTCAATGCCTCTTTTACAAGGCCTACATCTCCCTGGGCAAGATATCTTACACCGCCGTGTACCAGTTTGGTGCTTCGGCTGGATGTTGCTTTTGCGAAATCGTGTGATTCCAGAAGAAGGGTTTTAAATCCTCTGCTGGCTGCATCCAATGCTGATCCTAAACCACTGGCACCACCGCCAATGACGATAAAGTCCCATTCCTGGATGCTGGTTAATTTACTTATTTCTTCGTTTCGTTTCATAAATGTTTCGTTTATGTTTCGTTTTCAAATGTATAAATTAAAAATGAAACTAAAAAGAAAATAAATGAAATTTTATCGGTCTCGAAAAAAAATGGTATTTTTGATGAAAGAATCAGAATGGAAAAGTTAATACCAAGGCATAATGATATATTAAAAGAGCTGGATGAAAAAGGAAATGTTCTTGTACAGGATCTGTGCGAGAAATTCAATGTTTCATCAGTTACGGTCCGAAAGGATCTGAATTATCTCGAAAGCCTGGGACTGCTTTTCCGTAATCATGGTGGAGCAAGCAAGCATATCAGATATGCCTATGAAAGAAATGTGGATGAAAAGGAAAACATCAATGTAGAAGCTAAGCAGAATATAGCAAAAGCGGCATTGCAGCTCATCCAGGAAAACGACTGTATTATTCTGGCTTCAGGAACTACAATGCACTATCTGGCAAGAATGTTGGTGAACTTTGGCCCGCTTACGGTTCTGACTTCTTCTTTAAGAGTGGCTATAGAGCTGTGTAATAATCCTAATATTAATATTATACAACTAGGAGGAGAGGTCCGGAAGAGTTCAACTTCTATTGTAGGTTCCATTTCTGAAGGTATTCTCAAGCAGTTTTCTTGCAATAAGCTTTTCCTGGGTGTGGACGGGATTGATATTGAGTTCGGGATCAGTACCTCCAATGCTGCAGAGGCTCACCTTAATCAGCTTATGATAGAATGTTCCGAAAAGGTGGTCATTCTTGGTGACTCCTCGAAGCTGAATAAAAAAGGCTTTGGAAAGATTGCTTCTTTGGATAAGGTGGATTACCTGATCACAGATAATGGTATTGGTGAGGAGGATAAATCTGCATTGGAAGAAAGGGGAGTTACGGTCATTGTAAAATAGCTTCTTTAAATAAGAGTTTTATAGTATTAAAATAGAGACCTTCTGGAAAAAGAACGTCTCTATTTTAAATAAAGGTAAGTAGATTTATATCTGCCAGAAAAATCTTTCTTTGGCTTTTCTTTCTGCTCCGAGACGGCTGTAGAATTTAATTGCTTTTGTATTGAAGTCTGGTGTTTGCCATTGAATAATTGAACATCCCGCTTCTTTTGAATACTTTTTCACTACGTCCATTATTTGCTGGCCTGTTCCCTTTCCTCTTGCATTTTCTTTCAGAAACAGGCAATCGAGATATATGTAATAATCTGCATCCCATGTTGAAAACTGTCTGAAAAATGTGGCATATCCAATGATTTCAATACCGGATTCAACAACCAGGCATTTTAAACCGGATGATGATTCAAAAAGATGTTTTGAAAGTTGTTCCTTTTTGTTGTTTTCATTGAAATTGCTTTTTTCATAAAGGGCATGAGCTTTACACAGTCTGATAACAAATTCTATATCTCTTTCCTCTGCAAATCTTATTTTCATATTTTTTGATTTAGCAGGCACATTCAAACTGACTTCCTTTTGCGGGGCTGATTCCTTCTGTGGCATAACCGTCAAACTTCCACCATTCGATCCCTCCCATTAGTTCCAGTACTTTAAAGCCTAATTGTGTCATTTTTAAAGCACCTTTTGTAGAAGCATTACAGCCAATCCCATCACAATAGCATACATAGATTTTGGATTTGTCAAGATGTTGAGTGCTTTCCTCTGTCATTTCTTTGTGAGGCAGATTAATTGCGGAAGGAATATGTTCCTTATCATATCCGCTTGCTTTTCGGGCATCTACTGCTATGTAGTCTGTACTATTTTGAAATACCTCATAAAGGTCTGACGGGTCCATTTCATACTTTAATTTTCTTTGGTAAAATTCAATTTGTTCTTGCATAACTTTTAATTTGTTTATGGTGCAAAGCTATACTCAGGGTTCTTTTTTTTCTAAAATTAAAATTGAATGCTTTACAGTTTTAATTGAAATGTTTTCAAATACCATTTTTAAGCAGATGGTTAACTTTGCATTATGGAAATCAAATTCTTAAAACTTATTAAAACAATTGCAGAGGAGGGAAGTATTGCCAATTCTTCTGAAAAGCTTTTTTTAACACAATCGGCATTAAGCCATCAGCTTAAGGATCTGGAAATCCAACTGGGTTTTAAGGTGTTTTACAGAACAAGGAATAGTTGGGAATTAACTGAAGAGGGACATGTGCTTTATAAAACTGCATGTACGGTGATTGACAGTATAGGGGATGGGTTAAGTACTATTCAGCAAATAAGGGCAGGGGCAGCAGGCAGAATTAAAGTAAGTACAGAATGTTATTCATTTTATCAGGGGCTGCCGTTTTTTATTCAGAAAATGGGTGTTCTGTATCCTGATATTGAGGTTGATCTGGTACTGGAAGCCACCCATCAGCCTATTTTAAAAATGATAGCCAACGAAATTGATATTGCAATTGTTACTTCAAAGCCTTCTGATAAAGAATTGGTAAGTATTGAGGTTTTTGAAGATGAGATCTTTGCTGTCCTTCACCAGGAGAATCAATTAAATCATTCTGAGTATCTGGATGCTCATGATTTTATGGATATCCATTTGATTATTCATTCTCTTCCGCTAAAGACGGTTTCTGTTCACGAGATATTTCTAAAACCAAACGGAGTAATACCGGCAAAAATTTCCGCAGTTCCTTTAACGGAAGTTGCTTTGGAAATGGTGCAGGCTAATATAGGAATAACCTGTATGCCGAAATGGGCGTTGAAATCCTTTAAGCTATCAGACGAGTTGAGCTTTAAAAAGATTGGAAAAGACGGCTTAAAAAGAAAGCACTACTTGGTCGTGAGAAAATCAGATGTCAGGAAAAAGTATGTTAGTGATTTTCTTTTAAACTTCAAAGAACATTTTCAAAATTTCGGATAGTTTTTTATGCGGAATGGCTAAATGATTAAAAATCAAAATATTTTACTGTAAATATTTGTCAGTTCTAAAAATATTCATAAATTTGCACACTTCATTTTAGGGGCGTAGTATGCCTATATCAAAAGTAGAAATTACTTCAGACCTCCTGAATATGTGGAAATAGAAAGATAAATTTTATTATAATATAAACAATGTCAGGTATTATTGGTAAAAAAATCGGTATGACGTCTTTGTTTAACGAAGAAGGAAAAAACATTCCTTGTACAGTTATTCAGGCTGGTCCATGCTCGGTTTTACAGGTCAGAACCATAGAAAAGGACGGCTACAAGTCAGTTCAGTTAGGTTTCGATGACAAGAGTGAAAAGAACGTAGGTAAAGCGTTAGCTGGTCATTTTAAAAAGGCTGGTTCTGCTCCAAAAGCTAAGTTGGTAGAATTCTACAGAGAATTCGTAGACGAAGTAAAAGTAGGAGAAGAAGTAAAAGTTGATCTATTCGCTGAAGGTGAATATGTTGACGTAACAGGAACTTCAAAAGGTAAAGGTTTCCAGGGTGTTGTTAAAAGACATGGCTTTGGAGGTGTAATGCAAGCTACTCATGGTCAGCACAACAGACTTAGAGCTCCAGGTTCTATCGGTGCTGGATCGGATCCTTCAAGAGTATTCAAAGGAATGAGAATGGCGGGTAGAATGGGAGGTAAGCAGGTAACTGTACAAAACCTTCAGGTATTAAAAGTGGATCAAGAACAAAATCTTTTAGTAGTAAAAGGTGCTGTTCCGGGAGCTAAAAATTCTTATGTAATTATCAGAAAATGGAACTAGTAGTATTAAATACATCAGGAAAAGAGACCGGAAGAAAAGTAACTCTAGACGAAACAGTATTCGGAATTGAGCCAAATCAGCACGCGGTTTACTTAGAAGTTAAACAGTACCTTGCTGCACAAAGACAAGGGACTCATAAAGCAAAAGAAAGAAGCGAAATTACTGCTTCTACTAAAAAACTTAAGAAGCAAAAAGGATCTGGTTCTGCAAGATATGGTGATATTAAATCTCCAACTTTCAGAGGTGGTGGTAGAGTATTCGGACCAAAACCAAGAGATTACAGATTCAAATTGAACAAAGCTCTTAAGAGATTAGCTAAAAAATCTGTTCTTTCTCAGAAAATGAGAGATAACAGCATCAGAGTAATGGAAGATATGAGCTTAAACGCTCCTAAAACGAAAGATTTTATCGCTATCCTAAATGCTTTGGCATTGAACGATAAGAAGTCTTTATTCGTTCTTCCTGAAGCTAACAAGAATGTGTATTTATCTTCAAGAAACTTGCCTAAGACTAAAGTAATGAACTTCAACGAAATCAGTTCATACGATTTAATCAATGCAGGTGAGATTGTATTCTTAGAAGGTGCAGTTGAAAAATTCCAGGAAAATTTAAAGAAATAAATCATGTCACTTATTATTAAACCAGTTATTTCAGAAAAGGCTAACTATCTTACAGATTTAAGAGGTGCTTATTCTTTCTTAGTTGAACCTAAGGCGAATAAAATCCAGATTAAAAAAGCTGTGGAAGAAGCTTACGGTGTGAAAGTAGCAGACGTTAGAACCATGATTTATGCGCCTAAAGTTTCTTCGAAATACACTAAAAAAGGTCTTCAAGTAGGAAAGACAAACAAATTGAAAAAAGCGGTTATCACTCTTGCTGAAGGGGAAGTAATCGATATTTTTGCTGTAAATTAATTATAATTATAAATAATAGTAATGTCTGTTAGAAAATTAAAACCTATCACCCCAGGACAGAGATTCAGAATTGTAAACAATTTTGAGGAAATTACTACCAACAAACCAGAGAAATCTCTTACAGTTGGTATTAAAAAGTCAGGTGGACGTAACCAAACTGGTAAAATGACCATGCGTTACACCGGAGGTGGACACAAAAAGAAATACAGAATTATCGACTTCAAAAGAAACAAGCATGACGTTGAAGCTACCGTTAAAACTGTAGAATACGATCCAAACAGAACTGCATTTATCGCTTTATTAGAATATGCTGACGGAGAGAAGAGATACATCATCGCTCCAAACGGTATCAAAGTAGATCAGAAAGTAGTTTCAGGAGAAAGCGTAGAGCCAAACATCGGTAACGCAATGAAATTGAAAAACATTCCATTGGGTACTGTAATCTCTTGTGTTGAAATGAAGCCTGGACAAGGTGCTATTTTAGCAAGAAGTGCTGGTTCTTCAGCTCAATTAACTTCAAGAGACGGAAAATACGCAATCATCAAATTGCCTTCAGGAGAATCAAGAATGATCCTTACTGAATGTTATGCAATGATTGGATCAGTTTCTAACTCTGACCACCAGTTAACTGTATCAGGTAAGGCTGGTAGAAGCAGATGGTTAGGTAGAAGACCAAGAACAAGAGCCGTTGTAATGAACCCTGTAGATCACCCAATGGGAGGTGGTGAAGGACGTTCTTCAGGAGGTCACCCAAGATCTAGAAACGGTATGCCGTCTAAAGGTTACAAAACTAGAAAGAAAAACAAAGTGTCTAACCGTTACATCGTATCTAAAAGAAAATAATTATGGCAAGATCACTTAAAAAAGGACCGTTCATTCATCATACTTTAGATAAGAAGGTTCAGGCAAATATAGAGTCTGGTAAGAAGACAGTTATCAAAACTTGGTCTAGAGCATCGATGATCTCTCCGGACTTCGTAGGACAAACTATTGCTGTACACAACGGGAAATCTTTTATCCCTGTATATGTTACAGAAAACATGGTAGGTCACAAGTTAGGCGAATTTTCTCCAACAAGATCTTTCAGAGGTCATGGTGGTAACAAAAACAAAGGAAGCAGATAATCATGGGATCAAGAAAACAAGATAGCGCAATCGCAAGAAAAGAAGCTAACAAAGACGTTGTAAAAGCTTCATTAAATGACTGCCCATCATCTCCAAGAAAAATGAGATTAGTTGCTGATATCATTAGAGGAGAGCAGGTAGATAAAGCTCTTTATATCCTAAAATATTCTAAAAAAGAAGCCTCTAACAAATTAGAGAAATTACTTCTTTCTGCTATGGCAAACTGGCAGGTGAAAAATGAGGGTGCTGATATTGAAGAAGCAAACCTTATCATTAAAGAAATCTTCGTGGATAGTGCAAGACAATTGAAGAGACTAAGACCAGCTCCGCAAGGTAGAGGGTACAGAATCAGAAAAAGATCTAACCACGTTACATTAATCTTAGGTAATAAAGAAAATTAATCAAGGTATGGGACAGAAGACAAATCCAATTGGTAACAGACTAGGTATCATCAGAGGATGGGATTCTAACTGGTTTGGCGGAAACGATTATGGAGACAGAATCGCGGAAGACTACAAAATCAGAAGATACCTTGAGGCTAGATTATCTAAAGGTGGTATTTCAAAAATCTATATTGAAAGAACACTAAAATTAGTAACAGTGACAATCACTACTGCCAGACCGGGACTTATCATCGGTAAAGGAGGTCAGGAAGTTGATAAATTGAAAGAAGAATTGAAGAAACTTACTGGTAAGGATATTCAAATCAATATTTTCGAAATCAAAAGACCTGAACTTGACGCAGTATTAGTGGCTGACAGCATCTCTAAGCAGATCGAAAACAGAATTTCTTACAGAAGAGCTGTTAAAATGGCGATGGCAAGTACAATGAGAATGGGTGCTGAAGGTATCAAAGTTCAGATCTCTGGTAGATTGAACGGAGCTGAAATGGCAAGAAGCGAATCTTTCAAAGAAGGAAGAATCCCATTGTCTACTTTCAGAGCTGATATCGATTATCACTGGGCAGAAGCTCACACTACTTACGGTAGATTAGGAGTAAAAGTTTGGATCATGAAAGGGGAAGTTTACGGTAAAAGAGAACTTGCTCCACTAGTGGGACAACAGAAAAAAGGAGGTCCTTCAGGAGGCGGAAACAGAGGAGACAGAGACAACAGAAGACCTAGAAAGAATAACAATAATAACAATAATAATTAAAAATTTTAGGTTAGAAATTTTGAATTTTAAATTACCGTTACTTTTTTAAAATATAAAAAATCTAAAATCTAAAATCTAAAATCTAAAATTTAGAAATTATGTTACAACCAAAAAGAACCAAATTCCGTAGAGTTCATAAGATGAAGATGAAGGGGATTGCTCAGAGAGGTAATCAACTGGCTTACGGAACATTTGGAATCAAAGCTATAGAAGGTGCTTGGATCACTGCAAGACAAATTGAAGCTGCCCGTATCGCTGCGACAAGATATATGAAGAGAGAAGGTCAGCTATGGATCAAAATCTTCCCGGATAAACCAATTACTAAAAAACCAGCCGAAGTACGTATGGGTAAAGGTAAAGGTGCCGTGGAATATTGGGTAGCCGTAGTAAAACCAGGTAAAATTATGTTCGAAGTTGGAGGTGTACCTTACGAAGTAGCTAAGGAAGCCCTAAGACTTGCAGCTCAGAAATTACCGGTAGTTACTAAATTCGTAGTTGCTAACGATTTTGTTAAACCTCTTTAATCTTTGATATAATGAAACAAGCTGATATTAAAAATTTAAGCGCGGGTGATATTCAAGCAAAACTTGCTGAATTGAAAGCTCAATATTCAAAACTGAAATTGGCTCACAAGATCAGTCCAATTGAAAACCCGATCCAAATCAGAGATTTGAGAAGAACAATCGCGAGATTAAACACTGAGTTAACCACTAAACAACAATAAGATTTTCATACATTATGGAAAGAAACTTAAGAAAAGAAAGAATCGGAATAGTTTCCAGCAATAAAATGGAAAAGACCATTGTTGTAAGTGAGACTACGAGAGTAAAACACCCGATGTACGGTAAATTCGTTCTAAAAACGAAAAAATATACTGCACACGACGAGAACAACGAATGCACAGAAGGCGATACAGTTCTTATCCAGGAAACTAGACCTTTGAGCAAGAGCAAGAGATGGAGATTAGTAAGAATCATTGAAAAAGCTAAGTAATAATGTTACAAACAGAATCAAGATTAAAAGTTGCTGATAACACAGGTGCTAAAGAGGTATTGGTTATCAGAGTTCTGGGAGGAACCAGAAGAAGATATGCTTCAGTTGGTGATAAAATCGTTGTTACTATCAAAGATTCTACACCATCAGGGAACGCTAAAAAAGGTCAGGTATCTAAAGCTGTAGTAGTAAGAACTAAAAAAGCAGTTAGAAGAAAAGATGGTTCATACATCAAATTCGAAGACAATGCTTGTGTATTACTAAACGCAGCGGGAGAAATGAGAGGAACACGTGTTTTCGGACCGGTTGCTCGTGAGTTGAGAGACAAAGAATATATGAAAATCATTTCATTAGCTCCTGAAGTACTTTAATTTTTAAAATTTTTAAAAGAAAATGTCAAAGTTAAAAATAAAAAGAGGAGATAACGTCATCATTACTACTGGTAAGAAAGATATCAAAGGTAAGACTGGTGAAGTTATTGAAGTGATCAAAAAAGAAGGAAGAGATCCTAGAGTTATCGTTGCAGGACTGAACATCGTTAAAAAACACGTTAAGCCTTCAGCTTCTAACCCTCAAGGTGGAATCACTGAAAAAGAAGCTTCTATTCATATCTCAAACGTAGCTTTAGTTGGTAAAGACGGAAAAGCTATCAAAATCGGTTACAAAATCGAAGGAGATAAGAAAGTAAGAATCAACAAAAAAACGGGTGAAACTTTATAATTTGAATTAACACATGGAATTTATAGCAAGACCCAAAAATATATACAACGAGAAAATTGTTCCTGCAATGATGGAAGAATTTGGGTACAAATCAGTAATGCAAGTACCTAGATTGGAAAAAATCATCTTATCTCAAGGTTTAGGTGATGCCACTGCAGACAAGAAAATCATTGATTACGCTGTAGAAGAATTAACAATGATTACCGGCCAGAAAGCAGTAGGTACTATCTCTAAGAAAGACGAAGCAGCTTTCAAACTGAGAAAAGGTATGCCTGTAGGTGCTAAAGTAACATTGAGAGCTCATAAAATGTATGAATTCTTAGACAGACTTACTTCTTCTGCTTTACCACGTATCAGAGATTTCTCTGGTATCAAGGCAGACGGGTTCGATGGTAGAGGTAATTATAACTTAGGTATTACTGAGCAGATTATCTTTCCTGAAATCGTAATTGACAAAGTGAAAAAAATCCAGGGGATGGACATCACTTTCGTTACTACTGCGAAAACAGATAAAGAAGCGAAAGCTTTATTAACTCACTTCGGTTTACCATTTAAAAAGAACTAAGAAATGGCTAAAGAATCAATGAAAGCGCGTGAGCGCAAAAGAGAAGCACTAGTTGCTAAATACGCTGACAAAAGAAAAGCTTTAAAAGAAGCTGGTGATTATGAAGCACTTCAGAAATTACCTAAAAATGCTTCTCCTGTAAGATTACACAACAGATGTAAACTAACAGGTAGACCTAGAGGATACATGAGAACGTTTGGTATTTCCAGAGTAACTTTCAGAGAAATGGCAAACAACGGTCTTATCCCGGGAGTAAGAAAAGCCAGTTGGTAATAATTACTAATTAATCGGGACAATTAAGTTGTCTGGATACTAAAGAATAAAAATATCAGACCTAAGATTTTCTGAAGTCTGATATTTTAATCTTCAAGTCCCTTCAATACTGATTGTCTTTAACCAATAATTTAAAATAGAAAAATGGTAACAGATCCAATTTCAGATTTCCTAACAAGAGTAAGGAACGCACAAAGCGCAGGCCACAAAGTGGTGGAAATTCCTGCATCGAAAATCAAAAAGGAGATTACTAAGATCTTATTTGATCAAGGGTATATCTTAAACTACAAGTTTGAAGATAGCGCTGTTCAAGGTACGATCAAAATCGCTTTAAAGTATGACAAGCAAACTAACAAGCCGGCTATCAAGTCTATTCAAAGAGCTTCTAGACCAGGTTTGAGACAGTACAAAGGTTCTGCTGAACTTCCAAGAGTACTGAACGGGTTAGGTATAGCTGTTATCTCTACTTCTAAAGGAGTAATGACTGACAAGAAAGCTAGAGAAGAAAAAGTAGGCGGTGAAGTAATCTGCTATGTTTATTAATTTTTAATCAGAGGAAAATGTCAAGAATTGGTAAAGCAATTATAACAATTCCAGCTGGAGTTACTGTCACTGAAAATAACGGTGTTGTAACTGTAAAAGGGCCTAAAGGAGAGCTTTCTCAGGAACTTACAGCAGGAATTACTTTAGAACAGAAAGATGGCGAGCTTAACGTAAACAGACCATCTGATTCTAAACAACACAAAGCACTTCACGGTCTGTACAGAGCGTTGATCAACAACATGATCACTGGTGTTAATACAGGTTTCGAAAAGAAACTGGAACTAGTAGGGGTAGGATACAGAGCTTCACACACAGGTCAAAAACTTGAGTTAGCTTTAGGATTCTCTCACGGTATCGTATTGGAACTTCCAGGTGAAGTAAAAGTAGATACATTGACTGAAAAAGGTAAAAACCCAATTATTACTTTAACGTCTCACGACAACCAACTTCTAGGAATGGTAGCTGCAAAGATCCGTTCTTTCAGAAAGCCTGAGCCATACAAAGGAAAAGGTGTAAGATTCGTAGGAGAAATTGTTAGACGTAAAGCTGGTAAATCTGCTTAATAAATTATAAGTATTATGGCATTAAGTAAATTAGAAAAAAGAATAAGAATCAAAAGAAGAGTAAGAGGGAAAATCTCCGGTTCTTCTGAATTGCCAAGATTATCTGTATATAAAAGTAATAAGGAAATTTACGCTCAGTTAATCGATGATAAAAATGGTACAACTTTAGTTTCCGCTTCTTCAAGAGAAAAAGGTGTTGACGCTAATGGTACCAAGACTGAAGTTTCTGCTGCTGTAGGTAAAGCTATCGCTGCTAAAGCTATCGCTGCAGGAATCGAAAGTATTGTATTTGACAGAAACGGATTCGTGTACCACGGAAGAGTGAAAGCTCTTGCTGACGGTGCTAGAGAAGGTGGACTTAAATTCTAATCATAAAAATTTCGGAAAATATGTTAGGACTAGATAATATAGAAAGAGTAAAACCGGGAGGATTAGAATTAAAAGATCGTCTCGTAGCTGTTAACAGAGTAACAAAAGTAACCAAAGGAGGTAGAGCTTTCGGATTTTCTGCTATCGTAGTAGTAGGTAACGAAGACGGAGTAATCGGTCACGGTCTTGGAAAATCTAAAGAAGTAGCTTCTGCAATCGCTAAAGCTGTTGAAGATGCTAAGAAAAACCTTGTGAAGGTTCCTGTAATGAACCACACCATTCCTCACCAAACTACTGCCAGATACGGTGGTGCAGATATCTTCATGAGACCTGCTTCTCACGGTACAGGACTTATCGCCGGTGGTGCGGTAAGAGCGGTACTTGAGTCTGCTGGTATTCACGATATCCTTTCAAAATCTAAAGGATCTTCTAACCCTCACAACGTGGTGAAAGCTACTTTCAAGGCGTTATTAGATATCAGAAGACCTGAAGAGATCGCTAGAATGAGAGGAGTTTCTCTAAGTAAAGTGTTTAACGGTTAATATTAGAACAATGGCAACAATTAAAGTAAAACAAGTAAGAAGCGCTATTGGAAGAACAAAAACCCAAAAGAGAACGCTTGAAGCATTAGGATTTAAGAAACTTCACCAAGTTGTAGAGCACGAAGCTACACCTTCCATTTTAGGGATGATAGCTGCAGTTAGTCACTTACTTGAAGTTCAGAAATAATTAAAAATTCAAAGATTAAAAGATTAAAATTTTCTTTCTATCTTAGCCGGAATTTTTTAATCTTTAAATTATTTAATCTTTAAATCAATAAAAAAATGAATTTAAATAACATAAAACCTGCTGCAGGTTCTACTTTCAATTCAAAAAGAATTGGTAGAGGACAAGGTACAGGAAAAGGAGGTACTGCTACGAAAGGTCACAAAGGTCAGAAAGCTAGAGCTGGTTATTCTCAGAAAATCGGTTTCGAAGGTGGACAGATGCCTTTACAAAGAAGATTACCTAAATTTGGTTTCAAAAACGTAAACAGAAAAGAGTTTAGAGGAGTAAACCTTGATACTATCCAAACATTAATCGAGAATAAATCCATTACTGGAGATATCACGAAAGAAGTTTTAGTAGAAAACGGTTTAGTTTCTAAAAACGAATTAGTGAAAATTATGGGTAGAGGAGAATTGAAATCTGCGGTTTCAATCTCTGCTGACAAGTTCACTAAATCTGCTGAAGAGCTTATTGCTAAAGCAGGTGGAAAAGCAATTACTTTATAATACTTACTAATGAAAGAATTTATACAAACCCTTAAAAATATTTGGAGCCTAAAGGAATTAAGAGATAAAATTCTCTTTACGTTAGGTATTATCCTTGTGTATAGATTCGCATCTTATATCTCGCTTCCCGCAATTAACCTTGCAGAAGTGGGAGATCTCTTAGAGCATTATAAAAATCAAGGCGGTAACAAGCAAGGAGCAGGTCTCCTTGGCTTGCTTTCGTCGTTTACGGGGGGAGCTTTCAGCCACGCTTCCGTAATGGCGTTGGGGATCATGCCTTATATTTCTGCTTCTATTATTGTTCAGTTGATGGGAATGGCTATTCCTTATCTTCAGAAACTTCAGAAGGATGGAGAGTCAGGTAGAAATACATTGAATCAAATTACAAGATGGTTAACTATCGGAGTCTGTTTAGTACAGGCACCTTCTTATTTAACTTCTATTACTCAATTATTCTTACCATATGCTCAGTTCTCATCTGCATATTATGTAGAGCCGAATTCCATCATGTTCTGGCTTCCAAGTATTGTTATCCTGGTTGCCGGTTCAGTATTCGCAATGTGGTTGGGTGAGAAAATCACCGACAAAGGTATCGGGAACGGTATCTCTATCCTTATTATGGTGGGGATCCTTTCAAGATTACCTGAAGCATTCGTACAGGAAATGGCAGTGCAGAACGGAAAAGGAGGAATGGGATCTATCATGATCCTTATTGAAGTAATATTCTGGATGCTGGTAGTTCTTTTAGCTGTAGTATTATCTGTAGCTGTCAGAAAAATCCCTATTCAGTATGTAAGCAGAGCTCAAGCAAGAGGAGGTGTAAACAGAAATCTTATGCAGGGAGCAAGACAATGGATCCCATTGAAAGTAAATGCTGCTGGTGTAATGCCGATTATCTTTGCCCAGGCATTGATGTTCGTACCAGGATTATTAACGAAATTCGATGAGTCCAATACTTTTCTTGCAGGTTTCAAGAATGTTTTTAGCTGGCAGTACAACGTATTGTTCGCGCTATTAATTATTATCTTCTCATTTTTCTATACTGCAATTACAATTCCGGTAAACCAAATGGCTGATGATTTGAAGAGAAACGGAGGTTTAGTACCGAAAGTAAGACCCGGTAAAGAGACAGCTGATTATTTAGATGATATTTTGTCAAAAATTACCTTGCCAGGTGCAATATTTTTGTCTATCTTTGCAGTCCTTCCAGCAATAGTGCATGGAAGCTTTGTTCAGACAGATGCGTTTGCCCTATTTTTCGGGGGAACATCATTATTGATTATGGTGGGCGTAATTTTAGATACCGTTCAACAGATTAATACATATCTGCTGAACCATCATTATGATGGCTTAATGCAGTCTAAATTGTCAAGAACGACTGGATATTAATTTATGGCAAAACAAAAACATATTGAACAAGACGGCGTTATAACGGAAGCACTTTCGAACGCCCAGTTCCGTGTAGAGCTGGAGAATGGGCATATACTTATTGCTCATATTTCAGGTAAAATGAGAATGCATTATATTAAACTTTTACCTGGAGACAAGGTAAAACTAGAAATGTCTCCCTATGATTTAACCAAAGGGAGAATCACATTTAGATATTAAAAACAAACGCCAAATGGAATGTATGTTCCGTTTGGCTCTTGTTGAAAATAAATACTATCACAATGAAATCGCAAGATTCCATTGGTCAGTAAAAAAAATAAATATTTCAAATGAAAGTTAGAGCATCAATTAAAAAAAGAAGTGCTGATTGCAAGATCGTACGCAGAAAAGGTGTACTGTTCGTAATCAACAAGAAGAACCCAAAATTTAAACAAAGACAAGGCTAACATTAAATTATGGCGAGAATTGCAGGTATTGATTTACCAAAAAACAAAAGAGGTGTTATCGGTTTAACTTACATCTACGGAGTTGGAAGAAGTACTTCTTCCGAAATCCTTAAAGCTGCCGGTATCAGCGAAGACAAGAAAGTCAACGAATGGAATGACGATGAATTGGCTGCAATCAGAACATATATCTCTGAAAACGTAAAAGTAGAAGGAGAATTAAGATCTGAAGTGCAATTGAACATCAAGAGATTGATGGACATAGGATGCCAACGAGGAATACGTCACAGACTAGGACTACCTTTAAGAGGCCAGAGAACGAAAAACAACTCTAGAACCCGTAAAGGAAAGAGAAAAACTGTTGCTAACAAGAAAAAGGCAAGTAAATAATCGTTAGGAATTATGGCAAAACAAACTAAAGTAGTTAAAAAAAGAAAAGTAAAAGTTGAAGCTATTGGTGAAGCGCATATTCAGGCTTCTTTCAATAACATCATCATTTCTTTAACAAATAAAAACGGAGAAGTTATCTCTTGGGCTTCTGCCGGTAAAATGGGTTTCAGAGGTTCTAAAAAGAATACTCCATTTGCTGCTCAAATGGCAGCTGAAAATTGCTCTGCTGTAGCTCACGAAGCTGGATTAAGAAGAGTGAAGGTGTATGTGAAAGGTCCTGGTGCAGGTAGAGAATCTGCCATCAGAACTATCCACAATTCAGGAATTGAAGTTAGCGAAATCGTAGATGTGACTCCTATGCCACACAACGGTTGTAGACCACCAAAAAGAAGAAGAGTTTAATTTTTAGAATTTACCCATTATGGCAAGATATATTGGACCTAAAACTAAGATTGCTAGAAAGTTTGGTGCTGCAATCTACGGAGATGATAAAAACTTCGAGAAAAGAAAAAACCAACCGCCAGGACAACACGGTCCTAACAAAAGAAGAGGTGCTAAAAAATCAGAATATGCAATTCAGTTAGCTGAAAAACAAAAAGCTAAATATACTTATGGTATTTTAGAAAGACAGTTTGCTAACCTATTTGAAAAAGCACACAGAAGCAAAGGAGTAACCGGTGAAGTACTATTACAACTTTGCGAATCTAGATTGGATAATGTAGTATACAGATTAGGTTTTGCTAAAACAAGATCTGCTGCTAGACAACTTGTTTCTCACAGACACATCACTGTGAACGGAGAACTGGTAAACATTCCATCTTATTTGCTTAAAGCAGGTGATGTAATCGCTGTGAGAGAGAAGTCTAAATCTCTTGAAGTGGTTTCCAATGCATTAGCTTCTAAAGCAAATTATGAGTGGTTACAATTCAACGATGAGAAGAAAGAAGGTACTTTCGTTTCTGCTCCTGACAGAATCCAGATTCCGGAGGAAATCAAGGAACAGCTTATCGTCGAACTTTACTCTAAATAATTTTTTAATCAAATTTTTGCTCAACCCAATAATATGGCAATTTTACAATTCATAAAACCCGATAAAGTAATTTTACTTAACTCTGATGAATTTAAAGGTCAATTCGAATTCAGACCATTAGAACCAGGTTTCGGGCTTACAATCGGTAATGCTTTGAGAAGAGTGTTGCTTTCTTCTCTGGAAGGATATGCTATTTCATCTATCAAAATAGAAGGTGTAGAGCACGAATTTTCAACCATTCCAGGAGTAATCGAAGATGTTACCGAAATTATTCTTAACCTTAAGCAGGTAAGATTAAAAGCTTCAGCAGAAGGACAGGCCAACGAGCAGGTAGTTGCTAAAGTTTCGGGCCAGACGGTTATTACTGCTGGTGATTTAGGAAAATCTATCAACGGATTTGAGGTACTAAACCCGGATCTTTTGATCTGCAACCTAAATAGCGATGTAACTTTCGAAATTACTTTCAACATTGAAAAAGGAAGAGGGTATGTTCCTTCAGAACAGAATAAGTCAAACAATGCACCTGTGGGTACTATTGCTATTGACTCTATCTTCACGCCAATTAAGAAAGTACAATACAGCATTGAAAATTATCGTGTAGAGCAAAAAACAGACTACGAAAAACTTGTATTAGATATAGAAACTGATGGTTCCATCAGTCCTCAAAATGCTTTAACTGAAGCTTCCAAGATATTAATTTATCACTTCATGTTGTTCTCCGATGAGAGAATCACTCTTGAAACTGAAGCTGTAAAAGCATCTATCCAATATGATGAGGAAACTCTTCACACAAGACAATTACTTAAGTCTAAATTAGCAGATATGGATCTTTCCGTAAGAGCCCTTAACTGTCTGAAAGCAGCTGAAGTAGAAACTCTTGGAGAACTGGTTTCTTACAGTAAGTCTGATTTGATGAAATTCAGAAATTTTGGTAAAAAATCTTTGACAGAACTAGAAGAATTAGTGCATTCAAAAGGTCTTAACTTCGGTTTCGACGTTGCAAAATATAAGTTAGACGCTGATAAATAATTAATAATGAGACACGGTAAAAAATTCAATCACTTAGGAAGAACGGCTTCTCACAGAAGTGCTTTACTTTCTAATATGGCTTGTTCTCTAATTGAGCATAAAAGAATCAACACTACTGTAGCTAAAGCTAAAGCTTTAAGAGTATATGTTGAGCCTCTATTAACAAAAGCAAAAGAAGATACTACACACAACAGAAGAATAGTATTCTCTTACCTTCAAAATAAATTTGCGGTTGCTGAATTATTCAGAACTGTAGCTCCAAAAATCGCTGAAAGAAACGGTGGTTATACAAGAATCATCAAGACAGGATTCAGACCAGGTGATGCTGCTGATACTGCTCTTATCGAATTAGTAGATTTCAACGAGCTTTACAACCCGAATGCAGAGGAGAAAAAAGCTACAAGAAGAAGCAGAAGATCTACAACTGCTAAGAAAGCTGAAGCAGTAGTAGCTGAAGCTCCAAAAGCAGAAGAGAAAGTTGAAGAGCCGAAGGCTGCAGCAACTGACTCTGCTGAAGAGAAAACTGAAGAATAATATTCATTCAGATATAAATGAAAAGCCATCCAAAATCTGGATGGCTTTTTTATTATTTACAACTCCGGATTAAAACTTGGATCCCGAAGCAGGGAACCAGATTTAAATCTTCGTTCTCTTCAGTTCAATCACATTATTCCCCTGTTCCAGATGAAGGCTGTCTCCTTTTACCCTTGCGGTCATATCATCTTTTTTATAAATAATTTCACCATCTTTTGTTTCTGTTTTAGGCAATGTAAACGTTTTTTTATTGCTCGTAATGGCAACGTTACTTTCCTTAGGGTCATTTTTGAATACTACTTTTACCAATGATCCGTCTGTAGCTTTGTAAACAAAATCTGTTTTTTCCGTCTTCTGGCCATTCACTTCAGTAGTTGAGGAACTTTGGGTTACAGAATCAATTTTTCCATTATTATCTGTAATTACAGTTTCAGAACTGTCGGTTTTGATAATGTTTTTGTTTCCGCTTTCGCTTTTTTTGCAGCTTGTTAACAATAATGCCACAGCTGAAGTCGCAATTAAAAGGCTTTTTCTCATGATATTTATTTTTTAATGGATGGGATATAATTGTTGTTTTATTGTAACAAAAATTTAAGTAAATTAATAGAAACAAAAAACAAACCAATAACCCTGAACTCAAGCCCCTAAATTACACAAAAGTGTAATTGATTCCGTCTTGTTTTCTGCTGAAATTTGTATTAAACAAAAAACAATGAGCATTTCCATCGCCATAGTAGAAGACGAAAAGAACTACAACAATGCGTTGAAGAAAGTTATCAATTATCAGGATGACATGAAAGTAGCTGCCCAGTTCTTTGATGGGAACGAAGCCCTGAAAAACCTGCCTGATATTTCCCCGGATGTAGTGATGATGGATATTCAGCTGCAGGATATGCTGGGTATCGAAATTATTGAAAAACTCAGGAAAGAAATGCCTGCAACACAGTTCATCATGTGTACCAGCTTCGAAGATGACGAGAAAATATTCAATTCCTTAAAAGCAGGGGCTATGGGATATCTCATCAAAGGAGAAAGTATGGACAAGATTCTTTCTTCCATCCGTGATGTATACAATGGCGGAGCCCCTATGAGCCTTGCCATTGCCCGGAAAGTTTTGAGCCACTTCGAAAAAAAGCTTCCTGAAAAAGGTTTTGATGAACTCACCGAACGGGAAAAAGAAATCCTCGAACTTCTTTCACAGGGCCTTCTTTACAAAGAAATTGCCGATAAAAAGTTCATTAGTATTGATACCGTAAAAAAACATGTAGGAAACATCTACAGAAAGCTGCATGTCAGTAATAAAGTAGAGGCAATCAATAAATTTAACCATTTTAAAAACTAAGAAACATGAGAACAATTTTAAGAAAACAACTATTTTGGTGTTTAATTGTATTTTTATCAGTATTAAGCTGTAAAGATAAAGTAGAACCACCTCCTGTTCACGATGGAAGTGGTGTAACAGAAGCTGAAGCACACATACGTCCTGAATTTTTGTTTAGGATTACTGACGAAGAAGTTGAGCATGGTAAAGCAAACTTTAAGAGTGAAATAGGTGCCCAATCTGAAATAGGTAATACTAAACCTGAAATTAATTTAGATTATTCTGATTTTGAAAAAACTGTAAATCAAGATAAAAAAGCATATGCAAAGTTTTTCTTTCTTTTAAACACTGATAAATCTTTAAATTTAGGATTAGCAATATCGAATGACAGCTTGCAAAATAAAAAAGATATTTTTTATGTTTTGAAAGGAAATAAGTTCACATTAAATTCTGCTGAATTTGAGGCTCAAAAGATTGCATTTGATAGTTTCAAAAGTAAATTGGTTAATCCAGTCAGTAAAAATGATCCATGCGATATGATTCTTTACAAAGTTAATGATATTAATAATTACTTGAAACTTACAAAATTAATTTCAGGCTTCCCAGGATATACAATTCGTGATCTACAGTTTGATTATATTCTTTTTAAAGATTTTGTTAGAAAAGATGGAACTAAAGTAGATTATCTTAGAAACAGAGAATCCCGAATTTCATTTGCTGTAAAAACTAATTTTAATATAATTGATACGAAAAAGAGTTTGCTGAATGATATTGTTAATTTTTATTATGATGCAGGAGATTTAAAACCGTAAACGTATGCTAATAGGAATTATTTACAAGATCGTATTATTTTTTCCTTTAATAAAATCCTTTTATTTGGGTAGAAAATATTTTTTTTCTGCCCAAAATTATATTTTTATATATCTTTTAGTAACTTTTGCCAATGAATGCGTTGCGTTTATACGAAATCAAATCGATTCTAATGTTAAAGTAGGGCTTCAATACAATTTATATTTTATATTCTGTGTAGTATTTTTTTATTTTTTTTATTCTTTTGTATTTAAAAATGTTTTACAGAAAATTTCTTTATTATCAGCAATTTTATCATTAGGTTATATTTTTCTTTTCACAAATTTTTCTAATATTGATTTTGATAAGCGGATAGGGATATTAATTACATTATTTTACATCATTAACTCTATGTTATGGTTTTATCAGAAGATTTCTTTTTTTGACGAAAACAAAATGACGGACGATCCCGTTTTCTGGATTTCCACGGGGTTATTAATGTGGAGCTGTTTCTTTATTTTTAGGGTTACCCCAATGTTTTTCTTTGCTAAAAATGACAATGAATTTCTTGAATTTTTAAAGATTGGACAAAATATTATCAACATAGTAATGTATATTATGTTTTATATTTCATTAATAAAATATGAAAAGCAAATGAAACTATGACCCATATTCAGGATGATATAAAATTGGCTTACATTATTGCGATTTCAATAATGATGCTGTTTGTTTGCTTTATCGTTTTTGTGGTCCTTATGTACAATAAAAGACAGCTCCTTTATATCAAAGAACAACAGCTCAAAGAAGCCGAACACCAAAACCAGCTTCTTCAGAAAGAGCTCGAAAAACAAAAACTTTTAGAACAGGAACGCGAGAGAATTTCCCATGATATGCATGATGACCTTGGAGCAGGCATTTCAGCACTGAAACTTCAGGCAGAATTCTTAAAGCAAAAAGCAGAAGATGATGACCTGCAGAATGATATAGACGAACTTCTGAAAACCTCAGAAGAAATGAATCTTTCCATGCGCGAAATGCTCTGGAGCCTGAATTCAGGAAATGATACTATGGGAAGTTTTATAGATTACGCCATACAGTATACAGGTAACTTTTTAAAAAAAACAAAAATAAAATTGTGGCTGGAAAGCGAAGACATTATATCGGAAACTCCAATTTCTACAGAATTGAGACGGAATATGTTTCTATGCCTCAAAGAAGCTGTTAATAATGCTTATAAACATAGTCATGCAAATAAACTAAATCTTTCGTTTTCTCAGGAGGGAAATGTTTTTACAATGAAAATTTCCGATGACGGTGACGGAATTCCGGAAGGACATCCCGAAGGAAACGGTCTTCGGAATATGAAAAGAAGAATGGAGGAACAAAAAGGAGAGTGCTATATTTTAAAAGACGGACCCGGAACTCAGATTGTTTTTAAAACTACAATATAAAAGCTTGACACTATAAAAATTAATGGAAATATTTGCTGTAAATCGGAAGAAAAGAGATGGTTTAGCCAGGTAAAATGCCATTTAAATTGAAAATTAGACTATAATTCTCCAATGTGATAAAAAACATTGCAAAATTTTTATTTATTACCAAATATTAAAGCCCAGTTTTTTCATCAGGTTAGTTTTTTCATTAAATTTGTGATCAAGTATAATTATTAATAAAACAGCCTGAAGCTTTTGCAGAAGGTTTAAAACTAAACAATATGAGTGCAATTTCTTTCATAGAAGCAAGACAAATTTTGGATTCCAGAGGTAATCCTACCATTGAAGTAGATGTATTTACAGAAAGCGGAGCCATGGGGCGTGCTGCTGTTCCTTCAGGAGCATCTACGGGTGAACATGAAGCAGTGGAATTACGTGACGGTGGTTCAGATTATATGGGGAAAGGGGTCCTGAAAGCTGTTGAAAATGTAAAAGAAATAATTGCAGAAAACTTAATCGGGCAGCCGGTTTTTGAGCAGAACTTTATTGATCAGATTATGATCGATCTAGATGGAACTCCAAACAAGGGAAATCTTGGTGCTAATGCAATTTTGGGGGTTTCTTTAGCGGTAGCAAGAGCAGCTGCTGCTGAATTGGGAATGCCTTTATATAAATATGTAGGGGGTGTAAATGCCAACACACTTCCTGTTCCTATGATGAATGTAATCAATGGTGGATCACACTCTGATGCTCCTATTGCATTCCAGGAATTTATGATTATGCCGGTAAAAGCAGATTCTTTCTCTCATGCTTTGAGAAAAGGAACTGAAATTTTCCACAACCTTAAATCTATTCTTCATTCAAGAGGTCTTTCTACAGCAGTAGGAGACGAAGGAGGTTTTGCACCTACTTTTAAAGGAACTGAAGACGCTTTGGATACTTTACTTCAGGCTATTGAAAAAGCAGGTTACAAGCCAGGTGATGATATCATGTTAGCTCTTGACTGTGCAGCTTCAGAATTCTACAAAGATGGAATCTATGACTACAGAAAATTCCAGACTCCGGATGCAGCTCAGTTCTCCAGCAGCGAGCAGGTTTCTTACCTTGCTGAATTAGCGGCTAAATACCCAATCATCTCCATCGAAGACGGAATGCAGGAAAACGACTGGGAAGGATGGAAAATGCTTACGGATAAGATTGGTGACAGAGTACAGCTCGTAGGAGACGATTTATTCGTAACCAATGTTGAAAGACTTTCAAGAGGAGTAAAAGAAGGAATTGCGAACTCAATCCTTGTAAAAGTAAACCAGATCGGCTCTCTTTCCGAAACAATGGACGCTGTACAGATGGCTCAGAATAATAAGTTCACTTCAGTAATGTCTCACAGATCAGGAGAAACTGAAGACTCTACAATTGCTGACCTTGCAGTAGCAATGAACTGCGGACAGATCAAAACCGGATCCGCTTCAAGATCAGACAGAATGGCGAAGTATAACCAGTTGTTAAGAATTGAAGAAGCGTTGGGCGATACAGCTTTTTTCCCAGGTTTAGACGCATTTAAAATCAAAAGATAATTGAATTTATAAATAACGGCAAGCGATAATTTTTGTTTGCCGTATTTTGTAATAAGTAGTATATTTAGAAAAAAAATAAATAATGTCAGACAACAAAGTAATATTGAATTACGACGGTAATTCATATGAATATCCAATCGTGGATAGTACTATCGGAGACAGAGGAATTGATATTTCAAAATTAAGAGACCAGACAGGTTTAATCACTCTGGATTTAGGGTACAAAAACACTGGAGCTACCATTAGCGACATCACTTACTTAGACGGAGATAAAGGAGAATTATTCTACAGAGGTTATCCAATCGAGCAGATTGCTGAGAAATCTAACTTCACAGAAGTAATGTACCTTTTATTACATGGTGAACTGCCTACTCAAGAACAATTCGGTTCTTTCAACAACAACATTAAAAAATATAACTTTATAGCAGACGAGATGAAAAAAATCATCGATGTTTTCCCTCGTTCTGCCCATCCTATGGGAGTTTTATCTTCTTTAACTTCCGCTTTGACTGCTTTCAATCCTAAAGCTGTTAACGTAAACTCTAAAGAAGAAATGGACCACGCAGCAGAATTGATGATTGCCAAATTCTCTCACCTTTGTGCATGGACCTACAGAAAAACTCAGGGCCTTCCGCTTAACCACGGAGATAACAGCCTGAACTACGTAGAAAACTTCTACAAAATGGCATTCAGATTACCAAACGAAGAATTCGAAGTAAATCCGGTAATCGTAGATGCTCTTGATAAATTACTAATCCTTCATGCTGACCACGAACAAAACTGTTCTACTTCTACTGTAAGAATGGTAGGTTCTGCTCATACAGGTCTTTTTGCATCTATTTCTGCTGGTGTTTCCGCGCTTTGGGGACCACTTCACGGTGGTGCTAACCAGGCAGTGATCGAAATGCTTGAGCTGATCGATAAAGATGGAGGAGATGTTAATAAGTGGGTAGCAAAAGCTAAAGATAAAAATGACAGCTTCCGTTTAATGGGCTTTGGACACAGAGTGTACAAAAACTTTGATCCTAGAGCGAAAATCATTAAAAAAGCAGCAGATGATATCCTTAACGCATTGGGTATTCAGGATAAAGCTCTTGACATTGCAATGCAGTTAGAAAAAGTAGCTCTTGAAGACGAATACTTCGTAGAAAGAAAGCTATATCCAAACGTAGATTTCTATTCTGGTATTATTTACAGAGCATTAGGAATTCCTACAGAAATGTTCACTGTAATGTTTGCATTAGGAAGACTTCCGGGATGGATTTCTCAGTGGAAAGAAATGAGACTGAAAGGAGATCCTATCGGAAGACCGAGACAGGTTTACCAAGGTGCTCAGAAAAGAGATTACATCGATATTACAAACAGATAATATTCTGTTTTATCATAAACAAAATCCCAGAGCTTGCTTTGGGATTTTTTATTTTAAAGAGTTATATTTTATAAAATTTGGATGGATAATTTTATTAAATTTACCTTCATAAAGTAATCACTATCAATTGGTTTTGGTTTAAACCGGAATGATAGGGATTTTTCAAAAAAATCAATACTATGACTTTCGGACAGCAGATGTTATTTTTCTTCAGTGCGGTAGGAGCCTTTAATGGGTTCTTGCTCGGAACCTATCTTCTGTTTGTCAAGAAACTTAAAAACATTCCGGATTTCTTTTTAGGATTGATTTTATTGACTTTAAGTATCAGGGTTGGGATTTCCGTCTGTATCTATTTCTATCCGGACTGGCCGCAAATTATTCCGCACCTCGGGCTGTCGGCACTGTTTTTTACGGGACCGGCCTTATGTTTTTACATCAGGTCATCATTCCAAAAAGAAGAATTTGATTTAAAACAATGCAGATCATTTTTTGGGTTGTTGACGATGATGCTTGGAGCAGTCGGGTTGCTGTATTTGTTCTTCCCGGTTACATGGGATAAATATTTCGGGACCTTTATTTATACCGTTTGGTCAGTGTTTGTCCTGCTTGCTGTGTATCAGTATTATGTTTCTTCGAAGCAGACGGTACGAAATCCTAATAAGTTTATTTTTCCAGTAATGATCAGTAATGTGATCATTTTCATGGTATACCAATTAATTTCTACAGGGTGGGTACAGGTGTACTGTGCAGGCGGAAGTCTTGTATTCTCCTTTGTACTGTATGCCAACTTTTTAATTCTCTTCAGCAAAAAGTATGGTCAGGATTCTGTAAAAGGCATCCCGAAATACACCAATAAAAAGATTGCAGGAGAGCTCGCAGACAGCTTTGCTTCAAAACTTGAAAGACTGATGAATTCCGAAGAACTGTACAAGAATCCGAACCTTAAGTTAAATGATCTTGCAGTTAAAATGAACATGTCTGCTCATCAGCTTTCCCAGCTGCTGAATGATAACTTAGGTAAAAGCTTTTCTACCTATATCAATGAGTACAGGATCAATGAAGCCTGTCAGAAAATAGAAGAAGGCTCTTTTCTCAAGATTGAGGAGATCGGATATGAAGTTGGCTTTAATTCTAAGTCTACATTTTTTTCTACCTTCAAAAAAATTAAAAATACAACACCACTTTTGTACAGGCAATCACAAATCCCTTCTGAAGTGCGTTTCCAGAGTTCAGAATTATAATTTCGTACTGCGGAATTTAAACTTCAGAACCTGATTTTTCATACAGTCCAATACTTTTGGTACCATAAAATTTAAATGTATGAGTATCAGATTATGGATTTTCCTGTTTCTTTTATTAATGTCCTGTTTCATGAAAGGGCAGCAACAAATTAAGGGGAAAGTAATAGATTCGGAGACAAAAAAAGCTTTATCAGAAGCTGAAGTTTCTTTACTGGATAAACCAGGCCGGCAGATCATTCAAAAAACTCTGACTGATTCCTTAGGTTCTTTTCAGTTCGTGAATATACCGGCCGGCTCAGTTTTTATTATTGAGAAAAAAGAATATGACCGAAAGGAGCTGGATAAAATAGAAAGTCTTATTTTGGTTGAATTAAAGCCTGTTGCAGAAAGTATTTCCGAGGTTGTAATCCGCTCGCCATCTAAAAATATGAAACTAAGTGATGGAAATATCATTATGAGTGTTTCAGGGAATAAAGACTTTAAAACCTCTGCCAACCTTCTGGAAGTTTTAAGGAAGACACCCGGAATTTCTGTAGATCAGGAAGGCGCTATTTTGATGGGTGGAAGAATAAGTCCCGCAGTTTTTATTGACGGAAGACCTGTTGCCATGAGCAGCCTTGAATTACAGGCCTATCTGAGATCCTTATCTCCGGAAATGGTAGAATCACTGGAAGTGAATGGTAATCCTTCTTCAAAATACGATGCCGAATTTAAAGGAATCATTGACATCCGGTTGAAAAAAAACAGCAATCTCGGCTGGAAAGGCAACTATAATGGAAACATAAATACCAACAGGTTCAGCTACGGGGAAAATGCTTTAAATCTTTCCTATAACACCGAAAAAGTAGCCTATAGCTTGCAAACCAGTTATAACAGCGGTATTTCTACCTATCGCTATCAGGCATTACAGAAGCTTGCCAATACGAACATCATGCGGACCAACACCTATCAGGAAGATGAAGGAAAAGTATACAGTCTCGCAGGTGGGGCTGATTTCAGGCTGAATGATAAAAACAGGCTGAGCTTTAATGTGAGAGGAAATTTCCGTAGCAATGAACGGACCCGTTCGGGATCACTCTATGCTACCAATAAAGATGAATCACAGCTTGTCTTTAATACAGAAAGTGAAAATCCTACAGCATATTCCCAGGAAAATTATGGACTGACAGTTGATTATACATTTCGGAATAAGGGTTTTAATCTCAGTTTTATGGGAAACTATCTCTCTGTTAAAAACAAACAGAAAGATGATTTTATCAATAAAGATAAATCAACCTCTCAGCTTTTGTCTTACTGGAAGTCAGATCTGGTTAATAAAATTGATATCCAGACTGCGCAGATCGATATTTCCCAAAAAATTGGAAATTCAGACCTGGAAGCAGGGATAAAATACAGCCGCTCCGATACCAATAATAATATCCGGTACGATACCCTCTCTGCCGATAGCCATTTTATTTACGATCCTGAACGGAGCAACAGGTTTTCGTACAAAGAAAAAATAGCGGCAGGTTATATTTCATACAGCCATAAGTTGGGAAAGCTGCAGGTGAAAGCAGGGCTCAGGTTGGAGAATACTGACAGTATTTCAGATGCCGTTACCAAAGATTCCGTGGTGGCAAGAAATTACCTGGAATGGCTCCCTTCTTTCAGTGCATCATATCCGTTCAATCCTTCAAATGAATTATCATTTTCGTACAGCAGGAAAATCACCAGACCTGTATTTTCACAGCTCAATCCGTTCCGGTTTTATTTCAGTCCGCTGAATTACTGGATCGGAAACCCTTATCTTCAGCCCTCTTTCACCAGCCAGGTCAAACTTACTTACAGGTATAAGAACTGGATAACAAGTATTATTGTCGGAAAAGAAAAAGATGTAATGACCCGCTATCCGCTTTACAATCCGGAAACCAATGTGCTTGAATATCTGGGAACAAATCTCCCGTACCGAAAATTTGCTTCTGTAGAAACCAGTTTTCCCGTTAAAATAACAAAATGGTGGAACATGACAAGCCAGATTGCAGGATACTATAACGATGAATTCAGGCCATATCTGGAGGAAGTTTTTGCTCTAAAAGTATATAACTATGAGCTGAGAGTGAACCAGGTTTTTTCATTACCAAAAGGATATACCGTTAATCTCTTTGCGAATTATGAATCCAAAACAGGAAACAGCCTGTACATCATAAAACCAAGATATACAGTTGATCTGTCTGTGCAGAAATCATGGTTTAACAATACACTAAATACCAAGATAAGCTATAATAATATTTTTGATTCCTACGATCAGCGCTTGGAGTTCAGGCATAAACAAATCATGGATAACCGTCTTGCTCATTGGTGGGACAGCAATCGCCTGATCCTTTCGGTAGGGTACAGCTTTGGAAGCTCAAAATATCAGACCCACGAGATTCAGAGAACAGAAGAGGAAAGCAGGGCCAGATAAAAAAGAGAAACCTGCTTTAAAAGCAGGTTCAGTAGTTTGTTGGTTATGGGCAAACGCAGTTTCCACAAGTCCAGATTCTGCAGCTTCCGTCGTCATTCCATTCGCAGCAGTATCTTGGTTTAATTGGGCCAACACCTCCTACGATTGATTTTTGCTCGTTTCTTCCTAGTTTTTGTGCATTTTTAAGCACTGGATTTTTCTTGTTCATGATTTTGATTTTTTTGGTGTTAATAATTAAGTTTTAATTTATAATTCTATCAAATTATATCACTAAGATATGAATTTATTTTATAGAATGATTATTTTTTATTGCTTATGTAGATGAAAAATAGTTAGTTGTAAATAAAATAACGAAGGAGATTTAATGTGCTTATATGATTAAATATGAAATTTTATCCTGAAATATAGAATTGAGGGTTGAAAATAAACATCCTTAAATTCAAATTTATGCATAAAACAAACCAAAAGTTTTCCAGATAGAGACCTTTACTTATATTTGTAGTATTGCATAAATCTTTATGAAACTAAACATTAAAAACGAAACGGGCAGGTTGAAATCAGTTGTTCTGGGCCAGCCTAATTCAATGGGTCCCGTCCCGACACTGGAGGAAAGCTACGATGCCAAATCGTATTACTCCATCGAACACAATATGTATCCTAAAGAAGAGGATATTATCAACGAAATGAATGCCTTTGAAGCGGTATTGAAAAAATATGACGTAGAAGTGCTTCGGCCAAGCATCATCAAAGACTACAATCAGGTTTTTTCAAGAGATGTCGCTTTTGTGATTGACGATAAAATGATCATTTCAAATGTAATCGCAGACAGGGCCGATGAGCAGGACGCATATAAAAAAGTTTTTGAGAAAGTAGCATGGAGAAAAATCATCAACCTTCCGGAAACGGCCCACATTGAAGGAGGAGACGTGATTGTATGGGACGATTTCCTTTTTATTGGGACATGCTTTAGCGAAGATTACAGGAATTATAAAACAGCAAGAACCAACGAATACGCTATTGAAATTCTGAAAGAATATTTTCCGAAAAAAAGAATCATCGATCTTGAACTAAAAAAGAATGATAAGGTTCCGTTCGAAGGCATCCTGCATCTGGACTGTACCTTCAATCCGGTAGGAAAAGATAAATGTCTGATTTATAAAAACGGATTTGTAGATGAGAGCGATTACCGCCTGATCGTTGATATTTTTGGAGAAGAAAACTGTTTTCATCTTAATGATGAAGAAATGTTTGAAATGTTCCCGAATATCTTCTCTATTTCCCCTGAAGTGGTAGTTTCAGACAAAACATTTACAAGAATGAACAACCACCTGAGAAACGAATGGGGAATGACGGTAGAAGAAATTCCGTATCGTGAAATCTCTAAAATGGGCGGTTTGTTGAGATGCTCTACAATGCCTTTAGTAAGAGAGTAAGAGAGTAAGAGAGTAAGAGAGTAAGAGAGTAGAGAGTTTTAGGGTTGGAGTGTGAGAGTGTTTTAATTATAATTACTTGAAATAAATTTATATATGCCGACAATCAAGTTTCATCAGGATTTAAAAGTTTTTCAGAAATCTTTTGAAATGGCAATGCAGGTTTATGAACTCTCAAAATCCTTCCCTAAAGAAGAGCTCTATTCTCTTACAGATCAAATTAGAAGATCATCAAGATCGGTCTCGGCGAATATCAGTGAAGCTTGGGGAAAAAGAAAATATGAAAAATCTTTTATCGCTAAATTAACTGATTCTGAAGGCGAAGCAAGAGAGACCCAGACTTGGCTTCAGTTTGCCCTTGCTTGTAACTATATTAATGAAGAACAATTTAGTAATTTAAATAATCAGTATAATCAAATTATAGGGATGCTGGTCATTATGATCAGCCAGTCTGAAAAATGGTGCTCATTTTTATCTGTCAATCAGGATGATAAGGATGCCTAGAATCTCTGACTCTAAGACCCTCAAACCCAATAACTCAAAAAAATGCAGACAACAGATACAGTACTAATGATAGAGCCGGTTGCGTTCGGTTATAATGCAGAAACGGCAGAAAACAATTATTTTCAGGTAGAACAGACAGGTTCTGACATTCAGTCGAAAGCTTTGGCAGAATTCAACACCTTCGTTGGAAAACTCAGAAGCAAAGGGATCAATGTTATCACTATAAAAGATACACCGGATCCTCATACGCCGGATTCCATTTTTCCGAATAACTGGGTAAGCTTCCATAAAGACGGAAAAGTGGTTTTGTACCCGATGTTCGCTTCCAACAGAAGGGTGGAAAGAAGAGAGGATATTATTGAAAGCATCCAAAACCAGGGATTTGAAGTGGCTGAAATTGATGACTGGTCATTTCCTGAAACCCAGGGCCATTTCCTGGAAGGAACGGGAAGTATGATCTTTGACCACGACAATAAGATTGCCTATGGTTCTGTTTCTCTAAGACTTGACGAAAATTTGTTCAGGGAATTCTGTAAGAAATATGATTTTACTCCAATCGTTTTCCATTCTTACCAGACGGTAGGCACAGAAAGGCTTCCCATTTATCATACCAATGTTATGATGTGTGTGGCAGACCAATTTGTGGTGATTTGTCTGGACTGCATCGATGATGAGCTGGAAAGAGAAAAAGTAATCGAAACCATCAAAAATTCTGGAAAAGAGATTGTTGAAATTTCAGAAGAGCAAATGCAGCAGTTTGCAGGAAACATGCTCCAGGTTCAGAATAAAGAAGGTCAGAAATTCTTAGTAATGAGCCAGACCGCTTATCAGTCCCTGACTCCTGAACAGGTTGCCGCCATAGAAAAATACTGTGAAATCATCTATTCAGATCTGAATACCATTGAAGTGAACGGAGGAGGAAGTGCAAGATGTATGCTTGCAGAAGTTTTCCTTCCGAAAAAATAATACCTATCTGTTATTTGGAATAGAATTCCGGCCTTGGAACAGGGCCGGAATTTTTTTTGACAGGTTTCATTTCTTCAAATTGAGACAAAAGATAAAAAAGTTACCTAAATTTGTGACTTAAGCAAAAACTATGAAGATACAGCAGTACTTTTTAACATTCGCTGTTTTGCTGGGAATAGGTGTTGGTGCCCAGCAGAAAACATTTTGTAACCCTATTAACATTGATTACGGCTATACTCCGTTCGAAGTATTTTCGAAACAAGGCAAACACCGTGCTACGGCCGATCCCGTAATCGTTAACTTTAAAAATAAATTATTCCTTTTCTCTACCAATCAGGAAGGATACTGGTACAGCGATGATATGCTGGACTGGAAGTTTGTGAAAAGAAAATTCCTGAGGGATAATAAATACATCCATGATCTGAATGCTCCGGCAGTTTGGGCCATGAAAGATACCCTTTACGTTTATGGATCCACCTGGGAACAGGATTTCCCGATCTGGAAAAGTACCAATCCTACCAAAGACGACTGGAAAATAGCGGTGGATACTTTAAAAGTTGGTGCATGGGATCCGGCATTCCATTATGATGAAGATAAAAATAAACTGTATCTGTACTGGGGATCCAGTAATGAATGGCCATTGTTAGGAACTGAAGTGAAGGTTAAAAATCTGCAGTCAGAAGGCTTTGTGAAGCCCATTATAAAACTCAAGCCGGAAGACCATGGCTGGGAAAGGTTCGGGGAATACAATGATAATGTTTTTCTTCAGCCGTTTGTAGAAGGGGCGTGGATGACCAAACACAACGGAAAATATTATATGCAGTATGGAGCTCCAGCCACCGAATTCAGCGGATATTCTGATGGAGTGTATGTCAGCAAAAATCCTTTGGAAGGTTTTGAGTACCAGCAGCACAATCCTTTTTCCTATAAACCAGGAGGTTTTGCAAGAGGAGCAGGGCACGGAGCCACTTTTGAAGATAATTATAAAAACTGGTGGCATGTTTCAACCATCTTTATTTCCACTAAAAACAATTTTGAAAGAAGGCTTGGAATCTGGCCGGCAGGGTTTGATAAAGATGATGTAATGTACACCAATACGGCCTACGGAGATTATCCTACTTTCCTTCCGCAATATGCGCAGGGAAAAGATTTTTCAAAAGGGCTTTTTGCAGGCTGGATGCTGCTCAATTACAACAAGCCTGTTCAGGTTTCCTCTACATTGGGAGGTTACCAGCCGAATTTAGCGGTGGATGAAGATATTAAAACCTATTGGAGTGCTAAAACAGGTAATTCAGGGGAATGGTTCCAGACAGATCTTGGCGAGGTTTCCACAATCAATGCCATTCAGATTAATTATGCCGATCAGGATGCTGAATTTATGGGTAAAACCTTGGGTAAAATGCATCAGTACAAGATTTATGGTTCAAATGACGGAAAAAAATGGACTGTAGTTGTTGATAAAAGTAAAAATACCAAAGATGTTCCCCACGATTATGTAGAGCTTGAAAAACCTGCCAAAGCAAGATTCCTGAAAATAGAGAATCTTAAAATGCCTACCGGAAAATTTGCACTGAGCGGTTTCAGAGTATTTGGAAAAGGAGCAGGAGAAAAACCAAAGAAAGTGGAAGGATTTGTTCCTCTAAGAGCTGATCCTAAAAAATATGGGGAAAGAAGAAGCATCTGGATGAAATGGCAGCAGAACCAGGATGCAGACGGATACGTGATCTATTGGGGTAAATCTCCGGATAAATTATACGGAAGCATCATGGTATATGGGAAAAATGAGTACTTCTTTACCGGAGCGGATAGAACTGATGCTTACTATTTCCAGATCGAAGCTTTCAATGCGAACGGAATTTCAGAAAAAACGGAAATTGTAAAGTCTGAATAAGTAAAAGCAGACAGTTTCAACATTAAAATCTTAATTATCAAATCTGTAATATCAGCGGAATCTGCGAGAAATTTTTTAACGCAAAGATTTATTTTATTCCATTAGATTTCAGAGAGCAAAGAAGAATCAATTTTTCAAATTGATTGATGAAGCTTACTTAAAATAATACTATATATAAACGCTTTGAGGTTATCAAAGCGTTTGTTTTTTATCAATCTTTTTCAGGAAAGCATCAATTTTATTAATCAGGAATTGATCGTTCGGGGCTTTATCCCAGTCCAGATGACCTCCGTTGAATTCATAGGTTTCATACTTAACTTTATTCTGAATTAATACAGAATCCAGCTTTTTCATTTGGGATAAGGGAATCACCTGATCTCTGTTTCCATAATAAGAAATGGTAGGTGGAGAAGTTTCACAGATCCAGAAAACAGGATTAGGAATATCCGTATTTGTAATATCTGTTGGAGTTGGTTTTGAAGAATCAATCATATGTTTTTCAACAAAGGAATAATCGAAGTATTTCCTGAAATCACTACTGTTTAAATCTGCAGGTCCTACAATATTGACAATCGCCTTTACCTTTGTTCTGTGCTTATCGTCAAAAATGCTGTTATATCCGTATAACATTGATAAATGGGCACCGGCACTGTTTCCGAGTAAAATAAATTCGGGCTTACATTTCATTTCTGCAGATTTTTTCACCAGGAAGTCTAAAGCGCTGTCAATGTCATGGGTCTGATCGGGAAGAATAAAGGAATGATCAGTGGCCAGCCTGTAATCCATATTGGCAAAAACATAATCAGGAAATTTCTTCATCATTGAAAGGGTAAAAAACGTCAGATTTGTCTTGTCTCCGCCTTTCCAGCCTCCTCCATGAATGATTACAAAGATTCCCTTTATTGTATCCCTGTTGTCAGGTGTATAAAGATCCAGTTTTTGTTGAGCATCATTTCCGTAAGAAACATTTTCCTCCACATTAAAAGAAGCGTTTTCTCCAAGATGGACTGTTTTTTCTTTACACCCTATCCAGAGAGAACATATTAAAAGAAAGTATAGAAATGTCACAAAACTTTTATTCATACTCATAAAGATAGGAAAAACCCGCCGGAAATTCCGGCGGGCTTTACCACAAAAAATAATTGAATATGAAGAAATGATTGTTCTATCTTGTTCTGCTTTTGATGGCATCTGATGCGCCTTCGATGTCTCTTACCTTTTTCACTTTCTGGTTTCCGAAATTATAGGTAATGCTTAGTGTCATGCCTCTGTTGTATCTGTTCTGGTGGATATAGTTGTAGTTTCCATTGTCCTGGTAATCTTCAATTTCAATGATATTGGTTTTCAATACATCATTTACATTCAGGGCAAATGTCCATTCGTTCCAGATTTTTTTAAGGCTTAGATCCAGGCTCATAAGGTTTCTTAATACCCCAAGCTCAATCTGCTGCTTGTCTACAAAGAAGTAATTAACTCCGGCAAACCATGTTTTGTTTTTATCCAGACGGATGGTGTTGTTGGTTTGAATAACAATACTCGTTGATCTTCTTTTGTTTTCATAAGTTGGAAAAACATCTCCCGAAGTAGGATCTATACTTAAGCTTCCGTTATTGATATTACGCTGTACACCAATATTAAAATTAGTCGTCCAGTATTGTTTGAAAAGGGATTTTTGTATTCCTACCATGGCAGACATCTCCTGCTTGTCTCCGAAATTGGTACGGATGTACCTCAATTGAGTGTGTGGATCCATAATCGGCTGTCCATCTGGACCAGGGACAGGATTTCCCTGTGCATCAAGCCTCGGTTTCAGAATATCTCTTTGTAAAGGAACCTGTGTAATCACATCTTTAAAATAAGAATGGTTTAAAATCAGGAAATATGAATTTTTATACATATAGGTAAGCTCCTGGTTATAAGTGGAAGATGCTTTTACAAAAGGATTGTTCTGTGTATAATTATCTTCAGTCAAAATATTTCTTACCGGATTAATTTCCCAGAAGCTAGGTCTTCTCATTCTGCTTGAAAATGCATAGGAAATATTGTTTTTATCATTGATGGCATAATTCAGGCTCAGATAAGGCAAAAGGTTGTTGTAATTTCTCTCAATTCTTTGCAGGTCGGCAGTTGGAGCATTATCAGAAGTTCCTAGACTATGGGTGATTTCATATCGGGTTCCGATTTTTCCTGAAAATTTATCAGAGAACTTTTTTTCAAGGGTTAAATAAACCCCGTAAATGCTTTCATCATAGATAAAATGATTAGGTTCTGGTTTTTGTTTTATCAGTTGACCCTTTTTATCAAATTCGTAGGTATAATTCTTAGTATCGTTGTCTGTTTTTGTTTTATTGTAGTTTCCTCCTACAGATACAGTGAAATCATTTTTAAACTTTTGAATATAATCAGCCATTCCCGAAAAGTTATTAATAATCTGAGGCAGGTCCTGGATCACCTGTTTGCCCAGCAAGGAGTAATTTCCGGAAGCATCTGGAAAAAGAGTTCTGTTATCAGTGTACTGGAATCTCTTATAATTCAGATAGGCTGCGTTAAGATTTAGTTTACTTCCTAAAGAATCTGTTTTAAGCTCATAGTTCAGGTTGAATGAGTTGTTATAAGAACGGGCATTCTCATTATTTTTTGAATTGCTGTAATTATAAATATAATCTTTGCTGTCTGCATCGTAGGAACGAACTGTATTGTACAGATCTACAGTAGAATTATAGCTTCTGTTGGCCCATGTATTCCATGTTAGTGCCAGGTTGCTGTTTTCTGTAAGCTGATAATCAATGTTGAGGTAACCGCCTAAATTTTTATTTGGGTCATTGATGTCTCCTTTGGATTCGTTGGAAGAAAGGCTGTTTCCGTTCCTCAAAGTATAAGTTTGAGCTTCTATATTTTCACCGCCGTTAAGATTGGCACTGATTCCCAATTTATCTTTCCTGTAATTGATGGAAAAAGCTGCTGAGCTTGCATTATATTTATTTTGCGAATTAGACATTCTCATGTTTCCGCTGGTACCGTCGCTCATTTTTTTCTTTAAAACGATATTGATGATCCCATCCGAAGATTCTACCTGATACTCACTTCCGGGAACAGTAATCACTTCAATTTTCTGAATATTTTCTGCCGGTGTATTTTTAAGGAACTGAACCAGAGATTCAGTATCCATATTGGTTTTTCTTCCGTTAATGTAGATCAGGGCATTATTTTTTCCGGCAATCTTTAATGTTTTATCATCTGTTGAAGAAAGGAGGGGAGTCTGCTTCAACAGGTCAAAAGTAGTATTTCCTTTGGCTACCGGAGAAGCTGCTACGTCGTATACAAAACGGTCGCTTTGCTTTTTAAAAACCTGTTTGGTAAGGGTAATTCCTTCTATGGATTTTGTTTTTACGGTATCGGATTTTTTTTCCTGAGCGAAAACTACGCTTCCTGAAATGGCTGCTGCCAGTATAATGATCTTTTTCATGATTCTTCTTATTTAAGTGTGGTTGTGGCTGTAAATTTTATAATAGTTTATGTCCTTGATTTTATAGCATCGTTTGCTGATTTCATTTCTCTGGCCTTTTTCAGCTTCTGGTTTCCGAAGTTGTAGGTTACCCCGATGTTCAGGATTCTTGGATATTCGAAATTGACCACATTGTTATAGCTTCCGTTAGGCTGTATACCCTGAATGCTGTTGAAATTCTGGTTAAACAGATCATATACTTCCGCTACAAATGTCCAGTTTCCAAGGATTTTCTTTAAGCTTACATCAAAGCTCTGTCTTACCCCAAGAGTTCCACTTTCAATTTTTACCTTGCTTCCATAGTAATAATTAACTCCCAGGAACCAGTCTTTATTAGAAGACAGACGAATGGTGTTATTAATATTACCGGATATATTGAAGTTTTTGAAATCAATGACATAAGGATTTACTACCTCTATCTGCCCGGGAACCGGAACTGAAGTCGGGTCTTCAGATACCGTTCCTTTATAGATACTGTACCCTAAATTCACGGAATAATTGGTTGTCCAGATCTCTTTGAACCAGGATTTATTCATTCCCAGGGTCAGCCCCAGCTGTTTGTTATTTCCATAATTGGTTCTGATATATCTTAAGAATTTTGTGGTAACCATTACAGGATTTCCATTGGCATCTTTTTCAGGTTTTGTTACTGTTCCCTGAAGCGGGATCTGGTTGGAAGCATCTTCCACATAATTAAAGCTCAGGTTGGCAAAAAATGCATTTTTGTACATATAGCTGATTTCCTGATTGTAAAATTTGGAAGCCAGTACGAACGGGTTATTCTGTGTATAATTATTAGGGGTAAAATAAGTTCTTGAAGGATTCAGTTCCCAGAATCTTGGTCTTCTGATCCTGCTGGAAAAGCTGTAGCTAAGATTATGATCTGAGTTGATCGCATAATTCAGATTAAGATAGGGAAGAAGGTTATTATAGTTTCTGTCAAAGCTCGTTTTATCCAGGATTTCACCGCTGCTTCTGGTCATTTCATAGCGGGTGCCTACTTTACCTGAGAACTTTTCGCTCAATTTTCTTTCGTAGGTAATATAAGCTCCCAGAATTCTTTCCTTATATATAAAGTGATTCGTCTGGTTTACATCATTAATGATCACATTGTCTATAATATCATCCTGTCTCGTGTCGTTATCTGTATTCGTATGATTATAGCTCAGTCCCATCAGCCATGTGCTGCCTTTGGAAGTTTTTTTCAGATAGTCGATATTCGCAGCATAATTATTAATGATCTGCGGTACCGACTGCTGTAAAGCACTGTATTCGTTTTTAGGATCATTGTTCAATGGAAAACTTTCATTGATGCTCATTTTATCCCTGTTGAACCATAAATAAGAGATATTGGAAGTAATTTTGCTGCCGATAGAATCTGTTTTTATTTCATAGTTTAGATTAAAAGAGTGGTTTCTTGTCTGGGCATTTTCGTTGTTGATGGTTCTGTTGACAAGGGTGCCATTCTGCCAGTTCGTCACATCAAGGATTGAATTGAAGCTTTTATTGTATCTCATATTATAAGTAAACCCTAAGCTGTGATTCTTATTGATCTCATAATCAATATTTACGCTTCCGCCGAGATTTTTATTAGGATCATCATTGTACCCCAGAGATTCGTTCCTGAATGTGGAATCACCATTGGAAAGCGTATATCTTTCTCTGTCTGTCCAGCTTCCTGTATTGAAATTGGAGTTTACAGACCATTTGTTTTTTCTGAAATTAAACGAAACCCCTGCAGAAGGATTATTGTAATAAGCTTGTTCATTGTTCATTTTCAGGGTTCCATTGTAGCCGTCATTTTTTTTCTTTTTCATCACAATATTGATGACGCCTTCATTGGATTCTACCTGAAATTCACTTCCCGGCGTAGTAATCACTTCAATTTTCTGGATGTCTTCAGAGGGAGTACCTTTCAGCATTTCTATAAGAGCTTCGGCATCCATATTGGTTTTTTTGTTGTTGATGTAAACCACTACATCAGATTTTCCCATAATCTTCAGTGATTTTCCATCGATACTTGAAACCATTGGTGTTTGTTTCAAAAGATTGAAAGTATTCGTTCCCTTTGCAATCGGGGAGGAAGCTACATCGTAAATGAAACGGTCACTCTGTTTTTTGAAAACCTGTTTCTTGATATTGACGGCTTCAATGTTTTTTACTTTCAGGGTATCTTTTGACTGCTGGGCAGCTGCCAGTCCGCTGAAAAATAAGGCGGCAATAAAGATTTGAGTTTTCATGATTATTTTATTTTAGTTGTTTAATAGCTTGTATTTGTTATTATTTAACATAGCAAAGATATATAATAAAAACAGTATCATGCAATACAAAGTACTTAAAATGTTTTTAAAATAAATTTAACTAATTGATTATCAGTTAGTAAAATTTTGGGTTAAAATTTCAAATTATCTTTAACTTTCTATAATTAGACAATTCAACAGGATATTTTGTTACACTGAAGGTTAAAATTTGATCAAAATTTAATAGAAGTGAGGGGAAGTTTAGTGAAAGATGCGGGCGGCATGAGGTATTTATAGAGTATTACCACTTAAATAAAAAAGGACCATTACGGTCCTTTTTTTGATATTATAATATTATTCCCGGTCGAATCGGGCTAATTGTTTGTCTATCCAAATGGTGGCAAACGGGAAAAACGCAGCAATTAAAGCAAAAACGCTGTCTTCATCATCCCATTCATATATTTTTCTTATTGCAGGAAGAAATATCAGGTATAGTGTAAAGAAAAATCCGTGGATACTGCCGATAGTACTGATGTAAACAATAGGTAAAACTCCTTCCGGATCAATACGTATCCAGGTCATCGCCGTGAATAGAAAAAACCATGAAACCGCTTCAGCCAAACAGATCAGCTTAAACCATTTGATGACTTTTTCCTGAGGATATTTTGAGAAAAATTTTTCGATGAATTCCATTCTTAACGTATAAGTGATGATTGTAATTTATAATCAGAACTTGAGCACAATTGCAAAATTACTTATAAAAACTGCTTCCATCCAAATATTCAAAGACTTCCGGTGGAAGCATCGGGCGTACATTTTTTCCATCTCTGATCATATTTCTGATCTCTGTGGCAGACAATTCAATTACAGGAGCTTTGATCATAGAAATATTTTCATGCTGCAAGTATTCGGAATCTTTCTTTTCCCCTTCAAAAACCCTTGGATATACAATAATATGATGATTTTTAATCAGCAGATCAGAGTTTTTCCACTTATGAAGGCTGTCAAGATTATCCTCCCCCATAATCAGGCTGAAAGAATAATCGGGATACTTTTCATGAAGATAGGTAAGTGTATCAATGGTGTAACTCGGCTTAGGAAGTGAAAATTCCACATTTGAAGCTCTCATTTTCGGATAGCTTTTTACAGCAAGTTGTACCATGTCCAGCCTGTTGTGATCTTTTAGAAGGGATTTTTTATCCTTAAAGGGGTTCTGTGGACTTACTACAAACCACAATTCATCCATATCCGAATTTTCCAGAATATAATTTGCCAGAATTAAATGACCGATATGTATAGGATTAAAAGAACCAAAAAATAAACCGATTTTTTTCATTGATTGCTAGGGATTAGGTATAAGGACTTAGGGATTAGGGGAGGGTTGCAGTTTTGTAATGATGGCATTAAGCATTTTTTGATATTTCAGATATTTTTCCGGTTAAGCTTTCAAATTCTTCGGAAGACAAATAATTTAAATTTTTTGCAATAATAAGTTGTGTGTCCAGTTCGGTACAGCTTCCCCTGGCAATTTTTAAAAATTGAAGGTAATCCAGTGTTGATCTTCTTTAGTGCCCCTCGGCAATATTGGATGGGATAGAAATGGAAGAGCGCCGAATCTGGCTGGTAAGAGAATAAAGTTCTTCTTTCGGGAAACTTTTAGTGCACGTATAAATTTCAGTAACATAATCCACTGATTTCTGCCATACCGATAATTCCTTATAATTTCCCATAGCCCTAATCCCTGTTACCTAATTCCTAATCCCTAAATTTCACATCCTTTATATTTAAATAATGCGTTACATTGCCTTTCCAGTGATTTTCTTCCAAAGTAAAAGCAAGATCAAAGTTTTTATTTTTAAAATCTTCCACGTACTGTCCGAGCTTGAAGCCTACGCATTCTATATTTCTGCCGGTGGATTCCTGCTTGATGTAAAACTTCAGGTGGTTATTGTCTTTTCCCATTGTTTTTACATAGCCGGATAGTTTCTGGTCAGTTAGAGTAAGAATAGGTTTCATATTATGAGGTCCGAACGGTGCCAGCTTTCTGTGGAAATTAATAAATTCCCTGTTGATTTCATCAATTTTAATCTCGGAATCAATCGTGATGGAAGGTTCCTGCTGGTGTTCCTGGATTTTTTCAGAGACTATTTTCTCAAATTTTATTTTGAAAGCTTCAAATTTGTCCTTTTCCATGGAAAGTCCCGCAGCAGCATGATGGCCGCCAAATTTCAGAAAAAATTCAGAACACATATCCAGCGCCTCGTGCACATCAAAATCCGAAACCGATCTGGCAGAAGCTACCATCTCCCCATTATTACCGTCAGTAAATACAAGAGTCGGCTTATAATAAGTTTCAATAAGTCTAGAAGCTACAATTCCGATTACCCCTTTGTTCCATTCAGGGTGATAAACAATAGTTGAATATTTTGTCTGCTGCTGGGATTCAACGATTTGGTTCAATGCAGAAAGAGTGGAATTCATATCGAGTTCGCGCCTTTCATCATTAAGATCCATAATATCGCTGACGATCTGGTTGGCATGTTTCAGGTTGTCCGAAACCATAAGTTCCACCGCAGCTTTTCCCTGTGAAATTCTTCCGGCAGCATTAATTTTTGGAGCAATTTCAAAAACAATATTTGAAATTTCAAAGTGAGAAAGCTTATCTTCAGGAATTAATAGCCTTAATCCCAGATTTCTGGTTTTTCTGAGGACTTTTAAGCCCATTTTTGCCAAAACTCTGTTTTCGCCGGTCATCGAAACAATATCTGCGGCAATGGAAATAGCCAGAAGGTCTGTAAGCTCGAATAATTCGGCCTCAGGAATTTTATAGATGGTATTCAGTCCCTGGCAAAGCTTAAAGCCCACACCACATCCTGAAAGTTCTTTAAAAGGATATCTGCAGTCATTTCTTTTCGGATCCAGAACAGCTACTGCATTAGGGATCTCTTCACCCGGAAGGTGGTGATCACAGATGATAAAATCAATATCCTTGTCCTGGGCATATTTTACCATGTCGGTTGCTTTGATCCCGCAGTCTAAAGCGATAATCAGGGAAAAATCGTTTTCTTTGGCAAAATCAATACCTTCGGTAGAAATTCCGTATCCTTCAGAATTCCTGTCCGGGATGTAATAATCTAAATATTTTTTCTCAACAATTTTGCTGAGGTAAAGGTACATGAGGGCAACGGCTGTGGTTCCGTCTACATCGTAATCTCCATAAACCAGTATTTTCTCACCGTTTTCAATGGCTGTGGCAATGCGCTCTACAGCTTTCTGCATATCTGCCATTAAGAACGGGTTGTGTATATCGTTGAGGTTCGGTTTGAAGAATTCTCTGGCCTTTTGATAATTGTCAATTCCTCTTAGAACGAGGAGTTTAGATTCAAAAGTACCAAAACCAAGTGACGAACTTAATCTGTCCACAACTTCCTCATCGGGTTCGGGCTTGTAAATCCATTTCTGACTCATTTCACAAAAATAGGGAAAAAAAATAGCATTTTGAAATGATTGAAGATGAACTTGACTTTCTGATTGTTGAAAAAATATCTATCTTCGCGGTCCAAATTAAAAATAATCATGAAAAAAATTACACTCTGCCTTTTATTCTTAGGGGCTATGAATGCTGTGCCAGCACAGAAAATCAATCTTGGAAAAGCTGCTGGCGTTGTTTCGAAAGGAGCAAAAGCCCTTACTTTTACCAATGAGGATGCCGTAAAACTTTCAAAAGAATCCGTTGACTGGATGGATAAAAATAACCCGGTGGCCGGGCCGAAAGATCCTTATACTGTAAGACTTAACAAGCTTTTCGGAAAGCACAAATCTCAGGACGGACTGGCCCTGAATTATAAAGTTTACAAAGTAAAGGATATCAATGCTTTTGCCTGTGCAGACGGAAGTGTACGAGTTTTTTCTTCGTTAATGGATATCATGACGGATGATGAACTTTTAGCAGTAATAGGGCACGAGATCGGGCATGTAAAAAATCAGGATACTAAAGATGCTATTAAATCTGCTTATTTAAAAGCAGCAGCACTGGATGCAGCCTCATCAGCATCAGGAACTGTAGCTGCCTTAAACGACAGTCAGGTAGGAAAAATGGCTAATGAATTCCTTGATGCTTCTCATAGTAAAAAGCAGGAATCTGAAGCAGATACTTACTCTTATGATTTTATGAAAGCCAATAATTACAATGTAGTAGGCGCCTATTCGGCATTCAAAAAGCTGGCATTGCTTTCTGAAGGAAGTACGCAGACTGGTTTTGAAAAGATGTTCAATTCCCATCCGGACAGTGAAAAAAGAGCTCAGGCTATTAAGAAGAGAGCTGAAAAAGACGGATTATGGAAAGACCCCGGAGCAGTAGTTCTTCCTAAAACCAAACTTACGAAATAAAATAATCATTTATTAAAATAAAAATTCCTCAAAGTAGCTTTGAGGAATTTTTATTTTAATAAGTTTAATGTTGTCTCAGAAATTAAGAATACATTTTCTCTCTAAGTTCTTTTACTTTTTTATCAGCAAGATAATCGTCATAAGTCATATCTCTGTCGATGATTCCTGTTGGGGTAAGCTCGATGATTCTGTTACAGACCGTTGAAAGCATTTCGTGGTCATGAGATGCCAATAAAAGATTTCCTTTAAAGTTAGACAATGAATTGTTCAACGTTGTGATACTTTCAAGATCCAAGTGGTTGGTAGGTTCATCTAATAAAAGAACGTTTGCCTTCTGAAGCATCATTCTGCTGAACATACATCTCATTTTTTCACCTCCGGAAAGCACTTTGCAGGACTTTAGAGCTTCATCACCTGAGAAAAGCATTCTTCCTAAGAATCCTCTTACGAACTCCTCGTGACGCTCTTCGTCGTTTTTAGTGAATTGTCTCAACCAGTCAACCAGGCTTAAATCTTCCTGGAAGAAACTGGTGTTATCTAAAGGCATATGAGATTGGTTGGTAGTAACTCCCCAGGCCACAGTTCCTTTATCTGCCTGAACATTGCCTGCAAGGATTTCGAAAAACTCGGTAATAGCAAGAGAGTTTTTGGAAAGAACGGCAACTTTATCTCCTTTCTTAAGGTTCAAGTCAATGTTTGAGAATAATAGTTCCCCATCTTTTGTTTTTTCAAGCCCTTTTACATCAAGAATCTGATCTCCTACCTCTCTTTCCATTTCGAAAATAATAGCCGGGTATCTTCTCGAAGAAGGTTTAATATCATCAATGTTCAGTTTGTCGATCATTTTCTTTCTTGCAGTAGCCTGTTTCGCTTTCGCAACGTTAGAGCTGAATCTTGCGATGAAGTCCTGAAGTTCTTTCTTCTTTTCCTCAGCCTTTTTATTCGCCTGAGCTCTTTGTCTTGTCGCTAACTGTGAAGCCTGATACCAGAAAGAGTAGTTACCTGTATAAAGGTTAAGTTTAGCATAATCTAAATCCCCGATATGTGTACAAACCGTATCCAGGAAGTGACGGTCGTGAGAAACCACGATTACTGTATTCTCATAATCAGCAAGGAAATCTTCCAACCATGAAATCGTATCAATATCAAGATCATTGGTAGGCTCATCAAGAATCAGCACATCAGGATTTCCGAAAAGAGCCTGAGCCAAAAGAACTTTTACTTTGTCCTTGTTCTCAAGTTCACTCATCATCTGCCAGTGCATATCATCTTTAATACCTACATTGGATAGCATGGTCTGTGCATCGGATTCTGCTGTCCATCCACCCATTTCATCATAAATTACACCCAGCTCACCCGCTTTGATTCCGTCTTCATCGGAAAAGTCTTCTTTAGCGTATAAAGAATCCATTTCCTCTTTTATTTCAAATAATTTTTTATTTCCTCTTAAAACAGCCTCAAGAACAGTAAATTGATCGTAAGCAAAGTGATCCTGCTCCAATACTGACATTCTTTTCCCCGGCTCCAAAGATACATGCCCTGTAGTAGGATCCTGCTTTCCTGTTAATATTTTAAGGAATGTAGATTTCCCCGCACCGTTTGCTCCGATAATCCCGTAGCAGTTTCCTTTGGTAAACATGATATTTACCTCGTCAAAAAGAACTCTTTTCCCGAATTGTAAAGATAAGTTAGATACTGTTAACATATAGTTTTGTAAATTTGGCGCAAAAATACGAAAAGAATTTGGGTATTTCGTAATAATGTAATAGTCAAGTTTTTAAATATGGGGTATTTTTTCTATATTTCATTAACGAAATAAATAAAGAGCAGTCCATAGAGGCTACTTTAATAAGATTGGTACATAATCCAATCCATTTAATCACGAATTTTTTACAATGAAGATCGAAAAAACAGTAAGTATATTAAACAGAAGAGCCCGTTTTGAGTATGAAATCCTTGAAGAATTGGAAGCAGGGATGGTTTTAACGGGTACGGAAATAAAATCTTTGCGTTCATCCAAAGCATCTATCACAGAATCCTTCTGTCAGTTTATTGATGGGGAATTATACATTATTAATATGATGATTGATGAGTATAAATTAGGAACTTTTTACAATCACAAAACAAAAAGGGAACGGAAATTGCTGTTGCACAAAAAAGAATTGCAGAAACTTGAAAAAAAGTTAAAGGATGCTGGAAACACAATTATACCTCTGAAGTTATATATCACAGACAAGGGTAAAGCAAAGGTGCTCATTGCGCTTGGCAGAGGTAAAAAACTCTTTGATAAAAGGGAAGCGATAAAAGATAGAGAAAATAAACGTAACCTGGACAGAATATTAAAGAAAAGTTAAAAATCATTCAAAAAACTTTGTATATAAAGAAAAATTATATTTATTTTGCATTATCAATTATTTAATCATTTAATTCTATGAAAAATCTAAAATTAGGAATTTCAGCATTGGCGCTTACAGTTGCCTCTACTGTCTTTGCCCAGACTACCAATAATCCGTGGTTGATCGGAGTTGGTGCTCATGCGGAAAACCATAAGGCACAGAGAAACAACTTTAGTAATACGTTCTCTGCTAATAATTTAACGAAGACAATGTTCAATGTGAACAACTTCTCTATTACACCTCCATTATCTAAATTAACAGTTGCTAGAAACATCGGTAAAGGTTTAGTTATCGACTGGCAGACTTCAGTAGGTAATGTAGATAACAAGAGATTTAACATGGGAAAAGAATTTTTCCTAATGACAGGTCTTGGTTTCCAGGCTAAAGCAGCTGGTCTTTTATGGGATGAAGAATCTTGGTTCGATCCGTATTTAAGAGTTGGTGCTAACTACCTGAGACATGATTACACTGCTCTTACTTTCCCTAGATATGATTACAAAGGAGAGTTAGTTGCTAATGGTGATGGTGGTAACGAAAACGGTAAAGCTAATCACTTTACAGTTTCTACAGGTGCTGGTGCTAACTTCTGGGTGACTAAGAACTTCGGTCTTGGTGTTCAAGGAGATTATGTATCAACTCCAGGTGATAAATCTACAGTTGCTAACTTCTGGCAAGCTTCTGCATCAATCTTATTCAGATTTGGTAACAGAGATAGAGATAAGGATGGTATCCTAGATAAAGATGACCTTTGTCCAGATACTCCTGGTTTACCAGAATTCCAAGGATGTCCTGATACTGACGGTGACGGAGTTCCAGATAAAGACGATCAATGTCCAGAAGTAGCTGGACCAGTTGAAAACAACGGTTGTCCTTGGCCAGATACAGATGGTGACGGTGTTATCGATAAAGACGATGCTTGTCCTACAGTAGCAGGTCCTGCTGAAAACAACGGTTGTCCTTGGCCAGATACAGACGGTGACGGAATCTTAGATAAAGATGACGCTTGTCCTACAGTTCCAGGTCTTCCAGAATACAACGGATGTCCTAAGCCTAAGAAACAAACTGCTATTGAAACTACAGAAGCTCTTAAAGGTATCTACTTTGACTTCAATAAAGCGACTATCAGACCAGAATCTAGCGCTAAACTAGATAACGCTGCTAAAATCATCAAAACTGACGGTGGTAACTACCTAGTTGAAGGTCAAACTGATGCTAAAGGTGCTGCCGAATACAACTTGAAACTATCTAGACAAAGAGCTGCTTCAGTAGTTTCTGCTCTAGAAGCTAGAGGAGTTGATGTAAATGCTCTTAAGTCAATCGGTGTTGGTGAAACTAAAGCTACAGTTTCTGAAAAAGCTTCTGACGCTGAAAGACAAGCTGATAGAAAAGTTGTTGTAACTGCTATCGAAGATGCTAACGAGTGGAACGCAATCAAGAAAAAAGATTACGAAGATGCTCCAGTAAAAAAAGCTACTAAAAAAGCTCCGGCTAAGAAAAAAGTAGTTAAAAAGAAAAAATAATTAATTTTTCTAAATAATAAATACCTCCGATTATTCGGGGGTATTTTTTTTTTGTTGACTTTTAGTTAATTTTGTTGAAATTTAAAAATTAAAATGGGAAGAGCATTTGAATATAGAAAAGCTTCTAAAATGGCCAGATGGGATAAAATGGCCAAAACTTTCTCCAAAATAGGTAAAGATATAGCACTGGCCGTAAAAGCCGGAGGAACAGATCCTGAGGCCAACCCGGCTTTAAGGAGATGTATCCAGAATGCCAAAGGAGCTAATATGCCTAAAGATAACGTAGAAAGAGCTATCAAAAAAGCAAGTGGTGCGGATGCGGAAAACTACGAAGAAGTTACTTATGAAGGATATGGGCAGGGTGGTGTTGCTTTCTTTGTTGAATGCACTACCAATAATACAACCAGAACCGTTGCCAATGTAAGAGCGATCTTCAACAAGTTTGACGGTAACCTTGGTAAAAACGGTGAGCTGGCTTTTATCTTTGACAGAAAAGGAATTTTCAGCATTGATCTGGCTCAGGTTAAAATGGATTGGGACGATTTTGAAATGGAAATGATTGACGGAGGTGCTGAAGATGTGGAAAAAGATGATGATGAAGTGATGATTACAACAGCTTTTGAAGACTTCGGTTCATTGTCACACAAATTGGATGAATTGGGCATTGAAGCAAAAAGTGCAGAACTTCAGAGAATTCCGAACAATACCAAAGAAGTAAACGAAGAGCAGTTCAAAGCTAATATGAAAATGCTTGAGCGTTTCGAAGATGACGATGACGTACAGAACGTTTACCACAATATGGAGATCACAGATGAATTGATGGATTCACTGTAAAAAATAATATAGCATTCATATACAGTTAACTTTCAATTAGTTTCTTTGCATAAAACTATGAAAAGAAACGTTGAATTAGTTGTCATATCGGATGTTCATTTGGGAACTTATGGATGTAAGGCTAAAGAGCTGTTGCGATATCTCAATTCTATCCAGCCTAAAACATTAGTTTTGAACGGTGATATTATTGATATCTGGCAGTTTAAAAAGTCTTACTTCCCTAAACCTCATTTGAAAGTGATCAAAAAGATCCTTTCATTTGCTACAAAAAATACACAGGTTTATTACATCACAGGGAATCACGATGAAATGTTCCGTAAGTTTACCGATTTTGAATTGGGAAAACTAAAGGTTTGTAACAAAATTTGTCTTGATATTGATCAGAAAAAGACCTGGATATTTCACGGAGATGTTTTTGATGCCTCTGTGCAGCATTCCAAATGGATTGCAAAACTTGGTGGGAAAGGTTACGATCTCCTGATTATCATTAATAATATTGTAAACTGGTTTTTAGAGAAAATGGGCAGAGAAAAATATTCATTTTCCAAGAAGATCAAAAACAATGTGAAAAAAGCAGTGAAGTATATCGGGGATTTCGAACTGACTGCTTCCGAACTGGCTATTGATAACCATTACGATTATGTAATCTGTGGACATATCCACCAGCCTCAGATCCGTGAAGTGGTCACAAAAAAAGGAGCGTGTACTTATCTTAACTCCGGAGACTGGATCGAAAATCTCTCCGCACTTGAATATCATGATAAAGAATGGAAAATATTTTATTATGATGATCACAAGGACTTACTTAAAGACGACGAAACAGAAGAGATTCAGGACATGGACAGTTCCGAGCTTCTGAAAATAGTAACTAATTTTTCTTAAATGAAAGTATTGTATGCATTTCAGGGAACAGGGAACGGTCATGTTGCCAGAGCGCAGGAAATTATTCCTATTCTCAAAAAATATGCTTCGGTTGATACATTGATTAGCGGTCATCAGTCGCAATTAAAGGCTGATTTTGACATTAACTTTCAATACAAGGGGATTTCTCTTCTTTATAACAAAACAGGCGGTTTATCCTATCGCAAAACATTTACTGAAAACAAATTTCTTGAAGCTGTAAAAACAATCCGGGAACTGGAGCTTTCACAGTATGATCTGATCATCAACGATTATGAACCTCTGACCGGATGGGCAGGAAAGCTGAAAAAACTGCCGATGATTGAACTGAGTCATCAGGCATCGATGAGCTTTGCTGAAACCCCAAAACCTGAAAGGAAAGATTTTCTTGGAGAGCTGATTCTTAAATATTATGTTCCCAGCGAAAGAAAAATCGGGTTCCACTTTGAAAATTACCATCCACAGATCAAAAAACCGGTGATTAGGCATAAGATCCGGAATCTTAATCCAGATAAAAAAGGGTATTATCTTGTGTATCTTCCCAGCTTTGCAGACGAAAATATCATCAAGGTCCTGAAACAGATTCCTGTACAATGGAAAGTTTTTTCAAAGTACAGCAAAGTACAGGTTAAAATAAAAAATGTAGAAATTTTCCCTATTGATGAACTGCAGTATCTGAAATACTTTGAAAGCTGTGACGGTATTTTGTGTAATGCCGGCTTTGAAACTCCTGCAGAAGCACTTTTCTTAGATAAAAAACTGTTTGTGATTCCTATTCATAACCAGTATGAGCAGGAATGTAATGCGAGTGCTTTAAACCTTATGGGAATTCCAAATTCTAAAGTGCTAAACCCTCAGGAGATCATAGAATGGGTAGCTGCAGATCATCATCTTAAAGTAGATTATCCGGATGATATTGAAGAGATTCTGGTAAATGAAGTTTTAGTTCTTTAAAAAAACATCATCTACATCATTCATTCTTGTCATTACCGCTCTTGCATAGGAGCAGTGAGGATATACCTTCCAGTTATTTTCTCTGGCAAATTTTATAGCTTCTTCAACCAGGTATTTTCCCATTCCCCGGCCTTCAAATTCCGGATGTACCAGTACAAAAGAGATAATGAATTTATGGTCTTCCGGGAAAATAGTATACGTCAGTCTCCCCACTTCTTTGATCTCATTGTTCAGCGTAATCACGCCGCCGTTTCCTGATTTATTGTTTTCAAATTTCATAATTCAAACCTTTATTTTAAAGATGCAAAAACTGCACCGACGAATTATTATGAGTGATGAATGAGTAATTGGTAATGGTTGATTGTGAATAATCAATAGTGAATTTGCTTTGCAGTCAATTTAACCTGTATAAAACTAATAATAATTTTATCATCAATTCGCCAAATGATTTGTTTTCTACATTAAAAATTCACCATTCACTTGCGAAGCAAAATTGACCATTGACAACCACACTTCATCAATTATCTTTCCCGGTATAGTAGTTATAGTCCTTGATCACTACATTAATAAACTGTCTTTCCGTCATTTTTGCCGGGTCTATTTCAAGCTTTAGAATACTTTTAATCTTGTCAGAAAGCCTGCTGATGATCTGGCGGTCGTCAACTTTCAGGGCTTTGGTATAATTATCCTTAATGATCCGCATATCATTGTCGCTTAATGCAATGACCTGAGGAAATGAAGGAACATAACTTTCGTGAATATTTTCCAAAATGGTATGGGAAATATTGATGTTGTTTTTTAAAGAAATTACGGCAGTACCGGAAGCAATATCTCCCAGACGCTGATTATTTTTAGAAACAATCATAGAAATAAGGCCTACGACGCCGGCTGCAGAAGTATCTATCAGTCTGAACATCCAGCGGATCAGGTAATCACCAAAACTGGCCTGGTAGCCATCAATTTTCACTACACGGATTTTCATAAGCTTTTTTCCGGGAGTCTGCCCTTCCATGAGGCTTTCCAAAACGACCGGATAAATATAAATAGGGAATGTAAGCACAATATAAACAGCCATTACGGACCATTGATCAAGCCCGGCCAATAAATACCCAAGATCAAAAACGTTGAAGAAAAGATAGAATATAATCACAGCATAAGCAACCTTTATCAAAAGATCGATAATGAAGGCGAGCATTCTTTCTCCAACACTTGCAATCGTAAAGTTAATATTTACATTTTGTGAGGTATTTATCGCAATTTGAGACATAATTTTTATTATTTTAGCCTTACAATTATGAGAGAAGTTTATTTCATTAAACAAAATAAAGAAAAATGGTTGGGAATTGAACAGGTTATTCAAGGGAAAATAAAAAAAAATCCTGATGACCTGTCTTCGTTGTATATCAATCTGATCAATGATCTTTCATTTGCACAGACCTATTATCCAAAAAGCAATACTACAGTATACCTGAACCATTTGTCTTCACAGATATTCCAGAAGATTTATAAAACTAAAAGAGTAGAAGAGAACAGGCTGTTTTATTTTTTCAGGACAGAAGTTCCTCTGCTGATCTATCAGTACAGGAGATATCTAATGTATGCCTTTCTGTTTTTTATTCTGTTTACCTCAATAGGAGTACTTTCCGGAGCTTATGATAAAAATTTTGCCAATATCATTCTTGGGGAAGACTATGTAAACGAAACCATAGAGAACATTAAAAAAGGAAATGCTGTAGGGATTTATCAGAGCGGTTCCACATGGGGAAGTACGATCGGGATTATTTTCAATAATATTGGAGTGGGAGCTAAATTATATATTTATGGCATTACCGGAGGGGTAGGGACATTGTTTGCCCTGCTTTCCAACAGTGTTATGCTGGGATCTTTTCAGTATTTTTTCTATGATTATGGTGCTTTGAAGGACAGTGCAAGAGGGATCTGGCTTCATGGGGTTTTCGAGATCTTCGCAATGGTTGTGGAAGCCATGTGCGGACTGATCCTTGGAGCAAGTATTCTGTTCCCCAGAACATTTTCAAGATTTAATTCTTTCAAAACAGGGTTTAAGGATTCTTTTAAAATTTTCCTCAGTACCGTTCCGTTTACCATTTGTGCAGGAATTATCGAGGGCTATGTAACCAGACATGCTTTGAAAATGCCGTTGGCGGTAAATTTAGCTATTATAATCAGTTCACTTGCTATTATAGGATTTTACTATTTTGTTTATCCGTCGGTAGTTTATAAAAAAATTAATAACCAGATCGATCATGCAGTTTTATAAAAAAAGAGAATTTGGAGCTTTCATTAGTGACAGCTTTAATTTTTTCAAATTATACGGAAAAAATTATTTTAAAAACTATATCCTTATTAACGGATTATTGCTCACGTTAACAGTTGCGGTGGTGGTTTTCGGGTTCAGAGAAATTTTCGGACAGCTTATCGGCTCCAATGTAGGAGGAGAAAGTTATTATTTTGAAAGATATTTTTCAGAGAACGCAGGAATGCTCATTGTTTCTGCAATAATTGTTTTTATACTTTTTGCTCTTCTGATGATCATTAACTACCTGTATCCGGTTTTCTATTTGAAAAGAATTACTGAAGGTGCTCAAAAGGTAAAAACTGATGAAATTCTTGGAGATTTCAAAAGAAATGCCGGAAGAATTGCTAAAATGGGCATAGGAATGCTCTTTATTGTATTGCCTGTTATGATGATTCTTTTAGGGTTTTCCTATTTGTTGATGCTGATCATCATTGGTTTCTTCCTGATGCTGCTTTTTTATCCCACGGCATTCAATGTCTCGGCATTTTTGATGTATGACTATTTTAATACAAAAAGAGGCTTTATAGAAAGCTTAAGTTATTCCATAAGATCACAGTTTTCCTATCCGAACGGAAACGAAAAATCCCCTTACTGGAAATACTGGGGAGCATCCATTATCATGTTCATAATAATGTATATGATTACTTCAGTATTTACATTGATCCCGATGTTCTTTATTTACGGATCACTTCTGACTTCCGCCCCAGACGGAAACTTTGAAGAGAATCCTTTTGCAGGGGTTGCAGGAGTCATTTTCTTTATATTTTATGGATTTTCAATGCTTGCTTCATTATTGCTTTCCAACCTGATGTACATCAATGCAGGGCTGATGTATTATGACAGCAGGACAGATCTTCACCAGAAAGTAGAACTTGAAGAAATAGAAACCATAGGCATCAATGAATAAAATTCTGCTTTTTCTGCTGCTTTTTTTCTCTATTTGTCCTGTTCATGCACAGGATGAGAATGAGCCTGCAACGGTAGAAGACTATATTTTTGACTCGCTGGGGACAGGACATTACCGGAACATGCTTCGTGCAGATTCTGTGCTGATCCGGAAACCGGTTTCGGAAAATATGGTTTATCCCAAAACATTTAAAGAAAATCTTCAATCGAGATACAAAGGAAATGAATTTGATTATTCGGTTTCAAAGCCGAGAGAATCTTTTTTCCAAAAGCTGATGAAAAGAATAGATAAGATCCTGCAAAGCATTTTTGGCGAAACGGCTTTTAGCAATTCTGCTAAGATTACCACAATCCTTATTCGTCTGTTTGCCATTATCCTGGTAGGATTTCTTCTTTATTTTATCATTAAATTTTTAATGGACAAAGAAGGAAATCTATTCTTCGGCAAGAAAAATAAAAAAGTAGAGATCAATGCGGAAGAGCTCCATGAAAATATACACGAGATCAATTTTGCGGAAAGTATTTCAAAATTTGAAAGGCAGGAAGATTTCCGCTCGGCGATCCGTTATCAGTTCCTGTTCATTCTGAAAAAGCTGAGTGACAAAAAGCAGATTAGCTGGAACCCGGAAAAGACCAATAAGGATTATCTGATGGAACTTAAAGCAGAACATCTTAAAAATGAATTTTCTGAGCTGTCTTATATCTTCGATTATGTTTGGTACGGAGAGTTCAGCATTGATGAACAAGCCTACCTGAAATTTAAAAACCAGTACCAGGCATTTAAACCTTAATTAAACCACTGACTTAACCATGAAAAAAACCTTCAAAATATATGCTGTGATATTCATCGTTGTGATGCTTATTCTGGCGTTGCTTGAAGTCAATAAAAAAGAAACAGTAAGCTGGCGCAAAAACTTTAGTATTAATGAGAAATCTCCTTTCGGACTGTTTGTCTTTAACAACGAAGTCAAAGATCTGTTTAAAAATAATCTGAGAAGAACTGAAGAGTCACCCTACGATTATTATAGCCAAAGGAAAAAAGATCCTCACAACATCCTCGTTATAGAAAAAGACCTGGATAATCAGTCCTGGAAAAAAATTCTGGAACAGGTGTCAAACGGTTCGGATGCCATGATCCTGATAAGTCATACTCCAAAAGATATTTCAGACAGTATCGGTTATCATAGTTCGGATATTTCTTTTGCTGAGGAAAATGTATTGAAATTTACGGATAAACAATACCAGAACGATTTTATTAAACTGGATAAATTCCCTTCCGGCAGAGGATTTTCATACATTAAACCTCAGGTGGAGGTTTTGGGAAAAACAGTGGAAAAAGATAATTCAGACCAGGTCAATTTTATTAAAACAAAATTTGGCAAAGGAACGATCTATGTACACAGCGAACCGCTTTTCCTTACCAATTATTATCTTTTGAAGCCCGGCAGCTTAAAATATGCCCAGGATGTTTTTTCGTATCTTCAGGACAGAGAAACCATCTGGTTTGTAGAAAATGACACGAAGGTTTCGCGTTTTTTCATGAGATTTATCCTCTCAAACCCTGCCCTTAAGTATGCCTGGTGGGTGTTTTTAGGTGGACTGGTCCTGTTTATTTTCTTTAATGCAAAAAGAAAACAGCGGATAGTGCCTGTTCTGGAACCACTGAGGAATACTTCGGTAGATTTTGTAAAAAGCATTGGAAATCTTTATCTTCAGGAAGGAAATTTCCATGATATGATGGCTAAAAAAGCTCAGTATTTCCTGAATAAAATAAGAATGGACCTGCTGATCGATACCCGCAATCTGGATGCGGAATTTGCCAATAAACTGCATCTGAAAACAGGAAAGCCGATAGAAATGATTGATGAAGCAATAGCCCTGATCAGGAAAGGGCAGGATCCCTATGCAAGTGTCATGAAAGAAGATCTTGTAAGAATGAACAAACTTCTTGATGAAATATTGATATAATGATTTATTAAAATTTAATAAAACCGGATGAAAACCGGTTCCCATAAAACCAAAGACAAAAATTATGGAAAACCTTGAAAATGAAAATGTAGAAAATCAAAGTTCTATCGATTTAAATAAAAAAGAAGGCCAGTTTCAATCCAGAATTGATATGATTGAACTCCGCGCCAGTCTGGAAAAAGTAAAAGCTGAAATAGCCAAAGTTATTGTAGGCCAGGAAAGCATGGTCGAACATCTTATTGCCGCTCTTTTATCCAATGGTCATGTACTGATCGAAGGTGTTCCGGGGGTTGCCAAAACCATTACCGCTAAGCTACTGGCCAAAACCATTGATGTAGGATTCAGCAGGATCCAGTTTACACCGGACCTTATGCCTTCCGATATTTTGGGGACCTCTGTTTTCAATGTAAAAAATTCCGAATTTGAATTTAAAAAAGGACCTATCTTTTCCAGTTTTATCCTGATTGATGAGATCAACAGATCTCCTGCAAAAACACAGGCAGCATTATTTGAGGTAATGGAAGAAAGGCAGATCACGATGGACGGAACCCGTTATATGATGGACGAGCCATTCCTGGTAGTGGCTACCCAGAATCCTATAGAACATGAAGGAACCTACAGGCTTCCTGAAGCGCAACTAGACCGTTTTCTTTTCAAAATTAATGTTGGGTATCCTAATCTTGAACAGGAGATTGCCATTATAAGAAACCAGCACGAAAGTAAAAAAGAAGATAAGACAGAAGGGGTAAACCGTGTCATTACCGCAGAACAGCTGAAAAACTACCAACATTTGGTAAAAGAGATCATTGTAGAGTCTCAGCTTATGGAATACATTGCTAAAATTATCGTGAATACGAGAGAAAACCAGTTTTTATACCTGGGTGCATCTCCGAGAGCTTCACTGGCTCTGCTTACAGCTTCCAAATCTTTTGCTGCGCTTAGAGGAAGAGATTTTGTAACTCCGGAAGATATCAAGGAAGCAAGTTATGCTGTATTAAGGCACAGAGTAATCGTTTCTCCGGAAAGAGAGATGGAAGGCCTTACTGCAGATGAAATTATCCGACAGATCTTAGAGGGAATAGAGATTCCAAGATAGATGGTAGGGGTAGGATTTAGGGATTAGGTCAAGCAGGCAACTATTTATTGTAGATAAGCTCCCTGATTCCTAATCCCTAAATCCTATCTCCTAATTCCTTAAAACAATGAAAAACCTATACATCAATACACGATTTTTCTTTTCACTCATTGGAGTGGGGATTGTGTATGTCCTTGCATTTTTCTTTCCGGTTCTGATGTGGGTTGCTCACATATTGCTGCTGCTTTGCTTTCTTGCTGTAATGGTAGATTATCTTTTGCTGTTTAATCAAAAGAATGCGTTGCTTGCCCAAAGGATACTTCCTGAAAAACTGTCTAATGGGGATGAGAATTTCGTAAAAATAGATATTAAAAATAATTACAGTTTTAAGATCAGTACCAGGATCATTGATGAAATTCCCTTTCAGTTTCAGAAAAGAGATTTCCTGATTACAAAGAACATTGAGCCGGGCAAAAATACCTATTTCCAATACAGTTTGATACCTAAAGAAAGAGGAGAGTACAGTTTCGGACACCTGAATGTGTATGCTTCTTCGCCTTTGGGATTTGTAGCCAGAAGATTCAGCTTCCAGAAAGATGCGGTGCTTCCTGCTTATCCGTCCTTTGTTCATCTCAGAAAATACGAATTGATGGCATTACAGAGCGAATTTATGCTGGGTGGCATCAAAAAGATCAGGAAGCTTGGCCATACCATGGAGTTTGAACAGATCAAAGAATATGTTCCCGGCGATGATATCAGAACCATCAACTGGAAAGCGACTTCCAAGACCAACCGGTTAATGGTCAACCAGTTTCAGGACGAAAAATCACAGCGTATCTTTATTCTGATTGATAAGGGAAGAACGATGAAAATGCCTTTCAACGGATTAAGCCTGCTTGATTATTCCATTAATGCGGCTATGGCTTTGTCCCATATTATTTTGAAGAAAGGTGACCGCGCCGGAATGATGACGTTTTCCAAAAAGACTGAAAACAAAGTAGCTGCTGAAAATAAATCAGGTCAGCTGAAAAAGATTTCAGAAGCATTGTACAATATTAAAACTGACTTTTTTGAAAGTGATTTTAACCGTCTGTATCAGGATGTAAAATATTCTCTGAACCAAAGGAGCCTTATTTTACTTTTTACCAATTTTGAAACCCTGGATGGATTAAACCGTCAGCTAAAATACCTTCGCGGCATTGCCAAGAATCATATGCTGGTCGTTATATTTTTTAAAAACTCAGAATTACAGACTCTTATTCATAAAAATCCTGAAAGTATGCAGGAAATTTATGATGAGGTTATTGCTGAAAAATTTGAATTTGAAAAGAAACTGATCATTCAGGAACTCCGTAAATATGGAATCTATACTGTTTATACGCTTCCTGAAAATTTAAATATTGACGTTATCAATAAATATCTTGAGATAAAAGCGAGAGGAATTTTGTAAAAAGAGTTTAAATACGAATAAAAAAATAATGGAACTAACACCAAAAGAAAGAGCAGGTGCGCTGTTAAAAGTAGCAGCATTAAATGAAGATGCAAAAGAATATATTCTTAACAATCCTGTGCTCTTTAAATTTCTGTTGAAAGCAGCTAAAAGATACATCGGAGGTGAGAAGATGGAAGAAGCTATAGCAACTGCTAAAAGAATTAATGAGAAAGGGCTTCCTACTTCACTGGAGTTTATGGGAGAAAGTACCCGTTCAGTAGAAGAATCAGAATCGGTAACTCAACATTTCCTTAATTTGATCGATAAAGTGGAAGAAGAGAACATTGATTCTATCATTTCTTTGGATTTATCACATATTGGGCTTGCAATTGATAAGGATATGGCTTATAGTAATCTGATATCATTAGCAGAATCAGCCCACAAAAAGAATATTGAAGTAGTCATTAGCGCAGAAGGAGTGGAAAGAACAGATGATATTATTAATACCTTCTGTAAAATATCTCCTAATTTTTCAAACGTGGGAATTACTCTTCAGGCTTATTTAAACCGTACTCCAAAAGACCTTGAACGAATATTAAATGAAACACAAGGGAAAATAAGAATTGTAAAAGGTGCTTTTGCTGTTCCTCCAGGGCATGGTGTAGAGAGAGGAGATCACTTGGATGATCTATACATTAAATATATCGAAACTCTTTTCCTTAAAAATAGAAGATGTTCTATTGCTACGCATCACGACAAAATCCAAAATAGAGTTAAAGAGCTCATTGAAAAATATGACATTCCAAAATCTAAGTATGAATTTGAAATGTTACTGGGAATACAGGAAGGCCTACTGGATGAAATCCATAAAAAAGGTTACCCATGCAGACAATATATTGTGTATGGTGATGAATGGTATTTGTACATGTGTAATCGAATTGCAGAAAATCCGGATAATCTTTTTCAGGCTATAGTTGATATCATGTCTTAGCCGAGAGTTTAATGCATAAAGTTTTTTATATTTGAACAAGAATATTGGAAAATACTGAAATATAAATTCACACAATGAAAATAACACTGAACAGACTCAACGACGACTTTCTATTTGAATGTACCAATTCCCAGGGGAATTCAATTCTTTTGGACAATACCTCACAGCCGGGAGCCAAAGGGGTTTCTCCTATGGAAAGTGTATTGATGGCCGTGGCCGGATGCAGTGGAATAGATGTAGTCTCTATTCTGAAAAAACAACGCCAGGAAATTACAGGTTTTCAGGCAGAAGTAGAAGGGGAAAGAATTCAGGTAGAAGATGCAAAACCTTTTAAATCAATCAAGGTGAAATTTCTGCTGGAAGGAAAGATAGATCCTAAAAAAGCGCTAAAAGCGGCGGAATTATCCTTTGAAAAATATTGTTCCGTATCAAAAACTTTAGAGCCGAATGTAGAAATCGGATATGAAGTTCTTGTTAACGGAGAGAAAGTTTAATATAGCTGTAAGAAATTAAAAGATTCCGGCCCATTCGGGCCGGAATCTTTATTTTTTATTTTATACTGTTAATCTCGGTTTCATAAGCTTGGCAACCGTTGCTGTCCATCCCGTCTGATGGGAAGCTCCTACACCGCGGCCATTGTCTCCGTGAAAATATTCAAAGAAAGTAATGTAATCCTTAAAATGTTCATCATAATTAAACTTGGCATTGCCTCCATTGAAAGGCCTTTGTCCATCCTCATCCTTCAAGAATAGGGAACATAGCCTTCTGCTGATATTTTGTGCCACTTCATCCAGGTTTTTCTTTTCGCCACTTCCGGTAGGGAGCTCAACCTTTAAGCTATTGCCATAGTAAAAGTGAAAACGCTGTAAGCTTTCCACAATCAGGAAATTGATCGGAAACCAGATGGGGCCCCGCCAGTTGCTGTTACCTCCAAACATCCTGCTGTCACTTTCCGCAGGAGTATAATAAACCACATTTTCCGTACCGTGAACAGAGAATACAAACGGATTTTCCTCGTATACTTTTGACATGGCGCGTATTCCGTAAGAACTTAGGAATTCATTCTCATCAAGCATCCTTCTCAAAACCTTTGTCAGCCTGTTCTTCCGTAAAATGCTCATCAGGTGTTTTCTGCCTTGTCCTTCCTCGTCCCAGTGAGAAACCAGTTTGGTAAGTTCCGGCTTGTTCTTTAATACCCATTCCATTCTTGCCTGGAAATTCGGCATTTTATCTAGCAGATGATGATCTACAATTTCTACGGCAAACATAGGAATCAAGCCGACAATACTCCTCAGTTTCAAAGAAACACTGTCTCCGTTGCCAAGCTGCAGAACATCATAGAAAAAGCCGTCCTCTTCATTCCATAAGCCTTCTTTACCGTCTCCTAAGTTTTCCATGGCTTCCGCGATGTAGAGATAATGCTCAAAAAACTTGATCGCCATATCTTCATACACCTGATAATACTGCGCAAGCTCCATAGCAATCCGCATCATATTAAGAGCGTACATAGCCATCCAGCTCGTTCCGTCAGCCTGCTCAAGGTGCTGGCCGTCTTTCAGTTCCATATTACGGTCGAAAGCCCCGATATTATCCAGGCCAAGGAAACCGCCGCCAAATATATTCTTACCGTTTTTATCCTTACGGTTCACCCACCAGGTAAAATTCAGGAGAAGCTTCTGGAATACTTTTTCGAGGAATAAAAGATCGGGCTTGCCATTTTGTTTTTCATCAATTTTAAAAACCCGGAAACAGGACCATGCGTGTACCGGTGGATTCACATCGCTCAGATTCCATTCATAAGCGGGAAGCTGCCCATTCGGATGCATATACCATTCTTTGGTTAAAAGCAGAAGCTGTCCTTTTGCAAATTCTCCGTCAATGATAGAAAAAGGAACGCAGTGAAATGCCAGATCCCATGTCGCATACCACGGATATTCCCATTTATCGGGCATAGAGATAATGTCCTTATTGTGAAGGTGGTTCCACTCCGTATTTCTTACATACTCATTAAAATTTCTCGGAGCTTCATGGTTCGGGTCACCCTTCAGCCATTTTCCTACATTGTAATGATAGAACTGCTTATTCCACAGAAGACCTGCAAATGCCTGCCGCTGAACATTTCTTTCGTCTTCATTCGTTGTTTCGCTCTGGACTTCGTTGTAGAATTCATCAGCTTCGGCAGATCTTATGCTGAAAATTTCGTCAAAATTGGCAAAAGGTTCATCCGTTTCCTCAGGACACAACCTGAAATCAAAAACTTTGGATTGTCCCGCGCCTATCATTTCATCAATGATAAAAGAAGCTTTAGTACCTCTTTTTTCCGGATTTACCGTATTGCTTCCATAAATGATATAATCATTGATTCCGTCCTTAAAATAGGTATTACCCGGATAAGGCGCTCCATATAATTTAGGCGTATTGGTTTCATTTTCACAGAAAGCACTCTGGGCCACCCTGTTTCTTGAATAAAACTTTTTGATTGAAATACTGTCATGGTTAACATCTATGCATCCGTCATACGCAGCATTCATCTGGCCTTTATAGGTGTTATATCCCCATTTCCAGTTATTTCTGAACCAGGCAGTCGGGGCTATGACGATGGGAGCATCCTCATTACTCCTGTTATGAACAGTTACCCTTGCAAGGATATCATTGTGATCGCCTTTACAGTATTCAATGAAAATATCAAAATATTCATCATTGTCAAAAATTCCTGTATCAAACAGCTCATATTCAGGTTCCTTTTTGCTTCTTCTGCCGTTTTCGGCAACAAGATCATCATAAGGAAACGCATTGATAGGGTATTTGTACACCATTTTCATATAACTATGGGTAGGCGTATTATCTAAATAATAGAAGATTTCTTTGATATCCTCCCCGTGGTTACCCTGAGGATTGCTTAATCCAAAAAAACGTTCTTTTATAATCTTATCTTTTTTATTCCAAAAGGAAAAGGCAAAACAGAAGATCTGCTTCACATCAGAGATTCCCGCAATGCCTTCTTCGCCCCAACGATAGGTATAACTTTCTGCATTATTATGATTGGCGTAATGCCAGGCATTTCCATTCGGGCTGTAATCTTCACGTACATTTCCCCATTGTCGGTTACTGACATATGGCCCCCAGTTTTTCCATTTGGAATCTTGTAATCTTTCTTTTTCAACAGTCATATTTCATCACTTTTCAAGTACGAAGTTAGTTTTTTTGAAAAATAATTCCAATTCCTTCCATCTGAATAATTATTAATATAGCCTTGAAACACTTGTTATTACTGGTTTTTTTGATATTAAATATTTTTTTTGAAAAAATTAAAAGAAAAAACATATCTTTGCAGTGCGTTCATTCAAATATTGAAAATGTTATCAAGAAAGGTTGAGGGATTAGACCCTATGAAACCTTAGCAACCCTTTGTGCAAGCAGAGAAGGTGCTACGTTCTACCAATTTATTTTGGACAGATAACTCACTGAAGTTCTTTTCAGCCATTTCCTGTGGCATTTTCAATTGTATTAAAATAATAGAATTGAAAACAGAACTAAACTATATTAATCTTTCGTATCAAACCCATTCCAAAAAGGAATACCATATCCCGTTGACTTATCAGATCTTCGGGCCAGACTTGTTTTCAGCTCCCATTATACTGGTCAATCATGCTTTGACGGGAAATTCAAATGTTTCCGGAGAAAAAGGATGGTGGAAGCAGCTGATCGGGGAAAACCAGGTCATTGATACAAATAAATATACTGTTCTGTGTTTCAATATCCCCGGAAACGGATTTGATGACTTTTTAATTGACGAATACGAAGATTTCACCCCATCAGATATTGCTGAAATATTCCTGAAAGGCCTTGGAACTTTACATGTCAAAAATTTATACGCCATTATCGGAGGCTCTCTCGGAGGAGGAATCGCGTGGGAAATGCTTGCCAAACAACCACAACTGGCAGAAATCTTTATTCCTATTGCCTGCGATTTCAAAACCCACGACTGGCTTCATGCACAATGCCTGGTTCAGAAATTCCTGTTAAACGGAAATGATGAGCCCCTGCAGAAAGCAAGAATCCATGCGATGCTGTGTTACAGAACACCTCAATCTTTAAATGACAGATTTCAAAATAGATACGACCCGGAAAAGCAGAGATTGGAATCTGAAGACTGGCTCCTTTATCACGGAAATTCATTAAACGAAAGATTTAGTTTGAAAGCTTACAAACTGATGAATCATTTGCTGATGAATATTAACACCGAAGAATCGGAGATGCAAAAAATAAATGCACGAATACATCTTATTGCAGTAGATACAGACCTTTTTTTTCCTGCATCGGAAATTCGAATGTGCTTTGAGAAGTTGAAAGAGAAAAACAAAGAGGTTTTCTATCATGAAATACAGTCAATTCACGGGCATGATGCCTTCCTGATGGAATATAAACAATTAAATACAATCATAAAAAATATTTTGTAGAATGAGAAATGCTAACGAAATAAAGTTTTTAAAGAACAGATCAATTATCAAATTTGAAGGAGAAGATTTCCTGGGGGAAATCGGTATTGATGGAAGAATTTTTAAGGCGCTTACTTTGGCGCGTATCAGTGTGGGAGTGATCTCCCAGCAGGCTATTGAAAATGGGATCTCCATTCTGGTGAATGAAGCGGATGCAGAAAAAGCAGTTACCTGTCTGATCGATGAGTTTGAAGCTGAAAGAAAGTCAGGCAAAGTTTCACAGATTTACAGCATTAATAATGTTTCCGTACTTGGATTTGTGGCGGAAGATTTCAATAAAGTCCTTGCAGAGCTGGCAAGAAACAATGTTTTTCCACTTCTTTTGAATCAGGTAGCGGCAGAAAAAAGAGTCAATATCGTAGTGACCTCTTCGCAGGACGAGAAGACAAAAAATATCATTGAATCAGAAATATTCAAAAAGCCTAAAACCGTTCATTTAGCGATCATAGGTCATGGAAATGTAGGAAAGACTTTAATTGAACAGGTTTTACAGTCTTCCGAAGAAATCAGGCGACGTAAGAAAATCGATCTTAAGGTAGTTGCAGTAGCCAACTCAAGAAAAATTGCCTTCAATAAAAAAGGATTTAATACGAATTGGAATGATGAGGTTTTAACGGCAGAACACCCTTCAAACGTTGATGAGCTGATCAGCTTCTCAAAAGAAAACCAGCTGGAAAACCTGATCGTGGTAGACAATACAGCAAGCAAAGATTTTGTAAAAAACTATCATGCGCTTGCTGAGAACGGCTTTGACCTGGTTTCATCCAATAAAATTTTCAATACGCTTCCCATTGAAGAATACCGTAAACTAAGATATACGTTGAACAAAAACAACAGACGTTATCTGTATGAAACCAACGTTGGAGCAGGTCTTCCGCTAATTGATACTATAAAACTGTTACATCTTTCAGGAGAAAATATCACAAGAATAAAAGGAGTGTTTTCCGGGTCATTGAGCTATATCTTCAATAATTTTTCTGTAAGAAATGATAAATTCTCAACCATCATAGGAGAAGCAATGGAAAAAGGATTTACAGAACCTGATCCACGTGAAGACCTTTCTGGAAACGATGTGGCAAGAAAACTTCTGATCCTGGCCAGAGAACTGGATCTGATTAATGAATTCCAGGATATCAATATCCAGAATTTAATTCCTGAAAACCTTCTTTCCATTGAGAAAAATGAATTTATCTCTAGACTGGAAGAGCTGGATGATGAATACCAGAAAATTAAAGAAGGACAGGAACCGGGGCATGTTCTTCGGTACGTGGGTGATCTTCACGGTGATCTTCAGAAAGATAAAGGCCAGCTTGATGTAAAATTGGTTTCCGTACCGGGAAGTTCAGCTTTAGGGCAGTTGAAAGGCTCAGATTCCATTTTTGAGATTTACACGGAAAGTTATGGAGAAAACCCTATTGTGATTATGGGAGCGGGAGCGGGAGCTCAGGTAACGGCGAGAGGAGTTTTCGGAGATATTCTGAGAGTAAGTGAAACGAAATAATAATTTAATATAACAATTTAACAACGTATCGGTTTACCAATAATCTCATTGCTAAACTGCTACATTGCTACATTTTAAAACAATATGGAAAATTTTGAAACATCTGCGATAAGAACCCAGACTGAAAGAACTCAGTTTGATGAGCATACAACCCCTTTATACCTTACATCCAGCTTTATTTTTCAGGATGCGGAAGATATGAGGGCTAGCTTCGCCGAAGAAAAACCTAAAAACCTCTACAGCCGCTTTTCAAATCCGAACGTAACCGAATTCACGGATAAAATTGCAAAAATGGAAGGCGCAGAAGCCGGATATGCATTTGCAACAGGAATGGCGGCTATTTATTCAACTTTTGCTGCTTTACTGAATGCCGGTGACCACATCGTAAGCTGCCAGTCGGTATTTGGATCTACGCATACCTTATTTACCAAGTATTTTCCGAAATGGAATATAGAAACTACTTATTTTAAGGCCGGGGATGCTGAAAATGTTGAACAATATATTAAGCCCAATACAAAAATTCTATACCTTGAAACGCCTACCAACCCGGCTATTGAAATTCTGGATCTTGAATTTTTCGGACAGATTGCAAAAAAGCATAACCTGATCTTTATTGTAGACAACTGTTTTGCTACCCCTTATCTTCAGCAGCCCATTAAATATGGGGCAGATATTGTTGTGCATTCTGCCACGAAACTTATTGACGGGCAGGGGAGAGTACTGGGTGGAGTAGCAGTCGGAAAAGAGGATTTAATCAGAGAAATTTACTTGTTTGCAAGAAATACAGGACCTTCAATGTCACCTTTCAATGCCTGGGTGTTATCGAAAAGTCTTGAAACGCTTGCCATCCGTGTTGAAAAGCATTGCGAAAATGCTTTGAAAGTAGCTGAGTTTTTAGAAAATCATCCCAATGTAGAGTTGGTGAAATATCCGTTCCTGACCTCCCATCCAAGTTATGAAATAGCTAAAAAACAAATGAAATTAGGCGGGAATATCGTTGCCTTCGAAATTAAAGGTGGAATAGAAGGTGGAAGAAACTTTTTAGATAAAATAAAGCTGTGCTCACTTTCTGCCAATCTTGGAGATACCAGAACTATTGTAACCCATCCTGCATCCACTACCCATTCAAAACTGACCGATGAGGAAAGAAATGAAGTAGGCATTACCGCAGGGCTGGTACGTTGCTCTGTAGGACTTGAGCATGTTGATGATATTATTGCAGATTTAAAACAGGCCTTAGATTAATTCAATTTGCTAAAATGTAGAAAATGAAAAATTCAGAACAATTATACAAGGCGATATCCGAGAGAATTTTAATTCTTGACGGTGCTATGGGAACCATGCTTCAGCGTTACAAATTTGAAGAGGAAGATTACCGTGGCGAACGTTTCAAAGACTGGGAACATCCGGTAAAAGGAAATAATGACCTGCTTTCTCTTACGCAGCCTCAGGCCATTGAGGAAGTTCATAAGAAATATCTTGAGGCAGGAGCAGACATTATAGAAACCAATACCTTCTCCGGAACTACTATTGCAATGGCAGACTATCATATGGAAGATCTGGTATATGAGCTGAACTTTGAGTCTGCGAAAATTGCCAGAAAAGCCTGTGATGAATATACAGCTCAAAATCCGGATAAACCAAGATTTGTTGCTGGTTCGATAGGGCCAACAAACAGAACGGCAAGTCTAAGTCCGGATGTGAACGATCCGGGATACAGGGCTATTACCTTTGAAGAGCTAAGAGTAGCATATAAGCAGCAGTGTGAAGCTTTGCTGGATGGCGGCTCAGACATTCTTCTGGTAGAAACAATCTTCGATACCCTGAATGCAAAAGCAGCTTTGTTTGCTATCGATGAAATTCAGGAAGAAAGAAAAATCAAAATTCCCATTATGGTTTCAGGAACGATTACGGATGCTTCAGGAAGAACTTTGAGCGGGCAGACGGCAGAAGCATTCCTGATTTCAGTTTCACATCTGAACCTATTGAGTGTAGGCTTCAACTGTGCTCTCGGTGCTGATCAGCTTACCCCTTATCTGGAAACTTTAGCTCATAATTCAGAATTCTATGTATCTGCTTATCCTAATGCCGGACTTCCCAACGCTTTCGGGAAATATGATGAAACGCCGGAAGATATGGCCAGACAGATCAAAGAATATGTGGAAAAAGGATTGATAAACATCATAGGCGGATGCTGCGGGACCACTCCGGATCACATCAAAGCCATAGCAGATCTAGTAGCGGAATATTCCCCAAGAAAATTGGAAAAATTTGTTTGATTTATAAAAAATAATAGATTTTTTAAATTAAATATGAAGTAAGTGCTTGATTATAAAATGTTAACTTTAAGTAAATCGCAAAATTTAACATTATGGAAAAGCCTAGTTACTTAAAAAACTCAGATGATATTAAACTTTTTAATGAACTAAGAAACAGAGTGAATCAGCGGATAGAGAACATTTCAGAAAACAGGGATATCTATATTCAGATCAAAGCAGTAATCCTGCCTTTGATCTATTTTACTTTGTATTGTATTGCTTTATTCAGTGCAGGTAGATCATGGATGTATATTGGAAGTTTTGTTCTGATGGGGATTTCTCTGGTACTCATTTACCTGAACCTGATCCATGAAGCTGCTCATAATAACATTTATAAAAGTAAAAGGCTAAACTCACTCTTACTGCATATGTTCGACCTTGTAGGAGCCAATTCGTACATCTGGAAAAAAAGACATATTGCCAGCCATCATGCCTATCCGAATGTGGACGGATGGGATACCGATATAGAGCAGAGCGGCCTTCTTTTAATTATTCCATGGATTAAGGCAAAGGGAGTTCAGAGGTTTCAGCACCGGTTTTTCTTTCTGGTATATCCTCTTTATCTTTTTAATTGGATGTTTATCAGGGATTTCAGAGATTTTTTTGATAATGAAAGGGTGATTTTAAAGACCCAGGGCTCGATTCCTCTTATTGAAAAAGTAAAAATGGTGAGCTATAAACTCTTCTATTTCTTTTACCAGATTGCAGTTCCTGTCCTGTTTTTTAAAGTATCTGTAGGATTGGCATTGGGAGCATGGTTTCTCCAGGTAATAGTGGCAAGTATTTTTGCGTTGTTTGTACTGTTGCCTCTGCATCCACTTCCTGATAATGCTTTTCCAAAACTGGATGCGAAAAACGGGCTTCCGTTCAGCTGGCTTCGTCACCAGTTTGAGGTAACCAATGATTTGAGAGAAAACAACTGGTTCGTGAGAAATGTTTTGGGAAACTTTAATTTCCACGTCGCTCATCATCTTTTCCCGAATTACAGCTATATGTATTATAACGAGATCACAGAAGAGATCGAAGAATTTGCAAAAGAACACCATTTATCTTACAAAAGATTTCCAATTTTCACTGCTTTAGGTAAACATGTGGATCTGCTCCGGCAGAATGCGAACAATGCCTATTATATTTTAGAAGAATAGACAAATAATGAAATATTTAAGATTATCCGGCCTTGAGCCCCTTATTATAACCCCGGAGAGTAATTTCATCAATGTTGGTGAAAGAACCAATGTTGCCGGATCCAAAAAATTTTTAAGACTGATAAAAGAGGAGAAATTCTCGGAAGCACTCGATATTGCCCGCCACCAGGTAGAAGGCGGTGCCCAGATTCTTGATGTGAATTTTGATGACGGACTGATTGATGGTAAAGCTTCCATGATCAAATTCCTGAACTTGATAGCCTCAGAACCGGATATTTCAAGGATCCCTATTATGATAGACTCTTCCAAATGGGAAATTCTTGAAGCCGGACTTCAGGTAGCACAGGGTAAATGCGTAGTCAATTCCATCAGCCTTAAAGGTGGTGAGGAAGAATTTATCAAACAGGCAAAAGCTGTTAAAAGATATGGTGCAGCTGTAATCGTAATGGCGTTTGACGAAACAGGCCAGGCAGACAATTATGATCGCAGACTTGAGATTTCAAAACGTTCCTATGATATCTTGGTTAATCAGGTCGGCTTCCCTGCTGAAGACATTATTTTTGACCTGAATATTTTCCCTGTGGCAACCGGAATGGAAGAGCACAGAAGAAATGCCATTGATTTCATCGAAGCCACAAGATGGGTAAGACAGAACCTTCCTTATGCTTCCGTAAGCGGTGGTGTAAGCAATGTTTCCTTTTCGTTCCGTGGTAATGATACGGTAAGAGAAGCGATGCACTCCGTATTCCTTTACCATGCTATTCAGGCGGGAATGAATATCGGAATCGTAAACCCGTCTATGCTGGAAGTATACGATGAGATCAATAAAGAACTTCTGGAGCTTGTAGAAGATGTAATCCTTGATAAAAGAGATGATGCAACAGAAAGACTTCTGGACTATTCCGAAAAGCATAAATCCGTCAAAAAAGAAATCGTTGAAGATTTAGAATGGCGGACAAGACCTTTACAGGAAAGAATTACCCATGCTTTAGTAAAAGGAATTGACCGTTTCATCGAAGAAGATGTGGAAGAAGCCAGACAACAGGCGGAAAAGCCTCTTCATGTTATTGAAATTAACCTGATGACCGGAATGGGTGTTGTAGGAGATTTATTCGGAAGCGGAAAAATGTTCCTTCCGCAGGTTGTAAAATCTGCAAGGGTAATGAAAAAGGCCGTTGCTTACCTGCAGCCTTATATTGAAGCTGAAAAAGACGGCTCAAGGCCTGCCAACGGAAAAATTCTGATGGCCACAGTAAAAGGCGATGTTCATGATATTGGTAAAAATATTGTGAGCGTTGTACTGGGCTGTAACAACTATGAGATCGTAGACCTTGGAGTAATGGTTCCGGCAGAAAAAATTATCCAGACTGCGATTGAAGAAAAAGTCGATGTTATTGGATTAAGCGGATTAATTACACCAAGTCTTGATGAGATGGTCTACATTGCTTCCGAGTTGGAAAGACAAAACCTGGATTTTCCATTATTGATCGGTGGAGCTACCACTTCAAAAGCACATACAGCCGTAAAGATTGATTTAAAATATAAAAATGCTGTAGTTCATGTAAATGATGCCTCCAGAGCGGTAAATGTAGTAAGTTCTTTATTGGGCGACAGAAATAAAGATTATGTTTCAGAACTGAAAGATGAATACTCCGATTTCCGTGAGAAATTCCTCAACAGACAGGTTGATAAAGATTATGTTTCCATTGAGGAGGCAAGGCAAAACCATTTTTCTATCGACTGGGCAAGTGAAGAAATCTTTACACCAAATAATTTAGGTGGGACTGTAATTGAAGATCAGGATTTAAGAGAATTACTTCCTTTCATAGACTGGTCACCATTCTTCAGAAGCTGGGATCTGCACGGAAAATACCCGGACATCCTGGAAGATGAGGTAGTGGGAATTCAGGCCAAAGAATTATTTAAAGATGCTCAGGTTATCCTGAAAAGAATTCTCGATGAAAAATTGTTAAAGGCAAAAGCAGTTTTCGGGATTTTCAAAGCGAACTCCAATGAAACGGATGATATTATAATCTTTGACGAAAATAATCAGGAACAGGCAAAATTCCTGACGTTAAGGCAGCAGGCTCAAAGATCCAAAGGAAAAGATTATCTGGCATTAAGTGATTTCATCGCTCCGCAAAATTCCGGAAAGACAGATTATGTAGGAGCATTCTGTGTGACTACGGGCTTCGGAACAGATGAACTTTCAGAAGAATATGAAAAAGCCAATGACGATTACAACGCCATCATGGTAAAAGCCCTGGCCGACAGATTTGCAGAAGCTTATGCAGAATTTTTACATAAAAAAGTAAGAACAGAATACTGGGGCTATGCCAACCAGGAAAATTTAAGCAATGAAGAACTCATCGCAGAAAAATACAAAGGAATTCGTCCTGCACCGGGATATCCTGCATGTCCTGATCATCTGGAAAAGAAAACCATCTGGGATCTTTTGAAAGTAGAAGAAAATACCGGCGTTTTCCTTACTGAAAGCCTGGCCATGTTTCCTACAGCATCAGTTTCCGGATATTATTTTGGGAGTCCCCATGCCAAATATTTCGGTCTTGGAAGAATTACCGAAGATCAGTTGAAAGATTATGCACAGAGAAGAGGCTGTAGTATTCAGGAAGCTAGAAAGTGGCTGTCTCCTAATCTGGCAGATTAAAAGCATCAGCTCCTATTAAAGCTAAAAATAATAATTAAACTATAAAATGAAGATCACCGAACATATTAAAAACGCAAATGGTAAGACCCTGTTCTCCTTAGAAGTGGTTCCGCCTCAAAAGGGAATCGGAATTGAAGATCTCTACACGAATATAGATCCGCTCATGGAATTTAAGCCTCCTTTTATAGATGTGACGACCTCTAGAGAAGAATATATTTACATTGACAAAGGTAACGGGCTGATGGAACGCCGTATCACCAGAATGCGTCCCGGAACCTTAGGGATCTGTGCGGCCATTCAGCATAAATATAATGTAGATACTGTTCCGCACTTACTTTGCGGAGGATTTACCAAAGAAGAAACAGAATATCTTCTGGTAGACTGTATGTACCTGGGAATAGATAATATTATGGCTTTAAGAGGTGATGCGATGAAAGGACATCAGTACTTTGAGCCTACACCGGGAGGTCATGCCAGTGCAATGGATCTTGTTCACCAGATCAATGATCTGGGAAGAGGAAAATACCTTCACAATGATGAGACAGCCTGTGATGAACTTAATAAATTCTGCATTGGTGTAGCCGGTTATCCCGAAAAGCATATGGAAGCCCCTTCCATGAATTATGACCTGAAATGGCTCAAGCAAAAAGTAGATGCCGGAGCAGACTATATCGTTACACAGATGTTTTTTGATAATAAAAGGTTTATAGAATTTGTGACAAAAGCCAGAGAAATGGGTATTACCGTTCCTATCATACCAGGGATCAAGCCGATTGCAACGAAAAAGCACCTCAAAATTCTTCCGCAGGTATTCAAAATAGATCTTCCTGAAGAACTTATCAACGAGGTGGAAAATGCTAAGAACAATGAAGCTGTAAAGCAGATCGGGATAGAATGGGCCATTACCCAATGCAAGGAACTTTTGAATTTTGGAGTTCCTGTGCTGCACTTTTACTCCATGGGGAAAAGTGACAATATTAAAAAAGTAGCCGGTGAGCTATTCTAATAGAGTATCAATGAAAGGAATCCTGCTGTGAGACAGCAGGATTTTTTTATTTTACAGGAAAGGATGTCTCTCAAATTCCTTGTTGCGGTCAAATAAATACCGGTAGGTAGTTAATTTCCTGGTTATAGTAGTATCAAGACTTTCCGCTATTTTTATCATTTTTGGATTAAAGTCACCAATCCACTGAAGTTCCGTCGTTTTAAAATCCGTATGCTTTCTCAGATGTTGGGTTCCTTCCCAGATCATGTAACCATCGATTCCCTTCTTTTGCCATTCAGGAACAACACCAAATACCAACCCTATCATTTTCTCATTCTTAACGAATTGTTTTATCCATAAAAATTTCAGCTTTTCCCAAATTCCGAACTTACCGTTGAGGTATTTAAACCACTGGTTCACATCAGGAAGATTCATCCACATGGCAATAGGCTTTTCATTTTCATACACAAACCAGGAAATATGTTCGTTGATAATAGGCTTCATCGTATTGAACATTTTCAGAACCTTGTCTTCTTCAAGCTGTTTTCCTTCACCATGGGCTGCCCAGGCCTGGTTGTAAATCTCTGTGAAATCCTTTGCAAATTTAGGCAGAGCATTTTTCGTCATTGGCCTTGCAGAGATTGCAGGATTTCTGCTGTGTTTGGTATGCATGAGTGTGAAAATCCGGGAAACATCTGCGAAAATAGGCCTCGAAAAGCAAAGCTGCTCAAAATACAGTTTAAAACCATAGTTTTCAAACAGTTGCTTATAATAAGGGAAATTGTAATTCATTCCGAAAAGCGGTTCATCGAAACCTTCCGTCAGAAGTCCCCAGAACTTATCCCGTTCCCCGAAGTTAATCGGTCCGTCCATTGCTTCCATACCTCGTTTTTGAAGCCAGATTTTGCAGTGATCAAAAATAAAATCAGCCGTTTTCTGGTCATGGATACAGTCGAAAAAACCAATTCCTCCGGTTGGTTGCTTTTGTTCATAAAGATCGGAGATGAAAACCGCTACTTTTCCTACCGTTTCATTTCGTTTGTTTTTAAATAAGAATCGTGTGCATTCTCCATTCTGGAATGATCTGTTTTTCTCAGGATCAAAAATCTCTTCAATGTCTTGGTTTCGGGGTCTTATGTAGTTTTTATCTTGCCGGTAAAGTTTTGCAGGAAATTCTAAAAATTCCTTTTTCTGGGTTTCGTTCTGTACTTCTTCGACGATAATCATAGGCTAAGTTGAGAAAGGATAATGTTTTTCGTTCAAAATGAAATTAATGAACAGATTTTATCCGTATTTTTGTTGCAAATTAAATAAAAATGGTTGATTTTACCGATAACGACGATGATATTTTCACCGGAAAAGAACATACGCCTATTAGGAAAGATGCATTTGATAAATCGCCACAGGAAAAAATAGAAAAAATTACCGAACTTTTCGGTGAAATTATGCAAACGCTGGGGATGGACATGACGGATGATTCTTTGAAGGATTCACCGAGACGTGTGGCCAAAATGTACGTGAATGAAATTTTTGGAGGACTTCTTCCTGAAAACAAGCCGGGAATTTCCACTTTTTCCAATAAGTATAAATACCGCCAGATGCTGGTGGAAAAGGATATTACCGTATATTCTTTTTGTGAACACCACTTTCTGCCGATCATCGGAAGAGCCCACGTAGCCTATATTTCAAACGGTGAAGTGATTGGCCTCTCCAAGATCAACAGGATTGTGGATTATTACGCAAAAAGACCGCAGGTTCAGGAAAGACTGACTATGCAGATCGTAGACGCTCTGAAAGAAGCGCTGGGTACTAAAGATGTGGCCTGCATTATTGATGCAAAACATTTATGTGTGAACTGCAGAGGAATAAAAGATACGGCAAGTTCTACCATCACGGCAGAATTAAGCGGAATTTTCAGAACCAACCCGATCACCAGACAGGAATTCCTTCATTATGTGGGAAGTCATGCAAAACTTGATTATTAATAAAAATGAATTACCAGATCCTTAAAAATATTGTCGACGCCGAACTTCAGAGATTCGAAACCATTTCTGAGGAAGAATGGTCTTATAAACCTTCACCGGAAAAATGGTCTAAAAAAGAAATTTTAGGTCATCTTTGCGACAGCGCACTGACGAATATCCGTAGATTTGTGGTTATACAATATAAGGAGAACGACAATATTGTTTATGATCAGGATTTCTGGGTAAAAGCGCAGAATTATCAGAATGTTCCGGTTTCAGAAGTGATTACTCTTTGGAAATCTTTGAATTTTCAGATCGTTCATACTGTAGAAAATATTCCTGATGAAGCTTTGCAGAGAACCTGTGATACCACAAAAACAGTTCCTCAGACTTTCACATTAGAATATATTATTCAGGATTATATTGATCATCTGCAGTATCATTTAAAAGCTATTTAATAATGGTTATATTTAAAAAAGTTTCCAATAAAATTTTTCTTACAACAATTATCTGTTGTGGTTAAAATTATTTTAACTAATTTTTAATTCCTTAATCATTGAATCTTTTAACTTAAAAAAATGCAATTAAAACTATATAACTCCCTTACAGGAGAGAAAGAAATATTTAAACCCATTTTAGAAGGAAACGTAGGAATGTATGTCTGCGGACCTACCGTGTACAGCAATGTGCATCTGGGAAATGTAAGAACCTTCCTTTCCTTTGATTTTATCTACCGTACCCTGATGCATTTGGGGTATAAAGTAAGATATGTAAGAAATATTACCGATGCCGGGCACCTTACAGACGACGGAAATGTCGAAAATGACAGATTCGTGAAACAAACACGTCTGGAAAAGCTGGAGCCTATGGAAATTGTACAGAAGTATACCGTAGATTTCCATAAAGTATTGGAAATGTTCAACCTTCTTCCTCCCAATATTGAACCTACGGCTACGGGCCACATCGTGGAACAGATCGAGCTTACCCAAAAGCTTATAGAAAAAGGGTTTGCTTATGAAAGTAACGGTTCCGTATATTTTGACGTTCTGGAATACAATAAAAGAGGACTGAATTATGGTGAACTTTCAAAACGTAATATCGAAGAGCTTTTTGCCAATACACGTGACCTTGACGGACAAGGTGAAAAGAAAAATCCTCAGGATTTTGCCCTTTGGAAGAAAGCATCTCCCGCTCACATTATGAGATGGAATTCTCCCTGGGGCGAAGGTTTTCCGGGATGGCACCTTGAATGTACAGCTATGAGCACTAAATATTTAGGTGAAAAATTTGATATTCACGGCGGCGGAATGGATTTGAAATTCCCACACCACGAATGTGAAATTGCACAGGGAAAAGCTTGCAATGATGTTGCTCCGGTTAATTACTGGATGCACGCCAATATGCTGACAATGAATTCCCAGCGTATGAGTAAATCTACAGGAAACTATATTCTTCCTATGCAGCTGGTTACCGGAGAAAACGACTTCTTTGAAAAGCCTTTTCACCCTACTATCGTGCGTTTCTGCTTCCTGCAGGCACATTACAGAAGTGTGCTGGATATTTCCAATGATGCAATGATCGCGAGCGAAAAAGGGTTTATCAGATTAATGGAAGCCATTAAAGTATTAAACTCAGTCACTCCGGACAATGAAAAACAATCCGGTTTTGATCTTAAAGAGTGGAAGACTAAGTCCTATGATGCCCTGACCGATGATTTCAATTCTCCGATTCTTATCGCCCACTTATTTGAAGCTGTAAAATATATTTTTGCTTTAAATGATGGTAAAGAAACGATCACTGCTGGAGATCTTGAAGATTTAAAATCGACGCTGAACGCGTTTGTATTTGATGTTTTGGGACTCCAGAATATTGAAGAAAATAATAATGAGAAGCTTGACCAGACTTTGAAAGTTTTAATAGAACTGAGAAACCAGGCCAGAAAATCCAAAAACTTTGATCTTTCGGACCAGATCAGGGATAAGCTTCTTGCCGAAGGTATTGAATTAAAAGACGGAAGAGACGGAACAACTTACGTTCTGAATTAAATCTCCAATAAATAACAGGCTCCCGCCGGTTACATGGATTCTGCAGATCATCTGCTGTAATCTGTGTGGTCTGCGGGAGTTTTTTATATAAGGAATAATAGATTTCAATTGTTATTATTTTAAAGATTACATTAAATGATTGTAAATATTATGCAAATGCTAATATTTTTTTGTCATTTAATTGGTAAAATATGTAACTTAGTTATAACTAAAATGATCACGAATCTAAATTCTACATTGTATGAAGAAACATTTATTCCCTCTTTTTCTGCTTGTGCTTGGTGCGAATGTCCAGGCACAGCAGGACTTTTTTGCTATTGCCGGAAAAGATACCTCCAGCATAGTGTTTAGTGATTTCCGTGTCATGGATGCGGCAAACGGATCTTCCGGAGAGAAAGTGTTTTCGTCCGAAATGGCAGCAAAAGTATTTTCCCAGGATAGAAAAGGTTGGGTAGCGGAAGATAAAAATTCCTACAGCCATTCCCAGGCAGTGACAATGGCGGCTCTGGCCTATGACCCGTCGAACAATAACCTTGTGTATATGCCGATGTTTTCCTCAAATATTTATGTTTTGAATGCGAAAACAAAGGAAATCACTTTGGTTGAAAATACCGTTTCAAAAGTAACATCCTGTGATATCAATTCTCATATCACAAGAATGGCTACAGGATATGACGGAAATATCTATGCTCTTAATAATGCAGGAACACAGTTATTGCAGATCGGCAAAAAGGGAGATCAGTATACCGTCCGCGATCTTGGGATTATTACAGATGATGTCTCCAACGGGAAGAATTCATTCACGGCAATGGAAACCGGCTTCGGAGGTGATATGATAGCAGATGCTGAAAATAATTTTTATGTTTTTTCAGCTTCAGGAAATGTTTTTAAAGTAACGACAAAGGATTTAAAAGCAAAATTTGTAGGTAAAATTTCCGGTATCCCGGATAATTATTCAGTAAATGGGTCTGCCGTTAATTCCAAAGGAAAAGTAGTCATTGCAAGTGCTAAAGGTGATAGTTTGTATGAGGTAGATTTACAGACATTGCAGGCAAAAGCTCTTCCGGGTGGAGAAAAACCACATATTTATGATCTGGCGAGCAGGTATTTTGCCAACGACAGAACTTCTCCAGTCAATGCCCTGGCAAATATTGATATTTTTCCAACCAGGGTAAATGAGCATGTCATTAATGTTAATGTAAACGACAAATCTGTAAAAGGACATCTGAAGCTTAGTGTTTTTGATATTTCCGGAAAAAATGTGAGCAAACAGGATCTTTCTGTTAAAGATGGTTCACTCAGTCAGCAGGTGCTTCTTAAAAATTTGATAAACGGAGCTTATATTGTCAACATTGCAGATGAATCCGGCAGAGTACTATTAAGTAAAAAAATTATTGTTACCGAATAACAGCTTATATTATTGAGGTAAATTCCTTTAACTCTAATAAAATGTAAACCTTTTCAAGTTATTTTGGAAAGGTTTTTTTAATGATTATTTGATCTTCAATAAGTTTTATTTTTCGATATTAAAATGTATTTTTATAAAAAAAATATAGATGAAGCTATACTTTAATGCAGGATATAATGCAATGCCCGGACAGAATCTGCAGCTTATGATTGTGGATGGCGAAAGTGCTGTTATCCAGACTCATAACATGTTTAATGCGGAAAATGGGATTTGGAAATGTGAAGTGGATTATTTCTCAAAATCAATCTCATATAAATATCAGCTTGCCGATGAAAAAGGCAATATTCTCAGAGAAGAATTTGTGCTGCACAATCTCAATTTCTCCCACAACTACAAGGAATTTATTATTTTCGATGAATGGAACAATAAAAATTTTCCTGAAAATTATTTAAACAATAAAATTCTTTACAATAAGCTCAATCAGTTTGTTCCGGAAAAGGCTGTCATTTTAAAAAAGCATACTCATTTATTCAGAATTGAGGCACCTGTTTACAATCCGGACTGGGAAATTGCCCTGTTTGGAAGCACGGCCTCTTTAGGAAACTGGGATTACAACAAGGCGATCCGCCTTTCGCAGACAGATTTTGGAATCTGGGAGACTTCCGTTGAAATTCCTGAAAACGAATTTATTCAGTTTAAATACTGCATTTACAGTAAAAAAGAAGTAAGAATTATTGATGTGGAGACCGGTGAGAACAGGTTCACGGTTGCCAATACACTTAAAGATGTACTTCAGATTGTTTCCAACCATTACTTTAAATTTAAGTCTTACCAGATGTACCATGATGCGGGTGTGGCAGTTCCCGTATTTTCTTTAAGAAGCGAGAGCGGTTTTGGAGTAGGAGAATTTTCCGATCTTAAAAAACTGGCAGACTGGACGAAAGAAACCAATCTGGGAATTATCCAGATCCTTCCGATTAATGATACTACGGCCAACTATTCATGGACAGATTCTTACCCGTATGCCGCAGTTTCTGTTTATGCGCTGCATCCGCAGTATATTTCGCTGGAAAATCTGGATTTTGCTTTACCGGAAGAAATAGTTTCTGAGTATCAGGATGAAAAAGAAGCCTTAAATGCTCTGGACCTTATTGATTACGAAAAGATGATTTCCGGTAAATGGAAGTTTTTAAAAGCTGCTTTCAATGCAGAAAAAGAGAAAATCTATAAAGACAGGAACTTTAAGAAATTTATCAAAGACAATGATTACTGGCTGACTCCTTATGCTGCTTTCTGCGTACTCAGAGATAAATATAAAACCCCCAATTTTAACGACTGGAAAACCCACAAAAAATATATTGCAGGTAAAATATCACAGTTCTTCACTACAAAAAGTAAGGATTATGATGCTTCAATGCTCCATGCCTGGGTGCAGTATCAGCTTCATTTGCAATTAAAAGATGCTGTAGACTATACGCACAGTTTAGGAGTTTCCTTAAAAGGAGATCTTCCGATTGGCATTTACAGGTATTCCGTAGAAGCATGGACCGAACCTGAACTTTTCGGGATGGATTTCCAGGCCGGAGCACCGCCGGATCAGTTTACAGAGCTGGGTCAGAACTGGGAATTCCCTACCTACAACTGGGAAGCCATGAAAGAGGATGATTACCGCTGGTGGAAAAACAGGTTCAAAGCACTTGAACAGTATTTCGATGCCATGAGAATCGACCATATCCTAGGTTTTTTCAGGATATGGAGAATGCCGGTTTCTGCTACACAGGGAATTTTAGGGTATTTTTATCCTGCAGTTCCTGTTGTTCTGGACGAATTTAAAGCAAGGCATATTCCTTTTGATTTCAACAGGTATTGTAAACCTTTCATCAACGACAGGATTTTGTGGAACTATTTCGGAGAAGACAGCAGTAAGGTATTTGAATTTATTGACAACAATAATAATGGAACTTACTCATTCAAAGAAGAATTTGATACCCAAAGAAAACTGTCGGAATATTTCAAAAAGAATCCTAGAGGTTCTTTGGAAGATCAGCTTATTTCCTTGTGTGCCAACGTATTGTTTCTTCCTGAAGAAAGAAATGGCGAAACGGTTTATCACCCAAGATTTAATGTATTCAATACCGATTCCTATGCCCATCTTTCAGAATGGGAAAGAAAGGCGATCTATGACCTTTACCATGATTATTTCTTCAAAAGACAGGATCATCTCTGGTATGAAAAAGCAATGGAAAAACTTCCGGTTATCCTTAATGCAACAAAAATGCTCATTTGCGGAGAAGACCTGGGAATGGTTCCTGCCTGTGTTCCTGTTGTAATGGATGAGCTGGCTATTATTGCTTTAAAGGTGCAAAGGATGCCATCGGAAAATATTCCGTTTTATAACCCTAAAAAAGCTGATTATATGAATGTGGTAACCGCCTCTTCGCATGACAGCTCAACACTGAGACAATGGTGGAAAGAAGACCCTGCACTAACACAGAAATATTTTAACCAACAGCTGGTTCAGTATGGAAAAGCTCCGGATGAAATGGACTCCCATCTTGCCGAGATTATTATGAAGCAACACCTTTACACAGAAGCAATGCTGGCTGTCTTTCCGATCCAGGAATTTCTGGCTACTGACCCGGAGCTGACCAACCCGCATATGGATAACGAAAGGATCAATAATCCTGCAGTTTTCCCGCATTACTGGCGCTACAGGATGCATGTAAAGCTTGAAGATCTCAAAGAGAAAGAGTCTTTCAATCAAAAAATTGCCTATTGGATAAAAGATAGTGGAAGAATGTAAATTTAACATTTGATTATCAGTTAGTTAACTTTAAATTAAAAGAAGTTTGATCTTAGGATTTAACTTCTTTTTTGTATTGATATCCAAAAGATAGAATAGAGATATTCTGCTATATACTAACCAATTAACGACTATAGAGATGAAAAAAATATTTTTGGGATTTGCTTTGGGACTGGCAGTTTTGTCTTCCGCCCAGCAGTACCCGAATAATGGATGGGGAGATGACGGATATCAGAATGGAAATGGGTACGGAAACGACGGCTACTATAACGATGAGGATGACAGGAATTATTTCCCGGACGATTATTATTACAACTATCCTCAGGACTATTATCCAGGTGATTATTACCAGGGATATTATAACGACTACAGAAACAGTATTACCAACATCAACTGGAATGTATTCTTCAGAGATAACAGGCTGAACCGTTGGCAGATTGATCAGATCCTAAGTCTTAATAATCTGTATGTAAGTTTTTCCACATGGAATAATTTTTACAGATACAATCCGGACAGATGGTATTATGACAGATTTTATGCATTGGAAAGGATTTTAGGGCCAAGAGTATTTGTGGTTTTCCAGAACAATTATTATAGAGGAATGAGTCCGGTTGTCTACTTCCAGAACTACAGAAGAACGTATTACGCACCAAGATATGCAGTAATGCCGAGATACAGGAATGTAAATATCAATGTGTATAGAGTGGACAGATCCAGATTCCGCAGAATGGACAATCCAACCTTCAATGTAATCCGAACCAGCAGCAGATCTAACAATGGATTCAGAAATTCAGGAAGAGGAAACAGCACGGAAGGTTTCCGCGGACAAGCTGGTAACAACGGATACCGTAATGATAATAATGGAGTAAGAAATAATGATGGATTCAGAGGTAATTCTGAGAATAACGGAACCCGTGGATATGGAAATAATGGAGGTTTCAGAGGAAATAATGAAGGAAACAGAGAAAGAGTCCAGAGAGAAAATAATGGCGGTGGATTCAGAGGAAACAGTGAAGTGAACAGGGAAAGAATCCCGCAAAGAGACAATAATGGTGGTGGATTCAGAGGAAACGGCGGAGGCTTCAGATCTGAAAATTCATCTCCAAGACCGCAGCAGAATAACCGAAGCAGTGAAAACAGAGGCGGAGGTGGTTTCAGAAGCCGGCTGGTAAGCAGATAATAATTTTCATATATTATATTTAAGTGGTGTGAAGGGCAGATTTTAGGATCTGTCCTTTTTTTTATTGTTTTGATATTAAAATTTAACATTTTTTATGAATATTATCATTTAACTTATCATTTAACTGATAATCAAAAAGATGTATAACAATTAATTAAATATTTTTTAAGATGAAAAAATTAGTTTTAGCAATAACATTTATCGGAATAGGAAGTTTTGCAATGGCACAACAAACAACAACTCCACAGGACAAACAGGCAAGAAGAGCAGAGATGCAGCAAAAAATGCAGCAGAGAGAACAGGAGCATCTGGATCAGATGCAGAAAGACCTTAACCTGAACCAGTCTCAGGTAGCTCAGATAAAAAGTCTTCACGAAAAAAGAAAAACCGAAATGAAGGCCGAATTTGACAACAATAAGGAAGCCAGACAAGCCAAGATGGAAGCAATGAAAGCTAAAAAAGCACAAATGGATGCAGACATGAAGAAAATCCTGACTCCTGAACAATATGATAAATGGCAGGCTGACAGAAAAGCTAAAATGGAGCAGAGAATGGCAACAATGAAAGATAGAAAAATGATGAGAAAGCCTATGAATACTGATGCTCAGATAGCAAAATAACAATTCATAATTTTGATTTTTTAATGTGTGAAGGATGGGTTTTTTCCCATCCTTTTTGTATTAATTTTCATTAAAACTTTTGATTTCGGGCTTTTATTGCGTATTTTTGACTATAAATTTATACTTATGATCAGCGAAAAAATTGCAACATTAATTAACGAACAGATCGCTCACGAACAATATGCCGCACAATATTACCTTTCCATATCTGCTTGGTTTTCAGGAAAAGATCTTGACGGGATTGCGAATTACTTCAGGGTTCAGAGCAAGGAAGAATTGATGCACGCAGATAAAATGTTCGATTTTTTAAATGACGTAGGCGGGGAAATCATCATCGGGGAAATTGCAAAACCTCCCCATGAGTTCGAAAATGCTATCGATATTTTTGAAAAAGCACTCGAACACGAGAAAAAAGTTACCAGAAGTATTTTCAATATTGTAAAAAATGCTAACGATGAAGGAGATTTCGCAACAACTTCTTTCCTGCAGTGGTTTATTAATGAGCAGGTAGAAGAAGAGGCAAGTGCATCACAATTGGTAACCAAGATCAAGATGGTGTCTGATAACCCATCTGCATTGTATCTTTTTGATCAGGAGCTGGCTCAGAGAGTATTTGTTCCTAATCCACAGGCGTAAAATAGAATTATTTAACGATAAAGAAGGCACATAGAAATATGTGCCTTTTATTTTGCCTGGTAATCAGTTGATTTATATTACCGGCTTTCCGTCAATTTTAAACAGCTTTGCAAATTGCGAATTAATTCTATGATATAATGATTAGTCTAGTTTCTCTACAAACAAAGTCACAGAGGAGGCCACAGAAGGTACACCTCCTGATGAAGAAATATCGCCGTTCACATTTGCCGTTACTCTGTAAACTTCTTTAGTATTGTGCAGGATGATCAATGCATATCCGATATCTCTGTTATTAGGATTGATGTCTCGTGTGGCATTCCCATTTTCTCCGGTAAAGCTGTACCATGTATTGGCCAAAGAAGCCTGTCTTCCCCATTCCTCCAAAGAAGCACCGCCGCTTCCTGCTTTGTGGTATAATATTGTTACGTGATTGGCAACAGAAACATTATATTCTATGTTAGCTGCATTAGAAGAAGTTCCGTTAAACCGTAAGCTTATATTTCCGATATTTACTGTTGAATTTGTAGGAGTACTTCCATCGATAGGGGTAACTGTTTTTTTTATGTAAGTCAAAGCCTTGATATTCGGAGGTGTGGGAATTCCGAAAAATGAAAGCTCCCACAATGGGACGGCTGCATCAGACTGCTCATTTTTTATAATTTCAGCATAGCTTCCCGATGGGATGGTATAAGAAGGAGCATTACCTGCTGCCGTAATTCTTATAAGCTGGGTTCCGCCAAATCCGGATAAAGTGACATCCTGAGTAGAATTATTTTTAACATGATATATTCTTCCGGAAAAAGAATTGGTAACAGTTCCGTCAGGTAAAGTAATATTTACTGCAGATGAGCCTGTAACAGTTAAATATTGATCCTGAATAGTTAAATTAGTATTAGCTGTAATATTTTTATAAGCTCCTTCATAAGAACCTTCTACAACTAAAGTGCTGTTTGGTGTTGGTGTATTGATGCCAACCTGTGCCTTTGTGTTTGTGCTGCAAAGCAGTATTCCTAAAGTTGATAGGACTAAAATTTTCATCATAAGTGTTGGATAATAATTATTAACGATTTTTTTAATATATATGATAAAAGATCAGACTATAAAAATCTTTTTCCACTTCGTTACTGTATTTCTGCTAAGCTTGAAATGATTAGCTGTTTCAGAATTATTCATATTGTTATTTTTTTGATATCTCAAAATTCCCAGGATCGTGTTTTTGCTGTAAGATTTATATTTTTGGTTGTGTATACGACTATCTTCGCTGTCTGTTCCGAAAATTATAGCATTAAGCTTAAGTACATCAAATTCTGATAAATTATTCTTTTTTAAAATATACATGCACCTGTCTTTCTTTTCAGGATATTTTTTTGAAATTATATCCATGTATATAAGCTTATAGTTCGGGAGTTCGACTTTTTTCATTTTTATTGTTAGAATCGGGATGTTTAATTACAAGTCTTTATTTTTTGCTGTACTTAATGATCCATTTGTATAAAGTGGTTTTTGGGATTTTATAATCTTCCATTACCTGCTGCGGAGTTTTTTCACCGGTATTGATCTCATCTAAAATAAAATCTATCATCTCTTTTGTATAAATATTCTTCCGGAACTGAGGCAGAGAAGTATTTTTACTTTTAATATTTCTTTGCTCAGGTGAATATAAGATCAGATGCTGAGAATAAAGCCTGAAAAAATCGTACTGTAATAATTTACACCATTTGAGCAGATAATCAGTATTTAAGTTTTCTAGCTCAAACATCTTTTCTATTTCATTTTCATTAAGCTTGAAAAAATTACAGGTACGTTCCATAGAAATAGTAAGCTCTTTCCACCTTATTTTGATGAGTTTTCCTATATGGATGCTTTTGAGGGGGATCATTAATCTTGCTTTTAGTCAGATACTTATTTTTTATTCTACAGGAACAGCTATGATATCCAACTGATCATCGGAAGTCCCCCCGAAAGTTGCAGTTATACCAATATTATCTCCAGCCCAAGCAAATACATTACCTTCCATATTCAGTGTATATGATCCTGCATTGAGTAAAATGGTACGGCTTCCATTCAAATAGAAATATCCGCTTGCATAATAGCTTCCGCTGTTTGAGAAGGGTATTCCTTCATTAATTATTACAGAGCCATTCAATAAAAGACGTGAAGCCAATCTTTTTGAGGTTCCATCCATTAGACTGGCTCCAGTGGAAGTGGTAATATCCCCAACAGAAAGATTGTATGAAAATGTAACCATGGATTTTTTATTGAGTGTAAACACTTTTGTCAATAATGGTGGCGTAGTTCCTGCTACACCATTTTTTGATGATGCAGTTTTGGAAGTCATAATAGCATCAGTTCCATTGGCTCCGGTAATTATAACTGAGTTTTGAGCCGGAAGATAATTTAAAGTTCCTATTACTCCGTTATTATCAGAAACTACTGTTTTTATTGCAGTGAATGTCTGATCTTTAGCATTAGACTTTGTGCCGTCGATTTTTGTATTAATAGTGTTGGTGGTTCCGTTTAACGGCAGAGATCGTATTCTTGCTGTACCCTCAACATCAAAAGTTTCTGTTGGAGTTTGTGTTGCAATTCCCACTTGAGAATAGGTAAAAATATTAATCACCAAAAAGGTAATAATTGTTAATTTTTTTTTCATAAGAGATGTGTATTTATTTTGATGACAAAGTAATTACAATGTGTTATGAAAAATGAAAAATAGGGATTAGCATTTTATGACAAAAACTGTCAGAGCCTGTCAGGGAATTTAAAGTAATTGATTTTTAGCTTATTGTATTTTCATCAGCCAGGTATAAATATTATCCGAGCTGTTGATATTAAGTTTTTTTCTGATCCTGTACTTTCTGCTTTCCACAGAGCTTACCGAAGTCCTTTTGAAAGTAGCGATCTGCTTGGTATCAAAATTAAGTTTCATAAAGGCACAATATTCCAGATCAGATGGAGTGAGTTGAGAGCTTATTTCTAAAAGTTTAGAATTGAAATTTGGAAATAATTCTGAGAATTTAAGATAAAAGGAAGGATCATTGGTTTGGGCCAATTCTATGATATGACTCAATGCCTGCGAATCCGTTGAAGGTTGTTTTTCTAAAGACTGTAAAATTCCCCGTTCAGGAATCTCATTTTTTTGAATTTCAAAAGAAGTATTTTTTATTTTCTTTCTCTTATGAATAAAAAACAAAATCGATAATACGATCAACAGTAATGTAATAAGGCCAATCCAAAGCCAGATTTTAGGCTTCTCTGTATTATTTCCCTGTTCAGATTTTGCAACTTTTTCTACAATTCTTTTTTCTGCAGAAGAAAGGCTGTCATTAATTTTTTTTGCCTTTTCAGCATAAAGTGCCTCATTTTTATAATCCTTAAGATGGCCGTAAGATTCTGAAATCCCTGAATAGCTTTCCATCAGGTCTGAAGGCAATATTTTATAATTCTGTGAAAGCTGTATAGAATTGTTAAAATACTCGAGAGCCTGTTTGTAATTTCCTTTTTTATTTTCAAGATTTCCCTTGAGAATATTGTAAGAAATATATTCAGGGTTCTTTTTTGCTTTTTTAGTTAAAATTTCATACCATGTCAGATATTTTTCAGCTTCAGAGATTTTGTTTTGCTGGGAAAGTACTGTAGCTATATTTTTGACATTTTTTGCGATGTACATTTCCCTTCTGGGAAAATCCGGGCTTATTTTTTTAGACTCGACATAGGCTTTATAAAAATAAAACTGTACGGAATCATATTTGTTTTTTAAGGTGTTTTCCTCGTCAATATTTTCTGCAATTCTCCTGAATGCATTAGCTTTGGCTAAATATCTTCTGTCATTCTCCACAATTTTGTCTGCAATGTGAAGGGCTTTACGGGCACTCTGATCAGCTTTTTTATAATACCCTAATTCCGGATAAACGCTGCTTTGGAGTCTTAACAGATCTGACCAGATAACATAATTATCGGTTTTTTCAGCAAGTAAAAGACCTTCGGAAATTTTTTTCAGACCTTCCTCATAGTTTTGTTCATTAATGTAGACCTCAGACATCTTTACGAGAGCCCTCAATTCACCCTTTTCGTAGTTTATATTTTTTGATTGATAATAGATCTCGGTACATAGACGAAGCATTTCTTTAGAACCTTTTTCAAGATAAGCATTCTTATCCGTGGCTATTGTCCATAAACTGTCAATTGATTTCTGAGTAGGTGTTTGCCCGGAAAGGATATTAGAAAGCAGGATGGCAAAACAAAAAAAATATTTGTTTTTCATTGAATTTGTATTTATAGCAAAACTACATCTTTTACAAAAAAAAATTATAAATAAATCAATTGCGTCTTTAAAACATTTCTTCCCAGGCTTTCCAGAACATTTCTATACCTCTCGATCTGTCGTTCGTTTTTCTCACTTTGTTCGCCTGTTTTAAAATCGACGATAATGTACCCTTCTTCTCCTTTCAAAATACGGTCAGGACGCAATATATGACTTTGGCCCCTCTCGGAGATCATAATATCTTTTTCATTGATCACTTCCCACTTTTCGTCAAAGAACTCAGAATATTTTCGGATGATTTGAATTAGTGTATCCTGGATTTCATTTTTTTCTTCCAAAGTGATCTCCCCATCCAGTACATAACTTTCCAGAACTTTCGCGATATCCTTCTCCGTATTGATTTTCGACAGGAGTTCATGGACGAACAGCCCGATTCTTACCTTTTCATTCCGTACCTGATAATTTTTGGAAGGAGTGGCAATTTTTATGGAAGACCTGTTTTCATTAATATTTTTAAGATTTTGAATATTCTTGGTTTTGAATAACGATATTTTATCACTGGAATTTTTTTTCAGCATCTCAGGGTGCACTTCATACAGGTCGAATTCATCAGCTCCCTCTGTGTTTTTTTCATTAAAGAAATCCAGCAGCTCAAGATTATTGGACGTTTTATTCGCCTTTTGAATGTAGAAAAACAGCTGTTCTACAGGTCGGGTAGTAGCCACATATTGCAGGCATAACCTATCAATGAGATTCTTATATGAATTTTTCTTGTTAAATGCCTCTATTTCTTCATCGTAAACCTCCAGATTTTTGCTGAACTGGTTAATGTTTACGGATTTTAGGGCATCATCATTATTTGTATCAAACCAGTTGGTGAATTCACTGTCCCGGTTTTTGTTCATCATCGGAATAAATACAATCGGGAATTCCAGCCCTTTCGATTTATGAATCGTCATGATCTGTACTGCATCAATGTTTTCCGAAGCCTGTATCGTGTAAGCAGAAGCCTCTTCATCCCAATATTTTAGAAACTCTTTTGTGCTGGCACCTGCATTCTGAGTAAAATTGAAAAGCATTTCCAGGAAGTTCAGGAGAAAATCCGTTTCCTTGTTTTCCACAGCAAATTCATTGATATAATATTCCACAAAATTGTAAAGATTAAATCTTGGGAAATTGTCCTGCTTTAGTTTAAGGGAATATTTATTCTGAACGAACTGCAGGATCTCCTCATGAGTTTCTATATCCAGAATTTCTTTCATTTCCAATGTGAAGTCTGCCATGTGGATTCTCCCCAATGTATTCAGATAATACATCATCATGATCAGGTTCGGCTTGTTCTTGGGATTAATTTCCCACCGGAGAAACTCGACAACAGCTTTCAAAGTATTGGAAAGTTCCAGGGTCAGACCTTTATCGGAAATGGTTTTAATATTGGTTTCCTCTCCCTGATAATTCACTTTAAGATTTCCCAGTTTTTGCGAATAGCTGAAAATATCAAAATTTCCGCGGCATAAGATTGTAATATCAGAAAACTTAAAACCGTTATCCAGGCTTTCCTGAATATCCTTCTGCATTTTTTCCGAGGTATCATTATAAAAATCCTCATTCGTAAGATTTTCGATCAGATTAACCTTCACACGGCCTTCAATACGGGATTTTGAGCTCTGTTCAGCATCTTCCCCGAATATGTTCCGGTGCTCTTCCTCCAGGCCTGCCGAATGGTAACGGTACAGTTCATTATTGAACTGAACAATATTTTTAGCACTTCGCCAGTTATCCTTTAATACAAGAAGACTTGCTTCCTTTGGAGAAAACTCTTTTTTGTTGATAATATCCAGCATCAGCTTGCTTTCCCCGCCACGAAACCTGTAGATACTCTGTTTAGGGTCGCCTACCAGCGTAAAAGAAGTATTTTCCGTAGAAACACTGTGGTCACGCAGAGGAACAAAGTTCTGCCACTGAAGTTCAGAAGTATCCTGAAACTCATCAAAAAAATAATGCTGAAACTGCGAGCCTACTTTCTCATAAATAAAGGCTGAAGGTTCATTTTTAAGATTTTCATTGATCAGAATATTGAATTTTGAAAGTAAAACAAGGTCATTTTCTTCTTCAATTTTTTTCAACTCATCCTGAATATCTTTATTTACTTTTAACGGAAGAAGGGCAGACAGGATTTTTTCCTTCTTTTGAGTTTCAATATACAAAAGGATCAGCTGCATCCTGTTGTCAAGTAGCTGGTCCAGAATTTCCAGAATCTCAGGCTCCTTACTTTTTGATTTTGAAGAAGCTCCTTTCCTGTAATTATTGACAACCGATTCTTCAAGCGTGGTTGGAAAAGGAAAACCCGATCTTTTCTGATTATAAAAATCCTGGACCTTGCTGAAAAATCCTCCGATCCCGTTTTTACCCTGTGCAAAATCGTCGATCTCAATATTTCTGGAACGGAACAGTTCAATAGATGCTGCAGCAATTTCTGCAGACCGTTTCTTATTCTGTACGATTTCCTTTCTGAGCGTATTTTTTATATTCTCGTAGTTCGTATCATCAAAGCTTTTGTTGCTTTTCAGGTGCTCGTAATGAATATCCTTTACAAACTCCTTGGCAGAATCATACAGGTTTTTATTCAGGTTGATTCTTTCATTGTTTTCCAGGCTGTAATCTACATAATCCATGAAAGAATTGGAGATATTTTCATTTTCGCCGATCTGGTCAAGCATTTTATCCACAGCCTCAATCAGAAATGGTTCGGCCTCTATTTCAAGATTGAAGTTTTTGGCTAAACCCAGTTCGTAGGAAAAGCTTCTTACCAGCCTTGAATTAAAACGGTCAATCGTCCCGATATTTAATGTAGAATAATTGTGAAGTACATAATCCAGTAATTTTTTTGAACGGATATGGAGCTCATCAATTGTAATTTTCAGGCCTTCAGCTTCAAAGGCCTTTTGAATATTTTTCAGGTCATTATTTTCAGCAAAATTATCTGCAGAGAAATTTCCAAGCCAGGATAAAATTCTCTCCTTCATCTCATTGGCCGCTTTATTGGTAAAAGTAAGGGCGAGAATGTTCCGGATCGACTGCTGCTGGTTGGGATAGCGCAGACAGATCATCAAAAGCCTCTGGACAAGGGCATATGTTTTCCCTGAACCGGCTGAAGCATTGATGACTGTATAAGAATTTTGCATTGCTGAATTTAGAATTGAGACTGCAAGTTAGCTAATTTTTAAGTGAAATTTTAACAATTCGGAGCGGCGATTTAACAGTTTACCTGGCAAAAATCAAAAAGAAATGCTAAAACGCGTTAACTGTGGTTAAACTTGCTATTTGGATTAAAAATAATTTTAGATTTGCTCTATAAAAAACTGTCCGTGAAATTTAAACTACTCTTTCTTTTAACTTCTTTTCTTTTCATTAATAACCATGCCCAAAATTATATTTTTGGAAAAATAACTTCAGAAGATAATTCTGAAATGCCGGATGTTACAGTCATTAACATCAGAACAGATGAAAGAACAGTGACCAACCGGGACGGTCACTTCATGATTTCCGGAAGGGCAGGGGATGAGCTACGGTTTGTAAAACCGGGCTACGAGCGCCTGGTTAAAAAAGTTTCCGCCGAAAATATAGAATCACCTCTCAATATTACTTTAGCAAGAGAAACAATATTAATCCCTGAAGTAGAAGTCAAACAGGGAATTACCGGCGATCTTAAAATTGACGCAAGGAATCTTAACAAGCCTAAAAAGGTAGAGAAACTGATCAAGGATATGGACCGGTATATTGCACAGAAATCAGATCCAAGAATACTTGCTGCAAAACCGGGTGAGTTTGTACAGCCTAAAGGTCAGGGCTTTTCTATAGGTAAGGTTAAAAATAAATGGGATGATATTGATTTCGGCAATTATCTGAAAACAGCTCTAGGAGAAGAATATTTCACGGATCTGAAAATTGATAAGCCACAGATCGATCATTTTATCAGCTATGTTCTTGCTGGCGGTTTTGAAAGAAAAAGCATCCTGAAATATGGCTTCTGCAGCGATGCAGACCTTTATAGATTTCAGCGGTTTGTATTGACAAGAATTTCTTCTTACCGGGCACCACAGACTCAAAGATAATACAGATGAGAACCCATGTTAAAAGTATTTATGCAATTCCGTTTCTTGTCATCTTTAATAATTTCTTTTCACAGCAATCTGTGACAGGTCATATTACTGATGACAGTGGGGCAGATCTTAATTCTGTTATTGTGATTAATATGGCCAGCGATCAAAAAGTTTACTCCAATTCTATGGGGATGTTCTCTATTGAAGCTTATCCGAATGATGAGCTGAGGTTTGTAAGGGCAGATTTGAGGAGGGTTTCCGTCATCGTACCTCCCAATGGATTCAATGCAGATCTCTTGGTAACCCTTATCCCGATTCCAAAAGAAATTGAAGAAGTGAAAGTCGTTAAAAAACCGACCGGTGATCTTGAGACAGATTCCAGGCTGGCAGCAAAAGTAAATAAAGGTGAGATCGTACAGCAGGCGATAGGTTTACCGCAGCCTGTGGGAAAGATGAGGGAAAAGCCGGCAGAAGTAAAGCAGGTACTTCTCCCGATACTTTTGGGCAGCCTCGATGTACAGGGAGCCTATGATCTGATAAGCGGAAAAGCCAGGCGCCAGAAAAGACAATATAAATACGATGATCTGCAGGAGCATATTGCATGGGTAAGGAACAGGGTGGATAATGAATATTTTACCAAAGCAGGAATTCCGGAAGAAAGGATTTCAGAGTTTATACAATATTCTTTTGAAGTAAAACCCCAGGTCCGGACCTATGTAAAAGCAAGAAACTTATCCGGAGTACTCTTAAGAATGGAAGAAACCATGCCTCTTTATCTGGAGAGATTAAAACAGAAAAAAATACAGGAATAATGTTAACGAATTCTTAAAATTCGGAATGAAAATTGATGTATTGTTACACAATATCAATCACAATCAATTTATGAATAAAAATATTATCGCAGTAGCAGTCGGAGCACTTGGATTTGTCCTTGGGCTCGGATTATTGGGAAATGCTGTGAAAAACAGGAATAAGTCTGAAAATACCATCTCCGTCACCGGACTGGGTACGAAACAGTTTACTTCCGACCTGATCACATGGTCTGGAAGCTTTTCAAAAAATAATTCTGATTTAAAAGCGGCTTATGATGAGCTGGCGATCGACAGAAAAGTAATTAACGATTACCTTCTTTCAAAAGGCATCAAACAGGCTGAAATCGTATTCTCTTCAGTAGATATTCAAAAACAGTTCAGAAGCTATAACGATTCTAATGGAAATTACGTGCAGGGTGAATTTTCAGGATATAATCTTACTCAAAAAGTATCCATTGAAAGTAAAGAGGTCGTGAAAATTGAAAACCTTTCCAGAAACATCACAGAAATCATTAACCGCGGTATTGAGTTTACTTCTTCAGCGCCTTCTTATTTTTATACTAAACTGGCAACTGTAAAGCAGGAGATGATCGCCAGTGCAACCAAGGATGCGAAAGAAAGAGCAGAAAAGATCGCAGAAAATTCCGGGAGCAGCCTGGGAAACCTTAAAAAAGCAACGATGGGAGTAATTCAGATTACAGAACCCAATTCCAATGAAGATTATTCCTATGGCGGAACATTCAATACTTCATCCAAAGAGAAAGAAGCAAATATTACCATAAAGCTGGAATACGAAGTCAACTAACCCACTACAAATAGCTGTATATCCATTCCCCTCCTCCGGAGTGGTGGCGGATCGAAGATCTGATGGGGTGGTTAAACGGGGTGGTTGAAAAAATAAACCGCCGGAATCTCTTTCCGGCGGTTCAATATTTTAATGATACACAATGTCATAGATTTCCTCTTTCACACTGTTTAAGTTTTCAGGGGTATAATTAGCCAGTAGCCAAAGATCTAAAGGTTTTTTCCCTTCACCATAACTTGGCTGTACATACATCTCGTCGATCAGGGTAAATCCGTTTTTCTGATAGAAGGAATAACGCCTTTTTGCGTCGTCACCCAAATGATCAGGTTCTATCTCCAAAATGATCCTGGGATAGGTCTTAAAAAGGTATCCTGTAATATGTGATCCCAGTTTCTGGCTTCTGAATGCTTCGAAAACTTCAAAATGTTCTACAAAAACATAAGAACTCAGTTCCCACAGAATAAGATAGCCAATAGACTGAGATTCATGAAGTACAGAAATCACTTTCACATGAGGGTTTGAAAATAAAGCGGCAAATTGTTTCCAGTCCCTTTGTTCATCCGCGGGAAATGTACTGGAATAAGACGAATAGATGTCCTGGACTCTATAGTCTTCAGCAGAAGTAATCGGTAAAAATTCCATAGTTATAAATCAAAAACGCTTGGTCTTCTGGTAATAAAAATATCTTTGATCCAAAGCGTGAACGCCAGCCCCAGGTAAATCAAAAAGAAAAAACCGGCAGTTGCAAAAGTAGAGTAGATAAAGAAGACCCTTAATTTGGATACGGGGATTCCCAGCTTAGCACCCATCCTCGTAAGGACACCAAACCATTCTCTTTCCATTTTGTGGCGGATATTATCAAACATTAGAAGATTCTTTTAAAAGTTTAAATCCAATACTGCAATTTAAGCAATTTTTTTCTTCGCATGAAGTTTTATGATGATAAATCAGGCTCTGGCTTTCCAAAGCAGTTTCTACCTTCAGGCCAAGTTTCTTCCATCCTGAAATGACAGTGTTTTTTTCAGCTGGGCTGTTCCTGTACAATTCCAGTATTTCGTCCGTAATTTCTTCATTGTGGTATTTGTGATAGGTGTATTTTAACGGAAGTACTGTATTCAGAATAATCAGCTCAATAAAATCCCGGCTTAATGTTTTAGGCTGAAATCTAGAAACATTCCCGAAATTAAAATGAAAATCCCAATATTCCGATGCCTGTATCGGAGCGAAAACTTCGTACAGGTTATTTATATTGTCAGCTTTAATGATTTTTGAAAACAGGTTCTGATGTCTGTAATAAAGATCAGCCAGTTGGGAAAGCCGGAGCGTAGGAAAGTTGGGAGGTCGAAGTCTTAAAAATTTAGGATGTAAGGTCAGATTTGGGATATTAAACTTTTTACGCAAAAACTCAAACTCTCTTTTCCATATCATCATTCTGCTGTCTTTAGGATGTTCCAGCCATCCGGAAATACCGAACAGCAAAGCTTCCAGCTGGGATTCATTCTGACGGATCTTATTAACGATACTGAAATCTATACTCTCCGCAATCTGCCGGAAAATATGGGCATTTACCTTTAATCCGAAAGAGTAGGCCAGGCTGTGAAAAAGTACAGCTTCAAAATTGTTCTTGTACTTTTCCAGGCTTGTTTCCAGTTCCAGAGACTTTTCATCCAGCTTTTTAAGGATATTGGCTTCGTGAAAGCCCGGAGGAATTTTGATGGAATTAAAAATATTTTCACAGGGAATAAAAAGGGTTCCGTTAATGAGCTTTTCGTATTTCCAAAGAAGGTTGGGGTCAATATGGTTTTTGAGTTCCAGCGTAGGAACATTTTTAGAGATGAGGTCGCTGATCTCGACATTATTTTCATAAACCACATGAAGAATAATGTTTTGATAATTGGGATCCTGAGAGTGGTTGTGAAAAACCCAGTCGGAAGCACGGACGTGAAGCTCAATATGTCCGGCAATGACAAGGTCTTTTATTTTAATTTTAGCATCAAGGAAATCCGGACCGGCATTCGTATTCCATTTTCCAAAGCTGATGATCTCAACGGGTTGCCCTTCAATATCCTTGAAGTTGAAATGTTTGAAAACCTTATAGTTCCAAAGATATTGAAGCAGCTTTTCCGTCATAGTGTGACGATAAATATAATGTAAAAATTATACTTTCGTCAGCTCTCCCTTAAAGTTTTCTATAGTCGTTCTATACATTTCTTCATATATAGGAAGAATATTTTTCAAATCGAATTTTATAGCCTGATCTTTCGCATTTTGCTTCATTTTGGTTAAAAGATCATCGTTGCTCAATAGTTTTATCGTATAATTGCTCATAGCCTCCACATTTCCGATTTCAGCTAAGAAACCTGTCTCGCCCTGGATATTTACCTCAGGAATTCCGCCGGCGTTGGAGCTGATTACAGGGGTATAGGCGGCCATAGCTTCAAGAGCTGCCAGACCGAAACTTTCCTGTTCAGAAGGAAGAAGAAATACATCGGAAAGCTGCAGGATTTTGTACAGGTCATTTACCTTTCCTAAGAGACGGATTTTTGAAATGAGTTCAGGGTTTTCTTCCAGGAACTGGTTCACTTTTTCCATATCCGGACCTTCACCTATGATGATCAGTTTAGATTTTACCTTTTTCTCCACATTTTTGAAGATCTGCAGGACTTCATCTACACGCTTCACCGGACGCAGGTTGGAAACATGAATCAGGATTTTCTCATCAGGATTGGCAAACTGGGTTCTCTGGCATTCTGTACAGTCATCGAATTCAGAATTATCAATAAAGTTGGTAATCACCTGTATTTCTTTTTTGATATTGAAAAACTGAAGCGTATCCTTTTTCAGGCTTTCAGAAACCGAAGTTATTGCATCCGACTGGTTGATGGAAAATTCTACAGCATGTTTATAGCTTGGATGCTGGCCTACAAGGGTAATATCCGTTCCGTGAAGGGTAGTCACCAAAGGAATATCATTATTATCTTCTTTAAGCATCTGTTTGGCTGTGAATGCTGCGTACGCATACGGAATGGCATAATGAGCATGCAGCAGATCCAGTTTGTACAGATTCACGACACGGTAGATCATCGAGCTTAATGCAATATCATATGGCTGATACTGGAAAAGCGGATAAGTCTGTACATTCACCCGGTGAAAGAAAATATTGGGGTTGGTAATGTCTAATCTTGCGGGGAGCGCAGAGCTTATAAAGTGAACTTCGTAGCCTTTATTAGCCAGGGACATTCCCAGTTCCGTTGCCACGATTCCGCTTCCGCCGTATGTTGGATAGCAAAGTATGCCTATTTTCATTAGATTATTGTTGTTTTGATGTTGTAGAAACTGTTGTATTCATATTCAAAGCGGAAACCGGAATACTGTCGATTCCCATACCCGCTTTCAGCTGATCATTGACAAGGACAGGCAGTCTGCCCCATATTTTTGTTTTCCCGTTCAGGGCATTGGCTGCTGCAGTCATTGAATCGTCATTGTTTTCATAAGATACAAGAACTGTAGATATTTTTGAAATGTCAATGTCTTTTAAAGCGTAAGCACTACCAAAAACATTTAAAATAACATTTTGGTTTCTGGTAAGATCAGCAAGGATTTTTTTGGATTCAGCTGAGATTTTATAAGGTTTGTATGCTGTTGAATTATCTTTGTGAAAGCCTACGATTACTGTAGAGCCTGCAGGAATTGTGCTGATCTCATTTGCTTTTTTTATGGTTACATTAGAGCCCAGCTGATTGGCGAAAGTCTGGTAAGGAGCTTCTTCCAGTGGGACGTAATAAACCTGTTTTCCGGCCACAGGAAGTAATTTTTGGTCATCTTTCAGCAATGTCAGGGCATTGGCATAAAGATTCTGTACCAGGGTTTTATGGGAATCATTATTCAGATCACTGTTGATATTGGCAGGATCTTTTGGAGTGTATTGATTAAGGCCAAGGAAATATTTTGTCAGTAATATTTTCTTTACACTTTCTTCCACTCTGGATTGTGAGATTTCACCTTTTTCAATAGCTTTCTGAATTAGTTTTTTTCCTTCTGAAACACCCTGTGAGAATAACATGATATCATTTCCAGCTTTAAAAGCAAGTGCATCCAGTTCTCCCGGTTTGTATTTATTAGCAACAGCACCCATATTCAGGGCATCGGTAATGATCAATCCTTTATATCCCAGTTTATCTTTTAGTAAGCCGGTGATAATATTTTTGGAAACCGAAGCAGGAATTCCTTTTCCTGATTCCAGACTCGGGACATACAAGTGAGCAACCATCACACCACCAATACCTTTATCCATCAGTGCTTTAAATGGAGCGAGTTCAACGGTATTTAACCTGTCTAAATTATGGGAAACTACCGGAAGGTCAAGGTGAGAATCTGTACTGGTATCACCATGTCCCGGAAAATGCTTGATGGCTGCAAGAATAGTATTATCCTGAAGACCGTTGGAATAAGACAATGCAGAACTGATCACATTATCCACTTCCGAACCGAAACTTCTGTTTCCGATAATAGGATTATTCGGATTGGTATTCACATCAACAACCGGTGCGAAATCCCAGTTGATTCCCATTCTATGGCAATCTTCCGCTATTTTGGCGGACATCTGATAAATGAGATTTTTATCCTGTATGGCTCCAAGGGTCATCGCCCATGGAAATTTGTGTGCTGTGGCAATCCTTTGAAACAGTCCCCATTCCGCATCCATCCCTATCATCATCGGAACTCTTGATTTCTGCTGAAATTCATTAACCAGGTTAATTTCTCTGGCGGCATCATCCTGCATTAAGATCAATCCTCCGATTTTATCATTCACCACAATATTTCGGACCTGATTAATGTAATCTTCCCCTTTGTTCGTATAAAGTGCCACTATAAACAGCTGGCCAAGCTTTTCGTCCTGAGAAAGCGATCTGTAGGTCTTGTCTACCCAGTGATGAGCTTTTTTCAGGTCTTCTTTGGAAATGTCTTTAGGCTGGTACTGAGCTTTGGCTGTAAAGCTTATTAATGAAAAAATAAAGAGGGAAGTATATAGCAATTTCTTCATGATCTTTTGAATAAGAACAAAAATACAATTAAAAAAATGATGAAAACAAAGTTTTTGCAATTTTTGGTATATGATTTGAATACGCTTTATAAATAATAACTAAACTTTTCTAAAAATGAAAAAAATTCTTCTATTCTTATTCCTGGGAGCTGTAGGTTTTACAGCTTATAGCTGTGACAATAGTGATGATACTGTTGTACAGGGTCAGGATTATGATACTATAAGCCAGGCATTTGATATAACACCTAGTTTCACAAGGGTTAATGATAATCTTTACAGATGGAGTGATGATTTTAATAGTCCATTAGTACAGTCCGATATGGTACTTATTTATATGCAGACTGGTACTGATGGGGATTCTCCTATCTGGAAGCTTCTCCCATACACGTATTATGTGGGTAATTTAGCTAACGACGCTGTGGATTATGTTTATGAATTCAGTAAATATGGTGCTACCATTAATATCAATTCTACATCTACATTCAGTTTAACAGCTAATCCTTCTTATTATCAGAATAAGAAATTCAGAGTACTTGTTGTTCCGGCTAACGGATCAGGAACAGGTGGCGGTGCAAAAATGGCTAAAGGTGCAGTAGATTACAGCGACTATAACAGCGTAATCAAATATTACAATATTAACGAGTCTAAAATTCAGACTAAAGTTAGTAAGTAAAACAAAATATCTTTTCAGTTTTTTATAATTAAAAAAGCTCCGGGAGAAATTCCGGGGCTTTTGATTTATTTTGAGGCTCAATTTATTTCTGTGGGTGATAAAAAAGTTTAATTTTATCATCTTAAATAATAAGATATAATCCCATGATCAGGAAGCTTTATTTTCAATTTTTAATCATTGTACCATTATCTCTTTTATCATGCATTGACGCCGATGAAATTGTAAATAATATACATCAGAATAATGCGGAAGAAAATTATACCTCTCCTTATATGGGAAAGTGGGTGGGAACCTATTCGGGTGATGCCATCAACGGGACTTTGATTTTAAATGTAAGTAAAAGCGGCAGTATTGAGGTAACAAGAGCCGAAAACGGCAGTACGGGAGAAGTTTACTATACCGGTCTTCAGGGATCAAGCGGTGCTTTAAATCCTGCACCTTCCCCAAAAGGTTTTGTGTTATATGGAAGTTTGCATACCAAATCCGGAACATGGAATTTTCAGCATTGGAGTGGCAGCTGGTCTGTTTCCAGGCAGTAGACTGATTTAATAATCTATCATGGTATAAAATAAAAGCTCCGGAGAATTCCGGAGCTTTTATTTTTTATCTAATTGTCATTATCATCAAGCAAATGACCGAAGAAATTTTTTTTTGTCTGCAGATAGCCTTTACTTATCTCATTGGCGGGAATCTGTAAAGGAATCCTCGAATTAAGATGAATATTGCTGTCTACAACATATTTTACTTTTTCAGGGTTATTGGTAAGAAGATTAATATCTTTCACCCCTAAAAGGTTGAGGATTTCAATAGCCACCCCAAAATTTCTGTCATCAGCAGGCAGTCCCAGTTCCAGATTGGCCTGTACGGTATCCAGACCTTTTTCCTGCAGGGAATAGGCCTTAAGCTTATTGATAATCCCTATATTCCTCCCTTCCTGACGAAGGTATACAATAATTCCTCCGTGTTCATGGGTATATTTCATTGCGGCATCCAGTTGTTGCCCGCATTCACATTTTTTTGAATGGAAAACTTCTCCTGTAATACATTCTGAATGGAAACGTACGTTCACCGGTTTGGAAAAATCTGTATTTTCTGCTACGATGGCCATGTGAGGCATCCAGTCGTTTTCGTTTTCGGAGAAAGCGATCATTCGGAAAGAGCCGTGCTCCGTAGGAACATTGGCTTCTGCCTGAATTTTAATCATTAATAATGGTTCGTTTTTAATTTCCTTTTAAAGAATCTTCGATCACAGAAATATTGGTTTTTAGACGAACCAGGTATCTGTTAAGAACTTCATCATCATCTTTATCAAGCTGCTGTCTGAGTTTTTGAATTTTCTTGTACGATTTTTCGAAACTTTTAATGGATCTGTTTTTTCCTGCAGGGTTATTGGCATCAATGGCGTATAAATAATTCTGAAGGCTGTATTTCAAGCTGGTTATTTCTTCATTCAAACTGTTATTCTTAAACTTTGGAAAAGTAGATATCAGATTTGATATTTCAGAAGCATTTACATTTTCTTTCAGGTTGATATCAAAGCCTTTTTTTGCCCCTCTGTCGGAATCAGACCCTTTAGTTTCGCTATAAAAATTATTAGACAACGGGGAAAGGTTAAGCTTCTCCGTCGCGCAGGAAGTTATGATTAATAGTAGTACTCCAAAAAAAAATAGTTTTCTCATTTCTGTTGCCCCTTTTGATAAAGGATCGGGTTAAGACTATCATCATTATACATTTTCATTTGTTTGTATACTTTCATCTTAACGTTACCGGATTCAATATCAGTAAGCAACTGATCTATAGAAGTTGATAGGTCTTCCTTCTGAGTAAGCAGTACATCCAGTTTAGCCTGGCAATTGGCACGGTGCTCTTCAGAAGCGGATTCTCTATTGGCTTCTAACGACATGTGATAAACCTTTAATGCAAGAATTGATAATCTGTCTACAGCCCAAGCGGGAGTTTCTGTATTGATTTTTGCATCAGGTTTCGGAGTTATATTTTCAAACTTTGTAAGGAACCAGCTGTCGATAAATTCTACCAGATCAGTTCTTTTCTGGTTAGATGCATCTATCGTTCTCTTCAGCTTAAGAGCTTCAGCGGGATCAATATTTTCATCTCTAATAATATCTTCCAAATGCCATTGAACGGTATCAATCCAGTTCTTTGCATACAAAATCCGTTCCAAACTGTCTTTTTCAAACGGGTTATTAATTAGAGAGTTAACGTCATCGGACACGTGATAATCTTCAATACACTGATTGAAGACTTTCCATGCAGTCTCAGTAAAATTCATTAATTCTGAGGAATTTTAGTTGCTGGTAGTGTTGTTGTTATTGGTAGAAGAGGTTTTGTTTTCAGAACCTGGTTTGTCTTCTTCCTTCACTGCATCTTTAAATTCCTTGATTCCTGAACCAACTCCTCTCATTAATTCCGGAATTTTCTTTCCTCCGAACAGCAATACCAAAAGAATTGCTACGATAAGGATGTGCTGCCAAGATAGGGCAAGTATTGTTAGTGTGTTCATCTCTTAAGATTTTTGCAAAGTTACGCTTTTTTTAATATGAAATCCAACCTAGCGGATCAACTGGTGTATTTCCGTTCCATACCTGGAAATCAAGGGTGTAAGAACCGTCGAAATCCTGGGCTACCGTACCTACCGGAGTACCGGAGGAAACCTGCTGCCCTTTGGATACGCTTACGCTTCCCAGATTGGAATAAATGGTGAAATAGTTTCCATGTTTTACCATTACGGTTTTTGTTCCGTCACTGTTTGCCAATACAGAAGAGACTGATCCGGGATATACGGATTTGGCACGGGTGCCTGAAGGTACAGCTATTTTAATTCCTGTATTTTCCTCAACAATATTTTTGAAAACCGGGTGGGGCTGCCTTCCGAATCTGTGGGTAATCTGCCCGGCTCTGTCCGCAGGATAGCCAAGTCTTCCTCTGCTGTCTGCGAAACTGCTACCTGTAGTTGTGGTCACTCCATAGCTGGTCATTGCTTTGGTTTCGGCGGCTTTTTTCTCTTCTTCTTTTTTCTTATTCAGTGCGGCTTCTGCTGCTCTTGCTGCAATAAGTTTGTCAGATGCCTCTTTTGCTCTGGCATTGGCTTCGTCAGACGCTTTTTTAGCTGCTACTCTTCTGGCCTCATCTTTTGCATTGGCTTCTGCCCTTGCTGCCTCTTCATTACGTTTTCGTTCTTCTTCAGCTCTTTTTGCGGCAAGATCTGCTGCTTTTTTAGCTTCAATTTCCGCAAGTTTTCTTTCTCTTTCCAGTGCTTCAGCTCTGGCTTTGGCTTCCGCTTCAATTCTTGCTTTTTCTCTGTCTGCAATAATTTTAGCCATACGGATTTTTTCCGCCTCGGCTTTTTTTCTTGCTTCTTCTTCAGCTTTAGCTATTCTGATTTCTTCTGCGATAATGGCTCTGATCTGTCCTTCTAAAGCTTTGGACTGAACCTGCTTCTGCTTAAGCTCTACCGTAAGCTTGGCCTCATTCTTCTTGAAATCTGCCAGCAGTTGTTCCTTCTGTGCTCTTTCAGCATTAATGGTTGCCAGATCTTTCTGCTGATTGATCAGAAGGTTTTCTTTTTCTCTTGCAGAATTCTGTTTTTGTGCGATTGATTTTTTGATCTGGGCAGCTGCATCGCTTATTTCCGCCGCTTTTTTATCCTGATAGTCAGCATATTGTTTCAAATACTGAACTCTTCTTATAGCTTCCCCTAAATTTTTGGATGAAAGAATAAAGGTAACTTTGTTTTGTACCCCTTTGTTTTTGTAAGCATTCACGAGAACTTCGGCATAATTCTTTCTGAGAACTGCCAGTTCTTTGTTTTGACGGTTGATTTCCAGCTGACGCAGATAGATCTCATCTTCAATAAATCTTTTTTCTTTCTGAGTATTGGTGTATACCTTTTCTCTCAGAGTTAGTTTTTTATTGACATTATTAAGATAGGCAACTGAAAGTTTGGATTCAGTTCTGGTTTTCGCCAGGTCTGTATTTATCTGTACAATTTGTTTTTTAAGATCGGCATTCTGTTTCTGAAGCTGTTCCTTGTTCTGCTGTCCCTGATGAAAGCCGAACAGTAGAATACCTATTAAAAAGCTAAATTTTTTAATCATTTAATCTCAATTTTCTTATAACTGGATGGTACAGAATAAGGTGTTTCCATCCTCGAAAAGTCAAATTTCGTGTTTTCCAGTAAAATTTGGCTAGATTTTGATCCTTTTATAATTATTTTAACATTTTTCGGAAGGCGGATTCCATTGTATTCATTCCAGTTGCTGTAAGAGATTTCCAGCTCATCAGGAGATAGAACATCTTTTAAATTGACACTTAAAAGATCATAATTGGTATCATACTGGAGGGCAATTTTGTATTCCCTGGTTTTTTGATCGGTCACAATTTTCTGGCTGGTATTGGAAACCATTTTAAAGCCCTGCATATTTTTGGTCAGGGTAAATTGGGAATCACTGATTTTCACAAAAGTTCTCCCCATTAATATTTTTTCCAGCGATTTGTAATCGATGAAATTAACATTAAGCAGGTTGTTCAGATAATCAAAATCCGAGTCAATATAAGTTCTGCTCGTTTTGTCCTGCCCTTTGATCCCTTCCGGAGTAGCAATACCTCTTGCCACATTAAATAAAAGAGCCTGAAGATTCATCCAAACCTTTTTATCATTTTCAATATAGATAGTGGCATCAAGGGTTGGAATAAAGCTTCCTGTTTCCACATTCACTTTACTGTTGATCTTGATCTGATCAAATTTTGGCGGGATAAGTACATGCTCGTAGAAGGTAAGCTTATCTCTTACCGGCTCATTGGCATCTTTGGGATTTCCGTTGTCATCTGCTACAATTGTGCTGTCCTTGATATTACCGTTGTTGTTTTTGGCGGCATTTCTTGTTTTACAAGAGGATAGGGTAAGAAATATAAGAAGTATCGGGATCCAGTTTTTCATGTATTTATCTTTCAATTAAAAAAATACGCTGCAATATTAACGCCAAACCACACAAGAAATATTGTGTGGCCCGGACGTATGTTGCTTTATATTAAATATTTCTGATCTTATTTAGACAAAAAATCTAAAACAGAATAATCTCCTAAAGAAATCTCTCTGGAAACTCCAAAATACTGTGCAGAATTTCCGATCATGGAATTGGAAAGGTTCCCGTGATTGATCCTTGTATTTTCCTGAATTAGAGAGTTTTCAATATTGGAGTTCACAATGATTGTATTATTTCCCAATGAAACTCCAGGACCAATTTTAGAATTGGAGATCTTTACATTTTCGCCGATAAAACACGGCTGGATGATGAGTGAATTCTCAATCACTGCTGATGCAGGATAATTATGCATTTCTTCTCTTTCGTATTCAAGAATTTTGCTGTTGGTTTCTACGGTGGCATTTTTATTACCGCAGTCCATCCAGTCGTTTACTTTTCCTAAAGTAAATTTTGCTCCTTTTGCCCTAAGGTTTTCCAATGCTGTTGTCAACTGATATTCACCTCCGTTTTTAATATTATTGTCCATAATATAGTTAATCTCGTTCATCAGTTTTTCAGCACTGTTAAAGTAATAAATACCGATGATGGCAAGATCTGAAACGAAAGTCTGAGGTTTTTCAACGAAATCTGTAATAAAACCGTAGTTATCTAATTTTACAACTCCGAAAGCAGATGGATCTTCTACACTTTTTACCCAGATCACTCCATCGGAGTTTTTATCCAGCTGGAAGTCTGCGCGGAAAAGTGTATCTGCAAAAGCGATCACTACGTCTCCCTGCATGGAATCTTCTGCACATTTAATGGCGTGTGCTGTTCCAAGCGGATCGTTCTGGTAGTATATACTGCCTTTTGCTCCCAGTTTTTCAGCTATCTGAAGCAGAGACTTTTCAATCTCCGGTCCGAAATCCCCAATGATAAATGCTACTTCTTCAATTTTTTCACCTGCCACTTTAGCAATATCTTCCACCAGTCTCTGTACGATAGGTTTCCCTGCAATCGGGATAAGAGGTTTTGGAACTGTCAGAGTATGTGGACGTAATCTGGAGCCGCGTCCAGCCATAGGAACAATTATTTTCATAAATAATATGACAATGTTTTTAGTTGTTATTTTATAATTTGATCAGGCTAAAGATAATAATTAAAATCATTGCTGATCGTAATATTTATCATCTTGATAAACCTGTGTTTAATTTTTTTAAAAGAAGTCAATAGCATCAAATTAGAGGCCATAATTAGTTTTTTCTGATCCTTGACAACAGCATATTTTTTTCTGAATACATTAAAACTCCTGCATACACAAGAAATAAGAGATTTCCCACCCAGAAATTATAATCGAATAAATAAACAATAACAAAGCTGAAGAGCATCAGCAATCCAAGGAATAAGGTCATTTTTTTGATACGGTATGGGATAGGGTAATATTTCTGTCCTAACAGATAAGAGGTGATCATCATCACGAAATACGCAATAAACGTTACCCATGCAGAAACCATAAATCCGTATTTGCGGAGAAATAGTAAATTTAAAGCAATGGTAAGGATGGCTCCCAGCCAGGAAATTACAGTTCCCACTTTAGTTCTGTCCGTTACTTTATACCATGTGGAAAAGTTATAATAAATTCCAAAGCAGAGATTGGCGATAACGATAATCGGGATAATATCAATGGCTGTCCAGTAGCTGCTGTTAGGAATAAGGATCTGCTTCAGCCATGAAATATTGGCGATAATTCCCATGGCTACCGTTGAGGCAAAGAATGTAAAATATTCTGTCACTTTAGCATAGGTGTTCTTAGCATTGTTATTATTCATCTGCTTAAAAAAGAAGGGCTCGATTCCCATCCTGTAAGCCGTTACAAACAAGGTCATTAAAACAGCTAATTTATAGCATCCGCCGTAGGCTCCGGCATCTTCATTCGGGATATTGTAGATCTGGATAGCTTTATCAAAATTTTCATTGACCATGAAAGCCATTCCTGCAATCATTACCGGCCAGGAATATTTGATCATATTTTTAAAAAGCTCCGTGGAAAATTGAAATCTTACTTTGAAAACAACAGGAAGCAGAAGCAGAAAACCTAAAAAGCTTGCAGCAAGATTACTGTAAAAAGGAAATGATACCTTTTCTTTCAGTCCGAAACCCTGAGAAACACTCAGAGGAATATATAAGAATAAAGCAACGGTTATAACTGTTTGAAAAAGGGACTGCAAGACTCTCACTAAAGAATATTTAACCGGCTTGTTATTGAATCGGAGCCATGCAAAAGGAATGACACACAGGTTATCGAAAAATGCGATCCATGCAAACCACCGGATGTATTCGGGATTGGATGAATATCCCAGCTGGTCCGCCACCGACTGACTGAAAATCAGTAAACTTAAAAGAAAAGCCGTAGATAAACCGAATAAGAACCAAAATGAAGTGTTAAAAGTTTTCTTTTCATTATCCTTATCCGCCGAAAAACGGAAGAATGCAGTTTCAAAACCGAAAGAAAGCATGATGTTCACAAAAGAAATAAGAGCATACAGATTTGAAAATATGGCGAAATCCTTATTGTTAATTTGATTAATGTATAAAGGATTAAGAATGAACAGGATAACTCTTGGCATGATCGCCCCAATTCCATATATAATAGTCTCGTTGAGAAGTTTTTTCAATGTGTGAAATTTTATGCAAATGTAAATATTTAGAAATAGATTTATAATCGGCAACATTAAAATTCATTCATAAACCTTAATTTTGTTGTTTATAAAGGCAGGTACCGGAAGTTAACAACTAGTAACTCAAAACTTTCTGACTTCTCATATTTAGCCTCCAATTCTTATAAAAAGTAAAAAATGAAGACCCTAATTAAAAATGTAAAGATTGTAAATGAAGGTAAGATCTTCGAAAGCGATATCTTAATAGAAAATGACGTGATTTCCAAAATAGATTCCGGTATTACGGAAGAAGCAGACCAAATCATTGACGGTTCCGGAAAATATCTTTTGCCGGGCGTCATAGATGACCAGGTTCATTTCAGGGATCCAGGCCTGACCCATAAAGGGGATATTGAAACTGAATCAAAAGCTGCCATTGCAGGAGGAGTTACCAGTTTTATTGATCAGCCCAACACCGTTCCGAATGCGGTTACCCAGGAATTACTGGCAGATAAATACGAAATTGCCTCTCAAAAAGCTTATGCTAACTATGGCTTTATGATGGGAGGAACCAATGATAACCTGGAGGAAGTTTTAAAGACCAACCCTAGAAACGTTCCGGGCATTAAGCTATTTCTTGGGTCTTCTACCGGAAACATGCTTGTAGACAATCCTGAAACCCTTGAAAATATCTTCAGCAGCACCAAAATGCTGATTGCTGTTCACTGCGAAGATGAAGCCACCATTAAAGCCAATACCCAGAAATATATAGATGAATACGGAGAAGATATTCCGGTAAAATTCCATCACCTGATCAGAAGTGAAGAAGCCTGCTATAAGTCCTCTTCAAAAGCCATTGAGCTGGCAAAGAAAACAGGGGCAAGGCTGCATGTTTTTCATCTTTCAACAGCTAAAGAAATGGAACTGTTCAGAAATGATATTCCTTTGAAAGATAAAAAAATTACCGCTGAAGTTTGTGTTCATCACCTGACATTTACCAACGAAGATTATGAAACTAAGGGGTCTTTAATCAAATGGAACCCGGCTGTGAAAACCCAGAAAGACAAAGATGTATTATGGGAAGCACTTCTTGACGGAAGAATTGATGTGGTAGCTACCGACCATGCACCCCATACTGCTGAAGAAAAGCAAAATGTGTATACAAAATGTCCTTCCGGTGCACCTTTGGTACAGCATTCATTATTGGTTATGCTGGAAAACTACAGAAACGGGAAAATTTCTTTGGAAAAAACCGTTGAAAAGATGAGCCACAATCCTGCGATACTTTTCAGAATCGAAAAAAGAGGATTCATAAGAGAAGGCTATAAAGCAGATCTTGTTCTGGCTGATTTAAATACAGACTGGACCGTTGCTAAAGACAATATTCTTTACAAATGCGGCTGGAGCCCGCTGGAAGGGATGAATCTGCATTCCAAAGTAACGCATACCTTTGTGAACGGACATCTGGTTTACGACAACGGAAAAATAAATGAGCAAAAATTTGGAGAGCGTCTGCTTTTTGAAATTCAGGAATAAATAAGAACAAAGCCCTTTCAAATTTCGAAAGGGCTTTGTTTTTCTAACAATTCGCTTCTAAAATTAATCAATAGTAATTCCCTCGATCGCCTTTTCCAAAGAAGTTTCCTGGATTCCCGGAATAGATAAACCCTCTGCACGGAAAACGCTGACGTCTGTAACCCCATAGAAACCAAAAATGTTTTTGATGTAAGGTACATTAGAATCATAGATCTGGTATGGACCTTCCGAATAAATATTCCCTGAAGTAAAAGCAATGTATAATTTTTTGTTGTTTAAAAGCCCTTTTGGACCATTTTCGTCATATTTGAACGTATATCCTGCTCTTGAAGTAAAATCAAAATAAGCTCTGAGGGTAGCAGGAACCGAAAAGTTGTACATTGGAGAATCAATAACAATAATATGTGCCTCCTGCAATTCTGAAATCAATCCCTGAGAGTATTTATTGATTTCCTGCTGCTCGGAAGAATGACTTTCTTCCGGTGAAAAAAAAGTATTGATGTGCACTTCTTCTAAAAGTGGAACCTGGTTTTTTGTAAGATCACGTTCTGTTACAACCGTATCAGAATATTTTTCCTGAATTTTTTCGATAACGGCATTGCCTAATTTTCTGCTTGCTGATATTTCAGTTCTCGGACTTGAAATAATGTGAAGTATGTTTTTCATTTTTTAAATTAAAATTTCTTTAGCAAAATTATGTACATTTGCTTATCAAAAGTTAGTAGTAAACAAAAGGTTAGTACTAACCTTTTTGTTAGTTAAATTTTAAGATGTATGGAAAATTCTGTTGTTTTGGAAAAACATGCCTTTACCGGGAAATGTTCCGAAAATCTTTCTTCCGTGGAAGATGCAATCTACGTTATCGGTGGAAAATGGAAGCTGAAGATCATTATTGTCTTACAGGAAAACGGGAATATCCGTTTTAATGAATTGCAGAGAGCAATCAATGGCATATCGGCGAGGGTACTTTCTAATGAATTGAAAGACCTGGAGTTGAACGGCTTTGTCAAAAGAGTAGTGCATGCCGAACAGACACCGGTTGTTGTGGAATATATTTCGACCGATTACAGCCGTACACTGAAACCCGTTATTATCTCCCTTTCGGAATGGGGGAGAACTCACAAGAGAAAACTTAGAGAAGACTTTTAATCGTATAAAAATAAGGGCTGCAATTTGCAGCCCTTATTTTTATAATTTTTCAGATGATATGATCATTCTGATGCAATCAGAAAATTACTTTTTCGCCTTGGCACTCATATAAAATGTTAGCTTCCCGCCATTCATAATTTCCGAATGTTTCAGGGTAGAGTTTTTAATTTCTTTACCATTCAGAAGGATTTTCTCAACGTAGACATTCTTCGGACTCTGATTCACAGCTTCGATTTCAAAGGTTTTTCCGTTTTCCAGATTTAAAACTGCGGCATCCACAGCCGGACTCCCGATGGCATAATCTTCAGATCCCGGTGCTACAGGATAAAATCCGAGTGAACTTAAGATATACCACGCGCTCATCTGTCCTGCATCATCATTTCCTCCCAAGCCATCGGGCGTTGCCTTGTACTGCATTTCAAGAATGCGTCTGATCTGGGCCTGAGTCTTCCACGGTTGCCCTGCCCAGTTATAAAAATAGGCAACATGGTGGGCCGGTTCGTTGCCGTGAACATAGCCGCCGATAATTCCTTCGCGGGTAATATCTTCTGTATCTGCAAAAAATTCATCAGGCAGATGCATCGTAAACAGCTCATCTAGTTTTGAAGCAAATTTTTTCTTTCCGCCCATCGCCTGGATCAATCCGTCAGGATTCTGTGGGACAAAAAAGCTGTAGTTCCAGGAATTTCCCTCGATGAAACCCTGGCCGTGGGTGCTTAATACATCAAAATCCTTTATGAAGCTTCCGTCTGCCAATCGGGGACGCATAAATCCTTCTTTCGGATCGAAATTATTCTTCCAGTTTTCAGAACGCTTGATGAACTGGTTATAGATTTCCGTTTCGCCCAAATGCTTGGCCAGCTGTGCAATGGCCCAGTCGTCATAAGCATATTCCAGGGTGTTAGAAACTGAAGTTCCGTTTTTCTCTGCAGGAATATAGCCCATGTCGATATAATAACCGATGCCTTCATAATCTCTTTTATTGGCTGTTGCGATACAGGCTTTCAGTACTTCCTTCGGATCACCGGTATAATTTCCTTTGATTACCGCATCCGCTGCCACACTTACGCTGTGATAACCGCTCATGCACCAGTTATCGTTGGCGTAATGGGACCATATCGGGAGCATTTTCATTGAAAACTGATTATAATGGGCCATCATGGATTTAACCATATCGTTATTCCGTTTGGGCTGGATGATATTAAAAAAAGGATGAAGGGCACGGTAGGTATCCCAGATGGAGAATGTCGTGTAATTCGTAAAACCTTCTGCTTTGTGAATATTCTGATCTAAGCCTTTATATTCGCCATTGATGTCCATATAAGTGGTAGGACTGATAAAGGTATGATACATTGCAGTATAAAAATTTGTTTTTTCTGTGTCAGAACCTTTGATGACAATTTTATTCAGTTCTTTATTCCAGTCTTCCTGAGCTTTAGCTTTTATCTGATCAAAAGATTGGTTTCCGGTTTCTTTTTCCAGGTTTTCCAACGCATTGATCTGACTTACGGGAGAAATGGCCAATTTCACTTCAACAGCTTCATTTTCCTGGGTATCAAAGTCAAAATACATTTTCAGGTTTTTTCCGGCGATTTCAGGGAAATTTTTGGTCTGGTCGAATTTTCTCCAGAACCCTTTGTAAGCCTGTTGTCCGTCAAAGTTCTTCTGCCCGTATGATTTAAAAGGTTTTGAAAATTTCATGGCGAAATAAACCGTTCTTGTTCTTGCCCAGCCGTTTGTCTGGCGGTAACCTGTGACCGTACCGTCGTTTTCCACGCGTACATAAGTCCAGATGTTTTTACCGTCATAGTTATAAATGCCGGCAGTAAGGTCTAAAATAATATGTGCCTGATCAGATTTTGGAAATGTATAGCGGTGAACTCCGGTTCTCGTTGAGGCAGTGAGCTCTGCCAGAATATTATGATCGTCCAGTTTTACTCTGTAATAGCCTGCTTCAGCTTTTTCATTCTGATGAGAAAACCTGCTTCTGTAGCCGCTTTCAGGATTTAATGCTGTTCCCGGATTCAATTGTAATTTTCCAACAGTTGGCATGATCAGGAAATCTCCAAGGTCAGAATGCCCCGTCCCGCTGAAATGGGTTGAACTGAATCCTACAATAGTTTTGTCTTCATAACGGTAACCTGCACAGTATTTATAGACTTCACCGTTATATTTTCCGTTAAGTTCGTAAGAAATGGTATCGGTTTCCGGGCTCAATTGTACAGCACCGAAAGGAACGGTTGCCCCGGGATATGTATGACCCATTTTTTCCGTCCCGATCAATGGGTTGACGTATTGTATTAATTTTTCAAATTTTTGAGCTTTAAAATGTAAACTAAAAAAAAGAAGGAATAGAAAAACAGTTGTTCCGTAATTTTTCATTAATGGCAAATTTTCAAAGCTTAAAATTAATTAAAAATCGAAGAATAATTGTTTGTTGCTTTAACTTAAATGGAATTATATCTTAATGGTTTAGAAAAATAAATAATTCATCATGTATTTTTCTCTGAAAACCGAAAACCTATTCCATGCAGATTTTCGATCAGGATATTTTGCTCATCGGCCAATACTTTCCGCAGGCGAGAAATAAATACATCCAGGCTTCGGCCCATAAAATAATCATCATCGCCCCAGATTGCTTTAAGGATATCCTGTCTTTTCAGCACTGTATTCTTGTTTCGGATAAAGTATAAAAGCAGTTCAGACTCTCTTTGGGTAAGCGTAATGCTGTTTTCTGTATCCTGCAGGGTATAGTTTTTGGGATCAAAATTGTATTTTCCGACTTTGTATTTAAGCGGGGAGGCATCTGTCCTTTTGGTGCGTTTCAGGAATACTTCAATTTTCAGGATTAATTCTTCTATGCTGAAAGGTTTTACCAGATAATCGTCAGCACCGAGTTTTAATCCTTTGATCCTGTCCTCTTTTAGAGCTTTTGCAGAAATAAAAATAATGGGAATCTCTGAATTTTTATCGCGGATTTGCTGTGCCAGTTCAAACCCGTTCAGTTCCGGCATCATAATATCCAGCAGGCAGATATCGAAACTCTGGCTGTTGAATGCGTCCAGTGCAGATCTTCCATCCGAATAGCAGTTGATATCATAATAACTTTCAAGGCTGTCCTGGATCAGGAAAGCGATGGTTTTATCATCTTCTGCATATAAAATTTTAGATTTCTCCATACTTAAACATTATTAATTTTAAAACGGGAAAAAGAGCGTTATAGTGATTCCCCTGTCTGTATTATTCTCAACCGAAATCTTCCAGTTATGCTGTTGTACAACTTTTTTTACATAAAACAGCCCCAATCCGAAACCATTCACTTCCTCATTCTTTTTGTTGGGTACCCGGTAAAATTTTTCAAAAATATGAGGAATATTTTTAGGTGGAATTCCCATTCCGTTGTCTTTAAACTTTAAATATAAACCTTTTGAATCTTTATAGGCTGAAATTCTTACAGTGGGTTCAGTTTCACAATACTTAATCGAATTATCCAGGATATTGTATATGATATTGGTAAAGTGAAATTCATCTGCCATTACTGAGAGGTGATTTTCAATTTCTAAATCGATCGTCATATTTTCATTCTTTTGCTTGATAGTATCGGCAATTTCCTGAATAAAAGGGAGTAGTATTATTTTTTGAGGTTTTAATGACAGTCCGGAAGAATCATTCTTGGCAATATTCAGTATTTTTTCAATATGACTGTTGAGTTTGTAGCTCTGATTGATAATAATGGAAGTGTAAGTCTGCAGCTTGGCATTTTCCTGTACCATTTCCTGCTTGCTGAGAGATTCTGATGCTAAAAGGATGGAGGACAGCGGAGTTTTAAACTCATGGGTCATATTATTGATGAAATCACGCTGCAGTTCCGAGAATTTTTTCTGCTGAATAATAGTATAGATAGAATAGACATATACCAGCAGGATAATAATAAGTGCTGCCGTAAGCACATACCAAAACCTTAATGAGCTGCTGAGGTAAGTGGTTTTATCAGGAAAACGTATGGAAAAATAGTAAATCAGGTTTTTATGCTTGGGGAAATTAATCACTTTATCGCTGGGTTCTTCCTGATTTTTAGACATATACCTTCCGTACATCATTTTGTCACTATGACAATTATATAGGGCATATACATAATCTGTATTGACTTGAAAACGGGTGAATTCCGTTCTCAGGTAATGTTCCAGAACTACCGGATGAAATTCATTATTGATATTGACTACATAATAATCGTTTGCAATAGTCTGTACAGGATTTTCGGTGAAAGATATTTTCTCACCGGATAATTTTTTGGCAACCTCTAATAAGGCAATATTTACTTTCTGATTGAATTTTTTATCCTCAAGATTATAAGCCTGCCTGGTCCACAGCAGCTGGGCTATTAAAATTCCAATGATAGCAATGAATCCGAGCGTTATGATAATATTGAGTTTTTTTATTTTCATTTTCTGAAACAATATTATCCAAAAATATCTATTAATCTTTTATCATTAACAACTCGTTAACAAATGTTTGACAGCGGTTAACAAGTTGTATCGGCCTTCTGCTTTACATTTGCTATATCAAAAAGACAATAACAGATTCCTTTTATTTATTAATATTTAAATTTATACTCATGAAAAAATTAAAAATTACAGCACTTTTGGCCGTTTTGGCATTTTCCCCGTTTTATGCCAATGTATTTCCTTCCGAAACTAATCCGGTAGTAAAAGTTATTGCTGATGCCATTAAATGGAAATCAGAATCTATAGACGTGGGAAATATCCCTCAGGGAAAACCAAAACTTATCAGATTTGAATTTACCAATACCTCTTCCAAGCCGATCGTTATAGAAAATGTAGCACCATCATGTGGCTGCACCACAGCAGATTATACTAAAACTCCGATTCTTCCCGGAAAAAAAGGATTTGTAGAAGCAAGTTATAACGCAGCTAGCAAAGGACCATTCATGAAAACGGTTAATGTAACCACCAGCGAAAGCAAAACCCCTAAAGCACTTTCTTTCAAAGGAGTAGTTGCCTAAAATTTTACAGTCATATGGTTTTAAGACCCCTGCATCCTTGTGATTCGTTACAAGGGTGTTTTTTTATTTTTATTATTAAGGCAGGTAAAAGGAGAAAACTATTTATAACATTATGATTTATCCCATTATTTTAAATGGCATGAATTCAATATTTAGTATTTTTAGGAAAAAATAAAATCATATGAATTTATATACACAGCCCATGTTGCGCGAAGGTGCATTACAGGATAAGGTAGCAATTGTAACAGGAGGCGGAAGCGGCCTTGGAAAAGCAATGACCAAATATTTTCTTCAGCTTGGGGCAAAAGTGGTGATCACTTCCCGTAATCTGGAAAAATTACAGGGAACGGCAAAAGAACTGGAAGAGGAAACCGGTGGAAAAGTTCTGTGTGTTGCGTGCGACGTAAGAAACTGGGATGAGGTGGAAGCTATGAAAGAAGCCGCCTTGAAAGAATTTGGAAGAATTGATATTTTACTGAACAATGCAGCCGGAAATTTCATTTCGCCAACAGAAAGACTGACCCATTCTGCCTTTGATTCTATTTTGGATATTGTTTTAAAAGGAACTAAAAACTGTACCCTTTCCGTTGGAAAACACTGGATAGATTCTAAAAGTCCGGGAACAGTTCTTAATATTGTAACCACCTATGCGTGGACAGGCTCTGCCTACGTGGTTCCTTCAGCATGTGCAAAAGCAGGAGTTCTGGCTATGACAAGATCTCTTGCGGTAGAGTGGGCTAAATATGGTATCCGCTTCAATGCCATTGCGCCGGGACCTTTCCCTACCAAAGGAGCGTGGGACCGATTGCTTCCGGGAGACCTTCAGGAAAAATTTGATATGAGAAAAAAAGTTCCTTTGAGAAGAGTAGGAGAGCATCAGGAGCTTGCCAACCTGGCGGCTTACCTGGTTTCAGATTACTCTGCTTATATGAATGGAGAGGTAGTAACTATAGATGGAGGAGAGTGGCTTCAGGGAGCAGGAGAGTTCAATATGCTTGAAGATATTCCGAAAGAAATGTGGGATGCACTGGAAGCGATGATCAAAGCTAAAAAGACAAATTAATTTAATTTTTTCATAAAATAACCCCGGATTTGTAACGATTCCGGGTTTTTTTATAACTTATCAGAGAAATCTTATAAATTATTCCAATGAATTATAAACTTCCACGTCTTATTGCAGCAGCGGCAGTATTCCTTTTTTCAGGAACTGCTTTGGCACAGGAAAGCCCGAAATACAGTTATGTAGAAGCATTCAAGCCCTTCTTCTATCCCCAGACAGGTACGGAAACCCGTTCTGCAAGCGGACAGCCGGGGCATGCTTATTGGCAGAATTCAGCAGATTATAATCTGAATGTTAGCCTGAATGATGCTAAGAATGAAATTACAGGAACAGCTGAAATTACCTACACCAATAACAGTCCTGACCAACTGAGTTTCTTATGGCTGCAGCTGGATCAGAATTTATTTGCTAAAGATTCCCGGGGTAATGCTGTAGTTCCGCCTTCAGGCAGCAGAAACGGAGCCCATGGGGAAGATTTGGACGGAGGTTATAAAATTAAATCGGTAAAGCTGGATGGTAAAGATGTAAAATATACCATCACAGATACCAGAATGCAGATTGATCTTCCCAAAGAGCTGAAAGCAAAAGGCGGTGTCGCTAAAATTAAAATTGAATATTCATTTGTATCTCCTGAATATGGCTCAGACAGAATGGGAGTGCACAATACAAAAAACGGTAAAATATTTACCATTGCCCAATGGTATCCGAGAATGTGCGTATATGATGATGTGATGGGATGGAATACTCTTCCTTATGTAGGAGCTTCTGAGTTTTATCTTGAATATGGTCATATCACAGCAAACATTACCGTTCCTGCCAATCATTATGTAGTGGCATCCGGAGAACTCCTGAATTCCAGAGAGGTATATACTAAAGAAGAAAATAACCGTTGGGAGCAGGCCAGAAACAGTGATAAAACAGTGATGATCCGTCCTGAATCTGAAATTGGTAAAAATCAGGCTTCCGGTACTAAAACATGGAAATTCAAAATAGATCAGACCCGTGACTTTGCCTGGGCTTCGTCACCGGCATTCATTCTCGATGCGGCCAGAATAAATCTTCCGAGTGGTAAAAAATCTGTTGCCATATCTGCGTATCCTGCAGAAAGTGCTGGGGAAAAAGCCTGGGGAAGATCTACAGAATATACAAAAGCAGCGATTGAACATTATTCCCAGAAATGGTATGAATATACTTATCCTGCAGCGACCAATGTAGCAGGAAATGAAGGCGGAATGGAATATCCGGGGATTGTATTCTGCCATATGGACTCTGCCGGCGAAGACCTTTGGGGAGTTACCGATCATGAATTCGGGCACAACTGGTTCCCAATGATCGTAGGTTCCAATGAAAGGCTGTTTGCATGGATGGATGAAGGCTTCAATACCTTTATCAATGAATTATCTACAAAGGCCTTTAACAATGGAGAATATTACCATAAGAAAGATCTTGCCAGAACCGGAAGCTTTATGATGAGCGATAATATTGAGCCTATCATGGTAGGTCCGGATAATATGAAAGAAAGAAGCATAGGAGTTCTTGCTTACTTCAAGCCTGGAATGGGATTGCAGATTTTAAGAGAATCTATTCTTGGTCCTGAAAAATTTGACAAAGCTTTCAGGACGTATGCTGACCGGTGGGCTTTCAAACATCCTACACCTTGGGATTTCTTTCACACCATGGAAAATGTATCCGGTGAAGAGTTGAACTGGTTCTGGAGAGGATGGTTTATCAATAAATGGAAGATCGATCAGTCGGTTAAAGATGTGAAATACATCAATGGTGATTTTAAAAACGGTGCCCAGATCACAGTGGAAAATATTGGCCAGCTTCCGATGCCTACAACGGTTCAGGTGAAATTTAAAGATGGAACAAAACAGATCGTGAAAATTCCGATTGAAGTCTGGAAACGTAATACGGAATGGGTGCTCAAACTGAATTCAAATAAAGAGATTGCTGAGGTAATGCTGGATCCGGATGCAATGGTTCCTGATGTTAATGCAAAAAACAATATCTGGCCTTCTGCGGAAACTAAGCCGGTTGATAAGATCAATACAAAAGATTTTGCAGGGACTTATGTTACCAAAAGTGATCCGATCAAACTGACCTTTATTGATAAAAACGGACAGCTTTATGCCAAGGCAGGAAATCAGCAGGAATTTCCACTGCAATATGCAGGGAATAATACTTTTACTTTTGAAGAAGCGGCTATAACGCTGGAATTCAGTAAGGATAAAAAGGGGGTTACTTTCAAACAGGGAGGAAGGGAATACCAGTTTACCAAAGAATAAAACATATTTTAAATGATATTGAGAGGCCTAAACTTCATATACTGGAGTTTAGGTTTTTTGTTGGTGAAAGGTAGAGAATGGAGGTGGGAAGGTTATTAAAAGATTAAAAGAAAGGTTAGATTTCTATTACTTATCCTGGCAATTATAACTTCCATCTTCCAGCTTCCCTCCTTAAATTAACAATAATGTATTTCCAAACCTTCATCATCTCTCATAAAGATGTTTTATTTTTGTTACTTAATTTAAAATATGGTTATGAATTTCAGATTTTCAATCGTATCCCTGCTGTTCTTTGCCTTGGGATTCTCTCAGGACCTTAAAGTCATGAGCTTTAATATCAGGCTGCAGGTAACTTCAGATAAGGAAAATGCCTGGACGGAGAGAAAACAGGATGTTGCAGATTTGTTAAATTACTATCATCCTGACTATTTCGGGGTACAGGAAGCGCTTCCTGAGCAGATGAAAGATATTAAGACCAGCCTTAAGAATTATGATTATGTAGGGGTAGGGCGAGATGACGGAAAAGAAAAAGGTGAATTCTCAGCCATTTTTTACGATACGAACCGACTTCAGGTAGTGAAATCAGGGACGTTCTGGCTTTCTGAGACTCCGGAAAAACCTTCGAGAGGATGGGATGCTGCCCTTAACAGAATTTGTACTTATGCCGTGTTCAAAGATAAAAAATCAAAGAAGGAATTTTTAGCAATGAACCTTCACTTCGACCATGTCGGGAATATAGCGAGAGTGAAATCTGCAGACCTTATTTTGAAGAAGATCAAAGAGATCAATCCTAAAAATCTTCCGGTTACCTTAAGCGGAGATTTTAACTTAACGGATGACTCGGAACCGATAAAGATCCTTTCACAGAATCTAAATGACAGCTTTTATCATACCGAAACGAAACCTTACGGGCCAAAAGGTACATTCACGGGCTTCAATGTAAATGAGATTCCTAAGGACAGAATCGATTATATTTTTGTAAAAGGTTTCAGGATAAAATCCCAGAGACATATTAATGACAGAAGAGAAAACCTGCTGTATCCATCGGATCATTTCCCTGTTCTTACAGAGCTTTCTTTTTAATTGGTGACCGTACATTTAGCAAATAGCTTAACCAATTCCTTCTCGGAGTTGGTTTTTTATTTTACGTTCATTCATAAAACATTATTATAAAAAGAAATGATTGTCAGGTCTTACATTTTCTTTAATTTTGATATTTATTTTTAAAAATCAGATATGAAACGATTTCTTTATGTTCTGGCAATAGCTGTTTCTATGCAACAGGTTTCTGCTCAGGAATTATATATGCCAAGGAATATTAAAAAAGCCTATGAAAAAGGAACCCGCGATATTTCGGGCGCCCCGGGTAAAAACTATTGGCAGAATAAGGGAATTTATAATGTGGAGGTAAGAGTGGATGCCGGGACTAAAATAGTTTCAGGAAAAGAAACAATCATGTATAGCAATAACAGCCCGGATGCACTTCAGGAGTTGGCCATCAGATTTGTGAATAACCTTCATAAGCCTCAGTCGCCGAGATCGGGATTTGTATCTAAGGATTTCCTGTCTTCCGGTCTTCATATTAAATCATTTATTGTAAACGGGGAAAAATACCAGGTAAACAGCGATGACTGGGGAACTGTAGAAAAAGTAAAACTGAATAAAGTATTAAAGGGCGGAGCTAAAGCTGAGGTAAAGATAGAATGGGAATACCCGCTTTCCGTACAGAGCGGAAGGGAAGGACAGATAGATCCTGAAACGTTTTATGTAGCCTATTCTTTCCCAAGAATTTCCGTGTATGATGATTACAACGGATGGGACATGCTTCCTCATTCCGACAGGCAGGAGTTTTATAATGATTTTAATGATTATAGTTTCGCCATTTCTGCCCCGAAGAATTTTGTTGTATGGGCCACCGGAGATTTTCTGAATCCTGATGCTGTGCTTCAACCGGAATATTTAAAAAGGTATAAATCCTCTCTTAAAAGCGATAAAGTCGTTCATATTGCCTCCGAGCAGGAAATGAAATCCGGAAAGGTAACCAAACAAAACAAATGGAATACCTGGAAATTCAAAGCTAATCATATTACAGATTTCTGCTTTGCAATGAGTAATCATTATGTGTGGGATGCTTCAAGTGTACAGCTTAAAACAAAGCGTGCAAGCGTTCAGGCAGGTTATAAAAACGGGGCTAAGGATTTTGAGCATTATGTAGAATGGATGCGTTATAATCTGGATTGGTTCTCAAAAAAATGGCCGGGCGTGGAATATCCGTATAATGTAATGACGGCTATCCAGGGGTATGCAGATATGGAATATCCAATGATGATTAATGATACCAGTATTCCGGATGATCTTCGTGATGCACGGCTTACGGCAGATCATGAGATTGCCCATACTTATTTCCCTTTTTATATGGGAATCAATGAAACCCGTTATGCCTTTATGGACGAAGGTTGGGCGACCACACTGGAATACCTGATCGGAATTGATGAAAACGGCGAAGCTGCTGCAAAGGAATTTTACAAAAACTTCCGGGTTAAAAGATGGATCAATGATCCTTCTGCGGAGCAGGATCAGCCGGTGATTACCATGAGTACGCAGGTAAGCGGAGCCGGGTACGGAAATAATTCTTATGTAAAAGCGTCCCTGTCTTATCTTGCCCTAAAAGATTATTTAGGAGACGACCTGTTTAAAAAAGCACTTCTTCACTATATGGATAACTGGAATGGGAAACATCCTGTTCCATGGGATTATTTCAATTCAATGAATACAGGTTCCGGTAAAAACCTGAACTGGTTCTTTCAAAACTGGTTTTATACGAACAACTATATTGATTTGAAAATAACCGGTGCTTCTCAGCTTAATGATCTTCTTACGGTCAATGTGGATAATGTGGGAGGTTTTGCCATTCCTTTTGATGCTGTTCTGAATTACGAGGACGGATCTGTGGAAAGGCTTCATTTTTCGCCGGGTCTGTGGGAGAAAAATCAGAAACAGGCGGATCTTACTGTTCCTATTAAAAAGAAAGTAAAGTCAGTGACTTTGGATGGAGATATCTTTATGGATTATACTCCTGAAAATAATACAAAAGCATTATAAAAGAAAAGAAAAGAAAAGAAAAGAAAGCGCCTGAATTGAAAATTCAGGCGCTTTTTATTGAAATCAATTGTTATTAATAAACTCTTAATCCGGCTCTTGCTCCTGTAGAAGCTACTACAGACTGAACTCTTGATTTCTGTCCTGCTGAGAACATGAACATGGCAGCATCGTCTACATAATCCATATAGTTCATAAACATTACAGATCTCTGAACCCCTGTACAGGTATTGTATAACGGGTAAGTTGGTTTTCCGTAGTTCGCAGTAGTCTGTGTAGGTGTATCTGCAACCTGGTCATTGCCACAGTTGGCATCACCCCAGATATGTCTTAGGTTTAAGTAGTGGCCTACTTCGTGTGTGGCTGTTCTTCCTAAGTTGTAAGGTGAAGCAGCTCCTGTTTTTCCAAAGTACGGAGCGGCAATAGCCACACCGTCATTCCATAACCCTGCAGATTCAGGGAATGTAGCATACCCCAGGATAGTTCTTCCCTGGCTGGTCATTTTGCTTACCACCCAAATGTTCAGGTAGTTTGCCGGACTTGTGGCGTCGATTCCTCCTTTAGATGCTTTCTTCATGTCATCATTGGTTGCCCAGCTTGTTTTGGTGGTAGCTTTTCTGATGGTATTTACTAATCTGAATTTTACTTTTGTATCGCCTGCACTTACCGTCTGGAACTCGCCGGGGATTTTATTTGCATCGGTATTGGTTCCGCTGTAGTCTGCATTCAGTACGTCGATCTGCTCAGCGATTCTTGCATCAGAAACATTTTCTGCAGCGGTTTTATATAATACGTTTACAACAACAGGAATTTCCACCGTACCATCTGCAAGAACTTTTCCCATTTTTAAATCAGCCGCGAATTTTTCAGTATTTGCTTCTAATGCATTAAATTTTTGTCTGAGCTCCGCATTGTTTTTTAATGCTTCCTGTCTTACCTCTTCGGATGCACATCCTCTTTGTGTTAAACCTGCTGAAGCAATGTCTTCATTTGCCGGATTTTCATTTTGGTTCGACATGTTGTCGCTGTTACAAGCTGACATGAAGCCTAATACAACGGCTCCCAATAATAGTTTCTTCATAAGTTGTTATTTTGTATAATTTCAGATTGTGAATTTATATCATTAAAAATTATTATGCAACTTATTTTTGATTTTTATTGTACATATTACAATTTATTGTTTCATTTGTTATTGTTTTAATTGTTAATATGTAATTCTTTTGATTTTATGTTAATTTTAATATTGAATGGAAAATAATTTACTTTTTTTAAAAATTTATAGTAAAAATTTAATTTTTTAGGGTTTTAAATAGATTATAGAGTTTGTTACTGATTAAAATTCTAGGGTTGATTTCAGGCTCAAATTCTATTTTAGTGAAAACATTTTATTTTCGCTTTTTTCCAATGCGTCCGATAGATCAGACTTCATTAAAAAAGGAGCCTGAAGAAAAATTTCAGGCTCCTGTATTTAAGTTAATTTGGATATTGATTATCTTAATCCGGCTCTTGGTCCGGCTGCAGCTACTACGGCCTGCATTCTTGTTTTCTGGTTGGCAGAGAACATGAACATAGCTTTATCATCTACGTAATCCATATAGTTCATAAACATTTGAGAACGGCTTACCCCTCCGCAAACTCTGTTTAAAGGATAAGTAGGAGTACCGTAATTAGGTCCCGGAGAAACAGGAGTGTCATTAGAGTAATCTGTCTGGCAGCCAGTGTTGGAAGATCCCCAAAGGTGAGGCAGATTTAAATAGTGACCCACTTCGTGCGTAACGGTTCTTCCTAAATTAAACGGAGCGGTGGCGCCTGTTTTTCCGATATATTGATAACCTATTACAAGACCATCATACCATAGTCCTGCAGATTCAGGGTAATAGGCATATCCAAGTGTTCCCGGCTGGCTGTTTTCATCAAGGATAGAATTAACCACCCAGATGTTCAGGTTTTTAGTAGGATCAGTGGCATCAATTCCTCCTGTAGAGGACTTTTTCATTTCTTCAAGATCCGATCTCCAGCCTGTTTTTGTATATTGCTTACGGTTGGTTGCTACCAGTTTGAAGCTGATTTTAACATTCCCGGCGGCAGATGGCTGAAATGCTGCAGGTATTTTATTAATATCCGTGTTGGTTGCTCCATAATCTGCATTCAGTACTGCGATCTGTTCTGCAATTCTTGCATCAGAAATGTTCTGTGTGGAAGTATTGTAGATGACATTGAAGACAACCGGTATTTCAACAGTTCCGTCGGCAAGTACCTTGCCCATCGTTAAATCCCTTGAAAACTTTTCAGACTGTAATTCATTGGCTTCGAATCTGGCTCTCAGTGCCGGATCATTCTGAAGGTTCTTCTCTCTTATAAGGTCTGAAGGACAGCCTCTTTTGGCATTGGTAATTCCTGTAGGAGCAGCCGGATCCTGAGATATTTCCTCTTGGTTTGAAATATTATCACTGTTACAAGCTGACATGAAGCCCAGAACGAGAGCTCCGAATAATAGTTTTTTCATAATAAATTTTAAATGGTTTGGTCTCCAAATTTATATTATAAAAAATTAATACACAAAATATTTTTGAAAATATTTGAATATTTATCATTCAAATCTTGTTAATATTGAATATTTTTCTATTTTTATGTAGTTTTGTTAAATTTTAATCATATCACCAATGTGTGTTTAAAATATTTTATATTTAATTGTATTTTTGTTTAAAATAATCAGGTGATATATCTGAATTGATTTATATTTTTAATTTTGTTTTCTGTCTTTCGATCAGCCTGCAAAACCATTTTTAATAGCAAAAACAGCCAGGCCAACTCTCGTTTTAAGATCCAGTTTATCACATAACTGGTCTCTGTAGCTTTCTACCGTTCTTGGACTGCAACACATTTTGTCGGCAATTTCCTTATAACTTAGCTCTGTGACAGTATATTTCAGGAATTCTCTTTCGCGGTCGGATATTTTTACGGCATTTTCTGCTTCCTTTTCTTTGTTCAGGTTAGAGAATATAATTTTTGATGCCCATTCCGGATAAAAGAATCCGTCAGAATTTAATTTTGTGAGGGCGGTTTCAAGATCCTTCGGATGGGTGTTTTTCAGCAAATATCCTTTTGCCCCGTTTTTGATCATTTTAATAACGCTGTTGTCATCTCCCTGCATGCTGAGTGCCATCACTTTGATGTCCGGATGGTGCAGCGTAAGCCAGGCGGCAGTTTCAAAGCCGTCCATAATAGGCATGCTGATGTCCAGCAGAACAATATCAGGAATTTTTCCATTGTCTTCAAATTTCTGGATCAGGTCTTTTCCGTTCTCACACACATAGATTACCTCAAATTCATTAAAATTATCAATAATTCCTTCCAGTGCTTTGGCAATAAGTACGTGATCATCAACAATCACTATTGTTTTTTTCATGGCTGTTTCTTTAAAATAATATGGAGTGAAGTACCGGTATTTTCCTGACTTTCAAGAGTGAAATCGGCACCTATGATGGCTGCTCTGTTTTTCATATTGGTCAGGCCTATGCCGTTAGATTTTATTTTATCACTGTCAAACCCGATACCGTCATCCTTAAGTTTCAGCTCCCAAAGTATATCTTCAGAGGTATTCAGTTTGATCAGGATATTTTTGCAGTTGGCATGCTTGATACTGTTCTGGATAAATTCCTGAGTAATCCTGAGCAGTACATTTTTATGGACAAAGCTCAGATCAAGCTGCCTGAAATTATGTTCAAAAGTCACATGACACCTTTTAAACGTATTCGTATTGTCTACCTCTTCCTGAATCAAAGTTACAATTTCCTTTTGGTTTATATTGTCGTCTGTCAGGGTTTTTGAAAGGCTTCTGAGATCCTGGAGCGATTGGTTAATAATCTGAGATACCTGGTCGATCCTTTCGCTCACCTCAGGAACTCTGTTTTCATAGAGAAGCTGTTGGGTATAAAGACTTACCAGTGTCAGTTTCTGTCCGATATTGTCATGAAGCTCGCGGCCTATCTGCTGCATGGTTGCCTGCTGAATTTCAAGCTGTGTGGCGAGGAGCTCACGCTTGTGAATTTCGTTTTTTACTTCAATTTCATTCATATATTCTCTTTTGCGTTGTTTGTATTTGCGGATATAAACCATCACAGCAGCTACAAACAACACAAAAAAAATGTTGAATAGAATGATCGTTATTATGAGTTCTGTTTTCCCCATATGAATGAAATTGAAAATAAAAGGTACATTATAATTCCTGATATCAGAAAATAGTTAAAATACATGTCCCATAACTCTTTATACTTAGCCAGAAGACTGAAAAATGTCCAGAAAGGAAGGGTTCCGATATAAAATAAAGTAACCCCGAGATTGATGTAAAACATTTTGTTTCTGCTGAAATTTAAAATCTCGGTAGAGTTAATCTGCTTATAATACTCCATAATAACCAATACCATTAGTATAAGACATCCGAATGTATAATTGAAAGAGAAAATGATCTTTTTGGTAGTAAAGAATATTTCGCTTGGGATAAATGATAATAAATATAATATTGACAGGATATAAAAGAGCTTTGGTCTTCCCAATGACTTTGCAGCATACAGCCAGTAAAAGAAAAGAAACTCAACGGGAATTACGAAATAATTGAAAAACTTTGGTTTGTCGTATTCTATAAACAAGTGTCCCCATTTTCCTATTGCTTCAGATACGAACATAAGTATAAGATAGATAGAAAAATACTTCCAGTATCCGTCTTTATTACCACGATTATAATAAATAAGAGATATTAAGGCGGCGATTCCTTCCGTCCAGATTAGGGATTCCTGAAGTATCTTCTGAAAATCAGTCATGTGTGTTATTTGATAAATGGATTATTGAATTAAGGGAATTGTTCAACTTTTGGGTCTTGGGGTGGAGATAGTGTCCCATGGTTTTCAGCAATTGTTTCCGGAGAAACGGTGTCGCCATTTTTTGATGCCATAGCCAATGAGGAACCGGCATTTAAAGGGCAAAAGTCATAATTAAGCATTTCCCCGTTCTCATCTGCTTTTTTCAGGGTAGGGATCATCACTAGGGTATGTCTTTCTGCATATTCCAACTCTACAGGATGACTTTCCATGATAGCCCAGTCTTCAGCTTTAGGATAGGCTGCATAATAAAACCTGATGCCTAAATCCTCTTCAGAAACTCCGGGATTTACTTTTTGCGCTTCATTTTCTATACAGGCAATGAATTTCTTAAGTTTGGGAAGATCAAACCAGATGGCGTGGGAATCGGTAATTCCTAATTCTTTATTCACGGCCTGCATTTGGTTATTTCTGTAGTTGTCTATCAGATTCTGAACGAGATCAGAGGCGATAGTATTTGAAGCTGAAACAGCTCCAATTGATCCACTCTCAAAAGTAGGTTTTGTTTCCATAATGTTAGTTTTATAAAAGAATGTTAGTTAGTAGTGCAAATTTCGTAAAAAATAAGCAGTAAACGGATGTGTTTTTTCCTGTTTATTTTCCGTGTTTTTACGGATTGTGCATTAGTTTATAAAATGATAAACCCTCAGATAAGCTGAGGGTTGTATATTTTTATGGAGTTTATTTCTCTTAAATGCAAGGATATCTTCTGGGATCTCTGCAGATATTTCCTGTTGAGCAGCATAAACCTGCAGGACAGTTCATGTCGATATCGCACTCTACGATTTCAGCAGAAACACCGCCGCTGATTTTCTTTAATTCATTTCTTTTTAACTTTTTCATAAAATTCATTTTTAAAGCTCAAAAACTGGTTGACATTCTGACTGTGCGCAGGCAAGACTTATTTCGGTACAGTATTCTGTAGCACAGTTGCCGCTTGTCGAGCCCTCAGGATAAGTTATTGTTATACATCTGCAATCTTTTTTTCCACCTAAAATGGTTTTTAGTGCATTCCTTTTTAACTTTTTCATACTGATTTTGTTTTAGTTAGTAATTTTATTAAGCAATAAATGTACGAATATTTCACTTAGTATGGATAAATTTAATACTCAAAAAAATAAGTGATGCAGATTGGGCTGCACCACTTACTTACAAAAATAATGTATATGAAAAAAACTACTTATTGATCTGCCGGTCTGAAAACCAAACCGGTCTCTTCGAAATAATCCAGGGCAATCCTGTCGCCGTCATTTACTTTTCCTGCAAGGATCTCTTTGGATAATTTATTTAAAACTTCCTGCTGGATCACTCTCTTCAGCGGTCTCGCTCCGAAAGAAGGGTCATATCCTTTATTCATCAGATAATCTATGGCATCCTGAGTGGCAGTCATGATAATGTTGCGTTTGGCCAGCATATCATTAAAGCCTCTCAACTGATACTGAACAATTTTTCCGATTTCTTTTCTGCTTAAAGGCTGGAACAGTACCACCTCATCTATTCTGTTCAGGAATTCAGGTCGTAAGGTCTGCTTCAGAAGATCGAAAACTTCATCCTTGGTTTTATTAACGATCTCATCCTGGTTTTCATCCGTAATATTTTCAAAGTTCTCCTGGATCAGATGGGAACCTAAATTCGAAGTCATAATGATAATCGAATTTTTGAAATTCACCACACGTCCTTTATTATCCGTCAGACGGCCGTCATCCAGAACCTGAAGCAACGTATTGAAAACATCAGGGTGTGCTTTTTCAATCTCATCAAGCAGAACAACAGAATAAGGTCTTCTTCTTACCGCTTCAGTGAGCTGTCCGCCTTCATCATAACCTACATATCCCGGAGGAGCTCCTACCAGTCTGGATACACTGTGTCTTTCCTGGTACTCACTCATGTCGATTCTCGTCATATTATTCTCATCATCGAACAGATATTCCGCCAGCGCTTTTGCCAGCTCTGTTTTACCGACACCAGTGGTTCCTAAGAATAAGAAAGATCCGATAGGTTTTTTCTCATCACTTAATCCCGCTCTGTTCCTTCTGATCGCATCTGCAACGGCTCCGATAGCTTCATCCTGTCCAACTACACGGTGGTGGAGTTCAGCTTCAAGATTCAATAACTTTTCTCTTTCAGACTGAAGAAGCTTGGTAACAGGAATTCCCGTCCATTTTGCAATTACTTCAGAAATATTTTCAGCAGTAACTTCCTCCTTAATCAGTTCATTCTGATGGTTTTGCATCTCCAGTTCGAGCTTTTGCAAAGCATCTTCTTTCTCCTTTATTTTTCCGTACTGGATTTCTGCTACTTTGGCATAGTCTCCTGCTCTTGAAGCTTTTTCTGCTTCCAGTTTCAAAGACTCAATATCTTTTTTAATCTGGGTTAAATCCTCAGATTTTTGTTTTTCTTTCAGCCATTTTGCATTAATTTCATTTCTTTCTTCAGAAATTTTTGAAATATCTTCTTTTAAATGGTCAATTTTAGTCTGGTTGCCTTCTCTCGAAATGGCGGCCAACTCAATTTCCAGCTGCATTAATCTTCTGTCCAGAACATCCAGTTCTTCCGGTTTTGAATTGATCTCCATCCTTAATTTTGCAGAAGCCTCATCAATAAGGTCAATGGCCTTATCCGGTAAAAAACGGTCCGAAATATATCTCTGAGACATTTCCACCGCAGCAATGATTGCTTCATCTTTGATTCTTACTTTGTGGTGAGCCTCGTATTTATCTTTAATACCGCGCAGAATGGAAATTGCAGATTCCGTATCCGGCTCATCCACCATGACTTTCTGGAAGCGTCGCTCCAATGCTTTATCTTTTTCAAAATACTTCTGGTATTCATTCAAAGTCGTGGCACCGATTGCTCTTAATTCGCCTCTTGCCAAAGCGGGTTTAAGAATGTTTGCGGCATCCATAGCTCCTTCACCGCCTCCTGCTCCCACCAAAGTGTGGATCTCGTCAATAAAAAGAATGATCTGTCCTTCAGATTTGATCACTTCATTCACCACAGATTTCAGACGCTCCTCAAACTCACCTTTATATTTTGCTCCGGCAATCAGGGCTCCCATATCCAGTGAGTATAAAGTCTTATCCATAAGGTTTTCAGGAATATCTCCTGAAATAATACGATGTGCAATACCTTCTGCAATTGCAGTTTTACCTACACCAGGTTCCCCGATAAGGATCGGGTTGTTTTTTGTTCTTCTCGAAAGAATCTGCAACACTCTTCTGATTTCTTCATCACGCCCGATCACCGGATCCAGCTTGCCTTCGGCTGCTAATTCGTTGAAATTTTTAGCATATTTATTTAAAGACTGGTAAGTCTCCTCTGAACTGGCAGAGGTTGCCTTACTTCCTTTTCTTAATTCTTTAATAGCACCTTCCAAAAGGCTTTTGGTAACTCCCATATCTTTTAGCATTTTAGATACTTCAGAACTGGTTTCCAGTAATGATAACCATAAATGCTCGATCGTTACATATTCGTCACCCATTTTTTTTGCGATATTCGGGGCATCCAGCAAAACTTTATTGGCTGATTGAGAGAGGTAAATATTTCCTCCCTGAACTTTTGGAAGCTTTTCAATATTTTCTCTGTTTCGTTCCCTAACAAGGCTGGCATCTGCTTCAGACTTTTTTAATAGGAAAGGCGAAATATTTTCATCTACCTGAAAGATACCTTCAAGTATATGTTGCGGTTCAATACTCTGATTACCAAATTCCATAGCAGTCTGCTGTGCTGCCTGGATGGCTTCTTGTGATTTTACAGTATATTGGTTTAAGTTCATATTTTTTATGTTTTGTATAATATTTTGTTTTGGTTTAGCTTTAAAAAGACATTAAGAAACCAAATTTTAAGGCCCGATTTCCTAATGTCATCAATTATTTAATCATTTAATCGATTACTTTATTTCAAAAACCGTTCAATTATTAAATTTACAAAAAATATGGACAAATTTTCCGGATTATATATTTTTAACGATAAATTAACTTGACAAATTTTCCGATTCCTTTATTTTTTCTTTGAAATAATGGAAAATCCGTCATATTGAGTAAAAACATTCAATGCTGAAAGATCCTCACCTGTGCCTAAAATCATAACTTAAATTAATATATTAATCTGAGAATAATTACTTTTGCATTTTACCAGATGGAGCTTAAAGAAAAACAAAGGAAAATTTTAGACGTAGCCGTAGAGCTTTTCAAAGAGAAAGGCTATATGGGCAGCTCGGTGAGAGACCTTGCCACAAAGCTTAATATAAAAGCTGCGTCGCTGTATGCCCACATCCGTTCAAAAGAAGAAATCCTTGAATGGATCTGCTTTGGTATTGCGCAGGAATTTTTTGATGAGCTTCAGGCAGTTAAAAGTACAGACATCGCTCCAAAGGATAAACTCAATTTATTTTTAGATAAACACTTATCGGTTGTTCTTCAGAACAGGGATGTTACCCATATTTATTCTAATGAATGGAAGCATCTTGAAGAAAGACTCCCTGAATTTATTGAGCTTAGAAAAAATTATCAGGAAGAAGTGGAGCAGTTGATTTCCGAGATTTATAAAGCTGAAAACTGGCAACTGAAATCACCTACTTTTACGACAAGATTCATTCTTCACACCCTAAATAATTCTTACTTCTGGTTCAAAAGAAATACGGAATCCACCTCAGAAATCACTGATGAGATCCGCGCTAAGCTCCTTTATGGCTTATTAGGAAACCAAAAGTAGCAGATCCCTAAAGCAAATTTACCTTCGCGATTTCACCTTCATACTGCCTGAAATTATTTAGAATCATTCAAAATATGACAAAAATCATAAAAATTTTGCCAGCATAGAAATTCTTTTTAAATTTACACCTAACAAATGTTAGTTAGTTGAATATGGATTTTTCAGTTGAATATGTAAAGCTCGACCAGTTGAGACAGCTTCAGTCTGACCGGTTAACAGATTTGGTCGGTTATCTTGAAGAGAGATCGGAATTTTATAGACGAAAATTTAATGAATCGGGAATATCTCCACAGGATATAAGGACTATTGAAGATATTACGAAACTTCCTATTACTTACAAACAGGATCTGAGAGATCATTATCCTTTCGGATTGTTTACAGTCCCGAAAAACGAGCTGCAGAGGATTCACTGTTCCAGCGGAACAACGGGAAAGCCTACAGTGGTAGGCTACACCAAAGAAGATGTTGACCTTTTCAGTGAAGTGGTTGCCAGATCGTTGTATGCAGCGGGGGCAAGACCTGGAATGCAGCTGCACAATGCCTACGGATACGGAATTTTTACCGGAGGATTAGGACTTCATTATGGGGCAGAAAAATTAGGAATGAGTGTACTTCCCATTTCAGGGGGAATGACGGCCAGACAGGTTGATCTGATTCTTGACTTTAAACCTGAAGTAATCTGCTGCTCACCGTCTTATGCATTAACCATCGCTGATGAGTTTGCCCACAGAGGAATTTCTGCAGATGAAATTAGTCTTAAATATGCTGTTTTAGGCTCTGAACCATGGACGGAAATTATCAGGAGCCATATTGAAGAAAGATTGGGCCTTCATGCAACCAATATCTACGGATTAAGCGAAATCATCGGCCCCGGAGTATCAATGGAGGATTTTGAGGAGAAAGGAGGAGCTTACATCTGGGAAGATCATTTTTATCCGGAAATTCTGGACCCGATTACAAAACAGCCCGTTCCATTTGGAGAAGAAGGGGTTTTGGTAATTACCACTTTAACTAAAAAAGCAATGCCGCTTTTACGCTATTGGACAAATGATATTACAAGTCTCTATTATGATAAAAATGCCAAAAGAAGCATGGTGAAAATGAGACCGATCAAAGGACGTGCAGACGATATGCTTATTGTAAGAGGGGTAAACGTTTATCCAAGCCAGATTGAAGAAGCATTTTCCCATGTAAAAGGAGTGGTTCCGAACTACTACCTGACCCCTGTGGAGAAGGAACAAATGTGTGTAGCATTGGATATTGATGTGGAAATTGATGATGAATTGGTAAAAACCGAAAAAATAGATGCAGGAACCGATGATTATTTTAATTTTGTCGGCAGTTTTGGAAAAAATATAGAAAACGAAATCAAAAAGAGAGTAGGGATTACCACGAAAGTAAAAATCCACGCTCAGGACAGCCTGCCAAAGTGTGAAGGCGGAAAAATTAATAGAATACTTAAAAAATAATGAATTCATTTTATAAACTTAAAACGGTAAAGGTTCAGAAAGATACCTCTGATGCGGTAAACGTGGCAGTGGAAATTCCTGAGGAACTGAAGGATAAGTTCAGGTTTAAGCAGGGGCAGTATCTTAATTTCCGTATGATGATCGATGGAAATGAGGAAAGACGCTCTTATTCTATCTGCAACGCTCCAAGTGAAAAAAGCAATACGCTGGAAGTGCTGGTTAAGCTTTTGGAAGGTGGAAAAGTTTCAGGATATTTTAATGAGCATCTTCATATGGATGAAGTGCTGGAAGTGATGCCCCCGATGGGTGGTTTCAATACTTCTTATCATCCCACTAATGTGAAAACCTATGTAGGTTTGGCAGCGGGGAGCGGTATCAGCCCGGTCTTGTCCAATATTAAAGAAAGTCTCTATCAGGAACCTAATTCTAATGCTTACCTGTTTTACAGCAACAGAAGCATGAATCATGTAATGAAGAGGTCTGAAATTGATAAACTGGTTGAACAATTCAACGGAAGACTTAAAGTAATCTATCTGGTAAGCCGTGAAAAGCATGAAGATCCCGTATTCGAAGGAAGAATTTCTGCTGAAAAACTGGAGCAGCTATTCGAAAGATATACTGATATTGATGTAAAAGAGGCAACTTATTTTATCTGCGGACCTGCAGAAATGATTAAAGGGATTGCAGATTATCTGAAAAAAGATAAAAAAGTACCTGCTATCCAGGTATTGTTTGAATATTTTACGGCTCCCGACGAAGAAAATTCGGAGGAAATGAGTGAAGAATTCAAAGCAATAGCGAATATCGAAAGTATGGTAACGGTAATCATTGATGATGATGAATATTCGTTCCACCTGAATTCTAAAAAAGAAAGTATCTTAGATAAAGCATTAAAAGACAATCTTCCTGTGCCGTTTGCATGTAAAGGAGGGGTGTGCTGTACGTGTAAGGCAGAAGTTCTGGAAGGAGAAGTTTTCATGGAAAAGAATTTCGCGCTTACCGAAGAAGAAGTAGCCAGAGGTTACGTTCTTACATGTCAATGTCACCCTACTACCAATGTGGTGATGCTTAATTATGATGTTTAATTCAATTTGAAAATGTGCTAATGTGTTAATTTGAAAATTAATTGATGCATTCTCAAATTTTCAAATTTTCAAATTAAAAAATTATGGACTTAGAAAAATTTGTTCAATACGTTCACGAAGAAAATAAAGTGGAGCCGAAAGATATTATGCCTGATGATTACAGGAAACTTTTGGTAAGACAGATCTCCCAGCATGCCCATTCTGAAATTGTAGGAATGCTGCCGGAAGCGAACTGGATCTCAAGAGCTCCTTCATTAAGAAGAAAAATGGCCCTTTTAGCAAAGGTTCAGGATGAGGCAGGACATGGTTTATATCTTTATGCAGCTACTGAAACCTTAGGAAACGGAACCATCAGAGCAGATAGAGATGCGACCTATGATGATATGCTTTCCGGTAAAGCAAAATATTCAAGTATTTTCAATTACCCTACATTAAGCTGGGCAGATATAGGCGCTATCGGCTGGCTGGTAGATGGTGCTGCCATTATGAACCAGGTAATGCTGATGGGAAATTCTTACGGCCCTTACTCAAGAGCGATGGTAAGAATCTGTAAAGAAGAATCTTTCCACCAAAGACAGGGCTATGAAATCTTAATGGCACTTTGCCGTGGTACGAAACAGCAGAAAGAAATGGCTCAGGCTTCGTTAAATCGTTTCTGGTGGCCGGCTTTAATGATGTTTGGCCCGAATGACGACAGCTCGCCAAACTCTAAAATCTCTATGAATTACAGAGTGAAAAGAGAAAGTAACGACAGTCTTCGTCAGAGATTTATCGACGTTACTGTTTCTCAGGCCGAATTCTTAGGATTGACAATTCCGGATAAAGACCTGAAATGGAATGAGGAAAGACAGCATTACGATTTTGGGGAACTTCCATGGGATGAATTCATGGAAATCCTGAAAGGAAACGGCCCTTGCAACAAAAAGAGATTACAGACAAAAGTAAAGGCACAGCAGGAAAACCTTTGGGTAAAAGAAGCTGCAGCAGCTTTTGCAGAGAAACAACAAAAAGAAGTAATATAATTTGAAAATATGCTGGTTTGACGATTTGATAATTAAATTAACAATGTTACTAATTCTCAAATTTTCAATGATGACGATAATCAATTTTCAAATTAACCAATTTTCAAATTTTCAAATTAATTATGGCAAATTTAGATATGTGGGAAGTGTTTATTCAGACTAAACCGGGATTATCCCACAAGCACGCCGGAACAGTTCAGGCACCAACAGCTGAAATGGCTTTGCAGAACGCAAGGGACGTTTATACGAGAAGGAAAGAAGGAACCTGCGTATGGGTAGTTCCGAGCAAATATATCATCAGCTCCGAAGGAATGGATCAGGAAGCGTTTTTCGATCCTGCAGATGACAAACTATACCGTCATCCTACGTTCTACGATATTCCTAATGATGTAAAAAATATGTAATTAATAAGACTTCAGGATACAAGATATCAGATACAAGACTTTTGTCGATCTGAAATCTAATGTCTGAAATCTGAAATCTATTAAATAATGAATCCACTATATAATTATTTATTGAAATTTGCCGATGACAGTTTCATCATGGGGCAGAGGTTATCTGAATGGTGCGGTGAAGGGCCTTACCTGGAGGAAGATATTGCATTGACGAATATTGCGCTGGATGAACTCGGGCAGGCCAATAATTTCTATCAGTATGCTTCAAGAGTTGCCGATAATGGTAAAAGTGAAGATGACCTGGCATTTTTAAGATATGAACACGAATACGTGAATGCCCACTGGGTAGAACTTCCCAACGAAGATTATGCACAGACCATTCTTAAAGTATATGTTTTCTCTGTATATCAGAAACTGATGTACGAAGCTTTATCCAATTCTGCAGATGAAGAGCTTTCCGCTCTTGCTCAGAAATCTTTGAAAGAAGTAAAATATCACTATACCCATGCTTCTTCATGGATGAAAATTTTTGCCCAGGGAACGGAAGAAAGCCGCGAACGACTGGTAAAAGCCATTGAAAACATTTGGGAATATACAAAAGGCTTATTCGCAAAAGTGGAAGGAGAAGATGATTTAATTGCTTTAAATATCGCTCCGGATGTTGATGAGCTGTACAAAGAATTTGTAGCCATCACCACAAAAGATTTCCAGGAATATGGATTGGCATTTCCGGAAAATCCATTTATGCAGCCTAAATCCAGAACAGGATACCATACAGAATACTTCGGATTTATTCTCTGCGAGCTTCAGTATATGCAGAGAGCTTATCCGGGATGTACGTGGTAAGATAATTTGTTGATTTGTTGATGAAATTATCAACGCATTATCAAATCATTATATTATCACATCTATTATTTATGAATGATTTATTAAACATACTATCCCAGGTTCCCGATCCCGAAATTCCGGTGATCAACGTTGTGGAGCTGGGCATTGTAAGAGAGGCAAAAATTACAGGTGAGAATACCTGTGAAGTAACCATTACGCCCACTTACTCTGCCTGTCCTGCCATGTTCACCATTGAGGAGGATATCATGAAGATCATGAAGGAGAACGGCTGGGAAGCGAAAGTAGTAACCAAAATGTTTCCCATATGGACAACAGATTGGCTGACGGATAAAGCGAGAGAAAAACTCCGTGCTTACGGAATTACACCACCCGAAAAAGGAGCAGACGAACATCATATTGGGAAACCTAAAAAATGCCCTCGTTGCGGCTCTATGAATTCAAAACAGATCAGCAGATTCGGATCTACCTTGTGTAAGGCTTCTTACCAATGCCTGGACTGTCTGGAACCTTTTGATTATTTTAAATGCCATTGATGTTATGCATAACTATTTATTGTTACATAATTAAACTGTTAGATTGTCACATTATATAGATTGTTAGATTATTTTATATTGTTAAATTAGAGCAGTGTAATTTTTAATTCTTTTAATCATTTAATTTTAAATTTAGAACCATGTATACACAACTTGATATTGAAACGCATTTTGACGGAAAACTGAAAATAGCTTACCTCAATCAGCCAGAAACCATGAACGCGCTTACCAAGCCTTCTTTATCGGATCTCAAAGATTTTATTAAAGAATGCAGCGAAGATCCAACAGTAAGATGCGTGGCAATTTCAGGAAGAGGAAGAGCTTTCTGCTCCGGTCAGAATCTGGATGATGCCTTCGTACAGGGGAATGAACACCATGATAATGATATCATCAGAAAAATTGTGGTGGACTACTACAACCCTCTGGTAACAGAGATCACGCGTTGTAAAAAGCCTGTTATGGCATTGGTAAATGGTCCTGCAGTAGGAGCAGGAGCTATGCTGGCCCTGATCTGCGACTTTGTTCTGGCAGTTGATAAATCCTATTTTGCCCAGGCATTTTCAAACATCGGACTCATTCCTGATACAGGAGGAACTTATTTCTTACCAAAATTATTGGGAAGACAGTTAGCCAATTATTTAGCATTTACTGGAAAAAGATTATCAGCTGAAGAATCCAAATCTTATGGTTTGGTCGCTGAGGTTTTCACAGAGGAAGAATTTGCTCCTAAATCGATGGAAATCCTTGAAAAAATGTCAAATATGCCGACAGCTGCTATTAAATTAACTAAAAAAGCTTTTGCCCAGTCTTACAGCAATACTTTGAAAGAGCAGCTTGAACTGGAAGGCGATCTACAGCAAGAAGCAGCAGAAACAGAAGATTTTATAGAAGGTGTAAATGCCTTTTTACAGAAAAGAAAACCTGAATATAAAGGGAAATAAATCAATTTGAAAATGAATTAATTTGAGAATTTGAAAATGAGAAATGACAAAGAAAATATTATTATAAATAAGACTTTCGATTTTGCATTGAATATTATTGAATTTTCATAAGAATTATATAAAGCTAACAAATTTTCTTTGGCCAATCAGATTTTTAAATCGGGAACATCCATTGGAGCGAATGTTAGAGAAGCTCAGAATGCGGAAAGTAAGGCCGATTTTATTCATAAATTAAAAATTGCGGCTAAAGAAGCTGATGAAACCGAATATTGGATTTTACTTTGTTTAGAATCTCCGCATTTAAAATCTCCGAGCGAAAAAATGTTATCGGATTTGAGGGAGATTCTATTAATTCTTTCTAAAATTATTTCAAGCGCAAAGCTTAAATAATTTTCAAATTAATTCATTTTCAAATTTTCAAATTAAAATTATGAACGTAGGAATTATCGGTGCCGGGACTATGGGAATCGGCATTGCACAAGTAGCTGCAACGAACGGATGCAAAGTCTGGGTATATGATGCCAATCCAAAACAGGTAGAAACAGCCACTGTAGGTTTGGAAAAAACATTAACCAGACTGGTTGACAAGCAGAAAATTTCGGCAGAGAAAATGGTTGAAATTTTAGCTAATATTTCCATCGCTACAGAACTAAAAGACTTTAAAGATTGCGGGCTGATCATAGAAGCCATCATCGAAAATAAAGACATAAAAATCAAAGTATTTACTGAGCTCGAAACCTATGTTTCTGAAGACTGTATCATCAGTTCCAATACATCATCCATTTCTATCACCTCTCTCGGTGCAGAATTAAAGAAACCTAAACGTTTCATCGGAATTCACTTCTTCAATCCGGCTCCACTAATGCCTCTGGTTGAAATTATTCCATCTTTGCTTACAGAAAAATCATTAGCTGAAAAAATGTATAACCTCATGAAAGAGTGGGGTAAAATGCCTGTCATCGCTAAAGATATTCCCGGATTTATCGTTAACAGAATTGCACGTCCATACTATGGCGAAGGTTTGAGAATTGTTGAAGAAAATATCGCAACTCACCAACAGGTAGACGAGGCCATGAGAACACTTGGAAACTTTAAAATGGGACCTTTTGAATTAATGGATTTGATTGGTGTTGATGTGAACTTTGCCGTAACGACAACCGTTTACAAAGATTATTTCTACGATCCGAAGTATAAACCGTCCCTTCTTCAGCAAAGGATGTCCGAAGCCAAACTTCACGGCAGAAAAACAGAAAAAGGTTTCTACAATTATGCTGAAGGTGCAGAGAACCCGGCAGCTCAGAAAGATGATGCTTTATATCAGCAGATCTTTTTAAGAATCATTTCAATGTTGATCAATGAGGCGGTAGAAGCCAAAAGATTAGGCGTTGCCAGCGATGAAGATATTGAACTGGCGATGCAGAAAGGAGTAAACTACCCGAAAGGATTATTGGCCTGGGGAAAAGAGATCGGCTATTCAAAAATCTCTGAAACCCTGCAGAATCTTTACGAAGAATACCAGGAAGAAAGGTACAGACAAAGCCCTTTACTTAAAAAAATGAATTAGGAAATATGCCGATGTGCTAATTTGCCGATTAAGCGACACATCAGTATATCATCATATCAACACATTAAATTTATGACGCCGAGACAAGTTGCAGATTATATGCTCAATCAGGATTATTTTTCCCAATGGATGAATATAAAAATGATCGAAGTAAAAGAAAACTATTGCTTAATAGAAATGCCCATCAAAAAAGACATGATCAATGGGCTTAAAACCGTTCATGGTGGAGTTACCTTTGCTTTTGCAGATTCTGCACTGGCATTTTCGTCCAACAACTTAGGAGATGCGGCGGTTGCGCTGAACTGTATCATCAACTTTACCAAAGCAGGAAAAGAAGGTGATGTTTTCAGAGCAGAAAGTGTCTTGGTGAATGACACAAGAAAAACAGCGGTGTATGATATTCAGATCACGAATCAAAATAAGGAGCTGATTGCAAAATTTGTAGGAACAGTCTACAAAATTGGAAAAAAAGTAACCGACTTGTAAAAAACCAAACCAAATACCGGATCCAAAAGTATGAGAAAAATAGCTGCATTACTTTTCGTAGTTTCAGCTTTTCTGATGAATGCTCAGCAGAAAATAAATGAAACCTTAAAAAAGGAACTTGATGAAATCATGCGAGTGGATCAGGGATATAGAATGCTTTTTGATACCGGAATAACTCCGGAGAAAAAAGAACAGCTGTTGAAAGATTTGCATATTGACGAAGAAGAGTTCAAAAAGAAGAACTGGCTTTTGGTGGCAGAACATGATAGCCTGAATATGCAGAAAATTGAAAAAATTATTGCTCAATATGGTTATCCTGGGAAAACACTTGTAGGAGAACCTACGAATCAGGCAGCATGGTATGTGATCCAGCATTCTACCAAAATTGGAAAATATCTGCCACTCATAAAGGAAGCTGGAAAAAAGAAAGAAATTCCGTTCACATGGGTTGCCATGATGGAAGATCGGTATCTGATGTATGAAAACAAAGAACAGATCTACGGAACACAGGGAGCTGGAGAAATGACAAAAGATAAGGACGGAAAACAAGTCTTTGTGAATTTTGTTTGGCCTGTAAAAGATCTCAAAAATGTTAATAAAAGAAGAAAAAAAGCAGGTTTCGATTCTACTTTTGAAGAAAATATCAAAAGAATGTATGGGCCAGACTTCAAATTCGAACCCTATACTTTAAAACAGGTTGTAGAACTAAGAAATAAAAACAAATAAATCTGGAATTGCTACATTATTACATTACCGGATTATTACATCAAAATAATTATGAACAACGTATACATCATAGACTACGTAAGAACACCAATCTCAAAATTACAGGGAGGATTATCAGAAGTAAGAGCGGATGATTTAGCCGCAATTGTGATCAAAGAAGTAATGGCAAGAAACCCTCAGGTTCCTGTAGAAGAAATTGAGGACGTTATTTTCGGATGCGCCAACCAGGCAGGGGAAGATAACCGTAATGTAGCCCGTATGGCTCTTTTGCTGGCAGGACTTCCTTACAAAATCGGTGGCGAAACGGTAAACAGGCTTTGTGCTTCGGGAATGTCTGCAGTAGCGAATGCTTTCCGTTCCATTGCAGCAGGAGAAGGTGAAATTTATATTGCAGGTGGAGTAGAGCACATGACACGTTCTCCTTATGTAATGTCTAAGCCGGGTTCTGCTTTCGGAAGAGACAGCCAGATGTTTGATACCACGTTCGGATGGCGTTTTGTTAACCCGAAAATGAAAGAAATGTATGGAGTAGACGGGATGGGAGAAACCGCAGAAAACCTTGCCGATATTCACAATGTCAGCAGGGAAGATCAGGATAAATTTGCCCTTTGGTCTCAGCAGAAAGCTACAAAAGCTCTGGAAAATGGAAGACTGGCAGAAGAAATTATGAAAGTTGAAATTCCACAGAAAAAAGGAGAACCTAAAATTTTTGATACAGACGAATTTATTAAACCTGCATCTTCAATGGAAGGTCTTGCGAAGCTTCGTCCTGCCTTCAGAAAAGAAGGAACAGTAACTGCCGGAAATGCTTCAGGAATGAATGACGGAGCAGCCGCTCTTATTCTTGCAAGTGAAGAAGCTGTAAAAAAATACGGATTAAAGCCTAAAGCAAAAATCTTAGGATCGGCCGTAGCAGGTGTAGAACCGAGAATCATGGGGATAGGACCTGTGGAAGCAACGCAGAAACTATTGAAAAGACTCAACCTTTCTCTGGATGATATGGATATCATTGAGTTGAATGAAGCATTTGCAGCACAGGCTTTAGCAGTAACCAGAAGCTTAGGCTTAAAAGATGATGACTCAAGAGTGAATCCAAACGGAGGAGCTATTGCCATAGGACATCCACTGGGAGTTTCCGGGGCTAGAATTGTTGGTTCTGCTGCTATAGAACTTGAAAAACAGAATAAGAAATATGCATTGTGTACCCTTTGTATCGGTGTCGGACAGGGTTATGCAATGGTTATTGAAAAAGTATAATTAATTTGAAAATGGGCTAATCTGAGAATTTGAAAATGTTTCAGGACGTTACTCATTTTCAAATTAATCTATTTTCAAATTTTCAAATTAAATAAAATGAACATCTACTCATACCACGGCATACGTCCCATCATCAAGCCTTCTGCCTACATCCATCCGCAGGCCGTAATCATTGGGAATGTAGAGATCGGCGAAGAAGTATATATCGGACCCAATGCCGTGATCCGCGGCGACTGGGGGAAAATTATCATTAAAGACGGTGCGAATGTTCAGGAAAACTGTACCCTTCATGTATTCCCCAATATTGAGACCATTCTTGAGGAATCTGCACATATAGGGCATGGAGCCATCATCCATTCCGGACATATCGGGAAAAACTGTCTTGTTGGAATGAATTCCGTAGTGATGGATAAAGCTGTTATCGGTGATGAATGTATTATTGGCGCCTTAGCCTTTGTTCCGGCCAACTTCAAATGTGAACCAAGAAAACTCATTGTAGGAAGTCCCGCAAAGATCATCCGTGATGTCTCCGATGAAATGATTCACTGGAAAACCGAAGGAACCAAGCTTTACCAGGAATTGGCAAGAGAAGGGAAAGAAGCTATTTTACCCTGTGAACCCTTTACAGAATATATTCAGCAAACTCCTACGAAAATTGTTGATTACAGTATCTGGGATGATGTAAAATAATGACCATTAAAATTAAATATGATTAAAAAAATTGCACTTATATGCAGCATAATGTTCGCGGTGAATAGTACAGTATCAGCACAGACTGTTACTACAAAACCGCTTACAATAGGAGAAGTGAGGACGATGAAGTCCAAAACCTTAAATGAAGACAGAACGTTGAATATTTATCTTCCGCAAGGGTATGATAAAACAAAATCTTACCCTGTGATCTATCTGTTGGATGGAAGTATGAATGAAGATTTTATTCACGTGACAGGGTTAGTACAATTCTTTAATCAGATGTATTCCATGCCGGAAGCTATTGTAGTGGGGATTGCTAATGTAGACAGAAAAAGAGATTTTACTTTTCATACGGATTTAAAAGACTTGCAGAAAGATTATCCTACCACAGGACATTCTGATAAATTCATTGCTTTCCTTGAAAAAGAATTAAAACCTTACGTTGAAAGCCAGTTTAAAACCACTGACAAATATTTGTTCGGTCAATCTCTGGGAGGGCTCCTGGCAACAGAAATACTTTTGAAGAAACCTGAAATGTTTACTAACTATTTTATCATTAGCCCAAGTTTATGGTGGGATGATGAAAGTCTTTTAAAACAAGCTCCTCAATTACTTGCAAAATCTCCGGACACTAAAAAATTCGTTTATGTTTCTGTAGGGAAAGGAGAACATCCTGTGATGGTAAAAGATGCAGAAGATATTTATAATGTTCTTAAAAATTCAGGCAAGAAAAATTGGACAGTAGAATATAAAATGATGGAAACGGATAATCATGCCACCATTCTTCACAGAAGTTTGTATGAAGGTTTGGTGAAAATGTTTCCGTATAAAGAATCAAAATAAATTAAAATGTAACAATATGAAATGTATTCGTGTAACAATTATTGGTAACTGTTAAACTAATGCATTATTAAACTCAATTACTGTATGGAAAAGTTAAAAAACTATATACACGGAGAATGGGTAGAAGGTGCCGGAAACGGAATACCTTTATACAATGCCGTTACAGGCGAGCAGGTAGCCGTTTCAGATACGGAAGGGCTTAATTTTGAGCAGGCTCTTGACTACGGAAGAACAGTAGGCTACAGAAACCTTTCTTCCATGACGTTTTATGACAGAGGTGAGATGCTGAAAAAAGTAGCACTTTACCTTTTGGAAAGAAAGAAAAAATATTACGAATTATCATATAAAACCGGAGCCACCCATGCAGATTCGTGGGTAGATATAGAAGGAGGTTTCGGTACCTTCTTTACCTATTCCGGACTGGCCAAAAGAATGCTTCCGAATACACCGTTCTGGGTAGATGGAGAAACTCAGAAAATTTCTGCTAACGGAACTTTTTTGGGAACTCACATTCTGACACCAAGTGAAGGGGTTTCCATTCAGATCAATGCTTATAACTTTCCTGTTTGGGGGATGCTGGAAAAACTGTCAACGTCACTATTGGCAGGGGTTCCATCTATTGTAAAACCATCACCGTTCGGTTCCTATCTTACCAATGCTGTTTTTCAGGACATGATTGAAAGCGGTGTCCTGCCGGAAGGAGCGGTTCAGTTGGTTTGCGGTGAGCCTGGAAATATTCTGGATTATGTTCAGGACGGAGATTCCGTACTTTTTACCGGCTCAGCCAATACAGGAAGAAAGCTGAAATCTTTGCCATCTGTAGCCGGAAATGCAGTACGTTTCAATATGGAAGCAGATTCACTGAACTGTTCGATTCTTGGTTTGGATGCAAAACCTGGCACTCCCGAATTTGATCTGTTCATCAAAGAAGTAAGAAACGAAATGACCACCAAAGCAGGCCAGAAATGTACAGCGATCAGAAGGATCATTGTTCCTGAGCACCTGATTGGAGATGTGCAGAATGCTTTATCTAGAGCCTTAGATCAAACTAAAATCGGGAATCCATTAAGCAGAGAAACCAGAATGGGTTCTTTAGTCGGAAAACAGCAGTATGATGAGGTGGTAAGAAAAGTAAATATCTTAAAATCCGAAACAGAATTAATATACGACGGAAAACACGAGCTTGTAGATGCCAATTACGATAACGGAGCATTTATGAGCCCGAAATTATTCCTTAACGATAAGCCTTTCGAGAAAAATATCTCTCACGATGTAGAAGCCTTCGGACCTGTTTCGACTTTAATGCCATACAAAGATGCAGAAGAAGCGGCAGCTCTGGCAAAAAGAGGAAAAGGAAGTTTAGTAGGTTCCATTATTTCTCATGATGAGAACTTTATCGCCGAAACTTCATGGAAAATGGCTTCCCAGCACGGAAGGATCTTTGTACTGAACAGGGATAATGCCAAAGAAAGTACAGGTCACGGTTCTCCACTTCCTACCCTGATGCACGGAGGTCCGGGAAGAGCGGGAGGAGGTGAGGAAATGGGCGGACTGAACGGTCTTCATTTCTTCCTTCAGAAAACAGCCATCCAGGGTTCACCGGATGTTTTGAAAGCGATTACAAAAATTTATCAGCAGGGTGCGGAGAAAAAGTTCTCAGACAAGCATCCGTTCCAGAAATATTTTGAAGAAGTTGAAATTGGAGATTCATTAGAAACAGCAGGAAGAACCGTTACTGATGCGGATATCGTTAATTTCTCCAATGTTTCATGGGATCACTTCTATGCTCATACCGATGCTACAAGTTTAACGGGAACTATTTTCGATAAAACGGTTGCTCATGGATATTTCATCCTTTCTGCAGCAGCGGGATTATTCGTTTCCGGGAAAAAAGGGCCTGTTATCGCCAATTACGGACTCGAAAACTGTTCATTCTTTAAACCAGTTTATGCGGGAGATACCATCACTGTTTATTTAACTGCAAAAGAAAAAATCAACAGAGGAGTAAAAGGGAGAAATATTCCTTCCGGTGTTGTAAAATGGCTGGTTGAAGTGGTGAATCAAAGAGATGAAATCGTTTGTGTTGCAACCATCTTAACATTGGTGGCCAAACATTCTCCATTTATCGACCTCAACGTGAAAAATGTTACTAAGATATTGAATGGTCTGTCAGAAAATACCCAGCCTAATTGGGGTAAAATGTCTCCTCAGCAAATGATTGAGCACCTGGAACATGGAGTTCTGGTAAGTTTAGGAGAGCCGGAAGCTGACAAATGCTTTACTCCGGAAGAACAGCTGGAAAAATGGCAGGACTCCCTTTACAACCACAGAAAAATGCCGAAGGATTTCCCGGCCCCTTTCCTGGCTGAAGATGAAACTTTACTTGAATTGAAACATAAAAACCTGGAAGCTGCAAAACAGTCTTTCCTTGACACCCTGAAAAGATATTCAATTTACTACAAAGAAAATCCGCAGGCAGAGCATATGAACTTTGTATTCGGAAAACTGAATAAAGAAATGTGGGAACTGATGCATAAAAAACATTTTACCCACCATTTTGAGCAATTTGGGTTGATTTAATACATAACATTCTTAAATATAAAAGTCATAAAAGGAAATTCATTATCTTTTATGACTTTTTTAATGCACAAATTATTTATGAAAATCAATATATGTTACCTTTTTTCGGTTTTATTTCTTGTCTGCTGTACTTCTAAAAAGAAAAGTATTGCAAAAACAGAATATGAACCACTTGCCGGAATTTCATATGCAATGGAAGAAGAAGAAAGAAAATATTGGGATTCTTTATGCACTGCAGAAGAGAAAAAGGCAGTTGAGGATATTAAAAACAACCATATTTTTTATACTCATGTTTTTGGAATGGTTGAAATGTACAGGAGCGATGCTGAACTTGATTCTCTTTTAGCATTATATTCCATAAAGCCGAGGAAAAGTATGTATTACTGTACGGTACCTTACTCAAAACAGAATTGTTATGGTAAAAGAATGAATGAAGAAATTGTTAGAAGGCATAGTGTAAATTTTATAGATTCTTTAAGAAAGGTTGCAGAAATTTCTTACATCAACAAGAGGAAAAATGAGATTTTCAGTTTTGAGGAATGTGATATGAATTCACGATATGCAAAATCAAATGATTATAGTGAAGCTCTTAAATTAGTAGAAAAAGACTTTTGGAATGAAACTGAATATCCGGACGAATTTGCTTTCAGAAAAGAAAAAGATTTATATTCGTCAATGGAAGCTAACTTCATCCTTCGAAAAGACGGTACTATTTCTGAGCCTCAGGTAGAAATTCGTTTTCAGAATGAAAATAACTATCAGTTTTCAGGATACTTTATTAAAAAGCTTAAGGATTTTGTAAAGAAATCGAAATGGAAAACAGCTACTTCAGAAGGAATTCCGGTAAATAGTGAAATGCATGTACTCATATTTTTTAAATAAACTAAAATGAAAACAAAATTAAGCGTTATTATGATGATGTTCTTTTCTGTAATAGCTTTTGCACAGCAAAGCAACAGTAAAAAAAATCAGATAGATCAGAAGCTGGTAGGAAGCTGGTCAGGAGAAGAAGATGATCAGCAGATTGCAGGAATGCATAAAAGCTGGATCATGCATCGTTCGGATGATGGTAAATTTCTTTTATTATTTGTCGCTGTACAGGATGGAAAGACTACAACTTTTACGGAAAAAGGACAATGGTGGGTTGAAAACGGTAAGTTTTATGAGCTCCATAAAGGCGATGGTAAAACTGATGTCTATGATTATAAGGTTTTAGATGAAGATCATGTAAAATTTAAAGCCTCACAAATGTCTTTTGAACAAAATAATGAAAATTATGAATTCGTAGATACAAGAATAGAGGAATAATTTTATATTCAAAAAGGAGCACTACAACAATGTAGCAGTTTAGTAATAAATTGCTACATTGTTTTTATTATTCTTTTCAATGAAAACATTTGCTGATAAAGTTATAGAATTTAATAAAAACCTACAGTTCCGGGGTGATCTTCCAGATGGTTTCGAGGCGCTGAATCCTTATCTGGACAATCCTGAAACCATGAAAGTAATGGGAGAATTTTATCACAAATACTACAATGACCGGAACCGTAGAAAATTTATTATCGGGATCAATCCCAGCAGACATGGTGCAGGAGTAACCGGGGTTCCGTTTACCGATACCAAAAGACTGGAAAACGTCTGTGGCATCAAAATGAATTCAGCCCGGACCCATGAAGTGTCCTCGGTTTTTGTTTATGATATGATTGCCGGATATGGTGGTGCAGAGGGATTTTATAAGGAGATTTACATCAATTCACCTTTTCCGCTGGCTATTGTAAGAAAAGCAAAAACAGGCTGGCTGAACGCCAATTATTATGATGATAAAAAGCTTTTTGAAGCAGTAAAAGACTTTATGATAGATTCTCTGAAGAAACATATCAGCCTGGGAGTTGATACTTCTGAAGTTTTTGTACTTGGTAAAAAGAATTCAGAATTTATTTTGAAACTGAATGAAGAAGCTCAGTTATTTGAGAAAATGACCGTACTTGAACATCCCAGATATATCCAGCAGTATAAAACAAAAGAAAAACAGCTTTACATTGATAAATATATTTTAGCATTGAAAAAACAAAATCCCCCTGAATAGCTCAAGGGGATTTTTCATTTATGCATTTAGAATCTTTTTGCGGCACAAATCGCTTATGAAAAATTTATTTTTTGATAATTTTAGAAGATCCTGAAGATGTTTTAAGGATGTAAACACCATTAGAAAGTTCCGATACGTCTGCCTGATTATTTCCTTTCCTCATCTCTAATGTTTTCAGCAATTTACCATCCTGGCTGTAAATTTCCGCTTGTCCGTTCTCTTCCGTTTTAATGGTAAAAGGTCCGCTGGTAGGATTAGGATAGATGCTTATTTCTTTTTTTGAAATTGCCGCTTCATTCGTCGCCAAAACTATATTGCTGTCTTTTACCCAGGTAAATGAATCCAGACCTGCATAGGTATAGGCTCCGCCTAAAGTGATTCGAAGTTCATCAATAATAATGTTCGAATAATTTTGTCCATTCAGATTGGTTAAATCAATTAAAGTATATCCATTGGTTGCACCAAGAGATGTAGCAAACCCCGTCGTTTTGGTTTGAGTGAATTTAGTTATTCCAGATAATTTTCCGGTTACGGTAAGATTTCCGACAACATTTTGATTTAATGCATTATTGGAAAGAAATATCCAAAATCGATTTACTTTAAATAAGTTGGCTGTTGTCTTAATGCTAAAAGAAGCACCCGTGGCAACGGAACCTGAATTATCAATATATCTGTTATCATTAGCAGTGCCGTTCCAGCCTGTTCCCGGGTAATTTGCCTGAATGTCAAATATTGATACATACGAAATGATATTAAAAATCACTCCGTTATCTGTGAAACTTGGACTCCCATTGGATTCAGTTTCAAATTGTTCCGTACTGGTCTGCCCAAAAGACAGTAAAGAGATCAGCAGACTACAAAAGGTTAAAAAAATAGATCTTTTCATGATTTAGGTTTTAAATGGTTTTTAGCTGCGAGGCGGATAAATGCCTTCTACGCAAATGATATAATTTAGCCCTAAAAAAGGCGGCATATTGTTTACCGGGATACCCTGTCCCGTATAAGAGATCGATTTTACATTAATAGCAGTATCAGGATCTGTCTCTACAAAGCTTGGTACAGCAGTAAAATCTCTTCCCACCTGATTCCCTGTTATGGCAATTGAGGTATTGGCAGTAGGTGTAGAGCTGGTAGCATTGGCGTTAGCCACTTTTAATTGAAATCCGCCCCCCATACTTGGCATATTTTGTTGAAGCAATGTATTCTGCTCTGTTCCGGAAACGATTCCTAAAGGATAATATTTACTTGAGGTCATATTTCCTGCTCCTAAAGCCATACGCCCGATCAGATTAGGCAGTGCGAAAGTAGTTATCCCGTCACCCCCATACGTTGTTCCCAATAAAGAAAATAGTGCAGAGTTTTGAGAAATACTCAATATACTGCCGTCGCAGAACATCCAGCCCCTTGGTGCAAAATTTCCTGCAAATAGTTTTACGATTCCCATGTACTCATCCATGATAATATTTTTTTTTCAGTTTAAAATTTTCCTACTCTGTTCTGTGGGCTTTTCGGATACCGCCTTACTATAAGTTTGATAAGTCAAAGGAACAATATATAGGAAGGCAGTACTAGAGTAGAAAATACCAAATTGAGGAGTCCGTATTTATACGTAATAGTGATTTATTTTTCCTGTAGTTATGGTTTTTATGATGAGAGAATGCAGATATTAAGGGGTTGCATTTTAATCTGGAATTTATGTTCTATAATTTCTCCGGAAAGGTGGTATTTAGTATTTTTGTAAGAATCCAATTAAAATAAAAATGAACGAATTCGTAGCATCAGAAATTAAAAACAATATTGCCGAAATTACCTTCGGAACGCCCAAAAGCAATTCCCTTCCCGGAGCTATTTTAGAAAAACTGGCTCAGACCATTCTGGATGAAGGAGCTAAAGAAGAAGTGAAAGCTATACTGGTAAAAAGCGAAGGTGAAAAGGCATTCTGTGCAGGAGCAAGTTTTGACGAACTTTTAGCGATTGAAGAATTAGAGGCCTCTACCCAATTTTTCGGAGGATTTGCTAAAGTTCTTAATGCCATGAGAAACTGTGGAAAAATAGTTGTGGTAAGAGTTCAGGGAAAAACAACAGGGGGTGGAGTAGGTATTGCCTGCGGTGCAGATTACTGTTTTGCTACTAAAGATTCAGCTCTGGCACTTACGGAGATTAATTTAGGAATCGGACCTTTCGTAATCGGACCTTATGTGGAAAGAAAAATCGGAAAATCGCAATTCGCTGCAATGGCCATCGATGCAGATTTCAGATCGGCAGAATGGGCGGAACAGCATAACGTTTATCATTCCGTATCGGAAAATATCCAGGAAATGGATTCCAAACTGGAAAAGTTTATGCAGACGCTGGCTTCCAGAAGCAGTGAGGCTTTGGCTTTAATTAAAAAAGTATCCTGGGAAGGAACAGACTATTTCAATGAACTGATGCCGGCAAGAATTCATATGAGTGCAAGCCTGATTCTTGAGGATTCTGCGAAGAAAAATATCGAAGGAATTAAAGAAAGATTAAGAGCAAAATAATCTTTTTATCATAAATTATTAAACCGTTGATTACTTCAGCGGTTTTTTGTTTGATAAGAAATCATTAAAATTTAAAAAAAATATTTTGCAGATTGAAATTAAATTATAACTTTGTAATTCAAAGTTCTTTTTATGGATTCGAAAAACTATCACGAAGACTTATCTCATATCCGTTCTATGATGGAGCGGTCTTCCAGATTTATTTCATTGAGCGGACTGTCAGGTGTTTTTGCAGGCTTGGCTGCACTGATTGGCGCCGGATACGTGTATTTTGTTTTCCAAAGAGAAGGGATTGACTATTTTGACGGAGACAGGAATTTTTTCAGTCCCGCATTAGTAAGAGAACTTGTAGTTACCGGAGCAGTAATTTTGTTGACAGCCTTATTGAGCGGTTATATTTTTACAGCCAATAAAAGCAAAAAGAAAGGGCAGAAGATCTGGGATGCGACAACGAAGCGTTTGCTTTTAACCTTCGCCGTTCCTTTGGTAACAGGCGGAGTCTTCTGTCTTGCACTTCTTTTTCATCATCTGTTCGTATGGATCGCCCCGGCAACATTAATATTTTACGGCATTGCTCTGGTCGCTGCAGAAAGATACACTTTGACGGATATTAAATATCTTGGATATTGCCAGATTATTCTTGGCCTCATTTCCCTGTTCTTTTTAGGCTGGGGACTTCTCTTCTGGACTATTGGTTTTGGAATTTTGCATATTGTGTATGGGCTGATCATGCATAAAAAATATAAATAAAGATTAAATTTGCAGGATTTTAAGAAAAGCCTTCTTAAATTCTGCAGCACTGACTTACTATGATAAAGATCAATCAACTCAATAAAGAATTCGAAAGCCGTGTAAGACTGGGGATTATGTCCGTTCTTATGGTCAACGACTGGGTCGATTTTTCTGAAATGAAAGGTCTTCTGGAAATTACAGACGGTAATCTGGCTAGCCACAGCAATGCCCTTGAGAAGTCAGGTTATATTGAAGTAAAAAAAGAGTTTGTTGGTAAAAAGCCCAAAACCTCCTACCGTGTTACGCAAAATGGGAGACAGGCTTTTAACGAACATTTGGACGCCCTTGAAAAATTATTGGGAAGATAACCTATATTTTTTTTGAAAATTAACTTTGAAATACAAAGTACTTTATAAATTAAAAATTAAATAAAATGATGACACAAAAACAAAAAACAATCACGATTTATGCCCTTCCGTTGGCTTTACTGTGTATTCCATTATTGGGAAATGTATTGTCCAAAGAATTCAATTGGTCAGCTTCAGATTTTCTGGTAGCAGGAGCTTTACTTTTTATTACAGCTTTTATGATCAATCTGGTCAGAAGTAAAATCAAAAAGCAAAGTCACAGAATCCTGATTTGTATTGTTATTCTGCTGACTCTTGCATTAATCTGGGCTGAATTGGCAGTAGGGATTTTCGGAAGCCCGTTCGCAGGAAGTTAAAATCTGTTTTATTTTCAATCATGACAAGGAAAAAATTTATTAAAAGGCTGATGCAGCTTTCATTTATAGGAGCTTTTCCGGCATTGTATTCATGGCAGGTGGAACCTTTCTGGGTAGAATTTGTTCAGAGAAAACTTCCCATTAAAAATCTCCCGGAAACACTGAATGGAAAAATACTCATGCAGATATCAGACCTGCATGTAGGAGACCGTTTCGACTGGAATTTCCTGATTGAATCCTTTCAGAAAGCAAAACAGTTTAATCCTGATTTTGTAGTGTACACAGGAGATTTTGTCAATCATGGAACTCCGGAAGATCAGGAAGATCTGAAGAAAGTAATGAACCATGCAGCCCATGGGAAATTGTCGACTTTTGGAATTTTAGGCAATCACGATTACGGAAAAAACTGGGATGATACAGAATGTTCCGAAAAAATCTGCGATACCCTCGAAAGCTTCGGAATCAGTATGCTAAAAAACAGCAGTGAAGAAAGTCACGGACTCAATTTTATAGGCTTCGAAGATTTGTGGTCACCCAATTTCTTTCCACAAGAAGTAATGAAAACGGCTGATCCTTCCAAAGCCAATATAGTACTCTGTCATAATCCGGATGCCTGCGACAGAAATATATGGAACGGGTATAAAGGATGGATTCTGAGTGGTCACACCCACGGAGGACAGTGTAGAATCCCAGGTATTATCACGCCTCTTCTACCTGTTGAAAACAGAAAATATATATCCGGAGAAATAGATCTTCAGGACGGGAGAATGCTGTACATCAACAGGGCGATCGGTCATTCTTTTCAGATCAGGTTTATGGTGCGTCCGGAAATTACAGTCTTTACTTTAATTCAAGCTTAACATAATGTCTATGGAAAATAATGAAATTATAAAAATTGGAAAATCTGTTTTTAAACTATTCTTTTTGCTTGGAAATATCTGCCTGTTCGGTTATTTAATTACGAAATATGATGGTTTTGCTGTAGGTGGTTACTTTCTTCTTGTTTTTGGAACTTTCATCAATCTATTGGTGATATTGGGTATAATGATATATGCATTTATCTACACAACAAAGTTTCAAGCCTGTCTCAAAGCAGTTGGTATAATAATGATCAATATCCCTATTGCTATTCTTTACGCTTTTATAGGACTTAACCTAAACTAAAAAATAATACTATGAAAAAAACACGCGTTCAATTTCTGCTGTTTGTCTACGATAAAACCCAGAAACTCTACAGAAAATACTTTAAAAAGAAAAAAAGACAGTGGCAGTTCAATGAAGAACAGCTGTTAAAGTTCCAGGAAGATTCCTTAGGAAGGAAACTGGGTGAGTTTTATAAAAAACACGAATTCTCAATGATTCCCAAAATGGAAAACCATGACGTACACCATCTGATAACCGGCTGCGGAACCCAGTTTGAAGACGAGATTGCCATGCAGTACCTTCTTCTGGGAAACGGGAAACTCAATGCCCATCTCCTTGCAGCTGTTGTTTTGGGAACAATCATCCTCCCGGAATATCTGAAGTTGTATATGAAAGCTTACAGAAAAGGACAGAGTATGAGGCCGTTTTATCATTGGGATTTTGAAAGCCTGTTGTGGCAGAATTTCGATCACCTGAAGGACTACATCCAGCAGAAAGAAACAACAGTTCTATATTAAATAATTGCCATGAAGAAAATAAATTTTAGCAAAACCGGAAGAAATACCTTTTGGATATCATTTTTATCAGGAACCTTTTTACTGGTTTCCTATTTGGTAACCAGAGCAGACTTTCTTCTGATAACCGGATTTTATTTTGTAATGGTTGCAGCAGTGATCAATATACTGGTCCTGCTGTATGAACTTCTGGAGTTTTTGAACCATATTTCAAAGAAGAAGTCATCCGGGAACTCTGTACTTCTTCTTTTGATCAATATTCCCATTACTGTCCTGTATATCTATATTATTTTGAATTCAGATCCGTAATATTTTAATTAAGTGGTATTGGAAGATATCATCTTAAAATCCTCCTTTCTTAATGGTTCTAATCTTTTAATTTCTCAATTCTTCAATTTTAAATCATGAAAACACATCATTATATATTTCTTACAGCCGCTTTGTTCGTTGTCTTGTTTTATGATCAGGAGCCCGGACTCAATTTTGCCATACTTGGCATCGTTTACGCATTGCTTACCCTATTCAAAACTCCTGAAAGAAACAGGACCAGAATTTTTCTGATACTTTTTGTAATCAGTATTCTGTCAAGTCTTGCTTTTGCCTGGTTCAGAGATTTTCCGTCCCTGCTGGCGGTTGTAAGTTCCCTTCTTTTGCTGGGTTATCGCTCAAGAAACAGGAAGCTGAAAATACTTTTCCTGATTCCCGTTTTTATCATCAACACTATTACTTCCATTTTCAGGTTTTTCAACTTTGATGAATGGCTGCCGAAGAAAAATGTTTCCGGCGTATGGCAGAAAACTTTAGCTTTTATCATTATACCATTAGTATTCATCTCCCTATTTTTTGGAATTTATTCTGTGGGAAGCGATCATTTTGCTTCTATTTTCAGGGATTATGAACTTGATATAAATGTATGGCAGGTGCTTGGTCTTTCTGTTCTTGGTTTTTTCATTGCTTTCAATTACTGGAATTATGCAGTGGAAAGATTTATTTATAAAAAGAATCATCTGCTGGATGAGGATTTTCAGGATACCGATAAGGTTCAGAAGGCTACTTACTCCTTTCTGGATCTGGAGGCGGAGAGAACCAGCGGTGTCATTTCCTTCTTTTGCCTGAATATTTTACTCATATTCTTTATTGTTACTTACAATTACGAGCAGTTTTATGAAGCTTCAAAAACTCCCGTTCAGCTTTCAGAAGAAACCCATGAAAGAGTCAATGCTGTAATCCTGTCGATCATTATGGCGGTATTGGTGATTATGTTCTATTTTAAATCCGGTTTTAATTTTGATCCTAAAGCAAAACTGATGAAGATTCTCGCCAGAATCTGGATCATTCTGAATGCCATTCTCGTGTGTTCTGCCGCCTTGAAAAACTACGAATATATTATCAGTTACGGATTCACTTACAAAAGACTGGGAGTCTTTGCTTTTCTCTTGTTATCATTGATCGGGCTGGCTCTTACTTTCATTAAAATTCAGAAGAAAAAAAGAAATATATTCCTGTTCAATACAATGATCTGGTATTTTTATGGAACAATTTTGGCTTGCAGTTATGTGAACTGGGGCGGAATTATTACCTCCCAGAATATGAAACGTAAAGACTTTGCAGTCAATTATCATTTGGATCAGATCAATTTCAGTGAGAAGGGACTGCTGGAATATGCAGATGAAAAAAAGGATCTGCAGCTTAAAAAGAAAGTGCTGGAAAAAATTAAAGCAGAAAAATCCAAAACTTTCCTTTCGAAGATTCTTTACTTTGAAACATTAAAAGAGTAATTATTATGAAAAAATCCTTATTGTTAATCCCATTGATTATTATTTCATGTAAAAAAGAACCAGCCGTAACGGAAACCGTGAACAAAGATTCCGCTGTGGTTACAGAAATGCCGGATTCTATCACAAAAACAGATTCTGCAGCCCTCAGAAAGCAAGATTCAATCATTAACAATGCTCCCGTTACCAAAGAAGTACTGCGTCAAGGTGTGATGAGAAGCGAAAAAGAAGGGCAGATCATAAGAACAGCAGATGCTTCACAGCTTCCTTTTACGTTAGGAGAGGAGTTTACAAAAGACGGACAGGAATTGGTTTTAAAACTGACCCATTATGACAAGCCTACTATTAAAGCCAGGATTTCAACCAATGAAAAAGACTTTAATATCAGATTCAATCAGATCAGGCTGCCAAACGGAGATTATGACGGACCTTTCGGAAGAGAAATTACCTACGAAACCAAAGGAAAAGGCGAAGTCTGGCTGATTATTGGAAAAAGTAATATGGCTTCCGGTAATACGAAAGGAGGTTTTAATGTAAGTGTGGAATAAGATTCACCATTTTGGTATAATTTCTGCAAATTCAATCCTAAAGTTTAATATTATGAAAAATATATTTTTAATGTCAGCGGCCGTTTCAGTTTTAGCAGTAAGCTGCGGAACCGTACAATCGCTGGTTCAGAATACGTTCCCTTATACAACCAACGTTTTGGTTTCTACGGGAGTGCCTGCAGATAAAGAAGTTTCTTCCACTTCTACTGCTACCAATGTACAGACATGGTTCGGAGGAAACAATAACGCAAAAATCAAAGATGTAAGAATTTCTGATGCTAAAGTTTCTGTGGTATCTCCTTCAGGAGGAAACTTAAGTGCAGTAAAATCTGTAAAAGTTTATGTTTCATCTAACGGAACCAGTGAGAGGCTTGTTGCATCCCGTTCCAATATAACAACAGACTCTTCCAGCTTAAACCTGGATATTAACGATACAGGATATCTGGATGAGGTTGTAAAAAGTACAGGACTAACGGTAAGAACAGTGTATGAGCTGAAAAATCAGACAAGCTCAGATATGACGCTTAAAATAGCGCTTAATTTCAATAGCGTTCCTGCAAACTAATTTAAAAAAAAGTAAATAATAGGGCTGTCTTGAAAAAGGCAGCCTCTTTTTTGAGCTTTAAATTTTTATATAAATTTTCATTCAGAAAGTTTTCTCAATACTTCCATAGCCTTTTCAGTATCCTTCTTATTGATAAAGATATGATCATGATAATAGGCTGCGACTACATTACAGCTAATATTATTCTCAGAAAGAGCTTTTGAAAAAGCAGCAGTTAATCCTACAGCTTCCAGAGAAGAATGTACGGTAAGCGTTATCCATGACATGATAGCGGAGTAGTCCAGATTTAATGAATCAGCCGCCTCTTTTTTAAGAATAACAGTAAATCCTTCCTCCTCTCTGAAGAACATTTCAATCTGGTTCAGATCAATAGTTTCTGTATTTCTAACCGTACAGAAAACATAATCACCAGCGTTATGCTTAGGCTTCATATTTTTTAAAAGTGTTTCCAAATCCTTTTCTCCATTCATATTTCAGTAAATTAAAGAATACAAGATACATATTTTGCAGATATTAAATAAGGTGGCTCTAACCGACCACCTTATTATTTATATTGCTATTTCAAGTTCTTATAACTTAGTAAATTTTTCAACCACTCTTCTTGGCCCTTCTGTAATATTAATGATATACTGTCCTGGAAGAAGATCTGCGGTTCCGATCTTTTCATCAGGTAAGGCAGACCCTTTTTTGATGATTCTTCCCTGCATATTGATCATCTCAAATTCTAGTTTTTTACTTTCTTTGCTGTGAATGGTAATATGGCTGGTTACAGGATTCGGATAAATTTTAACTTCTAAAGGAAGAGGAACTTCAGTCTTATTGGGTTTAAGTAAAGGATTACTTTCCAGCTGTAATATGGCATTTTTTACATTCGGAAAAGGTCCTATTTTTTGATTGGCAACAGTACCGCCCTGAGGAATTCCTGTAGATATCAAAAGATTCTTCATAGCAGCAGGAGTCAAATACTGACCTGTTGTCTGCCGGTAAAAAGATTGGATCAAAGTAGCTGCCGATGCCACAACAGGAGTAGCAGAGCTTGTGCCGCTGAAATAATTGTATGTCCTGTTATTATCATTGTCATATTTTTGATATGAACCGTATCCGGCAGCTAAAACATTACTTCCCCAACCCTGTACATCCACGCGGTTTCCGTAAGTACTGAAGCTCAGCTTAGAGTGGGTGGCGTTAGGGGAACCGGCACCCACGATAATGGCCCCGCTGTTTCCTCTTGCCATGTAAGAAGCATAAAATGGATCATCCAGATTCTGATTTCCGTTTCCTGCAGCTGCAATAATAATGATTCCTGAATCGGTAGCTGCTTTCGTCAGGTCCCAGATCACACTGTCATATTCGGCAGGGCAGTACTGGCCGTCTTTTCCACCCGTCTGCATTTCATATAAAATAATATCCCCGGCCTGCGATGCATTGATCGATCTGCTTACTGCTGCAGCCCTGTTGTAGCCCACAGTAGTCCATTCCATATATCCTTTGATTTCTGATGCGCTGTAGGCTGCACCGGAAAGCCCGATATTATCTTTTACAGAACCTAGAATACTGACCACAGCAGTCCCGTGATCCCTGTAGTTATTGCCTGATAACCCCGAATTCGGCGAATATCCCGGCTCCAGTTGTATTGAATTCTGATTGGAAAGCATTTCGTGAGTTTTGTAAAAGCCGTATTCTACATCACGGATTCGGATATTCTGCCCTGTAATTCCTCTGGACCATGCATATTTTGCATTGATCCCGGGATTGTCGTTGAGGTAAGTCTGAAGACTTTCAAGATCCGGCGTAGCCACAAAAGTCTTAACTAACGGAGGCTCAATAGGTATGCTGCTCATTACACAAACATATTCTACTTCCGGGAATTTTTCAAGAATACGTACTGTTCTTTCAGCTTCCTCATGATTTTGGAAGGAAAGACTGACTTTGAAGATGCGTTTCAGCTTTTGAACAGATTCGCCTGAATTACCGATTGCTCTGCTGCTTGCCATCATTTCCTCAAGTTTCCTGTCACTGAAGCCAAGGTCATTAATAAATGAAATTTCATTGGCTTTGACAAATTCTGCTAATGCAGGGTTTTTACTGAGAGCCTCTTTCTCAGAGCTGAACTCTTTTGAGAAGCATACATAAATGTTAGATTTTAATTGATCGGTTTTCTGCCCGAATGAAAACACGAAAATGAAAATGCATAATGCGAAAAGTCTAATTTTTGTTCTCATAATATCTTATTAAATGGTTGTAAACCAAATATATAATTTTAATGAGAAATATTAATCACTTTTTTGTGAATTTAATAAAAATGATTGGGTTCTTAATTTCAGCAGTATTAGCTTTTCGTGAGTGAATCCATGACAATCGTTACTGGCCCGTCGTTAACCAGTGATACCTTCATGTCTGCGCCGAAAATTCCGCTTTCGGTTTTTAATCCTGATTTAGCCAGTTCCTTTTTAAAATAATCGAAAAGAGGAACCGCTTTATCCGGTTTTGCCGCTTTGATGAAAGAAGGACGGTTTCCTTTTTTATAGTCTGCAATTAATGTAAACTGGCTGATGCACAAAATTTCACCGGAAATATCCTTTACAGAAAGATTAAGCTTATCATCTTCATCCCCGAAGATCCTTAAATTCAGGATCTTCTGAACAAGCCAGTCAGCATCCTGCTTCTCATCGTTTTCATCAATTCCGGTCAGTAGCATCAGTCCTTTACCAATTTTCCCGACAATTTTTCCATCTACTTTTACATGAGCTTCGGAAACTCTTTGAATCACAATCTTCATTCTAATAATAAATATTTAATGTTTTGGTGGCAACATCATAGTTGTAAGGGTATGTTTTGGGAGGCAGGGAAGTTGCAGCACCGGATTCCGGCTGACCTGTTCTCAAAATCCAGCGGGTATTATCCTTAGGGCACAGGATACTGATATTATCTTTTACCTCAAGCGTTGTATTGGCATCAGGGCAGATATGGGGCGCATTACGGTCGTAAGCTTTGAATGAATCTCCTACCCTGACTACGATTAATCCCCTTGTTCCGGACTGCTGTTCGTTCACATAAATCCAGCCTCCGTCATAGTTGAGATTATTATAGGCGGGCAGGTTAAGATTTAAAGATACATTGATAGGGTTATTGGGGAAGCAGTTCACGGTATCTTCTCTGGTTCCGCATGAGTTTATAGTTAAATTGCTGAAAATCAGCAGTGTTAAAATGGACAGGATTGAAAAAGTTTTTTTCATTTCAATTTAAATTTTTATATATTTGTAAAAGTTAAACGATTATAACACGTAAAACATTGTCCGGCAAATGTCGGATTATTTTTTTATACCAAAACTAAATTTTGAAAATTATGGCAAGCTATGTAACAAAGGTGGGACAAGAGAAAATGAAAGCTGAGCTGGAACAGTTGGAAACTGTGGAAAGACCAAAAATTACCCAGCAGATTGCAGAAGCGAGAGATAAAGGAGATTTATCTGAAAATGCTGAATACGATGCTGCTAAAGAGGCTCAGGGTATGCTTGAAATGAGAATTTCCAAGCTTAAGGATGCTATTGCAAATTCCAAGATCATAGATGAAAGTCAATTAGATACTTCAAAGGTTTCAATCCTTACTACGGTTAAACTTAAAAACAATGCGACCAATCAGGAGCAGGTGTTTACCTTAGTGCCGGATAACGAAAGCGATCTTAAAACAGGAAAAATATCTGTAAATACCCCAATCGCTAAGGGATTACTTGGAAAAGTGATAGGTGAGACTGCAGATATTACATTACCCAACGGAAACAAACTGTCTTTCGAAGTATTGGACATTACTCTTTAGACCACAGAATTAAATTCAACTTTAAAATTTGACTTCTAAAATGAGCAGTATATTCACAAAGATCATCAATGGTGAAATTCCTTCATACAAAATTGCTGAAGACGATAATTTTGTAGCATTTCTTGATGCAATGCCTTTGGTGAAAGGGCATACACTGGTAGTTCCCAAAAAAGAAGTTGACCTGATCTTTGATCTGGAAAGTGAAGAATATAAAAACCTTTGGGGATTTGCCCAGAAGGTTGCCAAAAAAGTAAAAAATGCAGTTCCCTGCGTAAGAGTGGGAGTAGCTGTAGTAGGACTTGAAGTTCCTCATGCCCATATCCATCTTATTCCCTTAAACAAAATGGAAGACATGAACTTCAGAAATGAGAGACTGAAATTAACAGACGAAGAATATAAAGAGATCCAAAACTCAATTATTAATTCTTAAAAGCATAAAATCGTAAAAAAGAAATTTTTTACGATTTTCTTTAACATATATTATATCGTATGAATTCAAACCAATGTTCTTTCTGCGGCAGAAAAAGAAATGAAGTACAGATGCTTATTTCGGGGCAGAGCGGCTTTATCTGCGAAAACTGTATCGAACAGGCGCATGTTATTGTAAAAGACAGCGTTTCTAAGACAGGATCATCTCCTGCAGCCAATATAGAAGAACTTAAAAAACCGAAAGAGATCAAAGAATTCCTGAACCAATACGTCATCGGACAGGATCAGGCTAAAAAACAGCTTTCGATTGCAGTATACAATCATTATAAAAGACTGCTTCACGCTCAGGACGAAAACAGAGAAGTAGAGCTGGAAAAATCAAATATCATCATGATAGGCGAAACCGGTACGGGAAAAACTCTTCTGGCAAAAACCATTGCAAGAGAGCTTAACGTTCCTTTCTGTATTGTAGATGCTACGATTCTTACAGAAGCAGGTTATGTAGGGGAAGATGTGGAAAGTATCCTTTCCAGGCTTCTTATGGTTGCTGATTATGACGTGGAAAAAGCGGAAAGAGGAATTGTTTTTATTGATGAGATCGATAAAATTGCAAGAAAATCAGACAATCCGAGTATCACAAGGGATGTTTCCGGGGAAGGTGTGCAGCAGGGATTACTGAAACTTCTTGAAGGAAGCATTGTGAATGTTCCGCCTCAGGGAGGAAGAAAGCACCCTGACCAGAAATACATCCAGGTGAATACCCAGAATATCCTGTTCATTGCAGGAGGTGCTTTTGACGGGATTAAAGAGATCATCGAAAGAAGAATGAATAAACAGGCTATAGGATTCAGTTCGGAAAAAATCAATAAGACCGATGAAGAGGAATATATATTAACCCATATCAATGCAATCGATCTTCGTTCTTTCGGATTAATTCCTGAGCTTTTAGGCAGATTCCCGATTATTACTTACCTGGATAAGCTTACCAAAGAGACGATGGTGAGAATTATGAAAGAGCCTAAAAACTCGATCATCAATCAATTTGTAGAGCTTTTCAAAATGGATGGCACGAATTTGGTTTTCACGGATGGAGCTATTGAGAAGATTGTAGAAGAGACCATCGAAAAGGGTTTGGGTGCCAGAGGTTTAAGAGGTACAACAGAAAAAGTATTGGAGGACTATATGTTTTCAATAGGTGAGGAAAAAGAAATCGTATTAACGGAAGATAATATTTTTGTTAATAAATAAAATATTTTTTTTTCTTTCAAAAAAAATCTTACCTTTGCGGGTGAAGATTGTATTAACACACAAATAATTTATACAATGAGAAAAAGTTTATTTGCTATAGGTCTTTTAGCAATTAGTTACTCTGTTCAGGCGCAGATACTATGTCATGTTGACGCTAATGCTAATATGTATGTAAGCGAAGGCACCCTTGTTTATAGCGGAGGAGGTGTACAAACAAGAGATAATGGTCTTTTGGATGTGCATGGAAACGTTATGATCGTAGGCACAGCCGGAGACGCTTTAAAAACTATTGATGCCGTTGGTGGGGCTAAAACCGATGGTAACAATATCATTTTAAGGCTCAACACTCCCACAGCTACTGACGACGCGTCTACTTACGGACAATTATATGTTGATGGTTTAGCCCAAACCGATATCACCGGAGTTGTAAGTAAGGAATTCAGAACCAAGAAAAACGGAACTGGAAGTTATTACCAACAGGTTGGATTACCTTTCTTTGGTAAAACCTTGAGTAGTTTATCCACTGAATTGGGTAAAACATTTGGTACTGTAAGAAGAAGCCAGAATGAAATTCTAAAATGGAATAATACTGGAGCTGTAGCTGATCATTACACAAGCTTAACAACTAATACCAGCAATGGTTCCGAGTATTATATGCTTGGATCCAATAATAACAATTTAGATGTGAGCAGTGCTTTGCATACTGTTAATGGTCGTCCTTATGCAACATTTGCCTCTGCTGCAACTCTTCAAAATGGAGGGAATGTTACATTTGGCCCAGGCGGTACAGCACTTAACGGATACAATGAAAGATATAACACTTATCTTCAGGATCAGTTTGAGAACTCTGCTACTCCTTGGGGAGGAACTTATGGTAAAAACATTTACCAGTTTGGAAATCCTTTCTTAACCAACCTTGATTTATCGAGAATAGGATATGCAGAACCTGCAGCCGGAGGAGTTACTGATGGTAATAACATTAGCAACATTTGGGGAGTAAGATATGATCCGGGAACTGTAGTAGTAGGTTCACAAGGAAATGCTTACAGTACAGGCGCATTGATCCAGACTTACGATGTGAATACAAAAGTTCCAGTAGGAGATATTGGGATGATTATCAAACCAATGCAGACTTTTGTTCTGAAATTGAGAGATAATTCTGCACAGACCCTAAATTTCAATACCCTTAGAAGATTTAATTCAACTGTTAGAGCTGAAACTACTGACTACAGTGTTACTGCTGCCAGAAATGCCAATGGAAAAGTTGGTGAAGGTACAATAAAACAGCTTGGGGTTATTGGTTTAGATGTTAACGGGAATGAAGTTGCAAGAACATATTATGTGGTTTCACCTAATGCTGTTACAGGTCACCAGACTTCTGTAGCAACTACAGTTCAGGCAACAGCAGGAAGTAACATCATCGGTACATTTGAAGAAGCTTTAAATGGTGGTTATGATACTAACTATACAGGACAGTATTGGTTATACATTAACGAGGCCAATGAAAGTAATTTCAAAGGTAAAAATGTTAAACTTGTAAATTACGATACAGGTAAAGTAAAATCATATAAATTTGAAATAAGAGAAAACGGACAATTGGTTTCAACAGGAACTCACTTATTGTCTGCAGGAATTGGTTTCTACTATAAAGCATCAAACGGTACTTTACAACCGGCAACACAAGGCGGTATCGCTCCTAATGCTGTTGCATCTTATGATTTATATTATGGTGAGCCTAGTAATGTGGTGTTGGCTACAAAAGAAACAGCCGAACCTTCAAGAACAATAGTAGTATATAATCCGGCGATTACCAACTACATTGTTAGATTTGATCCAAACTGGAAAAAAGCAGATATTGAAGTTTATGATATGAGCGGTAAACTGGTTATCTCTAAAAGAGCAGTTGATGCATCTAGAGATTTTGTAATTGAGCTTGATAGCGCAGTTAAAAATTCTTACGTTGTAAAAATTGTTTCTGATAAAGGAGAAACCGTTAACACTAAAATCTTAAAATAAATATTATGAAAACTATTAATAAACTAGTACTTGCTCTTTTCTTTTTCGGAACACTTTTGGTCAAGGCAGATGACGAAATACCACCAGCACCAGGCGGTGGCGGTACCGGAGGTGTAGGACCGGGAGGAGTAGCATCACCTATTGATATGTATGTTTATTTACTGTCTATTGTTGCAGTAGTATTCATTATATATTTTGCTAAGAATTTAAAGAGCCAAAAAGCCTAAAATTTTATTAAAATAATATTAAACTCTCTGATTAATCAGAGAGTTTTTTTATTTTTACCTTATGAAAAAGATATATATACTATCTGCAGTATTAGCTGCATTTTCCCTACAGGCTCAGTTTACAGTTACTATTCAGACCCCTGCGGAATTTAAAGATCAGGATGCTATTCTATATACATTAAACGGTTCGAAAGACATCATCGTTACCAAAGAACAGAGCAAGAACAATACATGGACCTTCAAATATCCCAGCCATTATATGGGAATGATGAAAGTGTATTTTCCAGCTTCAAATAATTCAATAAACTTTGTTTCGGAGAATAAGAATGTAAATATTAAAATGGATGTTCAGAATAATAAGGTCAAAGATGTAATCTATCTTGATGAAGTGAATGATCTTATGAGCAAACAGCAGGAAGGCTCCCAAAAGAAAGACCTTATCCTTCCGGCCCTGGCACAGATAAAAGAATATTATAAAGATAATACAGACTTCGGGAAAGCCCTGAAAACCGAAATAGAAAGGCTTGCCGGAATGAATACGGCTATTGATGCTGGCCAGCATCCGTTTATTTCTTATTATAATACCAATTATAACAAGTTTCTGTCTAACTCTACAGATCCGGCTAAAAAAGTTACCCAGGAAGATATTGTAAACTTTCTGGATAAATCCAATGATATGCTTGAATCTTCTTCCCTTTTAAGACCAGTTTTAGTGGCTTATCTTAATTCAGGGGGAAATACCAATGTAGGAGGTTCTGTAGATACGCTTTTAGACCGTTTAAAGGTTGAAACTCCAAGAGGGCAGACGGTTTTATCAGAACTCATCGATATCTTTGATGCGTACGATATGGAAGAGTTTAAAACCAAATACCTTACACTGGCAAAAAACCTTAAGTGCACAATTAATGACAGGCTTGCATCTACTTTAAAATCCAATGCAAACGTTGAAATTGGAGCAGCGTTTCCTAATGTTAAATTTCAGTCTCCGGCGAACACATCTGCAAAGTCCCTGTATGATGTAAAAGCTGATAAAAAAATAATTGTTTTCTGGTCATCTACATGTTCTCATTGTGAAAGCGAACTGCCTCAGCTTTTGGCAAAATACAATGATTTAAAAAGCAAAAATGTCCAAATTGTTGGTTTATCCTTAGATGTAGATAAAAGCTCATATACCCAAAAGATTGCTGCGTTTCCTTGGATCAATGACTCTGAATTAAAAGGGTGGAACAGCAGTTATGTAGATACGTACAATGTTCATGCAACTCCGACGTATTTTATTTTAGATGCTAACAATAAGATAATCAATAAACCAGACCATGTGGGGAATGTTTTGGAATATTTTAAGCTAAAATAATTTTGGTGGTAAACAAATATTTTCTATATTTGCACCACCAAAACGGCGAGGTAGCTCAGTTGGTTAGAGCGCAGGATTCATAACCCTGAGGTCACGGGTTCAATTCCCGTCTTCGCTACAACAGAAGGGAAAGTAAGATAATATTACTTTCCTTTTTTTATTTTAAAAATCCTGATTACTATCTCTTAAATGGTGATTTAAAATCTGCTAAGTTTTCAGTAGCTAATTTTTTTTGGAAGATTTAAAAGGGATATTATTATCTTTTAATAAATAAAAAACCGCAACTTACACAGTCGCGGTTTTTATATTTTCTGGGGGAAATTAACTCTGGTATCCCAATAATTTTCTGATCTGGTAGAAAAACCTTTCGATCAGTCTCAGGTCCTGGGTTACAATTTCTGCATTGCCCCTGAGCTCCTTATCAAATGGAAGGGTTCTGTTATAGCTTGTTTTTAATCCTTTAGGAAGCGTTATATCTACATAGTAATTTCCTTTTTCATCAGGAATAAGGGAAATATTCTGTACTTTCCCTTCTATAATACCATATTCCTGAAAGCGGTAGTTATCAAGTTTAATCAATACTTTCTGGCCTGTAGCTACCTTTCCTGAGTTCACAGTAGGTACGGACATCCTGCCTACCAGCTTTTCTTTGTTGCTTGGAAGAATAGACAGAATAGGTTCTGCCGTTTTCACAAATTGATTTTCCCCGAAAAACTGCTGGAAACTGGCCATCCCATCGGTAGAAGAGATAACAAGGTAATTTTGCTCCCATTGCTTTAAAGATTTACGGAGCTGTTCAAAAAGCTGTAATGTCTGAGAAGAATAGGTGATCTTGTCTTTTTCCGTATTAATAGCTGTCCCGCTTTTCGTTTTGTTCAGGTTGGAAATCCCTTCATCTATCTGGGAGATAGAAATATTAAGGTTTTCAAGATTCTGCTGGGCCTGAAGGAATTTTATTTTTTCGTTTTCAAGTTCTATGGAAGCAATGACTCCCTGGTTGAAAAGTTCCTGAGATCTTTGGTAGCTTTTCTTTGATAATTCATACTTGGCCATTTCCAGGCTTTTCTGTTGTTTTAATGTGGCAATTCTTCCCCTGTATTCCGAGATACTCTGATTGGCAGCAATATTTTCCGGAGCATAGGGCTGAAGCCTGGTGAAAAGCTCTTCATCCTGAAAAGCTTTGGCAAAACTGTTGTAATCACCCTGAAGTTCACCCAGCTTAAATCTGGATGTCTGTGCAATCGGAAAAGAGCTGAGCTGATTGGGAGCTATAGAATCTATAAGCTTTTTTAATTCCAATACATCTTTATAATTTGCAGTGGACTGCATAACCATCAGTACATCATTCTTTTTAACCTGCTGGTGGTCCCTTATAAAGATTTTCTCAATTTTAGAACTGGTCCTGGCTTCTATTTTTTCAGGCGGATTTTGCGAGGTTACAATAACAGGTGCGGAAACGAATTCCGGATATTTTATAATATAGCTCATCACAAGGATAAGCAGCAGTATAATTAATATGACACTGTTTCCCCAGCGTATCATCCAATGAGGAGGCTGGGTAAGAATGTCCTGAACACTTTCCGAACGGAGTTCAATATTGTCTAAGATGTCTTCTTTCATGTTTCTGAGATAAATTCCTCCCTATTTCAGGAGGATACTATTTAATTTCCTAATTCCAGCTGATTCTTCACCAGCCTGTAGTATTCTCCTTTTATAGCAACCAATTCAGCATGGTTACCTTCCTCTACCACTTTTCCTTTGTCAAGAACTATAATTTTGTCGGCATGTTTTACAGTTGATAATCTGTGGGCAATCACAATGGCTGTTTTACCTTTAAAGAACTGTTCAAGGTTTTCCATGATCACCTTTTCATTATTGGCATCCAAAGCAGAGGTAGCCTCGTCAAAAAAGATGAATTCCGGAGACTTATAAACAGCTCTGGCAATGAACAATCTCTGTTTCTGGCCGCCGCTCACACCAACTCCTTCATTTCCGATCTTAGTATTATAGCTTAATGGGAGACTTTCGATGAAATCTTTGATATTGGCAATCTCTACAGCACGTCTTAATTTTTGCTTGTCAACATAATCTTCTCCTACTGCAATATTATTAGCAATAGTATCATTAAAAACATAGCCTTCCTGCATTACTACTCCGCAATGATCTCTCCAGACCCTTGGCGAAATACTTTTCAATTGGGTATTTCCAAGTTTGATTTCTCCTGAGTCGGGTTCGTAAAATTTCATCAGAAGCTTCAAAAGAGTGGTTTTTCCACTTCCGCTGGATCCTACAATGGCTGTGGTTTTCTGATAGGGAATTGTGAGACTGAGATCCTCAAATACGGGAACATCGGAGCCGATATAACGGAATGATATGTTGTTTACTTCAATATCTTTCTGAGGAATTTCCCCTGCATACTGTTCGTTTTTGTCTTCTTCGTCCTCTTTATCATGGATCTCGCCCAATCTTTCCAATGAGATCTTGGCATCCTGGGTTTGCTTAATGAATTCAATAAGCTGCAGCAAAGGACTGTTCAACTGTCCGATAATATACTGTACAGATAGCATCATCCCCAGAGTAAGATTTCCGCTCAAAACCAATTTGGCAGAAAGGAAGCTTACCAGGATATCTTTCATCTGGTTGATGAAATTTCCCCCTACGGACTGCCATTGTTCCAGAGAAAGAGATTTTATTCTGATCTTAAATAATTTTACCTGAAGGAATTCCCAGTCCCAACGCTTCTGTTTTTCCGCATTGTGCATTTTAATCTCCTGCATCCCATTGATCAGCTCAATTACTTTACTCTGTTCCTGGGAAACCTGGGAGAATCTTTTATAATCCAATTCCTTTCTTTTATTAAGGAAGAAAGTGATCCATCCAATGTATAGGGCCGCTCCAATAAGATATACAAGAAAAAGCCTGTAATCATAGAATAGCAGGACAATACTGAAGATAATAAGGTTAACAAGAGAAAACAGTGTGTTTAAGGAAGAGCTCGTCAGGAGCTGCTCAATTCTGTGATGATCATTGATCCTCTGCATGATATCTCCGGTCATTCTTGTATCAAAAAAGCTTATAGGAAGCTTCATCAGTTTGATAAAGAAGTCTGAAATAATCGAAATATTGATCCTTGCAGAAAGATGCAGCAAGATCCAGCTCCGGATTACTTCAATACCCATCCTTCCAAGAAACAGCATCACCTGGGCGAGAAGAACTACGTAAATAAAATTGAGATCCTGGTTCTGTATCCCGACGTCTACAATACTTTGGGTAAGAAACGGGAAAATAAGAGACAGTAAACTTCCTGCCAAAAGACCAACTGCCAGCTGTATGACCAGTGACTTATATTTAAGCAGGTATCTCGAAAGGAAAGAGAAGCTTGCCTTGCTTTCTTCTGTATCAAACTCTGTTTGAAAAAATGCAGGTGTAGTTTCAAGGATAAGGGCGATCCCTTCTTCCGTATTTTCGTTGGCATTTTCCCCGATCCACAATTTGATGAATTCTTCGCGGGTATACGTGATCAGTCCATAGCTTGGATCTGAAATGTAGACTTTATTATTTTTATCAATCTTATAAACTACAACAAAATGATTTTTGTTCCAGTGGACAATGCATGGAAACGGAACTTCTTCTGCAAGAGTATTAAAATCGATCTGGACCCCAAGCGAGCGGAATCCGAGGTTTTCTGATGCATCACTGAGCCCTAAAAGGCTGCTTCCTTCACGGGTAGTTTCAGAAAGGGTACGGATCTGCTGCAAAGAGATACTTCTGCCGTAATATTTACTTACTATTCTAAGGCAGGTAGGTCCGCAGTCTTTGGCGTCCGGCTGTTTATAAAAGGGAAATTTCTTCAAAATTTATCTCATTATAAAATGCCGTCATTAGATGACGACATTCTTCTTTATTCATTGTTAATTAATCATTGTAACCGATAACAGCACTATTTTGCGGGAAATCAACATGATCAGTTTTTTAACCTGTAATGCAAAATCAGTTTACTGGATATGCTGTACAATAATAAGTATCGGGTCCGGCTCCTGCAATCAATCTGCAAGCACCGTTTGCACAGCACTGTCCATCACCACACTCTCCATTTTCCGGGCATCTTCTGAACCCGCCTTTAATGGTTTTTAGATTTTCTCTTGAAATTTTTTTTAAGTTTTTCATATTATTTAATTATTAAGTTTTTAGTTTTTTATTCTTTAAATCTTCCTGCCAATACTTTTAATTTTGTCCTAAGATAGTGAATTTTTGAATTCTGGAGATTTCTTATTGAAAGTCCTCATCTTCCATTAATTCATCAATAAAGAACCAGATGTCTTCACGATCATACTTATCCGGGAACTGGTATCCGTTAATAATAAAAATCGGGGTGAAGTTTAATCCTGAGTTACTGTTGTCCTTTGTCATTTCAACAAATGGAGTAAGATCTTCCGGAGCAGATGAACCTGAAAGAGTAACGATCTTATTTTCATCTTTTGTTTCAAACCATTCTTCAATAGCCTTTAAAAATTCCTTTTGAGGCTTGTTTTGATAAATATGTTTAAAAGCTGAAAGTAATTGGGTATACTTCTCATCAGCTCTTTCCGAGGAATAATTAAAACGGATCTGTACAGAAATATCATCAGGATATTTTTCAAGAAGCCCCTCCATGATTTTATGACCATCTTTACAGAATCCACAGTACGGATTGGAGACAATTGAAAGACGAAACTTAGAGTTTTTATTTCCTAATGTAAAAGTTTCGGTATCCTGGAATTCTATTTTCTCTTTTTCCAAAAGCTGACTTTTGAAAAGTTCATAATTCCTTTTAAACCTAAGATTTTTAGCATTCGATTTCTGAAGGCTTTCTTTTTGGGAAAGAATGTTGTTGAAATACAGAACGGCAGAGAAAACAAGAATCCACAGAACTGCAGTTAATAATAACACCGCTATACTGAACGGCGTACTCTGGAAAAACAGTATGCTCAGTACTAATTGTCCCACAAGAATTGAAATAATTACAAGGCAGACTCTGCAGAAAGCCTTTTCTACAAATGCCTGGATGTATAATGAATAAGCAATTGCCAGTACGGAAACCAATGTAAAACCTTTCACAATATAAGCTGTTGCCGGAAGAAAAAGCCCCAGTGCAGCAAGTCCTGTAAAGTAAATCAGGGAAAAATCAGAAAATTTTAAGCCTAAAATACTGGTTTTATCCTGTTTGATGATCTTATCACATGAATTGGTGGTCTGTTTGGCTGAAGTATCTCCACAGATACTTCCAATGACGGTAGAAGTATTTCCGAATTTTTGATTGAAAATTTCAAGCGAAATATAAACACCAGCAAGGGAGAGTACATTAAAAAGAGCTTCATATATAGTTTGCGTAAAAAAAGAATAGCCAAGAATAATGGCGAAAATAAGATAAAGAAGAGGTTTGAAATTAAAAACAGCCTTACTTTCTGCATTCTCGGTTTTTTCAAAAAGCAGTACAAAATCTGTCGATTTCTGATGAAGTTCTTCTTTGTTAAGTGTTTTTGCTTTTTCAGAATAAACCGAATAGCCTGATCCTGTTTTTTTTACTAAGGAAAAAGAATTATCTACGATCGCAATAAACTCTTCCGGCAGCTCATCCCAATATTCCTTGTCAAGTTCATAGGCATCATTTTTTACTCCCATAAAGTTAAGTGTATCACTAAAAGCCAATGCAGAAGGGTAATTTGGATGAGAATTGAACTGGAAAGAAAATTCCTGTTTATCAAGCTTTAGATAGTTAATTAATTTGTCGAAAATCATAGTAATATTTTTAACTAAAATACGCAGATGTTTTAAAAAAACAAGTTTTTTTTCTTTTGTCGGTGATATACCTTTGTTAAATGCTTGATTTTCTGTAAATATAGTTGCCTTTTTTTGTTTTATTTGTTAAAAAATAAAGCTGATTCCGCAATACAATCCTGTAAAGAACTCATGATGAAGTTGTAGACAATGGGATTTTTTTAGTTGATTAGAATCAATATAATAAAATGACCAGGGCTATTTTGTTGACCTCTATTTTTTGCATCTTATCATTCCCGATTCCTTTAATTATTTTACCGTTGATTTAAAAATAACTCTAATTTTCATGATTGGAAATTTAAGGCGGAACTATAATGTTTTATTATTAAACAATCGTTTGGATTTATGAGCTTTTTATAGCCTAATTTATGTTTAAATGTAGATTGGTGACCGAATCAGCATTTTTATTAAAAATATAAAATCCAGCAATAAACTCAAAAAAACATAAAAAATCATAAAGTTTTCTTAAAGTTTCAAAAAAGATGGGAAATGTTTTTGTATTTATAAAATATATTGTACTTTTACATCGCCTTGAATGAGGGAACAAGTCAAGGTAATAAATTTTTTTTCATCATTTGTGTTTTTAGAATCGTATCGCCTGATACGATTCTTTTTTGTTATAGCTTTTCGTAGTTTAAAAGGAGATCAATAAAGTAGGAATAAGTAACTGCGCCTTCCTGCTGATTGCTTTTTAAAAAGAGATTGTTGGTAAATCCGAAGAAATCATCCAGCCAGCCCTGATGTCTGAAAATAAAACTTCTTTCGTACATACGGTCCCTTTTCATGGCAGGAGAGTATTGATTGAGAACTGATTTTACAAATTCAGGATCTTCTTCCACGATAAACCTCAGCAGGCTTTTTAACGTAAAGTATTCAGTGCTGTATTTAAGATCGACATTTTTAGAATTCACACCAAGTAAATAGCCTATAAAATTGGCTTCCTGCTCTCTGGCAAAACCGAGCTGGTGAGAACTTTCATGCGCCGAAGTAAACGGAATAAAGGTATGGGGAAGCTTTGCGTTATACTGGGCTTCGGCTGTAAAAGGATTGTAATAGCCCAATATTCCTGTGAAGTTCATCACACTTTTAAAAAGACTGGGTTTAAAAGAATTGATCTGTGGAGCTTTTTTGTCGGAAATGTATTTTGGAAGTTTTGCCTGCTGCTGTAAAATTTCTGTCTGAATAGAGGAAAGATCGGTTATGATGAATATCCCATTCCTGTCTTCCTTCACAGTTTGCCTGGTAGCTTTACATTTTTCAAGGTAGCGTAATGCCAACATTTTTGCTTTGCCAATTTCAGGTTCTTTCTGCTCAGGGAGCTTCTTAATAATAGGAGTCTGGAAATACAGCATGCCCCAAAAAACCTGGTAAATGAAGTAGAAGATATTAATGCTAGTCAGAAGCTTTAAGGCCGCTTCATTTCTTCCTTTCTTTTTAAAGCATAAAACAATTTGATATAAAAGGAAAACGCCAAGAATAATGTACAAAAGGTCCCCAAAAGAAAAAGGGATCCAGCTGAAAAGCACCTGATGGATTTTTTTCTGAGATTCAAAAAAACTTCCGAAAAAAGAAATCATGGCACCCGACTTTGAGAAACCATAAAACAAAAGAAATTGGGCAAGTAAAATACCTGCCCAAAATCTCTTCTTATATATTATTTTTGTTGTACTAATGACCACTGCCTTTAGAGATTTTATCCAGATCTATACCCTGGGATTTCAAGATTCCGGTTACACGGATTGCATAGAATGCAAGATAAGCAAAACAAATTACTCCAACCATATAACTCATATGAATAGTTGTTAAATCAGCCACATATCCTTGAATTAAACTTACAACACCTCCTCCCATAATCATCATAATCAATAATCCGGAACCCTGGTTGGTGTGTTTTCCAAGACCATTGATTGCAAGAGCAAAAATACAAGGCCATAGAGTAGAGCAGAACAATCCCACACTGGTAAAGGCATATACGGAAACCATTCCTGAGGTAACCATTCCTATTAACAGGGCAGCTATACCTGCAACAGAGAAGATCAGAAGCATTCTTGCCGGATTCCCCTGGCTCATGATATCGCAAATAATCATTACAATGATAACAGCACCGTAAACATAGAATGGAGAAAGATCATGCTTTGCAATGGCATTCACTAATAAGAACACCCCAAATGCAAGATAAGGAGCAAGGAATCTTAAGATCTTTTTGAAACCTGCACTCAGGTCAAATGCTTCTACTGCACCTGTCCAACGGCCAATCATCAGTGAAGCCCAATATAAGGAAATATAAGGTGCTACGTCTTTGGTTTCAAAACCTAAGCTTTTTTCCATATAAGCCGGAAGATTACTGGCTGTAGAAACTTCCACCCCTACATAGACAAAAATCGCAATCATTCCCATCACAAGCTGAGGGTACTGGAAAGCGGATGTTTTGTGATCTCCCGGAATCACATCGTCAGTATCCTCTATAATAGTAGGAGTGATTGCAGGGAGAGAGGAAAATTTAAGCATAATAGCTACCAGCACAAATGCAACTCCCAGCATAAGATAAGGAATCTTTACACTTTCGATGCTTGCTTCCGTATTGGCTGCAGAAGCCGATCCGAAAATAGCAAATGATACAAGAAGCGGCCCGATGGTAGTTCCCAGGTTATTAATTCCTCCCGCCATGGTAAGCCTTTGGGATCCTGTTTCAGTGGGCCCTACTTCAATAGCCAGCGGATTCGCAACAATCTGCTGTAAGGAGAATCCTAATCCTACAATGAACAGACCGGAAATCATTAAGGGGAACGATGCCATATTCGCTGCCGGATAGAACAGTAAAGTTCCTGCTGCAGAAATAAGGAGCCCTAAAATAAGGCCGTTTTTGTACCCTATTTTATTAATAAGATCCTGTTTCAAACCTTTTGAGACGACCATATAAATTAGAGAACCCACCGTGTAAGCCACGTAGAAACAAATCTGTACGAGCATACTTTCGGTTTGGGATAATTTAAAGGCTTTTTGGAAAACTGGTATCAGAATGTCATTACTTGCAGCAACAAATCCCCAGAAAAAAAACACAGTAACCAAGGGAATAAACTGTCCCCAATTGGTTTGTTTAGAATAATTTGACATGTTTGTTAAAAATTTCGCAAACAAATATAACTATTTCTTTTAAATGGAATGTTCCAGCAATGTTTTTTTTATCTCTTTATAAGCTTCGGCTTTCAGATCTCTCGGAGAATCTGATGGTTCCATGATTCCGTTGAAATATACTTTTACCCTTCCCGGATAGCCTTTTCCACTGTCAAAAGGGAATATTTCCTTCAGTCCGATAAAAGTATACACTGCGATAGGAGAATGATGTTTGGAAGATAAAGTAAAGGCCCCGTCTTTAAATTCATCAAGAATAACAGAAGTATCGTCGGGAACGCCTCCTTCAGGAAATATGGCAATGCTGTTGCCTTCTTCCATCTTTTCAGCACACCTTCTGTAGACATCTGCGCGGCTTCTTGCACTGCTTCTGTCTACCATTACACATATCCTTTTATATATAGTACCGAAGATCGGAATCTTTACAAGTTCTTTTTTGCCTACAAAACAGATCGGGTGGTGCGGCATCAGGATACAGGTAAGCATAATATCCATAATGGATGTATGGTTTGAAATAAAAACATACGGTTTGCTTTTATCCTTTTTCTGGTCAGAAAGATTAATGAGATCATATCTCAGCCCCATGCCGTAGAACATTCCGAAACACCAGATACGGATAAACCTGTAAGCATATTTGTAATGCTTTTTGTTAAAGGATAAAATATAGACAGGAATTCCTAATGTGACTGTCAGGACAAATGCCAGTAGCAGCAGCCAGAATCTCCAGAGATAATTTAAAATTTTTGTCACCGCCTATCCGTTAAAAATTACTTTCTTCTTTACTGAATAATTAAGAATGGAAACCAGCAGAATTGCTGCAATCTTACTGATCATTTCCGGGCTTAAGGTATAAAAAATTAAATCAATATTATCCTTGAATATAAAGCTGTAAAAAATCTGGAAAAAGCCTAAGCTTAATAAAGTTGAAACAAAAGAGACTGCCATAAAATAAGCAAATTCTTTTTTCTTGGAATGTTTCCCTCTTTCAAATACAAACCAGATACTCAGGAAATAATTGCTGATGATCCCGCAGCTGGTAGAGAAAATATTACTTAGCGGATAATGGATGCCATGAAAATTGGTTTCTCTGGTGAAAAAATGTGGAAGATAGGTACTGAATGCTTTGAAGCTTCCAATCTCTACAATGGCACTTAGCCCACCGGCTATAATAAAAAACAAAACCTGTTTCTGGCGTATTAGTAATTCTTTCATTCAATAGATATGAAGTTGCAAATTTATAACTATATGTTAATAATGTAAGAATAAAAGATTATTTTAAACTTAAATATTAATTTAATTATTTGAATTTCAGTGTAATGTAGGATTGTTTATTCAGTGGTAGAGCATCATGCTGTAGAAAATAATGTTTGAAGCTTAATTACTTATAATTATTAATACGGAACAGGAAATTCTTTTTTATCGTTTTAAAAATTGTAAAAACAAGAGCAATAGGGATGGCTAAAGGGATCTGAAAGTTTCAGCCCGGTAATATTGTGATAAGCATATGTTAAACAATGAAAAAAGTTGTTAAATTATTTTTTTGAACCAAAATAATTTCTAAATTTAATATTCAGAATGATGTAATTATAACCTGATAATAAATTCATTTTCAACTTCTTGTGTTGATGGTTTTTTCTATCTTGTAATGCGCGGTATAACGCATACTACCTTAATTTTTACGACCCAAATTATAATAATATTTGTATGAAAAGTCAAAACAAATACAGAAAATTCCAGCTTCAGCAAAAAAATATTGAAGCTCTTGAGAGAGAAAATTCCCGCTTCAAAAGAGTGTATTCAGAATATGAAAATATGGCAGACGAATTGTGGAATCTGGAAAATTCTACCAATGAACCCATACCTGATGATTTTATTAATGCCATCATGCTGCAGAGTTCCTATCTGGAAGATGAGATTGAAGACTGGCTGCTTAAGTTCAACAATCAAAAAGCTGATATAAAACATTAGAAGCTTCCAGTCTGTTTTTAAACGCTATTTGAAGATAAATTCATAATTTAGCATCCTTAAACTAAAATGTAATATATGGTTGCTATTGTTGATAGTGGGTCTACCAAATCAGATTGGGTGATACTTGATGATTTCAAAAAAGAGTTTTTAAAAACGGAAACCATCGGCTTTAATCCCAATTTTATCAACCGCGAACTCATTGTTCCTGAAATAGAAAAGAACAGCAGCCTTATACTTGTCAAAAATTCCATCACGAAGATCTTTTTCTACGGTTCCGGATGCGGTGTAAAAAAAAACTGCGAAACTATTGAGGAAGAACTTAAAAAAATATTCACAAAAGCTGAAGTAGTTGTGAGGGAGGATCTTGTGGCCGCTGCTTATGCTGCGTACAGTGGAAAACCTGCTGTCGTATGTATTTTGGGAACCGGGTCCAATTCATGTTATTTCGACGGTAAAGACATTAAAATAGAACTTCCTTCCCTTGGTTTCCTTATGGGAGATGAAGGAAGCGGAAGTGCCATTGGAAAACAGCTGGTGCGAAGATATTTTATGAAAAAACTCCCTGCGGATCTTCATACGGAGTTCGAGCAAAACTATGGGCTTAAAATAGAAGATGCTCTGAACAATATGTATCACAGCTCTAGACCTAACGCCTGGCTGGCAGATTTCAACAAATTTGTCATCGAAAGAAAGGATCACCCTTACTTTAAAGATATGGTATACGAGGAAATGAAAAACTTCTTCGAATACCAGGTCATTCCTTATAAAGAAGCAAAAGACGCCGAGATCAATTTCATCGGCTCTATTGCCTATTATTATGAACCTATTCTCCGCTCTGTTGCGGCAGAACTTCATTTAAATGTGGGCCACGTGGTCCGCAAACCCATCGAAAGTTTAGTAGACTACCATATTAAGTATATACTTTAATAAAAAACAAATTCTATGTCAAGCAAAAACAACCGCGACGAAAAGAACTTCAATCAGGCTGCGTTGGATTATCATAAAAATGAACCTAAAGGAAAAATTGAAGTTATTCCTTCAAAGCCACACTCTTCACAAAGAGATTTATCACTGGCCTATTCGCCGGGGGTGGCGGTTCCTTGTATGGAAATCCATGATAAGCCCGAAACCGTATACGATTATACAGGGAAAGGTAATCTGGTAGCCGTAATTTCAAACGGAACGGCTGTATTGGGACTTGGTGACATTGGGGCGGAAGCTTCAAAGCCGGTAATGGAAGGGAAAGGTCTTTTATTCAAGATCTTTGCAGATATCAACGTTTTTGATATCGAGATTGATGAAAAGGATCCGGACAAATTTATTCAGATTGTAAAAGGGATTGCTCCTACATTCGGAGGGATTAACCTTGAAGATATTAAAGCTCCTGAAGCATTCTACATCGAGCAGAAACTTAAAGAAGAGCTTAATATTCCTTTAATGCATGATGACCAGCACGGAACAGCGATTATTTCAGCGGCTGCACTGATCAATGCTTTACAGATTGCCAATAAGAACATTGCAGAAGTAAAGATGGTAGTGAATGGTGCCGGAGCGGCAGCTATTGCCTGTACCAACCTGTATATTTCTCTGGGACTGAAAAGAGAAAATGTTTTAATGTGCGACAGCAAAGGGGTTATCAATCACAAAAGAGAAAACCTTACGCCTGAAAAACTGGATTTCATCGCCAATACTGATATTGAAACGTTAGAAGATGCTGTAAAAGGCTCCGATGTTTTCATCGGCTTATCCAAAGGAAACGTTATGACTCCGGAAATGCTTTCCAGTATGAACGAGAATCCTATCGTTTTCGCTTTGGCGAACCCTGATCCTGAAATTGCTTACGACCTTGCCCTTGAAACCCGTAAGGACGTTATCATGGCAACAGGAAGAAGTGATTATCCTAACCAGGTGAACAATGTATTGGGATTCCCTTACATCTTCCGTGGTGCTTTGGATGTTCAGGCAACAGGAATCAATGAAGAAATGAAGCTGGCAGCTGTACATGCTATTGCAGATCTTGCAAAAGAACCTGTACCTGAAGCGGTAATTCTTGCTTACAACGTTCAGAACTTACAGTTCGGAAGAGAATATTTCATTCCGAAACCTTTTGATAACAGGCTGATTACGAAAGTATCCAGTGCTGTTGCAAAGGCAGCTATCGAAAGCGGTATTGCAGGAAAAACCATCGAAGACTTTGAAGAATACGAAAACCAGCTGTTGGACAGAATGGGAAGAGACGAGAAGCTGGTAAGAATGATGCAGAGCCGTGCAAAATCCAATCCGAAAAGAATCACTTTAGGAAACGCTGAAGAATACAATGTGTTGAAAGCGGCCCAGATTCTTTACGAAGAAGGAATTGCCTTCCCGAGCCTGTTAGGAGATAAAAAATACATCAAAGAACAGATGGAGCGCTTTGGAATCAATCTGGATATTCCAATCATCGATCCAAGCGACGACGATCAGAAAGAAAACAGAAAAAAATACAGGGAAACCCTTTGGAAACTTCGTCAGAGAAAAGGAATGAATGAGTACAAAGCGAAGAGATATGTACGCCAGAGAGATTATTTCGGTCCTTTGATGCTGAGACATGGAGATACGGATGGACTGATCGTAGGTTTTTCTAAAAACTATACCTCAGTGCTTCGTCCCGTTTTGGAGGTGATAGAAAAAGATAAAGGAGTAGATAAAGTAGCGGCCATGATGATGATCCTGTCAGAAAAGAAGCCTATTTTCTTTGCAGATACATCCATCAATCAGAATCCTACGGCAGAAGATCTTGTGAATATTGCGAAAATGGCTGAAATTACAGTAAAATCTTTTGCCATAGAGCCTAGAATTGCTATGCTTGGCTTCGAAAACTTTGCAGCTATCTCTGATACTTCTAAAAAAGTAGCCAAAGCAGTAAGCATCCTTCACGAAAAATATCCTAAAATGGTTGTTGACGGTGAAATCCAGCCGGATTTTGCAATGAACGCAGACCATTTGAGCGATTATCCTTTCTCTAAATTAGGAACAACTCCTGCCAATACTTTCGTTTTCCCGAACCTTGAAAGTGCCAACCTTTCTTACAAAATCATCAGAGGAATGAAAGTAGCTCAGGTAATAGGACCTATTTTAATGGGATTAAAGCAGCCTGTACATGTTTTACAGATGCGCTCCAGTGTAGATGAAATTGTAAACCTCGCTACCGTAGCCGTTCTTGATGCCCAGAGAAGAGAAAAGAAATCTTCCGAGAAATAATAAGACTGCCAAATTAATGGCAATTTTTAAATATAAACAGCTTAAGACTCCATATTTTGGAGTCTTTTGTTTTTGTATTAATTCCTTGAATTTACGATCAAAATTTAAGTTAAAAATCATTCGCACGTGAAATGAAAATATTAATTAGTTTAAATTGCTATATTTGGGAGTTTTAAAAATTAATATGATATTTTCCTTAAAAGGCAGTGTTCAAGAACTTACACCCACTTACGCAGTAATCGACGTACAAGGAGTTGGTTACTATGTAGGTATCAGTTTAATGACCTCCCAGGCCCTGGCCCTGAATAAGCCGGCATTCTTATTTACTCAGCAGATTATACGGGAAGATGCTCATCTTCTCTTTGGATTTAACACTCGTTCAGAAAAAGAAATGTTCAATCTGTTAATAAGTGTTAACGGAGTAGGAGCTGTTTCTGCCCTTATACTTCTTTCCACTTTAAGCCTTGAAGAAATCGCTTCAGCTATCCTCTCCAAGAACAGCACACTCATTCAGAAAGCTAAGGGAATTGGGGCCAAAACAGCAGAAAGAATCATCGTGGATTTGAAGGATAAAGTCCAAAAATTCAGCGTTGCAGAAGAAAATATTTCTTCTTTTGTGGATAATAAAGTGAAGGAAGAATCGTTATCTGCATTAGAAGTTTTAGGGATTCCGAAACGTATGAGTGAGAAGATCGCGGACAGAATGATGAAACAGAATCCGGAGATCTCCGTGGAAGAATTGGTAAAACAAATTTTAAAAAACATTTAACATTTGGTGGCGAATAATAAGCATCTGAAAATATTTTTGTTCCTGTCGTTCCTGTGCATGTCAGTAAGTGCCTTTGCACAGGTGCGTGATACTGCGATCATAAAGAAAGATTATCAACTGGCAGATCCCACGAGGTACGAAGCCTATTACGATATAAAAACAGGAATGTATTATGTATATCCTAAAATTGGAAATACATTCACAGGACCTCCTACAGCGATGTCTCCCGAAGAGTATAAGGAATTTATGCTCGCAACGCAGTCAAAAGCTTACTACAAAGAAAAATCCGATAAATACAGTCTCCTTTACAGAAGAGACAGAACTGATGCCCGCAAGAAAGGGCTCATTCCGTCTTTAACGATCAACAACAGGCTGTTTGAAACTATTTTCGGAAGTAATAAAATAGAGATCATCCCATCAGGATATGCCTCATTAGACTTTGCCGGGCTTTACCAGAAAATAGATAACCCACTGATTCTGCCTCAAAACAGAACCAGTTTCACTTTTGATATAGACCAAAGAATACAGTTGGGATTGTTAGGTAAAGTAGGAGAAAACCTCCAGCTGAAAGCTAACTACGATACCCAAAGTGGTTTTGCATTCGAAAACAGGATGAACCTCGTATGGCAGGCAAAAGGAAGCTGGAAAGATCTTCAGACCAAAGGTCTTGGTGAGGTAGACAAGCCGAGTGCCGGAGGAGAAGATAAAATCATTAAAAGAGTAGAATTCGGTAACGTTAATATGCCTCTTTCCACCAGCCTTATCCGTGGTTCACAGTCATTATTCGGGGTGAAATCAGAATTCCAGCTTGGAAAAACTTTTGGAACAGTAGTTCTTTCCCAACAACAGGGAGAGGCCAGAAATATTGTAGTACAGGGAGGTGGTGTAATGAATAACTTCAAGGTTAACGCGATTGACTATGAAGATAACCAGCACTTCTTCTTAGGTCACTACTTCCTGGATCGTTACGACAATGCATTGGCCAATTATCCACAAATTAATTCAACGGTCAATATCACAAGATTGGAAGTATGGGTACTTGACCAGGGAAACAGCAACCTGGCTTACCAGAAAAGTATTATCGGGATCAGGGACCTGGGAGAAGGAGCAGCCGGCCTGCCGGACAACTCTCAGAACGGATTGTACCAGTCGGTTAATGCTGCCGTAGGAACAAGAGAAGCAGGGAAAAATTATGCAACTACTTTTCAGGGGCAGATGTTCCCGGGAAGTACACAACCATACGATAACGGAGAACAGTTTATTTTTAATACAAAAGCAAGAAGGCTGAATGCCAATGAATATACATTGCAGCCTCAGTTAGGATATATCTCATTAAACCAGAAGCTGAACGAGAATCAGCTTTTAGCTGTTTCATATTCCTTCACGGATGGAACCAATAAAGTCTATAAAGTAGGGGAATTCTCCGAAGAAAGCCCTGTATTGGTAACCAAAGTTCTTAGGGTAAACAATAAAGTGAATACAGAATCCCCTATGTGGGACCTGATGATGAAAAACATCTATTCGCTGGATGCAGGACAGGTAGCACAGGACGGATTCATCCTGAATGTTTTTTACCGGGATCCGAAAACCGGAGGTAAGGTTAACTACCTTCCGGGGACCAGTGTTCAGGACAAAAACTTACTTAAATTGCTTAACTGGGACCGTCTTAATATGAACGGGGATATCCAGGCCAGCAGTGGAGTATTGGGAGACGGTATTTTTGACTTTGTCAACGGAATTACCATCAGGCCGGAAACAGGAAAAATTATCTTTACCAAAGTACAGCCTTTCGGAAGCTTCATGCAGGGACAGGTCGGGAATGATCCCCAGATTGTTTTTACCGATCTCTATAAGCAGCAGAAGCAGGTGGCATCTTCCAGCAATCTTGCCCAGAGATATACCATAGAAGGACGGTATAAAGGAACACAGGGGCAGGGAATTTCCCTTGGTGCTGTAAACGTTCCCCAGGGATCTGTAAAAGTTTCTGCCAATGGTGTTCAGCTGACGGAAGGGGTAGATTATACCGTAGATTACATGCTGGGAACGGTAACCATCATCAACGAAAATGTTAAACAGTCCGGACAGGCCATTAATATCTCGCTGGAAAACCAGCTTACGTTTAATACCCAGAGAAAAAGATTCTTAGGATTAAACTTGGAAAGAAGATTCAGTGAAAACTTTATATTGGGGGGAACAGTAGTTAATTACTCAGAGTCTCCGCTTACGCAGAAAGTGAACTACGGACAGGAAGCTGTTAATAATACAATGGCAGGGATCAATATGATGTATAACAATCAGGTTCCTTTCCTGACGAGGCTGACGGATAAAATTCCATTGATAAACACTGAAGCCCCATCCAACCTAAACTTCAAAATGGAAGCTGCATACCTGCTTCCCGGACTGAATAAAGGGACGAATGACCAATCCTATGTAGACGATTTCGAACAGACCACCTCTAAAATATCTTTAAAAGAGCCGGCAGCATGGAGCTTAGCTTCAAGACCGGAGAAAAACCTGGCCCCTCCATTTAACGGGGCGCCAAGTGACGATGCTCTGACAAGCGGTTACGGAAGAGGGCTTTTATCATGGTATAATATTGACCCGAGATTCTGGGGAGTAGGAGGAAGAGCACCGGCGGGAATTACCGCACAATCTGTTTCCAATCACGCATCCAGAAGAGTTCAGTATTCCGAAATTTATAACAACAGAGACTTTGTTGCGGGTGAGCAGACCTTCACCAATACTTTAGATATCTCTTATTATCCTCAGGAAAAAGGTCCTTATAACGTGAACCCTGGTTCTGAAACAGCAGCTTCCAGATGGGCGGGGATCATGAGACCGATCAGTGTATCCAATTTCGTTAACTCGAATATAGAATATGTTGAATTCTGGATGATGGACCCTTATGCGGATGGTGGTGTGTTAGGAAACAACGCCCGACTGTTACTTCAATTAGGAAACGTTTCAGAAGACATCCTGAAAGATGGCAAAATGCAGTATGAAAATGGTCTTCCAACACCGGGAGCACCATCTACCACTACTACATCCAATTGGGGGGTACAGCCGAAACAGCCGCCAATCCTTTATGCGTTTTCAAGTGAAGGCGATGACAGAAGATCCCAGGATCTGGGCTACGACGGTTTAAGCTCTGATCAGGAAGCGATGAGATTTGGAAATACATTTGTGAACCCGGTTACCAATCTGGTAGACCCTGCAGTGGATGACTTTGTATTTTTCATGTCAGATAAATTTACAGGAGGTCAGGCTGCATCTCTTGTTCAGAGATATAAATATTTCAGAAACCCGGAAGGAAACTCTCAGGCTAATTCTTTGGAGGTAGCTTCACAGACTCCGGATGCAGAAGATATCAACAAAGATTATAACCTTGATCAGACTGAAAGTTATAATGAATACGTTGTAAAACTGGATAAACCAAGTCTTAATTTAGGACAAAACAATATCGTAGATGTAAAAACAGTAAAGGCTACCTTCCAGAACGGACAGTCTTCCGATGTGAAATGGTACCTGTTCAGAATTCCTGTTTCTAAATATGCTGAAAACGATGCAGAAGGAGAAAGAAGTGCATCAGTACTTAATAATGTAAGGTTTGCGAGATTAATGCTTGCCGGTTTTGAGAATACTTCTACTTTGAGATTCGGTACCATGGACCTTGTAAGATCAGACTGGAGAAGATATCCAAATCAAATTGTCAGCCCTACAGTAACTTCTCAACAGGAAGGAGTAGGAATAGTGCAAAATAATAACTTCGAAGTAGGAAGTGTAAATATTGAAGAAAATGCATTAAACCAGCCTCCTTATGTACTTCCTCCGGGAATTGACAGACAGGTACTGAGTGGAAACGCAGGAGCACAAAGACAGAATGAAGCTTCACTTTATATGAAGGTAGACAATCTTGCAGGAGAAGCAAGAGGGGTATTCAAAAATACTACCCTGGATATGAGAAGATATAAAAAGCTTAAACTTTTTGTACATGCTCAGGACCCTACTGACAGATACCAGGGGATTGATTCCGAATCTAAATTCTTTATTCGTTTCGGAAGTGACGCTACAGACAACTATTATGAGTATGAATCTCAGATGACTCTTACTCCTAGAACGGCAACAACACCTTTGGAAATATGGCCAATTGAAAACAATGTCGATTTTGAAATCCAGAACTTTGTAGATGCTAAAATCAGGAGAGATAAAAACTCATCCAATATTGTAGACAGGATTATGGATCCTAACTTTGGAGATGAGTCAAAAAGAATTTATATCAAAGGACGTCCAAGTTTAGGAAATATCACGACTATTATGATCGGGATAAGAAATACAAGCCGTTCAAACTCCATCACCAGGATTCTATGGGTAAACGAAATCCGTCTTTCCGAGATTGAAAATGATGGAGGGTACGCAGGTAATGCAAGCTTGAACTTTAACCTTGGAGACTTTGCCACTGTCAATACAAATGCATCTTATACTTCTGTAGGTTTTGGTAATATAGATTCAAAACCGGCGGAAAGAAATCAGTCTACCCAATCTGCATTCAGTATTAATACGGCTGTCAACGTAGATAAGTTCCTTCCTGAAAAAAGCGGAATGAAGATTCCTTTAAATTATTCCTATTCACAAACCATCGAGGATCCGAAATACAACCCTCTTGATACCGATGTGGAATTCAGCAAGGCAGCAAACAAAGAACAGCTTAAGAAAGTAGCAAGAACATATACGCAACAAAGAAGTATAGGAGTAGTCAATATGCATAAAGAAAGGGTAAATCCAGATAAAAAACCTAAGTTTTATGACATTGAGAACATTTCTGTAACTGCAGTCTATAACGATGATTATTACAGGGATATTTATACTTCCAAAAACTACAGACAGTATCTGAGAGGATATGTTGATTATAATTACACCTTCAAGCCATGGGTAATTAAGCCATTCAACAAAATGATCAGTGATACGGCAAAATCCACAAAATACCTGAGATGGATTAAAGAATTCAATATCAACCCGATTCCTACAAGATTATCCTTCAGAACGGAAATAGACAGAAATTACAATGAACTTGAGTTCAGAAATGTGGAAGCAATTCTAAGTGGAAATACCGGTGAAAGTTTTGCTCCTATCAGAAACAGAAACTTCTATTTCGGATGGCAGTATGGCTTAGGATTTAAATTTACCAAATCATTAAACCTGGAGATCAATTCTGCAACCAGAACCCTTAATGATAATGTAGATGTGAATGGTATGAATGATAAATCCATTTTTGGAAATGTATTCAGAGCAGGTAGACCGGTATTGTACAACCACAGAGTGCAGCTTAATTACAAATTGCCGTTCCAGTATCTTCCGTATCTGGATTTCATTGATGCAGAACTTGGATACGGGCTTACTTATAACTGGAATGCAAGATCTACTGCACTTCTTTCAAGCCCTGAAGGAAGCTTAGGGTCCGTAGGTCAGAATACAAACGTGATCCAGGCTACAGCTACTGCAGATATTCCTAAGTTCTTCGGACAGTTTAAATACTTCAAGAATATCTCTGCAAAACTGCAGAAGCGTAAACAGGAGATAGACTCATTGAACAACATATATACACAGCAATGGGAGAAGAAAAGATACAGGTATAAAGGATATAAGTTCAAAAATAAACTCACATTACTGCAGAGCGCAGCTTTTGCATTGACATCGTTCAAGCAGTTGAATATTAATTATACTGAAAATAACGGAACGGTACTTCCGGGGCTGCTTTCAGCACCTAATATGTATGGCTATGGTCAGACATTGGGAGGACCTACCATCGGATTCCTTTTAGGATCGCAGGCTGATATCAGAAGAACGGTGCTCGAAAATGGCTGGGTAAGTGATTCACCTTATATGACGGACCCTTATGTGAAGATGTCGACAAGAGAATTAAGGGCCAATTTACAGATCGTTCCGATTAATGATTTCAGGATTGATCTTAGTGCGTTGCATAATTATAACAGAAACTTCTCACAATCCGGATTTAATAACCGGAATAACCTTGGAACAGCTAATCACGATTATACGTTTGCCAATGATCAGGTAACGTATTCCAATTCGGTGGTGCTTCTTAAAACTTCATTTAAAGAAACCCAGGCTGTTTACCAGGCGATCAGACAAAATGCAATGATACTTTCCCAGCAGATGGGAATAGGGGAAGTGTTGAACAATGACGGTTTTGCAGATCACTACAGTATTGCCAATGCTTATGTATTGATCCCTGCTTTCAGAGCGGCTGTGGAAGGGAAATCTGTTAAACAGATCGGAAATGCCAAAAAAGCAGGAATTCCTATTCCAAACTGGAAAGTCACTTATTCAGGTTTAAGGAATATTCCGATCATTAATGGTCAGTTTTCTAAATTTGATATATTGCATGGATATACGGCGACCTATACGGCAACTGGTATCCAATCCAGTATTGACTACTTTAACAGGATTTCAGGTGGAAATGCATTTGATGTTAATAATGATTACATCAATCCGTTTACCTTCTCGCAGGTTGGTTATGTAGAATCGTTCTCACCGCTTATCGGTATAGATGTTACTATGAGAAACAATATGCAGTTTGGACTTCAGTATAACAGAAACAGAATGCTGATTTTAGGATTGGTAAACCATACCCTTACTGAGGATGCCAATTCCGAATATGTAGTGAGACTGGGATATATTGTTAAGAACTTCAGATTAGGGATGGCCAATACAAGAGGTTCAAGAGGAAAAGGAAGTGACCTTAACATTAGAGGAGATATCTCGTTAAGAGACAGTAAAACGTCCATTATGAACATCCTGTTGAATGATTCACAGATCACCGGAGGTCAGAAACTGATGAATATAAAGCTTTCCGCAGACTACAATGTATCTGAAAATCTGAACCTGAGAGTGTTCTATGAGCAGATGACTTCCAAGTACAAAATATCAACGGCATTCCCGCTGTCTACCATTAGAGCTGGACTGTCTGCAACATTTACATTTGGAGATTCAGGCGGTGGTTTCTAAGAAAAAAATTAATATATAATTGCTAAAATAAAAATCCCTTTCTGCTAAAGAAGGGGATTTTAGTTTTTATTTACGTTTCTTGGAATAGCCTAGTTTATATAATATCTTTGCTTAAATTAAAAACTATGAAAAAAATTATTTTATCTCTTTTCAGTCTAGTATCTATAATATCCGCAGCACAGAATTTGTCTCCTACTGTATCAATTTCAACTCCCGGTTCAGCTGATAGCTTTTTAGGTGGCTACACGTTTGCTTATGCTACATCCGGAACACCTTGGAATGGATCATTAATAAGTTTTGGCGGTTTTGCAAATCAGTACGATACACAAATTAGTGCTGCTTATAATGGAAGTAATATATCTTTTAGGACAAGAAATGGGGATTTTAATGTTTGGAATTCTTGGAATGAATTGGCAACTAAAGGAGCAAATGACTTTGTAGGTAAACAAACAATTATGGGCAACGTAGGTATAGGAACTCAAAGTCCATCTGAAAAGCTAACCGTTTCTGGAAATCACGAAAATTCTACAATTCTACTACATTCATCGGGTGATGGAGGAAGCAGTTCTGCTAATTTGTCGTTTTGGGCTTCAGAGCCGCAAGAAACATACACAGGTGTAGGAATTGGGAATAATATAAGAAACTATTTTAATGGTCAAATATTTCCTCGTATTAATACAAATGTAGGAGGTTCTTATATGCGATTATTGGAGAATCAGATTAATTTTAATTTAGTATCTAATACGGATGATAGGAAACTTATAGCTACTCTAAGTAGAGACAGATTTGAAGTTAACGGGCAGCTCTCTTCTAAAATGAGTTCGAATGAAGGAGGGGTGATTGTTTTAGAAAATCCAACAAAAACAGCATCAAATACTGCTGGAAAGTGGGCTATATATAATATGACTGGAGGCTATGGGAATTCTTTACAATTTTGGAATTATTCAAACGATGGGACAATGTATGGTTCGAAATTGAAACTTTCTGACGATGGTAATATGGCTTTATTTGGAAAGTTTGAAGCAAAGGAAGTAAAAGTAACATTAACCCCTACGGCTGATTTTGTTTTTGATGAAGATTATAAGCTGCCAAAATTAGATGAGGTAGAAAAACACATTAAAGAAAAAAAGCACCTTCCTGAAATTGCATCAGCAACACAGATGGAAAAAGAGGGAGTTAATATTGGAGAATTTCAGATTAAACTCCTCCAGAAAATTGAGGAACTTACATTATATACCATCGAGCAAAATAAGCAGCTTAAAAAACTTCAGGAAAATAATGACAAGTTAGCAGAAGAAATTAAAGAATTAAAAGCTATAACAAAGTAATAAGATAGTAGGCTCAATTGCTAGCTCAGGAACGTTTTTTTATTTTCCATCCAAAATTTAATCAAGATATTCATTACCTCTTTGAACCTTTTATTATTTTGAATACATTTGTACAAAATAAAATTTAAAATGAATACACCATCAGAATTAAAGTACACTAAAGATCACGAATGGATCAAGATTGAAGGTAATGTTGCTACCATTGGTATTACAGACTTCGCACAAGGAGAACTTGGTGATATTGTATATGTAGATGTAGATACCGTAGACGATGATCTTGAAGGAGGAGCAGTTTTCGGAAGTGTAGAAGCAGTGAAAACAGTTTCAGATTTATTCTTACCTGTCGCTGGGAAAGTTATTGAGTTTAATTCCGAATTGGAAGATCAGCCTGAACTTTTAAACACAGATCCTTATGGAAACGGATGGATTATCAAATTAGAGCTTGCTGATGGTGCAGATCACTCAGAACTACTTACTGCAGAAGAATACCAGGCAATCATTGGATAATATTTCAAAAATATTTAGTAAGATCTTGCCCATTTATTGGGCATTTCTTACTTATATGCTTCTCAAGCCCGGTGAAGAAAACCATGAATATTGGTTTATGTTCAATGGTATCGACAAAGTTTTGCATGTAAGCATATTTGCAATGCTGGGATTTTCCTTCATTGCCACCTTTCCTAAAATCAAATTTTCATATTTTTTCCAGATCATACTTATATATGCCTTTCTTACCGAAATTCTTCAGGAAGAAATGGGATTAGGAAGATCAATGGAAACTTTGGATATCGTAGCAGATACTATAGGATGCCTGATAGGATATTTCATATATAAAGCACTCATCAAACGATTTTTCTAATCAAAAAGATTTCCCATCCTTATATACTGTTATTGTGGATAACTCTACAATATCTATAATGTATTTAAAATCAAAACAATACTACTGTATTTATCCACAATATGAACGGTGCTTAAATTTTATGTTAACTATATTTGTTTTGTGATGTAATAAGGGTGTATCTTTGCCCCACTGAAAACGAGAGTATACGGTAGCGCAGAAGAGCTTTTAGATAAGCATAATATTTAAAAAGCTTAAAAAAGATATAAGGAAAACGAGCTTAAAACTTTTTAGAAATAAAAGGTTGCGGGTTTTAAAAAATTTCATATCTTTGCAGTCCGGTTAAACGGGGAGCAGGAGCGATAAAGATTAAGGTTTAGGAAAGAGTTTAGGGTTGCTAAAAAAACTTTAAATTTCTTTTGAAAACATTTGGTCGGGTAAAAATAAATAATTACTTTTGCAACCGCAAATAAGGAGCAGAACGACAGAGAAGACTTCTTATTACATGCGGAAAGATATAAAGATCATTGACATACAATATAACAACCAAGTAAGGAAAAAACTAAAGCGTTAAATAACTTTGAGAGGGTCAGGAAAAACATACAATGGAGAGTTTGATCCTGGCTCAGGATGAACGCTAGCGGGAGGCCTAACACATGCAAGCCGAGCGGTAGAGATTCTTCGGGATCTTGAGAGCGGCGCACGGGTGCGGAACACGTGTGCAACCTGCCTTTATCAGGGGAATAGCCTTTCGAAAGGAAGATTAATGCCCCATAATATTTAGAATGGCATCATTTTAAATTGAAAACTCCGGTGGATAAAGATGGGCACGCGCAGGATTAGATAGTTGGTAGGGTAACGGCCTACCAAGTCAGCGATCCTTAGGGGGCCTGAGAGGGTGATCCCCCACACTGGTACTGAGACACGGACCAGACTCCTACGGGAGGCAGCAGTGAGGAATATTGGACAATGGGTGAGAGCCTGATCCAGCCATCCCGCGTGAAGGACGACGGCCCTATGGGTTGTAAACTTCTTTTGTACAGGGATAAACCTACCCTCGTGAGGGTAGCTGAAGGTACTGTACGAATAAGCACCGGCTAACTCCGTGCCAGCAGCCGCGGTAATACGGAGGGTGCAAGCGTTATCCGGATTTATTGGGTTTAAAGGGTCCGTAGGCGGACTCGTAAGTCAGTGGTGAAATCTCACAGCTTAACTGTGAAACTGCCATTGATACTGCGGGTCTTGAGTGTTGTTGAAGTAGCTGGAATAAGTAGTGTAGCGGTGAAATGCATAGATATTACTTAGAACACCAATTGCGAAGGCAGGTTACTAAGCAACAACTGACGCTGATGGACGAAAGCGTGGGGAGCGAACAGGATTAGATACCCTGGTAGTCCACGCCGTAAACGATGCTAACTCGTTTTTGGGTTTTCGGATTCAGAGACTAAGCGAAAGTGATAAGTTAGCCACCTGGGGAGTACGTTCGCAAGAATGAAACTCAAAGGAATTGACGGGGGCCCGCACAAGCGGTGGATTATGTGGTTTAATTCGATGATACGCGAGGAACCTTACCAAGGCTTAAATGGGAATTGACAGGCTTAGAAATAGGCTTTTCTTCGGACAATTTTCAAGGTGCTGCATGGTTGTCGTCAGCTCGTGCCGTGAGGTGTTAGGTTAAGTCCTGCAACGAGCGCAACCCCTGTCACTAGTTGCCATCATTCAGTTGGGGACTCTAGTGAGACTGCCTACGCAAGTAGAGAGGAAGGTGGGGATGACGTCAAATCATCACGGCCCTTACGCCTTGGGCCACACACGTAATACAATGGCCGGTACAGAGGGCAGCTACACAGCGATGTGATGCAAATCTCGAAAGCCGGTCTCAGTTCGGATTGGAGTCTGCAACTCGACTCTATGAAGCTGGAATCGCTAGTAATCGCGCATCAGCCATGGCGCGGTGAATACGTTCCCGGGCCTTGTACACACCGCCCGTCAAGCCATGGAAGTCTGGGGTACCTGAAGTCGGTGACCGTAACAGGAGCTGCCTAGGGTAAAACAGGTAACTAGGGCTAAGTCGTAACAAGGTAGCCGTACCGGAAGGTGCGGCTGGAACATCTCATTTTAGAGCGTTGAAGAACGTTAAACAAAATTAAGCACTTAACTGTGCATTGACTTATCTTAAAGTTAAAGCTTTAGTTTTTTATTTGGTTGATATATATTAAAAAATACAAAACCCACTAGAAATTAGTATCAGAGGGAGAGAGATTTTAGATTGTAAATTATAGATTTTAGATTTGAAAATTAATTTAAAATTCAAAATTTAAAATTTAAAATTAATGAAGTCTCGTAGCTCAGCTGGTTAGAGCGCTACACTGATAATGTAGAGGTCGGCAGTTCGAGCCTGCCCGAGACTACTAATTGAAAGGATTAAGGTATTTAGGAATTAAGAGATTAAGAAATTGGCAGCAGCTAATCTTTAAATCTCTGAATCTCTGAATTTTTTAATCTTACCTAGAGGGGGAATTAGCTCAGCTGGCTAGAGCGCCTGCCTTGCACGCAGGAGGTCAAGGGTTCGACTCCCTTATTCTCCACAGTTTTGGAAGCTTGATTTAAAAGTTACGGATGGAGCCAAAAACAACATCTGTTCATCAAGCTGAAAGAAAGACATTAAGATCATTGACATTAACGGTAAAGACATCACAAAGAGAAAACCGAGCGCATAAAAGCGCTTGAGTAACCAAAAATAGGAAAGAAATCGTTAAGGGCGTATGGCGGATGCCTAGGCTTTCAGAGGCGAAGAAGGACGCGGTAAGCTGCGAAAAGCTGCGGGGATCGGCACACACGAATTGATCCGCAGATGTCCGAATGGGGCAACCCGGCATATTGAAGATATGTCATCCCTTAGGGGAAGCAAACCCGGAGAACTGAAACATCTAAGTACCCGGAGGAAAAGAAATCGAAGAGATTCCGTAAGTAGCGGCGAGCGAAAGCGGATTAGCCCAAAAGTCTTTATATATTTAGAAGAATGTACTGGAAAGTGCAGCCATAGACGGTGATAGCCCGGTATTCGAAAGGTATACATAGATGATAAATGAGTAGGGCGGGACACGTGAAATCCTGTCTGAATATGGGGGGACCATCCTCCAAGGCTAAATACTCCTGAAAGACCGATAGTGAACAAGTACTGTGAAGGAAAGGTGAAAAGCACTTCGAATAGAAGGGTGAAATAGAACCTGAAACCGTACGCCTACAAGCGGTCGGAGCCCACAAGTTGGGTGACGGCGTGCCTTTTGCATAATGAGCCTACGAGTTAATGTTACTAGCGAGGTTAAGGACTTCAGGTCCGGAGCCGGAGCGAAAGCGAGTCTGAATAGGGCGCTTAGTTAGTAGTATTAGACGCGAAACCTTGTGATCTACCCATGGGCAGGTTGAAGCTCTGGTAACACAGAGTGGAGGACCGAACCGGTTGACGTTGAAAAGTCTTCGGATGACCTGTGGGTAGGGGTGAAAGGCCAATCAAACTGGGAGATAGCTCGTACTCTCCGAAATGCATTTAGGTGCAGCGTCGCAACAAAGTTTATTAGAGGTAGAGCTACTGATTGGATGCGGGGGTTTCACCACCTACCAATTCCTGACAAACTCCGAATGCTAATAAATGTTCTGCGGCAGTGAGGGCATGGGTGCTAAGGTCCATGTCCGAGAGGGAAAGAACCCAGACCAACAGCTAAGGTCCCCAAATATATGTTAAGTTGAAGCAACGCGGTTGGACTGCATTGACAGCTAGGATGTTGGCTTGGAAGCAGCCATTCATTTAAAGAGTGCGTAACAGCTCACTAGTCGAGCGGTCCGGCATGGATAATAATCGGGCATAAACATATTACCGAAGCTATGGATTTATACCTTAGGGGTATATCTGGTAGGAGAGCATTCTGTTTGCGCCGAAGCAGTATCGTGAGGTATTGTGGAGCGGACAGAAAAGAAAATGTAGGCATAAGTAACGATAAAGGGGGCGAGAAACCCCCTCACCGAAAGACTAAGGTTTCCTCAGCCATGCTAATCAGCTGAGGGTTAGTCGGGACCTAACGCGCACCCGAAAGGGGAAGTGGATGGACAATGGGTTAATATTCCCATACTTGCTCACACTAAAAAGGGGACGGAGTGACGTAGCTACTGGAGACTGACGGAATAGTCAAGGCCTAGCCTTCGGGCGAAGCTGCTGTAGTGAACTCGCTTCCAAGAAAAGCCGAAGTGAAGCAACCCGTACCAAAACCGACACAGGTAGTCGAGGAGAGAATCCTAAGGTGCTCGAGTGAGTCGTGGCTAAGGAACTAGGCAAAATAGTCTCGTAACTTCGGAAGAAGAGACGCCATCAGCAATGGTGGCCGCAGTGAAGAGGCCCAGGCGACTGTTTATCAAAAACACAGGACTCTGCTAAATCGAAAGATGCTGTATAGGGTCTGACACCTGCCCGGTGCTGGAAGGTTAAGGAAGGTGCTTAGGGTTAAACCGAAGGCATTAACTGAAGCCCCAGTAAACGGCGGCCGTAACTATAACGGTCCTAAGGTAGCGAAATTCCTTGTCGGGTAAGTTCCGACCTGCACGAATGGTGTAACGATCTGGGCACTGTCTCAGCCACGAGCTCGGTGAAATTGTAGTATCGGTGAAGATGCCGATTACCCGCAATGGGACGAAAAGACCCTGTGAACCTTTACTATAACTTCGTATTGACTTTGAGTAAGTAATGTGTAGGATAGGTGGGAGGCTTTGAAGCCGGCACGCTAGTGTTGGTGGAGCCAACGTTGAAATACCACCCTTTACTTACTTGGAGCCTAACTTCTTTTAGAAGGACATTGCGTGGTGGGTAGTTTGACTGGGGTGGTCGCCTCCAAAAGAGTAACGGAGGCTTTCAAAGGTACCCTCAGCACGCTTGGTAACCGTGCGTAGAGTGTAATGGCATAAGGGTGCTTGACTGTGAGACCTACAAGTCGATCAGGTGCGAAAGCAGGACATAGTGATCCGGTGGTTCCGTATGGAAGGGCCATCGCTCATAGGATAAAAGGTACTCCGGGGATAACAGGCTAGTCTCCCCCAAGAGCTCACATCGACGGGGAGGTTCGGCACCTCGATGTCGGCTCGTCACATCCTGGGGCTGGAGAAGGTCCCAAGGGTTGGGCTGTTCGCCCATTAAAGTGGCACGCGAGCTGGGTTCAGAACGTCGTGAGACAGTTCGGTCTCTATCTATTGCGGGCGTTAGATGTTTGAGAGGGCTTGATTCTAGTACGAGAGGACCGAATTGAACAAACCTCTGGTGTATCAGTTGTACCGCCAGGTGCACCGCTGAGTAGCTACGTTTGGAAGAGATAAGCACTGAAAGCATATAAGTGCGAAACTCGCCTCAAGATGAGACATCTTTTAAGGGTCGTTGGAGATGACGACGTTGATAGGCTACAGGTGTAAAGCTGGTAACAGCATAGCCGAGTAGTACTAATTACCCGTAGATTTATAGCCTATTGGTTGCTATATAAGAATATTAAGAGATTAAAAAATTAAGAGATTAAGAAATTAAGAGATTAAGAAATTAATTAAATAGTATTACAACAAGTTCTTTTGTGCGCAGACAAGGTTTTGTCTTTGTGAAAGTTTTTATCGATAAAAAAGCAGTATGCTTTACGCTGTAAGCCTAAAGCTTATAGCCTACTGCCTACAGCTATATACCTTCTTTAGGGTGGTTTTAGCGGTGGGGCTCACCTGTTCCCATTCCGAACACAGAAGTTAAGCCCACCAGCGCCGATGGTACTGCGACAAGCGGGAGAGTAGGCCGCCGCCAGTTTTTATTAAAAGTCTCATACAACTTGTTTGTGTGAGACTTTTTTTGTTATATACATCACTTTACTGCAGAGATACATCCATCAATCTACAAATAATCTAAAGACAATTAAAAAATCTGCTTGATCTGCTCAATCTGAGAATATTACCTTGCTATTCAAAGACTAAGTACTTTAAGATTTTGAAATAGATAGTTTGCGAAGTAGTAAAATAGTCGTTCATATAATTTAAAATATGGTCCTATCCATAATACAGCAAAATCTTCAAATGACACATTGTCCCGAATATAAGTAGTATTATTACTGAAAAAAATAACTGAAGACTATTGATGGTAGTGCTTTTGCACTTCCTCCTCTTGCCATCACTTGTAGGGAATGGTGCTCCTGGACTGCACAGCAGAGGTTCAGATGTCTCAATATGATCATAGATCCGGATCCGTGCAGATGTTAATGTTAGATAAATAAGTTATTGAAAAAAGAAATCCCTGGTATTTTGCCAGGGATTTTTTTATATCAGGGCATATTGTACAGGCTTGCTGCATTTAAGTATGTTAATCTATATACAATCTGATATCAAATTTAATGACTCTTAAACAAGTTTAAAATATGAAGATATTTATGCAGTAGTCTAATTATTTAGATTAAAAAAGCTCCTTATCATATTGAAAAGGAGCTTGTATTTTAAAACCCAACCTGGAATCCTGCTTTTATTCCAAATGTTGAAATATCTGGCCTGTCGAGATAATTGCCTCTCCAGTTAAAGTCGACCCTGAATATTCTAAGGTTTCCGATTCCAATATTTTCAATTCCGAATCCGTATTCAAAATAGATCTGCTCGCTTGGCGCCGAATATTTAAATCCATCTACATTAATGGCTTTGGAAGCGTCACTTAAAGTTCCGTAAGCACCTCTTATGAAAGCGATTTCTCTAAGCTTAAGCTTTTTAATCAAAGGAATAAAAGAAAGTATTTTTCCATTGAAATGATGTTCAAGATGCAGTGTTGTATAAGTGTCTGCAACAAATTCATAATAGTTAAGCTGTGAAAAGGTATTCTGTGCCAGGCTGTATGACTGGTTTCCGGGAATTACATTCTGCAGGGCCAGCGGAACTGTGTCAAAAGTCTTTCCGGCTTCAAAGTTTACGATGGTTTTCCCCCAGCTTCCTATGAGTATAGGTTTGTAGAACATAAACTGAAGTCTGTTATAGTTAAAATCACCGTTAAAAAGCCCTTCGATACCTCTTGTATATTTAAGGATAATGGTAGGGGCCAGTGTTCCGTGCTCATAGCGGTCAACTCCTGTCTGGGAGAACTTTGCTCCCGGCCTCGCAATTAAACTTAAAGTAACGTGAGAGTCGTTAAGTGTTTTTCTCAGATCACCATTCCGGTAATACATTAAGCTGAATTTATCAGGATTTGCTGATTTTATGCTTTGCAATGTTCCGTCTACGCGAACCTGGAAGTTTTTCCATGGCTCAATGGATGCGAAAATGTTGGTTTTGTTGATGGAGCTCAAAGAAGCGTTTTCTCCCCTTGCAAAAAGAGTGGATGAAGCAAAGGTACGAGCCATGATTCCGTCATCAGTGGTAAGCTGTACACCAAGCTGCTCAATATCTCTCTTTGTACCGGCACCGATCATAAATCTGTTAACTCTGTTGAACATATAACGGCCTTCTGCACCATATTTAACCTGTTGATCTTTGAATCCATATGCAGTATAGAACTGAAGTCTCCAAGGGTCGTTTTGCCCAAAGTAAGTTCTTGCTCCAAGTCTTATTCTGTCACCCTCCACTTCATTTTTACCGTAAATTGAAAAGATTGGGCCGATATCAATACCTTTAAATGCGTTATAATATCCGGAGGCAAGTGTTTCATAGATTTTAACGATACGGTTGAATTTTGGGGTCTGCTGAAGCCTGTCAAGCATTTCATAAACGCCTTGTTCTGATTTGGATAATGAGTCTGGTCTTGCTTTTAACCAATAAGCATCATCTTTATCTACAAATTTGTCATCGTATTCTTCCTGTTTCCGTGTGAAAACTTTATCATCAAGAGGCTTGTTGAAATCATATTGGGAATAATCTACCGTCCGTTTGGCAATAATACTTTTAGAAGTCCTTTTCTTTGCGAAAGGCGTAAGCTCTATTTCTGTAATAAATTTTTTAGGAAGAAAAGTATTCTCATCAGGATTGTCATATTCCAGTTCTGTGGAAATACTGTTGATGAAATTAACGTTGATTTTCTGCGTAGACTTTAATGTGGCTCCCAAAACTGCATAGTTATCCGTGTCTATATAAAGATAGCCCTGAAACGCTAAAACATCCTTTCTTTTAGGCTGATATCTTATTTTGTAGGCATTCTCACCATGGATAGAAATGGTGTCTGTCAAATTATAATCATAGGTGCTGAACCCGCTTGTTCCAACAGGGCTTGGAAAGCCTATATCGAAATAATTTAATGTATTGTCGTAAATATTAATATCCCGGTAAAGATTTTTCGCGGTGATGGTAATTACCTGGTTGTCCTGGAATCCTGATGTTTTTTGGGCAACAAGTAATCTTTTGGTCTTTTTGCCGGGTTTGTTTTCTCCGTAATTTTCGTAGACGGATTCATTCAGGAAGATAGGAAGCCCTATTTTTCCGCTCGCTGTAGAGTCTGCATAATCAAAAATAAAATCAAGCTTATTGAAGATTTTTTTACTCATAAAAGCGCTGTCCAGATTGTTTGCGTCAAACTGGATCTTCTCATATTCTTTATAGGTATAGGTATCGAATTTCTCCAGACCATTATTGCGCTTCCTTTTCCACACCTCCTGCATAATGGCATAAGCAGGGTTTTCTTTTTTGTTCTTGTATTTGGGTTTTTCGTTGTGGATAACAATTTCGCCGATGCTGCTTACCTTTTCCTGTGAAAGCTGCATGAAAACATTGGCAGCATTTTCAGGAGTAATAGTAACGGTTTCGTTGGAGTAGCTTTTTTTCGAAAACCTTAGTTTATAAATAATAGTGTCGGACTGAACGCTAAAGCTTCCCAGAGTGGTCTTCAGAAAAGGTTCAGTATTATCATTAATAAAGATATCCACTCCGGAAATTTCTTTATTGGTTTTTGCGTCTACAATTTTTCCGTTCGCTGTATTTTGGGCATATGCCAGGCAGGATATAAAGAATAGAAAAAAGAGATTATAGTATTTAGGGTTGTTGTTTAACATCATTTGGTTCTTCAAGCAATTAGCACAAACAAAAAGCGTGCAGTTTCTTCAAAAAAGTTCATATTTTTTAACGTTTTATGTAAAAATTCATAAAACTACAAATGTAACGAAAATAACAGTAAAAGATTATGATATTTAATGAGTTAATCATAACAGATTTTGATGTAAAAAAAGATTGTGAACGAGATTGTATTAAAGATTGAAACTAACAACTTTTTCACAGTTTTTCCGCAACTTTTCAATAGTTTGTTAATATGTTTTTAAGATGTTGTTAAGGGGTTATCCATAAGTTATTCACGGAATTATAAATGTATTTCAATAGCTTGCTAATAGCTTGTTGATATTTTTTCCACAGGTTATTAACATTGTATTTTATTTAATATAAGTTAGTTAGTAACAGAATTCAGTTTTTTCCACAGTAATATGATGATTATGAGATTTTCTTCTTATTAAGGATTATAAGGGAATTACTAACACTTTTGGTTTCTTGTGGATAATTAAAGAAGGAGATTAATAAATTAGAATTTTAAATAAATAAAAAAACTCACATTTCTGTAAGTCTTTCCGTTCTCCTGCTGGGCTTGAGCCTGATGATATCCAGATTAAATATTCTATAAATAGGAAAAGAAAATCTGTATCAGGGATAATTTTATTTATCTGTTAGAATTGAAAGAAAAGCAGCTAACGTCCCTATTCTTGAAAAATTTGATATTGCCCGCGTTCCATTTTTATATTTAACCTTTCGTAAAATTCTTGAGGATTAAATCCTATTCTTTTATATTCTGCCTGCACAGCGATTTTTGCTTCATTCAGCTTATCTTGGTTTTCCCATTCTGCAACAGTGATGATGATCAGGTTTCCACTATCATTATGGTTTTCCAAAACTTTATCGCTAACAAACCCTGAAAGATTTTTAATAAAAGTTCTATTGTAAGCCATTCTTTCTTTAAATTCTGTGACGGAAGATTCGGGAACAAAGAATTTATCGATTAGAAAAATGGTATTTGAATGATTTGGTTGTCCCGATGGATTTGGTAAAGTTCCTAATTGTTGCAAAAAGCTAAAACGGTCTGTTTCAATTTCACTAAAAATAATTTTTCCATTTTTAAATATATAGGTTGCAATTCCGTTTACGGAAATCGTTTTGTGGGTTGGGTTAATGTTTTGAAACGGGAGCTTATGTGTTCCGGTAAATATTTGTTTGACAACAACCTTGTCGTCCTCAGCAATTATATCCTCTATTTTCCACTGGGCATCAGGAAAAGCGGGGGTCAGCTCTGTGACGGACTTTCGGAAAGCAGCTACGCCTTTTGCTCCAATATAATTGGTGTAGTTATCCGATATTAAAATTGGTAATTTTTCGAACTGCTTAGCATTAAATATAGAGTCGTAGAGAAAGCGTATGGCTTCTTTGTTTTTGATCATGTCCATTTGTAGAGATTTTTTAAATGATCTGCTTTGCGAAAACAAAGGAATTGTTTGGGTTAATAGCAAAACGGATGTCAGAATTATTTTGAATTTTGGGCTCATCATTAAAGTAATTTAATCATGCAAATTTCAAGACTTGTCTCTTCAAATCATTGTAAAAATTCATTGATTTACCAAAAGGAAGAAGATTTATAAAACTCAGTTGGTGTTTGCCCTGTAAAAAGTTTAAAATCTTTGTTGAAATGGGCCTGATCGTAAAATCCGGCATCAAAAGCTGTTTCCAAAAGCCGCCCGGTTGGTTTTGAAGGAATAACGGCAGACATCCGGGTAATGGAAGCGAATTGTTTTGGTGATGAGCCGATGCTTTTTCTAAAGCGTTTCTCAAAGGCATCATTGCTGGTGTATAGCCTATCAGCCAATTCGTTTATTCTTATGTGGCCTCTTGCTTGTTGAATTTGAGCAACCGCATTTGATATAATGATGTCAGGATTTGGATTATTCAATCGTTTTAATAAGAAGAGTTCCACAATTTTTACTCTTTGAAGGTTATTTTTTGCTTCACACAACATTTCCTCAATATTTCTGACTTCATTAGGATTCAAAATATTATCAAGCAAAACGCTTTTCTCAAATAAAGCATAAAGAGGTTCTTTAAAAAATGCGGCAGTTCCGTTTTCTTTGAACAGCACAATTAACGTAGAAGTATTTTGAGAATAATTGATAAGTCGTACTGATTTTCGGAGTCCTGAAATTACTGCTTTCGGCAATACGATCCGGTCCGAGTTTACAGTGTATGAGTTTTGCCCGCTAAAGCAAAAAGCCATTGCTATTGAGGTTCCCGGCAGTACCCTGTTTTGAATCTCCTCATGGCTTTCAATAATTTTGATAGCCTTTACAAAAGGTTCCAGTGTTTTTGTTGGTCTATACTCAATTACTTTCATTTTATTTGCTTCTGACGTGATGCTGGCTTGTGGTCTTACTTTTACATAGTACTGATGTTACATTTGCTTGATTATCAGTTGTTTTTATGAAATAAATATATGAATTTTCTTCGTTATGTAGATTATAAATGTATTTTAATGTATTTTAATGTATTTAAATGTATTTAAATGTATTTAAGCAAGGTATAACAGAATAATAAGAATCGGAGAGCGTGTAAAAGAAAAGGATTTTAAGTGCTTGATTATGGGATATAACAAAAAAAGCCGCCAATTTGGCGACTTATGTTGGGCTCCTCCTGCTGGGCTCGAACCAGCGACCCTCTGATTAACAGTCAGATGCTCTAACCAACTGAGCTAAGGAGGAATTTCCTTTGTTTAAGGTGTTGCAAATATAAAAGGAATATTCATATCAGACAAATTTTATCCCCAATTAACGGAGATTTTTGACTAAAAATGTTGAATTTCAATGAGAAATATTTTCAGCCAATTTTTAATTAATCAGGCGGGCATAAAATAAATGTCGGAAATAATGCTTAATTGATGCGTACAACTCTTTATTGGCTGATGATATTCTGCTTCTTTATATTAAACAAAATATATAAATAAAAAAAGACTCACATTTCTGTAAGTCTTTTTTGCTCCTCCTGCTGGGCTCGAACCAGCGACCCTCTGATTAACAGTCAGATGCTCTAACCAACTGAGCTAAGGAGGAATGTCCTTTGTTTTAAGTGGTGCAAATATAGGACGAATATTTATACCGTACAAATATTTTTTAGAAAAAAATTCAAAAAAATTATAAACTACCCGTAAGTGCTTTAAAGATATCACTTCCGAAGATCAGTAACATCAATCCTAACAGGAAGATAACCCCGATCATCTGTGCATTTTCCAGTACTTTCTGAGGAACAGGTTTTCCTGTAACTACTTCCCATAAAGTAAATAAAACATGACCTCCGTCAAGTCCCGGAATAGGAATTAGGTTCAGGAATGCCAGCCAAACGGAGAACATGGCCGTAAAGCTCCAGAATAGGCTCCAGTTTACAGATACAGCTCCGTCTTTAGACTTTTCTACCGGCATATTCTTAATGATTGCCAGTGGACCGCCAACTTTCTTATAACCCTGAACTTTCTTGTTGAATACCAGCTTAAACTGTTTAACCTGGTAAGTTAAGCTTTCAATACTTCTTGTAAACCCTCTTCCGATAGACTCAATAAGAGTAAAATGCTTGGTACTGGCAAACTTTTCAAGCTGCTTATAAGAAGCTATTCCTAGTGTTCCTTCCTTAGAAACCTGAAGGCTTAATGGCTGTACTGCACCGGCTCTTAATACCTCCACATTAATAGTCTTGCCCGCGTTTTTTACAACAGCGCCCTGCAGTTCGTCATAATAATTGATTTTCTGCCCATTTACTGAAACCACCTGATCACCTGTTTTTAATCCGGCTTCAGCTGTTTTAGGATTCACAATTGTATCAATTACAGGAGCATATCTTGGCGTAAGGAATGCTCTTGGATTTTCATCTTTAAAAGCAAGTGCCTTCCCATCATCATTAGTATTAAAAGTAAACTCCTTTCCGTTTCTTAAAACCGTTACCTGGTCACTTAATAAAATATCCAAAGACAGTTTATCCAGGTTATTCTGAACCTTTCCGTCTACTTTTAAGATCTTATCACCATCTTCAAACCCCATTGCCTTTGCAACGTTGGTATAATGCATGGGTGTTTCCACTTTGGCGGTATCGAAAGAACTCTCTCCATTGAAGTAAGAAAGACACCCGAAAATGATCCACGCAAGGAAAAAGTTGACAGTAACCCCTCCCAGCATGATGATTAACCTCTGCCAGGCCGGTTTAGATCTGAATTCCCATGGCTGTGCAGGCTTTTTCATCTGCTCTTTATCCATGCTCTCATCGATCATTCCTGCAATTTTCACATAACCTCCGAAAGGAAGCCATCCGATTCCGTATTTCGTTTGCTCAGGATGCTTTCTCCAGTCGCTATCCGGAAGTTTTGAAGTATCGATAGGAACTTCCTGCTCTTTTCCGTCTACCACAACGGTTTCTGTATCCGGAAGGTTTTTAGAAAGAAATTTATATTGCCATTTTCCATTGATTTTCTTCATTGAAAAGATCGAAAACCACGGATCGAAAAACAGGAAGAATTTCTCAGCCCTGGTCTTAAACCATTTTGCCGGTAAAAAGTGTCCAAGCTCATGAAGAACTACTAAAATAGAAATACTTAGTATGAACTGGAAAATCTTGATTGCTAATTCCATTAATAAATTTTAGATTTTAATTTGCAAAGGTAACAATTATCAAAACTATGCCAAATAAAAAAGCCCCTCTAAATGAGAAGCTGTGTCATATATTTTGTGAATTCTACAGGTTGAAAGAAACACCGATGCTGCCGTTGTTGCCTACTTCTGCAAAAACGCCCACTTTCTCGGTGAAAAAGTAACGGGCTCCAATATGAGCTCCGATCCCGAAATCCTTCCCAAGCACACCAACGTCAACGCCGGGATAAATGTCCCATTTTGCAGGTAAATCAAGCGCTTCATTAAGATGGAAATTCAATCTTCCGAAGGCAAAAACACGGTTGTCTTTATCATGATCTTTATAATTATCAAAATAAACATTCAGTCCGGCTCCTACAGATATAAGCTTATTCAATCCGTAATCATAGGTTCCCGTAATTCCGGTTCCATATCCCCAGGCACTTAATCCTGCCTGAACCTTTTGGTCGCCCTTACCTGTGTATGCCTGTGCATTGGCTATCGTTCCGAAAAAAGCGATCATCAGCACCAAAAACAATTTCTTCATAATTTTACTTTTTAAATTGATAATGGAAATATCCTCATCAAAAATAGAACCGAAATCAACGGAAAATCGTATTTTTATTGAAGTTTTTTAACAAAGTTTATGAAAATTGCAGGACTTAATTTAGATATTGTCTGGAAAAACAAAGAAAAGAATTTCCAGGTCATCGAAGAACAGCTTAAAAGCATTGAAGCAGATATTTTCCTGCTTCCCGAAATGTTTTCTACCGGCTTCTGTATGGATGCAGCTGAAGTTTCAGACAGAAATGAAGAATCCCTTAAGTTCCTGAAAAAAATCTCAAAAGAAAAAAATGCCGCCGTTTGCGGAAGTGCTCCGGTAGAGCAGGACGGAAAGTTTTATAACAGAATGTATTTCGTTCAGCCCGGCTCAGAGACCGTTTTTTATGATAAAAGACACCTGTTTTCTTTTTCGGGAGAAGATAAAGTGTATACTCCCGGAGATAAGAGAGTTATTGTCGATTATAAAGGATTCAGGATTCTGTTGCAGGTCTGCTACGACTTACGTTTTCCGGTTTTTGCAAGGAATAATGATGATTACGATGCTGTTTTATATGTGGCCAACTGGCCGGAGAAAAGAGTGGGGGCCTGGGAACATCTGCTAAAAGCCAGAGCAATAGAAAATCTGTCTTTTGTCTTTGGTTTAAACAGGATTGGGACTGATGGAAATGGTCTTTTTTATCAGGAAAGCTCACATTGTTTTTTTGCAGATGGAACAGAAATTTCACAAAAGAATGGTAATATCATTTCTGCAGAATTAGATATTCAAGAATTGAAAAGTTTTAGAAATCATTTTCAATTTTTAAATGATAGAGATGATTTTGAGATCAAAATTAGATAATTCGGAATCTAAAATGATAGTATTTTGATTTTTATTAAATGATTGAGATGTTTTTTTAGTTTTTCAACAATATATTGTGAATTTTTTCTAATTTTAAATACATAATTAGAAAAGATAATATATATGAACAAAAAATTACTGTTTGTTGCCTTCTGTATTTTGAATTTGGTTATGAATGCGCAGGAAAATACGCATAATCAAGAAAATAATATGGCTGAATTTCATTTGGAGGACGGATCTTCATTTAAAGCAAACTCAGTTGAAGCGGTTACTAAAACTGTTAATTTGGGACAAATAATAGTTAACAACAGAGTATCTGTATTTCAATATACGACAGCGGCAGATGAGAAAAGGAAAGAAATAAATTCTAAAGATGTAAGAAAAATTATTTATTATAATGGTAATGAAATTTCCCAAATTCAGGAAAAAATTAAAGTTAAAACGGTAGATAAGAAAGGAAATCTTTCCAATGATACAGCCGAAACTTTCGAATACTTACTCTATGACGGTAAAATTAAGTTATACAGCTCAAATGTATTTGAGTGTATGGGTTTGAATGCATGTTATTATACCCATTCAAATTTTTATATCCAAAAAACAGGGGAACCTTACACGGTTTTGGCGGTAAAACAAAAAAGTCAGTTTAACTCTAAGATGGGCTCGTCTATTGAAAATATCGTTGATGCTTTTAGAGCTGTTGCCGGAGATTGTAGCCCATTTAATCAGTATTTAAATTCTTTTGACAAAGAAATGATGCAGGAAAAGCATTTAGATAAAACTTTACAAAAAGAATATCAGGAAATTTATAAAACGACTTTACAGGAAGTAAAAAAAGATAGAGAGCAAACCAGAAAATTATTTTATATCGTTGGAGATAAAATACAAAACAGGCAGGCTGAAATTTACATCGGAATTATAAAAGAGTATGAGAAAAATTGTCCGTAAGATGAATCAGTAAATCAATTTGCTATAAAACCCATAGATTTCACGGATTGCCAAGGATTCTGTTCTCAATTATCCGCGTAAATCCGTGAAATCTATGGAGGAAAACTGTGAAATAATCACAGTTAAGAATATTGTTGAAGCAGTTCCGTGAGTGTATTCACATCGTGGACTCCGCTTTCTTTCCATAAAAGCTCCCCGTTTTTGAAGACCGCAAGTGTAGGAACACCCCTTACACCATATTGTGCTGCCAAAGCAGGATACTGGTCTACATCTACTTTGATGATTCTTGCTCCTTCGCCTACATTTTCCTTAACCGTATTCAATACGGAGGACTGTACCTTACAAGGTTGGCACCAGGTAGCAAAAAAATCAATAAGAACCGGTCTTTCCGAATTAATGATTTCTTGAAATTTTTGTGACATAGCTTTTGGTTTTATTGAGCCGCTAAGATGTATTGATGAGCCTTAGCAGTATAATGTTTTATTTTCCTGATTGTTTTTCATCCTGGATTGCTTTTACATTTTTCCAGGTTGTACCGTCATAGGCTTCCACACCATTTTTCTTCAAGATTTCCATAGCCTGATCGGCCTGAATTCCTTTATTGCAGAAAACCACAACCCTTTTGCCTTTAAGCGAATCGATATTATTCTGAATTTCAGCTAAAGGAATATTGATCGCTCCTTTTGCTGTTCCTGCCTGATACTGCTCCAGAATTCTTACATCTATCAGTATTACATCCGCGCTGTTCACCACCTCTTTAATATTTGGCTTTAGTGCGCCGGCTGTATCTGCTGTTTTACAGGATGTTAAAGCTAAAACTGATGCGAAAATAGATCCGAAAATTGTTCTTTTCAACATCTTACAGTGTTTTTGACTGGCAAACGAAATCCGTGGTAGGAAGTTTTTCTATCTTTTTAATCCCGTTGAAACCACCTTCTACTTCAGTAAAATTCCTGATTCCGTGTGAGTTAAGGATACTTGCTGCAATCATGCTTCTGTATCCTCCTGCACAGTGAAGAAAGAAATGTTCAGAATCATCAATGGTTTTTACCCAGTCGCTGATCGTGTCAAGCGGCTTGTTAAATGCATTGTCAACATGTTCGGCAGAATACTCGCTTAACTTTCTTACATCGATTACCGTAGCATTTTCCGTGAATTGTTCAGCAAATTCAGAAGGGGAAATCCTTTTGATCTCATCCGTTTCTTTACCTGCATTTTTCCATGCAGTAAAACTGCCGTTCAAATACCCTAAAACATTATCGAAACCGACTCTGCTTAATCTTGTAATTACTTCCTCTTCAGTTCCCTCATCAGTCACAAGCAAAAGAGGGTGCTTTACATCTACGATCATATTTCCTACCCAAGGGGCAAAATCTCCCTTAAGGCCTATATTAATAGAATTCGGAATAAATCCTTTGTGGAATTCTGCCGGACTTCTTGTATCTAAAATTAAAGCTCCTGTTTCTTCCGCCAAAGCTTCGAAATCTTCTGCATTTACCGGGCTAAGCCCCTTATTCATTACTACATCCAGACTCTCATATCCACCTTTATTCATGGCTACGTTCATTCCGAAATATTTCGGAGGAGCGGTAAGGCCATCAAGGACCTCTCTGATAAAAGATTCCTTATCCGGCTGATTCAGAGCATAATTGGTTTTTTTCTGGTTTCCCAATATATCCACCGTTTCTTTCTGCATATTTTTTCCACAGGCAGAACCTGCGCCATGAGCGGGATAAACCGTTATGCTGTCATTCAGCGGCATAATCTTACTCTGAAGACTGTCATAAAGAATTCCTGCAAGATCTTCCTGCGTAAGATTGGTTGCTTTCTGAGCAAGATCAGGTCTCCCAACGTCTCCTAAAAATAGGGTGTCGCCAGTAAAAATAGCAATTTCGTTGCCGTTTTCGTCAATTAAAAGGTAGGTCGTGCTCTCCATGGTATGTCCGGGAGTATGCAGTGCTTTTATTTTTATTTTTCCGATCTCAAAGATCTGGTTGTCTTCAGCAATAATAGCCTCAAATTTAGGCTGGGCAGTGGGTCCGTAAACAATAGGAGCTCCTGTTTTTTCACTTAGATCCAAATGTCCTGAAACAAAATCGGCATGGAAGTGGGTCTCAAAAATATACTTTAAGGTGACGTTGTCCTTTGCAAGGCGATCCAGATAAGGTTTTACCTCTCTCAGCGGATCAATAATGGCAGCTTCATTTTCTGATACAATATAATAGGCACCCTGAGCCAGACAGCCCGTATATATTTGTTCAATTTTCATTGGGGTCTTTTTTAAATTTTAGATAAAGATACAAAGTATTAGATGAAATGTAAACGAATTGTTAAATTCGGATGATAGTTTCTTTCAATATTCATGGGTGGTCAGCTATGGAACCCTTTATTTTCGAATAAAATACGGGAAGTAAAGGGCAGAGGTTTCAGCGAATGTTTTTTATCATGTTTAAAAAACGGAAATAATTATGTAGGTGTCGATATTTACGCAGATGCTGTTAATATTATTTTGTATTATTACTTTAATGGTCCAATATTTTATAAAAAATTTTATATTTATAAGTTTAAAAAAAGATCAGATGGCAGATAAAACACAATTTATTGAAGAACTCAACGCAAAATACACTCCTAAGGGAGAACATATTATACTTGGAAAAGGAATGCTGGACGGAGAAGTAGTACCGGAAGTTAATGTTACCATTCCTTTAAAAACAATTAACCGCCACGGCCTTATTGCAGGGGCAACGGGGACAGGTAAAACAAAAACGCTTCAGGTATTCGCAGAACAGCTTTCCCATGCAGGAATTCCTTCATTGGTTTTGGATATCAAAGGGGATTTTTCCGGAATTGCAGAAGCAGGCCAGATGAATCCGGTGATTGAAGAAAGGTATGCAAAAACCCAGCTTCCGTATAATCCACAGGCTTTTCCCGTAGAGCTGATGAGCATATCAGGCGGAAAAGGGGTAAAATTAAGGGCTACCGTTACTGAATTCGGTCCTGTTTTATTAAGCAAGATTTTGGAACTGAATGATACCCAGCAGAGTATTATGTCTATTGTCTTTAAATACTGTGACGATAAAGGTCTTCCGTTAATTGACCTTAATGATTTAAAGAAAGTCCTGCAGTATGTAACGGATAATGCTCAGGGAAAAGCTGAACTGGCAGCCAACTACGGATCCATTGCCCCTGCTTCTCTGGGAGCGATCCTGAGATCTATTGTGGCACTGGAACAGCAGGGTGCTGCTGATTTTTTTGGTGAATTAAGCTTTGATGTTCATGACCTTCTTGAAACCAGGGATGGAAAAGGCGTAGTAAATATCTTAAGAGTAGCGGAAATTCAGAATAAGCCGCAGCTGTTTTCCACATTTATGCTTTCGCTTTTTGCCGAAATCTATATGACCTTTCCTGAAGAAGGCGACAGCGGAAAACCTAAACTGGTTCTTTTCATAGACGAAGCCCACCTGATATTCGATGAATCTTCAAAAGCCTTGTTGTCACAGATAGAAACCATGGTGAAACTGATCCGTTCCAAAGGAGTGGGAATTTATTTTATCACACAGATTCCCGGCGATGTTCCGGAAAATGTACTGTCCCAGCTTGGTCTGAAAATACAGCATGCTTTGAGAGGTTTTACCGCAAAAGATAAAAAAGAGATTAGTAAGGCAGTAGAAAACTATCCGACAACCGAGTTCTATGATGCAGCAACTCTGATCCAGAATCTGGGTATCGGAGAGGCTTTTGTCACTGCTTTGGACGAAAAAGGGATTCCGACACCGCTTGTCCATACCTATCTGATCTCTCCGGAGTCAAGGATGGACGTTCTGAATGACGCAGAAATTTCAGAGCTGACAGGAAGTTCTTCTTTAGTTGCTAAATATGAACAGCCTGTTGATAAGGAATCTGCTTATGAAATCCTGACCAACAGAATGGAGCAGGCCGCTCAGAACCCGGCACCTTCCCAGAAAACCAAACCGGTGAAAGAAGAGCCGGGAATGTTTGAGCAGGTCCTTCAGAGTAAGGCAGGAAGAACTTTTACCAGTACTTTGATGCGGGAAGGAGCAAAAGCTCTTCTCGGAATGTTTGGGCTGGGCGGAAGAAGAAGGTAAGAAGTGATTAAGATTTCTGCAAAATATTTTGTTATGTAAAGAGTATCAGCTTTTTATTGCCTCTTACCAGCTTTTCTTAATCTGCAAAGGAATGATATGAAAGCTGTTTTTACTTTTTTTGATATATTTTTTTGTTATTTTCGCAAAGCTGCCTTTGTTGGAATAAGATAAGACTGATGCAGTACAGTCTCTCAGGGCCTATGGCACAAGTTATGTATTAAGCTTCATAACATCAGGATTTCAGCAGTTGATTTAAATAGTAATGATAAAAACAGGAGTATAACCAGAATTCAATGTATTCGATTATTGATATAGAAAGTAATGGTGCAGGTTACAGACATGAATGCATTATAGATATAGCCATCTACAGGTATGATGGTCAGAAAATTACTGACCAGTTCATATCTCTCGTCAATCCCGAAAGTGATATCACTCCTTTTGTACAGAAGCTGACAAACATCACCCCCAAAATGGTGAAAACAGCTCCTAAATTCCACGAAATAGCAAAAAGAGTCATTGAAATTACCCAAAATACCACTTTGGTGGGTCACAATATTGATTTTGATTACAGGATGTTGCGCCAGTCTTTTAAAAGGCTGGGTTATGACTTTCAGATCAACACTTTAGATACCATTCCTTTAGCGAAAAAAATGATCCCGGATGAAGTGAGCTATTCACTAGGAAAGCTGGTGAAATCACTGGGAATTCCGTTGACGAACCATCACAGGGCCGAAGGAGATGCAAGAGCAACATTGGAACTGTTCAAGCTTTTAGTATCAAAAGATACTGAAAATGAGATCATCCAGAAGCAGCATGATGAAACCAATGCGAAAACCTATATCAACAAGATTAAGGTTTTGACCCAGGATCTTCCGAATGAAAAAGGGTTTGTTTATTTCCAGAATGAAGCAGGGAAAATTATTTTATCAGATTACGTCCAGGATATCAATAAGTTCTCCAAAAAAGTTTTCAATTCCAAGTCTAAAAAATGGGAGCAGATCCAGAATGATGTTGAACAGATCAATTATGAACTTACAGGAACGGATATTATTGCAAGACTGATTCTGAATTCCAAAAACATCAAAAAAAGAGAAGTATTTCCTTTTGGGCTTTACTTCAGGAATAATAAATATATTGTTGAAAAAAATAAGCTGAATAAAACGGAAAGGCCTATCCTTAAGTTCAGGTCGTTTACCCAGGGAACAAAAGCGGTACAGTTTATAGGGCTGCAGGAAGAATTCAATGATATCAATGCTTTTATCAAGAAAATAGATTTCAGAAAAAGAAATGAGCTCTGGCTCGGCCAGGGGAGAAAGCTGGGTGAAAAACTGTTTCTGATCATTGAAAACGGAAAAGTGGTTTCTTATGGTTTTTATGAGCTGTTTACCCAGATCCAGACCCTCAGTAAGCTTTCGAAACTCAAGATCGATCTGCCCCTTCCTTCTGCAGATCTGCATAATGATCTTCAGCTTGCCCTGCTTCGCGGTGATTTTGAGACGCTGCCGTTACCAAAATAACAGGGAAATTTATACTTAACAGATTTCATAAGAATCTGCTTTTCAAATCATTTTTCTCAGAATAAAAAAATAAATAGTATTTTTGCAAAAATAAAAATAAGCAATGCAAAATTTTAAACAAATAAAAACTGGTAAAAAGGGAGCTGTAAAGTTCTCTAAGGTTTGGAATATTTAAAAGACTTGTCTTGCATAAAAAATAATTAATGTGGCAGGCTCTTTTTTGAAGAATCTGCCTTTTTTTATGTTAAAATGAAATTATGAATTCAAAAGAATTATTAAAGATCGCCAATGAGTTTGGCACACCGGTGTACGTTTATGACGCTGAATCTATTAAAACTCAATACGAGAAACTTACATCTTCTTTTTTAAAACACACCAAGTTTTTCTATGCAGCAAAGGCATTGACGAATATCAATATCCTTAAATATGTCAAGAACCTGGGTGCCTCTTTGGATTGCGTATCTATTAATGAAGTTAAACTCGGGTTAAAGGCCGGATTTCCGAAAGAAAGAATCTTGTTTACGCCCAATTGTGTAGATCTTGCTGAAATAGAGGAAGCAATGACTTTCGGAGTTCATATTAACATTGATAACATTTCTATTCTTGAACAGTTCGGGAATAAATACGGAAATACCTATCCGATTCTTGTAAGGATCAATCCGCATATTTTTGCAGGAGGTAATTATAAAATTTCAACGGGACATATCGACAGTAAGTTCGGAATTTCCATTCACCAGGTACGTCATATCGAAAGAGTGATGAAAAGTACCAACCTTAATGTGGAAGGTCTTCACATGCATACAGGAAGCGAGATCAAGGATCCTGATGTTTTCCTTCAGGCATTGGATATTATGCTTGAGCTTTCCGAGCATTTCCCTAATCTTAAATACCTGGACATGGGAAGCGGTTTCAAAATCCCTTACCAGGATACCGAAGAGGAAACGGATGTAAGAACATTAGGTAAGAAAGTAGAAAAAGTGATTTCTGAGTTTTCAAAATCTACAGGAAAAAAATTCGAATTATGGTTTGAACCGGGAAAATTCCTGGTAGGAAAAAGCGGTTACCTTTTAGTAAAAGCCAATGTGATCAAGCAGACAACGGCTACTGTTTTTGTAGGGGTTAATTCAGGATTCAACCATTTGATCCGTCCGATGTTTTATGATTCTTACCATATGATCGAAAACCTGTCAAATCCTAAAGGTGCAGAAAGAATTTATACCGTGGTAGGAAACATTTGTGAAACGGATACATTTGCCTGGGACAGAAAACTGAATGAAGTAAGAGAAGGCGATATCCTGGTTTTCCACAATGCCGGAGCGTATGGTTTTGAAATGAGCTCGAATTTCAATTCAAGATTAAAGCCGGCTGAAGTATTGTTCTTAGATGGAAAGGCGCACCTGATCCGTAAAAGAGATGAATTTGAAGATCTGCTGAGAAACCAGATAGAAATTTTGTAGATATAACTGAAAGATTGTAAATTTAAAGAACAAAAATTAACATATGAAAAAAATAATTTCAGTTTTGGCAGTTCTTGCTTTTACATTTTCTTTTTCGCAGACATTGGTGAAAATTAAATCCGATAAAAATGTACTGAATAATGTTTATAAAGGAGGCCAGGAAAAATTTGACAAAGATTTGGCTCTTAATCTTCAGCAAACCGGAAACAGTTTTCAGGTAACAGGAGATTTTGTATTGAATTTTAATGTCAATGAGAAGGGAGAAGTGTCTGATGTAAAACTTTTACCGGAACTTTTTGAAAAAACATTTGAAGTAGAAGTGAAAAGAGATCTTGCAAGATTACAGAAAAATTTTACAAAAAATAAAGAAGAGAATATTTCTTTAGCATTAAATTTTTCCAGAAATATTCCTGACCAAGATGGACGAGCTAGCCTTGCTCCTAATACTAATATAATAAGCAGATAAATAGCCTCATTGATAATTGATATAAAACTCCGCTCATGGCGGAGTTTTTTGTTGTCTGAAAGAGAATCATAAATCATATGATTTTTACTATTCCAATATGTTGAAATTTTAATACTGTACAAACGTGGAATTATAATTTATTAGCTAAATTTGAGAAAAGGGTATGATTTTTTAATGTTAAATACATCTATTCACTTCAGTTTTCTAATCGAATAAACACCAAAAAATACTAATTATGGCTAAAAACATAGCAGAGCAGATTGTCGAAATGCTCGAAAATGCCAATGTGAAAAGAATTTATGCAGTAACCGGTGATAGCCTCAACCACCTTAATATTGCCGTTAAAAAAAGCAGCATCGAATGGATTCATGTAAGGCATGAAGAAGTAGGAGCCTATGCGGCAGCGGCAGAAGCGGAACTTGACGGATTTGCCGTGTGCGCAGGAAGCTGTGGCCCGGGACACGTTCACCTCATTAATGGAGTGTATGAAGCGCACAAATCTCACGTTCCGATGCTTGTCATTGCTTCCACAATCCCAAGCGATGAAATGGGAATGGATTATTTCCAGGAAACCAATACCATCAAACTGTTTGATGACTGCAGTCACTACAACCAGATGATCACAAGACCTGAACAGGTACAGAGGACATTGCAGACGGCTATCCAGCATGCCATTTCAAAAAAAGGAGTAGCGGTAATAGGACTTCCGGGCGATGTATCAGAACTTGATGCCGAAGAAGGGTCAACTTCTGCCCAGATATTCAGGACCAATCCTGTCATAAGACCCTCCGATGATGAATTGAAACATCTGGCGGACTTGATTAACGAAAGTAAGAAAGTAACCCTCTATTGCGGAATTGGAGCAGGAGAAGCAAATGCTGAGGTCATAGAATTGTCAAAATTTTTAAAAGCTCCGGTAGGTTATTCTTTCCGTGGAAAAATGGCCATTCAACCTAATAATCCCAATGAAGTAGGACTTACAGGATTGCTGGGGTTTCCATCAGCCTATCATGCAATGCACGAAGCAGATCTTGTTATTCTTTTGGGAACCGATTTTCCTTATCAGAAATTCATGCCGGTAAAAAATAAAATTGTCCAGATAGACGAAGCCCCGGAACGACTGGGAAGGAGGGCTAAGTTGGAGATGGGACTGACAGGAGACGTAAAGGAAACCATTAAAGCCTTATTGCCTTTGCTGGAGGAAAAAACAGATGTTCATTTTCTTAATGAGCAATTGGCATTTTATGAGAAAGTAAAGGAAAGCCAGTTTGCTTATGTAAAGGATTTTGGAAAAGAAGATGCTATTCAGCCGGAATATGTTGCCCATACTTTGGACCGGTTGGCTAAAAAAGACGCTATTTTCACAGTAGATACAGGAATGTGCTGTGTGTGGGGAGCAAGATTTATTACCGGAACCGGAGAAAGAAAAATGTTAGGCTCATTCAACCACGGATCGATGGCTAATGCTATGCCAATGGCTATAGGAGCTTCTTTGGCCCATCCGGATAGAGAAGTAATTGCGATGTGTGGTGATGGAGGTCTTTCGATGCTTTTGGGAGATATGGCAACCATCTTTCAGTACAAACTGCCGGTGAAGCTGATTGTGTTTAATAACAGAACCCTTGGAATGGTAAAGCTGGAAATGGAAGTAGGCGGCATGCCGGACAATCAGACCGATATGATTAATCCCGATTTCGCAATGGTAGCCCAGGCTATGGGGTATCCCGGGAAAAACGTTCACAAGCCTGAAGAAGTAGAAGATGCCATTAGGGAATGTCTGACCTATAACGGACCCTACCTTCTGAATATATTCACCAATCCGAACGCATTGGCCCTACCTCCGAAAATTGACTTCGACCAGGTAATGGGAATGACAAAATCTATGGCCCAGCTGATGCTTGGCGGGAAGATGGAAGAAGTTCTGGAGACTGTAAAAACAAACTATAAACATATTAAAGGACTTCTGTAATGAGTGTTTCCTTAAAAAGGTTTTACATAATCGCCTGGCTATTCGGACTCGTATTTTATTTCCTGGATTATGTAGTCCGCTCTGCACCGGCAGTCATGATTCCTGAGCTTGTCAGCAATTTCAGTACTACGGAACTAAAGCTTGTCAGCCTCATCGGAACCTATTATTATACTTATTCTACCTGCAGCCTTATTGCCGGAATTGCTCTGGATAAATTTGGCGGAAAAAAATCACTTTTTGCCGGCGCTCTAATTCTCGGAATCGGCTGTCTGTTATTTCTGGCATCTGCTTATTCGGGAGGTGTAGCGGGAAGGTTGCTGCAGGGCGCGGGATGTGCTTTTGCATTTCCGGGATGTGTTTATCTGGCAAGTAAAGGATTTTCTTCAAAATCTCTGGCTACAGCTGTTGGGTTTACCCAATGTATCGGAATGCTCGGCGGAACGGCAGGCCAGTTTGTCGTAGGACCGTGGGTGGAAGAAGGTGTCAATATAGATACTTTCTGGCTTTGGTCGGGTATTATTACCGTTATTATGGCATTTTGTCTGTTCCTGGTTATTCCCGGAGAAAAACAGTCGGAAGCACAGTCTGAAGAAACCGTTAAAAAAGTAGGCTATTTAGAACCCTATAAAATTGTTTTTAAAAATCCCCAATCCTGGTTGTGTGGCCTTATTTCCGGACTGCTGTTCGCACCAACCACTATATTTGCAATGACATGGGGAGTGGCTTTCTTTGAAAAAGACAAAGGATTTATGTTTCATGATGCTGCTATTACAAGTGCAATGGTGGCTTTTGGCTGGGTTTTCGGATGTCCGCTTTTAGGCTTTATTACAGATAAACTAGGAAGAAGGAAACCGGTTCTGATTGGAGGTGCAGTCCTGATGATCCTAAGTTTTCTACAGCTTACCTATCTGCCGGAACTGTATTCTGCTAAAGTCAGTATGTTTATTTTCGGGCTTGGGTCCGGGGCTGCCATGATACCTTATTCTATTATTAAAGAGACCAATCCGGATTATGTAAAAGGAAGCGCAACCGGTGCTATTAATTTTATCACCTTTGGAGTGACTACATTGGTAAGCCCGCTATTCAGCAGATGGTTCGGCAAAAACCTTGAAGCTTCCTCAGGAGAGATGCATTTCCAGCATTCCATATTATTTTGGATCGCAGGAATTGTATTGGCGGTTTTGATTTCCTTGATGTTAAGAGAAACAGGAAGCAAAGCACAGCCTCAGCCTTCAAATGCATAAAATATATTTCAGGATATGATTAAAACTTCAGGTAACAGCCTGAAGTTTTTTCTTTTTTCTAAAGCATTTAAATAACTAACTTTGTTAAAGTAATTTTAATAACAATGAACCGGCCTATGAAAGTTTTTACCTTATTTATAGCACTTTTTATAGCAAATTTTACATTTGCCCAGGATATTGAAGAAAGAGATGATAATCAGATCACTGAAGCCAATAAAAATCTCTTAAAAATAGATATCAAAGAGCCCCTTTTGCAGGTTGCAGTGAAAAACTGTAACGATTTTAAAGCGGCTGCGTTTGAAGGCGGTGTGGCAGTTTATAAACAAACCCTTCAGAAATTCATGTACGATTACCTGAATTCAGACTTCTATGTCCTGAACGGTGATTTTACATTCACCCTTACCGTTGATGAGTCCGGAAAAGTGACCAATATCGAAGGAAGTCCGAAAGTAGCCAACAGTACTTACTTTTTTGATGACATGAAATATGTGGTAAGACGCATCAAAAAAAACTGGATTCCAGCTTCATGTGACGGAAAACCGATTACCTCACAGATCAAACTGAAAATGAATTTCTCCTCCATAGCTACAGATCTGTAACTCTAGACAATCATGACCAGGATATTTTTTATTGTACTGGCTGTATTTTCCTTGAGTTTATCAGCGCAGGAATCCGAGCGAGCCATGCCTGGAGGGATCAATAGTTTTAGGACAGAAGTAGCAAAGCAGATTGACCTTAGTGATTTTGTCTGGAATGAACCTTTTAAATTGGTTGTAACGTTTATAGTAAGCAAGGAGGGAAAAATGGAAAACGTAAAGCTGGAAGAGTCCTCCGGAAATGCTGAATTTGATCAAAGGATTCTCGATGGGATTAGAAGAATCAAAAAGAAAAAATGGACCTCGGCCAGTAAAAATGGAGAAGCTGTAGAGTCTTTTTTCAGGCTTCCAATGACTTTTTATCCTCCACGATAATCTCCTGCCATTCTGTCACAATATTTTGTATCTTTGCAGACTAATCTGTTTGGGATTTAAAATTCATTACGATGCTTTGAATTTAAATACTAGGCATTGAACTTTAAAACGATTATTGTGCAGGAAAAATATATAGACGAAACAAAACAGGGAGAGGCTTTTGCCATCGCTGAAAGGCCTGAGAATTCTAAAAAACTCTTTTTGGAAAGCTATGGCTGTCAGATGAACTTTTCTGATTCTGAAATTGTTGCATCTATCCTTAATGAGCAGGGATATAATACCACCCTGAAAGTAGAAGAAGCAGACCTTATCCTTTTGAATACATGTTCCATCCGTGAAAAGGCGGAGCAAACCGTAAGAATGCGACTTTCCCAGTTTAAAAACCTGAAAAAAGAAAGACCGAGCATGACGGTTGGAGTCTTGGGATGCATGGCAGAAAGGTTAAAAACCAAATTCCTGGAAGAAGAACAACTGGTAGACCTTGTAGTAGGTCCTGACGCTTACAGAGACCTTCCCAACCTTCTGAAAGAAACCGAAGACGGGAGAGATGCTATTAACGTCATCCTTTCAAAAGAAGAAACGTATGCAGATATCAACCCTGTGCGTTTAGGAGGGAACGGAGTAACGGCTTATGTAACCATTACCAGAGGTTGCGACAATATGTGTACCTTTTGCGTAGTTCCTTTTACCAGAGGAAGAGAAAGAAGCCGTGATCCGCACTCCATTATTCAGGAGTGTAAAGATCTTTTAAATAACGGGTATAAAGAAATTACCCTTTTAGGACAGAATGTAGACTCTTACCTGTGGTATGGCGGAGGTCCTAAAAAAGATTTTGCCAAAGCTTCCGAAATGCAGAAAGCTACAGCCGTTAATTTTGCACAGCTTCTTGATCTTGTGGCTAAAGCCGTTCCTGAAATGAGAATCAGGTTCTCCACATCAAACCCTCAGGATATGAGTCTTGATGTATTCAGAATGATTGCCAAGCACGATAATATCTGTAAATATGTTCACCTTCCGGTACAGAGCGGAAGCAATAATATGCTGGAGGCAATGAACAGACAGCATACCCGTGAAGAATACCTGGATTTAATTAAAAAAGCAAAAGAAATCGTTCCTGATATTGCTTTTTCACAGGATATGATCATCGGCTTCTGTAATGAAACGGAAGAAGATCATCAGGATACCCTGAGCCTGATGAAAGAGGTAGAATATGACTATGGTTATATGTTTGCCTATTCAGAAAGACCCGGAACACCGGCTCATAAAAAAATGGAAGATAACATCCCTGCTGATGTAAAGCAAAGACGTCTGGCTGAGGTAATTGCGCTTCAGGGAGAACTTTCCAGAAAAAGAATGCAGTCTTACGTAGGAAGAATCCACCAGGTGTTAATTGAGGGAATCTCGAAAAAGAATAAAAACCAGTGGAAAGGAAGGAATTCCCAGAATGCTGTTTGCGTCTTTGATATGCTCGAGGGGCAGAAAATTGGTGACATTGTGGACGTGTTTGTCTATGATAATACTCAGGGCACACTTTTGGGGAGAACAGCTAAATAATAAAGGAGAGAAGCTGGCTATTATAGAAAAACTAAAAAAATATCTTCCAAAAGTAAAATTGAACAGTTATATTACCGTAAGATTTTTAGTAAATTGTGAAGGAAAAACAGGACTGTTCAGAGTTCAGCAAATGAATGCAGATCTTAAGAAAACAGCTTCGGATAAAGAACTGGGAGAAAGCTCCTGCGGTTTACGGGATTGCTGAGCGACTGGATGCCTAAAGATATAAAAGGGGGTTTAAAGCAGGCTATTATCAGTATTTAACCTATAAAATTGAAAATGGAAAAGTTTCAGAGGTATTACCTTAGCTTTTTATTGCTTATCGTTTACACCAATACTATTGCGCAGGTCAACTGTAATGCAGTAGAGGGTGAGAACTGCAAAAAAGCTTGTGAGCAGTACAACTGGGCTTCGGACAGACAGGGCAGCCAGAAGTCCCGGGAAACTTTTGACAAAGCGACTGGTCTTTGTCCCGATTTCTCCAATTCCTATATTGAGAAAACTGTTCCCTATCCTAAAAACGGAGATTTCCTGACCTGGAAAATACTGATAGATAAAGCTGTGGCTGTAGATCCTAAAATGCATTTAGGTTACAGGGGCTGGCGTAAGTTTCAGTTTTTGAGTCATTATAAAGGAGATCATTTGGATGTGGTGAGAGCCTTGTCTTACAGTGCGTTAGGGCAGAAAGAAAAAGCAGTCAGCATTGTTGAAAGATTTTCGGCATCCAAACGCTATTTCAAAGGAATATATGACCATTACCAGCTGGGAGCCACCTATTTTGAGCTGGGCAGATATGACAAGGCCTTAGAAAATTTCGAAAAGCAGAGCAAAGAAAACAACTTTGCCGGGAATATATATTTTAAAAGTAAAGTTTCTAAAATCAGAAACAAAGATTATTTAGATTTAAAACAGTTAGTATTAATGACTTATGATGAAGGAAAGACCATGAAAGATGTCTACACTCATCACTTCAACAACATCTACAGAAAACAGATCTAGGAGCTGTAGATTATTAAATCAATAATCAAAAATTTACTTATGAGCAACGACTTACAAAACATAAAAAACCGCTTTGGAATTATCGGGAATTTCCCGGCACTTAACCGGGCTTTAGAAAAGGCAATCCAGGTGGCACCAACGGATATTTCCGTTCTGGTCATAGGAGAAAGTGGTGTCGGAAAAGAATTTATTCCGAAAATCATCCATTCCGAATCCAAAAGAAAGCATCAGCCTTATATCGTGGTCAATTGTGGTGCGATTCCCGAGGGAACCATCGACTCTGAATTGTTTGGGCACGAAAAAGGAGCATTTACCGGAGCTACAGCAACCAGAAAAGGATACTTCGAGGTGGCAGACGGCGGAACAATCTTCCTTGATGAGGTTGGAGAGCTTCCCTTGCAGACCCAGGTCCGTCTTCTGAGAGTCCTGGAAAGCGGGGAATTCATGAAAGTAGGTTCCTCGCAGGTTCAGAAAACCAATGTGAGAATTGTGGCAGCTACCAATGTTAATATGATGAAAGCCATTCAGGACGGCAGATTCCGTGAGGATCTGTACTACCGTCTGAATACTGTTCAGATTGACATGCCTCCTTTGAGAGAAAGAAAAGGAGATATCCATTTGCTGTTCAGAAAATTCTCAATAGATTTTGCCGAAAAATACAGAATGCCGGAACTTGAGCTTGATCCAAGTGCCGTTCATTATATTGAAAATTATAGTTTTCCCGGAAATATCCGCCAGTTGAGAAACCTGGTAGAACAGATGACTGTGGTGGAAAGAAACAGGCAGGTAACAGTAGAAAAACTCGCCGAATACATTCCTATGGAAAGTCACCTTCCGATGGTCGTGAATAACCAGAGTGCTCAGAAGCAGAATGATTTCGGAAGCGAAAGAGAAATTATGTATAAAATTCTCTTTGATATGAGAAGTGATATTAATGATTTAAAATCTTTAACTTCAGAGCTGATTAAAAACAGAGGAACAGCAGATTTAAGCAATCAGGAAAAAAATCTGATCAACAGGATTTATTCTGCAGAACAAACACAGCCTGTGAGTCAGAATTCTTTACTGTATTTTGAAGATAAATCACCGGTGGTGCAATCTGCTCCAACTATTATTTCAAATGCAGATGACAGTTACGAAGATATTGAAGATATAGAAATAGAGGAAAACAGGCCGGAATCCCTGTCACTTCAAAATAATGAAAAAGACCTGATAATCAAAGCATTAGAGAAGCATAAAGGACGCAGGAACAGAGCGGCAGACGAGCTTGGAATTTCCCAGAGAACCCTTTACAGGAAAATAAAACAATATAACCTAGAGGACTAAAGTAGGGTTTGTAAAGAGATATCAGAGTCTGTAAATCAAAAAAAGGTATGAGTAAATTAAAAATAATATTTGGATTGGTAATCCTTTCACTTTTTCATCAGTGCTACTCCTTTACCGGATCATCATTAACGGATGAAAAAACCGTCCAGATCAATGAATTTCCGAATAATGCAGCGCTTGTGAATCCTACCCTTTCCCAGCAGTTTTCTACTGATATCCAGAACAGATTCCTGCAGAGAACCACACTAAAGGGGACAAAATCAAATCCTGATATTCTGATAGAAGGTGAAATTTCCGATTATAATTTCTCATCTGCCACAATCAGCTCCAATACCCTGACAAATCCTTCGGGAGGTGTGGTGCAGCAGGCACAGGGTAAGCTGACTATCAGTGTAAAAGTACACTACGAGAACAAAATACATCCGGATTCCAGCTTTGACAGAACTTATACGGATGAAGCGGTTTACAACAACGACCTGAGCCAGAGCCAGATAGAAACTTCCCAGGTGAAGCTTGTGACAGACAGAATTATTAATAAGATATTTAACGATATTGTAGCCAATTGGTAAGATGAATCCCAGAGTTTTAGAATTATTAAAGAGCCCTAAAAATATACAGTCAGAAGACCTTGGTCTTTTGAAAGAGGAAATCAATGCTTTTCCCTATGTTCAGAACATCAGGGCACTTCATTTGTTTGGGGTACACCTTTATGATAAAGAAAACTATCAGAAGGAGCTTTCCACAACCGCAGCTTATACTACTGATAAAAAGCTTCTTTATCAACTGATTAACGGTAAAGTCCAGCGGGAATCCAAGCCGGAAATTACAGAAGATAAGCCTTCTAAAGCACTCGAAAAACCGGTAAAATATTCCTACACGAACAAAGCTTTCCCTATAAAAAGAGAAGAATCTTCCGAAAACAGGCAGGAAAAATATGAAGAAGCGGCAGGGATGATAGAGCCTGTAAAGGAAATCAAACATATTCACGTTAATGGAGAAAGAAACAGAATCCTGTTTGAAGGTGAAGAAAACTTCCTTGATGAAACCAATACCGAAGTAATTGATCTTGAATCTACCCTGGAATCAGGAGTGATAGTGACTCAAAAAGCAGAATCCGTTGCGGCTGCGCCTGATCAGGAAAGCAATCAGGAAACAGAAGATCACAATAATGAGCTGCAGGAAAATTCAGAGGCTGGAGTAGAATTCACCCCGGAAGTGATTGTTGAAGAAAATAAAATAGACAGCCCTGCAGAAGAGCAGACAATCAATAAAGACAGTGAGGTCAGTTTCCACAAAGTAGAAACATTGGCTACGGAAACAGAAGAACCTCAGGAAGCAGAAGAAAATAAAGCTGTTGAGGAATCTGTAGTTGCTGAAACACAGACACATTCTGAAGCAATTAATGAGGATGATGCTCTAAGCGAACCCCATGCAGAGATTAGTTTCCATGGAATGGATGAGTTTATGCCGGATGTTAAGATTCAGGGAAATACTGATAACGAAGCTGTAGTACCTGAAATTTCTAAACCAAGTGTTAATAAACATGAGGAAGAAATGAGGCGTCTGATTGAAGAAGTGGAGAAAAAAATGAAAGAAGCGCAGCCCGCTCCACAGGAGGAAAAAGATGAGCCGGAAGCTGCCGATCATGAGATCAGTTTTGCAGAAACCCAAAGCTTCCACTTCTGGTCCACTGAAAAAGAAGAACCCAAAATTACCGCTGAAGAGCCTGTAGCTGAAGCTGTAAAAGATACAACAGAACAGCTGGTCCGACACGAAGAGCCTGTTGTAGAAGTTCAGGACAAAGAAGAAGATGAAGAATCCGTTGTACAGACGGTTTCTGCATGGAAGCCTATGAGCCTTGACCCTCATTTGCCTGATTCTTTGATCAGTAAGGAAACCAAAATTTCTGCACCTGATAAAGAAACTCCAAAACAGGAAGAAGTTCCTATTATAGAAGAGAGGCAGGAAGCTGCAGCTTCACAGATTGTTGAAGAGTCACCAAAAGAAACTGAAGCCGTTTCAGAAGAGAAACTCCCGGCTCCTGAAGAAAAAATACCTGAAATTGCAGAAGAGAAGGATGAAGACATTGAAAATTCAGAAGAAATCATTGAAACAAAAGAATCTAAAGAAGAAGTTCCGGTTATGAATGTTTCTTTCTTTGGTACTGATATTTCAAGCCTTGCAGTAGAAAAGACGGCAAAAGAAGAGCCTGTTGAGGAAATTAAAGCTGAAAATTCAAAACAGACGCCTGCAGACAGCAACGTTCCCGGGTTTATCAATACCTGGCAGAGCTGGCTTAAGATCGACAGGCCGGCAGAAGAGACCGTTAAGAAAGAGAAAGCCCCTGTTCAGGAGAAAGTGATAGAAGCTTTTATCGAAAATAACCCGAAGATCAGCCAGCTAAGAGATGAAAGCACTTACGTTGTCAAAGAAAAGAATGACGATATCTCCCATCTAATGACTGAAACACTGGCCAATCTTTACTTCGAACAGAAACTTTACACTAAAGCCATCAAAGCATTTGAAATTCTGATTAATAAAAACCCTGAAAAAAAGGAATATTTCCAAACCAGAATACAGGAAATAAAAGATTTCAGAAGTAAAAGCTAAGCAGGTTTAAAAAATATTAAAAAGGCTGGACACTACTGTGCTCAGCCTTTATTTTATATATCATTAGCTGCATTTTTTCTGCCCCGCAGTTTCCGCCATGCTTTCCGTCCGAAAATAACAACAAGAATAATCAGGATAATAGCAAAAACAGCCGCAATAACAGGAGCTGCCATTGCTAGGATAGACATAACACCTGCTCCCGCAGTTTCAGTAGTTCCTACGACAGAATTCCCTAATCCGCCCGTAGTGGCAGTAGAAGCGGCCCGAATCCCTGCAAAACCGGAGCTGATCGTGGCTGCAGTTCCTCCTCCGGCAATTAATGCAAGCGCCCATTGGGGAAAAGTTCCCAGATCTGCAAACTGGCTGGCAAATAAAACCGAGCCTGCCACAGTAGCCAAAGGGACTGATATCGTATCCAGGAGATGATCCACAAACGGAATATAGTATGTTAAAATTTCAGCAACAGTAGCAATTCCAGTAGTAATGAGGGCCGGAAGCCCCGAAAGCCACTCAAAACTCTCACTCATTGGAATCCAGTGGAAATAAGAAGCGAGACTTACTGCAAACATAGGCAGAAAAACCCTGAAGCCTGTCGCAGCAGCCAATCCTATACCAATAAAGGCACTCAGGATGTAAGAAAAATAGGGAACATGATCTAACATTTTAATTTTCAGATTTATTGTTTCCCCTAAAATTACAAAAACTATGCAAGATTTTGTAAAATTTAATTCTAATGGTGATATCTAAAATTTTTTCCCACAGTTTCTCAGATTACACAAATAGTATCTGTAAAAAAATGGTATGTTTAAAGGATTATTGTAGCAGATAAAAATAAATACTCATAAAAAATTATAAATATCTGTGTAATCTGAGAAATCTGTGGGCAATAAAACCGGAAACAATAATAAAATAGTTAGGATTTCTTCTGCATCTGGCAAAGCTTAATAAACTGTTCTTCCACTTCCTGGAATTTGGCAGGCATTTCAGAAGATACCCAAAACATCATTGCCAGGGTTTTTTCTCCAAAAGCATCTTTAAATAAATCCTTATTCAGGCGATAACACTCTCTTAGAAGCCTTTTCACACGATTTCTGTGTACCGCCTTCTTAAAATATCTTTTAGAAACGGAAACCCCAAATTTATGGTTGTCCACCGGGAGGTTAGGCTTGTCTTTCAGGATAATAATTCTCAAATTTCCACAGCTTCTCCATTTACCTTTATCGAAAAGTAAAGCCATCTCAGTATTTTTCTTGAGTTTTTCTTCTCTGGAGTATGTAAAATTCTGCATTAATCTTGTTTCACTAAATAATTGATCACTTCAGCTGCAGCATACAGACCGAAAATTGCCGGAATATAGCTGATAGTACCATAAAAGGACCTTTTATAATTGGTTCCATCAGTCATTTTAAGGCTTTCCTCCTGTTGAAGTTCATTGGAAAATACACATCTGAACCCCTTATTAATCTTTTCCTTTTTAAGTCTTTTTCGTATCTGTTTAGCAAGATAGCAGTTATGGGTTTTGCTGATATCTCTTACCATTACTTTGCTGGGATCGGTTTTTCCTCCTGCTCCCATAGAGCTTACCAGTTTTATTTTTCTTCTTCTGGCAGCCTTAATTAAACACAGTTTTGGAGTCACGCTGTCGATGCAGTCCAGGATATAATCAAACTTATCAGAATCAAGTACTTCATCCATTCTTTCCGGATTGAGGAACTCGTTGATCTTGACTAAATTAATTTCCGGGTTGATGTCAAGAAGTCTTTCTGCAACCACTTCCACTTTATGCTTTCCTACAGTAGAGTGCAGGGCAGGAAGCTGTCTGTTGATGTTGGTGATATCTACCGTATCGCCGTCTACAATCGTCATATTTCCTACACCCGCTCTGGCCAGAAATTCTGCCGCAAAAGATCCTACACCGCCTAAGCCTATTACCAATACTTTTGCTTTATTCAGTTTTTTAAGTCCTTTCTCTTTGATCAGGAGCTCTGTTCTCTCCAGCCAATACTTATCCATTCTTTATCGTGTCTAAATTTTCTACAATCTGTTTGTTCAGTTTTTCCAAAGAAATACCCTTTAATTCCGAAACTTTTAAATACAGTTCTTCAATGTTAAAGGCTTCATTGTCAGTTTCTAAAAACATTCTGTTCAAAGGTGTACTTCTTACAATTTCCTGCAAAGATAGATGATACAAAACAGCTTTCCCAAAACTCAAATAAAAATTATTTTTCAGTAAGTCTTCCGCGATACGCTGCTTCTTGTTAAAACCATGAATGATAACCGCCTGCTCAGCCTTCTTTCTAAAAGAAATTACCTCGTAAAATTTTCTTACACAGTGAATAATCATAGGCTTTTTCACCTCATTGGAAATAATGATCTGTCTCTTAAAAACCTCTTCTTGTATATGTTGAGGTACAGGAACCAAAGAATCCAGCCCGCATTCACCAATGGCCAGGCAGTTTTTTGTAATATTGGATTCCAGCCAGCTGAACTGTTCCTCCAGTGAATCTGCAGAAATATCTTTAGGATGTATACCTATAGAATAAGGAGAATCTGGCGGAATGGTCCCGAAATCTATATTGTAGATCCCATACAGCATATTCTTTTTATGATGGTGAAAATCAAAAAAATCCATTCACAAAAGTACAATTATTCAGAAAATTAATTTAAAATTATTAAACGAACGTTTATAATTTTGTTAAAAATTTCTTAACTTTACTCAAAGTACACTTCATGAGAAAAAAATTTACAGAAAAACAGATCCATATTTTGGATATTGCCGAAGAGCTTATTGCCAAAAAGGGGTATGACGGTACTTCTGTAAGGGATATCTGCTCCAAAGCAAACATTAATGTAGCCATGATTTCCTATTACTTCGGGTCCAAGGAGAAAATGATGTCTTATCTTTATCAGTACCGTGTTCTGAAAACCAGGGAAAATTTTTCCGAGTTTGCAGATACCATCAAGGACGGCAAACCGGAGATGCAGCTGAGAGAGATCATAAAATACATTGTTTCCCAATTATTCAAATACAACTATTTCCACGGATTTGTAACCCAGGAGCTGCGACATACGGAAAATTTAAAGGATGAACTTCTGGATTTCTATCAGTTGTTTGTAAAGAAACTGGATGATGTCATCAAAAAAGGAGTTGCTTCAGGAGTATTTACCTTTACACCGAAGCCTGAGGATATCCTTACCATGATCATTGGTTCTACACTATTCGTAATCAGGAATAAAAACTTCTATGAGCTGTATGTGCCGAGCAAAAATGAAGAAGCCTATGCAAAAGAAGCCGAGAAAAAAGTAAGAATGAATCTTTTACTCAGTGTTTTTGCCATTTTGGGATACGCTGCAGACTAAATTTACGTTAAATATTCATAAAAAAAAATCTATTGACAAAAAAGTTATATTTTTGCAAATTAGTAAATCGGCTGTATAATCCGAAAACTGTTGAATTTTTTATATGAAAAAATATATTTTAGGTCTTTTTGCAGTGGCAGTTGTTTCCTCTTGCGTAAGCCAGCAGGAAAGAGCAATGAAGAGTGCTGACAAGAATTTTATCTTAAAGGCAGCCAATGAAAATTTTGCCAAAAAGAAGTGGAAGAATGCATTGGCTTTATATGACAGGCTTACTAACCTTGTTGCAGGAACAGATGATTTTCCTAATGTAGGTTTTAATACAGCTTATGCCAATTATTATGACAAAAGCTATAAGCTGGCAGGACACCAGTTTAAAAACTTTGCCGTAAGCTTTCCTAAAGATCCAAGAGCAGAAGAAGCAGCTTATATGTCTGCATTATGCTACTATGAAGGCTCTATGGATTATAATCTTGACCAGTCTACTACAGAAACAGCAATCAATGAACTTCAGGACTTCCTGACGAATTATCCCAATTCTGAAAGATCTAAAAATATCAGCCAGCTGATTGATGAGCTGTCTTATAAATTGGAGTTCAAAGCCTATGAAAATGCAAAACAGTACTTCAAGATGGCTGATTACAAAGCTGCCAACGTAACTTTTGATAACTTACTGGAAGATTTCCCGAGTACTAAACTTCGTCCGAAGATTTATGACTACATCATGAAGTCACGTTATGAACTGGCTTTAAAATCAGTATATGATCTTAAAGACGAGCGTATAGAAAGCGCGCTGGCTTATACAAGATTCATAGAAAAAGAACTTCCTAATACAGAATATTCTAAAACGGCAGCAGATCTTAAGGTAAAGCTGGCAAAAGAAAAAGAAAATTTTGCAGTTGTAAAAAAGCAGACAGAAGCAAGAATTGCAGCATTAACGGCAAGACAGAAAAAAGAAGCGGATAAAATCGCAGAAAAGAATAAAGCTGACCAGCAAGTGAAGGATCAGATCAGCAATGAAAAGAAGGCAATGCAGATCCAGAGGGATAGTGCGGCACTTCAGACCCCTCCGCCGGCAGCCACTTTCAAAATTCAAAGATAATTCGTAAATTTGTCCTCTTAAAATAAAATAAATTTCTCAAAATGAGCGTAAAAGATACAAAAGCAGAAGTAAATACTATTACTTACGATAAAGACAAGATTGAAGATAAAGTAGGTTCAATCTATGAAGCTATTGTTATCATGGGAAAGAGAGCAGAGCAGATCAATGCGGAGATCCGTACGGAGCTTCACAATAAACTGGACGAATTTGCTGTGCATAATTCTACATTGGAAGAAGTTTTCGAAAACAGAGAGCAGATTGAAATCTCCAAACATTACGAAAAACTTCCTAAGCCTACTTCTATTGCAATCGAAGAATGGCTGAATGAAGATATCTATTTCAGAAAAACAGAAGACAGAAAATAAACATTTGTGTTTTTTATATATGAAGGTCATAAGGGAATCCGTTTCTTTTATGACCTTTGTCTGTTTATATCCGTCTTTGTGCAAAAAAAGAAGTAATTTAGGAGTTCAAAAAATTAAAACTAAATGAGTGTTTCCGGTAAAAAGATACTTATCGCTGTTTCCGGTGGAATTGCCGCCTATAAAATCCATTTCCTGATCCGGGATTTTGTGAAAAAAGGAGCTGATGTCCAGGTGATCATGACGCCTGATGCAGAACAGTTTGTAACCAAATTAAGTCTTTCAACCCTTTCCAAAAAGCCCGTATATTCAGATTTTTATGGCGATAACGGTACCTGGAACAGCCACGTGGAAATGGCCCTGTGGGCCGATGTAATGATCGTTGCCCCTTGTACAGCCAATACATTAGCCAAGATGGTGCACGGCATGTGTGATAATCTGGTGATTGCTACCTATATGTCTGCAAAATGTCCTGTATTTATTGCTCCGGCAATGGATCTTGATATGTACGCACACCCTTCCACCAGACAGAATATTGAGCAGGCAGAAGATTACGGACATGTTATCATTCCTGCTGAAACCGGTGAACTGGCCAGTGGCCTGGTAGGACAGGGAAGAATGGCAGAACCTGAAACCATCTTTAAAACCGTTGAAAAATTCTTTACTTCCGGAAATCAAGCCGGAAGTTTGGTAGGAAAAACGGTACTGATCACTGCCGGACCGACCTACGAAGCCATTGATCCTGTAAGATTTATAGGAAATCATTCTTCCGGTAAAATGGGGTTTTCCCTTGCTGAAGAAGCTTCAAAGAGAGGCGCTAAGGTTATTCTGATCTCCGGCCCGAGTTCTCAGGCAACTGACGATAAAAATATTGAACTCCATAAAGTAACCTCTGCCAAAGAAATGCTGAATAAAGTTTTTGAATTTTATGACCGCGTGGATATCGGTATTGCCAGTGCCGCCGTAGCAGACTATGCCCCGAAAGAAGTGGCTAAAGAGAAAATTAAAAAAAATGATGACAGTTTAACTATCGAACTGGTTAAAAATCCTGATATCCTTAAAACAATGGGCGAAAAGAAAACCCATCAGTTTCTCGTAGGATTTGCCCTGGAAACCCAGAATGAAGAAGAAAATGCCAAAGGAAAACTGGAAAAGAAGAACCTCGATATGATTGTACTGAACTCCCTACGGGACGAAGGAGCAGGCTTTAAGAACGATACCAATAAAATCAAGATATTTACCAAAACAGGAAAGAAGGAATTTGACCTCAAATCTAAAGAAGAAGTAGCCAAAGATATTCTGGATTTTGTTGAGGCTCAACTTTTAAAATAATTTTAATAAATTTCCGTTCTCAATTTTTAATTAGATAATGAAAAAAATCATAAGCCTATTCTTGCTGCTTTTTATATACAATCTGAGTTTTTCCCAGGAATTGCTTGCCACTGTACAGATCAACTCCCAGCAGCTGGGAGGAAGTAACCAGCAGGCCTATAAAGCCCTGGAAAAAAGTCTTAGGGACTTCATCAATAATACCAGCTGGACAGGGAAAAAACTTCAGAACTTCGAAAAGATCAAATGTAATTTTGCAGTTGTTATCGCCGAAAGAGACGGGAACCGGTTCAAAGGAAGTATTGTGATCCAGGCAGTTCGTCCCGTATTCAGTACTACTTACGAATCTCCGCTGATCAATCTTCAGGATCAGAGATTTTCCTTTGAGTATGTTGAAAATGAGAATCTTGTGTTCAATGAAAGACAGTTCTCAGGCAAAAACCTGATCGATGTGATCAGCTTTTATGTTTACGTGATTTTGGGCTATGATGCAGACAGTTTCCAGTCTTTGGGCGGTACACCATGGTTTGCAAAAGCCCAGCAGATTGCCCAGAACTCCCAGAACAGAAATTACGAAGGCTGGAACGTTATCAATGAGCCAAGAAGCCGTACCATACTGATCAATGAAATTATCAACCCGAACTGGAGCCAGTTGCGTTCCACCATGTATACCTATCACAGAGCGGGACTGGATAATTTATTCAACCAGGATCAGACTGCCGCTAAAAAAGTGATTTTTGACGCCCTCATGCAGCTGAAAAGGTATGAAAACTCTTTCCAGCAATCCTATTACTTCAACCTGTTTCTTGATAATAAAAGTGATGAGATCTTCAATATTTTCAATTCAGGAAATAATGGAGGACTTGTGATGAATGATCTTAAACAGCTGATGATGATTTTTACCCCTAAATATTCGGAGAATAAGTGGAGTAAGTGGAAATAAAGACCCTTCGCTTTAAGTTATTGAATACTTAATTCTATATTTGCATTACCTAAAGTAATCAGCTATTATCCATGCTTTCGAGAATTTATATTAAAAATTTTGCCTTGATTGATACCCTGGAAGTATCATTGAATAACGGCCTGCAGGTAATTACCGGAGAGACCGGGGCAGGAAAATCAATTATTTTAGGGGCTTTAAGACTGATCCTTGGTGAAAGGGCAGAAACAAAATCTATTGCCAGTTCAGAAGAAAAAAGCATTGTAGAAACAGAATTCGACTTAAATAATCAGTTCAAAAAATTCTTCGTAGAAAATGATCTCGATTACGAGCATCATACCATCATCAGACGAGAGATTCTTCCTTCCGGAAAGTCCAGGGCATTCATCAATGATGTGCCGGTAACACTGGATGTGCTTAAAGAGCTGTCTTCAAAACTCATTGATATCCATTCCCAGTTTGAAACCTCAAACCTTTTCACTTCGGAATACCAGTTTAAAATTATTGACGGACTTTCTGAGAATAAAAAAACGATCGAAGACTATCAGAATGAGTTCTCAGATTTCCAGAGCTTAAAAATACAGCTTAAAAAACTCCAGACCCAGCTTTCGGAAAACAGAAAAGAAAGTGATTACAAAGAGTTTTTACTCAACGAGCTTGAAGAACTGAAACTGGACGATGTAGATTATGAAGACCTTCAGAACCAGCTTTCCATCCAGGAAAATGCAGAAATGATCTCTGAAAATCTTGTACAGATCCTTTCAAGGTTTCATCAGGAAGAAGTCGGGATACTTTCTTTCTTTCATGAAGCAAAAAGTAAGCTTTCGAAAATATCAGAAGTTTCCGGGAGTTTTTCCGAGCTTGATGAAAGGCTTGAAACCTCTTTCGTAGAGCTGAAAGACATTATTTCCGAACTCGAAAACGAATCCGAAAAAATAGAGATCAATCCGGCCAATCTTGCGGTCCTGGTTGAGCTTAATAATAAAATCAATTCCTTATTTCTAAAGCATAATGTTTCTGATATCACTGAGCTGAAAGAGCTGAGAGACCAGTTGGCAGGTGAACAGAAAGGAGCTTCAGAACTTGAAGAGCATATTACTGAGATTGAAGAAAATATTTCTAAAAAAGAGAAGACACTCCGGGATCTCGCAGAAAAGCTTTCGAAGAACAGGAAAAAATCAATTCCTGTTTTCATTAAAAAAGCTGAGGGACTTCTCAAAAAATTAGGTCTTGAAAAAGCCAGAGTTGATATTGAGCTTCAGGATGCCTCTGAATTTAATGCATTCGGGAAAGAAAATATCCAGTTGCTGTTCCAGGCTAACTCAGGATTTCCGTTAAAGCCGATTCAGACCGCGATTTCCGGCGGTGAAAGATCCAGGGTAATGCTGGCGGTGAAGAAAATCATTGCAGAAAGTGATGAGCTTCCAACCCTGATTCTGGATGAAATTGATACCGGAGTTTCCGGGAAGGTAGCAGAAGAGATCGGAAACCTGATGAGGGAAATGGCTACAGATATGCAGCTTATCGTGATCTCCCACTTAGCACAGGTGGCTGCCAAAGGAAACGACAATTATAAAGTCGTAAAACGCGATATTTCCGGCAGGACCCAATCCACGATTATTCCTCTGAATAACGAAGAAAAACTCAACGAGATTGCCCAGCTTCTTTCAGGAAGCAAAATTACTGAGGCAGCATTGGCACAGGCGAAAGAATTAATAGGCTAAAAAAAACTGTAACATATTTTACATTATATTTACTAATATAAAAACTAAAATATGTTTCTAAAGTTCCTAAGGCTTGAAATCAAAAGCTTTTTCCGTGGTACTTCTGTAGGCGTAAACCTTTTCATGAAGATTCTGCGCTTTATAGCGATACTCTATTTTATGGCATGTCTGGCAGGAGGTGCTTTTGCAGCCTTCTTCTATGTGCGGGATGAAATGCATCAGGATCCTTTGATCGTGATTTCAAAACTTTTAATTGTAGCATGGGCCATAGATTTGATCTTAAAGTACATCTGGCAGGAAATGCCTACTCAGAACATCAAACCATTCCTGACGCTGAATATTCCGAAGAATACATTGGTCAATTATATGCTGGTGAAAACTTTTCTTTCAGCCCTGAGCTGGCTGAATTCCCTGTTTTTCGTCACATTTTCGATCATTGCGTTATTCAACGGGTATAGTGTTATTGGGATTCTCACCTGGTTTATCGGGATTTCTTTGCTCTTCTATCTTAATAACTTTATCAATATCCTGTTCAATGATAAAGAAACCATTGTTATTATTATAGGATGTATATTGGCTGCTGTTGCCGGTCTTGGCTATTATAATATTGTTCCTGTACTTTCTTATTCAGAAAAATTTGTATACGGTTTTTATCATAGCCCTTACCTGATTGCAATTCCGGCTGTTCTGTTCTTTGGACTGTGGAAAATAGTTTTCAACTATGTCCGCAAGGAGTTTTATCTTGATCAGGGGCTTGAAGCTAAAAAACAATTCGGGAAAACGGAGAATATTGCATTTTTAAACAAATATGGCGTTATCGGAACATTTATCAATAATGATATTAAAATGCTGAGACGCAACAAAGTAACCAAAGGTATTCTGCTTGGAAGCTTTTTCTTTCTTTTTTACGGAATGCTGATGTATACTTCCACAGCATATAAGACTCCTGCAATGATGATGTTCATGGGATTGTTTGTAACGGGGGGCTTCCAGTTTCTTTTCGGGCAGAGAGTACCGGCTTTCGACAGCTCGTATTATCCTTTAATGATGACGCTGAATGTTCCCTACAAAGAATATCTTAAGGCAAAATGGTGGCTGATTAATATTGTTACGGCGGCTTCAGTAATTATTGCATTATTTTATGCCTATTTCGGTTGGGAAGTTTATGTCACCTTTTTTGCGGCAGGGCTTTATAATATCGGGGTAAATTCTCAGCTGACCCTTTGGTCGGGAGCCTACAATAAAACCCAGATCGATCTGAATTCAAAGGAAAAAAGAATAGGTCAGAAAGGAAGCTTTAATCTTAAATCTATGTTTCTTCTGATTCCTAAGATGCTCCTTCCGATGGGTGTTTTTGCCCTGACAAAATATTTCTTTGGAATTACGGCCGGGGTGGTGAGTATTGCTATTTTGGGCCTTACAGGATTTTTATTCAGAGAAAAAATATTCAATATCATCGTTAAACAATACAAAAGCGAAAAGTATAGTACGCTGGACGCATTCAAAAATAAAGGCTAAACTATGATTACTATCAATAACTTATCCAAAACATACGGAACTGCAACAGTTCTTAATATTGATCATCTTGAAATTCCTAACGGTGAAACATTCGGGCTTGTAGGAAATAACGGGGCAGGAAAAACTACTCTTTTCAGTCTTATGCTCGATCTTATACAGCCGACCACCGGTTTTGTAAGCATTGAAGATATCAAGGTCAATGAATCCGAAGCCTGGAAAAATAAAGTGTCTGCTTTTGTAGACGATACTTTCCTGATCGGTTATCTTACTCCGGAGGAATATTTTTATTTCATCGGCGAACTGAGAGGGCAGAATAAAGCCTCCATCGATGAGTTTCTGAAACCTTTTCATGATTTTTTTAACGGAGAGATCCTGAATTCAGGAAAATACGTCCGTGATCTGTCCAAAGGAAACCAGAAAAAAGTAGGAATTGTGGGTGCCGTTATCGGAAATCCGGAGATTATTATCCTGGACGAACCTTTTGCGAATTTGGACCCTTCTACCCAGATCAAACTGAAAAACCTGATTAAAGAACTTTCAAAGCAGGAAGGCGTTACTTTCCTGATCTCAAGCCATGATCTTTCCCATACTACCGAAGTCTGCAACAGAATTGTTGTGGTGAATAAAGGACAGCTTGTGAAAGATATCAAAACCAATCCGGAAACATTGCGTGATCTGGAGCAGTATTTTGCAGATCAGGTTGCTTCACCTTCAGCAATTTAACTATTTCAAAGGCAATAAACATATAAAAGCCTCAGAAATCCTGAGGCTTTTTCTACTATTTAATCTATAATTCTAAAATTTATTTCAGGCTTCCTACCATATCCTCAGGCTTCACCCATTCGTCAAACTGTTCTGCTGTTAAAAGACCAAGGTTTACAGCTTCTTCTTTTAAAGTAGTACCGTTTTTGTGGGCTGTTTTTGCAATTTTTGCTGCATTTTCATAACCGATATGGGTGTTCAGTGCGGTAACAAGCATTAATGATTTATCTACCAGTTCTTTAATTCTCTCGTGATTCGGCTCAATCCCTTCTGCACAATGGTCATTGAAGGAGATACATGCATCAGCGATCAATTGGGCAGACTGAAGGAAATTGTAGGCCATTACAGGTTTGAAAACATTCAGTTCGTAATTCCCCTGTGTTCCTGCAAAAGAAATCGTGGTGTCGTTTCCGAGAACCTGGGCGCAAACCATTGTCATGGCTTCATTTTGGGTAGGATTCACTTTTCCAGGCATAATAGAAGATCCCGGTTCGTTTTCAGGAATATGAATTTCCCCGATTCCCGACCGTGGACCCGAAGCCAGTAAACGGATGTCCTGAGCTATTTTAAACAAGGAAACAGCCAGTTGCTTTAAAGCTCCGTGAGATTCTACAATGGCATCGTGTGCGGCCAATGCTTCAAACTTATTTTCAGCAGTAATAAACGGATGACCGGTGAATTTCGCAATATATTCCGCCACCTTTACATCGTAACCTTTCGGGGTGTTCAATCCTGTTCCTACAGCCGTTCCTCCCAAAGCAAGCTCGGAAAGGTGGGGAAGTGTATTTTTTAAAGCTTTTAACCCAAATTCAAGCTGAGCTTTGTAGCCTGAAAATTCCTGCCCGAGGGTAAGCGGAGTAGCATCCATAAGGTGGGTTCTCCCGATTTTGACAATATCTTTGAAAGCCTCGGCCTTTTCAGCAAGGGTGTTTTTTAATTTTTCAACTGCCGGAATCGTTACCTCTACTACTTTTTTATAGGCGGCAATATGCATGGCAGTAGGGTAGGTGTCATTGGAAGACTGAGATTTATTTACGTCATCATTCGGATGAATTTCAGATTTGTCGCCTAGAGTTCCTCCATTGTTAACATGAGCCCTGTTGGAAACCACTTCATTAACGTTCATATTGGATTGTGTTCCTGAACCCGTCTGCCAAATTACCAGCGGGAACTGATCATTCAGTTTCCCTTCCAGGATTTCGTCACATACTTTGGCAATCATATCCCTTTTCTCTGCAGAAAGAACTCCAAGATCAGTATTGGTATAGGCTGCTGCTTTCTTTAAATAGGCAAAAGCTTCAATGATTTCGTGGGGCATAGAACTTTCCGGCCCGATCTTAAAATTATTTCTTGAACGTTCAGTCTGTGCTCCCCAAAACTTATCTGCGGGCACCTGAACCTCTCCCATAGTATCCTTTTCGATTCTGTAATTCATTGTGATTGAAATTTTTATAAAGTTAATCATAAACGCAGAATCACGCAATTTATAATCATTATAAATATCAATACAGATGACTGATTTTACTCATGCTTTTTTGAGGATGCCGTATTTTTGCACAAACAAAAATTGAATGGATTTTAGATATCAGGATCCGTATCCGATCCAGAAAGATGATACGGTGTATAAAAAATTGACATCAGATTACGTAAAGGTTGAAAAATTAGGAGAAAGAGAGATTTTGACGGTTGATCCGAAAGGTCTTGAGCTTCTGGCTGAAGAAGCAATGGCAGATGTTTCTTTTATGCTCCGCTCTTCACACCTTGAAAGTCTGAGAAGAATCATCGACGATCCGGAAGCTACTGATAACGACAGATTCGTTGCCTATAACCTGTTGCAAAATGCTGCCGTTGCCGTAGAAGGGGCACTTCCTTCATGTCAGGATACAGGTACAGCTATTGTAATGGGGAAAAAAGGAGAAAATGTGTATACCGGGGTTGATGACGGTGAATACTTAAGTAAAGGAATTTACAATACCTACCAAAAAAGAAACCTCAGATATTCCCAGGTGGTTCCTTTAACCATGTTTGATGAGAAAAATTCAGGGTCAAACCTTCCCGCACAGATTGATATCTATGCTAAAAAAGGAGATTATTATGAGTTTTTATTTTTAACGAAAGGAGGAGGTTCAGCCAATAAAACATTCCTTTATCAAAAGACCAAATCATTACTGAACGAAAAATCTCTTGAAGAATTCGTTAAAGAAAGAATTTCAGATCTGGGTACAGCGGCATGTCCGCCATACCATTTGGCTCTTGTTATTGGTGGAACTTCTGCTGAAGCTAACCTGGCTGCTGTGAAAAAAGCATCTGCAAAATATTACGATCATCTTCCTACAGAAGGGAACGAAGCCGGACAAGCTTTCAGAGACCTTGAATGGGAAGCGAAAGTTCAGAAAATCTGCCAGGAAAGTGCCATCGGGGCTCAGTTTGGAGGAAAATACCTTACTCATGACGTAAGAGTAATCAGACTGCCTCGTCACGCTGCTTCCTGTCCTGTTGGAATGGGGGTTTCATGTTCCGCAGACCGAAATATCAAAGGGAAAATTACAAAAGACGGTATTTTCCTTGAACAGCTTGAACAGGATCCGAAAAGATTTTTACCGGCAACTCCGCCACATTTGGAAGAGGCTGTTGAAATAGACTTGAATAAGCCGATGCCTGAAATATTGGCTGAATTATCAAAATATCCTATCAAAACAAGACTGAAACTAAACGGAACCCTTATCGTTGCCAGAGATATTGCCCACGCAAAAATCAAAGAGATCATCGACAGCGGTAAACCAATGCCTGAATATTTCAAGAATCACCCGATTTATTACGCAGGACCTGCAAAAACACCGGAAGGAATGGCTTCAGGAAGTTTCGGACCAACCACTGCCGGAAGAATGGATGTATACGTTGATGAATTCCAGAGCCATGGAGGAAGTATGATCATGCTGGCCAAAGGAAACAGAAGTAAAGACGTTACCAATGCATGTGCCAAGTACGGAGGATTCTACCTTGGTTCTATTGGTGGTCCGGCTGCTATTCTTGCCAAAGACAATATTGTGTCTGTAGATGTGGTAGACTTCCCGGAACTGGGGATGGAGGCAGTAAGAAAGATCGAAGTGAAAGATTTCCCTGCATTTATCATTACGGACGATAAAGGCAATGATTTTTTTGCCAATCTCGCCCATTAATTAGTTTAAAATCAAAATAAATTATAAAATAGGGCTTCTATCTTTTGTGTACAAAACAAAAAAGTCCTATTTTTGCCTAAAATCTTTAAGAGAATGATAACGATTTTATCAGCATTTTGGCCGTTCTACCAGTTCCTATGGACTATATTCTTTGTAACAATGTTCCTAGTAGGGTTCTGGTGTATCTTTATGTTCTTCGGTCTGGTAATCCCAATGTGGTTAACTGAAGGTCTGAAAGAATATTTCGGAAAAGTAAAGCCTTTCGACCCTGAAGATATCAGAAGAAAACAACTAAACGAACAGGAAGGTGTAGAAGTAATCTTCAGCAATCCTAAAGGAAACGGACCTTTCATCCACGATCACGGACATCATCATTAATTGATTGTCATTGCTTTTTCACCTGAATTCTGAAAAAGTAATATCAAAGCAAAACAACATATATAAACCTCCTAATTTTTTAGGCGGTTTTTTTTATTACCATTCTCAGTTTTTCAGGACCAGCAAGGGCTTTTTAAAAGTATTTTGTTGTGAAATATCCTGATTAATTTATTTTAAAAAATAATTCATTACAGTTATACTTCTTGCAAAGACCCGTGAAAAATGCATGGGTCTTTTTTCTGTGAATAAAAAAAATGGAGGACTTAAATAAAAATAAATCCTATATTCGATAAAAAAAATAAAAAATGAGAAAATTTTATTCCCTTATTTACCTGTTTATTACAGCGTTTGTTTTTGGGCAAATCAATTATACGATTGCTCCGAATCCATTTAATGAAACAGATGTTATTACTTTAACGGTGCCGGGAGACCAGATTGATGAAACAGCCTGGGGTGTTTCAAACAATGCCGTTTATATCTGGTCATGGTCTTTGGATACCAACTATCAGAACAGTCAGGACTGCCCTACCAATGGCAGCTGGAATAATTCCAATGAACTGAATAAACTTACCTACAATTCAGGAACCGATACGTATTCCATGACCTTTACTCCAACTGCTTTTTATGGAAGAACAGGAATCGGCAGATTCGGGTTTTTATTGAAGGATAAAACCGGGTCTCACCAGACTTCGGACACTTTTGTGAATGTTGGGGTTTTAAATTTAAGCCTGACGAATCCGGCAGCCAACAGCTTAACTACTGTTCCGGCCGGAAATTCAATTAATATTACTGCAACGACGAATGTTGCCGCAACATTTCAGCTAAAGGCAAACGGAACAGTTGTAAATTCTACCTCTGTACCTTCGCAGTCTTACAGTTTTAGCTATACGGTAACTCAGGATGCTAATATGGAACTGATTGCAACAGCCAATTCAAATACTAAGAATGCCACATTCATGCTGCAGGTTCCGAGAAATGTGGTTTCAGAAACCATCCCGGGATGGATAAGACAGGGAATTAACTACAGTCCTACGGATCCTACCAAAGTAGGTCTTGCTTTGTATGCTCCTTATAAAAACTTTGTACATGTCATCGGAAGTTTTAATAACTGGACGGTGAATGATACTTATCTGATGAAAAGAGATACCACGAACCCTGATCTTTACTGGATTGAACTGACCGGGTTGACTCCACAACAGTTGTATACCTTCCAGTACAGAACAAACGATATGAAAATTGTAGCAGATCCGTTCTCACCTCAGATTCTCTCTTCCTATGATGACCAGTGGATTTCAGGCACTACCTATCCGAATTTGCCTCCATTCCCGGCCGGACAGAATTTTGAAGTATCGATGTTTAAAACAGGTCAGACTCCTTACAACTGGCAGGTAACCAATTTCCAAAGACCGGCCAAGGCAGATCTGATGGTGTATGAAGTATTGCTGAGAGACTTTACACAGGAAAAAAACTGGCAGTCGCTGATCAATAAAATTTCCTATTTAAAAAACTTAAATATCAATGCGATCGAGCTTCTTCCTATTATGGAATTCGAAGGCAATCTTTCGTGGGGGTACAATACTTCTTTCCACTATGCGCTGGATAAAGCTTACGGGACTCCTGAGAAATTCAAAGAATTTGTTGATCTGTGCCATCAGAACGGAATAGCGGTTATTTTAGATATTGCTTTCAACCATGCAACAGGACGTTCACCGTTAGCCAGACTCTGGAATATTGATCCGGATGGTGACGGTTATGGTGATATTGCAGCCAACAACCCTTATTTTAACCAAGTTCCAAAGCATTCTTATAATGTATTTAATGACTTTAACCATACCAGTCCGGCTACACAGTACTATGTTGAAAGAAGTCTTCAGCAGTGGCTGACGGAATATCATATCGACGGATTCCGTTGGGATCTTACCAAAGGGTTTACCCAAAGCTGTTCTGAAAATGATGAAGCCTGTACCAATGCTTACCAGCAGGACAGGGTAGATATTATGAAGAATTATGCTGACAAGCAGTGGGCAATAGACCCGAACTCCTACATGATTTTCGAGCATTTGGGAACGGATGCAGAAGAACAACAGTGGGCAAATTATAGAATCGCCGAAGGAAAAGGAGTAATGCTTTGGAACAAGCAGACTGATCCTTACAACCAAAACACTATGGGTTATAAGGAAAACAGCAACTACGACAGAATGAATCACACCCTTCATGGCTTCACGAACATGTCGGCGGTGGGTTATGGAGAAAGCCATGATGAAGAAAGATTAATGTTTAAAAACCTTGCATATGGTGCTTCTAACGGAGCTTACAATGTTACCAACCTGAATACAGCCCTTGAAAGAATGAAAACGTTCGGAGCCACATTCTTTACGATTCCCGGCCCGAAAATGATCTGGCAGTTTGGAGAGCTTGGCTATGAATTCAGTATCAACCGATGTGCAGACGGTACAATCAGCAGCGGATGCAGAACTGATGAAAAGCCTGTTGCCTTTACTTTAGGATATGATACCAATGCGAACAGAAAGTCAGTGTATGATACCTGGGCTAAAATTATCAATATCAGAAATACCTATCCTGTTTTCAAATCAAAAACATACAGTGTAGAATCTAATAACCTAGCCAATGACCCTGAAGGCTTAATTACAAGGATTTATGTATATGACAATACAATCGCGGGAGTGAAGAATATTGTGGTTTTGGCCAACTATACCACTTCTGCACAGAATGTAGTCCCTTATTTCCCTTATACAGGACAGTGGCAGAATTTGATGGATAATTCTGTTTCGAATATCGCCTCTACTACGGCTCCTATTACCTTGCAGCCAGGAGAGTTCCGTATTTTTGGAAACTATGCAGGAGCTCTGTCAACATCCGATGTGAATGCAGCCAATAAACTATCCCTTCAGATTGCAGACAATCCTGTAAAGAACGGTTTGGCAAAACTCATTTATCATAAAGCCAGAAACGGGGAAATCTCCATCTTTGATATGAGCGGTAAAAAAATGCATTCATTTAAATTAAATGCCGAAAGCGGAACCTATGAGCTGAAAGCCAATTATCCTCCGGGAACCTACCTGGTTCATCTCCAGTCTGAAACAGGCATAGCCATTCAGAAGATGATCATCAAATAAAATAAAGAGGGACAATGATATATTGTCCCTCTTTTTTATTGACAGCATAGAAAATATAACCTGTTTTTTGAAAATTAAAAATATTAGTCTACTTTTGCAGTAGATTTATCAAGAAAGGTGGAGGGATTTGGCCCTATGAAACCTTAGCAACCTGCACGGCTCTAAAAAGTGTAAAGGTGCTAATTCCAACCCGATATGGGGAAGATGAGAAAGTCAATATTCTGACAGTAATTCCATTTCTTGAAGTCTTTTATAGCTGCGGATAAGGTCCGTGGAAAATATTTATGATTAATTTACAAGGACAAAGATGAAAAAACTAAGCCTGTCTGTTATCCTTTTGGGAGTTGTTTTGGTTAATGCCCAGGAGCAGGAAAAAGGAACCCAGATCGAAGATGTAATTATTGTGGGAAACCGGAATGCCAAAAGAACCAAACTGGAAACACCGGTTCCCGTAGATGTTATCAATATAGAAAAACTGCAGAAATCCGCTCCGCAGACGACGGTTCAGGATCTGCTGAATTATGTCATTCCTTCATTCAATTCCGTAAGACAGTCAGCCTCCGACGGGACGGAGCATATTGACCCGGTGACTTTAAGAGGAATGGGCCCTGATCAGGTATTGGTGCTTATCAATGGAAAAAGAAGACATACTACCTCACTGGTTAATTATCAGAATACAGTAGGAAATGGATCTGTCGGGACAGACCTCAGTACTATTCCGGTAATTGCTATTGACAGGATTGAAGTCCTGAGGGACGGTGCAGCTGCACAATATGGTTCCGATGCCATTGCAGGAGTTGTAAATATTATCCTTAAAAAAGATATTGGAGCAACAGCAACAGCGTCTTACGGGATCAGCGGAAGAAATGACGGGGAAACCTATCAGGCCGGAATCAACTACGGATCTTCTCTGGGAAAAAAAGACAGCTATGTGAATCTCTCACTACAGTTAAGCCACAGAGGAAAAACCACCAGAACTCAAAACCACGATCTTGATATCTTCGGAAGTAATTTTGCGTATGAATTTGCAGATAATCCGGAGGCCGCGAGAGCGGAAGATGACAGGATTATAAGAGAAAGAGGGCTTACGCGGGATGATTTTAATTTCCAGATCGGAGACGCACAGATCAGGCAGGCGCAATTGTTTTTTAATTCTGAATACCCTTTCAGTGAAAACTTTAAGCTGTATTCTTTCGGAGGTTTTAGCATTAAGGAAGGAAAGGGCTTCGGTTTCAGGAGGTTGCCGGGAGAGACAGATAATGTGGTTGCTGATATTTATCCCAATGGTTTTCAGCCTGTTCTGGGATCGCAGGTGTATGATTTTTCTTATGCCTTGGGAGCGAAATATAATGTAAATAACTGGCTGATCGATTTAAGCAATACTTTTGGAAGCAATACTTTCAATTATAATGTAGACCATACCAACAATGCTTCATTGGGAGCAAAATCCCCTACAAGCTTTTATGCCGGCGCGCATAGCTTCCTTCAAAATACGATTAACCTAGATGTTTCTAAGAATATTAATCAGTTTAATGTAGCCTTTGGAGGAGAATTTCGTTTTGAGGAGTATCAGATCAAGCCGGGGGATGAAGCTTCTTACACCCGGTATGATATCAATGGAAATCCGGCAACTCCCGGATCTACAGTAGAAGGGAATGGTGGCTCACAATCGTTTATCGGTTTTTCTCCGGATAATGCACTGAAAAAATCAAGACATTCTGCAGCAGTTTATGCAGACGTTTCTTATGATTTAGCTAAAAAATTAAATATAGACCTTGCAGGAAGATTTGAAAATTATTCAGATTTCGGAAATACCCTGAACGGGAAACTGGCGGTGAGGTATGAATTTATAAAAGATTATGCAATACGGGCCGCTGTGGGAACCGGTTTCAGGGCTCCGTCCCTTCAACAGCAGTATTTTAATAATTCCTATGCCGATATCTCCACTTCCGGATCCGGAATCGTTACCAAAGGAATTTTCCGGAACGACAGTGATGCGGCCAGAGCTCTGGGATTTGATCAGCTAAAACAGGAAACTTCAGTCAACGCAAGTGCAGGATTTACCCTGAAGCCAGCCAACAGATTGTTTATTACAGTAGATGGCTATTGGATCAGGGTAAAAGACAGAATTGTGATCACCAGTAATATTGAAGATCCAAGACTCGCTCAGTACAATGTGGAAAGCGGAAGATTTTTTGCCAATGCTATCGATACGGAAACCAAAGGTGTGGATGTCGTTGTTACCTACGATTGGAAACTGGGTGGTGGAAATTTAAATATCAGCCTGGCAGGAAATTATACGGAAACCAAGATTACAGATTTTCATTTCCCGGAAAACCTGGTCCCTTCACAAGATGAATTTTTCGGACCGGATCAGGTGAATATCATTGAAACCCTTTCGCCCAAGACAAAAGCCTCGCTTGGTCTGAATTATGCCATCGGAAAATTCAATTTAATGGTTAGAAATACGTATTTTGGTCAGGTTATACGTGATGGGTATCCATTTGGAAAAGTCCAGAAATTCTCTCCTAAAGTGGTTACAGATGTGAGTGTAGGCTATGATATAACTAAAAATATTAATCTGACGATAGGAGCGAATAATGCCTTTGATGTTTTTCCGGACCGTCAGATCTATGAAAATTCCTATTATGGAGTATTTAAATATGCCCCGGTTCAGATGGGAACGCTGGGGAATTATTTCTTCGGAAGGCTTAATTTTAATTTTTAACTGCTAAATGAGTACTACGCACCAGATAGGCTGGAAAACGGCTGCCGCTATCGTTGTCTCCAACATGATCGGGACAGGGATATTCACTACTTTAGGCTTTCAGCTGTCTGATATTACCAATACCTACAGCATTTTCCTGCTTTGGATCATCGGCGGGATTCTTGCGCTGTTCGGGGCATTTTGCTATGCCGAGCTGGGTTCCTATTTTAAAGGGAACGGAGGCGATTATATTTATCTGAAGGAAACCTACCATCCCATATTTGGATATCTGGTTAGCTGGATTTCCCTGATTATAGGATTTTCTGCACCGGTAGCTTTGGCTGCGCTTGCGATGTCAAAATACCTTTCAGCCTTTAATTATACCTTTGGAAACGGCTTTGCCACTGCTGTCATTTTCATTGTGGCGGCAGCATTGTCATTCAGCCTTAAAACATCAAGCAGGTTTCATAATTTTTTTACATTCATCAAGATTGCATTTATTATTGTGCTTATCATTCTGGGCGTGGGGCTGTCAGGATCTGATGCCGGGAACAGCCTGGAATTCAGCAGCAGCTGGCAGGATGAAATTATGCTTCCTGCATTTGCCACCTCATTGGTTTTTGTTACCTATTCCTATACCGGATGGAATTCTGCCTCTTATATTGCGGGGGAAATAAAGGATGTTCAGAAAAATCTTCCCAAAGCTTTGATTGTAGGAACTGTTTTCGTGACAGTGAGCTATCTTTTGGTCAATTTTATTATGTTGAAACATGCTCCTGTAAATCAGCTGGCAGGTAAAGAAGACGTGATGGGAGAAGCAGCGCGAAATATGCTTGGAGTAGGCTTTGGAAAGATTGTCAACATTTTCATTGCTTTACAGCTTATTGCCACTATCAGTGGCTATCTGTGGGTAGGCTCAAGACTTACACAGGCTTTTGCGAAAGAAAATCATTTATGGAGGCCGCTTGCCGTGAACAACAAGAAAGGAATTCCGGTAAGAGCCATTTTTGCTCATGCAATGATTGCTTCAGTAATCATTTTAACGGGAAGCTTTAAGGAAATTTTTGTGTATACTGCCTTTATTCTCCAGCTGTTTGCCAGCTTATCCATTTCTACTGTTTTCTTTCTTAAAAAGAGTCAGCGGAAAATATTCAAATCCAATATATTCTACATTTTCCCTGCTGTTTTCCTGCTTTTCAGCATTTATATCCTTTATTTTACCCTTATCCATAATCCTAAAGAAAGCATTATAGGACTTGGAATCGTGGTTTTTGGACTGATTTTGTATGTTATCGACAGGAAATTTTTTAAAAAGCCTGCAGAATAGTTTATTTCTTGCCATTCTTAGCCTTATAGGTCTTAATGATCAGAAAATTAGAGATCAAAGGAATTTTAATTTGAATTAATAAATTCTTATCTTTGCACTCTCAAAAATTGCAGAATGTCTAAATCATTAATTCCAAAACTAGAAGCTATTAAACAAAGATATAATGAGGTTGCCGACCTTATTATACAGCCTGATGTTATTTCAGATCAAAAAAAATATTCTTCTCTGAATAAAGAATACAGTGATTTGGGTAAGATTGTGAAAGTTTACGATCAGTACAAAGGTGCTCTGGATGCCATTGAAGAATCTGATGAAATTATTGCAGACGGTTCGGACAGAGACCTGGTAGATCTTGCCAAAGAGGAAAAACTGGAAGCCCAGGCTAAAATTCCGGGGTTGGAAGAAGAATTGAAAGTTTTACTGATTCCTAAAGATCCTGCAGACGACAAAAACATCATTGTGGAATTACGTGCCGGAACAGGAGGTGATGAAGCGGCTATTTTTGTGGAAGACATCTACAGAATGTACAGCATGTATTTCAAGACAAAAGGATGGAAACATGAAGTGACAGATTCCAATGAAGCGGCAAAAGGCTACAAAGAGCTGATTATGAAGGTAGAAGGTGAAGGTGTTTACGGAATTATGAAATTCGAATCCGGGGTTCACAGGGTACAACGTGTTCCTGAAACAGAATCTCAGGGAAGAGTTCACACTTCTGCCATTACAATAGCTGTGCTTCCGGAAGCTGAAGAAGTGGATGTGGAGATCAATCCTGCAGATATCGAAATGCAGACGTCCCGTTCAGGAGGTGCCGGAGGACAAAACGTTAACAAGGTAGAAACTAAAGTACAGCTGACCCACAAACCTTCAGGTTTAGTGGTGGTATGTCAGCAGGCCCGTTCTCAGCTGGCTAACCGTGAACTGGCCATGGAAATGCTTCGTGCAAAATTATACGATATTAAGCTTCAGGAGGTTCAGGGAGATATTGCAGCGCAGAGAAAGACCATGGTTTCTACAGGAGACCGTTCTGCCAAGATCAAGACCTACAACTATCCTCAGGGAAGAGTTACAGACCACAGAATCAACAAATCTATGTACAATCTGGACGCTTATATGAACGGAGACATTTCTGAAATGATAGACGCAGTCATCATGGCAGAAAATGCAGAAAAGATGAAGGGGGAAGAGGAAAATTACTAAAAATAAATTTACAAATCAGGCTCTTGAATTTTCAAGAGCTTTTTTTTGCTTTATCTCTATATTTAAAATTAAACCAACACTAGATATAATTAATATGAAGAATCTTAAAATCATTGTATTACTGATGCTGGCATTATTCAGCCAAAACCTGCTGGCACAGACAGAAGTGAAAAAACCTTCGGAAGTTTTTGAAATGTACTTCGGAACCTTTGTGAAAAATGACAATGCTGCACTTTCTAAGCTGAATGATTATCTAAAGCCTACTGTGGAGGGAGAGAATGCCTATCAGGTAGATTTTAAAACCGTTTCCCAGGAGATGATGAAAGAAAGTACGGATAATTTTCTTTCTGCTTTTTCCAAGTCCACGGCAGATGCCTGCAGAAAAGAAGCCGAAGAGTATTTTACGGCTATGATGGAAAATTTTAAAAACGGTAAGCTTGCTGTTAAAGAGGTAAAAATTGTCCAGAATGAATATATTGAAGACCAGAAAATTGCAGAGGTTACCTATACTGTAAACTTCAAAGTTCCTGCAAAACTTCCCGATGTACCGGCCGGAGAAATCCAGAAAGTTAAGCCGGAAGATCTTAAGAAATATCTAGTTCAGAGTGTACAGGATTTTAAAAATGCAGATAAAACTGTAGAAACGGAGCAAAAATTCAGGTTATACCAACTTAATGAAGGCGGAAAAACATACTATTGGAATGGAAGCCCTGATGAAATTGTTTCAGGACTGACCGATTTTTATTTTGAAAGCTTCGGATCTAAATAATGATCTTAAAAAAATTAAATATAGGCTCTGGTTTCAGGGCTTTTTTTATTCCATATACTTTGTGTATTTTTGAGAAAACCCTTGATTATGAATTTTAAGCCTATCTTATTAACCGCTGGAGTCTTGTTTTCAGCAACTTTTTACTCTCAAAAAATGAATTATCCTAAAGCCGTAAAAGGAAATCAGACCGATACTTATTTTGGTAATGCTGTAGCAGACCCATTCAGAGACCTTGAAACTGATTCCCAGGCTACCAAAAAATGGGTAGATGATGAGGTGGCATTCAGCCAGAATTATCTTTCGAAAATCCCGTTCAGAAGTGAAATTAAAAATCAGCTGACAGAAATCTGGAATTATGAGAAAATTTCAGCGCCATTTAAAGAAGGAGATTACACCTATTATTATAAAAATGACGGTCTTCAGGCACAATCCATTTTATACAGAACAAATAATAAGACCAAGGCAACGGAAATATTTTTAGATCCGAATAAATTTTCAGAAAAAGGGACTACTTCACTTTCCAATCTGTCATTCAACAAAAAAGGAAACCTTGCAGCTTATTCTATTTCTGAAGGTGGAAGCGATTGGAATAAGATCATTATCATCGATGCTATTACCAAAAAACAGATCGATGAAACCCTGGTAGATGTAAAATTCAGCGGAATTTCATGGCAGGGCGATGAAGGATTCTATTATTCGAGCTATGACAAGCCAAAAGAAGGAACCGTACTTTCAGGAATGACCGACAAGCACAAAGTGTATTTTCATAAATTGGGAACCAAGCAGTCTGAGGATAAATTAATTTTCGGAGGAGATCAGACACCGAGAAGGTATCTTGGAGCCGGAGTTTCCGAAGACCAGAGATATCTGATTATTTCTGCTGCTAATGCAACCAATGGAAATGAATTGTATATCAAAGATTTAAAGAAGGGAGGTGATTTTGTACAGATCAATAAAGGATTTGATATTAATGCCAGCATTGTAGATACTCAGGGCGATGATCTTTTCATCTTTACCGATAAGGATGCCCCGAATATGCGCCTTGTAAAAACCAGCATCACAAATCCTTCACCGGAAACCTGGAAAGACGTTATTCCTCAGACGGAAAATGTATTGGGAATATCTACAGGAGGCGGATATTTCTTTGCTACTTATATGGTTGATGCCATTGATCAGGTCAAACAGTTTGACAAAACAGGAAAACTGATCAGGGAAATTGCTCTTCCGGGAAAAGGAAATGTAAGTGGTTTTGAAGGAAAAGAAGAGGAAAAAGAACTTTATTTCTCTTTCAGCAACTATATTACACCGGGGACAACGTATAAATTTAATGCAGATTCCGGGAAATCTGAAATTTATCAAAAGCCAAAAGTGAAGTTCAATCCTGAAGATTACGTTTCTGAGCAGGTTTTTTATACGTCAAAAGACGGGACCAAAATCCCTATGATGATCAACTATAAAAAAGGAACAAAGCTGGATGGTAAAAATCCTACGATTCTCTATTCTTACGGAGGGTTCAACATCAGCCTTCAGCCTTCATTCTCTGTGGTTAATGCCATCTGGATGGAGAACGGGGGAATCTATGCTGTACCGAATATCCGCGGAGGTGGTGAATATGGTAAAAAATGGCATGATGCCGGAACAAAAACGCAAAAGAAAAACGTTTTTGAAGACTTCATTGCAGCAGGAGAATATTTACAGAGCAAAGGTTATACTTCAAAAGAATATATGGCATTATCCGGAAGATCGAACGGCGGACTTCTTGTAGGAGCCACCATGACCATGCGTCCTGACCTTGCAAGAGTAGCTTTCCCGGGTGTAGGAGTTCTGGATATGCTGAGATACAATAAATTTACAGCGGGAGCAGGATGGTCATATGACTACGGAACAGCAGAAGACAGTAAAGAAATGTTTGAATACCTTAAATCCTATTCCCCGGTCCACAATGTGAAAAAAGGAACATGTTACCCTTCCACAATGATCATTACAAGTGATCATGATGACAGAGTGGTTCCTGCACATTCTTTCAAATTCGGGGCAGAGCTTCAGGATAAGCAAAGCTGTAAAAACCCGATTTTACTGAGAATTGAGAAAAATGCCGGCCATGGAGCAGGAAGAGCAACCGATCAGGTGATCAGTGAAAATGCAGATCTTATTTCTTTTGCCCTTTATGAAATGGGAATAACAAAACTGAAATAATTGAATGTTAAATAAAAGTTCCGGCCGCTCGAAGAGCGGCCGGAACTTTTATAATATATTTTACTTTGTGTTTTTAGTGTTCTTTTGGATCAGTTTACTTTTGATCTCTTTCATTTGTTTTTGCATTTCTTCAATCTGCTTTTTCTGTTCTTCAATCATTTTGTTGGGATCTGCTGATGTATTTGTATTTCCGGCAGCCATTCTTGAAGTAGTAGAATAAGTTGTAGGATTATATGGGTCTACCATGCAGTCAGAATCAGGGGTTGTTCCCAGAACTCCGGCATCGGTTACGGTTATCTTATAACAATTTCCTCCGGGAGATTTCAGAACAATAAGATCTGCAACATCCCTCCATACGAGATCATTGACCAGTCCGCCATTTCCGGCAGCACTTGGCTTTCCATGAGTTACTAGCACCTGCCCTCTTAATCCGTAATTTCTTGGAAGAAAATAATTACCGGTAATTGTTCCTGTAGTATCACTGTATATAAAATAAGGCCCCATAGAGGTAGTATTGGGAACAGTAAAAGAGGTAGACGTTCCTGTTGAGGTATCCTGTGAGCTCATGCTAAAGCCACTCGGATCTGCTAATATACTTGAATTCGCATTTCCACTTGAACTTGTAAGCATGGCTATGTTAAATCCTGGCATACTCATTGAGCCAAAACCTGATGAACCGTCTGAGGTAGCCGTACTAAAAGAGGAAATATTTTTAGTCTGTATAAATAAGCTCCCTGTTCCATCTGTAGGATTGAGATTTCCCGCAAGATTGTATCCCGGATATAATGTACTGTTGGTCTCCAGTAAATATTGAGTGTTGGTGGAAGAATCCGTTTTTGAAGATCTGAAATCTCCGTTTACGTCCAATGTTTTTTCAGGAGTTGCAGTATTGATTCCTACATTTCCAGTGCCTACTTGTGCAGACATATCAGCCATAAATAGAATAAGGCAAGGTAAAAAATATTTTCTCATCTGTCTCTGTTTTTTTGGCAAAAATAGTTGGTTATTAAGCTGAAAAAAAGATTACTATCTGTAAAATTCGGAATTTCACATGATGGAAATGTGAGTTAATTTACTGATAATAAGCTTGTTGTTATTTTGTTTTTGAGTTGATGATCTGTTTCCATTATTTTGCAAAACAATTAAAAATAGCTCTGCCTCTATTTGATATTATATGTTTCTTTCCATTTTTTTATAGTATTTCTGCTTACATTATAATGGCGGGATAACTCTGTATTATTGATCCCATTTCTTTTCTGGTGCTCAAGGATAGATGTTATGGTGGAAAGATCATAAGAACGATATTTTTGATTAGCGGGAGCTTTACCAAAAATAATTTCATTCAGTTTAATAACATCTATAGAGGTCAGATTTTTTTTGGAAAGAAAATACTGACAATCCTTCATCTTGTTAGGATGCTTCATCATGATAAGATCAGCATATATTTTGATGTAATTTGGAAGCTCCGTCCTTATGGTTGATATTTTTTTATCCATTTATATAATGTGGTTTTAGGAATTTTGTATTCTTCGATAATTTGTTTTTTGCTTTTTTCTCCTGAAGCAACAAGTTCCAGGATGAAATCTATAAGTTCCTTAGTATAAAGGCTTTTTCTGAATTGCATCGAATGGGGTTTTATATTATTCTTCGGATAAACTTTTTGACTCTTTAAAGAAGAATATAAAAGCAAATGTTGGGAATATATTCTGAAAAAATCATATTTCAATAATTTACTCCATTTCAATAAAAATTCAGTATTAATGCTTCCGGAAAGGTAGATTGCTTCTATTTCTTTTTCGGACAGCTTGAAAAAGTTACAGATCCGAGACATTTCTAATCCGCAATCTGCAACTTGTTTATGAATCAGGGATCCAATATGTATATTTTTAAAATTCATTGTCGATTTAATTTTGAAGAATTGAAATTTACTTTAAGGAAAAAGTGCCACATAAAATCTTATGTGGCAATAGTACTTATCATGTGTTTTTATAATCATTGTTTATGGGGCACATGGGGTAGTGCTTCTGAATAGATTTCCTTCAGAATCCAGGCATGCATAGGCATTTCCTGTACCTTTCAATTGATTTATCTGTACTTTTCCGTCTTTATATATCGTTAATGCATTTTTCTTGGAGGTAACGCCGTTCCCAATACCCACTTGCAGAATAGGATCTGTTCCTATCCAGCTTATGGGGTTAGAGGTAGAGGTAATTTCGTTCCATCGTCCAAAAACAATTTCCGAAAAAGAATTAGCCGTTAAATCTGCACCTATTGTTGTGGAAACATGCCCTTTAGAAGTATTTCTAGTCCCGATAGAAGTAGCATAATTGCTGGTACCACTTCCGCCAATAGTATTATTAAGCCCAAAAACGGTAGCGTATGATGCGTCGGCGCTTACTATATTATCCGCTCCGGAAACAAAAGAGGTAGGAGAACTCACCTGATTTCTTGCACCGCTAATGAATGTATAATTTGCATTAGCTACAGTGTTATTATTCCCAAATAAGCCTATGTACGAAGAGTTGGTTGCTACATTCTGATATCCGAGAGCGAAAACGTTTGAGGAAGTTTGATCTGTTGAATTTGTACCTCCGTTAACGATGCTATAATCTCCGTACACTTTATTTTGAGATCCGTTTACTATTGAATAATCATTCTGAATCTCGTTTGCATTTCCTCCTACTATATTTCCGACAGAATTTGTTATTCCGGCAATCGGTGATATGATATTTTTAAGTCCTGAAATAAAGTTAAATGAAGTAGCACTTCCGGATATGATATTTTGATACCCACCTATCAAATTGCGGCTTCCGGCAATATCATTTTGCATACCAAAAACAGCATTATAATCGGATGTAACTATATTTGAATTACCTGTTGCAATAGAATTGATCCCGGTTATACTATTATTATCACCGAAAGCAGCACTTCTTCCTCCTGATACCTTATTATTATTCCCTACGATAATAGAATTACTTCCAATAGGAGAAGTCCCGCTTATTTCTTCTGCATTGGGTATTCCTCCGCGAATAGAACCGCGTACATCTAACTTGGTAATGGGTAGGCTTGTTCCTATTCCTATTTTACCCATCTGGTAAATATCCTGTGTGTTTTTGGTAGCAGGTTTATTAGTAGCTACATCATACCATGGTTCTATATAATTTCCACTCTCATTGGACGTTTCTGCCAATCCTATCCATACAGTGCCTGTAAAATAATAATATCCTGCTGTTATTACGTTAACCGTTTTGGGCGTACTGGGACTGGCCGGAGCTGTGGCATAAATAATAGCTCCTGTTTGTCCAGCAGTATATAGGGCATCTTTTGCTTTGAGCTCATTACCGGTAAGGCGTGGAGCAATTAGACCATCAGTTTTGGTATTATCCGAAGGTACCCCTGTAATGTCAAAAGTCGCTTTGGGGGCACTTGTATTTATTCCAACTTGGGCATTGAAAAAAGTGAAATTTAAAATTCCGATTAGAAATAATGTTTTTTTCATAAATGTTTTTTTAAGATAATTTTCGAGACAAAAATATCCTTATTACTTATGAAAGCACACCAATACTTCTAACATATTCGGAATTTTACAGATTGAATTTTATACTTAAGTTATTTATTTTCAGTCTGTTATTTTAGGTTTTGTTATGCTGTGTTTTTATTTTCATTGTTAGCATTTTCAATGAAAACAGAAGGAGAAATCCCGGTTGTTTTTTTAAAAATCTTAGAAAAGTTTTCAGCAGATGAAAATCCTGAAATTGACGCCAATGCACTTATTTTATACTTCCGAAATTTAGGATCTTCCAGAATGCTTTTGCAGATATATTCTATTCTCAAATCATTAACATAAGTATTGAAATTCTTACCTTTATGACGACTGATAATTTCTGATAGATAGCGTGTGTTTGTTTTAAGATCAGACGCTAATGAAGACAAGCTGAGATTTGGGTTAAGATATCTGGCAGAATTTTCAAACTTATCAAGTTTTATAACAATTTGTTTTTCAGTTTCTTCAGTAATTTCCATGGAAGAGTTGGTCTTTTTAATAACTTTTTCTTCCTCCATTTTCACTTGTAGGTTTTTTTCTTCAAGGGTTTTAATATAATTCTGGTAAAATAACTTCTCTTTCTTTCTCTTTTTCTGAAAATAAAAAACAAACGAAACGAAAGCAACAAGGCAAGCTAAAAGAATGAAAAGAAGTATTTTGAGGCTGGATTCATTTTCTTTGGATTCATTACGGCTATCGTTTTCCAGAATCTGTAGAGTTTTATTAAGTACTTTTTTTTCTTCTCCTGAAAGAGAATCTTTAACGGCAAGGTAAAGATCATTGTACTTTTGATAGTTTTTTAAATTATCTGTAGCCTTGTAATTTTGTGCGAGGTAGCTATATAGCTGAGCTTTTAATGGAGCTTCATTGCCTTTTATAACTCTTTCGGCACTTTTCAAGGTATCAATGGCTCTTTGATATTGTTTTCTTTGATGATAAACCAACGCAAGGTTCAGTTTGGCGTTTTTTAAAATTTCATCCTTATTTAAAGGGGTGGTTTTGGCAATTTCTATTGCTTTGAGTGAATAATATTCTGAAGAATCTGGATTTTTCTTTTGAAAATAGCTGGTAGCCAGGTCAGTGTAAGCTATATTATAATACATTCTTACCCATTCGTCACTTTTACTCGCTTTTGAAAGAGGTAGCAAAGCCTTATGAAAATAAAAAACAGATGAGTCAAGTTTACTCTCCTGTCTCATGAATACCCCGTATTGCCATAGAAATGCCGATTGTATGGTGCTTTTAGTACTTAGTTTTGTATCCTCAGGCATGCTTTTAAGATAAATCAATCCTTCCTTGATTTCCTTTTTAGCCTTTGTAAGAATATTATTTTCACCATACTGATATGCTAATAAAAGAGTGGATCTGGCTTTAAGTTCTTCATTATTAGTTAGCAATGCAGCTTCTTTTGCTTTTAATGTATTGGAAAAAGCCTGCTCTTTTTTACCCAGCAAAGTATAGCATTGGGCCATTTCGATATAAAGATTCGATCTTGTTCTTGGATCATTTTTTAAGGAAGGAAGTAGTTTTTGAGCCAAAACCAGGGCAGAATCCGGATTGATAGCTTCAGCATTTTGTATGGGACGGATTTTTAAATGATTTTTTATACGGTCCTTCTCCGAAACTTGCGAATAGAGATGAATGCTAATAAAAAATAAGGTTGGGATTAATATTTTATAAATATTATTCATTAAAGGTGTTTTTATACAAAAGTATTAAAAAAAGAACCACTGAAAGATATTAAAATAACCCGTTTATCATTGAATTAAAAAATGATCAGTTTAAAAAATAAAGTGCTGGTTGTCAGAGCTTTTTTTCCTGATTATCACTGCGGTTTATTCATTTTTTAAGAGAAATTTCTTCGGGAATTGCCCAATTTTATTAAAATTGGAAAAAATGAAGTCAATTAAACAAATAGCCTAAAAAATATGAATCTTCTACTGTTTTCTTTATATGAAATGAGAATAAATAAAAAGTGAATTAATAATAAAAAATAAAAAAAAGAGTTGATATCATTGAAATTAGTTATTTTTTTTAATGGCGTTATGTGTTAAATTGTTATTTTTGCTATGGATATTTAAAATTTATTAATTCTATTCTTGTAGATCATTATGAAAAAAAGAATTTTACTAGTTTGTGCATTAGCTGCTGGTGTTGCCAGTTTTAATGCACAGAGATGGGAGCCTGCATCGCAGAGAACATCCCAAATCAGAAAAGAAGTGGATGTAAAATACTCTTACCGGGTAGATCTGGCATCACTTAGAAGCATTTTAAAAGATGCAGTAGAAACCGGGAAAGATGCCAAACCTGTTATTATTTCTCTTCCTACAGTAGAAGGGAAAATTGAAAAATTTGCGGTATACAGCAATCCGGTGATGGAAAAGTCTATGGCAGACAGATATCAGCTAGGATCATATGTAGGAGTAGGTGTGGACGACCCTTCTAAATATTTAAGATTCAGTACATCTCCTACAGAAATGCAGTCTATGATCATCAAGGACGGAGTATTCCAGTTCATCGAGCCGATCACTACAGATAAGCAGACTTACGGAGTGTTCTATAAGACAAAAAGAACAAGCAGCGAGCAGGGATTCGAGTGCGGAACCAACGAAAAGAATAGCAAAGATATCCAGTTCCTTAAAGAGAACGGTAAAAAAAAGCTTTCTAATGTAGGAATTACAAGCAGACCTGCAAGTACAAAATACAGAACCTATAAATTGGCGATGTCTGTTACAGCAGAATACACACAATATTTCATGGCTCAAGCCGGAGTACCTGCTACAGCAACGGATGCTCAGAAAAAAGCTCCTGCAATAATAGCAATGAATAATACAATGACTCGTGTAAATGGAGTCTTCGAAAAAGATTTCGGGATTAAACTTCTTGTTCAGGATTATCAGAATGTTATTTATATCGATGCTGCTACGGATCCTTATTCAGACTCAGATGTGGGTGTAGGTGACGGAGCATGGAATGCAGAATTGATGAATACTCTTCATAATAACGTAGGAGAAGCCAATTTTGATATCGGACATTTATTTGGTGCCGATGGAGGAGGTGGTAACGCCGGATGTATCGGATGTATCTGTAGTGATGATATGACATTGAATCAGGGATCTCCGGTAGCTTACAAAGGTTCTGGATTTACTTCTCCTGCCAATGGAATTCCATCAGGAGACTCTTTTGATATCGATTATGTGGCCCACGAATTAGGACACCAGTTAGGAGGGAACCATACATTCTCTAACAACACAGAAGGTTCAGGTGTAAACATAGAGCCGGGAGGAGGTACTACAATTATGGGGTATGCCGGAATTACAGGAGATAATGTACAGATGAGCTCTGATGCTTATTTTCATTATGCTTCTGTTAACCAGATTCTTAATAACCTTGATGCGAAGACAACTTGTGGTGTTTCGCAAAACATTACAACCAATACAGCACCTGTTATTTCTCCGCTTACAGCATACAGCATTCCTAAAGGAACAGCCTATTATTTAGAGGCTACAGCAACAGATACCGATCCTGTAAAATATACATGGGAACAGTATGACAGTGTAGACGATGATGCTACCATTTCCGGAGATGCGGGATGGGGCTACAATACACAGGGAGCATTAACAAGATCTTATTTCGGAACCACAAGCGGAAGAAGATACTTCCCAAGTTTACCTTTGGTTATGGACGGAATTCTGACCAATAAAGCAAGCCTTCCAAATAACACAAAACCTAGCTGGGAAACTGTTTCTTATGTTCCAAGATTATTGCATTATGCAGTAACCGTAAGAGATGAAAACGCACAGAGACCAATGCTTTCATCTTTGGAAACAACAGTAAATGTAGGAAATGACGGACCATTTAAATTTAACGGTCTTACGGCTTCTACAACTTTATATAACAATGCATCCAACACAATTAAGTGGGCCGTAGCCAATACAAATACAGCTCCTTATAATGTTGCGAACGTAAAAATAGACTATACAGCTGACAACGGGACGACCTGGACAGAATTGGTAGCTTCTACGCCAAACACAGGTACCTATACTGCACAGATGCCGGGAAGCTTAACGGGGACTGTTAAATTAAGAATATCTGCTATCAACAATATATTCTATGCAGTATCTCCTGCAGTAACAATAGGAGCTGCACCTACTTCTACTACAGCAGCACCAACAGGAGTATCTACTACAGCAGCAGATGTACTTAAAAATTCTGCAATTGTATCGTGGAACAGTGTGCCGGGAGCAGCTTCTTATTCTGTAAATTACAGAAAAACAGGAACTTCTACATGGACTAATGCGACAAGTACAACCAATTCAATCTTATTAAGCAGTCTTGAAGACGAAATGCCTTACGATGTACAGGTAGCAGCTGTTGTAAACAGCGTACCGGGAGCTTTCTCTTCCAACTATGTTTTCAAAACAAAACCACTGGCAACAGGAGTTAATTACTGTATCTTAAATACAGGTTACAATGGAGTAGGAAACATTGCAAGAGTACAGCTTTCCAATGTGAATCATATCGATACAAATATCAGATCATACAAAGATGTAAGTGAAGACCCGGCAAAAGTGATTAACCTTATCAGAGGAAACTCTTATCCTATCACTATTTTCGGACTTTATACCCAGGGAGCTCCTATGACTTATAATGTGTGGATTGATTATAACAGAAACGGAGTATATGAATCAACAGAAAAAGTATACACAAGCCCTGCAACCAACTACAGCCAGGTTTCAGGTGGTGTAGGAGTAGGAAATGTGGCAGGTAACTTTACGGTTCCGGCTTCAGCTGTCGTTGGAAACAGAGTGGTTGGTATGAGAGTGGCATCTAACTATTCTACAGCATTAAATAATGCTTGCGGTACTAATGGAACTATCCCGAGTGGCGCAGGAAGCGTAATGGATTTCTCTGTGAAAATTTTCGGAAGCGCGCTTGCGGTAGAAGAAACTAAAGCGACAAAATCTGAAGTTGAGATTTATCCAAATCCTGCCGATACTTTTGTAGGCGTTAGAAACCTTAAAGGAAAAGCAGATTACAAAATCTACAGCGCAGACGGAAGATTGGTTCAAAGTGGAGATCTTAATGATCAGATCATTAACGTAGCTAGCTTGAATAAAGGAGTCTATGTGATCACTATTAAAGATGATAATAATACATACAATACTAAGCTTATCAAAAAATAATAAGTAAGTATTGCCATAAATGAGACCGGGTATTTGCCCGGTCTTTTTTATTTAATATCCTCCTGTGTACCGTCCATATTTTATATATTCCAATTTTAATTTGATATTTTAACATCAAATAAACTTTTTTAATGTTAATATTTGTGTTTTAATTTCTATTTTTGTAAAAATGCTTAATAATCTTTCGAAATCACTGTAATTATGAAAAAGAAAATTTTACTGGTTTGTGCACTTTCTGCCGGTCTGGCGTCTGTTTATGCACAAAGGTGGGAACCTGCATCCCAGAAAACTTCCCAAATCAGGAAAGAAGTTGAAGTTCAGTACTCTTATAGAGTAGATTTGGCATCACTTAGAAATATTCTAAAAGATGCGGTAGAAACAGGTAAAGATGCAAAACCTGTAATTATTTCTCTTCCTACAGCAGAAGGAAAAATTGAAAAATTTGCTGTATACAGCGATCCTGTTGTAGAAAAATCTATGGCAGACCGTTATCAGCTAGGATCATATGTAGGGGTGGGGATTGATGACCCTTCCAAATATGTAAGATTCAGTACTGCTCCTACCGAAATACAGTCCATGATCATCAAAAACGGAGTATTTCAGTTCATAGAGCCGATCACTACAGACAAACAGACCTATGGAGTTTTCTATAAAACCAAAAGAACAGCAAGCGATAATGGCTTTGAGTGTACTACGGAAGAGAAGAATGCTAAAGATATTAAATCACTGGAAATCCATGGGAGAAATAATCTTTCTAACGTAGGAATTACCAGCAGGCCTTCCATTACAAAATACAGAACATACAGGCTTGCCCTTTCCACCACAGGAGAATACACCAAAAAATTCGATCCGGCCGGAGGAACTACCAATACAGTAATCCAGATGAATGCCACCATGACCCGTGTGAACGGTGTATTTGAAAAGGAGTTCGGGATTAAAGCCATTATTCAGGATATCCCGGCGATCATATATACAGATCCTACCTCAGATCCTTACACTGGAAACCTGAACCTTAATCTGCAGCAGACCCTGACCTCTGTGGTTGGGAATGCCAATTACGATATGGGACACGTATTTAATGCAGCTGGAGGAAACGGAAATGCCGGTTCTATCGGATCTACATGTAAGGATCCTACAAGTTCTACCAACCTGGCAAAAGGATCAGCATTCACCCAAAATACCAATCCGGTAGGAGACTTGTTTGATATTGATTATGTAGCCCACGAAATGGGACACCAGCTTGGTGGAAACCATACATTCTCCCATTCATCAGAAAATTCCGGAGTAAATATAGAACCCGGAGGAGGAACTACCATCATGGCATATGCAGGAATTACGGGAGATAATGTACAGATGAATTCTGATGCCTACTTCCACTATTCCTCAATCAATCAGATATTAACAAGTCTTGATTCAAAAACAACCTGCGGAACATCTGCAGATATTACAACCAATACAGCCCCGGTAATTTCACCGCTTACCTCAAGAAATATCCCGAAAGGAACAGCTTATTATCTGGATGCTTCTGCAACAGATGCACAGGGAGATCCGTTTACCTATACTTGGGAGCAGTATGACAGTGTTGGAGCCAACAATACCATTTCAGGAGACAGCGGCTGGGGATACAATACCGAAGGAAGCATAGCAAGATCATATTTTGGAACAGTGGGTGGAAGAAGATATTTCCCAAGCTTTGCTGCAGTAATGGACGGAAAACTTACCGATAAAACAAACTGGGAAACTGTAAGTTATATCCCAAGAACTTTAAAATATGCAGTAACATTAAGAGATGCAAACCCTTTAAGACCAATGGTTTCCTCCCTGGAAACTACAGTAGTGGTAGGAAATGACGGTCCGTTTAAATTTAACGGTCTTACCACTTCCTCGGTTTTATATAACAATGCCTCAAACACAATACAGTGGGATGTAGCCAATACTACAGCCGCTCCTTACAATGTGGCTAATGTTAAAATAGATTATACCACAGATAACGGAGTTACCTGGACAGATCTGGCTGCTTCAGTACCAAATACGGGGAGCTACACAGGTCAGCTGCCGGCAAGTTTAACAGGAGCTGTTAAATTAAGAATATCAGCAATCGGGAATATATTCTACGCTGTTTCTCCGGCACTTAATGTAGGGGCTGCGCCAACATCTACATCAGCAGCACCAACAGGAGTTTCCGCGATAGATACGGAAGTCTTCAAAACCACTGCAAGAGTTTCCTGGAACAGTGTTCCGGGAGCTGCTACCTATTCTGTAAATTATAGAAAAGTAGGCGATACCAACTGGTCCAATACAACAAGTATGGTGAATTCTGTAGTTCTGACTGGTTTGGAAGACGAAACCAATTTTGAAGTACAGGTTGCAGCGGTTGTAAACAGTGTACCGGGAGCTTTCTCCACCAATTATACCTTTAAAACAAAAGGATTAAAAACCGGGATAGATTATTGCTTGCTGACTACAGGAATCAATCAGTTAGGAACTATTGCACGTGTTCAGCTTTCCAATGTTAACTATACCGACGGAACTTTCAGATCATACAAGGATGTGAGTGAGAACCCGGCACAGGTTGTGAACCTTACAAAAGGAACTCAATATACCATTTCTGTATTGGCAGGAAGCTCTTCCAGCTATGCTCAGTATCCGTTTACCGTAAATGCCTGGATCGATTATAACAGAAACGGGATTTTTGAAGCAACAGAAAAAGTAATGACTTCTGCCTCTGCAACAGGAACTAGAACGGAGACAGCAACATTTACCGTTCCCACAACAGCATACAGCGGAGATAAACTTCTGAGAATGAGAGTGGCCGGAAACTTCAATGGCGCATTAAATAATGCTTGCGGAAATACCAACCAGGCAGGAAGCGTCATGGACCTTTCTGTGAAAATCACAAGCGGATTGGCGGTAAATGATGTAAACACGGTAAAAACATCAGAAATATCTATTTATCCAAATCCTGCAGATACTTTCGTAGAAATTAAAAACCTGAAAGGAAAAGCAGATTACAGCATTTACAGTGCAGACGGTAGAATCGTTCAGCAAGGTCAGATTGATGGTCAGAGAATTAATGTGGCACAGCTGGTAAAAGGAGTGTACGTCATCACAATTAAAGATGACAAAAACACTTACAATACTAAACTTATCAAAAAATAAGAAATAAGTATATCAATAAAAAAGACCGGGCAATTGTCCGGTCTTTTTTATACGTTAAAATTCAGTAAAACTGTGAATTAACATAAGTTTCATGTTTCGTTCAAAAAAATTAACTTTACGCAGACAAAAAATATTGGAATGCGAAAGACAATTTCTGTGAAAAAACCGGATTTTAATGTAGAGCCTCAGGAAAGAGAAGTCTATAATTTTGAAAAAGACGGTCTGGAGTTAAAATCATCTTATACCCCAAAAGATGTTAAGAATGAATCCTTAACACAGACTTCTCCGGGAATTGCTCCTTACCTCAGAGGGCCGTATTCCACCATGTATGTACAAAAACCGTGGACGATTAGGCAATATGCCGGATTCTCCACAGCAGAAGAATCCAATGCATTTTACAGGAGAAACCTTGCCGCAGGACAGAAAGGACTTTCCGTAGCTTTCGATCTTGCTACCCACAGAGGATATGATTCCGATCATTCGAGAGTAGTTGGAGACGTTGGTAAAGCAGGGGTAGCTATTGATTCTGTGGAAGACATGAAAATCCTCTTCAATGAGATTCCATTGGACCAGATCTCGGTATCCATGACCATGAATGGTGCCGTACTTCCTATTTTGTCTTTTTATATCGTTGCCGCAGAAGAGCAGGGCGTAAAGCAGGAGCTTCTTTCCGGAACCATTCAGAATGATATTTTGAAGGAATTTATGGTAAGGAATACCTACATTTATCCGCCGGCTCCTTCCATGAAAATCATTGCAGACATCTTTGAATATACAGCCCAGAACATCCCGAAATTCAACTCAATTTCTATTTCAGGATACCACATGCAGGAAGCCGGAGCCACTCCGGTGCTGGAAATGGCTTATACCCTTGCAGACGGTCTGGAATATGTAAGAACAGGAATTAAAGCAGGAATGAATGTTGATGATTTTGCCCCGAGGCTATCATTTTTCTGGGCCATCGGAATGAATCACTTTATGGAAATTGCAAAAATGCGTGCCGCGAGATACATTTGGGCAACCCTTTTACAGCAGTTCAATCCGCAAAACCAGAAATCTTTAGCCTTAAGAACCCATTCACAGACCTCAGGATGGTCCCTTACAGAACAGGAGCCTTTTAACAATATTACAAGAACGGCCATCGAAGCCCTTTCTTCTGCTTTAGGTGGAACCCAGTCGATGCATACCAATGCCCTTGATGAGGCCATTGCCCTTCCGACTGATTATTCAGCAAAAATTGCAAGAAATACCCAAATTATTCTTCAGCAGGAAAGTGGGATTTGCGATGTAGTAGATGCTATGGGCGGAAGTAACCTTGTAGAAAGCCTTACCCAGCAGATGATCGAAGAAGCCATGAAATACATCGATGAGGTTGAACAGGAAGGAGGAATGACCAAAGCCATCGAAGCCGGAATTCCAAAAATGAGGATCGAAGAAGCGGCTGCTAAAAAGCAGGCTAAAATTGATAGTGGGGAAGAGTTTATCATCGGAGTCAACTCATTCAGAACAGCATTGAAACAGGATGGTATTGAAATCCTGGATATTGATAACACAGAAGTTCGCAGAAAGCAGATTGAAAGACTGGAAAAAATAAAAGCAGAAAGAAATCCTGAAGCTGTTACACAAATTCTGAATGATATCCGCGAAAGTGCAAAAACCGGAAAAGGAAACCTTCTTGCATTATGCATAGAAGCAGCCAGAAGAAGAGTTACTCTTGGTGAAATGAGCGATGCCATGGAAGAAACCTTCGGAAGATATAAAGCCAATATTAAAACCATCTCTGGAGTATATGCCATGAACGCAGGGAAAAACGAATATTTTGAAAAAGCCCTTCACCTTACTCAGAAATTTGAAGAAGAAGAAGGCCGCCGCCCAAGACTTATGGTTGCTAAAATGGGCCAGGACGGGCATGACAGAGGAGCAAAAGTGGTAGCTACTGCATTTGCGGATATGGGATTTGATGTTGATGTGGCCCCATTATTCCAAACACCGGAAGAAGTAGCCAAACAGGCTGTAGAAAACGATATCCACATCCTTGGAGTATCTTCTCTTGCAGCAGGACATAAAACACTTGTTCCACAGGTCGTGGAAGAACTGAAGAAGCTCGGAGCAGATGATGTAACGATCGTGGTAGGAGGTGTTATTCCTCAGCAGGATTATGAATTCCTTTATGCCAATGGTGCAGATTTTATCTTCGGCCCGGGAACCAATCTTCCTAAATGTGCCGTGGAAATTCTGGAAAAATTTCTAAATTAACATTTTTATAAAGGATAAATTGCATGGCTTTTGTATAGTCTAATGAAAAATTTCATTATGGCTTATACAGTAGTTTCAGTATTTCCGGTGACTGTAGATACAGAGGAAATTAAAAAAGATTTAAAAGAAAAAGGCTTTAACGAGGCAGATATTATTATCTCAAAGTCAAAAGTAGAAAGCGGAATGTCGACTGATCACTATCAGGAAGACGAGCAGACAAAAGGATTTTTCGACTATGTGTTTGCTCACGATGCAGAAATGTTGGAGGCCTATCGCAAACACAGTATAGGAAGAAGCAACGTTATTGTGTACACAGATGACCTCGAGCGGGCAAAAGTGGCCAAAGCTGTTTTAAATGAAAACGGTGCGTTGGAAGTCTATCGCAGACCATCAAAACCTCGCGATACAATTCCTGAAGGGATGACAGAACAGGAATATAACGGAATCATCGCCAAAGCAAGACATAACATTTACTTTCTCGGATCAGAAAGAGTATATCACTCTAATGAAGTTAAGGGAATGGATGATGAAATGGACAGCTTAGGATCAAAAGATTAATCTCTCAAAAATATAAAGCCTGGATAAAATAATCCGGGCTTTTTTGTTAAAAAATTTGGATATTCAGAAAAATTAATATATTTGCACCTGAAAATCAAGTTTAACTCATTAAAAAACAACGAAGCAATGTTCAAAACGAATCAGAATTCTACAGCTGGAGTACCGCTTATAGTGGTAAGGCTTCGTGGTTTGGTATACTCTTAGAATAATAGTACAACGAAATATCAAAACCCGGAGTCGTAAAGATTTCGGGTTTTTATTGCGCAATATTTAAACTTCAGTTTCCCCGAAATTTTTTTCAATATCAGGAAGAACAGGATCATTGAATCTTTTTAAGATTCCAATGTGTTGTTCCTCATTACAAATAGCTCAACTAATATTTTAGTTGATAAAATAACATGCACAGATCAAAATCTTGGATCTTGTGTCTGGCATCTTATGTCTTAAAAATAAAACAATGGGAAATTTAAAACTAAAAGGAAAAGATATATTAAAACTCGGTTATCCGAATAATCAAAGTGTCAATGTGGCTTTGGAGGTGATGAAAAGAAATTTTGCAACGAAGAATATTCATCATGTAAAATCTATTTTAAAAGAAATCCTCCTGAACCCTGAAAACTTTGAAAAGGATCTGACTTTCGGACAGATTGCAGAATCACTGCTATCATCCAGAAAAACAGAAAAAAGAATGCTCAATACCCAGCGTGCTGATTTCCGGATCTTTGGAAACAATATCTCTGAAGAAGCAAAAAACCAGCTGTACACGGCTTTAAAACTGCCGATTTCAATGCAAGGGGCTTTAATGCCGGATGCCCACAGCGGTTACGGACTTCCGATAGGAGGGGTTCTCGCAGTAGAAAATGCAGTGATCCCTTATGGAGTGGGAATGGATATCGGCTGCAGGATGAGCCTCAGTATTCTGGATATACCGGTTTCATATCTTGACGGCGCAAGGGACAAATACGAAAAAGCCCTTGCAGAACATACCAAATTCGGGATGTACGAAACTCATAAATCTCATATAGATCACGAGATCTTTGAGAGGGATACCTTCGATATGATTCCGGTTTTGAGAAGATTAAAAGGAAAAGCCATTAAACAGATGGGGTCTTCCGGAGGCGGAAATCATTTCGTAGAATTTGGCGAGGTGGAAATCACAGAAGAAGAAGATCAGATTGGGTTACCGAAAGGAAAATATCTGGGAATCCTTTCACACAGCGGTTCCAGAGGATTAGGGGCAGAAATTGCTCAATATTACTCAAGAGTAGCTGCAGACCAGTGTCCGCTGCCAAAAGAAGCCCAGCAGTTTGCCTGGCTGGATCTCAGTACCCATCTCGGGCTGGAATACTGGACCGCCATGAATCTTGCCGGAGACTACGCTTCTGCCTGTCACGATGACATTCACAGAAGACTAGTAAAAGCTGTTGGCGGAAGGGTAAAAGCAAGGATTGAAAACCATCACAATTTTGCATGGAAGGAGACTCATCACGGAAAGGAAGTAATCGTCCACAGGAAAGGAGCTACACCGGCTAATGTAAACGAGCTGGGAATGATTCCTGGTTCCATGACGGCCAAAGGCTTTATTGTTCGTGGAAAAGGAAATCCGGATTCACTGAATTCAGCATCACACGGAGCGGGAAGAGCCCATTCAAGAGGAGAATGCAGAAGCCTTTTTACTCAGAATGACATCAAAAAAGAGCTGAAGCTGAAGAAAGTTACTCTGATGGGAGGAAATACGGAAGAAGCGCCAATGGCTTACAAAGATATTCATGAAGTAATGAATGCCCAAAGCGAATTGGTGGATATTCTTGGAACATTTCAGCCCAGAATTGTGAGAATGGACAAATAAATAAGAGTTGCCGGTGCCTGGTTATGAGTTGAAAATTTAACTGATAACCAGCAACAGGCAACGAAAGAACAAAAAACAAAAAAATGGGAGCACCTCATAACATAAAAAGATACGGAGAAGTCTGGCCAGAATTCAGAATCCTGCACGGACTTGACATTTTAAATAAATTGAAAAAGAAAGTCATTATATCAGGTGGCTGGGCCTGGCATTTTATGTCAGAAGATGGGCATACAGAATATAAGCATGCCCATGATCACAAGGATATTGATGTCTTTGTAAAAAAAGAAAATGCAGCAGAAGCTGTGATGATCCTTCAGCAGGAGGGGTTTCAGAAGGTATGGACCCGGTATGATCATCTGCAGAGTGACGAAAACTTCCGCAGATACGAAAAAACAATAGAACCGGAAAACGGAAGATCTTACAGGATTACCATAGACTTTTTTGAAAGAAATGATCTGGAAACTATTGAGATCAATGGCTTTACTGTAGTTAAGCCGGAACTTTTGCTGACATTTTACAGAAACATCCATTCCAGTGATAAATGCTGGGCTGTCATGGCTGCCAAAGAATTATTACAAAAAGGGATTGATCCCGTAGGACATCCTGCATTAAGTGCAATGCCAAAATTAAATTAAAAAATGGAAAAACTCATACAAATAACTTCAGGAAGAGGACCTTTGGAATGCCAGTGGGTGACTGCAAAAGTTCTTAAGGTCTTCCTTGAAGAGATAAAAAATAATAAAATAGATTACGAAATCATCCACAGGGAAAATGGTGATGAAAACCTGACCCTGAAATCCGTAACCATTCTTTTAAAAGCAAAAGATTTGACGGAGTTTTTAAAAACTTGGTTGGGAAGCATCTGCTGGACCGGCAAAAGTACATTCAGGAAGCTGTACAAAAGAAGCAACTGGTTTATCGGTGTTTTTGAACTGGAAGAGCTTGACCAGATCCATTTCAACGAGAAGGATATTCAGTTTCAGACTACAAGAAGCCAGGGAAGCGGAGGCCAGAATGTGAATAAAGTAAATACAGCTGTTCGCGCGGTTCACGTACCCACCGGGGAAAGCGTATTTGCACAGGATTCACGTTCGCAGCTGGAGAATAAGAAGCTGGCTGTTATGAGACTGAAAGAAAAAGTGACCGGACTTTATATCAAACAGCTTGAAAAAAGAATGCAGGATACCTGGAATAACCACCTGCAGGTACAGAGGGGAAACCCGGTCCGTACATTTTTCGGGACAGATTTTAAAAAAAACCATCAGGATAAATCATTCAAAAAGCAAAGAAATGTCCTGAAAAAAGAACTCAAAAACAATAGACATGACCTTAACTAAAAGTAAATATTATTTTGAAGCACTGGACAATTATCCATACAATCTTCCAGACTGCCTGGAAGAATTGAACTATGCCCTTTCCTATGACCCTGAAGATGCAGACAGCCTTTGCCTGATGGGTAGAATTTACAGCGAAATGCTCGCCGATTACGAAAAAGCAAAAATCTATTTCGAAGAAGCAATGCAGTGCAATGTTACCAATCTCAATACACCACAGCATTATATAAAATGTCTTTTGGATAATGAAGATCTGAACGAAGCTGAAAAACTGATCGGTTATGCATTAAAAATAAAAGGAATAGACAAAGCAAGAATATTGATACAAAAATCGCTTTTGTATGAAATCAGGTTAGACTATAAAAAAGCGCTGGAACCATTAAAAGATGCAAAAAAGTATAGTTATAACCAGGCAATGTTAGATTTTTTGAAAAACAGAGCCAAGTTTATAAAGAATAAAATGGAAAAAAAGACTGGAAAAAAGATAAAAAATAATTAAATGCTATTTTTATTAAAAACGGGAAGGAATATATATATTATCATAAAAAAATCATAACTTTAGTATGGAAAAAACAGCGTTATGGATAAAAAATTATTTTTATGGCCGGTGTCGATGGCCGTATTCTTTGCTTTTGGCAAAATGAATGCACAAAATTCGGACCGGCTTATTCAGGATTATTATCAGAAAAGCGGGCAGTTAACCCAGAAAAATGGGACCAGCAGTAAGGCGGGTGTTATTATTCTGAATGAAGACCCTTCTAAAAGCCTGGGCGTAAATATCGTAAATGTTCAGCAGACCTTTGACGGGCTCAGAGTGTATAATGCTTTGGGAAAAGTGATGATCAAAGAAAATAAGGTGATCTCGGAAAAAAATGATTTTAAAAAGAACATTTCTGTTGCCAGTCAGGGAAAAGCTAAAGAACGCTTCACAGAAGATCTTCTTAAGCAAAAACTGAATCTGGATGAAATTTCCAAGGTAGATTATCTTCCCAATGTCTATTTTGAAAAAAACGGAGTATATATTTTAGCTAAAGAATTGTTTGTTTCAGATAAGAAATCATCCGATGTTTGGCATGTCATTGCTGATGCAGTGACAGGTGAAATTCTTACAAAAGACAATTTAACCCTGGACTGTAATTTTACTCATACAGACAGTCTTGATCATGGATCAGAAGTAAATGCAGAGCAATATTTGGTATCAGAAGAATCGGTTACAGGGGCAATGAATCAGCCTTTGGCAAGTAATCTTTTGGTACCCAGCAATGCTTCTTATAATGTTTTTCCACTGCCTGTAGAAGCACCTACATTTGGGCCACGTGCAATTATTAATAATCCATGGGATATAACGGTATCTCCGCAGGGGTGGCATTCTGACGGAACCAATAATTACACCAATACCAGAGGAAATAATGTTTATGCCTATTCGGATCAGACAAATTCCAACACTGCAGGCTATTCACCAAGTGGCGGAGCTACTTTAAATTTCGATTTCCCATATGCAGAAGGAAGATATATTAATCCTTTTACTCATAGAGATGCTGCCATCACCAATTTGTTCTATATGAATAATAAGATGCATGATGTCTTTTATAAATTCGGGTTTACAGAGTCGGCAAGAAATTATCAGACCAACAATTTCGGAAACGGAGGGATGGGTAATGATGCTGTAAATGCTGAAGCTTTTGACGGAAGCGGCTTGAATAACGCCAATTTCAGTTCAGGATATGAAACGATAATATCGGGTGTAATTTATCTACAGGCTCCAAGGATGCAAATGTATCTTTGGGACAGGGCACAAACTGCAGCAGATCCAATCTCCAGATATCAGTACAATTCCCCTTCAACAGCAGTAAGCAGGCCAAAGGTAATGACCGGAAGCGCATCTTTTGGAACTCTTTTGTTTGATGGGCAGACTGTAACAGGGGACCTTGCTGTTTCGGTACCGGCTGATGCCTGTACACCGCCTGCAGCCGGAAGCCTTACCGGTAAAATTGCAGTGATAACAAGTGTAACCTGTGAATACGGACTTAAAGTATTAAATGCACAGAATGCAGGGGCAATAGGCGCCATCGTTTACAGACCTTCTACGGATACCCCTGTCAGCATGGGAGGCGGAACCTCAGGAAGCCAGGTAAACATCCCTGCTATCAACATCGGAAAAACAGAAGGATTGTATATGGTAACGGAGCTGGGAAATGGAAACACAATCAATTTGACATTAGGAAATGATTTCAATGGATTCAAACATTCCAGCCTTGATAATGGTATCATAGCCCATGAATATGGGCACGGTATCTCAAACCGCTTAACAGGGCAGGGATACAGCTGTCTTTCCGCAACCAACAGCGCAGAACAGATGGGTGAGGGATGGTCCGATTTCTTTGCATTAATGCTTACGACAAGACCTGGTGATACTTCAGCTTTGGCCAGAGGAATGTCAACATATTCGGCAGACCAGCCAACAACGGGAGTAGGAATCAGGCTTGCCAAATATTCTCCTGATTTTGGTATAAATAATTATACCTATGCAAGGACAAACACCGTTTCCGGATCTCATGCCATAGGATTTATCTGGGCAACCATGCTTTGGGATCTAACGTGGAAATACATAGAGAAATACGGATATAACAGTGATGTACTGGCAAGTACCACTTCCGGAAATGCAAAAGTTCTGCAGCTGGTTGTAGACGGGCTTAAACTTCAGGCCTGCAGCCCTACATTCATTGATGGAAGAGATGCCATACTTCAAGCAGATGCTGTAGGAAACGGCGGACTTGACAAATGTATGATCTGGAAAGCATTTGCGAAAAGAGGATTGGGCGTTAATGCTTCAGCCGGAGTAAAGACAGTAGCTAATGATCAGGTAGAAGACTTTACTGTTCCTGCAGAATGTAATGCAGCGTTATCTACTCAGGATCTGAAAGCAGCAGATAATAAATTTATTGTATTCCCCAACCCTACTTATGATGAATTCTTTGTTGGTAATTTAGATGGCTCTTCCCAGGATGTACAGATAAAAATGTTTGATATGTCCGGAAAATTAGTCTTTTCAGATGCCAGAGACCCTCAATCCAAAAAAGCGGTTTCTACCAAAGGATTCCAGAAAGGGGTGTATATGGTTCACATTAAACAGGGTGAAAAAATTCAGACTGAAAAACTGATTGTAAGATAAATTGATGAAACATAAAATCATGGAAGAGGCCATTTTTGGTCTCTTTTTTTGTAGCTTTAACTCATGAAGCCTTATATTATCTTCTTTCTGCTGATCATTATTTCATGCAAAAAAAATGATTCAAAACTGACGGTTATTCCAAAAGATCAAGACCTGAATTTAAGATATGAAGTTTTAAATCAATTAATTGATAACGATAGTATATCATTTGAAAAGAACTCTTACCTCCTTATTAGTACATTAAGAACAGTTTATCTTAATAAGGATGAAAATAATGATGAGCCCAGACCATTGGGATTTGTTCTGGAATATGACTCGGTTTTTTCGAAAAATGATTCTGCCTACTATAAAAATCAGGAAAAAATAGTATCTGATTTTAGACTTGATAAAACTAAAATTCACGAAAAACAGCGGTATGTAACTAATGAAGAACTTCATAAACTAGATGAAAATAGAAAAAGTGATTTTTGGACTGAGTTTAATAAAAAATTTGGAAGTACCTGCATTCGAAGTTTCTCAGTGCCTTTCTTTAATAAAGATAAAACAATGTGTATTGTACAAAGCTCAATTTCCTGTGGCTATTTAAATGGAAGCGGATATACGGCAGTTTATAAAAAGATCAATGGGAAATGGGTTGAAGTTAAAGCACTTCAGAATTGGATTAGCTGATATGAAAATAAATTATACTATAAAAACACTTCGGTTAAAAGAAACTTTCTCGATTGCTTATGGAAATTATGACACGAGAGAAGTTTTGATGATAGAATTATCTTATTTAAACTGCAAAGGATATGGCGAATGCATAGCTATAGATTATTATCAGATTGATCTGAAGAGTTTTATCGTCAGATTAAAAGAAATACAGCCTTTACTTGAAAAACAGTCTGTCGTTCATCCGGAAGATTTTTTCCGTTTTCTCTCTGGTCTGGATCTGCATCCGTTCCTAGTTTCTGCCTTAGATTGTGCCTATTGGGACTTATTTGGAAAGCTTGAGAACAAGAGCTTTACTGAACTGAATAACATTCCTGTGGAAAACCTTGCTCAAAGCTCCATTACCATATCAGTTGGAAATGTAGACGAACAGATCAAAAAAATTGAAAAAAGCAAATGGAATAAGTTTAAGGTAAAATGCAAAGGATTAAACAAACAGGATATCAGCAGGCTTTTGCAGTTGAATAGAAATTTAGCGTTGGATTCCAACGCCAGTTTTACAGACGAAGATTGTATCTGGCTTCAGGAAAACAGTGAAGTTCAAAAATTTTCATACCTGGAACAGCCGCGGCCAGTGGACCGATATAAAATTTTAAAAAAAGAGCGTTTTGCCAACTGGATGGCAGATGAAGACTGCCAGAATATAGATTCCCTGGAAGAATTAATCCCTTATTATAAAAGTGTCAATATAAAGCTCATGAAATGTGGTGGGTTAACTCCTGCATTGGCAATGATCAAAAAAGCAAAAGAATGGAAATATAAAATCATGATTGGCTGTATGACCGAATCTACGGTCGGAATCTCCGCTGCCTGCCTGCTCGCAGGATTTACTGACTTCGCCGATCTGGACGGAGCCAACCTGATCTCCAATGATTATGCCTCAGGAAATTTTGTAGAGAACGGAAAAATAATCCTGTCCGGGAAACCAGGATTGGGGATTGTTTTAAAATAAACTAGAGAAATTCAAGAGTATAAGCTTTTTATGCACTTATACCCTAAAACTCTTCTAGTTTGCAATGCTGAAACTCCTACTTTTTATTTACAGAAATAAGGTAATCATACACCATCTGATGCTGATCAGTGCTTAATTTAGCTTTAGGGGCCATTCTGCTTAAAGTTTTAATCCATCCCTGGTCGTCATGCTTGGCAGGATCCGGAAGTTTGTGGCATTTGGCACACGAATTTTCAAAAATAGTTTTACCCTGAACCAGCTTTTCAGATGCAGTGTACTTTGGTCCTGTTACAGCGGTACTTTTAGGTCCGCAGGATACCATGAATGCGGCACCTGCGATGATGCTTACAATTACTTTTTTCATATCCATATCTTGATTGTTTGGTTATTTTTTAGCAGAAACAATATAGTCATATACCCATTGATGCTGCTCGTCCGTAAGTTTTGCCTTAGGTGCCATTGAATTCATAATTCCTACCCACTGTACGGATGTGTGTGATGCAGGATCAGGAAGTTTATGGCATCTTCCGCAGGAATTTTCAAAAATTGTTTTTCCCTGCGCTATCTGCTCGGCAGTAGATACGGCTGGTCCTGCAGGTCCTGCTGTAGAGGCTTTTGGGGTACAGGAAGCCAGTAAAATGCAGGTAAACAAGGCAGCAGCGGATATTTTTTTCATGTTTCTTCAATTTTGATTTATAACAAATGTAGGAATTTCCCCCTCCTGTTGATAAAACAGGCTTTAGTTTTAATTTAGAAGAAATAAAATTAATACCCGTTTGTAGAGGAGTTTGAAGGTTATTTTTATATTTTTGAATCAATGAAATTTTCTACAGAAGAACTCATCGATGGAATACAGTCAGGCAATAAGCGTCTGATAGGAAAAGCTATTACCTTAGTTGAAAGCAAAAAAGCCGAGCACAGAACCCAGGCAGAAGAGCTTCTGAAGAAAATAATGCCCCTTACGGGAAATTCGGTAAGGATAGGAATCACCGGGGTTCCCGGTGCTGGAAAGTCCACTTTCATTGAAAATTTCGGAAGACTTGCTATTGCTAACGGTAAAAAGGTAGCCGTTCTTGCTATTGATCCAAGTTCCTCGATCAACAAAGGAAGCATTTTGGGTGATAAAACCAGGATGGAGGAACTTGCCAGAGAAGAAAACGCCTTTATCCGTCCTTCCCCCAGCTCAGGTTTTCTGGGGGGGGTGGCCAATACTACTTTTGAAACCATGATGATCTGCGAAGCTGCAGGCTACGATTATATCCTGATCGAAACAGTGGGAGTAGGGCAATCCGAAGTTCTGGTGGCCGATATTACCGATGTGTTTTTATTTCTGAAAATTATTGGCGGTGGAGACGAGCTGCAGGGTATTAAACGCGGAATTATGGAGATGGTGGACCTTATCTTCATCAATAAAGTGGATCAGGACAACTTGCAGAAAGCAAAAAATACAAGACTGGAGCTGAAACGGGCGCTGGATTTCATCCCTCCCAAAGAAAAAGGTTGGAAAATTCCGGTATTATTAGGTTCTGCGCTTCATAATGAAGGATTGAGAGAAATTTACAGCACCATTGACGAGTTTATAGACCTTAAAAAGGAGACAGGCCGTTTTAACGAGGTGCGTATCCGGCAGGCTGAAAAGCGGTTTGAATATTGGGTTCAGGAGTATATTCTCGCCATGATGAAAAGAAGTGATTCCGTGGAAGCAGCTTTTATACAGCACAAAAAAAATGCTTCAGAAATGGTTTCTAATCCCAGCACTGAAGCAAAACTGTTCGTTGAAAAATTTTTGTCTAAAGACTAAAGTTTTTCCTTATCTTGGGATTCTTCATTCTTTGAGATATATCCGTCATAGGTAATAGGCTGCCTGTCGTTGCTTCTCATAGAAACAAATGCTTTCCCACTTTTAAAAACTTCTACAATAATTTCATCAACGTTTCGCTTATCATTAGGTTTGATCCTTAAAACCCAGTTTCCTTTTTTGTTCTGGGATTTGCTGACTGTGAAATCTTTCGAGGTAAAACGGTAGCTGTTATCAGCGGTATTGTATGAAGGATTGAACTGTCTTCCAAAATAGGGAAGAACCACTTCCATCATATTTTTTTTAAGCTCTATAGTATAGTTTTCGCCATCAAGCTGAAGCATTCTTGTAGACGGTGCATTCTGGATAGATCCCATCACATTAATTACTTCATAGTTCATAGGATTTGCATGTTGTGCATGAAAAGTAAATTCTTCAGAACCAACAAGGGTATCAACTGTTTTGGAATCTAATGAAGCCTGTGAGGAACAGCTTTGAAATAAAAAAAGAAATCCAAAAATAAATATAAGTGAAATATACTTTTTCATAACCGTAATAATTGTTAAATTTAAATAGCAAATTGTATGCAAATATATTCCTTCTGAACCATTTTGGAATAAAAATTGTAAATGTTGAATTATTAACACTCAAACAACTATGAAATTTACACATCTATTAGGAATAGGAGCAGTTGCCCTGTCAACTGTAGCTTGTACTACCAATCCGATTACGGGCAGATCTTCATTACAGATTGCCAATAATTCGGAAATTTTAACGATGTCTGCTCAGGAATATAAAACGACATTGTCTAAATCTAAGATCATCACAGGAACTGCAGATGCAAAAAGAGTAACGAGTGTAGGAAGCAGAATAAAAAGTGCAGCAGAAAGATATTACCAGAGCATAGGAAGATCCGCAGATCTTGCCAATTATAACTGGGAGTTTAATCTTATACAAAGCAGTGAGCTGAATGCCTGGTGTATGCCTGGTGGGAAAGTGGCTGTTTATACAGGAATTCTTCCGGTTACAAAAAATGATAACGGTCTTGCGGTAGTAATGGGGCATGAGGTGTCTCATGCTTTGGCCGGACACGGGAATGAAAGAATTTCACAGGCTATGGTAGCACAATATGGTGGCTCTATTTTGGGCGGAACTATTTCCAATTCACAGTGGGCCGGTATTTTCGAACAGGTATACCCAATCGGATCACAGGTTGCCCTGTTGAAGTATGGAAGAAATCAGGAGTCGGAAGCAGATCAGATGGGGCTTTATCTTATGTCTATGGCAGGATACGATCCTAGAGAAGCAATCCCTTTCTGGAACAGAATGGAAGCGGCATCATCTGGAGCAAGACAGCCTGAATTCCTTTCTACCCACCCGAATCCGGAAACAAGGATATCAGATATCAATAAAAACCTTCCGAAAGCTTTGGAATATTATAAAGCTGCAGGAGGGAAGATATAATTATTCAGAAATTTAATCTTGTATAAAGCCTTATTTAATTTTTCACTAAATTGGGTAAGGCTTTTTTCAATATAACCACTTAAACACAATATTTATGAAAAGTTTATCAATTACCGGACTTATACTGCTTGCTGTTTCGGCATTGCTTTTTTATCTGACCACTGATTTTACGGTAGGAGGAATTACCATCTCACATATGATGGGAGTAATGGCCGGAGTGGGAATTGGTCTTATTATTGGCGGAATGGTAGGGTATGTAAGTAAGGGGAGTGCCATCAAGGCTGAAGAGAAAAAAAGAGAATTTAAAAGGCTGCAGCAAGAAAAAGAAGAGCTTGAAAAACAGGCGGCGGAAATTGCCAGACGCGAAGCAGAACTTCAAAAAAATCAAAACCCTCAAATTTAGAATTTTGAGGGTTTTTTTATAGTGTTATTTTCAAATTATTTAAACTTATAGCCTACTCCTACTAAAAATAGGTTAGGTCTGTTGTCATATCTGATTTCTGAACCGGAAACCTTATTGATGAAATTTCTTTCGTCTTTACTGAACGCACCTTCATATCGGGCATTGATGATCAGTTTTTTAATTTCAAGCTGAGCACCAAACTGGTATCCTACTGTGAAATCATTTTTAACATTTTCCTTGAAGTCGTTGTAAGTATTGTCCTTGCTCAGATTATAGCTGGCAACAGGTCCTACAAAAACACCAAGCATGTCTCCTAAAAGATTATAGCCTAACAAAACAGGCATATCAAGACGGTTGCTTTTTACATCAAAGGTAGTATTTTCCGTAGTGAATTCATTTTTGAAATGCGTGTAGTACAATTCAGGCATTACGTATAATGAACCTGGAAGACCCACTTTTAGTGAAAGCCCTACATTAAAACCTGCATTGTTCTTTCCTGTTCCTTCAATCGCTTCATTTACCGTTCCTTTAATGTTTTTCCAGGAAGGAGAGCCTGTCGGGAATATTAGGTTAGCTTTTCCTGCCAGAGAAATCTGTGCGGAAGCGAACATTGAAAACCCGATTAATGCTATACTAAGTACCTTTTTCATTATCATCTATTTTAGTGATTGTATTTTCAATCGTTTTATTATTTTCAAGTAAATATTCTCTCAGTTCTTTAAACAATTCTGAAGAATAAACGAAGTCAATAAGATTTTTATTGCCTGCAGTGATCAGAATATCCTTATTTCCTTCCCATTCTTTAATTCCTAACCTCAGGTATACAATTTTCTCACCAATGGTCATCACGGAATTCATATCGTGGGTGTTGATGATGGTTGTTGTGTTGTATTCTTTGGTGATTTCAAGAAGAAGATCATCAATTACATTGGAAGTATAAGGATCCAGACCGGAATTCGGTTCATCACAGAAAAGATACTTCGGATTATTCACGATAGCTCTTGCAATGGCAACACGTTTCTGCATTCCCCCAGAAATCTCGGAAGGAAATTTTCTGCCTGCTTTATCAAGATGTACCCTGCCTATTACCTCAAATACCCTTTTCTTTTTCTCTCTGAAAGTAAGGTTGGTAAACATATCCAGCGGGAACATAATATTTTCTTCCACCGTAAGGGAATCAAAAAGCGCGCTTCCCTGGAATACCGTCCCGATCTCAGAACGGAGGTGCTGTTTTTCGTCCCTGGTCATTGTATTAATATCCCTTCCGTCAAAAAGGATCTCTCCTGATGAAGGCTGATACACATTCAGTAAACTTTTCAGGAAAACCGTTTTTCCGGATCCACTCTGCCCAATGATCAGGTTTACCTTTCCCTTATCAAATGAGGTTGAAATTCCCTTAAGTACTTCAACTTCATCAAAACTCTTCTTAAGATCTTTTACCTCAATCATCAGCTTAATATTAATTGGGTTAAAATTAATTCCGAAATGATAATAAATACCATAGTCCACACTACGGCCTGTGTACTGGCTCTACCCACTTCCAGCGATCCTCCTTTTACGTTATATCCGAAATAAGAAGGAACTGTGGCAATAATGAAAGCAAATACTGTAGTTTTTATAAATGCGTAATACACAAATAAATTCGGCATATACATCTGAATACCTACAATATAATCATTTTCTGTCCAGTTGCCCGTGAGGATACCCGCCAGGTATCCGCCGCCAATACCGAATACGATACTGATGGCAATAAGCAGGGGATTGAAAATGACACAGGCAAAAATTTTTGGCAATATCAGGAAATTCGGAGAGTTTACCCCCATAATGTCTAATGCGTCGATTTGTTCGGAAACCCTCATAGTTCCTATACTTGATGCAATATATGATCCTACTTTACCTGCCAGGATAAGGCTGATGATGGTTGGCGAGAATTCCAGAACCAAAACCGCTTTTGTAGCATATCCCACAAAAGAAGGCGGAATAGGAAAAGAGGAAGAATCAAAGTTATTGAACATCTGGATCGCCACTACAGCTCCCACAAATATGGAAGTAAAGATCACCAACCCAAAAGAATTGACACCAAGATCATTGATTTCTCTCATGAACAGCTTCCAAAAAACCCTCATTTTCTGGGGCTTCTGCAAGGATTTACCTAGAAGGATAATGTATTCTCCTACTGCTGTGAAAAACTTTTTTAACATGCTGCTAAATTAGACTTTTTTTATTTAATTAAGGTTAAGGCTCAGTGGAATGCCCGATGTTTCTTTAACCTTAGAAGCAAATATGATTCCTCAATCATCTTCTTTACCTTTTGTTTGCTTTATTTTGCATTTTTATCGCCGCCGACAACAAGGAAAAAGGTTTTTAAAATAATAACCAGATCCAGAACAAAGCTCCAGTTTCTTACATAGAATGTGTCTGCCAGGATACGTTTTTTCATTTCTACCTCTACATCTCCATAATCCCCGCGAAGTCCGCTTACCTGAGCAAGTCCAGTGATTCCGGGTGATACCATGCTTCTTAAACTGTATCTTCCTATTTTAGGCTTATAAAAATTGTCGACGGCCAGCATATGCGGCCGGGGACCTACGATAGACATTTCGCCTTTCAGAACATTAATGAATTGGGGAAGCTCATCGAGGCTGGTTTTTCTTAGGAATTTTCCAACTTTTGTGATCCGGGCATCATTTTCCGCTGTAGTTTTTGTTGCCGATTCATTATTAACGATCATCGTTCTGAATTTCAGGCATGAAAATACTTCTTCATGGAAGCCGTATCTCTTTTGAACAAAGAAAACGGGTCCTTTCGAAGTTGTTTTTATTAACAAGGCAATAAGGGGAAACAGCCACGAGCATACTAAAACCAATATGGTGATAGAAAAAACGATATCAAAGCTTCTCTTTACCAGAAAATTGGAGTAATAATCCAGAGGATATTTTGCCTGGCTGAGAACCGGCTGTGTCTGAATGTACCCCAGATCATACAGAAAAAAGTCGCTTTGTGTAATGCTGGGAATCAATGAGACATGAACTTTATTGTCTTCGGCAAGACGGAAGATCTCAGTTTCTATACTTTCAGTAAAATGGTTTTCTGTGGATAAAAACAGGGTGTGAATCCCGTTTTTCTTCCAAAAGCCAACCAGCTCATTCGGGTTGATCTCGGATTTATCATACTCAAATATTTTGTATCCGTAATCCTTCCTGTCTTTGAATATAGTCTTTAGAATCTCTGTAGATCCCGTTTCTCCCAGAAACATTACATTTCTATAATTGATCCCCAGTGAACGGAAATATTTTATGGTAAAATAAATAACTGATTTGGAAAGGAAAATAAAGAAAAAAAGGTAAAACGAAAGCCAATAAATATCTGAATTGAAAAATACATTTTTACTCACTTTCCCAATAAGCAGAACGCCAAATATAAAAGTGAGGAAATGAATGAGGAGGCGTTCCAGAAACAGGGTATAGGTAAGATTCCTCTGAACATTATAAATTTTTGTCCTGCCACTCAGCAGCATCCAGAACAAAAACAGCAATATCAGGGAAAAAATATTCTGATACCAGGTTTCTTCATGGTATTTTAAATGTTCGTTCCGGCTTATAAAAAAGAATATAAAAATAGATGCAATAACCAAAAGGTCAAGCAAAATAATAATCGATTTCAGGTATCTAGAGTATCGAATTCTCTGCATCTATCAGTGTTATAACGGATACGAAGAGCTAATGTACATAATTTTTGCGGTATATTCCGGGATTCTATGAATATTATAAACTTTTGCCCTGCTACCTAAATATTTGGAGCAAAAAAATGATCATATGAATAAAAAATATACTGATCCGGCATTTCTGTGAACTTAAAAATGATCTATGGGATATTCAGGTATTTATGGGTCTGAACTGAAGCCTGCCATTCCGGATGGGCCAAAATAAAATCAGTGATTTTTGGATACATTTCATCACGCTTGCTCCATTCGCTCTGCATATACAGTTTACAGCTTGCAGAAACTTTTGCCGCCTGCTCCTGTGCAAAGGTAAAATCATGCTGATTGAATATGATCACTTTAAGCTCGCTTGCTTTCTGATAGATTTCTTCTTTCGGAAGTCCTGTTTTTTTAGGTGATAGGGTAATCCAGTCGATCTGTCCGCTCATCGGATAGGCTCCTGAGGTTTCAATATGGATCGTGCATCCCAGTTCTTTTAATTTTCCTGTCAGGATATCAAGATTCCACATCAATGGTTCTCCTCCTGTTAAAACAATCGTCTTACAGTGTTTTGCTGCAGTTTCGGCAATTTCCTCTGCATTCATCAGCGGATGTAGGTTGGGATCCCAGCTTTCTTTTACATCGCACCAGTGGCAGCCCACATCGCAGCCTCCCAATCTGATGAAATAGGATGCTTTTCCGGTGTGTGCGCCTTCTCCCTGTAAAGTGTAAAAATGCTCCATCACAGGGAGCATTTTACCTTCTTTTAATAAAATATCTTCTTCTTTGTTCATTTTAAAATTAGTCGTTATAGACCGAAGTTTTGTATGCGATGATGGTGTTTTTCATCAGCATGGCTCTGGTCATTGGGCCTACTCCTCCGGGTACCGGTGTAATCCAGCTTGCTTTGGCTGCACAGCTGTCAAAATCCACATCGCCGGCAAGGTAATAGCCTTTTGGTGAGTCATCATCTACTCTTGTAATTCCTACATCTACGATTACTGCTCCGTCTTTGATCATATCTCCTTTTAAGAAGTGTGGATCACCTAAAGCTGTAATAACGATATCTGCTTTTTTAGTATATTCTTCGATATCTTTGGTGTAAGAGTGTGTCAAAGTTACGGTAGAGTTCCCCGGGAAGTCTTTTCTTCCCATCAGGATGCTCATAGGTCTTCCTACGATCTTGCTTCTTCCGATAATCACACAGTCTTTTCCTTTGGTTTCAATATTGTATCTTTCCAGCAGGGTCAAAATTCCGAAAGGAGTAGCTGGAAGGAAAGTATCCATTTCCAAAGCCATTTTTCCGAAATTTTCGGGATGGAAACCATCTACATCTTTTCTTGGATCAATAGCCATAATGATTTTTTCCTGATCGATCTGATCCGGTAAAGGAAGCTGAACGATGAAACCGTCTACTTCTTTGGATTTGTTCAGTTCGTCAATTTTTTCCAGCAGTTCAGATTCGGAAACAGTGCTTGGGAATTTTAAAAGGGAAGAACGGAATCCTACTTCTTCACAGTCTTTTACTTTGCTGTTCACATAGGCTTTGCTTGCTCCGTTGTTTCCTACAAGAATAGCTACCAGATGCGGTGCTCTTTTCTTGCCTTCAAGGATTTTTTCCACTTCAGCCTTGATCTCTGCTTTTATTTCTTTGGACACTTTAAGCCCGTCAAGAATTTCTGCCATTTTTACTTTTTTACTTTTATTTAGATTTTATTGAATACAACAATATCCTGAAATTCATCTGCGCCCTCCTTTTCTACATCGGTTCTCCAGAATCCTCCTTTTATGGTGGTTACTTTTAATCCGGCTTCGGCTGCCATCTGATTCAGCAAAGGAATACTTACGGCAATATTGGCTGCGGTCACCTTATCGTCCATCAGCCTGTAGCCTTCGTACTGATGGGGAAACGGCATGGTGCCGAATTCCCTCCTGGTTTCATCATACAGAAAAAATGTTGCCAGGCACTGGCCGTCACTTTTTAAAACCCTGCTGATTTCGCCAAGGTATCTTTTGATCTCAGGTATCTGCATATGAGTAAACACCGAGAACAGAAATACTTTATCAAATTTTGCATCCTCATACGGAAATGTAAAATCCTCTGCTTTCTGGCTGAACGTATTGTACAGGTCATTGTAAATCGGGGTGAATTTGAATTTAAAATTCGGGTATTTTTTGCCGATGTGTTTATTGCACCAGTTAATCCCTTTTTCCACCGCATCAAAACCGTCATAGGTCCCTTTGTCCAGAACTTCTGTAAGAGCTATTGCCGTTCTTCCAATCCCGCATCCCACATCCAGAACATGATCTGTATTTTGTAGTCCGATATATTTTTTTAGGGCATTTACCTGCTGGATACCATGAGGAATAAAATCGCTGCCGCCTACATAAATATCTCCTTTTTTAGGCTCGTTTTTGGATCTTTTTCCGGTAAGCCCGTCGTAGAGGTCTATCGGGAAATAATAGATCTTTCTCCCTAAAAGCCTCAGGCTGGGAGGAAGTTTATAATAATATGACCTTAATGCGGACATCTGCTATTTATTTCCTTTATAATAATTGATCAATCCGTTCGTAGAGCTGTCGTGAGAACTGATGGTCTCACCGTTTTCAAGTTCCGGAAGGATTTTATTGGCTAAAACTTTTCCCAATTCCACTCCGAACTGGTCGAAGCTGAAAATATTCCAGATCACTCCCTGAACGAAGATTTTGTGTTCGTATAATGCAATTAACTGTCCTAATGAAAAAGGAGTTAATTCATTGAATAATATAGAGTTGGTAGGCGTGTTCCCGTGAAAGACTTTATAATTTAACAGTCTGTCGATCTCTTCATCGCTTTTTCCTTCATTTCTTAATTCCTGCTCTACTTCTTCTTCAGATTTTCCGAAGGCAAGTGCTTCAGTCTGGGCAAAAAAGTTAGCTAAAAGTTTCGGTTGGTGATCAGAAACTGCATTGCTGCTTTTTACATAAGCGATAAAATCTGCAGGAATAAGTTCTGTACCCTGGTGGATAAGCTGGTAGAATGCATGCTGCCCGTTTGTTCCCGGCTCACCCCAGATGATAGGCCCTGTTTCATATTCTACGAATTCACCGTTTCTGTCAACGCATTTTCCGTTACTTTCCATGTCTCCCTGCTGAAGATAGGCTGCAAACCTGTCCAGGTATTGTGAATAAGGAAGGATTGCATAGGTGGTTGCAGCATAGAAATTCCGGTACCAGATTCCTAAAAGTCCCATTAAAACCGGAACGTTTTCAGAAAAGTCTGCCGTCTGGAAATGCTGGTCGGTATCATGGGCACCTTTTAAAAGCTGTTCGAAATTCTCATAGCCTACTGCCAGAACAATGCTCAGGCCGATAGCGCTCCAGAGTGAGTATCTTCCTCCAACCCAGTCCCAGAATTCAAAGATATTTTCTTCTGCAATACCGAATTGTTTAACTGCTGCAACGTTAGTGGATAAAGCTACGAAATGTTTGGCAACATCTTCTTCTTTTCCTGCTTTCAGGAACCAGTCTTTTGCCGAATTGGCATTGGTCATGGTTTCCTGGGTGGTAAAGGTTTTGGAAGCAATGATGAATAATGTGGTTTCAGGATTAAGGGTTTTAACCGTTTCAGCAATGTGATTACCATCAACATTTGAAACGAAATGAACGTTTAATCTTGTTTTAAAATGCTTTAAAGCTGAGCAAACCATCACCGGTCCAAGATCTGATCCTCCGATCCCGATGTTGACCACATCGGTAATTTCTTTTCCGCTGAAGCCTTTGTGTTCTCCTGAAATAATTTTTTCAGAGAAAGCTTTCATATGGTCAAGAACTCTTTTGATCTGGGGCTTTATATTTTCACCGTCCACGATGATCTCTTTATCCGAAAAATCCCTTAAAGCTGTATGTAAAACTGCTCTTCCTTCTGTTTCATTGATTTTATCACCGGAAAACATTTTAGAGATAGCCTCTTTCAGCTGGCACTCATTGGCCAGATTAAGCAACAGCTCTTTTGTTCTGGAATCGATCAGATTTTTAGAATAATCAAAAAGGAAGTTGTCTTTCTGTAGAGAAAATTCATTAAAACGATTCGGATTGTACTGGAAAAGACTTCTCATATCAAAGTCGTTGCCTGCAAAATGTTCGTCAAGAGCTTTCCAGCTGCTGGTATGTATAGGATTTATTTTTGATAGCATATTTTTAGAATTATATTGATTCAGAAGATGACAGCGGATCAGAAAAATTCAAAATCCATATCATTTTATTTCTGATCTGCAAATTTAAGGAAAAATAAAACCTCAGATAAATTTGAACGCGATAAATAACAATTTTTTAAAAAAGAAACCTCAGATCAGGTCTGAGGTTTAATGGGTTTTATTTTGGGAAAACGGTTGAGAACATTATTCATCTGTTTCATTCAGGATATTTTCAAGGTGTTTTGCGTTTCTTCCGTACATATATAAAACCTCCTAAAAAAGGAGGTCTGTAAAATCTAAAATTATGATGATAACCAATTGGTTAGGAATTTTTTTGTTATTCTGAAATTTTTGTATGTTCCGGTTTTGCCGGTTTTCTTTTTCTTAAAAAATATATGATGACCATTAAAATTAGTAGAAGTGGCCATATGGTAATCAGTCCTATACCCATCTTCTGGATCAGGTAAAATCCTTCTACAAAAGCATTTTTGGCATCATAGATAAAATTGAATTTATATTTATGATCAATATTCCGGGTATTGGTTACTGCAATTTCTGCAATACGAAGCTTAGGCTCCTTGATGTAAATATCTACGGTACTGTATTTTATATTGTCAGTAGTATCTATGTTGGCAAGTTGCTGCAAATTGCCTTCTGCCATATTATCATTGTCAAGCTTTACTTTGTCCTTATTGGTTTTCAGCTGGCTGATATTTTCACTGGTCTTTTGTATTCTTTTTCCTTCCATTTCTGCATACTTGATGTTTGAGGTTACATCTTCAGCATTGATATTCCTGAAATTCAGAAAAAGCTTTTTATCATTGATCAGGGTAAGGAGTTCCCCTAATTTTTCTGTTGGAACCCGTACCTGCATTGCGTTTTCAGTCTGGTATTTTTTAATCAGCATCGCGTCATCACCGGAAGTATTGTAAGTGTCCTCCGAAATTACATTGCTATGGAGATTGCTGTGCGTTACAAATCCTCCCAGATCCTGAACCGTTTTTTCAATAGAAACCGTTGCTTCGTAAACATCTTTTACCTCCATGTTCACATCAGCCGTTTTTATGAACTGTTTGTCTTTTACGGTCATACTGGCTGCGGATGATACACTGTCTGAGATAGCAACAGCTGCAGAATCCGTACTACCGTAATCTGCCCTTTCGGTAGTAGCTATCTCACCTTTTTTACATGAATAGATTCCTAATAAAAGAACTGCTGACAGGGATAGTTTAATGTAAGTCGTTTTCATAGTGTAGATTTTTTGTGGGTTTCTTTAAGCCAAAGTTCCGGCAGGATCTTTTGTAACATTTGAAAATCAGGGGTAAAAAGTTTGTAAAGAAATATTTCAGTTTTAATAATCTGTAAATGTGTGTTTTGTAAAATAGATAGGGATGGGATGACTTGTTTTCGGAGCAATTTTTGCTTAACTTTTACAAACCAATCCCACAAACATTACTATGTCAAATACCTTTTCCAAAATCAGAAACGCAATAGAATTATTCAGATCCATAGATTTTGATCAGCTGAGTGCTATTTCTCAAAAAGTTGATCTGCCGAAACTGATGCAGAATTTTTCCAAGCTTGATGACAGGCAGCTGAACGGAATGATGAAAATGCTTGACCCCAATAAGAAAAAGCGGGAACTTCCTCCTATTGATGGTGATTTTTATGATATCTACCATACTTTGACTCCGGAACAGCGTGAAATACAGCTGAAGGTGAGAGCTTTTATGGAAAAAGAAGTAAAACCTTTGGTGAATCATTACTGGCTCAGAGATGAATTTCCTTTTGAACTGATTCCGAAATTCCAGAAACTGGATATCTGTGGAGTAACTTATGAAGGATATGGCTGTCCCGGTATGCCTTTTCTGATGGAAGGAGTCATTGCTATGGAAATGGCACGAATTGATGCATCTATAGCTACATTTTTCGGAGTACAATCCGGTCTTGCCATGGGATCTATCCATATCTGCGGGTCAGAAGAGCAGAAGCAAAAATGGCTTCCCCAGATGCAGAAATTTGAAAAGATCGGAGCTTTCGGGCTTACAGAGCCTGAAGTTGGATCCGGAGCGGCAGGCGGCTTAACCGTAACCTGTAAGAAAACACCGGAAGGCTGGATCCTGAACGGACAGAAAAAATGGATCGGGAACGCAACATTTGCCGACCTGGTTATTATCTGGGCCAGAGACCTGGATAGCGGAGAAGTAAAAGGATTTATTGTAGAAAAAGATAATCCCGGTTATTCCGTTGAAAAAATCAAAGGAAAAATGGCATTGAGAATCGTTCAGAACGGACTGATCACGCTAAAAGACTGTCTGGTGACCGAAGAAAACCGTTTGCAGAATGCCAATTCCTTTAAAGATACCGGAAAAGTTTTGCGTATGACCAGGGCAGGAGTGGCCTGGATGGCTACAGGCTGTGCAAGAGGAGCTTATGAGAGTGCTTTACAATATACAAGAACCAGAGAACAGTTTGGAAAACCTATTGCCTCTTTCCAGATGATTCAGGGGCATCTGGTGGAAATGCTTTCCAACCTTACTGCTATGCAGACGATGGTCTTCCGGCTTTCGGAGATGCAGGATGAAGGAATTTTGAAAGATGAGCATGCTTCGCTGGCCAAGGTTTTCTGTACCTTGAGAACCCGTGATATTGTATCCAGAGCCAGAGAGGTAATGGGTGGCAATGGTATTCTGCTTGAATATGATGTGGCAAGATTTGTAGCTGATGCCGAAGCCATTTACTCATACGAAGGCACAAAAGAGATCAATTCCCTGATTGTGGGAAGATCCATAACGGGATTCAGTGCATTTGTATAACGTTTAATGAATGGTGAATGGTCAATAGTCAATCTTAAAATCATATAAAAATTGACGGCGAAGCTAATTGACCATTCACTATTCACTATAATTTAACTGATTAAAGCTTTGTACTTTTCCCGATTGTCAATAATCATCCAAAGATTAATCAGAAACAGAGCTCCTGCGATGGACATTCCCATGGTGGATTTATCTATTGTGAACACATGAAGTACAATTCCCACCATTACAGGTAAAATAACAATGGCTCCTAATGCTCTTGTTTTTGGGAAAATAAATAATAACCCGCCAACAACCTCTACGATTCCAACCAGGGGCATCAGCCAGTGAATTTCTCCAAACGCTGCAAAAAGTTTCATTTGCTCAGGCGTTGGCTTTTCCATTGGCATATAATTAAAAAATTTATTTAATCCGGCATTGATAAACATAAGACCGAAAAGCAGGGCAAAGATAAATTTAACGATTTTCATAATTGTTGATTTTACATCAAATGTACTATAAAAATAGTAATGATTGAATTATTTGTAAATAATTTTGTTGATGTTTTTGGTTATTATATGATTCATAGGTTATTCTGTTATGAATTACATAATGTATTTTGCTGAAAATCTTCAAAAATTGAATCGTGAAAGTTTAAGGTGATAATGGTAACTGATAAAAATTATTCAAATGTATTTCATTACTAATTGCTTATTACCTATTACTGACTGATCAGTCCATTTCCTTAATGGTAATATTCTTAGAAATTTTATAGCTTTTCTTCTTTTTATCAGGCTTTTCCTCTTCACCGAGCAGTTTACCCCATGGTTTTAAACCATCTACTCTTTCAAAAATAATTTTAATGATGGCAATAGCCGGAATACAGAGAAACATACCTGCAATTCCCCAAAGATGTTCCCCTAAAATAATACCGATAAAAGAAAATAAAGCATTGATCTTTACTTTTGAGCCTACAACAAACGGCAGCACAATATTTCCGTCAATAATATGTACACCAATATACCCGATAGCTACATAGATGCAGGTGGAAGGCGTACCGGTTGCAAAAGCAATGAAACATGATATCAGAAGGGAAATACAGATTCCCAGGTAAGGAATTACATTCAGTAAACCTGTAAGAACAGCCAGAAGTATGGCGTATTTTACCCCAAGAACGGTAAGGAGTATGGAGCAAAGAACGGATACAATCAGAACCTGCAGGCAAAGTCCGAAAATATATTTCTTCGTCATCACCCGGATTTCGGTAACCACTTCCTGTACACTTGCTTTATGTTTTTCATTAAAAACAGTTACAATGAAGTTATTGAGAACTCTTCTGTAGTTCAGGATAAAAATAAAAAACAGCGTAAAAAATACAATGAAGCCAAAACCGCTCGAAAATATTCCGAAAGTAAAGCCAAGGATTACTCCTGAAGAGGATAGTAATTTATTGAGCCCCTGATTGATATAATCAAGCTGCTCATCTATTTTCACATTGAAAGTTTTCGAGATCCAATGCTGCAGATTGCTGAAAACAGTGGTCATCTGTTCCCTGAGATGGGGAAGATCTTTACTGAAATCGGAAAGCTGTGACCCGAAAAAATAGATAAGCCCCGATAAAATGGCCAGCATGATGAATACTGAAGTCATTGTAGATATAGACCTTGGAAATCTCAGCCTTCTTTCCATAAAAGTGGCAGCAGGCAGAAACAGCATTGCCATTAAAAAGGCCAGAAAAAAAGGGGCTAAGATACTCTGTCCAAGCGCCAGAAGATATCCCAAGCCAATGATGGAAATTACTACAAGCGTTAGATTAACAAGAAAAGGGAGCCTAAGAAAATTCATATTTTTTTCAAATCTGTTGTATAAAAATAAGAAAACCCTTCCATTTGAAAGGCCTTTTTGGTTTAATTAACATAATTCTTTTAACAAAACAAATGCCGTAACCCAGCGGTGTGGTATATGTTTCTTAATAATTGCAATTATTGAAACCTATAGATTGAAATTGAATATAAAAAACGCGTCCCAAAAAATCTGAGACGCGTTTCCTTATTGAGAGTTGATATGTTATTATTTTTCAATGGCAAAGTTGATGACCTCTTCCATTCTGTTTACATAATGTACCGTCAGGTTTTTCAGATAATCCTTTTTAATCTCCTCCACATCTTTTCTGTTAGCTTCGCATAGAATTACTTCTTTGATTCCTGCTCTGGTAGCAGCTAGAAGCTTTTCTTTGATCCCGCCTACAGGAAGTACTTTTCCTCTTAAAGTTATTTCTCCCGTCATCGCAAGATGAGGTTTTACTTTTTTATTCTTAAATGATGAAACCATTGAGGTCAGCATGGCAATACCGGCCGACGGTCCATCTTTTGGTGTTGCCCCTTCCGGAACGTGGACGTGGATGTTTTTCTTTTCAATATCTTCCTGGCTGATCCCCAGTTCATCATGTTTTGCTTTAATATATTCTAATGCAATGGTGGCAGATTCTTTCATTACAGTCCCCAGGTTTCCGGTCATCGTAAGGCTTCCTTTTCCGTTGCTTAAGATGCTTTCAATGTATAAAATATCTCCACCCACGCTGGTCCAGGCCAACCCTGTTACAACACCGGGAACTCCGGTAATTTCAGATAGGCTTTTCGGTCTTGGAACGCCAAGAATCTCATCTATTTTTTCAACGGTGATTTTTGGATCGTATTCTTTCATTAAAGCAGTCTGAAGAGCAACCCATCTTGCAATGGAAGCAATCCTTTTTTCCAACGTTCTTACTCCGCTTTCTGAAGTGTGTGCTTCAATAATATGTTTAAGCTCAGGATTTCCAAGTTTGAATGATTTTGCATCCAGACCGTTTTCTTCCTGCTGTTTTTTAATAAGGTGCCTTTTTGCGATTTCCGTTTTTTCCTCCATGGTATATCCGGCAATCTGAATGATCTCCGTTCTGTCCAGAAGAGGAGTCTGGATCGTGGAAAGTGAATTGGCGGTTGCAATAAACATCACTTTAGACAAGTCATAACCCATTTCCAGGAAATTGTCATAAAAAGCTTTATTCTGTTCAGGATCAAGAACTTCCAAAAGAGCGGAGCTTGGATCACCATGAAGTCCTTGCCCGATCTTGTCGATTTCATCAAGAACGATCACAGGATTGGAAGTGCCGGACTTCTTAATAGACTGCAGGATTCTCCCGGCCATTGCGCCAATATACGTTTTTCTGTGCCCGCGGATTTCACTTTCGTCATGAAGTCCGCCAAGGGATAATCTTACATATTTTCTTCCCAGTGCATCAGCTACAGATTTTCCTAAAGAAGTTTTTCCTACTCCCGGAGGCCCTACAAGCAATAGAATAGGGGATTTCATGTTGTTTTTTAATTTTAAAACAGCCATGTGTTCCAGAATTCTTTTTTTGATGTCTTCAAGTCCGAAATGCGCCTTATCTAATATTTTTTCAGCTTTGGCAATATCAAAGACATCTTTTGTATAGGTTTCCCATGGAAGATCTGTAAAGAAATCGAGATAATTTCTCTGAACATTGTAATCCGGAGCATTGGGATTCTGGCGCTGCAGTCTGTTGATCTCTTTCTGGAAATGGTCTTCCACTTCCTGGCTCCATTTTTTCGTTTTTGCTTTATTGATAAGATCTTCCACATCACTTTCCGGACCGCCTCCAAGCTCATCCTGGATGGTTCTGATCTGCTGGTTCAGGAAGTATTCTCTCTGCTGCTTATCAAGGTCTTTTGAAGTTTTCTGATGAATCTGGTTTCTTAATTCCAGTTTTCTGAAATCTTCATGCATCATTTCATAGCACTTGTTGGCCCGTTCCATAAGGCTCTTCTCTTCAAGCAGCTTTTGCTTTGCCGGCGAAGGGAAGCTGGCATTGGTACAGATGAAATTCAAAAGATCATCATTATTGTTGATATTCTTGATCGCAAAATTTGCTGCATTGGGAATATTAGGGTCAAGCTCAATGATTTTCAAAGCTAATTCTTTGATATTTTCAAGCAAAGCTTCATATTCTTCCTTATTTTTTGGCTGCGAATCTTTTAGTTTGCTGATCTCCGCTTTAAAATAAGGCTGGTTTTCTACGATCTTTTTTATTTTGAATCTGTGGAAACCTTTGGTAATAGCAGTAATATTGCCTTCAGGAAGCTTAATGATCTTGATGATCTTGGCAAGCGTACCAGTCTGGTACATATCTTTCTCGCCCGGCTGTTCCAGATCTGAATTTTTCTGGCTTACGATTCCTATGAAATCGCCATTTTTCTGTGCCTCTTCAAGAAGCTGTATCGATGTTTTTCTTCCGGCAGTAATAGGAATTACCACGTTGGGAAACATGACCATATTTCTTACAGGAAGTATAGGGAATATTCTCTGTTCGGAATTCTTATCAGTTTCCGAAAAGTCTGAAAGATTGATCTCTTCCGCTACAATGTCAAATCCATCGCCGATCATTTCCTCTAAACTCATATCTTCAAATTCTGTCATACTTATATAAAATGACAAATTGTCATTTTCGTTTTAAATCGTTAAAATGAAATCTTACAATATGCGCTGAAAACGTGTGGCATATTATAGTTCTCTAAATGGCACAATACCTATGCCATTTGTTTTTTGCTAAAAAATATGGCCAAAATTTCCTTTTTTTAATAATCTTTCATTTTAAAAATTAAAATAAAGAACTTCCGCTTCTCTAATTTCTTAAAAATGTGTATTTTCGCAAACTGATAAAAAACTATAATATATAAAATGGCAATTTTAGGACAGATTAGGAGTAAGCCTTGGCTTTTGATGGGAGTGATTGCATTGGCGCTTTTAGCGTTTTTGGTAAACCCCGATAGTATCGACAAGGTTTTTGGAAAAAATCCTGATGTTTTAGGAAAAGTAAATGGTGAGAAAATCACCCGCGAAGAGTACAATGATCAGCTTTTCGTACTGCAACAGCAGGCTGAACAGCAAGGCCGTCCAAAAACGGGACTTGAAGAGCAGGCTTGGCAGTTACTTGTACAATCTAAACTTATCAAGCAGCAGTTTGAAAAATTAGGCTTTGAAATGACAGATGATTATTTCTGGAGTCAAATCCAGTATGATCAGATGTTTGCCCAGAACAAACAGTTCTTTGATGAGAAAGGAAATTTTAAAACTCAAGAGCTTAAAAAAGAAATTGAAACATTAAAGAGCACCAACCCTGAAGGGTACAACCAGTGGTTGAAAACCAGAAAAACTGTAGAGTACAGATTGATGGCAAGACAGGTGTTCACTAATATTTCTGCAGGAATCACTACCGGTAAGAAAGAAGCTGAAGAGCTGATGAAGCAGAGAGACCAGTTAGCCGATATCGATTTTGTAAAGATCGATTATGCAGCTTACCTTCAGAAAACGAAGATTAATGTGACAACGGCAGACCTTGAAAATTATATCAAGCAACATCCTGTGATGTTTAAAGCTGAACCTAGCAGAAACATCGGAATTGTATATTTCCCTTCTACACCTAGCCCTGCAGATGATGCAGCAACTCAGAAGGAGATCAATAAACTTTTCTCAGCAGGTACGGATGCAAGCGGAGGTACAGAAAACTTCCAGAACACAAAGAACGACTCCATGTTCGTAATGGCCAATTCTGATATGCCGTTTAACAATCAGTATTTATCACCTGCCCAATTGCCTCAGACTATTAAAGGACAGATTACTACTGCAGCTATAGGACAGACTTTCGGACCTTACAAAGAGCAGAATTTCTATGTGGTTTCAAAACTTTTAGATAAAAAGACTTCAGATTCTACATTATCAAGACATATCCTGATTGCTTTCAAAGGAAGCCCTGCAGGAGAAGGAGTGAGAAGATCCAAGGAACAGGCTAAAAAACTGGCAGATTCTATCGGTGCTATTGTAAAAGCTACCCCTGCAAGGTTTACAGAGTTCCTGAAACTTTCTAATGACCCTAATTCTGCAGCACAAGGTGGAAGCTTAGGATGGACTACTCCGGAAACACCTTTCGTTCCTGAGTTCCTTACCTATCTTGCAAATAATCCTAAGGGAGCTACAGGAGTGGTAGAGACACAGTTCGGATACCATATCATCAATATTGAAGATAAAAAAGCCGGAGCTATGAGCTATAAGGTAGCTAACCTTGTAAAAGAAGTGAAACCTTCAGATGCTACAGAAGCTGAATCTGATAAAAAAGCAAGAAGATTCATCCAGCAGGTTCAGGGGAAATCTTTCAACGATTTCGTGAACATTGCTAAAAAAGGAAACTATCAATTCTCCAATCCTAAAACAGCCAAAAGATTCGACGGTCAGCTTCAGGGACTTGGTACAGATAAAGACGCAGAAATCCTGGCTTGGGCTTTCGATAAGAAAAGATCAAAAGGAGATACTGAATTCTTTACCGTAGAAGGGACAGGAGATAAAATTGTAGCTTATCTTAACGGAAAACAGGAAGCAGGACTTGCAGATCCTGAATCTGTAAGAGATCAGATTGAAGTGATTGTTAAAAATAAACTGGCAGCAAAACAGATCTCTGATAAAATTGCCGGTGCTAAAGCTTCAAGTTTAGACCAGATTGCTAAAATGTTTGCTTCAACAAAACAGGCTGCTCAGGTTAATATGCTTAATCCTTCAGTAGCAGGGGCTATGGAACCTAAAGTTGCAGGAGCTGCTTTTGGTGTTGCCAAAGGAAAGCTTTCCAACCCTATCGAAGGAGGTACAGGAGTTTATGTTTTAATCAAAAAATCAGAAACTGTCAACAAGCAGCCGGGTGACCTTAAGCAGTTTACAGAATCTATTACCCAGAGAAATGCAGGAATGTTCGGGCAGGCTTGGATGAAGAGTCTTCAGGACAATGCAGATATCAAAGATTACAGAATCGAGATCTGGAACAAGCTGGGAAATCAGCAACAATAAGAAATTAATTTTTACAGATATAAAAGCGGCAGAATTTTCTGCCGCTTTTTGTATTTAACGCAGAACAATAAAGAAAAAGATTAATTTAAAATGTGTTATATTTGCTCATTAGAAAAAATTTAGCAAGTGAAGTTGAGTAAAGAATTAAAAGCTGGTGTGATTGCACTTTTAGCTATTGTAGGCTTTGTCCTGTTGTTTCAATTCATGAAAGGCAGAAGTCTTTTTACTACTGATAATATATTTTATGCAAAATACGATAATGTGGAGGGGCTCGCGCAGTCATCCGCAGTTTCCATCAATGGTCTGAAAGTAGGGCAGGTTGATAAGATCATTCCCAAAACAGCCAAAGACGGAAAGATCAGTTTTGTGGTAAAAATTACAGTGGACGACAAATTTGAGTTTTCCAAAAATTCAACCCTTGAAATCTTTGAACCTGGCCTGATGTCAGGAAAAGAAATGAGAGTAAACCTTATGTATGGAGGTCCTACTGCAAAAGATGGAGATACATTACAGGGCGCTTTCAAACTGGGGACTTTGGGAAGCCTTTCTTCTCAGGTAGGTCCGGTTAAAGATCAGCTGCAAACTGTTTTACACCGTGTAGACTCACTGATGGCCAATGCCAATCAATTGGTGGATGGGCAAAACAGAGCAGAAATCAAAGCATTATTAGCCAATCTTAACAAAACAGTAGGTGCTTTACAAACGACAGCAGGAAGCGTAAATACCCTTGTAGGACATAACGATCCTAAATTACAAAAAGTACTTGATGATGCCAGTCTTACCATGCAGAGCGGAAAAGTAACATTAGATAAATACGGTAACCTTGCTGAAAGCATTGATACTAAAAAACTTAATGCAACCATCGCAAGTTTAGACGCTACGGTAGGAAAACTTAACCAGGTAATAGCAGGAGTAGACAACGGACAGGGAAGTTTAGGAAAACTAATGAAGGACGAGCAGCTTTACAACAACCTGAATTCTGCTTCCACTAATCTGAATTCATTGATTGAAGACATGAAAGCAAACCCAAAGAGATACATCAATTTCTCTGTTTTCGGTAAGAACAATAAAGACTAATCACCTTATGCAATACATCGATAACATTATTTTTCTGATCTTATTAATTGCAGGATTCGGGCTGTTTGCAAAAAGCCTGCAAAAGATCTACAGAAATATCAGGTTAGGAAGAGAAATCAACAGAAGCGACAGGAAAGCCGAGCGCTGGGAAACCATGGCCACAGTGGCAATGGGTCAGAGCAAAATGGGAAAACGTCCTGTAGCAGGTATTCTTCACCTTTTTGTATACGTAGGTTTTGTTATTATCAATATTGAACTGATAGAAATTATTGTTGACGGAATTTTTGGAACCCACAGATTCCTGGCTTCCATTTTCGGAGATACTTTCTACAGTTTCTTTACGGCAACATTGGAAGTACTGGCTCTTTTAGTAATTATTGGAGTGGTTATTTTCTTTATCAGAAGAAATTTCTATGGCGTAAAAAGACTTAATATGAAAGAACTTTTTGGCTGGCCTAAAAACGATGCCAACTGGATTCTGATCATAGAATTTGCCCTGATGGTAGCGTTCTTTAGCATGAATGCTTCAGAATCTGTTTTACAGGCAAGAAATGCAGAAGGTTTTCATCATATAGGTTCTTTTCCAATTAGCCAGATGCTTTTTGTTCCATTCCTGGAAGTATTCAGTTTTGACAATGGCTTTCTGATTTTTGTTGAAAGAAGTGCATGGTGGTTCCACTTTGTAGGAATTCTTTTCTTCATGAATTATCTTTATTACTCAAAACATTTGCACATCATCCTTGCATTTCCAAGTACCTGGTATGCAAACCTGGATAAAAAAGGAAAATTCAATAACCTTGAATCTGTAACTAAAGAGATCAAACTGATGATGGATCCCAATGCTGACCCTTATGCGGCGCCGGCTGAAGGAGCTGAAGCAGATGTTCCTTCTAAATTTGGTGCAGAAGATATATTCGATCTTAATCAGGTACAGTTACTTAATGCTTATTCCTGTACAGAGTGTGGAAGATGTACTTCGGTATGCCCTGCCAATATCACAGGCAAAAAACTCTCTCCGAGACTCATCCTGATGAAAACAAGAGACAGGCTGGAAGAAGTAGGAAGAAATATCGACAAAAACGGAAAATTCGTAGATGACGGTAAAAAACTTCTGAACGATTATATTACCAAAGAAGAACTTTGGGCGTGTACTACATGTAATGCATGTACAGAAGCATGTCCGGTATTGCTTGATCCCCTCTCTATTATTTTCGAAATGAGAAGATTCCTCGTAATGGAACAGTCTGCTGCGCCTCAGGAACTGAATCTTATGATGACGAATGTGGAAAACAATGCTGCTCCGTGGCAGTATAACCAGGCAGACCGTCTGAATTGGGCCAATGAAAATTAGATAATTAATCAATTTGAGAATTTGAAAATTTATACTTTTAATTCATTTTCAAATTTCCAAATTCTCACATTTTCAAATTGAAAAGAATGGATTTCAATATAAAAACAATGGCAGAATATGCTGCCGAAGGAAAAGCCCCGGAAGTTTTATTTTGGGTTGGATGTGCCGGAAGTTTTGACGACCGCGCCAAAAAAATTACAAAAGCATTTTGCAAGATATTAAATAAGATAGGAGTTGAATTTGCCGTTCTGGGACAGGAAGAAAGCTGTACCGGGGACCCTGCAAAAAGAGCCGGGAACGAATTTGTTTTTCAGATGATGGCTCTTACCAATATTGAGGTCCTGAATGCTTACGAAGTGAAAAAGATCGTTACTGCATGTCCTCACTGTTTTAATACCCTTAAAAATGAATATCCTAGTTTAGGAGGACATTTTGATGTGGTACATCATACCCAGTTCCTTAAATCCTTAATGGAAGAAGGAAGATTGAAGATAGAGGGTGGTGCTTTCAGAGGAAAAAAGATCACTTTCCATGATCCTTGCTACCTAGGAAGAGCCAACGACGAATATGAAGCTCCAAGAATGCTTCTTGAAAAACTGGATGCAGAACTTGTGGAAATGAAACGCTGCAAAACCAATGGTTTATGCTGTGGAGCAGGAGGTGCACAGATGTTTAAAGAACCGGAGAAAGGAAATAAAGACATCAATATCGAAAGAACAGAAGAAGCATTATCTTTTGAGCCTAAAGTGATCGCTACAGGATGTCCTTTCTGTAATACGATGATGACGGATGGTGTAAAACACTTTAATAAGAACACAGAAGTAGCCGTAAAAGATATTGTAGAACTTCTTGCCGAAGCAGAAGATTTGTAAAATCTACATTAAAAATAAAGAAAAACTCAGGCTTTGGTCTGGGTTTTTCTTTATCATAAACTCAGGAATATTTCTTAATTTTATACTTTAAAACCGACAGGATATGAAAATTGAAGAATCCAATATAGTAGAAACCAGCGACTACAGAGTCATTATATACCCGGCATCCAGACCTTTTGAAACCAAAGAGGCCAAACTGATCACCGAAAAACTGTTTGATTTCCTTGCAACCTGGGCTGCCCATGGCAAGCCACTCGATTCATCCTTTAAAATTGAAAAAAATCAGTTTATCATAGTATGTGTGGATGAAGAAAAAGAAATGGCATCAGGATGCAGCATAGATGCTTTAGGAAAAGTAATGCGTGAGATTGACGAAGAATATCAGCTTGGACTTTTCGACAGGATGAAAGCCAGCTTTGTGCAGGACGGACAGGTAAAAACACTGAAACTTCAGGAATTTAAATCTCAACTGAGAAACGGTGAGCTTCCAAAAGATATTCAGGTCTTTGACTTTTCTAAAAATACTTACCTGGACTTTTTAAGTCACTTTTTACTTCCTTTAGAAAAAAGCTGGGCTGCAGGAATAGCTTAAACTGGTATAAAAAACAACCAATCAGAACTTTAGATTGAAGCCTTCAGGCAGTTTTCTGTTGAAAACAGTCTTTGTAAAGTCTTCAATGTAAGGTTCTTTTTGTTTGATAACTTTACAAGGATTTCCCACGGCAATTGAGTTGGACGGGATATCTTTAGCCACAATAGAACCTGCCCCGATGACCACATTGTCTCCTATTTTTACTCCGGGAAGGATTACCGAATTAGTTCCTACAAAAACATTGTTTCCAATAACGATCGGGCCGCATTCATCATGGATACTGTGATCGTTGTGATTATGGTTGGCAGAAATCAGCGAAGTTCCTGCCCCGAAACCTACATTATTTCCGATAATGATGCCATTATTAGCCTGGATATAAATATTGGGATTATCCCCGGGATCACAAAGAATCCCCTTTTGAATTTTCGGGTGATTTCTGATCACTGAGGTAAAGTGAACAGGCCACGGAACTTTCCCGTTGATCCTTAAAATTTTTTGAGGAACCAGATAATGGAAAAAGAGGACATGAGGAAGCATATAGTCATATTTCTGACGGTAATATTCGGGATAGAAAAAATTATTAATTCTATGGAAAATCTGGTATTCAATAAATTTTTTAATAGGATTCATTTTTCTTCAGAATAAACATGATGTAAAAATACAAAAATCCATAACCGATAAACAAGAAACCCGAAAAAATCCCCACCAGATAGCTGATTCCCATTTCTTTTCCAATGAAAATCGCGGCAATATTAGCCAGGAAAAGATAAATATTGAAAACCAGGGCTACATTATTACGTTTCAGGATCGTAAGAATATCTGAAATAGGATTAATCAGGCTTCGGGTAAGATATCCGAAGGACATCAGGAAAATAAAAAGCCCAAGATGCTCCCAGTTTTTATTGAAGAACATTTTCAGAACAGGAATCCCGACTATATTAATGAGTACATAAAGTGCAAAAATGATATAGAAATTCATCAGGCTCATTTTCTTAGTGTAGGCAAACAGTTCATTTCTGCTTCTACCGCTGTTATTGATTTCTGCCGCTTTCGGATAGTAAACCGTTGCAATGGAAGAAGAGATCAGAAGAAGCGGAACAGACATTATTTTTACCGCTAAAGAATATTCTCCCAACAACGAGTCTGCAAAATATAACGATATCAGAATCGGCATAATATTATTGCCTAAAGCATTGATCAGCGTTGATGGATAAGAATATTTAAAAAGCTCCGGTCTTTTTTTCGCATTGGCAATATATCTTTTGAAATCAGGTCTTACAAAATATTTCCTTGAATAGTATAAAGCGGCAAGAAAAGCAGCAATATATCCTATCAGACTACCGATAACAAGCCCGTTTTCTATCTTGATAAACACAAATAAAACCTGAAACAGAAAACTTACCACAGAATCTATAATAGTTAGTACCGATACCAGCTTGAATAATTTTTTTTTGGCTAAAAGAAACTTTGCATTGTTCGTGAATAAATAGATAAAGCCTGTAAATATCCCCAGAAATAAAATATGCTTCGGAATGTCAAAAGGAATAAATACGAGCAGAAACGCCAGAAGCATAATGGTTACTGAAATAATTCCGGCGGAACTAAAATTATTATTCACATCCTGTTCATTACCTTCCAGCATGATCATGTGCTCCTGTGCAAGACTAAGTATCACACTAAAAATAGTCATGATGCTCAGGTAAATGCTGAAAATACCGTATTCTGAGGATCCGTAATATTTTGCCAGCAAGAGCCCTCCGATCACCAAAACGAATTTAGAAATAAAGTTTCCCTTAAAGATGGTGGTGATGTGGCTGCTGTTTAATCTTTTGAGTTTGTTTAAAAACATGGTAAAATATTACGAGAACAAATATATAATTATACATTTGCATAAAAAAGATTATTGAAAATTAACGGAAGATGAAATTCAAGCTCAATCATATTTTACTATTTCAACTTATAGCCCTCCTGTTTTTAACAGTTTCATGCGGAAGCGATGAAGATTCTTTACAGAGAATCGACCAGATCCTGAACATTTATATAAAAAACAGTGCGGGCCAGGATCTTCTGAATGCCAAAAAGAACGGCTCCTATTCTTCCTATGCAGTGAATGATGCTTTTGGTGCTACAGATGTGTCTCCGGTATCTGTACCCCTTAAAGTGACCACAGATTCCCTATATTACTTTGAGTATATAAGAGGGGCTAAAAGAATGACTATGGATTCGCTGGGGCCTGATAACAGAACTTACCACTCCAAGATGGCATTTGCATTAAGAAGGACAGTCAATAATGTTGTTGAAACCACTATTGATTCTATGGAGATCAGATACCGCTGGACACCTTCGGTATTTCAGGTTTCTGAAGTTCTTTATAATAATCAGGTTGTATTTACCAAAGCTGCCGATGCACCCAATGCTATAAATACCGTTACTATCATAAAATAATTTAAATTTGCAAAACTGTTAGCTTAGTATTTAAGTTTAACATCTAATATTTAACATCTCAATACAATGTTACAAGTCAATTTTTTGCGCGACAATAAAGAGCGCGTTTTAGAAGGTCTTCAAAAAAGACAATTCAAGAATCTTGGGTTGGTAGACGATGCTATTGCTACCGACGACGAAAGAAAAAGAATCCAGTTTGAATTAGATTCCCAGCTTTCCGAGATCAACAAAATTTCCAAAGAAATTGGGCTTTTGATGAAAGAAGGAAAAAAAGAAGAAGCGGAGTCTGCAAAATCTAAAACAGCACAATTTAAAGAATCGAGTAAAGAATTGCAGTCCCAACTGGATGTAGCGGAGAAAGCTTTACTGGATATATTATACCAGATTCCGAATATTCCGTATGAAGCGGTAAAAAGCGGGGCTTCTGCAGAAGATAATGAAAATATTTACCAGTCTCACGATGTGGAAGGCCTTGGAGAAGGAGCTATTCCTCACTGGGAGCTGGCCAAAAAATATAACCTGATCGATTTTGAACTTGGGGTAAAGATTGCGGGTGCAGGTTTCCCTGTTTATTTAGGAAAAGGAGCAAGACTTCAGAGAGCTTTGGTTCAGTATTTCTTAGATAAGAATGTTGAAAAAGGCTATATGGAGGTGAATCCGCCCCACGTTGTGAATGAAGCTTCAGGATACGGCACAGGTCAGCTTCCTGACAAAGAAGGACAAATGTACCACATTGGTTTAGATGATCTTTATCTGATCCCAACGGCTGAAGTTCCGGTAACGAATCTTTACCGCGATGTATTGCTTGAGGAAAAGGATCTTCCTATTAAAAATACAGCTTTCTCTCAGTGCTACAGAAGAGAGGCGGGAAGCTACGGAGCTCACGTAAGAGGTCTGAACCGTCTTCACCAGTTCGAAAAAGTAGAGATCGTAAGAATCGAAAAACCGGAAAATTCATATGCGGTTTTAGAGGAAATGGTAGAACATATCAAAGAAATCCTTACAGATCTTGAACTTCCATTCAGAGTATTAAGACTTTGCGGTGGGGATACAGGTTTTGCAGCTGCAATGACCTACGATTTTGAAGTATGGAGTGCTGCTCAGGAAATGTGGCTGGAAGTAAGCTCTGTATCTAATTTTGAAACTTTTCAGGCGAACCGTCTGAAATGCCGTTTCAAAACAGAAGGGAAATCTCAGTTGGTTCATACGTTGAACGGTTCTGCAATGGCCCTTCCAAGGATTATGGCTGCATTGCTTGAAAACAACCAGACCGCTGAAGGAATCAGGATTCCTAAGAAGATTGCAGAATATGCAAGATTCGATCTGATTAACTAGGATTATATTTCTATATAAATAATCCCCTTTCAAACCGAAAGGGGATTTTCTTTTGTATTGTTAAACCGGAACTATTCCGTTGTAATAACTACTTTTTTATCTTTATTAACAAGGTTTTTACCATCTACAAGATCATTGGATCTTACGACAATCTCAACCGTTTTGTTGTCGATCTGTTTTACGAAATCATGTTTGCCTTCAATACTTTTGATGGGTTTCTGGAATTTAAGCCTATTGGAAAATGTAAGATTGAACATTCTCAGCATTCCTGCCATTCCGGAAGCCATCTGCTTGCCATAGGCCTCAATAGAATCGCTTTTGGTTTTAGGAACTGTTTTTTCTTCCGTTTCCTTTTCTTCCAGCATTTTAAGGATACCATCGGAATTGAATTTATCAGTATTAATCGTCAGTGATTTGCCGTCCCAAACGGCAATGTCCTGCAAAGGAATTTTTTTCAGACGTTTGTCGCTGGCCAGGAGCTGGGTAATTTCCGTAGGCATAAGTTTATCATATTTGAGGGAAAGACCAACGATCTCGTTTTTATCTTTATCAACTTTCATGTAGACTTTTTTCAGCACCTTCACCGAGTCCTCATTAAGAGTTATTTTTCCGTGCTTCTGAACATTATAAAGACTTGTCCAGTCAGTAGGCAGCTTATCCAGGTCGCTCAGTTTCTTTGGATCAGAACCCATCATGCTCATCATTCCCATTACGCTTTTATCCATCAGGATATTCGACTGCATACTAGTTGCAGCATCTTTGTAATAGGTAGTTTCTGTATTGATAGAGCAGGACTGGAGAACTATGACAAGAATAGCGGCCCATATCAAATTTATCTGTTTAATCATTACTGAATTTTTTAGTGTTATCTTATGTATTACAAAACAGATACCAACCGAAAACGGACTGAAATTTCAGCCTGTTTTTTATTCTGTAACGATAATAATTTGTTTATCGGCATTCCTTAGTTTTGTCTCCTTATCATACATCGCTTTGAGGTCGTAATCAATTTTAACCGTATAATTATCGGTTTGTTTTACCCAATCATGTTTTCCGGTGATGGATTTTATTTTGTTTTCAAATTTCAGGGTTGTTCCTATGCTTTTAAAGAACATGGTAACCATTCCTTCCACTTTTTCAGCCTCGTCTTTAGAAGCTTTGCTTTTAAGGGTTTCTTCAATGTTTTTAAGATTGAAATTTTCCGTATTGATGGTCAGTGTTTTTCCGTCCCAGTTATTGAAAATATTCTGATCCAGCGGAAGTTTTTCCTTTTTGTTATAGCTTTTCAGCATCTGATGGTCCGCCTGGGTAAAGTGGTCCATTTTTAAGGAAAGGCCGGCCGGCTCATTATTTTCCCTATTCATTTTCATGAAGATCTTTTTCATGATCCTGATGGAATCCGGATTGGTTGTCTGGTGTTTTCCTTCTTTTTGCTGCATATCAAGCAGGCTCGTCCACTCTGTAGGCAGTTTATCCATTTCTCCAAATTCATTTTTCTGTTTCATAGAATCCGGGGTCATAGCTTTCATTTCAGCCATAAACTGTTTCATATCAATGTCTGTAACTGAGGTAGAGGCAGCATCTTTATGATACACAATTTCAGAATTAATGGTGCATGACTGCAGTCCAAATACAGCTGCAATGAATAAAAAGAGAATATTTTTCATGGGTTAGTTAAATTAATGACAATTGCTTGAGCTGTGATCATGCCCTTCAATATGGCAGTTCCCATTGTGATCTTTGGAAATCGTCATCGCTTCAGCTCTGGGTGAGATATAAGGAATTCCCAGTTCAAGGCCTCTCAGAATAAATAATCCGCCCAGAATAATCATAATAACAGGAACTGCTTTTAAGATTCTAATTCTGAAAGCCTGATTCATAAGGTTTCCGGCTAAAACTACCGCAAACATGAAAGGAAGGGTGCCAAGACCAAATAAGGCCATATATGAAGCTCCCTGCCATACCCCTCCGGCTGCCAGGCTGGCCGTAAGAGCCATATAAACCATTCCGCATGGAAGGAATCCGTTAAGAAGCCCGGTTGTAAATCTGGAGCGGTAATCTGCTTTCTGAAGTAATCTTCCTAAATTTGATTTTACTGAAAACAGGAATTTAGAAAGAAAAGGGATTCTGGAAGCGAAATCTTTTCCGCCAAACGAAAACAAAGCCATAATAATAAGAAGGATTCCGGCAATGATCGTAAGATACTGCTGAAAGCCTGCCATTTCAAAGCCTTCCCCTACGATTCCCAGAATAGCACCCAACAGTGAATAGGTAACTATCCTGCCGAATTGGTAAGTTAGATTCTGAATATAAAAATTCGTAGCCTGCTTTTTAGTCAATCCCATCGATAAGGCAATTGGCCCGCACATTCCGATACAGTGAAAACCGGAGGCAAAACCCAATGCAATAGCCGATAAAATAAGCCCTATTTCCATATCACATCATAATCCATTCTATAGTCTGTTTTGTCTTTTGTCCACATCAGTCTTAAAGTATAATTTCCTACTTTTAATACCTGTGCAGGTACTATAAAAGATTGTGAAGCATCAAGCTTTACAGATTTTTTGATATCTAAATTCTGGTCGTCGGTTCTGTTTAAAACAAATTTTACCGTAGTATTGGTATTGTTGTATTCTTTTGGAAAGGTGATTTTAATTCCGCTTTTCTCCTGGCTGTATACCGGCTTTTCCTGCAGGTCGTCTGCTCTTTTTTTAGCATCAATCACATCCTGATATTTAAGCTCCTCTTCGTAATAATTATCGGTTACCATTTCAGAATTCTTCTGCCCGTTCGGGAAAAGAAACAGCATGGATAATATGAAAACAATGAATGCAAATAATGCAATTACAACACCGTGTCCCCAACTAAAGTTTTTCATTTCTTCTTAAAATTAAAATTGCAGTTTGAATGGCCCCTCGAAGTAGGTCTGGTAAGAATCTACAAGCTTACCTTTCATATCATATACGCCGATGGTTATATTTTGTTTTGAAAGTTTCATGTCATTCTCAGGGAAGCTGATGTTGATGGTTCCTTTCGAAATTTTGTCCCTGTCTACCTGGATTTTGCTGGATGCACTGTAAGTGATTTCCCCGTGAGCAGGTTCAAGAACTTTTATCGTAACGATTTTCTTGTCATTCGTCTTGTTCAGGAAAGTGTAATTGTAAGTGTTGGTAATTTTTCCGTCTCTTATAAAGAATGTGCTTCCTGCCGGTTTAATGAATTTTGCTTCCATTTCACCACGGTTGTAAAGAAGGAATCCTAAGAATCCTACCAAGAGAACCAGAACTACAGCAAAGCCTTTCATTCTTCCTGTGAACTTAAACTGAGTTTGATTTTCAATTTCGTTTTCGGATGCATATCTGATCAGACCTTTCGGAAGACCTACTTTATCCATTACCTCGTCACACGCATCGATACATGCGGTACAGTTTACGCATTCCAGCTGCTGCCCGTCTCTGATGTCAATTCCTGTAGGACAAACCACCACGCACTGATGGCAGTCGATACAGTCACCTTTTCCGGCTGCTTTACGGTCTTCTCCTTTTCTCCATTTTGATCTGTTTTCGCCTCTTTTAAAATCGTAAAAAACATTGATGGTATCTTTATCAATCAATACTCCCTGTAATCTTCCGTATGGACAAACGAGGGTACAAACCTGCTCTCTGAACCATGCAAATACAAAGTAAAATGCAGCAGTGAAAAGCACCATTACAATAAAATTGGTAGGATGGGCAAACGGCCCTTCTGATATAATTTTGAATATTTCTTTATACCCTACGATATACATCAGCATAAAGTGGGTAATGATTAATGAAATAATGATATAAACCGTCCATTTAAGGCTTCGTTTCCAGATCTTCTCACTGTTCCACTCCTGTCTGTCCAGCTTCATTTGCTTGTTTCGGTCACCTTCAATAAGATATTCAATTTTACGGAAGATAGATTCCATAAAAATTGTCTGAGGACATATCCATCCGCAGAAAATTCTTCCGAACGCAATCGTAAAAATGATGATAAATATTAAAGAGGCGATGGCACCTAAAGTCAGGATAAAAAAGTCTTGCGGATAGAAAGGCTGTCCGAAAATGAAAAACTCCCTATCAATAACATTAAATAAAAAGAATGGATTGCCATTAATTTTCAGGAATGGCACCGTAAAGTAAATAATAAGTAAAATATAGCTTACAATGTTTCTATAGTTGGTGTATTTCCCCTTTGGTTTCCTTGGAAATACCCATTTTCTCTTACCGGATTGCTCCATTGTCCCTATAGAATCTCTGTAAGTTTCAGGGTCCAGAACCTGTCCCTGTCCGCCGCGTACTTCTATTTCTTCTATGTCTGACATATTGTAATATATTTAAAAAAGAAAAAACATAATTCGTTACTATTTTAATCTAATAACAAATTATGTTTTTTTCATATGTTTCTAATTTTTTTAAAATTATTCTTTTTCCCAATGTGCTTCGGTTCCCTGAGGAGCTGCTCCTCCCTGAGCCGGAGTCACTGGCGGTTGTTCCTGGTTGATGTGATATACATAAGCTGCAATCTTTTCAATCTCTGCTCCTGAAACCTCACCGTTTTTACCGAATGGTCTCATGGCAGGGTTAGTAGGAGAACCATTCCAGTCCATATGGAAAACGTTTTTGAATAAAGTCTTCTCAGGCTGGTTGATCCAGTAGTTATCCGTAAGGTTCGGACCGATACCACCGCTTCCGTCTTCTTTGTGACAAGATGCACAGTTGGTTTTGAATAGTTCTTTTCCTTCCGCGATATTGTCAGCAGAATATTTTGCTGTTTCTATAGTTACCGGAGGCTGGCTTGCTTCATATTCTGCAATGCTGGCCATCTGCTCCTTGTACTCCTGCTCGTATTCGCTCAATGGGTGCGCGAAATCTGTGAAAGAGTAAGCTGCAATATATACAATACAAAAAGCAGTCCCAAAATAGAATAATCCTACCCACCATTTAGGTAATTGATTGTCTAATTCCATAATCCCATCAAAACCATGATCGATAAGGATATCTTTTTCTTCTGTAGCAGACTGTTTTTTGAATGCACTGTCATACATTCTTCTTAAGAAAGGCACTTTCTTTTCTGCCAGATAAGCTGCTTTTTCTTCCGGAGATAGTTTTTTGAATTTATTGTTTTCAATCAAATCTCCGATTGCGCTGTGGATGTAGGCCAAAATGGCACTGATCACCACAGTTCCCCAGAAATAAGGTGAAGCTAGGAACGAGTAACTCTGTACAAACAAATAATAAAAAACTATTAAAAGTCCGGTTATTATTAAGATGTTTACAACAACAGGTGTTCTTTGTTTCATAATAAATAGTTTAATTTTTTAAATTAAAATCGTCATCCTCATCATCCCCAAGCGGAGCTTCTTCTTCCTCTTTGTAATATTTTTTAGGTCTGGTAAAAACATACACTACAAGAGCTACGAAGAACAACATAAAGAAAATCAGAGCCAGCGTCTGGTAAAGACCAGCGTTTTCTGTATTGGATAATATATCTTTAAAGTTCTGAGGAATCATGTGAACCTTTTAATGTTTAGTTAGTACTTGCTGTTTTTATTTCTGTCGTCTTGATATCTGTTCCTAATCTCTGAAGGAAAGAAATAAGAGCTACAATCTCTTTTTTCTCAAGCTCTCCCTGAGGTCTCTTAGCGTAGGCCTCTTTAAGGTCATTGGCTTCAGAGAAGATATCTTTTACAATTTTCTTCGATTGGTTGTCTGCCCATGTATTGGCAGAATCTATTTCAGCTTTGGTGTAAGGAACCTCAAATGTGTTCTTCATCAGCTTCATTTTGTCTACCATCTTAGATCTGTCCAGGTTGGTTGCAATTAACCAAGGGTAACGAGGCATGATAGATCCTGCAGAGGTAGATCTTGGGTTATACATGTGCTTGTAATGCCAAGAACTTGGGTTTTTTCCTCCTTCTCTGTGCAAATCCGGTCCTGTTCTTTTAGAACCCCATAAGAAAGGTCTGTCGTAAACGAATTCTCCCGCTTTGGAATACTGTCCGTTCTTACCGTTGAATCTGGTGATCTCATCACGGAAAGGTCTGATCATCTGAGAGTGACAGGCATTACATCCTTCACGGATATAAATATCTCTACCTTCAAGTTCAAGTGGTGAATATGGTTTTACTGCTGAAATCGTAGGTACACTTTTCTTAAGAGATAAGGTAGGGATAATTTCAACTGAACTACCGATGGAAATCGTGAAGAAAGATAGAATACCTAATAGTACAGGCATTCTTTCAAGCCATAAGTGAGTACCTTCCCCTTCTTTACGTTTGTTTCCGATGTTGGCCAATGCAGGTGCTTCAGCAGGAACTTCTTTTTGGAACGAACCTTTTCTTACTGTAGCGATTACGTTAACGATCATCAGGATAGCTCCGGAAATGTAGAATGCACCTCCTAAGAATCTCATTTTGAAGTAAGGAATGATCGCAGTTACCGTATCCAACCAGTTTTTGTACATCAAAGTACCGTCCGGGTTGAATTGCTTCCACATTAAACCTTGTGTAAATCCTGAAATATACATTGGTACTGCATAGAAAATAATTCCTAAAGTCCCTAACCAGAAATGCCAGTTAGCTAATTTTACAGACCAGATTTTTGTTCTCCACATAATGGGTACCAGGTAATAGATAACCCCGAATGCCATGAAACCATTCCATCCAAGAGCTCCTAAATGTACGTGACCGATAACCCAGTCTGTAAAGTGACCAATTTTGTTGATGTTTTTAGTTGCTAAAAGCGGTCCTTCAAATGTTGCCATACCATAGCAGGTAACAGCTACCACGAAGAACTTAAGGATAGGGTTTTCCCTTACTTTATCCCAGGCTCCTCTAAGCGTAAGAAGACCGTTCAACATTCCTCCCCAAGACGGTGCGATAAGCATGATAGAGAAACCGGTTCCCACAGCCTGCGCCCATGCAGGAAGAGCTGTATACTGAAGGTGGTGAGGACCAGCCCAGATATATACGAAAATTAATGACCAGAAGTGAATAATAGACAGTTTATAAGAGAAAACCGGTCTGTCTGCTGCCTTCGGAAGGAAGTAATACATCAAACCAAGAACCGGAGTCGTCAGTACGAATGCCACCGCATTGTGACCGTACCACCACTGTACAATAGCGTCTTTTACCCCTGCATATGCCGAATAGGATTTCCAGCCTGCAAAAGATAAGGGAACTTCTAAGTTGTTGAAAATGTGAAGCATTGCCACCGCAATCCACGTTCCGATGTAGAACCAGATTGCTACATAAAGGTGTCTTACTCTTCTTTTTGCGATCGTCAGGAACATATTTGCTCCGAAAATAATCCAAGAGAATGCAATCAATATGTCGATCGGCCACTCGTGTTCAGCATATTCTTTTGAAGTATTGATCCCCATAAAGAACGTAACGAACGTAGCAACGATCATAAACTGCCAAGTCCAGAAATGTAACCATGATAATGTATCGCTGTACATTCTTGTTTTTAATAATCTCTGCAATGAGTAATAAATACCGGTATAAACGATATTACATACAAATGCCCAGATCACGGTATTGGTATGAAGCATTCTGATTCTACCAAAACCAAATGCACCATGAGTGTTTATTAACCCCTGAATATTGCCTGATGCAAGGCTCTTGATGGTTGTATCATCTGTACCGAATAAAAATTCCGGCAATTCCGGGTAGAAAAGCATTAATGCCGCCGTAAGCCCGAACGTAAATCCTATAAGACCGAAAACTAAGGTCGCATAAAGGAACGCACGGACAATACTGTTGTCATAACTAAACTTTTGTGTTTCCATATCAACTATTCACTTTTTTCTTCAATTTTATTATTCTCTCCTATCTTTTTATCGTCTTTATTTTTGTCGCCGCTTTCCTCCTTTTCCTTGATTTCTCCATTATCAAAAAGGATTCTGACAGCCGGAGATTCATCATCTTCAAACTGTCCTTTTCGGGCATACACTATAAATACGACCAAGAAAATCGCAGCTAAAGAAACACTGCAAAGGATCATTAAATATAGAATATCCATTGGACAACAAAATTAACCTATTTTCGGGGTTCAAATTTAGTGAAAAATAATGACATTCATCAATAAATGCCGATTTCAGCTAATTTAAAATCAGTCTAAATAAGGGCGTTTACGCCTGTTTTTTGAAATATTTCCGGCCCAGAATCCAGGTGGAAAGTGTAGTGAATGTTACTACCGTAATAGAGCTGATTGGCATGAGGATTGCTGCGAAGAGCGGATGCATATGGCCTGTAACTGCGTAACTTAAACCGACGATATTGTATAGAAAACTGATTATGAATGTCATTTTTACAATAGTGATCGAGCCTTTACATACATTCAGGTAATCATTCAGGGTAACCACTTTGTCCCCGTTCATAATGACGTCAGAAGAAGGGGTAAAGCTGTTCGTATCATCTGCAATAGCGATTCCCACATTGCTTTGTTTTAAAGCTCCCGCGTCATTCAGTCCGTCACCAAGCATGGCAACTTTCATATTCTGATCCTGAAGACCTTTGATGTAATTAAGCTTGTCTTCCGGGCTTTGGTTAAATGCCATGCCTTTATAATTCGGGATAAGTTCTTTAAGCTGGCTCTCTTCGGAAGAATTGTCGCCGCTCAGGATGAATATTTTATAATTCGTAAGCTTGGTAAACAGTTCTTTTAATTTCGGACGGTATTCATTCTTAAAGATAAATTTGCCCAAAAATTCTCCATTTCTACTGATGTAAACCGCTGTTTCAAGATTTTTTGGCTCCTGATCATTGTAACGGGCGGAACCGATCTTGTAAACGCTTCCCCGTATGCTTGCCTCATAACCTTTTCCGGAAATTTCCCGGAAATGTTCAACAGGGAAATAATTGTCCGCGACCTCTATGAATTCATAAAGAGATTTCGAAAGCGGGTGGTTGGAGTTTTTTAATAAGGTTTTGATATTCAGTTCATCAAATTCATTTATCTCGTGGCCTTCATACCTGATATTCGATTTTTTTCTATGCGTAATAGTTCCCGTTTTGTCAAAGACAATTGTGTCCAGTTTTGCAATCTTCTCAATCGTTAAAGTATCTTTTACATAAAACTTATTACGGCCCAGTATTCTCATAATATGCCCGAACGTAAACGGTGCAGACAGTGCCAGGGCGCAAGGGCAGGCGATGATAAGAATAGCCGAAATAACCTGGAACATGATTTTCAGATCAATGAAAGCCCAGTAAATCCCCGAAACTAATGCAATGCCTAAAATAATGAATGTGAAATATTTGCTGACATTGTTAGTTAACGTGTCAAGGCCTGTTTCGTGTTTCTTAAAGGCTTCCTTGTTCCAAAGCTGGGTAAGGTAGCTCTGGTCAACATCTTTGATGACCTCCAGTTCCAATGAAGAGCCGATTTGCTTTCCTCCTGCGAATATCTTGTCACCCGGCTGTTTGCTGATGCTTTCACTTTCTCCTGTAATAAAGCTGTTGTCTATATTTCCTTCACCATTGATCAAAATAGCATCCACCGGAATAATTTCCTGGTTTCTTACCAAAATCCTATCTCCAACTTTAATTTCCGAAAGAAGAATGTTATCCTGTTTTCCTTCAAAGTCTACCTTGGTTACTGCAATAGGGTAGAATGATTTGTAATCTCTGTCATAAGATAATGCGCTGTACGTTCTTTTCTGGAAAATTTTCCCCATCAGCATGAAGAAAAGCAGGCCGCATAACGTGTCGAAATATCCAGGTCCGTAATCGGTAACCACTTCATAAATACTTCGCCCAAAAAGAACTAAAATTCCCAGAACAATAGGAACATCAATATTAACGATCTTATTTTTTAACCCGTACCATGCTGATTTATAATAATCTGAAGCAGAATAAAATACCACCGGGCATGCAAGAAGGAACATCAAAGTTCTGAAAAGTCCCTTATAATGCTCCATCCAGTAATCTTCACCTCCTACATATTCAGGGAAGGCAAGAAACATCCCGTTTCCGAATGCGAACCCGGCAATGGCAAATTTGATGAGAAGGGATTTATCGAGGTGATCTACATTTTTATCGGCTGTTTCAAGGCTGATAACAGGTTTATAACCCAGATTGGTTAAGAAATTAGCTAGTTCACTTAATTTAAGATCGTTATGATTGAATGAAATCTGTAAAGTCTTTCTGGTGAAATTGACCTGTGAATAATTGATGTGCTCGTTCAGGGTGTGAAGGCTTTCCATAAGCCAGATACATGAAGAACAGTGAATTACAGGGATTTTAAAAGTAACAAGGCTGGTCTTTCCTTCCGAGAAATCAGTAATTTTTTCGAAGATTTCAGGGGTGTCAAGATATTCAAATTGGGAAGAGCTCTCATCAGGACGAATTCCTGCTCTTTTGTTAAGTTCGTAGAAATTAGTTAAATTATTGATATTCAGAATTTCGTAAACAGACTTGCAGCCGTTGCAACAGAAAGTCTTTTCATCGAATAAAATTCGCTCCTTTTCTATACCTTGACCACAATGAAAACAGTTCTCGCTCACCACCATAAAATATTGAACTACAAAATTATAACAAATTTTTTTGTTTATCGCGTTAAAATGTTCTATTTTTGTGATAAATGTCATATAAAATGTCGCAGGAACAACAGATTGCAATTGAAGAGAGGTTCGCCAGAGTTTTTAATGATAAATCATTTAAGGAAAGACTTTCTAGCACTGATTTTGAAAAATATATTAGCAGTAAGAAAAAATTAAGTTTTCAAAAGCACGACACCATTTTCGAAGACGGGGAAACGCCAAAAGGAGTATACGTTTTAGAAAAAGGAGCCGCCAAGCTTTCAAAGTCCGGAGCTTTTGGAAAAGACCAGATCCTAAGATTTATCAAAGAGGGGGATATTATCGGCTATCGTTCATTACTTTGCGGGGAAAATTTCCAGGCAAAGGCTGAGGCTATGACAGACATTGAATGCATTTTCCTTCCGGCAGATGTTTTCATGTACCTTCTGGAAGTAGATCCGCAGCTTTCTTTTGCCATGCTTCAGAAGATCTCTTACGAATTAGGAGAATCATCCAATACCATTACTTTCCTTGCCCAGAAAACAGTAAGGGAAAGACTGGCGGAAATCCTGATTCTACTGGAACAGAAATTAGGGGTAGATCCTGAAGGCTTTATCAAAATTTCGCTCACCAGGGAAGAAATTGCCAACATTATTGGTACCGCCACCGAGAGTGCCATCCGTTTGATCTCCGAATTCAAACAGGATAGTCTGATAGAAGTGGACGGAAGAAACATCAAAATTCTAAACCACGACAAATTGATGAAACTAGGTCACGTAGTTTTATAACAATCATACAAAATTTAAGTCGGCGAAAGCCGACTTTTTAACTTTTAAAAAATAGATAAATTATGTCTGTTCACTCTGAAATTAAAAAAGTTACGACTGAAACCTTGCGCAAAATGAAATTCGACAAGGAAAAAATAACAATGCTTACTGCATACGATTTTACCACTGCCAAGATGGTGGATGCAGGAGGAGTTGATGCCATTTTGATCGGAGATTCTGCTGCAAATGTTATGGCCGGCTTTGAAACTACGTTGCCCATCACATTAGACCAGATGATTTACCATTCTCAAAGTGTGGTTAGAGGAACTGACAGAGCTCTTGTAGTAGCAGACCTTCCTTTCGGAACTTATCAGAGTAATCCTGAAAAAGCATTGGAGTCTGCAGTGAGAATGATGAAGGAAGGAGGAGCACATGCTGTAAAAATTGAAGGAGGAAAAGAGATTTCTAAATCTATTAAAAAAATCATCAACGCAGGAATTCCGGTTATGGGACATTTAGGATTGACTCCACAGTCGATCTATAAATTCGGAACTTATAAAGTAAGAGCCAAAGATGAAGCGGAAGCTGAGAAATTAATTTCTGATGCTCAGCTTTTAGAAGAATTGGGCTGTTTTGCAGTTGTTCTGGAGAAAATTCCTGCTGACTTGGCTAAAAAAGTATCCGAGAGTATTTCTATTCCCACTATCGGAATTGGAGCAGGCCCTGATTGTGACGGACAGGTCCTTGTATATCACGACATGGTTGGAATGAACAAAGGTTTCAGCCCGAAATTTTTAAGAAGATACCTTGATCTTTACACAGAAATTACAGGAGCTGTTGCCCAATACGTAAAAGATGTAAAAAGTGTGGAGTTCCCTAATGAAAATGAAAGCTATTAATTAATGCAGAATCAACAGACTATTCAGGGGATTTTATCAATTGCAGCACTAGTTTGTCTTGCTGCGGGCTGGTTTAATCTGTTTTCTCCGGAAATTAATATTATTCTGTCAAGAAAAGTTTTTTATTATTTGATAGGAGCCAGCTTTTTTGTTCAGGCCCCTTTACTGACCAATAAAAATTTCACATACGCGATGTACGCGGCGGCATTGCTCTGTATAGTCGGGGCAACTTTACCGGAGGATTCTAAGCTTTCGATTCTTAAAACAATCGGTTTGCTTGGCGGAATCGCACTTTCTTTTACCAGCAGGCCAAAGCGTATATAAGGTATGGAGGAACAGATTGTATATGAAGACAACCATCTTTTGGTGGTCAACAAAAAAGTAGGACAGCTTGTTCAGGGCGATAAAACCGGTGATGAATCTTTGCTGGAGTCCATTAAAAATTTTATAAAAAAAAGAGATGCCAAGCCCGGAAATGTTTTTCTCGGTTTGGTTCACCGTATAGACCGGCCTACTTCAGGGCTGGTTATTTATGCCAAAACTTCCAAAGCACTTTCCCGTCTTACACAGATGGTAAAGAACAGGGAGGTTAAGAAAACGTACTGGGCAGTTGTGGGAAAAGAAATGATCCCCCAGAGCCAGAGGCTTGTTCATTACCTGAAAAAGAATGAAAAGAATAATAAGGCCATTGTTTTTCCTAAAGCAACAGAAGGGGCAAAAGAAGCCATCCTGACTTACCATGTGATTAAAACACTTGATAATTATATGCTTCTTGAAATTGATCTTGAAACCGGAAGACATCACCAGATCCGCGCCCAACTGTCCAAGACCGGGATTCCGATAAAAGGAGACCTGAAATACGGAGCTCCCCGCTCCAATCCGGATGGAGGAATCAATCTTCATGCACGGAAACTGGAATTTATTCATCCCGTCACTAAAGAAAATATTGAAATTATAGCCCCGGTCCCGCAGAATGATGCGATATGGAGAGCTTGTGAAGAATAAAATGATCCTGCAATTTTTTGCAGGATTTTTTATATAAATTTTGATAACAACTCCGGGCCCTTGTTTTTTTGAAACTTAATTTTGCCCATTCTGAAAAAATGTCTAACTTCGTCACAACTTTAGGGGTGTCTGTAGACATACAGACTGAGACTTTACCCTTTGAACCTGATCTGGATTATACCAGCGTAGGGAAAAGTAAATGACTTTTGCTGTACATTCTATTGTACAATAAGAGCCATTCCTAAAGTATATAAAAAATTAGGAATGGAACTTACAATCAACCACACAACGAAAACATTTGAAGTACTTCCGGACAATCTGGAAGCACTGATGGCTATGGAAATACCCGGAAAGAAAAAAGGCATTGCTGTAGCTCTCAACAATCGTATTATTCCACTGTCCGCCTGGGCAGAAACTCTCCTTAAAGACAAAGATTCAGTTTTAATCATTACGGCCACTCAGGGTGGATAATTCTTACTAATAAAACAAAAACTTATGGCTCATTCAATCACCTGTTCGCCATTTCCGAACGCCAGGAAAATTTACGTTGAAGGAAAAATACATCCTGTCAGCGTAGCAATGCGTGAGATTTATCTCAGTCCTACTAAGCTTAGCAATGGAACTTTGGAAGATAATCCTCCGGTAACCATTTATGATACTTCGGGCCCCTACACGGATGAAAATGCATCCATTGACATCATGAAAGGACTCCCGAGAATCAGGGAGCAATGGATCCTGGACAGAAAAGATGTGGATATTCTGAACGGAATCACCTCAGAATACGGGAAAGCCCGCCTCGCAGATTCACGTCTTGATGACCTGCGTTTTGCCTACGATCACAAACCGAAAGTAGCAAAAAAAGGTTTCGAACTTACCCAGCTCTATTACGCAAAACAGGGAATCGTTACTGCTGAAATGGAATATGTAGCGATCAGGGAAAACCAGAGGATTGAGCAGCTGGAATCCGTTTCCAGTGAAATGGCATGCCAACATCCCGGAAACAGTTTTGGAGCCAATACCCCCAAAAGTAAAATCACCCCGGAATTTGTAAGGGATGAAATTGCTGCCGGAAGAGCGATCATTCCGAATAATATCAACCACCCGGAAAGTGAACCGATGATCATCGGACGTAATTTTCTGGTTAAAATTAATGCCAATATCGGGAACAGTGCCGTTTCATCCAGTATCGAAGAAGAGGTGGAAAAAGCAGTTTGGGCATGCCGTTGGGGTGCAGATACTATCATGGATCTTTCCACAGGAAAAAATATCCACGAAACAAGAGAGTGGATCATCAGGAATAGTCCGGTTCCTATTGGTACCGTTCCTATTTACCAGGCATTGGAAAAGGTAAAAGGAGTTCCGGAAGATCTTACCTGGGAAGTTTTTAAAGATACCTTAATTGAACAGGCAGAACAGGGTGTATCCTATTTTACTATTCATGCCGGAGTTTTATTAAGATACATTCACCTTACGGCTAAAAGAGTAACAGGAATAGTTTCAAGAGGAGGTTCTATCATGGCAAAATGGTGTCTTTATCACCATAAAGAAAACTTTCTGTACACCCATTTCGAAGAAATCTGCGAAATCATGAAGAAATATGATGTGGCCTTTTCTCTGGGAGACGGTCTACGTCCGGGATCTATTGCCGATGCCAATGATGCCGCACAGTTTGCAGAACTGGAAACTTTAGGTGAGCTAACGAAAATTGCATGGAAACATAATGTACAGGTGATGATTGAAGGTCCCGGACACGTACCTATGCATATGATCAAGGAAAATATGGATAAGCAGCTGGAAGTATGCCAGGAAGCACCGTTTTACACTTTAGGACCTTTAACAACAGATATTGCACCGGGCTACGACCATATTACTTCCGGAATAGGAGCTGCAATGATCGGCTGGTTCGGATGTGCAATGCTTTGCTATGTAACCCCGAAAGAACATTTGGGCCTTCCCAACAAAGAAGATGTAAAAGTAGGTGTTATCACTTACAAATTAGCTGCCCATGCTGCAGATCTGGCAAAAGGTCATCCCGGGGCACAATACAGGGACAATGCTTTAAGTAAGGCCAGGTTTGAGTTCCGTTGGGAAGACCAGTTCAATCTTTCATTAGATCCGGATACGGCCAGAGCTTATCATGACGAAACGCTTCCGGCAGAAGGTGCTAAAATTGCCCATTTCTGTTCTATGTGTGGTCCGAAATTCTGCTCTATGAAAATCACTCAGGAGATTCGCGATTCTGCAGAAAAAGGAATGCTGGATAAATCCCAGGAATTTATTGAAAAAGGTAAAGAGATTTATATATGATCCTGGTGATCACTCCTGAAACAATGGTTCAAAACGAGACAGAGGTCATCAACCAAATGTTTAGGGAAGGATTGAATCTGCTTCATATAAGAAAGCCTAAGATAAACCGGGAAGAAATGAAAAATTTCCTGTGCCGTATTGATGAGGAATTTTATCCTCAATTGGTACTGCACGGATATTATGATTTAGGGAAGGATCATCATATTTCCCGGTTTCATTTCAGAGAAGCAGACCGGAATGCCGGCATTTATAAGTCTTATGCCGGGAAAAATATTCTTTCCACTTCGGTTCACGATATGGAAACGTATAATGAGCTGGAAAAAGAATGGGAATATTCATTTTTCAGTCCGGTTTTTCCAAGTATTTCTAAAAGAGGCTATGGGAAAGATTCATCTTTAATGGAAGAACTGAAATATAGAAATAACCAAAGAGTAAAATTAATTGCGTTGGGAGGAATTAACGAAAACAATATCTGTAAAGTGTTCGAAAACAGAGCAGACGGGGCGGCACTGTTAGGCGCAGTTTGGAATAGCAATCAGCCATTAAATACATTTAAAAAATGCAGACAGAACGTCCTTTTGTGATGAGCATTGCGGGATTTGATCCTTCAGGTGGTGCAGGTGTTTTGGCTGATATAAAAACATTTGAACAGCTTGATGTGATGGGACTGGGCGTTTGCACGGCGATGACTGTTCAGACGGAATCCCGGTGTTTAAGCATAGAGTGGCGGCCTTTGGACGAAATCATAACGGCTATAGATATTTTGATGAAAGATTACCCTGTTGAAGCCGTAAAAATCGGAATAGTAAAAGATACATTATTCCTGGAAAAGATTGTAGAAAAAATACGATCGCATCATGCAGAAATAAAGATCATTTGGGATCCGGTATTAAAAAGTACTTCAGAGTTTTCTTTTTTTGACCTGGAAAGCTTACCGCTTTTAACAGATGTTTTAAAGCAGATTGACCTTATTACACCTAATTATAATGAGTATAATGTTTTACAGCAACATGACCTTTTCAATACATCAGGGAATTCCTGTGCTGTGCTGGTTAAAGGAGGTCATAGAAATGATAAAACAGGTACGGATATCCTGATCTGCCGGGGAAAAGAAATCTCGCTGGAACCAGGTCAGAAAGATTCTTCCGGCTTTTATCCCAAACACGGTTCAGGATGTGTGCTCTCTTCTGCCATTACAGCTCACCTTGCTAAAGGAGAAAACCTTGAAGCAGCCTGCAGGAAAGGAAAATTATACATAGAGAAATTTTTAAAAAGTAACCCTTCTTTACTGGGTTTTCATTCAACTTAATCATGGAAAAATTACAATACATATCTCAGGGACAGACAAAAGAAGAGCAGGAAAATAACATCCGTAAAGCTTTGGACCATGGCATACAGTGGGTGCAGGTCCGTTGGAAAAATGCTGATGAAGCCGAATTTTTTCACCTCTGTGAAATTTCAAAGCAGCTTTGCTCAGAATATCAGGCCGTTTGCATTATTAATGATCATGTACAGATGGCAAAAGATATGGATGCGGACGGAGTTCATTTAGGATTAAAAGATACATCCATTGAAACGACGAGACTCATTCTGGGGAACCATAAAATCATCGGAGGAACAGCTAATACCATTTCAGATGTCCTGCAAAGAATAAATGAACCCTGTGATTATATTGGTTTAGGGCCTTTGAGATTCACTTCCACCAAGGAGCAGCTGAGCCCGATTTTGGGTTTTGAGGGCTATCGAGATATCATTGGAAGTTTAAAAGCACAATCAATAGACATTCCAAAAATATACGCAATAGGAGGCGTTGTACTTGAGGATATTGAACTTCTTCGGCAAATTGGAATATATGGAGCTGCGGTTTCGGGAGAAATTACCAGCCGCCCGGCTGTCATCAGTGAATTTAAAAAAGCAATGATATGAATAATCAGAAATTAATAATAGCAGACCGGATTTTTGAATCCAGATTATTTTTAGGAACGGGAAAATTCGGAAGCCTTTCAGAAATGACCGATTCCATTATCGCTTCAGGAAGTGAAATGGTGACCATGGCCTTAAAAAGAATAGATTCGGGATCTTCGGAAGATGGTTTGCTGGAAGCCATAAAACCCGCAAAAGTTCATCTTTTGCCCAATACTTCAGGAGCAAGAACAGCCAAAGAAGCTGTATTGGCAGCGCAGCTTGCGAGAGAAGCCCTGGAAACAAACTGGGTCAAGCTCGAGATTCATCCCGATCCGAAATACCTTCTTCCGGACCCTATTGAAACTTTATATGCAACGGAAGAATTAGCCAAACTCGGATTTATTGTGATGCCATACATCCATGCCGATCCTGTTCTGTGCAAGCGCCTTGAAGATGCCGGAACCGCTGTTGTAATGCCTTTGGGAGCACCGATTGGAACCAATAAAGGCTTAAGAACTCTGGACTTCCTGGAAATTATTATCAGCCAAAGTAAAGTTCCCGTAGTGGTGGATGCCGGAATAGGGGCACCTTCAGACGCTGCAAAAGCGATGGAAATGGGAGCAGATGCTGTACTGGTTAATACCGCCATTGCCGTAGCACACAATCCTGTGAATATGGCTTTAGCCTTTAAAGAAGGAGTTATTGCAGGAAGAAGAGCATATGAATCCGGTTTGGGCGCAATTGCCGATCATGCCGAAGCATCAAGCCCTTTGACCTCCTTTTTATTTGAATCATAAAACAGAAGTAATGAACGGCTTTAAAGATATTTTTGAACGCTATCATTGGGAAGATATAAAAACCCGGCTGGAGAAAGTGACCCACTCCGAAGTGCTGAACAGTCTTCAGAAAAAACATAAAACCCTGGACGACTTCCTGAACCTGATTTCCCCTGCCGCAGCAAAAGAACTTGAACTGATGGCCAAAATGGCCCGCCAGCTTACCCAGAAACGCTTTGGGAAAACCATCCAGCTGTATGCACCGATGTATCTCAGCAATGAATGCCAGAATATCTGTACCTACTGCGGCTTCAGTCTCGATAATAATGTGAAAAGGAAAACTCTTTCTGATACAGAGCTGATGATTGAAGCTTCGGTTTTAAAATCAATGGGAGTCAATCATGTACTTTTGGTGAGCGGAGAAGCCCATAAAACAGTGGGAATTTCTTACTTTTTAAATGCTGTCCGCCTGCTGAGACCTCATTTTGCCAATATTTCAATCGAAGTACAGCCCTTATCCGAAGAAGAATATCTGCAACTGCATCAGGAAGGGGTTTATTCTGTTTTGGTTTACCAGGAAACCTATCATCAGGAAGTTTATAAAGAATATCATCCAAAAGGAAAAAAATCAAACTTCCATTTCAGACTGGATACCCCGGACAGAATAGGAAGGGCCGGAATTCATAAAATAGGATTGGGTGTTTTGCTGGGACTTGAAGACTGGCGCGTAGACAGTTTCTTTAATGCCCTTCACATCGATTATCTTCAAAAGCAATACTGGAAAAGCAAATTTTCAGTTTCCTTTCCACGGCTGAGGCCGGCAGAAGGAATCATTGAGCCTAATTTTATTATGGAAGACAAAGACCTTCTTCAATTGATCTGTGCTTACAGAATCTGGAATGAAGATCTCGAAATCTCAATTTCTACCAGGGAAAATGAAAAATTCAGAGACCATATCATATCATTGGGTGCCACAACGATGAGTGCGGCTTCCAAAACAAATCCAGGTGGTTATGCTGTAGATATTGAATCTCTGGAACAGTTTGAAACCAGTGACGAACGCAGCATGGAAGAAGTGAAGAATATCATCAGAAAGGCAGGCTATGATCCGGTGATGAAAGATTGGGACTCAGCCTATAGCGGAATTTAAAAATTAAAACCATTAAGAAAGTTGAAGTTATTAAGGTTAGTTAAGAAAAATCAATAGATTTTAAATCTTAAAGCAAAGCTCACCTTAATCCTCTTAACATCTTAAAAAATCTTAATGGTTAAAAAATTACAAGATGAGCAAAGATATTTTTGCAAGATACAGCAGGCAGATTTTTATTGAGGAAATTGGTTTGGAAGGCCAGCGGAAAATCATAAATTCCAAAGTTCTTGTGATCGGAGCAGGAGGCCTGGGAAGTCCGGTTATCCAATACCTTGCGGCTGCAGGCGTTGGGAATTTGGGCGTTGCCGATTTTGATGAGGTTGAACTTCACAATCTCAACCGCCAGATTATTCACACTGAAAATACAGTGGGAATCTCAAAAGTAAAAAGCGCGGAACTTTTTGTAAAAAACCTCAACCGTCAGGTGAATTTTACGGGAATTGACGAAAAAATTACCCATTCCAATGCAGAAGAAATCCTTTCGAAGTACGATATTATTGTAGACGGGTCTGATAACTTTACAGCCAGATATTTAATCAACGACACCTGTGTGAATATAGGAAAACCACTGATCTACGGAAGTATACTTGGTTTTTCAGGACAGGTTGCTATTTTTAATTATAAAGGAAGTAAAAACCTCAGGGACCTTTTCCCCGAACCGCCTTCCGATGAAGATGTCCCGGATTGTGACAGCTTAGGGGTTTTGGGAGCACTGCCGGGCATTGTAGGAAGCATGATGGCTCTACAGGTTTTAAAGATCATCACAAAACTTCCTGTACAAGCAAACCAGCTAACCCTTATTGATACCCTGGACTGGAGATTCCAGACTATAGATTTTTAAATTATATTGTTTTTAAATAAATAAGGCAGTAAAATTTCTTTACTGCCTTATTTTATGATTTTTGATTCTAAAAAATTACTGTGCCTGCTGCATAACGCCGCTGTCCTCCTTCTTAGTCTGGTTCAGGATGTTTGGATCTTCCTTGGCCAGTTTATTCTTCGTAGGAATTTTATAATTGATAGAAATTCCAAAGTTTCTCGTATCATACTTACTTCTGATCATTACAGGCTGTCCTTCAGGCGGGTTGGAATACACCTGCATCACCTGTCCGTTGAAAATATCGTTCGCGAAAACAGAAAGGGTAAGGCGGTTGTTCATGAATTTTTTCGTCAACGTAATATCCAGGTTATTATTAAACGGTTTATCTGCTGTGAAATAGAAATACCCGGCTTTTGGCGTCAAATAACTGTAATTGGCCGTCAGCTTGATATCTTTCGGCAGAAGCAACTGGGTCATGATATTAAAGATCCAGAAGCCTTTGTTGTTTAAATTATCAATATCATGCTTCTGGTAACCAGCATACAGATACATGAAATTAATCTTGTCAGGATTAAAATTAAATTTCATGATCTCACTCATCGGCTTGCTGAAAATCATAAAAGGGATAGGAAGCCCTACATTAAAATTGTGAATTTTCATATTCGAGATATTCACCTGCTTATTGTAAAGGTTCTTGCCGTTTTTCATGATGATCTGCGCTACCTGATCTTTGGCAGAACTTACATTGTATCCGATAAAAGCATAATCGAATGCCGAAATTTTCAATTCATAATTATCAAAAATCGTTGGCTGAAGATCCGGATTACCGGTAACTTCCGTATTCGGGCTGGCAAAGATGACATTATTCGGGTTCAGGGCAGAAATGCTTGGCAGTGTGATCTTTTTATTGTAATTCGCTGCAACATACACCTGATTCATCAGGCTATACTGTACGCTTGCATTCGGGAAAAGCTTGAACTTATTAAAAGTGGTTAAATCTCTTTCTATAACAGCATTATCCTTTATAATTCTTGTGATCCCGTAAATATCATAGTTTTCTGCTCTTGCCCCTAAGGTGAAATCAAACTTTTTCAGTTTTGCCTGGAATTCAAGGTAGGTGGAAGCTGTCTGCCTATGATACTCAAGATTGGTAAGGCCTTTACTTTCCGTGTCATAATCCTGTCTTTCATACAAACCACCTAAACTTACTTTTCCACCGTCCAGAAGTTTGATCGGCTGCGAATAATCTATCTTGAAGTTGGCTACCCGCATATCCGACTTATTGTCAAGCACATTTTCTCCGCCTACATTCAGGAAAGGCTGCCAGATATCTGTATAAAAGCCTCTCTGGAAGAAATTGTCCTGGGAGAATTTAGAAGTGGCTTTGGTATATCCGAACTGGAAATCCAGTTTTTGAGATTTGTCACTGAAACGCTTTTGATATGTTACAACTGCTTCTTGCCTCAGGTTATTGGTGTGAGCAACATCAGATGCTTCATAATCGGCTTCCCGGTACTGGATAGGATTTAAGCTTACGGGAATGTCGGCAAGGCCTCTGCTGGCAGTATAGTTGTCATTATTGTTGTGGTAAATATCGTAGTTCAGCAATAATCTGTCCTGTCCAAGGTCAAAAGTCAATCCTGATTTTGCAAAATATCCGCGTCCTATTCTGTCTGTATTGTTATGCAGCAGCACATCCTGATCACCATTCAGCATACTTTCGCGATAATTCTGGCCTACATTCAGCTGCCATCCGAAAAGTTTATTTCTTGCATTCAGATTTAAGGAATTAGTGGTTCTGCTCCTGAATTTGTCGTAATTGGAAAACGAGTAATTTCCCGAATAGGTTGCGGTTAAATACTTATTGGCATTCTTATTTGTAATAATATTCATGATGGCACCTCCTGAGGTAGCCGGATATTCTGCTCCCGGCTGGGTGATCACTTCTATTCTGTCTACCGAGTTGGCTGGCATCCCTTCAAGAAAAGAATTCAGTTCGTTTGAAGTAATGTTTAAAGGTCTTCCGTTCAAGTAAACATCCAGGATTTTTCCCTGGTACATCATTCCGGCGATATCGGTGGAAACCAGTCCCGGAAGCTTTTTGATACCCTCCAGAACATTCCCGTTATTCAGCTGCGGCTGTTCAGAAAAGTCAAAAATAGTACGGTCTGCTTTCTGTTCAACGGCTTTTTTAGTTTTGGTAATGACTACGCCTTCAATCTGTTTCTCCTTGTCTGGGCTGGTATTGGTTTTTTCCTGTGAATAGGCAAAAAAAGACGCCAGCAAAGACAGCGTGAATATAGTTTTTTTCATAATGTTTTTTACTACTATTCAGTTAGACGTAAAAAAAGCTCATTTGTTACGGTGAAATTTGCGAAAAGTTAAAATTTTGGGCATTTATTTTTTTATTTCCGGAATAATTATATCTTTGCCAAGTAATTATCAAGAATCTCATAGATGGGATAGCAACCTGCAAAAACAAGCAAGGTGCTGAAATAGATAAGCCGGTATGCCCGGAAAAAATGTTTATTCTCTATTTTCTTCCCATCTTGACATTTTTGTTTTAAAAATAAAATCAATGTTTAAAGACAAGGGAAACCACAAGACCCATTTAAAATTTCGTTTCTCAGATCATGAAGTGCCACTTCGTTATTCTGACCTGTTTTCATGCCATACTCACATGCGCATGTGTTGTTGTTTCTAGACTTCTTTAAAAAATAATTCAATCATTCAGGCTTTTAACCGTAACCTTAAATAAAGGTTGCAGGAATTCTATTGCCTGAAATTAACCCACAATCAGTAATCAAAAAATAAAAAACACATGTACAATTTTAACAAAAAAACAATTATAGCATCAGCTACTTTTATTTCAGCATTTTATTTCGGGCAGACGGATTCCGTATCTTCCAAGAAGATCGATGATGTGGTGATCCTTGGGTCCAGAGGGGCAGGAAGGTCACTTACAGAAACTCCGGTTCCGGTAGATATCATCAATATTTCTAAAATTCTGAGACAAAGTCCTGTGAATAACATAAGCCAGGCGCTTAACTACGTAGTGCCTTCATTTTCTTCCACATCGCATACGGTGAATGACGGAACCGATTTTGTGGATCCTGCCCTTCTAAGAGGACTTGGCCCGGACCAGGTGCTGGTATTGCTTAACGGGAAAAGAAGATACCAGTCCTCGCTGATCAATGTTACCCTGACTCCGGGAAGAGGTTCGGTAGGAACGGATCTTAACGCAATTCCGGCTTTTGCTTTAGAGAAAATAGAGGTTCTGAGAGACGGAGCTTCTGCTCAATATGGTTCTGACGCTATTGCAGGAGTCGTGAATTTAGGTTTAAAGAAAAGGCTTGGTCTTTCAGGACAGGTGTTTTTAGGAGGATATGCTTCACCGGTTGCCAATAATTTCTCAGGAGGAGTAGATGGGCAGACGATTTCTGCAGATCTTAACTATGGGGCAAAGATCGGGGAGAAAGGATTTATTAATGTAACAGGTTCCGTACAGTATAGAGATCCTTATTCAAGAGCTGGTGTCCGTCAGGGCGATATTTTTAATGCCTATAATGCTATTAATTACAGGGCATTGCAGAATGGAGTCAATATTGATGGACTGTATAAGAATATTACCAATACTCCTAATACCCAGCAAATTATCAATACGGTTAGGCAGTATGCCTCACAGGTTGGCTATTTTTCACAGGATTTCAAGGATCAGATATCAGGAGCTAACAGTATAGCAGCATTACAAGGTTTGCTGAGAAGAGATTTTACTGATCAGGAGCTTACATACAGGGGTTTGGAAAGAAAGGATTTCAGTTTAAGAGCAGGACAGTCTAAGCTGCAGTCCGCACAGCTATTTTTCAACTCTGAAATTCCGGTGAATGAAGACTGGAAAGTATACTCATTCGGAGGCTACAGTTACCGATTAGGAAATGCAGGAGGATTTTACCGTCTGCCAAACACAGAAAGAAATATCAATGCTGTTACCTCTAATGGGTATCTTCCGCAAATTGAAGCCAGTGTGAATGATTATTCCTTAGCCGGAGGGATCAAAGGAAAATGGAACGGCTGGAATGTGGATCTGAGCAATACTTTCGGAAAGAATGCCTTTAATTTTGGGGTGGTGAATACATTTAATGCCTCCTTGGTCGAGAATTCCCCAAGAACATTTGAAGCAGGAGGCTCAGAATTTTTACAAAATACTCTGAATCTTGATTTCTCAAAAAAATATGATGTACTTCATGGTCTGAACATAGCCTTTGGAGGGGAATACCGTTATGAAAACTATAAAGTAAATGCTGGTAATGAAAACTCCTATGTTTCCTATGATATCTTTGGCCGTGTGGTAACTGCCGCAACACCAGACAATGAAAAGGTAACGGACTTCTTTGGTGTTGTAAGGCCTGCCGGATCACAGGTTTTTCCAGGATTTAGTCCTGATAATGCGGTTTCCGGAAGCAGAAACAGTGTCGCAGCATATGCCGATGTTGAAATTGAACCAACGGATTGGTGGCTGTTGGAAGGAGCGGTACGTTTCGAGAATTATTCAGATTTCGGTTCTACCTTCAATTATAAGCTGGCCACCAATGTGAAGCTGGCTAAAAACTTCAATTTGAGAGGAGCGGTTTCTACAGGATTCAGAGCACCTTCTTTGGCTCAGATTTACTATAGTTCTACGTCTACACTGATTCAGAAGGGGCAAACAACACAGGTAGGAACTTTCAGGAATAATTCCGAAGCAGCCCAGGCATTAGGAATTCCAAAACTGAAGCAGGAAACTTCACAATCTTACAGCACAGGAATTACCTGGAAGATTCCGTCTTTGAGCTTGGTGTTTACAGCAGATGCTTATCTTATAAAGATCAAGGACAGAGTAGTGCTTACGGATTTATTCTACCGTCCGGAAACAGTTAATACTCCTGATGATCAGGTGCTGCAAAGTGCCTTTGACCTTGCAAGAGCCAGTGCTGCCAATTTCTTTGCCAATGCAGTGGATTCACAGACAAAAGGATTAGATATTACGATTTCCCAGAATTCAAGGATCTCAGAAGGGATATCCCTGGAAAATAATCTGGGACTTAATCTTAACCAAACCAGAAGGATCGGGGATATTCATGCTTCACCTAAACTGGTGAGCCAGATTAATAATTATTTTTCCGAACCCAACAGAGTCTACTTTGAAGAAGCTGTACCCCGCATAAAAGCTACACTTGCCAATACCCTGAGGCTTGCCGCGCTTACAGTTTCCCTTAGAAATTCCTATTTCGGAAAAGTGACGGATGCTGATGTGCTGGATGCCAACTTTGACGGAGTTACTGAAAACAGAGAGCATTTTATATTGAATGAACGTTTTGTAACGGACCTTTCCGTAGGTTATGATTTTAATAAAAATATCTCAGCAACAGTAGGAAGTAATAATATCTTCAATATTCTTCCGTCGAAAAGTCCGAATATCAGCTCTTTGACCGCGGATAATCAGTTTGTGTATTCCAGACAGGTTTCCCAGTATGGGATTGGTGGGCGTTTCCTTTTTGCAAGGATAGAGTTTAAATTTTAGAAACAGGCTAAAATAAAAAGCGGCTTCCGAAGGAAGCCGCTTTTCTATGATTAATTATTCTAACAATTAATTCTGTTGTTTTTTAATCAGGTTAAGGGCAGAACCAGCCTTAAACCAATCGATCTGCTGATCGTTGTAAGTATGATTGGCCATAATGATGTCTTTAGTTCCGTCAGCATGAACGAATTCTAAAGTCAGTTGTTTTCCCGGTGCAAACTGGTCAAGATCTAAGAAATTAACGGTGTCATCTTCCTGGATTTTATCATAATCAGCTTCATTAGCGAAAGTGATTCCCAACATTCCTTGTTTTTTAAGGTTGGTTTCGTGGATTCTCGCGAATGATTTTACCAATACTGCTTTTACACCTAAATGTCTTGGTTCCATTGCTGCATGCTCTCTTGAAGAACCTTCACCATAATTCTGGTCTCCAACAACGATGGTAGGAATTCCTGCGGCTTTATAAGCTCTCTGTACAGCCGGAACTTCACCATATTCACCCGTTAATTCATTTTTAACGCGGTTGGTTTCCATGTTGTAGGCATTGACAGCTCCAATCAGCATGTTGTTTGAAATATTGTCAAGATGACCTCTATATTTCAGCCATGGTCCCGCCATAGAAATATGGTCGGTAGTACATTTTCCGAAGGCCTTGATCAGTACCTTAGCGCCTTCAATGTTCTTACCGTCCCATGCAGGGAATTCTTCCAGTAACTGAAGTCTGTCCGAAGTGGGACTTACCTTCACAACAACAGAAGAACCGTCCTCAGATGGTGCCTGGTATCCGTTATCATCAACTGCGAAACCTCTTGCAGGAAGTTCAGAGCCTTTAGGTTCGTCTAATTTTACCTGCTCACCATTTTCGGCAGTTAAAGTATCTGTAATCGGATTGAAATCCAATCTTCCTGAAATTGCTACTGCAGCTACCATTTCCGGAGATGCTACGAATGCGTGTGTATTCGGGTTACCGTCAGCTCTTTTGGCAAAGTTTCTGTTGAAAGAGTGAATGATAGAGTTTTTCTCTCCTTTGTCCGCTCCTTCTCTGTCCCATTGTCCGATACAAGGTCCGCAGGCATTGGTAAAGATTCTGGCATTTTCAAATTTTCTGAAAGAATTTAAGAATCCGTCTCTTTCTGCTGTGAATTTTACCTGTTCTGAACCAGGGTTAATTCCTAAAATTGCTTTTGGCTTCACGCCCTTTGCCACTGCATCTTCAACGATGGAAGCGGCTCTTGATAAATCTTCATAAGAAGAGTTGGTACAAGACCCGATCAATGCCCATTCCACCTCAAGCGGCCATCCGTTGGCTTCAGCTTTAGCTCTGAATTCTGCTACAGGGGTAGCAAGGTCCGGAGTAAAAGGTCCGTTTAAGTGAGGAGTCAGTTCAGAAAGGTTGATTTCTATTAACTGATCAAAATATTGTTCAGGATTTGCATATACTTCAGCATCACCTGTCAGGTGTTCTGCGATTTTATCGGCAGCATCTACTACATCCTGTCTTCCTGTTGCAGCGAGGTATCTTCTCATGGAATCATCGTATCCGAAAGTAGAAGTGGTTGCCCCGATTTCAGCACCCATGTTGCAGATGGTTCCTTTACCTGTTGCTGAAAGAGATTCTGCTCCTTCACCGAAATATTCCACGATACATCCTGTTCCGCCTTTTACGGTAAGGATTCCTGCCACTTTCAGGATGACGTCTTTTGCAGAAGTCCATCCGTTCATTTTACCGGTTAATTTTACCCCGATAAGCTTTGGCATTTTAAGCTCCCATGCCATTCCGGCCATTACATCTACGGCATCAGCACCACCAACACCGATAGCTACCATTCCCAGACCACCTGCGTTTACGGTATGAGAGTCGGTACCAATCATCATACCTCCCGGGAATGCATAGTTCTCCAGTACAACCTGGTGAATGATTCCGGCTCCTGGTTTCCAGAAACCGATTCCATATTTATCACAAACAGAACTCAGAAAGTTGAATACTTCCGAGTTTTTGTTGATACCTTCCTGTAAATCTGCTTCAGCACCTACTCTTGCCTGGATCAGGTGATCGGCGTGAGCGGTGGACGGAACAGCTACTTTAGCTTTTCCTGCCTGCATGAACTGTAAAAGCGCCATTTGCGCAGTAGCATCCTGCATGGCCACTCTGTCCGGTGCGAAATCTACGTAAGAGTTTCCTCTCTCATGTGCCTGTGTAGCATTTCCTTCCCACAGGTGAGTGTAAAGGATTTTTTCTGAAAGTGTAAGCGGTTTTCCCACGACTTGTCTTGCCGCAGCAATTCTTTCCGGGTAACGCTCGTACACTTTTTTGATCATATCAATATCAAAAGTCATATCTTAATTTAATTTTTCTTCTTTTAAATATACTTTCCTCTTTTTCCGGAAAAATAGACCTTTACATTTCATCAAATTCTGTTCCTTCAATCTATTAAAGGGATTGTTCTGAACAATGGTCAGGATATTTTCCGTCTATCAAGTTAAGAAAAAATTGGAATTTGTTTTATTTCTTTTATCTTAAATAATTCTTAACCAGCCTTAAATGGAAAGATTCTAAACAAAAATTGAAAGATTTTAAATTCCGCAGGACTAAAATCTTTCAATTATATAATTTAAAATAGTCCGAGGACTTATCTTTAAGCTCTGTTAATGACCAACCTGAACCAATTCTTTAATAGGAGGAGCAAATTTAGTAAGGTCAATGCCTTCAACCGCAGCTTTGTATTCATCTATATTAGGAATTCTTCCAATAATGGCAGATAGTACAACAACAGGAGTTGAAGCCAGTAAAGATTCTCCTTTTTTACGTTCGGAATCTTCAACAACTCTTCCCTGGAAAAGACGGGTTGAGGTAGCCAGTACAGTGTCTCCTTTTGCCGCTTTTTCCTGGTTACCCATACAAAGGTTGCAGCCGGGGCGCTCCAGGTACATCATGTTTTTGTATTCAACACGCGCTTCACCTTTAGGAGCATTATCGTCAAATTCGAAACCTGAATATTTTTCTAAAAATTCCCAGTCTCCTTCAGCTTTTAACTCATCAATGATATTATAAGTTGGAGCCGCTACTACAAGAGGAGCGTTGAATTCAACTTTACCTTGTTGTTTTTCAATGTTTTTAAGCATCTGGGAAACAATCTTTAAATCTCCTTTGTGAACCATACAAGATCCGACAAATCCAAGATCTACTTTTTTCTCACCTGCATAATAAGAAAGGTCTCTGATGGTATCATGGGTATATCTTTTGGAAACGTCTTCGTTGTTTACATCCGGGTCAGCAATCATCGGTTCAACGATGGCATCAAGATCAACGACTACTTCTGCATAATATTTCGCGTTTGAATCCGGAGTTAAAGCCGGCTTTTCACCAGACCTGATCTCTGCAATTCTCTTATTAGCTTTATCGATTAATCCCTGAAGAACCTGATTGTGGTTATCCATACCTTTATCAATCATGATCTGGATTCTGCTTTTGGCAATTTCCAAAGATTCAATTAATGTATTGTCTTCAGAAATATTGATAGAAGCTTTAGCCTTCATTTCTGCCGTCCAGTCTGTAAAGGTAAATGCCTGGTCAGCCGGAAGTGTTCCAATGTGAACCTCAATGATTCTTCCCTGGAATACGTTTTCTCCTCCGAACTGCTTAAGCATCTGAGCCTGTGTAGCATGAACAACATCACGGAAATCCATGTGTTCTTTCATATTCCCTTTGAAGGTTACTTTTACAGATTCAGGAATAGGCATAGATGCTTCACCTGTAGCCAATGCCAGGGCAACGGTTCCGGAGTCAGCTCCAAAAGCAACTCCTTTTGACATTCTTGTATGGGAGTCACCGCCAATGATGATGGCCCACTCGTCTATAGTGATATCATTAAGAACTTTGTGAATTACGTCGGTCATAGCATGATATTCACCTTTCGGGTCACGGGCTGTAATCAAGCCGAACTCATTCATGAATTTCATCAGCTTAGGAATGTTTGCCTGTGCTTTTTTATCCCATACTGAAGCGGTGTGACATCCTGATTGGTATGCGCCGTCAACGATCGGAGAAATTACGGTTGCAGCCATAGATTCAAGTTCCTGAGCAGTCATCAGTCCTGTTGTATCCTGAGATCCAACAATATTTACCTGTACACGAACGTCTGAACCGGCATGTAGAACTTTTCCAGGTGTTGTTCCAACAGCATTTTTGTTGAATATTTTTTCCACAGCTGTAAGTCCCTGACCTTCGTGGGAAATTTCTTTTGAAGGGGCAAAAACAGCAGGAGTTTCAATTCCTAAAAGTTTTGCTGCAAATGTCTGCAGTTTTTTACCAAATACAATGGCATAAGATCCGCCGGCTTTGATGAATTCCATTTTCTGAGGAGTGAATGCCTTTGAAATATCAATCAGCTCCTGGTCGCCGTTATATAGTTTTTTTGTTTTTGTATTAATGGTTAGAACGGTTCCGGTAGCTACAGAATATGCTTCTTCAAGAACGATATCGCCATTTTCATTACGAAGAGGATTGCCGTTTTCGTCAAGCTTTTTAACCCAGTTTTTAAGGTCAATACCAATACCTCCGGTTACGTCTACTGTAGTAAGGAAAATCGGAGAGATACCGTTGGTTCCTCCAACGATCGGAGCAATGTTTACAAACGGAATATACGGGCTTGCCTGCTTTCCTGTCCAAAGAGCCACGTTGTTTACTCCTGACATTCTGGATGAACCTACTCCCATTGTACCTTTCTCTGCAATCAGCATTACACTTTTGTCAGGATGCTGTGCCTGAAGCGCTTTGATTTCTTCCTGTGCCTGAGGCGTGATCATACATTTACCATGAAGCTCACGGTCTGATCTTGAGTGGGCCTGGTTACCCGGGGAAAGTAAATCTGTTGAGATGTCTCCTTCCCCTGCAATGAATGTAACTACTTTAATTTCTTCTGCAATATCCGGCAGTTTAGTGAAAAATTCTGCTTTTGCGTAGCTTTCAATAATATCTTTTGCGATTTCGTTACCGCTGTTGAATACTTCTTTCAGACGGTTGGTATCGGCTTCGTAAAGGAAAACCTGAGTTTTAAGGACATTAGCCGCTTCTTTGGCAATTGAGATATCGTTACCTAAAGCCAGATCTAGCAATACTCTGATAGAAGGACCTCCTTTCATGTGAGACAATAGTTCAAAGGCATATGCCGGTGATATTTCTTCTACTTTGGATTCACCAAGAATGATCTCTTTTAAAAATTCAGCTTTTACGCCTGCAGCGCTTGTAGTTCCGGGTAGTGTGTTGTAAATGAAAAATTTAAGAGAGTCCGGTCGGTCTGCATTACCAGAGTCTTTAATCTGCGTAATAATTTCGCTTAATAATTCAGCACTGTCAATTGGCTTTGGATGAAGCCCCTGGTTTTTTCTTTCTTCAATCTCTTTGATGTAATCCTTATAAATACTCATAATAATAGAAATCTTTCAATTTAAAATGTAGATTAATAAAATGTTTTGTTAGCACTGTGTCTTTATCAGCCTGTTACAATACGATAATGCTATTTTCGAAAGCAATTAAGAGGAGTAAAGTCAGTATAATCTACCCCTTTTTTTGTTAGTGTGAGATAATATTCGTTAATTATCAAACAATTAAAAAGGTTCCCAAAAGTACGAAAATTTAGTATTTTATAAGATGAAATTATTTAGATTCTTTATAAATATGAATTTGATAATTTCTATTTTTGGCCGTAATTTTGCAGGCAAATGATGAATATGAAAAATGTACTGAATTTTTTAGGTGTATTTATTTCGTTTTTCGTTTTTTCACAGACGAAATCTATGAAGAAACTACCTATAAAAAATGTGACGAAAACTACTGTAAAAAAGGCATCTCCCGAAGTTAAGCCTAATCCGGATCTTGTGGTGATCCATCAGGAACTTCCGGTGCTGATTCCCAAAAAGGAAGATGGGAAATTCGGATATGTCAATCAGAACGGAAAATTTATTATCAAGCCTGAATATCATATTGCTGTCTTTTTTTATGAAGACTGTAATCTTTTGAATTCTCCCAACGAGAAAGTAAGAAAATTCGGGACAGATGAATATGCTACTGTAGAAAAAGATATGATTTCTTACCGGATCAATAAGGCTGGAAAAAGAGTTTATCAGTTCAAAGATTCAGACCTTGGGAAGTGTAAGTCTGATAATTATAAGCAGCAGCTTTACCAGGCTTATGTCCTGAACGGGTTTTATGGGATTATTGAAAAATCCAGATTTGTAAATGCGGCAGATTACAGGGATTATCAGATTTATCCGCAATATCAGTATTTATATATTATGGAGGGTGATGATGTGGCAAATCCAATGATTGTAGCTTCTCATAATGACAGATTCGGGGTCATTGATGTCAACAACAAAGTGATCGTTCCTTTTGAGTATTCCAATATAAAAAGAAACTTTACCTGGAAACTGGGAAGAATGTTTGAAGTAACAAAAGACGGAAAGAACTACTATTATATTGATGCAAGAAATAAGACTTATTAAAGGCTGTAGGCTATAAGCAGTAAGCTTAAAACTTAATGGAGAGGTTTTTAAAACTGCTTATTTATATTTAATTGTTATAAAAATATCTAACACCCCACAACTAAGTACCCCGAAACCTAAAATCCCCATGTCACATTTTTTTCGTAATTTTGCGGCTGAAATAAAGGGGTGCTTTAACAGGCTGAGATTATACCCAATGAACCTGGAACGGATAATGCTGTTTAGGGAAATTAAAAATGAGCAATAGGTAATGAGAGATGAGTAATTCTCAAAATATTACTTATTACCATTTACTGATAACTCATCATAATCTGCCCCTTTTATTCATTAAATTTTAAAGATTTATAGAATGAAAGGATTATTTTTTTTAGGGCTTACCGTAGGCGCTACAGCCTTCATCCAGGCCCAAAACAAGGATTCTCTGAAAATCAGGGAAATTGAAGCGGTCAATTTTACCAAAAGATTGCCCGTTGCCAAGGAAATTATCAATGTACAGAAAGATGTGGACAGCAGGAATCTGGGACAGGACCTTCCGATACTTTTGAAAAATCAAACGTCAATTATTTCTACGTCTGATGCCGGAAACGGTGTTGGATATACAGGATTCAGGATCCGTGGAGTGGAAGGGAAAGGGATCAATGTGATGATGAATGGTGTTCCATATAACGATTCTGAAAGTCAGGGGACTTTTTTTGTAAATGTTCCGGATCTTACGAGTTCTGCCTCCCAGATCGTAATTCAAAGAGGAGTTGGTACATCTAATAATGGGGTTTCTGCGTTCGGGGCAAGTATTAATGTAATCTCCAAAGAGCCGGAAGAGAAAATGTACTTTAAGACGGACGACAGCTACGGTTCATTTAATACCTATAAATATTCAGCGGAAGCAGGTTCCGGAAAGTTCTGGAAAGACAGGCTTTCGGTGATGGGAAGGTATACCCGTATTCATTCCGACGGATATATCGACCGGGCTTCCTCAAAACTGGATTCTTATAACTTCACTGCATTATTTGAAGAAGGTAAAACAAGACTTCGTCTGATGGCTTTTGGGGGAAGAGAAAAAACATACCAGGCATGGAATGGGATCGACAGACCAACCTGGGAAACCAATCCGAAATTCAACTATTCAGGACAATATACAGATTTGGTTACCGGAGAAGAGAAGTTTTATGATAATGAGACGGATAATTACCGGCAGAATCATTACCAGCTTTTATGGGAACAGAGATTCAGTGATAACTGGAACCTGGAAACAACCCTTCATTACACAAAAGGAAAAGGCTATTACGAAAACTATACAAGAGTGGATGAAACCGATGCGGATGCTACCCATTACTCCAATTATAATCTGCCGATTCAGATTGTAAACGGATCTCCTGTAGATATAACCGATTTTATCAGGAAAAAATGGTTGAATAATGATTTTTACGGTGCAGTTTCCACCCTTTACGGAAAACTGGAACAGGTTGATCTTAATTTCGGTGTCGTGGCCAACCAGTATTACGGAAGACATTTTGGAAATGTTACTGGAGTGTATTTTCCCCAGATCAACGAATATGAATACTACAGAAACCGCTCTGTAAAAACTGAGCTTGCAGGTTTTGCAAAAGCTTTGTGGCGAACCGGGGATCATTTCGAATTTTTCGGGGATCTCCAGATCAGAAATATTGACTATGATACTAAGATCCTGACTGCAGGAGACGGAGAAGGCGGAAATCTTGATAAAAACTGGCTTTTCTTTAATCCAAAGGCAGGGGTGAATTATAAAATCGGAAATGGTAAGGTTTTCCTTTCGTATGCCCACGCCCACCGTGAGCCGAACAGGGACGACCTCATGAGTGATAATGAGGTAAAAGCTGAAAAGCTTCATGACTTTGAAGCCGGAATAGAAAAACAGTTCGGAATTTTTGCAGTAACCGCTAATGTATATTATATGTACTATGTTAATCAGCTGGTATTAAATGGGGAGCTGAATAATGTAGGGGCATTTATCCGGACAAACTCTGGAAAAAGCTACAGAAGAGGGATTGAAATCGGAGCGTTGGCAAAACTTTCAAAACAATGGGAATTGAATGGGAATGTCAGCCTAAGCCAGAACAGAAATCTTGATTTTAAGGTTAAAAATAACGGAGCCCTTCAGAATCTGGGTGATACCGATATTTCATTCTCTCCGAATGTCATTGCCAATCTGGGGCTGAAGTTTAATCCTTCCAAAAGTTTCCTGTTTGCTTTAACGAATCAGTATGTTGGGAAACAGTATCTGAATAACACAGGTGATAAGAATCTCCAACTGAAGGATTACTTCCTGACGGATTTCAATGCCCAGTATCAGTTTACCATTGCCCATAATGATATCGCTTTAAAATTACTGGTGAATAACCTCTTTAATAAAAAGTATGTCAACAACGGAGCGGTTTACGGTGGAGATCCATATTATTTTTCACAGGCGGGAACTAATTTCATGTTTGGGATCAGCTGGAAAATCCAATAAATGCTAAGATGGCAAAAAGACTAAAAAGTGAAAAGGCAAATTTGCTAAAAGGTAGAAGAATAAATTCATTAGCTTAATTTACTTTCTCAGCTTTCTTTGCTTATGCAGTTTGGCTATTTAGTCTTTTCGCCTTTTCGCCAAAGTTTAAATAATACTATTCCTGTTTTAGTGTGGAATAATCAAAAGACTGTTCCGGCAGTCTTTTTTATATCCGATAAATGTCTCCAAAAGTCACGAAAAAATTATAAATTTGCTGCCAAATGAATATTTCAGCTTACATTTTAGAATATCTGAAACAATTTGGAACTGTGACGGTTCCGGGCTTCGGTGTGTTTTCGCTTAAAAATTCCAAAGCAATTATCAATTCCGAGAACGGAAGCATCCTTCCGCCTGCAAGTGAAATTGTTTTTGCTGTGGATTATGAAATACAGTCTGATGATCTGGCAGCTTTTATAGCAGGAGAAAAGCAGATGTCTTTAGAGGCTTCCAGAAGCGATCTGAAAATTCAGACCGATTTTTGGAAAAAGAAGCTTCAGGCAGATCAGTTTCTGGAAATTCAGAATCTTGGGACAGTTCATATTGAAGATGATAAAACCCATTTTAAAGGGAAAAGAATAGAGTCAGGACATCCGGATTTCTATGGGCTTGAAGAGATCAGGCTCTCGGATATCAATAACGGTGAAAAGGTTAGCGCTACAGAAAGCAGGGAGAAAGATTATAAGTTAAAAAAATCTGTTCTTTGGATTTTCCTTCTCGTTATTCCTGTTTTGGGAATTCTGTATCTGGCGTTTACCCAAAAAGAGCTTTTATTCGGAAAGAAATCTTTTGATAATGTTTCTGTGCAGACTTCAACACACCGAATTGTAAAAGACACCATAAAAGTAATGGTTCACAACCCGGAAGAAGCTGTTTCCGATTCCCTGAAAAAAGATTCCCTGTCAAAACCGGCCGCAAAAGACATTAAATCCGCTCCGGCAGTTCAAAACAACACTAAGACTCAATGGCAAAAGTAAAAAAAGCGTCAGAATCCCTGACCATTATGACTAATATTGTTCTTCCGAACGAAACCAACTCATTAAGAAACCTTTTCGGAGGTGAACTTCTGGCAAAAATGGACCGTTGTGCTTCCATTTCTGCGGCCAGACACTGTGAAAGAAGAGTAGTAACAGCATCTGTAAATCACGTTTCTTTCAATCATCCGATCCCTGAAGGTGGAGTGGTAGTTCTGGAGTCCAAAGTTTCAAGAGCATTTTCTACATCAATGGAAGTATATGTAGATGTATGGCTGGATGATCCCATCAACCAGAAAAAAGTTCATACCAACGAAGGAATTTATACTTTCGTGGCGGTAGACGAATTCAACCGTCCTATTCCGATCCCGGATATGATCCCGGAAACAGAGGAAGAAAAGCTGAGACATGCTGCTGCTTTCAGAAGAAAAGAGCTGTCACTGATCCTTTCGGGAAGAATGAAGCCTCTTGAATCGGTAGAACTTAAAAAATTATTCCAGGAGCCGGAGGAGACAAAGGAATCCAAGAAAGACAAAAAATAAATCGATTCGCCTTTGCTAAACGTTAGTGCCTTTGTGATCCTAAAAACAGCAGGTATTTAAGTAAATCTTTGCGTTTTTTGCGTTAAAGAATATATATCGGTATCATTAGTGTTAAAAAAAATGAAAATTCTCCTTTTAGATAAAAACCATCCTCTCATTACAGAACAGCTTTTGGCTAAAAATTTTGTACTGGAAGAGGATTTTACATCTTCCTACGATGAGGTTTGCCAAAAAATTCAACACTATGACGGAATTATCATCAGAAGCAGGATTCCTTTGGATAAAAACTTTCTGGAGAAAGGGAAAAATCTCAAATTTATTGCAAGAGTAGGAGCAGGAATGGAAAATATTGATATTCCTGTTGCTGAGCAGCTGGGAATTCAGTTGATTAATTCTCCTGAAGGCAACAGGGATTCAGTAGCAGAACATGTGGTAGGAATGCTGTTGATCCTCATGAACCGTCTTTTTATAGCTTCACAGGAAGTGAAAAACGGAATTTGGCTTCGTGAAGAAAATAGAGGAGATGAACTTCTGGGAAAAACAGTTGGCCTTATAGGATATGGTAACATGGGAAAGGCTACGGCGAAAAGATTTTCAGGATTTGGCTGTAAAGTTATTTTTCATGATATTCTTCCCGGAATTTCCGATGAATATGCTGCGCAGGTTAGCCTGGACGATTTGAAGCGGTCTGCGGATATCCTAAGCTTACATATTCCGCTCACTTCCGAAACCCATTATCTTATAGATGAAAAGTTTATTTCAGATATGAAAAAAGACTTTTACTTTGTGAATACAGCAAGAGGAAAAAATGTTGAAACTAAATCTTTAGTTGAGGCTTTGAAGTCAGGAAAAGTAAAAGCAGCATGTCTTGACGTCCTGGAATATGAAAAATCTTCTTTCGAAAATCTGGAAACAGAAAATGAAGATCTGAAATACCTCCTGGAATCCGATAAAGCAATCGTAACGCCGCATATTGCCGGATGGACCCATCAAAGTAAAGAAAAACTGGCACAGGTGATTGTAGATAAAATAATAGACTCATACTGTTAACGAGGCAAAAAGATAAAAGGGCAAAATAGCGGAGCAGCTTATTGCCCTTTAGTTTTTACTAACTTCTCAGTCTTTACCTTTTCGCGATTTTGCCTTTTCGTCCACCCATTATTTTCCATTTCCACTTTTTTATGTTAAATAATTCATAATGTAAGCTTCGGACTGAGAATTTATTTTGAGTTTTATTAAATTGCCACTCATTTTTTGATACTCATGACGACGCGTAATTTTATACTTATTGTAACTGTTTTTTTATCCCTGATTTCCTGTAAAAAAAATGCTGATGGTAAACAAGTGTCAGCTGAAAACCCAACCAATCTTCCGAATTATGGAAACGTAGATCTGAGCAATGTTTTTACCAAGGAAGACAGCCAGCTTGGAGATAAAGGAATACTCACAGGATACATTGATCAATATTATAAAAAGATCTGGGAAGGAGGCGACCTTAGCGGAGGAATTCTTGTTGCAAAAGGAGATGAAATCCTGTACGAAAACTACAGAGGTTTCGGTAGAGAAGGAAACCAGATGCAGATTGATAAAAATACACCGCTGCATGTAGCTTCCGTTTCGAAAACATTGACGGCAATGGCCATGATGAAATTGGTAGAAGCCGGAAAGATTAAACTGACCGACCATCTTACCCAGTATTTTCCGGGATTTCCATATCCGAATGTTACTGTACAGACCCTACTTGACCAGAGAAGCGGTCTTCCGAAATACGAATATTTTATCGCTAAAATACAACCGGCCCCGGCAGAGCTTTCAAAGGCTTTTATTACCAATCAGGATATTCTGAATATGATCATCAAATATAAACCTGAGCTGGCAAGAGATACGGACACCGGTTTTATGTATTGCAATACCAACTTTGCGATGTTAGCTTTACTCATAGAGAAGATCACGAAAACCCCGTTTCCGCAGGCCATGCAGGAGATGGTGTTCAAACCTTTAAAAATGGAACATACCTATATTTTCCAGGAAAAAGATATACCTACAGCTGCCCAGTCTTTTTATTACGGCGGAAACAGGCTGTATCCTCTGGACAGGCTTGATCTTATTTATGGAGATAAAAATGTATATACTACGCCGAGAGATCTTTATAATTTCTCAAAGGCTATGTTTTCAAAAGAATTTTTAAAGCCTGATCTCATGCAGATGGTTTTCACACCTTACAGCAATGAAAAAGCAGGAATGAATAATTACGGACTTGGTTTCAGGATGAAAATCTTTGACAACGGGGAGAAGCTTACTTATCACAACGGCTGGTGGCACGGATCCAATTCAGTTTTTGCCCATCTTCTGAAGTCTAAAGTAACAATCGTAGCCATTGGAAATAAATATTCAGGTAAAGTATATACAGCCCTTGCTTTATCAGGGTTATTCGAGGATTTTCCTGCTCAGAAAGATAAACTGCACAGTGTAATGAACGACAATAAAGATACTTTGAATGCCGGACATGAAGTTTTTGGAGAATAATGTTTAATTTTGCTTAAACATCTATGAAAAGACTTCTTCTATTATTCGTCATCTGTTTTCTTGCCCATTCATGCGCAAGAGTAGGAGCCCCTGTCGGTGGTCCTAAAGACACCATCGCTCCAAAATTTTTAAGCTCGAATATCGATACCACAAGAGTTAACGTGAAAAGAGATATCCGTGAGCTCAGATTGGATTTTGACGAATATATTACCTTAAAGGATATTAATAAGAACCTGATCATATCTCCGCCTATCAAAAATATAAAGCGGATTCTTCCTTCCAATATTGCTAATAAGTATGTAATGATTCAATGGGAAGATACCCTTCAGGCGAATACTACTTACAATTTCAATTTTGGGAATTCCATTGCTGATAATAATGAATCTAATATTCTGCGTTATTTCAATTTTGCGTTTTCAACAGGAGATAAGCTGGATGACCTTTATATAAGCGGTGAAATATCAGATGCGGTAGCCATTAAAAAGAAAGAAGGAGAAAATAAACTGGTTGTGGGTCTCTACCAGATAAAGGATACCATTAACTACAAGCAGAAGCCTTACTATATTACAAAAGTGGATGAGGATGGCTATTACGAGCTTAATTACCTTACCCCCGGAAAGTACAAAATTATTGCCTTTGAAGATGAGAACGGTAATTCCATCTATGATCCGGGAAAAGAAAAAATAGGATTTCAAAAAGAACCTGTAGATGTTGAAAAGTCTGTTTCGGGATTAAACCTCAAAGTATATCCTTCCAAAAAGCCTTTGAAGTATGTTGAAATGAAAGAAAGTCCGGGAGGAGTTATCATGACATTTGAAGGCAATCCTGAGAATGTAAAAGTGGCATCCATCAACGAAAAGCTTCAGGACATCAAAGTGACTCACCGTCCCAAATCCGATACCGTAAAGATATGGTTTGATCCTGTGAAAAGCGATGTAGGGCAGACTGTGACTGAAAATCTTAAATTCAGTTATGATACCGGCAGCAAGCAGGATACGGTTTCCGTTTTCTATAAATACAATAAGAAAAATGCAATGGATCTTGAAAATGATAATGGTGGACCTCTACTGGCTCCCAATTCTGATTTTAAGATAAGATCCGGATATATTATCGATAAGATCAGTCCTGAGAAATGGACTTTAAAAAGCGATAGCTTAACAACACAGGAATTTACCGCAAAAATATCTGAAACAGATCCTTATCAGATTCAGATTCATTCAGATTTTGTAGCGGGTAAAAAATACCAGCTTACAGTTCCGAAAGAAACAGTATCATCCTACTATACTAAAAATGTACAGTCAAAACGTTTTGATTTTGAGGTAGAGAAGGTAGAGCAGTTCGGAAGCCTTGCCTTTACCATTCAAAATGCGCCGGAAACCAATTACTGGATCCAGCTTCTGGATGCTTCGGATAAAGTTATTTATTCAAGATATACCAAAGGAAACAGCATAAAATTTGATATTCTGAAACCGAACGAATATATCGTGCGGATCCTTGTGGATAACAACGGTAATAAATTCTGGGACGAGGCTGATTTTGAAAAAGAAACCTATGCCGAAGATTCCTATGTTTTCTACAAAAAAGCTATTGTACGGCCACTATGGGAAACCAAGGAAGACTGGGACCTGAAAGATACCAGAACCCTCGACAATCCTAAAGGAAATGTTCCTAAACCTGCGGAAGTTCCTATTGCCGGGGAAACGCCAAAAGAAACCGTACAGAAGGAAGTAAGTAAAGAAGTGAAGTCGGAATCCGGAAATGCAGTACTGACCCCGGTAAAATAGTGGTATGAAGACGTTGAAAAAAGTATTATTCTGGACGTTGGTCGCTTTTGCAATGATCCAGTTTATTCCCATTGACAGGGTAAATAAACCTGTCGATACAGCCGTCAACTTTGTTGATACAAAAAAGACCCCGGAAAAGATTAAAGTACTGATAAAAGGAGCCTGCTACGACTGTCATTCCAATGAAACGGTTTATCCTAAATATGCTTACTTTGCGCCAATTTCCTGGTCTGTAAAAAGCCATATTAACGAAGGCAGGGAACACCTCAATTTTTCTGCCTGGGGAACTTATAATAAGGAGCTGAAAGAGAGTATGCTGAGCAAATCTATCCAGACCATTCAAAACAAGACGATGCCAATGCCCGGTTACATTGTCTATCACAAAGAAGCCAATCTCTCTGATGCAGAAAGAACATTGCTGATTCAGTATTTTGAAGCAATGCTGAAATCAAAAACCTATTAAAAAACTCCCACAAAGTCTGCGGGAGTTTAAACAAAAATTATTTCCTGATATATTCCTTAAAAAATCTCTGCTGAGACTTGAAAGCAATATCATTAAGGTTTAGTTCATTCAAAGGAATCCAGACTGCCTCTGATATTTCAGAAAGCTCAAGACTCACATCAAATTTTTCCGGAACATTATACTCATAAAAGAGATCAATTGTATTATAATCAATTTCTTTATATTGGTAAATGTTTGGAAGACTTTTCAGATACTTTAAATTTGAAATATCCACATCAAGCTGAAGTTCTTCAAAAAGTTCTCTTTTACATGTTTCCTCAGCGCTTTCCTTTGGATCTACAAAGCCTCCTGCCAGGTCCAGTTTCCCTTTTTTAGGATCACGGTTTCTTCTGGTAAGGTAGATTTCGTCACCACATCGGATAACAACGGCTACCGCGCCGGCAACATTATTATAGAGGGTAAAACCACATTCAGGACAGCTCCATTTTTTTTCGCCGTCCCAATGCAGGGTTTCTTTGCCACAGCTTGGGCAGTATTTCAATAATTTCATCTGTTCTAATTATTTTTCAAAAGTCAGATGGAACTCCGTTTCATTGAGCAATATTAATATTCCTCGGATGGTAACTCAAAATTACATCCCGAAGCTCTTCTGTCTTCAGATGGGTATAGATCTCCGTAGTGGTAATGCTGGAATGTCCAAGCATTTCCTGTATATAGCGAAGGTCCGCACCATTCTGTAAAAGGTGTGTTGCAAAAGAATGTCTGAAAGTATGTGGAGATATTTTTTTGCTTACTCCTGCTTTGTCTGTAAGTTCTTTAATGATCAGAAATACGATCACTCTGGACATAGATGTGCCGCGGCTATTCAGAAACAAAGTGTCTTCGTATTTTTTATTAATCTTGTTTTTCGAACGTACTTCTTTAATGTAAGTTTCCAAAAGTTCAGCAGTATAATCGGCCAAAGGAACGAAACGTGTTTTGTTGCCCTTTCCGTTTACTTTAATGTACTGTTCTTTGAAATTAATGTTCGAAATTTTAAGGTCAATAAGTTCCGAAACACGTAATCCGCATCCGTAAAGAACCTCAATAATACAATGATTTCTCTTTCCGAGGTCAGAATCTGCCTCAATGGCTGCAATAATCTTATTGATATCCTGCAGGCTTAGAGTGTCAGGAAGATATAATCCCAGTTTTGGACCTTCAAGCAGTGAAGCAGGGTTGTCTTCCCGGTACTCATCTTCAAGAAGAAACTTGAAGAAAGCTTTTATGGAAGAAATCCATCTTGCCTGAGATCTTTCACTGAACTTCTGTTTGGAAAGATTGAAGATATATTCCTGTAAATTTTCGTAGCCGATAGAGTCCGGACCGACATTTTCCAGATCCACTTCGGCGTAATCTTTTAATTTTTTGATGTCTCGAATATAGGCATCGAGAGTGTTTTCTGAAAAATTTCTTTCGAAGCGAAGAAATATTTCAAAATCTTTGATCTTTTCATCCCAAGTCATATTTGTGCTTTATTTTTTTAGTTCACAGTCCGATATTTGTTCTATTTCAATACCATGATTCCTCAAGAACGCTATTCCATCGTCGTCTGAATACTCATTAATATACACAAGTCTTGTAATTCCTGCCTGTAAAATAAGCTTGCTGCATTCTTTGCATGGCGACAGCGTTAAATATAACGTTGCGCCTTCCGCAGACTGCGTGGAAGCGGCCAGCTTTAATATCGCATTGGCTTCCGCATGAAGTACATACCAGTGTGTTTTGCCCTCTTCATCTTCACAGCAGTTTTCAAATCCCGAAGGAGTTCCGTTGTAACCATCTGAAATAATCATCCTATCTTTTACGATAAGAGCTCCAACCTGTTTTCTCTTACAGTAGGAGAGTTTTGCCCACTCCTGGGCCATTTTTAGATAAGCTTTATCAAACTTATTCATACCGCAGCATTAGTTTTTTCGAAATAATTTGGATTAAAAGTCTTAGAAGTTAGGCTTTCTTTTCTCTAAAAAAGCGGAAACTCCTTCTTTCTTGTCGTTCAGTTCAAAAAGTTCCCCGAAATACTTGATTTCAGATTCAAAACCTTTATCCGTGTCCGATAAGTTTACGGCCTGTATTGCCTTTGATATAGCCATTGGTGAGTTACCGGCTATAATACTCGCTAATTCTTTTGTTTTGGTTAATAATTCTTCAATAGGGTATACTTCATTCACCAGTCCGATTTCCTTTGCTTTCTGAGCAGGAATCATCTTGGCAGAGAAGATCATTTCGTTGGCGATGCCTTTTCCTACAAGTTTAGGAAGTCTTTGCGTTCCTCCGTATCCCGGGATTAACCCCAGGGTAACTTCCGGAAGCCCCAGTCTGGCATTCTCTGATGCATATCTGATATGACACGCCATGGCAAGCTCTAAACCTCCTCCTAAAGCAAAACCATTAACGGCTGCAATAACAGGTTTAGATGTATTTTCAATTTTGTTGAACAGGGTATTGTGCCCGTTTCTGGCCAGTTCTTCGGCTTTTTCCTGTCCAAAATCACTGAATTCTTTAATATCAGCTCCCGCTACAAACGATTTTTCACCACTTCCTGTAATGATAATTACCCTGCAGGATTCATCAGCATTAAGTTCGTCCATTGCTGAACTGATCTCCTGAATCGTTTTTGCATTCAAAGCATTTAAGCTTTGGGGACGGTTTATTGTAACAACAGCTAATTGGTCTTCCTTCTCTAATAATATATTTTCGTAACTCATTTTTCCACTATAAAATATTATTTTTCGCAAATTATGAATTTTTTGCAAAAAAAAGGAAAAAATAATACTTTTTTTTCCTTTTAATTGACAAATCCTTCAAAATACTATTTTGAGTGATTCATCATATTTGCATCTATATTGATGTTAAGCTGAGATGCCACTTTCATGCCAAGCTCAATATTAGCCCTGAAAAAGTGGCATAACTGACGGTTGATAATCTCATCTTTTTTCGGTCCGGTAATGCCTCTCATGCTTCCTACTATGTTACTGATTAGATGTTCTCTATCCTCAACGTTCATTGCTTTTGTATACAGAAGCCCGGGTTGTGTGTAATGGTCATCATCATTTTCATTCCTATTGTAACTGGCAACATGGGCACTGTCCAGTTCATATTCATAACTCTTATAGGACAGGTCCGGTTTGATATCATCAAAACTGTTCGGATGATAATTCGGTTTATCCTGATATCCGCTTGAATCTGCCATAAAACCATCTCTCTGATAGTTGTTGACAGCGAAAGGACATCGGTTCACTTCCAGTTGGTGAGCATTTACTCCAACCCTGTATCTGTGAGCATCCGGATAAGAGAATAGCCTTCCCTGAAGCATTTTATCCGGAGAAAAACTTATTCCGTTAATCAGGCTGCTTGGCGAAAATGCGGATTGCTCCACATGGGCAAAATAATTGACCGGAACCTCGTTGAGCTCCATTTCTCCCACTTCAATTAATGGGAAATCACTTTGAAACCATACTTTGGTAATATCAAAAGGATTCCATCTGAAATCTTTAGCCTGCTCTTCAGTCATTACCTGGATATACATCGTCCATTTCGGAAAGTTTCCGTTTTCAATGGCGTCGCAAAGGTCTTCCTGGGCGAAATCCGGGTTTTCTCCGGCCATCTTTACGGCTTCTGCATCCGTAAAGTTTTTGATTCCCTGTTTTGTTTTAAAATGGAACTTTACCCAAACTCTTTCATTCTGATCATTGATCATTGAGAAAGTATGGGAACCGAATCCGTGCATGTGTCTGTAGCCGTAAGGAGTTCCTCTGTCTGACATTAAAATAAGAACCTGGTGAAGGGATTCCGGATTATGGCTCCAGAAGTCCCACATCATTGTGGCGCTTTTCAGATTGGTTTTCGGGACTCTTTTCTGGGTGTGGATAAAATCCGGGAATTTTTTAGCATCTTTAATAAAGAATACAGGTGTATTGTTCCCTACAAGATCCCAGTTTCCGTCTTCAGTATAAAATTTCAAAGCAAAGCCTCTCGGGTCTCTTGCTGTATCTGCACTTCCTTTTTCTCCGCCTACGGTAGAAAACCGGGCAAACATTCTGCATGAGTTCCCTACCTTTGAGAATAATTTGGCTTTTGTATACTTGCTGATGTCATGGGTTACGGTAAATGTTCCGTATGCACCGGTTCCCTTGGCGTGTACAATCCTTTCAGGAATTCTTTCCCTGACGAAGTGCGCAAGGTTTTCCTGAAGGATAAAATCCTGCAGAAGGACAGGTCCTCTCGGGCCTACGGTCTGTGAGTCCTGATGTTCAAAATAAGGAGCGCCATTGCTGAGCGTTAATTTTTTAGAATCCATATAGTTATGATTTGTATGGTTGATTTCCCTTGTAAGCTGTCTTATGCAGACGTATTAAATATCAAATTTACTTGAATTTTTGATTACAAATGGCAAAAACATTTTATCTTTGTAATAGATAATATTAATCAGATGAACATTCAGCAACTGGAGTATCTTATCGCTGTAGATAAGTACAAACATTTTGGTAAAGCAGCTCAGGCATGCTTTATTACGCAGCCTACACTAAGTGCGATGATACAAAAATTTGAGGATGAACTGGATGTGAAGGTATTTGACAGAACTACACACCCGATCCGTACTACAGATGTGGGACTTCAGATCATTGATCAGGCAAAGGTAATTATAGAATCTGTCAATGAGCTGAAAAATAAAGCCAATCTTTTGAATAATATTTTGGGAGGAACCATCAATTTAGGAATCATTCCTACGGTTTCTTCTTTCATTTTGCCGACAGAAATCTTTAAATTTTTGGAAGAAAATCCGAAAATCCAGATGAATGTAAAGGAAATGACCACTGATAATATTATTAAAGCTTTAAAAGCCGGCGAACTTGATGCGGGAATTATTTCCACACCGTATGACTCTGCTGATGAGTTTTACCAGGATTTCCTTTTCAATGAAGAGCTGATGATCTACAGTTCCAATACGGAAGCCAATAAAAAGAACTCTTATGTAGTTCCTGAAGAATTGAATGTAGAAAAGGTGTGGCTCCTTGAAGAGGGAAACTGCTTAAGAAACCAGTTCGAAAATATCTGCCACTTAAAAGAAAATACTTTAAAGCCTAAGAATTTAGATTTCCTGGCCTCCAATATTCAGACCTTGGTGCATATGGTGGATAAAGTAGGCGGTATCAGTATTCTTCCCGAATTGGCATTGAGTCAGCTTTCAGAGGAACAGAAGGATAATGTTTTCAGATTCAAAAAACCTTTCCCTTACAGAGAGATCAGTATCATCTATTATAAGCCGACGTTTAAGCAGAAAATTATTGATGAATTGTCACATTCCATCAAGAACTCTTTAGAGCTTAAACTTAACTATCATGCCAATCCAAAGGAATTTGTAAGCATCAAGCCGCAATGAACTAAGAAGGCTGTAAAGTGATATAAATCATTAATTTTAAGAAAATTATAATTAGTAAGCAAAATCCTTTAGTATTAAAAAAATAGTACTTAAATTTGCGGACGTTTATTAACGAGGAAAAATTTGACCTGATTGCAACCTCTCTAAAAATATGCTAAAACAGTATTCTTTTTCTGGGCAATTATTCTTATTTTTCTTCACTTATTTTAATCTAAAAAACAAAGAATAATATGTCTTATCTATTTACATCTGAATCTGTTTCAGAAGGACATCCGGATAAAATTGCCGATCAGATCTCCGATGCATTAATCGATCACTTCTTAGCATACGATAAAAACTCTAAAGTAGCTTGTGAAACTCTGGTCACTACAGGGCAGGTAGTGCTTGCAGGAGAAGTGAAGTCTGACGCATATCTTGATGTACAGACTATTGCAAGAGATGTAATCAACGGAATTGGTTATACTAAAGGAGAATATATGTTCAACGGGGATTCCTGCGGGGTAATCTCAGCCATCCATGAGCAGTCTCCGGATATTAACCAAGGGGTAGACAGAGCTGTAAATGACGGATCTTTCGAAGCTAAAGCCAATGCACAGGGTGCCGGTGACCAGGGAATGATGTTCGGGTATGCAACCAACGAGACGGCTAATTATATGCCTCTTGCTTTAGACCTTGCCCACACTATCCTTAAAGAGCTCTCTGCATTAAGAAGAGAAGGTAACGAAATTGCTTACCTGCGTCCGGATGCAAAAAGCCAGGTAACCATTGAGTACTCTGATGATCATAAACCGGTAAGAATTGATTCTATTGTGGTTTCTACTCAGCATGATGACTTTGGAACTGAAGAGGAAATGCTGAATAAGATCCGTGAAGACATCAAAAATATCCTTGTACCAAGAGTGGTGGCTCAGCAAACTGAAGAGATCAAAGCGTTATTCAACGATCAGATCAAATATCACATCAACCCTACAGGTAAATTTGTAATCGGAGGTCCTCACGGGGATACAGGTCTTACAGGAAGAAAAATCATTGTAGATACTTACGGAGGAAAAGGAGCTCACGGTGGTGGTGCTTTCTCAGGAAAAGACCCTTCAAAAGTAGACAGAAGTGCGGCTTACGCTACCAGACACATTGCTAAAAACCTGGTAGCTGCAGGAGTAGCGGACGAAGTTTTGGTACAGGTTTCTTATGCAATCGGTGTTGCTGAACCTTGTGGTCTATACATCAATACTTACGGAACTGCAAAAGTAAATCTTCATGATGGGGATATTGCTAAAAAGGTTTCTTCCATCTTCGATCTAAGACCTTACGCTATTGAGCAGAACCTGAAATTAAGAAACCCGATCTACCAGGAAACGGCTTCTTACGGACATATGGGGAAAGAACATTATACAGCTGACAAAACCTTCAATAAAGGTCAGAAAAATGAAATTACCCTTACAGGACTTGAGTTCTTTACATGGGAAAAGCTTGACAAAGTAGATGAAATTAAAGTCGCTTTTGGGATTTAATTTTCTTAAACAATAATAAATAGGCTGCTTTATCTTTGGATAAGGCAGTTTTTTTTAATTTTACACCTTAAATAATTAGAGATGATGAATTTTAGATCGGCAATTACCGTACTTTTTATATGTTTCCTGAGCATGGCGGCAAAGGCACAGTACACCATGCACAAAATGGTTACTGTGGGATACACTTACCAGAATCAAAGCTTTGGAGAATTGGGAGGTAAGCTGCTTTTTCTGAAGAATGATGATGTGATTTACAGGCTGGGAGGGTCTGCTCTCATGGGTTCCACCAATTCCAAATTTGCCATCATGCCCAAATTGCAGGCAGATGTGCTTCTTAACTTTGAAAAAAATGTGGATTTTTACCACTCTTATTATCTTCTGTTGGGCGCAGAAGGAACCAATAAATACATTGCACCGAAAATAGGAGTTACACTTTTCGGGCTTTTGGATCTTACCGGCGGGTATGCATTTCCTATCGGAGACGCCCGTTTGAATGGAAAAGAGCTGAAAGGGTTAAATGTTAATTTAACATTAAATATTCCTACTGTCTTTATTCATGATATGTTTAAGTGATGTTTATTAAATTTTCTTGTAAAAATTTAATAATAGGTTAACAGTTATTAAAAAATTATTATATTTACACCATATAATAATTGTACTGCCTATTGATTTTACTTTACTCTAAAAAACTGTTTTGTATTTACAGCTAGGGCCAGATATAATATCTGGAGAATTGCTGGTCTGCAAATTTTTTTATTATTGAGAAGAGTTATGAAATCAAAAACGGACAGCCTACTAATTTCCCTTTACCAGAAAGGAGACGAAGAAGCCCTATCAGCCCTTATTCATCGTCATCAGCGAGAACTGTTTACATTCATTTTTTACAAAATTAATGATGAAGACCTGGCCAATGATGTTTTTCAGGATACATTTATGAAGATCATCCTGATGCTGAAAGAAGGGCGGTATAACGAAGAAGGTAAATTTATTCTTTGGGCAAAAAGAATCGCACACAACCTTATCATTGATCATTTCAGACTGAAAGCGAAAAACGTGAAAGTTTCAGAAACCACTTTTGAAACAGACGAATATTCTATTTTTGATTTGATCAGAGAACCATCGGAGAATATTGAAGATCAGCTGGTAACCCTGCAGATCCAGGAAGATCTTCTGAGAATGCTTCAGTTTCTGCCACAGAACCAGCAGGAGGTCATTAAACTAAGGTTTTTTGACGGTCTGAGTTTCAAAGAAATTGCAGATCATACCAATATGAGTATCAATACCACATTGGGCAGAGTGCGCTATGCATTGATCAACCTGAGAAAAATCATGGATGAAAATAATATTGTATTGACACGATAGGATAATATTTTTAAAAAATTCACGTTTATAGGAAAACATACTTTCGCCTATGAAAAAAAATGATTCCTTAAAAGTGAAAACTTTGAAACCTAAGAAACAAACAATTGATTTTTTATTGAATTACTCAAAAAGTCTTGAACTGGTAAAAACCAAGAGCAAGAATTTTCCGCTTTCCAAAAATTAAAATAAGTAATTTTGTGCTGTATGAAAATTCAGCACATTTTTTTTGATCTGGACAATACGCTCTGGGATCACCGTAAGAACGCCTATCTTACCATTAAAGATCTTTTTGAAAAGCAGGAAATTACCTTGCGTTATAATATAGATTTCGAAGAGTTTCATTCTGCTTATCATGAAATTAATGAAAGCCTGTGGGAAAAAATCAGGGACGGGATTATTGGTAAGGAATATCTGAGAAAACACCGTTTCTATGATACATTCAAGCGTTTCGGAGTGGATGATGAAGAGCTGTCAGAATATTTTGAAGAACATTTTCTGGATAAGATCCTTAACCACAACGAGCTGGTAGAAGGTGCGGAATACATTCTGGAATACCTGAAATCCAAACATTATACGATGCACGTTATTTCCAACGGTTTCCAGGAAGTAACAGAAAGGAAATGCATCCTCTCCGGAATAGATAAATATTTTAAAACCATTACCAGCGCTGATTCCGTAGGGGTAAGAAAACCCAATCCAAAGATTTTCGAATATTCCTTAGGACTTGCGGAAGCAGGTAAAGAAGAAAGCATTCTGATCGGTGACGACTGGATTGCGGATGTCGTAGGTGCCCAAAACTATGGATTGGATGTGATCTTCTTTGATATTTATAAGGAAAATAAGCAGGAAGAAGGCTTAAAAGCAATTACACACCTTCTGCAGATCAAAGAATACCTATAGTATATACTTTTTACAATCCCGTTTTTTGAATCATTAAGATTAATTAATCTTAATGATTCAATATTTTCATTCTACATTCTACATTTTTCATTATTCTGTCTGTTCCTAATTCTTTCCTAAATTGATTCTGAACTTTGCTCCATAATAAAGACAGAAAAAATTTAGCATTATGAAAAATTTTAGAAAGATCACCGGAGCATTTGTTTTGATTTTCTTATTAACGGGTGGATTTATTTTTGCTCAGGACAGAGCAATTAATCCCAACCAATTACCTAAAACAGCTAAAAATTTTCTTGCCACCCATTTTAAAGGTGTCACTGTAGGATCGGCTATTGAAGACCGTGAAATTTATGGTGTGGATGAATACCAGGTGTATTTGGCTAATGGGATAAAGGTAGAATTTGATAGCAGAGGTAACTGGAAAGAAGTAGACGGAAAACATCATAAATTGCCTCAAGGATTCATACCGGCTTCTATCAGGAACTATGCAGCCAAAAATTTCCCTAATACCTATATCGTTAAGATAGAAAAAGAAAGATGGTCTTATAAAGCCGAGCTTTCCAACGGACTTGATCTTGAATTTGACAGACAAGGAAATTTCAAAAAAATTGATGATTAATCAAATTAAAATATATATAAACCTTAAATCTTGATATCATGGTCAACTGGAATATAATTAGCAACAGAGAGGGAAATAGATCTTCCCAAAGTGTAAGAAAAAGTATGGTTTCTTTTTTAACCAGGCATTATCCATGCAGTGTGGTAGATTTAATTGAAAAGAAATACAACGCTTATAAAATATATCTGATGAGTGGTGTATGCCTCATTTTTGATACAGATGGAAGGCATGTAAAAACACACTAAAAAAGGCTAAGGGTGGAAGATGAGAGCTATTATCTTCCACTTTTTCTGCCTATTTTCATATATTTGATTAGCTAATACTGCGGAATGAAGATATTAATCATAGAAGATGAACCGGAACTGAAAGATACTGTGCAGACTTTTCTGGAGGCAGAGCATTTCGTCGTAGAGTTTGCTCTTACGTACAATGCCGGGCTGGAAAAGATCATTTCGTATGAGTATGACTGTATTCTTCTGGATATTATGCTACCAGACGGAAATGGGATTGAGTTGCTGAAAGAAATCAAGAAGCTTCATAAAAAAGATCCTGTAATTATTTTGTCTGCTAAGGATTCTGTAGATGATAAAGTAGCAGGATTAGAAATAGGGGCAGATGATTATCTGGCAAAACCGTTCCATCTTGCTGAGCTTATGGCGAGAATCCGGTCTGTGATCCGGAGAAAGAATCAGGATGGGGAAAATACAATCACCTATAAAAATATCAGAATTGATCCGGAGAGCAGAACCGTTAAAGTTGATAATGAAGATCTGGTTCTTAACCGTAAAGAGTATGATCTTCTTTATTATTTTGTGATCCAGCCGGAAAAAACACTCCAGAAAACGACTTTAGCTGAAGCCATTTGGGGAGATTATATTGATCAGGCAGACAGTCTGAATTTTATCTACTCACAAATAAAAAATCTTCGTAAAAAGCTGAAAAGCCTCAATGCAGAAGCTGATTTCCAGGCCGTTTATGGGATTGGTTATAAATTTGTTTAGATGAAAGTTTCGTTAAAATACTATACTATCAAATATATGATCGTTATCCTGCTGCTAATTATCGCAGTCTGGGCAGCACTCTTTTATGCCTACATTCTGGATGAAGTGTATGATAATGTAGATGATGGATTGAAAGACAGGAAGATACAGATCATTAAAGCAGTATATCACGATCCTAAGCTATTAAACAGTAAAGATTTCGGATTTAATGAATTTAAGATCAAACCTATTTCTGAATCTGAGTATCAGGCCAAAAACAGACTCTATAACAAGATGTTCTACATGGAATACGATGATAAGGACCAGCCTTACCGGATGCTTGAAACGGATTTCATAGATCAGTTCAGTAAACGCCAAAGACTTGAGATAAGGACATCTACCGTAGAGCAGGATGAATTGGTATATGATCTTACTACAGCTTTAATTGTATTATATATTTTGCTTGTAATCAGTATTGTTGCTGTTAACGGCTACTTATTGAATAAAGCGATGCTTCCCTTCTATGCTATTTTAGATAAGCTTAAAAAATATCAGTTCGGAATTGCCTCCTCGCAGGAACCGCAGAATTATTCCATCAAAGAATTTGAAGAGCTCAATTTGGAAATCGAAGAAATGATTGAGCGTAACGAGCTTGTTTTCCATCAGCAGAAACAGTTTATTGAAAATGCTTCCCATGAGCTTCAGACTCCACTCGCTATTGTGATCAACAAGATTGATTTAATGATTCAGAATGATGATCTTGACAGAAAGAATATGAACTTCCTTACCGAAGTGAAAGGGGACCTCAGAAGAATGGCGGGACTGAACAAATCCCTTCTGATGCTTTCAAAAATAGAAAATAGTCAGTTTAACAAAACTTCTAAAGTTGATTTTAATGAATTAATTTCTGAACTCGTTAAAAGCTATGAAGATTTTATTGAGTTTAAGAAAACTCATGTCAGCATTACCGAAAAAGGATTTTTTGGAGCAGATTTTAACCCTGATCTGGCAGATATTTTACTTTCCAATCTTCTTACAAATGCAGTTAAATATAGCAATGAAAAGGGAATTGTAAATATCATCATAGAAGACAATTTGCTGGTCTTTCAAAATACGGGTCGTGGTATTCCACTGGATGAAGAACAGATCTTCAACCGTTTTTACAAACAGGGTTCAGACCACAGTTCTGCAGGATTGGGGCTGTCTATCATTAGGACCATAATAAAACAATATCCCGGTTGGGATATTGTCTATAAGTTTGAAGATAATATGCATTGCTTTATCCTTTCAAAGAATAATGCTTTGTGATCTATTATTTTAAAGCCCTAAGCTTGCTCTTACTCTTTTCATGGTTTCCGTAGCAACTACTCTTGTTTTTGCCGCACCTTCCTGAAGTTTAGCTTCCAATTCGTCCAGATTGTTCATATAGTAAGCAAACATTTCTCTTTCTTTTGCAAAACGAGTTAAGATCAGATTCAGCAGCTCTAATTTAGCATGTCCGTAACCGAAGTTTCCAGCCAGGTATTTAGCTCTTAGTTCCTCCGTCTGTTGAGGAGTTGCGATCAGCTCATAAATGGCAAAAACCTTATCTGTTGCAGGGTCTTTCGGCTCTTCCAAGGCCTTAGAATCGGTTTCGATGCTCATTACCTGCTTTTTCAGTTCCTTTTCAGGCAAGAAAATATTAATGATGTTCCCCATGGATTTAGACATTTTACGGCCATCTGTTCCGGGAACATATTTTGTGTCTTCCTGAAGTTCAGACTGAGGGAGTACAAAAACTTCTCCCATCTGATTATTAAACCTTGAAGCAACATCGCGGGCAATTTCCAGATGCTGAAGCTGATCCTTTCCTACGGGAACAATCTCTGCATCATATAATAAAATATCGGCAGCCATTAAAATAGGATAGGTAAACAGCCCGGCATTTACATCCTGAAGCCTGTCTGCCTTATCTTTAAATGAATGGGCCAGTGTTAATCTCTGATAAGGAAAAAAACATGATAAATGCCAAGAAAGTTCACAGGTTTCAGGGATATCACTCTGTCTGTAAAAATATGTTTTTTCCGTATCCAGTCCACAAGCAAGCCAAGCCGCAGCAATCTCGTAGGTATTCTGTCTCAGAACCTGTGCATCTTTAATCTGGGTTAAAGAATGAAGGTTCGCAATAAATAAAAATGATTCATTTCCTTCCTGCTTGGAAAGTTCGATAGCAGGAATAATTGCCCCAAGAAGGTTTCCAAGATGGGGGGTTCCGGTGGCTTGAATGCCGGTAAGAATTCTTGACATTTGTTTAAATTATTTATAAAATTAATGAATTGCAAATTTAAATTAATTCTCCCACAGAATACATAGATGTTTGCTTAAAATTAAAATCCGGAAAAGTTTTGGCTAAAAAAGACTTAGAAATCTTTTTGAATCATCATATTAAATCTGCTTTATCAGCAAGAAAAAAATTAAGGAATCAAAATCTTTTCTCCTCCGAATTTCGGCTGTACTCCGAAAAGCAGGTCCCAGTATACTTTTGTCTTTGCCAGGTATTCTCTCAGGTTGGTCTTTAAGCCTGCGTATTTATTGACATCATTGGCGTTATATCCGAAAGCTTCGATTCCGTTTTTTTTAGCCAGAAAAACGGCCCTTTCATTATGAAATTTCTGTGAAATAATTACCAGCTTATTCTGCCCGAAGATCTCTTTGGCCCTGACAACGGAATCCAGGGTTCTGAAGCCGGCGTGATCCATCACAATCCTGTCTTTTGGAATGCCGTATTTCATTAAAGTAAGCTGCATGTCTTCAGGCTCATTGTAATCTTTAGTGCTGTTGTCACCGCTTACGATAATGTATCTGATTTTTCCGCTTTTATAAAGATCTATAGCGGCCTGTATTCTGTTGTAGAAATAAGCATTGGGCATGCCGTTGTTCAGATTCTTCCCGGTCCCAAGCAGCAAGGCGACTTTGGTTTCCGGAACATCGGAAATATTGTAAGAAACAAAAGCGCTGCTTTCTTTTCTGATGCTGTAGTTGGCCCATGCTATAAAAAGAATTCCTGCTACAAGAAGAAGCAGGAAAATTTTAAAAATATTTTTAATAACTTTTTTCATCCGGAATACTGCTTTTTTAAAACTCAAGTCCGTTAGGGAAAGCTTTTTTTCTGAATATTAATAGTAAAGCGGCTCCTACTGTAATAGCAGAATCGGCTACATTGAAAATATATTTGAAGAACTCAATATGCTTTCCTCCGATTATAGGCCAATTGTCGGGAACGTACCAGTCTACTAAAGGAAAATGAAGCATATCTACCACACAGCCTTTCATGAAAGCAGAATAACCCTGGCCGACCGGAACAAATTTGGAAATTCCTCCATATCCGATCCATCGATCAATGCTTGGGTCGTAGACTGTTCCGCTGTCGAAGATCAGTCCGTAGAACATTCCGTCGATAAGATTTCCGATAGCACCGGCAAAAATAACAGCCATTGGGATCAGAAGATAATTGGATGCTCCCTGCTGCAGCCATTTCTTGAACATATACACCATTCCGCCGATTAAGAAAAGCCTCAGGATTACCAGGAAGTATTTCCCGATAATTCCTCCGAAATGAAGGCCGTAAGCCATTCCCGGATTCTCTACGAAAGTCAGTTTGAATCCCGGAAGAACGTTGACGCTGTCATCAAGGTTGAAATGGGTCTTGATATAAATTTTTGAAGCCTGATCAATTAACAATACTAAAAATGTTATAGCTAAGATCTTTTTCATTACAGTCCTTTTGGTTTAGAAGGTTTTTCCGGGTTTTTCTTGTCGAAAATTTTCTTCGCCACTTTTTCCGAATGGAAAGTATTTTTGGTGTGAGCCTTTTCAAATTTAATGTTCATTTCCTTTAAGACGCTTTTCAGTGCGCTCAGTTCCATAGGATTTTTAGGATGTACTATGATAGATTCCATTTCTTTTCTGTTTTATATATTACATTTTGGACAGCTCGTCAAGTCTTTTTCTGTCTTTTGCAGAAAGATCATTGATTCCGTTTTTGCCCATCTTACTCAAAAGTCTGTCGATTTCCTTTTCCCTTTCGCGTTTGTCGGAGTTAAACTGATCATCAATGGTGTAGTTTTTATGTCTGTCGGGGAAAAATCTTTTTTTGATCCATTCCCTATTGAAAAACACTAAAACTGCAGCAACAATAATTGCTAAGATCAATACTTGGCTCATGGGTATACATTAAAAATTAGGTTTATAAAGTATCCTCGAATACGATATAAACCCAATATTATTTTTACAAACCTTACGGCTTATTTCTGCATATTTTTCGCTTCAATGCTCAGCGTAGCATGAGGAACGGCTAAAAGTCTTTCCTTAGGAATCAGCTTTCCGGTTACTCTGCATACACCATAGGTTTTATTTTCGATTCGGATCAAAGCATTTTTAAGATCACGGACGAATTTTTCCTGACGTCCGGCCAGAATAGAGTTCTGCTCCTTGCTTAACGTCTCTGCACCTTCTTCAAAAGCTTTGAATGTAGGAGAAGTATCATCGGTTCCATTATTCTGGTCATTGATAAAGCTCTCTCTGATCAGCTGAAGATCTCTTTCTGCTTTTTCTATTTTTTCTTTTATAATTGCCTTAAATTCCTGTAAATCAGCGTCGCTGTATCTAACTCTTTCGTCTGACATATTCTTTTCTCTTTTTTAATAAAATTATGAAATGGAATTTGAAATACATTAACTATATGTTAATTTTTTTCAACATTAACCTTAAAATTAACCTCATCTATTTCGATTTCGTTAAAATTTGAAAGTGAAGATACAATTTCTATTTTATTTGACAAGACCTCTGAGGAAATATATTCCTCATTTTTCTTAACATCTTCAAGGAAAGGAGAATTCTCTTCGATGGAGATCTTAATTCTGTCTGTCAGTTCAAAGTCTTTATCTTTTCGCAGGTTCTGAATTCTGTTGATGAACTCTCTTGCGATACCCTCAGATTTTAATTCTTCAGTTAACGTCAAATCTAATGCCACAGTTGTTTTTCCGTCGGAAGTTACCGTCCATCCCGGAATATCTTTTGTAGAGATTTCAACATCATCAGGGGTGATTTCATAACCCTGGATATCTATTTTTCCTTCTTTTTCAAGGCTTGCAATTTGTTCCGCATTCATCTCAGCAATTGCTCCGCCTACGGTTTTCATATCTTTTCCTAACTTAGGCCCAAGAGCTTTGAAATTTGGTTTGATCTGTTTTACAATTAAATGTGATGCTTCTTCCGCATTGATTAACTGTAATTCTTTAACATTCACTTCCTGCTTGATCAGATCTGCAACGGCCAGAATCTGCTCTTCCGTTTTAGAATCAAGAACCGGTACCAATACTTTCTGCAATGGCTGGCGAACTTTTACATTTTCTTTCTTTCTTAAAGAGAAAACCATACTTGTGATGTTCTGTGCCAGATGCGTTTTTTCTACAAGATCCTGATCGATCAGACTTTCGTCTGCAACAGGGAAATCTGTTAAATGTACAGACTCACCTTTATCTTTTCCTGTTACTTTATTTAAATCCTGATATAGCTGATCCATAAAGAATGGAGCAATGGGTGCGGATAATTTCGCAACAGTTTCAAGACACGTATATAAAGTCTGGTAAGCAGAGATTTTATCATCAGAATAATCTCCCTTCCAGAAACGTCTTCTGCACAGTCTTACATACCAGTTGCTCAGGTTGTCATTCACAAAGGTGCTGATGGCTCTGGCTACTCTTGTCGGTTCGTAATCTTCGTAGAATGCTTTTACTTCTTTGATTAAAAGGTTCAGCTCGGAAAGGATCCATCGGTCGATTTCCGGACGGTTTTCCACTTCTCTTTCAGAATAATTGAATCCGTCTACATTAGCATATAGTGCAAAGAATGAATAGGTGTTGTAAAGTGTTCCGAAGAACTTTCTTCTCACCTCATCAATTCCTTCGATATCAAATTTCAGATTTTCCCAAGGATTTGCATTCGAGATCATATACCATCTTGTAGCATCCGGACCGTATACTGAAAGTGTTTCAAACGGATCTACCGCATTTCCTAAACGTTTTGACATTTTCTGACCGTTCTTATCCAGAACAAGCCCGTTACTCATAACATTTTTATAAGCTACAGAATCAAAAACAGCTGTTCCGATCGCATGAAGCGTATAGAACCAACCACGAGTCTGGTCAACACCTTCTGCGATAAAGTCAGCAGGGAATGCCTTGTTATTATCGATCATTTCCTTATTCTCAAACGGATAATGCAGCTGAGCGTAAGGCATAGATCCTGAATCGAACCAAACGTCGATCAGATCACTTTCACGGTTCATTGCTTTACCTGAATCTGAAACAAGAACTACTTTATCCACTACATTTTTGTGAAGGTCAACCAGTTCATAGTTCTGCTCAGACATATTTCCGATCACAAAACCTTTGAACGGATTTTCTTTCATTAATCCCGCAGCAACCGATTTTTCAATCTCATTGTAAAGTTCCTCTACAGATCCTATAATTTTTTCTTCCTTAAGATCCTCAGTTCTCCAGATCGGTAATGGGATACCCCAATATCTTGAACGGGAAAGATTCCAGTCGTTTACATTTTCAAGCCAGTTGGCAAAACGTCCTTCTCCGGTAGCTTTTGGCTTCCAGTTGATTTCTTTGTTTAAATTAACCAGTCTGTCTTTTACAGCTGTCATTTTCACAAACCATGAATCCAAAGGATAGTACAATACAGGTTTGTCAGTTCTCCAGCAGTGTGGGTAACTGTGAACGTATTTTTCAACCTTGAAGGCTTTATTTTCAGTTTTTAAAACAATGGCGAGTTCCACATCCCATGACTTCTCAGGAGCAGTTCCGTCATCGTAATATTCGTTCTTAATGTACTTTCCTGAAAATACTTCAGGTACATTTTCTCCTTTGATGAATTTACCCTGCAGGTCTACAAGAGGAACAAGGTTGTCATTCTCATCTTTTACCAACATTGGCGGAATTCCGTTTTCTTTTCCAACTCTGGCATCATCTGCACCAAAGGTAGGAGCGATGTGAACGATACCTGTACCGTCCTCAGTGGTTACGAAATCCCCGATGATCACTCTGAATGCTTTTTCAGGTGAATCGTTAGGAGTAAACCATGGGATCAGCTGCTCATATTGAGTCCCAGCCAATTTTTCTCCGGTGAATTCTTTGATTACTTTGAAAGGAATAGCTTTAGTTTCCGCAGTATAACCTGCGAAATCTTCGTCAGTTCCTTCAGCGTATTTTTTACCGAATACTTTAGGTAAAAGAACTCTGGATAAAACAATCGTTATTGGCTCAAATGTGTATTGATTGAATGTTTTAACTAAAACATACTCAATATCTCTTCCTACTGCCAAAGCTGTGTTGGAAGGTAAAGTCCATGGAGTAGTGGTCCATGCTAAAACATGCACATCTCCATCCACATCATTAAACAGTTCAGACGTTTCTTTTTTCGCTTTAAACTGTGCCACAACCGTTGTATCCGAAACATCACGGTACGTTCCCGGCTGGTTCAGCTCATGGGAAGAAAGTCCGGTTCCTGCTTTTGGAGAATAAGGTTGGATCGTGTAGCCTTTGTACAATAATTCTTTATCATACAATTGCTTCAGCAGCCACCAAACCGTCTCCATGTATTTTGACTTGTAGGTGATATACGGATCATCAAGGTCTACCCAGTATCCGATCTTTTCCGTAAGGTTATTCCATACGTCTGTATATCGCATAACCGCTTCACGGCAGGCTTTGTTGTAGTCTTCAATAGAGATTTTTTTGCCAATATCTTCTTTAGTAATTCCTAATTCCTTTTCTACGCCCAGTTCCACAGGAAGTCCGTGTGTATCCCAGCCTGCTTTACGGAAAACCTGCTTCCCGTTCTGCGTCTGGAAACGACAGAAAATATCCTTTAATGCTCTGGCCATAACGTGGTGAATTCCGGGCATACCGTTTGCTGAAGGTGGACCTTCATAAAAAACAAACTCGGCATTACCCTCGCGAATCTCAACACTTTTACCGAACGTTTTATTCTGTTTCCAAAACTCCGATACATTCTCGGCTATGTCAATAAGGTTGAGGTTTTTGTATTCTTTAAATTGGCTCATTGTAAATATCTCAATATCGTTGATTAATTAAGTCTGCAAATTTAGTGATTTTTGTCGGTTTATAATATATGTTTTATTTAGCTTATATCTATTAAAAAGTTCAATTTCAGAAATATAAATACGGAATGGAGTTTAAAGGTGAATGATGAAGAGTGAATAAGTGAATTTTTCTTGCGGTTTACCCTGTTTTTCATGATTGTTTTATTCAATAGAAATAGGCTTTAGCCCGCTTAAAAAATGTATTACATTCATCAGGCTTCAGCAAAATTTAAAATAAAACTCCATGGTTTTTCACAAATGGCATATTTTTCACAGCATCATATGTGTAAATCCGTGTAATCTGCGGTTAAAAAGATTAAACCGTAAAATTTCTATTCGCGATACTATAAAATTTTGTAATTTCAATAGATCCCAAAACCAAATGTCGTATGAAAATTTTCTGCAAACTCATCTACGTTGTTTATTTTCTCAATTATTTTGTAACATCGGCACAGAATAATTATCCACAAAATTATTTCCGCAACCCGCTGAACATCCCCATGCAGCTGGTTGCCAATTTTGGAGCTGTCCGGGCTAATCATTTTCATATGGGATTAGATTTGCGGACCAACAGTCAGGAGAATTTGACAGTTGTTGCAGCTGCAGACGGATATGTAAGCAGGATAAAAATAGAGCGCTACGGTTTTGGAAATGCAGTGTATATTACTCATCCCAATGGTTACACCACAGTTTATGCCCATCTTAATAAATATTTCGATCAACTGGATGAGTATGTAAAAGAAAGACAGTATAAAGACGAAAAATGGGAGCAGGATATCACATTTTCTCCAGGGCAGTTTCCTGTAAGCAAAGGCCAAACTATTGCTTTGAGCGGAAATACCGGAGGTTCAGCGGGACCACATTTACACTTTGAAATCAGGGATACTAAAACGGAAGAATGCATCAATCCTTTGCTTTTTGACTTTAATATCCCGGATCGCGTTGTTCCTACGATCAGCGGATTGTATTGGTATGACCGCCGTTTCAGTACCTATGAGCCGGGAGCAAATGGAATCCCGGTTAAAAAAGCCGGAAATGGGTATACAACAGATATTATCCAGGTTACTTCACCGGAAATAAGCTTTGCAGTTAAAGCTGTGGATAAAGCCAATCAGGGATTTAATCTTGGAATTTATCATGCAGAACTGTTGATGGATGGCCAGCTGATCTATAGCTTTTCTATTGATAAAGTGAGCTATGATGATACCCGTTATCTCAATGGATGTATAGATTACACAAAATTTTCAAGAGATAAAATGAGCATCCAGCATTTATCTGAATTGCCGGGAATGAAACTGAAAAATTACAATTCATCCGGTAAAACAGGAATTATTCATCTTGAGGATGACAGTGTTCACAGTATTGAAATTATTTTAAAGGACGTTAACGGAAATACAAGCAAGCTGGTTACTAAAGTTCGTTATGCTGTGAATTCGCAGCAGGTAACTCCTTCGGATCAATTGGTGAAACCGGATGAAGCAAAAACAGTAAATACCGAAAATGCGACAGTAAATCTTAGTAAAAATGCAGTATATGATGCGGTGAACTTTAAAATGTATGAAAAGCCGGCTTCCTATCCGGCCGCGATTTCCAATACTGTTGTTCTGGAGACACCATACATTCCGGTTCATGATTATTTTACACTGAAAATAAAGCCCAACAGGAAATTATCAAATGAAGAAAAGAATAAACTGGTCATGCTGTTTGATTACGGAAGTGATATGGATGCCGTAAAAGCAAAATGGAACGGAGACCGTGCGGAGGCAGAATTTAACAGACTCGGTACGGCAGTTCTGCTGCTGGATGAAAGTTTGCCTTCTGTTTCTGCGAATTGGAAAGAAGGAGTCCTTATAAACAGTAGCTCTTTACGGTTGAAAGGAACAGCTAAAGTGGGTGACATTGCTTCATTCCGGGCCGAGCTGGATGGGAAATGGCTCCGTTTTGCCCGTGTAAAAGACGATTTTGTTTATGTTTTTGATGAAAAATGTCCAAAAGGTTCAGGATTGCATACTTTAAAGGTTATTATAACCAATACGGCAGGAAATACTAACACACAAACTTTTACTTTCCAGCGGTAAAATGATAACGGTCAGTAATTGTTAAATCTTTTAATCATTCAATCTTTTAATTTTAAATAAATTTGTCTTTTAAAAATTACAATCATTGGAATTCTATCCGGCCATCGAAAAATCAGGTATCCAGGAAATAAAAAAGTTTCAGGAGCAAAAGCTTCAGGAGCTTCTGGCTTATCTTGAGAATCATTCACCCTTTTATCAGAAATTATTCAAAGAAAATAATATCAATCCTGCAGATATCCGGACATTGGAAGATCTGCAGAAGATTCCGACCACTACAAAGAATGATCTGCAGCAATACAATCAGGATTTTTTCTGTATTTCACAGGACAAAATTGTAGACTACAGTACCACTTCAGGAACTTTGGGCGATCCGGTCACTTTCGGATTGTCTGACAATGACCTTGAAAGGCTGGCCTACAACGAGGCTATTTCTTTTGCGTGCGCAGGTATTCAAAAAGGAGACGTTGTTCAGATGATCACTACTATCGACAAAAGATTTATGGCAGGTCTGGCTTATTTTTTAGGACTAAGAAAAATGGGAGCCAGTGTGGTAAGAATGGGCCCCGGCATTCCCGAGCTTCAGTGGGACTCTATTTTCAGATATCAACCCAAATACCTGATCACAGTGCCGTCTTTTCTTCTTAAAATGATAGATTATGCTGAAAAAAACGGGCTGGATTATAAAAATTCAAGTGTTTACGGAGCCGTATGTATTGGGGAAAGTATCAAGAATCAGGATTTTACCGACAATATTCTTTCGCAGAAGATCAAAGAAAAATGGAACATTAAATTATTTTCAACCTATGCCTCCACAGAAATGAGTACCGCCTTCACGGAATGTGAGTTTCAGATTGGAGGCCATCATCATCCTGAGCTTATTATCACTGAAATTTTAGATGATAATGAAATTCCGGTAGAAGAAGGAGAAAATGGAGAATTAACAATCACTACATTGGGAGTGGAAGCTATTCCTTTGCTTCGTTTTAAGACTGGAGACATTGTAAAAGCCCATTATGAGCTGTGTCAATGTGGAAGAAACACCATGAGACTTGGCCCTGTTGTCGGAAGAAAACAGCAGATGATTAAATATAAGGGGACGACACTTTATCCACCTGCGATGAATGATATTTTAAATGATTTCAATACTATTTTATGTTATCAGATCGTGATTCAGTCTAATGAAATAGGGTTGGATGAAATTATTATCAAACTGAGTACAGAACAGGATCATGAAACTTTCGTCAATGAAGTTCGCGATCATTTCCGTGCAAAATTGAGAGTAAGTCCTAAAATTGAAATCATAGATTTTGATATCCTTTCCAAGACCGTTTTCAATCCAAACAGCAGAAAACCCATTACATTTATAGATTTAAGATAAAAACCCAGCACAACCATGAAAAAAATATTTTCTTATCATTTTAGTAACTCTTTTCACAGACTTGACGGCGCAGAGGGTAAGGGTAGTTTCCGGCGATTATAAATTCCTGAAGGATGAAGTTACGGGTAAAAAACTCGGGGCGGAAATAAAGAAAGTACTTAAATAAAACAAAAAGGGTCTGAAAATATTCAGACCCTTTTTTATGATTGTTCCTGCTGTTTCTCCATTTTGATGAGGTTCGCAAGGTTTTTAATGACTGTATCGTGTTTTCTTACAAAAGGATTGTCCTTATTCCAGACATAACCGGCCAGAACTGCACATATTTTTCTCTTCACATCTTCATTTTCAGGCCTGTGGAAAAATAATTCCTGAAGATTTCCCGTATACCATTCCTTCACATAGGTGGTGAAAACATCCACGCCATAAAGAATATAATCCGTGTACTCTTTCTGCCAGTCGATTTGTTCGCCATTAAGCTGCCTTAAAGCTAATTTTGCGGCAAGCATCCCGGATTCTGTGGCAAATGCCATTCCTGATGAAAAAACAGGGTCAAGGAATTCAGAAGCATTCCCGGTAAGGGCATATCCGTCTCCAAACAGCTGCTTTACCGAGCAGGAATAATCTTTCAGATGTCTTGGTTCAAAAAGAAAATTCACATCGCCAAAACGTTTTACATAATAGTCAGAAAGAGAAATAGCTTTTCTTAATGCTTCCGTTGCATCACCGTTTTCAGATAGTTTTTCAATATATTCTGTAGGACCTACAATTCCCACACTCGTATTTCCGTTGGAAAAAGGAATCACCCAAAGCCATACTTCAGTTTCGATGATATCAAAAGAAATAAGAGTACCTTCTTCACCTTCTTCTCTGTTAATGTCCTCTACGTGAGAAAAAATGGCAGAATGAGGAGACAGTTTAGAAGGTTTTTCAAGATCAAGCAATCTGGGCAGCACTCTTCCGTAGCCACTGGAATCAATAACGAATTTAGCATGGATCTCCTTCGTTTCGCCGTCCTTATTTTTTACTGTGATAACAGAATCTGTACCGTTGAATCGGATATCAATGACTTCCGTTTCAAATTCAAGATCAATTCCTTTGTTGATGACTTCCTGGGCCAGTGTATTATCAAAATCAGCTCTGGGAACCTGCCAGGTCCAGTCCCAGCCCTCTCCGAATTTATCACTAAAATCAAAAATGCAGACTTCATTGCCTCTTAAAAACCGTGCTCCCAGCTTTTTTTCGAAGCCCATTTTATCCAGAGCCGGAAAAAGACCTGCTTCATCAAAATGATCCATTACCCTGGGAATTAAGCTTTCGCCCACAACCAGTCTTGGGAATTTTGTCTTTTCAACAACCTTTACGTTGACATTGTTCTTCTTTAAGTATGAAGAAGATACGCATCCGGAAGGTCCAGCACCGATTACGAGAACGTCAACAAATTCTTTGCTCATCTTGATTTTTTATTTTAATAATAACTTCTATCTTTGCCGCTAAATTAGTGACAAATAATTAATATTTTACAAAATTAGCAACTATTACTTTTAATTGATGAAAATAAATAACTTTTTAGAACTGAAGGATTTTCAAAAAATTATCATTGAGAACGGAAAAATTGAACTGGACGAATCACTTTTGGATAGAGTAGAAACGAGTTTTCAGTTTTTAAAGGAATTTTCGAAAAATAAAGTAATATATGGGGTCAATACTGGTTTCGGACCAATGGCCCAGTTCAAGATCAGTGATGAAGATACCCACCAGCTTCAGTATAACCTGATCAGAAGCCATTCTTCAGGAATCGGGAACCCATTGCCTGCAGAGGAAGTAAAAGCATGTATGCTGGCCAGGTTGAATACCCTTTCCCTTGGAAATTCAGGTGTTCATCAGTCTGTTATTCATCTGCTTAAAGAATTGATCAACAGAGATATTACACCGTTGATTTTCGAACACGGAGGGGTAGGAGCAAGTGGTGATTTGGTACAGCTTGCCCACCTTGCTTTAGTCCTGATTGGAGAAGGTGAAGTTTTTTATAAAGGCGAAAGAAAAGCCACAAAAGAAGTTTTTGCAACAGAAGGATTGGAGCCGATCAAAGTAGAAATTCGTGAAGGTTTGGCTTTGATGAACGGAACTTCTGTTATGTCCGGAATAGGAATTGTTAACGCATACAAAGCGAGTCAGTTAACAGATATTTCCATCAGGCTTTCATGTGCCATCAACGAAATTGTTCAGGCTTATGATGATCATTTATCAGAAGCTCTGAACGGAACCAAAAAACATTATGGTCAGCAGAAAGTGGCAGAAAGAATGCGTGAACACTTGGCTGACAGTAAGCTGATCAGAAAAAGAGAAGATCATCTTTATACCCACTTTGAAGAGCAGGAAAAAGTATTTAAGGAAAAAGTTCAGGAATATTATTCTTTAAGATGTGTTCCTCAGATCCTGGGACCTGTTTTAGATACTTTGGAGTATACTGAGAAAGTTCTTGAAAACGAGATCAATTCAGCTAATGACAACCCAATTATTAATGTAAAAGACAAACATGTATATCATGGGGGGAATTTCCACGGAGACTATATTTCGCTGGAAATGGACAAGCTAAAGATCGTTGTTACCAAGCTGACCATGCTGGCGGAAAGACAGCTGAACTATCTCTTAAATGCAAAGATCAACGAAATCTTGCCTCCCTTCGTAAATTTAGGTAAATTAGGCTTTAATTTTGGAATGCAGGGAGTACAATTTACGGCAACATCTACCACTGCAGAAAGCCAGATGCTGTCGAATTCCATGTATGTTCACAGTATACCTAATAATAATGATAATCAGGATATTGTAAGCATGGGAACCAATGCTGCGGTAATCTGCCGGAAAGTGATTGAGAATGCATTTGAAGTATTGGCGATTGAGGCCATTACTATTATTCAGGCAGTTGAATATCTTGGTTTTCAGGATAAAGTATCATCTTCTACCAAAGAATTGTATGACGAGATAAGAAAAATCATTCCTGCATTCTCAGATGATATGGTGATGTATCCGTATCTGGAAGAGGTGAAGAAATATTTAAAGGCTATGTAATTATCCCTGATAATGAATTGTCATAAAGGAAGAATAGGATTTAACTTAAAAAAACTAATAAAATAAACACTAACACATGAAATGTGCAATTGTCACAGGCGGCTCCAGGGGAATTGGAAGAGCAGTCTGTATAAAACTGGCGGAAGAAAAAAACTATCATATACTCATCAACTACGCTTCTAATGAAACCGCGGCAAAGGAAACTTTGGCTAAAGTAGAAGAGCTTGGAGCTACAGGAGAAATCCTTAAATTCGATGTAGCCAATGCTGAAGAAACCTTGAATGTTTTAACGGAATGGCAGGACAAAAACCCTGATGCCATTGTTGAAGTGATCGTAAACAATGCCGGTATTACAAGAGACGGATTATTCATGTGGATGCAGAGGGAAGACTGGAACAGTGTGATCAATACAAGTCTGAACGGATTTTTTAATGTAACCAACTTCTTTATCCAGAAGCTTCTACGCAACAAATATGGGAGAATTATTAATATGGTCTCTGTTTCCGGGGTAAAAGGAACCGCAGGACAAACTAATTATTCTGCAGCAAAAGCAGCTTTGGTAGGTGCTACAAAAGCACTGGCCCAGGAAGTTGCCAAGAGAAATATTACGGTAAATGCGGTGGCTCCAGGATTTATCAGAACAGATATGACCCAGGATTTTAATGAAGACGAGATGAAAACAACGATCCCTGCCAACAGATTTGGAGAGGCCGAAGAAGTAGCAGATCTTGTAGCCTTTTTAGCTTCCAGGAAAGCTTCATACATTACCGGGGAAGTAGTGAACATCAACGGGGGAATTTATTCATAAATCAGGTAGCAGATAAAAGGTAGCAGTGCAACCTGCAACCTGTAGCCTGCAATCTAAAATCTTAATTATCAATGGAAAATAGGGTTGTAATTACCGGAATGGGAATTTATTCTTGCATCGGGACCTCTTTGGAAGAGGTCAGAGAATCCCTATATCAAGGAAAATCCGGTATTGCTTTAGTACAGGAGAGAAAAGAATTCGGTTTCAGGTCCGGCCTTACAGGGGTAGTGCCTAAGCCGGATCTTAAAAATCTGCTTAACAGACGCCAGCGTGTAAGCATGGGGGAAGAAAGCGAGTATGCTTATCTTGCTACCATAGATGCATTGAAACAGGCAGGAATAGAACAGGATTTCCTGGACACTCACGAAGTAGGAATTTTATACGGAAACGACAGTGTTTCTCAGGCAGTTGTAGAATCTATCGACATTGCCAGGGAGAAAAAAGATACAACATTGATGGGGTCCGGAGCGATCTTCAAATCAATGAATTCAACAGTAACCATGAACCTTTCAACCATTTTTAAGCTGAAAGGGATTAACCTTACCATCAGTGCGGCCTGTGCGAGCGGTTCCCATTCTTTGGGGCTTGCTTACGTGATGATCAAAAACGGCTTTCAGGATATGATTATCTGCGGAGGAGCGCAGGAAACCAACAAGTATTCAATGGCGAGCTTTGACGGACTTGGTGTTTTCTCTGTAAGGGAAGACGAGCCTACAAAAGCTTCAAGACCTTTTGATGCCGAAAGAGACGGCCTCATCCCAAGCGGAGGAGCTGCCAGCCTTATTGTAGAAAGTCTGGAATCTGCACAGAAAAGAGGGGCTACAATTCTTGCAGAAATTGTAGGTTATGGTTTCTCTTCAAATGGCGGACATATCTCAACACCTAATGTTGACGGCCCGGCCTTAGCCATGGACAGAGCCCTGAAACAATCCGGATTAAAGGCAGAAGATATAGATTATATCAATGCTCATGCGACTTCTACACCAATCGGTGATGCCAATGAAGCTAAAGCCATCCATGAAATTTTCGGAAGCGAAGTTCCTGTAAGCTCTACAAAATCCATGACCGGTCATGAATGCTGGATGGCAGGAGCAAGTGAGGTGGTTTACTCCATTCTGATGATGCAGAACGATTTCGTTGCACCGAACATTAACCTGGAAAACCCTGACGATGAGGCGAAAAAGATAAATTTGGTCTCAAAAACGAAAAATCAAAAAATTGACGTATTTTTGTCGAATTCTTTCGGATTTGGGGGAACCAACTCCGCATTAATAGTTAAAAAATTTGATTAAAAACATGGAAAGGGAAAAAATTGTTGACATCGTTAATGATTTCTTAGTAAACGAATTCGAAGTGGATGGCGATGAGATCAGCAATGATGCCAACCTAAAAAAAACACTCGGGCTGGACAGTCTGGACTATATTGATATGGTCGTTGTTATTGAATCTAATTTCGGGGTGAAATTAGGGGAGGCAGATTTCAAAAAAATGGTAACATTTGATGATTTCTACACTACTATTGAAAATAAAATTGCTGAAAAAAACGCATAACTATCGATTGAACTTTATTTTTTAATAATGTAACAATAGAACAATGTACCAGTATAACAATAAATTAAGCTATTGTCATACTGGTACACTGATAAATTGGTAAACTGTACTTATGAACAAGTGGAAAGGTAAATCTAAAGGAACCATAACAGGATATAAAATATTCGTTTGGTGTATTAGAAATATCGGCATACGGAGTTCATATTTTGTGCTTTATTTTGTAGCTTCCTATTATTTTTTATTCCTTAAAAAAAGCAACCGGTATATCTTTTACTATTTTCAGAAAAGATTGGGCTATGGATATTGGAAATCAAAGGTTTCCGTATTCAAAAGCTATTTTACCTTCGGAAAAGTCCTGATTGATAAAACGGCAATTTCTGCCGGCTTAAGAGAAAAATACACCTATGAATTTGATGGTGTTGAAAACCTTACCAATCTTCTTGCTGAGAAAAAAGGTGGAGTTCTTATCAGTGCTCACATCGGAAATTTTGAAATCGCAGAACATTTCTTTGCAGATATCGATTTCGACTGCCAGATCAATCTGGTAACCACAGATCAGGAAGTAACCGTGATAAAAGAATACCTGGAAAGCGTTGCCGTAAAACAGAGCAATATCAAATTCATCTACGTCAAAGATGATATGTCCCATATTTTTGAGATCAACCAGGCTTTGTCCAATAACGAGCTGATCTGCTTTACGGGAGACCGTTATTTTGAAGGTTCAAAATATCTTGAAGCGGATCTTCTGGGCAAAAGCGCCAGGTTTCCGGCCGGCCCTTTCCTCATTGCCTCACGACTTGGTGTACCCGTAGTCTATGTGTATGTGATGAAAGAAAAGAACCTGCATTACCATTTATACGCAAGGGTGGCAAAAAATATTAAAAACCGTGATTCTCAGGGACTTCTCAATTCCTACGTACAGAATCTTGAAACCATGATCAGAAAATATCCGCTTCAATGGTTCAATTATTTCGATTTTTGGGATGATATTGATTAATTTTTCTAATTTTAACAACGAAAACTAATTAATAAACTCAAATCATCCGGCAATTCAGAAATGAAATATGGTTTAGCGCCATTTTCCTGCAACTGCATTTCCGTTTAAATTAAAAACACACAGCTTTTCCTCTTTTGAAAAAAGAATACGACATACTTGTGATCGGCAGCGGATTGGGAGGTCTGGTTTCGGCTCTTATTTTAGCCAAAGAAGGCCTGAAAGTTTGTGTCCTGGAGAAAAATAACCAGTATGGCGGGAATCTTCAGACTTTTTCAAGGGAGAAGCTCATTTTCGATACCGGAGTTCATTATCTTGGAGGTCTTTCAAAAGGGCAGAATCTTCATCAGTTTTTTTCCTATCTGGAAATTATGGGCGATCTGAAGCTACATAAAATGGATGATGACGGCTACGACAGGATTTCCTTCGGCGATGAAAATATGGAATACCCTCATGCACAGGGCTATGAAAACTTCATTGAACAACTGGCAGCCCATTTTCCCAACGAGAGGCAAAACTTAGAAAGCTATTGTGAAGAAATCCAGTATGTTTGCGCCCAGTTTCCAAGGTATCAGGTAATTGGGAAAGAAAGTTACAATGAAGAAATCCTTCACCTTAATACCAAAAGATTTATAGAATCTGTTACCCAGGACAAAAAGCTGCAGGCCGTATTGCTGGGTTCCAATTTTTTATATGGTGGGGATTCTGAAAATATCCCTTTTTATGTTCATGCGCTGACGGTAAATTCCTACATTCAAAGTGCTTACAAATGTGTAAAAGGAGGAAGCCAGATCACAAAACTGCTCATTAAAAAACTTCGTGAGCATGGTGCAGAAGTACATAAACATTCCGAGGTTTCTGAATTTATTTTCAATGAAACCGGAGTTTTATCTTCCGTAAAAACAAAAGAAGGAAAGGAATATGCAGCAAAGAAATTCATTTCCAACATAGAAATACGTTCCTTTATTAAGTTAATCGGAGAAGAAAAGCTCAGAAAATCCTTTCTGAACAGGGTCCTGAGCTGGGAACCTATTTCATCGTGCTTCAGTGTTTATCTGGTCCTGAAACCACAGTCGTTCCCGAGCTTCAATTATAATATTTACCACTATTCGTCAGAAGAAATGATATGGAAGGCATTCCGCTACAGCAAAGAAAACTGGCCGGAAACCTATATGCTTTCCTCTACGCCTTCAAAACACCATCCTGATTATGCTGAAAGCCTTACGGCAATCTCCTATATGGATTTTGAAGAAGTCAGAGCCTGGAAAGAAACTGTAAATACCGTTGCTGATGAGCATGAAAGAGGGTTAAAATATGAACAGTTCAAATTAGAAAAAGCAGAAAAAATGATTGCTGCTCTGGAAAGGAAAATTCCTAACCTCAGACATTCCATAAAAAGCATTTATACTTCATCACCCCTGTCTTACAGGGATTATATCGGCAGCTTTGAAGGAAATATGTATGGTTACATGAAAAACTCAGATAATCCGCTGAAAACAATGGTTTCTCCAAGGACAAAAATTGATAACCTGTTTCTGACAGGCCAGTCTGTGAATATGCATGGAATTCTGGGAGTAACGATTGGAGCTTTCAATACCTGTGCGGAAATCCTGGGAAAAGAACTGATAGACGGCCGTCTGAAACAAATGATCAATGCCCATGAAAAAAAATAGCAGACTTACCACCCTGTTCCTGGGAATCCGGTTTTTCCTTATCCTTTCCCTTATTTCATGCGGAATCTCAAAATCAGTCCACCATGTTCCCGATATAAGCACCTATGCTCTGGAAACTCCGGAAGTGAATAAGATCAACGATTCTACGTTCAGTTTCAACCGGAATTATTTAACCAAAAATAAGCAGCAGATCTGGGAACTTTATATCAAAGGAAATCCTTTACAGCTTGGATATAACAACGGAGCTTTAACCCAGAATCTGATGCAGAAGCAGGAAGAAATATTCTTCTCAAAAGTGGAAGGTTTCGTTCCTTCAAAATTTAAACAGAAACTGCTTCGCGGATTCCTGAAATGGTACAACAGAAAAATGTACCTCAATGTAAGGGAGGATTACCAGGCGGAATTATACGGTCTGTCGCAGTATTCCTCAGATAAGTACAATTTTATTGCACCCAAATACCTTCGGAGTCTGTATCTCCACGGAGCTCATGACATTGGCCATGCTATGCAGGATCTTGCTATGGTAGGATGTACTTCACTGGCTGTCTGGAATGAAAATACAGAAGACGGGGATCTTCTCATCGGAAGAAACTTCGATTTTTATGTCGGAGACGATTTTGCTAAAAATAAGCTGGTCGAATTTGTAGAACCGGAAACTGGAATTCCCTATATGTCCGTAAGCTGGCCGGGAATGATTGGTGTAGTCTCCGGGATGAATAAAGAAGGAATTACCGTAACGATCAATGCCGGGAAATCTAAAATTCCTTTGACTGCCAAAACCCCGATTTCTCTGGTAACCCGGGAAATTCTGCAGTATGCAAAAAATATTGATGAAGCAATTGCTATTGCTAAAAAAAGAAAAGTTTTTGTCTCGGAATCCATTCTGGTGGGCAGTGCACAAGATAAGAATGCCATAATTATTGAAGTTTCGCCTAAAAATTTCGGCGTTTATAAGGTAGAAAATACGAGCAAGGTGTTCTGTACCAATCATTTTCAGTCCGAAGCTTATAAAGACGATAAAAGAAACCAAAAGCATATTATAGAAAGCCACTCCGAATACCGTTATGAAAAGCTTCAGGAACTTCTTCAGGAAAACAAAAAACTTAATCCCGAAAAAATGGCAGCCATTTTACGGGATAAATCCGGTTTAAAAGGTGAAAAAATAGGCTACGGCAATGAAAAAGCAATCAACCAGTTACTGGCGCATCATGCGGTTATTTTCTCTCCTGAAAAAAGATTGGTTTGGGTTTCCTCAAATCCCTATCAGCTGGGAGAATTTGTATGTTATGACCTGAACGAGATCTTTTCCGGCAAAAAAGCTGAGGAAAGCTTACAGGCAAAAACGGTATTCAATATTGCCAGAGATCCTTTTGCGGATTCAGAGGAATACCATCATTATGAAATATCCAAAAAGTTGGGGGCGGAAATAAATAATGCCATCGATCATAAGGATATAGTATTGACAGACGATTTTATTCCCTATTATCAGTCCATGAATCCGGATTTTTGGCTGGTCTATTACCTGGCCGGGAGGTATTACTTCGGGATCAATGATTTTGAAAAAGCCAAAACTGAGTTTGAAACCGCTCTGACAAAAGAAATTACCACTGTTCCGGACAGGCAGAATGTGGAAAAGTACCTTAAAAAAACGCTAAAGAAATTAAAATGATCCCAAGACATATAAAACTGCTATTCTGCATTCCTTTGATAATTATTATCGCTTACACTGCTTACCTGTTTACAAGATATGGTTCTATTCCGGATATTATTCCCATCCATGGATACGGAGGAAAGAATGACGGGTTTGGAAGCAAATTGTTTCTTTTCGCTCCTGTTGTATTGAACCTTATTATTCTGGCTTTTATCTGGATGATGATCAGGAAACCGGAAAAAATTAAGTTTACTTTTGAAGTGAAAGATGAAGATAAAGCAAAAACCTACTATCAGTATCAGTTGGTCTTGATTATTCTTGCCCTGTTTGTTACCTTGATTATGAGTCCGTTATCATTTTCGGATGTTGTCTTTAAGTAATTAACCTGAGCTCGGGATAAGAAACTTAGGATAAATGGATGGAAGTTGGAAGCTTGGAGCTGGAAGTTATTATCAAAACTGCAATTTGTCTCAGTATTTCAATAACTTTCTTCTTCGGACTTCAAGCTACCTTACTTATTAAACAAAGTGTATTCAGGTTAATTATTCTCCGGGTTCAGTTTATTCAGGAAAAGAAAAGTCCCGACCCCGCAAAGGGCAGACATTGAAGTAGCCAGAATAGCACTTCCGATCACATACTGGAGAAGATTATTTTTAATCAGCTCAAAATTCAGTTCACTGCTTAAAATATTACTGTCACTATGTACAAAAGGTGATCCCAGAAACAGCGATGCTGCAATCACAAAAGGGATAAAAGGCGGAAGGCTTACATTGGACGCAATAAATGCCAGCACTTTATTCAGCTTAAAAAGAACAGATAACGAGATAACAAGTAAGGTATGGAATCCCCAGAAAGGAGAAAGTCCTATAAAAACGCCGAGGGCTATTGAAAAAGCCTTCGTACGGTTGCTGCCATCACTTTCCAGTACATCTTCCTTTAAGAATCTTTTAAAGCTTTTTTTTTTGAAATTATTCACGAAGTTTCTCGGAATAATGTAAAGCAGGGTTATCGTCACCAGAATCGTATTCAGGATACTGATTCTTGTGAAATCTTTGAATGGCCTGAAATGTGAAACTCTTTCTGCAGGATCATATAAAACCTTTACCGGGACATTTTTTACAGGAACATGCCTCCAGGCTGTTCTTACGATAATCTCGATCTCAAATTCAAATTTTGGGGTAAAATATTTCTTAGGAATTTTCAGCAGTGGGTACAATCTGTATCCGGATTGGGTATCTTCAAGCTTTATTCCGGTCTCAAACCAGAACCAGAAGTTAGAAAACCGGTTTCCAAAGCTGCTTTTTTTTGGAATTCCGTCCTGCGACATATTCCGGTTTCCAATCAGAAGCACATCTTCTTTTTCCTGAAGCAGGGCTTCTACGAATACAGGGATGTCATCCGGATAATGCTGGCCGTCAGAATCAATGGTAATAGCGTAATGATAACCCAGTTCTTTTGCTTTTCTGAAGCCGATTTTAAGCCCGTTACCTTTGCCTTTGTTCTCAGGCAGGGAGATCACCGTTATCTGAGAATATTGGGATAATATTTGCAGGGTGGAATCTGTAGAGCCGTCATTGACTACAATAATGCTTTCAGTGTATTCCAGCACGCCGTCTATCACTCTTTTCAGAGTTTTTTCATTATTGTAGGTCGGTATTAAAACGCAGATTTTCTTTTCAGAAATTGCATTTTGTACTTCAGGAAGGGTCATTGGTTTATTTTATGGAAGCTCTTTCAGTATCTGTAAAGGATTTGGACTGCGTCACGAATTTTTTCACATAGCTTTTCAGGGCTGTGTTCTGCTTGCTGTAGTTGTTGATCAGGAATGCTTTATCTTCTTTAATACTGCCTCTGTACCCAACTATTTTCGGAATGTTTTCCTGAACACTTAACCTAATCACCCTCAGTTCTATATTATTCGGGTTGCTTTTGATAATACTTTCAAGGCTGGTGGCACCGTTTTTTACAAGGGCTTTCCTGTCTTTTTTGGTAATCTTGGCTTCCATGATTTTAGCTGCTGCTTTATAGCCTGTTGTTACAGCATCAGAGCCGGACTGCTTCTCAGCAAGGCTGATGAATGCTTCAGTGTTGGCATTGGACGCATTGGCTTTTGCATAGCTGTTTCTTAAAGCTTCCAGATTGCTTTGAAAGAAAAAAATAAAAGCGGTGATGAGGGATAAGAAAAGTTTCATAAATTATTTTTTATAGCTTACTGACATTTTTAATGCAATAGTCTCGCCAAAAGAAGTTGTATTTTTTACTTTAACATCGTCTTCATTTTCAGTAATATCCAGTTGGAGTTTCAGGTCCGGAGTCTCAAAAGGGTTGATAATCGCCATGAACTTTACATTGGAAGCTGTTTTCAGAAATAGTTTGGAACCTGTAAACTCTTCCGTAAGTTCTTTTACAATCTGCATCATACAGACTCCCGGCGTTACCGGATTACCCGGAAAGTGGCCTTTAAAAATATCATGATCCTTATTCAGATGAATATGGGCGGTGAAACTTCCGTTTTCTGCCTTTTCATAAGATTCTAAAGTGTAAAAGTCTGTAAGAATAGTTTGCATAATGCTATTTTTTCATGTTAAATGTATAATAAAGGCCCGTCTGGAAAACAACGTTAGAGAGGTTTCTGTTGTAGTTGTCTACAGGGACAAAACCTTTTTTTGCCTGAGCTTCATGTTAATTCTGTTCGGTTTCGGTTATCTGAAATAGTTTTATATTGATCTTAAAGTCCTTGTGTTGCAGGTTTAAGCTATCCGCGAAGATATGTTTTTTTGCCTCAAAAGTAAAATCGATTTTTTCCTTATTGTTTTTGGTATAAATAATCTCTTTCAGAAGATTGTTTTCTTTATTGAAAAACAGGTAATAGGCTTTATTATCAATCTTTGACAGGTAAATTTTAGAATGATCATTTTCAAAAGATTCATTCACAGGATACTGCCTTTTCAACAGCTGCTGGAAATCGTTCTTTAAAAAATTAATCACAATTTTTTTATCCAGATCCGGAAGAACATAATTCAGTTTAAAATTATTCTCAGAAATCTCAAAATCAATCAGTTTGTTTCCGAAATCGGAGGTCATGGCTACGCGGTGAGTCGTTTCGTTCAGTTTTTTAATGATCAGAATTCCGCTGACGTGATTTTTATAAATATCCATCTGGCATTTATAAACATAGTCTTCATTTGAAGAAAAATATAAATTTTCTACAGTTTTTTCAGAGCCTTGAACCGGTTTTGCATCCGTAAGCTTATAGCTTTTACAAGAAACAAACAGCACAAGAATAAGGCTATAAGCTAAATTCCGAAGCAGCAATTGCGGCATTGATCTTTGTATTTTTGAAAACAATATTGGTAGTATCACCGGAAGCTTCCGTCATATTCACCTGCGAAACCGTAGACTGGTTTTTAGGGAAATGAAGTTCAATCTGTTTGATGTATTTCAGCAGCTGGGCAGATTTAGGAGTAAATTTTGCCACATTGAAGTTTCCGTTTTTGAAGTAGGAAACAGAAAATTCAGGATCGCTGAACATTTTTCCGTTTGAACTTCCTACAATCAGCTTATTGATCTTCTCGAAGGTTTTGCTTTTGGCATCCACGGAAGATTTTTTTCCCTGGTCGTTAATGAAAATTTTATTTTCCTTAAAAACGATACTGTACTGGTAAGGTTTTGTGTATTTCCAGCTCAGCATATTCGGAGTCTTTAGGGACATTTTACCATAAGTAACAATGTTTTTATCCAGAAAATCCATTTTTTTGGTCTGGGTGAAGTCGCTCTGTAGTGTCTTGATCTCCTGCGTTTCAGAAGATACTTTGGCTACAAATGCTTTTGCTTCTGCTCCTGACATTGCCGTCATTTGTGCAGAAATGAAGCCTGAAACTAATAAAAATGCTCCAAAAGCAATATTTTTAATCATTTTTCTTTGATTTTTGTATTGAATCGACTGTAAACGCCGAGTATTTTTTCTCCTTCAAAAATAGCAATAAATCTACCAATACGTTATACGTCTTTTCAGAGGTATCGTGAAGAAGGATGATACTGCCTTTTTTCAGGCCTGTGGTTACTCTCTTAAAGATTTTTTTTTCATCATCGGTAATGGTATCCAGCGAACGAACATTCCAGCCGATGCTTTTTTTATGGGTTCTTTTGATAGCTTTGGCAATACTTGGATTGGTAACCCCGAAAGGAGGGCGGTACAGTTCATTTTGTATATTACCGGTTTTCAACATCACTTCGTCACACTTCCTGATTTCCTCTGTCATTTTTGAAGCAGATAAAAATCCGGTATTATTGGAATGTGAATAGGTGTGATTCCCCACAGTATGGCCTTCCGCGATAATCCTCTGAAAGGTTTCAGGGTATTTTTCTATTTGTTTTCCGATGCAGAAAAAAGTGGCTTTTACCTGATATTCTATAAGTAAATCTAAAAATTGGGGAGTAAATTCAGTCGGTCCGTCATCAAAAGTCAGGGCAACCTCATTGATTTTTGTTCTTTTGTGAGTAATGCTGTTCACGAAATAGCCAAGGCCAATATCAAAAGAACCCCAGACCACTACGGCAGAAAAGGCTAAAAAACAAGCTATATAAACCCAAAAACTGCCATGAAACGCATAAATAAAAACGTTACAGAAAAGATAAAATATAATAAACGGATAATGTTTCATCTTTGAAATTTTAGTCGTTTTTAAATCAACGATTTAGCTTTTTAGTCCTTTTGTCCCTTTACCCTTAAAAAGCTCTCTCCAGCAATACCAAACTGTGGTCACTTCCCGCCAGATGATTATAAAGAAGAATATTTTTAATTTCAGTTTTCTTTTCTGAGTTAATCATCATTATTTCAGGGATTTGCTGCTCTTTCAGGATATGACAGGCCATAAAAATTGAAAAGCCACTCGCTGTGTTGAATTCACCGCTCAGATGTTTGTAATATAGTAAAGCTGAGTTTTGGAAAAGATCCATTGCCTTGTTATAATAAACATCAGATTTTGCATCTCCGCTGAAACCTAAGATGACAGCATCAATGTTTTCGTTGGTCAGATTATTTTTGGTAAGGAAATCCGTCACAAATGATTGTATTTCTTCTATGTCTAACCTGTTAATAATCTGAATGTCTGTAAGTTTTGCATAAGAATTTTCAGTTTTATCTTTTCCTAAAACAAAAAATGCTGCTGCTTCACCCCAAATCACGCCATCCGTCTCCGAATGCAGATAATCGGCGGGAAGATTTTCTTCTTTTTTGATGGTATTATTAAGACAGTAAAGTTCCATGGTTCTGTCGGTCTGTTCATCTGCTGCCCCTACAAGGACATTTTCTGCCTCTCCGTCATTGATCTGCAATTGAGCATCAAGGAACGAGAATTCCAGTGATGAAGACGTATTGACGTATGTGAAGTTGTACGCATGGCATTGAAGCCCCAAAGCAATTTGCCCTGCTACAGTATTATGAGTAGACTGGATGAAAAATGTAGGAGTTAAAAACTCTTCATGGTTATCGATCACATTTTTCAGGAACTTTTCAGAATCCTGAGAGCAACCCATACCTGTTCCTACGATAATGGCATCCGGTTGTTCAATTCCGGCTTCCTTTAAAGCGTAATGGGAGGCTACTGAACTCATTTTTACTGTTTTAGACATTCTTCTGCTCATCGCAGGCGGAATGAATTCTTTATAGTTCGGCTCTATAGCTTTTAAGATCTGAGCGGTATTTTTGAGCACCAGATCCTGGAAAAAATTATCTTTTAAAGTGTCCTGTGCAGAGATGCAGGATGCACTGTTGATGTATACTGCACTCATGTTTTTGAGAAAATTAAAGTAGAACAGTTGCCTCCGAAACCGAATGAATTGGAAAGGACATGGTTGATGTTTTTCTCTTTCAGCTCAGTAACGGGAGTCAGGTCAAATTCCTGCATTTTTGTTTTGAAATTCAGGTTGGGAAAAATAAGCCCGTGCTGCATGGCCAGAATGGAAAATACAGCCTCAATTCCAGCTGCTGCTGCCAAAGTATGGCCTGTAAAAGCTTTGGTAGAACTGAATTCAGGGACCTGATTTTCACCAAAGATCCTGATCATGGCAATCCCTTCCGATAAATCATTATTGGGTGTAGCTGTTCCGTGAACGTTGATATAATCGATGTCTTCTTTTGCCAGCCCGGATACTTTAAATGCCTGTTCCATGGCTAAAAAAGCACCCTGTCCGTTTTCTGACGAAGCAGTTTGATGATGGGCATCGTTTGCGTTACCATAGCCGGAAAGATAGGCGAGGACTTTTTTATTTTCTTTTTTTACCACTTCATCAGATTCCAGAACAATGAAGGCTGCGGCTTCTCCTAAATTCAAGCCTTTTCTGTCATTGTCAAAAGGAGTGTTGTAAGAATCTGTAAGGATCATCAGGGTATTGAACCCGTTCAATGTAAATTTTGAAAGGGAATCCGTTCCGCCAACAATAACACGATCCAAAACTCCATTTTTGATGAGTTTTGCCCCCATCATAATAGCATTAGCCGCTGAAGAACAGGCTGTACTGATTGTGGAAACCATGCCTTTCAGTCCCAGATAATCAGCGATAGCCAGCGAGGAGTTGCCGGCATCGTGGGAATCAATGTATTTTTGCTTTTCAGGAAAGTCTTCGTAAGAGTAGAAATATTTTTCCGTAATATCCATTCCGCCTACGCTGGTAGAGGAAATGAGTCCGGTTTTATAGGCATTAATATCTGTAATCCCGGCAGATTCTACAGCTTCTCTGGCGGCAACCATACCTAATAAAGATGTCCTTGTAACGTTATTGTCTTCAGGCAACTGAAGCTGGCGGACAAGTTCTTCATTAGATCTTTTTATTTCACCTGTTTTTATAGATCCGGCATGGCGGGTTTCAAACATTTCAATGTCTGAAATTCCATGTTTCCCGGTTTTCAGCGAAATAAGATTTTCTTCCACAGTATGTCCTATGGAAGAAATGATCCCCATTCCTGTTATGGCAATTTTTCGGCTCATGGTTTTTGATAATGTAACAGTGTATCAATCTGACAATTACTGGTACATTGATACACTGTTAAATGGGTACATTAATTTATTTCGTTCTGTTTTCTTCAATGAACGCAGCCATTGTATCGATAGACTGGAAAATTTCCTTTCCTTTCTTCGGATCAGCTAATTTTATTCCATAGTCTTTATCAAGAAGGACAATTAGTTCCAGAGCGTCGATAGAATCAAGGCCAAGACCTCCGCCGAATAACGCATCTGTATCTTTGATCTCTTCTACAGAAACGTCTTCAAGGTTAAGGACTTCAATAATTTTGTGCTTCAATTCTGTTTTTAAATTTTCCATAAATAATTTTAATAATAGTTACCACAGAATAATTACTCATTCTTCTAAATTCAAGAGATATTATCTTGACATTGGGGGAGGAGGTAATGTCTTTTGTGGTAGATAATTGTCAATTTGATTTTGTTTTAAAATATCTTTTTCTAGTTTGTCGAAATTGATATTAAATTTCGAAGTTTCAGCAGTATTTTGCTGTGAATATATCTTATCCTTCAGTGAATTTAATATTTTCAAAAATTCAGAATTCATAAAAGGTAAAATAAAACAAATTTCTTTTTTCTTTCCATTTTTTTGAAATGAAATATAATCTCTGCTCCCTGCATAACCGTGATTAGCATCTAATTGTTTTTTTGCAACAAAAGACTCGAGATTTTCTTTATCTAAACCGTTTATCAATTTAATTTCTGTTTCAGATAATTGATATGAATAATATTTTTTTTCTTTATATCCGTCAATATAAACATTAAGTTTTCCATTTCTATCTATAGTAGAATATGAATTAAATTCAACTCTATTGGATGAATTAATATCATAACTCACTAATTGGAAATTCTCAAGTTTAAACTTCTGAGCAAAACTTGTAAAACTTAATAAAAATGTTAATAATAAAAAAATATTCTTCATACTTAATGATAAACTTTAATGTTAGTTTTTTGGTTATTTAGCAAATATACAAAAGCTTTATAATTATCCTGATAAAGTTCGGTCCAGCCGCAGAGAACTTTTTCTGCTTTTCCGGACAGCAGGATCTGCTCTGCATAATCGTTTAAAAAATTTTCGTCAAATTCATCCAATACGAAAAAAGCATTTTCCGTCTGCATTTTGTGTTTAATGCTGATCTCGCCAACACATATGTTAGGTAAGGTATAGACAAATACGGCCGGACTCGGGAAATAATTTTCCTGAGAATTGATGCTTTCCTGGTATTTAAAATCCGTATCAAGGCTTGATGATCTGTTGGCAAAAACCACTGCTGTTCTGCTGTGATCTTCATCCTTGAGAATCATTTCTGCAGCCAGAAAAGCCAGTTTGCTCAGGTTATCCATCTTGTGGAATTTCGGATAACTGAGTTCTAAACTTTTATATGCTTCTTTGGCAAAATCATGAAATGTTCCGCTCTGGCTTTCAAAAATAAGGGTATCGTTGAGGGTTATTTTTGAATGTTCTATGGTGCAGCTGTCTGTTTTCTTCATCACTTTCATTTTAACATTTTTCCATCACAACCGCCGCATTACAGCCTCCAAAGCCAGAAGCTGTTTTTAAAATATACCGAACTCTTGCAGGCTGATTTTCTTTAATGATATTCAACGGCTGGGAAATACCTTCCTCATCAAAATTTTTGGAAGGGATAAGAACTTCGTGACGGGCACTTTCCATGGATATGATTGTTTCCAGAAGTCCGGAAGCACCCAGGCAATGGCCGTAATATCCTTTCATGCTGTTTAGCGGAACATGCTGAAGCTCCATTCTGTTGAAAGCAATGGCTTCCATTTCGTCGTTATATAAGGTAGCGGTTCCGTGGGCAGAAATAAAATCAACTTGTTCCTTGGTGATGTTGGCTTCTGTCATGGCGTTTCTGATGCTGGCATACAGTCCGTCTCCTGTTCTGGAAGGGCCGGAAATATGATTGGCATCATTCACTGCAGAATCTCCCAGTATTTTAAACCTGAACTTTTCGTTTTCATCCAAAACGGAAGTGATATATGCTGCTGCTGTAGCTTCACCGATATTGATTCCGTTTCTGTTTTTGTCATACGGTTTGCAAGGTCCTGTGCCAATGGCCTGGAAAGAATTGAACCCCGAAATAACAAACTCGGAAACTTCATCGCCCGCAATGACGAAGGCATCTTTATATTTTCCTGCAAGAATCATATTTTTAGCAACAGCAATGGCCATTACTCCTGAAACACAGGCATTGGAAACCACGATGGGTTTTGTTTTAAACCCGAAATAATCCGCAATTTTCTGGGCTAAATTGGAAAGGTAAGCGCCTTCCGGTAATTCAGTCTGGTTTTTTAATAAACTGATGTTTCCTTTGGTTGTGGATAATATAAAGGCGGTTTCTTCTGTAATGGAATGCTTTTCAACAAGAGGTTTTAAGCTTAGAAGAAACATTTTCTCCAGCCTGGTAAAACCTTGGCTGTCGAATTTATTGTTGAACTCTTCATTAAGTTTTTCAGTATCAATGATTGAAGCATAAAACGTTTCCTGGTTTTCAATCACTTTATGCAGGGCTACTCCTGAATTTCCCTTCACCAGATTATTCCAGTTAGAAGAAACATCAAATCCTAAAGGCGTGATGCAGTTGTAGTCTGTAATGTAAATTTCCTTCTTCATTATAATCCCATTTTATCTTTCCATGCCTGAAAAAAATCAGGGTTATAAAGGCATAAATTTCCGCTGCTGTCTAAGAATACCTGGACGGTTTCTCCACTGCAAACCAGCTGGTTATCCTGATTGAACAATTCGTAAGTATAGATCAGTTTGGCAGATACGGAATTCACAAAAGTGGTAACGATCCTGAATGTTTCCCCATATTTTAAAGGAAGAAAATGTTCGCAGGTACTCTTTACGATAGGCGTTACATATCCGGCATTCTGAATGTCAAGGTAAGTAAGGCCATGCTGTCTCCCGAAGGCTTCTCTTCCGTCTTCAAAATAGACAATATAATGACCGTGCCAGACAATTCCCAGCGGATCTGTTTCATTGAATCTTACCCTTACTTCTTCGGTACAGGTTAATATGTTTTCTTTAGACTGCATTTTGTTTTCTTTCGTAAAAAATAGAAATAGCTACCATGGCAATATAGAATGCAAACAGTAAGGCAAGTTCTTTGGCAATTCCTGCAATTCCGCTGCTTCTCAAAATAATATCGTAATAGGCATTCAGTCCCCAGTTCATAGGAGAAAATTTGGCTATGGTTTGCATGAATTCGGGCATTAAGAATACAGGAACCCATATTCCTCCGATAGCGGCCAAAACGACCACAGAAGTTGCGCCAAAAGGGGCAGACTGTTCCTGCGTATCGGCAATAGTTCCCAATAAAACGCCAAACCCAATGGCTGCAAGACCGGAAAATAAGGTCACCACAAGAAGCTGGAACATTTTCCCTGAAACATCGAATGCCGGAAGGTCCATATACGGGAAAAGATAAATTCCTACAGCTACCATCAGTAAAAACTGAATGATACAGATGATCAGGTAAGTGAATGTTTTTCCTAAAATATGAACGAAATAAGGGGTTGGACTGATTCTCGCCCTTACACTGGTGCCCTGGCTTTTTTCTTTAACTAAATTGATAGACAAAGGAACCACAATAAAAAATATCGCAAAAAGGGTCCATGCGGGAACGTTATGCTGAACGGAATTCGGCATTACTTCCATGGCTCCTTTTTTAGGGGTAATCTCTTTGAAACTGATGAGGTTTTTGTTCTCTTCAAGGTTTTCTTCGGTCCCCAGCTGTTCCTGGAATGCTTTGTAGATCTTTTTGTTTTCGATCTCAAAGACCATTTTGTTTACGGAATTCATGACTGAATTTTTGAATCCTGCATTGGTCGCCGGATCAAAATACAGGTGAATTTCCTTTGCTTTCGGAGCTGTTTTTTTAACCTTTGCAGAATCACCCTCAAGACCAAACGAACTTACAATCGCCTGAACTTTAGAATCAATGTTGGCATTCAGGTCTTTCGTTAAATTATCAGGAATAACGATAGCCATCTGGTAATCTCCTGAAAATACTGCATCCTGTGCTGACTTTTCATTATAATTGGTCAGCAGCTGGAAGGTTTTGCTGGCTTCCAGTTCGTGTTTTATGTTTTTTGAGACCTCAGACTTGTCATTATCAATAAAAATGATCGGGATTTTTGAGCCTTCAAGGTTTTTAAAGGTGGAATCCTGAATCAAAGTAATGGTTACAATTAAAAGTAACGGCATGACGAAAATAATCACTATTCCCCCTATATCCCTCTTCAGAAGAAGGATTTCTTTCACGAAGCTTCTCCAAAGTTTATACAACAACATCTCTTAATTCTTTTCCTGTTAATGATATGAAAACATCTTCCAAATTTTCGGCACTTGCCACTCTGTTCACCAGTTCTTCAGGTGTTCCTACCGCATGAATTTTGCCTCGGTCGATAATAGCAATCTTTGTACAAAACTCTTCCGCCTCAGAAAGGTGATGGGAGGTGTAAATAATACATGTCCCGTTTTTATTCAGTTCCTGTAAGAAATCGATAATAACTTTTTTGGACTGAACATCCACACCAACAGTCGGTTCATCCAAAAACAGAACTTTTGGATTGTGAAGGGTTCCTGCAATAAGGTTACAGCGGCGTTTCATCCCTCCGGAGAACTGGCCCACCTGTTTATCTGCAAATTTTGATAACCCCATGATTTCCAGGGATTCATCAATGGTTTTTTTTAATTTTTTGTGGCTTAAACCGTATAAACTTCCGAAAAACATTAAATTTTCCCTGGCTGTTAAAGTGGGATATAATGCATATTCCTGCGGAACAATTCCAATGATCTGTCTTAATTTGAAACCATCTTTATGAGGAGATAATCCATTGATTTTGAATTGTCCTGAAGTTGGTTTGATCAATCCGGAAAGCATAGAAATCAGAGTGGTTTTTCCCGCTCCGTTCGGTCCAAGAATTCCGTAGATCTCATTTTTTTCAATATTCAATGAAATGTCGTTGACGGAGAATTCTTCGGCATTCTTATACTTTTTATAAAGATTTTTAATCTCAATCATATTTTCTGCCATATCAGATCGCTTTTCTCAGTTTTTTGTAGAAAGCTTCTTCCAGATCAGCAATATGAAGCATGGATTTGGAAAGGTTGTTGTAGATATCGCTTTTTGAGTTCCTGTTTTTGTAAACACGGGCAATATCCACGGCAAAGTCTCTCCAAAGGTCGCCAATGGCTGTAATCTCTTTCGAAAGCTCTTTTAATTCATCATTTTTAAGAATAACTGCCGCTTCCTGAAGAAATGCACCGTAAATGAACCTGAAACCTCCACCGCCGGTACCAATTTCTTCCTGCATTCTGATCAACTGTCCAAGGTAGTGGTTGGTAACCTTAGTTCCTTTCTTTTCAGCCCATTTCGGGATGCTTTTTGCTACCCACCGCATGGCTTTTACCCCAATTAGAGGAACGGGAGCCAGCATATTTTTGCAGGTGTCTTTAATTCCTTTCCTGATAGCTTCCTCCAGATTGACGTGTTCCGGAATATAAGTAGGATAGTACATATGTCCTTTTGGTGGCAGTGCGCCTTTGGCATATCTTACTTTTTCCAGTTCGGCTTCCGTAAGGGTAGTGGTGTAATCCATCACCGGGTCGCTGATCAGGAATTTTCCGTCTTCCTTTCCGTATACCACAAGATTGTGGGCATTGAAATGGAATTTATATTCTTCAGGAAAATAAGTAAGGTTAAAAACTCCCACCTGAAGTCCTGTAGGAATGTTTTGGGTTAAGTTTCTTTCCAAAGCAGATTGTGCATCTTTAGGATTGGAAAACTTTTCTCTTTTGATTTTTATTCCCAATCTTTTGGCTGCTTTGCTGAAAATAGCGCCCGGCATCGGTCTGTAACTGAAGCCCGGTGCGAAATTCACTTTCAAAAATGGCAGATAGACAAAAAACAGTCCGGAACCGATCCCGAAGATCATGGGTTCACTGAGCTTTAAGCCTTTATTGAGTAACAGATTGGAGGCAACACCGTTTTCGCAATGTGCGGTCTGATGGTGTTCGAAGTTAAGTTTCATTTGCTGCTTTTATCTTTATCATTGACGGAATGAACCTGTGCATAATGTATGCCGTGTTTCAGCACTATTTCCCGTCGAAGTTCTTTAATTCATCCACTGAAATTCCGAAAGCATCGGCATATTTTTTCAGTACGGATTGGCTTAGTGTCTTAAATATTTTGGGCTTTGCATGTCTTTTTACACGCCATTGCCACATACCTACATAGGCTGCAAGAACCTGCAGATCCATTTTATTCAGTTCCATAAAATAAATAATAGGACTCACTACATTATTGGCAACATTCTGTCTGGCTTCTTCAATCCTTTCATGGATAAGCTCCATAGATTCGTCAAGGGCTGCTTTTTTAGCATCCCAGCCTATGCTGTTGGCGGTTGTATAATTATCATTCTCATCGGTCACATACAAGACTTCGGTCATGTTTGCCGATTTCAGATTGCTTTCGTCCTGAGGCAGGTCTTGTTTTTTCATGTAAACTGCATTATTTTTTTAATTTCAGATGAAAAATACTTCACCTTTTTGATTCTTTTTAATCGGTTGGCTAAAATAGTGAAAATACATTATATGTAAATCATATTAATTATAATGCCAAAAAACAGGTCTTTTACAGGTTAATTCAAATATTAATCCAAAAAATTATAATCTTGATTTGCTGTAACAAGTATATAGGAAATACAGACTTATTGGATTCTAGAAATTTGAATTAAATAATAACTTATGAAGAAATTTTTTATTTCCGTTTCACTTTTCTGTATGCTGAACGCAATGGCACAGAAATTTGAAACCCAAAAGATGACCGATAGCCAGGGATATACTTATGAAACGGTTAAGAATGACCAGTCCGGTGTTAGAGTATATACTTTGAAAAACGGACTGAAGGTTTATCTGGCGAAGAATGATGATGCACCGAGAATTCAGACTTATATTCCGGTAAGAACGGGATCCAATAATGACCCAAGCGACAATACCGGCTTAGCTCACTATCTGGAGCATATGGTTTTTAAAGGTACTTCACATCTTGGAACACAAGATTGGGCAAAGGAAAAGGTACTTCTGCAGCAGATTTCCGACCTTTATGAACAGCATAAAGCAGAAAAAGATCCGGAAAAGAAAAAAGCTCTTTATAAAAAGATCGATGAGGTTTCGCAGGAAGCTTCCAAATATGCCATCGCGAATGAGTATGACAAGGCAATTTCTTCATTGGGAGCTACAGGAACGAATGCCCACACATGGCTTGATGAAACCGTATATAAAAACAACATCCCATCCAACGAGCTTGAAAAATGGCTGAAAGTGGAGAAAGAACGTTTTTCCGAGCTGGTATTGCGTCTTTTCCATACGGAGCTGGAAGCAGTTTACGAAGAATACAACAGAGCTCAGGATAATGACGGCCGTCTTGTGAATTATGCTATGATGGAAGCCCTTTTCCCGAAACATCCCAACGGACAGCAGACAACTATAGGTACTTCGGAACACCTGAAAAGCCCTTCCATGGTTGCTATCCGTAAATATTTTGATACCTATTACGTGCCGAATAATATGGCTGTTGTCCTGGTAGGGGATCTTGATTTTGATAAAACAATCAAGCTTGTTGACCAGTATTTCGGTTCTTTTAAATATAAGGAGCTTCCTATGAAAAAAATGGTGAGCGAAGAACCTATGACAAATATCGTTGCAAGAACGGTAAAAAGTCCAAGCACACCAAGAATGACCCTGGCCTGGAGAACGGATTCCAATGGAAGCCAGAATGCAAGACTGGCAGATATGGTTGGAGAAATCTTAAGCAACAGGGGAGATGCGGGTCTTATTGACCTTAATATGAACCAGACCCAAAAAGTATTGGGAGCAGGAGCTTATGAGTCTGCTTTTAAAGCTTATGGTGCTTTTACCATGTCTGTGACGCCTAAAGAGGGACAATCTTTTGATGAGGCTAAAAAACTCTTACTTGATCAGTTGGATTTGGTGAAAAAAGGGCAGTTCCCTGACTGGATGCTGAAAGCCATCGTTAATGACAAGAAAGTACAGCGTATGAAGGCCTGGGAAACTGCAGACGGACTTGCCACAACACTGTATGACACGTATATTAATGAAAAAACATGGCAGGATGAACTGGATGACATCAACCAGTATGAAAAAATCACAAAAGCAGATGTTGTAAAGTTTGCGAATGATTTCTTTAAAGACAACTATGTAGTGGTTTACAAAGAAAAAGGAGTGAATGATAAACTGGTTCGTGTACAGAACCCCGGAATTACTCCTATCAAGCTTAACAGAGAAGCACAGTCTCCTTTCCTTAAAGATATTTTAAACAATAAAGTAGCTGAGACGAAACCTGAATTCATTGATTATAAGACTGCGATCCAGACTTCACAGATCAAAGATAAGAAGATAAGTTTTGTTAAGAACAAATACAATGATGTAGCACAGATCAGCTATATTTTCCCTTTCGGAACAGATAATGATAAGGAACTTCCGATTGCAGTAACCCTTTTCGAATATCTTGGAACGGATAAGTATACGCCTGAGCAGCTGAAAGGCGAATTCTATAAACTGGGAATCACCTACAGCTTCAGAACTTCCAACGATCAGGTAATTATTACACTAAGCGGCCTTGAAGCAAACATGAAGAAAGGGGCCGAACTGATGAATCACTGGCTGACCAATGTAAAAGCAGATAAAGAAATTTACGCAAAAACCGTAAAAACAATACTGGAAGCAAGAGCAGCCGGTAAAAAGGATAAAACAAGAATTATGGCTGCACTTTCGAATTATGCCAAATATGGTAAAAATTCCAGAATGACGGATATCGTTTCCAAAGAACGTCTTGAGAGCATTGATGCAACAGAGCTGATGAAAAAAGTCAAAGTACTGAACCAGTCTCCATATGAAGTGTTGCTTTACGGTCAGGACCAGTCAGGTTTGGAAAAAGCCGTTAAGCCATATATCACAGAGACCACTGTTCAGCCTGCGAAAGCTAAGGACTATCCGGAGCCTGCCGCAGAAGGAAAAGTATATTTCACGAACTACGATATGGTTCAGATGGAAATGGCTAAAGTAGCCAAAGGAAGCGAGGTGAACCTAAGTAACTTTGGAAAAGCCAATGTTTTCAACGAATATTTCGGAAGAGGTTTGTCGTCCATCGTATTTCAGGAGATCAGAGAAAGTAAGTCGCTGGCTTATACAGCTTATGTTTCTTACGCCAATGCAACAGAAAAAGGACATGCCAACTATATTACCAATTATATAGGAACACAGGCGAATAAACTTCCTTTAGCAGTAAATGCAATGAATGATCTTATGGTTTCATTGCCTCAGGTTCCTGCGCAGTTCGAGAATTCAAAGGGTTCTGCACTGAAGCAGATTGCCTCCAACAGGATCAACAGAACAAATATTTTCTTCAATCAGCTGGCACTGAAAAAGCTGGGGGTTGATTACGATATCAGAAAAGATATTTATGCAGAAATCCAGGGTCTTACATTACCTCAGCTTACCAATTTCTACGATACTGAAGTTAAGCCGGTAAAATACAATACAGCCATCATCGGTAAAAAAGAAAACCTGGATATGGAATCTATTAATAAAATGGGAACATTCCAGGAGGTATCTCTTGAAGAGATCTTCGGATACTAATCTTTTAGAATAGCAATTTTTTAAGCGGGGCAGAAATGTCCCGCTTTTTTATTTTACATTGATTGCATTTGGAAGTTAACCACAAATACCACAAATGTTTTTCCACAAATAATCACAATCCATTCAAATATCCATTAATAGGAAGGGCTTTAGCCCGTTTGCTTAATATTATCAAAATTCCAATCCGGTTTTAGCCAAAACCTAATTTTACAACGCAATCATTCGTGAAGATTTGTGTCATCCATGGCTAAAAACAAAAAACCGCACAAATTGTACGGCTATATACTTAAATCAAATTAATGATTTCTAAGATTTCACTTCCTGAATAAACAGATTAATCTCTCCTCTGATCAGTATATCATCATTATAAAATGTCTCGCAAAAAATATGACAGATATTTTCGTACTGGGAAATCAGTGAAGCTTTTGAAATGATCTTGTTTCCAATTTTAGGAAGAGCAAATACTTCAATTTTTTTAATGTTGGTGATGAAGCCTATCACTTTGGTATCTGCTTCAGGATTTTCAAAGAAACTCTGCCCCAGGATGGATGAGCAGGTCTGGGCAAGATTTTCAATCAGGCCGGCTTCTGCGAATTCACCATTGTGGACAAAAATATTGTCTTCTTTGATCTCAAAGGAAGTCACAACTTTTTCTTTGGTCAGTTCTAGGATATAATCTGCCATCAGCATCGGTTCGCGGTGCGGCAGAAAGTTGTGTATATTAATGATATTCTCTTCCTTGATTTCCATTTACAGTTTATTTTACGGCAGTTTTCATCTGAGATTTTGCAATGATCACACCATTTAATTTCGTGATAATATCTACCAGGGTTACTCCCATTATTTCATTGAGGATCGTTACTTCCGATACCAAACGGTCTCCTGTTCTGGGTAAAGTTTCCGCTTCAAAAGATTTAATGGCACCAATATATCCTGTAGGGGCATCTTTTCCCAGCAGGTAATATTTATAGCCTGTGTGTAAAGCAACGCTCTGTGCCTGATGCTCAATAAGGCCTGATGCCTGAAATACACCCTCCTGAATGAAAATATTGTTTTCCTTGATTTCAAACCCTGATACAAGATGTTCATCAGAATATTCCGTAAGCTCATGAACCATGACAAATGGAAAACGCTGCGGAATGAGACTTTCCACAAATTTCTGATCAGAAGTTGGCAGTCTGTTTTCCATTAGCAAACCGTTAACAGGGCACACGAGTAGGCAAATCTTCCGCTTTCAGGCACACAAAGCAGTACTTTTTCTCCTTTTTTCAACGTTCCGGAATTCATTAATTCTTCCAGTGCGATGAAAATAGAACCGGCACCGATGTTTCCTACTTCAGAAAGGTTATAGAACCATTTCTCGGAAGGGAAATCCATACCTTTTTTGGCAAACTCTTCTCTTAAGCCGTCTTTAAAGTAACCTGAGGAAATGTGGGCCAGAACATGATCTATTTTCGCCGGGTCCAGATTATGTTTGTCAAAAGAAGATCTCAAGCTTTCTGCTCCTTTTACAAGGATATATTTGTCAAGGATCTTTGTATCCTGTTTGATCGCAAAAATAGACTCTTTCAGCCATTCGTCAGATGGGTAGTCTGCCCATGATTTCAGGCTTCCGTCTTCCTGCTTGTCGCATCCGGCATACATACAGGCTTCAATTTCGTGGGCGTAAGAATAAAAATCGATGAATTCTATCTTTAGAGAAATCTGATTTTCTCTTGGCTTATTTTCTAAAAGGAAGGCACCTGCACCGTCAGAAAGCATCCATCTTAAGAATTCTCTCTTGAAAGCAATGATAGGTCTTTCTTCCAGTAATTTTAAGTTTTCAGCTTCGTGGTTGAATTTATCTGCAGTCATCCATGCAGACATTCTCTCGGAGCCTACGCAAACGGCATTTTCCTGTACGCCTGCCTTTACGGAAAGGAATCCATAGTTCAATGCGTTCATTCCCGAGTTACATAAACCGGTAGCGGTATTAATTTCAATAGATTTTCCGATATTCAGCTCACCATGAACCATAGAAGCATGTGAAGGCTGCATCTGATCCGGAGAAGTAGTTCCCACGGACAATAGCTTCATATCTTCCTTTTTGAAGTTTTCATCGAATAATCCTTCTACAGCTTTTGCTGTCAGCTGTGCATTGGTATGGGTAGGATTTCCTTCTTTGTCCAAAGCATAATATCTTGTGGTGATCTTGTTATTTCTTAAAATCAGTGATTTTGCTTTAGAAGGAACACCGTTGATCAGACCAAGATAAGTTTCCATTTCATCATTTGATACCGGGCTGTTGGGTAAATATGTTGATGCTTTTGTTATAAATACGTCGTACATTCTATTTTAAATTAATTCCTTGTAAATATGTTTTTTGTTTTTGTCTTTTAAACCAAAATATAGGGGTTGTCAGTAAGTGTAAAACTAAGACGACAGGTGAAATAATCCATATCGCAGCCATCAAATATACCTTAAAGAATTTTATCAGCAATGGGCGTTTCTCTTTTTTCTTAATAATGAGGTTGGACCATACGGTGAAGATCTTATTACCTACTTTTTCCACCCTTACTAAAAAAGGACGGATCTCTACAGCGCCATTCTTTACCAGATCAGGCTGGAGACCGGAGAGGTTCCCGCTGCTGAAATGTTTTTCTATAATATTCCCATACTTTACAGAACCTGCAATTTCTTCATCGGAGATTCCGGCGGCCGGCAGAATGCCTGACTTCTCTTTCTGTCCGGTGGTCAGCCAGCGTAAGATGGTCAGAACACTTGTATAATTGTCATGCCTGTCTACCAAGGCAATATTCCCTACCAATTTTGCGCCAAGATTTTTCAAATATACCTTTAGCTTCTCCTGAGAAAGCATCCACATGTTGCGGGTGCCTGAAATGGTAACCACATCCGTATCTTTCATGATCTTTTCCGCAAAACCGCTTTTCAGGAAAGAAATGATAGGAATGGATGGGGTAAGGTACCATACCTGGTATCCGAATAGGATGAGGTCGTACTTTTTGTTCAGGATCTCGTCGGAAGGCGGAAAGATCTCTTTAGGGATCTGAAGATAAGATTCAGGGAAGGTGTTGAAGAAAACATCTCCCGGCCATGGGAAGGGGAAGTCTTCTTTCAGTTTGATATTATAATAGGTAACATCGTATTCTTCCTTTCTGGCTTCGAAAGGCTGGGCTACATTCTTCACAATATCCTCCAGCTGGCCGGTTTGCGAATAGTAAATGATCAGTATATTTTTTTTCATTAATATTCTTTAGCGGTTACAAAAATATGCTTTTCATATTTATTTAGTGTTTTTTGAAAATTTTTATTGCTTCTGAACTGAATTCCTGCAGATAATCTGAATTTTTCAGGTCATAATGTGGTATGTTCAGCAGGATGATGGTCCCGGGAAGCTCCTTCAGTGTACTGATATCAAATTCCTGATCCGAAATCAGAAGAATGTCAATCTTTTTATCGATTTCCGGGATGCTGCTAATATATTTCAGTTTTCTTTTTTTTACCAAATAGGTTTGTTTGGCTGTTGCTCTTCTTTCTTCATCTTTAATGAAAGAAAAAATTCTTCTTTCCGCCTGGTAAAGGGTGAGCAGGATATCCTTCTGTCCGAAATCATCTGCCATGTGCAGAATCGATGCGTTTTTCGGAATATGTTTGTTCAGTTCAAAATAGACGGATTTGTTGGCATTAAAATCATCTTTGACTTCTTTTACCACTTCACTGTCTTTGTAGAGGTAGCTTAAAAATAATTTTTTTCTGAAATAATTCTCGTCTTCCAGTTCATTTCGCAGTTCTGCAAACTGATTCCTGAAATAGGCATTGATCTTTTTTGTCCTTTCAGAATAGTTCTTTCCAAAGCTGGCATTATCTTTACTGATCCTTTCGCCTACTTTTACGATAATGCTTCCGTCATAAATAATGAAGTCTCCTTTGGGCAGTACTTCGGAATTTCCGTGGATGTACAGCGGAAGAATATCCAATCCGAACTGTTCTGCAAGATAAAATGCTCCTTTATGGAATCTTTTCACATCGTTGGTATAAGAACGTTCCGCTTCAGGAAAAACAACCAATGAATAGCCCTGGTCAATTTTTTCTTTCAGCTGTCCCATCCCATTCTCTATTCCCTGAGAAACCGGAAAAAAGCCAAGCGCCCTTACCAGTCTTCCGAAAACCGGGGATTCGTAAACCCAGTCGTTCACCAGGTAAATAATTTTATGAGTGGCCATAGCAATGGCAAGCGTGTCAAGAAAAGAAGTATGGTTGGCAATGATGACAGCAGGTCTGCTGAAATCTTCCGCCGGATTTTTTATCACTCTTTTCTTTACAAATGGGTTGGTGTACAGTACTGATGTTAAAAATTTAGCTAAAATCAATTTAATAATATCTAATGTTCTTCCTTTTGACCTTTTGACAAACATACTTCCGACCAATGAAAAGACAAATCCTCCCAATCCATAATAAAAGAAGGATATGACGGATCTTAAAAATAATCCGAAGGTGATCGGGGAAAGTCCTTTTTTTGCCCTGTTTGTAATCAGTAACCTAAACCAGAACGGATAAAGCGTTGAGGTGATAATAATTACAGAGAACATCCCGATTAAGGCAACCAATGCAAGTGAATGCAATGCCGGATGTTTGGCAAAGATCAAAGAGCCGATCGACAAAACAGTAGTGAAAACGGCCAGAATAATAGAAGTTCTGTAGGTTGGAAGCTCGTTTTTTCCTGTTGTGTGCTCCTTCTGCATAGCTTTTGTAAGGAAAATACTGAAATCGTCTCCCACACCGAAAACCAGCGTACAGACTACGGTACTGAAAATATTTAATTCTAATCCCAGGAAATAAAGAATACCGGCCGTAACGATTCCTGTCAGTACAATAGGAAACATGGTGAGAACGGTAAGCTCAAAATTTCTGAAGAAAACGATGATAGTAAGGATGATGGCGAGAAGAGAATAGTTAATTAACGTGCCAAAATCCCTTTTCAGCAGTCCCAGGAAGTTTTCGTTCATCTGCTGACGGTCAATGGCCAGTGCATTGTGGTTTTTTTCAACGTCTTTTATGAAAGCATCTCTTTTCTTTTCATCTACTTTTACAACATTGGAAACAGTGTAAAATCTATTCTCATTGCTCAGGAATTCAGAGATTTGCAAGGCTTTGATTTTCTCATAATCCCGAAGGCTTAATGGGGTGTAGTTTTTATTTAAAATTTCATTGAAATTATCAAAAGCACTATTATTGAATCCAAACTGGTTCCCGCTGCTTACCAGCTGTGAAACCGTACGGCTTTTTTTATCTCCATCCCAGAATTGATTCCAGGTTTTAATCCTTTGTTTCTGGTCTTTTTCTGAAAGCACAACGTTTCCAATGGAATTGTAGCTCAGGATCTTTCCTTCCTTCTTTTCCCTCTCAAGGAAACTGCTTAGCCGGGTATTTCTTGCGAGCGCCTTTTCTTCAGAATCTCCGTAGGAAATGGTGTAGATGGATTTGGACGTGATGTCGGAAAGCTTCTGAAGCTTAGCCTCACTTATCTTTAATTCTTTTGGGATATAATTCAGGTCCCCGATATCTTCATTGAATCCCACATGCCTGAAACCGAAAAGGCAGGCAATAATAATGATGGAACATCCTATGATCAGCGGTTTGTTTTTCTCATAAGGATAAGAACCGATCCTGTCTATAAAATTAGCATTTTGTTTGTCCTCTTTCTCTTTGGGATGATAAAGCTGGGGAACGATAATCAGTGCAGTAATGGAGGATAATATAACAGTAATAGCTGCAAAAAGACCTAGATCTTTCAAGGCCTCGGAGCGTACAAATACCAGGCATAAAAAGGAAACGGCCGTAGTGGCGCTGCTCAGTACAATGGGCTGGGTGATTTCTTTGTAAAGCTCTTCAATATTATTGTTGTGCTTGTAATGGGTGAGAATATGAAGGGCATAATCTATCGTAATCCCGATAAGTATGGCTCCCACACTCAATGAAATAGCTGAAATTTTATCTTTTATAAAATAAAGGATCAGCAGGGCAAGCAATACAGAAAATGCGGTCGGAAGAAATACAATAATCGGAGTAAAGAAATTCCTGAAATAATACATCAGCAGAATCAGCAGCACTGCCATGGAGATCATGACCGTATTCTGGATGTCTTTTTTGATCTGCTGTGCATTGGCTACGGCAATCACCGGGGAACCGAAATAGCTGAGTTCTGTTTTTCCCTTAAACTGTTTATTAATATCGTCCTTGATCTGGTTGAGCTGATTGACGAAGGCTTCGTTACCTTTGGTATCATTGCTTTTATTTTTAGGGTCAATGAAAAGCAAGAGGTTTTTTCCGTCTTTCGTAACTATATAATTGTCTTCGAGCTTAAAATCTTTGCTGATGTTTAAGGCATTTAATTTCTTAATTCCCAGATAAGTAATTCCCAGAGGATCTTTTTTGATAAAATCCTTGGTGACAAGGCTTGTAGGGGATACCAGGGAAACATAGTTGTTCTCTACCTGTTTGGCGATGCTGTCTTTTTGCAGTTTTCTTTCAATTTCCTTATAATCGTTTTCATCAAGAAAAAGAGGCAGATTCTGGCTTACAAAATCAAATGTTTCCGAAATTTCACTGTCGTTCACCTTTCCCTGTACGTCACCGATGTATTTTTTCAGAGGTTCAATTTTTTGCAGGAAAGTATCTGCCGTTTCAGAAAGCAAAAAACCGTCTTCCCTGGATTTGTTCTCTATAATAACTATGATTTTATCCGAAAAGTTCAGCTGTTTAAGAACTTTTGCCGTAAGATCGGATTTTTCATTTTTAGGAATAATCTGATTGATATCTTCCTCAAAATTAATTTTTGAAGCAAAAAATCCGCATATCACAGCTATTCCTAAAGCAATAATTACTGAAAGAACCCAGTTTTTAGAAATCAGATAATATAAAAATATAAAAAAACGATGCATCAGCGTATGGAATCAAGTCTGCAAATTTAATTTTTTCAGTATTAGTTCAAAATATTTCGGCTATAAGTTTTGTCTGAAAATCAACAAAATATTCTAGGCGGAATAAAAAAATATTCTACTTTTGCAAAAGTTCCCTCTCAAAATATATTTTAAACCAATATTTTATTAAAGAAATAAGAATCTGTTTTAGATATGTTGAAAAAAAATGATGAAAAAACAAACGGATTGCTATTTTGTAGTGGTATTCCTTTTCTATTGTCTGTGTTATCTTACGTACAGGTTCACATCTTACTTTTGTATACCCAATCCATTAAAACCACATTAGATTAGCATGAGTCTGTTACATCCTTATTTTCTCGTTGCGATTGTGTACATGCTTTTTTTTAGTGTACAGGAGGTTTTCGGGAAAAAAGTAGATAAGAAATGGTTCTGGTTTTTAGGGATTTATCTCATCATATTGGTAGGTTTCCGTGATAATGTGGGACCCGACTACGGAAGTTATAAAGGACTTTATATTTATTCCGACACGAAGAGCTACTACAGTATTTTCATGAAGATGCTTCATATGCAGGGCCCTGACCAGCTGGAGGTAGAGTGGCTGTATACCCTGATCAATAAGATATTGCTGAATGTCTTTAATGCGCCTTTTTATGTTCTTACCCTGGTTATTGCCATCTGTGCTATTTTCTTTAAGATAGAATATACGGAAGACAATACTTTTTACCCTTTTACATTTACCCTTTTCATGTTCGTTCCCTACTTCTTTGTTGGAGAAAGCGGGCAGATCAGGCAGAATCTTGGGACATTCATCGTTTATTTCGCCATACGGTATATCAAGCAGCGGAAATTGTGGCACTATTTGTTTTTCATATTTCTGGCATCTGGAATACATACTGTAAGCTACCTGTTTCTCCCAATGTACTGGCTGGCCCGTGTTCCATTGAACAAAGCTATAATGCTCACCCTGATCATTATTTCTGTATTTCTTTCACCATTCGAGATATACCGTGTCTTTGGAAGCTTTTTGGAGGGTATGGCTTCAGACAATATTCTGGTAAATGGTTTAAATGGATACATGTATGAATCCACAGAAAGGTTGAATGGAGGTTTCGGGATTCCCGAAGCGATGATGATGATTCTGACCTTCTTCCTGTTTACATTCGATACCAAAATGAAAGAAAAATATCCCTATTACGAATACCATAGAAACTATGCTGTTGTCGGGATCTGTTTCTATTTTATTTTCAGAAATAACCCTGTATTCTCGTCAAGGCTTGTAGGCGCATTTGTTGGGTTTTCCTATGTGTTGATCCCCAATACGATGTATGTGGTTTCAAGCGGAGTAAAAAAGATCATTTACGCTTTTATCATCGCGCTTGTTATCTTTAACATTGTGGTGTTCTCTTCTTTCATAAATATTAAAGTCGGTCGATTTACCATTGATCTTTATAAAAACCATATCCTTCCGTAAAAATTAATTTATTACTATCATACATTGACAAAGACAGCACTGCAGCTGTCTTTTTTCTTGGCTTCCGTCATTGTAAAGTTTTAGATTGAGCCAAATCATAAGAAATTTTAACAAAAACAGTTACTTTTGTGTGAAAAGTAGAAATTGCTGTTTTTGTATTTATAATCTTTTAATTATTTGTTATTGTTAATTCCATCAATATATAATTTAATTATTTATAATATTAATTGATTATTAACAATAAAGGCTTAAAAGTTGTATTTCCTTTGATAGCACACAAATCTAAGGATATGAAAAATTTAGTTAAAAATTTTGCGGCAATTTTTTGCCTAGTGTCGATCTGTACCTATTCCAGGAATAGTAGAGAAGTAAAAAAGATCTTTCCTGACCCCTTTGCAGGAAAATCAGTGCTCACAGCAGGGGATAGTTTAACGAAACCCAACAATAAAATTTTAGCAGTCCCCGACTGGACAAAAGCCCCCAACAGTTATATTTTTGATCCCAGGCAAGCCAGTGAAGGCTTATTGATTCCGGTAAAAAAAGCATATGCTATGTGGAAAGGTGACGGATACATCAAAAGTGACGGGATTCCTTCCGGAAAAATGACAGCGGATGTTCTGTGGGAAGATACCCATGGTCTTATTAAATCCGGCCCCGGATATTCGCTGGAAGTCATGAGCACCAATGAAAATGCCAAAATAAGAGTCCCTATTAACAAGGCTAAGAAAGGAAATGCAGTTATTGCCCTGAAAATAAACGGTGAAATATATTGGAGCTGGCATATATGGGTAACTGATGATCCTACCAACGGATCCAAATATAAAAGCTTCGATAATATGACAAGAATGAGAGCGGACGGAACAGTTGAAGAAATTCCCGATTCCGATTGGGGATGGATGGACCGTAATCTTGGTGCCTTAAGCAGCTCTATTACTTCTTCAGACTGGAACAGAAGCGGCGGACTTCTGTATCAGTGGGGCAGGAAAGATCCTATCCCGCCTTTAGTGACAAGAGGAAATGATTTCTATGAGGTTTCCGGATCCATAGGAAGAGTAAGGCATAGAGGCGCAAAGAATATGACCGGTGCTGTAAATATTGATAACCTTACGAAATACGTTCCCCTTTCAGGTGCCGAAGTGACCAATAATATCAGGCTTTCCATAAAGAACCCGCTTAGCCTGATTTATGTGAACAAGGACGATAACAGTGGTCAGGCATACTATAATAACAACCTGAATCTACCGGTCAACTGGTTCGGACGTTCAGCAGAGCTACCTGATAACAGGCTTTCGGAGCTTAACCTTTGGTCTGACAATTCCCAGGGATTTATCAGTACCGGATATAACAACGATACCAGTGCCCGGCCATACAGAGATAAATCATCTTATGATCCATGCCCAAACGGATGGAGAATGCCTTCAATGCTTGTCGCCAATCTGGCCTCCCAGACTTATGTGGATGATATAAGGCTCGATTTTTCCCCTTTCGGAGTCAGAACCAACATGGCGAAAAATGTTTTCGAAACCAATAAATACCACATCATAAAGCCTACCGATAATGGGATGCCATCCTTCATGACCGGATTTAAAGTTTACCCTAATTTAGGTTTTGATCTTTCCAATGCAGGAGGAAATAATATGGGTATTTTCCCCGGAACAGGACAGCTGATAAGAGCAGCTCACCAGGGGCAGTATACCGATCAGCACCATGTTGCTTTATGGACAGCAACCATGACCCGACACTTTGATGCTTCTCCGGCAGTAACTACCAGAGGGCTTTTTATGATTCCCGACAAAGGCCAGCCGGATGTACCGGATCCTAATTATCCCAATATTAAAGGACGGTATTTTTATATGCCAATGTCAGGAATGTATACTTCCGAAGCCAATGGATGCAGATGTATTAAAGATCCTCTTTATATTGTAGACAACTATGATTTTCCTTCAGAATATCTTGATCCTCTGGCAGAATACAGAGAAGGGATCGATAATCCCAATACCTATCAGGCAGTTAAAAAATCAAGCCTTTTTACGGTAGAAATTCCTGTAAGCAAAGCTTTCTCGGTGCAGAGCCAGCTTTTAAATAACCAGGATATATTGGTTCCTGCTAATTTTAACAGTTTAAAAGCAAATGTACTCTGGACCACTAATACGGCTTTGATTAATAAGATATCAGTGATTAATCCTTCCCCTAATTCGCTTCAAAGCCTCAGCGATTCAAAAATTTCAGTAGACATCAATCCAAATCAGAGTGGAAATGCAGTGGTAACCCTGCATAACGGAAGCATTACTGCTCCGGTATATTGGAGCTGGCATATCTGGATAACCGACTCTCCTCTGGGATCTTATACCTATAAAACTGAACTTCCGGCAGCGGAAGCTGTGAACTACATCAATTATGTAAATAAAGCCGATGTTATATTTCAGACAGAATTTATGGACCGGAACCTTGGAGCGGTAGATGCATTTCCAATCGTTGCTAATGCCCTTACGCCTACTGCTGCTGAGCTTGCCCAAATACGGGCCTCTACAGGAATGCATTACCAATGGGGAAGAAAAGATCCGATTCCGACATTCCAGCATGCGGATAATAGAGCTTCGTATAGTGTATTTTTAGGGACGGCATCAGCAAACGGAACCATTGCCTATACTACTTTAACGTATGCTGCTTACAATAATATGTCGGGAAGCTATATAGTTCCTTATAATACTTACGCAGCTTCGGTGGCACAGGGTACAGATAAACCGGCAGATAAAATAGCAAAAGTGCTGTCTTATTCTGTGAAAAACCCTTTAACATACATGATTCCTAGCACTTTTGCTCCTTATAACAGTAGTATGCCCAACTATACCAATGGAACCGACTGGCTTGCCAATGAGCCGAATCTTGCTCCTGACCGATGGGGAAGAGGCGGGGAAAAGTCTCCTTTTGATCCATGCCCGGAAGGCTGGAGAATCCCGGATCTGAGCAACATAGCCTTAATTTCGAATCAGGATTTCGGACAGTCGCCTTGGTATAAAAAAGACAAGAATGTAGCTACATTTTATAGTGTAAGTACGGACTATTCGGGATACAGAGTAAGAAATCCATCTACCACTTCCACCATAGGCTATATGCTGATAGGGTCATCTTACATCGTTGGAAATTATCCGGATTCCGGCATGCGGGGGTACAGAAATGTGATAGCTAATCAGACTTCTACGGGAACATTCAATAATGTCAATTTCCAGTATCCTGCGGTTTGGACGGCAGGTTTGGCTTCAAATTACCTGGGAAGATCAGTGAATGTAATGTTTGATGCAGCTTCTACAGCCAACCGTTTTATTGCCTTTAATGATAATAATGATCCTTATTTTGCAACAAGCTGCCGATGCGTAAGAATACAATATGATGCCCAAGGAAATGAGGAAGGTCCTATTCCAAGGCTACCGGTTACAGCTCTGGCTTCGGGAAAAGCATCAGCAGCTCTAAGCAGTGCTGAGGTAATAGAAAAAGTAAATAAGAATAAAATTTCTTTATTTCCCAATCCGGTAAAAGATATTCTGTATATCAATACTCCGGAAAATGATGGCTATTACTATCAGATCTATAACGTCTCCGGACAGCTGGTGAGATCCGGAAAATTTGAAAACGGCAAAACAGATCTTTCTGCACTCAGTTCAGGAATATATTTGGTACGAATTAATAATGCTGAAGAAATTGTGAAGATTATTAAACAGTAGAATTAAAATAATATTAGATAAAGCAGAATAGGATTTTCCTGTTCTGCTTTTATATGTTTTACATCTATCACCATTGATGAAAAATTCTATATCATCTTTTTCATCCAGGATGAATTTTGCGCTAAACCGTACACTCTAAAGGACTTGATATATTTGGAAATGCCCTCAGGAACGCCTGTTAAACCCATCTAAAAATTAAATTAAAACGTTTTAACAAAAAGTATATAATAAAAAAGCTTTACTTTTGCAAAAAATTTTTAGAATGTCGAAAAATTTAGTAATCGTAGAGTCACCGGCAAAAGCAAAAACTATTCAGAAATATTTAGGGAAGGATTTTGAAGTGAAATCGAGTTTCGGACACATCCGTGATCTTCCAAAAAAAGGAATGGGAATAGACCTTGCCACATTCAGTCCTGATTACGAAGTTTCGGCTGATAAAAAGAAGCTGGTAACAGAATTAAAAGCTGCCGTAAAGAAAGCTGAAATGGTATGGCTGGCTTCCGATGAAGACCGTGAAGGAGAAGCTATTGCATGGCACCTGGCGGACGAATTAAAATTAAAGCCCGAAAGCAGGAAAAGAATTGTTTTCCATGAGATTACTAAAAATGCCATTCTAAAAGCCATTGAAAACCCGAGAGATATCGACCAGAACCTTGTCAATGCCCAGCAGGCAAGAAGAGTTCTGGACAGGATTGTAGGTTTTGAAATGTCTCCGGTACTTTGGAAAAAAGTAAAACCGGGCCTTTCTGCAGGAAGAGTACAGTCTGTAGCCGTAAGGTTAATTGTAGAGAGAGAAAAAGAGATTCGTGAATTTGTTCCGAAGGCAAGCTTTAAGCTGGATGGTATTTTCTTAAATAAAACCGAGCAGGAAATTGCTGCAAGGCTTAAAAAAGACTTCGAAAAAGAAGAAGATGCAGAAAAATTCCTTGAAAAAGCAAAAACTACAGAATTTAAAGTTCTGAATGTTGAGACAAAACCGGGAACACGCTCTGCCTCTGCACCATTCACCACTTCTACTCTGCAACAGGAAGCCTCTTCCAGATTAGGATACAATGTAACCAACACCATGCGTCTTGCACAGAGGCTGTATGAAGAAGGATATATTACCTATATGAGAACCGATTCCGTGAACCTTTCGCAGGAAGCAATTGAAGGAGCAAAAAAACAAATCGTTTCAGAATACGGAGCGGAATACTCATCACCAAGAAATTATACCACAAAATCTGCCTCTGCACAGGAAGCTCACGAAGCGATCCGTCCGACTGATTTTGCGGTAAAAAGCATCGGTGATGCCCAATTAAACAGATTATATCAGTTAATATACAGAAGAACACTGGCTTCACAGATGGCTAATGCTAAAATTGAGAAGACAGTAATTGAAATAGGAAACGCTTCATTGCCCCAGCATTTTGAAGCACAGGGAGAGGTGATCATCTTTGATGGTTTCTTAAAAGCTTATGGCATTGTAAAAACAGAAGACGATGATGAGGAAAACAACGAAAAGCTTTTGCCTAAAGTAAGTGTTGGTGAAATTTTAAGCTATAAAAAGATCACTGCTTCAGAAAAATTCACAAGACCGAGCGCAAGATATACGGAAGCCGGTTTAGTGAAAAAACTGGAAGAACTGGGAATTGGCCGTCCGTCTACCTATGCACCTACGATCCAGACTATTCAGAACAGAGAATATGTGGACAAAAGAGAGATCGATCCTCAGACCCGTGAAGTGGTGAAAATGTCCCTTACAAAAGACAAAATCAAAAAAGAAGTTCTTGAAGAAAAATTCGGGGGCGACAAAAATAAATTTGTACCTACAGATATCGGTGAAGTAGTGAATGACTTCCTGACAGATAATTTCAAAGAAATTCTGGACTATGGATTTACCGCCAGAGTAGAAGAAAGTTTTGACGAAATTGCCAACGGAGACCAGAAGTGGAAAGAAATGATGACCAATTTCTACTCAAAATTCCATCCCAGAATTGAAGACGTAGAAGAAAATGCAGACAGAGCCAATGGAGACAGGCTTCTTGGAGTAGACCCTAAAACTGGTAAGAACGTTCATGCAAGAATCGGAAGATTTGGCGCCATGATCCAGATCGGTGAAACGGAAGATGAGGAAAAACCTATTTTCGCCTCATTAATGACAGGCCAGAATATTGCAACGATCTCTTTAGCCGAGGCTCTTGAGCTTTTCAAGCTGCCTTTTGAGCTTGATGCATTTGAAGGACAGCCGGTTTCAGTAGGAGTAGGAAGATTCGGGCCATATGTAAAGTGGGGCGAAACCTTCATCAGCATTCCGAAAGGAGAAGACCCTCTTTCTGTCAACCAGGCGCGTGCAGAAGAGATTATCAATGAAAAGAAAAAAGCAGATGCACCGATCGCGACTTATAAGGGAGATCCTGTAACGAAAGGAACAGGAAGATTCGGGCCGTTCATCAAATACAAAGATATTTTTGTGAATGTTCCTAAAAGATATAATTTCGACAACCTTTCCCAAAGTGATATTGATGAACTGATTGATGCCAAACTGGAAAAAGAAGCCAACCGATACATCCAGCAGTGGGAAAAAGAGAAAATCTCTATTGAAAACGGAAGATGGGGCCCATTCGTCAAATTCGGAAAGGCTATGTTCAAGATCCCTAAGAAAAAAGATGATACGAAATATGAAACAGAAGAGCTGAAGGAAGTATCCCTTGATGAGGTTAAAAAATGGATCACCGATCAGGATAAAAATGCTTTTGCAGAGAAAAAGAAGCCGGCTGCAAAGAAACCTGCCGCTAAAAAAACAACCGCTGCAAAAAAGACAGTGGCCAAAAAAAAGTAATAGTAAAATATCTATATATCTATACAAAGCCGTTAACATAAGTGTTGGCGGCTTTTTTTATTAATAAAAATACCGCAGTATATCAACTTGCTGTGGTTTTTTTGTATGTTTGTTCAATAATAAATTAACATATTCTCAAGTTCTCGGATTACATATGGATTTTGAAGATTTTATCATTTCACCAAGGAATTTCAAAGCAGAAAACTGGCAGATCGGCAGCAGGATCACAAAAGATATAAAGGAAGACAGCATTGTCCTTCTTTTTGTCTCAGATTACAGAGGTACGGGCGGTGATGCAGAAGTGCAGGACTTTACAGCAGTGAGAAAAGAATTTTATAAACTTTCACAGCTCGATTTTGAAGTTCCTGTCGTAGATCTTGGAGATCTGGTTTCCGGAAAATCCGTTCAGGACTCCCATTACATCCTGCAGGAGGTTTTGTCGGCATGCCATTACAAAAGAGCTCTTCCGGTGATTATCGGAGGGTCCAATGATTTTGCCTTTTCATTATTCTCAACATTGAATTTTCACAAGCAAAATATCAACTATACCCAGATCAGTAATATTATTTCCCTGCAGCAGGGCGAAACAATTAACGAACATACCTTTTTGGGGAAAATACTAGGTTCCAAAAATTTTTCCATTAAAAATTACCACCATCTGGGCTATCAGAAACATTTGAACGAAACAGATTCAATAAGACTGATCAAAGAAGTACAGTTTGATATTGTCCGTCTGGCGGAGATGATGAATTCCACGGAAAAAACAGAGCCGTTTTTCAGAAAAGCAGATCTGGTCACCTTAAACTGTGATGCCATTGAAAGCTTCAGTGAGCCGTTTTCCATGAATCCCCAGGTCAACGGACTGAACAGGAGGGAGATATGTGCCTACATGAAAGAAATAGGACTGAGTGAAAATTTAAAATCTGTAGGAATTTTTAATTATAATATTTACTCCGAAAACCAGCTCAACCACCAGCTGCTCGCACAAATGCTCTGGTACCTGATTGAAGGGATCAATATCCAGCGGTCTCACCCGAAAGAAAGACATTACGAACTGTTCTACGTTTTGATTGACGATGAACAGTATGCTTTCAAAAGGGATACTTTCAGCAATCTCTGGTATTTTGGAGAAGATGAAAATATAGAAAACTGCATCCCATGTTCTAAAAAAGATTTTGAAGAAGCAAAAAAAGGAACGCTTAATCCCAGGCTGACTTTTTAAGTACACATAAGATGAAAAAAAAATTATTAATAAGTATTGTTCTGTTAGCCGGAGTATTCTGCTTCGTGTATTTCTGGAATAAATATTCCTATGCCGGCGAGAAAGATTATTTTTCTTCCCGTACTAATCCGGAAAATGGGTTGCAGATCGGCATTATTGGTGACAGCTGGGTTGTAAGGCAAAATCTGGATTCACTTTTACAGAAAAAGCTTTTGGATAGAGGAATACAATCCGAGATCTATTCATCAGGAAATCCAGGGGCTAAAACCAAAAAGATCTACGAAAACCTCTTTAAAGATGACACGGAAGAATTTTCATCCAAAAAAATTATAGAAAAAAAACCGGATTACTGCATCGTAATTGCCGGGGTGAACGATGCCGCAACCCATGTGGGACCTGAATTTTATACCCATCATATGGTGATGATCATTAAAACGCTTCTGCATTATAACATCAGGCCGGTTATAGTTTCCCTTCCGGAATTTGGTGTGGAAGAAGATTTTAACAATAAAAATATAATCAGCAGCCTCAGTAACAGAGGTGCTGAGCTGGTTTTAAATGAAGGTAATCAATTTAAAATACCGGAATACAGAAATGCTCTGTCCGAAGAATTAAAAAACGACGGCCTGAATAAAAAGGTGATTATGCTCAATTTCGATGAAGTAAGCTCTGATTATGATAAAGACCGGAACTTGTATGCAGATCCTCTACATTTAAACAAGCAGGGGTATCAGAAATTCAGCGAATTTCTGGCAAACGGAATTGCTAATTTAGAAGGAAAAAAATGATGGTCTCTGTTATAGTTCCCGTATACAATGTAGAAAATTATCTGGCGAAATGTCTGGATTCCCTGGTAAACCAGACTCTTCAGGATATTGAGATTATAGTTGTTGATGACGGCAGCAAAGACCGCTCGGGACTTATTATTGAAGAATATGCGAAGAATTTTTCTGATAAAATAAAATCTTTTTCCAAAGAGAACGGCGGCTTAAGTGATGCTCGAAATTTTGGAATAGAAAGAGCTTCAGGAGCCTATATCGGTTTTGTAGACAGTGATGACTATGTTACGGAGACGATGTTTGAAGAAATGCTGCATCTGGCAGAAAAACATCAGGCTAAAATGGTCATCTGCAACATTCAGAAAGTAGATCAGGACGGAAAAGTAACCCAAAAGCTGACCCAGATTCCCAATATGTCTGAAAAAATAGAACTGGAAGATCATTTCTCTGTTTTTTCGGATCTCAGCTACTTTGCCTGTAACAAGCTGTTCAAAAAAGAGCTTTTCGACCGTAAAAGGTTTAAAAAAGGAGTTCATTTTGAGGATATTCAGCTGATACCGCAGTTACTTCTTGAGTGCAGCGTTTTGGCTCAGACCCAGAATTTTCATTATCAATACCTGGAACGCACAGATTCTATTACAAAAACCCATACGGAAAAAGGCCTTGATATCCTGAAAGCAGTAAAAGACGTGGAAGCCGCATTTGAAAAATCAGGGTATTCCCACAAAAGAAAAGAACTTAAAAACTTTCAGATCTTTGAAGGAGTATATTCTTTTCTGGCTTACCTGGCTTTTGTAAAAGACAGCGGAATATTTTATAAAATGGATGCTGAACTGGCCGTTTTTATGGATGAAAGAAAAATAAAAATTCGAGATATATTAAACTATAATCGTTTTGGTAAGAATTATCTTTTATCTTTGCCGATGAAAAAAAAGATTTTTTATCTGTTGTTTTTTGCAGGACAAAAGAAGCTGATAAGAAGATTATTATAACACAAATGATAAGTACAATTATTTCAGTCATTATATAAAACATTGATAGTTAGCTTTTTGTAAGGTATTTTGATGTTTTTTTAGGAATGTTGATGATGTGCTTAATAAAAAAAAATGAAGAATTTTGAATTGTTCTTAAGCGAATCAGGAATTTCTATTTTTTATGTGAAAATAGGATTAGGGTTTCTATTCTCTTTTTTAATTACCTTTTTCTCCATTCCTACCATCATTAAAATATCCAGAAGAAAAAACCTTATGGATGAACCTGGTATAAGGAGCTCCCACCTCAGGAAAATCCCCAATCTTGGAGGGATTGCCATTTTTTATTCAATAGGAATCTGTGCATCGATTTTTGCCTATGAGCTTTTTGATTTGTACAAATTTTTATTTGCCTCATTAATCATTCTTCTTTACATTGGAGTGATGGATGATATTGTTGTGATGAGAGCTTATAAAAAACTGGTGGCACAGATTATGGTGTCTTCACTGGTGGTAATAGGTTCCGATATCAGGATCAGAAGCTTATTTGGGATCTTCGGAATTTATGAAATGGGCTATTTCGTGAGTGTTTTGTTCAGCATCATTACTTTTATTATTCTGATCAATGCATTCAACCTGATTGATGGAATAGACGGGCTGGCCGGGGGATATTCAGTAATCTGCAGCGGTCTTTTCGGAATAAGCTATTACCGCCTGGGAGAATATAATTACCCGCTCGTGGTTCTTTCCGTTATTATCATAGGAACTGTACTCGCCTTTTTGTACTATAATTTATCCAATTACAGGACGAACAAAATATTCATGGGAGATACGGGATCTATGCTTCTGGGGTTTCTTCTGGCATTTACTTCCATTTGTTTTATTGATATTTTCATAGATAGAGAACTTCCCAACGTTCCAAGGTATCACCTTCAGTCTGCACCGGTGATAGCGGTTGCCATTCTTATTTTGCCTATTGTGGATACGCTGAATGTAATCATTATCAGGCTGTGCAATAAAAAATCACCTTTTGATGCGGATAAAAACCATATCCATCACAAATTGCTGAAGCTGAACCTTACCCACAGACGGTCTACATTTTATATCATTGTATATTACCTGATGATTGTCATTGTGGCTTATTATCTAAGGCATATCAATATCAATCTCCTTTTAATGATAATTATTTCATTAGGTTTTTTTGGAGCTTATTTACCGGATCTCATTTATCATTTAAGAAATAATAAGAAAATAAGAATTTAATTTTTACTTTTGCAAATAACATCCCAAATATGATGAAGAATTTGAAATATTTATTTTTATTACTGCCCTTTTTTATGACTTCCTGCATCACCAAAAAAGATGTGAGGTATTTACAGCCCAGCGAGAGCTTGGTAATCAATGAAGAAGGACTTATTCCCTACAATATTCCCACCTACAGAATTACGAAGAATGATATTCTTAATCTTAATATTGTAACTACGCCTAAGGGAGATGCGGCCCAGTTTTATTCATCTTTAAATACCTCCGGAGGATTAGAGGGCGGTGGTGCTGCTAATCCTGCTTTGACAGGAGGCCGTAATGCAGGCGCTGGAATAGGAGGTAATATGAATTTCTATTTCAACGGCCTGAAAGTAGATTCCAAAGGAGATATCAACGTATTCGGGATAGGATATGTTAAAGCTGAAGGAAGAACACTGGAAGATGTTACCCAGGAACTTCAGGAAAAAGTGAATGAAAACTTCCAGGAAGGAAAAGCAGAAGTAAGACTGAATACAGACGGAATTACCTACTACATTCTTGGAGATGTAGAAACAACAGGTCTTTCCGGAGAAAAAGTAGCGCACAAAAATACATTGACTATTACAGAAGCATTAGCTATTAACGGTGGTTTAAACAGAACCGTTGACCGTACCAATATTGTTATCCACAGAAAATTGCCGGAAGGGATAAAAGTGGCAAAACTAGACCTTACCCGCGAAGATATTATGAATTCCCCGTACTATTATGTACAGAACGGTGACGAAATCTATTTGAATACCAGAGGAAAAAGCTTAAACGGATTCGGAAAAGATCCTGTACAGACTTTAACCACTGGGGTATCGGTAATTACTACAGCATTATCAATTTATCTGCTTCTTAAAAACCTTTAACCATGATTCCAGACAGAGACACCACCATAGGGAAAAACGAGCCCCAGAAGGAAAAGTATGGATCGTTTGCATTATTTGATATTGAACATTTCCTGAGAAGAATACTCAGAAACTGGTATTGGTTTGTATTCATGCTGCTTATCGGTTATGTTATTTCATGGGTATACAGTAAATATTATGCACAGAATATCTATGCATCAGATCTTTCTCTGAGTATATCCAATAATACGTCCAGTTATTTTACGCCCAACCAGTCTATCAACTTTATCTGGGGCCAGAGCGGAAACCAGGACGGAGTTTACCTTAAAAAAATGCTGTTATCCAGATCTCATAACGAGTTTCTGGTAAAAGAACTGGATCTTTTTGTTAATTATTCTACCAAAGGTCTTATCAAATCAACCTATATTGATAAAACCGATTCGCCGGTTTTTCTTCAGATTGATAAAAAACACCTTCAGCAAATTAATTATCCTATTACCCTTGTTCCAAAAGGTGGAGATTCTTATGAAGTGGTTCTCCCGGAAGAAGGGCAGTCTACCAGTTTGTACAGTTATGAATCAGAAGGATTTCAGTCCGTTAGCGGATATAACAGGCCTGCCAATAAGGTTATAAGAATCAACGAATGGTATAATTCTCCAAATCTGCGTTTCAGACTTATCAAGAATACCACGACTCCTAATATAAAGGTTAATAATGTTATTGTAAATCTTAGTACGGTCAATCAGAGTGTTAATGACATTGTTTCTACCATAGGAGTGGAATTTGATAAAGAGATTGCAACCATTATGATCATTTCCAAAAAAGGTTTCAATCTTAACAGTACAGTAAACTTCCTGAATAAATCAGTAGCTGAACTTCAGAAAAAAAGACTGGCGGATAAAAACATTGTTAACAAGAATACAGATCTTTACCTGCAGACCAATATAGATGGGATTCGTAAAAAACTGGATTCAAGTGCAGCGGTTCTGAACTACCTCAAAACTTCAGAAAAGTTGTATAATATTAAAGACAGAGACGAAAAATCTTTAGACAAAATAAAAGAACTTGAAGCAAAGAAAGCTGACATCATAAGCAAGATCAGCTCACTGAATAATATTAAAAACACCCTTCAGGCTCAGAATTTTGATAAAATGATCAGCACCAATGCTGCCGGTTTTGAAGATGGTTTCTTTACTGCTTCCGTTTCAGAGCTTAAAGCCTTATATATAAAGAGAAGAGAAATGGCAACCATTTATAAGCCGAACTCCGAGCCTATGAAAGAGATAGACAGGCTTATTAATGAGGCTAAAATGGGTTCATCCGGTGCTTTGAGAAACTATTATACAAAATATTACGACGAGATCAATAAAATAGACCGTCAGGTAGCTGAAGCCAATTCTGATCTTACTTCTTATCCTGAAAAAGAAAGAAAATATCTTGATGCAGAAAGAGGATATAGCATGATTGAAGCTACTTATAACAGCCTTTTGGGAAGACAGAATGAAGCACAGCTTAAAGTCGCTACCAACCAGTCTGATATTACAGTAATCGACCCTGCCAAGAATTTGGGTCAGGCTCCGATTGGTCCTAACGTAAAAGCAATAAAATCAGCAATTATGTTTGGCCTGTTGCTGTTTCCATTATTGTTCATCCTGATTGGTGAAGCATTGGATAACAAAATCCGAAACATCAAAGAGCTCTTGAGTGCAACAAAGATTCCGCTTCTTGGAGTTATCGGGAACAATACCAATGAGAATATGCTAACCGTTTTGGAACAGCCTAAATCATCTGTTTCAGAAGCATTCAGGGGAATCAGGGCCAATATGAGATTCCTGATGGAGAACAGCAGGGAAGATGGCAAAGGAAAAATAGTTTTGATAACTTCCTCCGTTGGTGGTGAAGGGAAAACCTATATTTCCATTAACCTGGCATCCGTAATAGGTTTGAGTGATAAAAAAACAATCCTGCTTGGGATGGACCTTAGAAAACCTAAGATCTTCGGGGATTTTAAAATTGATAATAAATACGGGATCTCCAATTACCTGACCGGAGAAGTAGAAATAGACCAGATTATTAATAAAACAAGAATCCCTGGCCTTGATGTGGCTACTTCCGGACCGATTCCTCCAAACCCTTCAGAGCTTTTAATGAGCGACAGAAACATCAGGTTCCTGGAAGAGCTGAAAGAGAAGTATGATTTCATTATCATCGACTCGCCTCCGGTAGGTCTGGTCGCTGATTCCTATGAACTGATGAAATATTCTGATGCTAATATCTATGTCGTTCGTCATGAATACACAGAAAAATATATGCTGAAGATGATAACAGAGAAATACCATAACCATGAGGTGGAGCATTTAGGACTTATCTATAATGATTACAATAAAAAACAAGGCTATGGATATGGCTACGGATATGGTTACGGATATGGCTACGGGTATTTTGATGAAGACAAAAACTATAAAGAACCCCTTCTGATTAGAATACGAAATAAAGTACGGACAATATTTAACAAAAAATAATAGTATTCTGTTAAATATTATTCCAACACATGGTGATATATGTTATTTTTTATATATTGCAGAAGAATTAAATAAAATAACATGAAAAATCTAAAAAAACTGTCAAAAAACGATTTAAAAATGATTAATGGAGGGAAGCAGCTGCAGCCACTTACAACGCATTGTTTTAGTAACGCCGGATGCCCTTCAGGACAAATTTGTGTTACCTGCTCTGGCCCGGATTGCGGTAGTTTAGGTAGCGGAATTTGCATCTAATACAATTATTCTTGAAAACAGTGACTAACAGTTTTTATTTATATTTTAAACAAATTGCTGTTAAATCGCGCTGTTTTGATTTTTTAATATCAGAATATTTTCAGGAAAATTAAAAAAAGCCCTCACCAATGAGGGTTTTTTTTATGTTGTGAGTTACTTGCATTGTATAAATAGTATATAAAGAAATATTTTTGGCACTTTGCCGTTTACTTTATAACAAATTATGTTTTTTTGTTTATTTTTAACTAAACATTAAGGATATCTTTAATATAAAAATGTTTTATATTTGCAAAAATTAAATTTTAAAATAACCATAAATCCATATTCTTTTATGAATAAAAAATTATTGTTTAGCTTTATTGCCTTCCTGGGAATGGTAAGTGTTAAAGCACAAAGAAACGAATTGGGAGTTCGTTTGGGTATGAGTAACCTAGTTGGGGATATTGGAAGGACCAATTATATTTTACAAAAGCCGTTGGATTTAGACAGAATGTCAGACTGGGGGTTCCCGTTTTATGGAGGTTTATTATATAGATTTAATTTTAACCCGCACCAGACCGTTAGATTGGATTTAGGATACAACCAGATTCAGTTTAGTGATAAAGCTGCAAAAGAAGAATATAGAGTAAATAGAAACTCATACGGAAAAAATAATGTATACGAAGCAAGTTTGATGTTTGAATACAATCTTTTCCCTGTCAATAATGAGCAGGTAAGCATGGTAAGCCCTTATATCTTTGGTGGTATAGGTGCTTTGATGTTTGATGCCCCTAAAGCTGATCTTGTCAATGATTTCAGAAGAGATGCAGACGGTGTGGCACAGGCGCCGCTTAATGAACTTGACTTTACAAGCACTCCTGTATACTCATTAGGAAAAAAAGTAACCATGCATATCCCTTTTGGGGTAGGATTAAAATACAAGTTCAATCATAATTGGGCTATATTTGCAGAAGCTACATTCAGATATACACTGACAGATCAGCTGGATCACAGCAGATTGCTTTCAAAAGATCTGACGTCTAGCTATAATGGAGATATTTTAGATCCTGCCACCGGCGCTTCGCTGCTGCAGTCAGGAAATTATTATGCAGTCTCTAAAGAAAGAGAACAGGAGCTGCTTAACAAAAGAAATATAGGGGATGAAAGGTCTAAGGACTGGATGAATACTTTTAGTTTAGGATTGACCTATTCATTCGGAAGACCTCCGTGTTATTGTGATTAATTAATATGTCGTTGATTAAAGATAAAATAAATTCTCAGAATTTACCGAAACACGTCGCCATTATTATGGACGGCAATGGAAGATGGGCAAAAACACGTGGCGAAGAAAGAACTTTCGGTCACAGGAATGCCATTGATGCAGTAAGAAATGCCATTAATGCATGTAATGAGATTAATATCCCTTACCTGACACTGTATACATTTTCTTCCGAAAACTGGAACCGCCCTGCAAACGAAGTAAATACACTGATGAACCTGCTGGTGGAAACCCTTTTGCTGGAAGCTGAAGAGATTTTTAGCAAAGGACTCAGAATGCATGTTATAGGGAATTTAGAAAAGCTGCCTCCCCTTGTGAGAGAACAGCTTGAACGTGTGGTAGAGCTTACAAAAGAAAACACAAAAGGCAATTTAGTACTGGCAATAAGCTATGGCTCACAGAATGAAATACTGAATGCTGTAAAAAGCATCAGTTCCGATGTGAAAGAAGGAAAAGTTGATATTGAGAATATTGATGAAAAATTATTCGAAAATTACCTTTATACGAAAGACTTTCCGCCTGTAGACCTGCTGATCAGAACCAGCGGGGAAATAAGAATAAGCAACTTCCTTCTTTGGCAGATCGCTTACGCGGAATTACAGTTTTTGGATGTCCTTTGGCCGGATTTTACAAAAGATATCTTCTTCCAGTGTATTGTAGATTACCAGAATAAAGAGAGAAGATACGGTTTAACTGGCGACCAGATAAATGCCCAATAAATTTAAAGAAAAGAAAGACTCGATAAAATGAAGTTTAGACTATTACCCATCATCATGTTTGCTGCTTCGGCACATTTTTATGGACAAGTAACTCCTCAGGACAGCACTAAAGTAAATAATGCTGTACATGCAGAAAATGAAGCAGGAACTTACACTCTTAAAGACATTGTTGTAGATGGGGTAAAAAAATATACACCGGCACAGATCTTAAGATTTACGGGATTAACTAAAGGAGAAGCTGTAGATATTCCGGGACAGAAAATCAGCAACGCTGTGAAAAAGCTTTGGGATACCCAATCGTTTTCAGAAGTTGAAGTGTATGTTCAGAGTATTGAAGGGCAGACTGTAATTTTAAGATTCTACCTGGAAGACCTTAAAGAACTTGGAGAAGTAAAATTCACAGGTAAAGGGATTGGTAAGTCTAAAAACGAAAAGATGGCAAAAGATAACAATCTGAAGCCAGGGACAAAAATTACTCAAAACCTGATTTCCAGCCTTAAGACAAAAGTTCCAAAGGATTACGTGAAGAAAGGGTATGCTGATGCCAGAATTACCATTCAGGATAAAGTGAATGCCAATGATCCGTCTTTGGTAGACTGGACTATCAATGTAGAGAAAGGTAAAAGAGTAAAAATTGACCATATCGAATTTGAAGGCAACCAAAGCGTTACAGATGCAAAGCTTAGAAAAAAAGCCTTCAAAGAAACCAAACAAAAGAGATTTGGTATCGGTGGAATCCTGAAATCTTCAAAATTCATTGAAGAAAAATATCAGGAAGATAAACAGAGCCTTATCAGCTACTATAACTCACTGGGTTACAGAGATGCTAAGATTGTTTCAGATTCCGTATGGAGAAACAAAAGAAATAACTACGAGATCAATGTAAAACTTAATGAAGGTAAAAAGTATTATATCGGAGATGTTACATTCACCGGAAATACCGTTTACTCCACAGAGTATTTACAGAGATTATTAGGATACAAGAAAGGAGATATTTACGATGCTGTTGGGTTTAATAAAAAAGTTGGAGAAGACGGAGGTAAAGAAGATGACTCAGATATCAAATCTGTGTACATGAATAATGGTTACCTTTTCTCTAATGTAACTCCTGTGGAAAAATCCGTGTCAGGAGATGCTGTAAACCTGGAAATCAGAGTTAATGAAGGAGAACAGGCAACTTGGAACAAGGTAACATGGCAGGGGAATACAACCACCCATGACCACGTTGTGCTTAGGGCTCTGAGAACTAAACCGGGAGAGCTTTTCAAGAAAACAGAGATCAAAAGAACCTATTTCGATCTTGCCGGGATGTCTTTCTTTGATCCGCAGCAAATTAAATACGATATTAATCCCAATCCTCAGGACAATACGGTGGATGTAAACTGGAGTCTTGTTGAAAAAGGATCTTCTCAGGTACAGTTACAGGCAGGTTACGGAGGTAATAGCTTTATCGGGACGTTAGGACTTACGTTCAATAACTTCTCTTTAAAGAACTTCCTTAAATTTAAAGACTTTAAACCGGTACCTCAGGGGGACGGTCAGACTTTATCGATCCAGGCACAGGCCGGACAGTATTTCCAGAATTATGGGATTTCATTTACTGAACCATGGTTATTCGGAACAAGACAAACTTCCCTTTCAGTAAGTGTGAACACCTCAAGAGTAAAATATAACGACACCAGTGGAAATGATCAGAAGCTTAATATCTTTTCCGCATCAGCGGGTCTGAACAGACTACTGAACTGGCCGGATGACTACTTCTCTTTATATACAGGAATCCAGTTCCAGAATTATAAATTCAGTAACTATCCATTCCAGTTCGGAGATACTACAGAATACTATGGAGACGCAAACAACTTAAGTCTTAACTTAGGTTTAAGCAGAAACTCAGCAGGTATCGACCCTATCTTCCCGACAACGGGTTCAAATATTGAAGTTTCCGCGAAATTAACTGCGCCATATTCATTGTTCAGCAACAAAGATTACTCTACAATGTCGCCGGTTGACAAATACAAGTGGATGGAATTCTACAAAATCAAGTTTAAGGCAGACGTGTACAACGAAGTTGTTGGAAAGCTGGTATTGAGATCTTCCGCTGAAATGGGATTCATGGACGGATATAACAAAAAACTTGGAGCTCCGCCATTCGAAAGATTCTATGTAGGAGGTACAGGTTTATTTGGAGGTAGATATGACGGACGTGAGTTGATTCCATTGAGAGGTTACGAAAATGCTTCAACATATGGAGGAGAAATAGATGACATTACCCAAAGAGGGGGAGGTACAATCTATAACAGATTTACACTGGAATTAAGATACCCGATCTCAATGAACCAGACCGCTAAAATTTATGCACTTACCTTTGCAGAAGGTGGTAACGTATGGAACTCATGGAGTACATATAACCCATTCCAGCTGAAAAGATCTGTAGGAGTTGGGGTAAGAGTTTATATGGGAGCCTTTGGTTTGATCGGATTTGACTTTGCTTACGGATTCGATAAGACCGTTTCCGGAACAGAGCCTTCTGGATGGAAAACACACTTCCTGATGAACCAATCATTATAATCACACATATGAAGAACCTTAAAATCATTTTCACATTTGTATTGTTCCTGCTTTTTGGATTTTCAAACGCACAGAAAATTGGAATAGTAGATACAGGCTATATTTTAGATAAACTTCCTCAATACAAAGAAGCAGAAGCAAGATTAAATTCTCAGATCGATACCTGGCAGTCAGAACTTCAAAACCTGCAGTCAGAATACGAAAGAAAAAAATCGGCATTTGAAAGTGAGAAAGTATTGCTGATAGGAGACCAGCTCAAGCTTAGAGAAAAAGAAGTAATGGACCTTGAAAAAAACATCAAGACCACTACAAGCTTACGTTTTGGAGCCAATGGCGAGATTACAAAACTAAGAACAAATCTGGTTGTACCCTTCCAGGATCAGATCTGGACCGCCGTTAAAACAATGGCTGAGAAAAATGGATTGGGCACGGTTCTTGATAAATCCGATAACAATGTGCTTTTCCTTCTGCCAAGATATGATTATACAGAAAAAGTATTAGCGATCTTATTAAAAGGATCTGAATCTGATAAAAAAGAAAAGACAAGCAGCAAAAGTAAAAAGTAATATGTATTAACTTTTGCTCAAAATTAAAATCTAAAAACAAATTAAATTATTTATTTTACCAATTATGAAAAAATTAAGTGTATTATTTGCCGCGGTAATAATGGTTGTATCGGTAAGTATGGCGAAAGCTCAAAAATTAGCTTCTGTAGATTTAATGGGGGTTCTTAATGCAATGCCTGAAAAGAAAAAAGCAGATACTGATATAAAAACTTTCTTAGATGCAAAACAAGCTGAAATTAAGAAAAAAGCAGATGCTGCTCAGGTTAAATTCCAGCAATACCAAACTGAAGCTCCTAAAAAAACAGCTGATGAAAATGCAGCTAGAGAAGCAGAAATGAAGAAATTAGGAGAAGAAATCCAGCAAATGCAGGAAAAAGCTCAGAAAGACCTTCAGGCTAAACAGGATGTAGCTTTCGGACCTATCGAGAAAAAGCTGAACGACGCTATTGAAAAAGTTGCTAAAGCTAACGGTTACGACTTCATCCTTGATGCAAACGCTGGTGCTCTTGTATACAAAGGAGGTGCAGACGCTACAGCTGCTGTTAAGAAAGAATTAGGAATCAACTAATAAATTAACAAAGTTTTATAAATTAACCGTCTCTTTTAGAGGCGGTTTTTTTATTTTTGCGCTATGGAAAAAGAAGTATCAACAACCGTAAAAGTAAGGTTCAGCGATTGTGATCCGATAGGGCATTTGAATAATGTAAAATATTTGGACTATATGTTCAATGCCAGAGAAGATCATGTAGAAACATTTTATGGATTCACATACGAAGAATATACCAAGAAAACAGGATGCACTTGGATTGCCATTCAAAATGAAATTGCTTACCTGAGAGAAGTAAGATACAATACCCAGGTTGTGATCAGTAGCAAAACAATAGAAATTCAGGACAGGACGGCCAAAGTGGAAATACTTATGAAAAGTCTCGACGAAAAAACCGTACATGCAGTTCTATGGGTTACAGTGATTTATTTCAACCTTAAAACAAGAAAATCCGAAATTCATCCCGAAGATATCAAAGAAACATTTCATAAATTCTATGTAGATCTTGAGCAGAAAGACTTCCAGTCCAGAGTGAAGTTCCTTAGGTCTCAGAACGCAAAAAATTCGTGATAAAAAAATAAAGAATTACACATGAAAAAAATAGCAGTAATAGGAGGCAACGGACAGTTAGGCAACTGTATCAGGAAAATTGCACCTGATTTTGAAAATACGTACGAATTTATATTTACAGATTCCCAGACTCTGGACGTTACAGATGAAGAACAGGTCAATGACTTTTTCTACGATAACAAACCGGACTACTGTATTAATGCTTCCGCTTACACAGCTGTTGACTTAGCCGAAAAGGAAAAAGACAAAGCATTTGCTGTAAACGCTTACGGAGTTGCCCATCTCGCTCAGGCCTGTGCAGATCAGAAATGTATACTTATTCATGTTTCCACCGACTATGTTTTTGATGGGGACACCAACCTTTCATACTCAGAAGATGATTTTACCAATCCGACCGGAGTATATGGCGAATCAAAAAGAAAAGGAGAAGAACTGGCTCTGGAAATTAATCCCAAAACCATTATTTTAAGAACCTCATGGCTGTATTCAGAGTTTAATAAAAATTTTGTTAGAACAATGCTTAGCCTGTTCTCTCAAAAAGACGAGCTCGGAATTGTTGCCGACCAGTTTGGGCAGCCTACCAATGCAAACGATCTTGCCGAAGCAATCATGAATATTATTGAAGCCCCAAACAAAATCTTCGGTATTTTTCATTTTTCAAATTATCCAGAAACCACCTGGTTTGAATTTGCTAAAAAAATTGCTGAATTTTCAAACTCTTCGGTGAAACTAAACCCTTTGACGACGGATCAGTATCCTACCCCCGCGAAAAGACCGGCCAGAAGCACCATGTCTTTAGATAAAATAGAAGAAGTATATAAAATAGAACTCAGACATTGGGAGAACAGTCTCGAAGAATCTGTCAAAATACTAACCCAGCAATAATATGATCAAGAACCTGGCAGTTGCCATTTCAATATTCTGTATCCATCTTTGTAATGCACAGAATGTATATCTCTCAAAAGTTGAGAAAACAAACGACAATACAGACAAATTTCTCTATAAAAAAGCAGAAACCATAACTGATGCCGAGTATCTTGGAGAAATTGAAGTTCAGGGGTTCTCAAAAGATGATGCAGCTGTTTTTTCTCTCATCTATAAGAAAGCAAAAGAAATTGGGGCCAATACTTTCTCACTTAAACCATTTGAAAATATTGATGGTACTCCTCAGCCTTTTAATCCGGCCAATTATAAGATAGCTCTTTATTATACCCCAAACGGGAAATTGAAAGACCAGGATGGTAAATTATATATTTTCGCTTCTTCAGATAAAGAGCAGAAAATTAGTATAAATAAAAAAGACTATTTACTGGCACCCAGGTCTTACCTTACCCGGGATATTATTTCCGGAGAAGCATTTATTATATCAACAAAGAAACTTCTAGGCTCTACAATTAAAGTTCAGCCTAAAGCAAATAAAGAAAACCTATACTTCCAGGTATCCTCTTTAAAAGTAAAATCAGATACTTCCGGAGTGGGCGGTTTAAATCTGAAATCCGGCGACATCATCGGATTAGAGAAATCTTATGCAGAGTTTTTAAGCCTTATATACACTAAAATAAATAGTAAACCGTAATTCTGGAAAGGGAGGTGAAAAAAATTAAACATTAGTTTGAAAATTTTACTACTGTATACCAGCTTCTTACGGCTTTACATGAACTAAAAATGAATTTTATGTTAACTATATTTGTTTTGTGATGTAATAAGGGTGTATCTTTGCCCCACTGAAAACGAGAGTATACGGTAGCGCAGAAGAGCTTTTAGATAAGCATAATATTTAAAAAGCTTAAAAAAGATATAAGTAAAACGAGCTTAAAACTTTTTAGAAATAAAAGGTTGCGGGTTTTAAAAAATTTCATATCTTTGCAGTCCGGTTAAACGGGGAGCAGGAGCGATAAAGATTAAGGTTTAGGAAAGAGTTTAGGGTTGCTAAAAAAACTTTAAATTTCTTTTGAAAACATTT